>NZ_CM147910.1:1780000-4167514 GCF_055809375.1 Hyphococcus sp. D3-15 | reverse complement strand
CAGGATTCCGGCGACATGGTTGGCAAGCCGAATTACTGGAACGAGCCGAAAGATTTCGAGATCGACGTCAAGTTCCAGACCGAATTTGCAAAGGAGCTGGCGGGCAAGCTGATCGAGGCCGATTTCGATATGGCCTACGCCTATAAACAGCTCCACCATCCGGGCATTGCGCACGCCTTTTTGAATGCGATCTTGTATCTCGATTTCGACCGCAAGGGATTTCCCTATCCGATCATTCCTATGCCGATTAACTGCTATGGCTCGCGGGTGATCAGCTATCGCGGCTTCTTGAGCAGCCTCGCCGATGTGGATCGTCCCATGGACCCGCCCTCTCCCTCGCCGAAACGCTGTTTCGCCATGGGCGCGGAAGTCGCGCGCATTTGCGCCGAGAGCCCTTATCGCGTGGCGTTGATCGCCTCTTCAAGCTGGTCCCATGCGTTTTTGTGCGACAAGACCTATCGCATGACGCCGGATGTTGAGTTCGACCGGACAATGTATGGCGCGCTGGCGCGCAATGATTACGATTTCTGGCGCTCGAAAAATCTTGATGAAATCACCGATAGCGGCAATCAGGAAATGCTCAACTGGATGGCGCTGATGGGGGCGATGAACCAACTGGACCGCAAGGTCAGCTGGTCCGATTTCGTCGAAACGCATTTGTTCAATTCGAGCAAGGTGGCCGCCATCTATAATCCCTGACAAATGGGCCTTGAGAAATGTCCCTGCGAACTCTGGAGCGCGCATCAGAATTGAAAGGCCGGGCGACATAAGCGCCCGGCCTTTTTGTTATTCCCCCGACTTTTTTGTTATTCCAATGTGATGAATGGCGCGGGATGCTCAAGCGAACGAAAGCTCTTCTCGTCCAGCGCCTTTTCCGTCCATTCAAGCTTGCCGGTTTCGCAAGTCTGGTGAACAGGAAAGCTGAGGGCGCCTTCATGGGCGTGATGCGGCATCATCATATGCAAGGTGAATTCGTCATAGGCGAAGTCGGGAAGGGCGCCGCCCTCCCATGTCACGGAGCCGACCGTCTCGGTGATCTCTTCTCCGTGCAACAGCATCGGTTCGTCCAGCGTTTTCATGGCGACGGATACGGCCCAGCCGGACTTTGTGCGCGGTTTAACGCGTGTCACGCCGTCTGGAATATCGATAGTGACTTTTACAGTTGGCGCGCCCTCGCAGCCATGAAAGATGCGCAGGCTCGCAACGTGAAACGCGCCGGCCTTAGCGGTTGGCGTGTCGAAGGTCGTATGGGCGTGCGCATTGGATGACGCCATCAAGATCAGTGCGGCGGCGAAAGCGGTTTGTTTCATCATGTGTTCCAGGTCCTTTTTGATTTTAGTCGATATTCTGAAAGCGCGCTCTGTTCTCGTCATCGGATTCAGTTTCCATCGCGTGCCGGTCGGCGATGAGGAATGCGTGAATCGCATCGGCGTCTTCCGGTGATAAAACATCGGCGAATGACGCCATGCCCCCGAAAGACAGGGCGCCCTTCATCAGCACGTCGTTAAACGCCGCATGACCGGCAGGCGTCATGTTCCAGAGATTGGGGTAAGAGCCCGGCGAGCCGCGATAGGAATGGCAGCGCGCGCAGTTATGATAAAACAGTTCCGCGCCACGCGAGAGCGTAGCGGCGCTTGCGGCGGTGAGCGGCGGCAGTGGTTGTTGCTCGGGCGCGACGCGAAGCGGTGGCGGCGCCACGGCGCCGCCGCCGAGTTTGAACACGAACAGCGTTTCCGGATTGTCGTATTTGTGGGCCGCCGCCTTGTCCGGAAAATAGGCGCTTTCCGATCCGCCGAGACCCGACAGGATCGCCACAAATTGTTTGCCGTCGATTTCGTAAGTGATGGGCGGGGCCAGCATGGCGACGCCCGTGTCGATGGTTTTCAAGAGTTCGCCTGTGCTGGCATCATATACGCGGAACACGCCGTCAGGCGCGCCCTGAAACACAACGCCGCCGGCCGTGACAAGCACGCCGCCGCTCCACCAGGGCTGATATTCAGATTGCCAGACTACTTTCGCGGTCGCCGGGTCCCACGCTTTGAGGACGCTGTGCAAGGTCGGTTCGGGCTGTCCTTCGAGAAGAGCGGAATCCTCGGGCTCGAAAGGCGGCATGAGCGGCGGCCCTTTCGCCTCGTTAAGGCTTCCGGGCTGATACTCGACGCTGTCATAGCCAACATATTTCATCGGCGCTTCAAGCACCGGAATATAGACCAGTTCGGTTTCCGGGCTGTAAGCCATCGGTTGCCAGTTATGTCCGCCGGAGACAGATGGCCAGATAACCTTCGGGCCGCCGCGATAGCTAAGCGCATCGTTGAGCACCGGCCGGCCGGTTTTCATATCCACATGGCTCGCCCAGGTGACGGTTGTGAAAGGCTCGGCAGAGAGAAGTTCGCCGGTCTCGCGATCAAGAACGTAGAAGAAACCATTCTTGGGCGCCTGCATGATGACTTTGCGCGCGCGCCCGTCAAATTCGATATCAGCGAGGATCATGTTTTGCGTTGAGCCAAAGTCCCAACTGTCCGACGGCGTCGTTTGGTAATGCCATTTCAGCCGTCCGGAATTGGCGTCGATAGCGAGGATGGAAGAGAGATAGAGATTGTCGCCTTCAAAACCCGGATCGCGCACCCAGGTCGGGTGGGGAACGCCATTGCTGGAGCCGGCATAGACAATGTTCAGTCCGGGATCGTAAGCGATGCCGTCATAGACCGTGCCGCCAAGGCCGATGTCATAACGCGCATCGGGCCCCCAGCTTTTGCGCGCCTCGGCGAGTTCATCATGCTCGTCCGGCTTTGACGGATCGCCCGGCACGGTGAAGAAGCGCCAGGCAAGTTCGCCGGTCACAAGGTCATAAGCGGAGATGTAACCGCGCGCATCCATGTCGCCGCCGCCATTGCCGATGACGATCTTGTCGCCGGCGATGCGCGGCGCGCCAGTCACTGAATAGCTGCGCGACCGGTCGGTCAGCGTGTCGACGCGCCAAATGCGATTGCCGGTTTCCGCATCGATGGCGTCGAGATAGCCGTCGACAACGCCCAGATAGAGGCGGCCTTCGTGAAAGGCGACGCCCTTATTATTGACGTCGCAACATGTTTTGCGCGCCCATGCGCCTTCGGCCTCAGGGTCATATACCCATTTTTCTTCGCCGGTTCTGGCGTCGACGGCGTAGACAACGCTCCATGGGCCGGTGAAATACATAGTTTCGCCGATGACCAGCGGCGTTCCCTGATTGCCGCGATGTACGCGCCCGCGCACGACAAACTCATCATATTTCCACGCAAGGCCGAGGCGGCTTACCGTGTCCGTGTTGATGCGCGTCAGTGACGAGTGGCGCTGTTCTTTCTGATCATTGCCATTGTAAGGCCAGCCGGTGTTTTCACTGATCTGCGCAGCGTTGTCCGTTGCAGCGGCGGTCGCCGTCCCGGCGCGCGGCGTGTCTTTTTCCTCCGCGCCGCCGCATCCCGTAATCGCGAGTGAAAGCATCAGGGCGAGCGCAGCGGCGGCGATCTGAACACCGCCTCTTGTGTTTGGCTGTGTCATTACCGGCGCCCTTCGCCGATCGACGAAGCGTCTTGCAGCGGTGAGGCCGGCGCGAAGCTCGCCGCGTCGTTCACATCGCCTTCGCCGCGATATGTTGCGCGCAGGGGGTAGGGGTAGACCGGGCGGCTGCGGGTTTCGTCGCGCAATATTATCGCTTCCGGTTCGACGCCTTGCTCGACCCATTTTTCTAGTGCGGCGAGGGAGTCGTTGATATTCGGGCCGTCGCCGGGGCTGCCGCCATGTTTGTTGCCCGGCGTCAGAAAAAGACGCGCAAAATCGGGAACGTCTTCGCCCATGTCCTGCAACAGTTTTTCATACCAATCGATGCTCATGCGCGCGCTCACGGCGCCGTCGCCCCAGCCATGCAGGATGATCATCTTGCCGCCGGCGTCGCGGAATGCGCGAAGATCGGTTCCATCGGCATCGTAAAGCGCTTTCATCTTGTCCAGTTTTTTCCGGTCCCTGGCGGGGTCGAACGCCTGCCAGTCAAAACCGGCGCCGGGGTCTTTGTCGAAGGCTGCGTAACGCAGCCATGTGCTGGCGATGAGATAGGAATAGGCCTTTTCTCCAGCGACCCTCGGCACTAGAAAGCCCGTCCAATCCTTTTCCGAACCGACCTCAAGACCGCGCGGATATACGACCTCGCCTTTCGCGTTTGTCGGCGCCGCATAGAATTTTTTCAGCACGCCGACTTGTTCTGCATTGAGGCAGTCTTTGTCGTCAGCGCCCGAACATAACAGCACCGATGGATCGTAGTCGCATTGACGCGGGTCATCGATAAGGCCGTCTTTGAGGCCGTCGACTTCGTCGCAAGCATTGATGGCGGCTTTGTGAATGAGCGGAATGTCTGCGCCGGTCAGGATCGCGGTTCCGTCTGCGCGCGTATTGGACGCATATATGTAAGGCATGCGGACCGCATTGATGTCCTGATAATTCACAACCGGGGACCGGGCGAGCACGCCGTTATAGTCTTCGGGGTATTTCAGGGCCGACATGACGCCCGCATGGGCGCCTTTGGAAAAGCCTGTAATATAGGCATATTCAACATCCCTGCCGTAATATTCCTTTGCAACAGCCTTCACGGTTTGCGCGATGACATGGGACGCCCGATAGGCGAAATCGATTTCGCCTTCGCGGTTATTAGCAGCCCAGATCCCGTCAAAGGGCCGTTTATTGATATGGCCGCCATCACTGGTGATCGTTGCGAAATTGTGGACCAGACCGGCGACGACATTGTCTTCCTGCACTTCGCCGCAAAACGCGTCGCATGCGGCGTAAACGGCGTCGCCATTCCAGTTCTGCGCATCGGGCAGGGTCAGCAGGAACTTCACCGCCGGCGCCACATAGCCTTCGATGCGGCAATGGGCGGGAATGTCGGCGTCGCCGGAGATCGGCATGCCCTGAACGATGCTGCGCTTGTCGAGCATCCGGCGGCTGCTTTCAAACGCTGCGTTTCCGTCTTCTATATGGGTCGCACTGATGATCCGTACCGGATTGTCGGCGGCTGCTTCGAAGGAAACCTGTTCAAGCGCGGTGCAGGCGGAGGCTGCCGCCTCTGATTGCGCGGCGGCGTGGCCGGCGCCGGCGAACAGGGTCGCCGCCGAGGCGACGGAAATCAGAATTCTAGACGGCATGCGAGGCTCTCCCTGTTTTTGAAAAGGCTTATTCAGCGGGCTGTTTTGCGCCGCCGCCCCGCGGCGCCGTTGTGAAGGCGCAGCGCGCCGCGCCAACTCTGCAAATGCGGAAATAGCGCGGGGGACGGGTGTCGCCTTGGTGACCCTTGAGGCTAAAAATTTCGAAATTATTGTCAATTATGCCCCGCCCGGTGTCAAGCAGCGGCAGGCCCTTCCGCCTTCACCTTTTTCACAAGAAAAAACCCGCCGCTTGCGCGACGGGTTTTTGCAGAATTGAAGGGCTGACTATGCGGCGTCCTGTGGGCTGAGCTTTATTGTCAGTCAGCGCCCGGAATGCCGCCAGCGAGCCGGCTTACCATTCCTTCGTAATGGTCAGCCCGATTGTGCGGCCGATGATCGTGTGGTTGTTCGGATCATAGGCCGCTGCGATCGGTGAACCCGGATTGCCTGCATCGACAAAGGGCGGGTCCTGATTAAAGAGATTGTTGACGGCGAGGCTGAGCCGCGCGCCGCTGGTGACGGCGTTATCAACCAAGCCCGACAAATCAACGCCGACGCTAAGGTCGACAGTCACCCAGGAGTCGATTGGCACTGGCGCGGTATTGAGCGTCGGCGCGCCTGTACCCGCCGCCGGCACGTAACAGCTGCCGACTGCGCATTCATAACCGTTCACATAGTTCACGGTGACAATGCCATCGACCGGTCCGCTTGCAGCACGAACGCCTTGCTTGGAGCGGAAATCAACCGGCGAGCCGAAGGAGCTGTATTTGCCGAGCTGATCCACAAAGTCGAGGGTCGGCGCCGCTTGCGTTTCGTATTTCAGCAAATAGGTGCCGTAGGCGAAGAAACCGAGGTCAAGATTGTCGCCGGCCTCCCAGTCATAGCTGACGCCGAAATCGAAACCGGTTTCTTTCAGCGCGGCGATGTTAAGCTGCGTGGCGTTGACGATCATCTGAATATCGGCAGCGCTGTTTGCGAGAGGCGGCCCGAACGTGCCCAGGAACTTCGCGCTGTCGATGATCGCCTGGGCTTGCGCCTCGGTTGGGATCGTGATCGCGCTGGCGAAGGCGCCGCCGCCATTAGTGGCGAAATATTCGGCGAGAATGCCGTTCAGCGTGCCCGACTGAATGCGCTGAATGCGGTCGGTGACTTCGATGTTGAAATAGCCGAAGCTGACATTCAGGCCCGGCACGGAAGGCGGCGCATAGTCAAAGCCGAGCGTCCAGGTGGTTGCTTGTTCCGGTCTCAACACGCCGGCGCCCGCGCCGCCGGAATTGATGATCAAAGAGAATGAGCATTGTTCGCCCGACATGCCGGGCGTGCCGACCAGCCCATTAAAGTCGACAAGCGTCGAGTCACAGGGGCCAAAGCGGGACGAAGGCAGGATGAACGCCGCATTGCCGCCGGGAACAGGCTGCGGGTCGTCATTTTCAAATCGCATTGGCGGGGCGTGGAAAGAGGTGCCCCATGAGCCGCGAAATTTCAGACCGTCAAGCGGCCGGAAATTGACGCCGACTTTCGGATTGAAGTCGTCATACTCGCTGCCATAGTCGGCGTCGAAGCTCTCATAACGGCCGGCGACGCTGACATCGAGCGTTTCATGCAAGGGGATCAGCAATTCGCCGAACACTGACACCGCATCGCGCGCGGTCAGCGTGTAGGGCCCCTCATTGCCTGCGACCGTGATCGTATTTTCGGCGAGATAGCCGTCCATCGCTTCATGGCGGAACTCGCCGCCAATCGCGACTTTCACATCACCGGCGGGCAATGTGAACAGCGTGCCGTCAACCTGTGCGGTGACCTGCCAGAGATCGGAATTGAAATCGAGGCTTTCAAATCCATAATACTCATCGATTTGCGCTTGCGTCAGCGGCTCGGTGGAGAATGGATTGAACGGCGTTGCGCCAGCGCTTGCGCAACCCGGATTGGCGCTGCCTAGGGCGCAGTCGAGATAGTTGAGGCTCGATACCGCTACTGCGCGCGGCTGGGTTTTGTAGCGGTTCTGGTCTTCTTTCGAGTAAGTGAACGCGCTCTGGAACTGCCAGTCCGAGAACAGGTCGACACGGAAGCCGCCCGTGGCGTTGATGCTTTCAACTTCGCCGGAAAGCGTGTTCGGTTGGTCGTCGAACACATATCCAAAGCCGATATTGCCCATGGCGTCTGTCAGCGACGGGTCAATGCCGGCGATATAGAACGGGCTTGCGGGCGAGACGGTTGCACTGAGCAAGGTCTCGTAACCGTCATTGTAGAAATTTTCGCGATGCGAATAGCGCGCATCCGCGAAGATTTCAAAACCCGGCGCGACTTCCTGATCGAAAGACGCAAAGATCGCATAGCGCTCAACATCAGGAATGATGTCGGTTGCATCATAGACATTGACCGTATTTCCGACGCCGTCTGCGACAGGAATAAGATCGCCGCCGGTCAGCGCGGCGTTGGCGCCGGATGGGACGGTTGCGCCCACTGTGGCGGAGCCCGCCTCACTGCCTGCGCCGCCAAGATAGATATTGGCGGTGGGGGAGAAATGGCCGTTGAACTGACGCCAGTTCACGCCGCCAAGCGCGGAAAAATCGCTGCCGCCTGAATAGGGGTCGCGATCGGTCTGCGCGACATTGTCCCGCGTATGATATTCGCCGCCAATGATCATATTGCCGCTTTCCCAGTTGATCGGGAAAAGCTGACTGCCGAAGAATTCATCGCCGCCGCCTTGCGTCGCGGTGCCGACCTTAATGGTCGTGATCGGGCGCTCGATCTTTCTTTTCATGACGAAGTTCACAACGCCGCCCACAGCGTCGGAACCGTAAATCGCGGAGGCGCCATCCTGAAGGATTTCAATCCGGTCAATGGCGGAGGAAGGGATGTTGGAGACATCCACGAAATCGCCGAACTGGCCGGAGGCGGCGACGCGGCGGTCATTGACCAGCACCAAAGTAGAGAGGGCGCCGAGACCGCGCAGGTTCACGCCCTGACCGCCGGTAAGGTTGGCGCCCGCCGAGCCGGCATCCTGGCCGCTTTGAGTGTTGTCCGACATGCCCACGCCGCCGGCAAAGTTAACCGGCAGTTCCCGCAGGAAGTCCCCGACGCCGGTTTTGCCGCTTTCGGCCAGTGTTTCACTGTCGATCGACTGGACGGCGCTGCCCACCACTTCGGCGCCGCAGAATCTTCGTGCCCAGAACAATGATTTGGTCTGATTCATCAGTATCCTGTGCAAAAGCCGGGCTCAGGCCGGCAAAAGCTGTCAGACATGCCGTCGAAAGCAGAAGGCCCCGTCTCGCCTTCGTTTTTTTCGATATTTTCCCCGCGTCGATCATAGATGTGGCAACCATGACTGCCCTCCCGTCATCTGAAACGCCCAAATAGCGAGGAAAAATGCCGCTACTCCGGGCTAATGAAGAACGATACTGGCACCAGATTCCGTCGCGGGTCAATAAATTTTCGAAATTTTTGCAATAAACGCGAAAAGCGTCACAATTGCACAACAGCGCTTTGGGAGCAAAGCCAGGGACATACAGTCGGCCATGAATGCGCCCGCATGCTGATAATCTTTTCAAAGACGTTCTTGGGCGCCGCCGGGCTAGGGCGGCTGCGCCGATTTAGTACGGGGAGGGAGAGTTTATGCGCGCCCATCTCCGGCGTCTCGCCATGCAGGGCGCCTTGCCGCGCAATGGTTGAGCGAATTCGTTTAGGTGAAGAGCCTATTCCGCCAAGACGCCGGTCCCCCGGGAAACTCCTGGCGAGCGCGCGGAAATTTATCTGTTCGGGGGGCTCAAGCTACAGACGGTCACCTGATTGCCGGCTTCATTATATACGAGCTTGTCAAAAGATGTGAGGCGGGCGACCTGAATGCCGCGTCCGTTTTTATGCGCGGCGCGCGCCGGGGAAAATTTCGTGAACTCTTGCCAGTCGAGATCCCGGCCCCTGATCCTTGATGACCACATAAACGCCTTCCGGCTTGCGCGCCAACACGGCGTCGGCGACGCGGCCTTGATATTGTTTGCTGATGAGCCGGCGCGCGACCTCCGCCCCCAGCATGTCGTCTTCCAATAGCCTCGCCTTTTCCTTGAAGCCGATCTCCAGATTGCCATGCTCAACCGCATTCACCATCAGTTCGCGCAAGCCGATCACCGCTTTTCCCTGATCCGCGAAGGCGAATGACAGGAAATGCGCCAGCGCCTGCGCGTCGTCGAGCGTGCGGAACTGGAACTTCGCGGTCTCCGCGCGTTCCAGTGTCGAAAACAGGCGCTGGCATTCATTTTTGAGTGTAAGCCGCCTTGCAGCTTCGCTGCGCGCGGATTCAATAATAGACCTTAGGGCAGGCGCGGAAAGAGTTCCATGCAGGACGAAATAGGCCGCCGCAAACAGCTCGGCGGGAATCTGCTCAAGCTTTTCAGGATCGCAAATCGCGACCAGCACAATATCATCGGACGCGTGCTCAATCGCGCCGGCCAGATCACGCAGATTATCTTTGGTGGTATCCGCCAGCAAAATCTTATGCTCGCTGTCGCAAAGCCGGGCGGCGCGCATCGCCTCCAGCATGTCGCTGAATGATTCCAGCGCGCACCCCGCCGACCGCACCGCATGACCAAGCCCGGCGCGCCGGCGATCTTCCGTCGAGGCGACAAAGATCGTCGCTTGCGACGTCCCCGCGGTCATCGCCGGCTCAGTTTGCGAAAGCAAAGCGTTCAAACTCATCATCTACTCCTTGAACGATTCGCCGACGACCTTGCGCGCTGGCGAGACCAGATGCGCCAGCAGCGTTTTGTCGCCAAGAATAATGTCCGCCATGACCGTCATGCCGGGGATGATCAGGTTTTTCTCCTTGTTCTTACCCACATAGTTTTGTTCGAGCGTAACCTTGCCGCGATAAAAACGTTCGCCATTCTCTCCGGTGAAGGTGGTCGCCGAAACATAAGTCAGCGTCCCCCGGACCGAGCCGAACTGGGAATAATCATAGGCGCTGAATTTGACATCGACCGCGTGCCCAGCGTGAATTTTGCCGATATCCTTGGGGGCGATCTTGATTTCGACGATCAGGTCTTCATCAAGCGGCACGATCTCCGCGATGATCTGGCCCGGCGCGATGACAGCGCCCAGTGAATTGACGCTGAGCCCCTTCACATAGCCGCGCACCGGGGATTCAACCGAAAGGCTTGATGCGCGCGCCTCGAGCTTGTCGAGCGTTTCCTTAAGCTGGGCCAGCTCGGCGGTGATATTGTCGAGCGCGACAAAAGCTTCGTCGCGGGCCTTGGCGGTTTGCAGCTCCAGCCGCTGTTCATATTCAATCAATGCGGTTTCGGCCAGCGCTATATTGCTGTTCATCTGATCGATGGTGCTGTTCAAATCATTGAGGTTGCGTTCGGTCTCAAGAAACTGCAAGCGCGGGAAGTAACCCTCCGCCGCCAGGCGTTTGTGCTTTTCGTAAATCTCCCGCGTGATGTCGCGATTGCGGGATGTGGAGACCAGTTGTTCTTTGAGCGACACCAGCATCAGATATTTTTGCTGCCGCTGTTGCTGCAGCACTTCGCGCTCCTTCGCGATTGAATCGAGCATGCTGAAAAACGTGTTTTTCTGCTCTTCAATATAGGCCGCATCGGCGCCGCGCAGTTTTGAAAAATCCGGGTCGCGGCTTTCCAGAAAGGCGCGAAACCGCTCCTTGCGGGCATGCAGTGTTTGCTGTTTCTCCCGCGCTTGTTGCAGATCCTCGAAAACCCCGTCGCCGATCAGGGTGATCAACGGATCCCCTTCATTCACCAGGCCGCCTTCATCGACGAGTATTTCACGGATGACGCCGCCGGTTTTGTGCTGCACGACGCGCAGCGAACCGCTGGGCGCGATTTCGCCGATGGTGCGGGTGACGGCGTGAATATTCGCAAAACCCGCCCAGATCAAAAACACCGTCACAATGATTGCAATGGCGAACGTCACGCTGCGAAAACTGTTCGGCTCGACCGGCTCATCCAGCTCGACCGAAGCCGCGAGAAAGCGCAGATCATCATGCTGGCTTCGGGTGACCGAGCTTGTCTCCTTTGAAAAGAATTTGGAAAGCCAGTTCATGCCACGCGCTCCGGTATCCGCGTTTGTATCTGCGCCGTTCGTTTGGCGGGCGCGCTGCGAAGTCCATGCGGCGTGACTTCATAAACCTGCCCGCACAAATCCAGGAGTTCCTGGTTTTGCGATGCTAATAGTATCGTACGCTTATTAATATTTTCGCGAATAAACGACTTCAGATGATGCCCGCACTCGCTCATCATCAGCGCATTGGGCAGTTCGTCAATCAGGAACACATTGCCGTCGAGGAGATATGCGCGGGCGATCGAAATCCGGATCAGGAGATCAACGGACAGACGGCGGTCTTTCGTCACGTTTGTCTGTATGCCCCCGATAAGCGCTTTTACCTGTTCCGCGGCGCCGGCCCTTTCCAAAGCGCCCCAGATTTCATCGCTTGTCGCTTCCGGGCGCACCAGCCGGACATTTTCTTCAATCGAGCCGCTGAAAAGCTGAGGCTGCTGGGGAATATAAGAGATTTTCCGGCGCAGGCTGTTTGCGCTGAGCTGGCGAATTTCAGAATCCGTCAATACGTATCGCGCCATATGAGGCTTCATACATGCCCTGTACGAGTTTCAATATCAGCGACTTGCCGGACCCGCTTTGTCCGGTGAAGCCAATCGCCTCACCGGGCGCGGCGGAAAATGACAGATCGAGGAAAAGCGGCGCCCGTTGCGCGCCGAGGCGCAATCCCACCCGTTCGAATGTAACGCTGCCGCGCAAAGCCTTCAGCACCGCGCCGTTCGAGCGCTCGTTTTCTTTTTCCGAAATATCCATGAGCGTGTCGATTTGCTTCAGGCTGTTTCGGATCTGTTCGAAACGCTGGATCATCGCGCAGAAATTATGGAAGGGCGTCAGCGTCCGCCAGGTCAGGATAAGGCAGGCGATCATCGCGCCGGCGGTAAGGTTACCGGAGAAACTCAGCATCGCGCCAAAGGTGAGAGTTGCGACGCCGCCGACAAGCGTAATGCCATGGGCGAGAGTTTCGGCGATGTTTCCTGAATAAATAAGATGCGAAAACGCATCATATTCGCGCTTGGACAAGCTTGCATATTTGCTCGCCCATTTGTCAGTAAGGCCGGTGTTCTGAATGTCGGTTGTTTTTTCAAACGTCTCCAGCAGGAAACGCTGGCTCGCCGCGCCGGAGCGCGCGGTGCGGCGAATCTCGATGGCGATGCGTTTGCGCATGAGCACAAACAGCAAAACGTAAAGCCCGATGCAGAGCACCGGCACAATCGCGAGCACGCCGCCCAGCACCACGATAGCGGCCAGATAGATCACGACAAAAGGCAGTTCGAGAATCGACAAAAAGGCGATGCTGTTGAAAAAATCGCGCAGGGATTCGAATGAGCGCAGCCGCAGCAATTGCGCGGTGACCGAAACATTGTCGCTGGCCTGGGCGGACAGCTTGACGAGTTTTGCAAAGGTGAGGTTGCCGACGATATTGTCAATTCGCGCGGCGACCCAGGCGAGCCGTTTTGACCGCATATTGCGCAAAACCCAATCGCCGGCGATCGCCGCGGTCACGCCGGCGATCAGATAGGGGAACGCCTCAGTCACGCGCGCGGCGATCACGCGGTCATAGACCAGCATGATGAATAGCGGCGTTGACAGGCCAAGAATGTTAATCACGAAACTCAGGCAGAGAATTTGCGCAAACAAATTGTAAAACCGAATTGCGAAGGCGCGAAACCATCCAAAGCCCGTGCCGGAGCGCAGAAGCGAGGCGTGTTCTTCTTTCTGCCGGGTGTTTTTGCTGAACACATATACTGTGGCGCCGCGCAATTCCGGCGCATGATTTAGATCGATGGTGCGCAGTTCATCGGCGGCGCGTTCGAATATTGTCGCGCGCCGATTTTCGCCATCATCCTCAATGTCGAGAATGACGACGGGGCGCGGCTTGCCGCGCAAGCCTGACTTCAGCAGGATGAGCGCGGGCGCTTCGATTTTGTCGTTCGCATGAAGTTTCCGGCGTTCCGCATGCAGGCCGAGATTGACCATCGCGTTCAGAACATCGATGAGCTGAAACTCGCCTTCATTATGCGGCATTATTTCGACGACGTCGCGCAGGGAACGGTTTTTCTCAAGCTTTGACACCAGCGCGCAGAAACATTCGGCATAGGCGCCGACAAATCCGTCGGTCCAGCGCAATTGCCGCAATCTTTCATAGAGCAGATGCAGATCGGTCCCGCCGCCCGCATCAGAATGCTCGGGGCCGTCGCCGTCATGGGCTATGTGAAAATTCTGTTCGACCGTTTTCATGCTGGCGCCAATCTTGAAAATGCGCGCAAGGATGCGGCGTGGATTGGCGCGCCTGATCTCAAAGCGCCATTTCTATCGATGCGCAATTCGCGATTGCTGAACCGCAGGAAATTTTCGTCCTCGGTGTTCATGATGATGACGCTGTCCCGGCTCAGCTCCATAAGCGTCGAAATCACAAGGCCATAGCTGTAATTGTCGAGCAGATCGCCGGCTTCGTCGATCAGTATGACGCTCGGGCGGGTGGCGAGCGCGCGGGCGATGGCGATCCGTTGTTTCAATCCCGCCGGCGTCTCATCGCTATGTCGCCCGCTGATCAAGGTGTTCCACCCGTTCGGCATGCGCGCCACGTCATTGTCGATTCTGAGGCTTTTGGCGATTTGCATCGCCCCGGCCTGATCGCGCAAGCCAAAGCTGGTCAGGTTTTCAAGGATGGTGCCGTTAAACAGCTCGGTAGACGGACTAATGAAGCTGATATAGTCGGCGCGCCGCGACAGCGGCATGGAGGCCAGGCTGACGCCATCGATTAGAATTTCGCCTTCGCTCGGCGGCGCTAGACCAGCGAGCACTTTCAGCACTTTTGATCCAATTCGCTGGGTTTCGGTGCGCAAGGCGACGACATCGCCGCGATCTAAAGTGATGGATGTTTTCTTCACCAGCGGCGTCGCGTATCGCCGGTGTGACACGGAAAAATTACTGAGCATGAGAGCGCGGGTTTTATCCGCCGACAGGCATTCGCTCTCGTCGGTGGGGGTGACCAGATCGCCTTTGAAAAGCGTCAGGAATTGCTCGCGGCTCGCATCATACTCCTGGTATTTCATCCACAAGATCATGCCGCGCTGCAATGGCGAGATAAGCCGCCCGGAAAGCAGAATGCAGGCGATAATGGCGCCGATGGAAAAGGCGCCCGACGTCGCAATGACGACGCCGATTGTCAGCACTGTCGCGGTCATGAGATTGCCGAGAATAATGCTGGTGTTTAAAATGTCGGCGGAGGCGCGCGACACGCGAAGATTCGCAAGACTGGTGCGGTATTCGAGCGGTTCGTATCGGCGCTCGAATAGATCGCCCAGTGCGAAACATTTCAAAGCGCTGATGCTTCTCAGCGTCGATACGAGAAAATCATAGCGCACCGCATCGGCGTTTCTGCGTTCATTGATCTTCATTCGCAGATCAAGACTGCCGGCGAAGCTGTTGGCGACGATCAGTGCGACGATGACCAGGGGTGCGAACACCATCAAGCCGCCGATCAGCAGTATCAAGGCGAGATAGACAATAATGAAAAAGCAGTCGAGCAGGACGGTGACCGCATATCCTGAGTGAAAATCGCGAAATGACCGGATCGACTGGAGGTTTTGCAGCCGTTCAGACGCCGGCTGCGCCCCGCTCAGGCTGGTGTTCAAAACACGATTGACCGCCGCTTGCGACAGGTTGCGTTCGAATATGGAGCCGTTCTCCGCGAGGAGTTTTGCGCGCTTCAGCCGCAACGTAATTTCCAGCGCCATCGCCACGACCACGCCAAGCGCCAACGCCACGAGCGTTTCTTTCGCCTGGCCCGGAAGCACGCGATCGTAAATTTGCATGGAAAAAAGCGGCAACGCGACAGCGAGTATGTTGATGAAGACGGTGCCGACCACTAGCTCCGTCATGCTGATCGCTGCCGCGTCGCCCCAAAGTTTTTGCAACCCCCTCACAAGCATCAGCCCCCAAACAGACCGCCGCCAATGTCGCCGAGCCCGCCAAGGGTGTCCTCAATGAGCGAGCCCCCATCCGGGAGGAGCGAGTCCGGGTCGGGCAGATCGCCGCCCTCAACAATGTCGCCTGATGTTTCGTCGCCGCCATCGACAACGATATCGCCGATAAGCTCGCCATCCGCATCGCCGGCGCCGAGCATATCAGGCAAAATATCAATGCCGGCATCTTGCTCGCCGACGGCGTCTTGCGCGTCGCTGGCGACTTCGTCGAGCGGCGCCAAAAGAGATTCAACATCCAGTCCGGACAAATCACCCAGGCTGTCCTCGCCGCCATCGCCCAAACCGTCGCCCAGGCCGCCGAGCAGGTCGACCGG
Organism: Hyphococcus sp. D3-15; assembly: GCF_055809375.1. Taxonomy (NCBI): domain Bacteria; kingdom Pseudomonadati; phylum Pseudomonadota; class Alphaproteobacteria; order Parvularculales; family Parvularculaceae; genus Hyphococcus; species Hyphococcus sp. D3-15. Next base: position 4,151,971 of record NZ_CM147910.1, on the reverse strand, counting down.
TTCGCCGCCGCCGATGGCGACTTCCAGTTCGCCGTCACTAAGAGGGTCGTCACCGGTGATGTCTAAGGGAAGGACCAGATCTACGTCGAGCAGCGAGCCTTCGCCGTCGTCGGCGGTGTCGCCTTCAGCGCTGCCATCCAGGGATAGGGCGCCGTCCACTTCGATCAGCGGATCGCCGCCGACAATGACGTCTAATTCAGTGTCGCTAAGCGGCGCTTCGCCGGACAGGCCGCCATCCTCGTCAACGATGTTCAGCGGCGCGACCAGATCCACATCAAGCAGCGATCCCTCGCCGTCTTCGGGCGTATCGCCTTCGGCGCTGCCATCAAGGGAGAGGGCGCCATCCACTTCGATTAGCGGATCACCGCCACCGATGGCGACGTCTAACTCGCTTTCGCCGAGCGGGGCGTCGCCGGTCAGCAAGCCGTCGCCATCGGTGATGTCCAATGGAAGGACCAGATCTACGTCGAGCAATGAACCTTCGCCGTCTTCGGCCGTATCGCCTTCAGCGCTTCCGTCAAGGGAGAGGGCGCCGTCAATTTCGATCAGCGGATCACCGCCGCCGACAATGACGTCTAATTCAGTGTCGCTAAGCGGCGCTTCGCCGGACAGGCCGCCATCCTCGTCAACGATGTTCAGCGGCGCAACCAGATCGACATCGAGCAGCGAACCTTCGCCGTCTTCGGCAGTGTCGCCTTCAGCGCTGCCGTCCAGGGAGAGGGCTCCATCCACTTCGATCAGCGGATCGCCGCCGCCAAAGCCAAGCAGTCCTCCCAAGCCTTCGCCCAGCCCGTCGCCCAGGCCGCCTAGCGCGTCGCCGACGCCGTCCAATACATCTTCGACCGGGTCAGTTTCCGGATCGGTTACGTCTCCGATGACGTCGCCCAGACCATCGCCTAATCCGTCAAGCGCGTCGCCGACGCCGTCCAGCACATCTTCAACAGGATCGGTTACGTCTCCGATGACGTCGCCCAAGCCATCGCCCAGTCCGTCAAGCGCATCGCCGGCGCCGTCCAAAACATCCTCGACAATGTCTGTCGTCGGATCGGTGACGTCTCCGATGACGTCGCCCAGACCGTCGCCCAGTCCGTCAAGCGCGTCGCCGACACCGTCCAGCACATCTTCGACAATGTCTGTCGCCGGGTCGGTTACGTCTCCGATGACGTCGCCCAAGCCATCGCCCAGTCCGTCAAGCGCGTCGCCGACACCGTCCAACACATCTTCGACAATGTCTGTCGCCGGATCGGTTATGTCTCCGATGACGTCCCCCAAGCCGTCGCCCAGGCCATCAAGCGCATCACCGACGCCGTCCAAAACATCCTCGACAATATCCGTCGCCGGATCGGTGATTACTCCAAGCCCATCGCCCAAGGCGCCGCCAAGGCCCTCAATGCCGCCGGAAACGCCTTCGATGAAGGTGGAAACCGTGTCTGTAAGGCCCGTCAGGCCGTCGCCGAAACCGCCGTCAGTCAGGAGGCCGCCCAAGCCATCGCCCAATCCGTCGCCCAAATCATCGACAAGTCCGCTCCCCAATCCGTCGAGCAGGTCGCCAACGCCCCCGGTCAGAATGTCGTTCACGCCGCCGCCAAGCACGTTGCCCGCGAGGTCAGTGACGACGCCGCCAATGGGCGCCAAAATTTCAGTCGCCAACGGGTTGAGCAGGGAGCCGACAGTGTCGGCGACATTAATCGTGATGTTGAACAAAGGCTCTGTCACGTCATTCGTGATGACATTCAAAACCCCAATCAGGTTTTCCGTGACGCCGTCAAGCACAGTAGCGACGCCTGGAATCACGCCATCGACAGTGTCCAGCAAATCGCCGGTGATCTCTGTCGTGACGCTGAGGACGCCATCGACGATTTCCACGCCGGCGCCGACAACGAATGTCAGCGTGTCGCCAACGGACTCGAGCACTTCAACCAGGATTGATGGCCCGCATCCGGAGTCGCCGTGACCGGGATGGTCGCAATTTGCGCCGCCATCTGCGCCATCGCCGCCATTTGCGCCGTCATTGCCATTCGCCCCATCGGCGCCGTCACTGCCGTTTGCGCCATCTGCGCCATTCTCGCCGCCGTCATTTGCGATCGGTTGCACGGGCGGCGTAAGCTCGCCATCGACTATGGGTGACGATGTGGTTGGTCCGCTGGGGCTTGGCGGCGTAAAGGCCGCATCAACCGTGTTCACCGCCGCGCCCATCGGCGTAGCGGACAATTGAGAGCTGAAAGAAGAGCCGCCGCCGGTTGCGGATGCGTTCTGAAAGGATTTTATCCCGAAAGATTCATCGACATAGGTCGGGCTGTTCTGCGGGCCGCTGAACACGCTTTCGCTATTGACGGAAGGTCCCGCCGCCGGGCCGCTGGAGAAATTCTGGTCCGTTGCGCCGGGGAACTGGCGCGTCGGCGCGGCGAAATCACCGCTGCTGATTGCGACATCGCCAAAACTTAAATTGTGATCACCGCCGTCGCCGGTCGCAGCGTTCGTCAAGCCGGCCTGAAGCACGGCGAAATTGAGATTGCCTGTGCTTGAAACGCCGTCGAGTATGCCGTCCAGATCCTCGGCGCGAAATTCCTCCGCCTTCAGACGAGAAGACGTCAAGGCGTCGTCGAAGATCATATCCGCAAACGAAATATGACTCGGCGCTGTTTCCTGTCCGCTTGTAGTCGCCATGCTGCCCCGCAATCGCGCTAACTCGCTTCGGTTGTTCTTTACGTGTCTAAACTCAACCTAAGAGGGTACGTAATGCATCACGCAACCGGGACCCTCGATTTGGGGTAATTCCGCACCCAAATTTATGGACTGCGTTAATACAAAAATAACTAAATTTCATGGGGTCGCATTTTATTCTTTGTACACAGTTTTTCGCTGACATTGCGGCGTGAAATAAAAACAATCTGATCAGCTTACGGAATTTCAGACCTTGCTATTTGCACTTTTCCTTTCGTCATTTTGTGTCTTTGCGCTGTTTTGGGGCGTAAATCGCACGCTTTTTCTGAGCCGCGCCAACAAAACGAGCGCGTTCGCCGGCGGGGGCGTACTGATAGCCGGTTTGGCGTTCGGCTTGACGCCGTTATTCGCCTATGAGCTGGCGCATATTTCGCCGCGCACGCACAGCATCGATCGAATTTGGATTTTGTGGGGCGCAGGCGTGGCGCTATTCGCCTTTGCGGGAATATGCAGTGTGCAAATCATACATCGTTACCGCTCAAGGCCGGTGACGCTCGCGGCGCTGTCTCTCAATTATGCGCTGTTTGCCGCTGCCGGGCTATGTGCGATCATCGCCGCGGACGCCAACCAGCCGCATGCGGAAAATTTGTTCGTCTTTATCGGCCTGGCGGCGGCGCCGCTCAGCTTGTTGATGCATTGGCTGATCCTGCGCTACGACACGTCGTTCCCCTGGGGGCGTTTGACAGCGGCAGCGCTGATTGTCGGCGGGTCTTTGTCCTTTGCGGCGCTTGAATCGGTGATCGGGTCGCCAGCGCTCGCATTACCGGATGTGGTGATGACCGCGCATCAGGCCAATTGGCTGATCGCGGCGGTGATTTTACTGGCGGTCATGCCGGCCTCGCGGTTTCCAACCCGCCGCGCGCCGTCAAAGGCCGCCCCGGCGACCGGTTGTATTATAGACAGCCTTCCGGCGGACATGCTTGCGATCATCGTGGATGATGAGGGCACGATTATTTCCGCAAGCGAAGCGGCGATGGACCTGCTGTGTCCGACGACCCAGCATGACAGCCACGCATTGCCGCCGACCGTTTTCGCGCCGACCGAAATGGGCGGCGGCGATAATGGGCATGGCGAAAAGACGGAGCCGGTGTTTTTCTTCGCAGATCACGCCGGCGCCAAGCGCTACGCCAGGTTGCGCCGAAAATCCTTGAGCGACGATCAAAATTCGCCGCGCAGTTTGGTGATCCTCGACCTCGTAGACACGCTCTTGGACAGGCAAGCCAAGCTCACTCATCTACATAATCGCATGCGTGCGGCGACCGATGTGAATGACGATATCGTTTTGTTTTTGTCCATGAGCGGTCTGGTGATCGACATCAACCGGATCACGACAGAGTTCGTCAAGAAATCCAGAAGCGACTGCATTGGCGATTATTTCTGGAACCTCTTTCCGGAAAATGATGCGAGCCCCTCAAACGCCGCATGGCAGTCTTTGCTGGCTTCCGCCAACACTGTGAAAACCATCAGCACGGAAGTGTTTCTTTCCGGCGCGGATGGGCAAAAACGGCTGTTCCGCTTCAATGTCGCGAAGATACGCAAGATCACGCATAATGGCGGTGAACTGGTTTGCTTTGGCCGGGATATCACGGATGTCACGCAATCGAAGAAAACCTTCGAAGCCGCTCAGGCCAGTCTCGAGCGCACCATCGCGCTGCGCACGCAAGAGCTGAGCGAAGCCAGAAAAGCGGCGGATGAAGCCAACATTTCAAAGAGCCGTTTCCTCGCCAATATGAGTCATGAGCTGCGCACGCCGCTAAACGCCATTCTCGGATATACCGATCTGATGATGCAGGATCTTGACGATGACGGGAAAACAGACACGCAGGAATATAAGGACATGGAGCGCGTCGTCATCAATGCGAAAAACTTGCTGACGCTGATCAATGATGTGCTGGACCTGTCGAAGATCGAAGCGAAAAAAATGACGCTCACCTATAGCGATGTCGTCATTCAGGACCTCATCAAGGAAGTGCGCGCCAGCGTCGATCCGTTAATCGCCAAGGGTGAAAACAAACTCGTGGTGCAAGTCGCGGAAGACCTTTCCACCGTGTCCATCGATCGGCAAAAGGTGATGCAATGCCTGCTGAACCTTCTGAGCAACGCAGCGAAATTCACGCATAAAGGAACCATCGCCATCGACTTACGTAAAAAGCGCCATAATGGCGCCGACATGATTGTGATCGCGGTGGTCGATACGGGCGTCGGCATGACGGCTGCGCAATGCGAGACGATTTTCGATGAATTCGTGCAGGTGGACTCCGTGGAGCAGGTCAATGCAGGCGGCACCGGGCTCGGCCTGCCTATTGCGAAGCGCTTTTGCCAGTTAATGGGCGGCGACATTGCGGCGCGCAGCGCGCCGGGCAAAGGCTCGAACTTCACCATGTGGATTCGCGATGGCGCTGTAAATGTCGAGCTGCCGTCATCACAGGAGGCGGCCGCTTAGGTCAGGCTTCCCGCCTGATCAGCGCCGAACAATATTCATGAGACCGTTGAAAATCTTGATTGCCGACGACAATGAGGACAACAAAGCCATCCTCGAGCGCTATCTCCGGCGCGCCGGGCACGCGATCACCGCCGTGTCCGACGGCAAGCAGTGCGTCGAGCGCTCCCTGGAAGAAGCCTTCGACATCTTATTGCTTGATATGAACATGCCCGTGCTTGACGGCTGGAAGGCCGCGGAACAAATTCGCGCGCGCAAATCCTATAAAGAATTGCCGATTATCGCCCTCACGGCCTTCGCTATGGAGGGGGACCGCGAAAAATGTTGTGACGCAGGTTGCTCCGATTATCTCGCGAAACCGGTGGACTTTAACAGCCTGACGGAAATGCTCGAAAAATATAGCGCCGCATAAAAAAGACGCGGCGGAAATTTCCGCCGCGCCGTTTTCTTGCTGGTAATGGGCAGGCCCTGGCTTGGGGGTCGTCAGGCTTCGTCCTGCTCGCCGGAGCGGAAAAACAATTCGACTTTCGTGCCCTTGCCCGATGAAGCGTCGGAGATGGCGATTTTTCCGCCATTCAATGTCATGATGTTGCTGGCGATCGCCAGGCCGAGCCCGAGACCTTCGAATTTGCGCGAAGGTCCGTTATCCACCTGGTAAAATGGCGCCAGCACGTCTTCGCGGCGCTCGGGCGGGATGCCAATGCCATTATCCTCAATGGTCACCTTGTAAAATTCTTCTGACGCCGGTTCGAGGCGGACGGTCACGAAGGGCGCTTTTTCATTGAAGCGTATGGCGTTGGACAAAACCGCAGAAATCGCCTTGCGGACATAATAGGGGCTGCCCTTTACGGTTTGCTTTGGCGCATTGGTGTAAAGGTTGATCTTGGCGGCGGATGTGTCCATCCGGTCGCTCAGCATTTCCCATTCATGCATGACGGCTTCACGTAAATTGACATCGATGTCGGCGGTGTTCGGCAGGCCTTGCTGCAGCGTCATGAAATCCGTGAGGTCTTCGACAATCGCCAAAAGCCCTCGGCCGCTTTTCTCGATATGCTGAAAACGCGCGGCGGTATCACGCGCATCGCTGTTCTCGATCTCGCTGGCCTGCATTTGCTGCGACAGCCCGAGAATTTGGTGAAGCCGCGTGCGCACCTCGTGGCTCAGCTTTGATTTCAGGTCGCTTCTGTTAACGCCTTGCAGCGCGGAGCCGATAATCGCATCTACGGCGCTTTCATTGTCCTGCACGCTGAGATGTTCTTTTTCGCGGAATTTGCTCAGCCTTTTGACGAGACGCGTATTCACGTCGCGTATCAGCGTGCTCGACCGGGTCTGGTTAAGCTGCTTTTCCACGCGGGCCCAAACGACCGGAAAATCGTAAGGTTTTGTTACATAGTCATTTGCGCCGCTATTGAGCGCGCGGGTGATGGCGTCGGTGTCGTGGCGTGCGGACACGGCGATGATCGCCGGTTGCCAGCCTTCGAGATTGGCGCGCACTTTTTCGATGACTTCAAATCCATCGACTTCCGGCATCATAATGTCCAGAAGTATGATTTCGTGCTCGCCCTGCTTGATCGAGTCCAGGGCTTCACGCCCATTCGTCGCCATGGAGACGTCGCACCCCATGCGCGTCAGATGCCGACCCAGGACATTTCGATTGTCCTCCAGATCGTCAACGACGAGAACTTTTGCAGCTAAATTCACCATTGTAACGCCCCTCTGTGGAACCAGGCGCACAATTTAATGCTTAATCAGTACGCAAATCACCCGCATTTGAGGGTGTGCGGAGCGACATTTTTATCTTTAACTTCCGATTAACATTATGCGGCGAGGGGCGGCGCGCATGCATCGCTAAGCAAGCTCACCGCACGGCAAGCAGAGCCTGGCGGACAAGTTCGGCCTGGCGGGAGACGCCGGTTTTTTCGAATATGCTTTTCAGATAGCTGCGCGCCGTGTTGAGAGAAATATTCAGCTCCGCCGATGCGGCTTCAAGATCAAGCCCGCGCGTGAGTGCTTGCGTGAGGCGCGCTTCGGTCAGGCTGATGTCGAGGGCGGCGGCGAAATCTTCAACGATGGCGTCGCTGTTCCGTTCCAGATCGTTCAGCACGATGTGAAATGTATAGCGGTTGTCTGTCGCTTCCGCTTTCGGAATGGAAACCACGATGATGGGCTTGCGGCCCGCGGTGCGGTCTACGCGGATGAAGGAGCTTTCTTGTTGTTGGAAGTGCTTATGCAGCGAGCTTCGCAACTGGTCGTGAAAAGACTGCGTCGCTTCACTGGTCCCGCAAACGAGTTGCGACTTTTGCGTCAGGTGAAACGGATTTTTTTGCGCGAAGATCGCATCGGCGGCCCGGTTCGTGAAAATGACGCGATATTGTCTGTCCAGAATCGCCGCCGGCGTGCCTGACGCGCGCAACACGCCGCGACCAAGCTGCATTTCCTTTTGGCGGTATGTTTCTTCGAGTTTTGCGGAGGCGGCGACCAGCGACGCTTTCAGCTCTTCATCGGAAAAATTCTGCGCCAGCACCCAATCAAGGCGCGCTTCGTTGATGGCGATGGCCGCATCGGCGCCGGCGATCTCTCCCCCGATCATCAACAGCGCTGTTTCGTCGGACACTTCGCGAATTTGCTTTGCAAGCTCCAGGGCCTTCGCTTTGCCATCAAGAGAATCGATGAAAATGATTTCATACGGTTCTTCGCGATGCGCCTGAACGGCGCTGCAACCATCGCCGATGCTGCATATTTTTTCCTGCAGTCCCAGGACCGACAGGAGCTTTGTCAGATTTGCTTCGCGCTCGGATGAGTTTCCGGCATACGCTATTCGAAGTGCCCGCCACATTTCGTTTCTTTTCTCTCGTTTCTTGTATAGCGCGCTTATCGGCGCGTAGTTTCCCTCGCCATTTGGAGTCTGGTCATCACCGCGAACAGCGGAGCGACATCCGAGTTCCGTTTCATGCATTGCTGATGAACACTGAACTTTGCCGGAAAGGCGGCCAGGAAATTTTACGCAACTACAAGTTTCAAACCCGAAATATCCACCGGAAAGACGCGGATATATCGCGTTAGAAAAGGGCGCGCTCAGAATACGGAGCCGTCAGCCCATAAGCTTCAGGCTGCGCCAGCGGAATAGCGCGGGTGCTGATTGGCTTGCGTTCGCATGCGCAAGCCAAGTGGATATTAGTGCGCGAGTCTTAACGGAGCAAGAGCAGGGCTTGTAACGTAAATACATGACAACCGCCATAATGGTGGGCCTACCATCAATTTGGCCAGGCTGCGCGGTCTCTATTATGTCTGCGAATAACTCTTATCGCATTTTCGCATGAAGATTGGTCCGAACGGGAAGGTTGATCGCGCTACACGCGATGGCGCCAGATTGTTTGGGTCCGGCGTCAAGCTCCCGATGGGCTGAGCGCATGCGCTGCAACAGGCGCCGCCAGATCGAGCGCCGGGTTTTGGTCAGGGGCTTGGTCAGGGCTTGGCCTGGAATTGGCCGGAAGTTGGCCAGAATTTGGTTTGTAGAAGGATGAATAGGCGGCCGCTTTGTTCTTGGCGCCTGTCGAACAGCGCCGGGCCGCGGCGCGAAAACAAACGCCCCCGCTTCAAGCCGGCCATGGAGTTAAGATTGGGCAGCGCGACGTTTATCGGTGCGGGCCGGGATGGGGCGGTTCACTCGCGACGCATAAGTTCGTCGAACCTGTTTTCTGGCGGCGAGTGACGCGCCCGCAGATGATCGCCGAGTGCGCCGGACAGCGCAGGGTCAAAAGCCGCCGCCCGGTCGCGAAATGCGTGGGGGGCCATATGTAAGATGAGGTATGAAGTGGTGGGCGCACGTGGTTTCGAACCACGGACCTCTACCATGTCAAGGTAGCGCTCTACCCCTGAGCTATGCGCCCGAGCACGAGACAAGTCTCCCGCGTCGAAGGGGTCGCTCTCTAACGGGAAAATTTGAGGGGCGCAAGCCTTACCGAACGCGATCAGGAAAACTGGCTGGCGGTTTTCGGCCTCGGTCGCGCGCCGGCTAAAAATATCAGTCAGAACCTGCGTCAAACCCGCGCCAAATCCGCAACTGGCCGGCGCAAGGTCAGGCGGCGACGACCCGTTCAACCTCGAATACGAGATCCTTCAGATGGAACGGCTTGGACAGAACCTTGGCGTCTTCCGGCGCCTGGTTGGCGGCGTTAAGGGCGACCGCCGCGAAGCCGGTAATGAACATGATTTTCATGTCGGGATCGATTTCCGTCGCCCGGCGCGCAAGCTCGATGCCGTCCATCACCGGCATCACAATGTCGGTTAACAGCAAGTCGAATTCACGTAATTGCAGTTCGGTCAGGGCTTCGTCCCCTTGCGAGGCGTCGATGACCGTATGACCCGCCCGCTCCAGCGCCTTTTTCAGGAACCGCCGCATGGAATCGTCGTCTTCCGCCAACAGAATAGCCGCCATTTACGCTGACCCTTGTTTTTACTCGTTAAACTGAACGAGGTGACTGTCCTATATGGGGATTGCGGCGAGGCGCCCCCCAATGCTGATACCCGGTCATTGCAAAAATCACTCCGCCGGGCGCGGCATTAACGGTTTGGCCTTAACGAATCCTGCAAGTTGCAGCTAACATGCAGCAAGTCGTTTTGAATTCAAGCCTCAGAAAGCGCCCATTGAGCCATGCCGCAAGAGACTGATCAGAAAGGGCTCTTCCCGCCCCGTCGCGCCGTCGAGGTGCTGGCGCCGCCGCAGGCTGCGACGCCGCTGGTTTTCGCCTCGCCGCATTCGGGCCGGGACTATCCGGGCGAGCTTCTGCGCAATGCCCAGCTCGACCGGCACGCTTTGCGCCAGTCCGAAGACAGCTATGTGGATTTGCTGTTCGACGAGGCGCCGCATTTTGGCGCGCCCTTGCTCCGGGCGCTGTTTCCGCGCGCCTTTGTGGATGTTAACCGTTCCCGCGACGAGCTTGATCCGCGGATGTTCGCCGACGATGTGCCGAAAACCGCCGACAGCCGGTCGAGCCGGGTGATCGCCGGGCTCGGGGTTATTCCGCGCATTGTCGCCGACGGGCAGGATATTTACGGCCGCAAGCTCTATTATCTCGATGCGCGGCGGCGCCTGACGGCTTGTTACGATCCTTACCACAAGACGCTGCGCGGCCTCATTGACGAGGCGCGGGCGCGTTTTGGCTGCGCCATTCTGATCGATTGCCATTCCATGCCGTCCGCCGGCGGGGCGCCGTTCCGGCCCGGCGAGCCGCGCATCGACTTTGTGCTTGGCGACCGCTTCGGCTCTTCCTGCGCGCCGTCTATTGTTCGTTATGTTGAGGATATTCTCACCGGCTTTGGCTATCAGGTCGCCCGCAATGCGCCTTATGCAGGCGGCTATGTAGCCTCTTCCTATGGGCGCCCGCGCGGCGGCGTTCACGCCCTGCAGATCGAGATCAACCGGGCGCTTTATCTGGATGAGCGCCGGATCGCCCGCACCGAAGGGTTTGATCATCTGCGCGCCAATATGATCACGCTGATGGAGCGGCTGACCAATTTCGACGCTGAAGATCTGCGCTCGGCCCAGGCGGCTGAGTAGGCGTCATCCGGGCGCAAAGGCGGATTTCACTAGAGGAATGACCGGGCCGGGCGGCTGGCGGCGCCCTGACGAAAAAAAGGCCGCGGAATGAACCGCGGCCTAGAGTCATTAGGGAGGAAACGCCCAAGAACTGGGCAGCAGCGCCAAAGCGCTGCAAACAAACCCTAGCAAAACGAATATTGCGGCGCAACAAATTTTTTGCGTCGCAGCATGCTTTCAGGGAAAATGGCTTGAACTCTAAGGGAAAACGGCAAAAATTAGACTAATACACCAAAAATCCACCGATTTTTTGGCATAAAATGTCTAAATGGTAGCGATCCTGTTGCAATCGGGCGCGCCGGAAGCCTGTCCAGAACTTTCAGCATGCCCAGCACCCCATAAAAGGAAGTCATGACGCCTCCATGACAGAAGTCAGGAAGCGTTTTCGGTCCGGGGGCGGGCGGCTATGATGAGATGAGAGAAATATCGCTGCCCAGGCGTCGGGCGGGCGCCGGGTGCGATGCTGACGGATGCGGGCGCGTCCATTGTCCTAAGGGGTTGCAGAGTGATGTGCACGCCTCTAAGGCCAGCCGATCATCGGCTGGCTTAACCAAAACGCCTCCACGCGTCCCTTTTAACACAGGCCCATTTCATGACCGATCCGAATGCCCAACCGGCGGAAAAGTTGGAAAAAGAAAAGCGCGCTGCGCCGTCTCGGCTCCGGCGTCGGCCGGCTGACCCGGCCGAAAAAGAAATTCGACATGCCGAAGGGCGAGCAGGGGCTGAAAATCGTCATCGCGACGGACGCCTGGAAGCCGCAATTGAACGGCGTGGTGAGAACGCTGGATACGCTCGGCAACATCCTCACCGATTTCGGCAATGAAGTGCTTTATATTACGCCGAACGAATTCCGCTCCGTGCCTTTGCCATCCTATCCGGAAATCCGCCTGTCGCTGATGCCGAACCGCAAGGTCGCAAAGCTGATCAATGATTTTCAGCCCGACGCCGTGCATATCGCGACGGAAGGTCCGATCGGGCGCGCGGCGCGCCGTTTCTGCAAGCGCCGCGGTTATCCGTTCACCACCAGTTTTCACACGCGCTTTGCAGAATATGCAAATGAGCGCTGGAAGGTGCCCACAAGCTGGGGCTACGGCATTCTAAAAGACTTCCACAAGGACGGCGAGACCATGATGGTCGCGACGCCGGGGCTTGTTGCGGAACTGAAAGAGCGCGGCTTTGAAAATATGAAGCTCTGGGCGCGCGGCGTTGATCTTCAACAATTCACGCCCGGCGATCGGGCGCTGCTCGATAAATATGAGCGTCCGGTGTTTTTGTATGTCGGGCGCCTGGCGGTTGAAAAAAGCATCGAAGATTTCCTCGAGGCTGACCTGCCGGGAACGAAAGTGATTGTCGGCGAAGGCCCGCAGCGCGAAGAGCTTGAAGAAAAATACAAGGACGCCGTCTTCACCGGTCCGAAATATGGCGAAGAACTGACGCAATATTATCAGGCTGCGGATGTTTTTGTGTTTCCCTCGCGTACCGATACATTCGGCCTGGTTAATGTGGAAGCGCTGGCCTGCGGCGTGCCGGTGGCGGCGTATCCGGTGCGTGGACCGCTTGAAATTCTCGATGGCGCGCCCGCCGGTTGCGGCGCCATGGATGAAGACCTCACCAAAGCGTGCCTGACGGCTTATGAAAACCGCGATCCCGTCGCCTGCCGGCAATGGGCGGAGAATTTCTCCTGGGAAGCCGCCTCGCGCCAGTTCATCGCCAATCTGGAAACGCCGGGCTTTGATGAAAATTTCTGGCTGCGCTCTGCGAAGATGATCGACTAACCCTTCGCGGGAAAAATTCCAGACGGGCTCGCGATCAAGCTGGCGCCTGTTTCAAAACGAAACAGGCCGCGCCCGATTTTGATATGCCGATTGCCCCACTTACACCCTGCGCGCGATGAAATCGCTTTTTAGGCGAGCGAATTTAAAGGGCTTCACGCCAGCGGCACGGGGTTTGCGTTCTCTCCTCCCGAAAGCGGACCGGCGTCGCGCATTGCGTTGCGCCGTTCCTTCGAAAGGGACGAGGTGGAACTATGGCGATGGCGCATCCGATAGATGTACATGTGGGTCGGCGATTGCGGCAACGCCGCCGCCTTCTGGGGCTGACCCAGGAGAAACTGGCGCAAGCGGTGGATATCCGCTTCCAGCAGATTCAGAAATATGAAAGCGGTTCGAACCGCATTTCCGCTTCGCGCCTATGGTCGCTGGCGAAGGCGCTCGATGTGTCGATCTCCTATTTCTTCGAGGGGATGAACGGCGCCGAGCCGAAACTCGATTTCGATCTCAAAACCGAGGTCGGCTTCGCCGAGGCGCCCGCCGAAGGGTTGCTCGACGAAAAAGAAACCATGGACCTCGTGCGCTATTACTACCAGTTGCAGGAAGAGCCGCGCAGGCGCCTGCTCGACCTTGCGCGCGCATTGTCTGAAGTCTGATCGCCAAAAGGCGACTTCCGCTCTTCCTTGCACCAGGAACAGCTTGAACTTGGGCGCGGTGATCATCATGATCGCCGCGCCATGTCTTTTTCACAAACCGAACTTTCCGACTATGCCGCTTTCGCGGACCGCCTGGCTGATGCCGCGCGGCGCGAAAGCCTGACGCGCTTTCGCAAGGGCGTGACCATTTTCAACAAAGCCGGCCCGTGGTTCGATCCGGTCACCGACGCCGACCGCGAGGCCGAACGCGTTCTGCGCAAGATGATTGAAAGCGTTTACCCCGCCCATGGGGTTCTCGGCGAAGAGTTCGGCGAGAGCGGCGGCGACAGTCCCTGGCGCTGGGTGCTTGATCCGGTTGACGGAACACGCGCCTTCATGTGCGGGACGACAAGCTGGGCGACGCTGATCGCGCTTGAATATGACGGCGCGCCGGTGCTCGGCATGATCGACCAGCCCTTCACCGATGAGCGTTGGCTGAGTTTTGGCGGGCGCACGCGCTACGCTCATGGCAAGGCCGTAACGGAGGCCAAGACCAGCGGCCTGACGGATATTTCCAAGGCGCGCCTTTCCACCACCGACCCCTTGCCGACAGGGTATTTCTCCGACGCCGAAGCCGCCGCCTTTGCGCGCGTCGCGGCGGCGTCACGGGTCGCGCGCTATTCGCTCGACGCTTATGCCTATGGCCTGCTGGCGCTGGGCGAGCTTGATATCGTCATTGAAAGCGCGCTGCATCGTTATGATTACGCTGCGCTGCTGCCGGTGATTGAGGGCGCCGGCGGCGTCGTCACCAACTGGGATGGCGATGCGCCGGGCGCAGATGACAAAGGCGAGCTGATCGCGGCGGCGACGCCGGAACTGCACGCGGCGGCGCTGGCGTTGCTGAAAGGCTAGAGCTGTTACATATCTGACATTCTCGAGGCGTAGGCTTCGGGGCGACGGATCAAAGGAGGCGGCGATGCGTAAAATCGTTTTGTGTGTTTCCATATTGGCGGCGATGGCGCTTGCGGGGTGCGATTTGCGCCCGACCTCAAGCCATGGCTTTCAATTGCCTGAAGGCGACGCCGCAGCGGGCCGACAAGTCTTCATCGACAAGAAATGCGCGAGCTGTCACGTCATTGCGGGCATGGAGGCGTTGCGCGAAGGCGTGGAGATTGAAAACTCCGTGCCGATTGGCGGCATGAAGACAAATGTCGATACATACGGACAGCTCGTGTCCTCTGTGATCAATCCGTCGCACAAGATTGCGCGGGCCTATCGCTCAGAAGCGTTTTCCGAAGACGGCGTTTCGAAAATGCGCAACTATAATGACGAGATGACCGTGAGCGAGCTGATTGATCTCGTCGCTTTTCTGCAAGCGCAATATTCGGAATTTCCCGACTATTAAACCGCGTCAGCCGCCGAACACCGGGGCGACGAAATCATCAAACGCCTTGAAATAAAGCGCGCGGATTGAATCGCGCTCCATCATGATTTCATGCAGCGCGCCCGGTATGAGTTCGAGCCGGATCATGTCGCTCGCATTGGCGATGATTTCATGATCGCCGCCGTCGATCAGTTGTTCATGACCGGCGGAGATAATCAGCACGGGAACCTTGATGCCGTCGAGGCCGCCGGGCGCGTGGATCGCGGCGCTCGATTTCATCGCGGCGTTGACCCAGCCATAGGTCGGCGTTGTCGAGGCCGCCTTGGGCTCTGTGTGTTTCAAGTCGCGAAAGCGCGCATGGCGCGCCTTGTCGCTGGTGAAAATATTGCCGTCGAAAATTTCCGAATGATCCCGCTCGCGCGCGGTCTCCGTCGCGGCGAAGCCGAGCGTCACGGCGGTGGCGGCGGCGAAAGCGAGCACCTTGTTTTTCGATTCCGGAAACAACCGGGTCATCGGCGAACATAAAGCGGCGCGGGAAAACCCCTCATAGCCATCCGCGAGCAACAGCAAGGCCGGCAAACCGCCCATGGAATGCGTCATCAGCACATAGGGTCCGGCGAAACGCGGCTTCACATGAGTTTCGGTGAAGGCGCGCAAATCTTCTTTCAGCACATCGAAAAAACCATCCCATTTCGACGCCCGGGGGCTTTCGCGATCAGACAGGCCCTGTCCGCGCCAGTCCATCATCGCGACATTGAAGCCGCGTGATTGCAGGTCGCGCACGGTCTCGAAATATTTTTCGATGAACTCCGACCAGCCGGTGACCAGCACAATCGTGCCGCGCGCATTGGCGACGGGAAAAAACGCCGCGCGCAACGGCGCGCCATCCGGCGCCGTAATATGTTCCAAGGTTGCGCCTTCGGGCGCGGGGTTGTTCGCGACGTCGATAAAACCGTTCATCGTCCCTCTTGCAGCTCAAGGCGCGTCATCACGCTCATATCGCCGGAAACGCCGACGCGGCCGGAAAGATAGGCGCTGTCAAATGCGCGCGGACTGGCGAGCGCGCGTGTCAGCGCATCCCGCGCGCCGCGCCAGCAACAAGCGGCCGGATGTTCATCAGGCGCTGCTGCAAGGATTTTCGGCGGCGCCTGGCGTCCATCCACCCACAGGCTGTCGCCGCTCTCCGGGCGCAATTCCAGGACGGCGCCGAAAGCGGCGGAGAAGGCTTTCTCCGCCGCCGCCAGTAAGGCGTCTTTGGCGCTGTCCGTCGGGGTCTTCGCCACTATTCGAGCAGTGCGCCGTCTGCGGCGATCGGCTTGCGGAAGATGATCGTGAAGCGATCGCTTTCGCCGATGGCGTCATATTTGGCGCGGTCAAAGCCGGGATTTTCCTGGCCGCGCACTTCCGATGACCGGCGCACTGGCGGCAGGGTCCACACGCCGAAAGGATGGTCTTTGGTGTCTGCGGGATTGGCGTTGATTTCGGAGCTGCGGTCGAACTCAAATCCCGCCGCCGCCGCCATCGCTTTCACATCATCCGTATAGACATAACCTGAAGAACCATCATGCGGCAGTTCGCTGCCATCGGCGCGATGTTCGACAATGCCGAGCACGCCGCCGGGCTTCAACGCGCGGAAGAATTCAGCGAATGCGAATTCGCCCATGTCGCGGCCCATAAAGCTGTGGATGTTGCGGAAGGTGACGACCATATCCGCCGAGCCTTCCGGCGCGATGTGATGGCCTTCGCCAAGCGAGGTCAGCTCCACTTCGCCATAGATTTCCGGATGGTCGCCATAGGTGGCCTGGAAGGTGGCGTTAGCCGCCAGCGTGCGTTCATTGGCGCCGTCAGGGGCGAAGCTCGCCCCGTACAGTTTGCCGCCGCCGGTTTTGAGATAAGGCGCGATCACTTGCGTGTACCAGCCGCCGCCTGGATAGATCTCGACCACGGTCATGTCGGGCTTCATCCCGAAAAACATCAGCGTTTCTTTCGGATGGCGGAAGGCGTCGCGGGCCCGTTCTTCCTCGGTGCGGTGCTCGCCGGCGAGAACCGCCGCAAGCCGCGCTGAATCGCTCATCGGTTCGGCTTTTTCCGAAGCGGCTTTCGGCGCCTCGGTTTTCTCGCCGCAGCCGGCGAGTCCCGCCGACGCTATGATAAGCCCGGCCCAGAGGGCTGTTTTCGTGATCATTCCTGTCGCTCCCATATGTTCGGCGGGCTGTTTACCACGGTTTTCCGGCCGCCCGAAACAGCCCTCTCCATCTCTTGAACCGATCTCGCGGCGAGACCCTTGAACTCAATTTTCCGGGCGCCTATCTCGTTGGGTGACGGAGGCCAAAATGGCTCTGTCCGCGTCTTTCCGGCCAGATGGCGGATTTCCGGCGCGTTCAACCCTCGCTTGTCTTAAGGAGGCATTTGCCAATGCGTAGTTACGATCTCACCCCGCTTTATCGCTCAACGGTCGGCTTTGACCGCGTCTTTGACCTGCTCGACACTATGGGCAAGGCCGAGACCGGCGGTTACCCGCCCTATAATATTGAGCGCCTCGACGAAAATGATTACCGCATCACGCTCGCCGTCGCCGGCTTCGCCGAAGACGAGATCGATGTGGAGCTTCATGAAAACACGCTCACGGTCACCGGCTCCCATAGCGACGCCGATGAAGACCGCACCTTCCTCTATCAAGGCATTGCCGGCCGCTCTTTCCAGCGCCGCTTCCAGCTCGCCGAACATGTAGAGGTGGCGGGCGCGTCGCTCGTGAACGGTCTTTTGAACATTGAATTGCGCCGGGAAATCCCGGAATCGGCCAAACCACGGAAGATTGAGATTTCCGGCGGCAAGGCTCGCAATGTCAAAGTCCTGAAAGATGCTGACGCCGCGTAAGCGAGCCCGGCGCTTTCAATACCCTCATTAATTGCAGTCCCCTCCAACTTGGGCGCGCGGGTTTCCCCTCGCGCCCTTTTTTATTGTGTCCGGGCGCGGTACGTTGGGCGCTGAATGGTGAGGGGATCGGCGTTATGAGCATGTTGCGTATAGTTCGGCTGGGGAGTGTTACGGCGCTGGCGATGACCTTGCTGGCCGCCTGCGCCAGCGATCCCGGCCCCGCCTATGGCACCGAATTGTCGATTTCGATCCCCTATGATCCGTATGATTACGACCCGGATGACCTCCAGGCGGAAGCCGACGCTCATTGCAACGCCTATGATCTGCGCGCGGTGTTTGACGGGGAAACGGTCGACACCCAGTCGGTGCGCTGGCGCTACCGGCATTATCGCTGCGTCTAGCGCCTCGCGCTAAACGCATGATGTGCGTGACGGCGCTCGCGCGTTTTTGCATACGCTTGCGAACAGGTTATCCTTGCCCTGATTGATCTCAGGGCAGGGGAGTGATGAGACGGTCGAAACAGTCTGAAACATCCCATGGCACGGCGGCCGGCCAGTTGCCGGTCGACGCCAAGCTGGTGGAGACCTATGCGCTGACCCGGCGCGAGGGCGAATGCGCGACGCTGCTGCGCTATGGCGTGGCGGCGGCGGACCTGCCGGAACGTCTCGCCGTGTCGAAATCCACTCTGCAGAAACATCTCGGCTGTTTGCGCCAGAAGATCGGCGTCAAGTCTACGCAGGAACTGATCGTCTTCCTGATGCAGACCGATGCGGACGACAATATCGCCGCCTATCATTCCTGGCCGCCTGTATCGGTCTCGCCGCTCAAAGACGCCGCCACAGTGAATCTGCGCTATAGCGCGCTCGCCGAAGCTTGCCGCGGCAAGCTGCAGCTTATCGAAATGCTTTCCGTGTTGCGCGACCATCTCGCCGGAGACTTTGGGGCGCGATACATCTTTTACAGCTATTCGCCGCTGTCGGTGTGCGGGCTTGTGCGTGATGATGTGTTGCGCGTGACGCTGGCGCCGCCATCCGTTGCGAGCGCGTTGCAGGCCGCCGGCCCGACACTTGAAAGTCCTTCGGCGCAAAAGCTGTTCGCCAAGCCTGACGGCTTCGCTTTTGTCGATGGCCGCTCTGACGACTATGAACAGGCCTCCGCCGGGGTGAAAGCTTTTTACGATGCCTGCATGGAAGACGGCGTGCGTTACGGCGTGTCTTTCGGCTTTCCCAGCGGCGGCGCCTTTGTCGGCGTTTCGGTGAGCCTTGATGAGAGCGTTGAAAATGCGGGCGCGCTGGTGGATGCGCGCGGTGAAGAAATTCGCGCCGCCGCCATGGTCATGCATAATTGCGCCTGGACCTATGGCGCGCTCGCCGCCGCCTATGGGCTGACCATCCGCGAGCGCGATGCGCTGAGCTATCTGGCGCGCGGACTTCGCGCGGTCGAGGCGGCGGCGGAGATGGCCATGTCGGAGCGCGCGCTCGGCTATCTCCTGATCGGCGCGCGCCAGAAGCTGAACGCCGCCACCAACGCCGAAGCGATCTGCAAGGCGGCGGCCGCGAATATTCTGGTGTTTCGCTAGCGATTTTGCCGGAACCGGAAGGGTTCTGGCGCCGAGCGCCAATATTCACTCCAGCAATAGCGGTTTAAATTCAACGCATTCGGATCATTTCGATCCGGATGATCGGTTTTGCCCTTCACGGGCATGGGGGAGTATATGCGAATATTTTTGAGTGTCGCCGCAGCGCTGGCGGCGTTTTCAGCAATGGCGAAGGCGGCGCCCGTCACAAGCTTCGCCGGGCTGGAAGTCTCCATCGGCGTGACCGTGACGGACGATGGGGATTGCGATTCCAGCTGCGCCAATCCTCTTTATGCCGGCAGTAGTTTTGATGCGTATCTGATCGGCGCCAATACGGCGACGGTTGGCGATGGTCACGAATTCCATATCGGCCTTGCCTATTACGACTCGCCCGCTACAGGCGGAGCGGTAGGCTTCCTTGACTTGTATATTGATATTCTTCCGGACGGCACGATCATCGCCGCGGCGCCAGTGTCCTTCACGGCATTGTCATTTTACCTCGAAGAATATTCGTTCGATTTAAGTTTGTCGTTTATCGACCCCGCCATCGAGATTTTATCGGCGACAGGAGTGGGGGCGCCCCAGCGCGGGAGCGCGATCGTCTCGGGCCTCGACCCGATCATCTGGTCTTTCGTCAGTGAATCGAATACGACATTCGGCGGACAGCTCTTTAGCTTAAGCTCTCTGCAAGCGGCTCTGTGCTGCGGCTCCGCTCATCCCTCAATCATCCTAAGCGCAGAACAAATGGCCGTTGCGCCGCCATCGGAGGTGCCGCTGCCGGCCGCCGCGCCGTTATTGCTCGCGGGGCTGAGCGCATTTGGCTTTGCTGGGCTGCGACGCAAGCGGAAATAAATTCGGCGCGGCGTTCACCAGAACGCCGCCGCCAACTTTCTGGTGTTTCGCTAGCGATTTTGCCGGAACCGGAAGGGTTCTGGCGCCGAGCGCCAATATTCACTCCAGCAATAGCGGTTTAAATTCAACGCATTCGGATCATTTCGATCCGGATGATCGGTAATGCGTAATACCTGCATGGGGGAGAATATGCGGATTTTTCTGAGTTTTCTGGCGGCGATGACCGCATTGTGCGCGGCGGCGAGCGCTGCGCCGCTCACCAGTCTGAACGGCACGGAAATAAAACTCGGTGTGAATGTCACATCGGACGGCCGGGCTTGTCCGGACCTTTCATGTTATCAGAGTGCGCCTTATGGGCCGCTGACAGTGTCGCTCGCCAGCGCCGACACCGCGATCATCGGCGACGGCCCAGAGTTTATTCTTTATATAACGGGGTCGGGGATTTACGGCCCCTCATCCGGTTATCTCAATATCGACATTCTCGATGACGGAACCATTCGCGCCTACGCCCCGACGCAGTTCGCCGTCGGCAGCTCGCGCATGGCCGATTTCTCCTTCGATCTGACCTTCGAATTCAGCGATCCGTCGATCGAAGTGCTGACGGCGGCGACGGCGGGCGATCTCGCGCGCGGCGATACGTCGGTCTCGGGCGTCAATCCGATCATCTGGACATTCATGAATGAGAATGACAACTCATTCGGCCAGGTCATGACTTTTGGGCAGGAAAACGGGCTCATTCCGTCAGTCGTATTCACTGCGCAGCAAGATGTGATGCCGCCGACATCAGAAGTGCCGCTGCCGGCCGCCGCGCCGTTGATGCTGGCGGGGCTTAGCGCATTTGGTTTTGCGGGGCTGCGACGCAAGCGAAAGAAATAAACTGGCGGGCGGCGTTCGCACTAACGCCGCCTACCGCAAACCCGCCTAAAGCAGCATCGGCTTCAGCCACACCGAAATGTAGTTCGGAAAATAAAACGCGGATGCAGAGATCAAGGCGCCCGCCGCCAGCATGATGATCCAGTGAATGGGCGTCGGAAGTTTGCGCTGGTCCGGCGCCGCATCGAAATTCGCCAGCATGAAATTCGAGATCGCCAGCAACAAGGCGATGACTAGCCCGCCGGGAATAATCCAGGCCGCGCGTTGCAATGCGGATTCTGTTGCGCCTTCGCCAACCATCATCTCGGCGAGCACGACAACATAAGCGACGATGAATAGAAGTATTCGAAACCCGAACATAAATCTCCTCCCGCGCAATGCCGGTGGAGACTAAACGATATTAACCAGTAGTGAAAGGACGCGTGCTTGCGCTGAAACGCGAATGAACGCTCGCTTTTCTCAATTGGCGCGGGCGGTTATTCCCCGGCGTCGACCAGCGCTTTCAGCTTGTCGTAAATTTCCGGGTTGGCCGCGAGGATGGAGCCGGAGGACAGGAAGTCCCGGCCGCCGTCAATTTCGGTGACAAGGCCGCCCGCTTCGCGGATCAGCGCTGCGCCGGCGGCGACATCCCAGATATTGAGATCGCGTTCCCAGAAACCGTCGAACCGTCCGGCGGCGACCCAGGCGAGATCGAGCGCCGCGGCGCCGAAGCGGCGCACGCCGGCGGTTTTTTCAAGCACGCGTTCGGCTTCTTTCAGGGCGCGTTCGCGGCCCGGGCGTCCGGCGAAAGGCAATCCGCAAGCGAACAGACTGGCGGAGAGATCATCGCGGCCCGAGACGCGCAATCGGCGATCATTTAAATAAGCGCCTTCGCCTTTCTCGGCCCAGAACAGCTCATCCGTCGCCGGATTGAAAATGACGCCCGCATAAGGCTGGCGATCGCGCTCCAGCGCGATGGAGATGGCGAATTGCGGCACGCCGTGCAGAAAGTTGGTGGTGCCGTCGAGGGGATCGACGATCCAGCGATTGGAATTGTCGCTGCCTTCGATCTCGCCGCGCTCTTCCATGATGAAGCCGTATTTTGGCCGGGCCTTTGACAGCTCTTCGAAAATATCCTGCTCGGCCTTGTGGTCGGCGCGGCTGACGAAATCGGCGGCGCCCTTGCGCGAGACCTGCAGCGCCTGGGTCTCGCCGAAATCTCGGGTCAGCCCCCGCGCGGCCTTGCGGGCGGCGTTAATCATCACGGTCATCAGGGCGGAGGCGTGGGTCATGGAGGCCTTCTTGGGAGCTTGCAGATCTTTAAGGATTGGGCGCGCACCATACGCCGCGGCGCCGCTTGTGCAAGTCCTTATGGCGGCGCGGTTTTGCGCCTTTTTCGCCGATCCGGAGAAAGTCCGGCCGTCCTGTTCCGGGACGCCCCTGATAGAGCCCCGTGACTGAGACTATGACAGAGATTGCGCCATCGCTGGAAGAGAGCCCGTCGCTGCTGGGGCGCATTGCCCGCGGTGCGGCGTGGATCATGGGGGCGGGGCTGGTCGCGCGCCTCCTTGGCGCGGTCAACACGATCATCATCGCGCGGATCCTGGCGCCCGACGATATCGGCATTGTGGCGACGGCGACGATCACCATGCAACTGCTCCACGGCGTCTCCGATATCGGCGTCAGTCAAGCGGTGGTGCGGTTTCGCGACGCCGACCGCGATGATCTCGATACCTTGTTCACCCTGTCGGCGTTGCGCGGGCTGTTGATCGGCGCGGTGTTGTTCGCCGCGGCGCCCTTGGCTGCGAAATTTTATGGCGACCCGCGCCTGTTCTGGGCGTTCGCCGGCATCGCCGTCTTTCCGGTGCTGACCGGCCTGATCAATCCGCGCTTTTACGAGTTTGAGCGCGATCTCAGTTTCTCGCGCGAATTTGCCGTTACGGTCATCAACCGGCTCGCCGGCGTTGCAGTCTCGCTCGCCATCGCCATCACCTTTCGCACCTATTGGGCGATCATCGCGGGGATGGTGACCAGCGGGCTGGTGCAACTGGTTCTGTCTTACGGCATGCGTCCGCATCTGCCGCGCATCGGGTTCAAATCCTTTTCTAAAGTGTTCGGCTTTTCCGGCTGGCTCGCCGGAGTGAGTTTCATGGCGGCGCTCAACAACAAGCTCGATGTGCCGCTGCTGACGCGCTTCGCCGGCGCGGGCGGGGCAGGCGCGTATTTCCTCGGCATGCAGCTTTCCGAAACCGCCGCCGGGCAGATCGCCGGGCCTTTGACCCGTGCGCTTTATCCGGGCCTTTCAGAAATGCAGGGCGATCCGGCGCGCATGCGCGCGGCGTTCCTGAAGGGCGTCGAGGCGCTGGGCGTTTTTGCGATGCCGGCGGCGTTCGGGCTTTCCTTTGTGGCGGGCGATTTCACCCATGTGGTGCTCGGCGAAAAATGGCGCGCCGCCGCTCCCGCGATCGCCTTGCTGGCGCCGGTAATCGGATTGCAATCCCTGTTCTTTGCAACGCAGTCCTATGCGGTGGCGCTCGGACTGACGCGGCTGGTATTCTTCCGTGAGCTGATCTTCTTCGCCTTGCGCATGCCGGTGTTCATCTGGGCGGCGGTCCAGCACGGCTTGCAGGGCGCGGTTATCGCGGCGGCGGCGATGGGGCTGGTTCATGTGGGGCTCAATCTCGCTTTGTTTGCGCGGGCCGGCGGCGGCGCCTTCTGGGCGCCGCTGTGGAGCGCGCGCCGTCCGATCGTCGCTGTCGCCGCCATGGCTTTATGGTTTTTGATGTTGCGCCCGGCCGCGGCGCCGATGGAGACGGTTTCGCCTGTCTTGCGTCTCGGCGCGGATATTTTTTGCGGCGGCGCAATTTACGCCGCCGCGCTTTGGGCGGGCTGGCGCGCCGAAGGCCGCCCCGACGGTGTGGAGGGGCGGGCCCTTTCCGCTTGCGCCGCCCTGACGAGACGCTTTTTTTAAAATTGGACAGACTGCTGCACGCCGTGGTTTCTTGGTCGCGCGCGCTCGGCTAAGAAGGACATTCGCGACGACGCAACAGAAGGAAAGTCCGCACTATGGCCGACCCCGCGCCGCTTGATCCGCAAAAAGCCGCCGCAGCGGCGTTTCGATTGCTGACGGAAAATCCCTTATTCAAGGTGGGCGAGGCGGAAATCCGCGGCAATGTCTATCGCGTGTTCGAGAACGCCCCGGCGAGCCTTGCGGCGCTTTTCGCCTATGGGGCGGCGACCCATGGGGACAAGGAATTTCTGATTTTCGAGGACGAGCGGATCAGCTTCGCTGAGCTGTGGCGGCGCGCCTGCCGATTGGCGCATGGCCTGCAGGACGAGCTTGGCGTCAAGCAGGGCGATACGGTTGCCCTCGCCATGCGCAATTATCCCGAATGGTGCGTCAGCTATATGGCGGTGATCTCCCTCGGCGCAGTGGTCGTGCCCCTGAACGCCTGGTGGAAAGAAGAAGAGCTGCATTACGGACTGAAAGATTGCGGCGCGAAGATCGTCATCGCCGACAAGCGGCGCCTGCAATTTATTTTACCGTGCAAAAAAGATCTTGGCCTGACCCTGGTGCTGGCGCGCGAAGAGGGCGAGGGCGCGGATTACCGCTGTGAAGACCTGATCGCGAACGCCAAAAGCGAAGCGGCGCCGGCGCCCGACATTCATCCCGATGATGATTTCTGCATCGTCTATACGTCGGGGTCGACCGGCAATCCCAAAGGCGTCGTCCTCACCCATCGCGGCGCGATTTCGACCCTGTTTTCCTGGTCTTTCGTCGCCTCCGTGCTGAAGGAATTGCGCGATGGCGTCAGCCCTTTTGGCGACAATCCGGGCATCCTGCTGGCGATCCCGCTATTTCACGTCACCGGCTCCCATTCGATTTTCCTGCTGTCCTTTCTGGTCGGCCGGCGCATGGCGATGATGTATCGCTGGGACCCGAAAGAGGCGGCAGAAATCATCAATCGCGAACAGCTTACGAACTTCGTCGGCGTCCCGAGCCAGTCCTTTGAACTGATGCAGGCGGTGGGGCCGGAAGGCTTGCCGAGCCTGCTCGATATCGGTTCAGGCGGGGCGAAGCGCCCGGCCGATCAGGTCAAGCAAATCTCCGCAAAATTCAAAGTCGGAAAACCATCATCCGGCTACGGATTATCGGAAACCAACGCGCTGGGCAGCGTCATCTCCCAGGGCGATTATCTTGCGCGTCCCGATTCCACCGGCCGCGCCGTGCCGCCGGTCACCGACATCAAGATCGTCAAGGACGGCGCGGAGGTTCCGCGCGGCGAGGTCGGCGAAGTCTGGATCAGAAGTCCGGCGAATTTTCGCGGCTATCACAACCTGCCTGAAGAAACGGCGAAATCGATCACGCCCGATGGCTGGTTCCGCACCGGCGATCTCGGCAAGCTGGATGCGGAGGACTATCTCTATATTGTCGACCGCATCAAGGATCTGATCATCCGTGGCGGAGAGAATATATCCTGCCTTGAAGTCGAAAATCGCGTCTATGAGCATGGAGATGTCGCCGAAGCGGTGGTGTTTTCCGTACCCGACGAGGTGATTGGCGAACGGGTCGGGCTTGTCGTGCTGCCCAAGGCCGGCCAAACGATCGACGCCGCCGAATTGCGCGATTTCCTCGCCGAGGAGCTGGCGGAATTCAAAGTGCCGGAGCGGATCTGGATTTCACCGACATCCCTGCCGCGTCTTGGCACTGCGAAATTCGACAAGATTACAGTGCGCAAGATTGCGTTACAGCATCCGCCGGCATTCAGCGCCTGACCGGGCTTGCCGCACTGCATCAAAAGCTTGCGCCCGGCGAAAAAGGCGGAGACAAACGGTCTCGAATTTCGCTGGAGACCTGGTGTGCTGCAACTTCGGCCCAATTGTGAATTGTGCGACAAGGACTTGCCGCCTGACGCCGCCGATGCGCGCATCTGCACTTACGAATGCACCTTCTGCGCTGATTGCGTAGACAATGTGCTCTTCAACGTATGTCCTAATTGCGGCGGCGGCTTTGTACCGCGTCCCATACGGCCAAAGACGCCGCGCCGGACGGGCGTTTGTCTTGTCAATCACCAGCCATCGGACAAGCGCGTGCACGCAAAATATTCGCGCGAGGAAATCGACGCGTTCGCCGCCAGTCTCAAACACATACCGCCGCAAGAGCGATAAACCGAAGGAAGGATGCGCCCATGAGCGACCTTGAAGCTTTCCGCGCCGAAGCGCGCGCCTGGTTGGAAGACAATTGTCCGCCGGAAATGCGCGACGGCGCCGGCGGCGAGGAAAATATTTGCTGGGGCGGCAAGCGCTGGAGCTTCCAGTCCGACGCGCAAAAGATTTGGCTCGAGCGCATGGCGGCGAAGGGCTGGACCGTGCCCGCATGGCCGAAAGAATATGGCGGCGCCGGGCTTTCTAAGGATGAAGTGAAAGTCCTCAAGGCGGAAATGCGCAAGCTCAAATGCCGCTCTCCCCTGGAAAGTTTCGGCATCTGGATGCTCGCCCCGGCGCTGTTGAAATACGGCACGCATGAACAAAAGGCGCATTTCCTGCCGCCCATCGCGCGCGGCGAAATCCGCTGGTGTCAGGGCTATTCCGAACCCAATGCCGGGTCCGACCTCGCCTCCCTGCAATGCAAATGCGAAGATAAGGGCGATGAATGGCTGATCAACGGCCAGAAAATCTGGACGTCCTACGCCGATGAAAGCGACTGGATTTTCGTGTTGGTGCGCACCGACCCGAAAGCAACCAAGCATACCGGCATCAGCTTCATTCTTGTCGATATGGATCAACAAGGCGTATCGACAAAGCCGATCAAACTGATCTCCGGCAAGTCGCCCTTCTGCGAAACCTTCTTTGACGATGCGACCGCGCCGAAAGAATATGCGCCGGGCGTCTCCGCCATTGTCGGCGAGATGAACAAGGGCTGGGATGTTGCGAAATATCTCCTCACTCATGAACGCGAAATGATTTCCGCCGGCGGCGGCGGCATGCTGGGCGGGCGCGGCATGGGCGAAGTCGCGGCGCAGGAGATCGGGCTTGAACATGGCAAGCTCGCCGACCCGCTACTGCGCGCAAAAATCGCGCAAGCCGAGATCGATGGCTGGGCGTTTTTGCTGACGCTTGAGCGCATGAAGGATGAAGCGAAAGCCGGACAAGGCGTCGGCGCCAATTCATCAATGCTGAAATATTACGGCACCGAGTTTAACAAGCGCCGCTTTGAAATCTTCATGGATATTGGCGGCTCCGACGAACTGGAATGGGAAGGCGAGCGCACCAAGGACGGCAAGCTCGCCAAGGGATGGCTCAGAACCAAAGCCAACTCGATCGAAGGCGGCACCTCTGAAGTGCAGCTCAATGTCATCGCCAAACGCATTCTCGAACTGCCCGGCGCATAAAATGTGTACACGCCGTCCATCCTTCGAGACGCAAATCCGCCTTCATCCTGAGGGCGCTCGCGGAAGCGAGCGCGTCTCGAAGGGCGAAGACGGATTTGCTCCTCAGGATGAAGGTTGTTTGTTCGTCTGCGAAAAGGAATAGCAGAATGCCCTTAGTGCTTAATGAAGAACAGGAAATGCTGCGTGAGTCGGCGCGCGGGTTTCTCGATGAAAAAGCGCCGGTCTCGGCCTTGCGCAAATTGCGCGATACGAATGACGCAACCGGTTTCGATCGCGGTCTCTGGAAAGAGATGGCGGAAATGGGCTGGGCCGGCATTCTGGTGGATGAAGACCATGGCGGCGCCGATTTCGGTTTCGTCGGCGCGGGCGTCATCGTCGAAGAGATGGGCCGCACCCTGACGGCTTCGCCATTTCTGTCGACTTCGATATTGGCGGCGACGGCCCTGAAAAAACTTGGGTCCGATGCGCAGAAACGAGCGAACCTGCCCAGCATCGCTGCGGGTGAAACCCTGTTTGCGCTTGCGGTGGATGAGCACAGAAAACACGGGCCCGCGAAAATCGCCATGGCGGCGGAAAAAAGCGGCAACGGGTTCAAGCTTTCCGGCGACAAGACATTCGTCGCCGACGGTCATGTGGCGGACAAGATTATTGTTGCGGCGCGCACCGCCGGCGCCGCCGGCGAGCGCGACGGGCTCAGTCTTTTCCTTGTCGATGCAAAGGCGAAAGGCGTTTCGGTTGAGCGCACGCAAATGGTCGATAGCCGCAACGCCGCGCGGATCAAATTCGATGGCGTCGAGGCGACCGGCGACGATGTGCTGGGCGAGGTCGATGGCGGCTATATGGCGCTGGAAGGCGTGCTCAATGCCGGGCGCGCCGGGCTGGCGGCGGAAATGTCCGGCGCGGCGCAGCAGGCTTTCGCAATGACCGTGAGTTATCTCAAAGAGCGCAAGCAATTCGGTTCGGAAATCGGCAGCTTCCAGGCGCTGCAACATCGCGCGGCGCATTTATATTCGGAAATCGAGCTGGCGAAATCGGCGATCTTGAAAGCCCTGCAAGACCTTGATGAGCATTACGGCATGGCCGGGCTGATCTGTTCGCTGGCGAAAGCGAAAGCCGGCGAAGTCGCCAAGCTCGCAAGCCAGGAAGCGGTGCAAATGCATGGCGGCATCGGCATGACCGACGAATTCGATATCGGATTTTACATGAAACGCATTCGCGTGGCGCAGGAAATGTTCGGCGATTCAGCTTTTCACGCCGACCGTCTCGCGCAAATGCGCGGTTACTGATAGAAGCGGCGCGCCACGAACAAGGAGCCTTCCATGCCATTTACGACGCCTGACAAAATCGCGGACTTCATCGGCAAGGAGATTGGCGTTTCCGACTGGATCACGATCGATCAGGAACGGATCAACCAGTTCGCCGATGTGACCGAAGATCACCAGTTCATTCACATCGATCCGGAAGCGGCGGCGAAAACGCCCTTTGGCGCGACCATCGCCCACGGGTTTTTAACGCTCTCCATGTTGTCGAAACTGGCCTCGGGCGCCGTCATTGTTTTTGAAGGCGTCAAGATGGGCGTCAATTACGGCTTTGAAAAGGTCCGCTTCGTGACCCCGGTGAAATCCGGCCAGAAAATACGCGGGCGCTTCACCTTGATGTCGGCCGACTCCAAAATCCCCGGCCAGTGGTCGTTGAAATATGCGGTGAAGGTTGAAATTGACGGCGAAACGAAACCTGCGCTGGTCGCTGAATGGCTGACCATGCAATTCGTGTAAGGATTGATCATGTCTGAGCATGTTGCGGAAATCGTCTGGAAGCGCGAGACCGAAAGCTTCGCCTATGATGACTATAACCGCACGCATATCTGGCGTTTTGACAATGGCGCGGAAGTAAAGGCTGCGGCCGCGCCGGCGTTTCTGGGCGATCCCGCCTGCGTCGATCCGGAAGAAGCTTACACCGCGTCGATATCAAGCTGTCACATGCTTACCTTTCTCGCCATCGCTGCCCGCAAACGGCTGACGGTCGACGCCTATGACGACAAGGCTGTCGGGCATCTGGAGAAAAATGCGCAAGGACGCCTCGC
Source organism: Hyphococcus sp. D3-15 (assembly GCF_055809375.1). Lineage (NCBI taxonomy): Bacteria > Pseudomonadati > Pseudomonadota > Alphaproteobacteria > Parvularculales > Parvularculaceae > Hyphococcus > Hyphococcus sp. D3-15. Next base: position 4,122,788 of record NZ_CM147910.1, on the reverse strand, counting down.
CATGACGCGGGTTGAGTTGTTTCCGAAAATTGTCTTCGCCAAAGGGGTTGCGGTCGACCGGCCGACGCTCGAAAAGATGCATCATGACGCGCATGAAGCATGCTTCATCGCCAATTCGGTGAAGACGGACATCACTGTCGAGATCAGGGAGTAGAATGTGACGATCAGATATGACGGAAAGGTCGCTATCGTAACCGGCGCCGGTAATGGTCTCGGCAAATCCCACGCGCTGGCGCTGGCCGCGCGGGGCGCGAAAGTCGTGGTCAATGATCTCGGCGGCGCGCGCGACGGCAGCGGCGGCTCGCTCTCGGCGGCGGAAGAAGTGGTGAACCACATTAATGCATCAGGCGGCCAAGCCATCGCCGACGGCGCGAATGTGACCGACGAGGCCCAGGTTGCCGCCATGGTCAAAGCAGCCATGGATAAATGGGGCCGCATCGACATTCTCGTGAACAATGCGGGCATTTTGCGCGACAAGTCGTTCCACAAGATGACGCTCGAAGATTTCCGCGCGGTGATCGACGTGCATCTGGTGGGCTCGGCGATCTGCACCCATGCGGTCTGGCCGATCATGCGCGAACAAACCTATGGCCGGGTGATCTTCACCTCGTCGCCTTCGGGCCTGCACGGCATTTTCGGGCAGGTGAATTACGGCGCGGCGAAGGCGGGTATGATCGGCCTGATGAACGCGCTGCATCTGGAAGGCGCGAAATACAACATCAAGGCGAATGTGATTTCGCCGTCGGCGAAGACGCGCATGACCGAAGATCTGGGCATTCCCCAGCCGATCCTCGATCAGATGACGCCGGAAGCGATCACGGCGGCGATGCTTTTCCTCGTCGGCGAAGACGCGCCGTCGCGCTCTATTGTGAGCTGCGCGGCGGGCGGCTATTCGCGCGCTTATGTGGTCGAAACTGACGGCGTATATTTGCCGCCGGAAAAACAGACGCCGGAAGAAATTGCGAAAAACTGGGATGAAATCTCTTCGACTGCGGATGTGCATTATTACGACACGTCATCGGGTCCGAATATGAACTTCATCGCCAAGGCCCAGGCTTACGCGAAGAAATAGGCATAGGCGGAAAAGCAGGACAACGAAAACGGCGAGCCGATGTTTCTGATTGCGCGCATCGATATGCGTAAGGGGGCTGAAACGGAATGGTTTGTCGCGTTTTCGCTGGACATTGAACAAGTGCAGGTGACGCGCGCGCGCCAACATGCGCGGCGCTTCAAAACCGAAAGCGACGCTTTGTCAGTCAAGGACAAGGTCTCGGCGATTGCGCCGGAATTTACATGGAAGATCGTCTCGGCGTGAATACACGCGCCCTTGACGCAACAAGGAGCATATCATGAGAGAAGCCGTCATCGTTTCAACCGCCCGCACGCCGATCGGCAAAGCCTATCGCGGCGCCTATAACAACACCACATCGCCGGCGCTTGCCGCGCACGCCATGAGCAATGCGATTGAGCGCGCCAAGATCGAGCCAGGCGAAGTCGAAGATGTGGTGGCCGGCGCGGCGCTGCAAATGGGCACGGCGACGCCGAACGTTGCGCGGCTGGCGCTGTTGCGCGCCGGGATGCCGCACACCGTGCCGGGGCAATCGCTGGACCGGCAATGCGCGTCGGGCATGATGGCGATCGCGACGGCGGCGAAGCAGGTGATCTCTGACAATATGCAAGTGGCCATGGGTGTCGGCGTTGAGTCGATCTCCATGAACCAGACCAAGAACATGTTCGTGCATCCCGATCCGTGGCTGCTTCAAAACCTGCCCGCCACGTACATGCAGATGATCGAAACCGCCGAGATTGTCGGCGAACGCTATAATATTTCCCGCGAAGTGCAGGACGCCTATGCGCTGCAATCGCAGCAACGCACCCATGCGGCGCAACAGGCGGGCAAGTTTGACGACGAGATCGTGCCGCTCGCTTCCGTCATGAAATTCACCAACAAGGAAACCGGCGAAACTTCCGACGTTGAGGTCAATCTCGCGAAGGATGAAGGCAACCGGCCGGAAACCACGCTGGAAGGCTTGAACGGGCTGAAGCCGGTCTTCAAAGGCGGGCAGGTCATCAAGGAAGGCAAATACATCACCGCCGGCAACGCCTCGCAATTGTCTGACGGCGCGAGCGCCGCGGTTGTGATGGAAGCGAAAGAAGCTTCCAAACGCGGGCTTTCCCCGCTCGGTATTTATCGCGGCATGGCGGTCGCGGGCACCAACCCGGACGAGATGGGCATCGGCCCTGTCTTCGCCGTGCCGAAGCTGCTCGAAAAATTCAATCTCAAAATGGACGATATTGGTCTTTGGGAACTGAACGAAGCTTTCGCGGTGCAGGTGCTTTACTGCCGCGACAAGCTCGGCATTCCTGATGAACTGCTCAACGTCAATGGCGGCGCGATTTCCATCGGCCACCCTTACGGCATGTCCGGCGCGCGCATGGTCGGTCACGCGCTGATCGAGGGAAAACGCCGCGGCGCCAAATATGTGGTCTGCACCATGTGTGTCGGCGGCGGCATGGGCGCGGCTGGGTTGTTTGAGGTGGCGTAAGCGTTGTTGCGACGCCAGCAATAATTTTGTCATCCTGAACTTGATTCAGGATCCACCAGCGAGCGATGTGTTTTATGGTGGGTCCCGGATCAAGTCCGGGATGACGGATCTGCTTTATGCCAGTTGACCCCAAACCCATCCACGCACTCATCCGCGAAGTGCCGAAAGGCGAGGTCGCGAGCTACGGCATGATTGCGAGCCTCCTGCCCGGCGTCGGCCCGCGCATGGTGGCGCGCGCCATGCGTTCCGCGCCTGACAATTTGCCATGGTATCGCATCGTCACCGCATCGGGAGCGCCCGCTGATCATTCGGGCGCAGAGGAACAAAGACGGCGCCTTAAGGACGAAGGCGTCGCCTTCAAGAAAAACGGCGCAGTCGACTGGGCGCAATCGCGCTGGAAAGGCCCCTCCCAAAAGTGGATCGAAAAAGCCGGGCTGGACATTGAAACCGCGATGGAAATCATCGCGGGCTGGCGGCGCTAAGCGGCGCTGGTCTTGTTCCTCTCCGCCATGATAGGCTGCGCGAGCCTTCAAACTGGGGAGAGTTTTATGATCAAGGCGATATGCCCTGCAATAATCGCAGGGGTGCTGTTCGCGTCCGCATCCGCGCAGGCCGGACTCAATTCCTATCTTTATGTCACAGGTGAATCGCAAGGCGATATTGACGGCTCGGTCACCCAAGCGGGCCGGGAGAACTCAATTGAAATCTACGGGTTCTCGCATGAGGTGATCTCGCCTCGCGATGCGGCGTCGGGGCGGGCGACCGGCAAACGCCAGCATTTGCCTTTCACCATCAAAGCGCCGATCGACAGATCGACGCCGCTTTTGTTCAACGCGCTTGCGACGAATGAAAACCTGCCGCAAGTCACCTTGCGCCTTTATCGGCCGAGCCGGTCCGGCAAGGAAGAGCAGTATTATACGATCGAGCTGGTGAATGCGACGGTGTCTTCCATCAAGAAAGAAGCGGGCAAGGAAGCGCGCGATCCGCATTTGATGATTGTCAGCTTCGCCTACCAGCAGATAACTGAAACCTGGGAGGATGGGGGCATCATGGCGCAGGACAGCGCGGTCACAACTCGGCGATAGGGCTTGCGAGAAGCCTGGTGTTGCATCAGGTTCGGAAATTATGAGCGAAACTTTCAACATCACTTTCCTCCTATTTCCGAATCTGACGCAGCTCGATTTCACCGGGCCGTTGCAGGTCCTGTCACGCCTGCCGGGGGCGCAGGTTGCGCTGGCCGCGAAAAGCCTGGCGCCCGTGCCGACGGATACGGCGCTGACGCTGAACCCGACCCATGATTTCAAGAGCTGTCCGCCTGCGGATCTTCTGTGCATTCCCGGCGGTTTCGGAATTGACGATGCGATGCGCGACGCGGCGACCATTGCTTTCGTCAGGGAGCAGGCGGCGGGCGCGAAATACATAACTTCGGTCTGCACCGGCGCGTTTATTCTCGGCGCGGCGGGCCTGTTGAACGGCAAGAAAGCGACGACGCACTGGGTCTATCATGACGCGCTGCCTGAAGTGGGCGCGACGCCGGTAAAGGCCCGCTATGTGCGTGACGGAAATCTCTTTACCGGCGGCGGCGTGACGGCGGGCATCGATTTCGCATTTGCGATTGCCGCAGAAATCGCCGGAGAGGATGCCGCCAAAGCGATCCAGCTCGGGCTTGAATATGACCCGGCACCGCCCTTCCATGCGGGTGTCCCGGACAAAGCGGCGGCGCCGGCGCTCGCCGCGCAACAGGCGCGCTATGCGCCGCGGCTGGCGGCGTTTCACCAGGCGCTGGCCGAGGCCAAGGCGAATAGCTGATTGGACCGGATCGGGGCTTCGCCCGGTTGCGAAGTTGTAATATGGTCGGGCGCAACGCGCCCCATTCTCGCCAGATTGCGGGCTCAAACCGCAAGCGACCCATTCAAGGAGCCCATCATGACCGCCATTCGTTTGTTCCGCCCGATGCTTGTCGTTCTTGCGGCCATGTCGGCGCTGTCTGGCGCCGCTTTCGCTGCGTCGAAAGAAAAGATCGACCTGCGCACCGACAGGGCGCTCGCGGAGTTTCGCGAGGAGGTGAAGGGCGCGGATGCGGTGTTGGCGAGGGCCGTCGGCGTGCTGGTGTTTCCGTCGATCAAAAAGGCCGGCATCGGCATTGGCGGCGAATATGGACAAGGCGCCCTGCGCATTGACGGCAATACGGTCGGTTATTATTCGACCGCCTCCGCCTCGATCGGGTTCCAGCTTGGCGCTCAGGCGCGCCGCCAGATCATCGTCTTTCTCGACCCTAAAGCGCTGGAAAAATTCCGCTTGAGCGATGGCTGGGAAGTCGGCGTGGATGCTTCCGTCGCGGTCATCACCGTGGGTGCGGGCGGCGCGGTCGATGCGACCCAGATCAACCAGCCGATTGTCGCCTTCGTCTTTGACTCCAAAGGCCTGATGTATAACCTGTCGCTTGAGGGCTCGAAGATCAGCGAGATCCACAACGACTGACGGCGGGGAGAATACCCCGGCGTTCAACACGGGCGATGGGGTTATGGGGGCGGTTGAGTACGCCGGAGCGCATCCGGCAGCGCCAGAGAATGTGCAAGCGAGCCATGTGCATAATGGGGATGCGCGTGCCGGGAATTTGCAGACGGAAGGCGCCGGGTTTTACGTCTTGATGGCGTTCACCGCGACCGCCGGTCTCGCCGCAACAATCTTTTCATTCGAAACTTTAGCGGACGCAGCCCTTACGGGCGGTCGCGAAATATTGGGATATGGCGCGCTGGCGTTTGTCTGGTGTGCGCTTCTCGTCTGGCAGGCGCGGGCGAAACATGCACGGCGGCGAAGCGACATCGGCTGCGCCGCGGCTGTGCTGGCGGTGGTGATCGCGCTGGCGGCGCCGCATGTGGGCGTGCGGCTGGCGGCGCAGGCGAGCATGAACGAAACGGGCATTTCGCCATTTTTGAGCCTGCTTGCGGCGACGATCCTGTTTCTTACTTGTGTCGCCGCCGGGCTTTTCAATCAGGACCGGCCCGACGCCTATAAACGCTTTATGCTGCTGGCGACGGCGGCGCTGCTTTGGCCCTTGTGGATGCGCTTGCGGCTGGCGTTTTTTCCGGGCGCAACGGAATTGGCGATTGTCGCGGCGCCGCTCCTGGCGGACCTCGCCATCCTTGTCGCCATGGCGCGCGACCGTTTCATCTTAAAGGCTGTGCATCCGGTCTATATGCGCATGGGCGCCGTCATCATCGCCGCGCATGTGGCGGAGGTCGTCGCCTATGACAGCGCGCCCTGGCGCGCAGCAGCAAAAGCGCTGTTTTCGATTTTTAGCGCCAGCGCTTCATCCTGAGGAGAAAAAATTCCTTCGCCCTTCGAGATGCGGCTTCGCCGCTCCTCAGGATGAAGGAATTTTTACGTCTCGAAGGACGGGGCGGCTAGATCAGCTCTATCGCCGCCAGTTGCGCGCGCTTTTCGCCTTCCGACAAAAACGAGCCGAGAAAGCTGTTCTTTGCGAGCGTTTTCACGTCCTCGCGGGTGAGCGGCAGGGCGTTGATGACGGATTTGAAATTGTCATTCATATAGCCGCCGAAATAGGACGGATCGTCCGAGTTCACCGTTGCGCGCAGATTGAGATCGAGCATGCGTTTTAACGGATGCGCGCGCATGTCGTCGACAACGCAGAGCTTGAGGTTCGACAAGGGGCAAACGGTCAGCGTCATCTGTTCCGCCGCCAGCCGCGCCACAAGCGCGTCATCCTCCAGCGACCTGTTGCCATGATCGAGCCGGTCAATGGCGAGCAGGTCGAGCGCTTCATGCACATAATCCGGCGGGCCTTCCTCGCCCGCATGGGCGACGAGTTTCAGCCCGCGTTCTTTCGCGGCCTTGAACACGCGCGCGAATTTTGACGGCGGATGACCGACCTCAGATGAATCGAGCCCGACGCCTTCGATCCGGTCGAGCCAGCCTTCTGCCTGGTCGAGTGTTTTGAGCGCATCATCTTCGGGCAGGTGGCGCAGGAAACACATGATCAGCTTCGTCGTCATGCCGAATTGCGCTTTCGCCATGGCGAGCGCGGTGACGATGCCGCTGATCGCCGTGTCGAAGGGCACGCCGCGGTCAGTGTGTCCTTGCGGATCGAAAAAGATCTCCGCATGGCGCACATTATCGGCGCGGGCGCGGTTTAGATACGCCATGGTGAGATCGAAGAAATCTTCTTCGGTCTGCAACACGCTCATGCCCTGATAATAAATGTCGAGAAAGTCCTGAAGGTTTGAGAACTGATAGGCGGCGCGGATTTCCTCGACCGACTTGAAGGGAATATCGACCTTGTTGCGCTGGGCAAGCTTGAACAGCATTTCCGGTTCAAGGCTGCCCTCGATATGAAGGTGCAGTTCGGCTTTCGGCAGGGCGGCGGCGTAGGCGGTAAGGTCTTGCTTGTTCATGCGGACTTTCTGATTTTTCGTATTATCGCTGCGATCAGGGCGATGACTACGCCGATCACGCTCAGCAGCATAGCCGGCATGAAGGAAGTCATTTTCAACGTCGTCGCGACCTGCTGAACAAGCACAATCCCTTCCGATGGATTGAAAAAACCAGCCGCGAAGCCGGCGAGGATCGCATCCTCCAGCAACTCGCAAGCAACATAGATCGCCGGCAAGATCAGCAGGAACCGCAGCGCGCTTTTGTCGAGGCGCATGGCTTTCAATCCAAGCGCCATGCCGATCACTGCGAAAAAGAAATTCATCACCGTGTAGGGAATGTCGAGCGCCTGCCAGAGAATGTAATCGCCATTGGCTTTGGCGGCGGCGAGCGCGTCCAGTGAACGGACCGGTTCAATCGCCGGAATGCCCGGCTGGGTCTCCGGCAACATGCCGCCGGCGGCCTCCAATGCCCGCGTCCACGGGCTGTCCAGGGTGAAGGCCCAGTAGGAGTAGGCGAACAGGATGGCGGTCCAGACGATGAAGCCGGTCCAGCTCGCCTTTTCAATGCGGGTTGAAATCCATCCGGTCATTAAAACAGGAAGTTCTCCTTGAAGGTCAGGCCCCTGGCGCGGGTGAATTCGGCTGCGCCGTCCTTTTTGGCGATATCAAAGGCGGCGTGCATGAACGCATTATAGGCGCCGCTCTCGACCGTATCGACCGCGCGAAACTCCGCATGCGCGGAGTCCTTTGTGATGGTGAGGTTGATATAGCCGTGATGCTCGCCGGACAGAAAGCGCACATCCTTGTTCTCGCGCGCTGTAAGCAGCGCATATTCCGCGCCCTTGCCGCCCAGAAATTCGCGATTGTATGGTGAGGGGGAGGTGACGGAATGCACGCCCAGCTCCACGCCGACCTGATCGCCGGCCTTGTCCACCAGGTCATTCGCCCACCAGGTATGGGTGTCGCCGGTGACGACAATCATGCCGCCGCCGCCCGCTTCGCGCACCATGTCGTAAAAGCGTTCGCGCGCCGCCGGATAGCCGTCCCAGGCGTCGAAATTTGCAGGCAGTCCGAGTGCGGACGATTTCACGAAAGAGCGCGCCGGCTCCCATTGCGCTTCCAGCGCCGCGAGGTCCTCTTCGGTGACATGCGGCGTCAGGTCCGGCGCGGTGACCTTCGCCATCGTTACCTGATTGGCGACAAGGCGCCATGGCTGTCCGGCGGCGACCGAATTGCGCCAGACGCGGTCGAAATAATCGAGCTGCGCGGCGCCAAGCATTTCTCTTGTTTCATCCCAGATTATTTTTGAGAGAAACAGGTCCGCATCTTCCTGCGAGTTCAGCGTCGGGATGACTTCGGCGTATTCAAATTGTTTCGTACGCGCCATCAGCCGGGTTTCCAGCGCCGCAATGGTCAGCAAGTCGCCATAGGAGAAGGAGCGGAAGAAGGCTTCCGGCGCCATATCCGGTTCGCGCACCGGCATCCATTCATAATAGGCCTGCAACGCGGCGCGGCGGCGCGCTTCCCATTCGCCTTCGGTCAACGGGTCGTGGTTTTCCGCGCCGCCACGCCATGAATCGTTGGAGACTTCGTGATCGTCCCAGATTGCAATCAGCGGATGGCGCGCATGCATCGCGCGCGAGGCGGGATCGGCTTTGTATTGTCCGTGGCGGATGCGGTAATCGGCGAGCGTGATGCATTCATGCGCGGGCAAATGTTCGCGATCGAGCGCCCGGCCGGCGTCGCCGCCATAGCCCTGTCGGTCATATTCGTAAATATAGTCGCCGAGGTGGATCACCGCGTCGATATCGTCCTCGCGGGCGACGAGGTCATAGACGTTGAAATAACCGAACGGATAATTGGTGCAGGAGAGCACCGCAAAGCGCGCCTTGTCGACAGCGCCGGTGGGCAGCGTTCTGGAGCGTCCTGTCGGCGAAACCGCATCGCCGATTTGGAACCGGTAAAAATAGGTCGCGCCCGGCTGCAGATCGCCGACGAGGGCTTTCACCGTCCAGTCGCGATGCAAGCCGGTGGTTGTGTCGCCGCTCGCGACAATCTCGGTGAAGGCTTCATCATGCGCGACTTGCCAGGCGACGATGGCGCGCGAGCCGCTTTCAGAGGGTGAGATCCGCGTCCAGATGACGACAGACGTCGCAGCCGGATCGCCCGATGCGACGCCATGAGAAAACACCCCCGCCGCCGTATCGCTGACCGCAACATAGGGCGTCATTTTCGGGCTGGAGGCGCAAGAGGCGGCGCCGATGGCGAGCCCCGATGTCAGCGCGGCGCGGCGGGTGAATTTGTTAGACATCGGCTGTTTCCAATTGCTGCGGCCTAAAGTCTTCCCCTGTCGGGGTGGCTGTACGCATCTTTTGCGCTAATCTTATGACAGAAACTTGGGCGCTCTGTCGAACGTCGCCCGCAGTATGTTGAGGGACTTATGCGGAAAATGGCGTGGACGGGGCTGGCCGTTCTGATGCTTGGCGCATGCGCGCAGCCGAATGATGCGGGCGAAGGCGATGTGAAAACCGCTGACGCCAAGAGCGAGGGCGCGCTTGCAGGCGATGCTGCGACGAAAGACGCAAGCGACGATAAAGCGCCCGAGCCGGTGCGCCCGCCGCTCGATCCCTATCCCTCAACCTACAAGCCCTATCCGGGGGAGACTGTGCTGCTCACCGGCGCGATGGTGCTGACCGGAACAGGCGAGCGCATCGAAAACGGCGCTGTCCTAATCGCGGACGGAAAAATTTCCGCGGTCGGCGCCGCCGGGTCGATCACCGCGCCGGAAGGCGCCGCGACGGTGGATGCGAAAGGCAAATGGATCACGCCGGGCATCATCGATATTCACTCCCATCTTGGCGACTATCCCTCGCCCTCCAATGCATCCACATCCGACGGCAATGAGATTGTCGCGCCCAACACCGCTCATGTCTGGGCGGAACATTCCGTATGGCCGCAAGATGCGGGCTTCACCCGCGCGATCGCCGGGGGGATCACGTCGCTGCAAGTGCTGCCCGGTTCGGCGAACCTGTTTGGCGGACGCTCTGCGATTTTGAAAAACGTGCCATCGCGCACGGTGCAGGACATGAAATTTCCCGGCGCGCCTTACGGGCTGAAAATGGCCTGCGGTGAAAATCCGAAACGGGTTTACGGCGAGCGCGGCGGTCCCGGCACGCGCATGGGCAATATGGCCGGCTATCGCGCCGCATGGATTGAAGCGGCGGCGTATAACAAACGCTGGAGCGATTACTGGACGGCGTTTGAAAAATGGCAGGACGACGATAGCGACGACAAATCGGATGTGCCGCCGGAAGCGCCATTACGCGATCTCAAACTGGAAACCCTTGGCGGCGCGCTGAATGGCGACATCGCCGTCAACATGCATTGCTATCGCGCCGATGAAATGGTGCAGGTCCTCGATATGGCCAAGGAGTTTGGCTATAAAGTTACGACCTTCCATCACGCTATCGAAGCTTACAAAATCGCCGACTATCTGGCGGAGAATAATGTCTGCGCGGCGGTCTGGGCCGACTGGTGGGGCTTCAAGCTCGAGGCCTTCGATACGGTGGGCGAGAACGCGGCATTGGTGCACGCCCAGCCCGGCGGTTGCGCCATCATCCATTCTGATGATGAGCGCGGCATTCAGCGGCTCAATCAGGAAGCGGCGAAAGCCATGGCCGACGGACGGCGGATCGGCGTCGCGATCGAGCCGGAAGACGCCATTGGCTGGATCACCTCAAACCCGGCGCGGGCGATGGGCATTCTCGATCAGACCGGCACGCTCGAAGCGGGCAAGATGGCGGATGTGGTGATCTGGAACGGCAATCCCTTCTCGGTCTACGCGAAAGCCGAGAAGGTCTATATTGACGGCGCCTTGTTATATGACCGGTCCAATCCGGCGCTTTCGCCGCGCGTCGATTTCGAACTCGGCCTTCACGATAACGGCTTTACCGGCGGAGCAGGGCAATGAACGCAAACATCATGAAAAGCCGTATACTGAGAAAATTGTTTCTCGCCGCTGCGGCGCTGGTTTCCGCCGCCGCATCGCCGGTGCTGGCGCAAAGCATCGCGATCATGGATGGGCGCGTCCATACGGTGTCCGGCGACGTCATTGAAAACGGCGATGTCATCATCCGCGACGGCCGGATTGTCGAAGTCGGCGCCGATCTGTCGCCGCCGGCCGGTTCGACCGTCATTGACGCCTCCGGCAAGATCGTCACGCCGGGCCTGTTCAGCGCCTATTCAAGCATAGGCCTGGTGGAAATCGGCGCGGTCGATGACGCCAATGATTCAAGACCGGCTGACGGGTTTGGGCTCGGCGCCGCGTTCAACGCCGTCGACGCCTTCAACCCGTCTTCAGTGCTAATTCCGGTGAACCGCGCGGGCGGGGTGACGCGTGCGCTTTCCGCACCAATCGCAGGCAGCTCGTTATTCGCTGGCAAGGCGGCGGTGGTCGATCTGTCGGGCCGCGCCAATTCGGTGATGCGCGCCGATGTCACGCAAATCGCCGCCATGGGCGAAAGCGGCGCGGTTCGTCAGGGCGGCACGCGCATGGGCGCCTGGCTGGTGCTGCGGGAATATCTCGATGAAGCCCGCTCCTATCAGGCGAACCCGAATGATTATGTGCGCCGCCCCCGCGAGGCGCGTTTCGCACTGTCGGACCTGAAAGCGCTTGGGCCGGTGGTCAATGGCGATCAACCGCTGATCGTCGCGATCAACAGCGCCAATGACATTCGCACTTTGATCCGGGTGAAAAACACCTACCGCATCAAAGTGATCATTCTTGGCGGGTCAGAAGCGTGGCGTGTGGCGCGCGAGCTTGCCGAGGCGGGCATTCCGGTGATCACCAGCGGCATGGATAATCTGCCGGTGCAGTTTGAGGATATTGACTCTACCTTGAAAAACGCCGCGCGGCTGCATCAGGCCGGGGTGAAATTTTCCTTCTATGAAGGCGCGCATAATATTCGTCTTATCCGCCAGCATGCGGGCAACGCTGTCGCGGAAGGGCTTCCTTATGCGGCGGGGCTGAAGGCGCTGACCCTGGCGCCGGCGGAAATGTTCGGTCTTGGCGATCAGCTCGGTTCGCTTGAGGCGGGCAAGATCGCCGATGTGGTGATCTGGGACGGCGATCCGCTGGAAGTGACCACCAAGCCGGAAGCGGTTTACATCAATGGCCGCCTGCAGGACCTCAACAACCGTCAGCGCATGTTGATGGAGCGCTATCGCGATCTATCGCGCGGCGATCTTCCGCACGCATATCGCGGCGCGGACTAAACCTAGCTGACTGTCTGGCTTTCAAGACCCGCAAGCGTTTCGCGCTTGCGGGTTTTTTGCGCGCCGCCCTCGGCGATCAGGCTCAGGGCGAGCGACGGCAAGAGGCCGAGCCCAATCAGGATCAGCGCCGCCAGCGCCGCATCGGCGAGACGCTCATCCGCGGCGAGGCGATAAATCTGGGTGCTGAGGGTTTCAAAGTTGAACGGCCGCAAGATCAGCGTAGCGGGCAGTTCTTTCGCAATGTCGATGGCGACGATAGCCGCGCCCGCCAGAACCGATGCGCGCGCCATCGGCCAATGCACCTCGCGCACCAGCCGGCCCGGCGCAGCGCCGAGCATTTTGGCGGCGTCATCCAGCTGCGGGCTGATCTGCGCCATGCCGCCAGCCGTCGCGTTATATCCGGCGGTCAGGAACCGGGCCACATAGGCGTATAGCAGCACGAACACGCCGCCGGCGATGGCGTGGCCGGAAACCCGCGCCAGACTGGACGACAAGGCAAGCACGCCAATCGCCATCACTGCGCCGGGCACTGCGTATCCAAGCGTTGCGGCGCGCAGCACCAGTTTGGCGATCCGGCCGCGCGCGGCGCGCGCGCCATAAGCGAGGATTATCGACAGGGCGGCGGCGATGCACGCTCCGGCGGCGGCGATGATCGCTGTGTTCATCCCCGCATGGGTGAGATTGCGCATCACGACGGGGCTCGCGCCGAGGCCGAGCTTGGCGAGCAACACGCCGGCAGGCGCGACAAAGCCGAACAGCACCGGCAGCGCGCAGAGCGCCATCACGGCGGCGGCGTGTGGCGCAGAAAGCTTTAACCGGCGGCTCGCCCGTTGTGCGCGCACATCTTCGCTGGCGCGTCCCTTGCGGCTGGCGCTTTCCATCAGCACCAGCATCAGCGCCACCAGAAACAGTCCCGCAGCGAGCTGCATCGCGCCGGTCAGATCGCCAAGCCCGTGCCAGGTGCGGAAGATGCCGACGCTCAAAGTCGGCACGCCGAAATAATCCGCAACGCCGTAATCCGCCGCGATCTCCATCAGGGCCAGCGCCAGTCCGCCGAAAAACGCCGGACGGCTGGCGGTCAGGAGAATACTGAGGCTGGCGCGCATCGGACTTGCGCCAAGTGATCGCGCCGCTTCCATCAGTGAGGCGGAGCGCGCCGACAAGGATGCGGTCATCGCCAGAAAGACATAAGGATAAGTCGTCAGCATCAGGACGAATGCGGCGCCCGGAAGCGAGCGGATTTCCGGCAGCGCGCGCGGCCCGATCACCCCGGCGACCGCGCCAAAGGGACCGAAGAGATCGCCATAGGCGTAGGCGGCCACATAAGCGGGGATCGCAAAGGGCAACGCCAGCGCCACGGCGAAAATTTTCGCCCCGGAAAATCCGTCAGCGAGATCGCCAGCGCCGCGCCGGCGCCGATGAGCCCCGCGCCCAGCCCCGCGAGAAGGCAGAGCATAAGCGTCGTCACCAGATATTGAACGCCGCTCGGGCCGAACAGCAAATGCTCTCCGGCGCCCGTCGCGCCGACAAGCACGGCGGCGATAGGCGCGGCGGCAAGCACCGCAATCGCGGCGATAAGCCCTAATCCGCGCATCGGTCCCGAAGCGGGATTGCGGCTGTTATGATGGTGTGACGCGTCTAGCACTGTTCTTAATTCTCGTTCTCAACTAGTGACATCTATGCGAAAGTCAGGCAATTCCCAATCCCTCAGGGCGAAAGAGATTGCCCGTTAAGTGGATAGACTGTTCGAAAGACGCGCATGAGCCTCGCCCTGACCGACATTTCGCACCGCTTCGGCGAGACGCGGGCCGTCAATGGCGCCAGCCTCGATGTGGGGCCGGGCGAGATTGTCTGTCTGTTCGGCCCCTCCGGTTGCGGCAAGACCACCTTGCTGCGCCTCGCCGCCGGGCTTGAACCGCTTCAGGCGGGCGAGGTTTCGCTTGAAGGCCAGACGCTGGCCGCGCCGGGACGCCAGACCCCGCCGGAAAAGCGGCCGGTCGGTTTTGTGTTTCAGGATTATGTGCTGTTCCCGCATCTGACCGTCGAAAAGAACATCGCCTTTGGCCTTAAGGGCGCGGGCGAGATTAAAGCGCGGGTAGCGGAACAATTGTCGGCCTTCGGCATCGCCGATTTCGCCCGCCGCTTTCCCCATGAACTGTCCGGCGGACAGCAACAGCGTGTGGCGCTCGCCCGCGCCATGGCGCGCAAGCCCAAAGCGCTTTTGCTGGACGAGCCTTTCGCCAGCATCGACGTTGCGCTGCGCCGCCGCTTGCGCGCGGAATTGCGCCGTGTACTGAAGGAACAGCAGGCCGCCGTTTTGCTGGTCACCCATGACGCAGAAGAAGCGCTGGCGCTGGGCGATCGCATCGCCTTGATGCGCGAGGGGCGGATTGTCGAAACGGCGACCCCCGAAGCGCTGTATGAAAGCCCGCAAACCCCGGAAGGGGCGGGGCTGTTTCCCGGATGTCAGACGCTGGCGGGCGAGATACGAGGCGGCGTGTTTCACGCGGTGATTGGCGACGCGCCGGCCGGTGGCATGAAAGACGGGCCCGCCCGCGCGATCCTGCGCGCTGACGCCCTGACCGCGACGCCTGACCCGCAAGGGACGTTTCGCGCCGCCGATATCCGTTTCGCCGGGCCGGGCTGGCTGGCGCGCCTCGACAGCGCCGATGGCGCGTCGCTCGCGGTCGCCATGGCTGCGCCCCCGTCATGGGGCGCGCTGCATTCGGTCAGCGTGGACTGGTCGAAAGCGTTTGTTTTTGCTGGATAAATATGCCCGCCGGTGGTGCGGCGCTTTCGCGCCTTGCCTTCACCCGCATGCCCGCTTAGCTTGCTATTGAGAATTATTCGCAAAAATACGGACGGAAGACATGGCATTCAATCTGGCGTCGGGCAAATGGGTATCAGGCATGGCGGGCATTCTGGCGGCGCTGTTGCTCGCCGCATGCGGCGGGCCTGGCGGCGAGAACGGCGAACAGGCGGCGAAGCGCCCGATCACCGGCGAGGTCAATGTCTATTCCGGGCGCCATTATGATTCCGATATCCTGCTTTATGATCAGTTCACGGAAGAAACCGGGATCAAGGTCAATTACATCGAGGCGGGCGGCGATGCGCTGATTGAGCGTCTCGGCCAGGAGGCGGACGCCAGCCCCGCCGATATTTTCATCACTGCGGATGCGGGCATGTTATGGCGCGCCGATCAGCGCGGCGTGTTTCGCGCCATCGACAATGATGCGCTGGATGCGCGCGTCCCGGCGCAGTTCCGCCATCCGGACGGCAAATGGTTCGGGCTTTCCAAACGCGCGCGCATTGTCATCTACAACAAGGAAATGGGCCTGCCCGAAGGGCTTGAGACTTATGAAGATCTCGCCGATCCCGCTTATCGCGGCATGATCTGCGTGCGGTCCTCTTCCAATATTTACAACCAGTCGCTGCTTGCATCGATGATCGCCCATCACGGCGCACAGGAAGCGGAGCAATGGGCGGCGGGCGTGGTCGCGAATTTCGCGCGCAAGCCGCAAGGCAATGACACTTCCCAGATCGAGGCGGTAGCAGCCGGACTTTGCCGCATCGGCATCGTCAACAGCTATTACACGGCGCGCTTCATCGGGGCGAAGGATGCAAAGGCGGCGGCGATTGGCGACAAGTTCGACCTGTTCTTTCCCAACCAGCAGGGCCGCGGCGCTCATGTGAATATTTCCGGCGCCGGGGTGACGAAATATGCGCCGAATGCGGAAAATGCGGAAAAGCTGATCGAGTTCCTCCTGCGCGATGAATCCCAGGCGGCGTTCGCCAGCGGCAATAATGAATATCCGATTGCGCCGGGCGTTGCGGCGGTCGGCCCGATCGCCGCTTACGCGGATTTTGTCGAGGACGACCTTCCCGCGGCGACGCTTGGCGAGAATCAGCCCGAAGCCGTCCGCATTTTCGACCGTGTCGGCTGGCCATAAATTTGTTCTTCCTGAGTGCGGCGCGCCCTCGCGTATAACGCCATAAATCCCGCATCGGAAACTATGGAATGCGGGGCGCGCGATGAGGCTGAAAAACAAGATTGCATATGTAACCGGCGCAGCCAGCGGCATTGGCGCGGCGACCGCGATCCGCTTCGCCGCCGAGGGCGCGCGCGTCATCTGCTCCGACATTGATGATGAGCGCTCGAAAGAAGTGCTTGGCTACATCTCCCAGGATGGCGGCGAGGCCGACTATATCCACCATGATGTCGCCAATCCCGATGAATGGAAAACCGTCGAGATCCCATTTGCTGGACCGCTATGGCGGCATCGACATCATGGTCAACAATGCCGGCGTCGGCGCGCTGAAAAACATCGAAGACATTTCCTTCGAAAACTGGCGCAAGGTGATGGCGGTCAATCTCGACAGCGTGTTTCTCGGCACGCAAATGGCGGTGCGCCTGATGCGCAAGCGCGGCGCAGGCTCCATCATCAATGTCTCATCGATCTTCGGGATCGTCAGCGAAGCCAAGGCGCCGGCCTATAGCGCGACCAAGGGCGGCGTGCGGTTCCTGAGCAAATCCGTGGCGCTGCATTGCGCCGAGCAGGGATACAATATTCGCTGCAACACCGTGCATCCCGGCTTCATCGACACGCGCATTGGCGAATCGGACATGATGGAGCTCAATGCAGAGCAGGTGGATGCCCTGTTCAGCCGTGTCGCCGCCAATATTCCCATGGGCAAGAATGGCGCGCCGGAAGATATCGCCAGCGGCATGGTCTATCTGGCGAGTGACGATTCCGCCTATGTGACGGGTACGGAACTGGTCATCGATGGCGGCTTTGCGGCCCGCTGATCGCGAAATTTGCGAGGCGGCGCGGGGTGTTCAGGGAAATGGCGCCAGTCAGGGTTGCGAATTGATATAACAAAGATATAACAGTTACTGTATCTTTGGGAGAGTCGCCATGACCGACAAGTCGCCTCAGAGTGAAAACGCCGCCAAGCCGAACAGCGCTGAAAAGAAGGCAAGTAAAGGCGCCGCCGGCAATGACAACGCAGCAGCGCACGGCGTGCGCAAGCGTCCTTCCGGCCTGTTGAAGAATGAAAAGCTGGTCTGGGATGCGCTTTCCGGCAGCATTGAGCCGCTCAAGGCCTATGAGATTCTCGACAAGTTGAAAGAGCAGGGCGTGCGTGCGCCGATGACCGTTTACCGGGCGCTCGACGGGCTTGAGGCCAAGGGACATATCCACAAGCTCGACGGCATGAATGCGTTTGTCCTGTGCAATCACGAAGGTCCGCATGTGGTGCAGACTTTCCTGGTCTGCGAGCGCTGTTCGACGGTGAAGGAATTGCAGGTTGTCGCCGTGGAAGCGGACATCGCGCCGGCAGTGCGCGCCGCCGCCTTCGACATGCATACGGCGCGTCTTGAGATTAAGGGCAATTGCACCAATTGCGCGGCGGCCTAGTTTTTCCGCGCGCTGGCGATGCAGAATGATTGACTCCTAAAACGGCGCGCCTATGGTCGCGCTTACTGTCTGGTTTCATTTCCCGGACAGGCAGCATGCGGGAGAGGCCAGCCACATGATTCGCGCTGGCGCCGAAGGAGCAACCGCCCCGGAAACTCTCAGGCAAAAGGACCGCAGGGCTGCGTTAAAGGCTGGAAAGCGAGCGGCGCATGATTGCCGCTCCACCGACGGAGTAAGCGTGTTCTGTCACCCTTCATGGAAGGGGGCGCGCGCGAAATCTCTCAGGTTCCCATGACAGCCGGGGTCGTCGTATCTTTTGCGGCGATTTTTACATGGGAACTACGAATGAATTCTGCCTTAAAGAAAACCTCGCTTCACAATCTGCACCAGTCGCTGGGCGCCAAGATGGTTGCGTTCGCCGGTTACGATATGCCGGTGCAATATCCGATGGGCGTGTTGAAGGAGCATCTTCACACGCGCGAAAAGGCGGGGCTGTTCGATGTTTCCCATATGGGCCAGGCCTATCTGACAACCACCGAGGCCGAGATCGGCGCGCCGGGCGCTCATGAAAAAATCGCCGCGGCGATCGAGAGTCTTGTTCCCGCCGATATCAAGAATCTGAAACAGGGTGGCGTGCGCTATTCGGTTCTGCTGAACGAGCAGGGCGGCGTGCTGGACGATCTGATGATCACGCGGGTGCTCCGCGACGATCTGCAGGGAACGCTGTTTCTCGTGGTGAATGCGGCGACCAAGGAGCAGGACTTCGCGCTGCTTGAAGACAAGCTGCAAGGCGTTGCAACGCTTGAGGTCGTGCATCATCGCTCGCTGATCGCCTTGCAGGGGCCGAAAGCCGCGGCGGTGATAGAGCGGTTGATGCCCGGCTCGGCGGACCAGCCCTTTATGAGCGTGCGGCCGATGTACTGGCCCGCGTCCGACGACCGCGCCTATATCGTGGTCAGCCGTCTTGGTTACACCGGCGAGGACGGATTTGAAATTTCCGTGCCGAACTCCCATGCAACGCTGCTCGCCAAGGCGCTGCTGGCGGCGCCGGAAGTGGAGCCGATCGGCCTTGGCGCGCGCGATTCGCTGCGCCTTGAGGCGGGGCTGTGTCTCTACGGACATGACCTGACGCCGGAGATTTCGCCGATTGAAGGCAATATCGCTTTTGCGGTCGGCAAGCGCCGCCGCGAAGAGGGCGGCTTTCCGGGCGCGGCGCGCATTCGCCGCGAACTCGCCGAAGGTCCGCAGCGCCTGCGCGTCGGGTTGCGGCCGGAAGGCCGGGCGCCCGCCCGCGAAGGCACGGAAATTCAGTCTACGGATGGAAAGACCATCGGCGCCGTCACCTCTGGCGGTTTCGGGCCGAGCGTCAACGCGCCGGTCGCCATGGGCTATGTGGATGCGGATTTTTCGAAAACCGGAACCCAAGTCAATCTCATCGTGCGCGGCAAGCCGGCGCCGGCGGTGGTCGCCGACATGCCCTTCATTCCGCATAATTATTTTCGAGGTTAGGAGAGAGCCATGACCGTCCACTACACCGAAGATCATGAATGGGTGAAGGCCGAAGGCGATGTCTTCGTCATCGGCATCAGCGCCCATGCGGCGGAGCAATTGGGCGATGTCGTCTTTGTCGAGCTGCCTGAAGCCGGCAAGTCCTTTGCCAAGGGCGATGACATGGCGGTGGTGGAATCGGTGAAGGCCGCTTCCGATGTTTACGCGCCGATCTCCGGCGAGGTGGTTGAGGTCAACGCCGCCATTGTCGACGACCCGTCCCAGGTGAACGCAGATCCGGCGGGCGCGGCGTGGTTCGTGAAAATCAAACCGAGCAAGCCGGCCGAACTCGACGCGCTGATGGATGAGGCGGCGTACAAAGAATTTGCAGGCGCGTCATGAGCGAGAACAAGCCAGACGACAGCGCGGCGACCGGCGCCGCGACAGGCATTTCACTGGGCATCGCAATGGGCGTTGCCTTGGGCGCCGCCATCGGCGTCGCGCTTGATAATCTGGCGCTCGGCATTGGCGTCGGCATCGCGATAGGCGCAGGCGTCGGCTCAGCCCTCGGCGCGGCCTCTGCGAAGTCGAAAAAAGACGACGGCGACAAATAGAGAAACGGAAAACAGCCCATGCGCTATCTCCCTCACAACAACGCCGACCGTCAGGCGATGCTGAAAACCATCGGCGCCGGGGATATCGACGCGCTCTTCGCCGATGTGCCGAAAGACGCGCTGAACGCCGATTTCGACTTGCCCGATCATATGGGCGAGATGCAGGTGGAGCGCGCGCTTGGCGCCATGGCGGCGAAAAACCGCGCGGCGGGGGCGGGCCCGTGTTTCCTTGGCGCCGGCGCCTATAAGCACCACATTCCGGCGACCGTGGATCATATTATTCAGCGTTCGGAGTTTTTGACCGCCTACACGCCCTATCAGCCGGAAATCGCGCAAGGCACGCTGCAATATCTGTTCGAGTTTCAGACCCAGGTCGCCGCCCTGACCGGCATGGAGGTCGCCAACGCCTCCATGTATGACGGCTCCACCGGCTGCGCCGAAGCGGCGCTGATGGCGCGGCGCGTCACCAAGCGCGGCAAGGTTCTGCTCTCCGGCGGGTTGCATCCTCATTATGGCGCGGTGACGCGCACCAATCTGGAGCTTGTAGACGCGAAAGTCGTTCAGGCGCCCCTCGATGCGGACGCATCCGAAGACATTATCGCGCAAATTGACGACGAGACCGCCTGCGTCATCGTCCAGTCGCCGGATGTGTTCGGCAATGTGCGCGATCTGGCGCCGATTGCGGACGCGGCGCATGCGAAAGGCGCGCTGCTCGTCGCGGTGGTGACAGAAGCGGTCTCCTTCGGCGCCTTGAAAAGCCCCGGCGAGATGGGCGCCGACATTGTCGTCGGCGAAGGCCAGTCCATCGGCAACGGCCTCAATTTCGGCGGGCCTTATGTGGGCCTGTTCGCCACGCGCCAGAAATATATGCGGCAGATGCCCGGCCGGCTTTGCGGCGAGACGCAGGACGCGGAAGGAAAGCGCGGTTTCGTGCTGACGCTGTCGACCCGAGAGCAGCATATCCGCCGCGACAAGGCGACGTCGAACATCTGCACGAATTCGGGGCTGTGCACGCTCGCCTTTACGATCCATATGACGCTGCTCGGCGAGGCGGGGTTGCGCAGGCTTGCGATGCTGAACCACGAAGCGGCCTGCAAGACCGCCGACGCGCTGGGACAAATCAACGGCGTCGAACTCGTCAACAAATCCTACTTCAACGAATTCACCTTGCGCCTGCCGAAAGATGCCGCCGAAGTTGTGGACAAGCTTGCTGGCGACGGCGTGCTCGCCGGCGTGCCGGGTTCGCGCCTGTGGCCGCACGACAAGGCGGCGCACAATCTTCTTATCGTCGCCGCGACGGAATGCGTGAGCGATGAGGATATCTCGGTTTTTGCGGCCACCCTCGCGAAGGCGATTTAGAACAATGAGTGCGATTTTTTCAAAACATCTCCCCCCGCTCGTTCCGGCTCATCCTTCGAGACGGTTTGCTGGAGCAAGCCTCCTCAGGATGAAGTCGTTTCTTTTTTCTCTAATCCTCCTTCATCCTGAGGAGCGAACCGAAGGTTCGCGTCTCGAAGGATGCGCAACAGGCGGTGCATCATGACCATGAATAATCAGGGCCGTCCCACAACACCGAGTTCTGGCGCAGGCGAAGCGACGGCAAGCAACGTCAAAACCTTCACCGGCAATAAGGCGCTACAAATCGAAGAGGCGTTGTCTTTCGAAGTCGGCGACTTCGCGGGAACCGGCGTTGATCTGTCCGAGCCTTCCGGCGAGTTCGACCGCCTCGGCGGATTGAACCGCAAGACCGACATCGGTTTGCCGGGTCTTTCCGAACCGGAAACCATGCGCCATTTCGTGCGTTTGAGCCAAAAGAATTACGCCATCGATATGGGCCCGTTCCCGCTCGGGTCCTGCACCATGAAACACAATCCGCGCCTCAATGAAAAAATGGCGCGGCTGCCGGGCTTCGGCGATTTGCACCCATTGGCGCCCGAAGCGGCCGTGCAGGGCGCGCTCGAATTGATCGACACGCTCGCGCATTGGCTGAAAACCCTGACCGGCATGCCCGCCGTCGCCATGTCGCCGAAAGCCGGCGCCCATGGCGAGCTGTGCGGCATGATGGCGATCAAGGCGGCGCTGGTGGCGCGCGGCGAAGGTGAAACCCGCAAGCGCGTGCTGGCGCCTGAATCTGCGCACGGCACCAATCCGGCGACGGCGGTGCAATGCGGCTTTACCGTCGAAAACATTCCCGCCGACAAGACCGGGCGCGTCGACCTTGCGGCGCTGAAAGAAAAGCTCGGCCCTGATGTTGCTGGCATCATGGTGACCAATCCGAACACATGCGGTCTCTTCGAGCGCGATATTCGCGCCATCGCCGATGCGGTGCATGAGGCGGGCGGCTATTTCTATTGTGACGGCGCCAATTTCAACGCCATTGCGGGCAAGGTGCGCCCCGGCGATCTTGGCGTCGATGCGATGCACATCAATCTGCATAAAACCTTTTCAACGCCCCATGGCGGCGGCGGTCCGGGCTCCGGTCCGACAGTGCTCTCCGATGCGCTCGCGCCCTTCGCGCCTGTGCCTTACGTCATTTGCGAAGACGGGCGCTACAGCCTCGTTGAGACCCGCCGCGCCGCGAAAGCCGATGATGATAGCGGCGAAAGCCTGGGGCGCCTCACCGCCTTTCATGGCCAGATGGGCATGTTCGTGCGCGCGCTCTCTTACATGATGAGCCATGGCAAGGACGGCGTGCGCCAGGCGTCGGAAGATGCGGTGCTGAACGCCAATTACGTTCTTGCGCGCCTCAAAACCGAAATGACGCCGGCCTTTGAAGGTCATTGCATGCATGAAGCGTTGTTCGATGATCGCTTCTTGAAAGACACCGGCGTCGAGACCGTCGATTTCGCCAAGGCGATGATCGATGAGGGCTATCACCCGATGACCATGTATTTCCCGCTGGTGGTGCATGGCGCCATGCTGATCGAGCCGACGGAATCGGGATCGATTCGCGAACTCGATCTGTTCTGCGATGCGCTTTTGTCTCTGGCGAAGCGCGCCAAGGCAGGCGAGGCCGCTGCATTCAAAGCCGCGCCTGTCCATGCGCCGCGCCGCCGCCTTGATGAAACCGCCGCCGCGCGCCATCCGGTTCTGCGCTGGACGCCCGAACAAAAGGCGCAAGCGGCGGAATAGGCGGTCCGCGCCGATTACGCCGCGCCTCGTCCGGGTTCACGGAGGCGGCCGACGCATTGTAAGTTTCGCGCAGCTTCACAGGAGGAGCGCGCATGGATTTACTTTCCGCCGTCACAATGCACGGGATCAACATATTGGCGACGCTGTTCGTCCTGCTTGCGGGCGGCGGGGTTTTGCTCGTCGTCATCATGTTCATCCTCGACGCCAACCAGTCGCGCGACGCCATACGTCATAATTTTCCGGTGCTGGGGCGGTTTCGATATCTGTTCACCCGGCTCGGTGAGTTCTTCCGGCAATATTTTTTCGCCCTCGACCGCGAAGAAATGCCCTTCAACCGCGCCGAACGCGACTGGATCTACAAATCCGCGCAAGGAAAAAACAACACGCTGCCCTTCGGCTCGACCCGCAATCTCAATCTCGTGGGCTGTCCAATCTTCATCAACACCGCATTCCCGCGTCTTGACGAGGAGGCGACTGATCCGCCCGCCGTGATCATTGGTCCGTATACGCCTAATCCCTATCATGTTGCGTCATTGATCAATGTCTCCGGCATGAGCTACGGCGCCTTGTCAAAACCTGCGGTGCGGGCCTTGTCCCATGGGGCGGCGCTGGCCGGCTGTTATATGAACACCGGCGAGGGCGGGCTGTCGCCTTATCACCTCGAAGGCGGCTGCGACGTCATCTTTCAGATGGGCACGGCGAAATATGGCTGCCGCGACGGGGCGGGGCTGCTCGATGAGGAAAGGCTCAAGACCATCGCCGCCCATGCGCAAGTCAAAATGATCGAGGTGAAACTCGCCCAGGGCGCCAAGCCCGGCAAGGGCGGGCTGTTGCCGGGCGTCAAAGTGACCGAGGAAATCGCGCAAATTCGCGGCATTCCTGCTGGCGAGCCGTCAATCTCGCCGAACCGCCATCCTGAAATCGATAATATTGAAGAGCTGCTCGATTTTATCGCCCGGGTGCGCCGGGTCACCGGCTTGCCCACTGGGTTCAAAACGGTGATGGGCGCCTATGGCTGGGTTGACGAACTCTGCGACGCGATTGAGCGGCGCGGGATTGAATCGGCGCCCGATTTCATCACCCTTGACGGCGGCGATGGCGGCACCGGCGCGGCGCCCATGTCGCTGATGGATAATGTCGGTCTGCCCTTAAAGCAGGCGCTTCCCATGCTGACGGATATTCTTGAACGGCGCGGTATGCGCGAGCGCATCAAGGTGATCGCCTCGGGCAAGCTGGTGACGCCGGTGGAAGTCGCCTGGGCCTATTGCGCCGGCGCTGATGTGGTCAACACCGCGCGCGGTTTTATGTTTTCCATTGGCTGCATTCAGGCCATGCGATGCAACACCAATAATTGTCCCACAGGCATAACGACGCATAAAAAACATTTGCAGGGCGGGCTCGATCCGCAGGTGAAGGCGAAAGAAGCGGCGAGCTATATTGAAAAAATGCGCAAGGATGTGGCGATGATCGCTCATTCCTGCGGCGCGCCCCATGCCCGCGCGCTGAAACCCTTTCATGTGCGCATTCAGCAGTCGGACGGAACCTCGATGCCGCTTGACGAATTGCTGGCGAAACGCCGCCCCAAGGCGCCGCACGAATATAAGGACGCCTAGAAAGCCCGGGCTAAATCTTTAAAAGCCCTTTCCGCATGCCTATATCCCATGCAAAGCGGAGGGAAAGACGATGGCGGCGGACGATCTCACCATACCGGAAAGCATTTTGTTGTTGGCGCTTCATGATGAAAGCGGCGAACGCAAGGGAAGTTTTCTGGAATATGCGCTGGCTGGCGCGGGCCTTGCCGAACTTTTGCTGATGGGGCGGCTGCGCGAAGCGGGCGATCCGCCAAAGCGTCTTGATTTCATCGACATGTCGCCGGTTGGCGAACCTTTTCTCGACGCTTGCATTGAAGCGATTTCGAAAAAGAAATCGGGCAAGAAGGCGGTTGACTATGTGAATGCGATGGGCGGCAAATCCGCGCCCTTGCGCATTCTGCTCGACCAGCTCACCCGGCGCGGCGTTTTGCAGATGAAGGAAAAGAAATTTCTCTTCTTCTTCACGCGGAGGGTTTATCCGGAGGCCGATCCGTCGGCGGAGAATGCGTTGAAGCAACGCCTTGCGACGGCGATGTTTGGGACGGGTGAAGCCGATGCACGCGACAGCGTGATCATCGCGCTCGCCAACAGCGTTGATATTCTCCGGCATAATTTCGACAAGGAATTGCTGAAATCCTACAAGCCGCGCATCAAGGAAATTTCCGAGGGCAGCCTGTTGCCCGCAGGCGCCGCCGCTGAGGCCATTGAAGCGGTGCGGTCGGCGGTCTTCATCGCGGCGATCATGCCTGCGATCATCGTGACCGCGACTTAAGGGTTAAACCCGCCTTCGCGCAGGAACTGGCGTTCCGCCGGTGTTGATATGCGCCCGAAGATTTTGTTCCGGTGCGGGAAACGCCCAAAGCGCTTGACGATGTCGCGATGTTCAATCGCGAAAGGCAGGTTCATCGTGTCCGGCAGGCGCGCCATGAACAGCTCGACGCATTCCTCCTGCACGTCCGCATCTTCCGCATGCATGAAGGGCATATAGAAAAACGACCGGCGCTGTTTGTTCACAAGCTGATCAAAGCGCCGCGCCAACGCCTCGCGCGCCACATCCAGCGCTTGCGCGTCCTGCGCAAAGGCCATTGGCGTGTCGCGATAGAGATTGCGCGAAAACTGGTCGAGCAGGATGATCAGCGACAGGGAATAGACCGGGTGCGCGCGCCACACATCGAGGCGCCCGGCTTTGGCGGCGGCGTGCATCGCGCCGAAACGGGTCTTGATCGCGGCGTCGAATTTATCGTCGCGCCGGAACCACTGATAGGGTTTCGATTCCTCAAACCAGAAGGAAAGCACGGCGTCGCCGTTAGCGTTGGTGGGGCGGATTGAGTTTTCATGCGACATGACAGCTGAAATAATCATGAGCGCTGGAAATTACAAATAAGCGCCGTCTTTCAGGCGGCTTTTTTGCGACGCGCGGTCCAGCCAAGTCCAGCTAAACCAGTGAACAAAAGCGGCAGTCCCGCAGGAAGTGGAACGTCAGAGATAGCAGTCGCTTCAAGGGATTCCAGATAAAAGGGCGTATCCACATATCCGAACGCCATCTGGAACACGCGGCCGAATTCGCCGGTCATCGCACGCAGAACCAAATCCGAAAAAGTCGTAACCCCGCCGACAGAAACGTCGAGCCCGCCAATATAAAATTCAATCAGCCCATCGGAGTTGTTCAGGGACTGATTGTCGACGCCGCGAAATGAAAGCGCGTCTAGATATGTATAGTCCCAAAAACTGACGAACAGCGCTTCATCTTCGCCATTCGCGCCATCGATTGCACTGTCTATCGGGTTTTCGCAGGGAAAGCCGGAGTCAAAAAACCCCGGATCGCCCACGACTGAACGGCAGACCCCCGCTCCTCTGGGAGAACCTGTTGCGGGGTCATCGAGATAAGCTTCAACGGGAAGACTGCCGCCGCCTGTGAATCCGTCATTTGTTGCGACGATATTTTGGGAGGCTCTTAGCCGCACCAGAACATTGTCACCAAAATCGATAAGCTCGTTTGTTGCGTGTCCCGGATTTGCTGTTGCGTAGTCGACAAAGTTCACCGATGTCGCTTGCGCCGGCATGCCGCCAAGACAGAAGGCGGCAAATGTCAGTGAAAATATTGCGCCAAATTTCATGAAACACGCCCCGTACGATATTCGAATGTAAAAAGGCCCTTATAGCTACAGTCTTGTCAACCGTAAGACCTTTGACAAGCGCAAAGCTTCATGGAGTTGTTACAAAAAAGGTCGCGCTGCAACTACAGCGTGGCGCAATAATGCGGCGGCTCAACCGAGAGATGCGACGCCAACCGCCTTCTTCATCACCGTCGGAACTCGCGCCTCATCCGGTTTGATCCATTGCTGGTCTTTGCTTTTGCGGAAGCCTTTCGGCGCTGCGCCCGCATAAACATCAAGAGTCAGATGGAAATGCGTGAATGTGTGTGTCGCTTCGCCGGTTTTTTTCCAGTTGGCTTTTACCGGCGCGGATAAATGCGCATCGCCGTTCAGCGCTTCCGCCCACTCTGTTCCCGGCAGTCCCATCATGCCGCCGAGCAAGCCTTTTTCCGGGCGCCGTTCGAACAGCATTTCCCCGCGCGCATTGGTGAGCGCAAAGACCGCGCCGACGCGATTGGGTTTTGGTTTTTTCGGCGCTTTGACGGGAAAGTTTTCCTGCGTCCCTGCTTTTTGCGCGGCGCAGTTTTTCGCGATGGGGCACAGCAAGCATAGCGGCGCTTTCGGGCGGCAGATGCCTGCGCCGAGATCCATCAGGCTTTGCGCGAAATCGCCGGAGCGTTCATGCGGCCAGATCTTTTCCAGCTTTTCGCGAATTTCGGTTTTGGCGGCGGGCAGCGGCGTTGCGATTTCGTATAGCCGCGCGGCGACGCGCTCAATATTGCCGTCAATCACGATGGCGCGCTTGTCGAAGGCGATCGCGGCGATGGCGGCGGCGGTATAGGCGCCGATGCCGGGCAGGGCGCGCAAGCCTTCCTCCGTATCCGGAAAGACGCCGCCATGGGTCTCCGCGACGACGACTGCGCATTTGTGTAAATTGCGGGCGCGGGCGTAATAGCCGAGCCCCGCCCATTGTCCGAGAATGTCATCCATCGGCGCCGCGGCCATGTCGGTGACGCACGGCCAGCGCGTCAGGAATTCGGCGTAGCGCGGACCGACCGTTGCGACGGTTGTCTGTTGCAGCATGATCTCCGACAGCCACACGGCGTAAGGGTCCGGCCGCTTGCGCGCTTTCGGACGCGCGCGCCAGGGCAGCTCGCGCGCATTGGCGTCATACCAGGCCAGCAACGAGCGAACGATTGGGGAAATTTTTCGGGGCGGATTTTTGCTCACGGCGACGGTTCTTATGAATGCCGGTCAGTGTTAGAATGCCCGAACGCAAACCGCAAAGAGCACGCGCCTTGGCCTATTCGCACCATACCCGTCCCGTCCGCCGCGCCGCGCCGTCCATCGCGCGGACCAGCGCCGCGATTTTCGCCGAACTGGCGAAAAAGACGAAATATGTGGACCCGGCGCTGGCCGAGCGCTGGCCGTCGCTGGCGGGCGAGAAAATCGCTGGGCTGTGCCGTCCCGGGCGGCTTACTGGTCGCGGACAGGGCAAAACGCTGGAAGTGCGCGCGCCCAACGGGGCCGCCGCCGCTGCGGTGCAGATGGAGGCGGATGGGCTGATCGCCCGGATCAACGCCTTTTTGGGCCCTGGCGCGGTTGGCCGCATCGCCGTGATCCAGTCCGGCGCCGCCGAACGCCCGGCGCCTAGGCCCTCAGGGGACGCCGGCGGCGCCGGGGCGGGGGAAGATGGCCCGCTGGGCGACGCGCTCGCCTCCTTCCGGGCGGCGGTAAAGCGGCGAAACGGCGGGAAATAAGCGCCCTCAAGGACTTGCGCCGGGCCGCGCCATCGGCGATTTTGCACCCTGAATTCGGCGTTTGCCCCGTTTTTTCGCGGGCCGGCGCGCGCCCCCGCAATTTGAAAGGTTCTCAAGCCCATGTTCTCCACACCAGTTGCATTCTCCCGCGCCGCGCTAACCGGCGCCTGCGCGCTTATTTTGATGGCCTGCGGCGGCGCCAATTCCAGATCCTCCGCAGCGGCGGACGCCAATGGCGCGGCGGCGAATTCGGTTGAGAAAACCGGCGAGGGCTCGCTTCGAGACATGGCGCTCGGGTCGAAAGACGCCAAAGTCACGGTCATCGAATTCGCTTCCGTGACCTGTCCTCATTGCGCGGTTTTCCACGAAGATATCTTCCCGGCGATCAAGGAAAATTACATCGATACTGGCAAGGTCCGGTTCATCTTCCGGGAATTCCCGACCGCGCCGGCCAATCTGTCGGTCGCTGGCTCGATGCTCGCCCGCTGCGCCGCCGACAAGGGCGGCGATGACGCCTATTTCCTGGTCCTCGGCACGCTGTTCAAGACCCAGGGCAACCCCTATCAGGAAGACAAGGGCTGGATTTACGGCGACGCGCCGCGCGAGGAATTGCTGAAAATCGCGGCCCAGGCCGGCATGAGCGCGGATGAGTTCGACGCCTGCATGAAAAGGCAGGAATTGCTCGATTTTCTTAATGCAAACATTAAGGAAGGCACGGAAAAATACGGCGTGAATTCGACGCCGAGTTTCGTGGTCAACGGCCAGACCCGCCACTTCAGCACGGTTGAGGACTTTTCCAAGGCTCTTGATGAAGTTCTGGCGAAAGCCGACGCCCCTGCCGCGGAATAAAATACCGGCGCATGACAGCTTCGCGGCCCGACGCCAGGCTCCGGCGTCGGTCGCCGCTTTTGGCAAGGCGCCTGAAAATGCTGAGGAATAATAACATCTCGCGGCTCTTGGCCTTACATCAGAATCGCCGATCATTGCGTGGGTTCAACGATGCGCCGGGGAAGTGGGCTCCGGTTCAGCGCTTATCGGGAAAAGATTTGTGAAGTTCACTAATGTCCGCCTTGTCGGCTTTAAGTCCTTTGTCGAGCCGACCGACTTTGAAATCCGCGAAGGCCTGACCGGCATTGTCGGGCCGAATGGCTGCGGCAAGTCGAATCTGCTGGAAGCGCTGCGCTGGGTGATGGGGGCGACCTCGGCCAAGGCGCTGCGCGGCGACGGCATGGATGCGGTGATCTTCTCCGGCACCACC
The DNA here is from genome assembly GCF_055809375.1 of Hyphococcus sp. D3-15. NCBI lineage: Bacteria > Pseudomonadati > Pseudomonadota > Alphaproteobacteria > Parvularculales > Parvularculaceae > Hyphococcus > Hyphococcus sp. D3-15. The sequence goes on along the minus strand of NZ_CM147910.1, from coordinate 4,093,217 downwards.
ATGCGCCCCTCGCGCAACTGGGCGGAAGTGATTCTCTCCCTCGACAATTCCGACCGCTCTGCCCCGGCGGAATATAACGAGATGGAGACGATTGAGATCTCGCGCCGCATCGTCCGCAAGGAAGAGGGCACGCAGTCGATCTATCGCATCAACAACAAGGAAGTGCGCGCCAAAGACGTGCAGCTCCTGTTTGCTGACGCCTCCACCGGCGCCAACTCGCCGGCGCTGGTGCGTCAGGGCCAGGTCGCCGAACTGATCAGCGCCAAGCCGCAAAATCGCCGCCGCCTGCTGGAAGAAGCCGCCGGCGTCACCGGCTTGCACACCCGCCGTCACGAGGCTGAACTGCGCCTGCGCGCGGCGGAGCAAAATCTTGAGCGTCTCGATGACGTGATGAGCGAGCTGGAAACCCAGAAATCCGCGCTCGCCCGTCAGGCCCGTCAGGCGACGCGCTATCGCAATGTCTCCGGCGATATTCGCCGCACTGAGGCAATGCTGTCCTTCCTGCGCTGGCGTGATGCGCTCGATGCGCAGGAAAAAGCCGCCAGCGGTTTGCAGGAAATCAGTGCGCTGATCGAAGAGACGACGCGGGTCGCCGCCTTGGCCTCGACGGCGCAGGCGAATGCGCATGAGGCGCTTGATCCGCTGCGCATGGCGGAAGCCGAAGCCGCCGCTGCGCTGCATCGGTTGACGGTTGCGCGTGAAGGTCTTGATGAAGAAGCGCGCCGCATTGAAGCGGAGCTGGCGCGGCTGGCGTCCGAGATTGAACGCCTAAAAGGCGATATGGCGCGCGAGAAAGACCTGCTCGCCGATGCTGACAACGCCATCGCCGCGCTTGGCGGCGAAGAAGAAGCCCTGCGCGAGCGCGAAGCCGGCGAAGCTGAGCATGTGGCCGCTGCGGAAGCGGCGATGAATGAGGCCGCCGCTGCGCTCGAGGCCGTTGAAGCGCAACTCGACCAGAAATCGAAAGAAGCCGCCGACATCGAAGCGCGCCGCAAGGCCGCGACCGGCAACCTGACCGCCGCCGAACGCCGGCTCGACAAGATCGTTGAGCAGATCCGGTCCTATACGGATGAACGCCAACTGATCGAACCGACGCCGGAACAGGCGCAGGCGCTTGCAGCGGCGCAGGCGAAATTCGCCGCCGCTGAAGAGGCCGCAAGCGCCGCCGAAAGCGCATTCCAGCGCGCGGAAGAAGAGCGCGCCGCCGCCGAAGAAAACGAAGCGGAAATGCGCGGTCCGATGCGCAAGGCCGAACAGAGCCTGACCGAACTCGACGCCGAGCGTGAAGCGCTGCGCCGGGTGCTGGCGGCGAATGAAAGCGAAGACTGGACACCGCTGATCGAGATGATCGATGTGGACGCCGGTTACGAAAATGCGCTGGCCGCCGCGCTGGGCGACGATCTTGGCGCTGCCGTGGATGAAGGCGCGCCCGCTCATTGGTCGCATCTTGGCGAAAGCGCCGCCGACATGTCCCTGCCGGAAGGCGCCCAGCCCTTGTCGCGTTTCGTGCGCGCGCCGGCTGCGCTCAACCGCCGCCTCTCGGCGATCGGCGTTATCGATGCGCATCAGGGCGCGGGCTTGCGCGGGGCGTTGAAGCCCGGCCAGCGGCTGGTCTCCCGTGACGGCGATCTGTGGCGCTGGGACGGGTTTACCACCCATGCGGATGCGAAAACCGCTGCGGCGATCCGGCTTGAACAGCGCAACCGTCTGCAAGTGCTCGACCGCAATTTCGAAAGCGCGCAGGAAAGCGCCGAAACCGCCAAGCGCGACCATGCGAGCGCGAGCGAACAGCTGAAAGCAAAACAGCAGAACGAACGCGAAGCGCGCTCGCTGTTCAATGATGCGCGCCGGGCGCTTGATTCCGCGCGCACTGGCTTGAGCGAACTTGAGCGCCAGCATGAACGCGCCGCCGCGCGGCTCTCCTCGATTGACGAAAACCTGACGCGCCTGGCGGATGAGAAAACCGAAACCACGCGCAATCATGAAACGCTCGATGCGGAATGCGCGGCCTTCCCTGATGCGGAGCTGATCGCGCAAGGCGTTGCGGCTGCCCGTGATGAAGTCGCTTCGGCGCGGGCGCGCGCGGCGGAAACCCGCACCGCCCATAATGATCTCGCCAATGATGCGCGCCGCCGGGCTGAACGGCTCACGGAAATTGCGCGCGACAAAAACTCATGGGTCCAGCGCGGCGATGCGGCCCGCGCGCGGATCGGCGAGATTGAAACCCATCTCAATGAAACCGTAACGGCCCATGAAGCGGCGCAGGGCGGCCCGGCCGTCATCGAAGAAAAGCGCAAGGCGCTGCTCGATCAATTGTCGGTCGCGGAAAAACGCCGCAATGACGCCGCTGACGCTCTCGCGGAAGGTCAGCGCGTATCGCTCGAAGCCGACAAGGCGGCGAAGGCCGCCGATCACGAATCTTCCGAAGCGCGCGAGGCGCGGGCGCGCCTTGAAGCGCAGGCGGAAGCCGCCGCCGAGCGCGTCGAAGAAGCCGCCCATCTGGCGCAGGAAACCTGCGAGGTCGAGCCCGACCAATTGCTGGCGGTCGCCGAACACAAAGAAGGCGCCGATCTGCCTGCGCGCGATGATATTGAGCGCAAGCTGGAGCGCTATAAGCGCGAACGCGAAAATCTCGGCGGCGTGAACCTGCGCGCCGACGAAGAAATGCAGGAAGTCTCGACGCGGCTGGAAGAGCTGGCGGTGGAGCGCGAGGATTGCGACAGCGCGATCCGCAAATTGCGCACCGCCATCTCCAATCTCAATCGCGAAGCGCGCCAGCGCCTGCTCGATGCGTTTGAAACGGTGAGCACGAACTTCACCGATCTGTTCAAGCGCCTGTTCAATGGCGGCCAGGCGGAGCTGCGTCTGGTGGATGCGGAAGACCCGCTTGAAGCCGGTCTTGAAATCTTCGCCTCGCCCCCGGGCAAAAAGCTCGCCTCCATGTCGCTGATGTCCGGCGGCGAGCAGGCATTGACTGCGACCGCGCTGATCTTCGCGGTGTTCATGGCCAATCCGGCGCCGGTCTGCGTGCTGGACGAGGTCGACGCGCCGCTTGATGACGCCAATGTGGAACGCTTCTGCCGCCTGCTGCATGAAATGGCGCAGGAAACGGAAACCCGCTTCATCATCATCACCCACCATGCGCTCACCATGTCGCGCATGAACCGCCTGTTCGGCGTGACGATGATCGAACGCGGCGTGTCGCAGCTTGTCTCGGTGGACCTCACCAAGGCCGAGGAGCTCGTCGCAGCGGAGTAGAAGCCAGTCCAGGCCTGTAGCTGTTGCGGCGTCGGGCCAGATAGCGAGTATTGCCGGCATGCCTTGCTCAACTCGCCCGATCTCGACCTATACGCTTATGGGCGCCGGCTTTTTTGTGGTTGCGGTCGCTGGCTTTTACCCTACTTATTTTCACAATCTGATTTTGATGCGTTCCGATGCGCCCCTGTTCATGCATGCTCATGTCGCGCTGATGATGAGTTTCCTGACTGCTTACTTTATTCAAACGCTTCTCGTGCGAAGAGGGGCCGTTGGCGCCCATAAACGACTGGGCGCCGTGACAGTCGTGTTGTTCCTTGCAATGTGCGCCATGATGTTGTGGTTGGCGCGTCAGGCCCTGACGCGAGAGCTGCCGCCTGAAATCGACTACGAATTCAAAAATCTGCTTTTGCTGCAAATCGCCGGGATGATCTTCTTCCCGGCGTTTTTTCTTTTGGCGCTGCTGTTGCGGCGGCATGCTGAATATCACAAGCGGCTCATGTTGCTTGCGATGATTTTGCTCATGGATGCGCCGATCGGCCGAATGCCGATTCCTGAGTTCGGACTTGGCGGATATTGGAGCAAACATTTGGCGCTCGATAGTCTTATCCTGATCGCCGGTGCGCTGGATTTACGAGAAGCTGGGCGGGTTCACCCCGTATACATGACCGGCGCAGGTTTCGTTTTGACCTCCCAGTTTGTGATCAACGCTTTATGGGGAGCCGAAGGCTGGCTGGCCGTCGCTGACGGCGTTCAGGCTTTTTTGCGCGAGGCTCATTAAACTTAGGCAATTGCCTTTGTGTTCTTGACTCGCCGATCCGGGCGATATACTAAGGCGTATGCCTAACTATCAGAATTCCGAACCGGAACCCGAATTAGACAATGTTTTTCAGGCCCTTGCGGACCCGACCCGGCGGGCGGTGCTGGCCCGCCTTACCGAAGGCCCGGCCAGCGTCAGCGAACTGGCCAGGCCTTTCGAGATGGCGCTGCCATCCTTCCTTCAGCATCTCAAAGTGCTGGAGGAGAGCGGGCTCGTCACGTCGAAGAAAAAGGGCGGGTCAGGACCTGCGAAGCGCAATTCGCCGCGCTGTCGGAAGCTGAAGAATGGATCGCCCATCAGCGCGCAGTCTGGGAGGGCCGCCTAGACCGTCTCGACGCCTATCTCAAAACCCTTCAGTCTACGGAGAAGAAGTAATGCGCCTAAATCACTACCTGCATTTTCTTGGTCAATGCGAAGAGGCGATCACCCTCTATCAGCGCGTGCTCGGCGGAGAGATCACCGCCATGATGAAGGTCAAGGGTTCGCCCGCCGAGGAGCATTACGGGCCTGCCGGCGCGAATGACGTGCTGCATGCATGCCTGACTTTGGAAGGTTGCGACATCATGGCGTCAGACGCGCCGAAGCAATTTTATTCCAAACCCCAGGGCGCGCATATCTGCATCACGCTCGACGACGAAACCGAAGCCGAACGAATTTTCAACGCATTGTCCGAGGGCGGCGAGATCACGATGCCTTTTGAGGCGACGTTTTTCGCGAAGAAATACGCCATGTTCAATGATCGGTTCGGCACGCGCTGGATGATCCATTGCAGTTGATTGAAGCTTAGCACGCAGCCACAGGAGAAAGCGGTGCAGCAGGAAGAATGCGATCTCACCATCACCCGGACCATGAAGGCGACGCGGGCGCAGCTCTGGAAGGCATGGAGCGATCCGGAAATTCTCGCGGAATGGTGGTGTCCGAAACCTTGGACGGTGAAAGATGTCCGCATGGAGCTTCGCCCCGGCGGCGCTTCAAGCATGACAATGTGCGGCCCTGATGGCGAAGAGATGCCGCAAAATGGCTGCATCGTTTACGTCAAGGAACGCGAATGCATCGTCTTCACCGATTGCATGGAGAAAGATTGGCGCCCCACGGGCTCATCTTTCATGACCGCGATCATCACCATGAAAGACTGTCCGGACGGCGTCGAATATTCTGCGGTCATCAAACACAAAAGCGCCGAGGACAAAAAACAACACGAAAAGATGGGGTTTCATGACGGCTGGGGCAAAGTCTTTGAACAGCTCGACGCCATTGCGGGAGACTTGTGATGGCCGCGCCAGACATCGCCCATGCCAGCCTGACCGTGACGCGCGATTATGACTTTCCGCCTGAGCGCGTCTTCGCCGCCTGGGCAAGCGCCGACGCGAAACGCCAATGGTTTGGCGCTGACAGCGACGGTTTCGAGATTGAAGACTACCGTCTCGACTTCCGCCCCGGCGGCGCGGAACGCTGTCATGGCCGCAAACCCGGCGGCGGTGCGTTCTCCAATGACGGCGTCTATCACTATATCGTGCCGAACGAAAAAATCGTGCTCACTTACTACATGACGATCGATGGCGCGCCCTATTCGGTTTCAATGACCATCATTGAGCTAAAGCCGCAAGGAAATGGAACGCGCCTGACGCTGATTGAAGACAACGCGTTCTTGACGGGCGTCGATGAAAATGCGGGGCGCACCCATGGCTGGTCCTGGGGGCTTGGCCGGCTTGATGACGCGCTGAAAACGGAAGGGCGCTGACGCGATGCCGCCGATCACCCATGAACTTAAAATGTCGCGCATTTTTGACGCGCCGCGGCCGCTGGTGTGGAAGGTGTGGACCGATCCGAAACATTTGCGCCAATGGTGGGGCCCGTTCGGGCCGGAGCATACGAGCTGCGAAATGGACTTTCGCGTCGGCGGCGAATTCTCCGTGATGATGAAGGCGCGAAACGGCGAAAGCGTGCCGGCGCGCGCGGCGATTCTTGAAATCATCGAGCCGGAGCGCATCGTTTATGAAGGCGCGGCGGATGCGCCAACCGCCTGCGGCGCAGGGCTTCCGCCCCGGGCGCGGGTCACCGTGTTGTTCGAAGATTTGCAGGCGAAAACCCGGCTTACCGTTGAAACCGTGTTCCCGGATGCGCTTGCGCTCTCGGATGCAAACGCCGCTGGCTACACCACAAGCTGGAACAAGACGCTGGATGATCTTCGCGCGCGCGTAGCGTCCGGTGAATTCAGCGCTACATAGGAGGCGATCATGGCCACGCTTTCGAAAGTCAGAACATGTCTGTGGTTTGAAAAGGGCGGGCTCGACGCGGCGCGGTTTTATGTGTCGCTATTGCCTGACAGTCACCTTGAAAGCGAATATGCGGCGCGACCGGAAGAGGAGCCGCTGACGGTCGAGTTCATGCTCGCCGGCGCGCCCTATCAGATTCTCAATGGCGGGCCGCATTACAAACTCACGCCGGCGGCTTCGATCTCTGTGCTGACGGAAGATCAGGAAGAGACAGACCGGTTATGGAATTCGCTTCTTGCTGATGGCGGCGAAGAAAACAGATGCGCATGGCTGACGGACCGGTTCGGCGTTTGCTGGCAGATCGTGCCGAAAGCGCTGTGGCGGGCTGTGACGGCTACGGATCAAGTGGCGGCTGAACGGGCGCGCCAGGCGATGTTTAAAATGCGCAAAATCGACATCGCCGAAATTGAAAATGCTTTTCACAACAAATGAAGGAGCGAAACCGTGACTTATGTGGATGGCTTTGTGATCGCGGTGAAGACCGCAAAAAAAGACGGCTATTTGCAGATGGCGACGGATGCCGGCCCGATCTTCCTTGAGCATGGGGCGATCAATGTCGTCGAATGCTGGGGCGATGACGTGCCGGACGGAAAACTGACGTCCTTTCCGATGGCGGTGAAGCTTGAGCCGGATGAAACGGTGGTTTTTTCCTGGATCACCTGGCCGTCCAAGGCGGTCCGCGACGCGGGCATGAAAAAAGTCATGGAGGACCCGCGCATGAAGCCGCCGGCTGATATGCCCTTTGACGGCAAGCGGATGATTTTCGGCGGTTTTGAATCGATCCTGGAGCTTTAGGCGCCGGATTCGGCGCGGGCGCGGCGCGGCCAGACGCCGCGCTGCGCTTCACTGTTGAAAATCAAAGGCTTAGAAGAAAATTCCGTTGCTTGACGCTGCGTTGCGGCGCCTATATGGTCCGCCGCGATTTCAAGGGGTGCGGGCGTCCGCGCGCGCCTGTTTTCGGGCATGCTCATGAGTAATGACTCCGGCAGAGACAAGGCTGATCAGGACCGGCCGGGCTCGCTGGATGAATTCTCCGAGCGTCTGGAGCGGATGAGGGCGAACGGCCAGGAGCCGGGCCCGCAAAAATCCGCTTCCGCCTGGGGGCGCGCAATGCGGATCTCGTCGGATCTGCTGGCCGGCGTTTTCGTCGGCGTCCTCTTGGGGTTGGGACTGGATCGCTGGTTGGGAACAGAGCCGTTGTTCCTGCTTGTCGGTCTGGGGCTCGGATTTGCGGCGGGGCTGCGCAATATGACGCGCACCTTGAATAATGGGAACGACCAGTCGTCAGACTAGCGACGGCCGGAATGGCGGAACGCCACGGGAAGATAAGAGATGATGGATTTGCGCGCCGCCGGGCCGATGGAGCAGTTCGAAATTCTGCCAATCGTGCCGTTGTCTTTCGGCGGGATCGATGTGTCGCTGACCAACTCTGCGCTGTGGATGCTGATCGGCACCGGCGCGATCATTTTCTTCTTCTTCATGGCGACGCGCCGCGCCAGCCTGATCCCGGGCCGGGTGCAGTCCGCTGCTGAAGTCATGTATGAATTCGTCGCTGACCTTGTGCGCGACACGATCGGCTCTGAAGGACGCAAGTTTTTCCCTTACGTCTTCACGCTGTTCATCTGGATCCTGTTCGCCAATTTGCTGGGCTTGCTGCCGTCCTTTCCGGGCCTCGCCCATGAGCTGCACACTTTCACAACGACCAGCCATCTCATCGTGACGCTGGCGCTCGCCATGGTGACGATTTCCATCGTGGTGGTTTACGGCTTCATGAAGAACGGCCTCAAATTCTTCAAACTCTTCGCGCCCTCGGGTCTGCCGATTTACATGTATCCGCTGATCGTGCCGATTGAGGTGATCTCATTCCTCTCGCGCCCGATCTCGCTCGCCGTTCGTCTTTTCGCCAACATGTTCGCCGGCCACATCATCTTGAAACTGTTCGCCGGTTTCGTGGTGTCGATGCTCAGCGTCGGCGGCTTCATTTCCGTGCTCGGCATTGCGCCGTTCCTCGGCGCGGTCGCCGTCACCATGCTCGAATTTCTGGTCGCGGCGCTGCAAGCCTATGTGTTTGCAGTCCTGACCTGCATCTACCTCTCTGACGCGGCGCACGCCGCCGACCACTAACAACAAGTTTCCCGCGCGGTTCGAACAGGGCCAGCCGCGAAACCGGGATAAACGGCTCAACGAAAACTCCAGGAGTGACTACAATGGAAGCAGAAGCAGCAAAACTCATCGGCGCCGGTCTCGCCGCAATCCCGCTCGCAGGCGCAGGCGTCGGCCTTGGCCTCATCTTCGGCAACTTTCTGTCCGGCGCGTTCCGCAATCCGTCTGCGGCAGCTCAGAACCAGCCGACCATGCTTCTCGCCTTCGCGCTGACCGAATTCACCGGTCTTCTCGGCTTCGCGATCGCGATGATCATTCTCTACACGTTCTAAGGCCCGTTCTTTTTAAAGAAGGAGGGGACCCTTGTCCGTCTTCGCAAGTCTGATCGTCACCGCCGCTGCAGCCGCCACGGAAGCGCATGAAGAAGCCGCTTCCGCCGGTTTGCCGCAGCTTGATCCCTCATCCTGGCCGAGCCAGCTATTCTGGCTCGCCCTGACCTTCGGCGTGCTCTACTGGCTGATGGCGGGCAAGTTCCTGCCGTCGCTGGGCGGCGCGATTGAAGAACGCCGGGACCGAATGGCGGATGACCTCGACCAGGCGGCGGAGTTCAAACGCCAGGCCGAGGATGCCGAGACCGCCTATAACAAGGCGCTCGCCGACGCCCGCGCCAAGGCGCAAGGCATCGCGGCCGACACGCGTGCGGAAATGGACAAGGAAATCGCCGAGCTTCAGGCGGAGACCGACGCCGCCCTCGAAAAGCAGCTCGCCGCCGCCGAAGCCCGCATCACCAAGATGACGGCGGACGCTGCTGCGAAAGTGCGCGAGGCCGCAGCCGACACCACGCGCGCCGTCGTTGAGACCCTGATTGACGAGGCGCCGACCGACGACGCGGTGGCGAAAGCCATCGCCGCCGTCGCCCGCGCATAAGGACGCATGACGATGATCAATATCGCCGCAATCGCGCTCGCCGCCGCTGAAGAAGCCGCCCATGGGGCTGGCGCTGAACACGCCTCGCCGGGCTTGTTTCAGGATTCCGCGCTTTATGTGATGATCGCCTTCATCATTGTCATCGTCGTGTTCGCCCGCGCCGGGGTGCACAAGATGATCGTCTCCGGGCTCGACAAGCGCGCCCAGAAGATCGCTGACGATATCAATGAAGCGCGCAAAATGCGGGAAGAGGCGCAGGAGCTGCTGGCTTCTTATCAGCGCCGCCAGCGCGAAGCCGAAGAAGAAGCCGCCGGCATCATCGAGCAGGCCCGCAAGGACGCCGCGCGGATGACCGCCGAAGCGCACGCCAAAATCGCCGAACAGACCGACCGCCGGATCAAGGCGGCGGAAGACAAGATCGCCCGCGCCGAGGCGCAGGCCCTGTCTGAGGTGCGCGGCCAGACCGCTGACCTCGCCATCGAGGCGGCGCGTCACATCATCCGTGAGCGGATGGACGCGGGCGCGCAGGGAGCCTTCATCGACAAGGCGATCGCGGGCCTCAAAGAAAAGCTCAACTAGGCTTAGTCCAGCTCCCGGGAGCCATCCTTCGAGACACAAAAATCCTTCATCCTGAGGGCGTTCGCGAAGCGGATGCATCTCGAAGGACGAAGGAATTTTGCTCCTCAGGATGAAGGGGTTTCTGCCCAATTGCCGGGCGGCGCCAGTCCCTTAACTGTTAGTCCAGCTCCGGCGACCAGGGCTGAAGCTCGTCCAGTTTGCGCTGGCGCTGATCTTCCGGGGTGAGCGAATAATCGCCGCCAAAAGCCGAAGACTCCCACGATCCATAAGACGGGTTGGGCAGCATCAGCCAGTCGCGGCCCCAACGCTCCTCATTCATCACATAGACTTTCTGGCGCGCCGCCGGTGAGCCGTCATAATCGTCGGTGAAGTCGCCGAAATTATCGCCGAGCAAAAGCAGGATGCGGTAATCCCTGGCGACCGCCGCGCGGCGCGTGCCCTTGGCCGACGTCCAGTCCGGTTGTTCGCCCTTGGTCATCACCATATCGGATTTTCCGTCGCGGGTGACGGTGATCGGGAAGCCGAGATCGAAAAGATTTTGCGCCGTGCCTTTCTCGACTTCGGCGCTGCGATTGGTGACGTAAAAGACTTTGACGCCCTTCGCGGCGGCGGCTTTTGTAAACGCCACGGCGCCCGGTATGGCGCGGGCCCGTCCCGCGCTCGCCCATTCATTCCAGCTCGCGCTTGAATAGCTGGCGCCGCTTGCCACCATCCACGCCTGATAGGGCGAATTGTCGAGCACGGTTTCATCCGCATCAAGAATAATCGCCGGCGGCAGCATCTCGTAGCCCGGCTGTTGTTCGACCGGCGCGGCGGTCCAGCTTGCATCCGCCAGCGCTTCGTTGAGGCGTTTTTCCGCCAGCGCATAGATCGCATCCGTCGTCGCTTTATATTCGACCGATTGTTGCATCCACAGCGTCGCATTGAGCCGGTCATCGGGGGCGGGGCCGGATAGCGCGCCTTCGCGCGCGGAGCCTGATTGCGCGCCTTCGCGCGCCGGGCCAGATTGCGCGCCTTCGCGCGCGGGCGGCGCTGTTGTTGTGGCGCAGGCGGCGAGCAGCGCGCAGGCCGCGCCGGCGAGGGCGAGGCGTTTCAGCAAGGTTTTACGGTCCGGCATGGAATGAATTCCCCTGTGCGGTTGTTTCCACTGAGCATAGAAGCTGCGCCCCGCCGGGAAAATGCTTATATTCAACTTTCAGAAATCAGGATTTCCATGCGCAATCTTATTGTACTCGCCTTCGCCCTCCTTGCCGCCTGCGCCAGCCCGCCGGTCAATCGCGACGCCTCGGCGCCGCTGGAAACCGTCGCAAAAGTCGACACCGCGCGCTATCTCGGCCGCTGGTATGAGATTGCGCGCTTTCCAAACCGGTTTGAGAAAAACTGCGAGGGCGTCACCGCCGATTATGCGATGCGCGAAGACGGGTTGATCTCCGTCATCAATACCTGCCGCGAGGGTGCGCCGGACGGGAAAGAAAAGGCCGCCAAGGGACGCGCGCGGATTGTCGACGCCAAGACCAATGCGAAACTCGAAGTGAGTTTCTTCGGGCCGTTCTGGGGTGACTATTGGGTGATCGGCCTTGCGGATGATTATTCCCTGTCGCTGGTCGGCGAACCGGAGGGACGCTATCTCTGGATCCTTTCGCGCACGCCGGAAATTTCTGACGCAGTGCGCGACAAGGCGGTAAGCGACCTCAAGGCGATGGGCTACAATACCGACGCGCTGTACTGGACGAAGCAGGCTTTGGGGCGCTAACGACTAATCTTCAATTACTTCCGTACCGTCGCCATAAGTCACTGTGACTGAAGTTACGCCAGCACTAGCAAGCGCATCAACCAGCTCCCAGAAAGCACGCGGCTCCGACGATCCAAAGTCAACAGAAATGGAAGCATCTTCAATTAGTACGGAATGAATGATGTTGCCGAAGGTTTTGGCGTCATCATATCGGACCTCTTCAACATCAAACCAATAGCCGAACCATGTATCAATGTCTTCATCTGCAATCGGCTTGTCTGCTTGGATGCGCACATCATCCCAACGCATTGTCGAAATCGTGATTTCAATTCCGCTTCTCGCCCCGCTTGTTACGGGAAACCCTAAACCAGACTCTATCGCTAACTCTTTTACGACAGGCCCATCGTCGTTTTGGACGAAGTCGACACAATAAAGGTCACCATAGATTGGATTTTCGGCAGGCATTTGGAACTTACCCTCGGGACTGCACATTGTGCAGGCCGCAAGTTCTCGTTCTACAAATGACTCTAATTGCGCGAAGTAATGATCGCGGACATTCTCAACGATAAGCGCCAGATCAGCCATGCAAAGCCCCCATCACAGGTTTGGATAGGAGCCTAATATAAATCTTGCAAAGAACCTATCCGCCATGCTTTTCCTGACCTTGTCGCGCAGGAAGCCGATGGGTTTGCGGCCGGTCTCGGCTTCATAGCGCCAATAGGTCCAGCCGCCGCGCCGATTAATTCCGCGTAATCATCATTGTGCGGTTGCAACAAAGCGCCGGAATCCGCCCTCTGACGTCTGATCGCGCGCGCTATTCCGCTGAGTGACACTGAACCTTTATAGGAATAGGCTAGCGTTTCTAAGTTGCGTATCAGCGCGCTTTTCGCCTTCGTCTAAACAGCAATTTGCGCGCTGTTTTGTGGCGTATGGACTTAACACATACATAGGGGGAGTTCCATGAACTCAAAAACAAGAGCAGTCTGCTCTGTGGCGGCGCTATGCGTCGCGATGGCGGGCGGCGTCGCCTTGGCTCACAATCCAATGGGCAGCGACAAGGCCGGCCAGCTTTCGGTGCTTGCCGAACAATCCAATCTCGTCTTCACCGGGCGCGTCGCGTCGGTGGAATATCGCAATGTAGAGGGAAAAGGCGAAGGCCCCATTCCCCATACATTCGTCACCTATCAAGTGGACAATGTGTTGCGCGGCCGCGCGCCGGGCAAAACATTCACCATGGTTTTCATTGGCGGGTCCGACGGCATGGGCCGCTTTCTGGAAGTCAGCGGCGTGCCGGCGTTTGAAGTCGGCGAGCAGGACATGTTGTTTGTCGACGGCAATGGCGAAAAAGCCTGTCCGCTGGTTCTGTGCGAATATGGCCGTTATCGCATTCATGAGAACGGCGTGTTCAACACCCATGGCTCGCCGGTGCGCGCAATATTGGACAACAATGTTGTCGCCCGCGGCGCGCCGCCGCGCGCCTTCCGCACCTTCAGCTATCCGACGCCGAAATTTGACGACCTGATGCGCAATCCGGAAGCCAAGGCGATGCTGGAAAGCCAGAAGATGTCCATGGAAGAGGCGCGGGCGCGCTATGAAAAGGAAGCGCCGAAACAGATCACGCTTGAAGTGGCGCTTCCCGACCCGACGGAAAAAGCCGATGGCGGCGGCGGCGATAACGTCAAGCCGACGCGCCCGACCCTGCAGCAATTGCAGCGCGACCAGATCAAGCCGGGCCAGCGCGCCACAGACGCGGTGCGGCAATTGGACGATACGCTTGTGACGCCGGAAGTGAAGCGCACGCTTGAAGCAGCGCGGATCGACCCCAACCTCGCCGCGATCGCCACGACCCGGGACGACCTTCCCGAAGGGCCGATGGCGATTGAGGAATTCGCAGACAAAGTGCGTGCGGTGCTTTCCAAGACGCAACGCAAACCCGCAGACATCAGATCATTGAATCTGGATGCGCCGTTAAAGCTCGTCGGACCGGCGGAGCGACAAGCGGTGAGCGCAGATCCCGGCAAAGCAGCGCCGGGCGAAGCAAGCGACGCAGACAAGCGCGAAGTCGAAATGCTCAAGGAGCAAGACTTCAACCCTGTTCTCAAACGTCAATAGCGTCAGCGCAGCAACCAGATTTTGAAGGATCATGATCATGAAGAAACTAGCCGGACTATTTGGCTTGCTCTGCGCGATGCTATTCGCGGGAGAAGCCGCCGCCTACAGCTACAGCACCTGCCTGGGTGAAAAGCTGAAATGGAATTCCAATTCCAAGACCCTGCGCGCCAGCGCCACCAGTTTCCCGTCGGGAACATGGCGCAACGGATTGCAGGACGGCGTCAACAAATTCAACCTGAACCCGAGCAAGTTCAGATATTCCCTGACAACCGACTCCGGCGGGGTCGGGCGCAATAACGGACAAAGCGAAGCCTGGGGCGATAGCGGCTCCATCATGCAGGGCGCGCCGGCCATCGCTTATTCCAACTGGACTTGTTACTGGCTGTTTGGCGACCATGTGAAAATGGACGAAGTCGATGTGATCTTCGAATATGGATCGCCCTGGCAGTGGACCACAAGCTCCAACAAAGCCAACCTGATCCGCTATGGCGGTTCGTTACGGCCCTTGCAGACGACGGCCGCCCATGAATTCGGTCACGGCCTCAAGCTCAATCATGTGAATTACGAATACAACGTCATGGGCACGGATTTTGAGCATATCCATGTCAACGGATCGACCGCGCGCGCTTATATGGGCGAGGACGCCGCCGATGGCTCCGTCTTTCTCTATGGCGCGCGATCGGGAAGCTGGGAGGATGTGGGCGTGGTGCACTGGAAATATTCCGGCGCATCGGGCGAATATTCCGACCATGCCAAAACCCGCGTCACGACCTCGTCCGGCGGCAATCTGCCGACCGTCACCATTGACGGAGAGACCGGCTACCGGGTCAATCGCGGCCAGACCGTGCGGCTTGAACTTTCCTATGAGAATAACGGGAAGAACTATCAAAGCGGCGTTCAGACCGGCTATTACATCTCCACCAATAACTACATCTCGACCTATGACCGGCGTATTGGCGGGGCGAGCTGGAATCTCGGGCGCAACAGCGTTTACACGACCTCTGTGACGCTGACGATCCCGAGCAATTTGTCGCCCAACACCAATTACTGGATCGGCGCGGTGATCGATGAAAACAACGCGATTGGCGAAGCGGTCGAGTGGAACAACGCGACCTACATTCCCATCCGGGTGCAATAGCGCCCGCGCAGATTAAGGCAAACGAAAACAGGGGCTCGCGCAAGCGGCCCCTGTTTTTTTGTGGCGTGATTTTCTCTGGATCCCGGCCTGCGCCGGGATGAGCGGGGGGTATGTTTCCCCGCTAATCGCAATCATAGGTCAGGCCGTCGCGCGAGACCTGACAGCGCGTGCAACTGAGCACCAGGAACCGGTCGCCATCGCGGATCGCGCCGCTATCGGCCGTGGACCGATCATTTTCATAAAAGGACAGCTTGTCGTCGGTCGCCGGCCGGATGAACAGGCCCGGCAATTTTCCGTCATCATGCCAGATCCGGATCAGCTCGCGCTGGTTTACATAGACCGTGGTGTCGAGCCAGCCGGTGTCGACGGTCGGGTTGGTTCCCACATTGCGATGTTGCAACTGGCGCCCGTTCAACCGGTATTCGGTCTGGAAATTCGGCAGGGTCGCATAGCACCAGCGATGCGCCAGCCAGGCATATTGATCCGGCTTGGCCTTGCGCCAGGATTCGTTTTCATAGGCGCCGGGCAGATCGACCTCGCCCACCGAGCGCATTTTGGAGAAGACATAGGCGCCGCCGCCAAAGGCCAGCACAAGAAAGCTGACCGCGCCGCCAAATATGCCCAGCTTGGCGGCGAGATTTTCAATTTTTTTGTAGCTCATATCCCCAGACCCCGTTTCTGCGGTGTCCGTACTATATGAACAAACGCGCCCGCAGGTCACGCCCGATTTTCATCGGGCGCAGGCGAAAAGGACAGGGGGAGGGCGAAAGGGCGCGGTTAGCCCGCCATGCCTTTGCGGATCTTGTCGCGCAGGAAGTCGATCGGCTTGCGGCCGGTCTTTTCCTCATAATGCCAATAGGTCCAGCCATTGCAGGCCTGGGCGTTCTGCACGGCGGCGCCGACCTTGTGGATTGAGCCCTGGATCTCGTGCTCGCCATCCTTGACATAGAGCGAGCCGTCGGCGCGCACCTTGGCGGAATGATTTCCACGCGGAGAATAAAGTTTCGAGCCCGGCTTCAACAGCTTGGCCTCGACCACCGTGCCGAACGGCACGCGCGCCGCCGCTTTCGGCGAGGGCTGCGTCTTCAGCGTGTCGTCATCAAGCGGCTTGACCCGCGCAATGCGTTTTTTCGCCGCCGCGATATAGGTTTTGTCGCGCTCACAACCGATATAGCGCCGCCCGAGATATTTCGCCGCCGCGCCCGTGGTGCCGGAGCCAAAGAAAGGATCGAGCACAACATCGCCCGGCTTGGTCGACGCGATGAGAATGCGATAGAGCAGGCTTTCCGGCTTTTGCGTCGGGTGGGTTTTTGCGCCGTCCTCGCCCTTGATGCGCTCATTGCCGGTGCAGATCGGGAATTCCCAATCGGAGCGCATTTGCAGATCGTCATTCGATGTCTTGAGCGCGCGATAGTTGAAGGTGTATTTCGACTTTTCTGATTTCGACGCCCAGATCAGCGTTTCATGAGCGTTGGTGAGGCGCGTGCCGCGGAAATTCGGCATCGGATTGGACTTGCGCCAGATCACGTCATTCAAAATCCAGAAGCCGGCGTCCTGCACCGCCGCGCCGACGCGGAAGATGTTGTGGTAAGAGCCGATCACCCAGATCGCGCCATCGGGCTTCAACACGCGGCGCGCTTCCGCCAGCCAGGCTTTGGTGAATTTGTCATATTCCTTGAAAGACGCGAATTTGTCCCATTCATCATCGACGCCGTCGACGCGGGAATTGTCCGGACGCGTCAGATCACCGCCAAGCTGAAGATTGTAAGGCGGGTCGGCGAAGACGAGATCCACCGATGCGTCAGGCAGTTTCTTCATCGCCGCGATGCAATCGCCGGTGACGATGGTGTCGAGAAATTGCGTGATGTCGTTTTGCTTTGCGCTTTTCTTTTTTGGTTTTTTCGCTGGCATCGCCGCCCCTCATGCATTCCCTCGGCGCTCCGCCTTCAACCCATTCCGCCTTCATCCTGAGGAGCAAAAATTCCTTCGCCCTTCGAGACGCGGGCTAAAGCCCGCCCTCAGGATGAAGGAATTATTGCGTCTCGAAGGATGGGGCCGAAACGGACCGTCAACTTCAAAAGCGCGTCCCAAACAAGGAGCGGCACTTTGAGTCGCGGTCGAGTCCCCGTCAAGAGTCGGTTGAAATTTTTTAGCAGATTCAAGATGTTAATAGGTTAGTAACATTAATTAACAGCGCCAGCGAATTATGTATCCGCGCACAACATATTGTGGATCGGTGCGAAGCTCTTGCGATGATGTGGTGTGACCCCATGAGCGTCGAGTCCCGCGCGATGGGCCGGCGCGCCATAACCTTTATTCTTTTCCCATGCATAAAAAGGATGCTCGCATGCGAGCGCGCGCATCAAATCATCGCGCACGGTCTTGGCGATGATCGATGCGGCGGCGATGGAGAGCGATTTCGCGTCGCCCTTCACCACCATTTCCGCATGGGCTTTCAGCTTCGGTTTTTGCGAGCCGTCGACAATGCAGATATCGGGCTGAACGGGCAGCGCCGCCTCGGCGCGGGCCATGGCTAGGAAGGTCGCCTGCAAAATATTGATCGCGTCGATCTCCTCAACGCTGGCCATGCCGACGCCGATCTGCGCCTTGGCGCGGATTTCCGCAGCGATCACATCGCGCTTTTTTTCCGAGATGGTTTTTGAATCGGCAAGGCCCGCGGGCAGATCCGCCGGGTTGAGGATCACGGCGGCGGCGACCACCGGTCCGGCCCAGGGACCGCGCCCGGCCTCGTCAATGCCGGCGATCGGTCCGGTGAAAAGCCCTGAAAAAGAGCGCTCAATATCGAAGCTGGGTTTGATGGCGGCCATGAGGCAACATGGCTCGAGTCGCGGCGCGCCTCAAACAGCCAAACGCGCCGCCGGTCGTCCGGCGGCGCGCTTTGTTGATCGCGGTCACCCCTTAGGCGAGGGCGCCATAGGTGTAGACCGCCGGCGCAAATGCAGCCGCCAGAACAGCCGCAAATGACAGAACTGCGAGAGTGCGGAACATGTCTTTCTCCTTTTTTGTTTTATTTTTGCGTTGAAAGATTTGGCGGCGGCCGGGAGGCGGCCGCGTCAGGCCGCCTTGCCGGCGGCCATCGCATGGACCTCTTTCGCCGATAGCTGCTGTCCGCCAATGGCCCAGTCGCCGCCCTTGATTTCGTTGAGCTTGACCCAGGTGACGGCGCGCATGTTTTCGCCTTCGACCGCGACCATGGCGTCGGTGACGCGCTCGATGATTTCGGCCTTCTGGTCCGGCGTGAAAACGTCTTCGATGATGTCGATGGTGACGAGTGGCATGGTGTTCTCCCTTGATTGGTTCCCGCAGGCGAACCGTTCGGCTGCAGCGTGTGAGAACCATCTAGGCCGGGCGGGGGCGGGAAATCCTGAAGGATATCTGGAGAAATCATGGAGGTTTCGGCCATTCGCGCTTTATAGTCGGCGCCATGATTTATGAGTTCGGGGAATTTGAGCTGGATGGCCGGGCGGTTGAGCTGCGCCATCTGGGCGGCGAAGCGGGCGGCGCGCCGGTGGCGGTGGAGCCGCAGGTCTTCGCGCTGATCTTGCTGCTGGTCGAAAACGCCGAGCGCATGGTGTCGAAAGATGAAATCATCGAGAAAATCTGGGACGGGCGGATTGTTTCGGAATCGGCGCTGACCAGCCGGGTGAAGTCAGCGCGCGCCGCGCTGGGCGATGACGGCAAGGCGCAAAAATATATCCGCACCGTGCATGGCCAGGGATTTCGCTTCGCCGCCCCGGTCAGGGAAAAAGGCCTGCGCGGCAATCCCGCGACGCTTGCCGCGCAGACCGACGCGCCGACCGACGCCCCGTCCGACGCACTGCTTGCGGCGCCCGATATGCCGGCGGCGCCGTCGAAACCGTCCATCGCGGTGCTGCCCTTTCGTCTGGTCGGCGTCGCCGGGCCTTATTCGGCGATCGCCGATGCGCTACCCCATGAACTGATTTCGGAAATGTCGCGCCTGCGCTGGCTGTTTGTGATTGCGCGCGGTTCTTCCTTCCGGTTTCGCAGTCTTGATCCGGATATGGCGCAGGTCGGGCGGGCGCTGAATGTGCGCTATTGCCTGTCCGGCATGGTGGAAGTCGCCGGGAACGACATCGCCGTCACCATCGAGCTGGCCGATACGCGCGATGGCGGCGTGGTGTGGGGCGAGCGTTACGCGGCGCGGATCGACGATATTTACAATGTGCGCCGCCAGATCATCGCCAGCATCATCGCCGCGCTGGAAATCCAGATCCCCTTGCATGAGGCGCAGGGCGCGCAGCTTAGTAGTCCGGAAAATCTTGACGCCTGGTCTGCCTATCATGTGGGGCTGCAGCATCTCTACCGGTTCAACGGTCAGGATAATGACGCGGCGGCGGCGATGTTTGAGCGTGCGATCGCGCTGGCGCCGGATTTCGCCCGCGCCCATGCGGGGCTATCCTCGGTGAAATTTCAGGACGCTTTCCTTCAGTATAAGGATGATGTTGGCGCGGCGCGGCTCGCCGCGCGCCGTCATGCGGAAAAGGCGGTGGAGCTCGATCCGCTCGATCCGTTTGCGAATTTCGCCATGGGCCGCGCGCATTGGGTCGAAAACAACATCGCCGGCGGCATGGGCTGGCTTGAGCGCGCGGTGACGCAAAGCCCGAATTACGCCCAAGGGGTCTATGCCTGCAGTTGGGCCGAGGCGGTCACGGGCCAGAGCCAGTTCGGGCGCGAGCATGCCGATCTCGCTTTGTCGCTGAGCCCGCTCGATCCGTTTCGCTACGCCATGCTGGGCGTGCGCGCCTTCACTCATTTCATCGATGGCGATGCGGCGGAGGCGGCGCGCTGGGCAGAGCAATCGGCGCGCACCCCCGGCGCCCATGTGCTGATCGCGATGATCGCCGTCGCCGCCCATGAAGCCAATGGCGATCATGAAAAGGCGGCGCGCTGGGCGGCGAATGTGCGCGAGCGCAACCCGGCGGTCAGCCAGGCGGAATTCTTCCGCTCATTTCCCTTCGACCATGAGCAAACCCGCGCGCGCTTTTCAGAAAACCTCGCGGCGCACGGGTTTTAGGGGCGGGGCGATTACTCCATTTAGTTATATTGGGTATGTTAACTTGGAGAACGGCTAAAATTTCCAACGTTCCGCTTGCATAAACTCCTCAAGGGAGATGCAAGAAATTTTAAAATGATTACAGATATTGGGAACTTTTGCCGAATTCTTTTTCGCTTTTTCATTTGTTACCACTGGGCAACCAAGTATTGCAGCGCGTGCAATAATAAAGGGGTCTGCATTCTTTCCGCCTTTGTATATTTTCTTTAGTTCTATTACTTGCTGAAAGTGACGAACGTTAAAAATTTTTGCGAGAAACTCAGCTTCAGCAGCAATAGGTGCTGGAAAGATCTCCTTATTTGCCTTTAGCCACTCCTCAAAATGTTGATGTGCTTCACGGTCGGCGAGTTCTCGCGATACTTCGCGTGTTGATGTTATCTCACCTGCTTCGACCAATGCGTCGAAGCTATTCTAAAGGCTTGGAAACGTATTTCGGTAATAGCTGCCAAATAGTTGCGAGAATATGTTGGTGTCGAAAACGTACACTACGGGCTTGCCCCTGTAATATATGTTTCAAGGGTCGTGAGGTTTTTTGGTTTTGTATCGAGGTAGTCGGCGAGTTGATATGCGTCTATCCTATTCTGATAGTACTGTGAAAAAGCGAGGTTAATGTAGTCGGACCCTAGATAAGCGATTTTTGATCTATATGGATCTCCCCGGAAGATTTCTTTTTGTATGTTTTCCAAGCCGCGACAGCTTTCTCGTATGCATGCTTAGTTATGAGTTTTCGGTCTAAAAATTTTCGATATATGACTTCACGACTAACATTGAATAGGTCAGCTATTTCTGTTGCGGTATCTTCAGTCGGCGCTTTACCCGCGAACTCCTTTTCGAAGCTCGCCTCCGGTACCAAGAAGCGCCCCGCAAAGCGATTGCAGATAATTTCAATGCGTTTGTCGTTATTTGGTAATCGGTCAATGTAAGAATCTTCAAGTGTGTCAATTCCGCTTGTGTGGAAGACTAGGTGCGCAAGTTCGTGGAACAGCGTGAACGCTTGCCGAGTTTTTGCAGATGTGTTGTTGATGTAAATGATAGGAAATTCGTCATTATAAAGGCAAAATCCAGAATAATCGCTTTGTCGAAATTGATCTTTAAATACAAAAATTCCAACTGATTGCATTGCATCGCGCCAGTGTTTCAGTGCGCTGTCGGAGTTTGGCCATGCGCACTGTTGCTCAACGGAAATGCCAAGATATTCACGGACCTTCTTTGCCATAGAATCAATGGAACCTCCCACGCGAAATTGTAGATCGCGTGTGATGAGCCGGTCAGCGGGGTTTCGGCCTCCGGTTAACTCAGACAGGCTTAGTTGAAACGCGCGCGCTTTCTCCAAAAGCAGGCGCACGCGAGGCGGAATTTTGGCGATTTCATCAGCGCCGAGAGTGCGGAATGACTGTTCGACCGGGGGTACGTCTGGCGGATTTGGGAAGAAGAATACCGCAATCGGCAACTTCAGTTTTTCTGAAAGTTTTTCTAGTTGGGGGTAGGTCGGAAAGGAACCTTTAGGCGTTTCCCAATCTGCAATGTTTTTGAAGTCGTTTTTTAAGTCGTCATGCGAATAACCAGCTCGCTCGCGAGCCCATATAAGGACTGATCGCGTGACTGGTATTTGCTCAGATGCCATAATCGTTACTTTTGTAGGTGCTCGGATGCAAAGGCCTATCCTGTTGAATACTGGCCATTCATTTTTCTGATAATTTTCGTGAATAGCCTCGTATTTTCCGGCTTGTGGGTCAAGCGGAGAACAGCGACCCGTTCTAATCCGAAACGCGTTTAGGTCATCACCCAAACAAATCCATCTGGCCCGACACGCTTGTCGGCACGCGGAACAGCGACATGTCGAGAGGGGGCGCTCCTTGTTGAAGCCGAACCGGGCGCGCGCGGCGCGGTTGCGCTGGGCGATGAGTTTGGCGTAGGGCGTCGTGATCTCTCGGCCCCGCGACCAGTGCGGGTCGTAATCCTTGCCGCCATTCATCTCGCGAATATGGCGCATGATGCGGCCCGCGCGGTTCGGCGCATAGGCCGCGAGCCATTCCTGAAACAAGGGCGAGACCTCAAGCGGCAGGCGCAGGACGGTGAAGGCGGAAAAACTCGCGCCCATGGCGGCGGCTTTTTCCATGATCGATTCCATTTCGTCATCATTGAGACCGGGGATCATCGGCCCGGTCATCACGCCGGTGACGATTCCTGCTTCGCTCAGCTTGCGGATCGCTTCAAAGCGCCATTTCGGCGCCGAGGCGCGCGGCTCCATGGAGCGCGCCAGCGCCTTGTCTTCGGTGGTGATCGAGATCATGGCGCGGGTCAGGTTCTTCTCGGCCATGGGCGTTAAAAGATCGAGATCGCGGGTGATCAGCTGCGCCTTGGTGAGGATCGTCACCGGGTGATTGAATTTTGCAAAGACGCCCAATATGCCGCGCATGATCTGCAGGCGCCGCTCAATCGGCTGATAGGGATCGGTATTGGTGCCCATGGCGATCGGCGCGGGGCGGTAGCGCGGATTGGAAAGCTCTTTCTCCAATAGTTTGGGGGCGGATGGTTTTGCAAAAAGCCTGGTTTCGAAATCGATGCCCGGCGACAGGCCCATATAGGCGTGGGTGGGCCGCGCGAAACAATAAATGCAGCCATGCTCGCAGCCGCGATAGGGATTGATCGAGCGGTCAAAGCCCACATAGGGCGAGTTGTTGAAGTTGATGATCTTCTTCGGGCGTTCATAGGTCACTTCGGTCTTGAAGGGCGCAAGCGCCTCATCAAGATCCCAGCCATCGTCGATCTCTTCGCGGCGGTCCGCTTCATAGCGGCCGCTCTCATTGGACCGCGCGCCGCGCCCTTTCCCCTGGGCGGTCACCCTGGTGGTTTGCGCTCCGGCAGCGGCGGCAAGTCCGGAGGCGTCCCCTGTTTCTCCGGAGGTGGAGCGGCGGGGCGGGTGAAAGGAAAGGTGCGCGGCGCGGGCCATGACGAGAAGCTAGCAAAGCGCGAGAACAAAGCAAGAACATTTTTTCCCGAATCGCGCCGGCCGGCTTTCCGGGGCGGTCGCCGCTAACCATTGCGGTTATCCGGCGCTGTTTCTTTGACTTGGTTTTGCGGGGATGCGACCAAGGCCGGGCGAGGGAGAACACCAGATGAAACGCGCCGTAAATTTTTTCGTCCATGCAAGAATATGTGCGCTTGTCGCCGCCGCGATGGTGATGGCGTGCGCGACGGCGCCCGCCGCGCTGGCGAAGAATCCGAAATACATGTCCGTGGCGGAGCTGGCGCCCGCCGCGCAGGCCGGTGACGCAGCGGCGCAATATCATCTGGCGCTGCGTTATGAAAAAGGCGACGGCGTCGCGCAAAATTATGCCGACGCAAAGACATGGTACGCAGCGGCGGCGGCGCAGGGCCAAGTCCAGGCGATGTTCGAAATGGGCATGCTGCACGCCATGGGCCGCTTCACCCAGGACCGGCCCGTCGCCGCGGCGCAATCGCGTTACTGGTTTGATCAGCTCGAAGCGGCCGGCGTCGTCATAGAAGATAAATTTTATATCTGGCGCGACAATATCGAGCGCAAGGACATCGCCGACGCACCGTCGCGGATTGAATGGCTGCGCGTCATCGCAGAAAACGGCCACCGTCAGGCGCAGCGTTATCTCGGCTATCAATATGACACGGGCAAACTCGGCGCGCGCGACTGCGTGAACGGCGCCTATTGGTATGAAAAGGCCGCGACGCAGGGCGACCGGCGCTCGCAAGACCGCATGGGCATGCTGTCCGTGGCCTGCGCCGGCATCCCGGCGGATGAGGCGAAATCGGCCTATTGGTTCAGGCAGGCCGCGTTGCAGGGCGATGTGGGCGGGCAGATTTCCACCTCCGCCGCTTACAGATTGGGCAAGGGCCTGCCGAAAGACGACAAGCTCGCCGCCTATTGGATGGGGCAGGCGGCGGAGCAGGGCAGCGCCGTCGCGCAAAAAGAGCTGGGCGATTTTTACCGCGAGGGACGCGGCGTGCCGCGCGATCTGGTGATGGCGCGCAACTGGTATGAAAAATCCGCCGCGCAAGGCTATGACCGGGGCGAGGCGGCGCTTGCCGATCTGCGCCGCCAGACCGGGGAGGCCGCGCCGTCGACCGCCGATACGGTGGTGATGCTCGCGGCGTTGTGGATTGCGCTCGACGCGGTGTCAGACATCACCAGCGACGACCCGGAACCCTCGCCCCATTCGAGCTTTGTGCAGGACGCAATCAATCAATGCCGCAATGACGTGCACCGGCGCATGGTGCGCTGTTATTCCAGCATGACGATTCCCGGCTGCACCATGACCGGTCAATGCACCTATGAATGGACCTGTCAGACCGGCAATAAGGGCCGCGGCAAATGCAGCCCGAACGCTCGGTACACGGACGAGCAGGTGGATTATTATTGCGATCCGCTGGTCGGCGACAAATACACCACCAGAGATGCGGTCTACGCCAGCTCTTGTCATTGACGCGGCGGATCTGAGGGAGACTTCAGGGCGGAACGGGCCGGGCACAAGGCTTTCCGGCCCGCCGGGCATTTTTGTAAAGCACCCTTGACAGCCCGCTGCGCCCCGCCTATGTAAAGCCTGCTTGACACGGGCGGCTTCGAACCGCCCCAAACGGCAGGTTACGGAGGCCCCTCATGTCTGAACGGATCAAAAAGGCGAAGCAGCGCTACAAGATCGAACTATTCGCGGCGATGGCGCTCTATGTGGCGGTTATTCTCGCCGCGAAGATCGCGGCGCGGCAGGTGGAGGAGGGCGCGGTGCTGACCGCGCTGGCGCTCGCGCCCATGGCGCCGCTGTTGCTGGCGGGCTTTGCGTTTTTCCGGTTTTTCAAAAACATGGATGAGCGCGACCGCCGGGTCAGCGCTGACGCGGCGGGGCTTACCCTCGCCATTGGCATTTTCGCATCCTTGATGGTCGGCTTTCTGGACGCCTTTGACGTGCTGGTGTTTGACGATGCGCTGATCTGGTTCGGGCCATTTCTGATCATTTTGTGGGGGCTGTTCCGTATCATGCTCGGCGGGCGGGACTGCTGAGATGGAGAACCGCTTGAAAGAACTCCGTGCAGAGAGGAACTGGTCGCAAGGCGATCTCGCCGAAAGGCTCGATGTGTCGCGCCAGACCGTGAATTCCCTTGAACGCGGAAAATACGATCCCAGCCTGCCGCTCGCCTTCAAGATCGCCGGCGTGTTTGGCTTGCCGATCGAGAACATCTTCAGCCCAGAAGAGGAGAAGGCTCAGTGAAAATTTGCGGAAATTTTAGCGCGGCCCTGGGCGTCGCGGCTGGTGTCGGAACCGCAATCGCGGTGGCCCTGAGCGATATGGCGGTTGGCGTCGGCGTCGGCGCGGCGATTTTTCTCGCCATGAGCATGACGGCCCGGCGCAACACACATTGAAAAAAGGAGAGCTCAATGAAAAACCAAAACAAAAACTCTCGCAAGGCGATGCTCCTGATTGCGAATGCGCTGTTCTGGGCGGGCGCCATGCTGGCCGGCGCCCATCTGTTCAAGGATGCGGGCTGGAGCAACCACATGGTGATGTGGATGATCGTCGGATATATGACGGTCAATGGCTTGCTAGCGAGCGCGCTCGGCAAATCCCGCCCCCCTTGTTGAGCGCGCAGGGAGCGCTGTCATGGCTCACATATATGGTGCAATCCTCGCGGCGCTGGCGGCGGGCGCGGTTCCCGGCCTGGCGGTCGCGCTGGCGCTTGGCGATGGCGGGCTCGGTTTGAAGACAGCCATCATCGCGGCGGCGCTGATGTTCGCCGTCGCGCGGCCAAGAAGCGCCCGGTTGGCCTAACGCTGACATCTTTGCGTGAGCGGCCTTCCGTTCCGGCGGGCCAGCGCGTAAGCCTCATGGTTCCGCCAGGCGCAACGCAACATGATCTCTGTCGTCATTCCCACTTTGAACGCCCAAAGCCGGCTCGCTTTGTGTCTTGAGGCCCTGGTGACGCCGGCGCTTAATGGCGCGGTCAAGGAAGTGATCGTCGTCGATGGCGGCTCAACCGATGCGACCATGCAGATCGCTGACGGGTTTGGGGCGCGCATCCTCACCGCGCCGCCGGGACGCGGCGGGCAATTGCGCGCCGGCGCTGACGCGGCGCGCGGCGACTGGCTGCTGTTTCTCCATGCGGACACAATGCTGGAAGAGGGCTGGGGCGATGCGGCGGCGCGCTTCATCCGCGATCACGCCGAAGCGGCGGCGGTGTTCACGCTGGCCTTTGACGCGAAAGGCGTGGCGCCCGCGCTGGTCGCCGCCGGCGCGATGTTCCGCACAAAATTTCTCAAAACCCCTTATGGCGATCAGGGCCTGCTGATCTCGCGGGGGCTTTATGATGCGATTGGCGGCTTTGCCGACATCCCGCTGATGGAGGATGTGGAGTTCATCCGCCGTCTGACAAAGGCGAAAACGTCTCGCGCTCTGCATATATTGAAAGCGCATGCCGTCACCTCCGCCGAACGCTATGAGCGCGACGGCTATGGGCGGCGGGTGGTGAAAAACCTCACCATCCTGACGCGTTATTTCCTTGGCGCCGCGCCGGAAAAGCTGGCGAAGGATTATCGATGACGGAGCATGGAAAAATATCAGCGCTCCACGGCAAAACAGTGCTCCTTCATCCTGAGGAGCAAAAATCTTTTCGTCCTTCGAGACGCGTCCGCTTCGCGTATGCCCTCAGGATGAAGAGATTTTTGCGTCTCGAAGGATGGGGCGAAGTGGGCAGATAATGCGCGGGACCGTCATCATTTTCGTCAAGGCGCCCGTCGCGGGGCGGGTGAAGACGCGGCTCGGGCGAGAGGTCGGGTATGGCCGCGCCGCAGCGCTTTTCCGCATCATGACGCAAAGAACTGTCGCTGAAAGTTTGAAGGGCGAATGGCGAACCATGCTCGCGGTCGATCCGCCGGGCGCGATGCATGACAGCCATACATTCTGGCATCCTGCTGCGCCGCGCATGGCGCAAGGGGCGGGCGATCTCGGCGCGCGCATGGCGCATGCTTTTCGCGAAGCGCCGCCGGGGCCTGTGGTCATCATTGGCGCCGATGCGCCCGCCATGCGCGCCCGGCATTTGCGCGCAGCCTTGGCAGCGCTCAAAGGCGCGGACGCCGTGTTCGGCCCGGCGGAAGATGGCGGCTATTGGCTGGTAGGGCTGGCGCGCAAACGCGCCGCGCCGGAATTATTCAATGGCGTGCGCTGGTCAACCAAACACGCGCTGAAAGACACGCTGAAATCCCTGCCCGTCTCGTTTGATGTGCGCATGATTGAGACGCTCCGCGACGTTGATGAGGCGAAAGACCTTGCGGCGCTGATATTGCACGCCAGCGCCTGATCCCCCTCCTAGCCTCCCCCTCTTTAAGGGGGAGGGACTGGGTTGCGCCTGGCGCGACCGTCACCTCCCCTTGAAAAGGGGAGGTCGGGAATTGCTACGCAATTTCCGGGTGGGGATCTGCTTGTCAGAATTGACGCTGCGGACCCGGCGCGACATTCTTCCGCCAAAATAAGGGAGACGCGCATGAAATGGTTGGGCCTTGCGCTCGGCGTCCTGTTTGCGATCGGCGCCTATGTGATGTTTGGCGTCGTGCCGCAGCGCGTTGATGCAAATACCAATCTCGTTCTGGAGCATGAGCCTTACCCGGTCAGCGATGCGGCGCGCGCGCTCCATGCGAGCATTCCCGTCGCCGATCTTCACGCCGATACGCTGCTATGGAAACGCGACCCGGCGAAACGACAGTCGCGCGGCCAGACCGATCTTGTGCGCCTGCGCGAAGGCGGCGTCGCCTTGCAGGTCTTCACGGCGGTCACCAAGGTTCCGAAAAACATGAATCTCGACGCCAATGCGGCGGATAGCGATCAACTGCCCTTGCTGATGGCGGCGCAGGGCTGGCCGATTGGCACATGGACCTCGATCTATGACCGCGCGGCGTTTCAGGCGCGCCGCCTCGACAGGCTGGAACGAAAAGCGCCGGATGAGTTCATCTTTGTACGGAATGCAGGCGACCTTCAGCGCGCGCTGGATGACGGAAAGCTCGCCGGGATCTACGGCATTGAGGGCGCGCACCCGCTGGAAGGCAAGCTTGAAAACATCGAAAAGCTCTACGGGGCGGGGATGCGCGTCATGGGCTTGCAGCATTTCTTCGACAACGAACTTGGCGGCTCGCTGCATGGGCAATCGGGCGCCGGGCTGACGGCGTTTGGCGAGCAGGCGGTGGATGAGGCGGTCGCGCAAGGGCTGATCATCGATGTCGCCCATTCATCCGAAGCGGTGGTGCGCGATGTGCTGGCGCGCTCGTCAAAGCCGGTGATCGTCTCCCATACGGGGCTCAAGGGTCATTGCGATACCGCGCGCAACATCCCCGATGCGCTGATGAAAGCCATCGCCGATCATGGCGGGCTGGTGGGCGTCGGCTTCTGGGAGGCGGCGGCGTGTTCCACGACGCCTGAAGGCATCGCGGCGGAGATCGTCTACGGGATCGGCCTGCTCGGCCTTGATCATGTGGCGCTCGGCTCCGACTTTGACGGCGCGGTCACTACGGGGATCGATGCGTCGGAGCTCGCCGCGATCACGCAGGCGCTGATGGATGCGGGCCTGAGCGAGGATCAGATCCGCGCAGTGATGGGCGAAAACGCCGTGCGGTTCTTCATGGAAAATCTGCCGGCGGAGTAGCGCCGGGCCCGCCCAAACAAAAAGCCCGCCGGGGGAGCGGCGGGCTTTTTGGGGCGCTTGGGAGATGTGCGGTTCTGTATTGGCGCGGAACCGGATCGCGCGTCAGGCTGATCCGAAGGTCGCGAATGCGGCGGGGACGGCCACGGCCATCGCGACGATGCCGATCAGAATATAAAAGGCTGCAACCATCGTTCTCGGGCCGAGTTTGATGGATGGGTCGGCGAAGTCCGCCGGATTGCTTGAAACTGCCATAATAATAACTCCTCGGACCGCTCCTGGTGGCTTGATTGCCTGTTGTTTTAGGGTCCGTCATAAAACTGTCATCATACTTGCGCACTCAATGCGCAATGTCAAGTGAAAGGCGCAAATGCTGCGCCTTTGTCACATAATTGTAATATCTGTGACGCCCGCAACCCCAATGAATCCGCCATTTTCGGCGGCGGGGCATTAATATGTGACAGTGTTTTGGGCGCGGTTTGTGACAGCCCAAGCGGGCTGTCCGGCGCGGGATTTGACCGGGAGTCGGCTCAGGCGGCCTTTTTGCGGGCCGGCTTTTTCAGGGGCAATTGCGGCCTTGAGAACAGCCACAGATCGTCGTCGGAATCGCCTGGCTGGAACTTGTAGCCGTCCACATCGAAGCCCTTGAGGTCTTCCACCCGTTCGATCCGGTTTTGCGCCGCCCAGCGCGCCATCATCCCCCGCGCCCGTTTGGCGAAGAACTGGAGCTGGCGCAGCGCGCCGTCTTTTTCTTCCTTGAAGATCGGAGTGATCACCGGCGCTTTCAGCGCCTTGCGGTCGACCGCGCTGAAATATTCATTCGAGGCGAGATTCACCACGCTTGGATCTTCATGGCCCTTCAGCAGCTTGTCGATTTCCCCGGCGATTTTCCCGCCCCAGAAATCATAGAGATTCTTGCCGCGCGGATTGGCGAGCCGCGAGCCCATTTCAAGGCGATAGGGCTGGATCGCATCGAGCGGGCGCAACAGGCCGTAAAGCCCCGACAGGATGCGCAGATGATCCTGCGCGAAGGCGAGATCGTCCTTGCTCATGGTCGCTGCTTCGAGCCCGAGATAGACATCGCCGTTAAAGGCCAGCGCCGCCTGTTTTGCGCTGCCGGACTTGCCCGCCGGATCGAAAGCCTGAAAGCGCTCGTAATTCAGCTCCGCCAGCTTGTCGGAAATCTTCATCAGAGATTTGATCTTCGCGCGGCTGAGCTTGCGCGTGGTCTCGCTCAGCTCGCTCGTATCCTTGGCGAAGACAGGCTTGGTCGCGCGCGGCGCGCCGGGCGCGGCGTCGAAATTCATGTTCTTGGCGGGGGAAAGCAAGATGAGCATGGCGAGTTTCGTTCCTTTGCCGCGCCCTTCATCCTGAGGAGCAAAAATCCATTGATCCTTCGAGACGCCGCTTCGCGGCCCTCAGGATGAAGGATTTTTGCGTCTCGAAGGACGAAGGGAAGATGTCTACAGCTTCCGTCCGTTGAGTCGGCTTAAATCTAAAGCATCTTGCCGGGATTCATGATGCCCTTGGGGTCGAGCGCTTTCTTGATCGCGCGCATCATTTCCATTTCCACCGGGCTTTTGCGTTTCGCCAGCGATTCGCGGCGATGGCGCCCGACGCCATGCTCGGCGGAGATCGAGCCGGAAAATTCGCCGATCACGTCATAGACCGTCGATTCGATTTGCGGACGCACGGGTTCGAGCACGTCTTTCGCGGCGCCGACGGGGCCTAGAATATCGTAATGCACATTGCCGTCGCCAATATGGCCGAACGGCACAATGCGCGCATCGGGCGCGACTTTCAGCACCGCCGCGCCGGCTTTTTCGAGAAAGGCGGGTATGTCGCTGGTCGCCACCGACACGTCATGGCGCGCGCCGAGGCCTTCGCCATTGATCGCTTCGGACAGCGAATGGCGGATGCGCCAGAAATCATGGGCTTGCGCTTCGTTTTCCGCGATCACCGCATCCTTGACCAGACCTTGCTCCATCGCGGCGGCGAGGACATCTTCAACGACCGCGCGCAGGCCCGAGGCTTGCGCGGAGGAAAATTCAGTCAGCACATAATAGGGATATTTCGCCGCCATGGGATCGCGCGTCTGCGGAATGTGTTTCAGCGTGAGGTCGATGCAGATCCGCGCCATCATCTCAAAGCTCGACGCGAGACCGCCGGTTGAATTCTGCACATGAGACAAGAGTGCGACCGCGGCTTGCGGATCATCGACGCCCGCCATGACGGTGACTTTCTCCGCCGGCGCCGGGAGCAGTTTCAACACCGCGCCGGTGACGATGCCCAGCGTGCCTTCGCCGCCAATGAATAATTGTTTCAGATCGTAGCCCGTATTGTCCTTACGCAGACGTTTCAGCCCGTGCCAGATTTCACCGGAGGGCGTGACCGCTTCGATCCCCAGAACCAGATCGCGGGTGTTGCCATAGCGCAAGACATTGACGCCGCCCGCATTGGTCGAAATCACGCCGCCAATCTGGCAGCTTCCTTCCGAGCCGATGGAAAGCGGGAACAGCCGTCCGGCCTCGCTCGCCGCCTCTTGCGCTTCGCTCAGGGTGACGCCCGCATCGACGGTCATGGTGTTGTTCAACGGTTCGATGGCGCGAATGCGGCGCATGCGCTTGAGCGAGATGAGAATTTCATCGCCCAGGGGAATCTGTCCGCCGACGAGACCGGTATTGCCGCCTTGCGGCGTGATGGCGATGTCATTGTCGCTGCAATATTTGACCACGGCGGCGACTTCTTCGGTGGAGGCGGGGGCGACGATCAGCGCCGCCTTGCCGGGCCAGCGGCTGCGCCATTCGGACAAAAACGGCGCGCCGTCTTCGCCCTCGTAAATCCCTTTCGGGCCGACAATGGCGCGGATCGCATCAAGCTTGTCCCGGGCGGGAGCGTTGCGTGCGGTTTCGGAGCTGGCTGTGGCGGTCATCGAAATCCCAGTGTTGCTGCGCCTTGTGTAGCGAGCGCGACTTCACCCAGCAAGCCGCGCTGAAATCCATGATTAAGGTGATCTGATTTTGCCATAAGCACGAAAGGCGTTTATCAATCGCCTGGAGTAAGGCGCGACGGGAACGGGCGACGAGATCACAAGTCGCCGGCAATGACTGTCAACAAGCGGCCGTTTTGGGAGAGAACGCCAACATGCTGACCTCGAAGTGGAAAACCATTGCGCTTGCGGGCGCCGCAACGCTGGCGCTGGCCGGTTGCGCCCGCGATTCCGCGCCGACGGAACTGGCGGTGCAAAGCGACGCCAATGCGATGCAGGCGGCGGAGGCGGTGGCGAACCCCGCGCGTTCCGCGCAGGACCGCGCCGATGATGACATGCGCAAGCCGGCGAATGTGCTCGCCTTTATGGGCGTCGGCCCGGGCGATCAGGTATTCGAGCTGGAGGGCGGCACCGGTTACTACACCGAGCTGCTTTCTTACATGGTCGGCCCTGACGGGCTGGTGGTGATGCAAAATCCCGAAAGCTTCGACGCCTTCGTCAAAGAGATTGTGGAGGCGCGAGTGATCGGGCGGCTCGACAATGTGCGCATTTCAAAGAGCCGGTTCGACGAACTCGACGCGCAAGACGGCGCCATGGACATCGTCACCTGGATCCTCGGGCCGCATGATCTTTATTATGCGCCGGGCGGCGAAATGCTGGGCGATGACGCGGCGGCGTTTGCGGAAATCATGCGCATCCTCAAGCCCGGCGGGACTTTTGTCGTAGTCGATCATGTGGCGGCGCCGGGATCGCCGAAAGCCATCGGCAATACGATCCACCGGATCGATCCGGCGATCATCCGCCAGCTTGCAGATGATGCGGGTTTCATCATGACCGGCGAAAGCGATGTTTTGCGCCATGACGATGACGACTATGAGGCGAATATATTCGACCCCAAAGTGCGCCGGATGACCGACCGCATTCTCTACAAATACAAAAAACCGGAATAGGCGTTTACGCGACGCGCGGCTTGCGCTGAGCGCTCGCGGTGAAAACCTTACGCGCGCTTGCGGCGCTTGGCGGCGCCAAGTCCTGCAAGACCGGTCAGCATCAGCAGCGCGCCGGCGGGCAGCGGCACTTCGGACACCGGGAGCTCGCCATCAAATAGCGGGCCGTCAATCTCGACGGTCTGGACCAGAGAGCCGACCACAACCGAGCCTTGGGTGCGGCCGCCATTGATCGTGGCGTCGGCGAGCGGCGCGAGGATCGAGGCGCCGAAGGCGGTGCTGACGGTCAGCGACGTGGCTTCATAGAAGTTGAAAATGACAGTCGGAAACGAGCCGTTGAAGTTGAAGCCATTGCCCAGCGTGATCAGGTCGCCGGCGACATTGATGACCGTGGTCAAGCCGCCGGTGTTAAAATTGAGGCTGGAGATTCCGCTGAAGAATGCGCCGTCAATGTTGAACACCGCAACGCCGTCCGGGCCTGCGACGGAATTGAACACGGCGTTCTGACCGCCGGTGATCGAGCCGCCGGAATCGGACATCGCGCCGAGCTCTGCAGAGAGCGCGAGGGCCGCGCTGGCGACCGACGCAGTGTCGATGCTGGCGCCTTCGGTGACCGCGCCGCCGCCATTATTATGGAGCGTGCCGGTGATCGATCCGCCGATTGCGGCGGCGCCGGAAAACAGGCGAACCTCGCCTTTAAGGTCGCCGCCCACCACCAGCGCGCCGCCAAGCGAGCTCGCGGTCAGGTTATCGGGATTGACGCCGTAAGGGCCGGCGCCGGTCAGGTCGCCGCCGACATAGACCGTGCCTTCGGTCTCAGAGCTTGCGGTGGCGTCGCCCAGAACGATCAGATTGTATTCGCCCATCAGTTCGGCGGCCTGCACCGGCGCGGCGCTGGCGCCTGTCTCAAGACCGAACGCCGCGAGCATGGCGGCGGAAGCGGCGGCGAGGATGCGGGATGAGGATGGGGAAATATGGATCATTTTGAGCTCTTTGAACTGGACAATCCGGTGCAATTTCACCGGCGCTTGCTGCATTGCAAAAAATCCGCCATCCGGCAAGCCTTGCAGCGCGGCATTTGCGCAAAGGTTATGGTCTTCACTGGCTGGCGCGCCGGCGATTGCAACTTCAAGGCGGTGCGGCGGCGAGGCCGCGCGCGATGCGCGAATTTTTCGGCAGGGTGTTCAGCCGCGCGGCGCGGCGGCGCGGGCGAGACGGTCATTGATCGCTTCGCCCAATCCTTCCATGGGGATCGGCGCGGCGGCGATGGTGTTGAGGCCGTGGCTTTGCGCAAGCCGGTCGAGGGCGCGCAAATGGGCGAACAGATTGGCGGCGGCCTCGGTAATGTCGCCTTTATCGCTTAAATTCAGTGCAGCAGGGCCTTCGCCAGCGATTGCGCCGAAACCGAGATAGGCTTCGCCAGGTTTCTGCTCGCGCGCATTCAGGCGCATCTTTGCATCGGGCGCGTAATGGCTGGACATCATGCCCGGCGCCTCGATTTTTCCGTGGGCGGATGAAAGCGGCGCGCCGATGACGCGCTCTATTGTCTCGCGCGCAATCCCGCCGGGTCGCAACAGCGTCGCAACATCATTTTCGACTTTCACAATCGCGGATTCAACGCCGATGGGGCAGGGGCCGCCATCAAGGATCATGTCGACGCGGGCGCCGAGGAGTCGCGCACATGTTCTGCGCGGGTCGGGCTGATGGTCCCCGAGCGATTGGCGCTGGGCGCCGCCAGCGGGCGGTCTACCGATTTGATCAGCGCTTGCGCGAGGTCATGGCGGGGCATGCGGACGCCAATGGTGTCGAGCCCGGCGGAAACCAGCAGGGAAACATCGCTGTCCTGCTTGCGCGGCAGAACGAGCGTCAGCGGGCCGGGCCAGAATGCGGCCATCAGTTTTTCCGCGAGCGGTGAAATCTCCACATTACGCGCCGCCATCTCGGGGCCCGCCACATGAATGATCAGCGGATTGAATTGCGGGCGGCCTTTGGCTTCGAAAATGCGCGCGACCGCCTTGTCATTGGTGGCGTCGGCGGCGAGGCCGTAGACGGTCTCGGTCGGCATGGCCACAAGCCCGCCATCGCGAATGATGCGGGCGGCGTCTTCAATGTTTTTGTGGTCGGGCGCGGTCATGGCGGCCCCTATAGCAGGCGGCGCGCCCTCAATCATAGAGGACGCGCCGTTTTGTCCCCCCTTAAAGCGCGCTCAGGCCTTGCGGGCTTCGAGGATGATGTTGAAGGGGGTTTGCGCCGCGACGCGCACGCTTGCAAAGCCCGCTTCTTTCAGGAGCGACGACAGGCGGCCGGGACCGGCCTGCGCGCCAAGCGCGGCTCCCACTTCCTGCGATTTCGAACAGGGCGTGCACACACATGTGGACGCCGCGTAGTAAAGCCGGCTCACCGGATTGATGTTGTCCTCGACCGCGTCGGCTGCGGCGGGCTCCACCAGCAGAACCGCACCGCCGGGCTTCAGCGCAGCATGGGCGTGGCGCGCGGCGCCGAGCGGGTCGCCCATATCATGCAGGCAATCCATATAGCAGACGAGATCATAGTCCTTGCCCGGAAAGTTTTTCGCGGTGGCGACATCGAAAGCGATATTGTCTCCGGCCTGCGCCTCGCCTCGCACGCTTGCGCGAGGTTTCTACAGAGCGAAGGTGATTGTCGAAGCCATGCACGCTTGCCTTCGGAAAGGCTTTTGCGATCAGCACCGCCGACGCGCCATAACCGCAGCCAATATCCGCGACCTTGCCGCCGGCGCGCAGTTTTTCCGCAACGCCGTCCAGCGCGCCGATCCAGTCGGCGACGAGGCTCGCTTTATAGCCGGGCTTGAACAACGCCTCAGTGCCGCAAAACAGACGCTCGTGATGGTCGGCCCAGGCGATGCCGTCGCCGGTGCGGAATGCGTTGGCGATCTTGTCTTCGTCAAACCAGAGCGAAGCCGCGACTTCCAGCGCCGGGATCAAAAACACCGGGCTGTCGGGATCGGCGAGCACGGGAATATGCGCATCGGGCAGTGCATAGGTTTGCGACGCCGGGTCATAGGTCACATAGCCGCCGGCGGTCTGGTTGTTCAGCCATTCGCGCACATAGCGTTCGGCGAGACCGGTCTTTCCGGCCAGCGACCTCGATGAAACAGGCCCGGCGCCGGCCATTGCGCGATAAAGGCCGAGCTTGTGGCCGAGGCTGGTCAGCACGCCTGACATGGCGGCGGCCACATCGCCGACGACCTGGCCGGCGAAAACTTCCGTGGGGTTCACATTGATGGTCATGGGTTTCTCCGTTTTCTGTTGTTGGTTTTTATGAATGGCAGGCAAGGACCAGCCCGCCCGCCGCGGCGGCCTGAAAGAAAGGAAGCACATGCCAGGCGACATGCAGCGCCGCGCCGAGAGCCACGAGGCCGGATGCGATTCCGGTCTTCTTCGCGATTCCGGCGAAGCGCTGCAGCCAGGGGGTGGTCCAGGAAAGGCTCGCGGACGCGCCCCGGAAAGCGGCGGGTTGTGGGATATGTGCGGCCATGTGCGGGTTCCTCCGGTTGCCTCGTTTCGATGAACCGGTCATAGGGGGCCGGAACGGAGCGGGCTGCTTCACGGATTGAAGCTTGGCGCTACAGATTTTGAAGCAACCCGCTTCCTGATCTGAAGCAGGCCCCGCATCCAGGCAGGCAAGGGAGGGAGAGACCCATGCAATACGGCCAGTTCTGCCCCATCGCGAAGGCGACGGAGTTGCTCGGCGATCGCTGGACGCTGTTGATCATCCGCGAGCTTTTGGTGGGCGGCAGGCGCTTCAATGTGCTGCAACGCGGTCTCGGCACGATTTCACCGGCGCTGCTGACCAGCCGCTTAAAATCGCTGACCGAACATGGCCTCATCGTGAAGCGGAAAATTCCCGGCCAGAAAACCTACGAATATTTTCCGACGCCCGCCTGCGAGGAATTGGGGCCGGTGCTCAAGAGCCTTGGCGACTGGGGCATGCGCTGGGCGAAAGAACATCTCGTTGACGAGGATTACGACGTCGAATTGTTGATGCTCTATCTCGAACGCACCATCGCCACAGACAAGCTGCCCGGCGATGACACGACCTTGCGTTTTGAATTTGAAGATATGCGCAAGGACCGGATCTGGTGGCTGGTGGTGCAGAAAGACAAGGTGGATGTCTGCATCAAAGATCCCGGCCGCGATGTGGATTTGTATTTTACAACAACCGTGCGCGCGATGACGGATTGCTGGCTCGGTCATCGCAGCTACAAAGACGCGATCCGCGAAGGCGATCTGAAAATCGTCGGCCCGGCGGATCTGACGCGTACGGTGAATTCATGGCTGCGCTGCGTCGATTATGCCGATGTCTGCGACGCGCCGCCGCCCGGCGATGACTAGCATTCGCGTATCGGCAAAAAAGTCGCAATTCTTCCTGGTAGAGATAATACCGACCGCGACGATGGATTTGTCGCGGTCGCCGATTAGTCGCGTAGTTTAAAACGGCGCGTCAGGGTGAGATTGAAGCTGTCTGCGCCTTGGATTGAGGTTAGAAGCAGATACGCAAAGTGAGTAGTGCTCCGTCAGGCTCCCATAGCAGTGGCGCCGGTCGCTTTGATTTCCGCTAAGGACTTAGCAAATTCGATTGTCCTGCGGATATGCTGTCTGCGCTTCCATGCTGCACGGATTTGAGATGTGAGGTATAGAATGACAAGCACTACAATTGCGAATGGTGATGCGACGAGTAGTATTCTTCCGACCGACAAAAGGCGTCCTGATTGCTGGTCGATAACCGGCCAGGCATTCTGAGCCGCAGAATACTCGGCGCTGCAGAGGTTATTGAGATCCCTGTCCATCTCTTTCAGCAGTTCGATACGGCGGTTCGTGTACGCTAAGCTGTCGGCAAAAGCCGAATCTGACCGTTGGCGGGGGTTTTCCAGTCTGTAGGAAAGCTCATTTTCGGCGAACGCTAAATCATACGAGCGCGGAATGGAAAAACCACAATAGGCCGCGCCAAGCACCAGCGCCTTTGTGTCATTTTCTTTTGGGGTGCTATTCCGGCTAAGGCCAAAATAGCTGTCGATAAGATTTTCGGAAAAGACTTTTGCATCAGAAGGATCATAAGGCTGTTCGAAGCTATATGAACACGATGAGTCCAGCTGTCGAGTTTTTGCATCGGCCTGGAGAGCCGCGAGCTTTCCATGATACACGCCGATAAGCGGGGCAGCACAAGTCTCAAACTCGCTGGCTAAAATTTCCTTTTGAATAAAAATAGTCTCAGAAATTTCCCGCCCAGCGTATTTTGAAAAAGCCGCCTTTCCGATAAACACGGCCGCAATCATCGCGGCGAACAACAGCAGCCTTAAAAGCCATCCCATGGATCTGTAGTCACGAGGCTTAGTGTTTCTTTTTACGAGGCGTGGCCACCAAGTGACTTTGTCTGTTGTTTGATTATGCACCACCACCGCCCGGCCGCGCAATTCGGCGACACCCACCGCATGACCAGCGGTGACGCCAAGCACGCCGGGTACACGAACCTCGCGTTCGCGGCCGTTGCCGCCTAACAGTTTGAGAAAGAACTGCGTCTCTTCTGAAGTGCTGGAGTAAATGGCGCCGCTCGTATGCCTTCCAGCCGGCGCATGACCACTTACATGCGTGCGCGAAATAATTTTGACCTCGCCAACGACGCGCCCGCCAAAGGATTCAACATCGTTTGTGGTTTTTTTGAATTCGCCATACCCGCCCCGTTTCAGCTCAAGAGTATTCCTCAGGGATAGGCAGTTTGCAACGGCAAGACAGATTGCACAAAGCTGCTTCTATATTGAAGGATTGGGGGGCAACAAGATACTTTCAGCGCTGATAGCCACCGCCACCCGGCGATAATGCAGCCCCCGCTTGTTTGGGCTATCGCTTTGCCGCGGCCTGTTTACCTGCATTTGCCTCTACGAAATCCGGTCGCAATGGGCCATAAGAGCGCCAACAAACGGAGCGAGCCATGACCTTCAAAACCCCCACGCGCGATATGCGCTTTAT
Source organism: Hyphococcus sp. D3-15 (assembly GCF_055809375.1). Classification (NCBI taxonomy): domain Bacteria; kingdom Pseudomonadati; phylum Pseudomonadota; class Alphaproteobacteria; order Parvularculales; family Parvularculaceae; genus Hyphococcus; species Hyphococcus sp. D3-15. Next base: position 4,054,584 of record NZ_CM147910.1, on the reverse strand, counting down.
CCTCGATCATGCGGCGGGCTTTGGCGCGCTCGAACAGTCCGGCGCCTTCCCGGAATTGTCTGACGATCTGGTCGCGGCGATCATCGAGGAAATGGGAAAATTCTGCGACGGCGTGATCGCGCCCCTCAATGAGGAAAGCGACCGCAATGGCGCAACGCTTGAAAACGGGATTGTCAGAACAACCCCCGGCTTCAAGGAAGCCTATGCGCAATATGTCGAAGGCGGCTGGTCGTCGCTGGCTTTCCCCGAAGAGGCGGGCGGACAGGGCTTGCCCGCGACGCTGGCGACGATGCTGGTCGATGCGCTGAACGGCGCCTGTATGAGTTTCGCCATCGGCACGACGCTGACCACCGGCGCCGTGAAGGCGGTGCTGCATGCGGCGACGGATGAGCAAAAGAAAACCTATCTTGAAAAAATGATCACCGGCGAATGGACGGCGACCATGAATCTGACCGAGCCATCCGCCGGGTCGGATTTGTCCGCGATCCGCGCCAAGGCCGAGCCGGTCGGGGATGGTCGTTACAAGATCAGTGGGCAGAAGATTTTCATCACCTATGGCGATCACGACATGACGGACAATATTGTCCATCTGGTGCTGGCGCGCCTGCCTGACGCCCCGGCGGGGACAGGCGGCATTTCGATGTTTCTTGTGCCGAAATTTCATGTCAACGCCGATGGCTCGCTGGGTGAACGCAACGACGCCCATTGCATCAAGCTTGAAGAAAAAATGGGCCTGCATGGCTCGCCCACTTGCGTGATGGCGTTCGGCGATCGCGGCGAGTGCTACGGCACGCTGCTCGGCGCGGAGAATAAAGGCCTTAAAAACATGTTCGTGATGATGAACTCCGCGCGCCTCGATGTGGGCATGCAAGGGGTCGGCGTCGCGGAGCGCGCCTATCAGCGCGCGCTTGCCTATGCGCAGGACAGAAAACAGGGCCGCGCGCCCGGCGTAAAATCCGGCGACATGATCGCAATCTATGAACATCCCGATGTGCGCCGCATGCTCTATTCCATGAAGGCGCTGACCGACGCCTCGCGCGCGATCTGTTACGCCAACGCCGTCGCCTATGATCTGTCGCACGCCGCGCCCGACGACAAGACGCGCGCGGAAGCCAAGGCGCTGGAGGAATTGCTGACGCCGATCTCGAAAGGCTGGGCGACCGACCGCGCCAATGAAGTCGCCTCGCTTGGCGTGCAGGTGCATGGGGGCATGGGCTATATCGAGGAAACCGGCGCGGCGCAGCATTTGCGCGATGCGCGCATCGCTGCGATCTATGAAGGCACCAACGGCATTCAGGCGATGGATCTTGTGGGCCGCAAATTACAGGGCGATGGCGGCGCGGCGGCGAAAAGTTTCATCGCCGATGTTCAAAATCAGGCGACGCTGCTGAAGGCCGCCAAGCGCGAAGAGCTGCATCATATTGGCGAGCGCTTGCTTGCGGCGGCGCAGGCGCTGGCGGCGTCGACGGACTGGCTGCTGGACAAGGCGAAGACGGATCAGACGGATGTGCTGGCCGGGGCGACGCCTTATCTGAAACAATTCGGCAATGTCGCGGGCGGTCATTATCTCGGCAAAGCCGCGCTCGCCGCGGCGCTGGAGATTCACGAAGGCGGCGACAAGGATTACTGCGAAACCAAGATCGCAATGGCGCGCTTCTTCGCTGACAATTATCTCACCGAAGCGGTGGCGCTGACCGATGCGATCACCGCCGGCGCGGACGCGCTTGCGCGCCTCGATCCGGCGCAATTGAGCGCGTAAGGCGCCGGGCTTATCCGGTCTTGCCCGCAAGGGCGGTGAAAGACCGGTCCCCATGCTGCAAGACGCGGAAAAAATCGTTTTGCGGCAGACGGGCGAATATCGGCGCCAGCAGGCTGTCCGGTTGCGGGCGGCCTTTCAAGGCGAGCTTCCATCCGGCGAATGCGGTCGCGGCGAAGGCGGCGCTCAGCACGGTCATCATCAGCGACGCGTCAAACAAGCCTTCCTCGATAATATTCGGCACCCCAAGGGCCGCGTTGAAATTCTTGCCGCGCCACATCATCACCAGAAGCAAGGCGAGCCCGGCGTCGATCAGCGTCACCCCGCGCCGCGCTGCAAGCGCGATGATCAGCGGCGTCGCCAACAGGCCGAACATGAGATCGTAATGATGCAGCGGCGCGAACAGCATGGTCACGGCGATGGCGAGTATCCATAAATAGGTTTTCGCTTCCGGCCCGGCTGCGCGTTGACGTGATGCAAAGGCGAGTGCGCCGGCGGCGGCGATAAGGGCGCCATATAAAAGCCAGCCGGGAATCATCTCGCCGGTGGCGCGATAATAAAATTGCGCGGGCCCGGTCTGGTTGATCGGCAAAAGCGGTTCAAGCGCGGAGTCCGCATAGGCGCCGAGATTATGAACGAAGCCTGTAATGGTTTCGCCCACGCCGGCGATCAGCAAGGGCGGCGCCAGCAGCAATGCGCCGATCGCGCCGGCGATGGCGACGCTTGTCCAATATTTCGGATGCGCGAAGACCATGGCGGCGAACACCACGCCGAATTGCGGTTTCAATGACAGGATCAACAGGCCGATGATGATCGCGGCGCGCCGCTCGCGCGCCATGCCATGGATAATCAGCGCAACCCCGACCGAGATTAGCGGCATGGTCTGGCCAAAGGTCAGCGCAAGAGCGGTCATCTGCGAGATGGTGAGGGCGATATAGGCGGCGGCGGCGGCCATCAGCGCCAGGCGCCGGTCGTCAATCACTGCGCTCGCGACCAGCCATGACGACAGCGCGAGACAGCCAATGCTCAGGCCGGTCCACAGCGCATGCGCCTGATGATAGCCGATCAAGGACAGCGGCGCGGTCAGCGCGAACCAATGGGGCGGATAGACCCAGAAATGCCCCTGCGGCACGTCTTGCAGAAATGAGAAGTGTTTTTTGTAATAGTCTGCGAACACGCCGTCATAAGGACTGATCCCGTCGAGCCAGATCGTGCCGGACAGCCACAACAGGCGGAAATCCGATCCGTGAAAATAAGGGCGCGTCGCTTCCATGCCGTTGCGAATGGCGTAGAGCGTTCCGACCGCTGCAAACACAGCCAGCACCGCATAAGCAATCGTCAACGGTAAGCGCAACGGCGTCGCTTTTGGCATGCTGTTCTCCCCCGGAGCAAAGGCTCCGGCCCAGTTGACTATGCAGGTCAAACATCTGGCGAACAACCGCCGGCATGGCGCGGGGCGCCAGCACGCAACAATAAAGCGTGCGCATAGGCGAGCATCGCGGCGCGTTGAAAAATTCAACCACGCGCCGGCGTCATCAATTTTGATGACGCCGATTTCGCGCAAGCATGTCCCTAACAGAGAGGCGGGTGGTCTGCTGGCGCGCATAAAGCCGCCGGCCGTCATCCTTAACCTATGAAGGAGCGATCGGAGTATGAGTAAGTTAGTAACCGCTATTGGCGCAGCGGTCATGATGGCGGCGGGGGCGTTGCTTTCCCCGGCGCAGGCGGCGACGCTGAGCATCGAAGCCATTCACAAAATTTCAGGTCAGTATGACGACTTCACCACGGCGGCGGGCGCGCCCCTGCTGCTCGATCTTGAATATGATGACGATGGAATCATTTCCGCGTCCTACTCGATAGACGGTTATGTGGGCGCGTTCGATTCAGTCACCATGTCGACATTCTATTCGAGCAGCCGCACCGCCTATGGCAAATCCCCCGCCTTTGGCGTCGGCGTGTATTTCACCATCAGCGACGACGGCATTCCGTTCAACAATATCAACATCCGAAACGTGTCGTTTTTGTTTGCAGCCGAGCCCGGCGCGATTTCCCTGAGCGGGCCGCTTACCGAAGCTGCGTTGATGGCGTTTTTCGCGAGCGGCACAACTGCGCTGGCGACCGACTACACCTATTACGCCAACTATTCGGGAACCAACCGGCGATATGTCGGCGCCTTTGACGGGTTTTCTTTTCTCGACAATGACGCCGGCGATATGGATCCGGTGCTGGAAACGCCGCTGCCGGCCGCCGGTCTGCTCATGCTGGGCGGGATCGGCATGATGGGCGGCGTGTTCCGCCGCGGCGCGCGCAAAAACTGAACGCTCCGGAACCGCACATGCAAAGGGCCCTTCGGGGCCCTTTTTTTCGCGCGCGGATCCGCGGCGAAACACAGTGCCAAAACACAGCGCCAAAACGCATTGACTGTAAGTGCGAGATGAAATGGTCGGAGTGAGAGGATTCGAACCTCCGGCCCCTGCCTCCCGAAGAGTGCAACGCCTTGTATCGATCTCATTGAAATAAATATCTCGGCCAGCTTCGCTTGGTGCTCGCGAGAGGCGCGCAGGTGAAGTCCTGACGCAACGAGTTAATCGCCGTTTTGAAGGGGAAGGCGCGCGCCATCATGCGCAAGCCTTCCCGTTTCCGTTCAGCCGCTTTTGTTTAAAATCCGATGTTCAGCACAAGGCCAATCGTCCGGGGACGCGCGATATTGGCCATAGCGCCGGCGCCGGTCAGCGGGTTGGCGGCATCGGTTTGCACGGCGACAATATCGCGTTCGTCGGTGATGTTCTGGACATAGAAGTTCAGCGTGTAAGCGCCGTGGTTCAGTCCGGCTCTCAGATCGAGCGTCGCCATCTCCAAGAGCGCGAGGCCGCCGGGATTGGCGGCTGTGGGAAGAGAATAATAGGCTTGACGCTCTCCCGTATAGCGCACGCCGCCGCCGAAGCTTGCATTCCAATCGGGGGTTAGAGGCATGGTGTAATCGATGACTAGCGCCCCGGACCAATGCGGCGTATAGGGCAGGTCGTCGCCCGCTTGCGCGCCGACCGAGGCGATGGGATCGCGCGTGATGGCGTCCGTATAGCTTAGATTGGCGCCGACGCTCAGCCCGTCGGCGTTCCAGTGCGCTTCGGCTTCGACGCCTTTGCTGCGCGCGCGGCCGCCATTTATCAGGTAGTTGAACCCGGCGAGTTGCGCAGTGGTTTGGATGTCGTCCCAATCAATGAGAAAGGCCGCAACCGCCAGATCGAGACGGCGATCCAGCAGATTGGCTTTGAGGCCCGCTTCATAATTCATGAGCGAGTCTGAGCCATAGGCGGGGTTCACGATACCGGTGCCGCCCGGCGGTACGAGATTGGTTCCGCCCGGCCTGAAGCCGCTGGCGACGCGCGCGTAGATGTTAAGCTCCGGTGTGATCCGGTATTGGGGCGAGACAGCGAATGTCGCCGCGTTCTCTTTCGAAGTTCCCGAAAAGGTCGAGCCTGCCAGCGCGCCGAACAGAGCCCCGTCAATGATCTGCCGGAATTCCTGTTCATTGTGGCTGAAGCGCCCGCCGACTTGCAGGCTAAAGCGACCGGAAAGATCGAAGGTGGCGTTGGCGAATGCGGCGATCTCTTCATATTTGCTGTCGATTGATGCGGCGAGGAGAGGGTTGATGGGGGCCGGCGCCGGTTCGCCGGGCGCCAGGAATGCGATGGCGCCGTTGAAGTTGGTCACGTCCTCATTGGTGTAAAATGCGCCGACGACATAATCGACAAGCCCATCGCCAGATGACACCAGACGCACTTCCTGCGTGAATTTCTTGAGATCGTTCTCGAATGGCAGCGATACGGCCGGGACCATGAGGAGGGGGCCGAAGAGATCGGTGACGTCAGACGATATGCTGGTTTTCTGGCGGCCGAAGCTCGTCGCCGACACAAGATCTGCAAAGCCGAGTTTTAAGTTCAGCGTAAGGGCGTGCAGTTGGTAATCGGTGTTTATGAATTCATCGGTCGCGCGGGTCTGGTTGTATTCGCCAGTGGTCGGCTCCAGACCGGGTGAGAAAACGGTTTCAGATGCAAAGCCGTCTGTCTCGCGCCGCTGGAAAAGGCTTGACCATGATGCTGAGAAGTCCGGCGCAGGCTCCCACAAAAGGGCCGCGCGCCCGCCCCAGTTCGTGGACTTGTTTATGTTGTCGCGTCCGGCGGCGACATTGTCGATGTAACCCGGATCCTCAGTATAAAAACCGCTCAGGCGGAAGCCCAGAGTTTCGTCCAGCAATGGCGTGCTGTATGCGCCGCGCGCCAGATAGCCGACATCGCCATGCTCGACAGTGGAGACGCCAAGCTGGACTGCGCCGCCGCTCTCGGTAAGGCTCGGTTGTTCAAGAACGTAGCGGACGACGCCGCCAAGGGCGTTTGCGCCGTACAGCGTGCCTTGCGGCCCGCGAAGCACTTCGATCCGGGCGATGTCGAGAAGATCCGGGTCAGGCGTCAGGCGATTGCCTAAAGCCGTCGCCGTGCTTGAATTGGTGGGCGCATCATCGAAATAGGAGCCCACGGTCGCCGAGAGCTGGTTCACGCCGGTGGTGACGCCGCGAATCTGCAATTGGGTGTAGCCCGGCGCAATAGCAATTGTGGAAAGCCCCGGCACATAGGCCTGATAGTCCTCAAGGCGAAGGGCCCCCCGGTCCTGCAAGTCATCGCTTCGCAAAGCCGTGACCGACAGCGGTATGTCGGTCAGGCGCTCCCCCGCTTTTGCGCCGTTACGATGATCTCGTCATCCGGAAACGGCGATTCTTGAGCGATGGCGGGCATAGTGAAGACGGTGACGCCAATAAGCGCCCAGCGCGAAGCCGCGTTCTTTCTGTGATTTTTTTGAAGCATCCCCTCATTCTCCTCTTGCGACACTACTGAAATCGATTTAAAAAAAGCATGCGCTCGTTTTTTATATGCGTCAAGCCGAATTTGCTATGCCGGTTGGCGGTGGCGATCGAGTGAGTGGAGAGAGGAATGCCGAAGCGCGATCAGGAATATATGGAATCGCAACGCGATCTAATCGCGCAATCTGCGCTGGAGTGCATGCTGGAAAAGGGAGTCAGCGCAACTTCCACGCGCGATGTTTGCGAGCGGGCCGGAGTCAGCATGGGTGCGCTTTACGTGCATTTCAAAACTCGTGACGAACTGGTCGTCGCGGCTTGCACTTTCGATCCGCTCCGCTCGCCTGAGCCGGCTGAAAGTTGGTCGCAATATACCGGATTGTCGCGCGCTTATCTGACATCGCTGCTTGGTGATGACCGTCGCCGCAGGCGCATGCGCGTGTCGTTGGAGTTTACCGCCTCTCAACTCATGAACGCGGAAAATCCGCCGGGCTCCAAGGAAGCCTACGATTTGACGTATGATTATTTCGAGAAAAGCCTGCAAGCAATCTGCGCTAAGGGAGAGATCACGCTCCCGCTCGGGCTTGAGCAGACCGCCCGGATCCACTGTCAAATGGAGGCCGGCGCCGCATATATAATTTTGGTGGATAAAGAAGCCGACCCGGTCCTGCATGCAGAGACGCTGGCCGCCGGATTAGCGATCAGCGCCGGCTATGTGGGCGATGCCAGCGGAGCCGACTAAATTCAGTAGGCGAAGTATATCTCATGGAGAGAAGATGAGCCTTTTAACGTCAGCCGCAGTCGAGCAATTCGAATTGCCCCACCCGAATGGACAGGGCAACCTGGCGGTCAGCATTGCGCGCCCCGACAATTTCAGCGCAGATGAAGAGACGCCGGTAATCTACGTTACCGACGGCGATATGTTGTTCAGCCTTGTCGCCGAAACGGCGCGTTATCGCGGCTATGGCGGGTTGTCACAGCCGGTGGTCGTAGCTGTCGGCTACGGTCTTCCGTTTCTGGAATTCGCCCAAAGGCGAACGCCGGACCTGACGCCGCCGCAAAGTCTGGAGGCGGTCAAGGTGGCGGCGTCGATGGCTGGCTTGATCGGAGACCAAAGCGGCGGCGCGGACGCTTTTCTGGCTTTTCTGGCTGGTCCGTTGACCGATGAGGTGACGCGCCGCTGTCCGCAGGCGGCGAGGGGCGCGCGGATGCTCTTCGGCCACTCTTTGGGCGGACTGTTCGTAATGCATGCTTTGCTGACGCGTCCCGACGCTTTTGACGTCTTTCTGGCCAGCAGTCCCGCTTTGTGGTGGGACGATTTCGCAGTCATGCGCCAGTTGCCGGCGTTCAAGGAAATGCTCGGCGGGCTGGCCAAACAGCCGCGCGTGTTCGTCAGCGTCGGCGGAACGGAGCAGGAGCCGCCGACAGAGGCGGCGGCCGGAATGAACCTGGCCGATATGCAAGCGCTCGTTGCGCGGTCGCGAATGGTCGATGCGGCTCGTGAAATTTCTGAGGAGCTTCGCAATACCGGTCTGTATGAACTCGAACATGTTGTGTTCGAGGGGGAGGGACACGGCTCGGTGATTCCTTCGGCGATCGCACGCGGTCTCGGGTTTGCGCTCGGCGGCTGGTAACTGTCTGTTGCATAAGAAAAGGTGATCGTCATGTCGGAGTCAGAAGATGCGCTGCGTGAGATTTGCGGGCGGTATTGGGAGTTTCAGTGCCGTGAATTTCCGCTGGTCGCTTTCTTCGCTGGCGCGCAAATGCCCGATGACGCGTTTTTGCGTGAGAGCCCGAAAGATCACGAGCGGCGGGCCGAATGGGCGCGTGAATCTTTGCGTGAACTTGACCGGTTAGACGTTGCAGAGCTCGACGATCAGAGCCGCGCCACCAATGCCTTGCTACGGCGCGAGCTTGGTAATTTCATACGCATGGTTGAGGTCAAGGCGCATCTGCGCCCGACCCTGTTTCCAGCCGGGCCTGAATTCATGTTTGAGTATTGGGCTGGCGCCATATCGCTCAACGCAGCCAAGGATGCAGAGCGATATGTCGAGAGACTGAAGTTAATAGCGCCCGGACTGGCTGGCGTTCGGGAGTCGCTGGAGGCGGGGCTGGAGCAGGGGCTGTCTTATCCGCGGCTCACAACCAAACGGGCGTCCGACAACATCAATGCGCTCGCCGTCCGCCCCGTTGAGGAGAGCGCCTATTACGGACCCTTTGCGCGAGCGGCCGGGCGCTATAAGGAGCTGGCGGAACAAGCCCGCCGCCTCATTGCGGATAGCGTGCTGCCGGCCTTGAGAGAATATGCGGACTTCATAGGCGGCCGTCTTCATGAGGGCGGTCGCGACAGCATTGCGTGTACGGATGATGTCTCAGGTGAGGCGTATTATGGTTTTCTCATTGAGTCGCATACCACGCTAACGCATACGGCGTCTGAAATTCATGAAATTGGGTTTGCGGAAGTTGAACGCATTACGTCGGAGATGCGGGCGGTCGCTGCTGCGGCCGGATATGAGGATGATCTTGAAGGCTATCGCCGCCGCATCACGTCAGATAAAACAATGGTGGCCGACAGCGCCGAGGCGTTGCGCGAACAGATTGAAATTCTGTCCAAGCGCATTGACGCGAAGATACCGGATTTTTTTGGCCGCGTGCCACGCGCCACCTATGGTGTGCGCAGCATTCCGGCCGCTGTTTCGGAAAGCATGCCGCCAGCCTATGCGCAGCCCAATCCGGCCGACAAGTCAGCCGCCGGGGTGCATTGGGTGACATCCACGCCGTCAAAGCTGCCGTCATATCTTTACACCGCGATAGCGCTGCATGAGGCGTGGCCGGGCCATCTGATGCATGTCGCGCTTATGCAGGAGATGGAAAGCCTGCCTGCATTCAGGCGGCATGGCGCGCTCAAATACACGGCCTGTCTGGAAGGTTGGGCGTTATATTGTGAACGGCTTGGCGAAGAGATGGGGCTCTATGACAGCAACGAGAAGCGTTATGGCCGGTTAGACACGGAGATGTGGCGGGCGTGTCGCCTGGTGGTGGACACCGGAATTCACGCGAAAGGGTGGAGCCGGCGACAGGCCATAGACTTTATGTCCGACAAGTTGGCGATCCCGCTTCCAACGATCGAAGCCGAGGTTGACCGGTATATTTCTTTTCCGGCTCAGGCTCTGAGTTATCAGCTTGGCAATTTGAAGTTTTGTGAGTTGAGATCGCGCGCCGAACAATCTCTTGGCGATCGCTTTGATCTGCGCAGCTTCCACGACTCCTTGATGGCTGCGGGGCCTGTCACTTTGCCAGTTCTGGACGACCTGACGAAAATTTGGGAGCGGGAATATGCCGCCGGCTGATATGAGACGCGCAGGAAAAGGAACCAGCCGTGAATGAGGCGGGCGATAGCCAGCCTGCTCATGCGTTTGCGCGGTTATGGTTGCGGCCATGATTGGCGGCGCAAACCTGGCGCAGGTCTTTAATATTGCAGAGATGGGGCGGTTGGCGGACCGTGCATTGCCGCTGGCGCTGCGCGATTATCTGCAAGGCGGCGCCGACGATGAATGGACGCTCCGCCGCAATTCCGAGGCGTTTAACGACTGGGTGCTGGCGCAGCATACGCTGGTCGATGTTAGCGCAGTCGATACCAGCGCTGAACTTTGGGATTCCCTTCATCCCTGCCGCTGATGTTGTCGCCGACCGGTATGTCTCAATTGTTTCATGCGTCGGGCGAGCGCGCTGTCGCCCGCGCGGCGAAAGCGGCGCAGACGCCATACGGATTATCGACGATGGCGACCGCCTCGATCGAGACGGTCGCAGAGACGGGAGCGATGCGCTACTTCCAGCTTTATCTTTTTCGGGACCGGGGATTGACCAAGGCGTTGCTGGAGCGCGCGGCGGAAAGCGGATATGGCGCGCTGTGCCTCACGACCGATACGGCGGTTGCTGGAAATCGCGAGCGCGATCTGCGCAGCGGCATGGTGATGCCCCCGCGTTTCGCACTGGGCAGCATGCTCAGTTTTGCGGCTCACCCGCGCTGGCTCATGGGGGCGCTGCGCAACCCTTCGTTCAAGCTCGCCAATATTGTCGACTATGTCGGCGACCTCAATCGGGGCGGCGTCAGTGTCATCGACTATGTCAATAATCAGTTCGACTGGACTGCAAACTGGAAGGATCTGGAGTGGCTGCGCAGCCAGTGGACCGGAAAGCTGGCGGTAAAGGGCGTTTCGGCGCCTGACGATTGTTTAAAGGCGGTTGAGTGCGGGGCGGACGCTGTCATGGTGTCGAACCATGGCGGGCGGCAATTGGACGGCGTCGGCGCCCCTATCGACTATCTGCCCTCGATACGCGATTGCATCCAGGAGCGGGCGCAACTCATCGTCGATGGGGGCGTGCGGCGCGGGACCCATGTGTTAAAGGCGATCGCGCTCGGCGCTGACGGGTGCTCGATTGGCCGGCCATATCTGTACGGCCTGGCGGCGGGAGGAGAGGCGGGCGTGGCGCGCGTTCTGTCGATTTTTCGTTCTGAAATCGAACGCGGCATGGCGCTTATGGGCCGCGCGCGGATTGGCGATATCACCGCCTCTGACATCGACTATCTTGCCCGTGTCAAACAAGCGGGAAATTGGGAAAAAGGAAATGCCGGTAAGGGGCGTTGAACCGGCAGGGAATTAAAAGCCGGGCAAAATAATGTGCGCGCAGATGCTGGGCTGGCCGGTGTTGGGTGGCCGGCCAAAATGACCGCGTGGGGCGTTGATGATTTTGTCATGAAGCGCCGCCTATTGCTTTGGGCGCCCGGACTGCGCGCCGCCCTCATGGCGAGGGTGCTTGAAACAAGTATCCCGATGGGATTCTGCCCCCCATTTTTCCGGCTTAAAGTGCGGAATTGTTTCAGAAATCGCCGTCGTTTTGTGTTGCTCTCATAAATACAGTAGTGTATTAAAAGCCCCCTTCATAGGAGTCTGGAAACTTGACGCGACATTATTCGGCCCTCTCGCTGCTGCGGGAAGGGTTCAATAAACAGAAAGGATGGGAGCCGGCTTGGCGCGACCCCGAGCCCAAAGCTGAATACGACGCCGTTATCATCGGTGGCGGCGGGCACGGCCTTGCGGCGGCTTATTACCTCGCAAAGGAACACGGGCTGACAAACATCGCCGTGCTTGAAAAGGGCTGGATCGGAGGCGGCAACACAGGGCGCAACACGACTGTTATTCGGTCCAATTACTTTTTCCTCAGTCAGCGTCATTTTACGATTTTTCACTCAAGCTTTATGAAGGCCTCACCAAGGATCTGAACTACAACATCATGTTCTCGCAGCGCGGCATGTGGACTCTCGCGCATGACCGTCACAGCGTTGAGTTGTTGCAACGGGCGGTGAACGCGATGCTGCTGAACGGCGTCGATGCGCAATTGTGCGACGCCGGGGAAGTCAGGAAGCGCATTCCCATTCTCAGCGATGCGCCGCGCTTTCCGGTAATGGCCGGGCTTTTGCAAAAACGCGGCGGCGTTGCGCGCCATGATGCGGTGGCGTGGGGTTATGCGCGGGCGGCAAGTGCGCGCGGAGTCGATATTATCCAGAACTGCGAAGTGACGGGCTTCGACATTGAAGACGGTCGCGTCACCGGCGTCAGAACCAGCCGCGGCGACATCAAGACGAACAAGGTTGCGCTCGCCGTCGCCGGACACACCTCCGTTCTGGCGGAAAAAGCGGGCTTTCGCCTGCCGATTATTTCATATGCGCTTCAGGCATGCGTGTCCGAACCGGTTAAGCCGGTGCTCGACACGGTTCTCCTGTCCATGGGGCTTGGAGTTTATCTCAGCCAGTCGGATAAGGGCGAGCTTGTCATGGGCTCGGAGCTGGATCTTTACCCGTCTTATGCGCAGCGCGGAGATCTGCCGGTAATGAAAAGCACGGCGACGAGTGTTCTAGAGTTGTTTCCCCGGTTTTCGCGCATGCGCATTTTGCGGCAATGGGCCGGCGTCGTTGATGTAATGCATGATTCAACCCCGGTGGTCGGGCTGTCGCCGGTTCGAGGGCTTTATCTCAATTGCGGCTGGGGCACGGGCGGTTTCAAGGCCATTCCGGGAGCGGGTTTTTGTTATGCGCATACGATTGCAAGGGATGAGCCGCATCCTTTGACGGCGGCATTCAGTTTGAAACGGTTTGAAACGGGCGCGCTCATAGACGAAGCGGCCGGCGCCGGCATCGCGCATTAGAGGGCGGATATGCTTCAAATAACATGTCCACATTGCGGCCCGCGAGCCGAGGTCGAGTTTCGCTGCGGCGGAGAAGGGCATATCGTGCGGCCCGAGCCTTATAACGAGGTTTCCGAAAGGCAGTGGGCGGAATATCTCTATTACCGCCAGAACCCGAAAGGCGTTCACTATGAACGCTGGATGCACAAACATGGCTGCCGCCAGTGGTTCAATGTCGCGCGCAGCACGGTCACCCATGAAATTCTGGCTGTCTACGGCATGGATGAAACGCCGCCGCAACTAGAAGGGGCGGAATAACAATGAGCGGATTTAGGCTAAAAACCGGGGGGCGGATAGATCGCCGCAAGGCCCTGCGTTTCTCTTTTGAGGGCGCGCCTTATGAGGGGTATGAAGGCGACACGCTTGCCTCTGCTTTGCTGGCGAATGGGGTCGGCGTTGTCGGGCGCAGCTTTAAATATCATCGCCCGCGCGGGCTTCTCGCCGCTGGGCTGGATGAGCCAAATGCGCTGGTTCAACTTGACAGGGGCGGATTTGCACGTCCGAACGCGAAAGCGCCGGTTGTGGAGCTGTATGACGGCATGGAGGCGCAGCCGGTGAATGCCTGGCCGAGCCTCGCCTTCGATCTTTTGTCGGTCAACTCTCTTTTGTCCCGTTTTATACCCGCCGCCTTTTACTACAAGACATTCATGTGGCCTGACTGGCGCTTGTTTGAGCCGGCCATTCGCAGCTCCGCCGGCCTTGGCGTTTGCCCGGACGCGCCCGACGCGGATGAATATGATGCGCGTTATGAGTCCTGTGATGTGCTGATTATCGGCGGCGGTGTTGTGGGATTGCAGGCGGCTCAGGCGGCGTCGCGTTCCGGCGCGCGGGTGATGCTGGTGGAAAGCGATCCCTTATGGGGCGGCTCGCTGCTTTGGCGCGATGAGCGGATCGACGGCGAGCCGGGCGCGGCATGGATTGACGGCGTTGTCGGCGAACTCAAGGCGGCGCCGGAAACGACCTTGCTAAACCGGACGATGGCTTTTGGCTTCTACGACCACGGACTTGTGGGATTGTGCGAACGTCTGACCGATCATTTGCCGCGGGAACAGCGGCGCGGCCCGCGTATGCGCATGTGGAATGTGCGCGCGCGGCGCGTCATTCTGGCGACCGGCGCCCTTGAACGCCCGCTTGTCTTTCCCAATAACGACCGGCCGGGCGTTATGCTTGCGGGCGCTGGCGCGGCCTATGCCGGACGATACGCTGCTGCGCCGGGCCAGAATGTGCTTTTCGCCGTCAATAATGACAGCGGATATGAAAACGCAGCTTTGTTGCATCGCCTTGGCGTGAATGTTGTCGCCATTGCCGATGCCCGTCAAAGCGCTTCCGAGCATGCGCGCATGGCGGCGCATGTTCAAAATATTCCCGTCTTTGCGCAGACGGCGGTCACCAATGCGGCGGGGGCGAAAGGCGTCCGGCAGGCGGAATTGCATGCAATCGATGAACGCGCGCGCGCGGTAAAGGGAAGCCGCCGCCTGGTCGAGTGCGATGCAGTTCTCTCCTCCGGCGGTTGGTCGCCCGCGGTTCACCTTTATTCACAGGCGGGCGGCAAGCTGAAATTCGATGACGCGCTTCAGGCTTTCGTCCCGCGCGAATGCGGGCAGAATGTCGTTTGCATCGGCGCTGCGGCGGGGGAGTTTTCACTCGCGAAAAGCCTTGCCGATGCGGCGCGCGAAGGCGCGAACGCTGCCCGCGATTGCGGCTTTAATGCGCCGGATTTGCTTGTGCCGGAAGTCAATAAGAGCGAGGCAGGCGCGGTCCGGCCGCTTTGGCGGGTCGACATGTCGGGGATTGAGCCCCGGCGCCGTGGAAAATCCTGGGTGGATTTTCAGAATGACGTAACGGCGGAAGACGTTGGCCTCGCCATTCGCGAAAATTTCAAGTCTGTAGAGCATGTCAAACGATATACGACGCTCGGCATGGCCTCCGATCAGGGCAAGACATCCAATGTCAACGGCATCGGCGTCATGGAGAGCGAGCTCGGCAAGCCGATGGCGCAAGTCGGGACGACAACTTTCCGGCCGCCCTACGATCCTGTCGAAATGGGCGCCTTTGCAGGGCGTCGCGTCGGTGAAAATTTATTGCCGTTGCGTTTGCTCGCCGCTGAGCAGCACCATCAGAAACTTGGCGCGCATTTTGAAGATTACGGCCGGTGGCGCAGACCGGCCTACTATGCGCGCAATGGCGAGACGGAAAGCGCGGCCATTCGGCGGGAAGCCCTGAGCGTGCGCAATGGCGTCGGGCTTTTTGAGGCTTCGCCGCTTGGCAAGATTGAAGTCTTCGGCCGCGATGCGGCGATCTTCCTGAACCGGTTTTATGTGAACAACATGAAAACACTAAAACCGAACCGTTGCCGCTACGGCCTTATGCTGAACGAATATGGCGTCGTGATTGATGACGGCGTTCTGGCTTGCCTCGCGCCAAATCATTATCTCGTGGGGACTACGAGCGGCGGCGTCGAGCATATAACCGAGCAGATGAACGAATGGCTGCAATGCGAGTGGCGCAATCTCGATGTCGTTGTGGAGAATGTGACAACCGCTTGGGCCGTGATGAATGTGAACGGGCCGCATGCGCGGGACTTGCTTCAGAAATTCGACAGCACGATTGATTTCTCATCTGAGGCGTTTGCGCATATGCATATGCGCGAAGGCAAATTTGAGGGCGTTGAGTGCCGCGTTCAGCGTGTGAGTTTTTCCGGCGAGCTTTCTTACGAGCTTGCCGTGCCATGGGGGTATGGCGCTTCGCTCTGGAATGCGCTTCTCGACGCCGGGAAAGAATTCGACATTCAACCTTTCGGCATTGAAACGCTGATGGCGCTCCGTATCGAAAAAGGCTTCCTGCATGTCGGGTCCGATACGGACGGCACGACCTTGCCCCAGGATATCGGCTTCAAAGAAGTGATCGCCCGCAAGGCTGACGACTTTATCGGCCGGCGCTCCACCATGACGCAGGAAGGGCTGCGTGAAGATCGCCGGCATTTTGTCGGCATAGAATGCGTAGACAGCGACAAGCGTCCGCTCGCCATTGGCGCGCATATTCTTCCGCTTGAAGCCGATCCGCCGGCATTGACGCAAGGCTGGGTTACGTCGAGTGTTTTTTCCGCAACGCTTGACATGCCATTGGCGTTGGCGGTGATTGAAAACGGGCGCCGCCGGCTCGGAGAGCAGGTGAAAGTCTGGGATCGCGGCGTTTCACGCCGGGCGCGCATTACCGACCCGTGCGTTTATGACAAGGAAGGAGCGCGCGTGAATGGCTAGACTAGAACGAAAACCGCCGCCGCTGGGGCGCGTCTTGTCGACGCCGCCAGTTTTCATCGACAATGTGAACTTGCGTCAGGAAACCTTTCTTGGCGTCGCCAAGATTTTCGTCAAAGGCGACGCGCCTTCTCTCATGAGCGAATTGAAAACGATTTTTGGTTCGCCATTTCCAAAGACGCCCAATTCGTTTGCCTCCGCCGACGGTGTCGATCTGGCTTGGTTGGCGCCGGGCGAATGGCTGTTGCTTGGCGAGGAAGCCAATCTTGATCAGAAATGCGCGGCGGTGCGTGAGAATGCGAAGGCGCAAGGCGGATTGTTGTTATCGCTGACCCATGCGAACACAGCGTTCCAGCTTTCCCAGCCCATCGCGCGCGATGTTTTGGCTGCGCTTTGCCCGCTTGACCTGCATCCCCGCAATTTCTCGGCCGGGCAATGCGCGCAATCCTTGCTGGGAGAAATTCGCGTTTTCATTCAGCAATGCAATGAAGCCCCGACATATCGCGTGATCGTCGATCAGCCTTATGCCGCCTATGCGTGGCGCATGTTGAGCAGTGCGTGCGAAGCGCTTCAGGTAAACAAAAAAACAGGAGCTTAAGTGTAATGGCGCCAAGTTTGTCCGGTGATGTTCACCAAAGCTGGTCCTCGCGGCTGGTTTTTGTTTTGGCGACGATCGGTTTTTCTGTCGGGCTTGGCAATATATGGCGCTTTCCCTATCTCGCCGGAGAAAACGGCGGCGGCGCGTTCGTGCTCATCTATTTGGTTTGCGTGATTTTAATCGGCGTGCCGATTGTCATGGGGGAGCTCGCCATCGGGCGGCGCGGCGGCAAAACGCCTGCCGCGACGATGAAGGCG
Organism: Hyphococcus sp. D3-15; assembly: GCF_055809375.1. Classification (NCBI taxonomy): domain Bacteria; kingdom Pseudomonadati; phylum Pseudomonadota; class Alphaproteobacteria; order Parvularculales; family Parvularculaceae; genus Hyphococcus; species Hyphococcus sp. D3-15. The sequence continues at coordinate 4,037,615 of NZ_CM147910.1, read as the reverse complement.
GTCGCGCTGAGCCAGAAGGCTTCGCCATTATGGGCGATTGCAGGGGGCGTCGCCATGTTGTGCTCGTTCCTTATTCTTTCTTATTACAGCGTTATCGGCGGCTGGACGATGCATTACATAATGCTTGGGGCAACCGGCGCGTTGAGCAATATAGACGGGAGCGCGTCGAGCGATGCTTTTGCGCGCCTGCTGGATAATCCGCTTCTGTTGATATTCTGGCAGACGATTTTTCTGGGGCTCAATGCGGCGATTGTTTCGCAAGGTCTGAAAAAGGGCATTGAAACGGCGGTGACGATCCTGATGCCGCTCTTGTTCGTTCTTTTATTGCTGCTTGCCGCCTATGGCATCATTGCGGGCGATGCGGCGCGCGGTCTGTCGTTCCTTTTCAAACCGGATTTTTCCAAAGTCACAGCGCTCACCTTTGTGAACGCTATCGGGCAAGCGTTCTTTTCCGTCGGCGTCGGCATGGCGGCGATGATGACCTATGGCGCATATTTGCAAAAGAGCGTCAAAATTCCGTCCACTTCGGTGATTATCGCCTTTGCTGATACGGGCGTTGCATTAATTGCGGGCGTTGCTGTTTTCCCGTTTGTTTTTGCTTACGGTCTTTCTCCGACGGAGGGGCCCGGGCTTGTCTTTGTCACTTTGCCCGCCGCTTTTTCCGGGCTTGGCGTCGGCGGCTTTGCGGCGAGTGCATTTTTCACCCTGCTTGCGGTGGCGGCGTTGACGTCGTCTATCGCGCTGTTTGAAGTATTGGTGTCGTGGGGAGAGGAGCGGGGATGGCCGCGTCCGCGCACCGCATCCATCGCCGCGGGGCTATGCTGGCTTGCGGGGCTGCCCACGGTTTTCTCTTCCAACATTGCAGCGGACTTTCATCCGCTGTCTTTCCTGCCTCATTACCAGGAGGCGACCATGTTTGATCTGGTGGACAGCTTTACGTCCAATGTCGGCCTGCCATTGGGCGGGATGCTCGTCTCGATTTTCGCCGGGCACATCATATCGCGGGACAGCATGGCCGAAGAATTGAGCCTTCGTCCGAACGGGATGGCGTTTAAAGCCTGGCGGCTTATCATTAGATGGTTCGCGCCGGCCATGATCGCGATATTATTATTCATCGGCGTGAAGGGGTAGGGTTACGCCCACTTCTTGCTTTCTTTATCGACGGCTTCGACATAGCGGTTGCCGCACAGGATGCGCATGTAGATCGGCGCCGTGCTGAGGCGTTTGCCGCGCGTTTGCTTGGTGTGATAGCCCATCGTGTAAAAACCGATCTGATGAAAATAATACACGCGGGCGCGGATTGCGGCTTCTTCCTGATCGCAGCCGAGAGTGGAGAATATCTTCACAAGGCTGCGGATGCGGCTTGCATCGACCTTGTTCACCACTTTTTTTATTTTTTCATCGACGCGCGCCCATTCCCGAATGGCGAGATCGAAAGATGGTGAAAAATCCTCTTCGAAAATAACCCGCTCGGTAAGTTCGTTTAATTTTTGTATGGCGTCGCTTGAGCTTTCAAGGCCGCTGACGTCGGGCACCATGTCATTCGTCTCGACCCAGTGTTGAACAAGCCGGTCGATAATGTCCTGTTGGTTTTTAAAATGGTGATAGAAGCCGCCGCGGGTAACGCCCAGCGTTTTGGCCAGGCGGTCGACCTTGACCCCGGCAACGCCGTCATTGATGAGCGCGAGCTTGGCTGTTTCCAGCCATTCTTCCGGAGTTGTCTTGGTGATGTTCGCCATGAGGGCTCCAACATACAGTAATTTCAAGTTTTGCATGTTTTGGCGGGTTTTGTTGAAATTGCAACACTAAATGCCTGTGGCCCCGTTTGTTGCGGCGGCGTTGAGGAAAATGAAAAACGCCTGACGGTTTGTCCGTCAGGCGTCTTTATGCGTCTGCAGATCGCTGTTGCGATTTACGAAAGTCCGCCCGCCTTTCCGGCGCGCCGCGGGTCTGTTCCTGCGCCGAGAAGGCCTGTTGTTTCATCGCGCCATGCTTGTTGATAAGAGCCCATATGGAAGTCATAGGGGGGCAAAGGTTTCAACTTGGAGCCGATTTTTGCGAGGCCCTTCAATGTTGGCGTGGGGATGCGCGATTCGATTTCGATCGTATAATCCTCATGCATGGGAAGCATGCGCGGCAGTATGGCGGCTTCATAAGGCGTGTACTGATAGTCAAGATTGTTGGAGAGCATTTGCGGCACGGTGCAATGCACATTGCCGGGCGAGCCCAGGGACAGGATCGGCCGCCCGTTCTTGAACACGATGGTGTTGCTCATCACAGAACGCATGCGGCTGCCGGGAAGGCCAAGCCATCCGGCGATGGACGCATCCATGCTGAACGCCGCGTGGCTGCCGACCATGGGCACGCCGCCGACGACCATGCCCGGAATGCCGCCGGACTGAAGCGTATTCATCATCTGCACCCAGTTTCCGTCCTTGTCGACGCAAGTGAGTTCGCAACTGCCTGAAGGCTGTTTCAAGGTCTTTTGCGGCCCGCCGACTGCCCAGCCGAAGGCTTCGAGATTGCCTCTGTGCGTCGTGAGCTGCACATGCTTTGTAAGGTCTACGGATTTTTTCGGGAGCGACGCTTTCAAGATCCTGGCGATGCCGGCGAGATAGTCGTCCGACATCCAAACGTCTCGGGCGTCGCCGAAAAATTTCGGATCGTTGAGATGGCCAAGTTCGAAATGCGCGCGCCTTAAGGCTTGCGCCATATAATAGAGGCTTTCCGCTGACTCGGTGTAGTGGCCCAGCTTGGAAATTTCGAGGTGGCGCAATATGCCGAGCACAATGCAGCAATAAAGGCCTTGGCGCTCGGGCGGCGCCGTCTGCACAATGTCGTAGCCATTGTGGCGATAGCTGAGCGGCTCCTCCCAGCGGGGCGGGTTGCTGGTCAGGTCATCTTTGGATATGCGCCAGCCGAGGTCGTTTGCGAGTTTCACGAAATCTTTCGCCCAGCCGCCCTTGGTGAAATGTTCGGGGCCTTCGTCGGCCAGCTTTCTCAAGGTTTTGGCGAGGGCGGGGTTTTTTAGTTTTTCGCCGATGGAAGGGCTAAAGCCGTCCGGTGCGAAAAGCGCGCGCATTTCTGGAAACCAGGTGCTGCCTTCCAGTTCGAATTCAAAAACCGCCCGCTGGAACTCGTCGACGGGAAAGCCATCTTCCGCCCACGGAATGGCCGGCTCCACGAGCGACTTCCAGGTTTTTTTGCCGAAGCGTTCGTGCATCGCGCTGATGCCCGGCATAAAGCCGGGAATGCAGGCCATGGGAGAGCCCACGGCGACGCCGCCAACCCCTTCCGGATACAGGCGGAAGGGCGGAAGGTCTGGGTGAAGCGTTCCCATGCTGTTCAGTTGGTAGGTTTTCTGTTTCTTGGCGTCCCAATACAGCCAGCTCACCGTGCCCGTATGATTGGTCATTTCCGGTTGCACGGTAGCTTGAACGATAGCCCCCGCCACGGCGGCGTCGACGGCGTTGCCGCCGCTCTCCAGCGTGTCCAGCATGACTTGCGTGACAATCGGGCTTTGGCTGCTCGCGACGGCTTTCTTGCCTTCGATAACTTCTTTTGGCCCCTGGCGATTGGCTGGCGGCGTCAACGCGGCGCCGACGGGGGCGCGGCCGACGCCTGGTTCATCGCCGCCGATGCAACGCTTGAAGCTGCAATGCCGATGCCTGCGGTTTTAATGAAATTTCTGCGATCAGTCGTCATAAGCCCGCCCTTTCTTTTTAAGCCGGATGTAAAAAAGACTTCTGCGCCAAGGAGGAAGCGGTCGGCGAAATCGCATGCATGACGCCTCTCAATTAGAAACGGCGCGGGGCGGCCAGAGGCATGGGCGCCGAGAAAGCGCCTTGGCTGCTTAAAAATACAGTAATGAATATAAAAGGCAACAAGCAGGGCGGCGGTGTTTTCGCGTTTAGATGTATTGCTGTGTAACTGGCCTATTTCCAAAGGGTGCGCGCCATAAAGCAGCAGTCCCTTGAGGCGGCTCCTTGTCTAAAAAACATATATGTATAATAATCGGCGGAGAGGGCGTCTCGGGCGCGGGGCGGTTTTTCCGCCGCGCAATGAGCCGGGATGCATTTTTTGAAAGCGCAGGCTCATGCGAAGCTGTGAGCGCGGAAGGCGGACTCTTTGCGCGCTTGCATGGAGCGGAACGGAGAAAGCGACATATCTCTATTATTCTGGCGCGGTCATCCCAAAGGGGTGGCGATCTGTTTTCTGACCGAGCTGTGGGAGCGTTTTTCCTATTACGGCATGCGCGCGCTCCTGATCTATTATCTGACGCAACATCTGCTTTACGCTGATAAACAGGCCTATGTGATTTACGGCGCCTACACTGCGCTGGTTTACATGACGCCGGTGATCGGCGGCGCGCTTGCGGACCGCTATCTCGGAGCGCGCAAGGCGGTGACGCTCGGCGCCGTCTTGCTGGTGCTAGGGCATTTCGGCATGGCCTTCGAAGGCGATGGCGCCGTCGTCGCGCTGACCGCGCAAGGAGAAAGTGTAGAACGCGACCCGGTCTACCAGAACATATTTTTTCTCTCGCTCGCACTCATCGTCGTTGGTGTCGGCTTTTTGAAAACCAATGCCTCGACGATTGTGGGCCGGCTTTATGACAAGGATGATCCGCGGCGCGACGCCGGATTCACCTATTTCTATATGGGCATCAATATCGGCGGCGCGCTGGCGCCGCTGCTGTGCGGGTGGCTGGGCCAGACCTATGGCTGGCGATATGGCTTCGGGCTGGCTGGCGTCGGCATGTTGATCGGGCTGGCGATATTCCTGCATGGGCAAAAATATCTTGAAGGCCGGGCGGAACCCGCCGCGCCGGAGCTGTTGCGCGAGCGGCTGGCGCCGGGCGTGACAAGAGAAACTGCGATTTACATCTTCGCCCTGTTGCTGGTGGCGCTCGCATGGTTCGCGATTGCCCGGCCGGCGCTTGTGGCTGGCGCCCTGTCGGTTTTCGGCGCCGGCACAAGTTTTTTCATTCTTTATTTCGCTTTTCGAAAATGCGACCGGCGGGAGCGGGACAAGCTGCTTGTCTGCGCCGCCTTGCTCGCTTTCACTGTCGGGTTCTGGGCTTTGTACGAACAAATGGGAAGTTCGCTGAACCTGTTTGCCGACCGGATTGTCGACAGAACGGTGCTGGGTCATGAAATTCCCGCTTCCATGTTCCAGGCCTTGCCCGCTGTGTTTGTCATCTTGCTGGCGCCGGTCTTCAGCATGCTGTGGATGTTCCTGGGAAAACGGCAACTGGAGCCGGCGACGCCTGTTAAATTCGCTCTCGGGCTGGCGTCTCTTGCCTGCGCTTTTTTGATGCTGGTTCTCGGCGTGTCTGTAACGGGTGCGGGCGAAAAAGTGGCGCTCGGCTGGTTCGTACTGAACTTTTTCTTTCTCGTAGTGGGGGAGTTGTGCTTGGCCCCGGTGGGGCTCTCCATGGTGACGAAGCTCGCCCCGGCGCGCATCGTCGGCGTGATGATGGGAACTTTCTTTCTCGCTTATTCCGCTTCAAGCTTCATAGCCGGAAAAATCGCCCAACTCACCAGCGCTTCGGCGCCGCTTGCGGGCGGCTCCCTTAATGTGAGCGAGGCAGGCGCCCATTATGTTGCTGTTTATGGCCGGTTGGGCCTGTTCGCCCTTGGATGTGCTGTGTTGCTTTATTTCCTGTCGCCTTTCTTCGCTCGCCGGATGCATGATGCGGGCGGCGGGCGCGTGTTCTTTCCAGGGGTTTCACGAGCCAAAGAACCGGGAGCCCGCTGATGCGGCAGACAGGTCTTACGGTTTTGGCGGCATCTTTGTGTCGAACCACTCGAAATACCGCGCCGTATGATCGATCACGTCCGGAAAATTTCGTATGCCGTGGCCTGCCTTTGGATAAGTGACAAGCGTCGACTCAACGCCCGCCTCGATCAGCGCGTGATGAAACTCAAGCGCTTGCGTCGGCGGCGTGTTCTGGTCGAGCGCCCCGGTGAGTTGCAGAGTCGGGGTTTTCACATTGCGCGCATGCATGAGCGGGCTGCGGGAGAAATGCCGCCCGTTCGGCGACATCGGATCGTCATTCAAAAAATAGGGATCGAAAAACGGGATCTGGCAGGTGTGGTGCTGGCTGTACCAGTTCGTCACCGAAGAGATCGGCATCGCCGCCGCAAAACGGGAATCCTGGGTGATGAGCCAGCAGGACATGAAGCCGCCGTAAGAAATGCCGGTGACGCCAAGCCGTTCCGGATCGGCAATGCCGCGTTCCGCCAGCGCATCGAGACCGGTCAGGAAATCATAGGTGTCGTCGCCGCCCATATCGCCTTTTACCAGCCGGGCGAAATCCTGCCCTCTGCCGCTGGAGCCTCGGGGGTTGGGAAAGAATGTCGCGAAACCGTTCTCGGCGAGAATTGCGGTAGCGCGCAGGCGTCCTTGCCAGCGATTGCGGCAATGCCAGACCGGCCCGCCGTGAATATCCATGATAAGCGGAAAGGGGCCTTCGCCTTTTGGGCGAACAAGCCATCCCTGAATTTCAAGGCCGTCTTTCGCGGTCCAGCGCACCGGCTCGATTTTTGCCGTGGTGAAGTCCGCCGCGCGACTCTTTTCCGTGCCGAGAGAGGCTATGACGTGATGGGCGCCGTCCTTGAACAGGACGACTTCCGGCGGCGTGTCGTAACTCTCGGCGATCCCGGCGACGCCGCCATCAGGCGCGAGGCAGATTGACGGATACCAACCGCCGATAGTGCGCGTTTCGCTCGCCCAGATTTCGCGGACAGCGCCGGTTTTGAGGTCAAGCTCGCCGATGACGGTTTCAAATGATCTGTGTCCGGCGTAAACAAGCGTGTCGTCATCGCGCCAGACATGGTGCGTCACCTCTACGCCGCCCGTGTCGATCTGCTGCGCCTTTTGTGTTTCCGCATTGATGAGGATGAGCGTTCCGCAAAGAATAAGCCGGTCGCTGCAAACCGCTTCGATAAGCGCTACATGCGCGCCTGACGGCGCTGCGGCGGGAACGCCGATCTGGTCTTGCGGCGTATAGAGGTCACGCATATCGCCCGTGGCGATGTCGATGGATACGAGCCTGGAGGCGTACCATGTGCCTTCGGAATGGGAATTTGAAACGACGGCGGCGATGGCGCTGTCGCCGAGCCATGCGGCCTCCCAGATATTGACGCCGGGCGTTTCCAGTTGGCGGCTTGTTTCATTCGCGGCGTTGTAAAGGTAAATACTGCGCCAGAGATTTTCCGCGTCGCCTGTGTCGACTTGCGGAAGCCAATCGGGCAGGTCGTCCGGTTTATGAAGTGTTTTTGCACCGCCCTGACAACCGGCGAGATCGGCGCCGAATCCGGCTACGCCTGCCAGTATTTGCTCGCCGCCGGGCGACCAGTGAAAATATTCCGCCATGCCGTCCGCCGCAGGCAGTGCGCGAACATTGTTCCCGGCGCCGTCGGCAAGAAATAGCTGGAAATTGCCGTCGCCGGCTTTGTCGCCCAGAAACGCCAGTTGGTTTCCCTCCGGCGACCACTTGCCGAGACGCGCATGGGCGAGATCGCTTTCAAGGAATGTCTGCGCGCCTGTGTGCGTGTAGAGAAAGACAAGCTCATTGCGGGGCGCGGAACGCAGATCGTCGAATATGACGCCGGAAAAAATCGCCCTGTCGCCGTCTGGCGAAAGCGCCAGATCGGCCCCGTCCGTAGGAATCTTTTCGCCCGGCCCATGAATGTCGCGAAAATATTTTTCTGCGCGTTTATAGGCGTCTGTGTGTCGAATATCTCGTTCCATTTAGATTTTCCTATTCGGACGGCAAGGGAGTCGGGAAGCTGCTGGACTAAAGATACAATAGTGTATACTATGTGGCGCGCGGCGCCAATCGTCTCATATGTGGCTCGGTAAACGCTGATTTTAAGGATCTTTTCGCCATGCTGAAGATTTTGCTGGCCGGGGCGCCGTCGCCCTCGCGATGATGTCGGGGGGCGTGGACGCCGCCGGGCGAAAAATCAGCAAGGAAACTTACGCGCGCGCCGAGGCGCTGCTCGGGCCTAATCTTGTGGACAAGGTTCGCAATGGATTCGTCCTTCCCCATTGGGTAGGCGGCCGCGACGTCTTCTGGTACAGGCGCGAGCTGAAAAACGGACATGATTTCGTTTTGGTCGATGCGGCGAGCGGCGAGAAACAGCCCGCCTTCGATCATCGCGCTCTTGCCGCGGCGCTGAACGGCGAGGGCGCGGCGGCGTATTCCGCGACCGCCTTGCCGTTCGAGCATTTTTCTTATGCGCCGGATATGTCGGCGATTTCGTTTTATGCGGATGGCAAGACCTATTCATGCACGCTGAAGCCGGTTGTGTGCGAGGCTAGCGCCGTCGAACTGCAAACATCGCTCGCCCTGCACGGTCCCATGTCGTTTCATGAAGCGCCGGAAGCGGGGCCGGAAGGAGTGCTAGTCTCCCCGGACGGAAAGCGGGGCGTTTTCACCCGCGCCAGCAATCTCTGGGTGCTCGATCTTGAGAACGGAAAAGAACATGCGCTGACAGAAAATGGCGAACCGAATTTCGGTTGGGGGCTTTATCCTGATAATCGCGCGGACTTCATTCCGCGAAAGCGTTTAGAACGAAAGAATAAGCCGGTTGACTCCCGCTGGTCGCCGGATAACCGCACTGTGCTCGTCCCGCTTGTGGATCAGCGACATGTGAAGCCCTATCCTTTTGTGAATTCGGTTCCCGATGACGGTTCATTCCGGCCCGATCTTTACAATATCCGCATCGCCCTTGTGGGGGAAAAGCCGGTGACGTTCACCTGGTATCTCGTTGATGTGAAAACGGGCGGGCAGCGGCGCATTGATCTTCCTTATGAAGATCTTCTCTTTGCCAATCAGGACATGACAGCCATACGCGATATAAGCTGGTCTGACAGCGGCGACCGTCTTTTCATGGTCGCCCATGGCGCCAACATGGAAAGCGCCTATCTTTTCGAAGTCGACGCGGCGACAGGCAAGGCGCGCATGGTGATAAAAGAAGCAATGTCCCCGCGCATGGACGTGAATTCTTCTTCATACCAGCCGGCGAATATCAGCGTCATTCGCAATGGAACCGAAGCCCTGTGGTGGTCGCAACGCTCCGGCTGGGGGCATCTCTATCATTATGACGTCGCGACGGGAAAACTCCTGAACGCGGTCACCGCCGGCGATTGGCTGGTGCGCGACATTATCGATGTCGATGAAGAGAAGGGGCTTGTCTATTTCACCGCCAGCGGCGCGCGGCCCGGCAATCCCTATTACCGTTATTTCTACAGCGTTCGGCTGGACGGGTCGGGGTTGAGCTTGTTGACGCCGGAAGAAGCCGACCACCTGCTGTTGCCTAACAAGAAATGGGTGATCTCCGGCGACGGCGCGGCGCCTTACGATCCTGTTTCACCATCCGGGCGTTATGCCGTTTACAATTATTCGCGGGTCGATGCGCCGACGAAATTTGTCATTCGCGATATTGAAAACCAGTCTCTCGTTTCCGTAGTGGAAGAGGCGGATGCGGATGCGCTTTACGCGGCCGGCTGGCGCGCCCCGGAAGAATTTTCCGTGCTCGCGCCGGACGGAAAGACGCGATTGTGGGGCGTTATTTATAAGCCCAGCGATTTCGATCCGAAGAAATCATATCCGGTGATCGACGCGCAATATGCGAGCCCGTTGATCGCCATCACGGCGCGCCATTTTTATCAGGCGTGGCGCGGGCGACAGCCCGTGGCGCCGTCTTCCTATGCTGAGCTTGGTTTCATTGTCGTGTCGCTGGATGCGCGGGGCACGCCGAACCGTTCCAGAGCATTTTCGCAATATGGTTACGGCCGCCTGAATCTGATCGGTCTCGGCGATCACGTGCACGCCTTGAAGACGCTTGCGAAAAAGCGGCGCTATATGGATATGAACCGGGTTGGCATTATCGGGCACTCTTATGGCGGGTTTGCCGCCATTCGCGGGCTTCTTGAGTTTCCGGACTTTTTCAAGGCCGGCATTTCGAGCGCGGGCATGGCTGACTCGCACGCCATGTATAATGATTACCACTGGACGGCCTTTCATGGATTGCCGGTCTATAGCAATGGGGAACATTGGCGAAACGGCCTGACAGAGATCCCGGAAAACTGGCGCAATGTCGCTGCTTCGCTTGAGGCGGAACGCTTGCAGGGAAAGCTGTTGCTACAATTCGGGGAGATTGATGAAAATGTGCCGCCGGGCCAGCTCATGCAGTTCGTGAACGGCCTGATCGCCGCCAACAAGGACTTTGAGATGCTTTACATGCCGGGGCGCGATCACCAGTTTATCGGCGAAGGCTATGTGATGCGCCGCGATTGGGATTTCATGGTGCGCAATCTGGCGGGCGATATTCCGCCGCCGGAATACAAGATCAACCTCAATGGCCGCTGAGGCGCCGTGACGGCAAGGCCTGAAATGGTGAAATGCCGTTGGATGGCGGGGAAGGGGCGGGCGCTCAATCGGCGCCTTGCGAAAAAGACAATAATGTATAATATAAATTCCAACCCGTTTTGCGGGATCAGAATTGGAATTGATATATGGGGAAGCGGGCAATGCTGGTGCAATTTTCAAAGCTTTTAAGCCGTGGCGGCTGCGCCCTTGCGGCCGCGGCGGGCTTTTGCGTCTCAATCTTTTGCATGCAGGCGGCGGCGGAAAGCGCTGCGTCTGAAAGCGGGCAGACGGTCTTGCGCTGCGGGCATGTCATCGACGTAGACAAGCGCCGCATTCTTGCCGGGCAGGACATTGTCGTCACCGGCGGCCGGATCGAAAGCATAGGGCCCGCAGGGAATGCGCCGTCAGGGGCGGCGCTCGTCGATCTCGGTGATCGCTATTGCGCTCCGGGGCTGATTGATTCCCATGTGCATCTCACCATAGACAGCACAAAGTCGCTCATCGATGTCGCCGGAACGATGCAGTCGGAATCCTACAATGCATTGACCGGCCTGAAAAAGGTGCAGACGCTGCTTTCCATCGGCTTTACGACGATCCGCATTCCCGGTGAAGTGGCTTATGAATTTCCCACTATTGAAATCAGGAACGCGATTGAGCGTGGCGACTTTTCGGGCCCGAGAATGCTGGTCGCGCCCCATGCAATTTCTCCCACTGGCGGCCATGCGGATTTCAATCAGTTCGCCCCGGCGCTTCATGTGGAGGCGCCGTTGATCGCCGATGGCGTCGATGAGCTGCGCACAGCCATCCGCAATGAGATCAAATATGGCGCGGACTGGATCAAGGTCATGGCCTCCGGCGGCGTCATGTCCCAACATGACGACCCTGAAGTTGCGGCTTATTCTGATGAAGAGTTTCGCGTCATGGCGGATGAAGCCCATCGGCATAGGGTCAAGATCACGGCCCATGCGCATGGGGATGCGGGCATTCGCGCCGCGGTGGAGGCGGGCTTCGATTCCATTGAACACGGCACAATGATGTCAGAGGAAACGGCGCGGCTGATGGCGAAAAAGGGCGTTTATTACGTGCCGACTCTTTATGTGCTCGATTGGATTTTAGAGCAGGGCGCCAAAGGCGGAATTTCGCAAAATAACTACGAAAAAGCGCTGCTTGTTTCGAGAACGCACAGTGATTCCGTTAAGTTGGCGTATGAGAAAGGGGTCACGCTGATTGTCGGTTCCGACCCGATTTTTCCCATAGAGCAAGCCATTCGTGAATTTTCTGCGCTGTCGAAGCGCGTGCCGGACAATTGGGTTGTGCTGCGCGCAGGGACGATCACTGCGGCTGAAATGCTGGGGCTGAAATCGGAAATCGGTTCTCTGGAAGCGGGCAAGGCCGCAGACATTATCGCCATTGAAGGAAATCCCATTGACGATATTGGGGCGGTTGAAAGCGTTGGTTTCGTGATGAAGGGCGGCGAAGTCGTCCGCAACGATTACGAGTAGACGTAGAACATAACAGCTTCTTGCCTGGCTTCCGGTTTGCAAGAGGCTGCCGCGGCGGCGCGTCTTTGGCGTGCGCATTTGCGCGCTCCTTTTTCTTTCGCCGCGATTAATTAGTATAAAGAATACTATGCGCCTGTGCGCCAGCTTGCGCCCGGACGCATGCCGCTTTTTTCATTTATCCAGTGTTGCCCATCAGATACGCCCCGGCAAGTTTAAGGCGGAAGGGTGCGGTTATGGCCTGTGCGGCTTGCTGCGGCGGTAGACGGGCGGTCATAAAAATGCAATAGTGTATGATATGGGTGCGCCAGAAGAGGCGTGTAAGGCGCGTAAGCGCACAGACGACAGGAATTTTTCGGAGAGTGGCGTTTACCGACTAAGAATTCCTATGGAGAGGGTTGAATTCATGAAGTCGACTATAGCTAAAACGGCTACTTTGCTAACCACCAGCGCGCTTGCTGCCTGTGTGTTCGGTGTTGCGCCTTCCTATGCGCAGCGTGCTGGCGCGTCTTCGCCGGACAATATCGTCGTGACGGCCCGGAAACGGGAAGAGGGTATTCAGGAAGTGCCGCTTTCGATCACGGCGCTTGATGCGGAAAATCTCGCGCTTGGCGGTATTGACGATATCAGCGATCTTTATGGCCGCGTGCCGGGCATGTTCTTTACCTTTGGCGGCGGCGCTGCGCCCACGCAGGACTTTGCTTATATTTCTATTCGCGGCGTCGGCTTTAACGGCGGTCTTGAGCCGGCGACGGGCGTTTTCGTCGACGGCATGTACACGCCGCAGATTGATTTCGATGCTGCGTTTCTCGATGTCGAACGCGTGGAGATCCTGCGCGGACCGCAAGGCACGCTCTTTGGCCGGAATACGCAGGCGGGCGCCATCAATATCGTCACGAACAAGCCGGATGAAGAATTCAGCGGCAGCGTTCAGGTGGGGTATGGCGAGTTCGACTCCAAGGAAGTCATGCTCAATATGAGCGGACCGATTGGCGGGAATTTCTATGCGGGCGTTTCGGCCTCTTATGTGGAAACGGATGGCTGGATTGAAAACGCCAATACGGGCGAACCTCACGCTCCATCGGAGAAAGTGGCGGCGCGCGGCGTATTGCGCTGGCAGCCGACAGATGATTTCGAGGCGACGCTGGTGGGCGACGTGTCGTTCAAGGATTACAATGAATTTGGCATAGGCGTGCCCCTGGCGGAGCGGGGCTACACCAGCTACGCCGACCCTCTTGCCGACGATATGAAAAATTCGAGCGGTGTTCAGCTTAATCTGAGTTATGATTTGAACGAGAATGTGACGCTGACCTCCATCACGGGTGCGCGCAATTCGAATTCCGATGTGACATTTGACCAGGATGGCCAGGTCACGCCGACGGACAACACTTCCATTTTCCCGATCCCGGCCGGCACACCGCGCGTGTTGACGGACTTCATTCCGGTTTCCGGCCTGCGTCATGAGGTTTGGCTGGAGCAGCGCTTTTTCAGTCAGGAATTGCGCCTTGAAGGCAGTCACGATGTAGGCGCCATGGCCTTTGACTGGCTGGTCGGCGGGTATTATTTCGATCAACAGCAAGATCAGAACCGCGATTTCGATATCGGGCCTGACGTTCCGTTTCTTCCGCTCCTCATTCGCGAAGATTTTCGCGATGGCCGCGACGGATACGCTATGTTCGGTCAGGCGAGCATCAGGCCGTGGTCGCCATTCGAGCTGACTTTCGGCGTGCGGTATTCCGATGAGTCCGTCGATTCTTACCGCGACCGGCTGCTCACCATCGATTTGGGGGGCGGCTCTTTCTCGCCGTCGGAAGTCAACGAGGAAACGAATTCCGCAAGCTTTGACAATGTTTCTTTCATGGGCTCCGCCTCCTACCAGTTGACGGACAGCGCCAATGTCTATTTCACCTTTTCGCAAGGCTGGAAAGCCGGCGGCATCAACCGCTTTCCCTCCCGCCCGGGCTTCGATTTGCAATTCGAGGAGGAAACCTCGAACAATTACGAAGTCGGCCTGAAATCGGTGATCGGCGGCGTGTTGACGGCGAACCTCACCGGCTTCTGGGTCACCATCGCCGACCAGCAATTATTGACGGTTATTCCCGATCCTGACGGCGGCACGAATATTACGGCGATCGCCAATGTCGGCTCCAGCCGCGTGCGCGGCGTCGAGGCTGAATTCTTCGCTTCTCTCTCCGAGCGGCTCGACATCTCCGCGAATGTGGCCTGGTCCGATACGGAGTTTCTTGACGCCGAGCGTTTCGGATTCGTGCTTGACGGTCTTGATTTTGAAAACGTGCCGGAAGTGACGTCGCAGCAGATCGTGACCTATCGTCATCCCGTCAACCAGAACTGGACGGCGATGCTGAGAGGTTCTGGCCTTTATGTGGGCGGTTACATGGTCCAGGACGGCGCCTTGAACGCAAGTACAGGCTCCCAGCTTGAGGTTGAGAGCTATTATCGCGTCGATCTCAGCGCCTCGCTTGAAAGCGATGACGGGTGGCGGTTCACCGTTTACGTGAACAATGTCGCAGATTCATATGACTACAGCTATATTAGCCGCGACGCGTTCGCAGCGACGCCGTTTACGGGTGATTCAGTTTATGTTCATCCGATGTCGCCGCGGCAGTTCGGCGCCCGCATCCGGAAGAGCTTCTGACGAAATCAAGGGCGGCGAGAGCCGCCCTTTTTTGTAAGGGTGGTTTGAATGGCATGCTCGCCTTTCGCTTTCGCCTTTTGAATGTGGCTAAAGGGGCTCTGACTATCTTTCACTCCGGCTATCTGTCAGCGCGAGTGAAGCCCCGGCCATTTTCATTTTCGCGGCATGGGGCCCGCGCTTTTTCCTGAACGCTTGATGGGCGGCGTATGAGCGCAAATGCGCAAGATGCGGGCGGCTTGAACCTGCTGGCCGGAGTGAATCTCAAAAGTACATTCAGCAATGTATTATTGAAGACACACTTGAACAAAGATAATAAATACCGGCCCTTTTCAATAATACAATATTGTATAATATGATTGCGGCAAGTAAGCTGTGCGATGCGTCTGAGCATCATTCAGCATTTCAGCGGGCGTGAAGGAGGGGTTTTGATATGAAGCAAAGATTTCAAAAGATCGGGCTTTTAGCGACTTCCATGTTGACGGCAGGCGGCGTTTTTTCGTCGGCTGCGGCTGAAAGCGGCGAAGGGGTTCGCGACGTTGTGACGGTGACCGCGCAGCGCCGGGAACAAAACATCCGCGATGTTCCCATAGCGATCGATGCGATCGGCGGCGACAAGGTGCAGTTTAAAGGCATAGAAGATGTGCAGCGGCTCGCCGAAGAGCTGCCGAGCCTTGTGGTCGGCGGCCAGAGCAATACGTTCGGCAGCTTGAATATTTCCATTCGCGGCATCGGCACGCAGGTAGGCGACCCGGCGGTGGGCTTTTACATTGACGAAGTGTTCCAGGCTAATTCTTCAGGCTTCGTCAGCCAGTTTCTCGATGTCGAGCGCGTGGAAGTGTTGAAGGGCCCGCAAGGAACATTGTGGGGGCGCAACACCACTGGTGGCGCAGTGCACTATGTCACGAAAGACCCGGTGCTGGGGGAATTCAACGGCGAGGGTTATGCCGAAGTCGGTTGGTATGACAGCCTTGCCTTTGACGACTTTCCTATTCGCAAATTCGGCGCTGCGCTGAATGTGCCGATGGGCGATAAGCTCGCGCTGCGCGTCTCCGCGGCCAAGGTCGACCAGTTGAACTACACGCGCAATCTCGAACTGCCCAAGCCCGAGAAAAATCAGGACGCGGTTTCGCTGCGGGCCGATTTGTTGTTTGAGCCGACGGATAATTTTTCCGTTCAATTCGGATTCAGCCTGATAGACGACCCATATCACAACGCCTTCACGATCAAGAATCGGCCGTTTCCAGGCTCCGCAGTGCAATATGTCGTCGATCTTCTGGATGACGTATCCGTAGAGCCTGACACCTACCGCGTGCGCAGCAATGCTTCGCCGGTGGCCGACTTCCGCGAAACCGGTTACCGCCTTGAGGCCGGCTGGGACATTAATGAGAATGTGACGGTGCGGTCGATCTCCGCCTATAAATCCCTGTCCAACGACCGCTCATCCGATCTCGACGGAACGCAAGTCACCATCGTCCATAATGATTCGCAGCAAGATCACGAATGGTGGTCGCAGGAAGCGCAGCTTATCTATAGTTCCGACCGGTTTAATTTTATCGGCGGCGCCTATTATTTCGGCGAGGATTTTTCGCAAAACGCGCAGACGACCGCTCAGAACTCGCTGTATTTTCTCGTCAGTTGCAATAATGGCAATACGGCGGATTCGCCCTTCGCGGCCTTGTGCCCGATTGTGAACGGAACTGACCCGTTGGCCCCGGACGGCATTGTCGATTTCATGTATCTGTTGAATGGCGCCCAGCCCTTAATGGCCGCCGACTTCCAGCCGGGCGGGCTGTGGGACAATGCCGTGAGCACGCTGCTGGGCGCGAGCCCCTTTACGGCGCCGTATGTTCCTATATTTGCAGCGTCGCCGGAGGCGGTTCCCGTGACGGTGACGACGCGCGATTTCAAAACCCGTTCCATCGCGCTTTACGGTCAAGGCAGCTATCAACTGACGGAAGCGCTCACCGCGACGGCGGGCTTGCGCTGGACGCAGGACGATAAAAAGATCGACTCGGCCACTTATGCATCGGGCGCCCTGACCGGCGCGCCGCAACTCGATGACAAGTTCTCGGCGTTCACGCCGAAATTCAGGCTGGAATGGCGCCCGGGCGACAACATTCTGGCTTATGCGTCGGTGACCCGCGGCTTCAAGAGCGGCACGATGAACCTGTTTGCCGGCGGCGTTGTCGAGGGGGAGGACATCGCGGTTAACGAAGAGAAAATGTGGGCGTATGAACTCGGCTTCAAGGGCGGTTTTGCTGACGGCCGCTTGCTGTTGGACGGCGCCGCATTCTATTACGACTACACCGATTACCAGCTTCAGGTTCAGTTCCCTGAGGGGCCGCGCGTCTTCAACATTCCTGCGGTCAAAGTAAAAGGCTTTGAAGTGGCGGCGGAGTATATTCCCATAGACCCGCTGAGCCTTGGCGTTTCTCTTTCCTATATCGATGGGAAAGTGGCGGCTGACGTCTTGGCGATCAATCCGTTGAATATCGGGGCGGGCGCTGTGAACATCAACGGCAACGCCCTGCCGCGCGTGCCGGACTTCAAGCTGAACGCGCATGCCGGTTACAGGTTTGAGCTCGGCGCCGCCGGTTCGCTGACCGTGGGCGGCTCCGTCAATTATTCGGATGTATTCTATAATGACGTTTTTGAATCATTCCCGGCAGGCGAGTATACGACCTTCAACGCCAATATACTTTTCCTGAATGCATCGGGGCGCATCTGGATGAATGTCTACGCGCGTAATCTGTCGAATGAAGAGTATCAGACCGGCAATATCTTCACCGACTCAATCGGCGAAGTACAGTTCTTTGCGCCGCCCCGGACGGTCGGCGTTCAAGTCGGGGCCAGGTTCTGAAATGATTGCCCGCTTGCCGGCCTGCTCGCCTGACGCCTGTCCAATGGGTCGGGCGGGCATGCCGCCGCAAGCATTTGGTTTGCGTTATTGGGAGGGTGTATGAAAGTTCAATCTTTATTTGCCGCGGCCTGTTTCGCCGCATTGTCGGCCGCTTGCGAAGGGGGCGTTTCCGCGCCGAAAGGGGCGAGCCTTTCCCCCGATAATTGGACGGCCGATTACCAGCGCTTTATGGCGCATCAGGACGCCAGCATTGAAAAAGCCGGAACGGCCGAAGGCTATAATGGCGCCGTAACGGTGGCGTATAACGGTCTCGCCGCGCGCGCCGGTCTTGAAGCGATGAAACAAGGCGGCAACGCCATCGATGCGGCGCTCACCACGGCTATGACGCAGGTGACGCTCACCGCCGGCGCGCCGATCAGCTATTTCGGCATTCTCTCGCTGGTTTATTACGACGCGAAGACGGGTGAAGTTTATACGATGAATGCGGAGTGGAACACGGTCAAAGGCGAGACCGATCCGATGAGCATTCCCGGCGGCATCAACTTCTCCAGTCCCGATGCGCTTTTCGGGCGCAATAACGAACCGTCGGGGCGCACGGCGATGGTGGGCGGTTTCATGAAGGGCGTCGAGGCGGCGCATGAGCGTTTCGGCAAACTGCCTTTCGCCGCCCTGTTCGAGCCTTCCATCTATATCGCCGAGCACGGCATGCCCGTCACGAAAGACCTCGCCGGCCAAATAAAGGATCGCGAGGGCGATCTCGCCCGCTTGCCGGAAACGAAAGCGGTGTTCGTCAAGGCGAATGGCGAGTTTGTCGGCGAAGGCGACATCCTGAAGCAAACGGCGCTTGCCGAAACCCTGCGTCAGGTGGCGGCGAATGGCGCTGATTACATGTATGACGGTCCATGGGGCGAGGCGTTGATCTCGGCTGTGCAAGCGGACGGCGGCAAAATGACCATGGAGGACTTGCGTGATTACGACGTCATCTGGGCGGATCCGCTAAGCGCCGATATTGGCGGCGGCTACACGGTTTACACCAATCCATATCCCAATCTTGGCGGCATTGGCTTAATCGAGGCGCAGCATCTCGCCGATGCGTCGGGCCTCAGCAAGGAAGAGCATTGGTCGAAATCGGGGGCGTCCTTGCGTAAGGCGCATGATATCTCCGCTATGAATTCGATTTCCTATGTTCCTGAGAACATAACGTCGCTGATCTATCCGGGCCTTGATTTTTCGCCGGAGTCGCGGGTGACGAAAGATCATGCGGAAGAGCTGTGGCGACGCATGCAGGCGGGCGCCAAGCTCGGCCAGTATAAAGACAACCGCCCTAAACATTCCGACGATGTCGTCGCCATCGACAAAGACGGCAACATCGCCGCGATCACTCATTCCATCAACGCCGTGCTTTGGGGGCGGACGGCGATTATGGTGGGTGGGATTTCCATCTCCGATGCGGCGGCCATTCAACGCGAAATGGTGGCGAAGGCCGGCCCCGGCAAGCGTTTGCCGGCGCCGACTGAGACGGGCATCCTTTTCAAAGACGATGTTCCCGTGCTCGGCTTTGCGTCTATGGGATCGGGTCTCCACCAGCGCACCATGCAAGGCCTGCTCAATGTCACCGACTTTCATATGTCGGTCGAAGATGCGATCAACGCGCCTGATTTCTTCATGCCGGATACTGATGTGACTACGGGGGCGCTGACGGTCAATGTGCCGGAGCGGCGTTTTCCGGAAAAGGTGCTGGAAGATATGGGCTACGCATATGAAGAAATTCCCTATGAGGAAATGCGGTTCCACGGGGAAGGCAAGTGGGTGGCGATCAGCCGCGACCCCGAGACGGGCCTTCTTCAGGCCGGGTCGCATAATCGTTACAATAGCGACGCCGTCGCTTATTAAACTGAGCGCGCGTATTTTCTAAAGGCCGGGAACAAAGCGTCAGCCATTGTTCCCGGCCTGTTTGTTTGCGTGCTTGCCGCCCGGAAAAACGTGTGGCCGCATCAAAAAGACAGTATTGTATATTACGATTAAATTTGATAGCGAAGCCCCGTAATCATGATGGGGGCGATGTGTCTTTGGCCGACAAACAACAATTAGTTCTGCGGGTGTCATGTCCTGACAAAAAGGGCGTGCTGGCGACAGTCACCTCGGTGCTCGCCGGAAATGGTTGCGACATACGCGAAGCCGCAGTTTATGGCGATGAAGAGGAAAAGAAATTTTTCATCCGCATGCATGTGGAAAGCGAACGCTTTGGCGCGGAGGAGATTGAATCCCTGCTTCAGCCTGCGTCAACCCAGCTAGGCCTTGAACTGGAAATCTTTGATATGCATCGCAAGATGCGGGTTGTCGTGGCGGTCTCGAAATTCGACCATTGCCTTGCTGACCTGCTGCACAAAGAGCGGATCGGCGCTTTGCCCATCGACATCATTGCGGTCATCTCCAACCATCCGGATCTGGAAAAAATGGCGCAATGGCACGGCAAGGCCTATTACCACTTTCCCATATCGAAAAATACAAAGCAGGAGCAGGAAGCCCGGATCGCCGGCTTATTTGACGAGTTGAACGGGGAGTTGCTGGTGCTGGCGCGCTATATGCAAATTCTCAGCAACACGATGGCGAGCAGGCTGGCTTATCGCTGCATCAACATCCACCATTCCTTCCTGCCGAGTTTCAAGGGCGCCAAGCCTTATCATCAGGCCCATGAAAGAGGCGTCAAACTCATCGGCGCCACGGCGCATTACGTCACGCAGGATTTGGACGAAGGTCCGATCATCGAGCAGGATGTGCGCCGCGTAACCCATGCGACCAGCGCCGACGCCATGGTCGAAATCGGACGGGAGGTGGAGGCGTCTGTTCTTTCCCGCGCCGTTAAATGGCATGCAGAACACCGTGTCTTCTTTACCGGTCCGCGCACCATCGTACTTTGATGAAGCTGTTGAAATAGCGTTTTGTTTTGATCCTGTGAGGATGCGCCCGGTATTCATATAGACAAAAATACATAAATGTATAATAATGATGGCGGCGCGTGACTTCATTTTCCGTAAAGACGGGGCGGAAGAGGTAAAGGGATGAACATGAAAAAGCATGGTATGAAAGTCGCCTTGATCGCCGTCATGGCCTGCACGGGGGCGGTTGCGGCTAGTGAAGCAAGCGAAAACAAGAAAGAAGACGGCGCGAAGGTGGAAGCCGGGTTTCGGGAAATTCGCAAGGAAAGCATCGAGCTTGTTTCAGAGCACGGCATGGTGGTCGGCACGACCGGCGCCGCAGCGCAGGAAATCGGTCTCGATATTCTGAAAAAAGGCGGTTCCGCGGCTGATGCGGCGGCGGCTGTCGCGCTGGCCCAGGTCACGCTGGCGGCGGGTTCATGGGTGAGCTTCGCCGGCATTTACGGCATGGTTTATTACGATGCGGAAAGCGGGCGCGCCTATGATCTGAATGCGGAATATAACACCGTTATCGAAGAAGCGGACCCTGCGACCATTCCGCGAATGAACCTGTCGCTAAGCGGCGACAGAGCGCCCGCAGAGGCGCATTTCAGCGGACGCACTGTCCTGGTGCCCGGCTTTATGGCCGGGGTTGACGCGACGCTTGAGCGGTTCGGCAAGCTGCCGCGAAAAGAGGTGTTCGCGCCTTCCATAAAACTTGCGAAGGAAGGCGTCGCGTTGAATGACGGCAGCCAGGGTCAGATTGACTATCGCCGGAATGTCCTGGGGCATTGGCCTGAAACGCGCGCGCTTTTCCAGAAGGGGGATGGCTCGTGGCTGCGCGCCGGGGATGTCCTGAAGCAGCCTGAACTGGCGAAGACGCTCGGTCAGGTGGCCGATAAAGGCGCCGACTATATGTATAAGGGGGCGTGGGCCGAGAAATTCGTCAAAACGGTGCGCGAGGCCGGCGGCGCGGTCACCATGAAGGATATGGCCCAATATAAAGCGATCTGGTCGGAGCCGTTGAGCGGGTCGTATAAGGGCTATGAGATACACACGCATGGCCTGCCTTCCGGCGGCGGCGTGAATCTCCTGGAAGCGATGAATATTCTCGAAGCTTCCGACATCGAGAAATACGGACTCTACGGCGCCTCGCCTGATGCGCTTTATTACATGGCGCAAATCCTGCGCGCCAATATGGGCGGCGTGGAAACGAACGGCACGGAAAAAAGCCTTTCGCGCCTTTCCAAGGATCATGCGGCGAAGCTGTGGGAAACGATAAAGACGCTTGACCGCCCGCTTTATGCGCAAGAAACGCCTGAGGCAAAGCCCGCGCATTCAGACAGCGTGGTGGTGATCGACAAATGGGGCAACATCGCCGCCGTCACCCATTCCATCAACACGGTCTCGTGGGGGGAGTTTGGGCGGTTTGTAGACGGCGTGTCGATCCCCGATTCCGCTGCTTTCCAGCAGGCGGCCATCGCCGCCGTCAA
This sequence comes from Hyphococcus sp. D3-15, assembly GCF_055809375.1. Lineage (NCBI taxonomy): Bacteria > Pseudomonadati > Pseudomonadota > Alphaproteobacteria > Parvularculales > Parvularculaceae > Hyphococcus > Hyphococcus sp. D3-15. Next base: position 4,015,808 of record NZ_CM147910.1, on the reverse strand, counting down.
GCCCGGCTCGCGTTTGCCGTCGCCGCTTGAAATCGGCGTTGTCACCAAGGACGGCGAAACATTCATGGGCTTTGGATCTATCGGCGCGGGGCTGCATCAGCGCACGGTGGGGGCGCTTTATAACGTGCTTGAATTCGGCATGACGCCGGCGCAGGCCATCAGCCAGCCTAGCCTGGGGCTGGTGCAGTTCGATCCGAAAACCTATCAGCCGGGCGCGGTTCAATCAGTGACCAGCGGCGAGTTCGCGCCGGATATATTGCAGGGCGCCAGCCGCAACGGTCTCAGCTTCGCGGAAGACGACACTTTGATGGGCTACTGGGTCGCCATACAAAAAAATCCCGATGACGGAAAATTGCATGGCGGGGCGCTGCGGCGGTTTAACGGCCGTGCTGTGGGGTATTAGCAAGGGCAAGGGGGCGGGCGCGTCTGGTGTGAGCCGCCCTCATTTATAAAAGGTTGGGACGGGATGATGAAAGTGCATGGTTTAAGCACGCGAGGCGGCCTTCTTCTTGCGGGAGCGGCGTTAGCGCTGTTGATTGGCTGCGACGATCAAGCTGCGTCCTCAGCGCCGCAGGCTGAAAAGCCAAGCGCTGCGGCGTCAGCGACGATGAGCGAAGATGCGAAAGCGGAGATTGATGCGCTGGCCCAGGATGTATGGGACTGGCGGGTTAAAACCGATATCGAAACGCGCATGCGCCTGGGGCTGGCGATTTCAGAATTCGCAGACATCACCATGGAGCAGGCGGAAGAAGATGCAGAGACGGCGCGCGGTTTCCTCGCCCGCCTGAACGCGGTCGACCCCGTCTTGCTCGACCATGACCGGGATCTGACGCGGCTTTATCTTGCCGATTACTTTGAGCAAATTATTCAGGGGCCGGAGGATTTTCTCTATTCTTTCGTCATAACGCCGTATATTGGCGGCTGGGCCCTTTTATATCCGCAAACGGTTTTGCGCCAGGCGCCGCTTGGCAGTGAGGCGGAGCGGTCCGTCTATTTGAAACTGGTTGATGAATATGCGGATCTGGTGGTTCAGATACGCGCAAAGACCGAGTTGCAGGCGGAAAACGGCATTTTTTTCCCAAGCCTGCCTTGCCGACGGCGCGCAAGCTCATTGCCGCGAATGCAGATGGGGTTGAGGCTTCGCTGATCCCTTCTGCTGAAAGGCTGGAAAGCGTGGCGCAAAGCGAGCGCGATGACTTCCTTGCCGCCATTGACGCAAAGATTAAGGCGCGCGTGGCGCCGGCTTTTGAGGCCTTGGCGGATACGCTGGGACCGGACTATGAAGCGAAAGCGCCGCAGGCAGTGGGCATCTCGCAATATCCCGGCGGGCCGGAGGCATATCGGCGCGCAATCAAGCGCAGCACGGCTTATGCTTATACGCCTGAAGAATTGCACGAGATCGGCAAGAAGCGCATGGCGAAGCTTCTCGCCGAGATGGCCGCCATTCGCAAACAGGTGGGCTTTGAAGGAAGCCAGGGCGAATTTCACGAGATGATCCGCCGCGACCCGCGTTTTCTGGCGAAAACGCCGGACGATGTTGAGATGCGTTACAACAAATATATTGCAATGATTGAGCCTTTGCTCGGCGACTATTTCTCGGAAATGCCCGAGGCGCCTTATGGCGTAAAACGTCTCGATCCGGCGCAAGAGCCCGGACAGACTTTCGGCTTTTATCAGCGGCCCAACCCGCCGGCGGAGCCGAGAGGCCTGTATCGCTATAATGGCTCGGAATTGGAAAGCCGCTCGCTCATCAGCGCGGCGACGCTGGCCTATCACGAACTTGTTCCCGGTCATCATTTCCATCTGGCGTCGCAAATGGAAAACGAGACGCTGCCTGATATCCGGCGATACTCCTATACTACAGGATTTACGGAAGGCTGGGCGGAATACGCCGCCGGTCTAGGCTACGAGATGGGCCTTTTCGACGATCCTTACGACCGTTACGGCCGGTTGGCGATGGAAGCTTTCCTGACCAGCCGGTTGGTCGTGGACACGGGCATGAACGCGCTCGGCTGGTCGCTGGAAGATGCGCGCGCCTATATGCTTGAGAGCACGATGATGTCTGAATTGGAAATCAACTCCGAGACGTTGCGCTACTCCACCGACATGCCGGGCCAGGCGCTCGCCTATAAAACAGGGCACCCGAAAATCGCCGAACTGCGCGCGCGCGCGGAAGCGGCGCTGGGTGATCAGTTCGACATCAAGGCGTTCCACGCCGCAGTGCTCGGGCCGGGCGCGCTGCCGCTCAATATTCTGGAGCAGCATATCGACTGGTTTATCGATCAGCATAAAAATTGATGCGCATCCGCCACCCAGAAACTATTCGCATCCTCAAAAAAGACCAGGAACGGCATGAACCACACTGTTAAACTTTTTGCATCGACGCTTGTCTTTTTCCTTGCAGCGTGCAGCCCGGCAAAATCTCCCCAAGAAACAGCGCAAACTCAGAACGCTGAAACAACATCATCGGAAGCCGATGCTGCGTTGGAAGCGTTGATGGAAAATTTCTGGGAAGAGAAAGTCGCCGCCGCGCCGCTGGGGGCGAACGGGTTTGGCGATTTCGCGCATATGGATGCGCTCGATGATATGAGCGAGGAAGGTTTTCAGGCGAGCCGTGAGCGGTTTGACGATGCGATCGCCGCGCTCGCCATGGTGGACCGGGGTGCGCTAACGCCCCTGAACCAGACAAATCGCGATGTGTTTGAATGGGTTTTGCAAAATGAGCGCGCGCTGCTCGACCTGAAGACCCGCTACATGCCGCTGTCCAGTCTGTTTAGCTGGCAAACGAGCTTCATGCAGATCGTTTCCATCACGCCGTTCGCAGCGCAAAAGGATTATGAAGACTATATTGCGCGCCTGTCTGAATTCGGCCGTTTCGCCGATGAGGGGATCGCATTGATGCGTATGGGGATTGAGACCGGCTATGTCCATCCTTGCGACAGCATGCGCGATTATGACCGGGTTATTGCGTCGAGCATTTCAGACCAGGCGGAAGAGAGCTTCGCCTATCGGCCGGTTGCAAAAATCTCGGCGCGTTTCGGCGAAGATTTCGCGGCGGATGTTCAAGCGCGCGTCAGAGCCGAGATAGACAAGACCGTTACGCCTGCATTGCAGCGTTATCTTGACTTTTACCGCCAAGAATACGCCCCGGCTTGCCGTAGCACATATGGATTGGGCGCGCTTGAAGGCGGTGCGGAGACCTATGCCGCGATCGTGCGTTATTATGCGACAACATCGGATGCAACGCCGGAGGCCGTGCACCAGCTTGGTTTGTCGGAAGTGGAGCGCATTCACGGTGAAATGAAAAAGATCATGAAAGAAGTCGACTTTAGGGGCGACCTTTCGGCTTTCTTTGAATTCATGCGCGCGAATCCGGATTTCTACGCCGACAGCGAGGAAGACTATCTGGCGCATGTCGCCGTGATCGCCAAAAAGATAGACCGTCAGTTGCCGAAATATTTCGCCTATATGCCGCGCAACCGCTTCACGGTGGAGCCCATTCCGGCGGCGCTGGCGCCGACTTCCGCAACGGCGTATTATTTGCCGGGTTCCGCGTCGCGCGGGGTCGCCGGGCAATATTTTATCAATCTCTACGATCTCGGCACAAGAAACCTCAATGAACTTGCGGCGATCGGGCTTCATGAAGCCGAGCCCGGCCACCATTTTCAGCTTTCGATTCAACAGGAATTGGGCGATCTCCCGCGGCTTCGGCGAAGCTATTACATCAGCGCATATGGCGAGGGGTGGGGGCTGTATACGGAATATCTCGGCGAGGAGATGGGAATCTATGAAACGCCCTATGAACGGTTCGGCCGGTTGACGCTCGAAATCTGGCGCGCATGCCGGCTGGTGGTCGATACCGGCATTCACGCCAAAGGCTGGTCGCGCCAGCAGGCGATTGACTATATGTCGGAAAATTCGGCCTTAAGCATTCCCAATATTACCAACGAGGTTGATCGTTATATCACCATGCCGGGGCAGGCGATTTCCTACAAATTGGGCGAGTTGAAAATAAAGGAGTTGCGCGCGAAGGCCGAAGCGGAACTGGGCGAGGCGTTTTCGCTGCGCGATTTCCATGCCCATCTTCTGACCGGCGGCGCCGTTCCTCTTGAGGTTCTGGAAACGAGAATGAACGAATGGATAGAGACGCAAAAGAGCCAATAGCGGCGATGCAAGCGGCGGGCGCCTGGAAAGCGCGCCAGGCCAAAGCTCGGCGCGCAAGGTGAATTGTCATTGCTCGTGTCGTTCGCCGCGTGTCTGCCCATGGGCCGCGTTTTATCCGCTACTGATTTTTCTCGTGAGCGGGGAGTGCTGTCGGAAATGAACTAACCATCGAATTTGGGTCTCCGCGTCGCCGGTAGTTTGGCGGTGACCGGAACCGCACAGGCAAAGGGCCCTTCGGGGCCCTTTTTCGCGCGCGGATCCGCGGCGAAACGCAGTATCAAAACACAGCGCCAAAACGCATTGACTGTAAGTGCGAGATGAAATGGTCGGAGTGAGAGGATTCGAACCTCCGGCCCCTGCCTCCCGAAGACAGTGCTCTACCAGGCTGAGCTACACTCCGACGAGCGGCGGCTATAGCTTGGCGTTTCGCCCTTGGCAAACATTTCTTTGTGGCGAAAATTACTTCGCCCGCACCATGTCGTTCCTGACCAGAAACCGGCCGTCAAAGGTGATCGGCGCGCCGGGATTGGCGGATTTTTCGCCCTGAAATTCGCCGCGCTCGGCATGGATATGCAGATGCGGTTCGGTGGTGTTGCCGGAATTGCCGACCCGGCCAAGGGGATCGCCGGTCTTAACCTTGTCCCCGGCGGCGACTGCGACCGAGCCCTGGCGCATATGCGCGAGCAGCACGGTGACGCCCTTGCAGGAGATCGCGACCATATTGCCCGCCGGCGCCGCGCGCTCGCTTTGCGCGCCGCGCGCATCCGCCGCGCCGTCGCGCGCAAACACAATCTCGCCGTCGCAAGGGCTGACGATCTGCGCATTCCAGATCACATAATCTTCATTCGCGGCGGGGAGGAGATTTGTGGTCCGGCGGCCGAGGGAATTCATCGCCAGAATGTCGAGCGCGTAAGCCTGCGGGCGATAGGCGTTATGGTAATTGATCGCGACCGATGCGCCGCCCTGGCCGATGACGAAAGCATGTCCTTGCAGCGGGAAGGCGAGATCCACCGGCGCGGCGCCGGCGCTGAGGCGATAGCCGCCAAGGCCGAGCGCCGCCGCAGCGCCAAAGACCGCGCCCAGCAACACAATAAAGCCTTGTGACAGACGCGCCGCCATATTGGCGGGCGCAGACGGCGTGCGCCAGAAGCTGAAAGCGAATCGGATCGCCGCGATGGCGAGCAGGCCGGCGACGCCATAGCGCAGCCACAGGGAGCTGAAGGGCCATGGCGCGACAATCAGCACAGCGCAGAGGATCGCGGCGAGGCTGAGGAAAACCAGTGCGTCGCTCACCGGGCCGCGAACCGAAAACAGCACCCGGTAGGCGCCGCTCGCCAGCCAGATCGAAAACAGGAGGCCAATGACCGCCGGCATGAAAGACGCTATAATAATCGCCATCTTCGCCGCCCCCTTGCGGTTTCCGCCGCCGCGCCGCGCGCCGACGCGCCGCCTGATCAGCCCATTGCTTATAAACCCCGGGCCCGGCGGCGACAAATCGCCCATACGGGGCGATGTTCAAGAGATGCTGTTTTCGCGGGAAATTTCGCTGCGGCGCCCATTGCAAGCGGGCGGCGAAAGCGCTATCTCGCCCGCTCGCCGGTCGCGGAAGCGTCCGGCGGCGTTGGGGCGTCGCCAAGCGGTAAGGCATCGGTTTTTGGTATCGACATTCCCAGGTTCAGAATCCTGGCGCCCCAGCCACTCTCGCGCATGCGGAGATGTTTCGTTCAATCATGCAGACTTTCAGGCGCGCAATGTAGCGATATGCATCGCGGTTGCGCCGGTCTGGCGCGCGGCGATGGTTAATGATCGGCGAACCGTTTGTTTATCCTTCATTCATCGTTGTTTTGCGCAGGCGTCAGCGCGGCGCGCAGCAGATCGCGTGGCCGCCACACATATTACAGCAAGTCAATCCCCGCAGGCGGCGTTTTTGGCATATTGCCTTTGTGGAGGTGAGATTTTACGCAAATGCGGTGATTGCCAGCGCCGCCAAGTCTTGTTACAAACTAACGGGGTGTGTAGGTGGCGCTGACAGCAACGGGGGCTGGAAGCGATTGCGCCGCGCGCGCGAAACAGGGTTACACGAACACGGTGACACGAATCTTGCAGTAATCGTCTGTGACGGCGCAAAAGGGCTGGCGTTTGAGTCTTCATCAAAACGTCGTTGCAATTCTGCGCCAAATATACGATTGCTATTTTTGTTTTGTGGGGGAAATAGGGGACGTTCTGGGTGAAGAGCATCTTTCCAAAGGTTTTCGAAGCGCGCACAAGCGTTACACATCGGCGCAATAGCGCGCCACAGGTTCGCGGCCCTAATCCATTTAGGCATGGCGCCGTTTCTATCAGCCGCAACAATCCGGTAGGTGAGGCATTTATGAAAAGTTTAGCGATTTTGGGTTCAGCGGCCGCGGTGCTAGCTGTGTTGGGCGCTCCGGCGCAGGCGCAGTTTCGCTCGGCGCTGCAGGAAAGCGAGGCGACGGCGCGTGAAACCGCAACGGCGCAGCAGCAGATCGATCAGCTCGATGATCAGACAGCGTCACTGCTCAATGATTACCGCGCGAACCTGAAACAGCTCGAAGCGGCGCGTCGTTATAATGCGTCGCTTACCCGCAACATCGACGCGCAAGAGCGTCAGATCCAGCGGCTTCGCGACGACATCGACAATGTCGAAGGTCTGCAGCGCGCGATGCAGCCTTTGATGGAAGACATGGTGGCGCGCTTCGGCGAACTGGTTGACGCCGACATTCCTTTCAAATCGACAGAGCGCAATGCGCGCGTCGCTCGCCTCAACGGCGTCCTCGCCGATCCGGACATGTCAGCGGCGCAGCGTTACCGTCTGATCGTCGAAGGCTATCAGATCGAAGGCGAATATGGCCGCACCATCGCCGGTTATGAAGGCACGGTGAATTTCGAAGGTCAGGAACTGACCGGTGAATTCCTCCAGGTCGGCCGCATCGCGCTGATGTTCAAAACGCCGGATGATTCAACACTGCTGATCTACGACACGACAGCGGGTGACTGGACCAATCTCAACCGCTCTTACCTGCAAGACGTGAAATACGCGCTCCGCATGGCCAAAGAGCAGACCGCTCCGGACATCTTCTTTGCACCGGTGAAACCGCCGGTTGCGGCACAGTAACGGCGCTAACGGGTCATAAGGAATTACAGGTAATGAAACTCTTCAAACTTGCTTCTCTTTCCCTGATCGCTGGCGTTGCTGCGGCGAGCATGGATTTCACATCGGGCGGCTTTGCTTCTGCGAACGCCCAGGTCACGCTGGATCAGGTGCTGGGCGCCGTGCGCGCTGAGCGCCGCGATGTCAGCCAGGAAAACAAACAGCGCCTCGATCGCTTTCGCGCCGAGCGCAACCAGCAGAGCGCCTTGCTCGCGCAGGTTAAAGCGCAGGTGGCTGCGGCTGCTGCGGAATCCACCCGTCTTGAAGGCGTGATGGAAGCCAACAAAGCGGCGATCGCCGAGCTCGACTCCGAACTTGCTTCGAAACAGGGCGAATTCCAGGAACTCTTCGGCGCCGCGCGCACCGCCGCCGCCGACCTCAACGCACAAGTTGAACGCTCCATTATCTCGGCTCAGTTCTCTGGCCGCGGCGCGACGCTGAAAGAGCTTGCGCAAACTGAAAAACTGCCGACCGAAGACCAGCTTCGCGATCTCTGGGAAATCATGATCCAGCAGATGGCCGAGCAAGGCAAAACGGTCACCTTCCCGTCGAACATCGTTCTCGCAGACGGCACGTCGAGTGAAGCTGAAATCACCCGCATCGGTCCGTTCGTCGCGTTCTCCGGCGGCAAGTATCTGACATACAAGTCGCTTGATGAAGCGCCGCAACTCGGCAACGTGCTGCAGTTCCTGCCGCGCCAGCCTTCCGGCGACATCACCGGGGCAGCCAGCCGCGTTGAAAACGCTTCCGGCGACGGCTTCGTCCGCGGCGCCATCGACCCGTCGCTCGGCACGCTGCTCGGCCTCGTCGTCGAAACGCCGACCCTCAGTGAACGGATCGATCAAGGCCGCTTCATCGGTAAGGTCATTCTCGTCGCCGCCGCTTTGGGCGTCATCCTCGGCGTCTACAAATGGGTCACGCTGACCATGACCGCCGGCGCCGTGCGCAGCCAGGTCCGCCGCAAGAAAGCCTCCAAGGCGAACCCGCTGGGCCGCGTCATGCTGGCTTACGAAAACACGACCTCGAACGATGTCGAGACTGTGGCGCTGAAACTTGACGACGCCATCCTGAAGGAACTGCCGAAGCTCGAAGGCGGCCTGAACCTGATCAAGGTGCTTGCTGCTGTCGCGCCGCTGCTCGGCCTTCTGGGTACGGTTATCGGCATGATCAACACCTTCCAGGCGATCACGCTGTTCGGCACGGGCGATCCGCAGATCATGGCCTCGGGTATCTCCGAAGCGCTGGTCACCACGGTTCTCGGTCTTGTCGCGGCGATCCCGCTGCTTCTCCTCCACGCATTTGCTTCGGGCGCTTCCAAGCGCGTGTCGCAGATCCTGGAAGAGCAGGCTGCTGGCATTATCGCTGAACATGCAGAAGGCGGCCGGGCGTAAGCGCCCGGTCCTCGTAAACCCGGTTTAGGGAAAGGGGCCTTCGAGAAATGCTCGAGTTTTGGAACCCTCAGATCGCTTTCAATGCGCTCATGGATTTTCTGGGCGCCGGCGGCAACGTTCTTGTCGCGATCATGGTGGTCACCTTCTTTATGTGGGCGCTGATCATTGAACGTCTGATGTACTGGTCTGGCGCCCATTCGGGCGTCGCCAAGCGGGCCCATCGGGCCTGGGGCGCGCGCAGCGACCACAAGTCCTGGTATGCGCACGCCATTCGTGAGCGTCTGGTTTCGGAGACGGTGCAGGAAGCGTCGCGCTTCAACAACGTCATCCGGGCGCTGGTTGCGGTGACGCCGCTGCTGGGTCTGCTCGGCACGGTGACCGGCATGGTCGAAGTGTTTGACGTTATGGCCGTGACCGGCTCCTCCAACGCCCGCCTGATGGCCGCCGGCATCTCCAAGGCGACCATTCCGACCATGGCGGGTCTGGTGGCGTCCCTGTCGGGGCTCATCTTCATCAATGCTTTCGACGCCAATGTGAAAAAAGCATCCGGTCAGATTTCTGACGAACTGTTGATCGAGTAGGCCGATGAGAAAAAAGGCAACCCATGCAGGCGAAGAAGCAGACGTAAACATTACGCCGCTGCTCGACATCGTCTTCATTCTCCTGATCTTCTTCATCGTCACGGCGACCTTCCTGCGCGAACAGGGCATCGATGTCCGCACGCCGGAAGACACCCCGCCGGATGAGGTGACAGTGCCGCCGCCCGCCTTGCTTCTGGCGGTGCAGAAAGACGGCTTTGTACGCGTCAACAATGTGCGCGTCATTGACCCGGCTTCGGTGAAACCGGTGGTGCAGGAATTCGTCGCGCGCGAGCCCCAGGGCGTTGTCCTGGTCAGTGCGGCCCCGGATTCTGAATCGGGCGTTGCAGTCGCGGTGATGGATCAGGCGCAAGATGGCGGCGCGAGAGGCAAAGTGTCTCTGGCGCTTCAGAAAGAAACCAACTAGCCGGCGCGGGCCTTTAGCCCCCGCGCAATCGTCCAGATAAAGTTTGTAGGCGGATAGAAATATGGCGAGACGGAGTTTATCTCAATCGGCGGGCGAAGAAGAAGACGTCAACGTGACGCCGCTTCTCGACATCGTCTTTATCATGCTGATCTTTTTCATCGTGACGTCGACATTCGTGAAAGAGCCGGGCGTCGAGATCAATCGTCCGGGCGCGGTCTCTGCGGAAGAGCGCAAGCTCGCCTCGATCATTGTTGCGATCTCCGATGAAGACGAAATCTGGATCAACAAGGAAAAAGTCGAGCTTCAGGAAGTGAAAGCCATCGTCGAACAGTTGCGTCGTGAAAATCCTAAAGGGACCGCTGTCGTTCAGGCTGATGCGAAATCGAAGACCCGGCTTCTCGTGGAAGTCGTCACCCAGATTCGCGCGACCGGCCTGACTGATGTCGCCGTGTCCACTGAAGACGTTTAAGGAGAGCTGAGCATGGGCTCACTAGTTCGTTTGATTTTGGGCGTGCCGGGCGCGATTATCGTGACGGGCGGTCTGTTTCTCTTCATGGCGGCGATGATCCATTCTGATCTGCGCCTCGAAGAAGAAAAAGACTCCGTCAACATCAAGATCACCCAGCAGCTTGACGACACCGATCTCAACGCCTCGAATCGTGAATTCAAGCGGCCGACGCTCGATGCGCCGCCGCCGCCGCCGCCAGCGGTGAACGACCCGTCAAACCGCCCGGCGCTTGACGGCGTGCGCGCGCAGATCCCGGATATCAATCCAAACCTTTCCATCGGCTCGGGCTTCAACCCGGACCGTGACGCGCAGCCTCTGGTGCGGATTCCGCCGCAATATCCCGAACGCTGCATGTCGCGCGCGAGTTCTTCTGAATCCGTGCTGGTCCAGTTCGACGTGACGCCGGACGGTCAGACCACAAACATCCAGACGGTTGAGAGCTCCAATAGCTGTCTTAACCGCGCTGCGGAGCGCTCGGTTGAGCGCTGGAAATACCAGCCGAAGATCGTCGACAATACGCCGGAATGGCGTCGCGGCGTGCAGACGGTGATTACGTTTAATTTGGCAGATGACTAAGCCGCCTGTCCGGCTCATGTAGAGCCGGGCGTTGAGACTGCTTCAAATCAGGGTTCGAGACGGCAGGATGAAAAAAATGCGTGGGAACTATCGTAAGTTTTGTTTGACGGCCGCCGCATCGGCAGTCGCCGCGCTGATGACAGCGGCTGCGCCGACTGCTGCGCTGGCGCAGCCCGCTCAGTGTGACGCAGAAGAAGGCGGCGCCTCCAAGACGCTTGACCCCCGTGTCGGCCAGGAGATCCAGAAGCTTTATGAACTGATGCAGACGGATCAGTTCTCGGCGGCGTTGACCGGCTTCAACAATCTCCTCGCCAGCCGCGGCGACGGCATGAAGGCGTATGACAAATCGACGATCTACGAACTTCGCGCCAACGTTAAAATCAATCTCGACGATTATCGCGGCGCGCTTTCCGATCTTCAGACAGCGCTGAACACCAATGGTCTGCCGCCGGCGCGGAACAATCAGCTGCGTTACTTCATCGCCCAGCTGAACTTCCAGCTTGAGCAATATCAGACCGCGATCACCGGCCTTAACCAGTGGATCCAGTTGGCCCGCACTTGCGGCGTCGCGGTCGACCCCAACGCCTATTATCTGTTGGCCGCAGCATACACCCAGATTTCTCCGCCGAATTACCGCGCTGCGGTCGGTCCGGCCGAGCAGGCGATCGCCGGTCAGGGCGCCGAGCCGCGCAAAGGCTATTACGATCTGTTGAACCTCATCTATTCAGAGCTCAACGAAAACGCAAAGCGCGCGCCGCTGCTGGAGCAAATGGTCAATAACTGGCCAGGCGACAAAAGCTACTGGACGCAGCTTTCCGGCGCCTATTCCGTCATGGGCAAGGACCGCGACGCGTTCTCCGTGCTGGAAGTCGCTTATCGCGCCGGTCTGATCCAATCCGAAAATGAATTGCTGACGCTGATTCAGTATTATTCCTTCTTCGACAATCCTTATCGCGGCGCGGTGCTGCTTGAGCGTGAAATGAACGCCGGCAACATCAAGCGCGTGCAGAAGAACCTCATCCTTCTGTCGCAGCTCTGGAGCCAGTCGCGCGAACACAAAAAATCGATCCCGATCCTGCGCGAAGCGGCGCAAGCGGCCGATAATGGCGAACTCTTCTATCGCCTCGGCATGGTGCTGCTCGCAGACGAACAATATGCAGCCTCGCAAAGAGCGCTGGAAAGCGCGCTGAACCGCGGCGGCATGGAAGCCAAGGACACCGGCGACGCCTGGTTGTTGCTCGGCACGGCCCGCTTCAGTCAGGCCGGCCCGTCGGACACGGCTCGCTGGGCCAGCGCCCGTGCGGCTTTTGTCCGTGCACAGAACTACCGCACATCTGCCGGGCGCGCCCGCGACTGGATCACTTATATTGATGCGGTCGTCGACACTTACTGGACCGGTCTCGGCCTCGACTATGATCAGAACATCGCGCTTTGCGAGGATGATATTGGCCGCTTCGAGCGTGACCAGCGCATCCGCGATCTGCAGAACCGGTCGCCTGATCCGGCTGATATCGCCCGCGAAGAAGCGCGCCGCGCCGAATGCGCCGCACTGGTGGCGCAGGGCCGTCCGAGCCGCAACAAGCCGGCCGCCGCCGCCGAAGAAGCGCCGGCTGAAGAGGCCGAAGAAGCGGAAGAAGCAACCGAAGAATAAGCGGGCGTTTACGCTCCTTAACAAAAAGGCGGCTCATGCGAGCCGCCTTTTTTATTGTCTGATTTTATCGTGCGGTCCGGGCGATGCCGGCGCTGCGCGCGCGGCCCGGCGGCTAATATTCGTTGCGCTCGCCGAGAATGCGCCCGCCATCGCTGGCTTCCGGCGTTTGGTTGGAGCATTCCAGATAGCCTTGGCGCCAGCCGGCCCGGTAGGCCTCGTCATTCGCAAAAGCATGGGAATCGCGGGTCTGGCGGGTTGAGAAGCTCTTGTCCTCCTCCGTCGCCGTGGCGCAGCCATCGCCATAACCGGCTGAAAAGCCTGGCGATTCTCTAAGCTCGGCCAGATTGCCGGAAGAAGCGCATCCAGCCGCCAGCAATGCGGCGGCCAGCCCGGCGCAGCCGGATGCGGAAGTCGCCGGAAAACGGCGCGAAATCGAGAAATGAGGTGAGGTCACGGGAGCTTTGCGTCCTTGAAACTACGCGGGGCAGCCTAGCATCGCGAAAGGCTCAGGTCTTGGAAAACCGCTCCTAAAAGTGAAATCCCCCGTTAACGGTGTTCCGGCTACAACGGTTCCGCGGAGATCGCAGGCATTCAACGAAAAGGCGAAGTCGCGCGCTATGAATGAATACGACGCCGACGAAGAGATCCGGCCCGCGCCCACCGGGCCGCAGCCGGATGCGGAGACCATGCTGACGCCCCTGACGGCGTCTGGCCCGTCCGTGCGCACGCTTATGGTGCGCAAATTGACCGACATTGTGGTGCTGCCATCGGGCAAGGTGTCGTCGAATGAGCGCGCGCTGGTCGCCGATATCTTGCTGCATGTTCTCGACAAAATTGAAAAACCGATCCGCATGGAAGTCGCCCAGCGCATTGCGCGGGTTGCTGAATGCCCGCCGGCGCTGGTGCGCATGTTGTTGATGGACGATGCCTCGGTCGCTGAAAAAGTCGCGTCCACTGCGGAATCCCTGCCTGAGGCGTTGCTGATCGAAGCGGCGCGTGACGGCACAATGGCGCACCGGATGATGATTGCGCGCCGTCTCGATCTGACCTCGGCGATTGCGGACGCCTGTCTCGCCTATGACGAGATCGATGTGATCAAGCTGATCTTGAAGCGCGAGGAATGCACCTTGTCGCCTAATGCGGTGAACAAGGTGGTCGCGCTTTCCTCCACCAATAAAGACGTTCAATCCTTGCTGCTGCGCCGCCGCGAACTCGAACCGGCGCATGGCTTCATGATGTTCTGGTGGGTCGATGCAGAGCGCCGCCGCCGCATTCTCACCCGTTTCGCACTCGACCGCAGCGTCGTGCAGGACGCGCTCGCCGATCTTTATCCGCGGGTGTTCCGTGGCGGCGACAATGACACGGTCGTCAAAGATATTCTGGTGCTGTCGGAACGCCGCCATCGCCCGCGCGGCGTGAATGGCGAGCCGGTGTCGATGGATGTGGTGGGGCGCACTTTGGCGGCGGCATGCAAATATCCGGCGCAGGAAATTATCGATGCGGTGGCGATGATCGGCGGCGTGTCGCGCGATCTTTCGAGCCGCATTCTGCGCGATCCCGGCGGCGAGCCTTTCGCGGTGCTGTGCAAGAGTCTCGGCGTGGCGCGCGGTGATTTTTATGACTTCCTGATCGCCGCATCCGAAAGCGATGAGGGCGTCGCGCGCGCCGATCACCTGCTCGGGATTTTCGATTCCATGGCGCGAGACTTTTCCCGCGCGGTCCTGCGTTACTGGGACTGGGATTCAAATCCGCGCATCGCCCATATTTCGCGGCTCATGGCGCTGTTGCAGTCAGAGATCAATATCAACGATCTGGGCGAGCTTTCCGAGTTCTCTTAAGCCTCGTTTAAGTGCTTTGCTGTATCAGGGATAAGCCGGTGGCGGCCATGCGTATCTTGGTTGCCGCTGGCGTTTTTATGGTCGCCGATTTTCGCGCATTATAAAAGTCCGTAAAATTTAGCGAAAATTGTCACTGTCTTTCACGCGACGCGTTAACGCGCGCGGTGCATGATCAGCCGGCGGCATATGTCTGTGACCGTTTCTGGAGGGAGCATGCTGTCATCGATGCGCGTTATTGTTTTCGCATCGCAGAAGGGCGGCTCGGGCAAGACCACCTTGTCCGGCCATATTGCGGTGGAGGCGGAGCGTCAGGGCGCAGGTCCTGTTGCGCTGATCGACACTGATCCGCAAGGCTCGCTGGCGAAGTGGTGGAACGTGCGCAAGGAGCCTACGCCTGCGTTCATTCAATCTGTTTTTTCAAATCTTTTCTACGACCTCGACAGCGCCCGCGAAGAGGGCTTCCGGCTGGTTGTCATCGACACGCCGCCGGCGGTGACCCGCGCGATTTCCGAAGTCGTGAGTTTCGCTGACATTGTCGTCGCGCCGACCCGGCCGAGCCCGCATGATTTGCGCGCTGTCGGCCCGACGGTCGATATCGCTGAAGCGCGCGGCAAGCCGCTGATCTTTGTCGTCAATGGCGCGACCCAGCGCGCGCGCATCACCTCGGAAGCGGCTGTCGCGCTTTCGCAGCACGGCACCGTGGCGCCCGTCACCGTTCATCACCGCGTTGATTTCGCCGCCTCCATGATTGACGGCCGCACGGTGATGGAAATCGATCCCTTCTGCCAGTCCGCACAGGAAGTCTCCGCGCTGTGGACCTATCTCCATGAGCGCCTGCAACGCGCTGATGGCGGCTACCGCCAGGAAGAAGGCGGAATGAATGCGCCGAGCAACCGCGTCTTTGGGCGCAGGGCGGCGCAATGAACGCATACGCCCCAAACAACGCTTCCTCTTCTGGCGGCGGCGGCGGATACGCGTCTTTGACGTCGAGCCTGCTCGCCCGCAAGGGTGAGGCGCTGCCGGCGGTGGATGCGGTGGCGCATGAGGGCGTCGATATCGACATGCGTCCGATGAAGCCGGCCAATAGCCCCGGCGGGCCGAGCACGATCGGCGAAGAGACCATCGAAAAACTGTATCCCGCCAATCCGGGGATGCGCGAGGAAACCCAACAGGCCTCCAGGCGTCCGCCGAATATGCGCCTGGTGCACCCGTCATCGGCGCCGCAGGCCCGCGCTGCAACCGCAGAGCCCAGCAACTGGACATTGTCCGGGGGACGCCCGGCTTCGCGCATGCGTCCGCGCGAAGCGTCCGCCGATGCGCCGAGCGGTCTTCTCGCCCGCAAGGCGATTGTCACCCTGCGCATGCCGGCGCGCGATCTGGTGCGTTTGCGCCTCGCCAGCCGCGATCTCGAAATGTCCTGTCAGGCGATCATCCTCGATGCGCTTGAATGCTATCTTGACGCCAATGACGTGCCGTCGGCATCGGATGACGATGCGATCCAGCGCGAAGTCGAGCGGCTGATGAGCAAGGCGAAAGCCAAGCGCGGCGGCTAGCCCTCTACTGCGTCAGCGCAGAGCGCCTGAACGGCGAGACGTTTCATCATCTTGATATAGTGCTTTTGCGACCATCCGCAGTCGATGGTGAGCTGTTCCCAATTGCGGACGGACAGCAATGTCCACAATAGATCCGTCGCCTGTTTTTGCGTCAGGGTGGGCGACAGCGCGTCATCTGCTTTCAGCGCTTTCACCGCCGCTTCGCAGCCATGGCGCACGGCGATCATCCGGTCGCGCCATGCGGCGGCGGCCGCTTCATCTGTATCCTGCATCGCCATGAAGGCTTTGCCGACGCCGTAAATTTCCGGGATGTAGTCGCCCCAGGCGACGATGAACGCATCAAGGCGTTCACGGCCATTGCTTGCGGCGCGGCTGGCGGCGAGGCGCGCATCGATTTCCTTGACCTCATCGAGATAGCGCGCCGTGGCGACCAGCAATTCCGCCCGGGTCGGAAAATGCAGATACACCGCCTGGCGGCTGACGCCGGCTTTTTTCGCGATGTCGCTCATCCGCACATTTTCCGCCGGTCCCGCCTCAAGCAGGTCCCAGGCGGCGGTCATGATTTTTTCTTTTGTGTTCATTTCGGTGCTTGACATGGTGTCAACATAGCCTTACTTGACGCCGTGTCAACTTTACATGGTGTCAAGGAGAGAGAAAAATGACCAAACGCGTATTCATCTGGGTGGCGCACCCGAAATCAGGAACATTGAATGAGGGCCTCGCCGACGCTTATCAGGCGGGCGTTGAGGCGAGCGGGGGAGAGGTCCGCCGCATGGATCTCGCCGACATGAATTTTGCGGCGGAATTTGAAGGTTATGGCGAGGGCGCTGCGCCGCTGGAGCCGGATCTTGTCGCCTGGCAGGAGGCGGTGGCCTGGGCCGATCATATTTTCGTCGTGCATCCCTATTGGTGGGGCGCGATGCCGACCAAGGCGAAGGCGGTGCTCGACCGCGCGCTGACCCCGGGCTTTGCGTTCAAATATCACCGCAAGGGCGTGAAATGGGACAAGCTGCTCGCCGGCAAGTCTGCGGATGCGATCATCACATCCGACACGCCGCCGCTGCTCGACACGCTGCTCTATGGCGGCCCCGCGCGCCGCGTGATCAAGAACCAGGTCTTCGCCTTTGTCGGCATCAAGCCGGGCGTGATCGCGCAATTCGGTTCCGTGAAAATGGCCAGCCCGGAGAAGATTCAAAACTGGTTTGCACGCGCGCAACATTTGGGCGCGAACGCGGCCGCGTAATGTTGCGGGCGCGCCACCAACAATAAGGAGAAATGAGATGACAAATCTTTGGATCGCTTATGCCTGCCTGTTTGTGGGTGTCGGTGCTGTGCTTGTCGCCGGCGTGTTTCAGGCGTTTTCCGATTTTGTGATGAAGTCGCTGGCGGCGGCGCATCCCGCCAGCGGCGCCGAAGCCATGCAACAGATCAATCGCAAAGTCTTTCGCACCGTTTTTCTGCCGATGCTGCTGGGGCTTGCGCCCATCACGCTCGCCTTTGCGGTCTATGCCTATGTCTTCCTGAACGGCGCGGCGGCGGCGCTGATCATCGCCGGCGGTGTGATCTATGCGGGATTTGTGTTCCTGGTGACGATGCTCGGCAATGTTCCGATGAATAACCGCCTCGACAAGATGGATGCGCGGTCAAGTGAAACCGCGTCTTATTGGGCGTTATATGCCGTGCAGTGGACCCGGTGGAATCATGTGCGCACGCTTGGGTCTTTAGCGGCGGGCCTGTGTTTTCTGGTCGCCGGTTTTCACCTGGCCTGATCCCTGGCCTGCCGGGCGTTCGACCGATGACGGCGCAAGCCCGAAATGTTTGCGGAAGGCTTTGAAAAATGCGGTGCGGTCGGAATAGCCCACAGCCTTTGCAATGGCGCGCATGTCGAGCGTTGTCGCCTGCAGCAGCCGCATGCCCGCCTCCATGCGGATCATGGCGAGATTTTGCATCGGCGTTGCGCCCGTCACTGATTTGAACACGCGAATAAGGTGAAACGGCGACAGGCATGCTTCGCGGGCGATGTCGCCAAGCGCCAGGCCCGGCTCGTCAAAACGTTGCAGCATCATCTCCCGGGCGACGCCGGCGCGGCGGGCGAGCTCGGCGCGGGTTGCGGGCTTCACCGCATCGATGCGCTCTACTGCTGCGGCGCGCGCATCCTGCGCATCGAGCAGGCGCGCATAAAGCAGGGCTGATTGCTCCGCATACCAATCATGATCGCCCTCGGCGCGGCGGCATCTAAGCGCGATCGCATCCATCAGCGCTTGCGTCGCCGCCTCCGGCCGGAACAGCCGCGTATCGAGCCGTCTGCCAAGGGGCTTTCCGTCATCCAGCGCGGGTTTTCCCGCCGCGTCAGTGATCCAGTGTGGGAAAGAGATCATGTTGGAGCGGAAGCGCCTTTCGCCGCGCGCCGCATAGGCGTAGCGGGCGCCGCGGGCGAGGGTGAGCGCCCCGGCGGAACGCACCATTAGCGGTTTCGCGCCTTGCAGCCGGTATTCCTCTTCGCCGCCGGCGGCCCAACTGATGCTTGCGCAGGACCAGTCCTCCTTGAAGTCGCTGGCGATGTCGAAGCGTTCGCGATGCATCAGTCCCGAATGCACCATGCCGTCGAGCGGCGTCGCGGCGTAGAGGCTGGCGAGGCCGGCTTTCGTTGCGGGCGCGGCGTTGAGCAATTGCATGACGGCGTTGCTTTCAGGGCGGCGTGAAGGGAGAGCCTAGGTTTTCATCGCGATGGGCGCCAGTCCGGAGCGCTGACCGGCGGGCGGGGGCGCGTAAATCGCACCGGCTCCGGTCGTTTTCGAACGCCAATCCGTTGATTTCTGCGCGGAATCTGCGAGATTGCGCCAGTGCGGCGGACCCTGCTGCGCTGTGTCGCGCAAGGCGGTTCCCGCTGGCGCTTCGGTTTCTGTTGTCTCCTGCGCGTTGCGTCTTTATTCCTGCGCTGGCGACATTTCATTCGGCGGCGCCGCCAAATTCTGATTGGCGGCCGGGGCAAAAGAGAGGTTCCTCCAAGAGGGCTGATGGGGCGGTTTATCATCCTCGTTCTGGCGCTGGCCGCATTGTGGCTGCTGCTGTCGGGTTATTTCGACAAGGCGCTGCTGCTCGGTCTGGGCGCGATTTCGGTGCTGGTCACGGCGTGGCTCGCCGTGCGCGCCAAGGTGATGGACGATGACAGCGTGCCGACCAGCCTGATGCCGAAGATCTTTCTGTATTGGGGCTGGCTCGCCGGGGAAATCGGCAAGGCCAATCTCATCGTCATGCGTCAGGCGCTTTCCGTCGAACCAAAGCTTTCGCCGAAAATGTTTGTCGTCCCATGCCCGCCGAAAAGCCCGGTCGGCATGGCGACCTTCGCCAATTCCATCACCTTGACGCCGGGCACGGTGTCGGTCGATCTGCGCGAAGGCGGCATTCTGGTGCATGGCCTGACGGAAGAGTTGAGCGACGTCGCGGCGATCACCGATATGGGCGCGCGCATCGCCGCTTGCGAAGGGGGCGCGAAATAATGTTCGCCGCCGCCACCGCCGCTGTTCTCGCCGCCATGGTGCTGACGCTTGTGCGCGCCTTTGCGGGCCCGTCGCTTTATGACCGCATTCTCGCCGGCAACTCCTTCGGCACCAAAACCGTGCTGCTGATCGGGCTCATGGGCTTCCTCACCGGAAGGCCGGATTTCCTCGATATCGCGCTGCTTTATGCGCTG
This sequence comes from Hyphococcus sp. D3-15, assembly GCF_055809375.1. Lineage (NCBI taxonomy): Bacteria > Pseudomonadati > Pseudomonadota > Alphaproteobacteria > Parvularculales > Parvularculaceae > Hyphococcus > Hyphococcus sp. D3-15. The sequence continues at coordinate 3,996,256 of NZ_CM147910.1, read as the reverse complement.
ATCAATTTCGCATCGACCCTGGCGATCCTGCGGTTCTTCTCTTATCGCAGCTCCCGCGAGGAGGCGTCATGAGCGAACAGATCGCGCAATTCTGGGCGGATATCGAATTCTATCGCAATGTCATCTCCTGGGCCTGTTTCCTGTTTGGCGGGCTCGCCGTCATTTCCGGCGCCTTGGGGATTGTGCGTTTCCCGGATTTTTACACGCGCCTTCACGCCGCCGGCGTCACCGATACGGGCGGCGCGGAAATGATTCTGATCGGCATGCTGTTTCAGGCGCCGACCTGGATCATAGCGATGAAATTGTTCTTCATCGGCGCGTTCATGTTCTTCACTTCGCCGGTCGCCACCCATGCGATTGCGCACGCCGCCTGGATGGTGGGCTTCAAGCCGCTTGTCGGGCCTGAGCTGCGCTATAAGGAGGACGGCGAATGACGAGTTTTGAAACCGCCATGTCGCCGATCGTGTTTCTCGATCTGGCGCTGCTGACCATGCTGTTTCTGGTGGCGGTGGCGATGTTGCGCTCGCGCCATCTCTTCGCCGTCGTCATGCTGTCGGGGATTTACTCGCTTCTGTCCGCGTCCTTTTTCGTGTCGCTCGATGCGGTGGATGTGGCCTTCACCGAGGCGGCGGTGGGCGCGGGGATTTCAACCGTCTTGATGCTCGCCGGCATGTTGCTGACGGCGCGGCGCGAAAAGCCGAAGACGCCGGGCCGCGCGCCGGTCGCGCTGGCGGCGGTGGTCGCGACGGGCGCGGCGCTGTTTTATGCGACGCTGGACATGCCCGCTTTCGGCGATCCGAGCGCGCCCGCCAATGACGGCGTCGGCCAGCAATATGTGGAACTCGCCGCGTCGGAAATTCCGATGCCCAATATCGTCACGGCGATTTTGGCCAGCTATCGCGGCTTCGACACGATGGGCGAGACCATGGTGATTTTCGCCGCCGGCGTTGCGGTGATGCTCTTGCTCGGCATTGGCTCCGTGCGCGGCGGCCGCGAAGTCACCGACCCGGCGCCCGAACAGAATGCAACGACCAGCGCCAGTTCCGGGAAGGGTGAATAATGGATCATCTCATTCTCAGAGTGACGATGAAGCTGATGTTCGCGCCGATCATCCTTTATGCGTTTTATGTGCAGTTTCACGGTGATTACGGCCCCGGCGGCGGCTTCCAGGCGGGCGTGATTTTCGCGGTGGCCTTTATCCTGCACGCTTTCTGCGTCGGCCTTGAAGAGACCAAGAAAGTGCTGCCGCAAAAGGCGCTGACGATTTTGATGGTGCTCGGCTTTCTGTTTTATGCGGGCACGGGGCTCGTCACCATGCTGCTTGGCGCGAACCTGCTCGGCTATGACGCGCTGGCGCCGAATTCGACGCATCATGCAGGTCAGCATTACGGCATCTTGCTGGTGGAATGGGGCGTCGGGGTCGCGGTGGCGTCGACCATGCTGACGATCTTCTATCATTTCACCGGCCGCGAGCCCGACATCGATCAGGAAGACTGGTAGACGATGGACGACTGGCTCACTTTCGCGCTTGAACGGTATAATTACTGGATCTTCATCGTGCTGATGATGACCGGGCTCTACACCGTTTTTGCGCGCGGCAATCTGGTGAAGAAGATTGTCGGTCTCAATATTTTTCAGACCTCGGTGTTCATCTACTACATCTCCATCGGCAAGATCGCCGGCGGCACGGCGCCGATCTATATGGGCGGCGAGCTTGAGGCGGCGGCCCATCATGGATCGGAAGAAGGCGGCGATCACGGCGCTGCGGCCGGGCATGGCGGCGAACAGGGCGTTGAGGCGCTGCACGCCAAGATCGACAATAGCGCGCTGGACCATGGCAATGAGTTGAGTGACGCGCTGAAACATGCGCCCGAACCCCATGACGGCGCGTCGCTGCATGAATTGCCCGAAGCGGGCGGCAAGATCGCCAACACCATTAGCTCCCATGCGGACAAGGCGCCGCCGCTTCCCGATGCGGGCGGTTTTGATGTCGCCGGCGACGCCGCGCATGGCGCCGTATCGGGCGCCGCAGACGCCTTGCATAGCGCCGCCGAAGCGGTCGTCTACACCAACCCGCTTCCCCATGTGCTGATCCTCACCGCGATTGTGGTCGGCGTCGCGACGACGGCGGTGGGCCTCGCCCTCGCCGTGCGCATTCGCGAAGCCTACGGCACGATTGAAGAAGACGAATTGGAAGCTGCGGACGAAATCGCCGAGTTCGGCCATCAGGCCGGCGCTCAGCAATCGGGAGCGGCCGCATGAGTCTGATCGCCCAACTTCCCGTTTTGCCGGTCATCATGCCGATCATGGCGGCGCCGATCACGCTGCTCCTGCCCAAGGGGCGGGCGCCGCATCTATGGGCGTGCCTGTTCGCGTGGCTGACTTTCGCCGCTTGCATCGCCTTGATGCAGGAGGTCTCCGCCAATGGACCGATCTCCTATCATCTTGGCGATTGGGCCCCGCCCATCGGCATTGAATATCGCGTTGACCTCGCCAATGCGCTGGTTCTGTTGCTGGTGTCGGGCCTGGCGGCGGTGGTGTTTCCTTACGCCTATCGCTCGGTGCAACTGGAAATAGACGAGCGTCAGACGCCGCTTTTCTACAGCGCCATGCTGATCTGCATGACCGGTCTTCTGGGCGTGACGATTACCGGCGACGCCTTCAACGTCTTTGTGTTTCTCGAAATCTCGTCCCTGTCGACTTACGCGCTGATCGCCATGGGCGCGCGGCGCGACCGCCGGGCGCTGACCTCCGCGTTCAACTATCTGGTCATGGGCACGATCGGCGCGACCTTCTTCGTCATCGGCATCGGGCTTTTGTATCAGGCGACCGGCACGCTCAATATGGGCGACCTCGCGGACAAGCTGGTGGGCCAGGACAACCGCATGGTCTCGGCCGGCTTCGCCTTCATCCTGGTCGGCATCGGGCTGAAGCTCGCCATGTTCCCGCTGCATCTGTGGCTGCCCGGCGCTTACACTTATGCGCCGTCGGCGGTGACGGCTTTTGTTGCGGCGACGGCGACCAAGGTCGCGGTCTATGTGCTGATCCGCTTTTTCTTTTCGATCTTCAATTTCGATTTCGCCTTTATCGGTGCGGCCTTCACCTATGTGCTGCTGCCGCTCGGCCTCGCCGGCATGTTCATCGCGTCTCTGGTGGCGCTGTTCCAGGATGACGTGAAGCGCATGCTCGCTTACTCCTCGGTGGCGCAGATCGGCTATATGCTGCTCGGTCTTTCCTTCGCGACGGTTGAGGGGCTGACCGCGACGCTGGTGCATGTGTTCAACCACGCGCTGATGAAGGGCGCCTTGTTCATGGCGGTCGGTTGCGTCGTCCTGCGCGCGGGCTCCCATTCGATCCACGCTTTCGCCGGCCTGTCCAAACGCATGCCGGTCACCACCTGGGCGTTCCTGCTCAGCGGGTTGTCGCTGATCGGCGTGCCGCTCACTGTCGGGTTCATTTCCAAATGGTATTTGCTTGAAGCCGCCTTTGAAGCCGGCCACTGGTATGCAGGCTTTTTGATCGTCGCCTCTTCGCTGATCGCGCTCGCTTATGTGGGCCGCGTCGCGGAAGTCATGTTGCTGCGCGACCCGCCGGAAGAGGGCAAATACGCCATGGCGAAAGAAGAGGCGCCGCTCTCCATGCTGATCCCCATGTGGATACTCGTTTTCGCCAATATTTATTTCGGCATCCGCACCGATTTGACCGGCGGCATCGCGACCCGCGCCGCTGAAGCGCTGATGGCGATGGCGGGAGGCGCGCCATGATCGACGCCAATCTCGCTATTCCGTTAAGCCTTGGCGTGCCGCTGGCCGGCTTCATCGCCATCTGGCTGCTCGACAAGCAACCGAACCTGCGCGAAGCGGCGACGCTGATCTCCGGCGTTATCCTGTTCTCGCTGGCGCTGACCGTGTTTGCGGCGGTGGCTGGCGGCGCGCGCCCGTCCTTCGAGATGATGACGGTGATCGACGGCTTGCCCATCGCCTTTGAGGCGGAACCGCTGGGCGCGCTTTTCGCGGTGATTGCGTCAGGGCTCTGGATCGTCAATTCGGTCTATTCCATCGGCTATATGCGCGGCCATCACGAGACCAACCAGACGCGCTTTTACATGTCCTTTGCGGTGGCGATCTCCGCGGCCATGGGCGTCGCCTTCGCGTCGAACCTGTTCACGCTGTTCATCTTCTATGAAGTGCTGACGCTGTCGACCTTCCCACTGGTCACCCATTATGGCGACGAAAAAGCGCGCAAGGGCGGTCGCATCTATCTCGGCGTCTTGATGGCCACATCCATCGGCCTGCTGCTACCGGCGATTGTCTGGACTTACGCGATCACCGGCACCACCGACTTCACCGTTGGCGGCATCATGGCCGCCCATTCCGATGCGGTGGCGCCCATCGCTGGCGTGCTGATGGGGCTTTATGTGTTCGGCATCGGCAAGGCGGCCTTGATGCCGGCGCATCCCTGGCTCCCCAACGCCATGGTCGCGCCGACCCCGGTTTCGGCCTTCCTGCATGCGGTTGCGGTGGTCAAGGCGGGCGTGTTCTCCGTCCTGAAAGTCGCGGTCTATATTTTTGGCGTCGACTTTTTGTCGGCGACCGGCGCGGCGACGCCGTTTATGTGGATCGCCGGCGGCTCGATCCTGCTCGCTTCGGCGATCGCGATGCACAAAGACAATCTGAAAGCCCGGCTCGCCTATTCCACCGTGTCACAGCTTTCCTATGTGACACTGGGCGCCATGCTCGCCACCAATATGGGCGTGATGGGCGGGGCGATGCAGATCGCCGCCCACGCGCTCGGCAAGATGACCCTCTTCATGTGCGCCGGCGCGATTTACGTGGCGCATCACAAGACGCTGGTCTCTGAGATGCGCGGCATGGGCCGGATCATGCCGTTCACCTTCGGCGCGTTTTTTCTGGGCGCGATGTCGATTATCGGCCTGCCGCCCATGGCGGGGTCATGGCCGAAATTCTTTTTGATGCTCGGCGCGGCGGATGCGGGACAACTGGCGATCATCGCGGTGCTGATGGTCTCCTCGATCCTCAATGTGATCTATCTGCTCTCCATTCCGGTGCAGGCGTTCTATATGAGCCCCGCGGAAGGCGATGCGAAACCGCAAGGGGTCAATGAAACCGGCGGCGAAGGCGCGGGCATCAAATGGGGCGCGCTGAAAGAAGCGCCGATCCTGTGCCTCGCGCCGCCCATGGTGACGGCCGCCGGCGCCTTCCTGCTCTTCTTCTTCGCCGACCCGCTTTATAATTTCCTCACGCCGCTGATCGGGGGGCAGTGATGGAGATTGCGCCGGTCACGCTGATTGAAATCTTCTTGGTGGTGTTCGTTCTCATGGCGATCATGAGTCTGATATCCATCACGCGATATGTTTTGTTTGGGCATAGATTTCCCAGGGTTTTTATTTGGCAACCCAGCGATGCCTGGCCAAAATGGACCATTGCCGTATGGGCGCTGATTATTTTGTCGGTATCGGCCTATATATTGACTTCATTTTTTGAAGACATGTCCTCACACGGAATCTTCCCTTTCGGGATTGGAGAGAAGGAGCTAACGGGCATCTTCTCCTCCAGCTTGCTAAGCAATTCCCACACGCCGCTGATCGGGGGGCTGTGATGTCTCTGTCTGTGAGTTCGGTTGCGATTATTCCCCCCTTGAAAAGGGGGGGCTAGGGGGGATCGCTTGTCCTTTGATCCCCACCCGAAAATTTCCGCAAAATTTTCGACCTCCCCTTTGCAAGGGGAGGTGAACAGCGCACCGGTCACGGAGTCTGTGCTATGAGCGATAATCACCAAAACAATCCCGACGAAAAGTCCGGCTGGGCCGACACCAAGGGCTTCCGCAATGCGTTTCTCGGCGTGCTTGTCGTCGCGGGCATTCTCGCCGCTGTCGCCGGTTTCGTGCCCGCCTTTCAAAACCCGCATCCGCATTTCAAGGCTGAAGGCTGGGGCGTGTTTTTCGCGGTCTGGGGCTTTGCCGCCTTCATGTTTATCGTCCTCGTTGGCCAGCATTTGCGCAAGCTCGTGGGCCGCAAGGAAAATTACTATGAGGAGCGTGAATAGATGACCGCGCTTTTCGACGCCTTTCTCGCCAGCCCCGCCGTCATCCTGACGGTCGGCGCCTTTGTCCTGTTCTTCCTGCCGCGCCATCTGGCGCCGGTGTGGATGCTGCTGGTGACGGCGTTCTCCGCGATCAAACTCTACACGCTCGGCATTGGCGAATATGGCGCGCTCGCCTTGTTCGGCGAACAACTGACCACGGTGCGCGTCGATCCGCTGTCGCGGATTTTCGCGGTGGTGTTCCACATCGCGATTGCGCTCAACATTATCTACGCCTGGGGCCAGCGCGACCGGGCGCAGAATTTTGCGACGCTCGCTTACCCGGCTGCGGCGCTGGGCGGCGTTCTCGCCGGCGATCTCGTCACCCTGTTCTTCTGGTGGGAGATGGCGGCGATCACTTCGGTCTTCCTCGTCTGGGCGCCGGGCACGCGGGTCACCTATCTCGCGGGCATGCGCTATCTGGCGATCCAGATCCTGTCGGGCGTGTTGCTGCTTGGCGGCATTGTCCTGACCTATCGCGAGACCGGATCGCTGGCCTTTGATTTCGTCGGCCTGCGCGACGCCAGCGGCGCATTGAAGTTTTCCGCGCTGGTCATGTTCCTCGCCTTCGGCATCAAGGCGGCATTTCCGCTGCTTCATAACTGGGTGCAGGACGCCTATCCGAAATCGACGATCACCGGCGCGATCATCCTGTCGATATTCACCACCAAGCTTGCGGTCTATTCGCTGGCGCGCGCCTTCCCCGGCCAGATTGAGCTGGTATATATCGGCGCGGTGATGACGATCTTCCCGATCTTCTTCGCGCTCATCGAAAATGATCTCAGAAAAGTTCTCACCTATTCCATCAACAACCAGGTGGGATTCATGGTGGTGGCCATCGGCTTTGGCGCGATCAACGGCGCGGCGGGCTACGCTTTCGGCAATATCATTTTCGAAGGCTTGCTGTTCATGGCGCTGGGCGCGGCGATGTACCGGACCGGCACGTCGAAAGCGACCGAGCTGGGCGGGCTCTACAAGACCATGCCGATCACCATGGGGCTTTGCATTGTCGGCGCGCTGTCGATCTCGGCTTTCCCCGGCACGCTCGGCTTCGTCACCAAGGGCCTCATCATCAATGCGGCGGGCGAGGCGCATATGATCTGGATCTGGCTGGTGCTGCTGTTTGCATCGGCTGGCGTTCTTGAACATGCGGGCATCAAGATTCCGTTCTTCACCTTCTTCGCTCATGACAGCGGCAAGCGCCCGAAAGAAGCGCCGCTCGGCATGACCATCGCGATGGGCATTGCGGCGGTGCTGTGCATCGGGCTCGGCGTCTATCCGGACCCGCTTTATGCGCTAATGCCCGATCAGGCGGCGATCGCCGATTACCACCCCTATACGGCCTATCACATTGTCGAGCAGCTTCAGCTCCTGCTCTGGGCGGTGCTGGCCTTTGCGGTGCTGGTGCTCCTGAAATGGTATCCGGCGGAAGTGCCGTCCACCAATCTCGACTTCGATTGGCTCTGGCGCGTGCCTGGCCGCGCGCTTTTGGGATGGGCGGCTGGTGCGTCGCGCGCAACATGGATCGCGCTATGGGGGATTTTCTCCGGCAATGTGCAAGCGCTGATGGCGCGGATTTACAACGTGCACGGACCGGAAGGACAGCTCGCGCGGGCCTGGCCGATTGGCTTCATGGCGCTGTGGACCGCGGTTTTGCTGGGGCTCGTGCTGGTTATCTCTTTCCTCGCCTAAGGTTTTTTGCGCCGCAGCGCGCAATCAACCTTAACGCGCGCGCAATTAGGACGACGGCGCGTCATCCCCGCTTTTTTTGCGGCATTTATCATACCTCCCAATAGAGGCCCGTTTTTTGCGCTGAGCCTCTCAGACGGGAGGTGACATGCCGAAGAAATCGGACCGCTTTTCACAGACCGCTTGCCGGTTGATCGCGCGCATGGCGAAAGAAATCGTGTGCGAGGCCTACAGCATTCCTCATGCGGAGCTTATGGCGTCGGATCGGCGAGGGGCGGCGTTGTCGCGCGCCCGCCAGATCGCGATGTATCTCGCCCATGTGGTCGGGCAATTAACGCTGAATGAAGTCTCTGAATTTTTCCATCGCGACCGCTCAACCGTGTCGCATGCCTGCATCAATATCGAAGACAGCCGCGACAGTCCGGTGATCGAGTTGCAGCTTGATTATATGGAGCGGCTATTGCGCGATCGCATCCGCGATGCGGAAGCGGCGGGATTGTTTACGCGGCGGCCTGCGCTTGAGAAAAAAGCCATGGTCGTGCGCCGTCTTAATCAGCATCAGGCGGGTTAAGCGGCGGCGGCGATGTCGCGAATGCGTTTGACCATCGAGGCGAGCCCGTTGGAACGCTGCGGCGTGAGGTGATCTTTCAGGTCGAAAGGCGCGAGGGCCGCCTCCGGATCAATGGCCAGAATCTCCGCCGGCGTCTTGCCGGAATACAGCGCCAGCATCAGCGCCACGAGGCCCTTGACGATATGCGCGTCGCTGTCGCCCTTCAGCGTAATCGCATCGCCCCGATGATCGGCATAGAGCCAGACCTGGCTGGCGCAACCGCGCACCTTATGAGCGTCATCGCGGAAGCCTTCCGGATAGGGCTCCAGATTGCGCCCGAGATCGATCAGATATTTGTAACGCTCGTCCCATTCATCGAGGAAGGTGAAATCGCCGGCGATGTCGTCAAAACTTGGCATGGGCGGGAGATAGGGCCTTGCCCGGCCCGGTGCAAGCGCGGGAAGCGCCTGAATTTCTTAGGGTTTAGGTCGCACGCGGCGGAGACTTCCCAGCCGGCTTATGATAAAACGCCGTTTGGAAACCGTCCCGGGGGGCGTATGGGCTCTTTGTTTCAGGAACTGCGGCGGCGCAATGTCTTCCGTGTCGCTGGCGTTTACGCTGTGACCGGCTGGCTGATCATTCAGGTGATCGTCGCGGTCAAGGTCCCGCTCGGCCTGCCAGTCTGGACCGACACCTTCTTTATCGTGCTGGTGCTTGCCGGATTTCCGGTGGCGCTGCTGTTCGCCTGGGCCTTCGAGATGACCCCGGAGGGGATGAAACGCACCCAGGCGGTCGCTCCCAGCGAAAGCATCGCCGCAAAGACCGGACGCAAGCTCGACTATGCGATCCTGATCGGGCTGGTGCTGGTCGCGGTCATCGTGATTGCCGACCGCGTCATGCCCCACCGCGCTGACGGGGCGGCGCAAGCCGCCGTCGCCGCCGCCGAAATTCCCGATGCCGCGCCGGCGTCAGCCGCGCCCGCCTCGGCGCCCGGCGACAAATCCATCGCGGTGCTGCCCTTTGTCGATCTCTCGCCAAGCGGCGATCAGGAATATTTCGCAGACGGATTATCGGAAGAGCTGCTCAACGTGCTCGCCAAGACGCGCGCCCTGAAAGTCGCGGGCCGCACATCGTCTTTCGCCTTCAAGGGCGACAATCGCGATTTGCGCGAGATCGGCGAATTGCTCGATGTCGCCTATATTCTCGAAGGCTCCGTCCGCAAGGCTGGCGAGAAAATCCGCGTCACCGCCCAGCTCATCAAGGCGAGCGACGGCTATCATGTTTTCTCAGACACCTATGATGGCGATTTGAACGACATTTTCGCGGTGCAGGACGCCATCGCCGCAAAGATCGGCGGCGCCTTGAGGGCCGAACTGATGGGCGGGGCGAATGCCGCAGAAACGGCGGCGCCGTCTGATCTCGCCGCTTATGATCTCTATCTGCTCGCGCGCCAGCGCATCTATACGCGCGAAGCCGAAAAGATGAACGAGGCGGCGCAGATGCTCGACCGCGCCATTGAGCTTGATCCCGAATTCGCGCCCGCCTATGCGCAACGCGCTATCGTGGCGTCCCTGCTGTCGGGCAGCTCAAGCTCCTATGGCGATATGCCGGTGGACGAGGCCGACCGGATAGCGAAAAAGTTTGCCGAAAAAGCAATTGCGCTTGACCCCAGTCTCGCCGAGGCGCATGCCGCGCTCGGCCTTCAACGATACGGCGGCGGCGGGACGTTCGAGGAAAGAGCGGCGCCGCTGCAGCGCGCGCTGGAGCTCAATCCGACGCTGTCCGATGCGCGGAACTGGCTCGGCATTTTGTATCTCGACGCAGGGCGCATCGACGAGGCGCTCGCCGCCTATGAGGCGATTTTCGAGCGCGATCCGCTTTATGGACCCGCCTTCGCCAATCTTGTCGGCGGGTACGCCACAAGGGGGCAGATGGACAAGGTCGCCGCCCTCACCGAGCGCGTCGCGCGCATCGGCGGAGAAACGCCGGTTGTTCTTCTGGCGCGCGGCATGATTGCTAAAGCGTCCGGCGATCTGTCTCTCGCCATTGAATATTTTCGTCAGTCATCGGAGAATTCCAACAGCAACGTGCTGCGCTATCAATATTCGACAACGCTGCTCCAGGTCGGCGAACTGGAGGAAGCGCTCAATATCTCTATTCCCAGCGATAAACCGGAAATTCTCTATGTCATGGGGCGCAAGGAGGAAGCGCTGGCGGCGGTCGCGGCCTTGCCGAAACTCGATTATGGCGATCCGGCGATTCTCTATTCGACCTTCGCCGTGAACGCCCGCGCCGGGCGATACAAAGAGTCGGCGGACTATCTCAGCGACAATTTCGGCGATCTCGCGAGCGTTGCGGCGGATTCGCCGACATCGGCCTCGGACTGGCTCGGGTCGCTTGCCTATTCCTATAAAAAACTCGGCCGCAAGACCGAGTTCGCCGAAGCGCTCGCCATGTTGGAGGAAGCCTATGCCGTCCAGGTCAAAAACGGCAGCGACTCGTGGTGGCACTGGTTGTTGGCGGCGGAGCTGGCGCTTTTGAAGGACGACGATGCCGGCGCCCTCGCGCATCTGAGAACGGTGCAGGAAAAAGGCGGCCTGTGGGCGCCGACTTTCTGGCCTGTGACGTTCGCCGATTTGCGCGGAAACGAGGAGTTTCAGGCGATTCAGGCGGAGATGATGACCCGGATCAACGCCGAACGCGCCGATCTCGGCCTTGCGCCCCTGTCGCCGTCGCAATAGGGGCGATGACCCATTTCGCCGGCGGCGAAGGCTAGGCGCTAGACCACTTCATCCCAGCGCGGAGAGAGCCGCGCGGCGGCGTTGATGATCCCCGCCATGGAATAGGTCTGCGGGAAGTTCCCCCACAATTCGCCCTTAGCAACGTCAATGTCTTCCGACAACAGGCCGAGCTTGGTGCGATGCGCGAGCACGTCTTCAAACATGGCGCGCGCTTCATCCTTGCGGCCAATGCGCGCCAGCGCGTCAATATGCCAGAAGGTGCAAGCGGTGAAGGCTGTTTGCGGCTTGCCGAAATCGTCTTCCGCGCGATAGCGATAGACGTGATAGCCCTCGCGCAGTTCTTCATCGACGCGCTCGACCGTCGCCACATAGCGCGGGTCCATGGGGTCGATGAATCCGATCTCCGCCATCAGCAACACGGACGCGTCAAGCTCTTCCCCGCCAAAGGCGCCGGTGAAGGCATTGCGTTTTTCATGCCAGGCTTCTTTTAAGATAACGGCGCGCATGGCGTCGGCGCGGCCGCGCCAATAGCTCATGCGATCATCGCGGCCGAGATGATCGGCGATGCGCGAAAGCCGGTCGCAGGCGGCCCAGCACATGATCGCCGAGGATGTGTGCACATTTTCACGCCCGCGATATTCCCAGATGCCCGCATCGGGCGTGGTGTAGACCGCCCAGGCGCGCTCTCCCACTTGCTCGAATTGTTCAAACTCCAGCGGCCCGGCCTGGGTCAGCAGACGCTCGTCGAAAAACGCCTGGGACGCGCCGAGAATCACATGGCCGTAAACATCATGCTGAATATGTTCCGCCGCCTGATTGCCGAAGCGCACCGGACCCATATCGCGATAGCCTTTAAGATCGGGCGCCGTCGCTTCGATCAGGTCTTCTTCCAGGGAGATTCCGTAGACCGGCTGGATGTGTCCGCCCTTGGTGTGGGCGACGGTGTTGCGCAGATAAGAAAGGTAATGCTCCAGCGTGCCGACCGCCGACAGGCGATTAAGCGCTGTCACCGTGAAATAGGCGTCGCGCAGCCAGCAGAACCGGTAATCCCAATTGCGCTCTGAGCCGCCATGTTCGGGGATCGATGTGGTGAGCGCCGCGACGATGCCGCCGGTTTCTTCATAGACGCAGAGTTTCAAGGTGATGGCGGCGCGGATCACCGCCTCCTGCCAGACTGGCGGCACGGCGAGGCGCCGCGCCCAGCCGCGCCAATCCGCGAGAGTGCGTTTTTCCCATTCGGTCGCCATCACCGCCGGATTGTCGGAAAGCGATTCATCCGGACCCAGAATAAAACTCGCCTCGCGGTCGAGGACGAATTCCTGGCTGCCCATAATGTAGGAGACCGGCGCATTGGTGGTGAGGCGAAAGCCCGCCTGGTCGTTCTTGAAACGGATATGGGAGACGCCGCGCGTCGGCGCCATTTCGCTCGCGCCGCGATCGGTCTGCGCTTTCAGCGTCACCGAGATTTTCGGCATGCCGCGCAAGGGCGTCACCCGCCGCACGATGGAGGCAGGGCGGAAAGTGCGGCCCTTGTCGAAAAAGCGCGGCGCGAAATCGGTGATGGAAATGGCGGAGCCGTCTTCGGCCTCCAGCACGGTTTCCAATACGGCGGTGTTTTTCAGATAACGCTGACGCGTCGCGCACAGGCCGGACAGCGCGATGGAGAAAACCCCTTCGCCGCCGACCAGTTGGTTGAACACCGGTTCGCCGTCAAAACGCGGCAGGCACATCCAGACCACATCGGCTTGTTCGTCGATCAGGGCGGCGATGGTGCCATTGCCGACAATGCCGAGTTCGAGATTGGGCCGTTCGGTTGGGGTTGGGTTTTTTTCGCTCATGCCGCCGCCGCCTCCAGCCATCGCCAAACATCGTCGGGATCGGAAAGCCGGAACATCGCCCGGCTGTCTCCGGCGCCGACCTTCACGCCCTTGCCGCCCGCCTCGATGGCGTAAGCGATGGCGTCTTCATCGGTTGCATCATCGCCTATCATGATCGGCGCGCGCCCGGCAAATGGCGCCCGCTCCATCAGTTGCGCCAGCGCGCGGCCTTTATTGGCGTGCATCGGTTTTGCTTCATGCACCATCTTGCCGGACTGCATGACATAGCCCTCAACGCCGTCGAGCACTTTCGCCATCGCCGCCGCGAGCGTGTCGCCGGCTTCAGGCGCGGCGCGGTAATGCAGCGCCAGCACCGGACCTTTTTGTTCAAGCCTTGCGCCCTCAACGCCGGCGGCGATGAGATCGAGCGCGGAGACAAGCGCGGGCGGCGCGGCGAGGGGCGCGTCTTCGGCGTTCTCGCCGGGCGCGCAGATTTCAAGACCATGAGCGCCGGCGCGCCAGAGCCCGTCCGGCGTGCGCGCGATCAGATCGCGCATATCGCGGCCGCTGATGATCGCCAGCGCGCCGCCGAGCTTTTCCGCCAGCGCCGATAAAATCGCCGCGCCATGGGCCGGCATGGAGACGGCGTCGGGATCGAGTTGGATGGGCGCCAGCGTGCCGTCGAAATCGAGAAACAGCGCGGCGTCAGGGCCGGGAAGGGGCGGCGCGGAAAGGGAGCTCATGCTGCTTTACACCACAAACGCAAGGCTCAGGACAATCCGCCAGGCGCGAGGTCGGACAGAAACTGCTCGCGCCACCAGCCAATATCCTGCTCCGCCGTCACGGCGCGCAGTTTCCGCCAGCGGCGCTGGCGTTCCTCCAGGGGCATGTTGAGCGCGGTGTGAATCGCTTCGGCGACATTCTCCGTATCATGAGGATTAACGATCAGCGCATCTTGAAGTTGCTCGGCGGCGCCGGCGAATTCCGACAGGATGAGAACGCCGGGATCATCTTCTTCCTGCGCCATCACGAATTCCTTGCAGACAAGGTTCATGCCGTCGCGCAGGGGCGTGACGAGACAGACGCGCGCAATGCGGAACAGTCCGGCGAGTTCCTCGCGTTCATAGGAGCGGGCGAGGTAGCGCAAAGGAATCCAGTCGAGATCGCCATAATCGCCGTTAATGCGCCCCGCCAGCCCGTCCAGCTTGGTGCGCAGTTCCTGATATTCCTCGACCTTCGAGCGCGAGGGCGGGGTGATCTGCGTCACCGAGACCTTGCCGCGCGTGTCGGGGAAATTGTCGAACAGGCGGCCCACCGCCTCGAAGCGTTCCGGCAGGCCCTTGGAGTAATCCATGCGGTCGACGCCGATGACGAATTCGCGCCCGCCGAGAAACCGGCCGATGCGTTCAGCGGCTTCATTCGCCTTTGCGCTATGGGCGGCTTCGACAAACCCGTCCGCATCAATGCCGATGGGATAGGCTTTCACCGTCATCACCCGATCGAAGACGCGCACCCGCCCTTCGCCGAGATCTTCGCCGCCGCAATCATCGATCAGATATTGCACGAAATTATAGCGGTCGCGTTCGGCCTGAAAGCCGACCACGTCATAGGCGCAGAGGGCGCGCGCGATCCAGTGATGTTCGGGCAGGGCGCGAAACACTTCCGGCGCCGGGAAAGGGATGTGCAGGAAAAATCCGATCGGGCCTTCCCAGCCCGTATGGCGCAGGGAGTCCGCCATCAGCAGGAAGTGATAATCATGCACCCACACCACATCGCCTTCGATCAGGCGCGGCGCGACCTGTCGCGCAAGGCGCTGATTGACGGCGGCGTAAATGGTGAAGGCGTCGCGGTCGAAAGAGGCGAGATCGATGCGGTAATGAAACACCGGCCACAAGACGCGGTTGGCGTAGCTCAGATAATAGCCTTCATATTCTTCGCGGGTCAGATCGGTGAGCAGGAATTCAACGCCGTCATCGTGAAAGGCGTGTAAGCGGCGCGCCTCATCCTCCACGACCTCGCCGCTCCAGCCGAACCAGACGCCGCCGGTAGCTTGCAGCGATTCCCATACGGCGACCGCGAGCCCGCCCGCCCGCGCCTTGGGGTCGACGGCGGTTCGGTTCGAAATGGCGACAAGGCGGGTCATGTTCCATCCAATGCAGACCCGCATGCGCTTGGGCGCATGTCTTGCCGCCTGAACGGCCGGTCTGTTTTTGTGTGCGCTGCACAATAACCCATTCCGGCGCAGATTTCAAAGAAAACCGGATGTTTTTTCGCAAGCGACGTCGGGAAAGGGCGCGGCCAAGCGAAAGCGCGCCAATATTCGGGCCAGATCCTGGCTTGCCCGCCTCACGCGCCTTGATGCGCCTTGATGCGCCTTGACGTGGTTGCGCTGGCGGGCGAAGTTTTTCCGCCCGGTAATTTTAATCAGCCGGGCGAAAAGACGCGCAGAGACTGTTCGTTTACGGATTATCGCCGCAAACGCGCCTGCGTGAAGATGCATTTTTTATTGTTGTATTGCCTTTCATATCTGCGCCGCAGGCGGCGGGTCATCATCATTTCACCAACCGGGCCGCCTTTTTGTTCAAGCCTTCAGCAATCTCGGGGGAGATTCCATGTTCCATTTTTTCGCACGCATCGCCATGTTCGCTGTTGCGGCGTTCATTTTCATCAATGCAAACGCGCATGCTCAACAGGGCGCGCAACAAAGACCGCAAGCAAGCGCGCTCACCCAGTCGCGCGGGCTTGGCCCGTCCTGCGAGCGCTCCTGCCGCGCGGACGCCGACCAGCGCGCCTGCATCAGCGCCTGCTATGCGCAAAATTATAAACGCCAGCGGGTCAATGCAGCGAGCAAGGCCGAAGCGATTCGAGAGATCAATGACTGGGCGATGGAAGAAGACATCCGCACCAATCCCTATCTGACCGGCGAAGCGAAAGCCGTGCTGCTGGATCAGCGGGCGAATGAGTTTGCAAAATTCGACATGCCTAACAAGGGGCCTAACAAAGCGCCAAATCAAACACCGGGCGCTGGCTCGTCGGCGACGCTTCCCGATATCGATATACAGCAGCCGCCGCTGGCCCTGACGCCCTTAAAGCTTGCGCAACTGCAATATTACAGCACCGCGATCGGTTCGCAGAGCGTCATGTGTGAAAACGGCGCGTGCAAAATACCGAAGCTTTACGACATCTCGGTCGTGAAATGGCTGACCGTGCATTTTCGTCTCACGGGCATGCCGGCCGGGGAGATGAGCGAATATCTGGCCGGTGAAGATCTGCGGAATTTCAGGCTGGATGTGAATGGCCAGCCTTATCAGCTCGGTTCGTCGGTGATCAATGGCGACGACTATCTTGCGGTTGTTCTGGACCAACCTTGCGACATCAACGGCGTCGACACCTCGCAAGACAAGGGCTGCCTGACCCTCGCCATCAATCCGGACAAGATGTTTCCGTCAGCGCCGCCCTATCCGGTGTGGACGCTGGCCTTGCATTTCACCCAGTTGAAACCCGAACTCGGACCGGCCAATCCCGATGTGCCGAAAGCGCCGCTGACCAGTCCGGAACGCATCATTCGTCAGCGCGGCGCCTTGAACATAAATACGGAGGAGCCGAAAGCTGCGCCGGGCGCCAGCGCCGTGCGCCCCGGCGCATCCGGCTCGGCCAATCTTCCAACCGCGCAGCTTGGCTATCCGCCGCGTCCGAATTTCACCTTGAACACCTATATTCAGCCCCCTGATAAAATTTCGAGCTACTGGCTGAAAACCATCGGCGAGTCTGTATCAAGCGCGCGCTGCATGTCCTGTCACGCCATGGATTCGCTGGCGAAGATTCAAGACCATCATCAGGGCATCCAGGGGGAAGTGGTGATGGTCCCAAGCGCGCTCAATCCGAACCAGCAAATTCACAGTTGTCAGAACTGCCATGCTTGCGGGCCGGAAAACTGCCAGCTCGCGGCGGGAGATTTTGCGGAAGGGCGCTGGGGCACGCCGACCCAGGTGCAGAACATCAACTGGGCGGCGTTGATCAACGACAATCCGCAAAGCTGGCCCGCCGTGGTGTGTCAGCGCATGAAGTCAAACCTGACCACGGCGGCGAAACGCGAGGAGCATTTCCACGAAGATTACCGCCTGTTCTGGGCGGTCGCCGATGGCTATGTGATCGGGCCCGGCGGCGGTCAGCTCGACACCGCGCCGCCGCATAGCTATTCCAGTTTTCTCAACCGTTTCGATATCTGGAACAAACATGGCGCGCCATGCCCGACCGGGTGACCGGCGCGGCGGGAAAGAAAAAAGGCCGCTCCGTAAGAGCGGCCTTTTTCCCAGGCGCAGCTTTATGCGTATGCGGAGTGTGTTCCGCCTAGCTTGCTCCGGCGCCGGCCACCCAGCCGGTGCAGGTTGCAACGTCTTTCAAGCCATGCTCGCCAAGGCAGAACGCCTCTTCATAGGGCGTGCGCGTGGCGGCGATGCACTGGTCGAGCGTCAGCTTCGCCATGGACAGGCAACGCTCGGACTTGGTGTTCTGGGCATAAACCTCGACGATTTTCGGGTTCAGCGTATCGGTGGAATAACGCGCGGCGAGCATGAGGATGCGATCGACGATCACTTCCGCATTTTTCTCCGTCATCTTGCCTTCTTCCGCGCCGGCGCCCCAATCGGCGGACCATTCTTCCTGCGCGCTGGCCAGCGCCGGCGTCAGCACGCCTTTGCTTGAGCTATGGGCGAAATGCGGCGCGGCGGGCGCCCCGCGGCTGCGGCCGAACGTGGCGGCCTCGTCGATGCGCTTCTGGCTCGGCGAAATCTTCTGCTTGCCCCAGCTGGTTTTCTGCATGGCGTAGGCTTGCGTCTTGAAGGCTTCGCCAAGCTCTGAGATGCGCGCGCCATCCTGAACGGTCATGGCGAGCACCGCCCGCACCGCATCATTGGCGCCGGGCAGCTTGCGCAAATAGCCCGGATCCTGCGCGGTGTTGGACATCAGCCCGTCAATGCCGCCAAGCTCGCCTTTGCGCTTGTTCGGCTTTTTCTTCAGTTCGCCCTGAAGCGCCTCGGCGAAAGCCGGCTGGTCTGAGACCACCAGCGCCGCATAAGCGACCCATCCGGCCGAAAGGTCTTCCGAATCATGGGCCGCGAGCCGGCGATGCGCCTCACGGGTGATTTCCGCACTGTTGAACGGCATCGCCTCAAGCGCGGCGACGTCTTCGCGAAAGCGGATATAGCTGGCGGCCTGACGCTCCAGCGTGGTGTCCTTTGGCTGGGCCAGCGTGTCCGCCGAAACGGCGGTGGCGGCGAGTCCGGCGATGATGGCCACGGCCGCAACATGCGGCTGAAACCGTGCTTTGCGGGATTGCCTGGGGGCGGCGGCTTTGACATTGCGCATCCCCATTAATTTACGCGACATAAAGTCATTCTCCCAAATAGCGGTCCTATACGCGGCCGCCACCTTATCGCCCCAGTTTTTAAGACTGCGCTGCGCATCCTAGCGAAATTATTATCAAATTCGACCGGTCAGGCGCTGCAATCCCATGATTTCCGCCATAATTGCGATTTATCTTTTGTTAACGAGGATTGGCGCATGGTGAATGGGCGTTAACGAGATCGGATGGCTGGTCCGGGCTTGAGCCCCGTGCTGGCGCGCCGAGCCGGATCCGGGAGTGTCATGGCGTTTCGCCTGCTATCTTTCCTAGGCTTGAAGCCCCGCCAGCCGCAATGGCGGTCGGGCGCGGGCGATCCTGTGCTGGAGCTGGACCGGGACGGGGTGATCCTCGCCGCCAGCGCCGGGGCCGAGATGCTGATTGGCGCTGAAGGCGGCCTGACGGGCCGCGCCCTCACTGATTTTATCGCCCGCGAAGACCGGGCCGGCGTCAAACAAGCGCTGGAGCGCGCGGTGCTGGCCGAAACCGGCGCCCCCGCCGACCGGGCCTGCCTGCGGCTGTTGCGGCCGGGCCAGCCGGCGCTGTTCGCTGAACTCATCCTCGCTCGCCGGGCCGGCAGGCTGACCGCTTTGTTGCGCGAGCGCGGGGCGGAACTGGCGGCGGAGCGCGATGACCGCGCCGCGCCGCAGCCGGGCGTCTCGCCGGAGCTTCTCGCGGATCTCGGCCATGAGCTGAAAACCCCCTTGAATGCGATCCTCGGTTTCGCCGATGCGATGGAGAGCGAAACCTTCGGGCCGCTTGGCAATGACAAATATCGCGAATATGCCGGTCACATCCGGTCATCCGGCGGCCATCTCGCCGATCTGATCTCGGCGATTCTCGACCGCGCGAAACTCGACGCCGGCCGTTACCAGCTTTCGCCCGCCCTTGCAGAGCCGGGCCCGCTCGCCCGCGCCTGTGCGGAGATGGTGCGCGGCGAGGCGGAAAAGGCGGGGCTCGCTCTGCGCCTCGATATCGCCGAAGACCTGCCGGAAACCATGCTCGATGCGCGCGCGGTGAAGCAGATCCTGATCAACCTCCTCTCCAATGCGGTGAAGTTCACCGCCGCCGGGGAGATCGGCCTTAAAGTCACTGAACAAAACGGCGCTGTCGCCTTTGAAGTCTCAGATACCGGCGTCGGCATGAGCCAGATGGCGCTGGCGCGCCTTGGCGAACGCTTCACCGGGTTGCATAAAAGCGGCGTGCGCGGCGCGCCGGGCTCCGGCCTTGGCCTGTCGCTCGCCTTCTCGCTGGCGAAACTCCATGGCGGCGCGCTTGAGCTGTCCTCCGCGCCGGGCGAAGGCACGGTCGCAAGGCTGATGCTGCCGGTGCGCAAAACCCTTGCCGATATGGCGGGGGAGGGAATTTCCATCGGCGGCGATATTCAAAGCCAGCTCGACCGGGTGGCGCAATTCCGCCGCGAGCGCACCTCAGCGGACAAAAACGGCCGCAGCGCCGCCTAGACATTTCTTCCGTATAAAGATTTAAGACGCGGCGTCGCGATCCGGCAGCGCGTCTTTTGCAAATGACCGCAGGGCGTTGACCCGCATGCGCGACCATAATTTGTGCAGCGTGGTGAGATGCGCCGCCTCGGCGGATGTTTTTGGGGGCGTCTTTTCGGAGGCGGGCGGCGGGGTGATTTCCGCAAGGGTCGCGGCGATGAAGTCTTTAAACTCGCTTTCGCTCATCATGTCGGCAAAGCACAATCGTGCGCGCAGCGGGTCAAAACCGCTGCCGGCGGCGCGATGGGAGTCGAGCAGCCAGTCTTTCATCGCCGCTTCGCCGGCGGCGGTGAGGGTGAAGTCGCGGCGCGCGCGGGCCCGGTCTTTGTCTTCGCGGGAAACCACCAGCCCTTGCGCCTCAAGCCGTTTCATCAGCGGATAGAGCGCCCCGGCGCTGCCGGACCAGAATTCCGAGGCGGATGTGCGAAACGCTTCTTTCACCACATAAGCGGTGCACGGACCGGAACGCTTCAAAAAGGCGAGGGCGGCGCCTTCAAGTTCGGTCAGCGGTCTTGTTTCGTCCGGTTTGGTCATCAGTCCTGCTTTCGCGGCGTGAATGATCAAGGCGCGTGGAAAAACCTAACGGCGCCGGCATGGTCGGCCAAGGCGAAGGCGGGCATTCTGCGATGAAGCGAGTTGACCTATGCGATGAGCCGCGCCAGCTTCGCGGTTATGACCGAAGCACGACTGAAAACCGAGATCCGCGTGTCCGCGCAATTGCGCCGCGCGCAGAATGAAGGCGCCTTTGGCGTCATCGTGCGGCGCGGCGACCCCGATGCGGGCGCGGTGGCGGTGAAGCTCTATCAGGGGCCCGGCGCGGTGAAGCTGTTCACCCAAAGCCGCGACCTTGACGGCAATCCGATCTGGCGCGAACCGTTTGAAGACGATGCCGGCGCCGCCGATATCGAAGCGAAGATCGATCGCTGGCTTGAAAAGGAATCCTCGATCGATCCGGATCTGTGGATTGTGGAAATCGAGGATCGCGACGGCCGGACCTTTCTGGATTAGGGAATGCTAAAGGCTGGGCAAAGCGCTTGAGCCTTCATCGTGAGGAGCAAAAATTTCTTTGTCCTTCGAGACGGCCTTATGGCCTCCTCAGGATGAAGAAATTTTTGAGTCTCGAAGGATCGAAGGCGTGGAGATGGACCGTTTTACTTGGCCCCGCCGGGCGCTTAACTGTCCGCGCGCTTGCGCAGCTCCATTGGCGGTTCGTCATCTTCCGGCGGATAGTTCATGAAGGCCGCATCGCGTCCGGCCTGGGTGCGCATGCGCCAGAACCGCATAATGCGCTCGCTCGCTTCGGCCGGCACTTTGGCGTAGAGATCGAGAATGCGGAGCGCCTTGGCTTTTGACGCTTCATCGCGGCGCAGGCTGAAAACGATCCGTGCGAAACTTGCGCGCTCAAGCCCGGCGGCGCGGCAGGTCACGGCGAGCGATTCAAAGGTGCGGTCTTTCAAGATCGCCTGTGCGGCGTTCATGTCGACGCCGGCCAGATGCGCGAACGCGAAAACAAACTCCGTATGGCGGCGTTCGGCGACCAGCGTGTTCAGCAGCGTTTCAGTGACCCCGCCGCCGCGCATTTTTTCGGCGATGAATTGTTTCGCCTCGGAATGCTGGTCGCTTGCCTCGCGAAGGGCCTGTTCAAGAATGCGGTGGCGGTTGGCGACAATGGCGACATCGATCAGCGACGGGTCGAGCATGTCGGAGCGCGCGAGGATGTCTTTCTTTAAATTGGTGGAGACCAGAAAATAGAGTTGCGTGAGCAGTTGTGGCGGCAGGTCGAAGCGCCCGGTCAGCGGCTCCTGCAATGACGGCATGCGCCGCGCCTGGGCGATCATCATTTGCATTGCGCGCAAGCTGAACCGCGCGCCCTGATTTTTGGCGAGCGCGATCAGCGCCTCTTCATCGCCATGTTCCACGATTGCGTCGGTGATCGCCTCCGGCGCTTCGCGGCGGCGGGCAATGGCGTTTTGATGCGCGGGACTGCAATCGCGAATGATCGCAACGAAATCTGCGTCACACAGCGCATGGGAGCGGCGCAGGATCGGCGCGGCCACATGTATATCGTCGCGGGCGAGCGCATTGATAACGCCTTTCGGCGCGCCATTGGGCCCCATCGGCGCATCGGCGAGGCGTTCGGCGATCTCGCGCTTCAGCGCCGGCGCCGCGTCACGGGTCAGTAACGATAAAATCGCATCGAAATGCTGCATTTCCCCGGGATTGAGGCGGTCCGGCTGGGTGATGAAAATGTCAGTGATTTCGCGCAGAAGCGTGCGCCGCGCATCGGCATTGTCGATGCGCGCCGTCTCCATCAACTGCTTCAGCCGTGATGCTCCCGCCGTCATCGCCGCTCTCTCCACAAGTGGTGCAGAGTGTGCAACAAAGGTAAAGAATCCGTCGCTTGAATTGGTTGATCAGGAGAGTGCGTAATGGCTGGCGAGCAGCAAGGAAGTCCGGTGCGATTGGCGTTAACGCTGTTGGCGGCGCTAGCGCTCGGGGCGTGTTCGAGCCTGTCCGATTTTGCGCCATTTGACGACGGCGCCGTTAACTATGCCGCCGGTTCGCCGGCGGAGGCGCGGCTTTCCGGCGCTGATCGCGATGCGCTTGCGGGCGCGTTCACGCGCGCCATGGATACCGGCGCCGCGCAAAGCTGGAGCGGCCGCAAGGCGGTGGGCGCAGTGACGCCGGGCGCCTACGCCATCGCCAGCCTGAAAGCCGATCCGCGCCAGCGCCTTCAATCGGCGCGCGGCGATCTTGACCTGACCCATATGGTCGAAACCGATCTCGGGCTTTACGTGCTGACGCGCAATTCAAACATCCGCACTGGCCCCGGTCCGAAAAACAAGATCGCGGAAGTCTTGCCCTCCGGCTCCGGCGTAGAGGTGGTGGGCCGCGTCTCCGACCAGAACTGGATGCTGATCGCCGTGCGCGATGTTGTTCGCGGTTATGTGTATGGGGATTTGCTGATCAAGGCGCCGGGCTCTGAGCTTGAGCTTGCGGGCGGGCCGATGCGCAAGCCGGTTCTGTGCCGCAATTTCACGCAGCGCGTGAATATTTATTCTGACCGGTTTGAATGGGCGGGGGCTGCTTGCAATGACGGCACGGGTTGGCGCATTGCGATTGATCCGGTTGATGAAAACGCGCCGGCGCATTTGCTGGATTACTAGGCGAGCGCGGGCCGCTTTTGTTTCGGAAAAATCTTAAGCGACGACGGCGATGCGGCCTTCGCTCAGATGCTGGATGAATGCGTCGAGGGACAAGGTGAAGGCGTTGTCGCCATTACAGGTGCAAAGCCGGACGCAATCACAGCGGCGGTCGATTGTGTATTCCCCGCATGGGGCTTGCTGGCTTGCGCCGTCGTCGCTGTAGAATATCTCGTCTTTGACGATCGCTCTTGCATGTCTGGCCATCGGCTTTTTCCCTTGAACCAACGATTATGCCTAACCAACGCTTGTGACCGATGATGGTTCAAATTGCGTTCATTTTCAGGCTTCAGTTTTCATGAGTTGAGTAAACCCCGCCCCGCCGGCGCGCGCTGTGACGGGGAACACAGCGGCGGGCATGTATGAAGGGGGCGCAGGTAGACCGCTCAGGGGCCATCGGGGCAAACCAGCGCCCGCCAGACGGCCGGGGGAGATTGGCGGCTGACGAGCGCTGGCCGCGCGAACGGATTCTCAGGGAGAATACCGCCGCACGTCAGGAATAATGAAGGGTTAGTCAGCCGGGTTCAGGCGCGAGGACAGCGAGCCAATATCGCTTGTCGTGTATTCGGCGATCACGGCGCGCGCCGCTTGCGCAGCGGCGGCGGCGGTTTTCTCGCCATCCACGACATCCTGCGCAAGCAAAAAGATCTCGTTGTAAAGCGCCTCCGGCTCGCCCTGGATGGTCAGGCCGAAGCGCGGATGCGCCGCTTCGATACGGTCCCATTCGGCGCGGATTTCGGCCCAGAAATCCGCCGTGGCGGCCCAGTAATCGTCGCCGGTCTCGATGTTGAAATCGTCGAACTTCACATAGGTGTTAACGCCGATCTCGCGCACCAATGCGCGCGGGCTTTCGCCAGTGAGGACAAGCTTGGTGTTGTTTTGCTCATGCACCCAGCCTTGCGGCGTGATGGTGTGACGGTTCACGGCGTCGACCGCCTGATAGTCGTCGCGCGTCGTCGCATCGCGGCGCGGCAGCGGGCGCCATTCGCGCGGCGGCGTCCAGGATGAAACGCCGTCTTCATGTGACCATGCGCCAAGCGCGCCATAACGCGGCGCGTCATCCACCTGATAAACGGTCTGGCTCCATTTGCCTTTGGCTTCTGCGCTGGTCAGCTTGCGCGTCTCCCAGGCATTGCCGCCAATGAAAACAAGAACGCTCGCCGGTTCATAGCGCCAGTCCTGGCGCCAGTGCTTGACCGGAAATTTCTCTTCGCCGCCAACCACCAGAATATGCTGCAGGCTGATATAGTCGCCGTCATCGGCGATCACCCGGACAATCTCATTGCCGCCGGAACGCTTGCGATCCTTGAGCTCGTAACCGGCGTCAAAGGATACGGTCTCGATGAAATCAAAACTCACGCGGTAATTGCCCGCCATGGCGAGGATGGCTTCGCGGTCCTGTTGCATCTGCGCGGCGGCGGATTTGCCGGACGGCGCGGCGGCGCTGGTTGCGGCGGCGGGCGCTGTCGCCGTGGTGGTGCAGCCGGCCAGTGCGAAGGCGGCGAGAGCGAGGGCGGAAGAAAGCGTTTTTACTACGGTCATTAGGATCCCCGGTGGTCCGATTAACTTGTCCTGCGCGTGACGCCGCTTCCGGTTGACCGGAAAGGGGCCGTTCCTGCGACCGGGGCGTCGCCGCGCATTTGCGCCCCCGGCTCGTTGAAAAAATTAGTACTGCGAATGATTCTAAGTTGCAATCGCATTTTTCCTGCGCTATCAAACAGTAATTGAGAATCATTTGCAACTAACGAAATGTAGGTAAGCGGCATGCGGGCGACGAAACAGCGGGGAAATGTGAAATCGGGACTTCTGATGGGAGCGGCGGCCTCGGCCGCGCTGATCACCGGCGCAGCGGCGGATGATGCGGGCGATATCGCCATCGCCCAGCTCGACACGATCAGCGTCTATGCGACCCGTAGCCCGATTCCGGCGTTTGATTATGCGGGCGAAGTGACGGTCATCCCCAAGGATGTGATCGAGGATTTCAACCCGTCGACCCTTGCGGACATTTTCGACGCCGTGCCGGGGGCGGCGATCGGCGGGGGCCCGCGCCGTGCGGGGATGACCCCCGATGTGCGCGGGCTTTCCGGCGAGGGCGTGCTGGTGTTGTTTGACGGCGCCCGCCAGAGCTATCTCTCCGGCCATGACGGCCGTTTTTTCGCTGATCCCGATCTGGTGCGCGCGGTCGAAGTGGTGCGCGGACCCACATCGGCTCTTTACGGCTCCGGCGCGCTGGGCGGAGTGATCGCTGTACGGACGATTACCGCCGATGACTTTCTCGAAGACGGCGAACGCGCAGCGGCCAAGCTTTCCCTCGGCTATCAGGACGTCAATGATGAAGGGCGCATGGGCGCCACTGGCGTCTGGCGCAGTGAAGACGAGCGCGTCGACATTGTCGGCAATTTCACCATCCGCACCTCGAACGACATTGACCTCGGCAGCGGGCTGAGTTTGCCTGCTGATGACGATGTGTTGTCGTCGCTGCTGAAAACCACCTTCCGCCCCAGCGACGAATGGACTCTGTCGGCCTCCTGGATGCGCTATGGCGGCAATAGCGTCGATCCCAACAACCCGCAGGGCAATAATGTCGGCGGCGCGGGCAATGAAAATGTTTTCCGCGATATCGATTCCAACACGCTGCAGGGGACGGTGAACTACAATCCGTCATCGGATCTGGTTGACGCCAATCTCGTCGCCTATTTCACCCGCAACAAGGTGACCGAAGACGAGGTCGATACTGACCGCATTGTCAGCCGCGATGTGGAGACATTCGGCGTTTCCTTCGACAACCGCTCGCGTTTTGAATCCGGCCCCGCATCGCTCACGCTCACCTATGGCGGCGAATTCTATCGCGACGAACAGACCGGGCGCGACAATATGACGACCGACGGCACGCGCGGCGGCGTGCCGGACGCAACGGCGAATTTCTACGGCGCCTTTGCACAGGGCGAGCTGGCGATCAAATCCCCGGTCGGCGTCATCACGCTAATTCCCGGCGTGCGCTGGGACCGGTTTGAAACGTCCGCGCCGGGCGATGCGGACACCAATGATGAAGCGGTGTCACCGAAAATCGGCGCGACCTGGAAGCCGGTTCCGCAATTGCTTTTCTTCGGCAACTGGTCGGAGGCGTTCCGCGCGCCCTCCTTCAACGAAATCTACGCCGATAATGTGCACTTCCAGATTCCGAACCTCTCCGTGCCGGGGCCGTTCGGTCCGTTCGGTCCGCCGGCTTTTGTCACCAACTTCTTCATTCCGAACCCCGACCTCGTGCCGGAAGAATCGCAGACATGGGAAGTCGGCGCCGGCGTTGATTTCGACAATGTGCTGTTTGACGGCGATAGCTTCACCGCCAAGGGATCCTATTACAAATCCGATGTAGACAATCTCATCGACCTGGAAGTGAACATTCCTTTCACCTGCTTCCTGACGCCGGATCAATTGTTCCCCGGCGCGCCGCCCTGCGGTTCGGGCGAGCCCTTCGGCAATTTCTCGCGCAATGTGAATGTCACCAATGCCGAACTCGATGGGGTCGAGGTCGAAGCCTATTATGACAGCCGCTATTTCTGGCTGCGCGGCAATTTCGCGACGATTGACGGCGTTGACGCCGATAGCGGCGATTATGTGGGCGTGCTCGCGCCGGACACCGCGTTTCTTGATGGCGGGTTGAAATTCCTCAATGGGGATCTGCGCCTTGGCGCGCGGGTGTCGATCGCGTCGGACTTCACCAAGGTCAATGATCCGACGGAAATCCGCGACAGCTATACGGTGGGTGATGTCTACGCCGTCTGGCAGCCCATGGCCGGACCGCTCAAAGGCATTCGCGTCGATCTCGGCGCCGATAATGTCACCGATGCGGATTACCAGATCATCGCAGCGGGCGTCAGCCAGCCGGGCCGCAATTACAAAGTCGCGGTCAGTTGGCGGCAGGGGTTTTAAGCGTGACTGGAGCTGGACGTCTTCATCCTTCGAGACGCACAATTTCCTTCATCCTGAGGGGCTCTGCAAAGCAGAGACGTCTCGAAGGACGAAGGAAATCGCACGCCTCAGGATGAAGGCTCGATTGGCTGAATGATGAAGCGTTAGACAGGGAGAGTCACATGATCCGCACCCATTCCGAAGAACGAAGCCTGTTGTCATGGCTGGTGATGCAGGAGCGCGTGTTGCGATTGTGGATCGAAGAGGCGCTTGACGCGGCGCCCGGCGACGGGCGCTTCATCGCCGAACTTGAGCGCCATCATGACTGGCTCGCCGCGCAGATCGCGCGCCTGCAACATCGCAACGCCGCATGAAATCCGCGAGCATGACTGCAAAATCCGGACTGGTCTCGCTGGCGCTGTTCTTTGCGGGGCTCGCCATGCTGGTCTGGCTCTATATGAACGGCGCGGCGATTGATCCGGCGGCGGGACGCGAAGCGATGATCGCGGCGATCTGGGATCATGTGGGCAAGGGTTCAGTCGCCGCGCCTTTATTACTGGGATGGATCGGCTGGCGATTATTCGCCGGGCGAGCGTCGCGCGACGCGATCATCGACAAGCTGGCGCTGGTTTCGCTTTGCCTGCTCGCGCTCGCCGTCCTGTTCCTTGTTGTCTCCGGTCCGATCACGGTCTGGACTTACGGCTCGGCGCTGAAAGTGTTTGACTGGTTCGCAATCGCTTCGCCCACCGGCAAGGCGCCGGCGCTGCATTCTTTTGTTGAAAACGCGCATGTCTTTGTGGCGCGCGCTACGCCCTGGCTTGTGGCCGCGGAAGCGACGCTTTTCGCTGTCGCCTATTTTCAGTCGCGCAAAAATTAGCGCCAGCGCAGCATGTCGCGTTTGAGGTCGGTGATTTTTGAAACCCCGGCGAGTTTCATGTCGCGCTCGATGGCGGTTTTGAGATTGCCCAGCGCGCGTTCGACGCCCGGCTGACCGGCGGCGGCCAGCGCATAAAGATACATGCGCCCGCCCGAACATGCTTTTGCGCCGGCGGCGATGGCTTTCAGGACATGGGTGCCGCGGCGAATGCCGCCATCGCAGATAATGTCGATGCGGTCGCCCACGGCGTCGGCGATTTCGGAGATCTGATCGAAGGGCGAGCGCGATCCGTCGAGCTGGCGGCCGCCATGGTTCGACACCATGATCGCATCGGCGCCCATATCCGCCGCGCGGCGCGCATCATCGACGCTCATAATGCCTTTGAGGCAAAACCGGCCGCCCCATTGTTCGCGCAGCGCCGCCGCATCGTCCCAGTCCATGGACTGATCGAGCATGGTGGAGAAATATTCGCCGATGGAGATCGCCACATTCGAGCCTTCGCTCACATAGTCTTTCAACTCGGCGAGCTCAAAGCCGCCGCTCATGAAATAGTTGAGCGCCCATGACGGATGCGTCGCGAAACTCAACAGGCTTTGCGGCGTCAGGCGCGGCGGCGAGGTGAAGCCGGTGCGCAGATCGCGTTCGCGATTGCCGCCGGTGATGGTGTCGACGGTCAGCGCCAGCACATCGAAATTGGCGGCTTTCGCGCGCTCGACCATGGCGTCATTAAGGCCGCGATCCTTGTGAAAATAAAACTGGAACATTTTCGGCGTACTGATTAATTCGTCAATTTCTTTCAGCGTCACCGTGCCGAGCGCCGAGACGCCGAACATCGTGCCGAATTTTTCCGCCGCCAGCGCGACCGCGCGTTCCCCGTCAGGGTGAAACAGGCGCTGCAGGGCGGTTGGCGAACAGAAAATCGGCAGGGCGAGCTTCTGGCCCATCACCGTCACCGACATGTCGACATTTTCAACGCCGGCCAGCACATTCGGCACCAGGTCGCATGCCTCATAGGCCTCGGTGTTGCGGCGATAGGTGGTTTCGTCTTCCGCCGCGCCGTCAATATAATGAAAGATCGGACCGGGCAGGCGCTGTTTGGCGAGCAGCCGCATGTCTTCTGTGTTGTGACAGCTATTCAGTGTTCGAAACATGGATGTTTTCGCCCCGGCTTGTTTTTTTATGTTTCTAGCAGGCTTTGCGCGTCGTGACGAATGCGGCGTTTCGCGCGCGGTTATTTTGATCTAGGATGAACTTGATCACGGCGCGCGCGGGACGCGCGTCGCGCAAGAGGTTAAAGCACGGGGGGAGCAAGGGGAATGGGAGCATCTATGTCACGGTATGGTTTGCAGATGGCGGGTTCGCGCGCGTCGGTATTGCGCGGGGCGCTGATTGTCGCCGCGGTTTTCGCCATGGGCTTCAAGGCGCCCAAATATGACCCGGCCGCGCTCGGCGAGGCCGAATCCGCGTCGCAGGCCCGCCAGCATTACAGCGCTTATCTTCAGGAGAATTTCAAGCTGAAGCCGTCGCCGCAATCCTTTGACAATAAGGCGCTCGACGCGCGGGCGACGCGCTTTACCTATCGAAGCGGCGCCTATGAGCTTGCGGCGTGGCTCGCTTTCCCCGAAGGCGTGACGATGGAGACGCTGACGGCGCCCGGCGGCGCGCAGAAGGCGGTCGTCTATCAGCATGGCGGCTTCGCCGTCGGCGCGGGCGATTTCGATGATGCACAGGCCTTTGTCGATGCTGGCTATGTGGTGATGATGCCGGCATCGCGCGGCGAGAACGGCAATCCCGGCGGCTTTGAATATCTGCTCGGCGAGGTCGATGATTTCATCAATGCGGGCGCGGCGATGGCGGCGCTGCCGGGCGTCGACAAGACTCAGGTTTTCGGCTTCGGCCATTCCATCGGCTGCGGCATCGCGTTGAATGCGGCGGCCGATGACGGCGCGCTGCGGCCCTATCGCGCCCTTGGCGGGTCCGGCGGCGTCTATCCGAAGGGCGTTTTTGCATCCTTCCAGCCGGAGCGAGGCCGCAATGGCGATACCGGCGCGGACATCCGGTATGGCGGCGAAAAACCGTTGTATACGGAGGTGTTTGCCTATGCGGGCGATCAGGAGGCGGGCATCATCGTGGAAGCGGCGGCGCGCGCCGACTGGCACGCCGCAAATGATAATGACGGCGGGCGGGACTCCAAGGCGTTTCACTTCGAAACCCGGCCGGGCGATCATTTCACCGCGCTGGGCGCGGCGGTCGGCGCCTTTATCGAACGCATCAGCGTGCTGGACAGCGCCGCGGATTAACGCCGCCGCCGCATGCGCCGTTCATCGCCGTCGCGGCGGACGCGGGTGAAGCCGCGCGAAACATCCGCATAGAAATTCAGCAGCACCGGCTCCGATGCGTAAGACACCGCCGGATAGGCGCCGTCGAGCGAGCGGGCGACAAGGCCCTGATGGGCGGAGAGCATGAATTCCCGCCAGATCGCGGCGGGAATGGCGCCGCCGGTGACTTTCTCCATCGGCGTATAGGCGTCATTGCCGACCCACACCCCGGCGATCAGTTGCGGCGTGTAGCCGACAAACCAGGCGTCGCGCCAGTCATTGGTGGTGCCGGTCTTGCCCGCCGCCTGACGCCGGCCGAGCGAGGCGCGCGACCCGGTGCCCGACAGCATCACCTGATAGAGCAGATGGTTCATTTTCCGGGCGACGTCGTCGCTCATCACCCGGGGCGGGGCGTCGGGATTGTGCTGATAGAGAACCTCGCCGCCGCGCGCATTGATTTCCTCAATCGCGTAAGGCGCCGGCGCAAGGCCGTGACGGGCGAAAGGAATATAGGCGCTGACCAGTTCCTCCAGCGTCACATCGACGGCGCCCAGCGCGATGGAGCGATGCGGCGGCACGTCGGATTTGATGCCGAGACGTTTGGCGGCTTCTGCGACCTTGCCGCGCCCGATCTGTTCGGTGACTTGCACCGCCACCGTGTTGATCGATTTCGCGACCGCTTCGGTGAGGCGCACGGGACCGGCGAAACCGGGCGTGTAATTGGTCGGCTGCCAGCCTTCAATGTCGATCGGCTGATCGATGAAGCGCGATTCCGGCGTCAGGCCGGATTCCATCGCCGCCACATAAACGAAAGGCTTAAAGGCGGAGCCGGGCTGGCGCTTGGCCTGCACCGCGCGGTTGAACTGGCTTTCCTTATAGTCGCGGCCGCCGACCATGGCGCGCAGCGCGCCGTCGGAATCATAGGCGATCAACGCCGCCTGGTCGGCGCCTTTGAGGCGCGCATCCACATCCAGCGCCGCGTTCACCGCCGCTTCCGCATCGCGCTGAAGTTTCTGGTCGATGGTGGTGCGCACGATAATGTCGCCGGTCGCGTTGGGCGCCAGCTTCTTTGCTTGCGCCGCCGCATAGTCGAAGAAATAACCGAGGCCTGAATCCACATTCTGTTTGACGATGGCGGGCGGATTCTGGCGCGCCTCGCGCGCGGCGAAAGGTTCGATCGCGCCGGTCTCCAGCAGATTGTCGAGCACGTCGCTGGCGCGCCGTTGCGCGCCCGCCGGGTTCTGTGTCGGCGCATAAGTCGACGGTGCTTTCGGCAGGCCGGCCAGCATCGCCGCCTCAGCCAGCGTCACGTCGCGCGCCGATTTGCCGAAATAGGTCTGCGCCGCGCTTTCAACGCCATAAGCCCCGGCGCCGAGATAGATGCGGTTCAGATAGAGCGAGAGGATTTCGTCCTTGGTGTAGTGGCCCTCGATCCACATTGCGAGCAGCGCCTCGCGCGCCTTGCGCTCATAGGTCTGGCGCGGGGAAAGAAACAAATTCTTCGCTAATTGCTGGGTGATGGTCGAGCCGCCTTCGACCACGCCGCCGGCTTTCAGGTTCGACATCACCGCGCGCATGGTGCCGCGCAAATCAATGCCGCCATGCTCGTAAAAGCGGCGATCCTCCGTAGACAGAATAGCTTTGATCAGGTGGTCGGGGAGCTCGGCGGGTTCTACATGCTCGCCATAGCGCGCGCCGCGCGCGGCGATTTCCTCGCCATTGCGGTCGAGCACGATGATCGCCGCCTGCCGGTTGACGTTCCACAGATCGGCGCCGGCGGGCACCCGCGGCGCCATTTCGATGAAGGCGACGCCGAGCACGATGACGGCGCCGAACATGGCGAGCGAAACAACCGAGAGCGCCAGCGAGCCCCAGAGATTGCGCCAGGCTTTGCCGTCGCCGGGGGCTTTGGGATATTTGCTCGCTTCGGGGAAGGGCTCCTTGCCGGCGGGCGGTTTGGCCGAAAGCCCGAACAGTTTGAGGAAATCGCCGTGAAAGGCGGTCGCGCCGCGTTTCAGATCCGCCCAAAGTCCGGCGATCACAGCGGAAATCCCGCTTCTGTCATACTGTTTCTTCGACATGCCCGTGCCGCCGCCAATACCCGTTGCGCCTGAGCGCGTTTCGCCCCGATGCCTGCTTCTTGCAAGACTTATACTGGCCTCCTGCGGCCCCTTGCAAACAAAGCTTCCATGTCAGCCAAAGCGGGCGGAAAAAGGGCGTAAATTTGGGCGCAAGGCGGGAGTTTCGGCAGCGACAATGACAAAGGCGTAAGGAGGGCGCGCCGTGGCTTCGGGCCGGGTGACGGCGGCCTTTCATGCCTAGTCCAGCTTTTCCAGCCTGTCCCAGATGTCTATGACCGGCGCATCCTTCACCATATCAGCCACCATCGCAACGAAGCCTGCATTGAAATAGTCTTTGCATAACTCCCAGGCCGCTCTGCTTCGCGGCGTGCCGAGAACAAAGAAGATGACGTCGCGATAGGTTTCCCAGGACTCCTTGGTCATCGCGCCGCTTTTATATTGCAACCATTCATATTCGCGTGCGCGCATCTGTCCGATAATCCAGAAATACATCTGCGTCTTCTCTTCGAAGCTCGGCGTTTCCTGTTGGGAGAAACTGCGCGCGATGGCCGGAAATTCGACGAATTTGTATACCCCTGTCTGGTCGTTTTCGAGCTGGGTCTGCCGCGCCTCCGAGCGCAATTGCTCGGCGCCCTGACGAACCTGAATAGTCAGGTAGACCAGCGTGGCGGCGACGACGATCACGCCGACAATCTGAGCGACGAGGGCGATTTCCTCTAGGGTCATTGGCGGTCCTTTTGACGGCGGCGGAGGAGCATCAGTGATCGCCGCCGAGTTTCACCAGCGCGTCGCCAAGGCCGGAGACATAGACCGGCGCGCCGTCCGCCGACAGGATGATCCCGGTGATGACGCCCGGCAGCGGCGCCGACATGTCCGGTCCCATCAGGTCAAGCCGCGCTTCGCCGGTCTCGGCGCGGCGGCGCCATTCGGCGACAATGCGGTCGCTGGCCTCGCTCTCCGGGTGGAACGCCGTATGCGTCTCGCCGGTCTCCGGATCGACCACAAGAATCGAATTGCTGATCGGCGAAGCGACCCAGAGCTTGCCCGCCGGATCGATCTCCACATTGTCCGGCCCGATGACATTGGCGAGGATGCGGGGTTCGCCCAGCGCGCCATCGGCGACCGACAGCGGGAAGACGCTGATGCGGTCGGCGAGAGTCTCGGCCACATAAAGCGCGCCGCGCGCCTCGTCGGCGACCAGCCCATTGGCGAAGATCATGCCCGAGGCTTTCAACTCAGCGACCGGGGCCGCATCGCCCGATGCCGGCGCGATCCTGAACAGGGCGCCATCGGTCATGGGCGTATCGACGGCGGCGAACAGGCGTTTTTCGGAATCCGGCCCGATATTCTCCGTCGACTGCGTGAACCAGATGGCGCCGCTGCTGTCGCGAATGGCGGTGTTGACGCCATAGGCATGCTGATAGATGCGTTCGGTGGTTTCGCTCGCCAGATCGGTGCGCCAGATCGCGCCGGAAAACACATCGGCGACGAGCACATGGGCGCCATCGGGTTCAAAGGCGACCCCATTGGGGCCCGCGGTCGCCGCCGGGGGCGCATCCACATAGCCGGCATCGGCAAAGGCGCCGAAGGGGCGTTTCGATCCATCCGCCGCCAGTGCGGCAAGGCCATGCTCCTGATCCGCCACCAGCACGGTTCCATCCGCAAGGATGACGCCGTCTTCGGGCCGGTTCAGCGTGCGGTCCGCCGGAAAAATGGTGGCGTCCTCATAGGTCCAGACCTGCGGCGCGTCCGTTTCAGCCTCGGGTGTCGGCGCGCAGGCCGGAACCGCGAGGGCGGCGATGAGACAGGTAATGGCTGAGCGCATGGATTTACTCCCTATAGAGATCATTTGGCTTTTTGTTTTCAGTGTTCAGACTCGAAGTCGCCCTGGCCCACGCGGTGGCGCCGGGTGGGGAAACCACGAGAGCGCAACGGACCGGCGCGGGGGCGCCTTCGCCTGTCATCCGTCGTGGCGTCATCGTAGACGCCCGCCACGCGAAACAGGTTGCGCCGTCTTAATTCATTGAAAAGCTTGTTCATTCCCGCCCCGCCGTCGTTTGGGCGGTATAGCACGGTTTTTTCAGAGTGGCGACCGGGGCGGCGCCGGAAATCAATCCGCTTGCGTCATGTCTTGTGCAATGATGCGGGCGGCGGCGTCGAGACGGGCCTGCAGGCTGTCGGCGTTGTCCCATGTCGCATCGAGCGCATCATAATAGGGCTTCATGGCGGCGCGCGCGCTTAAGCCCGTCGCGTCCACATATTTCGCATAAGCGGGATCGCCCAGCACTTCGCTGGCGGCGCGGCCCGTCGCATAGAACAAAACATAGTGCCAGAAGCGGCGGTCCTTGATTCCGGCTTTCGCCAATGCGGCGTCGGCGGCGGGCTGGAATCGATCGCCCAGCGGCGCGGTGTGACTGGCTTCGTGAAACAGCAATTCAAATCCATGGCCGCCCGCCACTTCCTTGTCATCGCCGGAGAGGGTGATGGTGTTGGGATTGATGTCCGTATAGGCGCCGGGCCGGTTGGCGTAGGCGGTGAGGTCCACACGGATCGGCGCGCGCGGCCATTCGCTTTCGAGATAGCCGGCGACCTTGTTCGCCATGGCGGTTTCATGCGCTTCCAGCAGCGGCGTGAGCGTAGCGAGCAGCGCCTCGCCAGCGCGCTGATGACGCGGCCAGAATGTTTCCGCATAAACCGGCATGAAGGCGACCAGCGCTTCGCGCACCGCGTCATCGGAAACGCTTTCCGGCCCGCCCGCGGCAAGCTCTTTTGCTATGGCGCGCAAGTTCGGCGTGAATAGCAGGTCGGGATCGAGATAGGATTCATAAGCAGCGAGCACCGGCGCCATGGTTTCGCGCATCGCTGGCGTCATGCGCGCGCGGTCATCTTCATGCAGCGATACGCGCTCGCGCAGTTTCAGGTCCCGCCGCTGGTCGCGTGCGGCGTGATACAGAAAATGATGCATAGCGATCCACGGATCGGCATGAAATTCAAAATGCCCGCCGGGGCTTAAACGCGCGGTTTGCTGTGTTTGCGGATATGGCGTTGGGGCGCTCGCGCAGCCGGCGAGGCCCAACAATAAAACCGACAGCAATATAAAACGGCGCTCGACATTGCGCATTATCCGCCCCTCAATCCTGCGCAAATTTCTATCACGCCCGCAGCGCGGTCTCAAATCATCGCGTGCTCGGCGATCCTTGCTGCAAAATCCTTCGCCGCCGCTTTGGTTTCCTCACTCAATGCATCGGCGCCGCGCGCATAAAGCAGCCCGCCCCAATGCATGTTGAAATAACCGGCGGTGTCGGAGAAGGGGCGGGTGAAAGAGTCCGGCGCCGCCGCCGTGCCGCCGGTGGCGATGGTGAACATCGCCTTGCCCGCAAGCGCCTTGCCCAGCGGTTTGTAGGGCGGGTCGGTGAGATCGGTGAGACGGTCGAAGAAAATCTTCATCTGTCCGCTCATGGAATACCAATAGAGCGGGCTCGCGAGGATGATCGACCGGGCGCGGACCATCTTTTGCGCAAGCGGCAGGAAATCATCGCCGCGATTTGCATAGTCATAGTCATAAGGCCCGACGGCAAGCGCGCCGAGATCGGCGAACTCCGCATTGTCGAGGCGCGCGAACACCTCGCGCGCGAGGCGGCCGGTATGGCCATCTGCGCGCGAGGAGCCGAGAATGAACAGGCTCGTCATATCTTGCTCTTTTCTTTTTGTCTTTGTTGTCATCCCGGACACGCCGCAGCATGAAATGCTGCTGCGCAGATCCGGGATCTATGTGCTGGTTTTGATCTTGCGGCTTGGGTCCCGTGTCAGCAGCGCGTCATTGCATGCCGCGCCGCGCACGGGATGACAGATGCTTACTGATACAGATTTTTTTCTTCGGGAATGTCGCTGGAATATTCGACAAATTCGAATTCAAGCCCTTCTTCATTGACGTAATAGAGGTTGCGCCGATGCGGGTGATCCTCGCCCAGATGGTGCGGTTCATGCCCGGCGGCTTTCAACCGTGCGACAATCTCGTCGAGATTGGCGACGTCAAAGGCGATATGCGCAAGGCCCGGTTGAATTCCGGCGAGGTCGCGATGACGCCCGCGCACCTCCTGCGGAAGCTTGAACTCGTTCAGCGTGATGTAATTGTCGTCATCGCCAATATGCGCCCAGCGCCGGGGCACGCCGGACCATTCGCCGCCGCCTTCGCCGCGAAGGCGCCAATGGGGAAAGGCGCTCATCAGGAAACGCGCGGTGGGGTCGATTTCCGTCACCACCAGATTGACATGTTCAATGCGGGGCGCGGGTTGGGGCGCGGGGGTGTTTGCTTGTCTTTCTGCTTTTTTCGCCATGATGGCCTCCCTTATTCAAGAAAGAATATCCTTTCAATAAGCGCCCTTGTTTTTGAAAGCAACACCTTTTATAAATACCGGATGAGCAAAATATCGAAGACCCCTATCAAAAAATCCGATGCTGGCGCGGCGGGCGCGGCAACGGGCGCGACCCGCGGCGCGATCCTTGATCTGTTGAAGCGCGAGGGCGAACAAAGCGCCTCACAGCTTGCGCGGGCGCTGTCCCTGACGCCGATGGCCGCCAGGCTGCAGCTCTATGCTCTGGAGGAGGAGGGGCTGGTCGATGCGCGCAGCGAAGCCAAAGGCCGCGGGCGCCCGACGCTCTATTGGGCGCTGACCGAGGCGTCGGCGAAAATCTTTCCCGACGCGCATCAGGCGCTGGCGGTTGAGATGATCCAGTCGGTCGAAGATTTGTTCGGCGCCGAAGGGCTGGCGAAATTCATCAAGAAACATGGCGACATGCAGCGCGCGCAATATGGCGAAAAACTTTCCAGGGCAAAGACGCTGGGCGAGCGGGTGAAACGCCTCGCTGATGCGCGCTCGGCCGAAGGCTATATGGCTGACGCGCAAAAAGACGGGCGCGACTGGCTGCTCATTGAAAACCATTGTCCGATCTGTTCGGCGGCGCGCGCCTGCACCGGGCTTTGCGCGGGCGAGCTGAAAGTTTTTTCCGACGTCCTCGGCAAGGATGTTTCCGTCAGCCGCGAAGAACACATCCTCGCCGGCGCGCGGCGCTGCGCCTATCGGGTGAAACCGCGCTAGTCGTCTTTCATGTTGACGAACACCATCACCAGCCCGCTCGACATGAAATAGACAAAGGCGCCATCCATGGAGCCGTCGCCGAGCGCCGTTTGCCACATGCCGAACAGGCCGACGCCAACCACGGTGAACAGGCCGAACCAGACGAGGACGCCAATGCCGCAGCCGAGAATGGCGACGCTCTTGGACGCATTGAACTGGTCGGCGGGTTTGCCCGCGGCGGCGAGCATTTTCAGCGCCCCCAGCATCGACACCGCCCCGACCAGGAATTCGCCGGTGACAATGACGATCAGCGTTGCGGTGACCAGCGCGGGGCTGGTGATCGCGGGAACCAGGTCATGAGGGTAGACGTCATGGGCCTCAAGCGACAGCACATAGGCGACAAAGCCTTTCGCTTCTTCCCAGTTGATGATGTTGCCGGCGAAATAGGAAAATCCCTGCAGCCCGACGAAAAACACAAGCAAGATTTTCAGATAACGGATCATGTAAGCCCCCTTGAAAGAGGGCGAGCCTAGCCCGGCTTGGGCTTTCGGCAAAGCGTGAATCCGGCGATGGCCTTCGCAGGCGCAATAGGCTAAGAGCTGCGCCCATGGCGCGCGAAAAACCTTTCTGGAAAACCAAGAAACTCTCCGAGATGAACCCCGAGGAGTGGGAATCCCTGTGCGATGGCTGCGGGCGCTGCTGCATCTATGTGATGCATAATGAAGAGACCGGCGATGTTTTCGAAACCGACATCGCCTGCACCTTGTTCGACATTAAAAAGCGCCAATGCACCGACTATCAAAACCGGCTGAAGAAAGTCTCCGACTGCGTGCAGTTGACGCCGGATAATGTGGGCGCGCTGAAATGGATGCCGCCCACATGCGCCTATCGCCGCCTCGCGGAAGGCAAGGGCCTGCCGAAATGGCATCCGCTGCGCACCGGCGATAAAAAATCCGTCGTGCGCGCCAAGATCGCCGTCACGACGGACCTTGTTTCCGAAGACGAGCTGGAGATCACCGACGCGTTGCTCGAAAGCCGGATTACAAAAGTTCGGTAAGGGCGAAATTTCGCACCCCAATAACGCGAAACGCCTCTTCGAAAATACATCATATCTGATGAATTCTTTCATGAATCCCGCATTTGGTGCGTAGTTATCCCCGTGTTCCGGGATGGCCCCATAATGCCTTCCATGAACACCGAAACACAAAATTCAAACTCAAACGCCGCCGGTGAAAATGGCGAGAGCTGGAACGCGCTGCATGCGCGCATCGTCAAGCTCGCTCATCGCCGGTCGCAATCGCTGCTCGCCGGCGATGATGAGGACGAGACCTTCGATCGCGGCGCGCGCGCCCTGCGCACGCTGATGAGCGCGGCGGAAGTCGCAAACCGCATGAAACGCGAAGAGGACAAGGAACGGCATGAGCAAACCGCCAGCGGATCAGGCTTCAGCGAAGACGACATCGAAGCCGCTTACCGGAAAATCTACCGAACCGTCGAACGCATTGAGCGCGACGGCGACGCAGACCGATCCGGCGCGCGCGCGAAGGACGATGCGGCTGCTGCGGGCGCTGCATGCGGAGATGGCGGAGAAGCTGTGGCGGGAGAACGCCCATGACCATCAAAAGGAACCGGCAGGCGACTGGACTACCTGGCTGCTGCTGGGCGGTCGCGGCGCCGGCAAGACCCGCGCCGGGGCGGAATGGATCCGCGGCGTTGTCGCAGCCAAAGTCGCCGCCAATGTCGCGGCCAATGACAATCGCCAAGGCCGGGCCGCTTCGCCGCTCACCATCGCCCTTGTTGCGGAAAGCTACGCCGATGCGAGGGAAGTCATGATCGAAGGACCTTCCGGCATCCGCGCCGTGTCGCCGCCGGGCGGCATGCCCCAGTTTGAAGCCTCGCGCCGGCGCCTGGTCTGGCCCGACGGCGCTGTGGGCTACACTTTTTCCGCCGAAGACCCGGACGGCATCAGGGGCTATCAGTTCGATGCGGCGTGGTCTGACGAATTATGCAAATGGCGCTATGGCGAGGAAACATGGTCGAACCTGCAGCTTGCGCTGCGGCTGGGTGAACGCCCGCGCCAGATCGCGACCACGACGCCGCGCCCTTCCGGCCTGTTGAAGCGGCTGATCAAGGCGAAGACAACGAAAGTCCGGCGCGCTTCGACCTATGACAATCGCGCGCATCTTTCCGACGCGTTCTTTTCGGAAATCGCGGCGCTCTATGAGGGCACGGCGCTTGGCCGTCAGGAATTGCTCGGCGAGCTTGTGGAAGATGTGGCCGGCGCCTTGTGGAACTGGAGCATGATCGAGGCGGCGCGGATTTCCGCTGCGCCCCAGCTCGATCGCATCGTCGTCGCCGTCGATCCCCCCGCGACGGGCGGCGAAAACGCGGATGAATGCGGCATTGTGATCGCCGGCGTTGCTTATTGCGGCGAACACAAAACCGCCTTCGTGCTCGCGGACTGGTCGGCGGCGGGGCTCTCTCCCCGTCAGTGGGCGGAGAAAACCGCCGCCGCCTTTCATGAATTTTCCGCCGACCGCATCGTTGTTGAAGTCAATCAGGGCGGCGACATGGCGAAGGCGGTGATCGCGCAGGTCGAGCCTCATGCGCCGGTGCGCGGGGTTTACGCAACGCGCGGCAAGCGCCTGCGCGCCGAGCCCGTCGCGGCGCTTTATGAACGCGGGCGCGTCCGTCATGTGGGCGCCTTCGCAAAGCTTGAAGACCAGATGACATCCTACACCGGCGAAGGGGGCAAGAGCCCAGACCGGCTGGATGCGCTGGTCTGGGCGATCACCGATTTGATGTTGAGCCCCGCCGCGCCGAAGCCCGGCGTGCGAAAGCTGAGTTAACGAGGAGTGTTCATTGTGTTGAAGAAAACCCCCTCCGTCCGCTTCGCGGACACCTCCCCCGTAAACGGGGGAGGAAGAGTGTCGCACTTCTCGATGGAGCGCTTTCTTCCCCCGCTGGCGGGGGAAGTGGCCCGCAGGGCCGATGGGGGTTTGTCATGAAACTGCCTTTCAGCCGCAAACCAACCGAAGCCAAAGCCTCCGCCGCGAAAGCGCTGATCGCGCTGCACCGGCTTGGCGCGCCCGCATGGACGCCGCGCGATTATGTCTCGCTCGCGCGCGCTGGTTATGAACGCAATGTCATCGCCTATCGCTGCATCCGGCTGGTGGCGGAAGCCGCGGCGTCCGCGCCGCTGCGCGTTGCGGAAGCGGGCGCGGTGATGGCGGAGCATCCCTTGCTTGCGCTGCTCGCCAAGCCCAACCCGGAACAGTCCGGCGCGGAGCTGCTGGAAAATTTCTACGGATTTCTACAGACCGCCGGCAACGCCTATCTGGAAAGCGTCGCGCTTGATGGCGTCCCGCGCGAGCTTTACGCGCTGCGCCCCGACCGCATGAAAGCGCGGCCGGGCAAATCCGGCTGGGCGGAGGCATATGATTATTCCGTTGCGGGACGTACCGTCACCTTTCGCAAGCCGGAGGATGGATCGCTTTCGCCGATCCTGCATTTGAAGCTGTTTCATCCGACCAATGATCATTACGGGCTGTCGCCCCTGGAGGCCGCCAGCGCTTCCGTCGACCTCCATAATGCAGCCTCGGCATGGAACAAATCGCTTTTGGACAATGCGGCGCGGCCCTCCGGCGCGCTGGTCTATAAAGGCCCGGAAGGCGCGGAGAATTTGACCGGCGATCAATTCGACCGGTTAAAGTCCGAGCTTGAAGACGCCTATCAGGGTTCGGCCAATGCGGGGCGCCCGCTGGTGCTCGATGGCGGGCTCGAATGGCGCTCCATGTCTCTGTCGCCCGCCGATATGGATTTCATCGAAGCCAAACACGCCGCCGCGCGCGAAATTGCGCTGGCCTTTGGCGTGCCGCCCATGCTGCTCGGCATTCCCGGCGACAACACCTATTCAAATTACAAGGAAGCCAATCTCGCCTTCTGGAAACAGACCGTCTTGCCGCTGGTGAAGAAAACCGCCTCGGCGCTTACCGGCTGGTTTGCGCCCGCCTGGCCCGACGCGCGGATCATTTGCCAGACAACCGAGATCGACGCGCTGTCGGCGGAACGCGACGCCTTATGGCTGCGCGTGTCGCGTGCGGATTTCTTGAGCGACGATGAAAAACGCGCAGCGCTGGGTCTTGGCGCAAGAGAGGGCGCGCAAGATGCATAGCGTTTCCTTTCCGAAATCGCCGCTCGACCGGCCGATGGAGTTGCGCTTCACCGTGGCGATTGGCGCCGCCGTGATTGTGCAGACCGGGCTCGGCCTGATCTGGGCCGGCGCCGCATCGGAACGCCTGGCGCAACTGGAACGGCGCGCCGACGACAATACGCAAATCATCGAACGCACGGCGCGGCTGGAAGAACAAGTGCGCTTTGTTTCCGCGACGCTGGTGCGGATTGAAGGCAAGCTTGATGCGAAGAAGGAGGGCGAGTGATGAACCGGTTTCCGCTTTACTCGTCTTGCTTCTCTTCCCCCGCTTGCGGGGGAAGTACCGGCGAAGCCGGGGATGGGGGTGATGTGCGGCCTGCAACACCCCTCCGTCATCCCGAACTCGCGTTCGGTCTGACACCTCCCCCGCAGGCGGGGGAGGAGAGGCTCCTTTGCAAAAAGGAATCTCAGCATGACCCAGCCCCTGATCGCATCCATCGAAGGTTACGCCTCCATCTTCAACCGGCCTGATTTGAATGGCGACATTGTCGCGCCCGGCGCCTTTGCGAAATCGCTGAAGGCGCAGCCGAAAATCGCCATGCTCTATAGTCACGCCGCCGAGGCGCCGATTGGCCGCTGGTTGTCGGTGCGCGAGGATGCGCGCGGGCTGTTTGTCAAGGGCGAGTTGATCCTGTCCAGTCCCCGCGCGCGCGAAGTTCATGCGCTGCTCGAAGGCGGCGCCATAGACGGGCTGTCCATCGGCTATCAGACCGCGCGCGCCGCGCGCGGCAAAACCGGCCGGCGCATTCTCGAAGCGGAGCTTTGGGAAGTTTCCATCGTCACCTTTCCGATGGCGCGCGAGGCGCGGGTGACGCGCATCGGCCCGGCGCGCCCGGAATTCGATCCGGAAAACATCGCCGAATTATTCACCCATTCGGTCCGCGATTCCCTCGCCCATGTCCCCCCGGGAACGCGGTCCAAAAAGCGGGCGCCCGGCCTGCCTCCCCCCATGCCGGGCGCCCGTGACTTCGCCGACGCCGTGAAAAGCGCGGCCCAAAAGCTGTCAGTGTAAGGAGTAGAGAGTAAAATGAGTATCGAAACCAAAGCAGGCGACGGCGCAGGCGAAATCCGCGGCGCCATGCGCGAATTCCTCACCGCCTTTGAAGCGTTCAAACACGCCAATGACGAACGCCTTGATGCGCTCGAAGAAAAAAGCCGCGAGGATGTGGTCCTCAGCGAAAAAATCGAACGCATCAATGCGGCGGTCACCGAACAGAAAGCCGCGGTCGACCGCCTGGCGCTGAAATCGCAAAAGCCGCAGCTCGGCTCCGCCGCCGCGCCGGCCGAACCCGATGAACGCAAGGCCGCCTTCCAGCGCTATATGCGCGTGGGCGATGCGACTGCGGTTGCGGGGCTTGAAGCGAAATCGGTGAATACGGGAACCGGCGAGGAGGGCGGTTATCTCGCCCCCAATGAAGTCGAGCGCCTCATCACCGCAGCGGTGAAAGACATTTCGCCGATCCGCCAGATCGCGTCGGTGCGTGAAATCGGCGGCAATGTTTTCCGCAAGCCGGTTTCCAATGGCGACACGGTCGCCGGCTGGGTCGCGGAGACGACCGCGCGCAATACGGCGACGACGGCGCCGACGCTCACCGCGCTCGATTTCCCGACCATGGAGCTTTACGCCATGCCGGCCGCGTCGCAGACCCTGCTCGACGATGCGATTGTCGACATCGACCAATGGCTCGCCGATGAAGTGCAGTCTGAATTCGCGGTGCAGGAATCCGCCGCCTTCATCAATGGCAATGGAACGACCGCGCCCAAGGGCTTGCTCACCTATGACATCGCGGCGGACGCTTCGAAAGATCCGGACGAGCTTGGCTATATCGCCACCGGCGTAGACGGCGCCTTTCCGGCCTCGAACCCGTCGGACAAGTTGCTCGACCTGATCTATGCGCCGAAGCAGGCTTACCGCGCCAATGGGCGTTTCCTGATGAACCGCTCGGTCGTTGGCGCGCTTCGCAAGTTCAAGGATTCAGAGGGCAATTATCTCTGGCAGCCCAACACAGAGCCCGGCGAGCCGGCGCGGCTGATGGGTTATCCGGTGAGCGAAGCGGAAGACATGGATGACATCGCCTCTGACAGTCACTCGATTGCGTTTGGCGATTTCCGCCGCGGCTATCTGATTGTCGATCGTGTCGGCGTGCGCGTCTTGCGCGATCCCTATTCATCGAAGCCTTACGTCTTGTTCTACACGACCAAGCGTGTCGGCGGCGGCGTGCAGGATTACGACGCGATCAAGTTTTTGAAATTCGCGGCGAGCTAAGCGCGGCTTTAAACCTCCCCTTGAAAAGGGGAGGTCGGAAAATCCTTCGGGATTTTCCGGGTGGGGATCAATGCGGCGTTTGCAATGATCCTCTTGATCCCCCTCCTAACCTCCCCCTTTTCAAGGGGGAGGGACAGGTTGGCTTAGAAACAACAAAAGGACGCGTTGTGTAATGTCCCTCACTCTTCTTTCTCCGCCTGCGGGCGAACCGGTCTCGCTGGCCGAGATGAAAGCGCATTTGCGCCTCACCAGCGATGATGAAGACGCGCTCGTCACCGGCCTGGCTGTCGCGGCGGCGCGCGCGATCGAGGCGCGGGCCGGGCTGGCGCTGATGCCGCAACAATGGCGGCTGACTCTGGATGCGCCGCCGGAAGACACGCTGTTCCTGCCTTTATCGCCGGTCAGCGCGATCGATGCGGTGGCGGTGCTGGACGCGGAAGATGCGCCGCAGGCGGTCCCTTCTTCGCTTTACGATGCGGCGCTGGGGCAGCGTGCGCGCCTTCGTCCCGCCGGGCCCTGGCCAATTCCCGGGCGGGCGATTGACGGCGTCTTGATCGACTTCACGGCGGGCTACGCCGATGCGGACGCCGTTCCCCCGCCGCTCAAACAGGCGGTGAAAATTCTCGCCGCTTATTTCTT
Organism: Hyphococcus sp. D3-15; assembly: GCF_055809375.1. Taxonomy (NCBI): domain Bacteria; kingdom Pseudomonadati; phylum Pseudomonadota; class Alphaproteobacteria; order Parvularculales; family Parvularculaceae; genus Hyphococcus; species Hyphococcus sp. D3-15. The sequence goes on along the minus strand of NZ_CM147910.1, from coordinate 3,951,868 downwards.
TGAAACCCGCGAGGCGGCGGGCGAGGCGCGCATCTACGCCGTGCCGTCAAGCGTTGACGCCTTGCTGGCGCCCTATCGGGAGGTGCGGCTGTGATCGGCGCCCTTCGACACAAGATCGAATTGCTGACGCTTGCGCGCATCGATGATGAGGCGGGCGGGGCAAGCCTCGCCTGGAGCGCAGGCGCGGAATTATGGGCGGATGTGGAGCGTCTTTCCTCGACCCGCGATTTCACCGGCGACCGCGACAACCGGTTAAAGCGCATCGCCGCGACGATCCGTTTTCGCGCCGACATTGCGCTGGGCCAGCGGCTCATTTTCGCCGGCGAGACTTATGAAACCGTCAGCATAGAGAGCGAAGACGGGCGCGAAAAGCGCCTGACGCTGATTTGCGAGGAGGTGGTGCAATGACCAGCGCACAATGGGAATTGCAAAAGGCGGTGTATCAGGCCTTGCGCGGCGACGCCGCGCTGCAGGCGGAAATCGGCGATCCGGCGCGGATTTTCGACGACCCGCCGCCGGGCGCTCTCTTTCCCTATCTCACTTTGGGGGAGGCGCGCGCCAGCGACTGGAAGGGCGTCGATGGCGGACTGGAGCACGAGCTGAAGCTTTATGTGTTCTCCCGCTATGCCGGGCGGCGCGAAGTGAAGCGCATTCTCGCCGCCGTCTATGACACGCTGCATGAAGCGGCGCTGACTCTCTCCGGTCATGACCTCATCAATATTCGTTTTGTGTTCGCCGATGCGTTCCGGCGCCTCGATGGCGAACTCTATCAGGGCGTCGCGCGCTTCCGCGCCGTGACCCAGAAACAGGGGCATAGTGAGCATGAGGATGAAGAATTTTCCTTTCACCCCGCTCATCCCGGCGAAAGCCGGGACCCAGACTGTAATGCGGCGCTGTTTTTCGCTGGGTCCCGGCTTTCGCCGGGATGAGCGGAGAATGGTTGGCCGCGCGATAAAAAAAGGAATCGCATTATGACAGCACAACGCGGCAAAGACCTGCTCCTCAAACTCGGCGACGGCGAAGTCTCAGAAACATTCGCCATCATTGGCGGCTTGCGCACCAAGACCCTGTCGCTCAATGCGCAATCCGTCGACGTCACCCATTCGCAATCATCTGGCGGCTGGCGCGAATTGCTGGCGGGCGCCGGCGTCAAGCAGGCGTCGGTCTCCGGCGCGGGGGTGTTCCTCAATGATGCGGCGGCGGAAGCGGCGCGCGCGGTCTTCTTCGCCAGCGAGGCGCGCAACTGGCAAGTCATCGTCCCCGGTTTCGGAACCATCGAAGGCGCCTTCCTGATCGCCAATCTCGATTATGCGGGCGAGCATGACCGCGAAGCCTCCATGTCGCTGGCGCTTGAATCCGCCGGCGCGCTGACCTTTACGGCGGAGGGCGCGTGATGACCCATCCGCGCGGCGACGCCCGCATCAAGGTCAATGGCGAGGAAAAAACCCTGCGCCTGACGCTGGGCGCGCTTGCCGAGATTGAAGAAAAACTCGGCGGCGATCTCGCCGGCTTGCAGGCGCGGCTGAAAGCGCCGCGCATCGCCGACATCCTGCTCATTCTCCACGCGCTGCTCGCCGGCGGCGGCGCGGCGCTGACGCTGGAGGCGTTAAAAGCGAGCGACATTGACCTCAGCGACGCCGCGAGCGCCATCGCCAAAGCATTTGAAAGTCTCGGCGGGGACGATGCTGGCGAGGGGGCGCCGGGAAAGTCTGCATCGGGGGAGGCTTAGAACAATGGCGCGCCATGTTCGCCTTTGCTGTTTTGCGGCTTGGCCTGTCGCCCGGCGCTTTCTGGACGCTGTCGCTCGCCGAATGGCGCGCGCTCGTCGCCGCCATCGCGCCGCAGAAGATGACCCGCGACGGGCTCGCCGCACTGATCAACTCACATGGAGGCGCCAATGCCTGAACACATAAATGTCACCGTCTCGACCCTGGGCGTTGAAGAAGCGAGCGCGGAGATCGAACGCATCGCGCGGGAGCGGATCATTCCCGCCGCGGCGCTGATTGACGAAGCCTTCGCCACGGCGGCGGGCTCGATCCAGTCAAATCTCGCCCGCGCCGCCGAGCGTGGCGAACTGTCCTTGAAGAAGCTCACTTCGGCGCTGTTGAAGGATCTTCGCCGCTTCGCCATTGACGCGCTTGTGCGCCAGCCCGTGCACAATCTTGTCTCCAATGCGCTGAGCGGCGCCTTTGGCGGGGGCCGGGCAGGCGGCGGACCCGTGGCGCCCGGGCAGTCCTATCTGGTGGGCGAGCGCGGGCCGGAATTGTTTTCCCCGGGGGCGCCGGAACCATCCGTCCCCTGAGCAATGGCGCCATGACCGTGAACATTTCGCTGCCCGGCGTCACCGATGTGCAGAGTTTCAAGCGTTCCGAAACGCAGATCGCCGCCGCGCTCGCCCGCGCAGTGGGGAGAGGACAACGGAATTTGTGATGTTGTCCCGGTCTGGCGCAGCAACCCCCTCCGTCAGCTTCGCTGACACCTCCCCCGTGAACGGGGGAGGAAAAGTGTTGTGCTTTTTTATGGGCGCTCTCTTCCCCCGCTGGCGGGGGAAGTGGCCCGAAGGGCCGATGGGGGTGAGAGAAATAGAAACCCGTGTAGTTGAGTAAAACCCATGTCATTTCATGAAATATTATTCCCCGTCGACATTGCGCTGAACAGCGAGGGCGGGCCGGCGCGCAAGACGGATATTGTCGCGCTGGTTTCCGGCCATGAAGAACGCAACAGCCCCTGGGCGGGCTCGCGCCGTTCCTTCAATGCGGGCTATGGGGTCAAATCCATCGCCGATATTGAAGCGGTCATCGCCTTTTTCGAAGCGCGCCATGGCCGGCTTTACGGTTTCCGCTTTCGCGATCCTTTCGATTTCAAAAGCTGCCCGCTTGCGCAGAGCCCGGCGCCGGAGGACCAATTGCTCGGCGCCGGCGACGACGCCGAAACGCAGTTCCAATTGGTGAAGCGCTACGCTTCCGGTGCGGCGAGTTATGCGCGCAAGATCGCCAAGCCGGCGGCGGGCACGGTGCGCGTCGCGGTGGACGGCGTTGAGCAGACACAAGGCGCTGACTTCACCATCGATGAAACAACCGGCCTCGTCAGTTTCGCCGCGCCGCCCGGCGCCGGGCTGGCGGTCACCGCGGGCTTTCAGTTCGACACGCCGGTGCGCTTCGACAGCGATGAATTGCGGATCAATCTTGCGGCGTTTGAGGCCGGCGACATTCCGTCGATCCCGCTGGTTGAGGTGCTTGTCTGATGCGCGCGCTCGATCCCGCATTACAAGCGCATCTTGATAGCGGCGCGACGACGCTCGCCACCTGCTGGCGGGTGACGCGGCGCGATGGCGGCGTGCTCGGCTTTACCGATCATGACCGCGCGCTGAATTTTGACGGAACCGACTTCCTGCCGGATAGCGGCGCCAGCGGTTCTTCGCTGTCAGCCTCGGCCGATCTCGCGGTCGACAATGCGGACATTGAAGGCGCGCTGTCGGCCTCGGCCTTGTCGGGCGAAGACCTCGCCGCCGGGCGTTATGACGGCGCCAGCGTGGAGGTGTTCCGCGTCAACTGGGCGGCGGTCGCGCAGCGCGTCTTGCTGAAGCAAGCGGTCATTGGCGACGTCAAGCGCGCAGGCGCCGCCTTTCGCGCCGAGCTGCGCGGGCTTTCTCATGCGCTCGATCAACCGGTGGGGCGGGTCTATCAGCATTTATGCGATGTGAATGTCGGCGGCGAGAAATGCGGCGTCGATCTGGACGATCCCGCCTACAAAACCGCTGGCGAGGTGACGGCGCTGCGCGATGCGCAAAGCTTCATCGCCGACGGCTTTGCGGGTTTCGGTGATGGCTGGTTCGCCCATGGCCTCCTCAGTTGGGTGACGGGCGCCAATGCGGGGCTCGCCGCCCATGTCAAAACCCAGACGGCGAACGGCGCCATTGCGCTGTGGCTGCCTTCAGGCGCTGCCATCGAAGTCGGCGACCAATTCACCGCGACGGCGGGCTGCGACAAGCGCTTTTCCACCTGCCGCGAGAAATTTTCAAACGCGGTGAATTTCCGCGGCCAGCCCTTCATGCCCGGCAATGACTTCGCGATTTCCTATCCGTTGAAGGGCGAGAAGAACGATGGAGGCAAATTGAAGTGATTTCTCCCCGCTCATTCCGGCGAAAGCCGGGACCCAGATCCACAAAGATGACGGGCTTTGCCCGGCTTTATTCTTTCGCTGGACCCCGGCCTGCGCCGGGGCGAGCGGGTGAGGTTTTATGACGCCAGTATCTGTATCCAACAAGATTGTTGTCACTCGCGCCGATATCATCGCCGCCGCGCGCGGCTGGCTCGGCACGCCCTATCAGCATCAGGCGAGCGCGAAGGGTGCGGGCTGCGATTGCCTCGGTCTTATTCGCGGCGTCTGGCGCGAGCTTTACGGGGCGGAGCCGGAGATCCCGCCGCCTTACACGCCTGACTGGAATGAGCGGCATGCGGATGAACCCTTGCTCTCCGCCGCGCGGCGCAATCTGATCGAAAAGGCCGGCCGCGAGATCGAAGGGGGCGACGTCATCATTTTTCGCGTCGCCGCCAATGGTCCGGCGAAACATTGCGGCGTCGCATCGTCAGCCGATCAATTCATCCACGCCTATGCGGGCCGCGCTGTGGTCGAAAGCTGGATGAACCGCTGGTGGCGCGAGCGCATCGCCGGCGTATTTCAATTTCCGGGAGTGCGATAATGGCGCAACTTTTACTCACCGCCGGCGGCGCGGCCGCCAAGGGCGGCATCGGCGCGTTTCTGGCGCGCACCGTCGCGACGACCGCTGCGTCTTATGCGGCGGGCTATGCGGACCGCCTCATTTTCGGGCCGCGCAAGCGCAAGGTCGAAGGCCCGCGCCTTGACGCATTGCAGGTGCAGGCGAGCCAGGAAGGGGCAAGCATTTTGCGCGTCTATGGCCGCGCGCGCGTCGCGGGGCAATTGATCTGGGCGGCGAATTTCAAGGAAACGCCGTCGCAATCGACGGAAAGCGTCGGCGGCAAGGGCGGGCGGCCCGCCGCGCAAACAACCTATACGGAATATCTCTATTCGGTCTCCTTCGCGGTGGGATTGTGCGAAGGGGTGATTGACCGGGTCGGGCGGGTCTGGGCCGACGGCAAGCCGTTCGATCTGTCGAACCATAATGTGCGCGTCTATCGAGGCGAGGAAACGCAAACGCCCGACGCGCTGATCGCCGCGACGCAAGGGGCGGATGCGGCGCCAGGCTTTCGCGGGCTCGCCTATATCGTGTTTGAGGATTTGCCGCTGAAAGAATTCGGCAATCGCATCCCGCAGCTTTCCTTCGAGATCGAAAAGAGCCTCAAAACCGCTGATGCCAAGGCGCTGGAAAACAATCTCACCGCCATTTCGCTGATCCCCGGCTCCGGCGAGTTCGTCTATGGGACGACGCCGGTGGCGCGCTCCCTGGGCGAGGGCGTGACGATTTCGGAGAATGTCCACAACACCAAAGGCGCGACGGATTTTTCCGCCTCGCTCGACAGTCTGTTGGATGCGGCGCCGGGGCTCGAACATGTCTCGCTGATCACCGCATGGTTTGGCGACACGCTCGATGCGGGAAGCTGCACTTTGCGCCCCGGCGTTGAACTGACCGAGAAAGAGACAAGTCCTTACGCATGGAAAGCGGGCGGCGTGACCCGGGGCGGCGCGCATCTTATCTCGACCCTTGAGGGCAGCGCCGCTTATGGGGGCACGCCCGCCGACCGCGCCGTGGTGGAAACCATCGCCGCGCTCAACGCCAAAGGCCTCGCGGTGATGTTTCACCCGTTCATCCTGATGGATGCGGCGGGCTTTCCCTGGCGCGGGCGCATTGATGCGGGAAGCGCGGACCAGACAGCGGGCGCAAGCGCCGCCATTGCCGGTTTTTTCGGAACCGCCGCCGCATCGGATTTCACCATTGCGGGCGGGGAGGTGGTTTATTCCGGCCCCGCGGAATGGTCGTTCCGGCGCTTTATCCTGCATTACGCGAAACTCTGCGCGCTGGCGGGCGGGGTCGATGCGTTCCTGTTGGGCTCGGAATTGCGCGGGATCACCACGACCCGCGATGAAGCCGACAATTACCCGGCCGTGGCGCAGATGATTGCGCTGGCGGGCGAAGTGCGCGCCATTCTCGGCCCATCGGTGAAGATTTCCTATGGCGCCGACTGGTCTGAATATTTCGGCCATCAGCCCGGCGACGGCTCCGGCGATGTGTTCTTTCATCTCGATGATCTGTGGTCGGATGATGAGATCGATTTCATCGGCGTCGACAATTACATGCCGCTCGCCGACTGGCGCGATGGTTTCGCGCATCTGGATGCGCTGGCTGGCGCCAAGAGCCAGTATGACCTCGCCTATCTTCAGGGAAACATCGAAGGCGGCGAATATTACGGCTGGTATTATGCGAGCGATGAAGACCGCGCGGCGCAGACAAGAACGCCGATCGCCGACGGCGCCTATGGCGAGCCATGGGTGTTCCGGCCCAAGGATTTCAGGAACTGGTGGTCGAACGCCCATTATAATCGTCCGGGCGGGGTGCGCGATGCTTCGCCCACATCGTGGGTTCCGCAATCGAAACCGTTTTATTTCACCGAGACCGGATGTCCCGCCATCGACAAGGGCGCGAACCAGCCCAATGTTTTTGTTGATGCGAAAAGCAGCGAAAGCGCGATCCCCCATTTCTCCAGCGGGTATCGCGATGACATGGCGCAGCGGCGCTTCTTAGAAGCGCAGGCGGCTTATTGGGGCGAGGCGTCGAACAATCCGTTGTCATCGGTCTATGGCGAACCCATGGTCGCGGCGTCGCGGCGCTATGTGTACGCATGGGATGCGCGGCCCTTTCCGGATTTTCCCGCCCGCGCCGATGTCTGGGGCGATACGGCGAATTGGGAGAAGGGCCATTGGCTCAACGGCCGGCTTGGCCGCGCGCCGCTCGACATGCTGGTCACCGCGCTCGCTGCCGAGGCGGGCTTTGATGCGGTGGAAAGCGATGCGCTGGAGGGCGTGCTTACCGGCTATGTGGTTGACCGGCCATTATCGGCGCGGGAAATGATTGATCCGCTGGCGGATGTTTTTCAGTTCGATGTGGTGGAGTCGAATGGCGGCTTGCGGTTTCAGCCGCGCCATGGCGAGCCGGTTCTGTCGCTCTCATCGGGCGCGCTGACCGAGCGCGGCGAGGGCGCGTTTTCCCTGTCACTCGGTCAGGAAACGGATTCGCCCGCCGCCTTCCGGCTCGGTTTCTTCGATGAGCAGGCGGATTTCGCCGCCGCCGTCGCAGAGGCGCGCGACCCCGGCGCGCGGCCGCACCGTCAGGCGGGCGCCGATATTGCGGCGGTCATCCCAGCGGCGGAGGCCGAAGCGCGGGCGCGCTCTATCCTCGCCGATGCGTGGGTGATGCGCGAGACATTGGCGTTTTCCCTGCCGCCATCGGCGCTGGCGCTGGAGCCCGGCGATGCGATCATTCTCAGTGATCTCGGCGCCGAGCGGCGCTATCGCATCACCGAGATTGATGACGGGCTTGCCCGCGATTGCGCTTTGGTGCGGGTTGCGCCGCCGGTTTATGACGCGCCAGCGGCGGGGGCGGGCTTTGCGGCGCCGGGCGAGGTGGCGGTGTTCGCCGCGCCGGTCTGGGCCTTGATGGACCTGCCCTTGATCCGCGAGGGGCAGGACCCGGCGGCGCCCTGGTTCGCCGTCTTTTCCGATCCGTGGCCCGGCGGCGTCGCCTTGTATAAGAGCGCCGGCGGCGCGCCGTCGCTTGCCGGTCTGGCGCCCGCGCGCGCAGTGATGGGCCGGCTGGAAAGCGCCTTGCCGCCCGCCGGCGCCGGGCGGCGCATCTGGCGCAGCGTCGAGGTGCGGCTTTCCTATGGATCGCTGTCGTCAAAGGCGCAGGAAGACTTGTTCGCCGGGGCCAACGCCTTCGCGGTCATGGCCGATGGCGGCGGCTGGGAGGTCTGTCAGTTTCAGGATGCGGCGCTGCTCGAAAACGGCGCCTGGCGGCTTTCCGGTCTGTTGCGCGGACAGGCGGGCAGCGAGCTTGAAGCGCTGAGCGGCGCCGGCGTCGATGCGCGCTTTGTCCTGTTGTCGGCGGCGGTGACGCAGGCCGCGTTTTCCGCCAGCTCGCGCGGCCTCGCCCTTGACTGGCAGGCCGGGCCGGAAGCCGATCTTCCCGATACGGAGCATTTCACCAGCGAAAGCCTCGTCATGAGCGCGCGCGGGCTTGTCCCCTTGTCGCCGGTGCATCTGCGCGCGGGCTGGCAAGGCGCAGACATTCGCCTCAGTTGGATACGGCGCGCCCGCGAAGGCGGCGATAGCTGGGAGGGCGAGGTTCCCCTTGGCGAGCTGACCGAGGCTTACCGCGTCACCATCTATGATGGTGAAACTCCGGTAAGAACGGCCCAGCTTTCAACGCCGGACTATCTTTACGCCGCCGCCGACATCCTCGCCGATTTCGGATCGCCGGACCCGGGCGAGGCGCTCTCCTTCTCCGTGGCGCAGATCTCCGACGCGGTGGGGGAAGGGATTGAGGCGTCCGCTGCGCCCGCCATCGCACACTAATTCAACCACACCAATAAGGAGTAGCAGGCCATGCCAAAACAAAACCATTTTAAAGGCGCAAACCTCGCCCAGGCGGTTGCGCAGGCGACGGCGGTTTATCGCAAGCCGCATGCTGACTTGGAGCATAAAGACGCATGTAGTGATCTCGCTTTAGATCTTGATGATTTTAAACGTGAAGCGGCGCGTGCTTTGGATCGCGCAGCGGCTTGCGCGGGAAGCAGCAAGGGAAGAACAAAATGCAGACCGTTTGGGCGATGAGATATTGCGGATAGCCGACCAATATTCGCGACTGAATTGCGGCGCCTCAAGTCGAATAGCCTGATACGTATTATGCTATGGCTGCGTGAAGAAGTCGCGCAGCCAGAATACCTCCAGCGCCGCCAAGCTGACAATCAATACAGCCACGAGGATAATTGTTAAAAGGGAAGAGGCGCCCAGATGTGTACGTGCAAAAATCGCAGCGCCGGCAGCCATGGCCACAGCAATTAAAATTGCCGTGGCATTGTAAGTGAGATCAATAATGAAATTGTCGGAGATTTTTCCTTCATTGGCTTCATGGAAGACCATCCAGACAAGACCGGCCCATGCAAAAATCAACAGGAAAGATCGCAAGCGGGTCATCATCCCTCCCCATCGTCTCCCCTGCGTCAGGCTTTCCACTTATGCATATGGCCCGAGCATGGCCATTGGCGTGGCGTCAGTCAAACCGGAACAGCCTCGCAAATCCCCCGTCCGCTCCAATTCCGCGCCCAAAATTAACCCTAAACTCTTCATTTCGGGGGAAAATCACTTATCTCTATGCCTGCGGGCGGATTGCGCCCATAGAGCAAGGCTTAACAAGGATTTAACCGGCAGTGGCGCGGAACCCTTACATAGTGCTGGGCTTGAGCCCGAAGGCCACGGATTCTGAAATCCGCGCCGCCTTCCGCCAGCTCGCCAAAAAGTACCATCCGGACCGCAATCCCGACGACAAGAAGTCCGAGGAGAAGTTCAAGGAAATCTCCGGCGCGTTCGACATTCTCGGCGATTCAGAGCGGCGCAAGAAATATGATCGCGGCGAGATCGACGATGACGGCCGCGAACGCCCCAACCCGTTCCATCAATGGACCCAGCGCGAGGCGGCGGCCGGGCGCGGTCAGGGCGGCTATGCGGGCGGCCCCCATGGTCCCGGCGGCGGACCCGGCGCGGGTGCGTCCTTTGAAGATTTGTCCGACATCTTTTCCGACATTTTCGGCGCCCGTCAGGCGCGCGCCGGCGCGGCCGGTCAGATGCGCGGCCGCGACACCCGCTACCGGCTGGAAGTGGAGTTTCTCGATGCGCTGAACGGCGCCAAGAAACGCGTCACCATGCCCGACGGCAAAACCCTCGACCTGTCGATTCCCGCCGGGCTTGAAGACGGCCAGACCCTGCGCCTTAAGGGACAGGGCGAACGCGGCGCCGGCGGCGCGGGCGATGTGTATGTGGAAGTGAAGGTCAAGCCGCATCTTCTGTTCGAGCGCAAGGGCGACGACATTCATATCGACGTGCCGATCACGCTGCGCGAAGCGGTGCTTGGCGGCAAGATCACCGCGCCGACCATCGCCGGCGATGTGTCCGTCAATGTGCCGAAATATTCGAGCTCGGGCACGGTGTTGCGGTTGAAGGGGCGCGGCGCGCCAAAGAAAACCGGCGGCGCGGGCGATCAATATGTGAAACTGAAAATCGTCCTGCCTGATGGCGGCGACAAAGAGCTCGAAGAGTTCGTCAAGAGCTGGAAGGGCGCGGAGAAAACCCGCAAGGATTTCGCCGGGGCGTAAGCGCGCTGGCGCGCAAAAAGTTTGGCGGCGGTTTGACCGCGCGACCATGAGACCGTACGACTGAGGACGATCTTCGAGACGATCACCGGCAGGACCAGAACCAAGCGTCATGACCCTTTCTCCACGTAAAAGAGAGCGCCTTGCTGCGTTTTTGGGCGAGCTGCCGGTGGCGGTCGCGCTGAAGCTGTTTTCTGCGCTTGAGATGGACCGCGCCGCTGGGGGAAAAGGCATTCCCCATGACGCCATTCTCGACGATTTGCGCAGCCGTCTCGTGGAGCGCGGCGTCCCGCTGGCCCGGCCGCTCAGCGCCAAGCGGACCTTTTTCGATCCGTTCGACGATTTCTTCGTCACCGTCAGGGCCGGCCGCAAGCGCCGGGCGCAGATCGCGCGGACTTCGCTGAACCCGATCTGGCGGATGATGATGACCGACCCGGCGCTGACCGAAACCGCCATGGCGGCCGCCGCGCTTGATGACGCTTACGCCGCCGGGAAAAAAACCGGCGAAGATGTGAAGGCGCTGGAGCGCGCCATGTTCGGCGCGGCGGAGACCGGGCTCGCCCGGCTTGGCGACCGGATCAAGGAAAGCGAAGTCGCGCGCGCCGGTCTGATAGAAGATCTCGGCGGCGAGGGCGCGCTTGGCGACCTTGAAGAAATCCGCATACTGATGGATTGCGCCGAAGCCTTGCGCACCCTGCGCGTTGTCGCGCCGTCTTCTTCGCCGGCGCTCACCGAAGAACAGCTTTATGATCTGCGCCAATTGTTTTTGAGCGCTTATGAACAATCACCTTCCGCCGGCGCCTATTTGTTGCTGGCGCTGAAGGGCCGGCTCGAGGCGCCTTGGCGCGCGCTCGGCGTTTACTACCATCTTGCGCAAAGCGCGGACGAACGGCTGACGCCGGCGCGCGAAACCGTGATGGCGCTGCCGGAAAGCCTGTTTGAAGACCTTGAGGGCATGGCGCGGGCGCTGGAGCGCGCGGGCGTGAATGAGCTTGATGCGCGCACGGCGACGGCGCGGCTCTCCTGGTTCACCGATTATGCGGAAGGCCTGTCGCGGCAGGCGGCGCGCGCCGGCGATAATGTATTTCTGAACCGCATCGAGGCATGCCGCGACGTCGCCGGCGAGGCCCATGCGCGTTTTGTCGAACAGGCTTTTGCGGCGCTTCGCGCATCCTTGCCGGTGCGCCATGCGGGCGCGTCGAGCCGGCTGGTGTCGCCGCGCCCCGACATTTCCAAAGCGCTGGCGCCGGAGATCATCGATGATGCGCGCGGCGCGGTGGAGCTGCTCAATGCGGCCCCGGCGGAAGCGCGCCGTCTCGGCGCTGATCCCGGTCTTGTCCAGAGCGTGCTCGAAGAGGCGTCCGACAAGGCGCGCACCTACGCCAATGATCTGGTGGCGGAAATTCGCGCCGCGGAAGGCGCGGAACGGGCCGCCGCACGACGCCTGCTGGAACAGACGCTGGATGTGGTCACGCCCTTGCTGAAAAGTGATGAGCTGGGCCTGATCCGTGATCGCGCTGCGGCTGCGGCGGTGACGGTTTAGGGCTACCTCTTCGGCGGCCATATAGATGAGTCCGGCCGGGCGGTTCTACGAGCGACAGACCGCGAAGCGGGCGCAGGAAGGATCACGCTGATGACCGGAGAAACCAGAAAAACCGAATTCAAATCCGCCGCCGGGGAGACGCTCGCCGCGGCGCTGGAACTGCCCTCGCGCCCGCATGCCTATGCGCTGTTCGCCCATTGCTTTTCCTGCACCAAGGACATCAAGGCCGCGCGTGAAATCGCCAAGGCGCTGCGGGCTGAAGGCTTCGCGGTGATGCGCTTCGACTTCACCGGGCTCGGCGCGTCGGAAGGCGATTTCGCCAACACCAATTTCTCCTCCAATGTGGACGACCTGGTCGCTGCGGCGGACTTTCTGCGCGAGACCTATGAGGCGCCGTCGATCATTATCGGCCATTCGCTGGGCGGCGCGGCGGCGATCGTCGCGGCCTCGCGCATTCCCGAAGTGAAAGGCGTCGCCGTGATCGGCGCCCCGGCGGAAGCCGATCATGTGGCATTGCAGATCGGCGACAGCCGCGCCGAGATCGAAGCCAAGGGCATAGCGACGGTAAAGCTTGCAGGGCGGCCCTTCACCATCAAGAAACAGTTTCTCGACGATCTCGCCAATCAGGATGTGCTGACCTGCGCGGGCAAACTTAAAAAACCGCTGCTCGTCATGCATGCGCCGCTGGATGAAACCGTCGGCATCGACAACGCCACGAAGATTTTCACCGCCGCGAAACATCCGAAAAGTTTTGTCAGCCTCGACAGCGCTGATCATCTGCTGTCGAAAACCGAAGATGCGCGTTATGCGGCGAATGTTCTGGCCGCCTGGGCCGGGCGCTATATTGGCGCGCCGGTGAAAGACCGCGCGCCGACGGGTGCAATGACGGGCGCGGCGGCGTCTTACACGGCGCCGGAATTTCTGGGCGGCGCGCTGGGCGAGAACATGCCCGGAGAGCCCTTCGCCGTTGCGCTTTCAGTCGATGGCCACCCGATGGTGCTCGATGCGGGGATAGAAGAGGGCGGGCATAATCTCGGGCCGACCCCGACCCATGCCGCCGAAGGCGCGCTCGCTGCTTGCGGCGCCATGACCATCCGCATGTATGCGCGCCGCAAGAAATGGGATGTGCAGCGCGTTGAAGTGCGCATCCGCCGCGCGCCGTCACAGGACTCCCACGCGCCCAAAGTGCTTGAAAAGGAGGTCAGGCTGGAAGGCGAGCTGGATGAGGCCCAGCGGGCGCGGCTCCTTGAAATCGCCGACAAATGCCCGGTTCACCGCATGCTCACCGAGGGCGTCACCGTAAATTCCCGAATCGTTTCATAGATTTAACAAATTTTAATGCGGGCTGGGCGCTTTTGCTTAGGTCTCGCCATACTTAATTACATTATGGTCGATCGTAGGGGCGCTTTCGATTCTGAAGGCAGAGAAGGAACATGAAGTTGTCGATACAGTACAAGACCAAATCCAAATCCCGTCTCGCCGCAATCGCGGCTGCAAGCATCGCCGCGACCGCCTTGACCGCCGCCAGTTTCGGTTTTTCCGGCGCGCAAGCACAAGCGCCGCGCCTGATGGCGCCGCCACTCGCCGCTGACGGCACACTGTCTTTCGCCGATCTCGTGGAGCGGGTCAGCCCCGCCGTGGTCAGCGTTCTCGTCGAGCGCGAAGTGGAAGCCCGCCCCAATGTTCCTTCCGAGCTTGAGGGCCTGTTCCAGTTCCGCTTCGGCAATCCCAATGAAGCGCCGGCACCGGACCAGTTCGACAATGGCGTGCGCCGCATGGAAGCGCAGGGATCGGGCTTCTTCATCGATCTCGAAGGCCATGTGGTCACCAACAATCATGTGGTCGAAGACGCAGACAAAGTGAAAGTCCGCCTCGCCAATGGCGAAGAGGTGGATGCAAAGGTCGTCGGCGTCGATCCGCTGACCGATCTCGCCGTGCTGAAAGTCGCGCCGCAATCCGGCCAGCCTTATGTTGAATTCGCTGATGATGTGAATTTGCGCGTTGGCGACTGGGTCGTTGCGGTGGGCAATCCCTTCGGCCTTGGCGGCACCGTGACCAGCGGCATCGTCTCGGCGATTGGCGGGCAGAACCGCGAAAACCAGTATCTCGATTTCATCCAGATTGACGCGCCGATCAATCGCGGCAATTCCGGCGGTCCGACTTTTGACCTCAAGGGCCGCGTTGTCGGCGTCAATACGGCGATCTTTTCACCCAATGGCGGCAGCGTCGGCATTGGTTTCGCGATCCCCGCCCGCGTCGCCAAGGAAACCGTGGCGCAGCTTATTGAAAACGGATCGGTCACGCGCGGCTGGCTCGGCATTCAGCTACAGGAAGTGACGACCGAAATCGCCGCGGCGATCGGTCTGAAAGAAAAAGGCGGCGTGCTTGTCGCTGACGTGATTGATGGCACGCCGGCGCAGAAGGCCGGTCTTGAAGACGGCGACGTCATTCTCGGCATCGCCGGGGAAGATGTTCAGTCTGCGAATGAATTGTCGCGCCGGGTCGCCTCCTATGCGCCGGGCAAGAAAATTGATTTGCGCGTGCAGCGCGACGGCAAGATCCGCAACGTCAAGGTGACGCTCGGTCAGCGTGACGAAGATACGCAGGTTGCTGAAAACGATGTTCCGTCCAATGACAATGACAGCCTCGCCGCCAATGTGGGCGTGCGGGTTTCAAATCTGGACCCGGCGCTGCGTCAGCAGTTCCGCGTGCCTGATGATGTGGACGGCGTGATCGTGACGGCGGTGCGTCCGGGCAGCCCGGCGGAAGATGCGGGGCTTCAGCCCGGCGTCGTGATCCTCCAGGTTGACGGCCAGTCCGTCCGCTCCGGCGACGATTTGCGCGGCAAGATCGACAACGCCAAAAAGTCCGGCAAGGACGCGGTGCTGTTGCGCATGCAATATGGCGCCAATCGCCAGTTCGGCGCCTTGTCGCTCGACAAGAAATAGGCGTTTTCCACGCTTTTTCGCGCCCGCGAGCCCGGCTGGAACGGCCGAATCGCGGGCGCAAGTTTTTGTACAGATCGAACAATTTCGGCTAAGGTGTCCCTATGCAGATCCTTTTGGTTGAAGATGATGCGGAAGCGGCGGCCTATGTGGCCAAGGGCCTGCGCGAGGCCGGCCATGTGGTCGATCATGCGCTGGACGGCGAGGCCGGGCATAATATGGCGTCCTCGGGCGGTTACGACGCCTATGTGATCGACCGTATGCTGCCGAAAATGGACGGGCTGTCGCTGCTTTCCAATCGCCGCGACGATGGCGACGAAACTCCGGCATTGTTCCTTTCGGCCCTGGGCGAGGTTGATGACCGCGTGTCCGGCCTGAAGGCTGGCGGCGACGATTATCTCGTCAAACCCTATGCGTTTTCCGAATTGCTGGCGCGCATTGAAGCGCTGGGACGGCGGCGTTCCGGTCCGACGGAAGTGACGACGCGGTTCAAGGTCGGCGATCTTGAGCTCGACGTTTTGACGCGCACCGTGCGCCGGGCCGAACGCAAGATCGATTTGCAGCCGCGCGAATTCCGCCTGCTGGAATATTTGATGCGCCATGCGGGCCAGGTGGTGACGCGCACCATGCTGCTCGAAAATGTCTGGGAATATCATTTCGATCCGCAGACCAATGTCATTGATGTGCACATCTCCCGACTGCGCGCCAAGATCGACAAGGATTTTGACAAGCCGCTCCTGAAAACCATCCGCGGTGCGGGCTACCGGCTCTCCGACGCCGAATAGGCATTTCATGCTTCGCATTCTCCGCACGACATCGTTCCGCTTCACGCTGATCTATGTCGTGTTTTTCGCCGGGGCGGTGGCGCTGCTGGGCGCCTATCTTTATTCGGCGACATTCGGCGATGCGGCGAAGCAGACCGACAGCGTTATCGACACCGAAATCAGCGTGCTCGCCGATCTGTTCTCGACCAGCGGGTCGGGCATGCTCACCCGCGTCATCCGCCAGCGCACAGCCTGGTCTGATGATGCGATCTATATGCTGATCGGCGCGCCGTCGGGGGCGGTGCTGGCGGGCAATCTCACCGCGCTGCCGCCGGAAGCCCTGCAGGCCGAGGGCGATTTCTTCGATTTCAAATTTGAAAAACCGCTGGTGGATGCGGCGGGCCGCGAGATCGGCATTCAACAACGCGAAGCGCGCGGCAAGATGATGCGCTTTCGCGCCTCGCCGGAGGCGGAGCAATCCTTTCTGGTGGTTGTCGCGCGCGATGTGGCGAGCCGGGAATATCTGCGCAGCCGGACCCAGGCGGTGATCACGCGCGCCGCGCTGGTGACGGTGGCGCTTGGCGTGGTCATCGGGTTGTTGTTCTCGCGCACCTTGTTGCGCCGGGTGGAGACCGTGAACCGCACCGCGCGGGCGATCCGCGGCGGCGACCTTTCCCAGCGCGTGCCAATGACCGGCGCCGGCGACGAGCTTGACGATCTGGGCGCCAATCTTAACTCCATGCTCGATCAGATTGAACGGCTGATGGCCGGCATGCGCGATGTCTCCGACAATATCGCCCATGATCTGCGCTCGCCGCTCACCCGCATTCGCAACCGCCTCACCAATGCGCTGGAGGGCGATGGCGACGCGAAGGATGCGGCGCTGCGCGCCACCATTGATGATTCCGAAAAGCTGCTGGCGACGTTTAACGCGCTGCTTTCCATTGCGCGCATTCAATCCGGCGAAGGCGCCGGGGCGATGAAGCCGATTGATATTGTCGCCATCGCCGAAGAAATGGCGGAGCTTTACGAGCCGGCGGCGCAGGATGCGGGCTTTGAATTCACGCTGATCACGGCGCCGACCCCGCCGGTGAAAGGCTCGCGCGAGCTGGTCAGTCAGGCAGTGGCGAACTTCCTCGACAATGCGCTGAAATATGCGGAAGGCGGCGCCCATATCGAACTGAAAGTGGCGCCGACGAAAAATGGCGGCGCGGTGCTTTCCGTCGCCGATGACGGGCCGGGCGTCGCGCCGGAAGATCGAGAGCGCATCTTTGAACGCTTTGTGCGGCTGGAGGCGAGCCGCTCAACGCCGGGCTCGGGACTGGGGCTTTCGCTGGTCTCGGCGATTGCGCGCGCCCATGGCGCCAAGCTGGAGCTGACCGACGGGCTCAAACACGCCGATGATGACGGTTTCGGCCTCGGCATTGTGATGACGTTTTCGCCATCTGTTTGAGGCGGGTTTGTTTCCGCTTGCGCGCGCGGCGCAACTTTCCATAAAACAAATGGCGTTCCAGTACAGATCACAAATCACCATTGCGCCGCGTGCAAATGCGCCGCGCATGAAAGGACGAGATATATGAGCAAAACGGAGTTCATCGCCAATGTCGCCGAAGCGGGCGGGCTTTCCAATGCGGAAGCAAAACGCATGATCGAACTTGTCTTTGGCGAAATTGAAAACGGATTGAAGCGCGCCCGCAAGGACGGCAAATATACGATTGGCACATTCGGCACGTTCACCATCTCCAAGCGCGCCGCGCGCAAGGGGCGTAATCCGCGCACCGGCGAAGAGATTGCGATCAAGGCGTCAAAGTCTTTGCGCTTCCGCCCTTCCGCCGCCTTGAAAGAGGCTGCGGGGTGTTGACGCGCTAGCGTATTTAGTTGGGTTTTTTGCTGGATTTCATCGCCGCGCCAGTGTCATTTGAAGGCTTATGAACAACGTCTCAGACGATCACAGTCTCGCCGCGCGCCTTGTGAGCGCGCCGGCGATCTATGACGGGGAGGCGTCGGCGCGGTTTGTTGATGCCTTTGGCGCGGCGCTTGCCGACTTTCCCGAAGCGGCGCGCGCGCTGTTAAAGGGCGTTGCGGGATGTTCGCCTTATCTGCGCCGGCTCGCCTTGCGCCGGGCTGACGGGCTCGCCGCAATGTTCGCCGCGCCGCCCGAAAAAACCCTCGAGTCGATACTCGCCGCCGCCGAAACGATAACCGCCCATAGCGACATGGACGCGCAGATGAAGGCGCTGCGCGAGGCGAAGCAGGATGCGGCCTTGTTGATCGCGCTTGCCGATATTGGCGGCGCTTGGGATGTGATGGAGACGACGAACGCCTTGTCACGTTTTGCGGATGCGTCCTTGAAGGGCGCGCTGGCCGCCGCGATCGGACGCTCGAAGCTGGAGACAAGCGACGGGATTGTGTTCCTCGCCATGGGCAAGCATGGCGCCTTCGAGCTCAACTATTCCAGCGATATTGATCTCGTTGTTTTGTTCGATAGCGAGCGGATGCAAATCGCCGATCGCTATGACGCGCAAAAACACGCCGTCGCGGTCACCCGCGATGTGGTCAATATGATGCAGATGCAGACCGCGGACGGTTATGTGTTTCGTACGGATCTGCGCTTGCGTCCCGATCCCGGCGTGACGGCGCTGGCGCTCTCTGTCACGTCGGCGGAAGGATATTACGAAGCCTTCGGTCAGAACTGGGAGCGTATGGCCTTCATCAAGGCGCGTCCCTGCGCCGGCGATGTGGAATTGGGCGAGACCTTTCTGAAAACCCTGCGGCCGTTTATCTGGCGCAAATTTCTCGACTATGCGGCGATTGAAGACGTGCATGCGGTGAAGCGCCAGATGCATTCCGCCAAGGGCGGCGGCGAGATCGCTTTTGAAGGTCATGACGTCAAGCTCGGCCATGGCGGCATTCGCGAAATCGAATTCTACGCGCAGACCCAGCAGCTCATTCTCGGCGGCAAGAACCCGGCGCTGCGATTATATGCGACGCTGGATGCGCTGGCGGCCTTGGCGGCGGCGGGCGCCATTACGGAAGCGGACCGCGATGAGATGAGCGCCGCCTATCGCTATTTGCGCCATGTCGAGCATCGCCTGCAAATGGTGAATGACGAGCAGACCCACCGTGTGCCGCAAGCTCCGGAAGACATCGAACGGGTGGCGATTTTTTCCGGCGCGCAAAACACGGACGCCTTCCGCAAAAAATTGCTGGCGACTTTTGAATGCGTCGGCGAGCGCTATGACGGGTTGTTTGAAACCGCTGATGTTCCCGAATCGCGCCTCGGGCCCATGGTGTTCACCGGCGTCGAGCCGCATCCCGCAACTGTTGAAACCCTCGACAAGCTTGGGTTCAAGCGCGGCGCGGAAGTCAGCGCCGCGATCATGCATTGGCACAAGGGCGGTTTGCGTGCGACCCGCACCGAACGCGCCCGCGGGCTGCTCACCAAGCTGGTGCCGCCCTTGCTTGAGGCGCTGGCGCAAGCCAGCGAGCCCGACGAGGCGTTCTTTGCGTTTGAACGGTTTCTCGCGCGCTTGCCCGCCGGGGTGCAGGTTTTCTCGCTGCTGCTCAACAATCTCGACATCTTCGATGCGCTGATCCGCATCATGACGATCTCGCCTTATCTCGGCCGCGAATTTTCAAAGCACATAAACCTGGTCGAGCGCGTGCTCGATAATCGCTGGTCCGAACCGCCGCCGCCCTTGGAAAGCTATGAGCCCGCATGCCGGGCAGCCGTCGCCGCCGCGCCCGATTATGAAGGAGCGCTCAATGCTGTGCGCCGCTGGGCCAGCGAGCAGCAATTTCAGGTGACGGCGCAATTGGCGGTCGGACTGCTGGCGCATGATCTGGCGGCGCGCCATTTCACCGCCATCGCCGACGCCTCGATCCGCGCGCTGGTGGACGCGGCGATTGCGGAAATGCGCGCCCAGCATGGCGCGGTCGATGGCGACTTTGTGGTGGTCGGGCTCGGCCGTCTCGGCGCGCAGGAAATGACCGCGACTTCTGACATCGATTTGATGTTCATCTATGACGCGTCGATGGAGGCGCAGTCGGATGGCGCCCGGCCCTTGGGGGCTGTCGACTATTTCACCCGGCTGGTGCGCCGCGCGGTGACGGCGCTGTCGGCGGCGACCGAGGAAGGCGCGCTTTACGAGGTCGATATGCAGTTGCGGCCATCGGGGAAAGCCGGGCCGGCGGCGGTCAGTCTCGCCGCATTTCAGCGTTACTATGCTGAGGAAGCGTGGACCTGGGAGGCGATGGCGCTGGTCAAGGCGCGGGTGATTGGTCCGGCGGGCCCGCTTGCGGATGCGGTGTCGACCGAGATTGAGACAATTCTCTCCCGTCCGCGCGATCCCGGCGAGTTGGCTCAGGATGTTGCGAATATGCGAATGCGCCTTGATGAGGCCAAACCCGGCGCCGGACCATGGGACGTGAAGAATATTATCGGCGGTCTGACGGATATCGCCTTTATCTGTCAGTTCTTAACCTTAAAGTCAGGTGCGAGGGCGCCGCGCGCCATGGCGGAGGCGCTCGCCTGGTTTGCGAAAACCGGCGAACTGGCGCAGAAAGATGCGGATATGTTATTGGCTGCGCAGCGCATATTTGAAGCGGCGTTGCAGGCCAGCCGGGCGGCGACCGGCGGCGTGTTTTCGCCAGAAAAGGCAGGGGAGGCCTTGTGCGTCAGAATGGCGTCCGTATGCGGAGAACGCTCCATAGATGCGGCGGAACAAAACTTGCTGCTATTGGAAGCGCAGACCGCCGAGCTGTTTACCAAGATTGTCGGCGAACGGCGCGCCCGCCAATAGTAAATGGGCGGACGAAGACGGGGTAGACTGCGCGGAGCATGAACGGGCAATTCGATTTTCTGGTCGTCGGTGATGACGAAGCAAGCCTTGCGGCGGCCGGCGCCGCGGCGAAGGCGGGCGCACGCATTGCGGTTTACCGGCCGGCCGAGCGCAAAAAGCGCTCTCCGGCGGCGACCCCGGCGGTGCCGAATTTCGTCTGGCGCCGGCTCGATTTGCAGGATTATGATCTGACGCTGGAGCCGGTGAGCGCCCGGGTGACCTTGCTCAGGGATGGCGATCCGGTGAAGAGCTTTGCGGGCGCGCGCGAAACTACAGACGCGATTGAAGCCTCTGACAGCGGCGATCACGCCCTTTGGCGCGACTTTCTCGAAGACATTGCGGCGCTGGCGGAGAGCAATTACCTGACCAATACGGTGTTTCAGGCGGCGACGCCGAACGGGCGCCAATTCGCCGCGCTGCTCGCCGACCCGCAATTGCTCGACAAGGCGGGAAGGCTGTTCGGTCCGTGTGCGGACCTCCTGGATGATTATTTTTCCGACCCGCAATTAAAGGCCCATGTGGCGGCCCATGCGCTGGCGCTGGCGGGCGAGGGACCGCGCACGGCAGGGTCCGCTGCGGCGCTGTCTGAATTTTTCGATGCAGACGCCTGGCGCGTGCGCACGCCGAAAGACGGACCGTCCCTGCGGGCGGTGCTGGAACGCGTGTGTCAGGATGCGGGCGTGGAGTTCACCTCGGAAAAGATCGCGTCGATTGCGCCGGCGGGCGGCAAGCATGCGACAGTCACTTTCGCTAATGACGACAAGGCGAAGGTGCGGCACATTTTCTTCGCCACCCCGGACGGCGCGGCGAAAGCCGGCGCCAGCGCGGGCAAGGCCGGGCTCGGACAGGCGGCGCATGCGGCGTTTTCCATGCGCTTCCGGCTGGCGGACGGGATTGAGCCGCCGGGCGGCGACCAAAAGGCGCTGTATCAGATCCTCGATAGCGCCGATGATATGCAGAACGCCCGCGATGCGGCGATTGAAGGCAGGCTTTACGACAACATGCCGGTGGAATTTGAATTCGCGCCGAATGGCGAGCTGATCGCGCGCTCGTCTTATTTGCCGGCGGCGTTTTTTGAAGATGGCGAATGGCGCGGCTGGACCGGACAGGACCGCCAAGCGGTTGCATCGATCATCAAGGAAAGACTGGCCAGCAGGATGCCGGGTTTTGCAAGCCACATCCGCCGCTCTGAAGCGGAAGTGTCTGTTTCGCCTGCGGGCCCATCGCCCTTCGGCGCCTGCGACCGCATTGTGGTCCAACCGCGCCGCCATGACGCAATCAGCGCTGCGGTGAAACTCATTGATCAGGTGATGGCCGGCGATGAGTGATCCGAAAACAAATCCAGTCGGCGATCAGGACGAAGGCGAAAAGCAAAGCGCCAGCGCGCACCGGATTGAAGGCGGCATTGACGCCATCGTCATCGGCGCCGGCGCAGACGGTCTCGCCGCCGCCGCCTATCTCGGCCGGGCCGGACTGCACACGGTGCTGGTCGGGGCGGGGCCGGAAATCGGCGGCCGCATCGGCGCGCGTGAAATTGCGCCGGGCGTTGAAGGCGTCGATGGCGAGCATCTCATCACCCAGCTCGATCCCGATGTCATCGCGGAGCTTGATCTCTACCGCCATGGACTTGAATTCGCGGCGCGCCGACTCGACACGACGTATTTTTTCGAAAGTGGCGGCGTGTTGCGCTTTGACGGCGATCTGACCCAGGCCGCGCTGATGTCGCTTGATGATGATGGCGACCGTGAAGCGCTTGAGGCCTTTATGGCGGATGTGCTGGAAATGTCGGCCTATCTGCGCCCGGCGTTCAAGCCGCTGGCCTTTCCCGGCGGCGAGGGCAATGCCCAGCGCGCGCTTGAAAAAGCGCTGACGTCTGCGCCGCCGGAACTGGCGGCGCGCCTGCGCCAATATCTCCTCGCCAATGCCGATGATATTTTGCGCGGGCGTTTCGGCGATGGTCCGCTGCGCACCTTGTTGTTGGCGGAGACTGCTTTCCGCAGCGCCGCGCCGCCAAATGAGCCGTTCAGTTTCCTGTCTTTGCTGCGCCGCTATGCGGGAGAGGCTGCTGGCCTGCAAGGGGCGGCGGCCTATCCCAAAGGCGGCGCCGTCTCGGTGATTGCCGCCCTGCGCCGGGCCGCGCAAAGCGCGAAAGTCGATGTGCGCGCGGCGACGCCGGTGAAGTCGATCCTGATCGAGGGCGACCGGGTCGGCGGCGTCACCTTGCTTGATGGCGGGCAATTGCGCGCGCCTTTGGTGATTGCGGCGATCGATGCGGAGCAGGCTTATCTGAAGATGATCGGCGTGCAGATGATCGATATCGGCTTGCAGCGGGCGCTGACCGCGCGCCGTCCCGAGGTCGCCAGCGCGCGTATGCAAATCGTCCTGAAGGGCGTCGCGCAGGATGAGGCGACGCGGCGGAACATGATGCGCCGGCTGGTCTATGCGCCCTCGCCCGAAGCCCTCGCCAAGGCGTTCAATGATGCGCGCGCCGGCCGTATTCCCGAAAGGCTGATCGTTGAGGCGATTTTCCCGACCGCGCTTGATGAGGGCGCAGCTCTCGACAAGCGGCAGGTGATTTCGGTGATGGCGCATCCCCTGCCATTTGACGCCGAGCCGGGCGCCGAGCGGCGCGAAGCGATCCGCTCCGCCATTCTCGATTCCATCGAAATGTTCGCCGCCGGATTTTCCGGCCGCATCGAGGCGGATGATTTGCGTCTCGCCTGTGATGAGGCCGCCGCCGCCAAGGCAAGCCCGTCCGCCTACGCGGCCAAGCCCGACATGGTGCGGCAATGGGCGCTGGCCTCCGCCGTGACCGGTTCCGGCGATATTAACGGCTTTTATTTCTGCGGGCCCGAAGCGCAGATCGGCGCGGGCCTTTGCTGCGCCTCCGGCCGCGCTGCTGCAAAAGCGGCGCTGCGCGCCTTTAAGAAGGGGGCGGCATGATTTTTCCCGCAGAAGACTTCTTCGCCGATGCGCCGCGCCCGACGCCGCTTTTCGCCGCCGTCGCCTCGGTCAGCGAGGCCAATCTGTGGACCTCGGTCAATGGCTGGACGGCCGCAAAGGTTTATTCTTCCGTAACCGGAGAATATGAGGCCGCCAAAAGCGCCGCCGCGCTCGCCGATCTGGGGCCGATGGCGCGCTATGCAGTGCGCGGGCGCGAAGCGGCGGAATTTCTCGGGCGCCTGACCACGGCGCCGGCGATTGCGCTGCATGTGGGGGAGAGCGCGCGCGGGCTGATGCTCAACGATCAGGGTTTCGTCATCGATCTGGCGGAAGTCTCGCGTTTGTCGGACGATCTTTTTCTGCTGACCTTGCCGACGCCTCATGCGCGCCATATCGCGCTCGCCGCGCGCGGCATGGATGTGGGCGCTGACGATATTTCCGGACAGGTCGCCGCGCTCGGCGTGTTCGGACCGCAAACCGCCGGCGTGTTGTCGGCGGCGGGATTGAAATCGGTGAGCGAGACCATGGCGGCGTCGGGCGTGTTGCGCGGGGTTGAAACCGCAGCCCGGCCGATCCAGTTCGGCTCGATGCCGGGGGTCGAGCTGATCTTTCCGAAGGAAGAAGCGCTGACCATCTGGGAGCGGATCATCCGCCGCAGCGCCGGCGCGCCGATCGGCCTCGACGCGCTGGAGATCTTGCGGCTGGAAGCTGGCGCCCCGCGCCCGGGCGTCGATTTCACCCCGGCCGGCAAGGCGGGCGCCAGTCCGCGCACCCCGGAAGAGCTGGGCCTTGCGCATCTCGCGCCGCTTGATCGCGGCTGGTTCAATGGCCGCCGCGCCCTGAGCCATATGGCCGGCAAGCCCCGGCGGCGGCTGATCTCCCTGACCGTCGATGATGAGCAATCCATGGCCGGCGCGGCTGTTTTCTATGAGGGCAAGCCGGTCGGACGGGTCACCAGTTGCGCTTGGTCGCCCGCCCGCAAGCGGGTCATCGCATTCGCCGATGTGGATGCGGTAACACGCGGAAATGAATACGAAATTTCCGTTTCAGGCCCGGCGGAAGGCCGGGTCGCGGCGAAGCGCTTCGAGACCGCTGAAAGCGGCCTGGCGCGGGTTTTCGCCGGGGTGCAGGGAACTTCGACGGATTTTCGCCGCTGAGCCGTTCAAGAGGGGCTGGTTAGGCGAATTAGAGAGGACCCCTCGATGAAGAAGATCATGATAGCTACGATAGCCGCCGCGGGCGCTGCGCTGATGGCGACGACTGCGATGGCGGCGGGAGAAGGCCGCGGTCACGGCAAGGGCTTTGACCGGATGGATGTGAATGGCGACGGCGTGCTGACGGCGGATGAACTGTCCGAAAAGCATGCCAAATTCATTGCGGATGCGGACGCCGATGGCGATGGCGCGGTGACGAAGGATGAGATGAAAGCCTTCCACGAAGCCAAGCGCGCGGAATTCCGCGAGAAGCATAATCCGGATGCGAATGGCGACGGCGTCGTTGACCGCACGGAATATATCGCCGCCGCGCAGGAACGCTTCGAGAAAAAAGACAAGAATGGCGACGGCGTTCTGAGCGAAGATGAGTTGGATCACCGGCGCGGCCGCCATGGCCGTCGCGGCGGCGACAAGGACTAATTGTTCTAGACGTTTTTCGGTCTCGCCCCCGCTGGGGGCGGGCGGGACCGGAACCAAACCCAGACCGGCGCTTTGTTGAAGCAGGAAACCGATAGCGATGAGGCGCTGGTCAGGCGCGCGGGAGCGGGGGATCAATCCGCTGCGGCGCTGCTTGTGGAAAGGCATACGCGGATGATTTACGCCGCCAGTTACAGGATGCTCGGCTCCAAACACGCAGCAGAAGATGCGGCGCAGGAGACGTTTTTGCGGCTGTGGCGGCATGCGGGAAAATGGAAGCCGCAAGGCGCGAAGTTTGAGACTTGGCTGTATCGGGTGGCGATGAATATCTGCCTCGATCAGTTGCGCAAGAAAAAGCGCGAGGCGCCGGAGGATGCGGCGCCGGAACAGGCCGACAGCGCGGACAGACAGGATCAGGCGATCTTCCTGCGCGAACGGCGCTTTGCGATTGACGAGGCGCTGGAGAAATTGCCGGAGCGGCAAAGGATGGCGATCACGCTCTGCCACTATCAGGAGCTGAGCAATATCGAGGCCGCAGAAATTATGGAGGTCAGCGTGGATGCGCTTGAATCCCTCCTGGCGCGGGGCCGCCGGGCTCTGCGTGACGCGCTCGCGCCCATGCGCGAGCATTTGATGGGAAAGATGGACGATGGTGAAAGCGCAATTATCAATTGACCAGCTCGACGCGTTGCGTCGCTGCATGGACGCCTATGGCGCTGAACCGGCCCGCTGGCCGGAAGCGATGCGCGCCGAGTTGCGCGACATTCTGGATGCGGATGAAGCGGCAGGCATGCTTGCAGAGGCGCAAGCGCTAGACAGCTTTCTGGATGCGGCGACGGCGCCGCGCATGAGCGAAGATCTGACGCGGCGCATCATGGCGTCTTACCAGGCGCCGGCGGCGCCGGCCGGTCTGTTCGATTTTCTGCGCGGGCTCGCGCCGGGCATGCGGCTGATCCCGGCCGGAGCGCTGGCGGGACTTGGCGCGCTGGGGATGGCGACCGGGGTGATGAGCGCATCGGCGCAGGATGTCTTGTCGCCGGAAAATGAAGCGCTCGCTTATGTGAATGATCTTTCGGTTGCGACGCTGGATGAAAATGGAGACCTGTCATGGGACGCGGAGTAGCGATTGCGCTTGGCGCGCTGTTGTTCATATCGCTCGGCATTAATGTTTTCACGCTGGGTCACATGTCGGGCCGGATCATCGCCGGACAGCCGCCGGCGCATGGCGAAAAACATGGCCCGCGCGGCGGTTTTGACGATCCGTTCAAAATCCTGCGCGATGCGGAGAACCTGTCTCCCGAATTGCATCAGCAATTTCGCGAAAGCTTCCGTGAACAATTACCTGCGATGCGGGAGGAGCATCGCGCCAAGGGCGCCTTGCGCCGCGAGCTTGGCGTGCTGATGAGCGCCGAGGAGTGGGATCGCGCTGCGATCGACGCCAAGCTGGAGGAGCTTCGTCTGGTCGAGGATCGCCAGCAAAAAGCCTTCGCCGACGCGTTCCTCGACGTTTTTGAAAGCGTGCCGGCGCAAGAGCGCAAGGCCCTGATCGACGCCGCGAATGAACGGCGCGCCGAGCGGCGCAAGCGCTGGAAAGACAAGATCGGCGAAGGCCGCGGCGACCACAAGAGAGACGGACCGCCTCCGCCGCCGGAAGAAGACTAGGAAACCGGACGATCAAACCGCATCAGCTCTTCATCCTGAGGAGCAAAAATCCTTCATGTTCTTCGAGACGCTTCCGCTTCGCGAAAGCCCTCAGGATGAAGGATTTTTGTGTCTCGAAGGACGATGATGCGGATTTATCGTGCGGTTATTCCGCCGCCGGTTTCTTGTCCCAGTCGGTCTTTCCTTCATCCTTGCCGGCGACCGAATACATGATCTGCGCGTTGCGGGTCTTCTGGAAATCCTCCAGCGTTTCGCCGCGCATCGCCGCATAGATATGCAGGTTGGAAACCCCGACCGCAGCGCCGAGTTTTTCCAGCATGAAAAAGATCACCCCGTAATGGATGAGCCCGCGCCAGTCGCGCTCCCGCACCAGCTTGCGTTCCTCTTCGGTTAGCGCTGCCTGTTCAAAGCTTGCTTCTTCATCTTCGAGGAACAGTTTGCGCGCCGCCGGTTCGATCAGGCTATGCAGGTAATTGTTAAGGCGGAACGCCTGGACGCCGCGCCCGATGGTGAAGGGATAGGTGCCGTCAAGTTTTTCAATGCCGGCGGTCTGGTGGTCGATGCGCTTGAGATAGGCGGCATCGGTCTCTTCGGGTTTTTCGTCCGACGTTTCTTCCATCACCATCGTCGCGATCGGACACATGGAGGGCAGGTAGTAAGCCTTGTGCGTCGTCTTCACCTCTTTCGACAGGGCGCCGCGCATGATCATCCACATCACTACTTCCGCGCCTTCAAGCCCGCCAAGCTCGGCGAGTTCCGCATGGGTGTAGTCGAGGAGGCCTTCCGGGTCTTTTTCCAGCCGCTCCATGAACTCCATGTCCCAGGGCGTGTTGTTGAAGCCGCAGCGTTCGCCATGGACCTGATGCGAAAGCCCGCCCGTGCCGGCGATCGCCACTTTGATGTCTTCGGGAAAGTGCTGGATCGCGCGGCGGATCGACTGGCCGAGCTTGTAACAGCGCCGCATGGTCGGCGCCGGAAATTGCAACACGCCCACCTGCAGCGGGATGACTTTCAGCGGCCATTCTTTCTCATGGGGCAAGAGCAGCGACAAAGGCGAGAAACAGCCATGGTCGAGGCCCTTGTTCTGGAAGGTCGCGATGTCGAATTCATCGGCGACAACGCCCTTGGCGATATGCTCCGCCAGCGGAGGATAGCCTTTCAGCGCCGGCAGGGCGCGCGCGCCGCCGCCTTCATCGGCGACCGGAAATTCCGATCCGACGCCGAATGTATAATGCGAATAATGGTCGATGAAGAATGACGTCATATGATCGTTGAATATGTAAAACAACACATCAGGCGCGGTGTCGGCGAGCCATTTCTGCACCGGCTCATAGCCTTTGAAGATCGGCGCCCAGACCGGATCGTCATGCTTGCCCGCATCAAGCGCGAAACCGATTGTGGGCGTGTGCGATGTGGCGATGCCGCCGACGATCTTGGCCATGGGATCCTCCGTTTGTGTTTTCTTGCCCGCCTTCTATCACGGTGCGCGCGCCGCGTGAGACAAGTCTCGGTGCTATTACTTCCGGCGCCACCTTCACAATCAAGCGCAGCGCCGATAACCTTTATGTTCGGTCAGCAGATGGGGGCGCAGCAGCCCCGACAGAGAAGGAAAAACGATGATTTGGCGGCGCATTGGAATGGGGATCGTATCCGCGTTGGCATTGCTGGCGTTGTGGCTGGGCTTTGCAATGACCGGCTATCCTTCCGCGCTGAAACCGGCGCCCGCAGCGCCTGCGATCCTGATCGACAATGTGCGCCTCGTTTCCATGGCGCCCGGCGCGCCGGAGGCGCAGGACAATGTCGCGGTCCTCGTCGCCAACGGCGTCATCGAAACGATTGCGCCCGCCGGATCTCTGTCGGCGCCGGAAGCGGTGGAGGATGTTGTCACGATAGACGGCGCCGGCAAGACGCTGCTGCCCGGCCTGATCGACGCCCATGTTCATATCTGGGACGAAGCGGAGCTTGCCGGTTATCTCGCTCACGGCGTGACCGGCGTGCGCAATCTGTCGGGCATGCCGTTTCACCTGCCGTTGATCGAACGCATCGAGGCGGGGCGCATTCTCGGGCCGGATATGAAAACCACCGGACCGATCCTGAACAGTCCCGGCCCCAATCAGCAGGACAATCACCAGCTTGTGGTTACGGGCGAAGAAGCGCGCGCCGCCGTCGCCGAACAATATGAAGACGGCTACCGCGCGCTCAAAGTCTATTCAAACCTCCGCCGCGAAGCCTATGACGCGATCCTTGATGAGGCCGCCGCGCGCGGCATGAGCGTTTCCGGTCACACGCCTGAGGGCGTGAGGGACGAGGGCGTGCCTTATGACAAGCCCTATGCAATTGCGTTTGAAGAATCGCTGGGCCGCGGCTTTGAAACCATTGAGCATGTGGAGTCGATTGTCTGGCACGGCCTGCGCGATGAACTTGATGACGACAAAATGCGCGCTTTGGCCGAACAGATCGCCGCGGCCGGCGATGTTGTGACGCCGACGCTGGTCGCCCACGCCAATCTGGTGCGCGTGGCGGACTCCAAAGGCGAGTATATCAACCGGCCCGGCGTGAAAACGGTCAACCCGCTTTTGCGAAAGCTGGATGCGGGAACCTATGAGTTCTGGAGCAATATGGACCCCGCGCCGCGCGAGGCGCCGCGCGCCGCCTTTTATCTCAAGGCGACAAAGATGCTGCATGATGCTGGCGTGCCGCTGGTCGCGGGCACCGATGCGGGCATCTTCGTCAATGTTCCCGGTTCTTCTTTAACCCGCGAGTTGGAATTGCTGGTGGAGGCGGGGCTGACGCCTTACGAGGCGCTGGAAACCGCGACCGTGAATGCGGGTGCGGTGCTGGGCTTTGACAATACCGGCGAGGTCGCGCCGGGCTATCGCGCCAATCTGATCCTTGTCGATGGCGATCCGCTTGCTGATGTCAGCGTCGTTGAAAATCCTGATGCGGTGATCCTTCGCGGAATTTATCTTGATGCGGACAAACTCGCCGACCTGCGCAAGGGCGCGGCGCAAACATCAATCCCGCGCACGGCGCGCCGGGTGATCGCCTTGCTTCTTGAATTTTAGCCTTTTGCCATTCTGGTTCACTTGTAGATTCCCGCAAACTCAGGGTGCTTTTTTATATAGTGGTCAATTTCAGTCGGCGAAGGCGTTCCGAATTTAGTCGAAAAGAAACCCACTGCATTTGAGTCAGCGATAGTACCTAACGGGTCGTCACCAACATCTAAGTCAGCGCCAATCAAAAAGAATGCGAGCGCTTCTACCGAATATATAGATTTTTCAGCTTCATCGTAGTTTTTGAAAAATATTTCGCCGTGGGCGGTTCTGCCGCGTGTCTTCCAAGCGTCGTGGACCTGACCGTATAGCCACGGTGACAGTTCCGGTGAGGTTGGAAATCGATTTTGCAAACTGTTGAAGAGAGAGGTAAAACGACGTGGTCTTGCGCTATTTAGCTTGAGCAGCAGGCTTTCAATTCGTGTTTCAATGTTTCTATCAGTTAGGCCAAGCTGTTTTGCCTCGTGCTTTGTCCTTTCTATTAGCGAGGCTATTCGGCTTTTTCGTTCGCCATCGTGATTAGTTTCGGCATCGACTTCGTATGGAACGGATTCAATCATTTTAAAGGCATTTTCTAGCCGTTCGGCGCTAAATACATTTCCATATCCAAGTTGTACGTCTAGGAGTTCATACAGAGTGCGCCATTTGTCACGGCGATCCATCCAAACGCGCATGCTTTTTCTGATTCGGGACATGGATGCTTCGTCATTTATATGCCAAATTGTCTTGTGGCGCAGGATGCGCTGACCTTGGTCTTGATGCTTTGGCAAGCATGCAAAAAGCAAAAAATTTTCCGTTCTCGGGTGCTGCGGTCCGTATGGCGCCTCTTCGTAAATGCACATGCTGTGCGGGGTTACGTTTTTTCCTATCGAGTAGGAAAAGAACCTAGCAAATGAGATGGCGTCTTGGACGGCTTGCTTTGCAGGTACAGGGTTAAAAAAGCCTATTGAAATAATAGGGCGTACTGTAACTGACTGCGAATAATTGTCAGGAGATACTGAGCTAAATCCAAAAAAGATGTCGATTTGTATATCACGACAAGTTACCGAAATTGTATCTTGTTTTGCGTGTTGCCAATACGAAGCGGCTCTTAAACTCTCGACGAGCTTGTGTGGTAAGTAGAGCGCTATGTCAGAGTCGCTTATCTCGAACGTGATGCGTTCAACCTTGCTATTTCTTGGCCATATGCGGCTGCCGCATACAGACAAGTTCGACCAGAGTGAAAAGTGCCTTACGGATTGTTCGCGCCAAATTGCGCGACTATCTCTGTGTGATACCTCCGTGTTGTCTAAGACGGAAACGCGTGCAGCATTCGCAAGGATTAAGTTTAATTCGGTTTCAGGTGTAATTTCGATTTTTTCGTTTGAAAACGAATATAGTTGTATTTCAGCCCAGCCCTCTATTACGCTGAACGTACCAGAATAGCTGCTGTTGAGCCCGGTGGTCTGACAAGCTATCTTTTCGTACTCATATATTTTATCTGGAAAAGCTGTCATTAGAAATTAAGAATGTAGTTTCGTTTTGTGCCGGGTTCGCTACCGATAAAGTGTTCATCGGCCATACTAAAAATATGCCAGCTACTCCGCCGCTTGGGTCGCGACGATCTGCGCCGGGGGCTGATCGCGGCCCGTCAGCACATGGGCTTCCTTGCGCACGAATTGCGGCAGGCGGACTTTCGCTTCCTTGCGGCGCGGGAAGGTGGCGCAGGCGACGGTGCCTTTGCCCGGCTGGGAGGCGAGCGCGAGAATGCCGCCCTGCATGTCCATCAGCGATTTCGACAGAGCGAGACCGATGCCTGAGCCGCCGCCGGCGCGGGCGAAATGGCTGTCGGACAGTTCAAAGGGCGCGCCGAGCTTGATCAGCTTGGCGCGGTCGATCCCAGAGCCTGAATCGGCGACGATCACCGTCACGCCATCAAGATCGGCCTCGGCGGTGAGGGTGACTTCGCCGCCCTTGGGCGTGAATTTCAGCGCATTGGACAACAGGTTCAGCGTCACCTGTTTCAGTGCGCGGGAGTCGGCCCAGACCGCCGGAGCGTGCCCGATGGAGGCGGTGAGTTTGACGCCGCTATCGCCGGCGCGTTTGGCCACAAGGCGCACGCATTCATTGAGGATTTTCTCAAGCTCGATGCGCTTGGGTTCGAGCGTCAGGCGGCCCGCCTCGATCTTCGACATATCGAGCACATCGTCGATCAGCTCAAGCAGATGGCGTCCGCTGGAAAGAATGTCGGAGACATATTCCTTGTATTTATTGTCGCCCAGCGGGCCGTAAAGCTCCGACTGCATGACTTCGGAAAAGCCGTTAATGGCGTTGAGCGGCGTTCTGAGCTCATGGCTCATATTGGCGAGGAATTCCGACTTCGACCGGCTCGCTTCTTCCGCGCGGTATTTTTCATATTCATATTTGCGCAGCGCTTCGGAGAGTTCCTTGCGCGAGCTTTCAAGGTCTTCAACCGTATGCTGAAGTTCGCGCTCTTTTTTCTTCTGCGCCCAGGCGCGGCGTTTGAGGTCGGTCACATTGCTGGCGACGCAGACATAGCCGCCTTCCGCCGTCTTGCGGCGCGAGACATGGGCCCAGCGCGAGCCGGGCAAGGCGACCTCGATATTTTCCTCGTCGCCATCGTCAAGCGGGCCGAAATGCGCG
This sequence comes from Hyphococcus sp. D3-15, assembly GCF_055809375.1. Taxonomy (NCBI): domain Bacteria; kingdom Pseudomonadati; phylum Pseudomonadota; class Alphaproteobacteria; order Parvularculales; family Parvularculaceae; genus Hyphococcus; species Hyphococcus sp. D3-15. The sequence goes on along the minus strand of NZ_CM147910.1, from coordinate 3,919,500 downwards.
GCGAGCACGTCGCCGGCGATCCCGGCGGTGGTGACCACTTCATCGAGGGTCAGGCCGGGCTTCAACACTTTCGCCGGGATGCGGAAGATCGCGGTGAAGCGCTTGTTCCAGATGGCGAGACGCCCTTGCGCATCCCACAACACGAAGGCTTCGGGAATGCTTTCAATCGCATCGCGCAGGCGCGTTTCGGCGATCGCCGCGCCCGGCGCGATATTCGCCGCGCCCACCAGATCAAAGGCAACCCCTGCGCGATGGAAACGGGTGGCGTCCGGCGCGGTGCGGAAATAGCTGCGCGACCAGCCGCCGCCGGGTTCGCGCACGCGCACAACGCCCTCGGCGACGCCGGAGGGCTCGCCGGAGATCACCGCCATCGCCATGCGCAGATCCTGCGGATGCACCAATGCGGAGATTTCGCGCATGGTGAATTTGCGGTCGCGCGCGGATAGCCCCAGCGGCTGCAGGAACGCCTTGGTCAGATGCACCGTGCGGTCCTTGTGATCGTAAAACCACGGCGAACAACGCCCGCCGGTCAGCGCGGCGTTGAAATCGGTGAGCGTCGACAGCGCATGCGCCGCGCTTGCGGCCGCCTGGGATTGGCGCATGAACGCCGCCATCAAAGAGGCGATGACCAGCGTGATCGCGCCCATGATGATTGCGTATAGAACCCAGACCCGCGAGCGGTCGAACATGTCGCGCGCAGGCGCGGCGACTAAAAACGCATCGCCATTGTCGAGACGGCGCCAGGCGAGGGCGACATCGCCGCCGGGCAGGTCGAGGCGCGCATGGTTCGCCCCGTCAAGATCGAGCGCCCGCACGGCGCCGGCGGGAAGGTCGATCAGATCCGTGCGCCCGTCCGCCGTCAGAATGTCGCCGGAGGGCGAGAGATGAAATTGCGCGGTGAAGCCGCCGGGCCGCACGCTCGCCATGGTGTCGCGCACCGGGGCGCCGGTCATGATCGAAATGTTGAGAGCCGCGGCGCCGTCGCTGGCGGCTTGCGCCAGGCGCAATTGGGTTTCGGTTTCGCGTAAATGCGCCTTCTCGTTCATTTCGAAAATGAACAGGGCGGCCAGCGCGATCAGGAAGGCGCCGGTCAAAATGGCGAGACGGCGCGGGCTGAGCGCGTCAATGCGCGCTGCAAGCTTGTCGCCGTCCATTTTTTGAAACTCTTCCGCCATTTTTATTTTAGGGCCCGGATTCCAGAGGCGGCGCATGCAGGGGGAAAACCCGCAAGAGCCGAAAATTTTCAAGAGACGCAAAACTACCATTCCGGCGCGCCCGCCGCCAAGCGGGGAACCGGTTAACGTTTTGGAAACTATTCTGTTTCGCTCGAAACTGTCACGCCCGAATCGCTCTTTGGCGGGCGCGGTATTTTCCCCAATTCTCCCCGCTATTTGGCCCGATGAAGCTTGGAATTGGCCGAACTGACCGCTAAACACCGCCGATGAAACATTTTCTGAACACAGCGGACTGGAGCCGCCCCGACCTGCAGGCCATGATTGACGAGGCCCGGACCTTCAAAGCCTCTCCTCACGGGGACGCCCTGAAGGGCAAGACCGTGGCGCTCTTGTTCCTCAATAATTCGCTCAGAACCCGCACCTCCTTTGATGTGGGCGCCCAGCAGCTTGGCGGCCATGCGGTGGTCCTGTCCCCCTCCGGCGGCATGTGGCCGCTGGAATTCGAGGACGGCGTGGTCATGGATGGCGACGCGGAAGAGCATGTGAAAGAGGCCGCCAAGGTCCTCTCGCGCTATTGCGACATGATCGGCATCCGCGCCTTCCCGAAATTCGTCGACTGGCAGGAGGACCGCAAGGACAAGATCCTCAACGCCTTCGCGAAATATTCCGAGGTGCCGGTGGTCAATATGGAGACCATCACCCATCCCTGTCAGGAGATGGCCCATGTGATGGCGCTGCAGGAGCGGCTGGGCCAGCTCGACGGCAAGAAATTCGTCCTCACCTGGACCTATCACCCCAAGCCGCTGAATACGGCGGTGGCGAACTCCGCGCTGATGATCGCTGCGAAATTCGGGATGCAGCCGACGCTGCTCTGCCCGACGCCGGATTACGTGCTGGATGAGCGCTATATCAACCAGGCGACGCAAGACGCCGAGGCGCATGGCCACAAGCTGACCATCACCCATAACATCGAAGACGCATATAAAGGCGCTGATGTGGTCTATGCGAAAAGCTGGGGCGCGTTGCCTTACTTCGGCAATTGGGCGCCGGAAAAACCGATCCGCGACGCCCACAAGGATTTCATTGTCGATGAAGAAAAAATGGCGATGACCAACAATGCACTCGTCTCTCACTGCCTGCCCATGCGCCGCAATGTGAAGATGACCGACGCGGTGTTCGATAGCGCGAACTGCATCGCTTATGAGGAAGCGGAAAACCGGCTTCATGTTCAAAAGGCGATTATGAAGGCGGTTGTGGGGTGAACGGCGCTAGCCCCCCTTCATCCTGAGGAGAAAAATCCTTCATGTCCTTTGAGACGCTCGCTTCGCTCGCCCTCAGGATGAAGGATTTTTATCTCCAAGAATTCAAGAGAGAGGGGCGTCGTGGATCAAGTCACCGTCTGGGTTTACATGCTGAGCTGCGCTGACGGCTCCTATTATGTGGGCAAATATCAGGGTGACGATCTTCAAACGCGCGTTCATGAGCACAACAATAAGCAATATCCGAACGCTTACACCGCTAGACGTCTCCCGGTAAAGCTCGTCTGGTCGGAATGGTTCTCCCGCTTTGACGCTGCTGTCGCATTTGAGCGTCAGGTCAAAGGGTGGAGCCGGGCGAAAAAAGAAGCGCTAATTCGCGGCGATTGGGATGGGCTTAAGGATTTGTCCAAGCGAAGTGCGCGCCCTGCGTCGATCCTTCGAGACGGCGCTACAGCGCCTCCTCAGGATGAAGGCGTTTCGCTAGGGGACGGATTTAACAAAGGGTCAAAAAATCCTTCATCCTGAGGAGCCGCACATTTGTGCGGCGTCTCGAAGGATATGGAGGATTTTTGCCTCGAAGGACGAAGGGTGTATTGGTAAGAGCGGCGAAAGCGGAGTCACCCATGAAACTCACCCGCGTCACATCCTTCAAAGCCGACCGCCCATGGGGCAGCGAGGAGCTGGCGCGTTTCGGCGACATCGCGGTCAAGGCGCATTGGACCGATCAGCCCTATCGCTGGCACGCCAATACCGGCCGTGAGGTGTTCATGGTCGTCGATGGCGTCGTCGACATGCATGTCCGCGAGGGCGGCGCGGAAAAGATCATCACCCTGAAGGCCGGGGACGCCCTGACCATTGAAGACGGCGAGGAGCACATCGCCCGTCCGCGCGGCGAGGCGCGGATCCTGGTGATCGAAGACATCAACAGCGAATAAAGCGCGGCTGGCTAGCCGCTTATGCTTAAGCACCGCGTCTGCTGCCCGGAAATCTCCCGCCCGGACCCGGCCTGCCCTTTACAAGAAGGGGTGGAATGCGCATCAAAGCGCCTGAAATCGCTGTTATTTGGTAGGCCGACGCAAGCTCATGACCCAGACCGCCTTCACGCGCCAGACGATCGTCCAGTTGCTCTCCAATATGAGCGACGGCAAGGAAATCCGCGCCTATCTCCAGCGCTTTTCCGAGGTCGATCAGTCGCGATTCGCGGTCATCAAGATCGGCGGTGCGATCCTCGGCGAACAGCTCGAAGAGACCGCCTCGGCGCTCGCCTTCCTGCATACGGTGGGCCTGACGCCGATCGTCCTGCATGGGGGCGGACCGCAGCTCGATGTGGCGCTGAATGAGCGCGGCGTTGAGACCAAAAAGATCGACGGCCTGCGCGTCACCGATGAGGCGACGCTGGATGTCGCCCGCGACGTCTTCATCGGCGAGAACATCAAGCTGGTCGAGGCCGTGCGCAAACAGGGCGTCGAGGCCGAAGGGCTGGTCGCCGGGGTGATCGAGGCGGATTATCTCGACAAGGACAAACTCGGTTTCGTCGGCGAGCCGACGACCATCCGTAAGGGGCTGATCAGTTCGGTGGTGCGCTCGGGCGCCATGCCGATCATCACCTGTCTCGGCATTGCGCCCGGCGGGCAACTGGTCAATGTCAACGGCGATAGCGCGACCCGCGCGCTGGTCGCCGAACTCCAGCCGATGAAGATCGTCTTCCTCACCGGCGTCGGCGGCCTCTTGGACAAGCATGGCAAGGTGATGCACTCGATCAACATCGCCTCCGATTTCGACAAGCTGATGAACGCCAGCTGGGTCGAGGGCGGCATGCGGCTCAAGCTGAACGAGATCAAGCGTCTGCTCGAAGCCTCGCCGCTTTCCACTTCGGTCTCGATCACCACGCCGGACGGGCTGATCCGCGAGCTGTTCACCCATGGCGGCTCCGGCACGCTGGTGCGCATGGGCGAGGACATTCATTGCCTGAAAGACAAGGCGAAGATCGATCGCGCGCGCACTGAAGCGCTGGTCGAGAATGCATTCGGCCGCAAGCTGAAAGACAATTGGTGGGACGGCGTCGATCCGCATGAGGTCTATATGTCGGCGAGCTATCGCGCCGGGGCGATCCTGACCAAGGTCGATGACTTCATCTATCTCGATAAATTCGCGGTGGTCGAGGATGCGCGCGGCGAGGGGCTGTCGCGCACGGTCTGGCGCAGCTTTACGAAAACCAATCCGAGTTTCTTCTGGCGCTCGCGCACCTCGAACGGGTTTAACGCCTTCTATCACGACAGCGCCGACGGTTCGGTGAAAGCCGGTCCGTGGACCGTGTTCTGGAAAGGCGAACAGGATTGGGGTCGGATTTCGCGCATTGTCGAACGCGTCGCCGGCATGGCGCCGTCTTTTGTGGGGGATGACGCATTATGAGCACGCCCTTTCTAGTCGGTCTTGTCGGCGCGCGCGGCCATACGGGCCGCGAGTTGATCCGGCTTATCGCCGGTCATCCCGAACTGATGCTCGCCTATGCGGTGAGCCGCGAATTCGCCGGCCGCCCGGTCGCCGACATCGCGCCGGAAGACAAGGACGAATGCGTCTTCGAAGCTTTGTCGCCGGAAGAAGTGGCGAACCGCCGCGCCGATGTGGTGATCCTCGCCATGCCTGACGGCGCCGCCGCCGATTATGTGGAGGCGATCGACCGGCTCGCGCCGCAGCGCATCATCGTCGACCTCTCGGCGGATTACCGCTTCAATGATGACTGGGCATACGGATTGCCGGAGCTCAATCGCGCGAATATCGCCGGCAAGACCCGGATCGCCAATCCCGGATGCTATGCAACTGCGCTGCAGCTCGCCATCGCGCCGCTGCTGTCGCGGCTCGGTGGCGTGCCGTCGGTCTTCGGCGTCTCGGGCTATTCCGGCGCGGGCACCAAGCCGTCGCCGAAAAACGATCCCGAACGGCTGAAGGATAATCTGATGCCGTATTCGCTGACCGGTCATAATCATGAACGCGAAGCGACCCGCCATCTGGGTACGAAAGTGCGCTTCACCCCGCATGTGCATCCGGCCTTCACCGGCATTGTCGTCACCGCACATATTCCGCTTGCGGAGAAAATCGATGCGGCGAAGCTTGCTGAAATTTATGAAGAAAAATACGGGCGTGAGCCGCTCATCGCCTTGCGCAATGCGCCGCCCGAACTTAAGGATGGAACAGGCCGCAAAGGTGTTCTCATCGGCGGCTTCACGATCAGCGAGGATGGCGGACATGCGGTTGTCATCGCAGCGGAGGACAATCTCCTCAAAGGCGCGGCGGTGCAGGCGATCCAGAATGTCAATCTGGCCCTAGGTCTCGATGAGTTGAAAGGCATTAGCTAACGAAAGGATGCGATAGGAGCCTATGGCGGCGGCGGAAAGCGACTTCCTGGTTCAGTCTGCAACCTATCTCGGCGCTGCGGCGATCGCGGTTCCGCTTTTCAATCGGCTCAAACTCGGCTCCATCCTTGGCTATCTCGCCGCCGGCATTGCGGTCGGCCCTTTCGGTCTCAATCTTCTGCATCAGGCGGAGGGCGTGTTTCACATCGCCGAACTTGGCGTTGTGCTTTTCCTTTTCGTTATCGGGCTAGAGCTTTCGCTGTCGCGCCTGTGGTCCATGCGCCAGCAGATTTTCGGACTGGGCGCGGCGCAGATGGGTCTCACTGGCGCGGCCATTGCGTGCATGTTTGTCATGGCGGGGGTGATGCCGCCGCCCGCCGCCGCCATCGCCGGTTTTTCGCTCGCCTTTTCGTCAACCGCCTTTGCGCTGCAATGGCTGAAGGATCGCGGCGAATTGAGCACGCCTTACGGGCGTCAGTCCTTTGCGGTGTTGCTGTTTCAGGATCTGTCGGTCATCCCGCTGCTTGCCGCGGTGCCGATCATCGCCGGGGCGGGCGGCGACGGCGCGGACTGGATCGCGATTTTCAAATCCGTCGGGGTGATCGCCGCGGTCGCCATTATCGGCAAATTCGGACTCGACCGGATGTTCCGCCTGGTCGCATCATCAGGCTCGCGCGAGGCGTTTGCGGCGGCGGCGCTGCTTGTGGTGGCGATTACGTCCCTGGCGGTCGCCTGGGCCGGGCTGTCCATGGCGCTCGGCGCGTTTCTCGCCGGCGTTCTGCTCGCGGAATCCTCGTTCAAGCACCAGATTGAAACCGATATCGAACCGTTTCGCGGATTGCTGCTCGGCTTGTTTTTCATTTCCATCGGCATGCGGCTCGATCTGTCGTTGATCCTGCAATTCTGGCCGGTGGTGATTGGCGGCGCGCTCGGGCTGGTCTCGATCAAGTCGATCATTCTCTACGCTTTGGCGCGGATTACGGGCACCGCGCGGGAGACGGCGCTGAAAACCGCGGCGACCCTGTCTCAGGGCGGTGAATTCTCCTTCGTCGTGTTGAGCCTCGGCGTCGGCTCGGCCTTGTTCACGACCGGTCAGGCGAGCGTGATGACGGCGGTCGTCACGCTGTCGATGGCGCTGACGCCTTTGCTGGCGGCGCTGGCGGCGCGCATGGCGAGCGATCCCGGCGAGAGCGCAGACGGCCTCGATGAACCGGAAGGCGGCCGCGATCATGCGCTGATTGTGGGTTTCGGGCGCATGGGCCAGATCGTGTCGCAGGTGCTGGTGAATTCGGGCGTCGAGATCGTCGCCATTGACCGCAATCCCGGTCACATTCGCAACGCCGAACGCTTTGGCTTCAAGGTCTATTATGGCGACGGCGCCCGTCTCGACATGCTCATGAATGCCGGCGCGGCGGACGCCAAAGCGATTATTCTGTGTATGGACGATCCGCCATCGGTGAATCTCGCGGTGACGATGCTGCGCGAGAAGCTGCCCAATGCAACGCTGATCGCGGTCGCCCATGACCGGTTTCATGAAATCGAATTGCGCAAGCTGGGTCCGGATGTGATCGTTCGCGAAACCCTGGAGTCGTCGATCATGATGGCGCGCGAGGCCCTGCTGCATATGGGGCTCGAGGCGCCGGTGATCGAGGACTATATCCAGCAATTCCGCTCGATGGACCGCGAGCGCCTGCTGGCGCAGATCGACGCCGGGCCGGAAGCCGGCCAGCATCTGATGCATCGGCGTTACGTAAAACCGGAGCGGGAAGACGCGCGCTAGCTCGCCTGTTCGCCGGCGATTTCGATCACCGCTTCGCAGATGAAATCGACCTGATCGGGCGTGAGGTACGGATGCATCGGCAGGGAGAAAATCTCCGAAGCGACCTTTTCCGTCACCGGCAGGCCGTTCGCCGGCGCGAAGTCGGCAAATGCCGGCATCAGATGCAGCGGTGTCGTGTAATAGATCGCCGTGGGAATGCCGTTTTGCTTGAGTTGCTTGACCATGTGGTCGCGATTGGCGACGCGCAGGGAGTAATAGCCAAAGCCTGACTCGGCGCCGTCCACATGGGCTTGCGGCTTGGCGACTTGGGCGAGGCGCGCATCATATTCCGCCGCGATCCGGCGGCGCGCTTTGCGCTCATCATCGAAGATGGCGAGTTTTTCCAGCAGCACCGCCGCCTGAAAACTGTCCATGCGGCCGTTAAAGCCAACACGCACCGATTCTTTGCGTGCTTCATCCGTGCCGTGCCAGCGGATCGACGCCCAGCGTTCCTTGTCCAGCGAGTTGCGGCTGAAAATCGCGCCGGCGTCGCCATAGGCGCCGAGCGCCTTGCCCGGAAAGAAGCTGGTGGCGGTGGCCGGCGCCAGCGCGCCGACTTCGCGGCCGTCAAGTTCGCCGCCAAAGCTTTGCGCCCCATCGGATAACAGGAACAAGCCTTCGCGGTCAGCGGTCGCCGAAATCGCCCGATAGTCCGCCGGCGAACCAAACAGATCCACCGGAATGACCGCGCGCGCCTGCAATTTGCCTTCCGCTCGCACGGCGGCGACGCGGCGCTCAAGATCGACAGGGCAGATGTTGAAAGTGTTCGGGTCGATATCGACAAAGACCGGCGTCGCGCCCGCAAGAAGAATGGCGTTCGCCGTGGCGTTGTAAGTAAAGGCTGGCGCAAAGACCGCATCGCCCGGACCGACGCCGCGCGCCAGCAAGGGAATGATCAGCGCCGCCGTGCCGCTTGCGCAGGCGATGACGGTTGAAGCGCCGGTGCGCTCCGCCAGCAAGTCTTCAAGCTCGTCGATTTCCGGGCCGGCGATATAACGGCCATGATCGAGCACATTCTGCAGGCGTTTTTCAATCGCCGGACGGATGCGTTGCTGCTGAGCCTTCAGATCAATGAAAGCAATGTCGCCGACACGGGATTTGCCGGCGATGGAAAGATTGACGACGCTGTTCATGCCCTCAATCTTTCATTTGCTTCGAACGCATCTGCAAGTCCGATGTCCGCCGCCGCCTCAATGCGCCGCGCCCAATCCAGTGCGTTGCGTCCATCCTCGCCGGTGACGATCGGTGTTTGCGAGCGTGCAATGGCGCGAATAAAGGCGTCTGAGCCAAATCCGAGCGGATCGGAGAAGGCCAGCGGCGGCGCGTCCATGTCGAAACTGCTGTGAAGGGTTGTGCCCGTTGTGTTGGCGGTCTTGCGATTGACGAAGTCGAATTCAATGATCCCGTCTTCATAGACCAGCGTCATGCGCCGTTCCGGCGTGCTGGCCCGGCGGCTCGCCGCCAGAGTCACTGTCGCGCCATTGGAGAGGATCAATTCCGCTTTCGCATCATGGGCGTCGCCGCTGGCGGCAACGGTTTCGATCTCGGCGCCAGTCAGTTTCCGGATGAGGTCGAGATCATGCACCATCAGATCGAGGACGACGGATACGTCTTCGCAGCGCCCTGACGCGGCGGTGCGGCGCACGCTGTCGATCTTCACCGGAGATTTCCCGATGGCGAGCAGGCCCGCCGCCTCGGCGACATAACGTTCCTGATGCCCAACTTGCAGAACAACGCCTTTGTCATTCGCTATCGCGATCAGCCTATCGGCGTCCGTGGTATCAAGAGCGATTGGTTTTTCGACGAACACATGCTTGCCGGCGGCCAGCGCGCCTTGCGCCAGCGTGAAATGCGCGCTCGCCGGAGCGGCGATAACCACCGCATCCGCAGCGGCGAGAAATGCGCTGTAGTCTGAGAAAGCTGGAACATCCAGCCGCGCCGCCAAGGCGTTTGCGCGGTTCTGGTCAATATCGAATATGCCGATTAGGGACGCGTTCTCATGCGCAGAAATTTTTGCGCTGTGGTGTCCGCCAAACACACCGGCGCCTGCAACGCCGATCTTGATGGGCTCTTTCACAATATACACTCCGCCAGTTGCGCCCCGCACCGGCGGGAACGGCCCCTGAGAACACCGCTCCCAATATTATCTTAGCCTGCGTCATCTTAAGGAGAAGCACCCCTCAACTATTAGGGCGTTCACACTATATTTCCACCTGTTTCGCCTGATGTGAAGCGAGCAGTTTATGACAAATTGATCACAAGCTGGCGATTAGGCGCCGGCAGTGCGTTTCGCCTTGAACCGGTCTGCAAGAATGAAGGCCAAATCAAGGGCCTGACTTGCGTTCAGGCGGGGGTCGCAATGTGTGTGGTAGCGTGAGTGAAGGTCTTCTTCGGAGATTTCCCGTGAGCCGCCGAGGCATTCCGTGACATTTTGCCCCGTCATTTCGAAATGCACGCCGCCGGGAATAGCGCCTTCAGCGTTGCAGACATCGAAGAACGACCCGACTTCCGACAGGATCGCGTCCACATGGCGGGTTTTATAGCCATTGCCGGACTTCACCGTATTGCCGTGCATCGGATCGCAGGACCAGACCACATTGCGGCCTTCACGCGTCACGGCGCGCGCCAGCGCAGGCAGTCCTTCTTCGACCTTGCCGGCGCCGAAGCGTGAAATCAGGACGATGCGGCCTTCCTCGTTTTTCGGATTGAGCGCGTCGAGCAGCGCGAGCAACTCATCCGGGTCAAGGCTCGGACCGCATTTCATGCCGATCGGATTTTCGATGCCGCTGCAGAACTCCACATGCGCGCCGTCAAGCTGGCGGGTGCGGTCGCCGATCCAGACCATATGCGCGGAGGTGTCGTACCATTTTCCTGTGGTGGAATCGACGCGCGTCATGGCGCTTTCAAAACCGAGCAGCAGCGCTTCGTGACTGGTGTAGAAATCGACTTCGCGGATGGCGCGCACGGTCGAACCGTCAATGCCGCAGGCTTCCATGAAGGTGATCGATTCCGAAATCTTGTCGGCGATCTCGCGATAGCGGTTTTCCTGCGGATTGCCGGAAACGAATTCGAGGTTCCATTTCTGGACGTTGCGCAAATCCGCATAACCGCCATAGGCGAAAGCGCGAATAAGGTTGAGCGTCGCCGCCGCCTGCCCATAGGCCTTGAGCAGCCTTTGGGGATCGGGCGTGCGCGAACCGGATTCGAACTCCATGCCGTTGATATTGTCGCCGCGATAGCTCGGCAGGGTTTCGCCGTCGATTTTCTCAACCGGCGAGGAGCGTGGTTTGGCGTATTGCCCGGCGATGCGGCCGACTTTGACCACCGGCATGGCGGCGCCGAAGGTCAGGACGACCGCCATCTGCAGGAGCACGCGAAAGGTGTCGCGAATATTGTTCGGATGGAATTCCTTAAAGCTCTCGGCGCAATCGCCGCCCTGGAGCAAAAACGCTTCGCCGCGGCCGACCTGCGCAAGCGATGAGCGCAAAGTTCGGGCTTCGCCGGCGAATACCAGCGGCGGATAGCTCGACAGTTCCTTTTCCACGGCAGCCAGCGCGTCCGGGTTGGGATAGTCAGTCGGGATGTGCAGCGCGGCTTTCTCGCGCCAGCTTTGAGGTGTCCATGTCATCTTAAAAAACTCCGTACGCGTAACCCTTTAGCCCGCAGGTCCCGGCGCCGCAACACGCGCCGGGCGAGGTTGTGGAACGCGGCGGATAAAAAAACGGCGCCCGATACAAGGGCGCCAGTTTTCAGGGTTGATTTTGGGGTCTTGCCTGCAGCGGGCGGGCGCGTAGTGACAGGGACGCCGCCCGTTACAGGGTATTTGCGGTTCTAGGCTTTGACCGCAAATTCGGTGACTTCGCCGCGGCGGATCTTGCATTCGGCGGTGATGGCTTCGCCCTGGTCCGGGCGGAGCTCGATAGCGACGGTTTTGGTTGCGGCGCCTGAGCCTGTGAGGAATTTCGCACGATATTCGCCGGCGGTGACGACGCCTTGCGATTCCGCGTGGGCGGCGCAAATTCCGACCTGTTTTGGCCAATCGGCGGCGTTAGCGGGGGCGGCTGCGAACGCGACGGCGCAAAGGGCGGCGCCAGCGAAGATATTGTTACGCATAGGGTTTCTCCATTTGAGGCGCCCGGCCTGGCGCATGTTTTATATTCGCCGATTGAAAACACGGTGGAGTTTACTATATAAAAATGAAGTGTCAAATATATTTTGTACATAAGCTGCGATTTTGTTAGAAGCAGAACAAAGTAGCGGCGCTTGTAATACGTTAAGAAAAACTGCCGGAACAAAGACGTGGAGGACGCCGAATGGCGCGCACATATAATCAGGATTGTATTTTGGCTCACGCGCTCGACCTTCTGGGCGAGCGCTGGACGCTTTTGATTCTAAGGGATCTGTTTTTAGGGCCCCAGCGTTTCGGCGATTTACAGGCGGCGCTGCCGGGCATCGGCGCCAATCTGTTGAGCAAACGATTGAAGGAACTTGAAGAGGCCGGGTTGATCGACGCGGTGTCGACCGGCGATGCGCGAGGGCGCTACCGGCTGACCGACACCGGCGAGGCGCTGCGGCCAACCATTCGCACGCTGATGAAATGGTCGATCCTGTATTTTATGGAACGTCCGGAATCATCCCCGGCGCGCGAGTGCATTTACACGGATAATTTGCAGCCGGACTCGGTTGCGCTGGCGATCGAAATTTTCGCCGCCTATTGCCCGGAGCCGGACAATAATTATGTGGCCCATATCCTGATCGATGATTTTCCTTATACGATCTATAATATGAACGGACAGATGACGGTGCGCCGCGGCGGCGACGGCCCGGCTGTGGCCACGATCATTTCCGATGTGGCGACCATCATGCAATCATTCCGGATGGAGCTGACGCTAGAGGAAGCGAAATCCCGCATGAAAATGAGCGGCGACCAAAAAGCGCTCGCCCATTTGCTGCGCTGTATCGTGCACAAGGATGTGCATGACAGCGAGAGCACTGTCACGCCGATGGCGGCGTCATTCTAGCGTTGCAGCAATAAGCCTAGACGGCGACGTCGAATGTGGCTTCGGTCATGGATTTGACCTCATCGACCGTGACGCCGGGCGCCAGTTCAGTGAGTTTCATGCCCTTGCCGCGCTCAATCTCGAACACGCCGAGATTGGTGATCACCATATCGACGACTTGCTTGCCGGTAAGCGGCAGCGCGCAATCATGCAGCAATTTCGGGTCGCCCGCTTTTGAGGCGTGATCCATGACAACGACGACGCGCTTTACGCCGGCGACGAGGTCCATCGCGCCGCCCATGCCCTTGACCATTTTGCCGGGGATCATCCAGTTGGCGAGGTCGCCCTTTTCGGAGACTTCCATAGCGCCGAGGATCGACAGGTCGATATGGCCGCCGCGGATCATGGCGAAACTGTCGGCGCTGGAGAAATAAGACGTCCGGCGTAATTCGGTGATGGTCTGTTTGCCCGCATTGATGAGGTCGGGATCGACTTCATCCTCATAAGGGAAGGGGCCCATGCCGAGCATGCCGTTTTCCGATTGCAGCGTGACATCGACGCCATCGGGAATGTAATTCGCCACCAGCGTCGGAATGCCGATGCCGAGATTGACGTAAAACCCGTCTTCAAGTTCTTTGGCCGCGCGTTCGGCCATCTGATTGCGATCCCAGGGCATAGCAAGTTCCCTTCTTTACATCCGTTTTTTGTCAGCATGGGGCGGCAAACGCAATATCGGCATTCGCCGCCGGTTCATTTCATCCGGTCTTTTGCGGGCTCGCCGCCATTCGGGCCGTGTTCCAGCTGCCGGTGGGGATGGTTTCATCCGCAAGGCAGGCGTCAATGTCGTCTTTCAGCAGGGAATAGAAGTAAGCCCTTTCGCTGTCCGATAGTTTCAATTGTCGGCGGAAGGCGGCGTCTACGACGTCGCGGCCTTTTTCGCGCAATTGCGTGCCCGCAAGTTTGTCGGCGATAAAGCGCAGGGCGGGGTTTTTGCGGACCGCCCAAACGCCCGGATCGACAAATTCATTCGACTGGTTCAGGCGGGGCGGCTGGCGCGGCGCGACGGCGGCGCCCATGAAACGCGATACCGTGTCGGCGGTTTCTTCCGGCGACGCCAGCGCTTTGTAATCCAGCAACAGCAGATCGTCGCCGAAAGCCTCCCGGTATCGCGCAATATCCGCATAATAGCGGCTGCGGCGCTGATGAAAAAACAGCGGCTGCCAGCCTTCGGCGATGCGTTTTGGTTCAAGCTCCAGCGATTTGCGAAAGCTCACGGTTTCCAGGCCATCGCGCCGCGTATGCTGATATTCGGAAAAAGCGCGGTCTATGGGGTCGCGCAGCATGCACAAAAGTTTGACCGACCGTCCTTTTGCGAATTCCTTCAAGCGGTCCGGCGTGTTCTCGCAGGAGAGGTAATCGGTGGACGCGTCGATGGCCCATTGGTCGTCGCGCGCGGTTTCGAACAGGGCGAGATATTTTTCAAAATCGAAATTGACCTTGGTCGATGTGCGCGCGCCATGGGCGTTGAGCACATAGCTGTCCTGCTGGTCGCGGAAGTAACCGGGCTCCTTGAATTCGGGCTCGAAGAAGCCGTCATTCTGACAGAGCCAGCTCGCGAAGGAGGTGGTCCCAGCTTTCGGCGCGCCAATAATGAACAGATATTGCGTCGCCGCCATGAATTAGCGGGTCCGGACGGTGCGGTTTTCGATGCGCTTTTCGTGTTCGCCCTTGATCAGGCGCTGCACGTAAATGCCGGGCGTGTGAATATTGTCCGGATCGAAGCTGCCGAGCGGGACGATTTCCTCGACTTCGGCGATGGTGACTTTGCCGGCTGTCGCCATCATCGGATTAAAATTGCGCGCTGTTTTGCGGTAAAGCAGATTGCCCTGCGGGTCGGCCTTCCAGGCTTTCACAATCGACAGATCCGCCACCAGACCGGTCTCCATAATATAGGTCTCGCCGTTAAAGTCCTTGTGTTCCTTGCCTTCCGCGATCAGCGTGCCGACGCCGGTCTTGGTGTAGAAACCGGGAATGCCCGCGCCGCCGGCGCGGCAGCGTTCGGCCAGCGTGCCTTGCGGATTGAATTCCAGCTCCAGCTCGCCGGCGAGATATTGCCGCTCGAATTCCTTGTTTTCACCCACATAGGAAGAAATCATTTTCTTGATCTGATGCGTATGCAGCAGCAGCCCGAGGCCAAAATCGTCAACGCCCGCATTGTTGGAAATGAACGTGACGTCTTTCACGCCGGAATCGCGCAGCGCGGCGATCAGGTTTTCCGGAATGCCGCACAATCCAAATCCGCCGGACATGATCGTCATGCCGTCAAAAAGCAGCCCGTCGAGGGCTTCGCGCGCGTCCTTGCAGGTCTTATCCATGAGTGTCTCCGACTTTGCGCATTCGACTAGCGCAAAAGCTGCGGGGCGTCCACATTCAGGCGGCGCCCGAATAGGCTGTTTTCGCCGCTTTGCGGTCGCATCGGGCTGGTTTAGGCTTGCGGCCATGACGGAATGGAAAACACAGCACAAAATTTTCGCCGGTCTGGGAGCGCTCGCAGCCCTTGGCGTCATCTATGCCGGGGTCAAAGCGGACCGCCTGGCGCGCATTGGCGCCGGCTATAAGGCCAAGATAACCTGCTCTGAAGTTTTCATCGCGGGCCGCGATGCAAAGACCGTGATCAATGGGGAATTCAAGGGCATGCCCGCGGCGATGGCGCAATTGTCGGTCAAGGTCGACAAGAACGCCAACGCCGTTCGCGCCCGTGGTCCGTTCGGGCTTGGGCGCGCCCGGGCGATCTATCGCGAAGGATATGGCTGCACCCTGGCGAATGCCGGCCGGGTGGCGCCGCTGCCCGCGCCGCCGCCGGGCTTCGCCGCCGAACCCTGGGGGAGGCGCCGCCGGTTTCCGGCAAGGCGATCATGCGTGTCGATTATGGCGCGCTGGCTTTCGCCTTGACGCGCGCCTTTGACGAAAACACAACAAACCATCGCGCCGTCCTCGTGGTTGTCGACGGCAAGATCGTCGATGAGCGCTATGCGGACGGGTTCGAGGCGACGACGCCGTTCCTGTCATGGTCCATGGCGAAAAGCGTGACCACCACGCTTGTGGGCGCGGCGGTGAAGCAGGGCTTCATCGACATCAACGATCCGGCGCCGGTCCCCGAATGGGCGGGCGATGCGCAAAAATCGAAGATCACCTGGAACGATATGATGCGCATGCAGTCGGGCCTCGCATTTGGCGAGGAATATGGCGAAGTGCGCTCCGACGTGAATGTCATGCTGTTTGAAAAAGCCGATGCGGGCGCGGCCGCCGCGCGGATGCCGATGGAGCATGCGCCGGGCGAGGTCTGGTATTATTCCAGCGGCACAGCGAACCTTATTGCGCGGACCTTGCGTCAGGTGCTGACGGATCAGGGCGTTGAATTTTACCGCTTCGCCCATGACGCTATTTTTGAACCGATCGGCGCGTCGAGCATCATCCTTGAGCCCGACGCATCAGGCACATTCATCGGCTCATCTTTTGTTTATGGCACGGTGCGCGATTGGGCGCGTCTCGGACAGCTCTATCTTCAGGACGGCGTCTGGAATGGCGAACGCCTGCTGCCTGAGGGCTGGACCGATTATGTGCGCGAACCGGGGGCGGCGTCCGATGGTCAGTATGGGGCGCAATTCTGGCTCAATCTCGATGGCGAAACCCGCGAACGTTTTTTCCCCGGCGTAAGCGAAGAGATGTATTTCTTCGCCGGTCATGAGGGGCAGTATGTTTTCATCATTCCGGAAAAACGCATGGTCATCGTGCGGACCGGCATGACGCGCGGCGAGCCGGGCATGGCGGCGGTCGGACCGCTGGTGAAAGAAATCTTCGATGCGGTCGGCATGCCTGATGAGACGGTGAATTGACCGAGCCGGATCTTGAAGGGTTCGACCGCCTTGTGCGGGCCGCCTATGCGGGCCTACCGGTAGCGTTCCGCGCTCTATGCGGCAATGTGGTGGTGCACACGGCGGAAGAGGCGGAGCCAGACATTCTCGCCGATCTCGGCATTGTCGATCCGCTGGAGCTTTCCGGCCTGTTTGAAGGCGTCGCCTTTGGCGAAGCCGACGAGGCGCCGCCCAATCATGTCCATTTATACCGCCGGGCCATCCTCGATGAATGGCGCGAGAGCGCGGAATTGAGCCTTGAAGAGCTGGTGACCCATGTGCTGGTTCACGAAATCGGCCATCATTTCGGGCTTTCCGACGCGGATATGCACGCTATTGAAGATGCGTCGGCCTGACTTCGGGTTGGGACCTTAACATCTGCTCAAAAAGAGCATAAATGCGGAATATGACAGAAACACTCGCCATAGCCCTTTGCCAGATCGCGCCTGTCGTTGGCGACATTGACGGCAATGTCGCGCGCATCCTGAGCGCACGCGCCGAGGCCGAAAAGCAGGGCGCCGATCTCGCCGTCTTTTGCGAGCTGGTGGTTTCCGGCTATCCGCCGGAAGACCTGGTGCAAAAGCCCGCCTATCAGCGCGCCTGTATGGAGGCGGTGGAAAAGCTCGCCGCCGAAACCGGCGATGGCGGGCCGGCGCTGATTGTCGGCTCCCCCTGGCGGGAGGGCGATGCGCTGTACAATGCGGCGTTCCTGCTCGCCGACGGCAAGATCGCCGCGACGCGCTACAAGGTGCGCCTGCCGAATTACGGCGTCTTTGACGAGCCGCGCCGGTTTACGCCGGGTCCGGACTATCCGGAACCGATAGTGTTTAAAGGCGTCAAGCTCGGCCTGATGATCTGCGAAGATATGTGGCTGCCCGGCGCGGGCGAACATTTGGCGGGCAAGGGCGCCGAGATGTTCATCGTGCCCCATGGCTCGCCTTTTCGTAAAACCGCGATCAAGGAACGCACGCAAGCGGCGCGGGCGCGCGTCAGCGCGACGGACAAGCCGCTGATTTTTGTGAACCAGCTTGCGGGGCAGGACGAGGTGCTGTTCGAGGGCGCCGCCTTTGTGATGGACTCCGCGGGCGTGGTGCAATATCGCGCGCCGCAATTTGCAGAATCCATTGCGATCACCCGCTGGAAAAAAGACGTCGCCGGTTGGGCCTGCATTGAAGGGCCGCAAGCTGAATGGGTGGACGGCGAAGAGATGGTCTATCGCGCGGTGACAAGGGCTGTGCATGATTATGTGACCCGCAACCACTTCAAGGGCGTTGTTATCGGGCTTTCCGGCGGCGTCGATTCAGCGCTCACCGCCGCCATCGCTGTCGATGCGCTGGGCGCGGATGCGGTTCACTGCGTGATGATGCCGTCGCGCTATACCTCGAAAGAAAGCCTTGAAGATGCGGCGGCATGCGCTGACGCATTGGGGGTTGTCTATCGTTCCATCGATATTGAGCCGGGGGTCGAGGCGTTTGACAAAATGCTGGCGCCGTCTTTCGACAATTTGCAGAAAGACGTGACCGAGGAAAATATTCAGTCGCGCTTGCGCGGCGTCTTGTTGATGGCGCTCTCCAACAAGTTCGGCGATATGGTTTTGACCACCGGCAACAAGTCGGAAATGTCGGTCGGCTACGCAACGCTCTATGGCGACATGAATGGCGGCTTCAATCCGCTCAAGGATCTTTACAAGCTGGAAGTGTTTGCGCTGTGCCGCTGGCGCAACGCCCATCACGCGCCGGAGCTGAAGGGGCCGAAAGGCGAAGTCATTCCCGAGCGGATCATCACCAAGCCGCCTTCGGCGGAATTGCGCGAAGACCAGAAGGACGAGGACTCGCTGCCGCCATATGAGGTGCTCGATCCGATCCTTGAAATGCTGGTCGAAAAAGAAATGGGGGTGAAGGACATCGCCGCTGCGGGCTATGACGAAAAAACCGTGCGCCGCATCGAACACTTGCTCTATGTCGCCGAATATAAGCGCCGCCAGGCGCCCCCCGGCCCGAAAGTCGCGAGCGTCAATTTCGGCCGCGACCGCCGCTATCCGATCACCAATGGCTGGCGGGATAAATAAACTGTTGCCATTATGTTCTCAATAGGGCAAGGTGCAGGAGTTCTATATGTAGACGTAGGAGTCCAAGGTGGCCCTAAATGCTACCAAATCTAGTACCCACACGGGATGGATTGCGAGGAAATCTGCTGAAGGGCTGTTTCATGCCGTGAGGTACGCAGATGAGACCGGCCGTCCATTGAATCAATTGGTTACGATAAATTTTGACTGCTTGAGCGTGCCAGCGGAAGCCGCTCCGAAACAGTTTAGCCGCCTACGTGAAAATACGGTTCGTGCCTGGGCTTATCAAAGGCGGCTCGATGGCACTTTAGGTCCCTTTGCGGATTGCCATACTCATGAAAATCCAGCGAATCAGCAGCCACATGTCCATTGGATGATCCATGTGCCGCCACAGCACTTGGCCCGCTTTCGACGCGGGTTGCTGAAAAGGATGAAGCGGCAATTCTCGCTTGAGGAGCTTGGTGCAGCAGTGGAATTTACGCCGGTAAAAGGTGCGGGTGGCTTAGCTAAGTACATGGTGAAGGGGGTTGATCCTCTCTATAAAGATTATTTTCATATGGACTATGTTTCGGATCAGGGGAAAGTATTCGGGCGTCGCGTGGGAATAAGCAGAAGCATTGGAAGAGCGGCGCGCGCCAATGCTAAATGGAAAAGACGCAAACAGCACTAAGCGTGCAATGCCGAGATCGCTAACCGCAAATCACCTTCAACGCTTTCGCCAGCGCCATCACATCATCCGGTGAATTATACATGGACGGCGTGACGCGCACGCAAGCGCCCGCCGCGACGCCATCGCGATACACCGTGAAAATGTTGAACTCGTCGAGCAGTCGTTTCGAAAGTGCGACATTATCTGCAATGGATGTTTTGCCCGCGAGGCGCAGGGACGTGATGCCCGCATGCAGGCGCGGATCGTCCGGCGTCAGGATTTCCAGGCCGGGAAGGTCGCGCGACGCCTCGACCCAGAGATTGCGCAAATAAGCGAGGCGGTCGGCCTTCGGCGCCGGGCCAATCTCCAAATGGAATTTCAACGCGTCGGGAATGGTGAGCGCTGCGGCGAAATCCGATGTGCCGGTGTGGATGCGCCCTGAGATGCGGTCCTGCTCCCATGCGCCCGCGCCCGGATCGGGGCTGATCGCATCGAGGCGGTCTTTGCGGATGTAAGCGAGGCCGACGCCGATCGGCGCGCCGATCCATTTATGTAAATTGAAGCCGACGAAATCCGCGCCGAGATCGTCCGCGGTGAAATTCATCTGGCCCCAGCTATGGGCCGCATCGACAATGCAGTCGGCGCCGGCAGCGCGCGCGGCCGCGACGATTTCCTTCACCGGAATCGCAAGGCCGGTGCGGTGGCTGATATGGGTGAGCAACAACAGCTTGACGGACGGATTATCCGCCAGCGCTTTTTTATAGAACGCCACAAGCCCGTCATGACTCGCTGGTTCGGGAATGTTGACGCGCACCACCTCGCAGCCGCTTGCCGCCGCGCGCCAGTCCATCATCGCCTGCATGGAGCCGTAATCGAGATCCGCATACATCACTGCATCGCCCGGCTGTAAGCGGTTATAGCCGGTGATCAGCGCTTTCAAGGCTTCCGATGCGCCGCGCGTCAGCGCGATCTCGTCTTCACCTGCGCCCAGAAAGGAGGCGAGTTGCGCATGCACTTGTTTGTAGTCGCCCGCATAGGCGCGCCGCGCATAATAGGAATTGTCGTGATTGACCTTTTTCAGGTTTTCAAAATAGCGCTCGGTCACCGGGCGCGCCATGACGCCCCAATTGCCGTTTTCGAGATTGATGATGTCTTGTCTGACGTCATAGGCCTTGGCGATGTCGCGCCAGAAGGCCTCGTCCTGAACGGCGTCGCCGGATGAGGATGCGCTGGCCGCCGCGCCGATGAAAGAAGGCGCCGCCAGTGCGGCGGCGCCTTTCAATATTGTGCGTCGTGACTGGTTCATGCTGCGAAGTCTATCACAGCTTGACGTCAAACCGAACGTAGTAGAACCCGCCATCGGTGTCGTAGGGCGCGTTGCGCGAATAGATGAGGCCGCGGCTCGCCTGGAACTCGGCTTCATCCGGATAGGTGTCGAGGATGTTTTCCGCGCCGGCGCGAATGGAGAGCTGATCGCTCACATGATAAGTCGCCGCGAGATCGAAAAACACTTCTCCGCTGAATTCCTGGAAGATGTCGCCGTCGGAATTGAAGGAGAAGTCCGTCCAGCCGCCATAATACCGTGCGCGGGCGAGAAGGTCGAAAGCGCCGAGCGTATAGCCGACGGATGCGGTCGCCGTGTGGTTCGGCAGCAATTCCTCAAACCGCACGCGGTTTGTTTCATTGTCGGCGAGTTCGCCATCGGTGACCTTTGTGGAGTTGTAATTATACGCCGCCGTCAGGGTCATGTCGCCCGGACCGGCCGGCGTTGCATAGGTGGCGACGATGTCGACGCCGCGTGTGCGGGTGTCGAAATCATTCTGGAAGAAGTTGACCCGCGTGATGCCTTCGCCGCCGGGCACGCCGAGCGCCACAAATTGCGCTTGCTCTTCCGCGGTTGGGTTGAAGGTCTGCGAGGTGCCGAAGCGGTCGGCGATGTTGATCTGATAGAAATCAACCGTTGCGGTCAGCCCGCCCTGACGCCAGGTCATGCCGACTGTGTAGTTTTCCGAGGTTTCCGCTTCGAGCGCGCGGATATCTGCGTCGGCGCGCATATTGATCACATCCGCCACGGCGCCTTGCGGGCTGAACCGGCCGGCGGTGAAGATGTTGAGCGTCACCGTGTCGAGGCCTTGCGAGGTGCGCTCACTAAAGAGCTGGCCCGGCGTCGGCGCGCGGAAGCCGGTGGAGGCGGTGGCGCGCAGAGCAAAGCCCGGCGTCAGTTCGATCCGGGTTGAGATCTTGCCGTCAACCGTATCGCCATATTCGCTGAAGTCTTCGTAACGGCCAGCCAGACCAATCGTCCAGATATCCGTCAGCGGGACTTCCACATCGATATAGGCAGCGTGGCTGGTCTGTTTGAACTTGCCCGCTTGCGCTTCGCTATAGCCAGGAAAGCCGTTGGAGCCCGAAGGCAACCCGTCAGCGGCGCCCGGCCCGATCTCGTAAGAGGCGAGATCGCCGGCGACGATCTCATAGGTTTCTTCACGGCGTTCAGCGCCCCAGGCGATGTTGACCGGCTCGGCGAAGAGGCCTGAATCCCAAGCGTAACCGAAATCGGCGTTCAGGTTGAATTCGCTTTGAATGAGCGAACCCGGATTGAACGTCGTCGGGCTGTTCGGGCCGAGCGACGCGTTGATCGTCTCCGACATGAAATAGTCGATGTCGTTGCGGCCATAGGTGGCGCTGACATCATAGCTGAAGGCGCCGTCGCCATTGCTGCGGAAACCGCCGGCGATGGAATAGTCTTCGTCATCCTGACCGAATTGGGGCGAGAAGCCCGCCGGGAAGATGTCATTGAGATCGAACTCAGGGAAGGCGGCGCTAGAATTATAAGCGCTGGTCGTCGCCGGGTTGCGCCAGTTGAAATCCGACACGCCCGTGCCCCAGCCATAGGTTCCGAAGGCGTAGAGTTCGGTAAAGCCCGCATCGAATGCGCTGTTGGCGGCGAAGCGGTAAGAGGTGCGCTCCGGCTGACCCCAGTTCTGCACCGGATCCGCGACATCGATGTCCGGATTGGCTTCCTGGAACGCGATGGCGTCGGCGCGCTGGCGCGAACGCGAAGTGCGCGCAGAGTCGGAGAACTCGAAAGTGGCGTTCAGGAAACCATAATCGCCGGAAATTCCACCTTGAACTCCGGCGCGATACTGGTCGCCGTCATTTTCGTAATACTGTCCGAACTGACCGAAGGCATTGAGGCCCGGCTCGTCGTCGAGAATGATGTTGATCACGCCTGCAATGGCGTCCGAACCATATTGCGCGGAAGCGCCGTCGCGCAGCACTTCGATGCGCTTCACGGCGGAAGAAGGGATCTGCGCAAGGTCAGGCGCCTGCGCGCCGTTTGACCCAAGCAGGGCGGAACGATGCAGGCGCTTGCCATTGACCAGCACCAGCGTGTGGTCCGGCGAAAGATTGCGCAGGCGCGCCGGGCGAACGAAGATCAAGCCGTCATTGAGCGGCAGCCGCTGGACATTGAAGGACGGCGTTAGTTGCGCGAGCGAGATCCATGATTTCATCGGAAGCGGTCAGATCGAGCGCTTCATCGGAAATGACATCGACAGGCGCGAGGCTGTCGAATGCAGTGCGCCCCGTGGCGCGCGTGCCCGTTACAATAACGGTGTCTTTGTTGTCCGCAGACGATCCCCCCAGATCTTGCGCATAGGCTTGCGGCGCGATGCTGACGGCGAGCGCCAGCGTGCTAACGGATAGTTTTTTGAGCATACCCCACCTTTTGGTAAAACACTTAATGGGGCGGCGATTAACCCGAATGTGATGACGCTTTTGTTTTAGAAATGTGAGAGTTTTTTGATCCTTGCGTAGCGCGCAATGAATGCGTAATCCGCGCCCTCGCATGCATTCATCGGCGCCATTGTTTCATGCATGTGCGAAATGGATATGTGCATTGCGTGCAGGCCTGTGAAACCGGTTTGACCGCCCCTGACCGCGCGCCTAAAAACAATGCGCATCTCCGAAGGCGGTAAATGACTGACATCACCATCAAAAACGGGTCGATCAATCTCGCTGCTTCTGTCTATGGGCCGGAGGGCGCGCCAGACCTGTTGTTTCTTCACGGCATTGCCGGGGCGCGCGACACTTGGGACGAATCGGTCGCCCGTCTTAAGGACCGTTTCCACATCTGGACGCTCGATTTTCGCGGACACGGCCATAGCGATCGCGCCGTTAGCTATCTCGTTGAAGATTACGCCGCCGACGCCGCTGCGGCGCTTGATTTAATTCGTAGACCAACGATCATTGTCAGCCACTCGCTCGGGGCTGTGACGGGCGCGCTATTGGCGCAGGCGCCGCATCCCTATCTGAAGGCGCTGTTCATGGAGGACCCGCCCTACTTCTTTGGCGAGGCGGCGGAATTCGCGAAATCCGGCAATGACAAGCGCTTCGCCGCTGTACAGGCGAGGCTGGTCGAGATGCAAGGCGCGGGGGCCGAGCTTGGCGACTATCTGCGGCTCGCTGCTGATGCGCCGGCGCCCCAAGGGGGCGTGCAGGCGGACCATTCGAGCCCGCGCCATATTCTCAGCGCTGCCTCGGGTCTGATGCGTCAGGACCCGGATTGCTGGACGCCGGCGAAGACGACCGCCGTCTTTGAGCGCTTTGACGGCGACAAACCGCTTGAAGTTCCGGCGAAGCTGTTGCGGGCTGACCCGAAACTGGGCGCCGGTTTCGCGCCGGAACATGAAGCGCGCTTCCTGAAGGCCAATCCTGCGGCGAGTGTTGAGCTGATTGAAGGCGCGCCGCACCGAATTCATGCGACGGCGGCGAGCGCCGGGCGTTGTCTTGACGCCATCGACGCTTTTGTGACGGCGCAGACGCGCTAGCGAACACATGCATCGTCAGAACGTGAAAAAGGCCGGGCGATGCCCGGCCTTTTTCGCCCCGTCCCCTCGATAATCTATTCTTTGCGTTGTCTGCGGCTCGCAAAGCCCAGTCCCGCGATGCCGGACAACAAGAGCGGCAACGCAGCCGGCACCGGCACAGCAGAGGTAATCAGGTCCTGCGTGCCGCGTGCATGGAACACGTCGATCGCAACGGCTGAGTAGTTTCCTGAGATGATCAGCGCCCACAAGGTGTTGGCTTCGGTGAGCACGCTTTGGGTGAACAGTTTGAAATCGCCGGCGGCAAGGTCAAAGGATGTCGCGCCGTCTTCAACGATTTCCCAGATGATCGCTTGAGCGGCGGCGGCGGTGTTGGCGTTTTTAAGGCCGGTGTCGGTGGTCAGCAGGTTGCCGTAAAGAATGCCCAGGGCTTCAAGGTCGTCCGCGGAAGCAAAGTAGGCATCACCCGCAACGCGCTCATGATCCTTCGGCAGGGTCAGATATTCGGAAAGCTGGAGGCAGAAGGTGACGAAATCGGTCCAGCCGTCGCCTTCATTAAACTGCAGCGAAAACGCGCCAGCCTGAACGTTCCGGTTCGCGCCGTCATGCTGGATGCTGATCGAGCGGCCGAGGCCGTTGGCGAAAACCGATCCGCCATTGTCAGGATTGTCCCGAACGGAAACAGTCGCCGCATTGGCGATACCGGGCAGGGCGATGGCGGCGGCGAGGCCGATGAGAGCTGTTTTAAGGCGGGACACTTTTATTCTCCTACATGCTGCAACGGGTGTTGCTGGCCCTCCCATTTCAAATTCGGGACCAACCTTCCGGGCGGGGGCCCGCCGCTAGCTCTGCGCCAGCCCTTTTCCGGGCCAATGCCGGGCCCGTTTGACCCCGCTTCGCCGAAGGGCTAGAGCGTCGATTTTTCAGATGCTGGAAGCCTCATGACCGTCAAAGTCCGATTTGCGCCGTCCCCGACCGGGAAAATCCATGTGGGCAATGTGCGCGCCGCCCTGTGGAACTGGCTGCTCGCGCGCAAATCCGGCGGGATTTTCGTGCTGCGGATCGACGATACGGATCTGGAGCGCTCGACCAAGGAATATGAAGACGGCATCCGCGCCGATCTCGCCTGGCTGGGCCTGACCTATGACGAGACCTTCAGCCAGTCCTCGCGCATCGACAGCTATGACGCCGCGACGGCGAAGCTGAAAGCCGACGGGCTGCTCTATCCGTGCTATGAAACCGCCGAGGAGCTTGATCGCAAGCGCAAGATCCAGCGCGCGCGCAGCCTGCCGCCGGTTTATGATCGCGCAGCGCTGGCGCTTACCGCCGAAGAGATCGCGGCTTACGAAGCGGAAGGGCGCAAACCCCATTGGCGCTTCAAGCTGACCCAGGGTCAAGTGAAATGGAACGACCTCATTCGCGGTGAAACCACGGTGGATACGTCAAGCGTTTCCGACCCGGTGCTGATCCGCGAAGACGGCATGTATCTTTATACCTTGCCGAGCTGCGTTGACGATATTGACGCAAAGATCACCCATGTGATGCGCGGCGAAGATCATGTGACCAATACGGGCGTGCAGATCGAGATCATCAAGGCGCTGGGCGGCGAGGCGCCGCAATTCGCGCATCACTCGCTGCTGGTCGGCGCCGACGGGCAGGGCTTGTCCAAGCGTCTTGGCTCCTTGTCTATTGAGGCGATGCGCGAGGACGGGCTTGAGCCGTCGGCCATCACCAGCCTTCTCGCCAAGCTCGGCACCGCCGATCCGGTGACGCCGCAACGCGATCTGATGGCGCTCGCGGCGAGCTTCGATTTCGATCAGGTCGGCCGGGCGCCGGCGCGTTTCGATATGGCCGAGCTTGAAGCGCTGAACGCCAAGATCCTGCATGAAACGCCCTTCGAAGATGTAGCGGCGCGGCTGGAAAAGATCGGTGTCGGCCCTGCGCTTTGGGAAGTGGTCAAAGGCAACATCACGCGGTTGAACGACGCGGCGGACTGGATCGCCGTGGTCGATGGCGAGATCGATCCGATAATCGACAATCAGGAATTTGCTGCAGCGGCGGCGGCGCTGGTGCCCGACGCACTTGATGGCGAAAGCTGGAGCGCCTTCACCAATGCAGTGAAGGAAAAAACCGGCGCCAAAGGCAAAAGCCTGTTCATGCCCTTGCGTCATGCTTTGACGGGGCGTCAGCGCGGTCCGGAAATGGCTGCGTTGTTTCCGTTGATCGGGGCGGAAAAAGCGCGCGCCCGCCTGCGCGGCGAACGCGCCTGAAAAAGCCTGCGCGTCGAACGCGCCTGAGAAGTCTCAGGCGGCGTCATGCGCGGGCGCGCAGCGAGTGATTTTCCGCTGTTTCAAAAACCGCTTCGACTGTCGGCACAAAGATCAGGTCATTGACCAGCCGTTTGTCCGCCAGTTCTTTTTCCACGAAATGGCTGAGCAGTTCTTTCAGGGGCGACCAGAAGCCGTTGATGTCGAGCACGATGATCGGCTTGCTGTGCAGGCCGAGTCGCGCCCAGGAGACAACTTCAACAAGCTCTTCAAGCGTGCCGATGCCGCCTGGCAAAGTCAGGAAAGCGTCTGACTCCTCATACATCATCATCTTGCGCTCATGCATGTTGGTGACGATTTTATGATCGACGCCTTCCAGCACGCCTTCCATCTCAACGAGGAAATCCGGGATGACGCCGAACACCGCGCCGCCGGCGTCGCGCGCGGCGCCCGCTGTAGCGCCCATCAAACCGAGCTTGCCGCCGCCATAAACGATGCGGCAGCCACGTCGGGCGGCGACTTGTCCGACTTCGATTGCGGCTTTCTCAAATGCCGGATCATTGCCCGGTCGGGAGCCGCAGTAAACACATAATGATTTCATAGTCTTACACGTTTCTTGTTGTTGGGGTGGCATTGTACGCCAATTTGCATATGGGTAAAGTACATTCGAGGCTTCATAAAAAGCGTTAAGGGGCGGGTTTCCATGCGTGTCATCATCATAATCTTGTTACTGATTGTTCTCGGCTTCATCGGCTGGAAGGCCGCCGAGCGGTTCAAGATCATCGAAGGCCCTGCGCAGGAAACGGTAACGCCCGCCAAACCGGACGCGCAAACGCCGGAGGCGGAAGAACCCGCAGAAGCCGCCTTGCCGAGTTTTGACATCGTGCGCGTCGATCGCAGCGGTTACGCCGTCATCGCCGGCCGCGCCAAGCCCGGTTCTGAAGTCACTCTATATGCAAATGATGAAGAGCTTGCGAAGCTCCCG
This sequence comes from Hyphococcus sp. D3-15, assembly GCF_055809375.1. NCBI lineage: Bacteria > Pseudomonadati > Pseudomonadota > Alphaproteobacteria > Parvularculales > Parvularculaceae > Hyphococcus > Hyphococcus sp. D3-15. The sequence continues at coordinate 3,892,185 of NZ_CM147910.1, read as the reverse complement.
GCGGAAGCTGACGGCGCATGGGTGGTCGCGACCGACACGCCGCTGGATGCGGGGCCGGTCGAGCTGAGCCTGTCCATGAAAACCGCCGACGGAACCGTGATCCGGTCGGAAGACACGATCGTGATTTATGTGCCGGAGCGCGAAGGCGATCTGCCGCTGGTGCTGCGCACCACGCCGGGCGGCGCGACGGAAGTCTTGCAGGACCCGAGCGAGCGTCCTGAAGGACTTGGGCCTTTGTCGCTTGACGTCATCGACTATGACGATACGGGCGCGGTGATTTTTTCCGGACGCGCAACGCCGGGCCGCGTGGTTGAACTCTATATCAACCGGCAATTGATTGGCCGCGTGCCGGCTGATGAAGATGGCCGCTGGACGATTGCGCCGGAAGTGCAGATTGAGCCGGGCGTCTATCAGCTTCTGGTCATTCAACTTGACGAACAGAACCGGCCGGAATTTGCAATCGAATTGCCGTTCCAGCGCGAGCGGCCCGATCAGATTGACCTGCGCGACGGCCGCGTCGTCGTGCAGCCGGGCAACAGCCTGTGGCGGATCGCCCGGCGCGCTTATGGCGAAGGCTCGCAATACACTATCATCTACGCGGCTAACGCAGCGCAGATCCGCAATCCGGATCTGATTTATCCCGGCCAGATTTTCGATGTTCCTGAGACGGATGAAGAGACCGCGCCGGAAGAAGACGCCAACTAGGATTATTCCGCCGCGCGCGGCACATCCTGATCGGGGCGGGGCTGGGTTTCCAGCGCCGCCGCATCGCTGCGGCGTCTGATGATGCGTTGATTGACCCATATGACCGCGCCGGGAATGCGGTTGCGCAGGATTGTCGGCGCCGCCAGCATCACCGGCGTCAGGATAAGCGTCAGCACGGTTGAAAAGGCGAGGCCGTAAACCACAGCCGATGACAGGAGCACCCACCAGTCCGACGTGGTTGAGCCATGGGTGACGGTCCCGGCGCCGAAATCCACATTGATTTCAAACACCATCGGCAACAGGCCGAGAATTGTTGTTGCGGTGGTCAGCAGCACGGGACGGATGCGCTGCGCGGCAGTGCGCACAACGGCGTCTTCCACCGTAAGACCCTTGCGCCGCAAATATTGATAGGTGTCGATGAGGACGATGTTGTTGTTCACAACGATGCCCGCGAGCGCGACGATGCCGGTGCCGGTCATGATGACGCTAATATACTGGCCGGTGATGGCGATCGATAAAAGCACGCCGAACACCGACAGGATGACCGCGCTCAACGTCAGCAGCGCGTGATAGAAGCTGTTGAATTCCAGCAGCAAGATCATCGCGATCATAAACAGCGCCGCCAGCATGGCGTTCTGGAAGAAGCTCGCCGCGGCTGCGGTTTCTTCATCGGCGCCGCGCATCACCCAGGTGACATCTGACCCGAGCGCGCCTGTTTCGAGCCATTCCTTCATCAGGTTGATGGCGCGGTCCTGACTGACCGCATGGCCTTCAACGCTGGTGTTGCCGTTGGCTTTTACTTCGATGATGCGCGCGCCGTCGCGGCGCACGATCCGGTCGATTTGCGGCTTGGCGGTTCGGGTGACGAAATTCGACAGCGGCACGGAGCCTTGCGGCGTCTGCACGCGGACCTGATCGAGCGCGAAAATATTGCGGTTTTCTTCCGGATAGCGGACGCGAATATCAACTTCGTCATCGGCGTCTTGCGGGCGGTATTTGTCGACCAGAAGGCCATTGGTGACGAATTGCAGGACTGCGCCGGCCTGCTGAACGGAAAGCCCGTAACGCCCGGCGAGCGCGCGATCGACTTCGATCACCCAGTCAATGCCGGGCAGGGGCAGCGTGTCTTCCTGATCCATATAGGCCGGGACTTCCTGACCATCGATGGTGATTTTCGCGGTGTCCATAAATTCGCGCGCTTTTTTCGACGCGGCCACCATCGCTTCGAAGCTTGGCGAGGAAATCTCCACCTGCGCGTCCTTGCCCACATCGGGGCCTTGCGCGCGTTGGCGCACTTCCACATGCACGCCGGGAATGCCTTTGACCTGTTCGCGCAGTTGCTCGAGCACGATCAGCGAGTGCTCGCGCTGTGTGTAATCTTTCAGCGTAATCCCGACCTGACCGATGGTCTCGACCGGCATTTCCCGGCCGCGCGCCAGTTCCGGGCCGGTTTGCAGATAGATGTGTTTGATCGCCGGATTGTCTTCGATGCGCGAAGCGACATCTTTGACGATGTCGATTTTCTGGCCAGCGGAAAGATTGCCCCGCGCCAGCACCAGCACATTGATCTGATCGTCGTCATTGCGAATGAAGAATTCGACTTCCGGCGCTGCGGCGATGAACGAGGATATGCAAATGAAGACAACGCCGACAGCGGCGGCGGCGACCATTAACGGCCGCCGGACAAGCTCTTTTAGAACCTTCGAATAAGTCGCAATGGGTCCGTCCAGCGTCGTCGGGTCGATCTCGTCGACTTCGTAACGCCGCTCCGTTCCCTCGGTCTTGCCCTTCATGTGGAATTTTTCTTCATCCATTCGGGAATGCCGAACAGCGAACCGAGCACCGGCAGGAAGATCAGCGCCACGAGCAGCGAAGACAGCAATACGAAAATCAGCGTGATCGGCAGGAACTTCATGAACTGCCCGACCATGTCGTTCCAGAACAGGAAGGGGACAAAGGCGGCGAGGGTGGTCGCGGTCGAGGTGATCACCGGCCAGAACATGCGCTTGGACGCTTCGAGATAGGCGTCGCGCCGGCCGGCGCCTTCCGCCATGCGGCGGTCTGCATATTCGACAATCACAATCGCGCCGTCGACGAGCATGCCGACCGCGAGGATGAGGCCGAACATCACCATCATGTTCAAGGTAAAGCCGAAGGACGACAGCAGCAGGAAGCCCATCAGAAAGGTGCTGGGAATGGCGATGCCGACCATCAGCGCCGAGCGCAGGCCGAGCGCCGCGACGACAACGATCATCACCAGCAAGATCGCGGTCATCACCGAAGCGGTCAGGCCTTCAAGGCTGTCTTTGACGAAGACCGACTGATCGCTGATGAATTCGTAGTGAATGGTGGCGGGCCAGTTTTGCGAGTCTTCGGCGATCACCTTGCGCGCTTCTTCGATGGTCTCAACAATGTTGAAACCGGAGCGCTTGGAGATCTCGACGCCGATGGCGAGATCGCCATTGAAAATCGCAGAGCCTTCGCGGTCTTTAAAGGTGCGGCGCACGGATGCGACATCGCCGATGGTGACGACATTTTCCCCGCTAACGCGCACCGGCGTATCGGCGAGGTCTTGCGCATTGCGCACCAGGCCCGGCGCCTTCACAGTGAAGCGGCCATCGCCCAGATCGACCGAACCCGCTGTGACAAGCTGGTTGTTCGAGGTCACGGCGTTCAGGACTTCAAATTCGGTGAGGCCGTAGGATTCGAGCGTTTCCGGATCGACAATGACTTCCAGCAATTCCTCGCGCGCGCCGGTGAGGCGCGCTTCGAGAACCCCGGAAATGCTTTCAAGTTTGTCCTCAAGCCGCTGCGCGAGCTGCAACAGCGTGCGCTCGGGCGCATTGCCGTAAATGATCGTTGTCAGGATTGGAAATTGCGTCTGTGCGTTGAATTCGGTGACGATCGGTTCTTCTGCGTCAGTGGGCAGTTCTGATTTGGCGCGGTCCATCGCCTCGCGCACATCAAGCACCGCCTGATCGATGTCGACCGTCGCCTGAAACTCCAGAATGAATTGCGCCGCGCTGTCATAGGCATAGGCGTCCAACTGCTTGAGGCCTTCAACATTTTGAAGTTCAAGCTCGGCCGGCCGCAAGAGCAGCCTTTCACCGTCTTCGGGCGAGATGCCCGGCAGCGGAATGGTGACGCCGACAAACGGCGCCGGCACATCCGGGTCCGCTTCGCGGGGGATTGTTTTATAGGCGTAGAGACCGAAAAACACGATGACGACAAGCGCCGTCATGACGACGCGCATGCGTGAGAATGCAGCGTCGATTATCGAGGTCATGCGCCCGCCTCGTCGGCCTCAACGGCGCCGACTTGCTGGCCTGCGGTTACGTAAAGCTGTCCGCCGGTGATCACGCGGGCATCGCCGGAAAGCCCGGCGACCCAGACGCCCAACGGCGTCTCGCCGATCAGGCGCACGGGATTAAACTCGACGATGTTGTCCTCATTCAAGGTGCGAACGCCGATCTCGCCGTCATCCGCCAGCACCAGCGCGACGCGGGGAACCCGGTGGGCGCTGCGCGCTTCGGCGAATACGGTGAACTCCGCGGTGACGCCGTCGCGCAGCAATCCGTCCTCATTGGGAATTTCCAGCTCCACATCGAAGGTGCGCGTCGCCGGTTCGGCGCTGGTCGAGACAAAACGCACGACGCCTTCGACGGTTTCGCCGGTGGCGAGACGCGCGCGGCCGCGATCGCCCTTGTTGATTTTCGCGACATCGCGTTCCGACACGGCGCCGACCACCAGAAAGGGCGAGCGCTGAATGACTGTTGCGCAAGGATCGCCGACATTCATGAAGTCGCCGGTTTCTACATGGCGTTCATCATAGACGCCGTCGAAGGGCGCTTTGATATCCGTCTTCGCCAGATCATTTTGCGCGCGTTCAAGCTGCGCCGCGGCCTGGTCGCGCAATGCTTTTGCGGAGGCGACGGCGGTTTCGGAACGGAACCCGCCTTCGCTCAGTTTCACCGCCGCATCATAATCGAGTTTGGCCTTGGCCAGGCTGGCGCGCGCTTCCGCAAGCTGCGCTGCGCGGGCGTCGACATTGATCCGGCATAAAACGTCGCCCTCGGAAACGAGTTCGCCAAGCTCCGCCGGGGTTTCCGCAATCGCGCCGCTGATTTCCGCGCGGACGACAACCTTGCGTTCGGCCTTGGTGCGGCCGCGCACGATCACTTCATCGCGCCAATCCGCCGGGGCGATGGTTTGATAAACAACGGTGAAGCTTTCAGGCGCAGCGCCGGGCGTTTCCTCTGACGGCGCAGCGCCGCCGCCGAACAGGCCCTTCATCAGAAAATAAAGGACGATCAGGGCGACGAAGATGCCGGCTAGCTTGACGGACTGGGATACATTCATGGCGCCGGCTTTGCGAAAATAAGGATAACAGGGAGTTAAAAGGGTATTGCGTGAATAAAGTCTTCACAGCGCACTATACTGGTAAGTTTACCGGCCCGCTTCAAGCGAAACAGGCAGCCTTAGCCGCGAATTGGCGCATTTATGCAACGCCTTGGCGCAACACGGGGCGCAACACTGGGGCGCAAGGCCGGGCGGGGTCGTCGGCCAGGGTCGCGCCCCGGCGGAGACACAACGCCTAGTAGTACTGGTTGGGCAGGAAGGCGGAGGGGGACTTGTTGAGCACCGAGCCGACAATATTGGACCGGCTCAAAATCCGCTTGGCCTCTTTAAGTTCCTGAACCCGCGTATCGCCGCTCGCCGCCACCAGCAGCACGCAGTCGACCTTGGGCAGGAAGGCGATGGTGTCATCGCAGCCCAGCAGAGGCGACATGTCGAAGATCACCGTCTGCGATCCGAATTCGTTGATGGCGGTGTCGATCATCTCATCTGCTTTCGATGAGGTCAGATGCTCCGCCCCGCGGCGGCTCACGCGCTCATTCGCCGCCAGCACCACATCAGACAGGCCCGGGCGCACGGCGACGTCGCGGAAATTGCGCTTGCCCTCGAAGAAATCGAGAACCGACGGGGCCGCTTTCAGGCCGAGATAGCGTGCGACGCTGGGGCGGTAAAAGTCGAGATCGATCAAGGTGGCGCGCGAGCCGGCCTTGCTGCTGATGGCGATCGCCAGATTGATCGCCGTCACGGTTTTGCCGGCGCCCGACCCCGGCGACACGACGGCCAGGGTTCTCCACCCCTCCGCCTGCATCTTTTGCTGAACGCGGGTGCGCAAGACGCGATAGGCGTTGAGCACAGGGTCCTGCTCATTGGCGATGATGCGGTTGCGCGCGAAATTTGCGAGATTGCATTCGACTTTTTGCAGCCCGAGATCATCGCCGTCCTGCAAGGGCGCCGCCGGGGTGCGCGTCGCGTAAGCCGCGCTTTGCGCCTGCTGTGCGGCGGCGATCGGCGCCGATGCTGATTTCGGCGCGGCGGGCGCTGCGGCGCTATTGCCTTCTCGGGTCTGACGGGCGCGGGTCACCGCGTTGCGAATACGATCCATCGGGACGCCTTATCTCAATTCCGGGTTCAACATGTTACAGCGCTGCTTCCGGTTCTTGCTGCGCGAGTTTGGTTTTTCTCAAAAGCTTGCCGGCGAAAGAGGTCAGGACCCGGCGCCAGGGCGTGTCCTTGTCTGCATCGCTGTGAATATAGGGAATGACCGCAATAGGCTGGGTTTCCAGCAAGCCGGTCAGATGCGAACGCCCGCGCAGCTTGGCCTGCAACAGCTCCATGCCGAGCGCTGCGGCGCCGCCGGCCCCGAATGCGGCAAACAAGGCGAGGATCAGCAATTTCGCGCGATCCGGGCTGGACGGTTTGTCCGGGCGCAAAGCGGGTTCGAGAATTGAGAATTTCTCCGCCTGCTGGTTTTCTTCGAGATTTTCAGCGAGCTGCGCATCCTGCTGTTTCGCGAGCACGTCCTGATATTCCGCAAACAGATTGTCATAGTCGCGGGTCAGGCTGGCGATGCCGCGCTCGACTTCCGGCGTACGGGCGATGCGCTGCTCCAGATCGGTGGTTTGCTCCATGGTGTTTGTGAGCTGCTTGTTGAGCATGCGGATGCGGTTTTCGATGACGGCGATGCGGCCTTCGATCTGCACGCCGGTAATGTCCGAGGTGCCTTTCCGGGTCTCCTCTGCGATGCGGTCGCTAAGGGCGTTCCGTGCGGCTTCGATCCCGGCTTCCGCCGTTGCAATCGCCTCAGGGTCTGGCGTTTCAGCGCGCTCGGCGGCGGTCAATCTGTCTTCGGCGATGGCGAGCGCCTCGCGCATGCGTTTGATGTCCGCGCTGGGCGCCATGCGCGCCTTGATCGAAGCGATCTCCTGGCGCTTTGCAACGACTTCAGGATAGTTGTCATGATAGGTGGCGCGCATGCGGGCAAGCTCCGCCTCAAGGCGCGCCAGTTCGTTGGACAGGCTGCCATCGCCGCTTGTGCCGCTGATAAGCTGGGTTTCCAGAAAACGGCGCTCTTCTTCAAGCTGAGTGATCGATGACTCTGCGGAGCCGAGCGTATTGCGGGCGCGCTCCAGCATGCTGAGATGCATGTTCAAATGCTCGGGCAGCGAGTCGCTGTTTTGCGCTTTATATTCTGAAACCCGGGTTTCCATTTCCGCCACGGCGTTGCGCAGGCGGGTGGCTTCCTTGGCGAAAAACTCGGTTGTGTTCGATGCGCCGGCGGTCCGTGCGCGCACATCTTCGTCGAGGAAAAGCGTCATGAATTTATTGGCGACCAGAAACGCCTTGCGCGCATCGCGATCCGTATAGGCGACCGTAAAGGCGATGGTGCCGTCGCGATTGCGATCATTGCTTCGACCGGCTGAGGTGATCAGGTTGACGCGCAATCTTTCGCGCATCAAGGAGACGCGCTCGCTCTCGGACAGGCCGAGCGATCTCGGAAACAGGCTGTATTCATCCGCGACTTCAAGCAGGCGGTTATGGGTCATGACCCGCTGGCGGATGGTCGAGATGCGCTCTTGCGCATAGGCGTTAATGGTCGAGCGAACATATTCGGTTGGGATTTGCTGCGACTCGACGAGGATCGTGCCTTGCGCTGTGTATTTCGCCGGCAGCAGCATGACCGCGATAATGCCGATCGGCGCCAGAACCAGCACCGGCAGCAGAAATGCAAGGAAGCGCCGCTGCAAGATGATCAGCGCGTCTTCAATTGAGAATTCTTCACCCATAGCTACTCGCGTTCCGTAAAGCTGCACATGCGCCGCGCGGGACGGCTGCGCATCCCGTTAATCTGTTGCGTTCGGTCAGGCCAGATGGCGCTGACCTCCTGCGGTTGCAAAACCCGCGCCGTTTTCTGGGGGCTGTCCCAATTGCGGGCAACCCGCCATTCAAGCGCTGATCAGCACTTTAGAGCAGGACCGTGCTGGAAATAAGGCCTTCGGGCGACTGATTTCGCCGTCGGGTCCGGCAAGCCGGCGCCAATTGGGCCGGCCTGCGCTTTCCTGGCTCGACCTTTATGCGTCTGGATCGAAGCTTTTCGTCGCCGGGGCGTCCGCTGGCGGGATATAGGGGTCCAGCATCGGGTCCAGCTTGTTCATGAAGCCCAACAGGCGGGCGTCGCCATCGGCCAGGGACTCGCCCTGCGCCAGCGGGGTCAGGATCCGGATCATGGCGCCGTCGGTTCTGCGCAGGCGCACCGCGTCGAAGATCAGCATCGCTTTCATCACGAATTCATTGGCGATTTTGCGGCCGCGCTGGTCGTACCAGTAATAGACGAGCTGCCTTGCGCCGCGATTTTCAATCACGATGCGGTTGTAATGGAATGTCGATCCGTCGGCGAGGGTGACCGGCTCGACCTGATGGTTGACGATTTGCCAGCCGCCGCCCGGAATGCATTGGCGCGGCGAGTGCCAGCTATGGCCGTGCCGCTGCATGTTGAGATAGGCGATGTAGAGATTGAACCGTTCTTTCTCGGGGCTGACCAGATTGGTGATCAGGAAATCGTCCGCGCCGAGCACTTCGACGGTGGCGCTGTCGACTTGCTGAATGTCGCTGCTCCAGCCTTCAAGCTCATAAGGAAGGGCGGCGAGGCTGATCCGGTCCGGCACGCGCAGAATATTCGAAATCCCGAACTGCACATAGGCGCCGGCGGCGGCGAGCAGGACAATGGATACGCCCGCATGCAGCATGAAGCGGTCTTTGGTCCAGACGGTGGCGTCGGGCTGGGGCTCAATGTCGGGCATGCCGAGCAGCTCACCGAATGATTTTCGGCCGGAAATCCGCGCCAGCAAGGCGATAATGGCGAACAGCATGGCGAGGCACATGATGAACACCACCCAGCCTTCGAACATGTGGATGAAGCCTTCAGCCTGTTCCGGTCCGAATTGCTGAACCAGCGCGCCGGTCATTGCGATGCGGAAGCTGTTCATGATGATGGTGATCGGGATGGTCGACAGAAACACGATCGCGCGCTGCCACATGGGCGCGTGGAACAAATAGGCGGCGAGGAAGCCGAGGCTCAAAAACGGAAACAGATAGCGCAAGCCCGAGCAGGCTTCCGCCACTTGCAATTTATAATCGCCGAGATCGATGATGTTGCCGGACAGGAAGACCGGAATGCCCATCATCTCGATCATCGCGACGCCGAGTTGCGACGACCAGAGCTGGAAGTGCTGCGACAGCACGGTGATCACCCAATAGGGCGGCGGGACCATGAACAGCATGAAGCCGATAGGCAGAAGCGTCAGCCAGAAAATCCGCCAGCCGCCAAGCGCGAGCGCCAGCGACGAGCAAAGCAGGATCATGGCGAGATGCTGAAAGATCATCAGCGACGTGACGGTGAGTTCCGACAAAACCAGCACGAGCGCGGAAATAGCGACGCCAGCGACGCCGAGCAGCGCCGGTTTGCCCAGGCTGCCGCGCAGCGCGTCGCGGCGCGACCACAGCATCCATCCGGCGATCACCGGCAGGAAATAGCCATGGCTTAGTTCCTGTTGTTCGCCCCAGCGTTTGAACAGGTTTTCGATCCCGCCGGAAAACGCCAGCGCGGCGACCACCCCGACAGCGGCCACGACATAGATCGGGCGCAAGTCAAAGCCATTGCCGGAAGAACCTGCGCCGGCGGGGCCGGCGCTCATGTTACTTGTCTGCGCGGTGCTGGATACGGACATATGGGTCGGATTTTTCCTGCTGAATCGGGACCCCTTCTTGGCTGTGGGTCTGCCGAATTGAATCCCGGAATCGGGGCGTGATCTCTTTTGGAGCGCCTGCTGCGTTCTCCCTGCACAGCTTAGTCGGTCTGCCCTAATGAGCAAAATCGGCGCCGCAAATCTTTTGCGTCTGGCGCGTGGGAAGTAAAGACCTGCGAAACGTAAATTTGGGCTTATTTTGTTAGCTTTGTCGCGGCCTGATAACCTTAACCGGCAATTGGCGAGGCCCGCGCGCGCCGCCTGCTTCGCCGGGGAGGCTGCGCGGCGCCGGTTTGCGTGATCGGCCGGCTCGGCCGCGCGGCTAGGTGTTTTGCGGGTTTCCGGGGTAAATAAAGGATTAAGGACACGCAAGGGGTGAATCTTGGCCTGACGCTTGCTGATAGGGGCCTGCGCGAAGGCGCAAAAGTGGTTTATTGCGGCGCTGGTTTCGAACTGAGACGCCGTTAACGGGTTAACGAATGGAACGGCCTTTTTCGATGAGCATGACCGACCCCCTTGCGACACAGGACGCCCAGATTGAAACGCTTCGCGGTGCGGGCGCAGTCGCGCCATTGCGCCGCGATGATTTCGACCGGGATGTCTGGTGCCTGATGGGCCTTGCGGTCGACGCCGCCGATATCAATCGCGCCGTGGCCGAGATCGATGAGGCTGCCCGCACCGGCCGCAAGCTGTCCTTTGTGACCCCGAATGTGAATTTCCTTATCCGCGCAGCCGGCGATGCGACCGCCCGGCGCGAAATTCTCAACGCCGATTTGAGCCTGGTCGACGGCGCGCCGCTGGTGATGATGGCGAAACTGCTCGGCGTGCCGGTGCCCTCGCGGGTCGCCGGGTCTGATCTTTTTGAGGCGCTGCGCCGTCGTCCGGGCTTTGCCGGGCGCCGTCTCAAGGTGTTTTTCTTCGGCGGGCGCGACGGCGCGGCGGAAGCGGCGGTTGATGCGCTGAACCGTGAGCGCGGCGGCGTTGAAGCGGTGGGCTGGCACAATCCCGGTTTTGGCGACGTCGAGAGCATGAGTTCGGATGCGCTGATCGAAGAGATCAACGCGTCTGGCGCGGATTTCGTCATGGTGGCGCTGGGCGCGAGCAAGGGACAGGCCTGGATCGAGCGCAATCGCGATCGCTTGACGGCGCCGGTTACGGCCCATCTTGGCGCAGTCGTTGATTTCACCGCTGGCGGGATTTCTCGCGCGCCGGCCTGGGTCTCCAAGGCCGGGTTCGAATGGGCGTGGCGGATCAAGGAAGAACCGGCCCTGTGGCGGCGTTACTATAAAGACGCGCTGGGTCTGGCTGGTCTGGCGCTCACCGGATTGGCGCCCCAGATGGGCCGCGGCCGTCTGCAGCAAGCGAATATGGGTTTGCCGGGCGCGGGGGCGGAAATTGAGGTCGTTGCAGGCGAAACGATTATCCGCTTGTCCGGCGATCTCGGCCATCGCAATCTCGGTCCGGTCCGAGAGGCTTTCCGCAAGGCGGCGGCACGAGGCGCTTCGGTCAGGCTGGATTTCGCCGGCGTCTCCCGGATTGACCGCGCCTTTCTGGGTCAGGTCTTAATGCTGGAGAAGCATCTGTCTCGCCAGAACGGCGAAATTCGCGTCAGCGCGGCAAATCGGCGGGTAACCGCGCTTCTGCGCGCCAATCGCATGGCCTACGCCGCGACCGCGCCAGCGGCGGATGCGCCTAACGCCGCCGCGCAGACGCGGAATGCGGCGGTTTAACAGACAGTCTCATTGTATCAGCGGCCCATCAGTGGCACATCAACGGTTCTTGGTAAAAAGGGTGGAGAACATGACGGCACCAGCAGAAAATTTCAAAAACACCGCGCAGAAGTCGCGCCCGGGGCGGATATCGCGGTTCGCCGCCGTATCGCTGCTGGCGCTGGCGGCGTCTTGCGCCTCGCCGGAACAGAAAGTTGAGCGTTATTCAAAGGATGCGGTGGAGCTGTATGAAAACGGCGAACTCACCAAAGCCTATATTCAGTATCAAAACGTCCTGAAAATCGACGAAGAAAATATCCCGGCATTGCTTGGCCTTTCAGAGATCGCCGAGCAGCGGCAGGATTTCCAGGGCATGTTCGGCTATCTGCAGCGTGTCGTCCGTCTCGATCCCTCACAGGTCGGGGCGCATGTGAAGCTCGGCAAGCTTTATCTGATCGGCAGCGATGAAACCACGGCGCTTGAAGAAGCTGAAAAAGCTCTGGCCCTCGCCCCTGAAGATATCGACGCAAAAGGTTTGAAGGCCGGCATATTGCTGAAAATCGGCGACAATGCCGGTGCGGTCGCGCTTGCCCGCGAAGTGCTCGCCGTTGAACCCGCTCACCCCGAAGCGGTGACGGTCGTCGTCACAAACTATATGAGCGAGAATCAAAAGGAGCCGGCGCTCGCGGAACTCGACAAGGCGCTTGCGGTCAATCCGCAATTGGCGATGTTGCAGCTCCTGCGCATCTATGTCCTGCAGTCTCTCGATCGCAGCGATGATGTGCGCCAGGCCTATGTGGAGATGATTGAACTGTTCCCTGAACAGACAGCCTATCGCCGCGTTTACGCCACCGATTTGATCCGCCGCCAAGATTACGACGGCGCGCGTGAGCAGCTCGAAGCCGTCGCCGCGATGGAGCCGGGCAATCTTGAGGTCAAACTCGACGTTATTCGCGTCATCAAGGCGGGCGATTCCGACGCCGCCGCTGAGGCGAAATTGCAGGAATACATCGCTGCCAACCCGGACAATGTGGATCTGAAATTCGCGCTTGCTGACTTTTACCTGACCACTGATCAGGAAGATAAAGCCAAGGAATTGCTGACGGGTCTTGCCTCCAACAAAAAAGACACGGATGTCGCCTTGCGCGCCAAAAACAAACTTGGCGGCGTATTGATGTCGCAAGGCGACAGCGAAGGCGCCCGCAAGCTTGTGGAAGAAATTCTCGCCGCCGATGAGCGCAACACCCAGGCGCTGTTGCGTCAGTCTGCGTTCGAGATCGAGGCGAAGAATTACGACCAGGCGATCGTGAATCTGCGCACCGTGCTCAACAACAGCCCGGATTCCTATGAAGCGAACATCTTGATGTCTGCGGCTTTCGAAGCGCAGGGCAACGCCAGCTTCGCGCAGGCGGAACTGGCGAAGGCGTTCGAAAACAGCAATCACGACGCCAAAGTTGCGAACCATTACGCAAAATTTCTGCTCCGCCGCAAGAATGACGATCGTGCGGAAGAGGTGTTGCTGGACGCGCTGGCGGTCGATGCGGGCGACGTGGAAAATCTCAAGCTGCTGGCCGCGATCCGTCTCGCCAAACAGGATTGGCGCGGCGCAGAGGAAGTCGGCGCCATGCTTGAACGCGCCGACGATTCTGAGCGCGCTCGCGTCCAATATCAAATCCGCCGCCTATATCGGGCTGGAGGATTATGACGCCGTGATCAACACGCTGAGTGCGCAGCGCGAAGATGCGCCGCTCGACACGCAGCCGCTTGCCGCGCTGGTCAACGCCTATATTCGTGAAGACCGTGTCGATGAAGCGCAAGACATGCTGGATCGCATGCTTGAATCCGATCCGACAGATTATACGGCGCTCATTCTTCGCTCGCGTATTTATCAAGCCAAGAATGATCCGGAAAATGTCGAAGCGGTATTGTTGCGGGCGACCGAAGCCCATCCTGATCGCGCCCAGGCATTCGAGATTTTGTATCGGTTGTATCTGAGCAAACAGGAGCAGGAAAAAGCAGCGGCGTTGATTGATCGCGGCCTCGCTTCTGCGCCTGACAGCGAAGCGCTCAAAGTGTTCAAGGCGGACGTCCTGCTGTCGCAAGGCGAACGGGAACCCGCGCTTGAGCTATATTCCGAGCTGATCAAGATCCGGCCCAATGACCGCATCATCGCCAATAACTTTGTCAGCCTGTCCAGCGATCTGCGTCAGGATGAGGCCAGCATCGCGCGCGCGCTGGAAGTTGCGAAACGGCTTTCAACGCTCGAAAATCCATATTTCCAAGATACCGTCGGCTGGGCGTATTACCGCGCTGGCGAGTATGAAACAGCGCTTCAGCATTTAAACGAAGCGTCAAAAGGGGCGGAAAACAACGGCGAAATTCTTTATCACCTCGGCGCGGCGCAGCTCGCAACGGGTGATCAGGCCGCTGCAAAGGAAACGCTTGAAAAAGCGCTTTCGGCGGGCGGCGCGAATTTCGTATTTGTCAACGAAGTGCGGACACTGTTAGACCGCATGTAGTGATTGCGCGGCGCGATGGTCCGTCTACGAAGCAGCGCCGTCAGCGCCGATTGGAAGCGTTGAATAAATGTACGAGCAGTTTTTCGGCCTAGCGGAAAAACCTTTTTCGATCCAGCCGGACCCGTCCTTCCTGTATTGGGGACGGACCCACCGGCTGGCCTATGCGATGCTGGAATATGGCGTTCTCAACCACGCCGGTATTTCGGTCATCACCGGAGAGGTCGGTTGCGGGAAAACAACGCTCGTACATCGGCTGCTTGACCAGCTTTCCGATACGCACACCGTCGCCCTTCTTTCCAATATTCAAGAAGGGCGCGGCGATCTTTTGAGCTGGGTGCTGATGGGCTTTGGCCAGCCTTTCACCGACACCAGCCATGTGGCGCTGTTCTCCCAGTTGCAAAGCTACTTCATCGGAGAATATGCGAGCGGCCGTCGCATCGTGTTGATCATCGATGAAGCGCAGAACCTGTCGATGGATATGCTGGAGGAGCTGCGGCTTCTTTCCAACATTAACGCCGGCAAGGACCAGCTCCTGCAATTGATCCTGATCGGCCAGCCGCAATTGAAGGACCTGCTTAACCGGCCGGAATTGCTGCAGCTCACGCAGCGCGTCGGCTCCGATTTTCACCTGACGCCGTTAAGCCGCGATGAGGTGCATGCCTATATCGAAACGCGGCTGTCCATTGCGGGCTGCCGCCGCCGCGTGTTCACCGAGCGCGCCATCGACTTGATTGCAGAGCAATCGCGCGGCGTGCCGCGCGTCATCAACGTGATCGCCGATACGGCGCTGGTTTACGCGTTTTCAGCCGAAGACCTTGTCGTCGGCGTGGAGACCATTCGCAGCGTCGTGCGCGATAAAAAAGCGTTCGGGGTTTTCGGCATTGCGGCCAATGAGCCGAGCATGCCGCCAATCGCGGCGAGCGATGATGAAGATGACGGCCCGGATGCCTTTGTCGGCGAGCAGGCCCGCCTGGCGAATGGGGCGGCGGCGCATTATGAAGATGATGACGATGCGCAGGCGGATGATGTCTATCCGGGCGCTGCGGCGCCTTTGGATATGCGCGCCGATGTGAGGGCGGATATCCGCGCCAAGCTAATGCCCGCAAGCGCTGACCTAGCGCCGGCGCCCGCCTATGAGACGGCATATGACGCGAAATCCTATGCGGAGCAGCCCGATCCTTCTGCTGAGGCGTATCAGGATGCTCCCGACGCCGCGCCCGAATCGGCCCCAGCGCCGGAATCCGAGCCGGAACCCGAGCCTGAGCCTGAAATCGTCACCGGCGTCGTAGTGATCGGCAGTGATCCGCGGGTTTCGCCGGAAGCGGCCATCCGTTCAGTCGGCGAGGGGATTCCCGTTGTGTTCGTTCCCATGGGCCCGATGCAGGATGCGATTGCGGATGCGCGCAAGGCGGGCGCCGTCATTGTCGAGCCTGGCAAGGGTGTGCAAACCGGCGGCCGGAATAAAAACGCCGGGTACAGACAATTAAAGAAAAATGCGCCCGGCCTCACTTATGTGCAGTTTCTCGATGCCGGCGCCGCGCTTGATCCGGACTGGCTGGCGTCGGCGGAGAATTTCATGGAGCGGCGGCCGGAAGTCGCTGTCATTGATGGCCGGATGCGCGACGCCAAAGGCGAGTTGGCGTCCTTTGCGACACTCGCCGAGCAACGCCGGCGCGATACGGCGGGAGAGGTTGTCTGCGTTTCCGGTGGTGGCGCCTTTGTGCGCGCGGATGCGTTTGAAGCGGCAGGCGGCTTTCGCGGCGATTTGTTGTCCTGTGAAATCGATGATCTGTGCATCCGGCAGCGTCGCCGCGGCGCCCATGTCTGGCGCTTGGAAGCGGACATGTCGATTGGCGGCGAAAAGCGCAAAGGCGGCTGGTGGCGCCGCGCGGTTCTTCGCGGTTTCGATAATGCTTATGCGATGTCGCTTCATGGCGGCCCGCCGGAACATCATGGCGTCGGCGAAACTGTAAGCGCCATGATCTGGGGTTTTGCCTTTCCGTTGTTTTCGCTTTTTGCGGCGGGATTTGGCGCGCTGGTCGCGTCGAAGCTCGCGCCGATGATGCAGGCGCCGCTGGTGGCGATTGGCGTGCTCGTCCTGTGCGCGGGTGTTTATGGGCTTAAAATCCTTTCCAGCCTGCTGCTGCGCGGCCCGTTCAGACTGTCTTCCTGGGGCGAAGCATTTGGCGCCGTGCTCGGGCGCATTCCGGAATCGCTTGGCGTTCTCAGCTTCTGGTTCGGCGGCAACCGTCCCGCGCGATGAGCCTGATCGTCCTTCTTGTGTTGGCGCCGGCGGCTTTTATCGGGCTCGTTCTGGCGGTCTTTCTCGCGCTTGAAATTGCGGCGGCGCTGACCTCGCGCGAGTCCGGGCGGGTTTATGCGCCTGCGCCATCTTTTGTTGTCATCATCCCCGCGCATAACGAGGCGGCGTCGCTCGCGCTGGTGCTGGCGAATGTGCGCGGTTCTTTACGCGCGGCGGACCGCATTTTGGTCGTCGCCGATAATTGCACAGACAACACCGCAGACATTGCACGCGCGGCCGGCGCCGAAGTAATCGAGCGTCACGACCCGCAGCGGCGCGGCAAGGGATACGCCTTGCAATTCGCGCTGGATCATTTGCGTGCAACCCCGCCGGCGCTTGTGGTGTTTACGGATGCGGACTGTCTGTTTGCGCCGGATGCGTTGCAACGCGTCGCCGCCGCCGCACATGAAGAACAGCGCCCGGCGCAGGCGTTGTATTTAATGAAAGCGCCGGCCGATTCGGGGCCGCGCCTTCAGGCGTCGGAATTTGCATGGGCGTTTATGAACAATGCGCGCATGCGCGGATTGCAGAGTCTGTGCGACGTCACGCGATTCACCGGCGCCGGTTTCGCCGCGCCCTGGACGATGCTTTCCGATCTCGATCTCGCCTCCGGCGAAATTGTTGAAGATCTCGCGTTGAGCATGACGCTGATTCGCAAGGACGCCGCGCCGATGCTGATCAGCGACGCGCTGGTGACAAGCGAGTTTCCAACCGATGAAGACGCGCTGACGCGGCAGGCCGCGCGATGGTCCATCGGCTCCTTGCGTTATTCGGCGCGCGCCGCTTTGTCGGCCTTGATCGACGGCGCCCGTGACAAGCGCGCGTCGCAGATCGGCGCGGCGATTGATTTGATGATTCCGCCTTTGACCGTCTTCGCCGGCGGTCTCGTCGCGCTCGCCCTGATCAGTATGCTGGCAGGATTGGTAACAGGCATTTGGAGCGCATTTATCTTGTCGCTTTGGGCGCTTTGCATCGCGGCGGCGGCGGTGACCGCAGGATGGTTCCGCTATGGCCGTGAGGCCTTGCCGCCCGAATCGCTTAGGGGGCTTTTTGCGCTGCTTGCATCGAAATTTTCCGTATTCGGCGCGCGCGGACGAAAGAGCGCGAAATCCTGGACCCCGACGCGCGGCGATCCCGGCGGCGAAAACAACTAGCGCGATAAGAACGCACTTTTTCCGTGCATACGCGCATTAACACGCGCGCAGGGTTAATCTTCCAGTAAATATTGTTGATGGAATCGCCGTGATTCGTGGCTTTGTCATGCGCGAAATCGTAAAGTGTGCGTTAGCGATTAACTATGTGTAATATGTCCGCCAAGCCTGTAAATTCGGCGATATGAAATCAATTCTAACAAAACCGTCAATGAACCTTTTGCGCGCACTCCGTTACGTTCACGTTCTGGTTGCGTCGGTCTTTGTTTGTGGGACATTTATGAGTTTTGAAGCACATGCCCGTGATATCGGTATTGTTGGCGACTTCACCGATTTTGTGGATGCGGCGAATAAGGGTTTGCTGCCATCTGCGAAAAAACGTGGACGCAAGCCTTGTGGTCCCGGTGTAAAACAGCGCCTTAGCCAGGCCGCGCTAATCGCGCCATTGCTCGCAATGGAAGGCTGTCTCACGCTTGGCGATGAAGGCGGCGCTTTGGTGACGGATCAGGAGCCCGTGGGCGGGGTCGGCCCGACGACCGTTCAGGCCGTCGATGATTCTGAATTTTCATGCAGATATTGACGGCGAGCTGTTCATCGCGCCATCCGACCTGCTTGCAAACGACCAGGCGCCAGAGGGCGTGACGCTGGAGATCGTCCGCGTGTTTGGCGCGACACATGGCGAAGTCGTGCTGGTCGACGGGCTCATCCATTTCACGCCGGATTTCGGCTATGAGGGCATGGCGAATTTCTTCTACGAAGTTCGCGACAGCAACGGCAATCTCAGCCAGGCAAGCGTTGGCATTCATGTTGGCGAGCCCGTAGAGGGCGGTCATAGCGGCGGCGGACATTCCGGCGGTATGGCGCATCCGGACGATCCCGACAAAATGTCAGAGCACATGGCGATGCTTGAACTGGTTCCGGTTGAAGACGCGACCCATGTGGCTGTGAATAACGGCTCGTGGTTTGATCCCAACACCTGGCAGAACGGCGTCATTCCCGGCGACGACGCAAAGGTCTACATCCCCGAGGGCATCGAAGTTCTCTATGATGGTGAAAGCGCGGTCTCGCTCTTTACTGTTCGTGTTGACGGCGCGCTGGAATTCGCGACGGACAAAGACACCTTCATGGAAGTCGATACGATGGTCGTCACGCCTGCAGGGCGTTTGACTATTGGCACAATCGACAATCCTGTGGCGGCGAATGTGCGGTCGGTGATCCAGATCGCCGATAACGGCCCGATCGATGTTGGCTGGGACCCGCAATTATTGTCGCGGGGATTGATCAGCCATGGCGAAATCAATGTGCATGGGGCGTTCAAGGACACCTTCTTGAAAGTCGCCGCCGACCCTATGGCCGGCGATACGTCCATGACGCTTGAGAGCGTGCCTGCGGGCTGGCAAGTCGGCGACCGCCTGGTCCTGACCGGCACCCATCTGACGGCGACCGAATATCCAAAATCCGGGGAGCCTCGCAATAGCGACACTGAGGATGAAGAGCTGATCATCACCAGCATCTCCGGCAATGTCATTCATTTCGACCGTCCGCTGGAATATGATCATGAAGGCGCGCGCGCAGACCTTAAAGCCTATGTGGCGAACTATACGCGCAATGTTGTGGTCGAAACGGAAAATGCTGACGGCCTTCCGCCTTCTCAGCGCGGTCATGTGATGCTGATGCACTCGGACGATATCGATGTGCGCTATGCCGAATTTTCCGACCTTGGGCGCACGGACAAATCGGTGCGCGCTGTCGATGTGGCCGATCTCGACACGGTTGAGAGCGACTCAAACATCAAGGCCCGTTACGCGTTGCACCTGCATCGCGTCGGCGTCGACGATCCCGAAAATCCGGCTGTGCTTGTTGGCAACACGGTATGGGGTTCGCCGGGCTGGGGCTTCGTGCAGCATGATTCCAATGCGCTCATGACCGACAACGCCGCCTATGACACATGGGGCGCCGGCTTTGTCGCGGAGACCGGCAACGAAATCGGGCGCTGGTCGCATAACATCTCCATTAAAACCACCGGCACGGCGGGTGGTCCCAAATGGCATGAAGATGTGCTTGCCTTCGATCTTGGCCGCACGGGCGCGAATTTCTGGTTCCAGGGACGCCTGGTCGACGCTGTCGACAATGTGGCGGCCGGCTCGCCCGGCGGGCATGGCTTTGTCTATATGTCGCGCGGCAACGGCATGATCGATGTGAAGACGTCAACCGCGGACCACCCTGAAACGCTGCACTATTTTGACTATGTGCGGGTGAACCTGCCGTCTATTTCGCAATTTGAGAATAACGAAGCGATTGCGGTGCGCGTCGGCGTGCAGGTCGTCAAGGCGAACTCGCAGCAACATCATGACGATCGCACTGTGCTCGCTGATTTCCTGGGTTGGGAAGTTGAGACCGGCGTTCACATTCAGTACACGGCCCATTATACGCTCGAAAATATAGACGTTATCGGCGCCACGCAAAAAGGCGGCGGCGTGGCGGGCTGGCGCGGCATTGAGTTCGGTCCGTCCGTCATTGATACTGTTGTGAACGGCGCCAACATCGCCGGGTTCAGAGACGGTATTAATTACTCCAAGAGCACAACAGGTTTGAACGAGTCTTTTGACGGATCCTGGGATTATGTGTTCATTGATGTCAATTTTGAGGACACTGTAAACCACATCCCGAATCTGGGTCCTGAAGATACGATCCTGTCGAGCAGCGATTTACGTTCCGGGCCACTGTTGTTCGACCCCGATTATGACGGCATTTGGGATGTGCCAGCCAAGGGCGGCGATTATTTCGTACTCAGCGCCACGAAGACCGATGGCATTGGCGAAGTCGACATCTCGCCGGAATGGGATCCCGAAAAAATCAACTTCCTCTCGGTTCGCGCCGCGATTCAGAAGGAAGGTTACTGGACCTTGCCGGACGGCCGAATCGTTACGCAGGTCGAACAATATTACAGTGACCGCGTAACCGGTGAAATCGACAAGATCTCGCATTTTGTTTATTGGGAGCAGAACCTTGACGGGCTTGAGGTCGCGCCGGTCTATCACGGCATTCTCGATCTCGACAGCAATGTGCCGATTGCGCGTGCTGACTTTGCGACGACCGGCGTTGAAGAACGTGTCGTCATCGACGTGCTGGCGAATGATTACGATCCCGATGGCGATCAAATTCAGGTCGACGGCATTGATCAGCCGACCCATGGCTCAGTCTTCCTGAACGACAATGGAACACTGACCTATGCGCCTGATCCGAATTATGTCGGGTCCGATGAATTCTGGTACTGGGTCGAAGATGACAATGGCAACTTCGCCAAAGGCCATGTCACCGTCACGGTGGAAGTTTAGTCCGCCGCTTCCCATTCCGTTCTGACGTCTTCGTCCGTTTCTGTCGCAAGATGTTGGCGGCGAAACATGTCTGTGGCGTCGGGCCTTAACTGCCTGAGCGCCCAGACAGCGGCGCCGCGCACCAGCGGGCTTTCATCCTCCAGCAATTTTTCAGCGCTTTCGGCGAGCTGCGCATCACCGGAATTGCCGATTGCGATCAGCACATTGCGCAGGAACCGGTTGCGCCCGGTTCTTTTTATCGGCGAGCCGGAAAACAGCGCGCGAAATTCCGCGTCATCGAGCGCTGCGAGGTCGCGCAACAAAGGCGCACGCAATTCTTCTCTGGCGTGAAAGGCGCTCTCGCGCGCATGGGCGGCGAATTTGTTCCATGGGCAAACCGCCAGGCAATCGTCGCAGCCATAAATGCGATTGCCCATCGCCTTGCGAAGCGGGCGCGGAATCGGCCCTTGATGTTCAATGGTGAGATAGGAAATACAGCGCTGCGCATCGAGCTGGTAAGGCGCGGGGAAAGCCTTGGTGGGGCAGATGTCGAGGCAATTGCTGCATGACCCGCAATGATCGCGCTCGGCTTTGTCGGCGGCGAGGTCGAGCGTTGTGAAAATCGCGCCGAGAAACAGCCATGACCCGAAATCGCGCGAAACCAGATTGGTGTGCTTGCCCTGCCAGCCGAGACCTGCGCGCGCCGATAGGGGCTTTTCCATCACCGGCGCCGTATCGACAAACACTTTCACCTCTGCGCCCGTCTCTTCAACAAGTTGTCGAGCCAGGCGCTTCAGGCGTTTTTTCACGAGGTCATGATAGTCGCGATTTTGCGCATAGACGGAAATCACGCCGTTTGATTTGCGCTCAAGCGCTTGCAGCGGATTGTGATCAGGCCCGTAATTCATGCCGAGCATGATCACGGATTTTGCTTCCGGCCAAAGCGACTGCGGATGCGCGCGTTGATCGGCCCGCGCTTCGAGCCAGCCCATATCGCCATGGCGGCCGAGCGACAGGAAGCGCATCAGTCTATCCCGGATCGTATCGGGCAGCGCTGCTGCTGCAAAGCCGACAGCATCAAATCCGCATTCGCCGGCCCATGCGCGAATGCGGCCCTCAACTTCGTCCGCAGCGGCTGACATTAAAAATCCGGATTGTCGTAATGCGCAGGCGGGGAAGGCCGTCTATGCGGTCGCGCAGGATCGGGCGCATGGCGGGCCGTGATTTCAGCCGCGCATACCAGTCTTTCACCGGCGCGAATTTTTCCCACGGCACAAAGTCTATGTAGTCGAGCGCCGACAACTGCGCCGCCGCAGCGATATCGGCGACGGTCATGCGCTCACCCGCGAGCCAGTGCCGCTTGTCGAGCAGCCAGGCGGCGTAGTCGAGATGCCAGGACAATGCCTCGGCGCCGGCTTTCAACAATTCATAATCCGGCTGGCCGCGGCGCATCAGCCTTTTGTCGACGCGTTCGCGCAAGGTGAAGGCGGAAACATCCGCTTCGAACTTGTCGAGAAACCAGGCGCTGAGCCGCCGGGTTTCCGCTCGCGCGGCTGAGGTCGCCGGCATTAGCGGGTCGTTCGTATAGGCTTCTTCGAGATATTCGATAATGGCGCTGACCGGCGAGATAGAGATTTCGCCCCCGGTTGGCGGTTCATCAATCAGCACCGGCACCGTGCCGGCGGGGTTCGCCGCGCCGAGCGCGCCATCGTCATCAGCCCAGGGTCGCTTTTCCACAAGCTGAACCGGCAGGCCCTTTTCCGCCATGAGAAGACGGATGGCCCGGGAGGCCGGATCGAGGGGCATATGTAAGAGGGTGCGCATGGCCGCTGACCATAGCAGCGCCGCCGCGAAGTCAAAGGCGGAATCGGACATTCCGACCCTAAATTCCCGTTAAAGGCGAGCCATCGGCAGGCGGCTTGCAATGCACCCGCCGAGGCAGGGCCGCGCAGGGGCCTTGCTGTGGGATGAATGCAAAGGTGTCTCAAATGAATACAACGGCCGCACAAGACCGGATTGAGCCTGATTTCGCATGGCGCGCTGGCGCGCCGCGGGCCCGATCCCTGGCGATGAGCCTGTTTTCCTGGCGCCAGCCGGGCTGGGTGTTTTTGTGGTCGATTGGCGCCGCGTCCCTTTTTGTGGCCGCCGCTGCTTTCTCACCTGCGCTGTTAAGCCTGTCGCCGACAGTGGACATGATCGGGCCGATCGCCGAAGCGCGCGCGGTCGTGGCGGGCGAAGCAGATCTCGCAACGCAGGATGCGCCGTTTCATCTGATGCTGTTGATGGCGGCGGACATTTTCGTGGACGCGCCGGGCCGCGTTCACCTGGTGGCGAAAGCCATCGGCGCGGTGCTTGTTCTGTACAGTTTTGCGTTTCTCGCCACCACCCGTTTTCCGGCGTTGTTTGCGACGCTCGCGACGGCCGGTCTTGCGGCCTATGTGGCGGCGCCGTTTTCGAGCGCCGCCGAACTTGGCGTCGCGATGTTCCTGATTTGCGGTCTGTCGTTCCTGTCTGGATCGGCTGAAGAAGGCCCTGTTCGCGCCCGCATTGAGGGCGCGTTCGCCGGCGCCTTGCTGGCGGCTTTGTGGCTGCTCAATCCGGCATTCGCGTTGATAGGTTTTATCTTGCTGTCGGCTTGTCCGTTTCTGACCGGGCGTTCCGGTCTGTGGCGTTACGCCTGCGCCCTTGGCGCATTCGGATTGATTGCAGCGATCATGGAATTGATTGCGCCGGGCATTAACCTCGCGCGCGCCGCCGCGGCGCCTGAAGCGTTACAATTGCATGCGCTGCTGACCGGCGGACAAAGCGCCATCGGGCTTGGCGGGGCGGCCTATGGCGCGCTCATGGTCATACTCTCAAGCGCTGTGTTTGGCGGCGGCGCCCATTGGAAAAACTGGGCGGCGTCTTGCGGGTTGATGGTTGCGGGTCTTATCGCGGCAAGGCTGACAGGCGCGAATGCATTGCCGGTATTCGCCTTCGCGGCGGGCCTTGCATGCTTTTCGGTTTCCTCGCCCTTTTATGACGGGCTGTTTCGCGATCATGACCGCGCCAGTGTTGCGACAGCGCTTACAGCCGCCGCGCTGACCCTGTTTTGGACGGGGGCGATTGCAATCCATGCGGCCGGGCAATTCTCGCTGCAATATCAGGTGGCGAAATCAGCGCCGGCGGATATTCGCAGCGAATTGGCGCTGGTTCAGCCGGGCGGGCCGACCATTGCGAAATGGGTGGAAGAGGGGCGGTTCTCCACGCCGGAAGCGCGGGAGTTTTTCGCGCTGACGCCCGTGGATCAGTCGGCGATGTTGCTGGAGGCCGCCTCGCGCGCCCGCAAGATCGCGGCGGTCGGGCTTGATGTGGCGTTCCTGACCGGCGCTGATACGGCCTGCGTCCTCGCTGAAAAGCGCGAGTGCCATGCGGATGGCCCGGCGGCGGCGCATGAAGCCAGCGTCGTTTTCGTTCCGCGCCTTGATATGGACCCGAAGACCGAAGAGGCGAAGGGCCGCGCGGAAGTGCTGCTCTACACGCAATTCAAAATCGTGGAACGCACGGCGCTTTGGGATATCTGGATGCGTCAGGACGCGATAGCGCCGGCGGGGCTGTTTCCCTCAACGGAAACAGTCGCTCGTTAGCGCGCGCCCCAGGCGATGAAATGCGGATTGTCAAAACCGCGCGCCCGCTTGCCGTAAGAAAGCAATTCGCCTTCCGGATGCACGACAACCTGACCGCCGGCGGCTTCCAGCACCGCCTGGCCGGCGCCGGTGTCCCACTCCATGGTGCGGCCGAAACGCGGATAAATATCTGCGGCGCCTTCTGCAACAAGGCAGAACTTCAAAGATGAACCGGCGGCGGTGAAGTCGCTTACATTGAGCGTGTCGAGATAGGCGTCGGTTTCCGGCGACCGGTGCGACCGGCTTGCAACCGCAACCATTCCGTCTTCAGGAGCCGTCCGCACCCGGATTGTTTCACGCGCGCCCATGACGCCGTCTTTCACAGCGGCTTTCCAGGCGCCCTTTGGGCCGCCGAAATACAGCCTGTCGCCCGCCGGCGCATAGACCACGCCGAAGGTTGGGCGGCCATGCTCGATGAGGGCGATGTTGACGGTGAACTCGCCGGTCTTTTTGATAAACTCTTTGGTGCCGTCCAGCGGGTCGACCAGAAAGAACCGGTCGCCGAGCGCGGGCGGGATCTTGCCTTCGGACGCGCTTTCTTCCGCGAGCACCGGGATCTGCGGCGCGAAGGCGGCGAGGCCGGCGAGGATGATTTCTTCGCCGAGCTGATCTGCTTCGGTGACCGGCGACGCGTCTGCTTTGGTCTCCGCGGTGAAATCGCGGGCGTAAATTTCCATCGCCGCAGCGCCGGCTTTCAAGGCGAGGGCGCACAGGGCTTCGGACAGTGTTTCGTCTGTGAAATGATGATCGCTCATCGTCACTCCTTGGCGGTGGCTGTGTGAAAAGGCAACCGGTGATTTTGCCGCGCTAGCGGAAGGCGACAATCGTAAAGGCTGCGGTCTGGCGAGGCGTCAGGCCGGGCGCAGGCAGGATTTCCTGGATGATCCAGCCTTCGTCGGCCAGTTGGTTCAGGCGCGTCTGCAGCGCCGCGGCGGCGGCCCGGCCATAATCTCGCTCATCGGCGAAAAGCCCGATGGGGCGCACTTTGGCGTCCCGCCAGCTTACGTGGAACGCCGCAAACTGTTTCGACATGGCACAGGTAACCTTTTTGACGTAAAATAGTCGTATTCGTAGTCAATTGACATTCAAGCATCGGGCCGGTCTTTTCCGCGCGGATATCCGGGCGTTATATGGCTGGATGAGAATGGCAGGAAAGGACTGGGAGCGGTAGTCGAAATGGGGGAGCAACTGAGTACCGGAGTAGATCATTTTTCGACTGACGGCGTCCGGCATCGGGGGCCGGTGGCGCGCGCGCTGTTTGGCGACATCGTGCAGTTTGTCGATTTTATCGTGGTCATCCTGACGGCGGTAGGCGTTGCGTGGTTTTACCATGCCTTCGCGCTCAAATCGGAATTCGATCTGCAATATTACGCCGCCGCCGGGATCATGGGCGCAACCGGTCTGACCGCGTTGATGCGCCGTGACGGATTTTACGATTTCGACCAGATTGCGAGAGCCGAACATTCCGTTCGCGCCATTCTTTCGCGCTGGGCGCTGGTCCTGCTGGGATTGTTGGCGTTCGGCTTCGCCCTGAAAATTTCTGACAACTTCTCGCGCATCTGGCTGTTGGCCTGGTCGGGGACGACCGTGATGTCGGTGATCGCGGTCCGGATTTCGGCCAACGCATTTGTTCGAAAAATGAGCCGCGATGGCGGCGTGTTCGCGCGCCGCGTCGCCGTGGTCGGGGCCACGTCGCTTGGCGTGAAGTTCGCCGAGCAAGCCAAGGCTTCGCCTGCGGGCATCATCATCACCGGTATTTATGACGCAGGGCTCGCGGACCAGGGCGATGTGAATCTCAACGGCATCAATGGCGATCTCAACGATCTCGCCTTCGCTGCGCGCAATGGCGAAATCGACGACATCGTGATCGCCGCGCCGCGCGCGTCGAGCGACGACATGCAGCAATTGGTGCGCAGGCTTTCAATACTGCCGGTGTCGATTGCGATCTGCCCGAATATTCACTGGCTCGATCATCTTGGCGGCGCCATCACCCGCGTTGGCGGCGTGCGCGTCTTGTCGCTTTACCGCCGTCCGCTGGAAGGCTGGGGCAGCGTCATCAAAACGATCGAGGATTATGTGCTGGGCGCGTTGGCGTTGATCGTGCTGTCGCCCGTCATGCTCGCTGTCGCCATCGCCATCAAGATGCAAGGCAAGGGGCCGATCCTGTTTGCGCAAAACCGCCATGGCTTCAACAACGCCGTGTTCAAGGTCTACAAATTCCGCACCATGACCGTTGCTGAAGACGGCGATGTGGTGACACAGGCGAAGGTCGGCGACGCCCGCATCACGCCGCTGGGCGGTTTCCTGCGCCGTTACAGCCTTGATGAGTTGCCACAGTTGTTCAACGTCATTCGCGGGGAAATGTCGCTGGTGGGGCCGCGCCCCCATGCGCTCGCCCATAATCACCAATATGCGCGCACCATCGAAAACTATTCCGGCCGCCATAAGGTGAAGCCCGGAATCACCGGCTGGGCGCAGGTCAACGGCTTTCGCGGCGAGACTTCCGAGAATGAACAGATGGCGGACAGGGTGCGCTTCGACCTCGCCTATGTCGACAACTGGTCCTTGTGGTTCGACATTAAAATCCTGTTTTTGACGGTCAAAGCAGTGGTTTTTCCGACAAACGCCGTTTAAGACCCCGGACGAAGACCATAGCGTCTTTGCAGTATTTTTTGCTTCGCCTTGTGACCCGCGCGCCGTCGCTTTCAGGATGCAAGACGAGAAATTACGGTAGGATTTCGCCATGCGCGTCACGATGATCGGCACCGGCTATGTTGGACTGGTTTCCGGCGCCTGTTTCGCAGATTTCGGTCATGACGTGGTTTGCGTCGATAAGGACCGCGCCAAGATTGAGAAGCTCGAAAAGGGTGAAATCCCGATTTACGAGCCGGGTCTGGAAGCGCTGGTTGCAGAGAATGTGAAGGCCGGGCGCCTTTCCTTCAGTCTCGATCTCGCCGCCTCAACGCCGAATTCCGATGCGGTCTTCATTGCGGTCGGCACGCCGTCGCGGCGCGGCGACGGCTTTGCTGATCTTTCCTATGTCCACAAAGCCGCCGAAGAGATCGCCGAAGTGATGGACGGCTTCACCGTCGTCGTGACCAAATCAACCGTGCCGGTCGGCACCGGTTCGGAAGTGGAAGCGATCATTCGCAAGGCGCGCCCGGGCGCGGATTTCTCCGTCGTGTCCAATCCTGAGTTTTTGCGCGAAGGCGCTGCAATTGAAGATTTCAAACGCCCCGACCGGGTCGTTGTCGGCGTCGAAGATGAGCGCGCCAAAAAGGTGATGCGCGAATTGTATCGTCCGCTCTATTTGAACGAGACGCCGATTGTGTTCACCAACCGGGCGACGTCTGAGCTGATCAAATATGCAGCGAATGCGTTCCTCGCCACCAAGATCACCTTCATCAACGAGATGGCCGATCTGTGCGAAAAGGTCGGCGCCAATGTTCAGGAAGTCGCAAAAGGCATCGGCCTTGACGGACGCATTGGCGGCAAGTTTCTGCATGCGGGCCCCGGCTATGGCGGTTCATGCTTTCCAAAAGACACGCTCGCGCTGGTGCGCACCGCGCAGGTCCATGACTCGCCGATCAAGATTGTAGAGGCGGTGGTTGAGGCAAATAGCGCGCGCAAGAAAAAGATGGCTGACCGCGTCATCGCTGCTTGCGGCGGGTCGCTGAAAGATAAAACCGTCGCCGTGCTGGGCCTTACATTCAAGCCGAATACGGACGATATGCGCGATGCGCCGTCGCTCGATATTGTGCCGGCGTTGAAGGCCGCGGGCGCGACTGTGCGGGCCTTCGACCCCGCCGGCATGCATGAGGCGCAAGGCCTGTTGAAAGACATCGAATATGTCGACGGGCCCTATCAGACGCTTGAAGGCGCGGACGCTGTCGTCATCATCACTGAATGGGACGAGTTCCGTGCGCTTGACCTTGAGCGCGTGAAGTCGCTGATGAAGTCGCCGGTCATGGTTGATCTGCGCAATATTTACCGCCCTGATGAAATGGCGGAATCCGGCATCAGCTATCACTCCATCGGCCGGCCGACAGAACGCTAGGCGATGCGCTAGGCTGCGCGAAGTTTCTTGAGGATTGCGTTTTTGCGCGAGCCGCTATGGCGCGACGGCGCGGCGATGTCGAGGCGCGCGCGGCTTAGAATGTCCGTCGTCACCATCGGCGCTTCGCTGCGGAACAGCGTCTTGCCGTCATCATCCACATAGATCACGTAGAACCCGCCTTCCGCATTCAGCGCATGGCGCAGCAATGCCGGATCGAGCCAGTCCATGGGCTCGCCATTCTGGCGCGGGGTCGCTTCGCCATAAACTTCCATCACCGACACTTCTTCGCGGATCAATGCGGCGATGGCGGGTTTCAACAGCCGGCGCTGCATCTTGCAGGCAGGGTGATTGGCGCTTGAACCGATAATGAACAGCGTATTGCGCGGCGAAAATTTCTTCACCGTCTCCGTTTGACGGAGACTTGAACCGATCTCTGGGATGAGATTAGGCCGGAAAGAGGCGAGTGCTGCGATGAATCCGAAGACGAGGCAGATCGCGATGATGGCGAAGGTGAGTTCCATAGCCTGGGGAAATTACCGTTTCGTCCTTGCCGTCCCGTTAACCGGATCTGACTAAGGCCCCGGAAAACAGGCGTTTTCGCCTGAGAAATCCCTTGCGCGCCAGAAAAACGCCGGGCGGGCGGGAAGGTTAAGAAAGTCTGAATATCACGCGGGGGGCGGGGGCGACAGCTACGTTTCTGCAATTATTGCGCTTGTTGCATTGGCGGCGACGCGTCCGACAGCATTTCGTCGTAAATTCCCTCGGGCATTGTCCGCTTTCGATAAAACATGATCGCGCCAATAATCAGCATGGCGATCCCGGCGGCGACAAAAGCCAGGCGCGGGTCAGCGCCGGTTCGGGTGACGGCCAGCACCGAAAGCGATCCGGGAATGGCGAAGGCGGCGTAAGAAAAAGCAGCGGCGGCCATGATCCGCGCCCGCACCTCGCGCGGCGCCCGGCGCTGCATCGCTGCTTGCAGGGGCGCAATGTAAACGCCGGTGAGGGCGGCGGTGAGAATAAGGACGCCGATCAATAGCAACCCGCCGCCAGAGCCGAAAATGCCGCCAAGCGTCAGCGGCGCTTCCGGCGTGCCGGCGGCGAGCGGGGTCACCAGGTAAATTGAGGCGCAGGAAATGCCGCCCAGCGTTATCGCGCAAGCCGAGGCGCCTAGTCCGGAGCGCCGCTTGGAAAGGCTCGCGGCGGTAATGGCGCCGATCCCGGCGCCGATCGCGAAGAAGCCGTTCAGCGCGGCCCAGACCAATGGCGTCGCCTGCAGCGCATCGCGGCCGTAAAGCGGAATGACGACTGTCAGTGCGGTTGAAAGGAAATAGAAAACCGCGGCGCCAAAAAGCGGCGGCGCGACCCCGCGCGAGGCGAACACCTGACGGAACATGAAGGCGGTTTGCGCAAAGCCGTTAAAACTGAGCTTCAGGGAAGGCGAGTTTGCAGCGGCGTAAGGCGCGCGCCACGCAGCGGCGAGGCCGATGCTGGATGCGGTAACTAATGTCGCGCCGACCATGACGCCGCCGCCGGGCAGCACAATCAGTGATCCGCCAAAGAGATAGCCCAGCAAAATAAAGCCGAACAGGCCGGCATTGCAGAGCCCGTTGCCGCGCACCAGTTCATCGACGGCGAGATATTTCGGCATCGCCGAAACCCGCACCGGTGAAAAGAACGCGGACTGCGCGCCCATGGCGAACAACATGGCGATGGCGACGATGCCCCAGCCAAATGCGAAGGCGGCGCCGGCGGTCAGCATGAGCGCCAGTTCGGAAAGTTTTGTGCGGCGAAACATCATCGAGGTTTCGTATTTATCCGCCAATTGTCCTGATACGGATGAAAAAATCAGGATCGCCGCCGGCAGCAGCGTGCCGATAAGCGGGACCACATCATCCGCGCTGGAAAAAATCGGCACGGAAATCACGCCCGCCGGAATGCCGATCAGCAGCGCCTGACGCAGCGTGTTGTCAGCAAATGTTCCAAAGGAAAGCGCTGTCCACATGGGCAGGAAGCGCCGTTGGAAAAACAGCGGGGCCTTGTCGGTGGTGAGGGATTGAGAGACGGTCAACTGGTCTGCTTCCCAGGGTCAGGGAGTGTGGCGCCGATATCGACGCCTTCCGGTTTTTCCTCGCCCAGAAGTTCAATAGACCGCGCTTCGACCATCGCCTCAAGCCGCGACATGAAGGTCTCCTTGTCGAGGCCCGGTTCAATGGGGTCGAGAAATTCAATCACAGCCTCGCCAGGCGTCAGGCGCCAGCTTTGCTGCGGCCATCTGAGGCCCAGATTGGTGGCGACTGGCGCTGCAGTGCACCCATAAGCCTCATACATGTGATAGACGCCTTTCTTATAGCGATATTGCTGGCCGACCGGCGCCAGATTGCCTTCCGGGTAAATCAGGATGCGGCGATTCTGGGCCTGAGCGTTCTTCAGTTCATTATCAACGAGACGCGCGCGCGCATAGGCGCCGCCGCAGTTGTCGACGACGATCGCGCCCATCTTGCGCAGCAATCCGCCGACCAGCGGGAAATTTTCCAGATGATCGCCGGTGACGAAGGCGAGGTCGTGAAATTGCGAGAATATGAGGAATCCATCGCCCCAGCTCTGGTGTTTCGCCGCGATGATGCAGGGGCCGTCAGGCACTTTCTCCTTGCCGACAACGCGAATGCGAATGCCTGCCAGCACGCGCATCCATAAGCACATAGTGCGTGTATATAGCTGGATCCATGTCATCAGGGGTTTGCGGCTGGGGATCGCCAGCAAGGGCAGGGCGCCAAGCACATAGAGCGTTGACGTCACCCAATAGGCAGCCTGAAACAGCAAAGATCGTATCGTGATAAGCATGACGACATTCCCTCAGGATTTAAGCACGGCGATGACGGCGCGCGCGAGCGGCGCCTCATGCGAACGCAAATCGCCGGTTACGCGGCCGTAAATTTTGTGCAGTGCGGTCTGGAGCACGACCCCCAATGCGGCGGCGGTTTTCGCGGCTGCATCGCCCTCCGGCAGTTCGCCTTTGTGCATCGCCGCAATTACGACATCCTCAACGGTCTTCACCAGATTCGCGCCGGTCGCATTGGCGGATTTCTCCGCATAGGGAAGAAAACGGTGGGTGGTGAGGAGGTGATAGGAAAACAAGGTCCAGTCTTCATCAGCGGTGCTGACATAGGCGGCGACAATGGCGCGCGCTTTGTCTTCGATTGTGTCGGCGCTGGCGGCAGCCTGCGCAATCTGGTCAGCCAGACGCGCATGGATGGCGAAGAACATGGTTTCGCTGAGGGCGTCCTTGCCGGGAAAATGCCGGTACAAGGCGCCTTCCGACACGCCGCTCGCCGCTGCGATCTCGCGGGTCGTCACGGCGTCGACGCCGCGCTGGCAAAACAGCATTAGCGCCGCCCGCTCAATCCGCGCTTTTGTGGTGCCGGCTGCGCCGGTGACTCCGCGTTCTTCGGTCTGTTCCGCCTGCATCTGGCCTGTCCCTCTCCCAGCGCTCCCGCTTCCCCGCGACGCAAAGTCGATGAAAAGCGGATACAGTGAGCGTTCACTCACATATCTAGCAATGGCATTTGCGCCTGTCAAGTGAGCGCTTACTCACATTCTTCGGTGGCCAGGCGGATGGTGGCGGCTCTGGCTGTGCGGCGTGCTGGCCGGGGCGCGACCGCGCGGGATGGCGGATGAGGGGGCGTCATGCATCATTCGCGCGGCGCCGCGTTGATCATGTCAGGTCATATGACAACGCCCGCCAGACCGATTTCACGAGGCCGCAGGAAGCTTAATTCGCGAAGCGCCGTCGTTGCGCGAAGCGGCGCATTGCAACCGGGTTCGGGATTGCTATATATCCCGCGAACTTGCTGGCGGGGCAGGGCGGGCTAAGCGGCTCATCTTCTTAATGTTCCGGCCATCGCTCAAGGGAGTTAACCACTGATGTTCTTCTCGCCCGCATACGCTCAGGCCGCCGACGCCGCCGGGCCGAACCCGCTGCTCAACCTGGCGTTTCCGGTCATGATCTTCGTGATCTTCTATTTTCTTCTCATTCGCCCGCAAATGACGGCGCGTAAAAAGCATCAGGAAATGGTCTCCAATGTGCGCCGCGGCGACGTTGTGGTCACCGCCGGCGGCATTGTCGGCAAGGTCACCAAGGTGCTTGAAAGCGACGAAGTGATGGTTGAACTGGCTGACAATGTGACGGTGAAGGTCGTGAAAGCGACACTGACCGATGTGCGCAACAAGACGCAGCCGCCTGCCAACGATCAAGACAAGAAATAAGAACAGACGCGATCAGCGCGCCGCATCCGGACCAATTACATGCTCCAGTTTACGAAGTTCCAGACTGCCGGCGTCGCGCTATTGGTGTTTCTCGGCGCACTCTTCGCTTTGCCCAACTTGCTTTCGCAAGAAACACGCGATTCTTTGCCGGGCTTCATTCCGAAAGGCACGATCAATCTCGGCCTCGATTTGCAAGGCGGCTCGCATCTTCTGTTGAGCGTTGATACGGGCAAGGTGATTGATGACCGGATGCGCGCCACGATGAGCGACATCCGCCGGGAAATGCGTCCGAATCGCGCGGCGAATCGCGACCGCATTTCGATTGAAAGCCTTTCCTATAACGATACGTCGGGCGTGATTTCGATGTTGATTGCTGATCCGGCCGATGCGGAAGATGCTGAAGAGCGGGTGCGCGATGTGACGCGCGGCGGCGTCGGGGGCGCGCTTGGCCTCGGCATGCGCAGTTACACAGTGACCGCTGACGGCGCGCGCATTGAAACCGCCATGACGCCGGAAGCGCGTCGCTTTTATGCGGACGAGGCGGTGCGCGATTCCATCGAGGTGGTGCGCCGCCGTATCGATCCAGCCGGCAACAAGGAAGTATTGATTGCGCCGCAAGGTCTCGACCGCATCGTTATCCAGGTGCCGGGCGATAATGATCCTGAAGCGCTGAAGAGGCTGATCAACCGCAGCGGCCAACTGAGTTTTCACCGCACCGATCCGACGGTCAGCTATCAAGACGCCATCGCAGGTCTCTTGCCGCCAGGCCGTATCTACGCGACGTTTGCGTCGCTTGAAGGGTCAGGGCGCCCCGGTCTCGTGCTTTATGAAGATGCGGAAATCACCGGCGACATGGTGCAGACAGCGTCCGCCAGCCCGAGTTCCGATGGCGGCGGGTTCCAGATCAATTTCACTTTCGACAATCGCGGCGCCCGTCGTTTCGCCGATTACACGCGCAGCAATGTCGGCGCGGTTTTCGCGATTGTGCTCGACAATGAAATCATCTCTGCGCCGACCATCCAGACGCCGATCACTGGCGGTTCGGGGCGCATCACCGGCAACTTCACGGCGCTTGAAGCATCGCAGACGGCGCTGCTTATTCGTTCGGGCGCTTTGCCGGCTGAACTGGAGACGATTGAACAGCGTTCTGTCGGCGCCCAGCTCGGTCAGGATCTCGGTCGAGGCAGGCGCCAAGGCGCTGATTATCGGTTTCGTCGCCGTCATTATCTACATGATCATCAGCTATGGACGGTTTGGCGTCTACGCTGACTTCGCGCTGATCGCCAACATTATCCTGATCGCCGGCCTGTTGTCCTTGATGGGATCGACGCTGACCCTTCCGGGGATCGCCGGCATCGTGTTGACCATCGGCATGGCGGTGGACGCCAATGTGCTGATTTTCGAGCGCATCCGGGAAGAAATGCTGGCGGGCAAGCCGCCGATCAAGGCGGCGGAAGTCGGCTATGACAAAGCGCGTTCTGCGATTATCGACGCCAACATCACCACCTTCCTTGCGGCGCTGATCATGTTCCAGCTCGGCGCAGGGCCGGTGCGCGGCTTTGCGATCACGCTGGCTGTGGGCGTCGTCACCTCGGTCTTCACCGCTTATGTGCTGACGCGGCTTTTTGCGGGTGGGTATCTCCTCGCGAAACGGCCGAAAGAACTGAAACTTTAAAGGGCTGACCGATGCTGCTCAAACTGATCCCGGACCAGACGTCTATCGGCTTCACCCGAATGCGTTTTGTTGCGCTCGTTTTTTCGGCGGTGCTGGTCGTCGCATCGTTGATCTCGCTGTTTACGATCGGGCTCAATTTCGGCGTCGATTTTAAAGGCGGCGTGACCATTGAGGTCGCCGATGACGAGCCGATCGACATCGGCGCTGTGCGCACTGTTGTTTCGGACCTTGGTCTTGGCAGCGTCGACGTGCAGGAGATCCAGGATTTCGCCAATGCGGACGAAGCCGTTCTGATCAGGATTTCACAACAAGAAGCGACCGACTCTGACGGCGAGGCTAATCAGGAAACGGCGCAACAAGCCGCCTCCGCCGCGGTGCAGGAGGCGCTCAAAGAGCTGCTGGGCGAGGGTGTGGACTTCCGCAAGGTGGATGTTGTCGGCCCCACCGTTTCCGGCGAGCTTGTGCAAAAGGGCGCGCTATCGGTTGCGCTCGCGATCGGCATGATGCTGATTTATATCTGGCTGCGGTTTGAGTGGCAGTTTTCACTCGGCGCGATCGTCGCCCTTATTCACGACGTCATTATCACGCTTGGTCTGTTTGCAGTGACGCGGCTGGAGTTCAACCTGCCGATCATCGCGGCGATCCTCACCATTGTCGGCTATTCCATGAACGACACGGTGGTCGTCTATGACCGGGTGCGCGAGAATTTGCGCAAATACAAGCTCAAGCCCCTGGCGGAGCTGATCGATGTCTCCATCAACGATACGCTGACCCGGACGATCATGACCTCCGGCACCACCATGCTGGCGCTTTTTGCGCTCGCTATTTTTGGCGGCGAAGTGCTGCGCGGCTTCACGCTCGCGATGATCTGGGGCGTTATTATCGGGACCTATTCGTCGATTTTCGTCGCTTCGCCATTCCTGTTGGCGACTGACGTGAAGCGCGACTGGTCGAAAGCGGTTCCCGCCGGCGCCTGACGCTGCAGGCAACCGCAAGCGTTCCCAATTAAATCGCCCGGCCGGTCGCCTGTTAGTCGCCCGGTCAGTCGATTGAATAGGGAATCATTTTGACGCGGCGCTCGGCGCCAGGTCGGGATTTCGCGCGAAGAGTTTCAGGACGAAAAATTCAACCGCTGGCTGTTGTCCGGTTCAAGGAAGCGGCAACTATCCAGTTGATTGTGCGAGCTAATTTTTGCGGACTGCTCATCGCAAGCCGTCGAGTGTTCTCAACTGTGCAAAGTCAGCGGCAGCATTTTATAAGTTGCAAGTTATATTTTATAAGTTGGTGGCGAGGTTTTGCGCGATTTTGCACTACAGTCTAGCTAGCGACACCTACAGTACAGACTTTGTTCCGCAAGTAGTTCAGCAGTGATCGCGCGCGTCCGTTGATGCGTAAATGTCACAAAATCTCCGAATTGCAGCGGCTATTCGGCTTACTCGTTGACTCCATTGCAGTGCGCAATGCTTACTAAGTGCAATGTTGCTTACTTGCAGCATCATGTAGCTCACGGGTCATCTCACCGGGTGACGCGCAAGTTACTGAAAGTATTGAAAGTCAACGAAGACGGGGCAATTTAATGAAAACCACCAAAACAAAGCCGGGCGCTTTGCGCTCATGGCTGACCGCAGGTGCGTCCGCACTTGTCGTCGGCTGCTTCTCGACGGTGTACGCTCAGGACGATGTTGAAACCATTGAGGATGACGTTGTCCTTGATGAAGCAGACACGAGTGACCGTATCGTCGTCACAGGTTCGCGTATTGCGCGAAAAGAATTCACCAGCGCCTCTCCGGTGCAGGTGATTTCAGGACAGATCTCGCGTGAAGCCGGCCTGTCCAGCTTGGATGAAATCCTGCAAACCACGCCGCAATCGACAGGTTTCCAGATCGACCAGTCGTTTGTCGGTTTCGTGCTCGACAACGGAACCGGTGCGTCGCAGGTTTCCTTTCGCGGTCTAGATGCAGAACGGACGCTCGTTCTCGTCAATGGCCGTCGCATGGCGCCGGCCGGCGCTGGCGGCGCGCCGACCACGCCTGACCTGACGCTGGTTCCTTCAATCCTGGTTGAGCGTATTGAAAACCTGTTTGACGGCGCCTCATCGGTTTACGGTTCTGACGCCATCGCCGGTGTTACGAACGTCATTCTGCGGAACGACTTTGACGGCCTTCAGCTTGAAGTTGACGGTTCTGTTCCGTTGCAAGGCGGCGGTGAGCAATACACCGTTTCCGGCGCCTGGGGCGTTACTGGTGATCGCGGCTATATCGGGTTTGGCGGCGAATACAGAAAAATTCAGCGTACGCGGCTGTCGGATCGTGATTTCCTTGGCGATTGCGAAAGCGAACTTCACGTCACTGAAGCCGGCGAACTTCTCAATCTGGATATCGACTATCCGCCGGGTGTTACGATTGACAATTGCTATCTGTTCCCGCTGCAAAATCGCATGAGCATCACGCAATTCGGATCAGTCTATTATACGCCGGGTGAAACCAATATTGGTATTTCGAACTATTCGGAAACTAACTTCTTCGGCGATTTCGACTTGGATGGAGACGGCCTTCAGGATGTCGACATCAAGGATCCGTTCTACAGCCTCGGCAAGACGGACGATGTCCGCAATTCCGACTTCTTGTCCGAACAGGAAACTTATTCGCTCTATACTTACGGCGAATATGAAACGGATCTTTATGGCGGGATCACACCGTTCTTCGAGGTACTTTACGCCAGCCGTCAAACCGACCGCCGCACCGCAGGCCGTCAGATCTTCCCGGAAGTGGCGGGCAGCAACCCGTTCAACCCGTGTAACCTGGAAGGCATCCGCGGCAATAACTGCTTGGCCTTATTCGGGATCGAAGATGCGGACTATCTAGCAGCATCGCAGGACCTGTTGGGTTTTGACACCTACCCAACCGCAACGCCGATCATTGGCATCAGAGGCGACCTAAACGACGCTTCCGTCAGTGTCGACTTGCTGCGTCTTGTCGGCGGCGCCCGCGGCGAACTGCCGTTCCTCAATGAAATCCCAGGCTTCAGCGACTGGAACTGGGAAGCTTCGGGGACCTTCTCGCGTTCGGAAGGCAATGAACGCACGCAAGGCATTCACGCAGACCGCCTGGCGATCTCGCTGGACACCAGCGTTCTCAATGACGATGGCTCCATCACCTGCGGCGAAGGCATTCCGATGAGTGTGGAATGCGTTCCGGTTGACCTCTTCGCACCGAATGTCTACCGGACGGGACTTTCGCACTTAACGCCTGAAGAAGAGGCGTATCTCTTCGTCGATCGTACCTTCCAGACAGTAGTTGAGCAGACCATTGCAACGGCGTCGCTTTCTGGCATCGTCGGTCAAGTGCCATGGAACCAGTCTGATATTGCTCTTGTTCTCGGCGGTGAGTTCCGCAAAGACTCGATCAATTCCATTCCGGACGTTGTCGCCCGGGACGGTCTGCTGGAAAACTATTTCCAGGACTCAGGCGCGGTTGGTTCTCGCAACCTTTTCGAATTCTTCATCGAAACGGAATTTGACGTTCTGAAAGACCTGCCATTTGCAGAGGTGTTGACGCTTAACGCCGCTGCACGGTGGACTGAAGAAAGCAACTATGGTTCCAGATGGACATACAGCGTTAAAGGCATCTACAAGCCTGTGGACTTCCTGACGCTGCGTGGCACTTACGGCACCGCTTTCCGTGCGCCGAACTCTCGTGAGCAGTTCCTGATCGGGACGACAGGCTTCCTTACCGTGAACGACCCTTGTATCGTTCCGCTTGACGCTCGGATTGCTTCAATGACACCGGGCGGTCTTCCAACCTATGATGCGACGAATGACAGCCGATCCGCTTTCACACTTGATCAGTGTGCGAAGGAAGGTGTCGATCCGACATCCTTGGGGATTACTGAGAACCCCATTTCGACGACAACAAATGGTTCGCCGGAAGTTATTACGGGTGGCTTTGAGAAGCTGAATCCGGAAACTTCGCGTTCCTATACGGGCGGTATCGTTTTCGAACAGCCCTTCACTGACGCCTTTGCGCTTACATTGTCGGCCACGTACTACAATGTTAACGTCAAAAACTCGATTGAAGAGCCGACGCTGGCCAGCGTCATGAACCGCTGCTTCATCACGATGGACCCATCTTCAGATACGTTCTGTGGTCGGGTTAATCGCGACAGCGACGGCTTCTTGAGCCTGGTTGATACTGGTTTTATCAATATCGGGAAATTGACGGCGAAAGGCATCGACTACAACGCGCTGATCTCGAAGGATTTCGACGCCTTCGGCAAGCCGTTCGATGTTTCGCTTGATCTGCGCGCCTCTATGGTGCTGGAGCAAGCGGTTGAGATCCTCGACTCTTATGATGACAACAAGGGCGAGACGGACGTACCGACATGGCGCGGAACGGCCAACCTGCTGGTCTCGACGGGCGACCTTCGCTTCAACTGGCTGACCCGCTTCATCGGCGGCGGCGAGGAAGACGAGCCCGGCTTTGACTACTGGGA
Source organism: Hyphococcus sp. D3-15 (assembly GCF_055809375.1). Taxonomy (NCBI): domain Bacteria; kingdom Pseudomonadati; phylum Pseudomonadota; class Alphaproteobacteria; order Parvularculales; family Parvularculaceae; genus Hyphococcus; species Hyphococcus sp. D3-15. Next base: position 3,853,233 of record NZ_CM147910.1, on the reverse strand, counting down.
AGGCTGCCCTGCACCAGGCGCAAGCCGTCCGCTTTCGACTGGCGAGCTTTGCCAGCCGGTCTACTACACGGGTGACTACATGGTGCACAACGCGTCTGTGACTTGGGCGCCTGAAACCTGGTGTTCACCGTGGGCGTGCGTAACCTGTTCGATCGGGCGCCTGAATTGGTCGACGCTGATGGCGTGTTCTCAGTGAACAATGTTCCCATCGGCGTAGGCTACGACCTGAGCGGACGGACACTCTTTATGTCGGCTCGCAAGTCGTTCTAAACAGCGACGCCTTAAAAATGAAAATGGCGGGCTTCGGCCCGCCATTTTTTTTGCCATTCGCCAATAAAAAAGGCGCACCGCAGGTGCGCCTTTTCTTGTTCTCGAAATACGTTCCGCCGTTAGGCCTTCGCGAAATTCTCCGCAGCGAAGTCCCAGTTCACCAGCTTGTCGAGAAAAGTCTCGATATAAGCCGGGCGCTTATTCTGGAAGTCGAGATAATATGCGTGCTCCCATACATCCATGGTGAGCAGCGGGGTAACGCCGGCTTCGGTCAGCGGCGTCTCGGCGTTCAGCGTTTTGCGAACTTCCAGCTTGCCGCCTTTTGCGACCAGCCAGGCCCAGCCTGAGCCGAATTGGGTTGCGCCGGCGTCTGCGAATGCTTTCTTGAATCCCTCATAGTCGCCGAAAGCGTCATCGATGGCTTTGGCGAGATCGCCCGTCGGCTTGCCGCCGCCCTTTGGCGTCATGGAGTTCCAGTAGAATGTGTGGTTCCAGGTTTGCGCAGCGTTATTGAACAGGCCCTGATCGCCCTTTTCCGCCGCTGCGCGGACAATGTCCTCAAGCGGCGCATCGTCGAGCGGCGTTCCCTTGATCGCCGCATTGGTTTTATCGACATAGGCCGCGTGGTGCTTGTCGTGATGAAATTCGAGGGTGTTTTCCGAGATATGCGGCGCCAGTGCGCTCTTGCTGTAGGGGAGGTCCGGTAGTTCGATTGACATAAACGCCTCGTGTTGTTTCTGTTACCAAATAGGCGCCGATTAACGCATGGCGCCCGGCGAAGCTAGACTTAGCGGGATTGCGATGTAGATCATCCCGGCATTGGCGCCGTCTTCCTTCCGATTCCGGTTGTTCGTTTCGTGCGAACCAGCGTCTTGCTTTCCCGGAAAACCTGTTATCAAGCGCCAATATGACTGTTTCACGAACACAGCCGGGGGATTATTGTTCCGACCTTCTCCGCCGCGGCGATGAGGACCGGTGGCTTGCGTCACAATATGCCGCAGGGCCGGTTCGGCATGCATTGCATGCGCTCTATGCGTTTCAGATCGAATTGCGGCGCATTCCTTCCGCCGTGAGCGAGCCGCCTTTGGGTGAGATTCGCCTGCAATGGTGGCGTGAGGCGCTGGAGGAAATTCGCGCGGGCAAACCGCCGCGCTCGCATCCCGTCGTGGAGGCGATGGCGCAAGCGGGGCTTGCGGCGCCCGCCTATGCCGAGCGGTTTGACGCCGTGATCGATGCGGCGGCGCGCCCGCTTTATGGCGAAGGCTTTTTTGCGATCGCGGACCTGGAAAGCTGGCTGGTCGCTGCTGAGGGCGGATTCGATGCGCTGGCGGTGAAGCTTGTTAGCGGTGATGACAGTCTGGCGCAGGTTGCCGCACAGGCCGGCGGCGCTTTCGCCCTGGCGCGCGAAGGCGGCAAGATTGCATCGTCATTGGCGGACGCCGCTCTCGAGCGCGCGCAAAGTCTTTATCGTGATCATGCGGATGCGTTATCCGGCGCAGCGCCCGAGGCGGCGCCGGCGCTGCTTCATCTTGCGCTGACGCCGCAATATATTCGCTGCAACGGCAGGGCGTTTCCGGCGCGCAAGCGTTTGCGTCTGTTCACGGTGATGGCGTTCGCGCGCTATTGATCGCGCTAGGTGTGGTGCTCGATATTTTCTTCGATCAGCGCCTTGTTATAGGCGGCGAGCGCTTTCACCCGCGATAGATACCCCACGACCTGTTCGCGGTCGCTGGCTTCGACCACCGGCAGACCATGCTCTTCGGCTTCGTTTAAAATAGCGAGCGCTTCGCCCAGCGACTGACGCGTTTCCAGCCGTTCGGCATTGGCGGGAAGGGGCGATCCCGGCGGCATTTTCTCCATCACATCGCGCACCCGCGTGGTTTTCAAAATGATCCCTTGCGGGCCTTCGGAAAGATCGTAGCCGCGCCGCGACAGTTGCCAATGGAAAAACGATTTGCCGCAAAGCCATTGGGTGATCAGCGTCGAAATGGCGACCGCGACCATCAGGGATATGGTGATGCCATATTCGCCGGTGAGTTCGAAAATGATCAGGGTCGTTGAAATCGGTGCGCCGAGTATGGCCCCGCTCGCTGCGCCCATCCCGATCACAGCGTAATAGACGGGGCTCGCCGTGACGCCCGGAAATAACTGGCTCAGGCCCGCGCCGAAGGCGGCGCCGGCGAATGCGCCGATGACAAGCCCCGGTGAAAACACGCCGCCGCCAAAGCGGCAGGACAGCGTGACCGCGGTCGCCGCGCATTTCATCACCACAAGGATGATCAGCAGATGAACGGTGTATTCACCGTTCAGCGCCTTGGTCACCGCCTCATATCCGACGCCAAACACTTCCGGGAAGAACATCCCGATAAAGCCGATAATCACGCCGCCAATGGGCGGCAGCAGCAAATAGGAGATCCCGCGTTTTTGCGCGAGTTCGCGCACATCGACCGTCAGCTTTTCGGTGAACAATAAAAATCCGGAAGCGATGAGGCCGCACACGATGCCAAGCAGCGCCGCCAGCGGCACATCGATCGTTGCGATTGCGCCATATTCCGGCGGTGCGAAGGCCGGAAAGTTTCCAAGATGAATGCGCGTGACGATGGCGGCTGCAACACTCGCCGCCGCAATCGGTCCGAATACCGACAGCGCGTAATTGCCGAGAATGACTTCAAGCGCAAACAACACGCCGGCGATTGGGGCGTTAAAGCTTGCTGACACCGCCGCCGCTGCGCCGCAGCCGAGCAGCGCGCGCCGCTGTTTGGCGTCAAAGCCGAGCTTGCGATTGATGAGAGAGGCGATGGTGGCGCCGAGATGGACCGCCGGTCCTTCGCGGCCGGCGCTGGCCCCGGCGCCGAGAGAGACGGCGGAGACGGCGGCGGCGGCGAGCCCTGCGCGCAGCGACACCCGGCCGCCGGATACGGCTCGCGCCTCAATGACATCTGCAATGGCTTGGCCACGCCCGCCAGGCAGCCAGGAAAACCGGTCGGCGAGATACAGCATGCCGGAGACCACAAATCCGCCGATCACCGGGGCGGCCCAGGCCCGCCAGGGGCTTAAGGAGACGGCGCCGCTAAGCATGCTGGCCTCGGTTTCGCCATAGGCGAGCTCGGAAACCGCATCGATGGCGAACCGGAACAGGATCACCGCATAGGCCGCGGCTGCGCCGATCAGGACCGCACAGACCCAGACGCGCAGCACATCGACCCGCTGCAGGCGGCGGCGCAGCTTGCGCAAGGCGATAAGGATGCGCGCTACATTCCGCGTCATGGCCGTTCACAAAGGTTAAAGGACATTGTTCATATCAGCATTCCTACGGGAGTTCAAATGTCACGGATTGTTTAACGCAGCATTCACCCTGGCTTGGCATGATCGCTTGTCTATCAGCTTCAGGGCACGGGGAAGAGCATGGCTGCGCCATCGACGCAAGCAACACGCAACATTGCCGATAAGATCGATCCCGCACGCGCGCCGGCGGCGCTGGAGCGCTGGCGCCGGGCGGTGGCCGAGTCCATGGGCGGCGATCCGGGCGCGCCGCTGGACCAGCCTGACCGCCGTTTGTTGATGCTGCGTGTTTTTGGGGCGACCCGCCGCCTGGCCGAATTATGCATGACCCATCCCGATGCGGCGGCGACGGCGCTGATTGACGGCGCTTCGCCGGTGCTCGCTGAAGCGGCGAGGGATTTGACCGCGCTGGATCGCGGCGTCGGCGGGCCGGAAGCGCTGCATGCGGCGTTGGCCCCGCTGAAAAACCGCGTCGATGTTGCGGTCGCCATCGCAGAAATCAGCGGGCAGTGGAGCATTGCGAATGCGACTGCCGCGCGTGTCGACTTCGCCGAGCGCATGGTTGAAACCGGTCTGCGCTGGCTTGTGCGCGCGGCGGTGAAACGCGGCGAACTGACGGTCGAGGATTCTGAGAATTTCCTGAAGGGCGTGTTCGTCGTTGCGGGCAGTGATTTTGCTCATGAGGATCTGTCTCCTTACGGCCCGCTCGACATGATCATTTTGTATGACGAGAAAGTTTTCTCCGGACCGAATGCACGAGGCGCTGATCGGATATTCGTGCGCATCGGCGCTGAGATCCGCGAAGCCTTTGAAGGCAAGCCCGGCGAGTTCACGCTTTATGCGTTGAAAACGCCGCTCGGCTCTGGCGTCGGCGGCGCGGGATCTCGCTGACAGTGTTGCACGGGTCAAGGCTACTGCTGGCGGACCGCAAGCGGACGCCCTTAAAATGTGGCTCGGCTCGGCGCGGATTGTCGCCGGTGATCGCGAAGCGGGCGGCGCTTTCCTGGAAGATATTGAACAACTCGTATGGGCCGACAATCCGATTGCCGTCGATGCGCTGCGCAGCTTTGTTGAAAAAAGCGATGATGACCCGCGCAGCCCATTCCGCCGCGTCGCCGGGCTTTGTCGCCTCGCGATCGGGGGGTTGCGTCCGGTATTTCGCACCGCCTCTGCGCGCGAAATTTTTGACACCGCTGCGCGCTCGCGCACGCTGTCGAAGGACGCGGCGCGCCGTCTCGTTTCCGGCGAAGAACTCGCTCATATCGCCGTATCGCGCCTGCAAATGATGAAGGGCGCCGCGGTTTTAGGCGTTGAGCGCGAGGATGAACAAAGCGCCCTGGCGCTGCTTTGCGGCTATAGCGATTATGCTGACCTGGCGACGGCCATTGCGGGCGCGCGGACCGATGCGTCCAATACGCTGCGCCGGCTTGCCGCCGGACCGCAACAGGAAATGGCGCTCTATCGCAGCGCCGGCGAAGCCAAAGAAGGCGACGCAGACAAGCTTGAAGATCTCGGCTTCCTGCGCGGTGAAAGCCTTTCTGTCGCTGTCGATAGCTGGGTCAAGCGCGCAGAAGGCAAAGCCGGTGACAAACGCTTTTCCGCCCATGCGCCGGGCCTGCTCACGGCATTCGGTGAAACGCAGCATCCAAACGATGCTTTCCGGCTGTTCGATCAGCTTTTGAGCGCCGCCGGTAAAAAGCACGACGTGTTTACGCTGGTGGGCGAGGGCGCGCCGCAGCGCGAAGGGCTTGTCGATGCATTCGGCTCCTTCGGCGCGGTCGTGGAGCCGCTGACCCAGTCAGCGGAGTTGGCCGAAACCTTCTTTGAAGATTCTGGCGCGCAAACGCCGCAAAGCGGCAAGGAATGGCTCAGCCGTTTCACGCCGCCGCCCGCCAAAGGCAAAAACGCTTTGGGCGATCTGGCTGAATGGCGCCGGGATTTGATGGCGCGCGTCGCCTATGGCGCCGCGACCGGCGCGACGAGTTTCGATGCTGCTGTGGAAGCCTTTGAAGACATCCATCTGCGCACGCTCGCCGATGTGTTCAATATTGTGCGCGACATGGCGCCGGGCGCTGAAAAAACGGCGGCGGGCAAGATCGCCATGCATGTGTTTGAGTCCGACGGACCGCATCTGCCGGGCGCTGCAACGCATGTCGGCTTCATCTGCGGCGGTGCAGGCAGCGACGCGGGCGAGGCGTTTGTACAGCGCTATTTGCAGGCGCTGAGCGAGATCGGCGAAGGCGCATTCGCCATCACGCCGGACACGAGCCACCGGCCATCCGGCGTTGGCGGGCCTGTGGCGCCGGAGCTTGCCGCCTTCAAAGCCTATGTGCAGTCGGAAGCAGTCGCCCATGAACAAATCATGCTGGCGCGCGGCCGGGTGATTGCTGCGGGCGATGACGCCATCGCCGAAAAAGCCCGCGAAGCTTTGCGCGGCGCTGTCGCCGGCGCAAGGCGCGCCGATATTCTTTTCCGCGATCTCGATCGCGCCCGCGCTCAGCGCATGCGCCGCGAACGGGCGACCTCCGATTGGGATATTGACCGGCTCGAAGGCGGTCGCACTGATGTTGAATTGGTGATCAGCACGCTGATCTACAAGCACGCTTCGGCGCATCCTTTTGTGCAGGAGACTGCCCCCGCAGAGGCGCTTGAGGCGATGGCGCGCTCCGGTCTGATTTCAGAAGATACCGCACAGGCGCTGCGCAATGCGCGGGCCTTCTGGGCGCGGTTGCAACTAGTCCGGTCGCTGTCCGGCTGGAGTGATCCGTTGCATGCGCCGGTTCGCCGCCGCTTTGGCGGACTGCTGGCGCGCGCGGCTGGCGTGCAGAAATTCGATCAGGTGCGCCCGATGATGCGCGGCTATGTGGATGAAGTGACCCGCAGCTATGCGCAGATCGTCCTCGGCCGTCCGTCAATGAATGTGGCTTCGCATTCGGCGGGTTAGTCGCGCGACGCTAGCCGCTTAAGCACGTAAACGCGTATCGCCGACGCCAGGCCCGGCGGCGGCGTTTGTTTCAGCCGGTTGCGGTCAATCATATTGATAAGCGCGGGCAGGGTGCGTTTGTCGGTTTCGGCGAAGCCGTCGAGCGCGTCCCAGAATTCCGCTTCCAGCGCGATGCTGGTGCGATGGCCCTTCAACGTGATTGATCTTTTGCGCATCATGTCAAAATAGAAAAACCGGCTTCCTCACCCCCATGAGGAAACCGGTTTGTATGGGCGGTGCAAGCAGAAAGTCGAAAGGCTTTAGCTTTTCGCCCAATTGTCGAGGCCATGGGCGCGGATTTTCGCGGTGGCCAGCGTCACGCCGTCGATGATTCCCGCCATATGCGAGACCGCTTCGGAATCGGCGCTGGAAAGATCCGCGCCGAGCGCCGAATACAGCGTCTCGATGTCCACATTATGCGCGAACAGAAACTGCGCGAGCAGAAGCCGGAGCTGGCTGTCGGAAGGTTTGTCGGCCATGTTGGTTCGTCCTTGTCCCAAAATGCGTCAGGCGCAAAAAGCACCCACCCGAGTTAGGCAAGATCCGGTCCAGTTGGGCAAGCCCCTGGCGTGCGCGGGTTCGCGCGCCGCAACACGCTGAAATCAGGGCCTATTTCGGGCCGATCATCTTTTCCGGACGGACGATGCGGTCATAATCGGCGGCGCTGACGAGGCCCATTTTCACGGCTTCCTCTTTCAAGGTTGTGCCGTTTTTGTGCGCGGTCTTGGCGATCTTGGTGGCGTTGTCATAGCCGATCTCCGGCGCCAGCGCCGTCACCAGCATCAGTGATTGCTCCATCAGCGACTTGATGCGGGTTTCATTGGCTTCGATTCCGACGACGCATTTATCGGTGAAAGAGCGCGCGCTGTCCGACAGCAGGCGGATCGATTGCAGCGTGTCATAGGCGATGACCGGTTTGAACACATTGAGTTCAAAATGGCCCTGGCTGCCGGCGAAGCTCACCGTTGTATTGTTGCCCATCACTTGAGCGCAGACCATGGTCATCGCTTCGCACTGGGTCGGGTTCACCTTGCCCGGCATGATCGACGAACCGGGTTCGTTTTCTGGCAGCGAAATTTCGCCGAGACCTGAGCGCGGACCGGAACCGAGCAGTCGAATGTCATTGGCGATCTTGAACAGGCTGACGGCGATTTCGTTCAGCGCGCCATGGGCTTCCACCATCGCGTCATGAGTGGCCAGCGCTTCGAATTTGTTCGGCGCGGTGACGAAGGGAAGCTTGGTGTATTTCGCGACTTCCGCCGCGAAGGTTTTGGCGAATTCTTTTTTCGAATTGACGCCGGTGCCGACCGCAGTGCCGCCTTGCGCCAGCGCATAGACCGGCGGCAGCACTGCTTTCGCACGCTTGATCGCATTCTTGACCATCGCCGCATAGCCGGAAAATTCCTGGCCGAGCGTAACGGGCGTTGCGTCCTGCAAATGGGTGCGGCCGATCTTGATGATCTTGGCGAAGGCCTTTTGCTTTGCGACCAACGCTGCATGGAGATGTTCCAGCGCCGGGATCAGGCGGTGATTGATCTCTTCCGCCGTCGCAATATGCATTGCTGTCGGGAAGGTGTCGTTCGACGACTGACTCATATTGACGTGGTCATTCGGATGCACCGGGTCTTTCGAACCGATGACGCCGCCAAGAATTTCGATGGCGCGATTGGCGACCACTTCATTGGTGTTCATGTTTGACTGTGTGCCGGAACCGGTCTGCCAGACGGAAAGCGGAAAGTGATCGTTGAGCTTGCCTTCGGCGACTTCGATGGCGGCTTTTTCGATGCCCTTGCCGATTTTCACCGGCATTGTTTTCAGCGTCATATTGGTGCGCACGGCGCAGAGTTTGACGATCCCGAGGGCGCGCACCAGCGGCGTCGGCATGATCTCTTCGCCGATCGGAAAGTTGATCAGCGAACGCGCCGACTGCGCGCCGTAATATTTGTCTGCGGGAACTTTGAGGTTTCCGAAGCTGTCGGATTCGGTGCGGGTCTTGGTCATGATGGGATCTTTCGGCAGATGATTGGCCTGAGGGCGGGTGATGGCCTGGCCGGTTTAAATCCCGGCGGCCCGGCAAAGCAAGCGGGCGGGCGCCTGCTTTTTATTTCTTCCGGAAGGAATCAAGGCTGACGACTTCCGCGCCGTCGGTGTTCTTGGGCTCCGGTGCGTCTTCCTCGGCGCTTTCATCAGCATCAGCCGATGGCTCGGCTTGAGCGTCTTCGGTTTCGTCTTCCGGCTCAGGCGCGTCAAAGCTGACGCCGAACTGGGCGCTTGGGTCGGCGAATTGCGTGACCGCATCGAAGGGGATTTCAAGCCGCGCTTCGCGACCCTTGAACCAAAGCGTCACCCCGACATGGTCGTCGCTGACCGTGAGGTTTTCAAATTGGTGCTGGAGCACAATGGTCATGCGCTCGGGATATTGTTCCTTGAGGTGGTCGGGAATGCTCACGCCCGGCGCCGTGGTGACGAATTCGATGAAAAAATGATGCTCGCCCGGCGCGTCGCCCAGTTCTGCGATGATCTGCAATACGTCGCGCATCAAAAAGCGATAGGCCTTTTTCTGCGCATCCTGGATGAGTTCATTATAATCGAGTTCGACGTCTTCGCTCACGGGGGGATCGTCCTTCCGGCCTTTGTTCCGGGCGCATTTGTAGCGGGGTTAGGCCAAAGAGGCCAGAAGGAGCGGTTTCCCGGGACGCAACGCATGGTTGAGACCAATCGACGCCGCGATGGGCGCCAGCACTGTAGGGAAAATAAGTGGGAGCTTCTGGCGCCAGAGTGCTCCCGCGCCCGAAGGGGCGCAAATCCCAGAATCCCCGGCGCCTGAATGCCGAGCATGTTGAAACGCCCAAATAAAATAAAAGTCCCGGCTTCTGTTGCCAGGCGCCGGGGGCCCCGCCTGACGCTTGGAAGGGCATCAGGACTTCAGTAAGCGAGTCACTCAGCTACATTAAGCAGCGAGAGCGAACTCTTCCCGATTGTTGTCATTAGCAACTATTCAGGTTTAGCCAAATAACGGAGGCAAACCGGGCGAAAACTTCGTCTTTAGACGCTCGTCGATCCTAGTTCGGCCCCGTCAAAGCCTCCCGAAAAATGGAGAGGGGTTTTGGTGGAGCCGCCGGGTACCGCCCCCGGGTCCGAAACGGTTATTGCACGGGTCTTTTATCGCCATATCTCGCTTGCGCGAGCCCACTGAATATAGGGGCGGGAGGTAAAAAATCAAAGGCCAGTGACCCCAAAGCCGCGAAAAAACGCTGGAACGTCAAGATTCTGTTACATCCATGCATTATGTGCGCACCTATGGCTGGCGATTTGGGCATCGGGATGACGGCGATGGAAGCGGGCGATTTTAAGAAGTGGCGCAAGACTTTGGGCCTGTCCCAAAAAGATGCTGCGCATCTGCTCGGCCTGAAGCGCCGGATGATTCAATATTATGAAAAAGGCGAACGCGACGGCGACAAGGTGAAGATCCCGCGCTCGGTGCGGCTCGCCTGTTACGCCATTGCTCAGGGCGTTGAGGACTATAACGGTCCCAACCGCAAAGTGCACATGATCGAAAAGACTGAAAAAGCAGTCGAACCCGCCTAAGCTTTCCCGCCGCAGGGCGTTTGTATCCAACAATCCATTGAGCTGGCGATCCTGCGCTGTGGAGCGCAGGCTGGCTGCTATTCGTCTTCACATGGGGGAAAAGCGCCATTGGCCCGGCGCGGCGGATTGCTACACTGCGGTAATTGCAGGAGATCTCGCGACCCTATGCGCCAATATCTGGATTTGCTGACCCGCGTCATGGAGGCGGGGGACGCTCGGCTCGATCGCACCGGAGTCGGCACGCGCGCGGTGTTTGGCCATCAGATGCGGTTCAACCTCGCAGACGGGTTTCCGCTGCTGACCACCAAAAAGCTGCATATGAAATCCATCGTGCACGAGCTTTTGTGGTTCCTCGATGGCGACACCAATATCCGTTATTTGAAGGACCATGGCGTCTCGATCTGGGATGACTGGGCCGATGAGCGCGGCGAACTCGGTCCGGTCTATGGGCGGCAATGGCGGTCATGGGCGGCGCCGGACGGGCGCGCCATCGATCAGATCAGCTGGGTGGTCAACGAAATCAAAACCAACCCGGCCTCGCGCCGCTTGGTGGTCAGCGCCTGGAACCCGGCCGATCTCGACCGCATGGCGCTGGCGCCCTGTCATTGCCTGTTCCAGTTTTTCGTCGCCGATGGACGGCTGTCCTGTCAGCTCTATCAACGTTCGGGCGATGTGTTTCTCGGCGTGCCCTTCAACATCGCGTCATACGCTCTGCTGACGGCGATGGTCGCACAGGTGTGTGACCTTGAGCCGGGCGATTTTGTTTACACGCTTGGCGACGCGCATCTTTATTCAAATCATATGGAGCAGGCGCGCGAGCAACTGACCAGACAGCCCGGACCGCTGCCGTGTTTGGTTCTCAACCCGGATGTGAAAGATATTTTCGGCTTCAAATATGAAGACATCGCGTTTGAGGGCTATGAAGCCCAGGCCCATATCAAGGCGCCGGTGGCGGTATGAGCCTGGCGGTCAGGAAAGCAACGCAAGGCGATGAAGGCGTCATTTTAGGCTTCATCAAAGAGCTTGCCGACTATGAAAAGCTTTCACATGAAGTGGTCGCGACGCCTGATCATCTGACGCGCACATTGTTTTGCGATCATCCAAAAGCCTTTGCGCTTATTGCCGAAAAAGACGGCGCGCCAATCGGCTTTGCGCTCTATTTTTTCAACTACTCCACCTTTCTCGGAAAGCACGGTCTCTATCTTGAAGATCTTTATGTGCAACAGACCCAGCGCGGCGGCGGCGCCGGGAAGGCGCTGCTGAGCGAGTTGGCGCGCATCGCGCTGGAAAACGATTGCGGCCGCATGGAATGGTCGGTGCTCGACTGGAATGCGCCGTCGATTGCTTTTTACAAATCCCTTGGCGCGGTCCCGATGGATGGCTGGTCGGTGTTTCGTTTGGTGGATGCGCCGCTCGCCGATCTTGCAAAACTGCAATCATGAAAGCCCGGCTGGTCATTGCGGTTGCCGTTGCGCGCAACGGCGTCATCGGCGCCGATGGCGGGCTGGCCTGGAAAATTTCCGACGATCTCAAATGGTTCAAATCGGTGACTTTGGGCAAGCCGGTGATCATGGGGCGCAAGACATTCGAATCGATTGGCCGGGCGCTGCCGGGCCGGGACAATATCGTACTCACCCGCGCGCCGGATTTTGCGGCGGAAGGCGTCTATATCGCCCGCAGCCTCGATGGCGCGATCAAGCTCGCCGATGCGCTGGCCGGCGCGGCCGGGGCCGATGAATGCTGCGTCATTGGCGGCGCGGATATTTACGCCCAGACGCTGGCGCACACGTCGCGCATATATCTGACCCGGGTTGCGGCGGATGTTGCGGGCGATGTGACCTTTCCGGCGCTTGATTCGGCTGCCTGGAACGAAACCAGCGTCGGCGGCTGCGAAAAAACCGCCAAAAACCAGCATGCTTGCGAATTTGTCATTCTCGACCGCAAGCCCCGAATCTCGGGAAAAGAGCGCTGATTTTTAGGGATTTTAGCGACGCCGCGTTTAAGGGTTGGCGCTTATGTTAATCATTCAAGCGCTTAAGGTTCCTGCCGGAGCGGCTTCTGCGTTAAGCTTTGCCAAGCGCCGGACCGGCGCTGATAGACGACAAGAGATTGAGGAGGGGACATGAAACGCGGCGCATCTGTCATTGCACTTTGCTCGGCGCTTTTTGCAGCCGGGGCGGCGCATGGCGCTGAGGTCAAAACGACCTGCACGCGCGGAGCCGATGCGCGCACCATTGAGGTGGTTGCGCCCGGTGAAGTCGGTCAAAGCTGTGACGTTCGCTATGTTCGCAGCGGCGGCGCAAATGTTTCCGTTCCCTATCATGCGGATAATTCAGACACCTTCTGCAACGAAAAAGCGCGCGAGATGGTGGCGAACCTGGCTTCGTCAGGTTTTTCCTGCGCCGCTGCGCCGCCGGCCTTGCGTGCGGAAACCGCTGCGGCGACGGATTACGTCGTTGAAGCGCGCCGTCAGGCTTCAGTGGAGCCAGCGCCCGCTGCAACACCCGTAACGCCTGCGCCAACCCTTGCGGAGGCCGCGCCGGTGATCAACGAACCGGCGGCTGTTGCAACCGAAGTCGCCGCTGCGGCTGCGCCATCACCGGCGCAGATTGCGCCGGCGCCGGCAAAAGCCGTTGAGCCGATGCTCACCGCGGTCGCCGAGGCGCCGATGGACGAGGCCGCTGCGCTTGAAGAGCAGATGAATGACATTCTGGCCCAGCCTGCTGTGGAGAGCGCGTCCGGCGCGCCGGCGCAGCTTGTCGGGCAACGCGCCGAAACACCCGCCGCCCGTCCGCAGCCAGAGGCCGTTGGACGCCTGGTCGGGGCCGTGCCTGAAGCCGTGCAGCAAGCGACGCCGGTGACCCAGGCGGCGATGCCGGCGCCGGAACCGGAACCCGAGCCGGAACCCGCCGCAGAAGAAACCGCCGCCGCGCCAGAACCGGCGCCGGTCGCCGCACCAGTCGCGGCGCCCGCAGCGACAGCGCAGCCGGAAAAGGCCGCGCCCCAAAAAGCCGCCAATGGCAAGACCGACTTGCGCGCGCCCCGTGACGTTATTCGCGCCACTTTGATGGCGCAGGCCGCCGCCTGGAATGAAGGCGATCTTGACGGCTTCATGAATACGTATTGGAAAAGCGACGATCTGAAATTCGTTTCCGGCGTCAACATGACCAAGGGCTGGACCGCGACGCAGAAGCGTTATCGCGATCGCTACGCCAGCGGCGAAGGGCTTGGTCAGCTTGCTTTGGACAATCTAGACATCAAGCTTGTGACGGATGATGTCGCTGTCGCCACCGGCAAGTTCAATCTGGTGCGCGCCGGCCAAACCTCAACCGGGTTGTTTACGCTCGTGTTCCGCCGTGATGGCGGCGCATGGCGGATCGTGCACGACCACACCAATCCAGATCCTGCATCGCAGTAATTATCGCAGCTTGGCGGCAGCGGCGATTTTGTCGGCGAGGTCGGCGAAAATGTCCGCAGCCGGATGATCTCTCGCCGCGATCGGCAAGCCGTCATCAGACGCCTGCCGTAATTCCGGAAAGAGCGGCACCGCGCCTAGGAATGGCGCCGACAGCGCTTCGGCGGCCTTGCGGGCGCCGCCTTCACCGAACAGATATTGCCTTTCGCCGCCGGGGGTTTCGAGCCAGGCCATGTTTTCGATCACGCCGATGACCGGCGTTTCGGTTTGGCGGAACAGATGCACCCCGCGCCGCATATCGGCGAGCGCCATCTCCTGCGGCGTTGAGACAATCACCGCGCCGGTCAGGCGCTTTGTCTGAATGAGCGATATATGCGTGTCGCCCGTGCCGGGCGGCGTGTCGATAAGCAGAATGTCGAGCTCGCCCCAATCAACATCGCTGATCAACTGGCGCACCGCGCCCATCACCATCGGCCCGCGCCAGGCGACCGCTTGCTCCGGATCGACGAGAAATCCGATCGACATCAGCTTCACGCCGAACGCTTCGCGCGGAACGATCTTGTTGTCGCGCATGACGGGCTTGTCGGTGATGCCGAACAAGGTCGGCAAGGAAGGCCCGTAAATATCCGCATCCATCAGACCGACCTTGAGGCCGGTTTTCGCCAGCGCCACGGCGAGGTTTGCCGCGACCGTCGATTTGCCGACGCCGCCCTTGCCGGAGGCGATTGCGATGATCGATTTCACCCCGCCCAGCGCGTCAGCGGCGGATTCGATCTGCGGTTTGTTTTTCAGCCCGATGGGGTTGTCATGGGCGCTCTGCATTTTCGGGTCGGGATGGCGCTCCGGCGCCTGGCCGCCTATGCCGGGAACGGGCTTCGCGGGCGTGCTGCGCGGGGCGGCATGGGCCGTCGCGACGGCGTTGACACCCGATACGCCCGGCGCAGAGGCGGCCGCCTTTTTTGCGGCCTCCAGCATGGCTTCCGCGCGCACCCTGTCCCCTTCCGGGACTTCCAGCGTGAAGCGGACGACGCCCTTATCGTCAGCGGTCAGCCCGCGCACCGCGCCGGACGCGATTATGTTGCGACCGCTAACGGGATCTTTGATGGCGGAAAGCGCCGCACGGACGCGCATGATCAGGGAATCGCTCACTTTGCCTTTGAAATCCTTCAAAAAAACTTGCCGGGCGCGTTGCGCCGGGTGGAATCGGTAACATATATACGGGCCAAGACAGGTTCTTCCACCAGCGCCTGCGCCCCGATAGCGTGCGCGGCGAGAAATTTCATGAGAGTGAGGCTAAATGCCCTGGCAAGATAATTCCGGCAATCGCGGCGGTGGCGGGGGCCGTGGCCCCTGGGGCCAGCCGCCGCGCGGCAATGGCGGTCCGAGCAATGGCGGCGGACGCAACGATCCGCCCGATCTTGAAGATTTGCTTCAGGCGTCGCGGCAACGATTAAAACGCGCATTTCCGCGCGGCGGTCGAGGTGCCGGCGGACCGGGCGGCCCAGGCGGCATCCCGATCAACCGGACGAGCGGCGGATTGATCGCGGCCGGCCTGGTGGCGTTATGGCTCGCCAGCGGCGTCTATCAGGTGGAATCCGAAGAGCTGGCCGTCGTCACCACCTTCGGCGATTACGCCAGCGTGCAGGGGCCTGGCTTGCACTGGCACATACCGGCGCCTGTTCAAGGCGTGAAAAAACAGCCTGTGCTTTCTTTGCGGGACATGGTGATCCCGGTATCTGACCGGCGCGGCGGACAGCTTTCTCCGGGGCTGATGCTGACGGGCGATAAAAATATCGTCGATATAGCGTTTACGGTGCAGTGGCGGATCAAGCCGAATTTGATTCCGGAACAGGGCGAGGAAATGCCCGGCGTCGCGCAATATATTTTCAATATTGAAGACCCGGAAGCCTTGGTCCGCATGACCGGCGAAGCGGCGATGCGCGAAGTTGTCGGCCGTAATACGCTGGACGTCGTGCAGACCGAAGGACGCTCGGAAGTATCGGAACAAACCCGGTTGCTGATGCAGTCGGCGCTCGATTCCTACAGCTCCGGCGTGCAGGTCGAACTCGTCAACCTGACCCTGGCGGAGCCGCCGACCAATGAAGTGAACGAAGCGTTTCGCGATGTTCAGGCTGCGGAACAAAATCAGGCGACGGTCATCCAGAACGCGCGTCAATATACAAACCAGGTCGTGCCGGAAGCGCGCGGTCAGGCCCAGCGCATCCTGGAAGAAGCGGGCGGATACGCCTCGCGCGTCACCGCTGAGGCGCGCGGTCAGGCCCAGCGCTTTGACAACATCTATGAAGAATACCGCAAGGCGCCCGATGTTACGCGCCAGCGGATGTATCTAGAAACAGTGGAGCGCGTGCTCGGAGATATGGATAAGATTATCGTCGACGAAGACGCCGGTTCCGGCGTTGTTCCGTATTTGCCGTTGGATCAAGTGCGCCGTCAGCCGTCACAGCAGGGAGGGAACTAGGATGAATAATTTTTCTCTTCCGATTATAGGCGTCATTGCAGCCGCTATAGTGGTTGTTCTCGTGAACTCTGCTTTCATCGTGCCTGAAACGCATTCAGCGCTGGTGTTCCGCTTCGGGGAGCCCAAAAGTCAGTACGGTGAGGCCGGGCTGAAGTTTAAAGTTCCCTTTGCGGAAAACGTGAACTTCATCGACAAGCGCAATCGCAATCTTGAGCAGGGACAAACCGAAATCATCGCGCGCAATCAGGAGCGTTTGATTGTCGATGCGTTCGCGCGCTACCGGATTGTCGATCCGTTGCTGTTTTATCAGTCGGTGGGCAATGTGGATCAGGGCGAAGTCAGATTGGGTTCGCAGTTGAACAACTCCATTCGCGCCGTGCTCGGCAATGTGACGGTGGATGAAATCATTTCCGAACGCCGTAGCGAACTGATGGGGCGCATCCGCGAACAGCTCAGCGGTTCTGCGCGGCCGCTCGGCATCGAGATTGTTGATGTCAAAATTCGCCGCGCCGACCTGCCGCAAACCAACTCAGAAGCGGTGTTCCAGCGCATGATCGCCGAGCGTAATCAGCTTGCACAGCAATATCGTTCTGAAGGCAGCGAGCGGGCGAACCAGATCCGCGCCCAGGCCGACCGTCAGGTGATCGAGATCAAGGCGGAAGCGAACGAAGAAGCCGAGAAGATACGAGGCGCCGCCGATGCCGAGCGAAACGCGATTTTCGCCGCGGCCTATGGCAAAGACCCGGAATTCTTCGCGTTTTATCGTTCCCTGCTGGCTTACGAGGAAGCGCTGAAAAAGGGCGGGACGACAATCCTGCTTTCGCCGGACAGCGAATTCTTCCGCTATTTCAATAACTTGCAAGGAACGCGTCAATAGGCGTTTGCCTTTGCACTTAATTCCTGCCCGCCCGCAACGCCAAAGCGTTTGCGGGCGGTCTGCTTTGCGTTAACCTGTTTTGCGCTACGGTTTTTGGCCACGGGGAAGATAGAGGCGGTTATGGCTCGTTTGGGTGCGGTTCGGGGATTTTTGGCTGGGGTCGTCGCGGTGGGCGCGCTGGCCGGAGCGCAGGCGGGCGCGGTTGCGCCATCGCGCGGCGCGCCGGAAAGCTTCGCTGACCTCGCGGAAAAGCTCACTCCCTCTGTGGTGAATATTTCATCGGCCCAGCGTTCGCGCAGCGGCAAGACCAGCGGCGAACTCGCGCCGCTTCAACGCAAATTCGACCAGCCGGCGGTGTCGCTCGGCTCCGGCTTCATCGTTGATGACTCCGGTCTGGTGGTCACCAACAATCACGTTATCGACAATGCGGACGACATTACTGTCACGCTGCATGACGGACGCGAATTCGTTGCGACTGTAAAAGGGCGCGACCGCGAAACCGATCTTGCTGTTCTGCAACTCGAAGGCGGCGGCAAATTTCCCGCCGTGGATTTCGGCGATTCCGATTCGGCGCGGGTTGGCGACTGGGTGATCGCTATCGGCAATCCATTCGGTCTTGGCGGGACGGTGACGGTCGGCATCGTGTCGGCGCGCAATCGCGACATCAATTCCGGTCAGTATGATGACTACATCCAGACTGACGCCGCCATCAATCGCGGCAATTCCGGCGGACCGTTGTTCGACATGACCGGCAAGGTAGTCGGCGTGAACACGGCGATCTATTCCCAGACCGGCGGTTCGGTCGGCGTTGGTTTCGCCGTGCCCGCCGATCTTGCGGAAACTGTTGTCACGCAGCTTTTGACTTATGGCGAAACCCGCCGTGGCTGGCTCGGCGTTTCAATTGACGATGTTACGCCGGAGCTGGCGTCGAGCTTGAACCTGCGCGCGCCGAAAGGCGCAGTGGTGACAATCGTGCGGCCCAATAGCCCCGCCTCGGATGCAGGGCTTGAGCCAAATGACGTCATCCTGCAATTCAACCGCCGCGAGATCGCGAGCGTTCGCGATCTGACGCGCGCGGTCGCCGACACGCAAATCGGCTCGACCGTGCCGATGGAAGTGCTGCGCGACGGACGCCGCATGACCGTACAGGTTCGCATTGACCGCCGCGAAACGCGCCAAATGGCGTCGGCCTCTGGCGGCGTGTTGCCGGCCAGCGCGGCGAAGGGATCAGGCTTGACCTTGCAGGAGCCGACCGACGATGTCCGTCAGGCCTATGGTTTGCCGCCGACAGTCCAAGGTGTGGTGGTGACGGCGGTGGACCCTGAAAGCACCGCCGCGATCGTGCTGCAGCCGGGCGACATCATTCTCGAGATTGGCTGGGAGCGGGTGACGCGTCCGTCAGCGGCGGTCGACAAGCTTGGCAAGCTGCGCAACCTCAATAGCGGTCCGGTGCAGATCTATGTGCAGCGTGGCGATCTGCTGTTCTATGAGTCCTTGCGTCCGTAACCAGACGCGCCGCTCAGTTTGAAAATTCAACCTGCGGAATGCCTTGCAGATAGAGCAGGGCGGACAAGTCGCCATGCTTGATAGAGGCATGGGCGGTTTTGGCCACGGCGGGCTTGGCGTGAAAGGCGACGCCGACGCCCGAGCGCCCGAGCATGGAAAGATCATTGGCGCCGTCGCCGACCGCCATGGTGTCGGCAAGATAAATCTTCTTTTCTCCGGCGATGCGCTCGAGGGCTTCCTGCTTGGCGGCGCGACCGAGGATCGGCATGGCGACCTTGCCGGTCAGCACGCCATCCTCCACCAGCAAAATATTCGCCTGATTATACTGGAAGCCGACCTTTTCTGAGACCCGGCCGGTGAAATAGGTGAAGCCGCCAGACACCAGCGCGGTCATGGCGCCTTGTGCGTTCATTGTCTTTACAAGTTCCAGCGCGCCGGGCGTCAGCGTGATGCGTTTTTTAAAAGTTTCCGCGAGCACGCTTTCCGGCAAGCCCTTCAGCATGGCGACGCGTTCGGTCAGGGCGCCTTCGAAGTCCAGCTCGCCGCGCATGGCGCGTTCGGTGATGGCGGATATCTCGGCGCGCTTGCCTGCATATTCGGCGAGTTCGTCGATGCATTCCTGCTCGATAATGGTTGAGTCCATGTCGGCGATCAGCAGCTTTTTGCGGCGGCCTTCAGCGGACTGGATCACCGCATCGATTGGCGCGTCGCCGATAAAGCTCGCCACAGCAGATTTTAATTCCGCTTCCGGCATTTGTCCGGTGCACAGAAAATCAAACGCGACTCCCTCCGCCAGCATGACAGGAGCGACCGTCCCCAGATCCATCTGGTTCAGATAAGCGGAAAAGCGGGCGGAGAATTCATCATCGAGCAATGGTGTTGCCCGATTACAAATCAGGGTGATGGCGGTACGGTGCATGGGGATGTCGATTGAAACCTCAGATTTGGTCGTTTGTATTGCAGGGCCGACCGCCTCCGGCAAGTCGGCCGCCGCGATTGAGCTCGCCGCCCGGCTTGGCGGGGAAATCGTCAATGCTGACGCCATGCAGGTCTATGGCGATCTGCGCATCGTGACAGCCCGTCCGTCCGAGGCTGATGAGGGCGCAGCGGCGCATCACTTATATGGCGTCCTTGATGGGGCGGAGCGCTGTTCGGCGGGGCGCTGGGCCCGTCTCGCGGAGACGGCGCTGAGCGAGATAGCCGCGCGCGGCAAAGCGGCGGTGCTGACAGGCGGCACGGGGCTTTATTTCCGGGCGCTGGAGGAGGGCTTGTCTCCGGTTCCCGAGGCGCCGGCAGAGATCCGCGCCGCCGCTCTCGAGCGCTGGCGTGACCTCGGGGCGGCGGCTTTCCGCGAAGAGGTGGTGTCGCAGGATGCGAAAATGGCGCGCCTGCCCGCTGGCGATGCGCAGCGTCTCAAACGCGCCTGGGAGGTTTTCACCACGACGGGACAGCCCATATCGCATTTTCAGTCCTTGCCCCGCACGCCGCTCATTGGCGCAGTCGCCGCGCGCATTGTGGTCGAGCCGGCGCGTGAGGTGCTCTATGCGCGCTGCGACGCGCGGGCAGCGGCGATGCTCGAAGATGGCGCCATTGAGGAGGTGCGGGTGCTATTGCTGCGCGATCTCGATCCGTCCCTGCCGGTGATGAAAGCGCTGGGCGTCGGTGAAATTGCAAAATTGTTGCGCGGCGAGATGACCCGCGAAGATGCGCTGGCGCAATTGCAGCAGAACACGCGTCACTACGCCAAGCGTCAGCTCACCTGGTTTCGAAACCAGGCGGCGAATTGGCCGCGTGCGGAAAATTCTGCGGCGGCGGTCTCGGAAATCTTGCAGCAGTTGGAAAGCAACACAGCCTAACCGTATGATCATATTGACGCCTTGGCGGTAGCTTAGATGCCGCGCCGCAAGATTGCATTTTCGAGGGGGCGGCGTTATCAAATCACGGCATGTTCCGGGCCGGGTGGGGGCTTGGGCGGCTTTCTTTTCGGGTAATTCAGCGCTGGGCCAGGAAGGCCGGGTGCGTCGGACGGCGATCGCAGCGGGGAAGCGCGACGGCCGGGTCAGCGTAAGCGGGACCGCAAAGGGTATGGTCGAGTTCCTGCGCCGGTTGGCGCGATTTTTATCCTCCATGGACGCCAAGGCGATCACCTCGCTGGCGGTCTCCATCATTCTTCTCTTCTTCGTCGTGGTGATGCTCGCTTTCGGCCAGCAATGGTTCAATCTCGAGCAGGACGGCCAATTGCGTAAGCTGATCATGGCGGCGGCCGAATCCCCATGGGCGGTCGTCGGAGTGGTGTCGATTTTCGTGTTTCTGGCGCTGACAGGGTTTCCCCAGGTCGGCCTGATCACAGTCACCGTCATCGTGTTCGGGCCGAAAAACGGCGCGATCTATTCGTGGATCGCCACCATGGCCAGCGCCACGCTGACTTTCGGCCTCGGGCATTTTCTCGGCGGGCGCTGGGTGCGCCGGTTTGGCGGCGACCGGGTGCAGCGGACGATAGATTTCATCGGCAGCCACGGAATTCTAGCCAGCGGGCTGGTGCGCGTGGTGCCGTCTGCGCCCTTCATCGTCGTCAATGCGGCGGCCGGCGCTGCTCACATCCCCATGTGGAAATACTGGGCCGGCACCGGAATAGGCATCATTCCGAAAATCGCCCTGATCGCGGTGCTTTCTGCATTTTTCCCTGATCCCAACGCCTTACAGGGACAAATGGACAATGTTGTTGAATTCTTCATGAGCCGGGATCCGGGTGATCTCGGGCTGATCGCATTGATTATCGCCGGATGGCTGGGCTTTCTCGTGCTCATGCGCTGGCTCTATCGCCGCCTGCGAAAGCGGGAAAATGTTTATTAAGAAAGCCGTCGCCAGCCGGAGAATCTTGTTAATGCGTATTGAGGCGATTGCCGGAGATGATCCCGCAAAGAGCCGGGGGAATGCCGGATTTTCGGGCTTTGTTGACGATTTAGGAACGCATTAAGGATAAAACCGTCGGTGACTTTCAGCACCCACGCATAGGACCAGCCCAATGCTCTCCACACTGTTCGGCATGCTTTCCGCAGATATGGCCATCGATCTTGGTACGGCCAACACGCTTGTTTACGTCAAAGGCCGGGGCATTGTCCTCAATGAGCCGTCGGTCGTTGCGATCGAAACCCGCGGCGGGCGCAAGCTGGTTCGCGCGGTCGGCGTTGAAGCGAAAGAAATGCTGGGCCGCACGCCTGGCGAGATCGAAGCGATCCGCCCGATGCGCGACGGCGTCATCGCCGACTTCGAAGTCGCCGAAGCGATGATCAAACACTTCATCCGCAAGGTTCACAATCGCCGCTCCTTTGCGAGCCCGCGCATTGTGGTTTGCGTGCCCTCCGGCGCCACCGCAGTTGAGCGTCGCGCTATTCAGGAATCAGCGCTTTCCGCTGGCGCTCGCAAGGTTGAACTGATCGAAGAGCCCATGGCCGCCGCGATTGGCGCCGGCCTGCCGGTGACCGAGCCCACAGGCTCCATGGTCGTTGATATTGGCGGCGGCACGACGGAAGTCGCGGTCCTCTCGCTGGGCGGCATCGTTTACTCGCGCTCTGTGCGCGTTGGCGGCGACAAGATGGACGATGCGGTGGTTGGCTATATCCGCCGCATGTACAACCTGTTGATTGGCGAAGCTTCGGCCGAGCGGATCAAAAAGGAAGTGGGCTCCGCGATGATCCCGACCGAAGGGTCAGGGGTTACAATTCAAATTAAAGGCCGTGATTTGATGCACGGCGTGCCCAAGGAAGTCCGCATTGGCGAGGCGCAGGTCGCCGAAGCCCTGGCGGAACCGGTCAGCGCCATCATCGAAGCGGTCAAAGTTGCGCTAGAAGCGACGCCGCCGGAACTGGCGGCCGATATCGTCGATACCGGAATTATGTTGACTGGGGGCGGGGCGCTCCTCAAGAATCTAGATCAGGTGCTGCGTGATGAAACCGGCTTGCCGGTTTCCGTTGCCGACGACCCGCTTTCCTGCGTGGCGCTCGGTACAGGCGCGGCGCTTGAGAACACGAAAGCAATGCGCGGCGTTCTTTCGTCTGCAATCTAGGGTTCAGCCAGCCACGCTGTCACTTTAGGTTCTGCGAACGAAGGCGTTGTTGAAGTAGAATACGGTTACGTTCGCAAAGCATGGATTATCTGGGTCAGGACAGACGCGAAGGGCTGGGGCGCAAAGCGCATTCCCGCTTCACCCTTGTCTTGCTCATTCTTGTCTCCGTGCTGTTGCTGCTGTCGAGCCTGTATTCCGCGCAAGCCTCTGTTTTCAAGAAAGCCCGCGAAGGCGTCATGGATGCGGCGTCGCCGGTGCTGTCGCTGTTTTCAGGACCGGTGAACTACATCCACGAAGTCGCCGGTTCGGTCAGCGACTATTTCAACGTCATGGAACAGAACAAGGCGCTGCGCGAAGAAAACGCCGAGCTGCGCCAGTGGATGAATGAAGCGCTGGAACTGCGCGAGACCATCACAACCTATGAGGCCCTTGAGGGCTATGCCGCGCCGCCGCAGGCGCAACCGATCAGCGCGTTCGTCATCGGCGAGGCCAATGACGCTTTCGCCCGCTCGATGATCGTCAATGCGGGGCGCGCCAGCAATGTGGAAATCGGACAGGCCGTGGTTGATGATAGCGGCCTTGTGGGCCGCATCGTTGAAGCGGGCGGCGGCGCCTCAAGGGTGCTGCTGCTCACCGATATTCAAAGCCGCATTCCGGTCTATATTGAAGGCGCGGATGTTGAAGGCATTCTGGTCGGCAACACCCGCAGCAATCCGGTCATCAGTTTCACCGCCAATGACGATGTCGAAGCCGAGCCCGGCCAGCGCGTACTGACGTCGGGCGCTGGCGGCGCCTTGCCGCGCGGATTGCCCGTCGGCGTCGTCAAGGGCGAGATCCGCGGCGGCATCACGGTGGACCTGTACGCCAATTACGCCCGCACCCGCCTGGTTCGGGTGATCAATTATGCATTTCCCGCAGTGGTCGATTCAGGACCATTGGAAGAGGCCGCCAGCGATGGCGAAGACGCTGAGACGCAGGATGAGCCGCAGCAGCCCCCGGCGGGGGAATAGCCATGGGATACCGCGCTGAGACGTTGTTTCGGCTCTTCAGGGCGGCCGCCCCGACCATGCTTGGCTTGCTTGGCGTGGTTATTCTGGCGGCGCCCATCCGCATTTTTGAAGGCTTCGCGCCGACGCCGATCCTGCCGCTGGTGATCGTTTTTTTCTGGTCGGTCTACGGGCCGGATTATTTGCCGCCGCTCAGCGTCTTCATGATCGGGCTTTTACAGGATTTGTTAACCGGCGGCCCGCTTGGTTTGTGGCCGGCGGTTTACCTTGTCACGCAATTCATCGTGATGTCGCAACGCGCCTATTTTCTCGGTCGTGAACGCAAGGTTGTCTGGCTCGGTTTTGCATTGGCTTCCGCCGGCGCGGGGCTTATTCTCTGGCTTGTGATGAGCCTCATGTCCGGCGTGTTGTTGCCTGTGCGTTATTTGCTGCTGCAGCTTGCGGCGACGGTTCTCATTTACCCGCTTTTCGGCATTGTCTTTGGTGAGTTGCACCACCGCGTATTGGTGGAGGCGTAAGGATGGCCAGCGTCAACGCCCATGATCCGGAACGCTATGAAACGGTGCGTCGCCGCACGGTGCTGCTCGGCGGCGGCGTCAGCTTGCTTTTCGCCGGCATATCCGCGCGGCTTTATCAGTTGCAGATCGCCGAGCATAAAAAATATCTCGATCTTGCGCAGAACAACCAGTTCAACCGGCGCATTCTGACGCCGCTGCGCGGTGAAATCGTCGACAGATTTGGCGAGCCGCTGGCGTCCAATCGCAAGAATTTCCGTGTGCTGCTGGTGCCGGAACAGGCGCGCGACGTTGACGCTGCGCTCGACAAGATTTCGAAGATCACGCCGGTAAGTGAAGAAAAACGGGCGCGCATCATGCGCGAAATTCGCCGCCGCGGATCGTTCACGCCGGTGCAGATCGCCGACAACCTGTCCTGGGAAGACTTCTCCAAGATCAATTTCGAATTGCCGCATCTGGCTGGCGTGCTGCCGAATGTGGGCGAAACCCGCGATTACCCGCACGGCGCGGAGGCGGCGTTTGTGATCGGTTATGTGGGCGCGGTCACTGAACGCGACCTCGCCGCGCAGGAAGGCGATGACGAGCGCGTGCTGTTGCGCCAGCCCGGTTTCAAGGTTGGGCGCGAGGGGCTGGAGCGCACATACGAAAAAGAACTGCGCGGCGGCGCCGGCGCGATGAACGTCAAGATCAACGCCCATGGCCGCGTCATTGAGGAAATGGTCGACAGCGCCGTGCCGCCGGTGCAGGGCAAGACGCTGGCCCTGACCATCGATGTGGAATTGCAGGCGCACGCCATGTCAGTGCTGGCTGAGCCCACTCCCGGCGTTGAGCAGGATGAGCAAAGCGCCGCGGCCGTCGTTATCGACGCCATCACGGGCGATATTCTGGTGCTTGCGTCGACGCCGGCGTTCAACCCGAATGATTTCAATGTCGGGATTGATCCGACGCTCTGGAAAGACCTAAACGCCAGCCCGTATAAGCCGCTTTTGAACAAACCGATTTCCGGCGTGTACCCGCCAGGTTCGACATTCAAATTGATTTCCACCATCGCCGCGCAGGCGGCCGGCGTTAAGCCGAACCAGACAGCCCATTGCAGCGGCCGCGTCTGGTACGGCAATCGCTATTTCCATTGTTGGAAACGCGGCGGCCACGGCACCGTCAATATGAAGGATGCGCTCAAGCATTCCTGCGACGTCTATTTCTACGAAATCGCCAAGACGCTTGATATCGACCTTCTCGCGGAGACTGCGCGCAAATTCGGTCTCGGCCAGTCCTATGAACTCGGCATTTCCGGCCAGCAGCGCGGCGTTGTTCCTGACCGTGAATGGAAGAAGCAATATTTCGCCGGCAATCCAGCGCAGCAACCATGGTTTCAGGGTGAAACCCTCTCCTGCATTATCGGCCAGGGTTACGTGACCTCGACGCCGCTGCAACTTGCGGTGATGGCGGCGCGTGTCGCCACCGGGCGCGCGGTGCGTCCGCGTCTCGTGCGGGCGGTTGGCGATCTGGTGTTGCCGGCGCCCGAAGCGCCGTTGATCGATGTGAATCAGGATTACCTGTCTGTCGTCCGGGCGGGCATGAATGCGGTGACCAACGAATATGGCACCGCCGCGCGCTCGCGCCTCGATGATCCCGAATGGCAGATGGCGGGCAAGACAGGCACCAGCCAGGTCTATGCGATCACGACCGAAGACCGCGCCCGTGGTCTCACCAAGCCTGAAGATCTGCCCTGGGCGCGCCGCGACCATGCATTGTTCGTCAGCTATATGCCCTATGAAAACCCGCGCTATGCTTGTTCGGTTGTGATCGAGCACGGCATTGGCGGCGCGCGGGCGGCGGGTCCGAAAGCCCGCGACATTATGAAGGCGGTCGCCGAAAAAGATCCGGCGTCGCGCACCCCGCTTGACCCGCGCACGCTGGCGCGCGCCTCCGGCGTGAAGGAGAGCTAGGTCATGTCTTCGATCATCCTTCCCGGACGCCGCCGCGGTTTGCGTGATAAATTATCCAGACTGCATTGGCCGATGCTCATCCTGCTGACGATGATTGCGGGCGCCGGCGTGATTACCTTGTTCTCTGTTGCGGAAGGCCACTGGGAGCCTTGGGCGCTCAAGCATGGCCTGCGCTACGCCGCGGCGCTCAGCATTTTGATCGGCGTTGCAATGGTGCCGATCCGGTATTGGATGGCGCTCGCTTATCCCACCTATTTCGCCGCGCTGTTCGCGCTGGCGCTGGTGCCGGTGATCGGTGAAGTGAATATGGGCGCGCGGCGCTGGATTGAATTTGGCGGCCTGCAGTTTCAGCCTTCAGAAGCGATGAAAATCGGCCTCGTCATGGGGCTGGCGCGTTATTATCACGGGCTCAGGGCCGAACAGGTTTCGCATTTTCTCTATCTCATTCCCCCGGCGCTTATGGTTGGCGCGCCTGTCGGGTTGATCTTCATTCAGCCGGATCTCGGCACGGCGCTGTTGCTGGCGGCGACCGGCGCGATCATGATTTTTGTCGCGGGTCTTTCCTGGCGCATCGGATTTGGCGCGATTATAGGCGGGGCCGCTGCGGCTTATGGCGCATACCGGTTCGACATTCTGAAAGAGTATCAGGTGAACCGGATTTTGACCTTCCTCGATCCGGAACGCGATCCGCTGGGGCAGGGCTATCATTTGCTGCAGTCGAAAATTGCGCTCGGCTCAGGCGGCCTTGACGGCAAGGGCTATATGGAAGGCACGCAGAGCCAGCTTAAATTCCTGCCGGAAATGCAGACCGATTTTATCTTCACGATTTTTGGGGAGGAGTTCGGTTTTGTCGGCGCGATCGGTTTGTTGCTGGTCTATCTCGCGATCATCTTTGTTGGCTTTTCCATCGCCATGTCGACCAAGTTGCATTTTGCAAGATTGATGTGCGTCGGCGTGGTCGCGACATTCACGCTTTATGTGTTGATCAATACCGGCATGGTGATGGGGCTGGCGCCAGTTGTCGGCGTTCCGCTGCCGCTGGTTTCATATGGCGGCACCGTGATGCTGACTATTATGGCCGGTTTCGGACTGGTGATGAGCGCCCATGTCCATCGCGATCAGGATATGTATCGCTCCGGTGATTTTCTGGGATAAGACATGCCGGACGCGCCATGCGCGGGGCCTGCGAAAATTATTCGGCTTAAACCTGCGCCAGATGCGCTTCGAAATGCTCGCAGAAAATATCGAACAGGACTTGCGCTTCACCGAGCATGCCCGCGGCGGTCGAAGCGTCTCCCGCCTTGCAGGCTTTCTCAATTGTCGCTGCGGTCTCGGCGAGCAATTGCGCGCCGACATTCGCCGCCGATCCTTTCACCGCATGAGCGGTTCGGGATGCGTCATTGAGCTCCCCGCCATTCACGCCTTCCCCAAGGGAAACCAGAAGGTCAGTGGTCGAGCGCTGGAAGGCCTCGAGAATCGCCCGCGCGCCGTCGACTCCAGCAGCGGAGACCAGGCTGTTCACCTGCTCCAACTGAATATGCGCTGGCTCTATGGTCCGCGGTTCAGTCACTCTTCCAGTCCCTAGATACGGCCGGTTTGGCGCACCCCACGCCTTATTTGATCTATTTACGGCCGCACGCTTGAGCAATATTTGCTAACAAACGTAAAAATTTGTCTAAAATCACAGAATACGCCACTCTGGCGATCAAGTTTTCGAGGGATAATAACAGATGCAAGGCACGGCGGGGGAAAACACCCATTGGTCTTCACGGGCGGCCTTTATTATGGCCGCCATCGGCTCCTCGGTGGGCCTGGGCAATCTATGGCGCTTTCCTTATGTCGCCGGTGAAAATGGCGGCGGGGCGTTCGTCCTGTTTTACCTGCTCTGCGTGGTGCTGATCGGCCTGCCGGTGCTGGTGGCAGAGCTGTTTATCGGCCGCCGGGGCGGCATGTCGGCTGTGGGCAGCGTGGTGAAAATCGCCAAGGCCGAGGGCCGGTCGCCGCTCTGGTCGATGCAGTCCTGGCTGGGCATGCTCGGCGCCTTTGTCATCTTAACCTTCTATTCAGTTATCGCCGGCTGGGTGATCGCCTATGTGGTGATGATCGGGGGCGATCTCGCCGCGTCTGTCGGCGCGAATGGATTGGCCGGTCTCGCCGCGCCCGCATTTGCGGAGCTGACCGGCGAGCAGGTCAGCGCGAAGCTGGGCGAGCTCCTCAACAATCCGACCCGGATGATCATCTATCACGCGATCTTCATGGTGCTCACTGTGGGCATCGTGATGCGCGGCATTAAGGGCGGGATCGAAGCGGCGGTGACCTATCTCATGCCGGCGTTTTTCATATTGCTCATCGTGCTGTTCTTTTATGCGCTCGCCACCGGTGATCGCGGTCAGGGCATTGATTTCCTTCTTGGCGTGCGGCTGCAGGATACGGTGCTGGCTGACGGCGCCATTCGTCGCGGATTGCTGCACGGTCTTCAAGACGGCTCGGTGATCTCCGCTGCGCTGGGGCAGGCGTTCTTCTCAATCGGCCTTGGCTCCGCGTTGATGGCCACTTACGGCGCCTATATGCGCGAAGATCAGGACCTGCCGCGTTCGGCGCGTCTTGTTGCTATCGCCGATACCGGCGTCGGCATTGTGGCGGGCCTGGCGATCTTTCCGATCGTGTTCGCCATGGGCCTTGCGCCGGGGGGCGGACCGACCCTGATGTTCCAGACCTTGCCGCTTGCTTTCCACGGCATGCCGGTCGGCGGGCTGTTCGGCCTTGCTTTCTTCCTGCTCGCCTTATTCGCCGCAATCACATCTTCGATTGCGCTGCTGGAGACCTCGACAAAATGGGTCGATGAACAATCCAAAGGCGACAACCGCATTCTTTCCGCTGGCGGCATTGGCCTTGTCGCCTTCGCCATTGGCGTCGCCAACGCGCTCAGCCAGGTGCCGCAGCAAGGCCCGAATGGCGAAGCGCAGGCGGGCTTCTGGAATACATGGCAGCCGCTTGGTGAAATGTCCCTGTTCAAGGGTATGGTGCTGCTCGACTTTCTGAGTGCGACGACCGATATCATCCTGCCTGTCAGCGGTCTCATCGCCGCGATCTTCGCCGGATGGATCGTTTCAACATCGACTGCGCGCGAGGCGATCGGCTTTAAGTCCGAGATCTGGTTCAAGCGCTGGCGCTTCCTGATCCGCTGGGTGTGTCCGATCGGAATTTCCATGGTGATCGCCTATTCGGCGATCTGGATTCCCTATGTCGCGCCGATGCTGGTGAATGTAGCGGAGTAAACGCCGCCCGCCCGGACTATGATCGTCCGGGCGGCGCGATTGCGCGTTGCATATATTCCTTATACGGATCGCCTGGGGCGAGCCCTGAAATTCGCCCGAAAATGCGCGTGCGGCGGGCGGATTTCGTTAACCATTTGCCCCTTGCCAAGCGGGAAAACGCACCCCATTATTTGCACAGGTTCAAATCAACGAGAGGAGGTGATCTGATGTCGAGTGATTTCTTAAAGCCAATGAGGTCTTTGTGGAAAGAACGCGCCTCGGAGCAGCCTTCGAGCGCCGTTTGACCACCGGATTTTAGGAAAGATCTTGAGGCCTGTTGGCTGAAGAAATTGCGGATCTTTTTATAAAGATTCCAGGGCCGCTCTTTGTGAGCGGCCCTTTTCCGTTCGGGCTAGAGCGAGAGATCGACGCCCAGCCAAAAGGTGCGCGGCAGGCCGGGGCGCAGGCCCGCCGGCTGGTGCGCGGCGATGTAATCTTCATCAAAAAGATTTTCGACTTTGCCGCGCAATGTCACGCCATCGATAATGCCGACATAGGCGGACAAATCGAACACGGTGTGTGCGTCGAGCCGTTCAGCAAGAGGGATCGCGCCCTGACCGGCGACCGTGCGGCGTTCCGATTGGTAAAGCATGGCCAGTTCGCCGCCCCAATTATCGCCTTCAAGTCCCGCGGTTAAGAACAACTGATGGTCGGCAAGATATGGCAGTTCGTCGCCAACGCTCACTTCGCCCCAAGGCCCATAGCCGGACGAGAAGGCCGACTGAAATTCGCCATGGGTATAGGTGTAGACAGCAGAAAGCGGGATCGCGAAGGGGGCTTCGACCCAAGCAGCGGCGTCGACGCCCGCCACCAGTTCAAGACCATAGACATCCACACCGCCGCCATCGAACTGGTCGCCGATGACGCAACCGCCGCCAGTTGACGCGGTGCAGGTGCCGAGCAGATTTTGGTAATCGTTGAAAAAGGCGATGGCTTCGAAGCTCGCCGCGCCGTCGGCCCAGCGCAAGCCCGCTTCCCAATTGGTCGATTTCTCTTCGCTGGAATTGGAATTACCGGGCGAGGGAGGGGCGAAACCGCGATAGACGCCGCCGAGCACGGATAGCTGATCTGTAAGATCATAGACGATGCCGATAGCGGGCGAGACCGCCGTCAGCGTGTTTTCGCGCGTTGAAAGATTGGCGCCCGTGCGGTCCGGGTCCATGCGCCCATAGTCAAAGCGTTTGAGGTCAATGTCTTCGATGCGAACGCCGAACGTCGCGTGCAAGCGACCCCAATCAATATTGTCCTGTACGAAAATCGCCAGCGCCTCGCCGGTCTCGATGCGGTTGGAATCGGTTCCCGGCGCGCCGACGCTGGTCCGCAGCAATTCGGCGTTGTCGGCCCGGAAGAACTCGAAATTCTGGAAGCGATCCACTTCGTCTTCATGCCAGCGAAGGCTGGCTTCGAATGTGTGGTCGATGGCGCCGGTCGTGGCTTTGTAAGTCAGAATGCCCTGAATGCCTTTGGCGTAATATTCGCGCGCATTGTGGCGGATCTCGAGGGCGTCATCCGGACCGATGAAACCGGGCTGGGCGAGGATGTTTTGGAATTCCATCGCATAGGTGATCGGGTCATTGAGGATCGAAGACGTTGATACGCCCATTACGCGTTCCAGCTTGAACCAGTCCCGCGCGAATTCCGTGCGATAGGCGATGACATCAAGGGTCAGGTCCGGCGTGAGTTCAGCGAAGTAGCTGAGCTGGAATGTTTCATGGTCGCCATTGAACTGGTCTTCCTGCGACGCGTTATAGCGGCGGCGCGTGTCCGCCGAAAAATCGGAGCGGGTCAGTCCGAGATAGGTCTCGTTCGAGGTTTCATCCGAACGCTGATATTTAAACTCGAGGCTTTGCGGAACGGCGGCGCCGTCTTTGGTGTAAAGGCCCGCCTTTACAACATAGTCGGAAACATCAAAGCCCGTATCGCCGCCGGCGTCGATGCGTTTGAAGCCGTCAGTATTGTGCTGATAGGTCTCGATCAGGAGGCCGGCGTCGAGCGCGCCGAGGCTCTCGCGGCCGCCGGCCCAGACATGCAGGCGCTTGCCGTCATCGGAGCCGAACAGGATTTGCGCTTTCGCGGCGAACTCTTCCGGGATCGGTGTTGAATACAGATTGATCGCGCCGCCGGTGGTGCGCGGTCCGTATTTGACGACGCCTGTGCCCTTGGTGATTTCAATTGCGTTGATGCGGCCCGCATAGGGAAAATAATAGGCTTCCGGCGCAGCATAGGGGGCGGGGGCGATGGGCGCGCCGTCTTCCATGACGGTGATCCGCGCCGAACGGTCTGAGCCGGAACCGCGCAAACCGATATTCGGCCGCAGGCCGTAGCCGTCTTCTTCCTGAATGTTGACGCCCGGCGACCGGCGCAGCGTGCGCAGAATGTCCGTATTGGACTGCTTGGCCAGGTCGTCTGCGTCGAGATAGGTGATCGCGCCGGGTACTTCGTCGAGGCCGCCTGCAGCGCCAAACACGTTGATCTCATCAACAAAGGCGATCGCTGAAATTGCACTGCTTCCATCTGCATGCGCCGCGCTAATAATCGCCAGGTTCGCGGCGGCGGCGAGTAGACTAGTCCTCAACATCGGGGGGCTGCTTTCTTCTATCTGGATTTGCGATTGATTATTACTAACGGACGGCTAGCCAGCCTGCGAATGATTGTCAATCACAGAACGTGATAAGCGGTGGTTTTGCCGCGCGCCGAAATCCCGGCGTCAAAGGCATGACAAAGCGGCCAGCCGGGCCTAAATGGCCCTATGCAAGCGCCTGACAGGGTGAAGGAGAAGAGAATGGTCGCGAAATTGAGCCCCGATGCGAGGGCCGCCTTTTTGAAGGACCATCCGGGCTGGGCCCCGACCGAGGGCCGGGACGCCGTCAAAAAAAGCTTTGCTTTTGACGATTTCAACGCGGCCTGGGGCTTTATGAGCCGGGTGGCGCTGGCGGCGGAAAAAGCCGACCATCACCCGGAATGGTTTAATGTCTATAATCGGGTGGATATCACGCTGACGACCCATGATGCGGGCGGCCTATCAGAGCGGGATGTGGCGCTGGCGGGCTTTATTGACGCCGCCGCTGGGGATGATTGAGCGGAAATGCGGCTCCGGACACAAAAACGCCTCCTCCGCGCCTTCTATACGCCCGCGAGCGCATCTAGTAAGATTTTGAATTCACAAGGGGATTGAAAGAAAGATGGCGACAATCGCGCTTGTCGATGACGACGAAAACATTCTGGCCTCGGTTTCCATCGCTCTTGAGGCGGAGGGGCATACGGTCAAAACATTTGAGGACGGCGCCGCGGCGCTTGAATTTATTCAGTCGACCCCGCCGGACATGGTGGTCTCCGACATCAAGATGCCGACCATGGACGGCATGGAGCTGTTGCGCCGCATTCGTCAGAATTCTGCGCTGCCGTTGATTTTCCTCACCTCCAAGGATGAGGAGATCGACGAGGTGCTCGGCCTCACCATGGGCGCGGACGACTATGTCAAAAAGCCGTTTTCGCAGCGCCTGCTGCTGGAACGGGTGAAGGCGGTGTTGCGTCGTGGCCAGGCCGGCGAAACACCGACCGAAGAAGAAGAAAAGAAAATCATGCGCCGGGGCGACCTGACGCTCGATCCGATGCGCCATGCCTGCAACTGGAAAGGCATGCCGGTGGTGCTGACGGTGACGGAATTCCTGATTCTGGAATCGCTGGCGCAACGGCCGGGCTTTGTGAAAAGCCGCGATGCGCTGATGGACGCCGCCTATGACGACCAGGTCTATGTGGACGACCGTACAATCGACAGCCATATCAAACGGGTGCGGAAGAAATTCCGGCAGGTCGACAAGGAATTTGATTCTGATCGAAACGCTTTATGGCGTCGGTTACAAATATAAGGACGCCTGATCGGCAATGGATAATGAGGGCGGGATCGCGCGGCGAAGACGTGCGCCGATGGCGGTGTCGCGGCTAACGCTGACTATCGTTCTCGCCAACCTCATTGGCCTTGTCATTTTGTTGCTCGGTTCATTTGCGCTGACGCAATATCGGGACGGTCTCATCCAGGCGAAACTTGAAGGCGTGCGCGCGCAGGCGCAGATCATCGCCGACGTGCTGGCGCAGGTGGCGATTGATGAAAATAGCTGTCAGCCTGTAGAGGCCGCCGATATTGCAGGACAGGAAGGCGAAGCGATTTGCGCGCTGTCCCTGAGCCAGCGCGATGTGCGCGAAGTGTTCAACCGGGTGTGGGACAGTTTTGAAGGCCGGGTGCGGATCTTTAACGCGCCGCAGACCTTTGAGGACCCGCCTGTCAGCGACGCCAAAGCGCTGCTGATTGAAGATGTTGTTCTGCGCCAGGATGAAATCGTCGCGCAGGCGCTCCCGCCCATTCAGGAAAACGGCACACTGACCGAAGTGTTGGATGAGGAAGGGGTATGGCGAAAGCTGTCGCGGTTTTTCTCTCGTGATTACCGTATGGAGGCCTCGCGACGATCAATCGAAGATGAGCTTAATGCGGCGCTCGCCTCTTCGCCATTTGCATCAGAGCGCGGGGCCGCATCGGTGCGCCTCGACGAGGAAGGCGAGCTGGTTGCGTCGGTTTCCGTGCCGATCCGCCGTGTGCAGGCGATCTATGGCGTGGTGACGGCGGAAAGCGGCGGCATTGACGCGCTTGTCGAAGATGCGCGGCTTTCGATTTTGCCGTTCTTTGGCTGGGCGGTGGCGGCGGCGATCCTTTCATCCTTGTTGCTCACGACGATGATCGCGCAACCGATCCGCCAGCTTGCGGTGGCGTCGGACAAGGTGCGCGAGGGCATCGCGGCGGCGGGACGGGCGCGCATTCCCGATTTCACCAACCGCAAGGACGAAATTGGCGAGCTGTCGGCTTCATTGAAATCAATGACCCAGGCGATCTATGCGCGCATCGATGCGATTGAAAGTTTTGCGGCGGATGTTTCGCATGAGTTGAAAAACCCGCTGACCTCGATCCGCAGCGCGGCCGAGACCTTGCAGATCGCCAAGACGCCGGAACAGCAGGCGAAACTGTTGGCGGTCATTCAAAAAGACGTGTTGCGCATGGACCGGCTGATCACCGACATTTCCAATGCGTCGCGCCTAGATGCGGAGCTTGCGCGTGAAACCCGCGAAGCCATCGACCTTGGCAGGCTGATCAAAGACATTGTCGCGATGTATGGCGACACGACGAGAGACGGCGAGGTTCGCGTCGCTTTCAATGATCCGTTGCAGCAGGGCTATGTCCTCGGCAATCCGTCGGCGCTGGGGCAGGTGATTCGCAACCTGATCGACAATGCGCGTTCCTTCAGTCCGCCCGGCGGCGAGGTCCGCGTCTTTCTGGAGCCGCCGACGGCGCGCAACGGGCTCGCCCGGATTGTTGTGGAAGATGACGGACCGGGTATCCCGCCGGACAATCTTGAATCCATATTCAAGCGTTTCTACACCAAACGCCCCACTGGCTCGGCTTTCGGCAACAATTCCGGCCTTGGTCTGGCGATCTCCCGGCAGATTGTGAACTCTCATGGCGGCAGGATTTTCGCGGAGAATCGCCTGGTTGATCCTGATTTCGCTGACAGCGCACGCAAGGGCGCGCGCTTTATCGTAGAAATTCCGGGCCGTTAATCGTCGATTTGGGTAGACATTTTTAAGCAAAGCAGCACCATATTGGGCGCTGTTACGGAGTTGGATGCGAAACGAATGATCGGTCTTGTTGTCGTCACCCATGGGCGTCTTGCGGAAGAGTTTCTGTCCGCCGCGGAACATGTTGTTGGTCCGCAGGAGCAGGTGAAGGCCGTGTCCATCGGTCCCGATGATGATATGGAAAAGCGCCGGCAGGATATTCTCGATGCGGCGAAGGCTGTCGATTCCGGCGAAGGCGTCATCATTCTCACCGACATGTTCGGCGGCACGCCGTCAAATCTGGCAATCTCCGTCATGGAAAAGGCGAATGCCGAAGTTGTGGCGGGCGTCAATTTGCCGATGCTGATCAAGCTCGCTTCGGCCCGCGCTGAAGACGATCTTCCCGAAGCCGTCAAGGCGGCGCATGAGGCGGGACGCAAATATATCAATGTCGCGTCCTGGGTGCTTTCGGGAGAGGCGGCGGATTAAGTGTCAGACCAGGACGAAGCGTCGGTGACCAAGACTGTTGAAGTCTGCAACAAGCTTGGCCTGCATATTCGCCCATCGCGCCATCTTTCGTCTCTGGCGAAGTCCTATGACGCGGTGGTGTCTGTCCGTAATAATGACCGGGTGGCGCTGGCGGATTCGCAGCTTGATCTGTTGATGCTGCTCGCCAGCAAAGGCGCCAAGCTGGAAATTTCCGCGACCGGTCCGCAGGCCGCAGAGGCGGTCGATTCCATTGTCAAACTTGTGCAGGACCGCTTCGGCGAAAAGGACTAGCCGCGAAGCCGGGCAGGGCAAGCTAGTTGGCCTGGCCTTCTGCTTCCCGCTCTAATTCTTCGCGACGGCGTTCAATCTTTACAAGTTCTTGTTCCAGGTTCGCCTTTGCGTCGCGAATCGCCTCTTCGCGCAGCGCGAGAATTTCCGCTTCATTCATGCTGCGCGCACGTTGTTGCTCACTTTGGCGCTCGGCCTTGGCGCGTTCGCGTTCGACGTCGCGCATAACGCGCTTCATTTCCGCTTCACGCTCAAGCCGGGCTTCTTCCGCTTCCGCTCGCACTTCCGCCCGGGCGGTCGCGCGCGCGCGTATTACTTCAGTCTCGGCAACCGCCTTTTGCGCGCGCTTCACCGCGCTTTTTTGGGCGCGATGAATGGCAGCGAGTTGACCTTCGCTCAAGCCCGCATCCGCGAGGGCGACCGACATGTCGGAGAAGTCGAGATTGACCTGCC
Organism: Hyphococcus sp. D3-15; assembly: GCF_055809375.1. Taxonomy (NCBI): domain Bacteria; kingdom Pseudomonadati; phylum Pseudomonadota; class Alphaproteobacteria; order Parvularculales; family Parvularculaceae; genus Hyphococcus; species Hyphococcus sp. D3-15. Next base: position 3,817,145 of record NZ_CM147910.1, on the reverse strand, counting down.
CCAAACCTTCCAGACGCAGCATTTGTTCATCGATCAGTTCCGCCAGCCGGTCTGCGCCTTCAATCGCGCCAACCTCAATGCCTTGCAGTTTGACGTTTAAAGTGTCGAGGCCGGATTGCGTATCGAGTTTTGCAAGTTGCTTGCGCAGGTCACGTTCGAGCCGCGCCATTTTCTTTTCCAGCTTGCGCGCTTCTTTTTCCTCGCGCTTGACGTCGCGCGGCGCAACCTCCCGGCTTTCCGTTCGAATTGCATCCACCGGCGCAAGCACGACCTCCCGCGTCGTCTTTTCTCTTGCGACGGCGCGCGGGGCGATCACGGGAGAAAGCGAAGCCTCGCGCAGGACGACAGGCGCAGGGTCGATTGTAGCGCCGTCTTCGATCACTTCGAAATGAAGATGCGGACCGGAAGCGACGCCGGTTGAACCGACTGCGGCGATGACATCGCCGGCGTCGACGCGGTCGCCCTTGTGAACAAGATAGCTATCGAGATGGGCGTAGCGTGTGATCAGCCCGTGGCCGTGATCGATGACGACGACTTTGCCCCAGGCATCGCTGTTTTGATATTTGTCCGTCGCGTCTATCACCTTGCCGTCGCCAGCCGCACGCACTGGCGCGCCGCGCTCTGCCTTGATGTCGACGCCCTCATGGGCCGGACCGGAAGCTTTCATCTTGGCGCCGTAGTTCAGCGTGATCTCGCCCTTTACCGGCGCAACGGGCAGCGCGTCGCGCGGCGCTGGCGGCGAAACAGCGAATGCAGCTTGCGCAAAGGCCAGTCCCGCGGCAATGAATGCGCAAGCGCCAAGGCCGAGCTTGCCGGCGACGGTAAGCAGTGGCTTTTCCGGCGCGCCGGTGAGGATTGCATCGAGGCGTTCGCGGCGCGAGCGTTTGTCGAACGGCGTGAAGGAGGGGATCAGCTCACCGGCGAACCCGTTGCGCGCGCCAGCGGCGAGGCGCAGGCCCTGCACAAAGCAATGCGCATATTGGCGCCGGTTGACGCCGCGCGCCAGCACCAGCGCATCAGCGCCTTGCTCTGCGGCGAGCGTGGCGCGCGCGCAAATATGGCGCATGAACGGATTGAACCAGAATACCGCTTTTGCAACCGAACACAGAGCGAAGAGCGCGACATCGCCGCGTTTCACATGCGCCATTTCATGAGCGCCCATTAGGCTGGCGTCCTCAATCGAGACTCGGTCGAGAAGGTTAAACGGCATCACGACGATCGGCCGAAACACGCCATATACGCAGACGCTGGTCACGATATGTGAAAACAAATAGCGCGGGCGCTGTTTCACGCCGATGCGTTCACGCCAATATTCCAGCGCTTCAACAAGTTTCGGTTCGTCCACGGGGATTGCGTAGTTAAGGCGATAGGCGAACCAGACATGGCGCACCGCGGCGAGTAAAAACAGCATCAAAAAGCTGTAGAAATAGATCACCGCCGATGCGCGCAGAATGTCTGCGATCGATGCAGTGGCCGGCGCTTCATAGGGCGCCGCCAGCGCCATGTCTGTTTCAAGGGCGATGGGGGCGGCGAATTCGGTCATTGGCGGCAAGGGCGCCGGGGCGCGCAAGGACAAACCGAGCGCGGCGACAATGGGGGCGATCAGAACCGGCAATGCAGCGAGGATAAGGGCGGCGGGCCATAAATGACCGGCAAGCGAGCGAACGCCGGGCGCGCCTTTTTCCGTAGCGGCGATTTTTGAGGCCGCGATGTAAATGACGGGCGCCCAGATCATCGACGCCAGAAGGCAATAGAAAAACGGTTCGACCAACGCGCTCATTGCTCATTCTCCGCTTTTTTGAGGACGCCCGCGAGTTCTTCGAGTTCGTCATCACTGAGTAATTTCGAGTCTGCGAAAAACGCCGCCGCCGGTGTCGTGTCGAGTTCAAGGACGCGACTGGAGAAATCGGCGATCATGCGCGACAGCAGCGCGATCTTGCCGACTTGCGGTTCGTAGATGTTGACACCGTCTACCGGTGTCTTGGAGATCAGCCCTTTGTCCGCCATGCGCTCCAGCACGGTGCGCACGGTGGAATAGGACCAGCCGAAAAGTTGTTCGATTTCTCCGTGAATTTCACGAGCGCTCATTTCTTTCGACCGCCAGAGCAGTTTCAAGATGGCGAGTTCAGGTTTGGTCGGGTCTGTGCCCTTATGTTCGGTCATGGCGGCGTCCAGCTATGGCGGGGACGCAAGTCAGTCCCCTGCGACAATTGTGGCCAGCTTACCCCTTTGCCACAGTTGTCGCAAGCAACGCCCGCCCGGATTCGCAGTTTCTGCGGCGAGGCGTGGCGGTTTTGCGGTGAGCTGAGCCAGCCGGGCTATTGCGCCAGGGCGTCCAATACCGCCGCCAGACGCTCCAGGTCCGCCGGGGTGGAAAGCCGGTGGTCGCCCCTCGGCGTCAGGCAAATCTCCACATCCGCGCTCTCGAGCATTTCGGCGAAGGCGAGAGCGTGGGCGTAAGGAACGGCGTCATCCTGCATGCCCTGCAGGATCCTCACCGGGCAGGAAATCGGAATCGGCCCGGTCATCACTAATTGGCGGCGTCCATCCTCGATCAGCCTGGCGGTGATGATCTCCGGCTCGTCAGAATAGTCGGAGGGCAGTTCGATCCGCCCGGCGCTCAGGATCGTCTGGCGCTGGGCTTCCGTAAATGACGGCCACATCAGCCTTTCGGTGAAATCCGGCGCCGGCGCGATAAAGATGATGGCCGCCACGCGCTCGGGCCGCGCCAGCGCCAACAGGGAGGCGATCCACCCGCCCATGGACGATCCCACCAGGATTTGCGGCCCCTCGGTCAGATTGTCGAAGACCGCCAGGGCGTCGGCGAACCAGTCGCCAATGGAGCCGTCTTCAAAAGCGCCCTCGGATTCACCATGGCCGGAATAGTCGAAGCGTAAATAAGACCGTTCATTTTTCTCGGCCCAATGGTCCAGAAATTCCGCCTTCGTCCCCAGCATGTCGGACCGGAAACCGCCGAGCCACAGGACCGCAGGCGCGCCATTTTGTCGGCCTTCGCGGCGGCGATAGGCGAGGCGGCCATGGGGGCCGTCAAAAGCAGAATGCGGGGAAGGGGCGGTCATTGCGGTTCCGGTCTCCAATAGCGCGCGGGCGGCGGGCCTGAAACCCCGGAAAACTATAGCTTCTACGGCTTCCATTAGCGCTTGACGCCCGCCGCACGCTAGCCTAAACCGCGCGCTCCGATAAGCCTTCTGGCTTGTCTGATGCGGGTGTAGCTCAGTTGGTTAGAGCGCCGGCCTGTCACGCCGGAGGTCGCGGGTTCGAGTCCCGTCACTCGCGCCATTTTATACCGCACAACCAGCCCCTTATAATTGAACACGCGTTTCGTCCGCGCCAGCCGGGCGTTTTGGTCGCCGTCGCGCTATGTCGCTCGCCGGATTTTCGCGCTGGTCGCCCTTTTCATTCCGATTGCGCATTCTGATCGCCGCCTTGCGCTTGGCGCCGGTCCGCGCTGCGCCTATTTGGAGTTTGAAGGTTCGGGCTTTTCCAGGTTCCGCAGGATTTAAAGACTTATCCAAAGGAGTGGCGAGATGAAATTGAAGGATCAGGTTGCGCTGGTGACGGGCGCCGGAAGCGGCATTGGCCGCGAGATCGCGCTGGAATTCGCCAAAGCCGGGGCCAAAGTGGGGATCGCCGACATCAATATGGATGGCGCCGCTGAAACGCTCGCCAAGATCGAGGCCGGCGGCGGCGAGGGTCTGACCGTAGAAATGAACGTCACCGACGAAGACGCGGTCAATGCGGGAACCGATCTTGTCGCCGAGAAATGGGGCCGGATTGATACGCTGGTTTCCAATGCCGGCGTTCAGATCGTGCATCCGATCGAAGATTTTCCGTATAAGGATTTTCAGAAGATCATGGATATCCATCTGGGCGGGGCGTTTTTAACCACCAAGGCGTGTGTGCGGCATATGTATCCGCGCAAATCCGGCAGCCTGATTTATATGGGCTCGGTCCATAGTCACGAAGCCTCGCCTTTGAAGTCGGCCTATGTTTCCGCCAAGCACGCCATTCTCGGCCTGTCGCGCGTGATGGCGAAAGAGGGCGCCAAACATGGCGTCCGGTCCAATGTGATTTGTCCGGGCTTTGTGAAAACGCCGTTGGTGGAAAAACAGATCCCCGAACAGGCGCGCGATCTCGGCATCACCGAAAAACAGGTCGTCGAAGAGGTCATGCTCGGCGATACGGTCGACAAGGAATTCACGACGGTTCAGGACATCGCCGATCTTGCGGTGTTCCTGGCGTCTTTCGACACCAATGCGCTTACCGGCCAGTCGATCGTCGCCAGCCATGGCTGGTCCATGCGCTAGCAACGGCGCAGCCCGCACCTCTCTGCGGGCTGTCGTTCCGGGCTGATTTGGCCTGACAGGCCCGCAGCAGTCACGGACCGGCGTCAATACTGACGCCCACGCGCGGGGTATTTTATCTTAAAAAGCAGCGACTTAGCGGAGATTTCGCCTGAGGGCGAAGTTTGCGCTTTTCAATCATATAAAGAAATGTATATATCCTGATGTAATAACGGGTACTGTTGATACCAGTCAAATTTCAGCCCCCGTGACCGCTCAGGAGAAAAGTCATGTCGCCGCTTGCGCTGTCATTCGAGATATTCCCGCCCAAATCCGATGAGGGCGCGGGAAAGCTGTTGGAGACGGCGCGGTCGCTTGCGGCGCTGGGGCCGGATTTTATTTCGGTGACCTATGGCGCCGGCGGTTCATCGCGGGACCGGACGCTGGGCATGGTGCGCGACCTCAACGAAAAGGCCGGCGCGCCGGCGGCGGGGCATATCACTTGCGTAGGCGCCGCGCGCGACGAGATTGATGATGTCTTGCGCAATTACTGGTCATCGGGCGTTCGCCGGATTGTCGTCTTGCGCGGCGACCCGCTGGAAGGCATCGGCGCGCCCTATCGTCCGCATTCTGAAGGATATGCCTTCGCGTCGGATCTCATCGCCGGTGCGCGCGCCATCGCCGACTTCGATATTTCAGTCGGTTGCTATCCGGAAACCCATCCGGAAGCGCGCGGGCTTCAGGACGAACTGGATAATTTGAAGCGAAAATTCGATGCAGGCGCGGACCGGGCATTGTCGCAGTTCTTTTTCGAGCCGGAAATCTTTTTGCGCTATCGCGACGCCGCCGCCGATGCGGGGCTCGACAAGCCGATTGTGCCCGGCGTGATGTTGCAGTCGAATTTCGCCGGGCTTTCAAAAATGGCGCGGCTGTGCGGCGCCTTTGTGCCGCTGAAAGTGTTGCGCGCCTATGACGGCCATGACGACCAGGAATCGCGCGATCGCATCACGGTCGAACTGACCACGTCTATATGCGAACGCTTGCGGGCTGAAGGCGTTGAGGCGTTCCATTTCTACACCATGAACCGGTCGTCGCTCGCCGCCGATCTGTGCCGCAATCTCGGCGTCACCAAAGACAGGAGAGCAGCGTGAGCGAACGTCAGGCCCGTATCGACGCGCTGAAACGCGCAGCAACGCAACGCATTCTCGTGCTTGATGGCGGCTGGGGCGCAATGATCCAGCGCAAGGGGCTTGAAGAAGCTGACTTCCGCGGGGACCGCTTCGCCGAGCATCCCGGCCAGATGAAAGGCAATAATGATATTCTATGCCTGACGCGCCCGGACATTGTGAGCGAATTGCACGACGTGTTTTTCGCCGCCGGGGCGGATATTTCCGAGACCAACACATTCTCGTCGACGACGATTGCGCAGGCCGATTACGAACTCGGCGCTGATGAGGTCATCGCGATCAATCGCAAGGGCGCCCGGTTGGCGCGCGCGGCGGCGGATGCGTGGACGGCGAAACAGCCGGACAAGCCGCGCTTTGTCGCCGGTTCGATCGGCCCGTTGAACAAGATGCTGTCCATGTCGTCGGATGTGAATGATCCGGGCGCTCGCTCGGTCACTTTCGACGAGGTGTACAACGCCTATCGGATGCAGATCGAAGCGCTGAATGAAGGCGGCGCCGATCTCTATTTGATCGAGACGATCACCGACACCTTAAACTGCAAGGCGGCGCTGAAGGCGATCATGGACCTTGAAGCGGAGGGGCTGGAGAAGCTTCCGATCTGGATTTCCGGCACGATCACCGACCGCTCCGGCCGGACGCTGTCCGGCCAGACCGTCGAGGCGTTCTGGAATTCCGTGCGTCACGCAAAGCCATTTGCGGTCGGCCTTAATTGCGCGCTCGGCGCTGATCTGATGCGTCCGCATATCGCCACTCTGTCGCGCATCGCCGATACGCTGGTCGCCGCTTATCCCAATGCCGGCTTGCCGAATGCGTTCGGTGAATATGATGAAACGCCGGACACCACTTCGGCGATGCTGGGCGAGTGGGCGCAAAGCGGCATCGTCAATATTCTTGGCGGCTGCTGCGGCACCACGCCGGAACATATCGCCGCCATCGCGCAAGCCGCGAGCACCGCGGCGCCGCGCGAAATGGCGGAACGCCCCCGCGCCATGCGCCTATCCGGCCTTGAGCCTTTTGAGATCGCCTGACCCATGACCAAGCAAACAGCGACATTCGTCAATATCGGCGAGCGCACCAACGTCACCGGCTCCGCGGTGTTTCGCAAGATGATCACCGAAGGGCGCTATGGTGATGCGGTGGAAGTCGCGCGTCAGCAGGTTGAAAACGGCGCGCAGATCATTGACGTGAATATGGACGAGGGCATGCTTGACGGCCCGCAAGCCATGCGCACCTTCCTCAATCTGATCGCTGCCGAACCGGATATCGCCCGCGTGCCGATCATGATCGACTCGTCGAAATGGTCGGTGATCGAGGCGGGGCTGAAATGCGTGCAAGGCAAGGCCATCGTCAATTCGATCTCCCTGAAGGAAGGCGAGGCGCCATTTCTCGAACAGGCGCGTGAAGTGCTGGCCTATGGCGCCGCGACGGTTGTCATGGCCTTTGACGAAAAGGGACAGGCCGAAACCGCTGACGAGAAAGTGCGCATCTGTAAGCGCGCTTATGATTTGCTAACCGAAAAAGTCGGCTTTCCGCCGGAAGACATCATATTCGATCCGAATATTTTCGCTGTCGCGACCGGCATTGAAGAACACAATGACTATGCGCGCGCCTTCATCGAGGCGGCGGGGCGCATTCGCGAGGAAATGCCCGGCGTGCATGTCTCGGGCGGCTTGTCGAATGTTTCCTTTTCTTTCCGCGGCAATGAGCCGGTGCGCCGCGCCATGCATTCGGTGTTTTTGTATCATGCGATCAAGGCCGGACTGAACATGGCCATCGTCAATGCGGGCCAGCTCGATATTTATGACGATATTGAGCCGGAACTGCGCGAGCGCTGCGAAGATGTGATCCTTAACCGCCGCGATGACGCGACGGATCGCTTGCTGGAAATCGCGGAGCGCTTTCGCGGTCAAAAGGGAGAGGTGCAAAAGAAAGACCTCTCCTGGCGTGAAAAGCCGGTCAGTGAACGGCTGAGCCATTCGCTGGTTCACGGCATTAATGAGTTCATCGTTGAGGACACCGAAGAGGCGCGCCTCGCCGCCGAGCGTCCGCTGCATGTCATTGAAGGCCCGTTGATGGACGGGATGAATGTTGTCGGCGACCTGTTTGGCGACGGCAAGATGTTCCTGCCGCAAGTGGTCAAATCCGCCCGGGTGATGAAGCAGGCGGTCGCGGTTTTGCTGCCCTATATGGAAGAAGAAAAAGAACGCAGCGGATTGGCGGGTACGTCAAACGGAAAAGTCGTCATGGCGACGGTGAAGGGCGATGTGCACGATATCGGCAAGAACATTGTCGGCGTGGTCCTGCAATGCAACGGCTATGAAGTGGTCGATCTTGGCGTCATGGTTCCTGCTGAAACCATTCTCGATACGGCGGTCAAAGAGAATGCCGACATTATCGGCCTGTCCGGACTGATCACGCCGTCGCTCGATGAAATGGTTTTCGTCGCTGCGGAAATGCGCCGCCGCGGCATGAACAAGCCTCTGCTGATCGGCGGCGCCACAACATCGCCCGCGCATACGGCGGTGAAGATCGAGCCCGGTTACCACGCAGCGCCGGTGATTCATGTGGCGGACGCCAGCCGCGCAGTAGGCGTCGTCTCTTCGCTCTTGTCGGATGAGGCGCGGCCAAAACTCTGGGAAGAAACGCGGGACAAATACGCCAAGATGCGTGCGGCGCGCGAAGGCGGCGGCCCGAAAGAACGTCTGACTATCGCGGCGGCGCGCGAGGCGCGGTTTACGCCGGACTGGAAAGCCCATGAGCCGGCGAAGCCGTCCTTCATCGGCGCGCAGACCATCGATGATGTCGGTCTTGAAGATGTATTGCCTCTGATTGACTGGACGCCGTTTTTCATGAGCTGGGATATGCCCGGCCGCTATCCGCAGATTTTGGAAGACTCAAAACGCGGGGAGGCGGCGCGGGGACTTTGGGCCGATGCGCAGAAAATGCTCGACCAACTCGTGTCGGAAAAATGGCTGACGCTGAAAGCGGCGGTCGGGTTCTGGCCCGCCAACGCAAATGGCGATGATATTACGCTGTGGACGGATGAAGCGCGCGACATAGACCACGCGCAGCTTTTCACTTTGCGCCAGCAGATCAAAAAGAAAGAAGGCGCGAATGTCGCGCTGTCGGATTTTGTCCGCACGCGCGATGAGGGGCCGGACTGGATCGGCGGCTTTTGCGTCACTGCCGGTCATGGCGAAGTGGAAAAAGCGGAAGCTTTCAAAAACGCGCATGACGATTATTCCTCCATCATGGTGAAGGCGCTGGCCGACCGGTTCGCCGAAGGCTTCGCGGAATATTTGCACGCGAGGGTTCGCCGTGAGTATTGGGGCTATGCGCCGGACGAAAATTTGTCGGTCGAAGATCTGGTCGCCGAAAAATATGCGGGCATCCGCCCGGCGCCGGGTTATCCCTCGCAGCCTGACCACACCGAAAAGGAAACCCTGTTCCGCTTGCTCGATGCGCCGGGCCGCGCCGGGGTGGAGCTGACCACGAGTTTCGCGATGACCCCGCCCGCCAGTGTTTCCGGGCTCTATTTCGCGCATCCCCAGTCGCATTATTTCGCGCTCGGGCGGATCGAGAAAGATCAGGTCGCCGATTACGCCCGCCGCAAGGGCTGGGATCTGGCCACCGCAGAGCGCTGGCTTGGGCCAGTCCTCAATTACGCTGCCTAATTGGGTGGGCTATACGGGCCCGGCCAGACCAGGGCTGTCTACGGTTTCATCTTTGCCACATTGCAGGGGCGCGGAATCGGCGCGACAATCGCGACGGGACAGCCCGGAGCTTGAAATGACGCAGATAACGAAAAAATTGGCCGTGATGGCGGGCATCGTCGCGCTTGGCGCTTGCAGCGCGGAGAATTCAGGCCCGGCGCCGGCGGTCGACGAAGCCTCCGTCAGCCTGAAACCGGCGGTTTCCCGCAATCTCGATCCGTTGGTCGGCAAGTCGCTATTTGTGGAAAAAGGCTGCGTCATCTGCCATTCCGTCAACGGGGTGGGCGGCAAGGCCGCGCCGGCGCTGGATGTGGAAATTGGCGCGCCGGGGGTCGATCCGCTGGATTTCGCCGCCCGAATGTGGCGCGGCGCCCCGGCGATGATCGAGCTGCAGGCGATTGAGCTCGGCTACACTATTTACCTGACCGCCGATGACATCGCCGATCTGGCCGCCTTCGCCTCAGATCGCGACGCCCAGAAAACCCTCGTGATCGATGATTTGCCGGAAACGATTCGCGCCGGCCTCCTCGATGAGCGGTTCTGGGAAATGGAGGATTGGGACCAGTTTCTGAGCGAAGGGCAGGAAGGCGAGTTCGCCGAAGAGCTTGAAGACGCCCTCTCGGAAGTAGATTAGGCGCCGAAAAACTGCGGTGAAGGGTCTCACGGCCCGGATTCGAGTGAATTCGCCTCGAATCCGACCCGAATTCGCGTTGCCTTTGCGCCCGCACCTTTCTAGGTTCCGCGCGTATTTGCCCGGCTTCCGGGCGCGCCTCTTCAGGAGACATATCCCGTGGCGACCGCCGATTTTCTGCTCGACTGGCTACCGATCATCGTTTTTCTGGGGATCGCCATAGCGCTTGCGCTGGGCTTTCTGATCGCCCCGGTGATTATCGCCCCGAACGAGCCCGACCCCGAAAAGAATTCGACCTATGAATGCGGCTTCAACGCCTTCGATGATGCGCGGATGAAATTCGATGTGCAGTTCTACATCGTCGCCATTCTCTTCATCATCGTCGATCTCGACGTGGCGTTCCTGTTCCCCTGGGCGGTGACCTTGTTCAACCCGGAACTGGGCGCGGATCGCGATTTCCAGATTTTCGCCTTCTGGTCGATGTTCGTCTTTATCGCCGTCTTTGCAGTCGGCTTTTTGTATGAGTGGAAGAAAGGAGCGCTGGAATGGCGCTAGACCAATCCAAACTTCCTTACGGAACCGCCGCGCGCGTTGGCGCGCCGGGCTACAACCCGTCGGCGAAAGACCCGTTCTATTCAGAACTGTCCGATCAACTGGCTGACCGTGGCTTCATCACCGCCCCGGCGGATGCGCTGATCAATTGGGCGCGCACCGGCTCGCTGATGTGGATGACCTTCGGTCTCGCTTGCTGCGCCGTTGAAATGATGCAGGCGTCGATGCCGCGCTATGACGTTGAGCGCTTTGGTTTCGCCCCGCGCGCATCCCCGCGCCAGTCTGACGTGATGATCGTTGCGGGCACGCTGACCAACAAGATGGCTCCGGCGCTGCGCAAGGTTTACGACCAGATGCCGAACCCGCGCTACGTCATCTCCATGGGCTCCTGCGCCAATGGCGGTGGTTACTATCACTATTCCTATGCGGTGGTGCGCGGCTGCGACCGGATCGTGCCGGTCGACATTTACGTGCCGGGTTGCCCGCCGACGGCGGAGGCGCTCGTTTACGGCATTCTGCAACTGCAGAAGAAGATCCGCCGCGAAGGCTCGATTGTAAGGTAATCCTCTGGTGGAAGTAACAGTCCATAACCCCACAGACGGCATCTATCCGGCCGACGATTTCGTGCATGCGATCGAAGTCAAAAATCCCGGACGGTTTCTGTTTGTTTCAGGCACCATGGGACTGAAGCCGGATTGGAGCGCGGGCGCGGGAATTGACGATCAGCTCGAGTTGTTATGGTCAAACATTCGCACGATCTTGGGCAGCGCCGACATGAGCGTCGACAACATTGTTCGACTGACTTCATACTTAAGGGACGCGGAATTCGCGGAGAAAAACGCCAAAGCGCGTTTGAAAGCGCTTAACGGCAGAAAAATTCCCACAACCGCGATCGTCGCCGGCACGCTGCTCGAAGACTGGCTTGTGGAGATCGAAGTTGTGGCGGCAGGCGAATGAGGCGCACCAATAGCAGGCGGACTGGATGAGTGAAGAACTGAAAGAACTGGGCGAACATATCGCCGCGACCATAGACGCCGACATCCGCTCCTGGCGGGTGGAGCATGGCGAGTTGACGATCGACGTGCGCGCCGACCGCATCGTGCCGGTGATGCAATTTCTGCGCGACGATCTGCTGGCTAAATTTCTGGTGCTGATCGATCTCACCGCGGTCGATTACCCGCAGCGGTCGCAGCGTTTCGATGTCGTCTATCACCTGCTTTCCATGCACAACAACACGCGCATCCGCGTGAAGGCGCAGCTTGGTGAGACCGAGACGATCCCGACGATCACCGATGTATTTCCCTGCGCTGACTGGTTCGAGCGCGAGGCGTTCGACATGTTCGGCGTTGTGTTTTCCGGCCATCCGGATCTGCGCCGTCTGCTCACCGATTACGGCTTTGAAGGCCATCCGCTGCGCAAGGACTTCCCGCTCACCGGCAATGTGGAAGTGCGTTATGACGACGAGCAGAAACGCGTTGTCTATGAGCCGGTGAAGCTGGTGCAGGAGTTCCGCAATTTCGACTATCTCTCCCCATGGGAAGGCGCGAAATATGTATTGCCCGGCGATGAAAAAGCCGAAGAGAAGGGCGCCTAGACATGGCTGATGGTCACATCAATCCCGAAGATTCAACGTCTGACGCCTCATCCGAGCGCAATTTCACGATCAATTTCGGCCCGCAGCATCCGGCGGCCCATGGCGTGTTGCGCCTGGTGCTTGAGCTTGACGGCGAAATCGTAGAGCGCGTCGATCCGCATATCGGCCTCCTGCATCGCGGCACCGAAAAGCTGATCGAGTACAAGACCTATCTGCAAGCGATTCCGTATTTCGACCGTCTCGATTATGTGGCGCCGATGAACCAGGAGCATGCATTCTGCCTCGCCGCGGAAAAACTGCTCGGCATCGAAGTCCCGAAACGCGCGCAGCATATCCGCGTGCTGTTCTCCGAGATTGGCCGCATTCTCTCGCATATTCTCAACGTCACCACGCAGGCGCTGGATGTGGGCGCGCTGACGCCGCCAATCTGGGGCTTTGAAGAGCGCGAAAAGCTCATGATTTTTTATGAGCGCGCCTCAGGCTCGCGCATGCATGCGGCCTATTTCCGCGTCGGCGGCGTGCATCAGGATTTGCCTGAACAACTGATCAACGACATTGATGCGTGGTGCGACCAGTTCCCGCAGAAGATGAAGGACATCGAAACCCTCATCACCGACAACCGCATCTTCAAACAGCGCAACGCCGATATTGGCGTCGTGACGCAGGAAGAGGCGTTCGCTTGGGGCTTTTCAGGCGTGTTGGTGCGCGGGTCGGGCATTCAGTGGGATTTGCGCCGGGCGCAGCCTTACGAGTCCTATGACGAATATGATTTCCAGATTCCCATCGGCAAAAACGGCGATTGCTATGACCGCTATCTCTGCCGCATGGAGGAAATGTATCAGTCCGTTTCCATCATGAAGCAGGCGATTGCGAAGCTGCGTGAAACGCCGGGTCCGGTGATGACCACGGACGGCAAGGTCGCGCCGCCCAAACGCGCCGACATGAAGGGCAATATGGAAGCCCTCATTCACCACTTCAAACTCTACACTGAAGGCTTTCACGTCCCGGCGGGCGAAGTCTATGCGGCGGTTGAAGCGCCGAAAGGCGAGTTCGGCGTCTATCTCGTCTCCGACGGCTCGAACAAGCCTTATCGCTGCAAGATCCGCGCGCCGGGCTTCCCGCATTTGCAGGCGATGGACTGGATCAATCGCGGCCACATGCTGGCTGACGTCTCGGCGATCCTCGGTTCGCTCGACATTGTTTTCGGTGAAATTGATCGGTAGGCGCGCCATGCAGCGACAACAATTCGGGCTTCGGAAAGTTGTTGCTGTGGCTTGCGCCGTTCCGTCCCTTTTTTCGATTGCGATTGCCGAGGAAAAGTCGCTGGACGACCAGCGCCGGGAGATCATGCAATCAAGAAACTACCTCAAAACATGCGAGAGGCTGCACAAGAAATTCCCGATCCAGCAATCTGAACTGGCGCAAGCTGGCAAAGAGCCAAAGCTATTATGTCAGTCTGCGCCTGTTTATGAAGAACGGTGTATGTTGGGTGACAAATCTCCGCATAAAGAAGTCAAGTTTGTTTATGACGTCACACCGGATGGATACACATATAATTTAAGGCTGTTATCCACGGATGACGACTGCGTTGTGAAGTCCGCAGCTTCCTCACTCATGCTCTGGTCTTATGAGCCTACGGAAAATGGCGGGACCAATCTGGAAACCACCATCACATTTAAACTTAAGCTTTAATGGCGAGCGCATATCGTGAATGATCTGAGCGCGAACGCCTCTTACCCCTCCGGCATGAATCTCTACATCGAGATTTTCGTCGCGGTGATGATCATGATTTTTTTCGTGGTCGGCTCGCTCGCAACGCTGCGAAAGCGCCATTGCGACATGTCCGCCTGGCATGTGCATTTGGGCGCGGCGATCTATGGCGCGATTTTCGGGCTGGTGATGGGCTTCGGGATTGTCCCGCTCAGAATGTATATGGTTCAGGGCGACATGCCGCCCCAGATCGCCGGCTATGCGGGCATCGCGATTCTCGCCCTGGTCATCGCGCTGCGGCGCGGGCTGATCGGGCGGTTGCCTTTTCTCGGGCCGCAGGTCAAAGCCTATCGCCGCGCCGCCCTGCGCCGTCAGATCGAGGGCGCGCAAAAACAACTTGATGCGATCCAACCCAAGACAGAAACGTAAATGCAAGTCCCCTCCGTCACCTGCGGCACCCATGGCAAACAGCCTCAGACCTTTGTCTGCGTGCACATCATCGAATCGATCAAAGAGGGCGAACCCAAGGGATTCTGGTGGTCGCGCGGCCCGGATGGCGTCTGGGATGCTGTCTGCACCGAGTGCAACGAGCTGTCTCAGGAGGCGTTTGAGGCGCTCGGACCAGAGAATATCGGCGTCATCTGCCTGGGGTGTTTTGAGGACGCGGCGGCCCTGAACGAGGTGGAGCTGGATTAGGGCCGGATTTGGACCGAATTCCGGGCGGCTTGCGACACCTCACCCCTTCCGTTTCGCGGCCAATCCGTTATGTCTCACCCCAATGGAATCAATACCGGCGGGCCTCATGCGGCCCCCGGCCGAGGAGATAAGCCATGGCGAGCCGCCGCCCTGCAAAAGACCAGCCTGCGTCCTTTCAATGGACGCCTGAAAATCAGTCCTGGTGCGACGCGCAGATCAAGAAATATCCGGAAGGCCGGCAGGCGTCCTGCGTGATCCCGTTTCTGTGGCGCGGCCAGAAGCAGGAAGGCTGGTGCTCGATCCCGATGATGGAGCTGATCGGACGCCAGCTCGATATGCCGTATATCCGCGTCTATGAGGTCGCGAGCTTCTACACCATGTTCAATCTCGCGCCGGTCGGCGAGTTCTTCGTCCAGCTTTGCGGCACGACGCCCTGCATGTTGCGCGGCTCGAATGAATTGCGTGATGTCTGCAAGCGCGTCATTGGCGATGAAAACCATGTCAGCGATGACGGCAAGCTTTCCTGGCTTGAAGTGGAATGCCTCGGCGCCTGCACCAACGCGCCGATGATCCAGATTTCCACCAAGGACGGCGATCATTATTATGAAGACCTGACGCCGGAAATTCTCGAAGACCTGCTGGCGAAACTGCGCCGCGGCGAGAAAGTCAAAATCGGCACCCAGCATCCGGGCCGTCACACCTCCGATCCCGAAGGCGACAACACGACATTGCTCGATCCCTCGCTCTATGACGGCTCGCGCGCTGCGCCGCTGAAAGAAATTCCGAATTCAGCGCCGAAAGCGCCGGCGGAGTAGGGCGCTATGGAAACGCCCGACGACATCAATCGGCGCGAAGCCATGAGGGGGCTGATGAATCTCGCCCTTCTGGAAGGCGCCGTGTTGATCGCAGTGGTCGGGATCTATTTTTACACCCAAAACCTGACGCATCTGATTGGCGGCGTGGTTGGGACTGCCATTATTTTTGGCCCGCTTTTTCTGCGCTGGTTTAACGCGCATGGCAAAGCGCTGAAGGCCAAACCGAACAGCGAAACAACATCGAACTGAGCGACAAGGTTTCAACATGATGCTCGAAGATAAAGACCGGATTTTCACGAACCTTTACGGCCTCCATGACTGGCGGCTGGAAGAGGCGAAAAAGCGCGGCGCCTGGAATGGCACGGCGGATCTGATCCGCATGGGTCCTGAATGGATTATCCAGCAGGTGAAAGATTCCGGCTTGCGCGGGCGCGGCGGCGCGGGCTTCCCCACGGGACTCAAATGGTCCTTCATGCCGAAGGAAGTGGGCGAGCGCCCGCACTACCTCGTAGTGAACGCGGACGAGTCCGAGCCCGGCACCTGTAAAGACCGTGAGATGATGCGCCATGATCCGCATCTCTTCATCGAGGGCTGCCTGATCGCGTCATTCGCGATGAAGGCGCATGCCTGTTACATCTATATTCGCGGCGAATATGTCGACGAGCGCAACAATCTTCAGGCGGCGATCGATGAAGCCTACGCCGCCGGCCTGCTCGGCAAGAACGCCGCCGGCTCCGGCTGGGATTTCGATTGCTATGTGCATCACGGCGCCGGCGCCTATATCTGCGGCGAGGAAACCGCGCTCCTGGAAAGCCTTGAAGGCAAGAAGGGCCAGCCGCGCCTGAAGCCGCCATTCCCGGCTGGCGCAGGGCTTTATGGCTGCCCGACCACGGTCAACAACGTGGAATCGATTGCGGTGGTGCCGACCATCCTGCGCCGCGGCGCCGACTGGTTCCAGAAATTCGGCCGTGACAACAACAAGGGCACGAAAGTCTTCTGCATATCCGGACACGTTAATCGTCCGTGCAATGTGGAAGAGGCGATGTCTATTCCGTTGCGCAAGCTGATCGACACCCATTGCGGCGGCGTGCGCGGCGGCTGGGACAATCTCAAAGCCGTGATCCCCGGCGGATCGTCCGTACCCTGCCTGCCGCAGAATATTTGCGACGACATGCTGATGGATTTTGACGCCTTGCGCGATGTGAAATCCGGCCTCGGCACGGCGGCGGTGATCGTCATGGACAAGTCCACCGACATTGTTCGCGCCATCGCCCGTATCAGCTATTTCTACAAGCATGAATCATGCGGTCAGTGCACGCCTTGCCGCGAAGGCACGGGCTGGATGTGGCGCGTTCTTGAACGCATGGCGATTGGCGATTCCACCACAGCGGAAATCGACAAGCTGATGGAAGTCTCTACGCAGATCGAGGGGCACACCATCTGTGCGCTTGGCGATGCGGCGGCCTGGCCGGTGCAGGGCTTGATCCGTCACTTCCGTCACGAGATCGAAGAGCGCATCAACCTTTATCGCAATGACCGCCCGCATGTGGCCGTCGCCGCGGCGGAATGAGCCGGCAAGTAGAGATCCGGCGCGCGACGCTTGATGATGCATCTGTGCTCGCCGAGTTCGGCGCTGCAACGTTCATCGATGCGTTCGGGCGTCTCTATAATCGCGAAGACCTCGACAGCTTTCTCTCGGACTATCATTCGCTCGCCTATTACGAAGATTTCATCGGCCATCCCGAAACGGAAGTCTGGGTCGCCGAAAGCGCCGATGGAGACGTGATCGGCTATGCGACGGCGGGGCCTTGCGGGCTGCCGGAACAGGACCTGCCGCCGCGTTCCGGCGAGCTGCAACGCATCTATCTGGCGCGCGCGGCGCAAGGTCTGGGGCTTGGAAAAGCCTTGATGGATACGGCTTTGGAATGGCTTGAAGACCGCTTTGATCACCTCTATGTGGGCGTCTATTCGGAGAATGAACGGGCCCAAAATCTCTACCGGAAATACGGTTTTGAGAAGGTCGCGGAGTACAAATTCATGGTCGGAAACCACGCCGATCATGAGTGGATCATGAAAAAAGGCGCCCAAAAGGCCTGAAAAGCTCGATTTTATAGGCCTAAATGCGCTTTTTAGAGTCTCACTCTCGCGCGAATCACACGCAATAATAAAAACACAGCAGGCGGAACCCCCGAGTTTTAGGCTGCTTTGAGCATTCAATGACTGACAAAGGATACTGACATGGCCGTAAAACGGAAAACTGCAAAAAAGGCCCCGGCGAAAAAAGCAGCCGCCAAAAAAGCCCCGGCGAAAAAAGCGCCTGCGAAAAAAGCCGCCGCCAAAAAAGCTCCGGCGAAAAAAGCGCCAGCTAAGAAAAAAGCTGCTGTGAAAAGACCGCTCCCCGATGTGTTGACAATCAAGCACCTCGCAGCGGAACTCGCAGAAGTTTATGAGATGCCGAAGAAACAGGCCGAGACTGTTGTCGCTGACCTGATCGACCGCATGGGCGGCTACCTCAAAAAAGGCAAGAAGCTCCGCATTGGCGGCCTCGGCATTTTCCAGGTTCGCCACCGCGCAGCACGCATGGGCCGCAACCCGGCGACCGGCGAAGCGATCAAAATCAAAGCGTCCAAGAAAGTCGCTTTCCGTCCGTCGAAAGACCTTAAAGAACGCGTTCTTTAAGCTTCGGCAGACACAGAGACCAAAGCGCCCGGCTTGCGTTGATTTCGCAGCCGGGCGTTTTTTATTGCCTTGCCCACATCATCAGTCTGCGGACAGTAACGCCTGGCAAGAGGGAACAGGTTAATCAGCCGCGTCCATAAACATGGGCGGCGCGCCATGGGGGCGCGGGGACGTTGCGCCGTTCGCCGACGCCATATTGAAAGCCGGTGAGTTGCGTCGCGGATATTTCCTCCAGAACGCACAGATACAGTTTCAGGCTAGCCGTTTCGCTGGTCTCCAGCATCAAGATGGCGTCCTCGCCGGTGGCGGCGGGCCGGGCCGGGTTCGTCCATACGACCTCGCCGGTGTAAAAACGCGGCGCCATTGCGTTGTCCGGTGCGTAAAAGCCGAACACCAGATCCGCGCCGGAAAATTGCGGCGCGCGCGGCCGGCGCTCGATGATTGAGCTGCGGTCGATGGTCCAGACGCCGGCCTCGCCAGCCGTTGCGCGATAAAGGGGGGCCGTCCCGTCATCTGGCGCTGCTGGCGGCTCGCCTTCGAATTCGGCGGTGTTTTCCGCAAACCCGCCGCCGGGGCTGACGCCCAGATAATCGGCGGCGCGCTGGGCTTCCTCGAATTTCAGTCGACGGTCGCCGCGCAGCATGCGGGACACGCCGGATTTGTCGATGTTCAGCGCGTCTGCGAGTCCGGATTTTGTTTTCGTCCGGTCGCGCGCCAAGGCATCGATAATCCAGTCAACTTCCCGTTGCATGGCGAGCAACATGAAAGGCAAGGGGTTGAATTGCGATGGACAAAATCGCAACAATTTGCTGCAAACGTTGACAAAATCGCAAATTTATCGAGTCAGGGTCGCAATTGTGAGCCAACGCGGTCGAGCCATGAGGGAGGCGATGAGGCGATGCAGAACGCAGACACGGACGCAAACAGGGACACCGACAACAGCGGGGCAAAGGACACTTATGACCGCCGGCTGGCGGCGCTTGGCGAAAAGGTGGACGCCCTCACGGCGCTGCTGGGCCAGATCGACGCGCGGCTTGGCGGCCTCCATGAAGAATGCCAGCGCGCCGCCAGCGCCGGCCAGCGCATGTTGCTGCGTCAGGAGGGGTTGGCGAAAAGCCTCGCCCGCCTCGAAGACCGCCTATACCGCGACTAGCGGGCGCAGTTTCGCGCAGGCGGGACAATCCGGCGCTTGTCATTGAAGAATTCCGCTTTATGCAGGGGCTGTTGCAAGCGGGAATCACCCCTTGCGCGGGTCCGAAAACGGGAAATCCAGCGATGTCTGACAAGCGGCTGATCAAGGTCAACAATCGGGAAGTCGAAGTCCCCTCCAATCTCACGCTGCTGCAGGCATGCGAAGAAGCGGGGGAGGAGATTCCGCGCTTTTGTTACCATGAGCGCCTTTCGGTCGCCGGCAATTGCCGCATGTGCCTGATTGAGGTGAAGGGCGGGCCGCCAAAGCCGGTCGCTTCCTGCGCCCAGAACGTCAAGGATTTGCGCCCCGGCCCGGACGGCGCGCCGCCGGAATTGTTCACCAATACGCCGATGGTGAAAAAAGCGCGTGAAGGAGTGATGGAGTTCCTCCTGATCAATCACCCGCTCGACTGCCCGATTTGCGACCAGGGCGGCGAATGCGATCTTCAGGATCAGGCCATGGCCTATGGCCGCGACGGTTCGCGCTATGCGGAAAACAAGCGCGCGGTCGAAGAAAAATATATGGGCCCGCTGATCAAGACGATCATGACCCGCTGCATTCAATGCACGCGTTGCGTCCGCTTCGCGACGGAGATTGCGGGCGTCGATGATCTCGGTCTTGTCAATCGCGGCGAGAATGCGGAAATCACCACCTATCTCGAAAAGGCGGTTGAGTCTGAACTGACCGGCAATTTGATCGATGTCTGCCCCGTGGGTGCGCTGACCTCGAAGCCATACGCCTTTAATGCGCGCCCGTGGGAGCTGCGCAAAACCGAATCGATCGACGCCATGGACGCCGTCGGCTCCAACATTCGCGTCGATGCGCGCGGCCGCGAAGTCCTGCGCATTCTGCCGCGCCTGCATGAAGGCGTGAATGAGGAATGGATCGCCGACAAGTCGCGCTTCGTCTGGGACGGGCTGAAGCGCCAGCGCCTCGACAAGCCGTATATCCGTAAAGACGGCAAGCTGGTTCCCGCTAGCTGGGACGAAGCCTTCACCGCCGTTTCGGAAAAATTAAACGCCACACCGAAAGAAAAAGTCGCGGCGCTGGCCGGCGATCTTGTTCCTGCTGAAGCGGTGAAAGCGCTGAAAGACCTGATGGCGGCGATTGGCTCGACCAATCTCGACTGCCGTCAGGATGGCGCGAAAATCGGAACCGGCGATCGCCGCAGCTATCTGTTCAATACGGGTATCGCCAATCTCGAACAGGCGGATGTGATTTTGCTTGTGGGAACCAATCCGCGCATCGAGGCGCCGATGGTCAATGCGCGCATTCGCAAAGCGTGGCTGGGCAATCTCAATGTGAAGGTCGGCCTGATCGGCGAACAAAAAGATCTGTCCTACGATTACGACTATCTTGGCGCAGGGCCAGAAACGCTGACTTCGCTGGCGAAAGGCGAGGGCGCGTTCTTTGAAACATTGAAAGCCGCGAAAAACCCGGTCGTCATTGTCGGCATGGGCGCGCTGATCCGCGAGGATGGCGCTGCGGTATTGAATGCGACGGCTAAACTTGCGGACGCTGTCGGCGCCATTCGCGGCGACTGGAACGGTTTCAACGTATTGCACACGGCTGCGGGCCGGGTCGGCGCGCTTGATCTCGGCTTTCTGCCGGGCGAGGGCGGCAAGAATTTCGCCGGCATCCTCGACGGCTGCGAGAATCGCGAAATCGACTTCGTTTATAATCTCGGCGCCGACGAATTCGATGCGCGCCGCCTCGCTGGCGCTTTTGTCGTCTATCAGGGCAGCCATGGCGACGCCGGCGCCCGCCATGCGGATGTGATTTTCCCGGCCGCCGCCTATACCGAACAGAGTGCGATTTTCGTCAATACCGAAGGCCGCGCGCAGATGGCCAATCGCGCCAGCTTCCCGCCGGGAGATGCACGCGAGGATTGGGCGATCATTCGCGCCTTGTCCGGGCGCATCGGCACGACCCTGCCATATGACGACATGTTCGCCCTGCGTCAGGCGATGATCGCGGACGCGCCGACCCTTGGCCGCATCGATCAGCTCGATGCTGCGGAAGAGCGCTTTGACGTCAACGCCGTCGGCGCAGCAGGCGCGCTCGATGCTGCACCCTTCGTTTCTGCTGTGGCCGATTACTATCTGACCAATCCAATCGCCCGTGCGTCGAAGACCATGGCGGAATGTTCCGCTGTCATGAGCGGCGCAGCGAAAATCGCGGCGGAATAAATGCTGCCGGCGAAGGACCGGACGCAGGACACGCTCGATCAGATCCGCGTCAATGTCGCCTTCGAGAACATGGTTGTGGCGGTGCTTGCGGGCGCCGGCGCGGGCGGGGTGATGACGCTCCTCGTGACGCTGGCGGGCGTGTTGGTTGCCGATTTTTCCTTTGCGGCGCTGCTGGCGGCAGTGCTCGGCGCCTTGCTCGTTTCATTCATGATTTTTCTGGTTGGTTTTTTCGCCAGCGTCGCGCTTGGCGCGCCGTTGTTCAAGCTGTTGGAAAAACGCAAGCAGCGCGCGCCATGGCCCTATCTCGTCGCCGCGCTCGCCATGGCGGTGGTGGCCACAATGGTGTCGGCGCGCGGCATTCCGGGTCCGGACGATTTGCATATCGAAACCCTGACCGCGATTTTTGCGCCGGCGGTCCTTATAGCATTCATCTTTGCGCGCAATATGAGGCCCCATTGGCGCGCCGCCGAACGCGCGGAACGCGAGGCGGCCAACCCGAACATCCTCCGCCTGCATTAGATTTGCGGGCTCTTCTCGACCAGTTGCGCAGGGCGCGCGACGAAGCGAGCTTCACCCGGCCCATGCAAGTTGCTACGCTCGTCGCAATTGATGGAGGCGTGTGATGAAGAAATTTCCGGCAATCGCCGCTGGCGCAATGGCGTTGGCAGTCGCGAGCGTTTCGCTTGCAGGCGAAAGGGAACTGGTGACGCAGGAATTCGGCCTTGCCGGATTTGACCGGATTTCGGTTGCGGGCGTCTACGAGATCGATGTGCAGGTTGGCGAAGATTATTCCATCCGCCTTTCCGGTCCCGACTATGAGATGGATCGCCTTGAAGTATCCGTGAAGGATGGGGCGCTCGTGCTCGATCAGCGCAAGCGGAAAAATGGCGAGAAGAAACACAACAACCGTCAGGGCATTGATGCGGTGATCACCATGCCGAGCTTGAGCGCGTTAAGCGTTTCCGGCGTCATTGACGGTACGATCACCGGCGTCGATTCCAAGGAATTCGAACTCGATATTTCCGGCGTTGGCGACATCTCGATTGATGGCGAATGCGCAACGCTGAAAGCGAACCTGTCCGGCGTTGGCGATCTTGACGCAAAGAAGCTCGAATGCGCTGCTGTTGACGTGAAAGTTTCCGGCGTCGGCGATGCGCGCGTATTCGCGAGGGATTCTGTGAACGCCCAAGTCTCCGGCATGGGCGACATTGACATATATGGTTCGCCCAAAGACGTTCGCAAGAACAAAGGCATGTTCGCTGACATCACGGTCCATTGAACCAGCCGCATCGAACGGAACAAACGCCGCGCAGAGAGTTGCGCGGCGTTTTGCTTTTTGGCGGGGCGAAACGAAATTCGACGGGGCGAGGGGCCTGCGCGTCTGGCGGCGTTCTAAGACTGTCATCCGGGTGCTATAGTCTGTGACGGGAATATGGGAGGCGAGACATGAGAATTTTTCTTGGCATTATCATCGGACTGGTCTTGGCGATTGGCATCGCTTTTGGCGCGGCGAAATACGCTTTTGGCGATCTCTCCAATGTGGGCGAGCGCGACAAGTCCAGGGACGTGACGCAAACGCTGGAACTGGCCGGGTTTGACCGGATCGATATTGGCGGCGTCTTTGAAGTGGATGTGACCGTGGGCGGCGAATTCTCAGTCGTCGTCACCGGCGCGGAGGATGCGATGGCGCGCCTCGACGCCGTAGTTGAGGACGGCGTTTTAAAGCTTGATCAGGACGAGATCAGTTTCGGCAAGCGCCCCTGGCGCAATCAGGGCATGAGCGCGGTTATTTCATTGCCGGCGCTAAACGGATTTGACCTTGCCGGCGTCGCCGATGGCGAGGTGAGCGGGATCGACTCCGAAGCATTTGAGGTCAATCTGGCCGGGGTGGGCGATCTCACCCTGGAGGGAAGCTGCGGCCGCCTCGACGCCCGGGTGTCCGGCGTTGGCGAACTCGACGCCGAAGGGCTTCAATGCCGCGACGTGGAAGTCGATGTTTCCGGCGTCGGGCAAGCCTCGGTCTATGCCAGCGAAACCGCCGACGCCTCGGTCGGCGGGATCGGTTCGATCGACATTTACGGCTCGCCGTCGCGGGTGGAGAAAAACACCAGCTTCATCTCCTCGATCTCGGTAAAATAGGCCGCAGAGGCCTCCTGGCGAAAAACCGGGCCAATTGCGACCGATTGGCCCCTTTTTCCCTCGTGACTAGCGGCGCGATCCCCGTTATGACGCGGGCCCATGGAAGCGATCTGGACCTATATCACCTCGCGACCGGCCGATGCAGGCTGGCTCGCATGGCTTATCCCTACAGTCATCCAAGCGCTCGCGCTGGTGGTGAGCCTGCTCGTGGCGCAGGCGTTCCTCATGTATTTCGACCGCAAGGTCTGGGCCGCCGTGCAGATGCGCAAGGGCCCCAATGTGGTCGGCCCGTTCGGATTGCTGCAATCCTTCGCCGACCTGCTCAAATTCGTTTTCAAGGAAATGGTCATCCCCGCGGGGGTCAACAAGGTCGTCTTCGTTTTGGCGCCGATCATCACCTTTGTGCTCGCGCTTGTCGGCTGGGCGGTGATTCCCGTCGGCCCCGGCATGGTGGGCGCCGACATCAATGTGGGCATCCTCTATCTCTTCGCGATTTCCTCCCTCGGCGTTTACGGCGTCATCATGGGCGGCTGGGCGTCGAACTCGAAATACGCCTTTCTGGGCTCCCTGCGCTCGGCGGCGCAGATGGTCTCTTACGAGGTCTCCATCGGCTTCGTGATCATCACCGTCCTGCTGCTGGTTGGATCGCTCAACCTTTCCGACATCGTTGAAAGCCAGGCCCGCGCGGGCGGCGGCTTCTGGAACTGGAACTTCATTCCGTTGTTCCCGATGTTCGTGGTGTTTTTCATCTCGGCGCTGGCGGAAACCAACCGTCCGCCCTTTGACCTGCCGGAAGCGGAGTCAGAACTCGTCGCCGGCTATCAGGTGGAATATTCCTCGACCCTGTTCTTGATGTTCATGATCGGCGAGCTCGCCAATATCGTGCTGATGTGCGCGATGTTGACCTTGCTGTTCTTTGGCGGCTGGCATTCGCCGATTCCCTGGGCGCCGCTTGAGACCGTGCCGGTCTTCTGGTTCTGCCTGAAAGTGCTGTTCTTCTTTTTCATGTTCGCAATGGTGAAGGCGATTGTGCCGCGCTACCGCTATGATCAGTTGATGCGCATTGGCTGGAAAATCTTTCTGCCGCTGTCGCTGGGCTGGGTATTGCTGGTGTCGGGCATCCTGATCATGTTCCCCGATGCGGTCGATTACCTGCAGAGCTGGAGAAACTAAATGGCCCGCATCGCACAGGCGCTGAAAGGCTTCATGCTCTGGGATTTCGTCAAGGCGTTCGGTCTGGCGATGAAATATTACGTGCAGCCCAAGCCGACCTTGAACTACCCGTTTGAAAAAGGCCCGCTGTCTCCGCGTTTTCGCGGCGAACATGCGCTGCGCCGCTATGCGAATGGCGAAGAGCGCTGCATCGCCTGCAAACTCTGCGAAGCGATTTGCCCGGCGCAGGCGATCACCATCGAGGCCGAGCCGCGTGACGATGGTTCGCGCCGCACGACGCGCTACGATATCGACATGACCAAATGCATCTATTGCGGTTTCTGTCAGGAAGCCTGTCCGGTGGATGCAATTGTCGAAGGGCCGAATTTCGAATTCGCCACTGAAACCCGCGAAGAGTTGTTCTATGACAAGGATCGCCTGCTTGCGAATGGCGATCGCTGGGAGCGCGAGATCGCGCGCAATCTCGAACTTGACGCGCCTTACCGTTAATTCCGGCGCCCTGTTGCGCCATTTCTTTTCCCGGATGGAGTTCTTGCGGTGACCGACAACGTTTCCGCGACAACGCCGGACTGGTCCCGCGAACGCCCTCGCGGGTTTTGGGATCCGAGCCGCAAGCTTTTGAAATCGGTCCGCGACTATCAGCGGATCGCCGCGCAAAAAGACCTGCTGTCAAAGATTCGCAAAGGGCTCATCGCTTTGCGCCACGGGTTCTGGTCGGTCGCGACCGCCGCAGATATTCCCTTGAAATGCGCCTTTATTGAAGGCGGCTTGATGATCCCGCATCCGACAGGCGTGGTCATACATCCGGACGCGGTCATCGGCCCCAATTGCCTGTTGATGCAGCAGGTGACGCTTGGGGTGACGCACCGTCCCGGCGCGCCGAAGCTTGGCGGGCATGTGGATATCGGCGCCGGCGCGCGGGTGCTGGGCGCCATTACGGTTGGCGATCATACGCGGATAGGCGCGAATGCGGTGGTGGTGAAAGACTTGCCCGACGGCGTGCTCGCGGTCGGGGTGCCGGCGGAAATCGTAAAATCCTGATTTTCGGGGCTTAATCCGGCGGCTGATTGGCGCGCAGCCCTGGTTGTGTTTTACTCGCTCCTGCAAAGCGGGGAGCCGGACAATGCCAAACACGTCCTGCCATTCAGGGAAAAACGGCCATTCAGGCCGGGCCGCCATTTTGGGGCCATTGGCCGTGTTCGGCCTTGCCGCTGGGATGCTTGGAGCCTGCGCCAGCGACGCCGGGTCGGAGGGGGCGGCTTCGGGGATGGCGACGCATGGGGACTTTAGCGCGTCGGCCGTGGGCCTTTCTTATGCGCGCGAGGCTTGCGCCTCCTGTCATGCGGTCGAATTGGGGGAAATGAAATCGCCCATGGCGTCAGCGCCGGCTTTTCAATCGCTCGCCGACCGCCCCGACATGTCGCGCCAGGCCCTGGGCGCGCTTTTGCTCTCACCACATCGCACCATGCCGGATCTGATCGTCGCGCCGGACCGGGTCGACGATCTGGCCGCCTATCTGGCCGCTCTTGGAAATGGCGAATAGGCGTTTCTGTGGCGTTCTGACGACCTTTGGCTGCAGGGAAGGGGGACGGCGTTTCCCCGCGCCAGCGTCAGTCCGTCGCGCATGCCGCAAGGTGCGGGCAAAACACCCGTTTTCTAACGGATTTTGCCGGGCTATCCCTTTGCAAAGTCGATCCAATGCCTCTAAAAGCGCGGCGAGTAGCGCCTGCCGCTTGAGTCGCCCGATTTTTGTGGGGTGTAAGCGAAGGGTGCGCCAGTCCCGTTAGCGCCGTCCGGCGTGATTTCTAAAGAGCTGTTTCTTCCGAGAAAACGCCGTCGTCCAAGAAAGCCCTGCGCGCCGAATTTTATGTCGATAGCTGCATTTGCATTTTACCTGTTCGCCTTCGCCGCCATCGCTTCCGGGCTGATGGTTGTTGCGTCGAAGAATCCGGTTCATTCGGTCCTGTTCCTGATTTCGGCGTTTATCGCCGCCGCCGGCCTGTTCGTGCTGATGGGCGCGGAATATCTCGCCATGGTGCTGGTGGTTGTTTATGTGGGCGCGGTCGCGGTGCTGTTCCTGTTCGTGGTGATGATGCTCGATGTCGATTTCGTCGAGATGAAGCAGGGGTTCCTGCAATATCTGCCGATCGGCGGCGCGCTGGCGGCGATTGTCGTGATCGAGCTGATCATGGTGGTGGCGGTGTGGGTGTTCCCGTCCGATTCCGAACTCGCCCGGGCGCATCCGTCACCGACAGCGGCGCAGACTGTGACCGATCCGAATGGGCCGACCAATATCGAGGCGCTGGGGCTCATCCTTTATACGGACTATGTCCATTATTTTCAGATCGCCGGCATGGTTCTGCTGGTTGCGATGATTGGCGCGATCATCCTCACCTTCCGCTCGCGCGAAGGCATCAAGACGCAAGACGTCGCCAAGCAGACTGGCCGTAAACGCGAAGAAGGCTTCGAGCTTGTGGACATCAAGCCCGGCCAGGGACTTTCGTAAGGGGCGCTTTAGGCATGGATATCGGGCTAGGTCATTATCTTTCCGTTGCGGCGATCCTGTTCGCCATCGGCATGGCGGGCATTTTCCTGAACCGGAAAAACATCATCGTCATCTTGATGTCGATCGAGTTGATGCTGCTCGCGGTGAATATCAATTTCGTCGCCTTTTCGCAGTTTCTGGGCGATCTGGTGGGCCAGGTGTTTGCGTTCATGGTGCTGACCGTGGCGGCGGCCGAAGCGGCTGTCGGGCTCGCTATTCTGGTGGCTTTCTTCCGCAATCGCGGCGACATCGCAGTCGATGACGCCAGCCTGATGAAAAACTAGGGGCGCGCAGCGTTAATGGAAGCCTTTGTCGTCTTATTGCCGCTCTTTGGCGCCATGCTGGCGATGCCCGTCGGGCGCGCGCTCGGGCATCGCGCGGCGGAGCTTGTAACCACCGGATTGCTGCTGGTCGCGGCGATCATTTCCTGGATTTTGTTTTTCGATGTGGCGCTTGGCGGCAACGCCCGCACCATCGAGCTGTTCAGCTGGATTGTTTCCGGAAGCTTTGATGCGAAATGGGCGGTGCGCCTCGACACGCTGTCGGCGGTGATGCTGGTCGTCGTCAACTCGGTTTCGTTCCTCGTGCACACCTATTCCATGGGCTACATGAAGGACTATGGCGAGCAGTCGCGTTTCTTCGCCTATCTCTCGCTCTTCACCTTTGCGATGCTGACGCTGGTGACCGCTGACAACTTCCTGCAGCTGTTCTTCGGCTGGGAGGGCGTTGGTCTCGCCTCCTATCTGCTCATCGGTTTCTGGTTCAAAAAGAAATCCGCCAATGACGCGGCGATCAAAGCCTTCGTCGTCAACCGGGTTGGCGATTTCGGTTTCGCGCTCGGCATTATGTGCGTGTTCTATGTCTTCGGGTCGATCCAGTTCGACGAAGTCTTCCAGATGGTGGCGACCAATGCGGTCGTGACGCCGTGGAACGCCGCGAGCGGCGCGCATGTCCAGGAACTGACCATCCATTTCCTGAGCTGGGACTTCCATGCGCTGACCGTGATTTCCGTGCTGCTGTTTATCGGCGCCATGGGCAAGTCGGCGCAGTTCATGCTGCACACCTGGCTGCCCGACGCGATGGAAGGCCCGACGCCGGTCTCCGCGCTGATCCACGCCGCGACCATGGTCACCGCCGGCGTGTTCCTCGTTTGCCGGTGTTCGGTGTTTTTCGAATACGCCCCAAGCGCCGCCGCGATGGTGACGCTGGTCGGCGCAGTGACGGCGTTTTTCGCCGCGACCGTCGGCCTGCTGCAGGACGACATCAAGAAGATCGTCGCTTATTCGACCTGCTCGCAGCTTGGATACATGTTCTTCGCCGCCGGCGTCGGCGCCTATGACGCGGCGATGTTCCACCTGTTCACGCACGCCTTCTTCAAAGCGTTGCTGTTCCTTGGTTCCGGCGCCGTCATTATCGGCATGCATCACGAGCAGGACATCAAGAAGATGGGCGGCGTCAAATCGCTGATGCCCTTCACCCATATTCTGATGGTTGTCGGCACGATTGCGATTACCGGGGTCGGCATTCCGGGCGCGTTCCTGTTTGGCGCGCCGCTCGGCACCGCTGGTTTCGTTTCCAAGGACATGATTTTGGAGAGCGCCTTCTTCGCGGGTGAAGCGGGCGCGGCGTTCGGCTATTTCGCCTTCACGCTTGGGCTTCTCGCTGCGGTGATGACGGCCTTCTATTCCTGGCGCCTGATCTTCCTCACCTTCTGGGGTCCGTCGCGCGCGCCGGAGCATGTGCGCAAGCATCCTCATTCAGTGCCTGACGCGATGATGATGCCGCTGGTGCCGCTGGCCATTGGCGCGCTTGCCGCGGGCATGGCGTTTTACGGTAATTTTGTCGGCGACGATTCTGACCGTTTCTGGAACGGCGCGCTTTACTCGGCCGAGGCGAGCCACGATGCGCCGGCAAGCGCCGCGGATCATCTCAACGCCGAAGAAGTTGCCGCCCTGCATGACGAGCATGGGGCGCCGGCGGAAGATCATGGCGTAGAAAGCGCGCATGGCGCCGCCGCAGATGATCACGGCGAGGCGGCGGCGGAAGACCATGGCGGCGGCCATCACGACATTCCGCTTTGGGTGTTGTGGGCGCCGTTTGTCGCGATGTTTACCGGCAGCTTTGCTGCGGCGTGGCACTATCTTCGCGGCGATCCGCTCAAGCCGGGCATGTTGCGTCCGGGCGGCATGATCTACGCCTTCCTCAAGAACAAGTGGTATTTCGACGAGATTTACGACTTCCTGCTGGTCAAGCCGGCGCTGGCGATTGGCCGCTTCCTCTGGAAGGACGGCGACGGCAAGACGATTGACGGCATCGGTCCGGACGGCATCGCCACGGTCGTCGCTGCAAGCGCGCGCCGCATCGTAAAAATGCAGAGCGGTTATGTTTATCACTACGCCTTCGCCATGCTGGTCGGCATTGCGTTGCTTGTAACCTTTATTCTCATCCGGGCAGGGGGCGGCCAGTAATGACCGAAAGTTTCGCCGATCAACCCTGGCTGACCTTCATCACCTTCGCCCCACTGGTTGGCGCGCTGTTCATCATCGCTGCGCGCATGATGGCGCGGAAGAACGATGACGGCGTCATCGCCGGTGAAGACCTCGTCAATGTGGAGCGCAATGCGCGCTTCATCGCGCTGGTGTTCACCACAGCGACCTTCCTGCTCTCCATTGGCGTCTATGCGCTCTATGATCCGTCGATCGCCGGCTATCAGCTGGTGGAACGGGCGGACTGGCTCGGCGGCGGCATCAGCTACAAGCTTGGCGTTGACGGGATTTCGATCCTGTTCGTGTTGCTGACGACATTCTTCATGCCGATCTGCGTGCTCGCTTCCTGGGACTCGGTCAAATCGCGCGTCGCCGATTTCATGATCGCCTTCCTGGTGCTTGAGACGCTGATGATCGGCGTCTTCTGTTCGCTCGATCTTTTCCTGTTCTACTTCTTCTTTGAAGGCAGTCTCATTCCGATGTTCCTGATCATCGGCGTCTGGGGCTCGAAGGGAACCAAGGACTTCGCCGGCGTCACCATGCCGAGCCGGATTTACGCGTCGCTGAAATTCTTCCTCTACACGCTGCTCGGCTCGCTGCTGCTCCTCGTCGCGATGGCGTGGATGTATGCGCAAGCCGGCACCACCGACATTCCGACATTGCAGGGATACGACTTCTCTGCCGGGGCGCAGAAATGGTTGTGGCTCGCCTTCTTCGCATCCTTTGCGGTGAAGATGCCGATGTGGCCGGTGCACACCTGGCTTCCCGACGCGCACGTTCAGGCGCCGACGGCGGGGTCGGTCGTGCTGGCGGCGATCCTGCTGAAGATGGGCGGCTACGGCTTCCTGCGTTTCTCGCTGCCGATGTTCCCATTGGCCAGCGTTGATTTCGCGCCCTTCGTTTTTGCGCTGTCGGTCATCGCCATCATCTACACCTCGCTGGTGGCGCTGGCGCAGGAAGATATGAAAAAGCTGATTGCTTATTCTTCCGTCGCGCATATGGGCTTTGTAACCATGGGTATTTTCACCGGCACGGAGCAGGGGATTGAGGGTGCGCTGTTCCAGATGCTCAGCCACGGCTTCATCTCCGGAGCGCTCTTCCTTTGCGTCGGCGTTGTCTATGACCGCATGCATACGCGTGAAATCGCGGCTTATGGCGGTCTTGTTCATAGCATGCCGCTTTACGCGTTCCTGTTCCTCTTCTTCACCATGGGCAATGTGGGCCTGCCGGGCACCAGCGGGTTTGTCGGTGAAATCCTGACCATGACCGGCGCCTTCAAGCTCAATAGCTGGATCGCGTTCTTCGCGGCTTTCGGTGTCATCCTGTCGGCGGCCTATGCGCTGCGGCTCTATCGCGCCGTGATGTATGGCAAGCTCGAAAAAGAGCCGCTGAGCACCATCGCTGATGTGAATATGCGCGAACTGGCCTCGCTCGGCGTGCTGATGGCCTTTGCGCTTTACCTCGGGTTCAATCCCGGTCCGGCGCTGAATGTCTTTAGCCCGGCGGTTGATCTGTTGATTGAAAATTACGATGCGGCGCTCAGCCAAGCTGCAGCCATTGAGGGCGGAGCACACTGATGACGCTGTTTGAAACCCTTTCTTACGCCGGGCCGGAACTGGCGCTCGCCATTGGCGCCATGGCGTTGCTGATCACCGGCGTGTTTCTCGGCGACAAGGCCGCGCGGCAGATTTCGCTCGCCTCTGTCGGCCTGCTGGTCATCGCCATCCTTTTGGTGATTTTCTCACCGGGCGCCGACGCGACCGCCTCTTTGTTTAATGGCGCGTTTCGCATCGACGCCTTTTCCGATTTCTGCAAGGTGTTGATGTTCGCCGCCGCCGCCTTCGCGATTTTGATGTCGGACCGTTATCTCGCCGGCGAAAAGCTCGGCCGGTTTGAATATCCGGTGCTGATCCTGCTCGCCGCGCTCGGCATGTCGCTGATGGTGTCCGCAACGGATCTGATCTCGCTCTATATGGGCGTGGAAACGCAAAGCCTCGCGCTTTATGTGCTGGCTGCCTTCAATCGCGACAGCCGCCGATCGACCGAGGCGGGGCTGAAATATTTCGTCCTTGGCGCGTTGTCTTCATGTCTGCTGCTTTACGGCTCGTCGCTGGTCTATGGCTTCACCGGCTCGACGGAATTTTCCGAAATCGCGAAGGCAAGCGCCGCGAGCGGGCACAATGTCGGCCTGATCATCGGCCTCGTCTTCATGATTTCCGGCCTGGCGTTCAAAGTGTCCGCCGCGCCTTTCCATATGTGGACGCCGGATGTGTATGAGGGCTCGCCGACGCCGGTGACCGCGTTTTTCGCAGCGGCGCCAAAGCTCGCCGCCATGGCGTTGTTCACGCGCGTCTTGATGACGTCCTTCCCCGGCGCGGTGGAAGACTGGCAGCCGGTGATCGCCTTGATCGCCGTCGCCTCCATGGTGATCGGCGCCTATTCCGCGATCGCGCAGACCAATATCAAACGCCTGATGGCGTATTCTTCGATTGGCCATATGGGCTATGCGCTGATCGGGCTCGCCTCGGGCTCGTCCGCTGGCGTTTCTTCGGTGCTGATCTATATGGCGATTTACATTGTCATGACGATTGGCGCGTTTGCGGTCATTTTGATGATGCGCCGGCGCGGCGGCATGACGGAAAACATTTCCGATCTCGCCGGCTTGTCGCGCACCAACATGCCGATGGCGCTGATCCTCACCGTGTTGCTGTTCTCGCTTGCGGGCGTGCCGCCGACGGCCGGGTTCTTCGGCAAATGGTATGTCTTCTTCGCAGCCGTGGATGAAGGCCTGATCT
The DNA here is from genome assembly GCF_055809375.1 of Hyphococcus sp. D3-15. Classification (NCBI taxonomy): domain Bacteria; kingdom Pseudomonadati; phylum Pseudomonadota; class Alphaproteobacteria; order Parvularculales; family Parvularculaceae; genus Hyphococcus; species Hyphococcus sp. D3-15. The sequence continues at coordinate 3,784,745 of NZ_CM147910.1, read as the reverse complement.
GGCTTGCGGTCGCTGGCGCCGTGCTGAGCGCTGTGTCGGCGTTTTACTATCTGCGCATCGTCTGGTTCATGTGGTTTGACGAGCCGGCTCCGGCTTTTGAGCGCGACAAGGGACCGACGCTTTCCGTTGCGGCGTGGGGCTCGGCGATCTTGATGTTCCCGGTGCTGACGGTCGGAATGGGAACGTTGAGCAATCTCGCCCAGTCCGCTGCGGCGTCGCTTTTCTAGGGCGAAGGAATTTTGGCTCCTCAGGATGAAGGAGAGGACGTAAATGCGCAGACTGTCCTCTGGAACGACGCTTGAAATCTTCGACACGCTTGATCTCGACCAGCGCGGAAGCAAAACGCCGCGCTGATGCGGGCGGACGGGCGCCGGTCTGGTTTCTGGCGCTGACGCAAACCGCCGGTTACGGACGGCGCGGCCGCAGTTGGGAGCAGCGCACGGGAGATTTTTCCGCAACGCTCTTGTTCAGACCCGACGCGCCGCCGGAAAAATGGGGGCAGATCTCCTTTATCATTGCGCTTGCCTTGGCCTCGACGCTTGATGAGTTGATGGCGGAAGACAAGATCGCCCTTAAATGGCCAAATGATGTGCTGGTCGCCGGCGGCAAATGCGCGGGCATCCTGCTTGAAAATCTCGGCGGTCATCTCTCCATCGGCGTCGGCGTCAACATCGTCACCGCGCCCGAAGGCATGCCTTACGCCGTTGCGCGCCTGCTTGATCATGCAGAGACAAGCCCGGCGCCGAATGCGCTCGCTGAACGGCTCGATCATCATTTCTGGACCTATTTCCGATTATGGCGGGCCGACGGTTTCGCGCCGATCCGCGACGCCTGGCTTGCGCGCGCGATTGGTCTCGGCAGCGAAATAACCGTTCGTTTGCCAAACGAAGAGCTCGATGGCGTGTTTGAGGGGATGGATGAAACCGGTGCGCTCATATTGCGCTCACCCGCGGGAAAGCGGACAATCGCGGCGGGCGATGTGTTTTTCGCCCGCAGGCCCAAGGACTGACCCATGCTGCTTGCAATCGATGTCGGCAACACGAATTCGGTGATCGCCCTTTACGACGGTGAACAGCCGGCGGCGCAGTGGCGCGCCTCGACATCGACCACGCGCACGGCGGACGAATACGCCGTGTGGCTGGCGCAGCTGATGAATTTTGTCGGCTACAAGCTCGACGACATAACCGAATGCATTATTTCGACCGTGGTGCCGCAATCGCTGTTTCACTTGCGCAACCTTTCCCGGCGCTATTTCAATTGCGAGCCTTTCGTCATCGGCCATGACAATATTCCCGGCGTTGCGGTGAGGATCACCAAGCCGTCAGAGGCGGGGGCCGACAGGCTGGTCAATGCGGTCGGCGCCTTCACCGCTCATGGCGGCCCGCTGGTCGTGGTCGATTCCGGCACCGCCACCAATTTCGACATTGTCGGCGCCGATGGCGGGTTTGAAGGCGGCGTCATCGCGCCGGGCATCAACCTGTCCATGCAGGCGCTGCATGAGGCGGCGGCGCGCCTGCCGCGCATCGCCATTGAAAAGCCCGAAAAAATCATCGGCACCGACACGGTCGGCGCCATGCAGACCGGCGTGTTCTGGGGTTACATTTCCCTGATCGAAGGACTGCTGGCGCGCATCAAAACCGAATATGGCGCGCCCATGAAAGTCGTGGCGACGGGCGGCATCGCCTCGCTCTTTGAAGGCCAGACCGACGCCATCGATATTTTTGATCATGACCTCACCATTCGCGGGCTCTACGAGATCAGCAAAAGACTGAAGGCCAAATAATGTCCCGCAAGGAACTTGTCTTTTTGCCGCTCGGCGGGTCCGGCGAGATCGGCATGAACATGAACCTTTACGGGTTCGGGTCGGCGGCTAACCGGCAATGGATCATGATTGATTGCGGCGTCATGTTTGGCGATTTAACGACGCCCGGCATCGACCTGATTTGTCCGGACCCCTCCTATATTCTTGAAGAAAAAGAAGCGCTGCACGGGCTTTTGCTGACCCATGGCCATGAGGACCATATCGGCGCTGTGGCGCTGCTGGCGCCGAAACTCGGTTGTCCGATTTATGCGACACCCTTCACGGCGGCGCTGGTCGAACGCAAGCTAGAAGAATATGGCGGCGACAAGGTCGAGCTCAACATCATCGAAATGAACGCCCGCTTCAAGCTGGGGCCGTTTGATGTTGAATATGTCACGCTCACCCATTCCATTCCGGAGCCGAGCGGCATCATTCTGCGCACCGATCTCGGCACGGTGTTTCACACGGGCGACTGGAAAATTGACAAATCGCCTTCGCTCGGTCCGTTCACCGACAGCAATACGATCAAAAAAATCGGCGATGACGGGCTTCTCGCCATGGTCTGCGATTCAACCAATGTGCTGTCTTCCGGCGAATCCGGATCGGAATCCGACGTGCGCCGCTCGCTGACCAAGCTGATTGCGAAACAGGAAGGCCGCGTTGCAGTGACGACCTTCGCGTCGAATGTCTCGCGCGTGGTGTCGATCTGCGAAGCGGCGATGGCGGCCGATCGCAGCGTCTGCCTGCTTGGCCGCTCGATGCTGCGGATTGTCGAGGCGGCGCGCGACACCGGCATCCTTCCCGAAGGGTTGAATTTCGTCGAGCCGAAAGACGCCGGGCACCTGCCGCGCCAGCATGTGCTGTATCTGTGCACGGGCAGTCAGGGCGAACCGCGCGCGGCGCTGTCGCGCATCGCCCGCAACGACCATCGCGACCTTGTTCTTTCCGATGGCGACACGGTGATCTTCTCGTCGAAAATCATCCCCGGCAATGATCGGGAGATTTACAATCTTCAAAACGACCTGGTCGAACTCGGCGTGAAGATCATCACCGAGAAAGACGAGTTTGTGCATGTCTCCGGCCATCCCTGCCGGGAGGAATTGCGCGCCATGTATGAATGGGCGCGACCGGAGATTTCAATTCCGGTGCATGGCGAGGCGCGCCATCTCGAAGAACACGCCGAATTCGCGCTTGAGCTCGGGGCGAAGGAATCCTTTGCGCCGCGCAATGGCGATCTCATCCGCATCGCGCCGGACGGGCCGGAGCGGATCGAGGAAGTCCCGGCAGGGCGAATGTATCTCGATGGCGACGTTCTGTTGCCCGATGGCGCCGCGCCGATGCGCGAACGGCGCAAGCTTTCCTATGCGGGCATGCTGGCGGTTTCGGTGGTGTTTGACGGCCGCAGCGAGCTTGCCGACGATGTTTCTGTTACTGGTTTCGGCGTCGTCAATGACGATGAAGAGTCTGAAACGCTTGCCGGGCTCGCCGATGATATTGAAGACGCCGTCACCGGCCTTCCCAAATCCAAACGCCAGGATGACGAGGCGGTGATGCTGGCGGTGAAGCGCGCGGCGCGCATCTATTATGACGATGTCTGGGGCAAGCGTCCGGTCATCGTCACGCATATTCACAGGACGGGCTGATGAACTGGGCCGGCGCAATTGTTATCTATATTCTTTGGTGGTGGCTGTGCTTTCTCGCCATCCTGCCGCGCAATATTAAAAGCCGCTGGGAAGCGCCCGATGACGGCGTCGAAGGCGCCGACCCCGGCGCGCCGACCGATCCGCAGCTAAAGAAAAAGGCCTGGCTGGCGACCAAGATCGCTGCGGTTTTCTGGATCGTGACGGCGGCGATTATCCTTAGCGGCGTCTTTAATTTTCGCGATTAAACGATCCTATTGCGAGGCTCTTGCGTTCGCTAATGGGCTGGCCTAGCAACATGCTAAGGCAATCCCAACCACCTGACTCCAGCCGCAACAGCGAGGGGCAGCTATGAGCGACACCGCGCCCATTGAGGACGAAGCGCGCCCGGACGATGAAGCGCCCGAGGCCGACACTCAGTTTGCGGAAGACCGTACGCTGACGCCTGAATTCGTGCGCGCGGTCGCCGACGCCATTGAGGCGGCGGATGCGGACGCCTTCGCCGAACTGACCAGCGAATTGCACCCGGCCGACCTCGCCGACCTGATCGGTCTGCTGCATGAAGAAGACCGTGACGCGCTGATCGCCCTGCTTGGCGGCGCGCTGCCGTCCGAAGTGCTGGCTGAACTCGATGAGGATCTGCTCGAAGACATTATCGAGGCGATGGGGCCGTCAAAGGTCGCCGAAGCTGTCGCCGAGCTGGATACCGATGACGGCGCGTTTCTTCTCGAAGATCTCGATGAGGAAAAGCAGGCGGAGATTTTGTCTTACGCCCCGATCGAAGATCGGCTGGCCCTGCGGGCGGCGCTGGACTTTGAGGAGGAGAGCGCCGGCCGCCTCATGCAGCGCGAGTTTTTCGCGGCGCCTGCTTTCTGGACGGTCGGCCAGATCATCGACCGCTTGCGCGGCACCGAAGAATTGCCTGACCGTTTCTACGAAGTGTTCGTCGTCGATCCCGCCTTCAAGCCGGTGGGGTCGGTGCCGCTGTCGACGCTGCTGAAGTCGCCGCGCGATACAGTGATCGAGACGATCATGACCAGCCGGGACATGCGCCCTGTGCCGGTCACCATGGACCAGGAAGAAGTCGCCTATCTCTTCGAGCAGTATAATCTCATTTCCTCGCCGGTGATCGACGACGCCGACCGGCTGATCGGCATGATCACGGTGGATGACGTGGTCGAGATGGTCCGCGAGGAAACCCATGAAGACATGCTCGCCCTGGGCGGCGTCGAGGCTGACACCGGCCTTTCCGATACGGTGTTTGAAACCGTTCGTTCGCGCTTTTCCTGGCTGGCGATAAATCTGGCGACGGCGATCATGGCGTCGCTGGTGATTTCCCTGTTCGATGCGGCGATTGGCCAGATCGTGGCGCTCGCCGTGCTGATGCCGATCGTTGCGTCCATGGGCGGCAATGCGGGCACGCAGACGCTCACGGTTGTCGTGCGCTCCATGGCGACCAAGGATCTGACCGCATCCAACGCCGCGCGGATCGTGCTTCGCGAAGGCCTGGTGGGGCTCCTCAATGGCGCGATCTTCGCCGTGATTATGGGCGCGCTGGCCGGCGTGTGGTTCTTCCTGAGCGGGTGGGGCGGCGAGGATGCGGCGATGCGGCTCGGCATCGTCGTCGGCGTCGCCATGATCATCAATCTGCTGGCGGCCGGCCTTGCGGGCATTCTTGTGCCTATCGGCCTGCAGCGCGCGGGCGCCGACCCGGCGGTGTCTTCCGCCGTGTTCGTCACCACTGTCACCGACATTGTCGGATTTTTCGTGTTTCTTGGTCTCGCGGCGCTGGTCTTGCTGCCGGCGGCGTAAGTTTTACGCGGTATGCGGACGGTTCCGGCGCAGCCAGTAAAGTCCGCCGCCCAGCATCAAGATCAACAGCAAGCCGGGTTCCGGCGCATCGACGGGCGGTTCTTCCGGTTCGTCGCAATCCTTGTCATCGGGATTGTCTTCGTCGCAGGGCGGTTCGACCGGGGGAATATAGACCGGCGGCACGATCACCGGCGGGAAATACGGCCAGCGCGGCGTGTACATCGGCGGCGCAGGTTCGTCCGTGACCGACACCGGCGCGACTGGCAGAGGAGTGGTTGGCGGAACCCGCCGCGTTTCCTGTGGGGCGACCGGATTATATCCGGCGAGCCTGGTCGGAACCGGACGGGGCGCTAAAAAGACTCGGCGGCGGCCCTCCGGGGGCCTTCATCGCCGCAGCAGCCGCAATTGACGACAATATCGTTATTGATGTCGCCGACGGCGCGCGCATACCAGGCGGCGAACTCTTCTTCGGACATGCCGCCTTTGTTTCGGTCGCCGCCAAAGCCGCCTGTCCACACAATGGCCAGGGCGATGATCGCCGCCGCGATGATGTTCGTGATCCCGTTACCCAACATATCTCACCTCGAAACGCCTTCACCGCTTTACCCCTGAGGCCAGGCCCGGGGGCTGGCCTTGGCCAAATCCGGACGTGGCTCGCCCGCGGACAGGCTCTCCCGGGGCTTTACACACAAGACTTGTGCCAGAATCACCCGGCGCTGGAGCTGTGTCGAATCATGGAAAGTTTTTTGAAATCAGCCGCTTAGGAAGGCTTTTCCGACCCTGTGGATAAAACGGAGGGCAAGTGCCGTCCCGCGCGCGGTGCGGCCTGTGCCGTTTTGGCGCCCTTTGGCGCGGAATTTCCCCCCGGATATGGGGCTCCGTCTACCCAATCGGGCCCCGGCGTGATAGGAATCGTTAACGGTGTTTAATTGGGGGAAGCCGCGGAAAACACCGGGTTCCGCGGGTGTGGCTTCCTGAGTACGACTTGCGCGCTTGCGGAAGTGAATGGCCAGAGGGGTTCGAGGGGTCTGATGCGGACGGGAGAGACCGGTCTCAATCTGATCAAGGGGTATGAGGGTCTGCGCATGTCAGCGCATTACGCCCCGACCGAACAATGGACCGTCGGCTATGGCCATACGGGCAGCGCGCGCCATGGCATGAGCGTCACCGAGGGGGATGCGGAACGTCTGCTTAAAGACGACGTGAAACCAATCGAACAGCTGATCGGCGATACGGTTCGCGCGCCCCTCAATCAGAACGAACATGACGCCATAGTTTCGCTGATTTTCAATATTGGCGAGGATAACTGGCGCCGCTCGACCACGCTTCGCAAGCTGAATGCAGGCGACAAGCTTGGCGCGGCGAACGCTTTCGAGCTTTGGACAAAAGCCTTCGTCAATAATGAACTCGTCACGCTGGACGGGCTGGTGCGCAGACGCGCGGCGGAAAAGTCGCTGTTCTTGATGCCGACCGATGCGGCGCTGGTTGTTCCGACCTCGGATGTTAATCCAGCGGCGGAGTGTGAGCCGGAATTCGTATCCGACCGGGTGCTGAACGCGAAGGCGATGGTCGATTATGACGATTACAAATCGGACGAAAAGAAAGCGCTGATGCCGGAAGAACGCGCGGCCAGAACCCGTGCGCTGTTCGCAGCGACGCAGGCGCTGTCCGGCGACCCGTCCAAGATGATCATTTCAAAAGCCGAAGAGCGCGCCGATATGGGCGTCACCTTCGGCGCCATGCTGGCGGGATTGCTGGCGTTCGCCATGACATGCGTCGGCGCGATCTTGCTGCTTGGCCAGGAAGCGCCAGGCGTCGCAGAAGCGATTGGCCTGTCCTATGACCGCTTCACCACGATTTTCGAAAACCTGCCGATCTGGCTCGCCGGCATTGGCGCGGCGATGTCGTATTTCATCTTGTACATCCTCGTGAAGCGCGCCGCGCGCCACGATTTGAAACGCCAGCGCGCGCGCGACCTCGCGCGATTGCGCGTGGCGGAATAACGGGCGCTTCGCCCCCTCAACACACCGGGCCATGACGCTGCATCTCGTCAAACTCTGCGCCGGCGCCGATGGCGTTGAAGATCTTGTTCACCGTATCGAATACCGCGTCGCGGTGAACGAAAAATCGGGGCTTGGGCGAGTCCATGATCATGTCACGCGCATGCATCCGCGCCGCGAGGCGGAGTTGCTCAATGGCGGGTCGATTTACTGGGTGATCAAGGGCGCGATACTCGCCCGCCAGGCGATCACCGGTTTTGAAAGAAGGACGGGGGCGGATGAAATCGAGCGCACGGCGATCCTGCTCGATCCTGTTTGTGTTCTGACCGAGGCGCAGCCGCGCCGTGCGTTTCAGGGCTGGCGTTATCTTTCCGGCGAAGATGCGCCGAAGGACTTGAAAACACGGGGGCGCAAAGCGCCGCCGCCGGAACTGGGACGAGCGCTCGCAGAATTGGGGCTGTTGTAATGTCGACATTCAAGATGGCTGTAATGGGGATCGGCGCAGCCGGCGCGGCCGGTGTCGCGGTGATGACGCAGCCCTTTGGCGACACGGACAAGCGCGATCTTTCGCATTCGCCCGCAATGGAGGAAGTCTGCCTGAAGGGCGACTTCGCGCTTTTCGCCGGCATCGCCGCCGGGTGCTATTCGCGCGCGCAGATCCAGCGTATGTCTGACATGGCTGTGGTCGATCGCCTCGGCGCGGAAATCACCGTCACCATGGCGCATCCGACAAATTTGAGCGTCGCGCCCGCCGAATGCCGCACCTGTCGCGACTTTCGCGAAGCGCGGTTTGACGGCTGGTACGCGGCGACGTCCCGCGACATGCGGCGCGAAGCCTATTTCATCCGGGCTTGCGGCGCGCTCTCCATGCTCACCAAGGCAAGCAAAGCCGAACATTCCTATTTCACAAGCGGCTCGCCGCAGGCGGAAGAAGTGGCGGACTTCGCCGGCGCCATGAAGTTTGGCGAATCTGTCGCTGGGCCTGACGCCTTGCGCGTCGAAAAGGGGCAGGGCCATGTCTGGCGCGTCGAAGCGGATGACCTTTCCATCGCCATCCATGAGCTCGCCAACGCCGATTTCGACAATGACGGCATCGAGGAAATCCTCGCCTTCACCGCCGGCGCGCCGGTCGGCGGCACCGCGGCCTTCTATGAAGTCGGCCTTTTGGAGAAAGACAGCCCCGATGCAGGGCTCAGCTTCTCGCCGCTGGATTTCAGCCGGGAAGACGCCGCCGGCGCTGCGGGCTGAAAAAGTCGGTTTCGCGAGGATTTTTCGCCGCCGCGCAGTCTTGGCCTTGGACGCCCGGCGGCGGATGACTATGATAGTAACGATTCTCGATATTGACTGACTTTTCAGGGAGTAACGGGCCCTTGGCTCTTATCAGGAACACCGGCGCTATAATTGCGTTTGCGCTGCTCTCGGCTTGCGCGTCCTTACTGGGCGCCGAGGGCGAGGACGCGACTCCGCTGACGCATTCCCAGCAGGATGCGGAAGAAACCCAAATGCAGGTTGCATCGCTGGAAGCGGAGGTGTCGCGCCTCAAATCCCAGAATGCGCGTCTCGCCAATGAAGTGCTTTCCCTGCAGCGCGAGCGTGACCGCACAGCCGCCGCGGACGCGGCGCTAGCCGCCGAGCAGGAAATGCAGGCGGCCTTGCCGCCAAAGCCGGAATATCTTGTCGAAGACCGGCCCGCGCCCTCAACGGCGGTTGTCGATGACGCGGCCTCGCCGGCGCTCGCCAAGACCGATGTGCCGGTTGAAACGGCGCCGCGGCTGGTCCAGCCGACCTTTGCGTCGAACGAGACCGTGTTCGAGAACGAAGCGGAAAGCGGCGACATCAAAACCGAAAGCGTCTTGTTCGGCGTGCACCTCGCATCTTACCGCCATATGGAAGAAGCGCGCTCGGGCTGGCGCCAGCTACAGCGTGAAAACCCCGATGAGCTTGGCCTGCTTGAGCCGCGCGTCGAAGCGGTGACGATTGACGGCAAGGGCAAGTTCCTGCGCCTGATCGGCGGCGGTTTCGCTGCGCGCGACAAGGCGGAAGCGCTTTGCGGGCAGCTTAAAAATAGCGGGCTGTTCTGTTCGGTGGCGAGCTTTGAAGGCGAACGCCTGTCGCTTGCGGAGAATGGCGGCTAGCCGGACTAGTCTTGCGGCGGCGGCTTGATGTCGAATTCGCGCTGGTCGAACACTACGCCTTCGAACTCCGCTGCGCCCTCATAGCGCACCACAAGTTCGCCCTCGCCGAGAGAAACAAAGCCGAACGGCATGGTCACCTTGCGTTGTTTGGCGTCGGTGAATCCGGCGACATTGTCGCGAATGCCGAGCAATTCCTTTTCACCGCCCTTTGGCTGGAAGGTGACCACCATCCGGCCATAGCTCGATAGCTCGCCATCCGGCGCGATCATGGTTTGCAGCATCAACATGCCGTCATTGTCGCGCAGCAGTTTGACGTCGGCGATTTCCGCATCGGCTTTGCCGCCATTGCGCAAGATCACCGGCGCCGACATGCCGAGCCCCACATCAACCTGCAACCCGGAATTGCTGGCCTTGCGCAGGGCTGTGCGCGCAGCTTCGGTCTCGATAAGGAGGTGCGAGCGGCGTTCGCCTTTGGGCGGCTTCGCGCCCTTCTTGATTTCAACGCTGATGGTCTGGCGCCCGCCGGGCTTCAGCCGGAAATGAGCCGGCGATACGACGAGATAGGGCGCGGCGCTCAGCGTCTCACGCAGCTCGGGCAGGGCGGGCTCATAGCCGGATTCCGCCGCCGCCAGATCAATCCAGCTGACGCGCCCGTCGACAATCCGGTCGGAAGGGTTGGAAACAACGAATTCAGCTCTCGGATGTTCGGCGCTCAACACATGGCGCAATGGCGCAAGGCCCATATCGGCCATCGCCGGGCCCGAGGCGAGCAGCATCGCAGCGGGGCTGAAAAGGCCCGCCAAAAGCTTGCGCCAGCCGCGCCAGCGACCATTTGTGTTCACTATCGCCATGGGACCCAGAATCGTCTCACAGTCGAAATTACAGGGTGAGAGTTTCCCATCTGTAATCAAAATCCATGCAAACCGGCCCTTCGGGGCCGATCAAGAGATGCTCCCTATGACTCATGTAATCGTCCTCGGTAACGAAAAGGGCGGCTCGGGCAAATCGACGACGGCGATGCACCTCATTGTCGCGTTGCTGCGCTCGGGGAAAAAGGTCGGGGCAATCGATCTCGACCTCCGCCAGGGGAGCTTAACCCGATATATCGAAAATCGAAGAAAATTCAGCGAAATCAAAGGGAAAGAGCTTGTATTTCCTAAGCTGGTTGAGGTGCTGCCCTCCAGTCTCGACAGCCGCAAAAAGGCGCAGGAGACGGAAACCGACAATCTCAAAACGGCGCTGAACTCGCTTGCGGACTGCGATTTTGTGGTGATCGACTGCCCCGGCGCGAACACCCATCTGTCGCGTCTGGCGCATCTCCATGCGGATACGGTGGTGACGCCCCTGAATGACAGTTTCGTCGATTTCGACCTGCTCGCCCGCATCGACCCGGAAACCGGCCGGGTGATCGGCCCAAGCCTTTACAGCGAGATGGTCTGGGACGCGAGAAAGCGGCGCGCGATGATGGGGGTGAAGGAGAGCATTGACTGGGTGGTCATGCGCAACCGGCTTTCCGCCACCAGAGCCCGCAATAAAAAGACCATGGGCGACAAGCTCGAGGAGCTGTCTTCGCGCATCAATTTCAGGCTGGCGCGCGGATTTGGCGATCGGGTGATCTATCGCGAGCTGTTTCCCATCGGCCTGACCCTGCTGGATCTCGGCGGAGTTGATTCCTCGGTGCGGCTTTCGACCATGAGCCATGTCACGGCGCGGCTTGAAATCCGCTCGCTGGTGGCGTCGCTCAACCTGCCTGCCGGTGAAAAATCCGAAACTGCGAGCGAGGCCGCCGCAGCCTAGGCTGCTTTCAAGACGCGGTCCTTTTCGCGTCGCCGCGCGGCGGCGAAGCAGCTATGCTGGCCTCTATGGGTTTTGCTGTCTTCGCCATTTTAGTTGCTATCGGGGCTGCGGGCTGGCTGCTGTTCCGTCTCGCGGGCAACGGCAATCAGGGCGCGCGGCAGATGACGACGATGAAACTTGTGGTTTGGCTGGTGCTTGTTGCGGTGCTGTTTGCGGCAAAGCTCTGGCCGCTGGCCTTTATGGTGCTGGTCGCGGTGGGCGGCGTCACCGCGATTGAGGCCTGGCGGGACCGCGCCGGCGCCGCTGACGGGGAAGGCGCGCCGACGCCTGCGCCTTTGCCGAAAAGAATGAATGAGGAAGAGGCGCTGTCCGTGCTGGGCTTAAAGCCCGGCGCCAATGCTGACGAAGTGCGCGCAGCCCACCGAAAGCTCATCGCGCAATTGCATCCCGATAAGGGGGTACGGACTACCTCGCCGCCAAGATCAATGAGGCGCGCGACTTCCTGATGCGCCGGCTTGGCGAGTAGGGTCAGCCCTTTGCTGTCGGCGGCAGAACAAAAGTGCCCGGATAATGGGCGTTGCCCCATTTCGCGATCTCCCGCAGCGCCGGCCCCAGCGCGCGGCCCTTTTTCGTCAGCGCATATTCATAGCGAACCGGATTTTCCTGATAGGCGGATTTTGTAATCAGCCCGTGCTCTTCAAGCCGCTTCAATCGTTCGGCGAGAATGTTCGTCGTCACGCCTTCGGGCGATTTCAGAAACTCATTATACCGGGCGACGCCGCGAAACAGATCGCGAATGACCAGCATCGACCATTTGTCTCCAAGGATATCGAGCGACACCGCAAGCGGGCAGGGTGAGCGCGGAAAGGTCGGCTGCTTCGGCACAAGGACTCCAAGGTCACTTTTTTATTGCAAGTTACGCTTTCTCTCAGTAACTTGCAAAATGCAAGTGATTATTGATCAGGGAGAGCTGCATGACCTCAACATCAAGCATCCGCGTCTATCATGGGTTTCGCAGTCCCTATTCACGGCTCGGGCTGCACTTTCTGAAGAGATCTGGCCTGGCGGCGGAACTGATTCCTTTCACCGGGCCGCCGGAGGGCCATGCGTTCGTCGACCCGACGCAAAATCCGCTCAAGCTTTCCTATTACTTTCTGGATGCGCCGCGCATGACCATGCGGCTTGGGCTGCCGATCAGGCCGCCCAATCCGTTCGAAGTGGACATGACCGCCGCCAACAAGGCGTCGGTCGCCGCCGAAATTGACGGAAAGGGACTGGATTTTGCGTTGGCGGTCTCAGATGCGCGCTGGGGCAAGGGCCGCGACGTGTCTGACCTGTCAGTGCTGGAAGCCTGCGCCGAGAAAGCCGGATGGGATCCTGCGCAGATCGCCGCCGCCCAGGATGATGGCGAAGTGGCCGACGCCATGCGACGCCATCGCCAGATGATCGAAGGCGATGGCGTGTTCGGCGTGCCTTTTGCGGTCATGGGCGCCCAAAAATATTGGGGCCATGACCGGTTTCACATTCTGGCGGAGGATGCCGGCGCGGCGGTTTAAGCCGCGCCCTTGCGGACGTCGTCCGCTGGCGCTTTGAGCTCATCTTCATCAAAGACGCGGTTTCGCCCCGCGCCCTTTGCTGCGTAGAGACATGCATCCGCACGCTCGATGAAGCTGTCCATCGTATCGCGGGCATGCAGCGCCGCGACGCCCATCGACATGGTGACGGCGCCGAGATCTTCATTGGTTCGGCGCTTGCGCAATCGGCGCGCTTCCACGGCGATGCGGATTTTCTCCGCAACCTTGTGGGCGTTGTCCAGGCTCGTGCCCGGCAGGACCACGGCGAACTCCTCGCCGCCATAGCGCGCCAGTAAGTCCATGCCTTTGACATTGGCGTTCATGACTTCGGCCACAAGCCGCAGAACCTGATCGCCGGTCAGATGCCCCCAGGTGTCATTGAATTTTTTGAAGTGATCAATGTCGCACAGGACCAGCGATAGAGGCTGATCGTTTTCGGTCGCTTCGCTCATATGTTTTTCAAGAGAGCGATCGAATGTGGCGCGGTTGGCGACGCCGGTCAGCGCATCCTGCATGGCCTCGCGCTGGATCGTCTCGACGTCGCGGTGAAGGGAATTGACCTCTTCCACCGATGCGGCGAGCCGGGCCTCGAGATGCTCGTTTTCTTCGCGCATGGATTTGGCGACCGAAATCACCCCTTCCAGCAGCGCGCCGACAGCCGGATAGGCTTGCGACGAGTCCTGCAATTGGTCGGAAATATCGGACAGTTTCGCCGAGTGGCCTTGTGCGTTTTCGCCGCTCTGCTCCACCAGATCGTAAAGCTCGGAGACTTCGCTATGGAAGCGCGTCACCAGCTCTATCACATCGTTGGATATGTCTGTTTGCTGAATAAGTTTCTTATAAAGAGCGTCAGCCTTTTCCTGGCTGACTTTCCCTTTGGCATCCATCGCTTTCTGGACATGCGCGGACAGGGAAGGGTTCTTCCCTTCCACATGCGCATACCAAAGCTCGTAATTTCGCGGACTGGCGGCGAGGCCAGTCTTTTTCAATGCTGCAAGCGCGAGCTCGGCAAAGCGGTGGCTCGTATCTGTTTCTAAACTCATGACGCCCCAAATTTGTCCCGTGGGTGCCTCTCCCCGAATGGGCGAGCTTAGTCAGGCGCAGTAAAGGATTGCCTAAGACGCTTGCTGCGCCTGTAGGCAAACCGTTGAATAACCTCAATTAACGGCAAATTAAAACTGCCTTGAACGCGCAGGCAATACATAGCTTTCAGCATATGTTCCTGCGCGCTTGCAGTTAATGCGGCGCGCAAACCGGCAGGCCGGATTGCGCAAGCCGCGCCCTAGCGGGCGACTTCGCGCATCATGAATGCAGGCACATGATCGCCAAGGCCGACGACGCTTTCTTCGCGCTGGCGCGGTTGCGCCCGACCTTCGCCGCTTCGGCGGCGTTGTTCGCGCGGTTGGCGTGGTTCACGCGGCGCCGGCGCCGGGCTGGCCTCAGCCGGAGCCTCTGCTGCGGGCTGTTCAGCGGCCGGCTCTTTCGCCGCCGCTGTTTCGCCGGCTGCATCGTTCTTGGCTTCGCTGGTCGTTTCTTCGCCAGCGGGCTTTTCGCTGGCGCGTTTGGCGCCGGAGCGCCCGCCTGAGCGTCCGCCGCGCCGTGAACCGCGGGCTTCGCGGCCGCCTTCTTCCTTGCGGCGCGAAGGTCTTTCCGAGGCCGGGTTTTCTTCAAAAAACTTGCTGAAATCCAGCGCCTCAATCTCTGTCGCGCCGGTGGTGGCGAGGATCGCATCGAGATGTTTGCCATCCGCCGGGGTCACCAGCATCATCGCCGCGCCCTTGCGTCCGGCGCGTCCGGTGCGTCCGATGCGGTGGACATAATCATCCGCATGAATCGGCACGTCGAAATTGAACACATGGCTCACCGCCGGAATGTCGAGACCGCGAGCGGCGACATCGGAAGCGACCAGGAATTGCAATTCATCGCTGCGGAATTTTTCCAGCGTCTCGGTGCGGAAGGATTGCGTCAGATCGCCATGGATCGGCCGCGCATTGAAGCCATGCTTGAGCAGCGACTTGGCGACGATATCGACCGTCGATTTGCGGTTGCAGAAGATGATGCCGTTCTTGACGTCATCCTGGCTAAGCAGTTCGCGCAATACATTGCGCTTCAGCTTGTCGTCCTTGCCGGGCACGCGGATGATGCGTTGCGTGATCGTGTCGGCGGTGGTCGCCGGGCGCGAAACCTCGACGCGGACAGGATTGTGCAGGAACTGATCCGTGATGCGCTGGATCTCCGGCGGCATGGTGGCCGAGAAGAACAGGGTCTGGCGCGTCATCGGCGTCATTTTGAAGATTTTCTCGATATCGGGAATGAAGCCCATATCGAGCATGCGGTCGGCTTCGTCGATCACCATGACTTCGATGCCGTTGAGCAGAAGCTTGCCGCGCTCGAACTGGTCGATGAAGCGGCCAGGGGTCGCGATCAGCACATCGACGCCGCGCATCAATTTTGCGTCCTGATCGCCGAAGGAAACGCCTCCAATCAGCAGCGCCATGGTCAGCTTGTGGTTGACGCCGTATTTTTCAAAGTTCTCCGCGACCTGCGCGGCGAGTTCGCGCGTCGGCGCGAGCACGAGGGAGCGCGGCATGCGCGCTCTGGCGCGGCCTTTCGAAAGGCGCTCAATCATCGGCAGGGTGAACGAGGCGGTCTTGCCCGTGCCGGTTTGCGCAATGCCGAGCACGTCATGGCCGGCGAGGGCGGGCGGGATCGCTTCTTTCTGGATCGGGGTAGGGTTCTCGTAACCAGCTGCAGCAATAGCTTCGAGCAATTTCGGCGATAAGCCGAGTTCGGCAAAGGACATTCAGTCTCCGTGGGGTTGTACTGATGCGGCGCACTTATGACGCTTCGGATCAGTCTTCGCATCGGCGGGGTTGTTGTTCATTCAACGCCCCGCTCTTCCGCCGTGGAAGCGATGCGTCATCAGTGCAATGGGCCGGATCAAATGGCGATACGCCGAAGATCTCGAAGCCGGTGCGGATGCGGAAAAGCGCTGCGTCTTATATTGGGACAATCCGCTCTGGAGAGTCGGGTGCGCGCGCTGCATCGCAACATTGCGGTGCTGCAGGTAGGACGCTTTCACAGGTGAGTCAATGTTTGCGGGGCTTTTGCCGGCGTTTAAGGCTGGTCCGTGTGCGCAATGTTGCCTAAAATCACCATATGCGTGACCTATTGGCGATCACTGTCATTTCATTCCTGATCGTAATGCCGAACGCCGTCGCGAGTGACGGTTTCGACAAAGAAGCCTGCGCCTTCAAGGGGTTCGCGCTGTTTGGCGACATTCAAATCGTCGACAGCTTCCCTGATGTCAGGGTGCAAATCGTGCAGAGTTTTCCCGATTTGAATGTGCAATATGTCGAGAGTTTTCCGAGCAATTGCGGTCAATGGAAAATCGTGACGAGCTTTCCGGACACCAAAATTCAGTATGTGGACAGTTTTCCGGATGTGAAGATCAAGATCGTGACGAGCTTTCCCGGCGCGCCCTAAGTCGCGCTTATGCGTTGCGCCGCTTTTTCATCAGCGTCGACCACAGCACGACATTGTCGCCCAGATTCTGGCTCTGCGGCGGTCGGGCGCGCCGCACCGGTTTCGGGACCGGGGCGAAAAATGCGGCCCATAACATTGCGGCGAACATGACCCCTGCGGCGAGCGACATGGCGAGCACGCCGGCGTCGTTAGCGAGACCGGGCAGGTTTGCCGCGCGCCAGATAAAAAACGCCGCCGCAAGCATGGCCGCGCCCAGCGGCGGGCGTAGCGCCGCGCAGTAAAGGAGCGCCAGTCCGATCAGCGCCCAGTCGCCAACATGCAGTGGCGCGATTGCGAGGATGGCAAAGACTGCGATCATGAAAGTGTCGATGCTTTTGAGCGGGCGCATGCGCTTGCGCCCGGCAAGACCGGCGGCGCAGACCGCTGCGAGCGCCAGCAGCATGAAAAACCGGGCGCCGAGATCCGGCGCGCCCATCACCCAGAGGACATGGCGCAGACCGGTCATTGCCGCGGGCAGATTGGCGGGCAGTTGCGCATGTTGTCCGGCGCTGGCGATCAGCGCGGCGGCGATATCGACGCTTGGCGTCATCGCCAACACGGGCGCGGCCATGAGGAAGCTGACAAGGCCGCCCAGCACGATGGCGCGGCGGCCAAAGGCGGACAGGGCGAGGGCGGCGACGGCGATCAGGGCGAGCGGCGGATTGAGCATCACCAGGGCGACGCCGGCGGCGCCGGCCACATCATGCTTTGCCGCCAGTCCGTATAAAACAAGGCTCGCGCCGAAATATATCAGGAGCGATGACCCGCCGGACGCGATGGCGAAACCCGACGCCTGCGTGGTCGCCATGAACCCCGCATGCAGCATGAACAACATCAATGGCGACAGGCTATTCAACAGCGACGCGAATTCCGTTTCGCCAAACAGCGCCGACTGCGCGGCCATCTGGCGGAAGGCGGCGACGTTGAGCGCGCTGGCGCCGAGCAATAAAACCGCATTGAAAAGCAGCCAGACGCGCGCGCCGGTCAGCGGGTCGAAAAGTGAGGCAAGCGCGGCGAGGGGAAACCAGTTCGGCGCCGCGCGCCAGACCGATTGATCGGCTGCGGCGACGGCGAAGTCATTCGTGTAAGGATTGCCGCCCTGGGTCCAGAAATCGCCCGCGAGCCAGAGCATGCGAAATTCTTCCGACGGCGCATTCCAGTGCAGGCCGGTCTGCCAAGCGAGATGGCCCAGCCCGGCGGCGCATGCGGCGGGCGCGAGATAGGTCAGCAGGTTTTTCGCTGACGGCATGCCAGACTAGCCTCGAATTACACAACTACGGGGTGCGCAGCCTAGCCGCGCGGCGCTGAAGGCCCGGTTAACTCCGCCGTCGCGATGCAACTATCGGGCGACGCAAGCCCTTCAAGCGAAATTTAGTTGAATTTATTTTATCCCCGCCCTTCGCGCAGGGCGTATGATCATCTTCATCGGCGCCGGGAAACGCTGTTTGCGCGGCCGCCGAACTTTCAATTGGTCAGAACCTCAATGGAGACGAACGGCATGACATACGCCGCGTCGATACGACTGGACTGCGCCCGATTTTTAGAGGGCCCCTTGCGCGCCGCCATTTTCGCGGGCGTAGAGCGCTTCGCGTTCTTCAGGCGCCATGCGCATGGCGTCGATCGCCGCGCGCGCCGCCTTGAAGCGGGCAAGCGCATCGCCTTCAAGCGTCTTGCCGGTGGTGTCGATCTTGAGGCGTTGCGGGTTCACCGCCGAGCCGCGCAGATGCACTTCGTAATGAAGATGCGGTCCGGTGGAGCGGCCGGTCGTGCCCACATAAGCGATGATGTCGCCCTGGCGCACGCGCTTGCCGGCGCGAATGCCGCGCGCAAAGCCGTTCAAATGCGCATAGGCGGTTTCATAGCCATTGGCGTGACGAATTTTGACGTAATTGCCGAAAGAGCCATAGCGGTTGGCGCGCACCACTGTGCCGTCGCCCGCCGCCTTGATCGGCGTGCCGCGCGGGGCCGCGAAGTCGACGCCCTTATGAGCGCGGCGATAGCCGAGGATCGGATGCTTGCGCGAACCGAAGCCGGAAGACAGCCGCGCGCCGTCGATCGGGGTTTTCATCAACAGGCGTTTGGCGCTCTGGCCCGTCGCGTCGTAAAAATCGGAATGCTCGCCATCTTCGGAAAAGCGGTAATAGCCTTTTTCGCGAGAGCGGCCGCGCCATTTCAGCCGCGCGTAAAGAATGTCGCCGGCGGTGACCATCTTGCCGCGATCATCATAGCGGACTTCGAAAATCGCCTCGAATTCATCGCCGCCGAAAATCTCGCGCTGGAAGTCGACATCATAGGAAAAGGCGTCGGCGAGATTGGCGATGATTTCGTCCGGCGCGCCCACATGTTTGGCGGAGAGATAAAGACTGCCATTGATCTGTCCGGCGATGGACATCACCCGGGTCGTCAGCGGCACGGTTTTCTTTTCCGCGATCATGCCGCCATCGCTCTCGCGATGCAGGAGGATGCGGTTTTCAGGATCGGCGCGGAACTCAAGCGCCAGGAGCTGGGCTTGCGAGTCTGCGGCCGCGGCCTGCTCAAACAAGGTCTGATTGCGCCAGCCAACCGTCAGGGCGAGTTCCTGTCCGGGCAAGAGGCGGCGCAAATTCTGGTGCTTGCCGAAAGCATAGGCGGCGGTGTTGGCGTCAGCCGCGCTCACGCCGGCGCGCTTCAGCGCATCAACGAAGTTTTCGCCGCGATTGATCCGGATGCGGATGTCTGCGGGCTCTTGCGCCATGTCAGCAGCGAGCGCGATAGCGGGCGCCGTGCGGTGGATTTCATTGCGCGTGATGTCGCTTTCGAAAAAGAAGGGCGGCGGCTGGTCGTCAGCGGAGGCGTAAACGACGCCGCCGATCATCGCCGGACGCGCGGGCGCCGGTGCGACTTGGGCTACCGGTTTCAGGCTCGGCGCGACGCCGGCCGTTTCAACAAGACCCGGTTCAGCGGCGGCGTTGAGGGTTGGCTTCAGGCTGGGAACAAACCCGCCGGACTGCGCGGGCTTTTCGCCGCCGCCGGCAAGCGCCAATTCCTGTTTCAGATTGGCGCGGGCCGCGCGCGATTCCGCCAGCGCGTCGGCGACGGAAAGTGCCGGCTTTTCAACCGGCGCGGCGCCCGAAAGCGGTTCGGAGAGTTGCGTAGCCGGGGCGGCTTCAACCGGCAGCGCCCGGGCGATCCGGCCTTCGCCGCTTGCCCCGGCATTCGGGGCTTCGGCGATTTGGTGTGGCGTACTGGCGGCGGAAAACATCAAAAAGGCCCCGCCGGCGACCATGACGCTGAGCGCGGCCATCAGCGCCGCCGGACCGCGGCGCTTGCGCTCAAGCGGGCAGTAAGCGTCACCGCTCCCCGTAAAGGTCTGACCTGTATGAACAAACTCGTTCGTCATCCGCGCCTAATCGCCGCCTGCCTAGGTCCATTCAATAATCTGGCCAGCCTTGCGGCGGCCGCGGAGGTTCATTCTCGCATGCCTCGCCAAAGCCCGCAATTTTTTGCATGCTGAGGCGACGAACCGCGGTCATTAGACGAAATCAGCGTTAATCAATAGAGAAAACCAGCGGTCATGTTTGAGGGAGTTAAGTAACATCATGCGGGCGGCGCGTTTCATCGCGGTTTTGTTAACCCTTGCAGCGATCCTTGCTGTGGCCGCCTATCTTTTGCGCATGCCGATCGCTGGTTGGGCGGTGCGCTCCGCCATGGTGGGGGCGGGGCTTGAAAACCCGCAAGCGCGGGTCACCGCCTTAAGCCTTTCGGGCATTCGCCTTGAAAATGTTGCGGCGGGGCCGACTCCAGCCAGGGATATCTCCTTTGAAACGATCGCCGCTGATTTTCACTGGCGGCGGGCGTGGAAGGAAAAGAAGGTTGATGCGGTGCGCGCCGGGCCGGGCGCAGTCCGGGTTCGGATCGATGAGAGCGGAAGCATCGCCGTCGCCGGGTTTAAAATCGGCGACGATCGCGCCGGAGGGAGCAGCGGCAGCAGCGCGCTGCCCTTTGACCGGTTATTCCTGCAAGGCGTCGCGCTGATTATCGACGCGCCTGAAGGCGATGCGCGCGGAAGCATCGATGCCGAATATGACGTAGCTCATGGCGGCGCAGGCGCGCTGCAGCTCGAAGCGGAGACATTCGTCTGGCGCGCTATTACATTTTCGAATGTGAAAGGCGCGGCGAGCGTTGATTTGTCCCCGGACGGACAGGTGAAGCTGCAAGCGGACGCCAAGGGCGGCGCAGACATGGCGGGCGCAAGCCTGCGAAATTTTCAGGCAACGCTGGCCGGCGACGCCGCGTCATGGCGCGAGGCAGTGAACGGCGCGACCGACAAGCTGGCCGGTGAGATGCGCATTTCGTTCAAAGCGCCGGAGATTGAATTGCGCGAGACTGAGGCGCAGCCATTGATGAGCGCGGCGCAGATGCAGACTGTTTTCGGTGAGGAGTTGCATCGCGCGGCGCTCTCCGGCGCGGTTGATGTTGTGTTCTCCGAAAATGCATTCGCCATGCGCTTCGCAGAAGAGGCGCCCCTGGCGCTGACGACGCCTGATGGCGCTGCGTTGACGCTGACGCCGCAAGGCGATGCGCCGCTCTTTGCGCGCAATGGAGAGAATGAAAGCGCGTCCTTCCGCTTTGTGCTCGCCAGCGATGGCGTCGACGCATCCGGCGGACTGGATTTGACCCATGAAGGCGCGCAATGGCGGCTCGCCGCGCCGGTCGATATCGCTGAGTTCGCCTCCAACGGGCTTTCGCTGGCCAACAGCCGCATTGATCTGTCAGCGCAAGGCAATGGCGACGAGATTGACGCCGACATATCGGTGAAATCCGCTTTACGGCGCGCAGCGATTGGCAGGCTGACAATTTCCGATGCGCCTTTTGGCGGCGTGTTCAAGATCAAAGCAGACATGGGCGCGCAGCGCGCGACGATCGTCAGCAAGAGCGATTGCTTTGCGGTGGAGCGCGGGCGCGGCGCCATCAAGGCGCAGGATCTTGAGTTGAAAGCCGCCGCGCTGACCTTGTGTAATGCGGAAGGGCCGTTGGCGGTTGTCGATTGGGGCGACAACATGATCATCTCCCTCGCCGGAGAAGTGGCGGCGCGCACAGCCGACTTCCGCATGGGTGAAACCCGCGCTCAGGGCCGCCCGCCGGCGATCCGCTTCGATGCGGCTTATCATCCGGCGCAAAACCGCACGATTCTGAAAGGCTCCGCCGCCGGGGGGGCGATGATTTTGAATGACGGGCTGGATATTTCCGGCGTTATCGGCCGCTTCGAAGGCGCGCTAGATGAAACCATGCGCGCAAGCGCGGAAATCGACCGGCTTTCCATCGCGCAGCACTTGAAAGAAGGCCAGACGCGGCTGATCGCGCCTGTCGTGGCGGCCGGAACCGCGTTGCTGAAAGGCGATGAAAGCCGCTTCGCCTATACGGTGACGACGCCGGACAATTACCGCCTCGGCGCCGGCGACGGCGTTCACAACATGAAGACCGCGAGCGGCGAGACTGAGTTTTCCTTCGGCAAACTCGCTTTTGCGCGGCTTGGCTTGCAGCCCAATAAAATATTCCCGCCGCTAAAAGGGATTGTCGACGCCGCGGAAGGCGGGATGGACGGCGCGATCAAGTTCGGGTGGTCGCCGGATGACGCCGCATCCGGCGCGGAGTTTATACTTGGCGATATTTCCTTTGGCGGTCCGACGCGGGCGGTGACGCGCACCTCCGGCGTGAACGGAACCGTTCAGCTTACGGATCTTCTGCCGCTTAAAACGGACGGCTTGCAGACGATCACGGTGAGCGCCGTCGATCTCGACGCCTTGCAACTTGAAGGCGGGGTCATCAGCTTTGAGTTTCCCGGTGACGATACGGTGCGGCTTGAGCGCGGCGAGTTTCCCTGGTTTGGCGGCTCGCTCGGCGTTTATGAAGCGACGGCGAGTTTTGCGGGCGAGGCGCAGATTCCGCTGCGCGCGGACAATATCAACATCGCCCAGGTGATCGATTACACAAAGGTAGAGGGCCTGTCCGGCGAGGGCATTCTCAGCGGATCGCTGCCGCTGGTCTTCAAGGACGGCAAGGCCAGTATTGAAGGCGGCGTCCTGAAGTCGGAAGGGCCGGGGGTGATCCGCTATCAGGGGGCGGCGAGCCTCGCGGCTGAGCAGGCGGGCGACGAGGCCGCCGTCGCCTTCGATTTCCTGCGAGACCTGCGCTATGATCTGCTCGAAGTCACCGTGGATGGCGCGCTTGACGGCGAGCTCAAATTTTCCATGCGCTTTGAAGGCGCCGGCGACGTGAATGTCCGCAATCAGCGTGTCTCCAACGTGCCGGTGCTGTACCGCATCAACCTCTATGTGGAGAATCTCGACCTGCTGCGGCAGGCCAATCTTTCGCGCGACATCAAGCTGAGAATCCAGCGGGCGCTTGAGGAAGGCGGCTAAAAGCCGGGAAAAGAACGGCGAGTACGGCGCATTTCCGCCTATTTTTCGCCCCAACCATCCGATAAGATAAGGCCAACGTGAAGAACGAATGATGGATTTTCCAGGGCGGAGGGCGACCCCAATGATGCAACTGAAGACGGCAAGATTATGGATGATCGCGCCCTGCGCGGCGCTGCTGATGGCGTGCAATACGGTCAGGCTCGAAGGCGGCGACAAGCCGATTGAGGTCAATCTCAACGTCAATGTATCGGGAGAAGTGCTGGTCAAGCTGGATCGCGAAATTGATAATGCGATCGCGCAAAATCCAGACATTTTCTAACAGGGGGACGACATGAAACATTCAATGAAACAGATTTTGTCGGCGGCCGCTCTGGCGGTCGGATTTGCGTTTTCCGTTGCACCCGCTGCGGCGGCGAGCGCCATGGTGGAGAACGCTAAGGACAATTGCGTGGTCGGCGAACAGGCCGATGGTTATCTCGGCGTGGTTTCAGGCGCTGACGCCAGCGACGCATTGCGCCGCGAAATCCGCGACATCAACCAGCAGCGCAAGGCGGTCTATGCGGATATCGCCAAACGCAACGGCGTCACGGTTGAAGTGGCGGCGGCGCTGACGGCGGAAAAGCTGATGAACCAGGCGACGTCCGGGCAATGCGTCCGGCTGGAATCCGGTTCCTGGGTTAAGCGCTAAGGCCCGCCCCCGGGGAATTAAAACAGGCGGGGGCGGCGCGAATCAGGGATAACGGGACTTCACTCAGCTGAAAGTTCTCGTCCCATGTCCGAAGCCGCCAACCTCACCCCGCCCGATGATCATGAACCCGAAGAGCTCGATCTGTCGGCGCTCATTTCCTCG
Organism: Hyphococcus sp. D3-15; assembly: GCF_055809375.1. Lineage (NCBI taxonomy): Bacteria > Pseudomonadati > Pseudomonadota > Alphaproteobacteria > Parvularculales > Parvularculaceae > Hyphococcus > Hyphococcus sp. D3-15. The sequence goes on along the minus strand of NZ_CM147910.1, from coordinate 3,761,210 downwards.
CGGGTTTGTCACGACCTCATCAATCCGGTGGGCGCGCTTAGTTCGGGCCTTGAAGTGCTCGACGATCCGAGCATGGAAGGCGCGATGCGCGAGGCGGCGATGGACCTCATCCGCTCCGGCGCGCAAAAAGCCATCGCGCTGCTTGCCTATGCGCGCCTCGCCTATGGCGCGGCGGGGGGCTTTGGCGCCCAGATCAGTCTTGAAGATGCGCAAAAGGCGCTGACCGATCTCTTCGCGGTCACCAAGGCTGAGCTCGATTGGCGCATCGGCACCGGCTATGCGGGCAAGGAAAACGTCAAAGTGCTGATGGTGCTGGCTTATGCGGCGGCCGATTGCGTGCCGCGCGGCGGCGTCGTCACCATTGACGGCGACATCACGGATTTCACCATCACCGCGACCGGCAAAAAGGTCCTGCTCAATGAAGCGCTGGTGCGCGCATTGGGCGGTGATGAGACCGAAATGACGCCGAAATTCACGCCGGCGCTGATTACGCACCGGCTGATCAAATCACGCGGCGGCCAGCTCTCTGTCGAGCGGGCGGATGATGTGGTGACCTTCAAAGCGTCCTTTGGGGCCTGAAGGGCGCAATCAGCTGCCGAATAGCCGGTATCCCGGCCCTTGCGTTAATCCTGTGCTAACGCCGCCACGGCAAAATCAGGCTCAGATCCGCCATTTCCAATACGGACCCTGACGCCATGACCACACAGAAGACCTGCCTCGTCGTCGATGATTCCGAAGTGATTCGGGAAATCGCGATTCGCATCCTCACCGATCTCGGTCTTGAGGCCGAGGGCGCAGCAAATGCGGCGCTCGCGGTTGAGTATTGTCGTGAGCACAAGCCGGGTGCGGTGTTCCTCGATTGGGACTTGCCCTCCATGGGCGCGCTGGATTTTCTGCGCGAGGCGGCGAGCTTGGGCGGCGACAAGCCTGCGATCATTTTGTGCGCCACCGAGAATGACCATCAGCAATTCACGCTCGCCAAAGCGGCCGGCGCCAGCCATCATATTTTAAAGCCGTTCGACAAAGGCGCCGTCACGGCGAAGCTCGCCGAGATTGGCCTCATCGACAAGCCGCCCGTCGCCGCCAACGCTTAGGCCTCTCAATAAAAAGAAACCACGCCGGACGCAGATTGCCATAGTGCGGTCATGGCGAACGGGTTAAAGATCGGGCCATGACGCTTCTTCAACTTGTCGTGCTGGCGATTATTCAGGGGATTACGGAATTTCTTCCGATTTCCTCTTCCGCCCATCTCATTCTTGCGCCGATTGTCGTCGATGGCTGGGCCGATCAGGGACCGCTGATCGACATCGCCGCGCATGTGGGGTCTCTCGCCGCCGTGCTGATCTATTTTCGCAACGAAACGGCGATGCTGTTTCGCGGCGGCATCGATACGCTGCGCTTTCAGGCGAGCGACGACCGCAAACTGTTTCTGTTCATCGCGGCCGCAACCATTCCGACGCTTGCGCTGGCGGCGGTGTTTGTCCTGTTCGATTTGACTTCGGCCTTGCGGTCGCCGGTGGTGATCGGCTGGACCAGCATCATTTTCGGTGCACTATTGTGGCATGCGGACCGTTCCAAAGGCGACCGTGAAGGCCTGGACGCCATCACCTGGCGCGACGCGCTGACCATTGGCGCGGCGCAGATGATCGCGCTGGTGCCAGGGGTTTCGCGTTCCGGCATCACCATGACCATGGCGCGCTATCTGGGGATGGCGCGCAGTGAGGCGGCGCGGTTTTCGATGTTGCTCGCCATCCCGACAATTCTTGCGCTCGGTTTTTTCGCGGCGATCGATATCGCTCAGCAAGGCGCTGGCGCAACGATGACGAGCGCCGCCATTGTGGCTGTCTTGTCCTTTGTTTGCGCCTATGCGGCGATTGCGGTGCTGATGCAGTTGACGCGAAAGATCAGCTTCACGCCTTTTGTGATTTACCGGATTATTTTCGGCATTGTGCTGCTTGCCATGGCGGGTTCGCTGACCGCGCAATAACACAGCCGCGAGAGCGCCCCAAAAAGGTCTTGGCGATGGCGGAATTTGCCGTCAGAACGCATGCAGCAATTTGCTTCATGAGTATTTTATGGATGCGCCGGTATTAGACCCAACAACCGTTTCCGCTGAGGGCGTGCGCGCCGCCGCCAGGCGCATCGCGGGCCATGCCGTGAGAACGCCGCTGATCGAGAATGTCGCGCTCAACGAGATTGCAGGCGGGCGCATCCTCCTCAAAGCTGAAGTGCTGCAGCATTATGGATCGTTCAAATTTCGCGGCGCCTATAATCTGATCTCGCAATTGAGCGCAGAGCAGAAACAACAAGGCGTCCTTGCGTGGTCGTCCGGCAATCACGCGCAAGGCGTCGCCTATGCTTCGAAACTGATGGGCGTCAGCGCCGTCATTTTGATGCCCGCCGATGCGCCCGCCATCAAAATGCGCAATGTCCGCGCCTTGGGCGCGGAAGTCCTCACCTATGACCGCTATAGCGAGGATCGCGAAGCAATTGGGGCTGAAATCATGGCGGCGCGCGGGCTTTCGCTGGCGCCGCCTTTCGATCACCCGCACACTATTGAGGGGCAGGGCACGGCGGCGCTTGAGGCTTTCGAGGATGCGCGGGCGCGCGGGCTGTCGCTGGATGCGTTCATCACCTGTTGCGGCGGCGGCGGATTGTCCGCCGGTTGCGCAACCATCCTCAACGACGTCTCGCCTGACACTGAAGTCTGGATCGCCGAGCCGGAAGGCTATGACGAAACCTGGGCGACCATTCGCGACGGCGTTCCCCATCGCGCCGATGTGACCCGTCCGACAATATGCGATGCGATTGCGACGCCGTCGCCGGGCAAGCTGACCTTGCCGATCATGCAACGGCTGGTGCGCGGCGGGACAACCTTGTCGGAGAGCGATGTGCGTGAGGCGATGATCTTCGCCCATCAGGCGCTGAAGCTCACCGTAGAGCCCGGCGGCGCGGTGGCGCTGGCGGCGATCCTGTCGGGAAAATTCGACGCAAAAGGCAAGACCGTCGCGTTGACTCTGTCTGGCGGCAATGTCGACGATGCAGTGTTCACGGCAGTTCTGGAAGGCCGCCCAATCGTAAAATCCGCCCCATAAGGAAAAGCGGTTTCCCTCGACCTCACATTTGCGCGTGTGGGAAACATGCTTATTGAATGGTTACCTTTCCTTCTTAAATAGATCGTACACCGCGAAAAATGGCGGTCCTGCCACAAAATGGGCGAAGCATCGCCCTTTACGCTGTGTAAAAAGGACCGGTGATTTTCGTGTCCGGCGTTCATGCTTTGCTAGCCAGTTTCCCTGAAAATCAGTGAAGCCAAGCGCCGGAAACGGCTGGAGTGGCGAAGGAAGAGAGAAGACGATGGCAGTGATGAAAGATGGCGATTTCCTGATGGACGGCGAGAAAAAGCCGTTGTCAGCGCGCGATTTTGCAGAACTCGGCGGGCGCAAGCTCGTCTACATCCGAACGGTCGCTGCGCGCGACGTGCTCGACGACCTTCTTGATGATGACGGTGAACTGACGCTTGAGGTGGAAAGCGACGACATTCTTTACTCGGTGCATTCCTCGAGCGGCGAACGTCTGGCTTTGGTCGGCAGTCGCGATCTCGCTTTCGCGGCGGCGCGCCAATATGAAATGAACCCGGTTAGCGTTCACTGACGAGCATTCTGCAAACTCGAAAATGAGAAATAACGCGCTAAGCGGCGTGGTGCTTCTGGTCGGCCGTGGCGATGGCGAACAATGCTTCGGCTGAGTCGGCGCCGCGCAGCGCTTCGCGTGCTTCTGCATCGCGGAACAGGCGGGAGACTTTTGCCAGCGCCTTGAGGTGGGCCGCGGTGGCGTTCGCCGGCGCCAGAAGCATAAACACCAGGTCCACCGGCTGATCATCCACCGCGTCAAAACTCACCGGCGTTTCCAGGCGGGCGAGAACGCCGACAATTTTGGACAAGCCTTCAATCTTGCCATGGGGCAGGGCGACGCCGTCGCCCACGCCCGTAGAGCCAAGCTGCTCGCGCTCCAGCAACGTCCCCATGATATCAGCAGTCGGGCGGCCCACGAGGTCGCTCGCTTGCTCCGCGAGCGCCTGCAGCGCTTCGCGCTTACATTTCGCCCGGAGGTTATGGATGACGCCCTGAGGGCTAAGAAGATCTTCAAGTCCCATTACGCTCACGCAAACTCAGCTAACCGGTTCGCAACCGCTGTCACTAAACGAATTTGTTAAGGTTTTCATTAATCATAACCCATCGGGGCGGCTGCGTTGACGCTTGCCAGCGGCGCCGCGTGTACCCCTAAGAGGCTCCCGGATCAACCCACCCGATATGGCCGTCGCGTCGGCGGTAGACCACATTGATCTCGCCCGTGTGCGGCATTCTTGAAGACCACCGCAGGTTGTTCGGCCAGATCGAGCTGCATGACAGCCGCGCCAACCGTCATTTCCCGCAGGGTTGTCTGGCTTTCCGCCACGATGACCGGGTTTAGGTCAGTCTCGACATCGCCTTCAGGATCTTCCACCTCAGCGAACGGCTCCAGCATGTAATAGGAGGCGTTTTCCGCCGGCAGTGGGTCTTTGCCGTTAATGTGATGATTTTTCAGGCGCCGCTTATAGCGCCGAATGCGTTTTTCGAGCTTTTCGAGGCTTTCCTCAAAGGCGCTATAGGCGTCGCCGCCCTCGCCATGGGCCGCCAAAAACACGCCAGAAGCGAGGTGGGCTGTCAGATCGCAGTCAACGAGATGGCGTTCTTTGGTGAAGGTGACAGACGCCTCTGCGCCTCGATCGAAATATTTGTGGACGCTGTCTTCGAGTTTACCTGAGACATGGGACTGCAGGGCGTCGCCCAAATCCATGTTTTTTCCGCTGACTTGAATGTCCATTCGACCTCCTGAAACCGGCGATCCCAAGGGGACCGCTACACCACCATTATATCGGCGCCGGGGGCCGGATTAAAGGGTTAGATTGCGGTTTGCAACAGCGCGCGGCGGCGCTGTACCGAAGAGGGAATATGTAATGTTTCCCGATACTTGGCGACAGTTCGGCGGGCGATATCGACCCCTTCTTCGCGCAAGATGTCAACGATCTTATCATCGGAAAGAACCGAGTCCTTGGTTTCCGCCTCGATCATCTCGCGAATGCGGTGGCGGACGGCCTCCGCCGAATGGGCTTCGCCGCCGCTGGAGGAGGCGATTGAGGCGGTGAAAAAGTATTTCAGCTCAAACAGGCCGCGCGGCGTGGCGAGGTATTTATTGGAAGTGACCCGCGAAACTGTTGATTCGTGCATCTCGATTGCGTCCGCGACGACTTTGAGATTGAGCGGGCGCAGATGTTTGACGCCAAAAGCAAGAAACGCATCCTGCTGCCGGACGATTTCACTCGCCACTTTCAAAATTGTTTGCGCGCGTTGATGCAGGCTTTTCGACAGCCAATTGGCGTTGGCGAATTGCTCGGTGATGTAGGTTTTGTCTTTCTCGTCTGCGCCTTTCACCGAAGAAATTTCCGTGTGATAGCGCTGATTGACAAGTACGCGCGGCAGGGTTTCGCTGTTGAGTTCGACGCGCCAGCCGCCGTCCTGTGATTTTGCGACGAAGACGTCTGGTGCAACTGATTGAACCACGCCGCCGCCATAGGCGTAGCCCGGCTTCGGCGTCAGTGCGCGCACTTCCGCGATCATGTCGCGCACGTCTTCTTCATCGGCGCCGGTGGCGCGCAACAAACCCTTCAAATCGTTTTTGGCGAGGAGTTCGATATTCTCAACAAACGCCTGCATAGACGGATCATAACGGTCTGCGTCGATAAGCTGTAATTTCAGGCATTCTTTCAGATCACGCGCGCCAACGCCTGAGGGCTCAAAGCTGGTGATCATGCGGTGGGTTTCTTCAACATCCGCAAGCTCCGCCCCAAGCCTGTCGGCGATAGCCGCGAGGTCTTCGCGCAAATATCCAGCCTCATCGATCATGTCGACCATATAGGCGCCGACGAAAAGCTGTTGGGGGTCGCGGGTCGCGAGGTGAAGCTGCTCGGTTAAATGATCGGCGAGCGAGATTTCTTTCTTCAGCGTCGCGCCGAATTCCGGATCGTCGCCGTCGAAGCCTCTCCCTGAGGACGCGGTCGCCCAGTCATTCGGGCGGTATTCGCCATAGGCGGCGTCACTGCCGGAGTCTCCCGGATTGACGTCTTCATATTCAACGTCGAGCGATTCCTGCGCGGTGTTTGCGCTCGCCTGATCGACGCCATCGGTTTCGGCCGGTTTGGTTTCCGCTTCCGCGGGTTTTTCGCCGCGCCGTTCAGCGGGGCCGTCGACCGGTGTTTCGTCGCGTTCGAGAAAGGGGTTTTGTTCAAGCTGATCGTCGACATATTCGGCGAGTTCGAGATTCGACAATTGCAGCAATTTGATCGCCTGCTGCAATTGCGGCGTCATGACCAGCTGTTGAGACTGCCTGAACTCCAGTTTCGGTGTTAACGCCACATTACCCCCAGGCCGAACTCTCTACATCTGGAAGCGGTCGCCCAAATAAACGCGCCGCACGTCCTTGTCGCCGACGATCTCGCCGGGCGCGCCCTCAATCAGGACCTCGCCCTCATGAATAATGTAAGCACGGTCAATAATGTCTAAAGTTTCCCGGACATTGTGGTCGGTAATCAGGACGCCGAGGCCGCGAGTCTTCAAATGGGCCACCAATTCGCGAATTTCCGCGATTGCGAGAGGGTCGATGCCGGCAAATGGCTCGTCCAGCAGCATGAAGGAGGGGGCGGTGGCGAGGGCGCGGGCGATCTCGACCCGGCGGCGTTCCCCGCCAGACAGCGCAATCGCCGGGGCGCTGCGCAGATGAGTGATGTGAAATTCGTTAAGCAAATCGTCGATGATCGCCTGCTGCTTGTCCTTGTTGCTCTCTATGAGCTCGACAACCGCGCGCAGGTTCTGTTCGACGGAAAGTCCGCGGAAAATCGAAGCTTCCTGGGGCAGGTAGCCGACACCCAGCCGGGCGCGCTGATACATGGGCAGGTTTGTGACGTCGTGGCCGTCAATCATGATGCGGCCGCGATCAGGCGGGATCAGGCCCGTAATCATGTAGAAACAGGTGGTTTTGCCGGCGCCGTTCGGGCCGAGCAGCCCGACCACTTCGCCGCGTTTGACGCTCATGGAGACGCCGCGCACGACCGGGCGGCGCTTGAATGACTTGCCCAGATTCTCAGCGGACAGCGCGCCGCCGCCCTCAATGACTTTAGGCGTCATTTTCTTTGTCGCGCCGGACGCATTGATGCTCGCACCTGGTTCCATATTGTCGCTCATTAAGCGCGCCTCTCTTTAACGTTTCGTGAAGCTCTGCGGTTAACCTTAACGTTCTGTTTAGATGTTGCTCTTGCGAGCAGTTTGTTCAGGACTTGTCGTCCTCGCCCGTGAAGAACAATCCCCGGATGCGCCTGCCGGGCTCCGGCATGAACAACACCTTGCCGGTGTCGATCCAATAGGTGATCTTGCCAGCCGACATGACTTGTTTGCCCTGGGTGACGATTACGTTTTCGGTCATGACAATGGTGCGCGCTGCATCATCGTAAACTGCGCGCTCGCCTGTCAGGGCTTCTTTCCCATTTGAATAACGCACCGAGCCGATCGCGGTGATGGTCTCAAAATCGCCTTCGTCATTGAGCTTTGCTTCAAGCCGTTCAGCTGTAAGAATGGCTTCTCCCTGGACGACGCGCACATTGCCGGTCCAGACGGCGAAGTTATCCTGAAACTCCGCGGTTGCGCCGGTGATATCTACGGGTTCATTGCTGTCGCCGGCAGCGATGAGCTGCGCCTCAGCGGGCGGAGTAATCGCTGCGAACAGTGCGGCGGCGAAAGCAACGGCGATTGGCGTTGCAGGTATCGAAAATCGGGTCAATTTCATTTTGGCGTGCCGGTCTCTGGGTCTTTAAGGGCGGGCTTTTCAGGGGGGCTTGGTTGCTCGGTTGCGGCGGGGTCAGCGGAGTCTTTTTTCGGATAGATGCGCATACGCACATTTCCTTCGAAGACGACGCGCCCTTCGCTATTATAAGCTTTCATTTGGTCGGCCTGCAGCGTGCTGCCGTCGGCGCCTTCGCCGCCCACGCCGGCATTGCTGGTGACAAGCTCTTCTTTAATCGAAACTGTGGCGGAAGGAGAACGAAACAGGTAGGTGTCCGCGCCAACTTCATGTTGCAGAGTGACGCCGTCCTCCAACTCGAGAATATTGACGTCGGAGCGGTAAATGCCTTTATCGGCGGTGACAACAGTCGAGCCGTTGTTCTCGCCCTGCACGGCGCGCGGCCGCTCGAGCGTGACAACATCTTTTACGCTGGTGTTCTGGGTGGCGGAACTGGCGGTGATCTCAAACGGCTTGCCCTTGTTATCGACGCCGGCGAAGCGTGGATTGGCCATGCGCAGCTCTTCAGCCGTCGCCGTCATATCCTCGAAGTCCTTCAGGAAGGCGTCGTCGACTTCGTTTGAGCTTGTGTTGAAAAGAAAGGCCGCGATCAGCACCAGCGCGAGAATCGGCAAGGCGAGGCGCAGGCGCTTCACCATGCGCGAGCGCGCGGCGGCCTGATCGCCAGTCGTGCGGGCGCGAGACGGCAGGCTCTCCAGCACGCGCCGGCGCGGCGGCGCCGACGATGGCGCTTCCGCTGAAGGTTTTTGCGTGTCCGTGATGGCGGCCGTCATGACCTGCAGGGTTTCCCTATCGTTTACAGAGCCTTGCTCCCGCCCGTCGTGGCGGCGCAGGCCCAGTCCTCATATAGTCGCGCGAGGGGCTGAGGGAAACAAGGGGGCGGGCGTTTTCACCGGAAAACGACCTTACGAATGGGAGAAGATATCGATTTCCGGCCAGCCGGCGAGATCGAGGGCCGCCCGCGTCGGCAGGAAGTCGAAACAAGCCTGGGCCAGCGCCGTACGGCCCTCCCGGGCCAGCATGGCGTCGAGTTTTTCCCGGATGACATGAAGGTGCAGGACGTCTGAGGCGGCGTAATCAATCTGGGCCTCGCTTAGCTGGTCCGCGCCCCAGTCCGAAGATTGCTGTTGTTTGGAGATTTCCGCCCCCGCTAGCTCGCGGGTGACGTCTTTCAGGCCATGGCGGTCGGTATAGGTCCGGCACAGGCGCGAGGCGATCTTGGTGCAGTAGATCGGCGTTGTCTCAACGCCCAGCCAATATTGGAATGCAGCGACGTCAAATCGGGCGAAATGGAAGATCTTCAGCGTCTCGGCGTCGGCCAGCAGCGCTTTCAGCCGCGGCGCGTCGTAAGTCTTGCGATCAAGCTGCACCAGATGAGCGTTTCCGTCGCCAGAGGAGAGCTGCACCACGCAGAGCGGGTCGCGCTGCGGAATCAGCCCCATGGTTTCGCTGTCTATCGCGACGACCGGGCCGAGATTGAGGCCCTCTGGCAAATCGCCCTTATGCAGGTAGTTGGTCATGATCGCGTCTTTCCCGGCTTGCTGATCCGGCGAGGCATATCATTCTCACCAATTTTGTGAACACCGCATTAAGCGGTTTTGCGAACGACCACGGAGCCGGCCGAATAACCAGCGCCAAAACCGCAGATCACGCCAATGTCGCCCGGTTTGAAGTCTTCCTTGTGCTTGTGGAAGGCGATGATCGATCCGGCTGACGAGGTGTTGGCGTAAGCATCGAGCACCACCGGCGCTTCTTCGCGGGTCGCGTCGCGGCCAAGAACCTTGCGGGCGATGAATTCATTCATGGCGAGGTTCGCTTGGTGCAGCCAAAACCGTTTCACATTTTCCGGCGCTACGCCAAGGGCGCCAAGATGACCGGAGATCATTTCGCTGACCATCGGCACCACTTCTTTGAAGACCTTGCGGCCCTCCTGCATGAACAGCTTGTCGGTCGCCGGATCGGTTTGCGGGTCCGCCGGCGCGCCTGTCTCGCGTTCGCAATGGTTGAGGAAGCCGAAATTGTTGCGGATATTGTTGGAGAATTTGGTTTTCAGGCGCGTGCCGAGAATGTCCCATGTCTCGCCTGACGGTGCGCCGTCTGCGCGTTCGAGAATGACCGCTGTCGCCACATCGCCGAATATGAAATGGCAATCGCGATTGCGGAAATTCAAATGCGCCGAACAGATTTCCGGATTGACCATCAGGATGCGCCGCGACCCGGCGCGGATCAGGCCGAGCCCGGTCTCGATGCCGAAGGTGGCGGACGCGCAGGCGACATTCATATCGAAGGCGTAGCCATCAATGCCGAGTGCGTCCTGTATTTCAACTGCGATCGCGGGATAGGCGCGTTGCATATTCGAGGCGGCGCAGATCACGCCGTCAATGTCTTCAGGGCCCAGGTCGGCAGCGCGCAACGCGTCGCGGGCTGCATGCACTGCTATTTCAGCAAGAAGTGAAAGCTGGTCATTCGGGCGCGGCGCGATGTGCGGGGCCATGCGGTCAATGTCGAGAATGCCCTCTTTATCGACCACATAGCGAGACTTGATGCCGGACGCCTTTTCAATGAATTCAGGCGAAGAGGGGTGCAAGGGTTCAACTTCGCCCGCCTCGATCTGCGCTGCGTTTTCTGTGTTGAACCGTTCGACATACGCATTGAGCGACGCCACGAGTTCTTCATTCGAAATGGCGTGAGGCGGGGTGTAGAGGCCGGTAGCGACGATGCGGACATCAGCGGCGGGTGAGTTGGGCATTATGGAAGGCCTTTAAAAATTGGGGTTTGCGCTAATCTGCGCCCATCGCGCCTTGCGTGCAACTGCGGGCGGCGGCGCTTAGCGAGCCAGATTCTGAACCTCTTTCCAGCGCGGGCAGCGTTGCTCGTGATCATTGACCATGCCGACCGCCTGCATGAAGGCGTAGACGATTACCGGCCCGCAAAATTTGAAGCCGCGTCCTTTGAGCTCTTTCGCCATCGCTTCGCTTGCGGGCGATTTCACCTGGTGCTTGCGATAGTCGCTCAATTTGTTGACCTGCGGCTTGCCCTCAACAAAGTCCCATAAAAAGCCGGCAAATCCGTCCGGCTCTTTGTCCATGATGTCGAGGTAGATTTTTGCGTTGCCGATCGCGGCGTTGATTTTCGTTGCTGAACGGATGATGCCGGCATCATTCATGAGCCGTTCAATTTTTTTCGGGCTATAGCGCGCGATCTTTTCCGGATTGAAACCGTCAAAGGCTTTCCGGAAATTGTCGCGCTTGTACAAAATCGTGCGCCAGGAAAGTCCCGCCTGAAATCCGTCAAGGATCAGTTTTTCAAACAACGCCCGGTCGTCATATTCCGGCACGCCCCATTCCGTATCGTGATAGTCCCGATACACAGGGTCGTCGATCGGCGCCCACAGGCAATGTATTTTTTTCGTCACGGTCTAAATATGGTGAAAGAGTCTCAAGAGCCAAATAATCAAGATTGCGATTTGCACAATAAAGAAAGCGAAACGGATAGTCACCCAAAGCCGGTCGGTCGAGACGAGGTGCGCTAGCGACTGTGCGATGCGCGCGCCGAGCAGCGCATAAGCAAGCCCGTCTGTCAGACCGGTCTGGTTGGTTGCGATTGCATACAACATGATGGCGCCGGCTGCGGGAAGGTTCTCATAACAATTGGCATGGGCGCGGGTAAGGCGTTTGCCAAACGCGTCCATATCGTCGCCGGTCGCAGCGAAGGAATTCGCGGCGCGTTTGCCGCCGACAACCAACGTCGTTCGCAAGGCGCCAAGGGAAAGAAGCAACAGAATTGACCAGGCCACATAAGCGAGCAGAGCGGTAGCGGTGGGGGTCATGACGTTTCCTCCATTTTTTCTGATCGTCAGATCGTGGGGAGGAGATTAGCCGCGTTCGAGGGCGGCGGGAACGCGCAAGAGCAGCGGGCGCCCATCGCATTCAATCGGGATTTCATCGTTTTTCGCCTTTTCAAGGCGGTCCATGCGAATTTGCGCGAGCGCGCATCCCGCGCCACCGCTCAGAATTTCGCCGAGCGTTGAGGCGCCAGCGGTGATGGCAGCGCCTTTTTCGGGCGCGGCGCCGTCGAATTCGGCGATCAGGCTTCGCCGACGGATCTCGCCCTTGCGCTTCATGCGGCTGGTGACTTCCTGGCCGATAAAGCATCCCTTTTTGTAACTGACGCCATTCAACATGTCGTAATTGACGTCCGTGAGAAACACTTCGTCGCTCCCGAAGTCTTTGCCGAATTCGGGAATGCCGAGCGCAATCCGGCGGCGGTCATAATCGCCATCCGACGCGTTAACTCCATCGCTGATTATCGCGCGCCAACCGAGCGATGGGTCGCGCGGGTCGGGGAAGGCGAGGCCGCTCGAAATCTCTGCGTCACTGGCGATAATGTGCAGGGCGGGATCCACCGCGAGGCTCACCTTCGCCCGAAGTTTGTACATGGATAATCGTTTCAACAATGCCGGCGCGGCGTCCGCATTGCAATCGATCAGCAGTGCATCGCTATCGGTCACGACGAAGAAGTCGAACAGAATTTTTCCTTGCGGCGTCAGCAGAGCGGAAAATATTGCAGGCTGCTTTTGCAGCAGGTCGACATCCTGCGTGACCACCCCTTGAAGGAAGGTATAACGATCCTCGCCGGTAAGGCGGATGATGGTGCGGTCGGATAATGATTCGATCTGGCTCATATCGCGCCATGTAAGCGCCTTTGGCGCATATTTAAAGCGGCCCTTGTCTCACGGGCCTGCGAGGGCCTAAAAGCCTCACCATAGCAAGGACAGAGGATAGAGTGGCGGACCGTATTACCCTGCGCAGACCCGATGACTGGCATGTGCATTTGCGCGACGGGGCCATGCTTGAAGCGGTGGCCAACTACACGGCGCGACAGTTCGCGCGCGCAATCGTCATGCCCAATCTTGCGCAACCGGTTACGACGGCGAAGGCGGCCGAGGCTTATCGCCAGCGCATAATCGCGGCGACCGACAACGCTCTGGCCTTTGAGCCGCTCATGACGTGCTACCTGACGGACACGCTTGAGGCGAGCGAGGTCGAGCAGGGCTTTGCATCCGGCGTGTTCACCGCCTGCAAGCTTTACCCGGCCAATGCGACCACGAATTCAAGTTTCGGCGTGACGGACATCGCAAATATATATCCGGTGCTGGAGGCCATGCAGCGCATCGGCATGCCTTTGCTCGTGCATGGCGAAGTGACGGACAGCCAGATTGATATCTTTGATCGAGAGGCGGTGTTTATTGAGCGCGTCTTGTCAAAGGTGATCACGGATTTCCCGGCGCTTAAAATCGTTTTTGAGCATATTACGACTGCGGATGCGGTCGACTTTGTGAAGGCGGGGAGCGCGAATTTGGCGGCGACAATTACGCCGCATCATTTGCAGTTTAATCGCAACGCAATTTTCGCGGGCGGCATTCGGCCACATTTTTATTGCTTGCCCGTGGCCAAACGGGAAAAGCACCGCCTGGCTTTGCGCGCCGCCGCGACCTCTGGGTCATCCAAATTTTTTCTCGGGACGGACACTGCTCCCCATGCGGTGAGCGCCAAGGAATCCGCCTGCGGGTGCGCCGGCATTTTCAACGCGCCTTACGCGCTGGAGAGCTACGCAACCATCTTCGAAGAAGAAGGCGCGCTCGACAAGTTTGAAGCCTTCGCCTCGGAACATGGTCCGAATTTTTACGGCCTGCCGCTCAATAGCGGGCAGATTGTGCTGGAAAGAAAAGAGACTCTTGTTCCTGAACAAGTCGGGCCTTCGGACGCGCCGCTTGTCCCGTTCATGGCGGGCAAACGGCTCGGCTGGCGGCTTGCCGACGCTTAGTCCCGGCTAGTCCTAGGGTTTCGTCGCGTCAGTCTGTTTGCGCCGCGGCGTCAGGCTCTCCGCGCATCGGCATGCCGTAAACGGCGTCGCGAAACTTCTTGTGCAAGGGAACGCCGTTAAAGGGGATGAATTGCACGAACAGCACGGCGGCGAGGTCGTTTTCCGGGTCGACCCAGAAGAGCGTGCTTGCATAACCGTCCCAGAAAAATTCGCCAACGACGCCATAGTTTTCGGCATCCTCCGCTGGCGGCGCGGTGCGCACGGCGAAGTCGATTCCGAAACCGACCCGCCCCTTGCTCGGCAACCAGGAGCGATCGGTGACGGTTTCCGAAAGATGGTTGGTCGCCATCAACTGAACCGTTTCGCGATCAAGAATGCGCGCGCCGTCAATCTCGCCCTCATTCTCCAGCATCCGCGCAAAGGTCATGTAATCGTCAATAGAACCGACAAGGCCAAAGCCGCCCGGCGTCATCGCCCAGTGCTTGTAATTTAAGGCGCGCACCTGTTCGTCAGGCTGGCGTACGAGATCATCGCCGACTTGATAGAGCGCCGCCATCCGGTCGCGTTTAGCTTCGGGAACGTAGTAGGCGGTATCAGCCATATTGAGCGGCTCGAGCACATGCTCGCGCACATAGTCGCCATAAGGCGCGCCGGAAATCCGTTCGACCAGAAACGCCTGAACGTCTACGGAAGGTCCATATCGCCATTGCGCGCCCGGCTGAAAGGAGAGCGGCACATCGCCGAGCTTTTCCGCCATTTCGGTAAGCGTATTTTCCCAATTCAGCGGATCCGCTTTCTGCATCAACGCCGCAGCGCCGGACTCATCGCCCAATCCGGAAAACCCGGCGGTGTGACGTGTGATGTCGCGAATGGTGACCGGCCGCTCTAGATCAACGAGTATTGGCGCACCATTGGCGTCCTCGCCGGCATAAACCTTCATGCCGGAAAATTCCGGCGCGTATTTCTCCAGAGGATCGTCAAGATCAAACTTGCCTTGCTCATAGAGCGTCATCAGCGCCACGCCGGTGACGGGTTTGGTCATTGAATAAATCTGAACCAGCGTGTCGCGGGTCATCGGCTTACCCGCTTCGATATCGGCCATGCCGAACGCGCCGAAATAGGCTTCTTCTCCGCCTTTGTAGACAAGCGCCGACACGCCGGCGATGTCGCCCCGCTCAACAAACCCGGACAGTGTCGCATCGATAATCTGCTTGTCAGCAATCGCTGGTGTCGCGACCGTTTTGTCCTGAGGGGTGGGGGAGCAGGCGTTCGTTACGCCTAATACGCATGCTGCAATAAGCGCCATGAAGCGGTTGGTCATCATGAGTTCCGGTCCGCCCTTTTTATTATTCGAACGACTCAATAGCCGGCTCTCGTAATGCAGCGCTGAGCCGCATCACGATTTCATCGCCTTGCGCCGCGCGTCCCGCTGCATAATCGCGCGCGCGCCGGTCGCAAGTGGGAAAGCGTTGCTGGGCGCCGCGATAGCCTTTGTTGAATTGCTGAACCAGCGCCTCGCGTTCATCCGCCTGCGGCTCTTCCAGTTCGATCATCTTTTTCATCCGCTCGCGCCATATGTCGCCCTCCAGCCGCGGCTCACAGCTACGCCGCAAGTGATGGAGCTCTCCGAAGAGCGTCGCCAGGGAAGCGAGGTCACGCTGGCGCTGCTGATAGGATTCGAGGTCCTGGCTCCAGGCGGGCGCCGAAAACACGGCGGGCGCAAGGAGCAGTAAGACGGCGGCGATGAGATTTCGGACGAACATGAGGCTTCTTTCGCGTGGAATTATAGCCGGATTATGACGCCGGGCCATAGCGGGCGCGCCAGTCTGCGGCGCGGGCGATGGCGCGCCTTGTCGTATCCCAGGAAATCCGCCGCTTCGCCTCCTCAAGGCTGACAAATTCCGCTTCGACGGCGTCATCGCCTGCCACCGGCTCGCCAGAAACCCATTCGGCCACATAGTCGATCATCAGCATATGCGGCGCGCCGGATTGGGGCGGCAATGCTTCGAACACGTCAAGCAGGCCCAGCACGTTGATATCGATGCGGGTTTCCTCGCGCACCTCGCGGGCGACGGCGGCTTCCAGCCGCTCTCCATATTCAAGGCCGCCGCCGGGGATCGACCACTGGCCCTTGAATGGCTCCTTGCCGCGGCGGATCACCAGCACCTCTTCGCCGCGGAACACCACAGCGCCGACGCCGGCGAAGATTTTCTCGCGGTCGCTCATGGTTTTCCTCTATGCTGGGCTTTGACAGGAACTTGGCATGTGCGGACGCTTTTACTTTAAATCGGCACCAGCGGAAGTCGCGGCGCTATTCGGTGTCGACGTGCGCGACAATTTTCCGCCGCGCTATAATATCTGTCCGACCCAGCCAGTGGCCGCTATCCGCCGGAATGAAATGCGCAAGCGCGAATATTCCCTGATGCGCTGGGGCTTTGTTCCGTCCTGGGCGAAAGGCGAATTTCTCGAAAATCTCGCAAAGCGGCCACTGATCAATGCGCGCAGTGAGACAGTGCTGGAAAAAGCGAGTTTCCGCAGCGCATTCAAGCGGCGCCGTTGCCTGGTGCCGGCTGACGGCTTCTATGAATGGCAAAGCA
Organism: Hyphococcus sp. D3-15; assembly: GCF_055809375.1. Classification (NCBI taxonomy): domain Bacteria; kingdom Pseudomonadati; phylum Pseudomonadota; class Alphaproteobacteria; order Parvularculales; family Parvularculaceae; genus Hyphococcus; species Hyphococcus sp. D3-15. The sequence goes on along the minus strand of NZ_CM147910.1, from coordinate 3,744,894 downwards.
AGCCTGCAAAGGCGAAGCAGCCCTTCGCTATTCACAAGCGCAAGGAGGGGATGATCGGTTTCGCCGGCATCTGGGAGACGGCCGTTGATCCCGACGGCGGCGAAATCGATACGCTGGCGATCCTGACCACGTCGGCAGGGCCGGATTTGCGGGGGCTTCACAGCCGCGAGCCGGTCGTCATTGCGCCGGAATCCTTCAACCTGTGGCTTGAGGCTGACGAGCGGGATGTGAATGCGCTGCAAGGGCTCTTGGCGCCTGCGCCGGCCGGCTATTGGGCGTCCCACCCGGTCTCGACGGAAGTAAACTCCCCGCGCCATGACGGGCCGCAATTGATTGCGCCGCTTGCCGTTTAGTCGCGGCTTACCGGGTTTTCAGGAAAGCAAAGCTGTTCCCGGTCGCGCCAGTCCGTGGTGACGTAGTTGAGAATCAAAGATTTGCGCACGCCGGCGATCTCACGGCGTTCAAAGCCATGATATGTGTTGTCGCTCGGCACAAACGCTGTTGCGCTATTGGGTGTGAAGGGCGCGCGTTTGGCCCAGCTCTTGTCGCTATTGTAAATATCCGTGCCCAGATCGTCCTGACCTTCGCCATTGGGAAGGTAGATGAGCAGGGTTAGGCGTTTGACGCCAAGATCCGTATGAGGCTCAAGCCAGAAGCCGGTTACGTCTTGTGCGTATTCAATACGCAGGAACGTCCCGTCGATTTCGGTTTCAAAGAAAGCCTCTACCGCGCGGATCATTCGCGGCGCCTGAAATGCGTTGGCCAGCGCTGCGGCGCAGTCGAATTGCGCAATATTACCGGCATCTACATAGTGCCGCGTTTCATTGTGATATTCGCGTTTTCCAGACAGGTCGCCGACGCCGGAGACCGGGAATTCGAGGGAGGCGAAATCTGAGACAACATCCTTTGGCAGGACATTCCTGACTTGCCAATGTCGATAGGGCTCCTCAAAGCGCGTTGCGCGCCCTAACGCTGCGGCGAAGCTCGCGAAAATCCGGTCTTCCGTCGGTGCGGGTGTGAATTCGTGGTGAGCTTCGGCGCCAGCGCCCATTAAATCGCGTCCCGGCCGGTTTCTCCGGTTCTGATGCGAACAGCGTCGTCGATTGGCGACACGAAGATCTTGCCGTCGCCAATGCGCCCCGAATGCGCGGCGTTTTTGATCGCTTCGACGGCGCGTTCGACCACGCCGTCATCGACGACAAGCTCAATCTTCACTTTCGGCAGGAAGTCGACGACATATTCAGCGCCGCGATAAAGCTCCGTATGCCCCTTTTGTCGGCCAAAGCCGCGCACATCTGTGACGGTCATGCCCTGAAGGCCCGCTTCTTGAAGTGCTTCCTTTACATCGTCTAGTTTGAAAGGCTTGATGATCGCTTCGATTTTTTTCATGGCGGCTCGCGACGGTTACGTTTTGGCTTTTGCAGGAATTTGCTAAACTTTCATATAAGAGACGGCGCGTTAGGAAAGGTGTCAAGCGTGAACCCCTTTATTGTGTTGACTGCGAGCGAAATGCGCGCGGCTGAGGCTGCGGCGATCGGCGCGGGAACCGCTTCTGCGGCGTTAATGGAGGCGGCGGGCGGCAAAACCGCCGAAATCCTCCTGCGCGGCTGGACCAGGCGATCCGTCGCTGTGGTTTGCGGTCCGGGCAATAATGGCGGCGACGGTTTTGTGGTGGCGCGGGTGCTGGCGGAAGCCGGCTGGCCGGTGCGGGTTGCGCTGATTGGCGATCGGAACGGGCTCACCGGAGACGCCGCCCTCATGGCGGGGCTCTATGACGGCGATATTGACGCTTTTTCGCCGGACGCGCTGGCTGACGCCGGCCTGATCGTTGACGCTATCTTCGGAACGGGACTGGACCGCCCCGTTGAAGGGGAGGCGAAAACCGCGATCGAGGCGATCAATGCCCATCCTGCGCCGGTGCTTGCGGTCGATCTTCCCTCCGGCGTCAATGCAGATACGGGCGCAGTGATGGGGGTTGCTATACATGCGGCCCGAACGGTTGCCTTCCACGCAAGAAAGCCGGCTCACCTCCTGATGCCCGGGCGCGTCCTTTCTGGCGCGGTTGACATCGTCGATATCGGGATCAGCGACGAGGCCAGCACCGGCGCCGGTGCAAAGACATTTGAAAACCATCCTGCGTTGTGGGGCGGTCTCCTGCCGCGGCCGCAATGGGGTGGGCACAAATATCATCGCGGCGCCGTGATGGCTTTGTCTGGCGGACTACTCAATACAGGTGCGATCCGCCTCGCCGCAGAGGGCGCGTTGCGCGCGGGCGCGGGCCTTGTGACCATGCTCTCTCCGGCGGATGCAGCGTCTGTGCACGCAGCGCATCTGACCGCGATCATGTTGAGTATCGCCGACACCGCTGATCATGTTTCGGCGCATCTCGCTGACGCAGAGCGCGTCTCAATGTGTGTCGTTGCTGGCCCGGCCATGAGCGTCAGCGCGCTCACCCGCGAAAAGGTGCTGGCGGTGCTAGGAACCAAGGCCGCCGCTGTGCTTGATGCGGACGCTCTCACCAGTTTTGCAGACAATCCGCAAACATTGTTTTCAGCGCTTCGCGCTGATGATGTGTTGACGCCTCACAGCGGCGAGTTTGCACGGCTGTTTCCTGAGGAGATCAAGCTTGACGGCAAGCTCGCGGCGGCGCGCGCGGCGAGCGCGAAAGCCGGATGCGTTATTGTGCTGAAGGGGGCGGACACGGTGATCGCCGCGCCGGACGGTCGTGTGTTGATCAACGCCAATGCGCCGCCTGACCTCGCCACAGCCGGCGCAGGTGATGTCCTTGCCGGCTTTATCGCCGGGCTCCGCGCGCAAGGGATGGATGGCTTCGCAGCGGCTGCTGCGGGAGTCTGGCTCCATGGGGCGTGCGGGCAGGCGGCCGGTCCCGGCCTTACCGCCGAGGACCTGCCGGGCGCGCTGCCGGGTGTACTGCGACAGCTTTTTGCGCCGCCCCAGCAACAGATGCGCGAACCGTCGCCTCAGGCCGGCGCTGCGCAGCAATGAGCGCGGTTACGATCCGTCTGGCTGGCCCCGATGACGCTGCCGGGATTAATGCGGTCTACAATCCGTTCATTCGGGATACTGCGGTGACTTTTGAGACCGTGGAACACACCGATGCGGATCGCCGCCAGTGGTTTGCGGCCCGGGCGGGCGATCCGCGCCAGCCGGTTTTCGTGGCGGAGCAGGCGGGCCAGGTTGCGGGCTTTGCCTCGGCTTCAGCGTTCGATCCAAGGGGCGCTTATGAGACGTCGGTGAAAACCTCGGTCTTTCTGGCGCCGTCGGGGCAGGGCGCCGGCTTGGGGAAAAGGCTCTATGGCGCGCTTTTTGAGGCGCTTGGCGGCGCTGACGTGCACCGGGCCTACGGGCTCGTCGCCGCGCCAAACCCGGCCTCCGTTGCGCTGCACCTTTCCTGCGGATTCGCCCATATTTCGACCCTGAGCGAGGTCGGGCGCAAATTCGGCAGGTTTCACGACGTGATGTGGTTCGAAAAACGGCTGTGAGCCTCCGCTACGCCTCGACAGGGCGGTTTTCTCTGGTATAGAAGCCCGCTCGCATTTGGGGTCGCAGCTTACGCCGCGGCCCGTTTGCGTTTGCGAGCGTGGATTTGACGCTCGTTGTCCTGCGGATGTGGCGGAACTGGTAGACGCACCAGATTTAGGTTCTGGCGCCGAGAGGCGTGGAGGTTCGAGTCCTCTCATCCGCACCAGCTTCCGCCCTGATCGCGAGGGCGGATGTGACGACAAAGAGATGGTTTTACGGCCCTTTGGCCAGATGAGAGACGAGACAAGACATGGAAGTCATTGAGAAAAGCGCCGAAGGGCTTGATCGCCAGTTTCAGGTCAAAGTGACCGCAGCCGAGCTCGACGAAAAACTGCTCGCGCGCCTGAACGAGGTCAAAGGCCGCGTGAATCTGAAAGGCTTCCGCAAGGGCAAGGCGCCTGTCTCCTTCCTGAAGAAAATGTACGGCAAAGGGATGATGAGCGAAATCATCCAGGAGATCGTCAACGAGACATCTCAAAAAGCGTTCACAGATCGCGACCTTCAGCCTGCCGGTGCGCCGCGCCCTGAGCTTATCTCCAAGATCGACGATGTGATCGAGGGCAAGGCTGATCTGGAGTATGATCTGCATGCGGAAATTTTGCCCAGCTTCGAGCCTATGGATGTCGCCGGCCTGAAGCTCACCCGTCCGGTCGCAGAAGTGCCTGCCGCCGATATTGACGAGGCGCTGAACAACATCGCCGAACAGCAAACTTCTTACAAAGAGCGCGGCAAAACCGCGAAAGCGAAAGAAAAAGACCTGCTGGTGATCGACTTTGTCGGTAAAGTGGATGGCGAAGAATTCGCTGGCGGAAAAGGCGAGGGGATCGAGCTGGTGCTTGGTTCGAATTCCTTCATTCCCGGATTTGAAGACCAGCTTGTCGGCGCCAAGACCGGCGACGCCGTGGAAGTGAAAGTGACCTTCCCGGAAGACTACGGCTCAGCGGACCTGGCCGGAAAAGACGCGGTCTTTGATGTCACGGTGAATGAAGTCAAAGCGCCGGAGAAAGTCGAGATCGACGACGAACTCGCCAAGAAAGTCGGCCTTGAAAGCCTTGAAGATTTGAAATCCCGTTTGACGGAGCGTCTTGAAGGCGACTTCAAGCGTCAGTCGCGCGGTCATTTGAAGCGCTCTCTCCTCGATAAACTCGATGAAGGCCATAATTTCGAATTGCCGAAGGGCATGGTCGACGCAGAGTTTGAGCAGATTTGGCGTCAGGTCGAAGGCGCTGACCGCGACGACGAGGACAAAGACAAAACGGAAGACGAGTTGAAAGAAGAGTATCGCAAGATTGCTGAGCGCCGCGTGCGCCTCGGTCTCGTGCTCGCGGAAATCGGCAAGCGCGCGGATGTGCAGGTTCCCTCGGCGGAGCTGCAACAGGCGATCCAGCAGCAGGCGATCCGCGAGTCCCAATACTACCAGATGCAGGGACAGAACGTTTCTCCGCAGGATGTGCTGAAACTTTACCAGCAAAACCCCGGCGCGATTCAGCAATTGCGCGCGCCGCTATTCGAAGAAAAAGTCGTTGATTACATCATCGAGCGCGCCGAAGTGACGGACAAAACCGTCACCAAAGAAAAGCTGATGGAAGAGCCTGAAGGCGAAGAAGCGTTCGGCTAGGCTAGGCCGAACGCCACCTCTCGCAGAAATGGGTTTTGAATGACTCTCAGCCGTTTTGATCGGAAGTTCATCTTTATCGGCGGCGCCCATCGAAGTGGTACGACTTGGTTGGCGAATTTGCTGGCGGAGCATCCCGCGATCAGCGGTTTTCACGACACTAGCGCCCATATGGACGAAGGCCAGCACCTTCAGAGCGTCTATCCATCAACCAAAGGGTTAGGGAGTGACGCCTTTGGGCGTTTCGCCTTCGATCCCTTCGCCTATATGAACGAGAGTTCACGGTTTGCGGCCCCGGAAAAAGCTGACCGTCTGTTTTCTGAGTGGGCCGCGCATTGGGACCTTTCATGTCCAGTGCTGTTGGAGAAATCGCCGCCCAACTTGATTCGGATGCGCTATTTGCAAGCTTGTTTTCCGAACAGCTATTTTATTTTGATCACGCGCCATCCTATTGCTAGCTCGATAGCTACGAAAAAATACTGTCGTCGCAATCCGGTCGCAGGCATTTTGGCGAACTGGACCTTGGCGCATCGCGGTTTTCTTCGTGATCAGCCGCATCTGGGCCGTTCAATTATCGTCCGTTACGAGGACCTGGTAGAGCGGCCCAGTGAGGAGCTTGCGAGGCTGGCGCATTTTATGGGGCTTGAGCCGGACTTCAAAGCGCCCGGTGATGTGCGGGTTGGCATTAACGAAAAATATTTCGCGCAATGGCGAGATATTGCGGCAAAGCCGTTAGGCTGGGCGACCGTGGCGGCGGCCCGGGCCCTATATGAGCCGACATTCCGGCGTTTTGGCTATAGCCTCGAGGATGCCCAGTCTTGAGCGGCGTCCGCGCCCTCCAGGTTTGGTCGGGCCATTTTGAAACTTTATCGGACGAGCTTGGCGTTCGTTAACCCATTGCCGAGGAAAATCTTGCATTTTCAAAAGAATAACCCTCGCTTAAGCGGAGGGCGCTAAGGTTGAAAAAAGGGGCTGGCGCCTGTCGTTCGAGCCCCCATCTTAAGGAATTGGATTAACCAGCCGGACCCGCCTTTTCGCCGGCTGAACGAGTTGGAACGCCCCCGGGACGGCGCATTTGGGAATGGCCGGGCCCCGTAGTTTGAGAAAGAGGATGTCGATGAAAGACCCCCACGATATTTACATGAACACGCTCGTGCCGATCGTCGTCGAGCAGACCAGCCGGGGCGAGCGCTCTTACGACATCTATTCGCGGCTCTTGAAAGAGCGGATCATTTTCCTGTCTGGCCCGGTCCATGACGGGATTTCGACCCTCATTGTCGCGCAATTGCTGTTCCTTGAGGCGGAGAACCCGAAAAAGGAAATTTCCTTTTATATCAACTCTCCAGGCGGTTCGGTCTCGGCCGGCCTCGCCATGTATGACACCATGAAATTCATCCGCCCGGCGGTTTCCACCATGTGCGTCGGCATGGCGGCTTCCATGGGGTCGCTGCTGCTGACGGCCGGGGAAAAGGATATGCGGTTCTCGCTGCCCAATTCCCGGATCATGGTCCACCAGCCATCAGGCGGCTTCCAGGGACAAGCGTCCGATATTGAGCGCCACGCCCAGGATATCATCAAGATCAAGCGCCGGCTCAACGAAATCTATGTCGAGCACACTGGCCAGTCCTATGAAACTATTGAGAAAACCTTGGACCGTGACCATTTCATGGATCCGGAAGAGGCGGTCGGCTTCGGTCTGATCGACAAGGTCCTGAACGAACGTGCCGCAGCCGCGGAGGCGTAGAGACAAGATTCACCATATCCGTTAAGGCAATAAGGAAATGGTTCCTTGATTGGTTTGGGCGGAATATGGTCCTATGGCGAAAGGTTGAAGATGCCTTGGCGCCATTCGTGCAGCTTTGCCATGGCGCGGCCCAGCCGTCCCGGCGAGGGTGCGCAAAGGTGATAATTAGGCGCGGCCCCCAATTCGGGGATATTTTCGGCGCTGACGAAGGAGTGCGGTTATAGTGAGCAAGATCGGCGGCAAAAGCGGCGGCGGAGACGGGAAAAACACCCTCTACTGCTCATTCTGCGGCAAGAGTCAGCACGAGGTCAGAAAACTGATCGCGGGCCCGACAGTGTTCATCTGTGATGAATGCGTCGAGCTGTGCATGGACATCATCCGCGAAGAATCAAAATCGTCGCTGGTCAAGGCGAGCGACGGCGTTCCCAGCCCGCAACAGATCAGCAAGGTCCTCGACGATTACGTGATCGGTCAGCGACAGGCCAAACGCGTTCTCTCCGTCGCGGTGCACAACCATTACAAGCGCCTCAATCATGCGGCGAAAAATAATGATGTTGAACTTGCGAAGTCGAACATCCTGCTGATCGGTCCAACCGGTTCAGGTAAAACGCTTCTGGCGCAAACGCTCGCGCGGATTCTCGACGTACCTTTCACCATGGCTGATGCGACGACGCTCACCGAAGCAGGCTATGTTGGCGAAGACGTTGAAAACATCATTCTTAAACTGTTGCAGTCTGCGGACTACAATGTTGAGCGCGCCCAGCGCGGCATCGTCTATATTGACGAGGTCGACAAGATTTCGCGCAAATCCGACAATCCTTCCATCACTCGCGACGTATCAGGCGAGGGCGTTCAGCAGGCGCTGCTGAAGATCATGGAAGGCACGGTCGCATCGGTGCCGCCCCAGGGCGGACGCAAGCATCCGCAGCAGGAGTTCCTGCAAGTCGATACGACGAATATTCTGTTCATCGTTGGCGGCGCGTTTGCGGGTCTGGAAAAAGTCATTGCCGGTCGCGGTGAAGGTTCGTCGATTGGTTTCAGCGCTGAAGTGAAGAGTGCGGATGATCGCCGTATCGGCGCCATTCTTCAGGAAGTCGAGCCGGAAGACCTGTTGAAGTTTGGTCTCATTCCGGAATTCGTCGGACGTCTGCCGGTTATCGCCACGCTCGAAGATCTCGACGAGTCGGCGCTGATCCAGATCCTGACGACGCCGAAAAACGCGCTCATCAAGCAGTATCAGCGCTTGTTCGAAATGGAAGATGTGAAGCTCACCTTCACCGATGACGCGAAAGCCGCGATCGCCCGGCGCGCGATTGCGCGCAAAACCGGCGCTCGGGGATTGCGGTCGATCATGGAGGGCATCTTGCTCGATTCCATGTTTGAACTGCCGACCCTTGAAGGGGTGGTGGAAGTGGTCGTCAATGGCGAGGTCGTCGATGGCAACGCCAAGCCGCTTTATATTTACGCTGAACGCGACAAGCAGGCCCTGGAAGCAGACGCCAGCGCCTAAGCATTTAGCGGCCCATGACGTAATTGTGAAACGCCGCGCCGGGGCTCCTGGCGCGGCGTTTTCCACAAAAGGCGCCCTATTGCTTGGCCAAGCTTGAAATCACCCAAATTAGCGCCAAATTAACTCCAAGTTCGCCGCCGCTGTTGTATTGCGGTGGTTCCGTCATTTGGGCCCTCAGCGCTGCTGTTCGGCCCTGAGCGTAGCGGCTTTCGCAAAGCGTTGCGCAATTTGGCGAACCGCCGCCCTACTAGGGGCGAGCGCGAGAAGCAGGCGTGCGCCATATCGGGTGCGCCAACAGGAGTAATAAATGAGCGAGACCGTAACTTACCCAGTGCTGCCTTTGCGCGACATTGTCGTGTTCCCAGGGATGATCGTGCCGTTGTTTGTCGGCCGCGAGAAATCCGTGACGGCGCTCGAGAACGTCATGCAGAACGATCAGAAGATCCTTCTCGTCGCGCAGCGCGATGCGAGTGATGATGATCCTGAAGTCGAAGACATTTACGATATCGGCGTCATCGCTTCTGTGATGCAGTTGCTGAAATTGCCGGACGGCACCGTGAAGGTGCTGGTCGAAGGCGAGGCGCGGGCGAACATCAAGAATTATGTGCGCACCGACGAGTATTTTGAAGCAGAAGCCGCGTATCTGGAAGAAGGCGAAAGCGACGAGGCTGAGCTTGAAGCGCTCGCCCGCTCGGTGGTTACGCAATTTGAGTCCTATGTGAAGCTCAACAAGCGCGTGCCGCCTGAGGTGATCGTTTCGATCAGCCAGATTGAAGAATACGCAAAGCTGGCTGACACCGTCGCTTCTCATCTCAACATCAAGATTCACGAAAAGCAGGAATTGCTTGAGATCGCCGGCGTCGCTGAGCGCCTTGAGCGCGTCTACGCGCTGATGGAAGGCGAAATGAGCGTTCTGCAAGTTGAGAAAAAGATCCGCAATCGCGTCAAACGCCAAATGGAGAAGACGCAACGCGAATATTATCTCAATGAGCAGATGAAGGCGATCCAGAAAGAGCTTGGCGAGTCCGATGACGGCCGCGATGAGCTTTCTGAGATTGAAGACAAGATCAAGAAAACGAAACTCACCAAGGAAGCGCGCGCCAAGGCTGAGGGCGAGCTTAAAAAGCTGCGCCAGATGAGCCCGATGTCGGCGGAATCCACGGTTGTGCGCAACTATCTTGATTGGCTGACGTCAATTCCGTGGAGCAACCGGTCCAAAGTGAAGAACGACCTCGCCAAGGCGGAAAAAATTCTGGATACGGATCATTATGGTCTGGAGAAGGTCAAAGAGCGCATTGTCGAATATCTCGCCGTGCAAAAGCGGATGAACAAGCTGAAAGGCCCGATCCTCTGCCTCGTCGGCCCGCCAGGCGTCGGCAAGACCTCGCTTGGCAAGTCTATCGCTGAAGCCACGGGCCGCGAATTTGTGCGGGTGTCGCTGGGCGGCGTCCGTGACGAGGCGGAGATCCGTGGTCACCGGCGCACTTATATCGGTTCGATGCCCGGCAAGATCATCCAGTCGATGAAGAAAGCGAAGAAATCGAACCCGCTCTTCCTGCTCGATGAAATCGACAAGATGGGCCAGGATTTCCGCGGCGATCCCGCGTCTGCGCTGCTGGAGGTTCTTGATCCGGAGCAGAACTCAACCTTTGCGGACCACTATCTGGAAGTCGACTATGACCTCTCCGATGTGATGTTCATCACGACAGCGAACTCACTAAACATGCCGCAACCGCTGCTGGACCGGATGGAGATTATCCGGATTCCAGGGTATACGGAGGATGAGAAGCTCGAGATCGCCAAACGCCACCTGCTTCCCAAGTTGATGGAAAACCATGGGCTGAAGGGTGACGAGTGGAAGATTGACGATGCCGGTCTCGCCCTGCTGATCCGCCGCTATACGCGTGAAGCGGGCGTGCGCTCGCTTGAGCGCGAGCTTTCGAAACTCGCCCGTAAAGCGGTGCGCGATCTCGAAACCGGCGCTGCGGAGAAGGTGCTGGTCACCACAGAAAATCTCGCAGATTACGCCGGCGTGCCGAAATACAGGTATGGCGAGATCGACCGCGAAGACCAGGTCGGGATCATTACAGGCTTGGCATGGACCTCTGTCGGCGGCGATATTCTCACCATCGAGGCGGTGAAAATGCCGGGCAAAGGCAAGATCACGCCGACCGGCAACCTCAAGGATGTGATGAAGGAGTCCGTTTCGGCAGCGGCGTCTTATGTCAAAAGCCGCAGTGTCGAGTTCGGCATAGAACCGCCGGTCTTCGAAAAGACGGATATCCATATCCACGTTCCCGAAGGGGCGACCCCGAAAGACGGGCCATCGGCCGGCGTCGCCATGGCTACGGCGATCGTGTCGGTGTTGACCGGTATTCCGGTGCACAAGGATATCGCCATGACGGGCGAGATTTCCCTGCGCGGCCGGGTGCTCGCCATTGGCGGGCTCAAGGAAAAGCTGCTGGCGGCGCTCCGGGCAGGGGTCAAAACCGTGCTGATTCCGGAAGAAAACGAGAAGGATCTCGCGGACATCCCGGATAATGTGAAGCAGGGCCTGAAAATCATTCCGGTTACAACCGTGGATGATGTGCTCGCGCACGCGCTGACACAAAAGCTCACGCCGATTGAGTGGACCGAGCCAGTCGAGCCTGCGCCCTCCACCGAGGCTGGCGATGGCGCGTCTGTGGTGACCCACTAGGCGCCCTTTCAAGGACCCTTTTCGGGTCAAAACGAATCGGCCGCTCCCTTCGGAGGGCGGCTTTTTTGTTGAAAGCCCTGAATTTCCGCCATTTTTCGCAATTGCGAAGGAGTTTTTCTTTGCAAAAATAGGGAACAATAACAGCCGCTTAGGTGGGGTGTGGAAAGGAAACCCTTATTTTACGCCATTTTTCCTTGGCTTTGATTGCGGGCGCCCGCGTAAAATCAGGGGCAGGTCGCAGTTTTCAATTCCCGAAACAATGAAAGGCCGGAGGAATGAACAAAAACGAATTTATCGACCGTGTCGCTGACATGGCGGATATGAGCAAATCCGAGGCGGCGAAAGCCGTAGACGCGGTGTTTGACGCGATCACCAATGCGCTCAAGGCGGGCGACGATGTGCGCCTCGTCGGCTTCGGCACCTTTACGGCTGCCGCGCGCAAGGCTCGCGAAGGGCGCAACCCGCGCACCGGCGAAACCATCCAGATTCCGGCGTCGACCCAGCCGAAATTCTCTGCCGGCAAAGGCCTTAAAGACGCGCTCAACTAGGCGCGAAGACCATTTCGAAAAAACGCCGGCGCAGATTTGCGCCGGCGTTTTTCTTTGTGCGCATTTTGGGCCCGTATTTCACCACGACGCATTGATCCTGCGGGGCCTCCGCGCTAGGAGTTGCGCCCCGCAGATATGCGCGGGCACGGGCGGTTAGCTCAGCTGGTAGAGCATCTCGTTTACACCGAGAGGGTCGGCGGTTCGAACCCGTCACCGCCCACCATTTTCGCAGAGGCGACCAGCGCCCTGCGCCGATTTTCCAGCATTTCATCGGGCCGTCTTTCTGCCGCCTCCCGGCATTTTGCTTGAAACGGCACAATTTATTACCTTCGATGGCCCTTTTGGGCGGAGTTTGCCTTGGTCGCTTGATCGTCGAGCCGGAGAGGTTGCATCACTATCATCGAAGCCAGCAAGCAGGCGCCTAAAATGCAAAAACTCGTTACAAGCCTCAAAGCGCGCTCAACCGGCATGTTGGGCACCTGGGTGAAAATTCCCGCGCTGGAGACGGTGGAAATGCTTGCGCGCGCGGGCTTTGACTTCGTCGTCATCGATATGGAGCATGCGCCGCACTCTTTGAGCGAGATGTATCGCTTCGTATTTGCAGCGCAAGCGCTTGGCATGTTTGCGGTCGTGCGGATGTCTGATCCTGAAAGTCCTGACGCGCAGCGCATACTCGATGCTGGTGCGGATGGCGTTCTTATTCCCCGTGTCACCTCTCCGGCGATCGCAGCGGCGCTGACTGAGAAAATGGTGTTCAGCCCGCGCGGCAAGCGCGGCCTCGGTCTCACATCGCGTGCAGGTGGTTGGGGGACGGTTTCGATGCCGGAGTATGTTGCTCGCGGCGACGATGAGTGCTTGCGCATGCCCCAACTCGAAGACTGGGAAGCGCTCAACGAGGTGGAGGCGTTTGCTGCGCTCGACCATGTAAACGGACTATTTCTCGGGCTTGGAGACCTTCAGCTTTCGAGCGGGAGGTCCCCTTCAGATCCCCAGGTGCAGGATCTGGTCAAAAATGTCGTTGCGGTTTGCAAGAAAGCCGGCGTGTTTTCCGGTATTGCCGCCGGTAGCCCGGAAGAGGGGCGGCGATATCTTGATCTCGGCTATTCGCTTGTAATGGTCAGCAATGATGCTTCGATTTTCGCCCGCGCAGCGTCCGATATGGTTAAGCGCACATTGGCTGACTGATTTTAGCGCCGTGATGCGGAGGCATGTTGCAGCGCAGCGTTTGACCCCTCCGGCGCCCAAATTTTACGTGCCCGGCACTTCTTCGCATTTGTGTTGACCCGTCGCCCGGAAAACCCGGACGGTGTCCTCAAACCAATAAGGCAAAGGGACCGTAACGGTTTGAAGGTCCTGAAAAAAGGAGCGGCTAGTGAAATACCGAGGAGCTCAATTCGGTCGAGGCGTTTTTGCTGCGGCGTGCCTCCTGCTGCTTGGCGCCTGCGCCTCTTCGACGCCGCCCGCGCCGCAAGAGCCTTTTCGTGTGCATGGCAATAAGGTGACGCTGGAAATCGCGCCGGTGCTGCTTGCTTCGGACCGGGTTTATCCCAAGCCGTCGACCGTCAAAATGGGCGGCATTCCCAACCTGTTTGGCGAGCCGCCAATTCCCGGTTTTGGCGAGCCGGGCGTTGCGGATGTGGCGACGCATGCGGAGACCCAAGGGCTTCGCTATTCGGTGAAGAACCCGGATTTGCGCATCATCATGACAGTGTCGGAAGGGTTGTACCGGATTGTCGGGCGCAAATCTGCGGGCATCAGCGAGCTCTCTGATTTGCGCGGCAAGCGTATCGCGACCATTCCAAACACCTCATCCGCTTTCTTCCTTCACAACATGCTTAAATCTGTCGGCATGACTGAGGCGGACGTCACGATCGTCCGCATCCTGCCATTGAGCGATATGCCGAAAGCGCTGGCGAATGGTGATGTAGATGCGGTGACAATCTGGGAGCCGGAGATTGAGAACGCCGCACACGCCATTGGCGATGACGCGATCGAATTCGACGGGCGCGACATATATCGGGAGATCTTCAGTCTCAATACGACTGCGGCCAATCTCGCCGATCCCGAAAAGCGCGCGCAGATAAAAGAATATGTCGAAGCAGTTGTTGAAGCATCGGCGATGATCCGGGAAGACCCGAGCATAGTCTGGCCATTGGTTGCGGAGTCTACTGGATTCGCCCCCGACCTTATTGCGCGCTCATGGAAGCACCAGGCCTATCCCGGCGTCATGGTTCCGGATTTGCTTGATGTTCTCGAGAAAGAAGAAAAGTGGCTTGCCGAGATTGATGATCGCCCGGCGCGCTCGCGTGAAGAGCTTTCGACGCTAATTGACGACAGCATCATTCGTGAAGTGCTGGGGAGCGGTAAGCTCATTATGAACAAAGCCTCGGCACAATTTCTTGTAATGTTACGAAGCGGCCTCGCTGGCGCGGCGGTGGTTTTTGCGGCGGTCATTTTGCTGTCCGCTTGTGGCAGAGCAGATGATGCGCCGAAGGCGCCAACGCCTGTCGAAAGCGAAGATGCAGCGCGGATCGCGGTGTTATCCGCCGACGCCGAGAATGTGCAGTCGGTTCGTGACATCAAGCGATTGCAACACACATTTGCCCATTACGCAGAAGCGGGCGACTGGCGCGCAATGGCGGGGCTCTTTTCAGACGATGGTCGATACCTGACTTCCGGACAGGAAATTTCCGGTGCAGACGCTCTTTATACGCATTTTCGTGAAGAATTGGGGGCGGGTGCAGAGACGCTCTCCGCCGATCGCTTGAATATTCGCCTGTTCCTGTCGCCGGTCGTGACCTTGGCTGCAGATGGAATGTCCGCGAAAGGCCGCTGGCACGAAGTCGCAATGCTGGGACGGTATGAAGAGGATGCGTTTTGGAAGGGCGGCATCTACGAAAACGAATATGTGCGGGTTAATGGCGAATGGAAGATCGCGACGCTGCATTATTATCCGCAATATGCCGGGCCTTACGACAAAGGTTGGCGCAATGTCGCCGAAATGGTGCCGCTGACGCCTTATCATTATACGGCTGATGAAGCGGGTGCGCCGACGCCGCTTATCGCAAAGCCTCGGGACATACCGGAAAGCAGGGTCAATGCGGCGCAGATGACGACGCGTGCTGGTGCGATCGCCGAGGGGTTGCTTGACGAAAGCGCCGTGCAGAATCTGCAAGCCGCATATGGATACTATATTGATCGCAAGATGTGGGACGACCTCGCGGATCTGTTCACGGATGATGCGAGCTACGACGTTGCCGGGGAGGGGCGCTATCAGGGGCGCGGCGCAATTCGCAAACGCTTCTCCGATCTCGGCGAGGCGGGGTTGCATGAAGGCGAGCTCAACGATCATTTGCAGCTGGACCCGGTGATCACGCTGTCGCCGGACCGCCGGACGGCATCCATACGCGGGTTTGAATTGCAAATGACCGGGCGGCATGGCGCGGAGTCTGGTTGGGCCTTCGGCGTTTTTGATAATGTTTATGTCAAAGTGGATGGCGTCTGGAAAATTCAGGCGGTGAATATCTATCCGCGCTTTTCTGCAGACTATAATATCGGCTGGGCGCGCGCATTATTGCCGGCAACGCTGGCGGGAATTATCGCCCCTGAAGCGTCTGCGCTGGCGAGCGCGGAATATCCTGCGCATAGCAGCCCTGAAATCAATTTCCCCGCAAAGCCAACGCGTTCAGCGATTTCGAGCGAGCTTTCGCTTGATGAGATCGAGCGCAAGCTCGCCATTGCGAAGGCCTATGATGGAGCGGAAAATGTTTCTGACGCTTATGGCTACTATATTGATGAGTTCAAATGGGACGGCACGGCGGACCTCTTCTCCGAGGATGGCTGGAAAGAGCTTTCCTATATTGGCGCGTATTACGGGCGTGAGCGCGTTCGCGGATCATTGTTCTCGCGCTATGGTGATCGTGGCAGAACCTCTTCGTTCATGGCCATTCACCAGAAAACCCAGCCCTTTGTCACTGTTGCGCAGGACGGAAAGAGCGCACAAATCCGTTTGCGCCTGTTCCAGTTCAACAGTCAGTATGATGGCGATGGTTCATATATTTCCGGCATTTACGAAAACCAGGTGAAGCTCGAAGACGGCCTCTGGAAAATCGCCGGCATGGATCTCGATTATGTTTTCCTCGCCAATTACACGGGCGGTTGGGCGGCGGTTGAAGAGGGCTCCGCGAAGCGCTTCGCGCCGACACCGGAAAGCGTTGCGAAATACCCGCCTGATGGCCCATTGCGCGGCGTCACCTTTGCGCCATTCCCGGAAATTGCGCCAATGGGTTTTCATTTCAACAATCCAGTGAGCGGACGCGCGCCCGTAGTAAAACTCGATTGGCAGATTTCTACGCGCCCGGGCGACGAGAATGGCGATGCGGGCGCGCTCACTGACGCGCCATCAGCTTCGGAGTAAAAAGTGTATCTAAAGGACGACCCCCGATCGAAACTCGCCGCCAAAGGCGCTACCGCCACATCAGCTGATGGCGGTGAAGCATATTCGCCTGCGGTATATGCGCGATTTTATGAAACGCCGCCCCAAGAGTCCGACGAAGTGAAGCAAACCTGGTATGCGCGTGGGCAGAACTTTATTGTCGCCTATTCGAAAGCGGAAGCGGGCGCTCGCTTTTTGCGGCGGGACCAGCCGGACGAATTTGTGCTTATTCTCCCCGAGGCAGAGAGCAGGGCGGTTGTCACAGCGGGCGGCGAAACGAAAGAAATCGCCGGCTACTCCCTGACGGTGGTCCCTCCCGGAGATAGCGAGATTGAAATTCTGGCGGGCGGAGAGGTCATCAGATTGATTTCGACGCGCTCAGCGGACATCGCCGCGATGTGCTCAAATGCGTCAGACTATAACAAGCCTCACCCACATATTCCGGCATTCGAAAGCTGGCCCGAACCGCCGGACGGTTACAAGATCCGCAGCTATAGTCTGGATGTTGCAGACGAGCCGGGCCGCTTCGGTAAAATCTGGCGTTGCACAACTTTCATGGTGAATGTGTTCCCGCCACAGCTCGGCCCGCGCGACCCGTCGAAATTGTCGCCGCATCATCACGATGAGTTTGAACAATGCTCGCTCGTAATCGGCGGCTCCTATGTTCATCATTTGCGTTGGCCGTGGACCGCAAATTTAGCGGACTGGCTGCCGGATGATCATGAGCAATGCGGCGCGCCGTCGGTTACAGTGATCCCGCCAAAGGCCATACATACGTCAGCGGCGGTTGATCCCGGCGTCAATTTGCTCATCGACATTTTTTCACCGCCCCGGGAAGATTTTTCCAACATGGAGGGCTGGGTTCTTAACGCATCAGAGTATCCGGCGCGAAAATGACTTACCAGGTTGCGACGGAAAAGGCAGGAAGCGAAACCGTGAGCGGTGTTGAAGACAACATTGCGCCGGTGGTCGATTGCCATGCGCATATCTTCCAAGCGGATATGCCGCTTAGCAGCAATGCGTGGACGCGAACGGACTACTCATTCACCGCTGATGACTATCTAGCATTGCTGGACAAATATGGCATTCATTTTGGCATTATTTCCGGCCTGAGTATTTCCGGCCTGTACAACGACTATATGATTTCGGAATTGCGCAAGCACAAGCGATTGCGCGGTACGGCTATCGTCGCGCCAACGACGGACAGATACTCGCTAGAACGCATGCGCGATGATGGAATCATCGGCATTCGCCTCCAGCTTGCGCGGATGGCGGAACTGCCGGATTTTCGCAGCGAAGAATACAATTTGCTGTTCCGCCGCGTACGCGATCTTGACTGGCATGTGCACGTAGCGATTGAAGGACCTCTTTTGCCTCCGGTGCTTGAAGCGCTGGAGGAGAGCGGCGTTAAAGTCGTAATCGATCATTTCGGACATCCGGATCCAAAGCTTGGAGTGCAATGCCCGGGATTTAAGGCGATGCTTGCTGCTGTTGATCGCGGCAACACCTGGGTCAAGCTCTCTGGCGGATTTCGCTTGCTTGGCACTGCCGCCTGGAGAACCAATCCGGAAGGCGATGCAGACGAAATCGCCTCGACGCTTGCGACCGCGTTGTTGTCGCATGCAGGGCCGGAGCGCCTGTTGTGGGGAAGCGATTGTCCGTTCGTTGGGTATGAAGGCCGTATTGCTTTCGACCACGCGCTTGAACGTTTCCGCTGCTGGGTGCCGGATCCGCAAATGCGTTGGCGTATCTCTCAAACGGCGCTTCAGCTTTATTTTGGTTAATCGACTTCTGATTAGGGCGAACAAGTAAAAGAAGGAGATTGCGGGCGACGACAAGGGCGTATAAATTAAAAAGAAAACATCCACTTAAGTGGGGAATGGCCCGAAAGATCGGTCTCCTGGGAGGGGATGTATGGAGTACTATCGGACTGCGGATTTTCCCGCTGCGCGGCGGACGGCTTCATGGAACAACACTTATTCCAGCCGCTTTGCGCAAGTGACGTTTCAACCATCATCGAAAGGCGTTTTCGACGCGGAACTGCGCGTCACGTCGCTCGGCTTTCTTGGTTTCGCTGATGTACGCACAAATGGCGCTAGTATTGAACGCACTGCGGCGCATATCAGTGAAACCAAGGCGCATTTCTTTTCTTTTCTGTTGATGGCGCAAGGCGGCGCGCAGTTTTCACATTATGGCAATGAAACCCGGCTCGATGCCGGCGATTTCACCTTGTGCGACAATGCGGCGCCACATCGCATTCAGCTTGATGACGGCGCGCGGTTTTTAATTCTTCGCGCTTCGCCGAAAATGTTGAAGACACATCTTCCTTGCCCGGAGCAACTTTGCGGTTTGCGCCTGCCGGCTGAACTTGGCTTGACCAGCACAGCGTCGGCGATGGCGCATAGTCTATGGCGGAAGGCGGAAGAAGGGCTTCCCGCAGAGTTTGGCGACCGGATAGCTGGCCACCTTCTGGACGTGCTTGGCACGGCGTATTCCATCAGCCTCGGTCACAAGATGACCAACTCAACTGTGGTCGGGCTGCGCAAGGCGCAGGCAAAACAATTCATTGAAGCCAATCTGAACGACCCTGAACTTTCACCGGGAACCGTTGCCGAGGCCATGCGGATATCGCCTCGATATCTGCGCGTTTTATTCGCTGAAGAAAAAGAAACAACGTCCGCCTATATTTTGCGACGCCGCCTAGAAGAATGCGCATCGCAGATCGCGAATACTGCCTGGCGAAGCCTCACAGTATCGGAGATTGCATTCTCTTGGGGATTCAATAGCGCCGCTCATTTCGCCCGCGCATTTCGCGCGAAATATGGCATGGCGCCGTCCGAATACAGACGAATGCAATTGCGTCCGCATTAAGCGAGCGCTCGCCTGTCTCTCCGGTTGTTGACGCTGCAATGCAGCATAATCTCACCTTGAATCGCAACGCTCATGGGCGCCTCGTTCAATGCCGTCATGCGCAAACTGATATGCCATCAGGTGCAAGCTGTCCTCACGCAACTATGCGAGCTTCAAAATGGCGAAAACGCGCCGACCGGCCTGATGCAATAGACCGGTGTCGGCGGTGTAATAATAACGCCTGGGAGGGTAATCCGTTGCGAAATTTCAAATTGAACCGCATGTCGAAAACTGCGTTGTTGTCCGGCGCATCGATGGCCATGTTTGCGCTAGGGGCTTCGCCGGGGATGGCTCAGGGCGAGGGTGAGGCCGCTGCGAGCAGCGACCAGATCATCGTTACTGGATCGCGCATCAAGCGCGATGGCTTTGATCTCGCCGATCCCGGCCACAATCATGGACGCTGAGCTGATCCAAAATCTCGGCCAGACCAACGTGGCTGAAACGTTGCGGCTAATTCCGCAAATATCGTTGTTTCAGTCGGATGCGACGGCGGGCATCACGGCAGGTGCAAATGTCGGCGCGTTCTACGCGAATTTGCGCGGCCTTAATCCTTACAACGGCACGCGCACATTGACGCTGGTCAATACACGGCGCTTTATTCCGACTTCTGACGGCGGTGCTGTCGATCTCAATATCATTCCTTCATCGATGATCGCCCGAGTTGAAACGGTTACGGGCGGCGCCTCGGCGGCCTATGGCTCAGACGCTGTCGCCGGTGTCGTAAACATCATTCTCGACACCGATTTTGAAGGCTTTCGCGGACAGGTTGATTACGGTCAAACGTCACGCGGCGATGGCGAGACATATCATGCGTCGCTGACCCTGGGCTCAAGCTTTGCTGATGATCGCGGTCATATCGTTTTTGGCGGCGAATTCGAGAAGAAAGAAGGCATTGGCGATTGCGCCGACGTGCGACTGTGGTGTGCGGAAGGGTGGGATCGCTTCACCAACGCCAGCAATATCCTCGATGATGGCACAATCTCCGGATACAACCTGCCCGGCACGCCGGGCTATGGTTTGCCGAACTTCATCATCGGTCCAGATTCCAAGCAGGCGTTTAACGATCCGCATGGTGTTGTCCGCAACAGAAATCCGGCTGACCCTGCGGCGCGCAATAAGCGCTTCAATGATGACGGCACCGGCATTCTCGACTTTGACACCGGGCAATATGTATCGACATCGACATTCGGGGCGCGTCAAGGCGGTGACGGCGCTTCTACTTACGCCGACTCCGATCTACAGACGCCGACCGAGCGCTATGTCGGATATCTCTATGGCGAATATGAACTGACGGACGCTGTCAATTTTGTGACGGAATTTACCTATGCCAACCGCACCGCAAGCAATAGCGGCGTTACGGCGGGCCCGCGGTCGACATTTTTTGTAAAGCCGACCAACGCATATTTGCCGGCCGAACTTGTGACCTTGCTGGACGGCACGTCTTTCAGTCTCGGCAAGGATCTTGATGGTCAGGTCGCTTCATTCAACCAGGTGAAGACCGAAGTTTTCCGCGGCGTCATCGGGTTTAATGGCGAGCTTGGCGACAACTGGTCCTGGGACCTTTACTATCAATACGGAAAGAATGACAGGCAGCTCGACCGCACCAATTCGCGGGTTAACACGCCATTCGTTTATGCGTTGGATGCTGTCTTCGACCCGATGAGCGGCGATATTGTGTGCGCGGAATTGCTGGAAGCTGATCCCGATCCAATTGCAGATGGATGCGTTCCGTTTAATCTTTTTGGCCTCGATAATCTTGACCCTGCTGCGGTTGCCTATGCTTACCGCCCGGTCGTCGAAGATTTCAAATATGACCAGCACGTCATCGCCGGCACCATTCAAGGGGAAATTTTTGAAGGGTGGGGCGCAGGTCCAATCGGCGTAGCCGCAGGCGGCGAATATCGCAGCGAAGGCGGCGACGTCACGCATGGAGATATTCCAAACTACAACGACTACGCGTTTACGTTTGGTCTCGACTATGCCGGTGACATCAACGTCGCTGAAGGTTTTGTTGAAGTGAACGTGCCGGTTTTGCGCGACTCGGCGATCGGGGATTTTCTCGAAGTCAACGGCGCCGTGCGCCAGACTCGCAATCACGCCAGCGACCGCCTGACGGGTGAAGTAAAAACCACCAATGCAACAAGCTGGAAGGTGTCGACGATCTACGACATCACGGACGGCATTCGGTTCCGCGGTTCTCGGTCTCGCGACATTCGCGCCGCTGGCTTCCGCGAGCTTTTCCTCAAAAACGTGCCGACTGAGGAAGGTTCGTCTCAGGGCATCGTAGACAACCCCGCCATTCCGGGATCACCCGGTGGCGGCGGGGACGATCCGACGCCGATCCTGTCTGGCGGCGCTTTCTCCCTGACGCCAGAAAAGGCCGACACCACGACAGCGGGTTTTGTTGTCTCGCCTGGTTTCGTTCCGGGGCTGACGGTCTCCGCTGACTGGTATCAGATCAAGATCAAGGACGTGGTGTCGACTCTAACAGGGCAGGGCATCGTCGACTTCTGCGACGAGTACGATCTATTCTGCGACCGCATCACTTATAATTCGCCAACCGATATCAGCTTTGTCGATGCGCGACAGGTGAATCTCGGTCAGCTGACGGTGCGTGGGTTCGACTTTGAGATGGCGTATAATTTGCCGCTGGCGAATATCAGCGACGGCATGGCCGGGGACTTAAATCTGCGCCTGCTTGCAACTCATCAATATGATTTCGTTGTGCTGCCGGATCAGACTGTGACGCCGACTGACTATGCCGGTCAGTCCGGTCCCGTGCTGGATGGCGGTGACTTTAACCCATCCGCGAAATGGATCTGGAATGGGTTCATCTCTTACGATTACGGCGGGTTCAACACGACGGTATCGGTAAGGCGCGTTGGCTCGGGCATCTATAATGTCGATTATATCGGACCTGAAGATGCAGGCTATGATCCGACATTGATCAATAGTGTGAGCACCAACCGTGTCGACGGCGCCACTTACGTCAATCTCGCTATGTCCTACCAAATTCAAACCGGATCTGGCGGGCAGCATGTGGAGGTCTTCGGAACCGTCGACAATCTGTTCGACAAAACACCGCCGGTCGCGCCTGGCGGCGGCGGTTTGGGCGGCTCAAACTACCCGACAAACCCGGTCTATTTCGACACATTCGGAACGCGGTTTAAAACCGGTGTCCGGGTCCGCTTCTAGGGATTTTCTTCCCTTTGCTTTTATCTCCCTAGCAATAGGGGAGCCGGGTCTTGTTGCCCGGCTCCTCTCTTTTTGACCCTTGTTGCAGACGCGGAAATGACAGAACAAGTCGGACTCTTTCTTGATCAAGTAAAGCGATTGGCTTTTGGGCCCGGAGTCGCGGATGCGTTGCCGGACGATGTCGCCCGGCTGGGCCTTAAGTCGCTGCTGATCATTACGACGCCGCCGACACGGAGTTATGCTGATCGCATCGCCGAACGCGCAAAAAAGAACGGCGTTAAATCCGTCATCTGGGATGACTGCGCCGGCGAACCCGGCATCGTCGATTTCGAAAACGCGCTTGCGGCGGGGCGGTCGGCGTCAGCCGATGCGGTCGTCGGCCTTGGCGGCGGCAGCGCGATGGACCTCGCCAAACTTGTGGCGGCGTTACTCGATGGCACGCAAGGCATTCGCGAAGTTGAAGGTGTCGGCCGACTCGCGGGACGCGCTACATGGCTTGCCTGTGTTCCGACAACCGCCGGCACAGGCAGTGAAGTCTCTCCCATCGCAATCCTTCTCGATGAATCGGCGCTTCTGAAGAAGGGCGTGGTCAGCCCGCATCTCACCCCTGACGCAGCCTATGTTGACCCGCTTCTAACTGCGACCGTACCGGCGGGCGTGACTGCGGCGACGGGTCTGGATGCGCTGACCCATTGTATTGAGGCATACGCAAATAAATACGCCAACCCGATGATAGATACATTGGCGATAGAGGGCGTGCGGCTGATCTCCCAGAACCTTCTGCGCGCAGTGCGTGATGGCGATGACATCGAGGCGCGCACTGCAATGGCGCGGGGCAGTCTTTATGGCGGTCTGTGCCTCGGCCCGGTCAACACCGCCGCCGTCCATGCGCTCTCCTATCCGCTGGGCGGAGAGTTTCATATAGCGCATGGGATTTCAAACGCGCTGTTGCTGCCGCATGTGCTGGCTTTCAACCTGCCTGCAGCGCTGCCCCGTTATGCCGCGATTGCCGAAGGCTTGGGCGCTGAGGCGGGCGGCGCAGACGAAGTGGTCGCTCGGCGCGGGCTTGAACTTGTCGAACAATTAAGCGCCGATTGCGGCGTGCCGCTGCGATTGGCGGATCACGGCGTCAGCGCTGACGCGATTCCGCGTTTGGCGGATGGCGCCATGACCGTGACACGGTTGCTTGAACGCAATGTAAGAGACGTCACTTGGGACGACGCTTGCCGTATTTATGAACAGGCCTTTTGATGAGTGAAAATCATCCCGTAAGCGCGCAGGAAAGAGGCGGCCTGTTTGCCTGGTATCGTCAATCTACCAAAAAAGTCCGGCGTGTTTTCTGGACCTGTTCCGTCGCCTGGACACTCGATGCGATGGATGCGCTCGTCTATCAGTATCTCATTCCGGTCCTGATCACCGTCTTCGGGATGACGCTTGCACAGGCCGGCGCCATTGCCAGCGCGAACTATTTCGCCTCCGCGATTGGTGGCTGGATGGGGGGCTGGCTTGCAGATCGCTTCGGGCGTGTGCGGGTTTTGCAGATCACAATCCTCTGGTTCTCCTTCTTCTCTTTCCTTTCAGGCTTTGCTGAAACATATGAGCAATTGCTGATCATCCGGGTCTTGCAAGGGCTTGGCTTTGGCGCTGAATGGGCGGTTGGCGCCGTCTTGCTTGGGGAAATGATCAAGCCGGAGCATCGCGGCAAAGCACTTGGCACGGTTCATAGCGGCGCCGCCGTGGGCTCAGGGCTCGCAGCGCTTCTTGCCGGGCCGGTGGTTGCCTTCTTTCCTCCCGAATGGGGTTGGCGCGTTGTTTTCTGGATCGGACTGGCGCCGGCATTGCTTGTATTCTTCATCCGCCGCGGCGACGACGAGCCGGAAATTTTTAAAAAAATCAGGCGCGTGCGCGAGCTGAAAAGCGTAGCGTCTCGCCATGGGCGATTTTTCGGCCGAAATATTTACGCATTACCATGCTCGCAGCATTTCTGGCGGTCGGCGCTCAAGGCGCCGGCTACGCCGTCAGCAGTTTCCTGACGACATTCCTGCAGTCAGAACGCGGAATTTCTCCGTCAGCGGCCGGGCTGTTTGTCTTGATGAACAGCATCGGCGGTTTTTTCGGTATCATCACAAACGCCTATCTTGGTGATCGGGTCGGTCGGCGCATGGTGTTCCGCATTTTCGGCGCCGGATTTATCATCGCGACCATCGTCTATCTTTTTGCACCGCTCGGGAGCGCCGCCTATCTTCTTGTGCCGGCCGGGTTTGTGCAGTGTTTTTTCCAGTTTGGCATGTATGCCTCGTTCGGACCTTACTTCACTGAACTCTTTCCGACCGAAGTGCGTGCGACGGGGCAGGCTTTCGCTTACAATTTTGGCCGCGCGGCGAGCGGCGTCTTCATTCAAGGTGTCGCCATCTTGTCGGTCGGCATGGCGTTAAGCACGGGCATGACCATAATGGGCATCGCCGGGGTCACCTGCGCCATCATTGCAACGCTTTTATTGCCGGAAACTGCCGGGCGAGATCTGGAAGAGTTGGATGACAGCGCAAACGATAGCAAAATCGCCAACTGATGCGGATGCGCTTTGCGCGGCGCTGCATTCCGGGGCATGGTTCAGAGAGCGCGTCGCTAACCCGCCTGTAGCCAGATGATGAGCAGGAAATCGTGACAGAAAACACACCCCTTCTTTTGATCATTGGCGGCAGTCGCGGGATCGGCGCGGCGAGCGCGCTCGCCGCAGCGCGGGACGGATTTGATGTGGCGCTGACCTATGTCGGCGCCAAATCGGCGGCGGAAGCTGTTGCAGAAAAAATTCGCGGATTAGGCCGTCAGGCGCATGTGATCAAAGCGGATATGTCGATTGAGAGCGACATCGAAAAACTATTCACGCAAACGGACGCGATCGGCGGGCTGACAGCGGTTGTGTATAACAGCGCCATCACCGGCAAAAATTCAGCGCTTGCGGATGTGCAGACAAATACGTTGCGCGAGGTTGTTGAGGTGAATTTACTCGGCGCGATGATTGTCGGACGCGAGGCCGTGCGGCGCTTGTCCAACAAGCGCCGCGGGGCGGGCGGATCGATTGTTTTCATTTCGTCGCGTGCGTCCGAATACGGGGCCGCTGGAGAATATGTTTGGTACGCAGCATCGAAGGGCGGCATAGATAGTCTGACGATTGGACTTGCCCGTGAAGTTGCTGGCGAGGGCGTGCGAGTCAATGCGGTTGCGCCGGGGCCAATTGATACGGAGATGCACCGGCCCGGGCGTCTCGAAGAGGCGATCAAGCGATTTCCCTTCGGACGGGCGGGTACAGCCCAGGAAGTGGCGGACGCCGTGATGTTTCTGGTCTCCGAAAAATCATCCTTTACCTCCGGGGCGATCTTGAACGTATCCGGCGCGGCGTAGTCCCGCCCCCGAAAGGTGACGTGACCGTGCTCCCTGCTTGCGTGTCGCGCGGAGGCAATGCACATTCGCGCCCATGCAGGATCCCGCGAAACATCCCATTTCCGTAAGGTTCGAGCGCGTAGCGCCGCTTGTGGAGAGCGCGCGCGGCGAAGGGATCGACCTTGAAAAGCTATTTTCATCGTTGGACTTGCCGGTGGATTTGCTTGATGGCGGCAAAGCTGACTTTATTTCTCTCGCCGATTTCTATCGGCTACAGAACCGGCTTTCGATTCTGACCGGCGACGAAACCGTACACCTGTCATCGCGGCAACTGCTTCCCGGCAGCACTGATTTTGTCCTGTCGCATTTGACCGACTGTGAAAACCTTCATGAAGTTATGTGTGTCGTCGCCAAGTCCTATAACTTGTTGCATGGTGGACAGTTCAATCAGGTGGAAAAGAAGCGCGCCTCAATTGACTATCTGATAGACGATCGAAAATTTCCCTATGCCGGGATCAACGCCAAAGATGAAATTTATTTCCAATGCGAATGTATTTTGATTTTCCTGCATTGTTTGCTGATGGTGATTTCGCCTTCTGTGCGTGATGCGATCAAGTCGCTGGCGATTTGCCGACCCAGCCCGGGCGGAGATTGCGGGCATCTTGGATATTGGAACGCGCCCATCCGGTTCGGTTCGGAGATTTATAAGGTCTCATTTGACCGCGATGTCGCCTTGGCGCCGATAAAAATGCCGGCGCCGGAGGTGCTGACGGCAAACGCGGTCTATCAAATGATCGTTGAAACCGTGGCGGGCAAACATGCAGCGCTCGGGATTGCAAACCCGTTTTCGACGCGGGTGCGCGACGCGCTGGCGCGCGGCATTGTCGAACAGCCGGACGTTGCCGGACAGATGGGGCTTAGCGTTGCGACCTTGCGCCGGCGTCTGGCGGAAGAGGGCGTTCGGTTCCGCGAGCTGCGTGAGCAGGTGTTGAATGAGACCGCAAAGCGCCTGTTGGAAGAGGGGCGCTCGGTTGCCGACGTCTCAGAAGCGCTGGGGTTTTCCGAGGCGAGGGCGTTCAACCGCGCATTCAAGGATTGGAATGCAATGACGCCAAAATCTTTTTTAAAACAATAGTATAAAAAGGCTGGCGCCCTGACAACCCTCACAAATTCGATCCAATTGGCAACTCGGTGAGCGAAAATGTCCTCATTGTGTGAGCTATCGGGTCATTATGCGTGCAAGCATTCCCGCCTACTTTCCCGGCAAAACAACAATTACGCGTTTAGGGAGGTTCACATGAAAACAAGCTTGAAAACTGCTTTGTTGAAATCCGCAGGCAGAGCCGGGATCGTCGCTTTTTGTGCAAGCGCAGCGTTTGCCGCGGGCGGGACGGCAGCGCTAGCCCAAGGCGATCAGGCGTCTGGCGAAGGCGGCGACCGCATCGTTGTCACCGCACGGCGCCGCGAAGAATCGCTGCAAGACGTGCCGCTCGCGGTCTCGGCGTTTTCCGGCGATCAACTTACCGATCTGGGCGCCCAGGACCTAACCGACATCGAAGCGATCGCGCCGAACGTTACGCTTGAAACATCGCGCGCCACCAATTCCACGCTGACGGCCTTTATCCGCGGCGTTGGTCAGCAAGACCCTGTCAGCGGATTTGAAGCAGGCGTTGGCGTATATGTTGATGACGTTTACCTGAACCGTCCGCAGGCGGCATTGCTTGATGTTTATGAAGTTGATCGCATTGAAGTGCTGCGCGGTCCGCAGGGTACGCTGTACGGCCGGAACACCATCGGCGGCGCGGTCAAATATGTCACCCGCCGATTGACCGATGAACCGGAAGCACGGTTGCGCCTGACCGGCGGAAATTATGGCCAGTTCGATGCTGTCGGTAGTTTTAATCTGCCGCTCGTCAAAGAAACGGCGTCGGGCGCCTATCTACGCGCTGGCGGAACAATTGCTTATCTCACCCGAAACGGGTTCGGCGATAACCTCACCAATGGCCTTGAAAACTACAATAAAGATATCCTCGCGGGCCGGTTGAGCATGGATTGGGGCGTTACCGATTCTTTCTCGGTTCGCGTCAGCGGCGATTGGACTGAAGATAATTCTGATCCGCGACAAGGTCATCGTCTCCTGCCTTATACCGACCTGACCGAAACGCCGGCTGTTGACTATCCTGTGCTGGACAATGTTTTCGACACGCGCGCGGGCCTGAACAATCCTGAGCAAAGCGTTGTTGCGAAAGGCATCTCTGCGACGGTTGAATGGAATGTGTCCGATCAACTGACATTGAAAAATATCGTGGCGTTTCGCGAAGACCGCACCGAGGGGCCGATTGATTTCGACTCTTTGCCGATCGCTGACCTCGATGTTCCCGGTATCTATGACAATGATCAGTTCAGCGAGGAATTTCAGATTCTGTATCAGGGCGACCGCCTGAGCGGCGTCGCTGGCTTCTACTATCTTGATGCGGGCTCCGTTACGACGTTCGACGTCATTCTCGAAGAAACCGGCGCTTTGCCGGTTGTCGGACTTCCTGGCCTCAACGCCTTTACCAATTCCGATGTCAGCACCTCCACCTGGTCGATTTTTGGTGATTTCGCATTTGACATTACCGACACAATCTCGATTTCCGCTGGCGGGCGTTACACGTCCGACACGCGCGGCATGTCGCTGGATCGTACGACCTATCTTGGTGGTTTTTCTCCGACATTCGGCGGGCCGGACAGAGCGCCGATTGCTGTGGCGGCCGATCTCGATGCGGAGAAGAAATTCACTGATTTCAGCCCGCGCGTCAGCCTTTCCTGGGAGCCTTCGCCGGAACATACGCTTTATGTGTCCTACTCCCAGGGCTTCAAAGGCGGCAGCTTCGATCCGCGCTGCGGCGCCAATGCGGCGCCAGATTTGGACGGTGACGGGCAAACTGGTGCAACGGATGTTGATGACCAGATCGCATTTTGTCAGTTCGATCCTGAGAATATCAACACATATGAACTGGGTTGGAAAAACAGCCTTGCCGGGGGCGGTTCAATTCAAGCCTGGCGTTCTTCTACAGTGACTACAAAGACGTGCAGGTGCCTGGGTCGGTTGGTGTCGATGCGGATATGGACGGCATCGCCGAAACCTTTGCCGGCGTGACAACGAACGCCGCCGAGGCGACGCTCTATGGTCTTGAAGTTGAAGGCTTTGCGGTCTTGGCTGAAGATTTGGCGGCGTCAGGCGACTCGCTGAACTATCAGTTCTCGTTGGGTTATATTCACACTGAATATGACGAATATCTCGGACGGACAGGCACGGATATTTCCGACCTCGCAGTGTTCCAGAACACGCCGTCTATCACCGCATTCAGCCGGCTTTCCTATGAAAGGCCAGCGGCGCTGTTTGGCAAAGACGGTGACGCGAAATTGTCGACCTCTGCTTCCTATCGCAGCTTCACGCACCAGTTTGGCTATCCGTCGCCGCTTGATCAGCCGGAAGTGTGGCTGATGAACGCCGGAGTCTCCTGGACATCGGCAGATGGCGGGCTGCGTCTCAGCGTCAACGGCTCGAACCTGTTGAACAAGGAATATGTCGTCGCTGGCTATGACTTTGTGACGTCATATCCGGAATTCGGAAACTCTCCGCTTGGCCTTAGTGGTGTGCTGACGACCTTCTATGGAAATCCTCGCCAGGTGTTCGGCACTGTGGAAGTTGCGTTCTAGACATTTCCTCCCGGTCTAGGACATGAGCGGCGATCAGTTTATGCTGATCGCCGCGGCATTTCGCGGATAAGCGAAAAGGGCGTGTTGTGAAAAAAATTGTCTTTGGCCTTTTGAGCATTGCAGGTCTTGTTCTTGTGGCAGGGGGCGTACTGGTCTGGCGCGCAAGCGCCGGACTCGCCCCGGCCGCGCTTGAACAAGAATATATGCAGCCCATGGACCGCTTCGCGGAGATAGCGGGCGCCCGCGTGCGAATACGTGAAGAAGGCCCGATTGGCGCGCCGGCGATATTGCTCATTCATGGCTTCACCCACAGCCTTGAAACCTGGGACGGTTGGGCCGGGCGGCTTTCGGAAAATTATCGCGTCATCCGTTATGACATTCTTGGTCACGGACTAACCGGTCCCGATCCGAAGGAGCGTTATGCGCCAACCGAGCGGGCGGAGTTTGTGGGGGAGGTGCTCGATAGTCTGGGGCTGGAGCGCGCGACGATTGTCGGCAATTCTCTTGGCGGACTTGCCGCATGGCGGTTTGCCCATGACCACCCTGAGCGCGCTGTTGCGTTGATTCTGATTTCGCCGGGCGTCTTTTCGTTGAATGGCGTTAGTGACGAACCGGCGGAGATTCCGGCTGCGATGAAGGCGTATCTGATGACTGCGCCAGAAGCGGGGGTCGCAGCCAGCGCCGGTATTATTTATGGCGATGATTCCAAAATCACGCCGGAGCGCCTGAAAACCATGCGCGATATGATGCGCCGGCGCGGCAATGGAAAAGCGATGATTCGGTCGCTTGAAGAATTTACATTGCCAGACCCGACGACGCTCTTGCACGCCATCGCAACGCCAACGCTGATTGAGTGGGGCGAAGCAGACATTGTGATTCCCGTAGACCAGGGGCAACGCATGCAATCTGCGATGCCGAATGCCGTGTTGGTCACCTATCCCGGTGTCGGTCACGCAGCACAGGAAGAGGCGCCGGAAGCAACAGTCTCGGATGCGCTGGACTTTCTGAACGGACTTGAAGAATCGCGTGACGGAGCAACTGAGTAGATGAGCGCTCCGACACCTTTCTATCGCGCTTACGTTCTGTTTGCGTTGGTCGTCGTCTACACGTTCAATTTCATCGACCGGCAGATTGTCGGCATTCTCGCCGTGCCCATCAAAGCCGAGTTGGCGCTTTCTGACACGCAACTCAGTCTTATGGGCGGGCTGGCTTTTGCGCTCTTCTATACATTTCTTGGCATACCCATAGCCATGCTTGCGGACCGTTCCAACCGGACATGGATTATGACCGGTGCACTGGCCGTCTGGAGCGCCATGACCGCTGCTTGCGGCTTTGCGCAAAATTTCATGCAGCTTTTCCTTGCGCGGCTTGGTGTCGGGATCGGCGAAGCGGGCGGTGTAGCGCCAGCCTATTCGTTGATCTCCGACTATTTTCCTCAGGAAAAACGCGCCCGAGCGCTAAGCATCTATTCCTTCGGCATACCAATCGGTTCGGCGCTCGGCATTTTACTCGGGGGCGTTCTTACGAGTTACCTAGGGTGGCGTGAAGCATTTATGATAGTCGGTCTCGCTGGGCTTGCCATCGTGCCGGTGTTCAGGCTGACCATGCGTGAGCCGGTCCGGGGCGGCCTTGACCGGGTGCGTGCGCCCGCCGCGCCGGCGTCTTTTTCAGACGTATTGCGCACGGTTATTCGCAAGCCAAGTTTTTGGGGCTTGTCGCTCGGTGCGGCGAGTTCCTCAATGATGGGTTACGGGCTGATCTTCTGGTTGCCATCGTTTTTTGTGCGCAGCTATGGGGAGGCATTGCCGCAATTTTTCGCCTGGTTGCCAGAGTTCCTTGTGCCGGAGGACCCGAGCCCATTGCTTTATGCGTCGTATTTCTACGCTGCAATTCTGCTGGTCGGAGGCCTCGCAGGAATCTGGTTTGGCGGCGTTATGGCGGATCGCTTTGGCAAGGATAAAAAGGCGGCATATGCTTTCGTTCCCGCCTGTGCTTTTCTGTTGACCATACCCTTCTTTTTGACGGGAGTGACGGCGACATCATTGTGGGTCGCGTTTCCGGCATTTTTGATGATTCAAGCACTGAGTCTGGTTTGGCTCGGGCCAGTGCTCTCTGCCTTCCAACATTTGGCGCCCCCAATATGCGCGCAACGGCGTCCGCAATTTTTCTCTTCGTCAACAATCTTGTCGGGATAGGTCTAGGCAATCTTGCGATTGGTGCGATTTCTGACGGACTGAATGCGCAATATGGTGACGAAAGCCTGCGTTACGCGATCCTGTCAGGCACAGTGTTTTACGTCTTGGCGGCGGTGCTGCTTTTCGTCACCGCGCCACGGTTGAAGAAAGACTGGGTCGAGTAGGCGAGGGGGAGCGTTAAATGCGCGTCGGCGCGGACTGATTTTCAGTCGATCTGCGCGATAGGGACATATAGTTTTGCAATAGTCCCGCAGCCCTTTTTGCTTTCAAGCGCCCACTGCAAATTTTCATCAAACGCTTGCTTCTCGACGATGGAAAGGCCGACGCCTTTGCCGGTATCCGTTTCGCATGCCTGCGCGCCGCGAACATAGCGATCCTTTACCATTTCAAGTTCGTCTTCCGTCATGCCGGGTCCGGTATCATGGACTTCCAGGCAAAGAACGTCTCCTCTTCGTCTGGCGCCGATCAGAACCCGACCGCCTTCTCCATATTTGATCGCGTTGGAAACAAAATTCGTCATGATGCGCAGCACCGGAAAAGGCCGGCTCTCTATTTTTTGCGATGTGGGGGCGATGATGAGCTTTACGCCTTGGTTTTGAGCATCCGCTGCAAACATCGTCTCCAGCGCGGAGAAGAATTTCTCCACGTCAATGATTTCCGGTTGGTTTGTATCGAAACCGTGGCCGGCTTCATCATCTTCGATCGCGCTTTCGAGCGCTGCTTCCACCAGTTCTTCTATGTAGTTGAGAGATTGTTCAATCTCAGTAACGCGTTCGCCAGAATTCTTTTGCGAAATCACGTCACCCATGGCGGCGCGCAGCGCGTAAAGCGGTTGGCGCAAATCATGTGTCGTATCGACGAGAAGTCGGTTGTTGGTTTCGGCAAGTGTTTGCGCCAGGTGGTATTTCTGTTCCAGGCGCGCCAGCCTGTTGTGTAATTGCAGATTGGTGTCCAGAACCGCGATGCGATCCTGGTTTAGCGTCTCCCTGTCCCGCTGCAGGTCCACCACGATGAAAACGCTGGCCATTCCCATCATCAAGGCGTCGAAGACCATGGCGACGCGCATCGTGTCGAGAGATTGTAGCCTGGTGATGTCGATATTGATCCAGTGAACCACGGTCATTGTTACGGACGCAGTCAGTATGCCTAGCCAGCCAATGACAAAAAACAGAGTCCGGCGCCCGTATTTTTTATAGGCGGCGACGCCGATTGAGACGAATATGACAATGCTTACGGTTGTTGTGAGAACACCCAGTTTCTTCGCCGCTGACGCTCCAATAATAACGGCGGAAACGACAACCAAAATTTGCGTGACGACCACGCCGATAAGTAATTTATCAATCAGCGGGTGAATGGTTTTGGTGTTCAAATAGACTCTGGTGAACAGAGCGGCGAGGACTGGTAGTGCGCAGCCGATCGGCAAGGAAGACAGGTTATTCCATTCGGGATAGTTCGGCCAAAGATATTGGAAGGCATAGCCGTCGCGCTGGAAAATAAAAAGGAGGACGCCGCCCGCATAAAACGCATAGGCGACAAAAGTGGCGTTTGCCCAAAACATTCTTCCCGCGATGCTGGCGATGATGAACATCGCCATGACGCCGTAAAACAGAAAATCAATTACAATGCGTTGGTTTGATGTGCCGGCGAAGCTGAGCGGCGTCTCAAGGGAGAGTGGTAAGACCGTGTTGCCCTCTGATGTATAGCGAATGTAAAAAGCGCCCTGCGAATTTCCCGCCAGGGTAAATGGCGCAACCGGTTCGTGATAAGCGACCGGCCGGGAACCGAATGTAGAATCCCTTTTCTGGTCCAGGGATAGGTCGACGCCCGAGGGGGTCACGACAGCGACCATGATTTCCGGCATAAAGTTGGTATGCATGACGAGCATACGGTCTTGCGGCGATGCGCTGGTGTTTTCGAACGGCACCTTCAGCCAGATTCCCTTGGTGTAATAGTTGAAATCTGGTTCTGAAGTTTTGATGGCTTCGAATTGACTCTGGATTTCTGGCGAGAGGATTTGTTCTATGGTGAGAGGCGCGTCCTTTTCCAGATAAGCTGAAACATATTCATTGATGCTGCCTGACGGCTTGTTGTTTTCGATCAGCAGAGCGTCGTTTGCACGGGCTTCGGTCGGTGCTGCATAGAGTGGGTGGGTTGGCGCGCCGAACAGGCAGGTTCCCAAAGCCGCCAAAAATATGTAAAGACGCTTCAGCATGGCCAATGGGTGGAGGGCTGAGCATTTTGACGTATTCTGTCGTAATCGCTGATGATCATATGCTTGTGCGGCAAAGCATAAGGCATATCCTTGAATCCGCTAAGACGTTCAACATTGTCGGGGAGGCCGATAATGGGGTGTCAGCGGTGACTCTTGTCAAGTCGCTTCAGCCATATTTGCTGGTTCTCGATGTGGTGATGCCTCAGGCTACCGGTGTCGAGGTGATTGAAGAGACGCGTCGGTGGAGTGCAGACACCAAGATTGCGGTCATTACGGGCATGAGTTCGAACAGCATGCTTCAACATGTTTACGAAAGCGGAGTAGAAGGAATTTTCCTCAAAGCCGGCGATACGTCCGGTTGGGTTGAGGATTTTGTCGCAATTTGCGAAGGCGAGCGCCGGGTTAACGAGTCCGTGCTGCAGCTATTAGACAAAAATGGCGGTCAGAACGCGCTCACAGGGCGCGAACGCCAGATTCTTTTTGGCATTGCGCGAGGCGAAACAAATGCACGTATTGCGGACCGTCTCGGCATTAGCGCCAATACAGTGGATAAGCACCGCACCAGCATCATGCGCAAGCTGGGCGTGCATTCCGCCGCGGAATTGCTAGCCCGTGCGCTGCGCGACGGCCTGCTCGAAGGCGCCAATCAGAACTAGCGCCGGCCTGAGGGTTTCACTCATAAGTTGAAATGTGATTGTGACATTGTCACGCTATTTGGTTGGGTGACGGTTCATATGGTGTGATTCCACCATTGAGAGCTTGCCCGCATCCCCGCAATTTGCCCGCGCTGCTTGGGAATACCCCACGCAGAGCTGATGCTTCTTGGGGAGAGCGTTCATGAACACGACTGTCAACACCGCCCGCCGTTGCGCCGTTCGGCGCGCTCTACTTGCTTCAACTGGCGTTGCAGCCCTTTCGCAAGTTATGACGGGCGCATATGCGCAGACAGTCGTTGAGGAAACAGCAGTCGAACTGACGCGCCGTTCCGATACGCGAACCCTAACAGATGTAACGTTGGATGTTCAGGAATCGACAAACCTCCTGGGCGTCACGCCAGATATAATCGCAATTGGCGTTGATGGTGATTACGGCAATGACCGCCTTACGCTAACCGGGGCGGGCGATGTTCGCGGGCTTGTCGAAAAGAACAATTATTTCGGACTGCTGGATGGTCTCACCGAGCTGGTTTCGTATTTTACGGACGCCGACAATATCACAGAGATCAGCGTGTTCGGCGTTGAAGGCGGTTATGGCGCGAACACACTCAAACTTGAGGGCGATCTGGTTGTTGATGCGGCGTCCTCCGTTATTCAGGATGGTGTTGATCTCCTGACATCCGCAGATGCTGGCGATACGCCGACGCCATTTTCGCTTCGCGCTGGCGCAGCAGCAAATGCGCTTGGGTTCACCAGCACGCGCGGCAGGTCAACAACAACAAATTCCGGCGAGCTGATCGTTGGGTCGCTCTCTGAGTTTGCCAGAACAAATTTCAACATTGATGTTGCGGGACTAGACGTCATCTCATCGCTTCGGACCAGCGATGCCTTGTCGATCGGGTTGGCGGGTGACCGATACACGGACAGGTTGACGAATGACCTGGGCGGCGTGGTGACTACTGATGCGACTGCAGAAATCACCCTAACCGGCATCGCTCTGCAAGGGGTGAAACTCGGCGCCGTACCTGATGCGTCACAAGCGACGGCGACGAGCACCGCAATGGATGGCGGGCAAGGCAATGATATTTTGGTCAACCAAGGCGCATTGATCGCGAATGCGACGTCAAAATTGGTTGAGACCGACATCGCCATTGTCGTGAAGGAGCTTTCTCCACCTAGCAGCTTGCTGCCGGACGCAGAGGAAAACTCATTCTCTCTTGCTGTCGCGACGGGCATGGATGGCGGACTCGGCGCCGATCAAGTGACGAATAATGGCGCAATCGATCTGAGCGCGTTTGCGGACTTCAATCAGGTCGGGATCGGCCTTTCTGATGGCGGCATCAGCAGCGATGCAATTGTCACGGTCATTGATCATTTCGGTGCTGAAGAAAGCGAAGAAAATCTGCGCGAAGGCGCAATTGCAGAAGTCGTCGGACTGCGCGGCGATGCGCGCGGGGTCGCTGGCGGCGGCGCCGACAAATTGAACAACACTGGTAGAATCACCGGCGTCGCCACGGCAGACAGCGATGTGGTCAGTATTTCTGTCGGCGTTCCACTCAGCGAGCAATTCGACGCTAAAAAAGTCGGTGGCGCTTCTAAGGCGCTTACCGCAGCGCATGTGGCGCTGAGTGTTTTTGGGATTGGCCTGCTCGACTATAGCAGCGACGCAGCGGCTTTCGCCGACGGCGTTCGTGGCGGCGCTGGCAATGACGATATCGACAATAGCGGCGAAATCGATGTGACCGCGAACTCAACGTCTAACACCGTTGGCGTTTCGGTTTCCGGTCTTGATGCGGGCGCGGATTCAGGCGACGGGCCGGACGAACCGCTCAGCATTAACGCCACCGTGCTGAACGCGTCCGCAAACGCGGTATCACATAGCGTTGGCCTGGCGGGCGGAGACGAAGACGACGCAATTGATAATGATGGGTCGGTGACGAGCCGCGCCGATGCTCGTGCGGGCAATGTGGAAGTCACAGCGAGTCTCGCCATCGAAGAGAAGGCGTTGCAGATCGAAGTTCCCATAATTTTCTCGCAGACGAGCGCCACAGCCCAGGCCGACGGTATTGACGCCGGCGACGGTTTTGACACGGTCAACAACAATGGGGATTTGACCAGCATTGCGGATGCGACCGCGACCAGCGCGGACGTGACCGTTGGAGTTAGCATCGTATCCGGCGGCGGCGGCATTAATGCTGCGATAATTGACAAAGACATTGTCGCAACATCTGCAGCGACAGGCATTCGCGACGGTCTTGGGACTGATACCGTCAACAATGCGGGCGATATTACTGCGACGGCGACGTCCACTGCGGGTTCGAGTTCGGTTGGCGTCGATCTGGCGGTCAACACGACGGGCATATCTGTGGCGAGCGGGCTTGCGAATGCGGCGCAAACCGCCACCTCGCGCGCCTTCGGCGTCGAGCGGATTCTTGATGACCGTGATTCCGATGCGAGCTTTACGAGCACCGGTGAAATAGACGCGACGGCGACGGCGATTTCGACCCGGACTGGGGTGTCGGTTGATCTCGCATACGCAAATACGGGTTTGAGCATCGCAGCGCCGATCATCAGCGCAAACAACACCGCCGATGCCGACGCAGGCGCATTGATCAGCTTTGAAGCCGATGATGTGTTTTCCGGCCTGGCCGATATGACGGCGACGGCCGACGCAACGGCGACCTCAACCGGCGTTGGGGTAAGCGGCGCAGTCAGCCTGGTTGGCGTGGGCGCCGGCGTTAGCGCGCTCAAATCCTCCACCATCTCAGATGCTGACGCTACATTGCTCAGCTTCGGTACGGGGGCGGATACGGTCGCAAATGGCAGCATCTTGCTCGCGGACGCCGATGCGGTCAGCCGCGCGACGGATGTAAGCGTAGGCGTTGGCGGGACAACCAAAGGGCTCGCCATAGGCGGCGCTCTGGTCGAAAGCACAACGGATGCAATCGCGAAAGCGACAACCATCGCCACCGGTGATGATGACGATGTGGTCGTCAATGAACATGCCGCGCTGTGGGCCGGCGAGGGAGCGGGCGACGGTATCGGCGAAATCAAGGCCGATGCATTTGCGGATGCGAACTCTACCGGCGTTGGCGTCGCCGTGTCCGCTGTCGTCGGGACGCCGGAAAATCCCGGCGTTGGCGTTGGTCTTGCCGCGGCCTTGTCCCGCGCGGGCGTGCTTGGTGACGCGGACGCAGTCGCTGTAGATCTTGGTGCTGGCGAAGACCATTTAACAAACACCGACAAATTATCCGCTATTGCCGAGGGCAAGGCGCGCAATGAAACGGTCAATGTCGCCCTTAGCGGATCGATGGTTGGAGCGGCTGTCAGCGGTGCAATTGCTGACACCTCCGTTGATGCTGACGCCAATGCGACGGGCGCGGAAGGCGGCGCCGATGCGGATGAGCTTTACAACAGCGGGGCACTAGTCAGCGATGCGACCGCAGACGCCAATACGGTCGGCGTTGCCGCTAGCGGAAGCATCGCCGCAGGCTTTGCAGCAGGGGCGGCGGCATTGCTCGCCGATACGACAGCTGATGCGATGGCGCTCGGCATGAACGGCGGCGAAGGCGAGGATACGGTCGAAAATTCGGGCGAAATGACCGTCGACTCCGATGCAGACGCCGCAAATGCTTCGATCGCGGTCAACATCAACGCGACGCCCTCCGGCCTATCTGTCGGGGCGGCCGTGGTCAGCGCGCGCACTAATGCATATAGCGACGCTGTTGGTCTCAG
This sequence comes from Hyphococcus sp. D3-15, assembly GCF_055809375.1. Taxonomy (NCBI): domain Bacteria; kingdom Pseudomonadati; phylum Pseudomonadota; class Alphaproteobacteria; order Parvularculales; family Parvularculaceae; genus Hyphococcus; species Hyphococcus sp. D3-15. The sequence goes on along the minus strand of NZ_CM147910.1, from coordinate 3,706,812 downwards.
CGGCGATGCGGAGGGCCTGACCGAGGATGATGAACCCACGCTGCTGGCAAGCGAGAATGACACGGTCAGAAATAGCGACGGTTCGCTAACGGTTACATCGCGCGCAGACGCATCGACGGTGAGTGTCGGTGTCAATGGTCAGTATTTTGGGCTTGGCGCCGTTGCAATTGTCGCGGACACAATTTCGGACTCCTCGGCGATCGGTATGTTTGGCGGCTCCGGCGCAGACTTGCTCTTTAACGAGGCGACGATCACCACCACGGCGAACGCTTTCGCCAATGGCCCGTCTGTTGCGATCAACCCTATTGGCGCAAATATCGGCAATGTAAACACCGAAGCGAGCGCATTTAGTTTTGGGCTCGATGGCGGCGTTGGCGATGACAATCTGTTCAATACGGGTTCGATCACGTCGAATGCAAATTCCACCGTTTCCGGCGAACTGGTCCAGGTTACGCTTATCGGCGGCACGCTTGGCGATCTTTCGACCAAATCAAACAGCACAGCATTTGGTCTGTTCGGCGGCGAGGGACATGATGGGCTCTTAAGCACGGGCGTGATCAACACGGCGTCTACAGCCACCGTCACGGGCACGTCAGTAGCGGTCGACCTTGTCGGCGCTTCATTCGCTGATGTCACGACGCAGGCGACGGCAATCGCGGCGGGACTTTCCGGGGGCGCAGGCGCGAATATTTTCGACGTGGCGGGAACAATCAACGCCACGGCGACGGCGAATGCGCGTTCAACAAATGTAGCGGTGGTTCTGGCCGGCGCCGCTTTTGCTGACTCTGCAGACGCTTCCACAAAGGGAACTGCTAAAAGCTATGGCTATCTTGGCGGCGACGACGCGGATACCGGCGTCTTAGGTGGGGCGGCTACGGTCAAGTCTTTTGCCGATGCCCGCAATGACGGGGCGAGCGCGTCCGTGGCCGGTGCGTCATTCACCAAGACAGCGCCTGAAGCGATTGCGTTCGCGAGCGTATTTGGCGGCGGCGACGGAGATGACAATGCAACACATAGCGGCATTGGCAATGTAACCGCGGATGCTGACACGATTGCGGGTGGCACGGCAGTGTCTTTGATTGGCGCTTCCAGCGCGAATGCAGATCCGCACGCGAAAGCGACGGCATACGGTCTGAGCGGCGATGGCGGTATTGATACGCTATTAAACACCGGATCCTTGACCACCACCGCTGACGCCGATGTAGATGTTGGCCGCTACAGGGTCACGCTTGCCGGCGCCAGTATTGGTTCTGTTTCAAGCACGAGCGAGGCAACGGCGGCAGGCATTGCGGGCGGCGCTGACACCGATAGTCTTTCCAATGCAGGAACACTGACGAGCAACGCATATGCGAAGCTCGATAGCGACGGCGTTGACGTTAGTTTCGTTGGCGCCAATGTCGACACAGCTTCTGGAGATCAGCTGGCGACAGCAAGCGCGAGAGGCATTCGCGGCGGAGGGGGCGGCGACGTTCTTTCAAACGCTGGCTCCATCGTGAGCAATACCGTGATCACCGGCAGCGCCGGACAGGTGGGCGTTACTGTTGCCGGTGCGGGGCTTGTTGATGCGAAGACCATTCTAGATGCGGCTTCAATCGGACTTGATGGCGAAGCTGACGGCGACACAATCACCAATAATGGCGCGATCACCTCTACCTCCACGGTAAATGGCGACAATACCAACACTTCTGTGGTGCTTGCCGGTGCGTCCAAGGGCGATACGAGCGCAAATTCTAAGGCCCGTTCGCTGCTTATTGAGGGCGGCGCGGGTGATGATAATATTTTCAACAACAACGCCGGGACCAGCACCGCGACTTCGAAAGGCAGCGCCTTTAATGTCGAAGTTACGGTGGGCGGCGCGCTGCTGGGCAAGGCGGAAAGCATTACGTCCGCGGAAGCCAATGGGTTGAGCGGCGGCGATGGCGATGACTATGTTTCCAATGCCGCCGCGCTGGATTTGAACGCTACGGCGACAGGCAAAGTAGGGCGGACCAGCGTCGCTGTGGCCGGCTCCGATGGCGGCGCCTCGCTTGAATCCGACGTCGTTGCGAGCGCCATTGGCGTTTCTGGGGGCGAAGGGGACGACGGGTTAGAAAACAACGCGCTTGTGGATATTGACCTGTCTTCAAAGACAACCGCGAATTCCGCGAGCCGGGTGATTGCGGGGGCGTCCAAGGTCAATGCGGGGCTGTATTCGACGATTGACGGCATCGGCCTGGATGGCGGCGAAGACGATGATGAGATCGTCAACGGCTTACTCGGCGACCTCGACATTCGCGGCGCCGCGACCATCGAAGCAAACAGCAGTAGCTTCAACATTGCGGGCGTCTCTGCCGTCAACGGCCTAATGCGCAGCCGCGGCAACGGCACAGGAATCGCCGGCGGCGCGGGCGATGATGACCTCTATAATTTCGGCGAAATCTATTTGAACATAGACGGCATTGCTTCGGCGAGCGGATCGACTTTCACGCTTGCGGGCAGCGCAGTGAGTGGCGGTGACGTCAAAGGGACGACAAATGTCTTCGCGATGGATGGCGGCGATGGCGATGACATGTTGTTCAATGCGGGCACGATCTATGCGCGATCAGATGCGCGGGGCACGTTCGGATCCGGATCATACTCACTTGCGGGATATTCAGGATCTGGCGGTGCGGTAGGCGCAACGTCAACGACGACAGGCCTCTTTGGCGGTGCCGGTTTCGACGACATTTTTGTGGATGGGACTGTTACCAGCATCGCCGACGCCAGGTTGACCGTAAACAGCAATGTAAATGTTACGTTTGGCGCATCAAGCACCTCGCGTTCTCCGCTTGGCGCCGAAGCCTATGGTCGCGGCGTCAATGGCGGCGACGACGATGATGTGATCGAGATCGCCGGTACGTTGAACACCTATGGCTACTCTCAGATCTCGATGTCGAACACGAAGTTCGCCGCGGTTGGTTCCGCAAGCGGAGAGAACAGCGCCACTGCGCGGTCTGAAGCGTATGGCGTGCTTGGCGGGGCAGGCAATGACGTGCTGCGCAATGACGGTGTGATGCTTGTCGATGCAGAATCAAAAACCACCGGCTCAGGTTCAGCAGGCGCGGCAATCGGGACGACCAACTCGGCGGCGGAAGTTGTCGCCCGCGCAAACGCGATTGGGCTCTATGGCGGCGCCGGGATCGATACATTGATCAACACCGGGACCATTACCGGACAAGTTACGAATACGACGAAATCTGCGAATACAGTATCCAGCTATGCGATCTTCTCCAGCGGTCAAGCTAAATCCACCAGCCGAAATTATGGCTATGGGACCCTGTTTTACGATAGCCAGGAAGATACAGTCGTCATCAATGAGGGCAGCGCAAAGCTTACATATTATGGCGATCGCGGAAGCCTTCGTGGTCTCGCACGCTCTGAGGCGACAGCAAACGGCGTGACTGCTGGGGTGGGCACAGACGCTCACGCAGAATCGCGATCCTATTCTTACGTCAACCTGCGCGGCGTGCGTTTGGGGGATGGCGCGCACACGGTCATCAACAACCGCAGAATTGAACTCATATCGTACGCGACCTCTTCCGCGAGTGCGACTGGCAACGGCAAATCCGCAATTAACGGTCACGCGACGGGTATTGCCCGCGCTTACGCTAATGGCGGCGTGCTTACAGGCGTCGAAAGCCTGACGGGTTCTCTGAATTTCATCAATAACTGGTATCTTAGCGTAATGAACAAGCCGAAGGCGGCGTCGGCCGCCTACGCGAACGCTACTGGTGTGAGTTTTATTGATCCCGATGCCCGTGCAACATCTACGTCTTATCTCGATGATGTAACTGCGTATGGCGTGCGGAGTGGCGACGCTGCGGATACAATCGAAAATTACCGTACAATTACCGTACGCAGTCAGCCTGAAATCAACCGCGCGCTGGCGCGATCAAAGTCGGGCGGCGGATATAGTTTTTCCGTTGACTCCTTCTCGGATGCGTATGCCAGAGCAAACAATGCAACGGCCTATGGCATTCATGCGGGCGATGGTGACAATTTCGTTCTCAACAACGGGACGATCACAGCCGTTTCGGACCCCTACGCCAAGGCGAGTGCGGAAAGCACCGGTCACGGCCGGGACGGCGACGTCTGGTCGCGTGCGAGAGCTTACGCACAGAACGCCACGGCGTATGGAATTGTAACGGGCGAGGACGATGATACGATCATCAACAATGGGACAGTCACCGTCTCCGCAACGCCGAGTGTTTCTACAACCACAGTCGCGTCACGCGGCAGCTATTGCTACATCTCTACGCCGGCATTGATCATTGGCGGCAAGGTCATCATTCCAGCCGTCAGAGTCTGCGAATATGGAGAGGTCGACAAGAATGAAAAAACAAGTTCCACCAGCGGCAAAGTCACGGTCGGGATTTCGTCAGGCGGCGGAGACGATGTTGTCACCAACAACGGAACAATCAGCGCCAGTGGCGGGACGGCGATTTCGCTTGGCAGCGGCAACGATACGCTGATTGTCGGTGAAGGCGCGAGCTTTGTCGGCGCCATTTCCGCGGGCTCAGGAAGCGACACGCTTCATTTTGTTGGAAACCACAGCTGGAATGCTTCCGGCCAGAGTTTTGAAAACTTCTTCAAGAGCGGAGCTGGCACGGCGACACTGTCCAATGCGGGGACATTGGGCGGAGAGACAAAAGTCTTTGAGGGCGTCCTCCGGATTAGCGGCGGCGCATCTATGAATAACAACAGCCGCGTTACGACGTCGATTTTCGGCGATGGGCGCATTGGTCAACTGAGCAGCACTTCCACAATGGCTGTTGATGGATGGCTTACTGTTGTCGCCGACAATGGCGTCTACACGGATGGCGCCGTATACGACGTCGTGCGCGGATCAACACGCTCGGGCGTTTTTGATGCAATCGACCTTCCATCGGCGACAGCGCTTCGCGATTTCAGCGGCGCCTATACATCCAACTCATACCGCGTTACGGCGAATGTGGCGCCAGTAGCGAGCCTGATGTCCGGTTCGGGCGCGACAGCATCTTCCTTCGCGGCGGCGCTTGATGGAGCCACCGCATTTGCTGAGGGCGGCGTAGCGACGACTTTGTCGGTGCTACAGTCCCTTCCAGAAGAAGAGCAGGTGCGAAGTGCTGTTGAAGACATTTCTCCAGAGCTCTCGACCGGCAATGTCAAAATGGCCAGTGCCTCACTCGATGCGAGCAGCACGGCCATGCAACAGCGCCTGACAAGCTTCCGCGCCGGAAACGTCAACAGAGCCACTCAACACGCGCTTGGGTTTGATTTTTCTGAGGGGCAAAAATCCACAAAGGGTGCAACATCCTGGGCGGCAAACTTCCAGGGCGCCAGCGCAGCGCCGGCATTTGCTAGCGGATTTTCGGGCGATGTCGCTGGCATGGCTCGCGGACTGGACTTTGAAACGAAATCCGGCGCCTTGCTTGGTGTCTCAATGGCGCATTTGCAGGGAAATGGAACGCTGGACGCCATTTCCTCTTCGGCGGGGTTTGTATCGACGACGACGACGCTCTACGGGGCCGCGCCGATTGGCGACGCGGGTTACGCGACCGGTTCTTTGAGCTGGGGAACCACCGATATCACCGGCGGACAGCCGATCTACGGCAATGGCGCTGCTGATTACGGCGCGTTTGAGCGGAGCAGCCAGGCGCTTGGCGTCAGCCTGGAGGCCGGGAAGGTTTTCCGGAATGCGCCTGGTGCACCGGAAATGTTCGGCGCGCTCAACTATCAGACGGTAAAAGGCGCCGCTTTTGCACTGAACAAGGTGTCAGACCTCTCTCTCAATGTTGAAAAGGGGCAGGCGACACAACTCGAGAGCGAATTCGGCGTACGGATGATTAAAGAAATGAATATTCGCGGCTCAAATCTCCGTCCGCATCTGTCTCTCTCCTGGGTACACCGCTATGGTGAGGGGGAGAGCGTCTCCGCAAGCTTTGCGGATATGCCGGACTATGAATTCCGTCTGCTGGGGCAACGTGAGAATCGCGATGCTTTCCGCGCGCAAGCCGGGTTCAACCTTCTGTCCGGGCCGCGCTATGAATTGACGGCGTCGGGGGTAAGCGAGTTCGGCGCCGAGCGGGATGAAGCGAGAGGCGAGTTACGCGCGGTCGTGAAATTCTAACGGGGAAGAGTATTAAAGGGGTGTATCATGAGTAAATTTCTTCGGATGAGTCTGATAGGCGGGATCGCCAGCGTATTTGCGGCTTCGCCTGCGCTCGCAGTGCCGGTCTTTCAGTCTACGATTGATGCATCCTTGTCGCTAACCGGCGTTACGGTAACGGATGGCACTGGTGACGCGGATATTGACGTGGAGGTGGCGGAAACGGGCGCAGACTTTACTGACAAATTTTCCGATGGGGACGCCAGTAGCGATTTCACTGAAAGTTTGTCGCCTGCGGTCGGCGTGTCCCTGACTGACGAGCCGGTCGAATTTATGTTGAGCGCGGTCGGCGGAACTTCGGGTATTGGTGAAGCGGGAGCGACAGCAGAGGCAGATACGGTTATAAGCATAATCAATAATTCAACGACGAATACAGTGCGCCTGGACTTCGCGCTTGATTTTGCACTTGCTGCGCTGGCGCAGGTTGAAGATGATTTCTTGCAATATGCAACCTCGTCTCTTTTTTTCACGCTTGAAAACTCGCAAACACCAGACCTGATTGTTGAGTATGACTGGCTCGCAGATGCGATAACGCCGGACAATGATTTTTCCGCCTCAGATTTGATGATGTTCAGCATTTTTGTCGCGCCGGAAAGCGGCCTTACCTTGAAGATTTCTGGAATTGTAGATGGATTTGTACTATCGGAGCTAGAACGCACGGTTGGGGAAGTGCCCATTCCATCCATGGCCGGTCTTTTCGGGCTCGCGGCGTTTATGGGGCTTAAGCGTCGCCGTCGCGCGAAGTCTTAATGCGTCAGGAGAAATGGATTGAGACCACTGAAACGAACCTCGTCTCAGTGGTGCGCATCCAGTATGTCTCTCGTCACTTCATTTAAGGTGCGCGCGCCGGTCAGCGCCATGGCGACTTTTATTTCGTTTTCGAAGGTTTTCAGGAGTGATAATACGCCTCGCTCGCCATGCGCGGCGAGGGCGTAAACCCACGGCCGTCCGATCAGCACCGCCTTTGCGCCGCTGGCGACGGCTTTCACCACATCAAGTCCGCTCCGCACGCCGCCATCCATGAGAATGGTTGTTCGGTCGCCGACCGTATCGGCAATGCGAGGCAGCGCGTCTATGCTGGAGGAAACACTGTCGAGTTGGCGCCCGCCATGATTGGAAACGATGATTGCATCGGCGCCAGCGTTCACTGCTTCTGTCGCATCTTCCGGTGTCAGCACGCCCTTGATCACGAGGTCGCCATCCCAGACGGAGCGCAGCCACTCAATATCTTTCCATGTTACAGAGGCATCGACCTGACTCATCAGCCAATGTGCGTAGTCCGCCGGTGACTTTCCGTCAGGCACAAAACCCGAAAGATTTCCAAAAACCAGCGGCTTTCCTTTGATCCCGACATCATAGGTCCAGCGCGGGTGAAGCAGATAGGAGAGCAGGCCGCTGCGCAGCTTGCCCCAACCGCCAACATCGCCAAGAAGTCCGTTGCGGACATCGCGCCGGCGCGATCCGGGCACCGCGAGGTCCACCGTGAAAACCAGCGTTCTGACGCCGGCCGATTTTGCTCGCGCCAGCAGGTCCGTCACGACGCTTCTTTCGCGCAACATGTATAATTGAAACCAGACTGGGGTTGCCGACTTGCGCGACACTTCCTCAATCGAGCAAAGTGCGACTGTGGACAAGCAGAACGGAATGCCTTTCGCGTCTGCCGCATGCTTTGCTTGGGTTTCTCCGCGTCTGGCCGCCATGCCGCCAATGCCGATCGGCGCGAGCGCCAGCGGCATTTCCATCCGTGAGCCGAAAAGTTCGACGGAGGTATCAAGCGCTGAGACATCGCGCATCACCTTTTGGCGCAAGCGCAACTTTTCAAAGTCTGCGACATTGGCGCGCAAGGTGTTTTCGTCATTTGCGCCGCCATCGAGGTAGTCGAAAAATTGCCGGGGCAGGCGTTTTTCAGCGAGAAGGCGGTAATCTTCGGTGGAGGCGGGCGCAAGGTTGAGGCTGGGCATGATGTCTCTATATGTTGGCGGCGTCAAAGCCGCCGGAGAATATCAACAATGTTTCAATCTATGAAACAATGGGATGCAGCGGCAGGCGGCGCACATTGTCTTTCGGATCGCAGAGCGATAGGTGTCTTCTCTCTAAGAACGGCAATGGCGCAAGCCGCGACGCCCCCAACCAAAGAGCATATTTATGACCACGACGACCGGCAAATCTGATGTTGTGATTATTGGCGGCGGCCATAATGGGCTGGTCTGCGCCTTTTATCTGGCTCGCGCTGGTCTGAGTGTTCGCATCTGCGAGCGGCGTGGCGTGGTCGGCGGCGCCGCCGTGACCGAAGAGTTTCACCCGGGATTCCGCAACTCCGTCGCCAGTTATACGGTTAGCCTGCTCAACCCTGTCGTGATCGCCGATATGAGCCTGGAAGCTCATGGGCTTAAGGTCATCAATCGGCCGGTTTCAAATTTTTTGCCCACGGAAGACGGGCGGTATTTGAAGATTGGCGGGGGGCTTGAAAAAACACAGGCTGAATTCCGCAAATTTTCTGAGGCCGATGCGGATCGCTTGCCGGCCTATTATGAGCGGCTTGAGGGCGTCGCCGATGTGCTGCGTGATATTTCGCTGAAAACCCCGCCCAACCCCAAGCGTGGGCTTTCCGCGGCACTATCCGCCGCCTCGCAATTATGGCCGGTGGCGAAGGGTGATTCGCAACTGCATCAGGATGTGCTTGACCTGTTCACCAAAAATGCCCGGACCTTTCTCGATGCGTGGTTTGATTCCGATCCGGTGAAAGCGGTTTTCGGTTTCGACGCAGTAGTCGGCAATTACGCCAGCCCAGACACGCCCGGCTCGGCTTATGTTCTGCTCCATCATGTGTTTGGCGAAGTGAACGGGGTCAAAGGCGCATGGGGACACGCCGTCGGCGGCATGGGGGCAATTACGCAAGCAATGCGCAAGGCCTGCGAAGGGGTGGGCGTTGAAATTTCGACTGAGTCGCCGGTGAAATCGCTATTGCTTGATGGCGATGAAGCGGTCGGTGTTGTGCTTGAAAATGGCGAGGAGATTCCCGCCGGACGCGTCGCCTCGAACGTTAATCCGAAACTGCTTTATAGCCGTTTGACCCCGCCGGATGCGTTGGATCCGGAATTCCGTCGTCGCATGGAAGGGTGGCGCTGCGGCTCCGGCACGCTTCGTATGAATGTGGCGTTGTCAGAGCTGCCGGACTTTACGTGTCTTCCGGGTGCGGGAGAGCATCACCAGTCTGGCATCATCATCGCGCCGACACTCGACTATATGGACAGAGCGTTTTCTGAGGCCAAGCTCAATGGCTGGTCCAGCCGGCCGATTGTCGAAATGCTCATTCCGTCGACAGTCGATGATACGCTCGCGCCGGAAGGCCAGCATGTGGCGAGCCTGTTCTGCCAGCAATTTGCGCCTGAATTGCCGGATGGAAGATCATGGGCCGACCATCGTGAAGAGGTGGCTGACCTCGTGATCGACACGGTCAACGAGTATGCGCCGAATTTCAAACAATCGGTGCTCGGACGGATGGTGATGACGCCGCAGGACCTCGAAGATAAATTCGGCCTGATTGGCGGCGACATCATGCATGGTGCGATGACGCTTGATCAGATGTGGGCGGCGCGGCCGGCGCTTGGGCATGGGGATTACCGCGGGGCACTGAAGGGCCTCTATCACTGCGGCGCGGGGGCGCATCCCGGCGGCGGCGTAACGGGCTTGCCCGGACGCAATGCGGCGCGGGAAATCCTCAAGGATGCGCGAAAGCCCTTTGGGGCTTAAGCCTGACCTCTCGTCGGATTAACCTTCATGAGTTGCGGGCATTGCTTGCGCAGCCTAGAGTTCTTTTGAGCTAAAAAACGGGCGGTATGAGCACTAACGACGCGCAACAAAATGAGCAGACAGGAACTTTGGCGACAGCGCTGGCGCAGGGCGCCTTGTTACTCGAAAAATCGCCGAAGCTGGCCATAGAGCAGGCAAAAGCCATCCTTGCAGCCATTCCCGGGCAGCGCGATGCACGTATTTTGCTCGCTGCGGCGCATCGCCGCCGGGGGGATGCCGCAAGCGCAAGCGAACTCCTTAAACAGATGCTTGGAGAGGATTCTAAATGGGCGGAAGCCTATTATGAAATGGGCCTTGTGCTGGGGATGCAAGGCGACGGCAAGGCGGCAATCCGAACGCTTGAGCGTGCGTTGGCATTAAACCCGGCGCTGACAAATGCCTGGCGCGCATTGGGCGATCAACTGACGCTCGCCGGGGATGAGGCGGGCGCTGATCGCGCCTATATGCGCCACATTAAGACAGCCTCTAAGGATCCAAGGCTTATGGAAGCGGCGGATGCGCTGACTCGCGGCGATATTCCTGTCGCGGAGCGATTGCTAAAGCAATATCTTAAGCAGCACCCGACCGACGTGACAGCGATTAGAATGCTCGCCGAACTTGCTGCGCGTATCGGGCGCTATCAGGATGCAGAACATCTGCTGGAGCGGTGCGTCGAACTTGCGCCGAGCTTTGCGGCGGCGCGACACAATCTCGGCATCACTCAAATGCGGCTTAACAAGCCGGGCAAATCCTGCGAGGCGGCGCGCACGCTCCTGGAAAATGATCCAGGCAATCCGAGCTACCGAACACTCTACGCGGCAGGACTTGTGCGGCTTGGAGAATATCAAAAAGCCATCGACAATTATGAGAAGCTGCTGAAGGATTATCCTGGCCAGCCGAAAGCATGGATGAGTTTTGGTCATGCTCTGAAAACGGTCGGCCGTACTCAGGAATCCATCAATGCATACCGTAAAAGCATTGATCTAACGCCCAGCCTTGGGGAGGCGTATTGGAGCCTTGCGAGATCTGAAAACCTTCCGGTTTGAGCCCGGCGATATTGAAATGATGCGATCCCAACTGGCGCGCACAGAGCTTGAAAATGACGACCGGTTGCACATGCATTTTGCGCTTGGCAAGGCGCTGGAAGATGCAAAGGAATACGAAGAATCCTTTCAACACTATGCCAAGGGCAATGCGCTCAGAAAAGACGATGTTGTTTTTGATGAAAACGAGTTTGCGTTTCGCCTTGATCTCACGAGAGAGGTGCTTACGCCTGCGTTGTTTGCGGAAAAAGGCGGGAAGGGTCACGATGCGCCGGACCCCATTTTTGTCGTCGGCCTTCCGCGCGCCGGCTCGACGTTGCTTGAACAGATCCTGTCAAGCCACTCGCAGGTCGAGGGCACTATGGAGCTGCCCGACATTATCGCGATCGCGCAGCGGTTGGGCGGGAAAAAGAAGCTCAGCGACAAGTCAAATTACCCCGAGATTTTACAGGATCTGACAGAAGATCAGCTAAAGGAACTTGGCGCGGAATATATTGAGCGCACGCGCATTCAGCGCAAAACCGACAAGCCGTATTTCATCGACAAGATGCCGAACAATTTTACGCATGTGGGGTTGATCCATTTAATCTTGCCCAATGCGAAGATCATCGACGCACGGCGACATCCCATGGCTTGCTGCTTTTCTGGTTTCAAGCAACATTTTGCAAATGGGCAAGGCTTTACCTACGGGCTTGAGCGGATTGGGCGCTACTACCGGGACTACGTGCTTTTGATGAAGCATCTCGACATGGTTGCGCCTGGGGTTGTCCATCGGGTGATATACGAAGAGATGGTGGCTGACCCTGAGACCCAGATCAGGGCTCTCCTCGATTATTGCGGGCTTCCCTTTGAGGAGTCGTGTCTCAATTTCCACAAAACAGAGCGCGCTGTTCGCACGGCGAGTTCCGAGCAAGTTCGCCAGCCGATCTATGCGAGCGGCGTTGATCAGTGGAGAAACTACGAACCGTGGCTTGGTCCGTTGAAAGAAGTGCTCGGCGATGTGCTCGGCGCATATCCCGAAGCACCGTAGGTTCTCAGCTATAAAAGCATTCTTGATTTGAATGGTATGGCGATATTCATCCAACTGATAGGCGCGGATTGGCAACACTCGCCACATATATGGATCGAATTTCTTCCTCGCTGATTGCCGCGTCGCACAAGTTCATAATACCGTCACAACAGAGCTCATTAGCGGCGCGGACTGATCGACGCGTGGTTCCGGGCATAAACTCCTAGCAGGCGAGTGGTGACGAAATGGAAAAACTGAATTCAAGAGTTGAATTCTTGAGACAGCGCAATTTCTTGAAATCGGCGCTTTTGGCTTCGTCAATGTGGACAGGCGTGACCGGTGTAGTTTTAACGCAAGCCTCCGCGCAGGACACCATCGTTGTGACCGCGCAAAAGCGCGAACAAAACATTCAGGACGTGCCGATTTCCATTATCGCACTGGGTACTGAAACACTGGAAAACCTCGAAGTTTCTTCATTTGAGGACTACGTCAAGTTCCTTCCTAGCGTCAGCTTCCAGTCAACGTCTCCGAACTCCACCAATGTCTATTTCCGCGGCGTCGTCAGCGGCGGCGACGGCAATCACTCCGCCTCACTGCCGAGCGTCGGCGTCTATCTTGATGAACAGCCGGTGACGACCATTCTTGGCTTTCTGCCGCTCCACATTTACGACATCGAACGGGTGGAAGCGCTTGCTGGACCGCAAGGGACGCTGTTCGGCGCCAGTTCGCAATCGGGCACGCTGCGGATCATCACCAACAAGCCCAAGATTGATGAGTTTGAAGCAAGTTTTGATGCTGAAGTGAATTCGATCAAAGACGGCGAGATTGGCTATCAGCTTGAGGGAATGGTCAACCAGCCGCTCGGCGACAATGCGGCGGTTCGTCTGGTTGGCTGGTATACGCGCGACGGCGGGTACATTGACAACGTCCTCGATAGCCGCCAGTTCACCGGAACAGCAACGACGGCGGGTATTTATAAAGATAATGCGGCGCTGGTTGAAGACGATTTCAATGATGGTGAGACCTTCGGCGCGCGTCTGGCGCTCAAAATCGACCTCAATGAAAACTGGACAGTGACGCCAACCTTGCTGGGGCAAAAGTCTGATTTCGAAGGGCGGTCGACCTTCAACCCCACGCTCGGGGATCTCAATGCCGGCAGATTCTATGACGAACAGAACGAAGATCGTTTCTTCCAGGCGGCGCTAACCGTTGAGGGGAAGATCGGCAATTTCGATGTGACCTATGCTGGCGCTTACCTCAAGCGTCAGATCGATTCGTTCTCTGACTACACTGATTATGCCGTGTATTATGACCAGTATTATGCGGGTTATTATTCAACGGTCGCCTATGCTGGTTTCTATTATTTCGGCGGGCGTTTCTTGGATAATTTCGGCGATCCGGTTGATCCGTCTCAGACCTATCAAGGCGATGACAGTTTCGCGAAATATTCGAATGAAATCCGGATTTCAACGCCGCAGGAAAACCGGCTGCGCGCTGTTTTGGGCTTTTTCCAAAACCATCAGAACCACTTTATTCACCAGCAATATGTGATAGCCGATCTCGACGATACGCTGGAGGTGCCGGACCATCCCGATACGATATGGTTGACGGAACAGCAAAGGACTGACCGAGATCTCGCCATCTTCACTGAAGTTGCATTTGACATTACTGATCGCTTGACGTTCACCGGCGGTGTTCGAGGATACCGGTTCGAGAACTCGTTGCGCGGGTTCTTTGGTTACGGCCAGGGATACCAAGATCTGGTTGGGTTCTCATCGGGAGAGGGGCTGTGCTTTGCTGCGCCCGTTGTCGATAATACGCCGTGTACAAACCTTGACAATATCGTGAAGGACACGGGCGAAACCCACAAGCTGAATCTGACATACGACATTGATGACGACAAAATGGTCTATGTCACATATTCCACAGGCTTCAGGCCAGGCGGCGTCAATAGGCGTTCAACGCTTCCGCCTTATCTTGCTGACAACCTCGTCAACTACGAGGTTGGTTTCAAGACGGCGTGGGCGGATAATCGAGTGATCTTAAACGCCTCATTCTTCCGTCAGGAATGGAAGGACTTCCAGTTTGGCATTCTTGGACAGAACGGCCTGACTGAGATTAAAAACGCCAACCAGGCGCGGATTAAAGGTATTGAAGCAGACATTTCGCTGCGTCCGGTTGAGGGCCTGACGATAAATGGCGCCATATCTGTGATCGACGCTAAACTCACAGCAAATTACTGCGGCTTCGTGGATATCGATACAGGCATACCAGTGACGGACTGCGCTTCGCCGCCGGCGCCTGAGGGGCGCAGCTTGCCTGTTGTGGCGGATTTCAAAGGCACGCTGACTACCCGCTACGATTTTCCGGTGGGACAGCTGAATGCTCATGTCCAGGGTTCGCTGAGCGGACAAACGGAGTCCGCCCAGGGGCTGACAGACTCAGATATTGCACTGCTTGGCGTGTTGCCGGGTTATGCGGTGTTTGATTTTAGCGCCGGCATTCGCTCAGACGACTGGGAGATTGTCGCCTATATCGCCAACGCCTTTGACGAACGTGCTCTTCAGCAGGCATTCGTTCCCTGCGGTGTTTGCACCAACACTCAATATTCAGTGAACGCCCCACGGACGATCGGCGTTCGCTTCGGCAAAGATTTTTAGGATTGTCGATAGCCAAAGTTAAAAAAGCCGACGCTCATCGCGTCGGCTTTTTTTATCTGCTAGCACCAAGCTACTCATGTGTCCGTCCCAACAAGGAGTCCCGCGCTTGACCGTACAACATGCCGCTGGCGCAAAGCCAAAAACTGATAAGTCTATGGGATTTTGGATGGCGACAGCGCTGGTTGTCGGCAACATGATTGGCTCGGGCGTATTTTTGCTACCTGCGGCGCTTGCGCCCTTTGGCTGGAGTTCAATCGCAGGCTGGGTGCTGACGATCGCCGGTGGGATTTGTCTCGCCGCAGTGTTCGCCGCGCTCGCGGGCGCTTTCCCGCGCGCAGGCGGGCCATATGCATATACGCGCGAGGCGTTTGGCCAGGCGCCCGCCTTCATGGTCGCGTGGAGTTATTGGATCTCAATCTGGGTCGGCAACGCCGCCGTGGCGACCGGCGCCGTCAGCTATCTCAGCGTTTTCTTCCCGCAAATTGCGGAAACCACGGGTCTGCATGCGTTTATTACATGTGGCGCGATATGGCTGTTGACGGCGGTTAACTGCCGGGGCGCATTTCTGGCGGGGTCGGTGCAGTTGGTTACTACAATTTTGAAGGTGTTGCCGCTTCTCGCAGTGGTCGCGCTTGCGGTGTTCGTGCTTGCCGGATTCAGTGACACGCCGGCGTCGCTCCCCGAGTTTTCCGGGTTTTCAGATTTCAAACTAGCAAGCGTGACGGCGGCCGCAACGCTGACTTTGTGGGCGTTGCTTGGTCTTGAATCCGCAACTGTGCCGGCAGAACACGTTAAGGATCCTGCCAAAACAATTCCCCGCGCTACGATGACTGGAATGATTGTAGCGGGCGTTATCTATTTGTTTTCCTGCTCTGCGGTCATTCTTCTTCTGCCTGCTGATGAGGTGGCGGCATCCAACGCGCCTTTCGCTGATTTTGTCTCCACATATTTGAGTGATGGCGCTGGAAGATTGCTGGCGCTGTTCGCGGCGATTAGCGGTTTCGGGGCCTTGAATGGCTGGATCATGCTGCAAGGTGAATTGCCCTATGCCATGGCGAAGGGAGGTGTTTTTCCGCGCTGGCTTGCAAAGGAATCTGAACGGGGCTTGCCGGTGCGCGCTCATGTCGTATCGAGCCTTTTGCTGACCGGCGTTGTGATGCTCAACTATTCGAAGTCGATGACTGAGCTGTTCACCTTTATCGTGCTGCTCTCAACGACAGCATCGCTGTTCATGTTCCTCGCCAGTGCGCTGTCGGCGCTTCAGCTACGCCGCGTCGGCAAGCTCAAAACCTCACCGCTTTTGCTCGCTGCGGCGCTGACTGCCGTTATATATTCCATCTGGACGATCTACGGCGCCGGGGGCGAAGCGGTTTTATGGGGCGTTGCGCTGCTGCTTGCCGGGCTTCCCGTCTATTGGATAGTCCAACGCCAACAGCGCAACACAGCGCGCTGATTATTCCCCTCCGGCCAGCTCGGTCAGCAGCGTATGCCAATGGTCGAGCGCGCCGTCGACGGTGGCGACAGGCACCCGCTCATTGAGACCATGGGCATACATGTCCGATGGTTTCATGAAGATGCCCGACACGCCATAGCTGTCGATTCCATGTGCGCGGAAGTGGAGGCTGTCTGACGCGCCAGCCGACATTTCCGGTACGATGGGGAGGCCGGGATAGCGCCGGTCGACCGCTTTTCTTACTGCTGCAACGACGTCGTCGCGCAACGGAGAGGCGTCGGAAAAATGCACTTCGTCAGCAAGCTCAATTGTCGCTTGTGGATTATCTATCACTTTGGCCAAAGTGGACTGCACGTCGTCAGGAGAAACGCCCGGAAAGATGCGGCAATTGACATTCATCTCCGCCCGTTGCGGTAGAGCGTTGAGCGCGTGTCCGCCGTCGAGCATTGTCGCAACGCAGGTGGTGCGTAATTGGCCCACATATTCCGGACGCTGGGCAAGCAGCTTGATCGCCTTTTTGTTTTCGGGATTCGCTGCAAAATCGCGCATCGCTTTGCCAATTTCGCCTTCGGTTTTCAGGCCGCCCTGCCGGAAAGACTCGAGCGTAATGTCGCTCCACATTACCGGGAATTCGTAATTTGAAATGTTGAGCGCGGCTTTCGCCAAGTCGTAGATCGCATTCTCTTTTCGCGGCATGCTGGAATGACCGCCAGGATTGGTGAAGGTGATCGTGTAATCCGCATAGGTCTTTTCGGCGCCTTGAAGATAATAGGCGACCGGCGCGCCATTTTCATCGAGACCGCCGCCGCCGCCGTCGCTATTGAGCACAATCTCTGCGCCCTCAAGCTTTTCCGCCAAGACCATGGTGGTCGCCATTTGAGTTTCCTCGTCGCCGGAGAGCGCAAGAACGAGATCGCGGTTCGGCGTGAACCCTTCCTGCTTCAGACGAATGAGCGTTTCCACCATCATCACCAGTCCGAATTTGTTGTCTGTGACGCCGCGGCCAAACAAAAAACCATCTTCGTTGATCATCGTGAAGGGATCGCGGGTCCAATCCTCCGGATTGGCGCCGACGACGTCCATATGCGCGGAAAGGAGGATCGGTTTCTTTTCGCCCGTACCTTTATAGGTCGCCACAAGCGTTGCCGTTTCGCCATGACGCTCTATCACGATATCGCTGGGGGCGAAGCCGCCTTTCGTCAGCTCTTCAGCAATCAGTGCTGCGACAGCGGGCACGCCTCCTTTGCCTTCGACGGATTCGATGGCGATGGTTTTTCCGAGCAATTCGATGGCGCTCGCCGTCATCTCGGGCGGCGTCAACGCATCATCCGCTGCGGCGCTGATGAATGGCAGGGCGCTGGTAAACAGCATAAGGGCGAATAGGGACGATTTGCGCATGACAGATCCTTTGTTGTTCGGAAGCGCCTTGCCCGCCGGCGTGGGCAGGGCGTAGGGTTCGTTGAAGTCATTCTAGCGCAAAGTCGAAGTCCAAGGGAGTTTTTCACAATGTCGCATAGTAAGTTTCGCAAGGCCGCATTAGCCGCCAGCGCTATCACGGCATTCGCCTTGCCTATGGCTGTCAATGCGCAGGAGGTGTCCTATATCCGCGCCGGCAAGTTGATCGACGTCGAGCAGGAGACTGTGCTTGTCGATCAGATGATCCGCGTCGAGGACGGCCGGGTCGCGGCGATTGCGCCCTATGACGCCGCGCCCGCCGATGGGCCGGTTACTGACTGGACGGATTATACGGTGTTGCCCGGCCTTGCAGACATGCACACGCATCTCGTTGGCGATATTCAAGGGGGCATTATCGATCCGCTGCTGTCCTCCGGCGCACAAGACGTGCTTGCGGGCGCGCACAACGCCAAATTGACGCTATGCGCGGGATTCACATCTGTGCGCGATGTGGGCTCGTGGCGCGCCTTTACCGATGTGGCGCTACGTGACGCTATCAACAAAGGTTATGTCGAAGGCCCGCGCATGGCGGTGGCGGGCGGTTATTTCACCATTCCGGACGGCGGCGGCGCCATGACTGGTCTCGCTTATGACGCTAAAGTTCCCGAGGATATGATGAGGGGTATTGTGCGCGGGCCGGATGACGCCAGACAAAAGGCGCGCGAATTTCTGCAGCATCGCGTCGATCTTTTGAAGATGATCGCTACCGGCGCCGTGTTGACCGTCGGCACCGATCCTGGCCTGCCGGAATTATCCGAAGAGGAAATGCGCGCAATTGTAGAAGAAGCTACAAAATATGGGAAAAAAGTGACGGCGCATGCTCATGGCGCGGAAGGCGCGAAAAATGCGGTGCGCGCCGGTGTCGCCTCGATCGAGCATGGTTCGTTGCTCGATGATGAGGCCTTGCGCATGATGAAGCGCAACGGTGTCTTCCTTGTCGCGGACATCTATAATGGCGATTACATCAACGAAATCGGCGCCAAGGAGCACTGGCCGGAAGAAACCATGCAGAAGAATCGCGACACTACCGATACCCAGCGCGAAGTCTTCCGCAAAGCAGTGAAGATGGGTGTGAAGATCGCCTTCGGCACTGACGCCGGGGTCTATCCCAACGGCCTTAATGCGCGACAGATGCCCTATATGGTGCGTTACGGCATGACGCCCATGCAAGCGCTGCAATCAGCGACCACAAGCACGGCTGAACTTCTCGGTTGGCAGGACGATACCGGAGCGCTTTCGCCAGGTCACTATGCGGACATGATCGCGGTCGAGGGCGACCCGCTGGAAGACATGTCGGTCTTGATGGGCATTAAAGGCGTCATCAAGGGAGGCCGCGAGGTCAATTGCGAGTAGGGGGCATATGAAAAAGTTATTTCTCCTGGCGGCGTTGGCCGCGCAGCTATCTCTCGTTTCCGCAGAAGATGCGCCGCGCGCCCGTGATCTCGGCATTCCGTTTTCCGGCTCGCCGGGCGCGCTCAACGCGATTACCGATGTTGATGGCGTGACGGTTGGGCATGAAACGATCATGCGGGATTTCAGGGGCGGGCATGCGGCGCGAACCGGTGTGACGGCGATATTGCCGCGCGGCCGTGATACGCTGCACGAGCCAGTCTTTGGGGGGCTTTTCTCCCTGAATGGCAATGGCGAAATGACCGGCGCCCATTGGATTGAAGAGTCCGGCTATCTTGAGGGGCCGGTGATGATCACCAACACCCACAGCGTCGGCGCGGTGCATGACGGCGTAATAAAATGGCGCGTTTCGCAAGGAGGGGCGGACGCTACAGGCTATTACTGGTCGCTCCCGGTTGTCGCAGAAACCTGGGATGGTCATCTCAACAACATCAACGGCTTCTATGTGGAGGCGAAGCATGCCGCCCTGGCGATCGAGGCCGCGAAATCCGGTCCGGTGGTCGAGGGCAATGTCGGCGGCGGCACGGGCATGATCTGTCACGAGTTCAAGGGCGGCATCGGGACGTCATCCCGTCTCGCAGGCGACTATACGGTCGGCGTTTTGGTGCAGGCGAATTATGGGCGACGCGATACGCTGATGATCGCAGGCGCTCCCGTTGGTCAGCATTTGCGGAATGATCGCGTCTACACGGAGGCGGACCCGGATGCTGGCGATACCGGCTCTATCATTATCGTCATTGCAACGGACGCGCCTTTGCTGCCGCACCAACTGAAGCGTCTCGCAAAGCGTGCCTCGCTCGGAATCGCTCGCGTGGGAAGCTATGCGGGAAATGGCTCAGGCGATATCTTTGTTGCCTTCTCAACGGCGGAAGCGAAGGGCGAAGGCGCGGTGAAAGATGCGCCCTTCGTCATCAATGATGAACTTGACCCATTATTTCTCGCAACCGTTGAGGCGACGGAAGAGGCGGTAGTCAACGCCCTTGTCGCGGCTCGCGACATGACGGGCGATGAAGGGCGATATGCGAAAGCCATAGACCATGACGCGCTTCGAGCTGTCCTGAGCGACTACGGACGGCTCGAAGAGTAGGCGTCAGTTTCCGGCTTTAAGATATTTGTCGTACCAGGCGAGATTGCGCTCCATGCGGTCATACAGAAAGCTTGGCCGCGTCAGCCCGTGATTTTGATCCGGATAGACCACAAGCGTCGTGTCGATTTCCTGCGACCGCAGCGCCAGATACATTTGCTCTGACCCAATGCATGGCACATTCCAGTCAGCGCTGGCGCACTGGAACATTGTGGGGGCGGTGATGCGGTCTGCATTGAAGAACGGATAGCTGACGCGCTCGAAAGCCTTTTTGTTGCCCCAGGGCGTGCCCAGTTCTTCTTCATAGACGAGGGCGTACTGATCGGCGCCATAACCGGTTACGAAATTCGCCATGCCCGCGCCGCTTATGGCCGCTTTGATGCGCTTGTCGCTCGCGATCATATAATCCGTGAGGATGCCGCCATAGCTCCAGCCGCCGACGCCGATGCGATCAGGATCTGCGACGCCCATATCGATAACATGATCGAACCCTGCGGAAATGTCTTTCACGTCCACATTGCCCCAATCGGCGTAGATTGCTTTGGCGAAATCGAAGCCGCGACCCGATGAGCCGCGCGGGTTGATGGCGAGCACCGCATAGCCATTGGCGGCGTAGACCTGCCAGTCGAACAAAAATTCATGGCTGAACTGATAAACCGGTCCGCCATGCAGGCGCGCGATCACCGGATATTTTTTGCCTTGCTCGTAGTCCGTGGGTAGCGTCAGGATGCCGTGAATTTCCTCCTTGCCGCTGCGGAAGGAGATGTCGCGGGTTTGCGCGAGATGGCGCTTCGAAAGCCAGCCATTATGATTTGTCAGTTGGCGCACGCCGCCTTCTTCTGCGGCGCCGAGTTCATAGGGTTGTTCCCCGGTTCCGTCGAGAACAGCGACGCGGCCATTGGACGAGACGGCGAGGTCGAAAGCAAAGCGCGGGCCGGAAGTGATGTAGGAGACTTCATCCGTCTCAAGATCGATCTTTGCGGCCCAGGTGTCGCGGTCCTCTTCGACAAGCGCGTAGACTGACTTACTGTCGGGCGCCCAGCGCGGCGCATACATCCAGCGGTCGATGCGTCCCAACGGTTTCACCTCGCCGGTTTCGAGATCCGCGTAGGTCAACTCGAAGGGAGCATAATAAATCCACTTGTCCTCGCCATTTTGCAGCCAGGCGATTTTCTTGCCGTCAGGCGACCATTGCGGACGGTAGCCAAGCTCCGGATCGGAATCGGCGCCGGGAAAGTCGCTTATCTTGCGGGGATTGGCACCCTTGCGCGGCGCCATGACATAAACGTCAAAGTCGAGATGACGATCCTCGCGCTCCTTGCGGGCAGTGACATAAGCGATCTGCGTGCCGTCAGGCGACCAGGAAGGCAAATAGTAGTCGGCGCCGTTTTCAGTGATCTGTTCTGTGTCGCCGCTTGCGACATCGACCCGGAAGAACTGGTAACGCCGGTCGTCAATATAGCCACGATAGTCCGCCTTGAATTGAAAGCGCGTCATGACAATCGGTTTCGGTTTGTTTGGATCGGCGCCGACCGACGAACCGACCTCGGCGACCGCGATCAGCGTCTTGCCGTCTGGCGAAAGCGCATAATCGCTGACGCCGCCGGTGATCTTGGTTACCTGTCGCGCCTTGCCGCCGCCAGCCGGCATGACAAACACCTGCGCTTCTTCCGTTTGCGTCCCATCGCTCAAAAAAGCGAGCATGTCGCCGCCATAGGCGGGCGACCATTCGCTTGTCGCTGGCGTTGTGGTGAGCGCCGCCGCTTCGCCATCCCAGGAGACGCGCCAGATATCGCTCACGGTCGCGTCAATTTTGAGATTGTGCGTTGACGCGGTGTAGGCGATAGCGTCGCCGTCGGGTGAAAACACCGGCCCAGAAAGGTCAACGAGTTTGTGAATATCGTCGAGCGATATGGGCGTTTTTTCCTGTGCGGCAAGCGGCGAGGCGGCGGCGGAAAGCACCGCAATCAAGACGGGAAAACGCATTTGACTAGCTCCTTACATGCTGCCGGAAACTAACGCCGGCTTTGATAGCCTCCGAGGAAAGCGACAAGGTTGGATCCGAGTTCGTCGCAAGGATAACCACCCTCTTGCACAATAACCGTAGGACGATTCAACGCAGCGCCGATTGCCTCGCCGATGCGGGCGAAACCGTCCGTCGTGACCGCGAGACCGGCAATAGGGTCGCCTTCATAAGCGTCGAGTCCCAGCGCGATAACGACGGCGTCTGGCGAAAAATCGGATGTTTTTTGCAGAGCCAATGCAAGCATTTCAAGGAATGCGTCGTCTTTTGATCCGCGCGGCAGGGGGAGGTTGAGATTGGCGCCAGCGCCTTCGCCCTCGCCAGTTTCATCCGCATAACCCCAAAAGAACGGATAAAACCGAACCGGATCTGCATGAATAGAAACAGTCAGCACATCGCCGCGATCATAAAAAATATCTTGCGTGCCATTGCCGTGATGAAGGTCAACATCAAGAATCGCAACGCGCGCATGATTGCGGCGTAAGGTGGATGCTGCGATGGCTGAGTTGTTGAGGTAGCAAAAGCCGCCAGCGGTTTCCATGCCTGCGTGATGACCTGGCGGTCGGCACAAGGCATAGGCTGCCCTCTCTCCCTTGAGCACGAGTTCAGCGGCATGCGTTGCGGTCCATGCGCTCCACTGCGCGCTTTCCCATGTGTCAGCCGAAATCGGTGCGGAGGCGTCGATCATGTGCCATCCGGCTTGTGCAACAACCGATGCCGGATATCCGCCGCGGCGCAATGGGTGGGTGTTCGGCGTCACCGCTTCGGATGCTCCGGGAATTCGTGACCAGCGTTCATGGGCGCGGGCGAGAAAGTCGAGATAGCGCCGAGAATGCGCGGCGAGGATTGGAGCGTCGCCATAATTGTCAGGGCGAGTGATTTCGCAGCCAGCATCCGTCACGCCTTGAAGCAGCATTTCGATACGTTCCGGCCGCTCCGGATTCTCCTCCATAACGCCATTGACGAGGTAGGAGGGTGGGTAATGTCTTTTTTGTTCATCAGCGGCGAGAACGGCCTTCATATTTCTATCCGTGTACTGGTAATTTCAGCTCGCGTGCGAGCCGTTCGAGGGCGATGGACAGCTTGTCGATGATTTCATCCACATGGCCCGTATTTGTGACCATGGGCGGGCAGACCAGGAAATGATCGCCCTCATATCCGCCGCGTGTGCGCCGCGAGTAAATGATCAATTGCTCTTCATAGGCATATTCAACGAGTTTTGCGAAGGCGTTCGAGTCTTTCGGCAGCGGCGCCATGGTTTCAGGGTCGGATACAAGTTCAAAGGCGAGCAACAGACCCTTGCCACGGACATCGCCAATAAAAGGAAAACGCGCGCATAGGCTTTCCAGTCGTGATTTCAACAACGCGCCGATTTGCGTGGTGTTCGACATCAAATCCTGGTCGTAGATTTCACGGATGACGGCGAGGCCCGCCGCGCAAGCGAGTGGATTGCCGGCATAGGTGTATCCGTGCATGAAGCCGCCCGCACTGACGACTGCGTCTACTATATCGCGACGCGCAATCATCGCGCCGAGCGGAATGTAGCCCGCGCCGAGCCCTTTCGAGAGTGCGATGAGGTCCGGCGTTTGATTCCAGTGCTCTGCGGCCAGAAATGTACCGGTTCGTCCGACGCCGGTCATGACCTCATCATAGATGAGAAGCACGCCATATTGGTCGCAAATATCGCGAACGCGCTGGTAATAGCTGTCGGGCGCCACCAGCGCCCCTGTCGAGGCGCCGCCGACCGGTTCAATCATGAACGCCAATACGTTTTCAGGTCCTAACTCTTCGATCTTGTCGCGCAACATGTCTGCATAGCGAAGACCGCGCGCTTCTTCGGAAAGGTTGTCATGATCGAGATAGGTCTGCGGCGCCGGAATTTTCGGCATTTTCCGCACCATCGGGTCGAACGGATCATTCAATGGGCCATAACCGGTAACAGCAAGGGCGCCAAATGTGGATCCGTGATAGGATGGGAAGCGGGTGATGACTTCTGTGCGTTTCGTTTCGCCTTTTGCGATCGCGTATTGGCGCGCGATTTTTATGCAGGTCTCCACAGTTTCCGAGCCGCCGGATGCGAAAAACACCCGGTCCAGTCCCTTCGGCGAGAGCTTTGATAGCACTGAAGCGAGGCGTTCCGCCGGCTCGTTCTCAAAATGAAGCCGGTAGCCAAAGGTCGTCGTGTTCATCTGCTCGCGCATGGCGGCGAGGACGCGTTTGTTGCCATGGCCAATATTCGAAACCATGGCGCCGGAGGACCCATCGAGGAAACGGCGTCCTGTGTCGTCCCAAATGTAAACGCCTTCCGCGCGGGCGATAAATGGTCTGCGTCCGCCGGATTGATAGAAGAGGTGAGAGGGCGCGCCTTGTGACCAATTAAACAAGCGAGAGACGTCGGTCGTCATAGAAGCTCCATGGGACGGAATCGATCAGGCATGAGCAGATTGTTTACCGGCGGGTGGTCCGCCCCCGTAAACCCGGTCTGCAAGCGGTGTGGTCGCGATCTTCTCGATTAGCATATGGAGGAATTCATGCTCGGCGCGATTGAGCTGCGTCTCAGGGTTGCTGACCGCGTAAATATCAATTTCCGGCAGATTTTCGTATGGTGGTAACTGCCAGAGCAAGCCGTCGCGCACGTCGCGGTCCACCACATGCACTGGCAGAGCGGCGATACCCAGTCCGGCGATGGTCATCCGCCGCACTTCTTCCAGATTGTTGGAAACGCCGGCTGGCGGCCATGCAAAAGCAGTGCTTTCGCGCAGCATGGCGACCGGACGCAAGACATCTTCCAATCTGTCGGTGTCAAAGGAGACACTGCGTTCGCCGTTCAGTTGGTCGACAGTCAGACCGGCCTTTCCGAACAAGTGGTGCGGCGGTCCGCAAAAAAATCCGAAGCTCTCCCGGAACAGGTGATGATAGTCGAGAGCCGGGTCCTGCTCCCGCACCAGACACACGCCGATTGCGCTGCGCCGGGCGCGAATCATGTCGACGATGTTGCGGCTGGAATTCACATTTATTGAAATCGTGGTGTTGGGGTAGCGCGCCTGAAACTCCGTCAGTGTTTCATCGATGAGCGGAGTGGTGACGTGGGTCGCCATCGCGATTGCAACCGTTCCGCTTACATCCTCGATTTCATCTTCAAGAATGGCGGTCAGGCGTTCAATAGAGCCGAACATCTGGGTGACCTGCTCGTAGAGCGCGCGACCGTGAGAGGTGGGCTCAAAGCTTCGGGGGCCCCGGTCGATCAACCGGCGGCCAAGCGTTTCCTCAAGTCGGCGCAGCGCATTGGAGACGGTCGGTTGTTTCAGATCGAGCCGGCGGGCCGCCTCGGTAATGCTGCCCACATCCATGATGACCATGAACGAACGCAGCAGGTTCCAATCAAGTCGCCAGGCGAGGTCTTTTACGTCTCGTTTGAACTCGGCTTCGTTCACCGGCGTCATGGTCGCATTCCCTTATTCTATATTTGAAAAGCGCTTCATTGATTGACAGAATGCATGAAAGACATGCGATCAGGCAACATGAAAAATACAACAAACAACGATTTAACTCGAGAAATTCGCGGAAAGTCTCCAAGAAAGGTAATTATTACCTGCGCGGTGACAGGGTCGATCCATACGCCGACCATGAGCAATGCGCTGCCGGTGACCGCGGATGAAATCGCGGATGCTTCGATTGAGGCGGCAAAAGCTGGTGCGGCGATTATTCACCTGCATGCTCGCGATCCTGAAACCGGTCAGCCAAGCGCCGATCCGGCGCATTTCAAGCCATTTTTGAAGCGTATTCACGCGGAAACCGATGCGATCATCAATATATCCACCGGCGGAAGTTCGGTGATGCCGCTCGATGTGCGTCTGGCGCCGGCGCGCGATGCCGAGCCCGAAATGTGCTCACTGAATATGGGCTCCATGAATTTCGGCACTTTTCCCATGGCTGATCGGTATACAGACTGGAAGCACAATTGGGAGCCAGCATTACTCAATGCGACGCATCGCACAGTGTTCAAGAATACTTTCGAAGATATCGAAACGATTGTTGAAGATTTAGGGGAACGCCGTGGCGCCAAGTTTGAGTTTGAATGCTACGATCTCGGTCAGATAGAAACGCTCGGTTTTTATGTGCGCAACGGGCTCATTAAGGCGCCAATATATATTCAGTTCGTTCTGGGCGTGCTTGGCGGCGCTGGCGCGACAGTTGAAAATCTGGTGGCGATGAAGAATTGTGCTGACCGCGTTATTCCATGCGAATATCATTTTTCCGTGCTTGCCGCCGGGGGGAAACAAATGCCGATGGCGACAATGGGTGCAATTATGGGCGGAAATGTTCGGGTGGGACTTGAGGACAACCTTTCCATAGCTCCAGGCGTCCTCGCTCAATCAAATGCGCAACAAGTCGGAAAAATTCGAAGCATTATTGAGGAATTGGGGTTGGGGACGGCGACGCCCAATGAAACCCGCAAACTGCTTGCTTTGAAGGGGCGGAACAGGGTCAAATTTTAAGCCTATGAACAATCCTGTCACTATTCGCGCGGCGACGGAGAGCGATGCGGGGGAAATCCAGGCGATGATCGCCGCCTTGGCGCGTGATGTCGAAGGGCCGGCGAAAGTTCTTACCGTAGATGACGTGAGGCGGCACGGCTTCGGTTCAAATCCGGATTTTTACGCGCTGATCGCCGAGGCTGACGGCGCTATAGTTGGCGTCGCGCTTTACTTCACTGAATTTTCAACCTGGCGCGGCAAGCGCGGCGTCTATCTGCAGGATATTTACGTCAAACCAACGGTGCGAAGTCGCGGCGTCGGCGAAATGCTGATCAAGCGTCTGGCGAAAGAAGCCAAGGCTTTAGGCGCGACGTATCTGCGCCTCGCTGTGGATCGCGAAAATCTGGGCGGCGCGCGTTTCTATGAACGGATGAACTTCACGGAAGTTGACCGCGATCGAATCTTTAAGCTTGACGGCGCTGCATTCGATGCGTGCGCGGTGTCTGATTAGGCGCATAAGGCGCGGGAGTGGGTTATGGCTAGAGCAATTTTACTTTCCGCCTTGATTTCCGCAGCGCTTGCCGTTCTGCCGACTACCGGCGCTCAGGCGAGCGGCAGAGAACCCGTCCTGAAGCAAGTCAAGGTTCCGCATTCGTATTACTGGCGCGAAATGTACATTCCGCATCTGACTAGCGGGCCATCTTCGCTCGATTGGACCGCGGATGGGAAAAGCCTGATTTACACAATGCAGGGCCGCCTTTGGCGCCAGCGCATCGGCGGTGGCGCTGCGACGCAGATTACGGGCGGGGCGGGATATGATTTTCAGCCAGATGTTTCACCTGACGGACGGAGCGTAGTTTTCACCCGTTATGAAAACGACGCCTACGAACTGGTGATTCGTGATTTGCGCAGCGGCAAGGAAACCAGGGTGACGTCGAACGAGGCCGTCAATGTGGATCCGCGCTGGTCGCCGGACGGAAAACGCATCGCCTATGTGACTAGCGAGGACAGTGGCCATTTCCATATCGCAATAGCTTCTGCGGAAAAGGGCGAATGGAAAAGCCGGCGCTGGCGCCAGGAGCGCACCAGTGAGGCCCCACGTTATTACTACTCGCAAATTGATCATGAACTGAGCCCCGTATGGTCTCCAGACGGCAAGGACCTAGCCTTCGTCGCCAACCCGGAAGTCGGCTACGGCACTGGCTCCCTTTATCGTCAACCGGTTGACCAAAGCGCCCCGGCGGCACTGCTGGTCAGTGAAGAAACCGCCTGGAAAACGCGGCCCGACTGGTCGCCCGATGGTCATCGCATCGCATACGCGTCATTCGCAGGGCGTCAGTGGCATCAGCTCTGGATGACACATGCAGAATCTGGCGGTTATCCACTGGCGTTTTCTTACGGCGCGTATGACGTGACCAATATGCGCTGGTCGCCTGACGCGACGCGCATCGCCTATATCTCAAACGAAAGCGGCGGGCTTGGCATTGTCGTGCAGGATGTGACGAGCGGCGCCAAAACTACTGTTGAAGTTAGCGAGAAGAAATATTCCTCACCAGTAGGCGCGCTGCAGTTACGCATTGTCGACGGGGAGGGGGAGGCCGCACCAGCGCGCATATCGGTCAAAGGTCCCGATGGCCGCTACTATGCGCCAGACGGCGCAATGATCCATGCAGATGACGCCTATGATCGCGCGATCTCCCATAGCGAACCGCGCTATTTCCATTCCGATGGCGAAAGCTTCGTCGTGCTGCCCGAAGGTGAAAGCCAGGTGACGGTCTGGCGAGGCGTGCGCTACGGAGTGGAGACCCATTCAGCCAACATAACGCGCGGCAAAACGGAACCTGCAACAGTTACGCTCGCAGCTCTCTTTCATGCCGATACGTTTGAAGGATGGCGTTCTGGCGACGTGCATGTGCATATGAATTATGGTGGCGCCTATCGTATGACGCCGGACAAACTCGCAAAGCAAGCTGATGCAGAAAACCTCGATCTCGTCTTCAATCTGATCGTCAACAAAGAGCAGCGAATTCCTGACATCGATTATTTCTCGCCCAAGGCGTTCACCCCCGAAGGCTCGGACGTGACCATTCTCAACGGCCAAGAATATCACACCAGCCTGTGGGGCCATTTGGGATTAATCGGCCTCAAAGAGCATTATCTACTTGGCGACTATGCGGCATATCCGAAAACGGCTCTGCATTCGTATTATCCGGACAACTCGACAGTAGCCGATATTGCGCATGCGCAAGGGGCGCTAGTGGGGTATGTTCACCCTTATGATCCGCCGGCGCCAGATCCATTCTCCGACCGCAAGCTTTCGCATGCGCTGCCCGTTGACGCTGCGCTCGGCAATGTCGACTATTTAGAAGTTGTCGGTTTTTCAGACCCGCTTTCAACGGAGAGCGTTTGGCACAAACTGTTGAATACGGGCCTGCGCATTCCTGCTGCTGGCGGTACGGATGCAATGACGAATTACTCATCATTGCGCGGCCCATTGGGGCTAAACCGGACGCTTGTCAAAGCGGAAGACTCTGCCGAACCGGGCGTTGAAGCACAAAACTTCATGGCGGCGTTAAAGGCGGGCAAAAGCATCGCCACCAATGGACCTTTAGTAAGCCTGACGCTGGGTGGCGCAGAGCCGGGCGATGAATTGAAGCTAGGCAAGGGAACTCACAAAGTCGAGTTCAAGGCCGTGCTCGCATCAATTACGCCTGTCGATTCACTCGACATCATCGTCAACGGTGCGGTCGCAATGTCTATTCCGCTCTCTGGAAACCGAACCTCAGCTTCCGTGGAAGGCGAACTCGCGCTGGACGCCAGCGCCTGGGTGACCTTGCGCGCAGTGTCGAAAAACGCAGTGCCGGAAGTCTTCGATTTGTACCCATATGCAACGACATCGCCGATCTATGTCACGATTGGCGGAAAACCAGTGCGTTCGCGCGAAGCCGCGGAACACTTCATCGCCTGGATAGGCAAGCTGGAAGCTATTGCTGAAGACGGTTCATACAACACGAAGCGCGAGCGCGATGCGGTATTAAGCAATTTACGGAAAGCACGCCGGGAATTTGAAAAGCGCCGATAATATATGGCGAGGAAGCCACGCATGATGAAAGACGCGCCATTCGCTGTTGCGCTTATTCCGGCTGTCATTTTAATTGGATTGATGGGTTGCGCGGTCTGGCTGTTCGGCGATGCGTCCGCGGCCGGTCCGGCGCAGATCGTGCTGCTCGTTGCTGCCGGCGCCGCAAATATCATCGGCTTGATCTACGGCATGAAATGGCCGGCGCTTGAACAAGCGGTTGTTGATTCGGTGTCACGCGCGATACCAGCCTCGCTCATCCTGCTCGCCGTCGGGGCGCTGATCGGCACATGGATGATGTCGGGAACAGCGCCTGCAATGATCTATTACGGGCTCGGCCTCATCAGTCCGCAATGGTTTTACCCCGCCGCAGCACTGATTTGCGCGAGCGTTTCCGTATCCATCGGAAGTTCCTGGACGACCGCTGGCACTGTGGGTCTCGCGCTGGTTGGCGCAGCTACAATCATGGGGCTGTCGCCGGAAATTGCAGCGGGCGCCGTGATCGGTGGTTCCTATTTTGGCGACAAGCTTTCACCGCTTTCCGATTCCACCAATCTTGCGGCGGCGGTGGTGGGTGTCAATCTTTTCGACCATGTGCGCCACATGCTGACGACAACGATCCCGTCGCTGGCGATCGCGACATTGATCTTCGCCGGGTTTTCACTTGCGCAAAGCGGCGAGGCCGCGCCTGTCGAAGCGATTTCGCACACACGCGAGACGTTGAAGGCGGCCTATGACCTCGGTCCTTTCACCATGCTTCCTCTCATCGTTGTTTTTGTGTTGGCTATTCGAAAATTCCCGCCATATCCGACGATCGCGATTGGCGCCTTGCTCGGCGGGGGCGTGGCGGTCTTTCGTCAGCCGGAAATCGTACACGCCTTCGCCGATCCGGCGGGCGGGCTGCCTTATGCTGCGGCGATGTTGAAAGGCGTGTGGCAGGCTTTATCGACGGGGTTTCAGTCCAGCCTAGGTGTTTCTGAACTCGACCGGCTTTTAACCCGCGGCGGCATGGCGAGCATGATGCCCATCATCTGGATGGTGATTGCAGCCCTTAGTTTCGCCGCGTCTATGGAGGCGACCGGATTGCTTGAGCGCCTGACCGCACCGCTCATCGCGCGAGTCCGCGGCGTTGGCTCGCTGGTCACGACAACAGTTGTTAGCGCGATTGCGATGAACATTTTTTCCGCCACGCAATATATGGCGATCATTATTCCTGGCCGCATGTATGCGAAGGAGTATCAAAAGCGCGGTCTGGCGCCGGTGAACCTCTCACGGACAGTAGAAGACGCCGGAACGATGACGTCGGCGCTGGTGCCATGGACCACATGCGGTGTTTTTATGGCTGGTGCCCTTGGCGTGCCAACGCTTGATTATCTGCCGTTTGCATTCGTGAATTTATTAAACCCGCTGCTGGCGATCCTTTACGGGTTTTTGGGCGTCGCGCTGATCAGAGAAAAGAAAACGGCGCCCGAAGGCGCCGCTGTTTCCGCTTAAGCGTTGAACGCTTCCTGCATTTTCTCGGGTGAGGGCTTTTCGCGAGACCGCGCAATCGGCATCGACTCGCGCATTTGTTTGGCGAAATGGCGCAGGCAGATTTCCGACGTCCCGAGCGGACCCTGCTCAAAGCTCATGGAGCCCATGCCGGCCTGCACGCGTTCGATAAGGTCTTTGTCTTCGCGATTCACATTGCGGTTGATGCGCAGGTTCAGATAGCGCGCGAGCTTCATTTCGCGGCGGTCGTCATCAAGCGCGTAAACATTTTCGCGCAGAATGCAGCTCGTCGGCGTCAACGGGATGAACTGCATGAAGTCGATCTGGTCTGCATAGACATCAAACATCAGATTCGGCCAGAGCTTGTAATACGTCCACATGTGCTGACGATCCTCGGGCAGGTGGTCAACATGGGGTAAAAATTTGCGATAGGCGTTGTTCGATAGAGACGCCATTTCACCGCTTTTTAGCTCGCTGTAAATCTTGTGCACATCCCGGTCGAGCGTCAGCGTGTAGCTGTCGCCGAGCAGGCCATGAAGGCCGTCATGGGCGACGCGGATATGCAGCGCATCGACATAATTGTCGGTGGCGTTTTTCCAGTTCACTTCGCGCACGCGCGTTCCCACATGGCGCAGCGGCTTCATGTCCTTGGTTTTGTAGAGCGCGAACTCTTCCGCCACAGGCTCCATATATTCCTTGAGCGACGGGCCGCCGGAAACGAAGCGGATGAAAACAAAGCCGGCGAAGGTTTCCGTCTCAACCGGCGTCAGGCCGTGATCGGCGCGGTCGAAATTCTCATATTGCTCAAGATAGGGAACGCCGGAAAGCGTGCCGTCGAGCTGGTAGGTCCAGGCGTGATAGGGGCATACGAGGCTGCGCCCGCAATTTCCGTAATCGCCGTCGACCATGCGCGCGGCGCGGTGGCGGCAGACATTGTGGAAGCCGCGAAGCGCGCCGTCCTTGCCGCGCACCACAAAGGCGATCTCGTTATACATCTTGAAGGTGAGATAATCGCCGATGTTCTGAAGTTCGCTTTCATGGCCGATCAGGTGCCATGACGGCAGGAAAACCTTTTCCCGCTCCAGCGCGAAAAAGTCAGGATCGTTATAAAGCCATGCCGGAAGACTCTGGGCGTCTTCATCGGCGACAAGCACCGGTTTCGTATAATCTTTGGCTGTATGGCTCATACGTCACTCTCCTTGCGGGCGTTAGAAGGTTTAATCACTAGCACCTTTTCCGTCGCTTGCCGATATGACGACAAAGTCACCGGCGGAAAAAGCAGGCAGAATGCCGCGCACGTCATCAAGGGTGACGGCGTTTACGGCGGCCGAAAAGTCTTCAATCGTGGTTAAGCCGGGGCCCGCCCAATCGCGGGCGAGGGCGGCGGTGATTTCATCATTGCTCTGGGCGGCGCTGATTTTGCGGCCGATTAGATTGCGTTTGGCCTCGGCGAGTTCCGCTTTATCGGGCGGCTCGGCCAGGAAACGCGCCAATTCCGCCTTTAACGACTGGAGCAAAGCTTCCTGTTTGCTTGGGTCGACGCCAATATTCAGCGTGACAAGGCCGGCCCCCTTATCGCCGCGATAGGCCGCGCTTATGTAGTAAGCGAGGCCGCGCTTTGAAATGGCTTCGTCGCCTAAACGTCCGCCATAACCATGCGAGAACATATAAAGGGCGAGACGCCAGGCGAGCGCGTCTTTCGCATTAAGGGCGGGAGCATCGGCCATATAGCCAAGAGCAGTTTGCGCTTTTTCTTCGGGAAGTTTGACAGGGATATCGCCAATCGACGGGGCTAGCTTTGCTGGCCGGACGGCGCCATCGGGGACGCCAAGCGCATTCGAAACGAAATTCCTCATTTCGTTTGCATCGACATTGCCGGAAACTGCAATGAAGGCGGGAGAAATTTTCTCCGGATTTGCGGCGGGAACGAACCGCGCGGTGAAAATTTGCTCTAAACGCGTATAGGGATCGCTGCTGTCCGCCGCGCTCGCGGCGCCCGGCATCGCCTCGTCGATGGCGGAGCGTATTTTATCGACCATCGCATCGAGT
Source organism: Hyphococcus sp. D3-15 (assembly GCF_055809375.1). NCBI lineage: Bacteria > Pseudomonadati > Pseudomonadota > Alphaproteobacteria > Parvularculales > Parvularculaceae > Hyphococcus > Hyphococcus sp. D3-15. The sequence continues at coordinate 3,673,620 of NZ_CM147910.1, read as the reverse complement.
TCACTGGACAAACCTGTCACGGCGACGCTTGTCATGCCCGGCGCCGGGGCGTCCCGCGTGCACAGATTGCAGTCATAAAGCCCAGAAAAGACGACGCGCAAGGAAGCGGTCTGCGACATGCTTGACGGAACAATGATGAAGTTCTCATCCGTTTGAATGTAACGGTTGTCAGTGTCAATTCTTTCATCGCCGGCGCCATTTCGTTCTTGCGCCATATTTAACTTGCTGGCGGAATCGATGCGTTGAGGCGCGCGTCCCGCATTAGGAACCATCCAGCCGACAGTGCGGCGGTTGGCGTTCAGGTAGGTTTTTGCGATGCGCGCAACATCTTGCGCTGTCACGGCATTGACGCTTTCCTCAAGAGAAAGGAGTTGCTCCAGCGCGCCTATGCCTTCAAAAAATGCAAGCTGGTGGGCCGCGTCTTCGGTTGTCTCAACATCAAGAACAAGTTCGCGCAATACTTCTTTCTTCGCGGCAGACAGGCGTTCATCGCTTATGGGCGCTGTCGCGAAACTTTCGAGCGCGCGCTGCACCGCAACTTCGATCTTTTTCTCATCGCTTTCAGGCTCAGCGGCGCCGGCGACAAGAAAAATATATGGCTGTGCGCTTGGCGTGAACCAGGTCGAAATATTTTCGGCGACGCCTGCAAGAGCGGAGCCTTCCGCGGCAGGCGTTCCCCAGTCATTTTGCAGAAACGAAACACCGCTGGAGGCGCCAGCAAGTGCTTGCATCACGAGAAACGCCGGAAAGTCCTGGCTCGCGGCGGCGGGTGCAGGATATGCAATGCGGAACAACTTTTCATCGGTCGCGCCTTCAATGCGAACGCGCTTTTCGCCCTGAAAACTTGGTTCGCTAAGGGGCGGTAATTGTGGTTCCGCATTCGCCTTAAACGCACCAAAGAGCTTGCGCACGCGCGCTTCAACCACATCTGTCTCTACGTCGCCTGCAATGGCGAGCACTGCGGTTTTGGGGCCGATGCGCATTTCGTAGAACGCAACGATGTCTTCATGGGTTATGGCTTCGACGTCGCCAGCGAACCCGATGGTGTTTTTGCGATAGGGATGGACCTGAAACGCCGCCGCGACCGTGGCGTCAAAAAGAATAGTTGAGGGGTCGTTGGCGTAACTGTTCATTTCCGAGATGACAGCGCCAGTTTCCGCCTCGACATCGTTGGGATCCATTTTCAAGCGTCCGAGCCGGTCAGCCTCAATCCGCAGAAGCAAGTCGAGATCGGCCTTTGGCGCCGTGGCGAAAAAGGTAATGTGGTCGATCCAGGTATAGCCGTGCCATTCACCGCCAACCGCATAGATGTCGCCCGCAAGCCTTGTGCCCGGAAAGTTTTTCGAGGAGCGAAACGCCATGTGCTCAAAGAAATGTGCGAGCCCCATACGTCCTTCCGGATCGTCGCGTCCGCCGGTTTTGTAGGCCATTTGAACACTGACGACAGGCAGCGCGCGTTCTTCCAGAATGAGCAGCGTCAATCCGTTTTCAAGATGCGTAACGCGCACCCGGTTAAGATCGATAGCGTTCGCCGCGCAGGGGGCAAGCGCGAGCGCGAAGAGAGCTAAGCTGTGGAGAAGCCGTCTCAAAGTGCGGCGGCGCGCATTGGTGATGCGCGCCCCTTGCCGATATCGCGCAGGATTTCCCGCGCTGCATTATGTCCCGGCATGCCGGTGACGCCGCCGCCCGGATGGGCAGACGAACCACACATGTAAAGCCCTTTAAACGGGCCGCGATAATCGGCATGGCCAAGCACCGGACGCGCGCTGAACAACTGATCGACGCCGAGTTGGCCGTGGAAAATGTCACCGCCAACGAGCGAAAGCTTGCGCTCAAGGTCAAGCGGCGACAGCGCCATTCGCCCGATTACTGATGATTTGAAATTCGGGGCATAGTCATTGATTGTGTCGATGATGCAATCCGCCGCTTCGTCGCGATGATCGTCCCAACTGTCGCCATTGGGAAGTTGCGGCGCGAAATTCTGACAGAAGAGGCTCGCCACATGCTGGCCCGCTGGTGCGAGCGTATCGTCGATTGTTGACGGTATGTGCATCTCGATAACCGGCTTTTTCGCCCAGCCGGTACGCCGCGCATCGGTGTATGCGGTATCGAGATAGTCGAGGCTTGGTGCGATCATGATGCTCGATTGATGATGGAGTTCGAGCCCAGCAGACGGCCGAGTGGTGAAGTTTGGCAGCTCTGACAGCGCGACATTCATCCGGAAGACGCCTGAACCAGAGCGCCAGTTGCGGATGCGCTCTGCAAATTCCTCTGGCAGTGCGTTTTCGGGGATCAGTTTGCCGTAAAGCAGTTGCGGGTGAATGTTGGAGGCGACGACTTTCGCCCGTATCGCTGCTCCGTCATCGAGGACCACGCCAACTGCGCGTTCATTTTCGACGATGACTTCGCGCACCGGCGCGTCGACGCGAGATCTCGGCGCCTGCTTCTGCTGCTGCTGCGGCCATCGCCTGCGTGATCGCACCCATGCCGCCGACCGCATGCCCCCATGCGCCTTTGATTCCGTTCACCTCGCCGAACACATGGTGCAGGAGGACATAAGCGGAGCCTGGCGTATAGGGACTGCAATAGGCCCCGGTGATTGCGTCGAAACCCAGAATGCCCTTGATCGAGATCCAGCTCGAACCAGTTGTCGAGGATTTCGCCGGCGCTTTTGCCGAAAAGATCGATCAGATCGCGCTGACCTTCAATACCCAGCTTGTGCGCGCGTTTTGCGAGCATCGCCGCGCCGAACATATCGCGTAATCCGCCGCCGAGATTAGGCGGCGTTTCAAGAAGGGTTGATCGGAAAAGGTCGACAAGCCGCTCCAGGCGTTCGTGATAAGCGGGATAGGCTTCGGCGTCTTTCGGTGACAATTTGCGGATGGTTTCGAGATTTTCTTTTTCATCGCGCGTCAGGAACAGATGCTTGCCGTCCGGAGAGGGGGCGAAATAGGAGGCCGGGCGGATGAGCACTTTCAGCCGGTGTCGCGCAAGCTCCATATCGGCGATGATTTTCGGATTTAGAAGGCTTACCGAATAGCTGGCGACGGAGTTGCGGAAACCGGGATGAAACTCCTCCGTAACCGCCGCGCCGCCGACGATGTCTCGCTTTTCCAGGATAAGCACGCGCCGGCCGGCCTTCGCGAGGTAAAAGCCGCAAACAAGGCCGTTATGGCCGCCACCGATAATGATCGCGTCGTACTGTTCAGACATGAAAACCTAACCGTTCCGGGAATGACCGCATTCACGGGAATAATAAATTCCCTTGTTTTTCAGTATATTACGGCTATTTCGAAAAAGAAAGGCGACGCTGTGTCGTAGCGGTTAACCCGCGACGTAACCGCTGAAGCCCGGCATTTCAGACGGCGGCGCGCCGTTGGATTGAAGTCCTGCGCTGCAACTGACCGTCAAGGACCGGGCTTCTGCGGGGCGCCATTTCACAGATGTTTTTCCAAGATTGAAAACGCACAGAAGTGAATTGTTTTTATACGTTCTGGAAAAAGCGAGCACGCCTTCTGGCGCCTCGATAAAACGCATGTCGCCCTGACGCAGGGCTTCTGAATTGCGGCGAAGTGCAATCACCTTGCGCACGAACTGTAAAACTGAAGCGGGATCGTTTTCTTGCGCATCGACGGCAAGCGAGAGGTGGCGGGCGTCCAATGGAAGCCATGGGGCGCCGCTTGAAAAACCGCCATTTGGCGCGGCTTTCTGCCATGGGATCGGTGTGCGGGCGCCGTCACGACCGAGCGTTTCTGGCCAGTTGGCGATGGCTTCGGGATCGCGTAGGGCTTCAAACGGAACATCGGCCTGAGGCAGTCCGAGTTCTTCTCCCTCATACATAAATACATATCCGCGCAGCGCCATCAGGAGCATCAAGTAGAGTTTCGCTGCTTGTTTTTCGTCTGCGCCCTTCGCCCATCGAGAAATGCAGCGCGGCGCATCGTGGTTAGCAAAGGCCCAGGAGGGAAATGCTTCGCCTGGAGAGTCTGACCAGTCAGACAAGGATTTTCTGACCATTGCCGGCGTCACTTCGTCCGCATAGAGAAAATCGAAATTATACGCCGTCGTTAAGTGTGCCTCGTCCGCCGTAAACGCTTTCATTTCACCGAGCGGGTTGGGGCCAACGACTTCAGCGACAGTGAAAATATTTTGGTACTCGTCCGTCACAGCGCGAATTCTCGACAGAAATTTCGGAATGTCCGGATGTGACTGGTTATAGCGATGCTCTTGAAAGTCGAAAGGACGTGACGGCTTGCGACCAGTTGATTTCGCTGGGGGTTATCGCGCAATAGCGGGTCGTGCATCGCGAAATTCAGCGCATCAATCCTGAACCCGTCGACCCCGCGGTCGAGCCAGAATCTTGCGACCTCCAATAGCGCGTCTTGCACTTGGCGATTGTGCACATTGAGGTCTGGCTGGCTGGCGAGGAAATTATGCAGGTAATATTGTCCGCGGCGCGTGTCCCACTCCCAGGTGACGCCGCCAAAGACGGACATCCAGTTATTGGGCGGCGAACCATCGGGCTTCGGGTCCGCCCAGACATACCAATCGGCCTTCGGGTTTGTTCGGTTGCTGCGGCTTTCCGCAAACCAGGCATGCTGGTCCGACGTGTGGGAATAGACTTGATCGATGATGACCTTGAGGCCGAGCGAATGCGCTTTCGCAATCAGCGCATCGAAATCGGCAAGCGTCCCGAAGATCGGATCCACGTCGCAATAGTCGGCGACATCATAGCCAAAGTCCCGCATCGGGGAGACGAAAAATGGAGAGAGCCAGATTGCATCAACATCGAGGCTCGCCACATGGGCGAGCTTTTGCATGATGCCGTTGAGATCGCCGATGCCGTCACCATTCGAGTCGAAGAAACTGCGCGGATAGATCTGATAGATCGTCGCGCCTTGCGGCCACGGTGTTGTGTGCGAATGATCGGCTTTTCCCATGAGATTACTTGCCGCGATGCGGCGAGGCCCGTCAATCGAGAACGATTCAATTGACTTTGCGGCAGCGAGAACAGGTCTATGATCAGTCCCATATGAAACGCTTTGAAAAGACCATTTTGCAGGTAGTGCCGCGACTCAATGCGGGCGGCGCTGAGCGCACGACGCTGGAGATCGCGGAGGCTGTGGTGCGCGCCGGGGGCCGGGCGCTGGTCGTCTCTGAAGGCGGCCGGCTGGAGCAGGAAATTGAGTATTCAGGCGGTGAGGTCCTGCATGCCCCGGTCGCATCCAAAAACCCGATCACCATCTGGGCGAATGCAGGATGCCTTGCGGACATTGTCCGCCGCGAAAAAGTAGATCTGATCCACGCCCGGTCGAGGGCGCCCGCCTGGAGCGCGTTTTCCGCCGCCCGGCGTACTGGCGTGCCTTTCGTCACCACCTATCACGGGGCCTATTCCGCGAGCGGGCGGCTGAAACGATTTTACAATTCATCCATGTTGCGCGCCGACCGGGTGATCGCCAATTCGCGCTTCACTGCGGAGCGGATCATGGAGCTTGGCGGAGTAGATCCAGCGCGCATGGCGGTTATTCCCAGGGGGGTCGACATCGATCTCTTTGATCCCAAAAAGGTTTCGGCGGGCAGGGTTAATCAGGCGACGTCCGGCTGGGGGCTTGGGGAAAACCCGGGATTAAAGCTGCTGCTGCCGGCCCGGATGAGCCCCTGGAAGGGGCATGAAACGGCGATTGCCGCGATTGCCATGGTTAAAGGCCGCCTTGGCGAGGCCGGCGCCACTGGCCAAGACCACGGTTTGACGCTAGTTTTTTGTGGGGGCGCGCAGGGACGGGAAGCGCTTGAAAAACGACTGCGCGCGGTGAGTGAAGAGTCTGGGGTTCGGGCCATGATCCATTTTGTTGGCGATTGCGCCGACATGCCGGCCGCTTATGCGTGGGCGGATGCGGTTCTTACGCCGTCGACCGAGCCGGAAGCTTTCGGTCGCGTCGCAGTAGAGGCAGGGGCTATGGAAAAGCCGGTAATCGCCAGTCGCCATGGTGGTGCGCGCGAGACGGTTATTGACCGTGAAACCGGATTTCTTTCAGCGCCCGGAGACGCCAAGGCCTTGGCTGCCGCTATAGAGCAGGTTTGGGCGATGCCGCCTTCAGCGAGACGGGTTATGGGTGAAAAAGCGCGCGCGCGGATGGCGAGCCTGTTTTCTTCGGCGGCGATGTGTGATGCGACGTTAGGGGTGTACCGTTCGCTTTTGGCGGAGCGGGCGTGATGGGGCGACATGTTGGGGCGTAAACAGAACAATATTCTCGTTGTGAAAACCGACGGGCTGACAGCATTCGTTGATGCGGATCCTGTGTTCGAGGCCATTCGTCAGGCCCATCCCAAAGCGAAAATCAGCCTTTTGACCACGCAAGGCTTGCAGCGGATTGCGCGCGCATCTCCCTATTTTGATCAGGTCGCCGCGATGCCGAATATGCGCGATGGCGAGGCCCGCAAAGAGTTTGTGCGTCAGCTTAAGGCGTCAAAATTCGAACAGGTTTATGATCTTTCCGGTGATGACCTCGCGCGCCGCCTGAAAGGCGCGATGGGGATGTTTGGACCAAAGTGGTTTTCGGCGGAGCCGGCATCCAAGCCATCGAGGGGATTGTCGGCGGCGAGCCCGCGTTTCGATAAGCTGGCCGAAAGCGCCGGTCTGGAAATAGCCAGCCGTCTGCCGGATCTCAGCTGGGCGGTGGCGGCCCGTAAAGACAGCGCCAATATGCAGCCCTCCTGGTACGGCATTTCAGGCCCGTTTGGCCTGCTGCTGCCGGGAGAAGCGGCGGATCGGCGATGGAGCGCCGCAGGTTATGCCGGAATAGCAAGCCAGATGGTGCAGGATGGGTTCATGCCGGTGCTGGCTGGGTCGAAGAGCTTGCATGCATTCGGCGACGAAATCGCCCATGAAACGCCGCAACTGGTGGACCTCACCGGAAAAACGGACCACCTGCAATTGGCGGCGCTGGCTCAGGAAGCGGCGTTTTTTGTCAGTGATGGCGCCGAAGAGCTTCAATTGGCGCTGAGCGTTGGCTGCGAAGGGGTGGTAATCGCTCCGGCGAACAAGCCTTTCGTCGCCGAAGGCCGCCATATTGTCACCATGACTGCGCCTGCTGACGCCGGAAAAGCCGGTCTTGAGGCTGTAGAGCCGGTTTTCGTCTGGCGCACGCTGATCAATATGGGGCTCGTCGATTTAAGCCAGGGTGAGCCTCGATCCGCCCATGCCCGTTGATTGATGCCGGGAAACCCTTATATATCCACGCCTCTGTCGCATTTTGGGAATACGGTTAACCGTTTCTCACCGAAATGGCGGCAGGAATTTGTCCTCTAGCAACCGATGGAGAGAAGTCCATAGCACGCAGACCTTTTGCAGCCCCGCCGTCGAAATCCGACGGTCCGCGCATCAATGAAGATATCGAAGTTCCACAGGTCCTGTTGATCGATCATCACGGCGAAAAACGCGGTGTGGTTAAGACGCCGGAAGCGATCGCCATTGCAGTTGAGGCCGGTCTTGATCTTGTGGAAGTGTCGCCAACAACGACGCCGCCTGTGTGCAAGATTCTTGATTACGGCAAATTCAAATATCAACAGCAGAAAAAGAAGGCGGAAGCCAAGAAGAAGCAAAAAGTCGTTGAGATCAAAGAGATCAAGATGCGGCCGAATATCGACGCCCATGACTATGAAGTGAAGGTCAAGGCGATGCGGCGCTTCTTTGATGAAGGCGACAAGGTCAAGGTGACGTTGCGCTTTCGCGGCAGGGAAATGGCGCACCAGGATCGCGGTGCGGATTTGCTCAAGCGCGTTCAGGACGATTTTGACGATATCGCCAAGGTCGAGCAGTTTCCGAAAATGGAAGGCCGCCAAATCGTCATGGTTATGGCGCCGCGCTAGCGCTTGCGCGATATTGAAGGTTAATGCCGCCCGCATTGCCAATGCGGGCGGTTTTTCTTTGCGGCTTTGCTATTCTGGCACAGATTGGCCCGGCCCTTGCTTCGCGGTGAGGCGGCGCAAAGGATGCGCGCCGAGCCTTCGGCGCTTGTGGCGCACGGATGGCGGAAAGCAATGGATATGAATGCGCTGACGCAAATGCTCGCCAATGGATGGCCTCTGGCGCTCGCCGGTTTCGTTTTCGGCGTGATCGCTGGCGGCTTGGCTGCGCGCAAGGCGGTGTCTGACCAGGGCGGCGACCAGCGCGCGGCGCCCGACGACGCAGCGCTTTCAGCATTGGGCGCAGAGCTGAAGGCGGCCAAAGACCTTCTTGAAGCGGAAGAAGCTGAAGCAGGCGAAGTGGATGAAGCGCTCAAGCAGCTCGACGAAGCTGTTAAGCGCGCCAATGGCCGGTTAAAGCTCATCTCAAAGGCGCAAAACCTCTCAAATTGACCTACGCTCGCGACAAACATGATTGTTTGCTGCTATAGAAATTGCGTGAGGGTCTATGCAAAGCGCCGGCATTTTTCACCAGCTTCTGATCAACTGTTTAATCATTTCTGCGACGACGTTCATTCACGGTATATTCGTCGCAGCCGCCGCTGCTGTATTTCGCGCCGCCAGGAGTCGCGCGCAAGGCGTTGTCCGGTTTTTGCGCGACACGGCTGTGCTCGTCCTGCTGGTGCTCTGGCTGATGTTCGCTCACACACTCGAAATCGGAATTTGGGCGTGGGTGTATGTGCAATATGACATGTTTGAGCATTGGGAAACGGCGCTTTATTTTTCCGGCGCCGCATTCACAACACTCGGCTTTGGCGATGTGCTTTTGCCTGATGAGTGGCGTTTGTTATCCGGCGCGACGGCGGCGAACGGGCTGCTGCTCTTCGGGCTTTCGGCCGCGTTTATGTTCGATGTCGTGAGACAGCTTCACCTCGGCGGTAAACCAGGCGGGTGATTACAGCGGCCGGCAGGACACGCCTTCCAGTTCAAACTCCGCGCCTGTATCGCGGCGCACTGCGTAGCAGGCGGTTCCTCGCAGGATCAGGTCAAACTGGGTCGGCGTCGCGGGGCTGCGATCTTCATATTGCCCGGGCCTCGGCGGCAGCACCGAGATTGTCGGGGATTGCGTGGGGTCTCCCGGACCGAGTTCGACACTGGCGACATTCATGGCGTCAGCGAGAGCAGACTTTACGATTGTCATGGTCTCAGGATCTGAGGCGCTCAGAACGGCCGATTGTGAGGCGACTCCCGTCTGGCAGGCCGTGACCAAGACCGCGCCGATGAGGGCGGCAATTTGTGCTTTGTGCAATCGTCTCATTGCCAATTCGCTTTCACGTTAATCCGGTGTCCGCAAGTCGCGATTGTGCTGCATGACATTCAGGCCCGGCGTAAGATCAACCGGCGGCGATTCAGCTTGTCGCGACGCACTGGCCGTGATGCCTGAAGGCGCTTGTGAAACCGGTGTCGGGCAGGCGCCCGTCGCGCGAAACTGAAGCGCGGCGGCAAGCATGGCTTCCGCTTCGTCTCCGAGCTCATTGTTGAAATCATCGGCGACCGAACAGCCTGGAATGCGCACGCCGCTGGTGGCGTTCGAATTATTTGGAATAAAGCCGTCAGCGTAGTCGCCGAAATCCTTGTCATTCACGCCTTGAAACTGGATCGAGTAATAGGTCTCCCCGCAATTGCTTTCAGGGTAAAAGCCGAATGGCTTGCCGCATGTTGTGCCGCCTATCAATATCACTTCGACATCAATCCCGCGCAGGCCGTTAACAACAGATTCGCTGGCGCTGCAGGTGTTGCCGGTCGAAAGAACGAACACACGCGGAAGGTCCAGGCTCGTCAGAGGCGCGCCATTGGCGAGCGAGAATCCCAGCCCGGTGCTGTAAAACGGGCTGGGCGTATTCGGCTGACCGGTGACGGGATTGGTGTTGCCGGCATCCGCATTGAAGCGAAACCCTTCAAATACTTTGCCGCTGGATTGCGTGTCGCCGGCTACCATATAGCCAAGTTGGGCGGCGACGGCGACCAATCCGCCGCCATTGTAGCGCAAATCAAGAATCAGATCTGAGATGCTTTCGGTGCTGAGTGACTCAATTGCGTCTGCAATCTGCTTTTCCGAGGCGAACGGGCTAAATGTGTTGATCAGCGCGTACCCGACCTTGCCGCTCGGCGTGTCAATCACCCGCAACCGATTAACCGCGTTGGGCGCAATATCGGCGGAGATCAGCATGACAGTCCGCGTGCCGGCGCTGCCGGGATCCTGCACCACGAAACTATGCATCTCGCCGGCATTGGCCGGGAATAAACCGGCATTGATCGCATCGATCTGCGCCTGGCCATTAGCGTTGACGATATCGACGCCGTCCACTTCCAGAAGCTTGCTGCCTCGCTGAAAATTCGGTTGCCCCATGATTTCTTCGGAGGCTGGCGAATTCGGCTCTGTATATCGCACCCGGAAATCGCGCGGCGGCGTTGTAGAAAACGCGATGAAGCTGGCGCCATAACCCGAGACCGGCGCAGAGTTGCGCTCCGCCAGATATTCTTCGGTCGGCTGGCTGAAATGAAACTGGTCTTTGTCTTTGCCTGAGGGCGTTTGCGCCGTGGTCCGCAAGAGATCGAAATATTGGAGGCGGCTATTGTAGTTTGCAGGATTGCGATCGACGACTTCATCGTTCCACAAATAGGTTTCGTGGGTCCAGGACCGCAGCCAGAAATTCTCCAGAAGCGTCGATCCCGACTGATCGGGAAAGGGATTGCCTTCAATGTCGAGGCCGGTCCGAACGGTTTGGCACCGGTTCACGAACTGACTGGAAGGTTGAAAAACGCCGGAAGTCCAGGTCGGACCAGTGCCGCCCCCGCCTGTCGGTGGGGGCGTGGTTCCGCCGCCTGCCTGAGAGCCGCCCCCGCCGCCGCTACAGGCGCTCGCAAGCATCAGCGCCGCAATAAAAAACGGAGCGTAGGCCGTTCTAAAGGCGGAGTTTTTCCTCATTATTGATACTCACAACAGGATTATTAAGGTTATCTCCCCATGTAATTTGAAATCGTGGGCATTTGGCAAAAATAGTCAAGCCAATGCTGCGGTTCCGGCCGCCAAGGCGACAGGGGCCGTGGCGGCCAGAAACAGCGGTTTTCTGTGAGCTGACCTCCAGGGCGGCCAATTTGCATGCCTGTCTAGGACTGGAGCCTGCTTTCCAGTAAAGCCGGGGCATATGAGCTATGCCGTTAAAGAACTTTTCTACACATTACAGGGCGAGGGCGCACAGGCCGGCCGCCCGGCTGTGTTCCTGCGCTTTGCCGGGTGCAATCTCTGGTCGGGGCTGGAACGCGACCGTCTAAGCGCTGTGTGCACTTTTTGCGATACGGATTTTGTCGGCGTCGACGGGCCCGGCGGCGGCAAATTCAAAGACGCAGCGGCGTTGGCGTCGGCGGTGGCCGCTGCATGGCCGGGCGGCGGGCGGCCCTATGTCGTGTGCACTGGCGGCGAGCCCTTGCTGCAGCTGGATGCGCCGCTGATCGCCGCGCTTCATGAAAAAGGCTTCGAAATCGCGGTGGAGACCAACGGCACGGTCGCCGCGCCGGAGGGGATTGATTGGCTCTGTGTCAGCCCTAAATCAACCGCGCCGCTGGTCCAGCGGCAAGGGAACGAGCTGAAGCTTGTTTACCATCAGTCGGACGCCCCGCCGGAGGCGTTTAGCGGTCTCGCATTTGACTTTTTCTTTTTGCAGCCTATGGACGGGCCCTCGCGCGCTGCGGAGACCGCCGCCGCGATTGAATATTGCCGCAAGCATCCGCAATGGCGCCTTAGTTTACAGACCCACAAAATTCTGGGCATTCCCTAGGGCGCGCGGACAAATGAGAACGAGGAGCCCATGCGCATCGTCAAGTCGATGAGTTTCGACGCCGCGCACTATCTGGATCACGACCCCAATGCGCGCCCCTATGCGCGCATGCATGGGCATTCCTTCACCATGGAAGTGGTGATTGAGGGTGATCCGCAAGAGGCAACAGGCTGGGTGGTTGATTTCGCGGATGTCGCGGACGCCATGCAAGGCCTTCACGACGCGCTAGATCACCGGCTCCTCAACGAAGTCGAGGGTCTGGAGCGTCCGACGCTTGAAAATATCTGCCAGTGGGCGGCGGCGAAGCTGAAGCCGCGTTTTCCAGGCCTTGCTGAAGTGCGCGTGTCGCGCCCGTCAAATGGCGAGACCTGCATTTTCACTGTTTAGACGAATTCTCTAGGCCGCGTTGTTGGCGAGTTCCGCCTTCATTCGCGCGATGAGATATTGCGCGTCCCGGCAATAGCTGGCGGCGGCGCAATCAGCGCGGCCCAGCGCCTTGTCGAGCTGGGTGAGCACATTGTCGATTTCATCATAACTCGCGAACGCATCCACCGGCGGGGGAAGGTCGAGACCCTTTTCGCCAATATCCAGACGAATGGGCGAAACCGAATATTTCGTGCGTCCGCCGAGCATCACATCGATATGGCGCTGCCCTTTGCCGATCAGCACTGCGGCGCGCGGGTCGATTTTGTCGAGCGATTCATTGATCGAAAGCCGCAGCTCGTCATAGCTCTCTGCAAGGAGCGAGCGTCCGCCGACATCTTCAACGTCCTTGGCGGAAATCGCGACCTCGCACGCCTGCTCGAGAATGTCGCGCACCCGGTCAATGGCGTAGAGCGCCGCTTCAATTGCGGTCAGCGCATCGCGAACCGGGTTTTCCCGGGTTTCGGGATCGGGCTCTTCGATATTCGCCTTGCGATTGCGCAAAGCACGGTCGAGGCCGGCCGCGACATCCATCGCAGGGATTTCGTCCTGACCCGCATCATTCTTTTTTCCGAGCCAGCCGGCAAGCGGGCTGCGCCGCTTGGCCTGGTCACTCGATTGTTTGTTGATCGCAAACGCCACGCGCATGCTCCCTCTGACATTATGTGCCTTTTGGGCAGAATAGGCCTGCGCGATTTTCAGCGCCGTTAAACAAATAGATAAATTTATTTTATCAGCAGGGCGGCGAAACAGGGTTGATGCCCGTTAACCCTGCTTGCGCCGAAGCTGAATGCGTCCGCCCTCTATGGCCCAGGCGGCGAGGAGCGATAGCGCCAGGACAAGCAACCAGAATATTGCTGGCGCAAGCGGCGCATCTTTAACATTCTCTACCCGGGCGGCGTTGCGTTGAAGGACGCCAGCCCAGCGCTCACCGGCCCGGCTCGTCACGTCACTGCGCAGGCGTCTTATCTCCGGCAAGGCGACGCCGTCGCCGCTGCGAATTGCGAAAACGCCGCCGCCGGTGCCATCGGAAAGCGGCGCTAATTGCGCGCCGGTTGATACGACATTTTGGAATTCAGGCGCAGCTTCAACGCCGACAACGCCGATTGCAAACAGCTCATCTGAAGACGCCCGGTAAAGGCCGCGCGGGGCGTCGCTGATCCGGGCCGTAAAGTGACCCGGGTCGGATTCAGATAGCTGCAACTCCTGTATGTCCCCGTCGGGGAAGGTGAGGGCGACGGGCGGCGCTTCTTCTGCAATGGTGCGCCGCTCGATGATGAGATCGTTTTGTTCAGCATGCAGCGCCAGCGCTTCTTCTTCCAGTTCAGGCTCTTTCATTAGCCAATGCGCGATGCGCCGCAGCAGTTCTGCATGCGGTCCGCCGCCGTCGAAGCCGCGGGCCCACAGCCAGACGTGGTCTGAAAGAAACAATCCGACGCGTCCTTTTCCGATGCGGTCAAGAATGAGCAATGGCTCGCCATCCGGTCCTTGCATCAAGGTTTGCCCACGCATTTGCGTCACTGGCATCAAGCGCAGCCAACGTCCCCAAATATCAGAATCCGGAAGATCTGCAGTCACCGGGTGGCGTAAGCCGAGATCAGTGATTTCAGGCCGGTAGGTCTCTTCGATCGCGGGGCCCGCTGGCAGGGCAGGCAGAATGAAGGAAAGGTTGCGGCGGTTCGCAAGACTGAGCGGCCCATTATACTCCGGACCGGACGCGATCAATACAGCGCCGCCGCCATCAACAAAGCGCGCGATATTGTCGAAATGGAACGACGACAACACGCCGCGATAGGCGTAGCGGTCGAAAACCAGAAGATCGAATTCATCAAGCTTGTCGATAAAGAGTTCATCTTGCGGAAATGGAATCAGCGCCAATTCATCCACCGGCGTGCCGTCATTTTTGTCAGTGGGGCGCAAAATGGTGAAGTGCACCAGATCGACAGCAGGGTCGGACTTAAGCAGGTTTCGCCAGACACGTTCCCCAGGATGCGGCTCGCCCGAGATCAACAGCACGCGCAACCGGTCACGCACTGCGGTGATAGGGAGTACGGCGATATTGTTGCGCGTGGTTAGCTCTCCGTTCCGCTCAACGACTTCAAGCTCAATGATTGTCTGTCCTGGCCGGTCCAGCGGCACGTCGAAACCGGCCTCCGAACCAACGGGCACGGCTTCGCGCAAAATTTCCTCGCCGCCGATCCGCAAGGTGACCATCGCAGACCCCGCATTGCTGATCGGGATTTCTTCCGGCCCCAGATCATCGACCTGAAAACTCACCCGGACAGACTGGCGGACAATGCCATAACGCGGCGCGCTGATGAGACTGATCTTGCGGTCCGTTTCCCTTGGGTTGCCGGTGGCGAGCAAATGCACCGGCGCATCGATATTCATGGACTGGGCCGCATCTGCTGCGTCAGCGGCTTGTCCGTCCGTGACTACGAACGCCGCGCTTAGCCGTTGATGCGGCGTATCGGCAACGGCTTGTCGCAAAGCGTCGACCGTATGGGTTTCGTCATCTCCGGAGAAAGGTATGACTTCAACATCGATGCCGCCGATCGCCTCAAGCCTTGCAGTAAGCCGTTCCACAACGTCTTCTGTGACGCGGTCGCGCCCGTCGAGCGACTGGCTGGCGCTTTCGTCGGCGAGGATTAGAGCAATGTCGTTTAGCGGCGCGGTTTCTTCTTCGCGCGTCATTGGGCCAGCAAGCAGGCCCAGCAGCGCGGCAATGGCGAAAAGGCGCGCGATCCCGCTTTTCCAACTGCGGACAAGCGAGAGGATAGTGAGAATGGCGCCAATGACCGCTACGGCGATCAGGCCCCAAAGGGGCAAAAGCGGATCGAGAATAATGTTGTAAGGAAGGGTGATCACTTGCCGAGGCGCTCCAACAAGATCGGCGTGTGCACCTGGTCGGATTTGTAATTTCCGGTGAGAGCAACCATCACCATATTGACGCCAGCCCGATAGGAAAGTTCGCGGGCCCGTGGTCCGCCGGCGCCCATAGGCCTGACCGGCCGGCCGAAACTGTCCGCCGCCCATGCGGCCGCCCAGTCACGCCCACCGATAATGACCGCTGTCACCCCGTCATTTGAGCCGCTGGAGTCAGCCTCCACCCAAACCGGGTTGTTATTGCTGCGCCCATTCAGGGTGTCGATAAGATAGAAAGAGCGTGTGAGGACATGCGTGTTGTCCACGGGCGTTAAAGGCGGAATGTCGAGCGCACTGAGAATGCGCTGCAGCGCAGCGCTTTCGGGTGTCGAGCCCGCGCCGACAGAGCGTTCGTCGTCGCGTGTATCGATCAACAACAAACCGCCGAAGCGCATGAAATTTTCAATATTAGCGAGGGCGGTGTCCGAAGGCGTGGGCGCTTCCGGGGCGATCGGCCAGTAAAGGAACGAGTAGACCGAGAGGTCATCGATATCGGGGTTTACGCTTTCAGGCGCAGCAGGCTCAACCGCCGTCCTCCGGTGCATTTCCCGGCTTAACGCCGCGAGGCCCTGTTCCGTAAGCGTGTCGATAGAAGGGTCGCCGGACTCGATGAATGCCAGCCGGGTGGCGATAGCAGCTTCCGCCGTTTTCGCTTCTATCGGCGGATCGAGCGGCTGCGCAGTTGCCTGATCCGGCGAAAACGGAACGATGAGTAACGCGGCCATCGCCGCCGCTGCTGTGTGCCAGTTCAATCGGCCGCTGATGAACAAGGCAAGCAAGCCGTCCGCCAGCAACAAAAGCAGCGCGACAATGAATAGCGGCGGGCTGAGCGCAACCGGCGGCGCGGCTTCATAGGGGAGAGTTTGTACGCCGGGAATGGAAATCGGTTCGAAGGAGGCCTCCGCCGGTACAGCGTTCAAGGCGAGGGGCGCCTCAGGAGCGCCGTAAAATCCTGGCGCTCGTTCCGGCGAGGGGGCGAGCGCAAGCTCCGCCGCCGTCAACGCGCGTGCCCCATCACCGGGCCGGGTGAGCCGGCCTTCGCCGCTAAGCAGCCGCAATGGGGCGTAGAGCGCGTCGGCGCCATCCTCGGATGCTTCGGGGCCCAAAGAGGACAGGAAAGTCAGGCGGCGAAGCATGTCCACAAACAGTCCAGACAGCGGCAGGTCGGACCATGCTGGCGTCGCGGTCACATGAAAAAGCGCGATAACGCCGTCGCCTTGCCGCAAGCCCGTCACTAGCGGCGTGCCATCCTGGAGCCGCGCCCATGTACGGTTGGTGGTTGTGCCGCCGGGTTCAGCAAGCACTTGGCGGCGGATGAGAACATCGCCTGGTACTTCAAGTCCGGCAAACGGGCTTTCCGGCGCGAAGGCGTCGAGGCGCTGCGGCGTGTCCCAGGTGAGCGCGCCGCCGAATGCGCGGCCGCCGCCACGCAGGGGCGCAGGCGTTAGTTCTGGCGACCGGTCTTGCGCCGCCTCCGCCAGCACGGGGCCGGCGAAGCGGATTAGAACGCCGCCGCTTTCTACCCATTGGGTGAGATCCTGCGCTTCGCTGGCGCGCAAGCGTCCGACATCATCGAGGACGATGACAGAGACATCGGATGCGATGAGTGCCGAGAGTTCGCCATCCAGAAACGCCGCATAAGGCTGTAGCGCTTCTCGAATATAGTGATCGCCGGAAAGCAAATTGTCGCTGGCGCTCTGCGCATTGCGTGCAAGGCCGATAAGGGCGCGCCTGTTGCGGGCGTCGCTTAGATATACGGCGCCCGCGGACGGGATAGATTCTATCCGAACCGTAGAAAGTTCATTCGCAAGCGCCAAAGGCAGGTTCAGCGTAACGTCACGCGAGCGTTCTCCTGGCGCCATTTCAAAGTCGCTGCGCGCGAGTTCCCGGCCATCGCGGGCATTTGCAACGATTGCGCCTTCTGCAGTTGCACCCGCATCAAGCCGTTCGACCCGATAAGAGGGCGCATCATTGCCAAGTGGAAGATCGCGCAGCAGAAATTTCGGCGCGCGCAAATCTGCATAAAGGGAAAGCGCACCTTTCTCGCGCAATGCGATCGCCAGTGCTTCATCGTCTTCGCCAGCGATGCCGTCAGACAACCACCGGACTTCTGCGTCACCAGCGGAGAGATAGCGGTCGAGGTCGGAAAGCCTCGTCAAAGTGTCGGCGCGGTCAGCAAAATATGGCGAGGGGCTGAGGCTGTCGGCGGTGGATCGCAGCGCCTCGCCAGTGATGGGTTCCAATGGTGATGGAATTCTTTGCGGTGCGGTGGTGATTAGAAAGACTTGCCGATCTGCTTCGATGGCTTGCGCAGCGGCCTCGCGCATGGCGTCGCGGCGGACGCGCCATTGTTGCGCTGCGCCTAAGCTATCATCAACTACAAGCACGAGCGGGCCAGCATGTGTGCTGGGTTGAGGTGCGTTTAGGATGGGGCCCGCAAGCGCTAGAATGATCAAAGCGGCTAGCAAGAGGCGCATTAAAAGCAGCCACCAAGGCGTGCGGTCAGGCGTTTCTTCTGCGGTCTTCAGTTCACGGAGGATGATGAAGGCCGGGAACCGTTCGCGTTTCGGCGCTGGCGGTGTCGCCCGGAGCAAGATCCATATTAGCGGCAATGCGCCGAGCGCCAACAGAATGAATGGTGATGTGAAGCTCAGGGCGCCCATGGGTCACGCCTTCCAGACGCGCATATCGGCAAGCGCTGCGAAGAGCGCGAGCAAAGCCGTTTGAGGCGTGCGATCCGTTCGGTGTGCGATAAAGCTCCACCCATTCTTTTGGGCGATCGCCTCGAGGGCGCGGCGGTGCGCGGAAAATTTTTCTTTATAGGCGTTGGCTAAAGATCCCGTCTCGCCGAATGTCAGCTTGTCTGCGCTTTCGAGATCTCGAAACTCCACGCGCCCTTCAAACGGGAATTCTTCTTCCGCTGGATCACAAATTTGCAATAGCACGCCCTTTGCGCCGGCGCCCGCGAGAGTTCCAACTGCGCGCTCTACACCTTCCGGCGCTGTATAAAAGTCGCTCGCCATGACGACCCGAGAACCGACAGGCGTCGCTGCAATGGGCGGCGCGCCTTTCTCGTCATCAAAGTTATCTGCGCCAAGCGCTTCAAGCATTCGTTCCGGTGCGGTCCGTCCCTGAAACGGCCTTCGGGACCCGATATTGGCGTCATCGCCGAGCAAGCCGATGCGTTCGCCGGCCTGGGACAGCAGGATTGTCAGCGCGGTCAGCAAAGTATCCGCTCTGCGCCTCTTGGTCGGCCACTCTTTGCTCGACGCGTAGTCGAGCGAATGTGACGGGTCGCGCCAGAGATAAGCGGCGGCGGAGGACTCCCATTCATTCTGGCGCACATAAAGCCGACCCGACGCGCGCGCCGATTGCCGCCAGTCAATGGCCGATACTGAATCGCCGAAGACGTAAGGTCTGTGCTGCCAGAAAGTTTCGCCGGGCCCGGCGCGGCGGCGTCCGTGAAGGCCAGCGGAAACGGATTGCGCGATGCGTTCAGCTTCCAGCAGCATCGCAGGAAAATGCGCGGCGGCCTTTTCCGCTTCATGGCGGATCGCTGGCAAGTGAGGCCCGGAAGCTGTCATCGGACGCATCCTTCCTTTTCCGGTCAGGCCCCCGCCATCAATTCCTTGATGAAGTCATCGGTGCTGATGCCTTCAGAGCGCGCAGTGAAATTGAGAGCCATCCGGTGACGTAAGACCGGACCCGCCAATCGCTCAACATCGTCCAGAGACGGCGCATGCCGTCCGTCGATCAGTGCGAGCGCGCGCGCTGCAAGTGAGAAGGCCTGACTGGCGCGCGGGCCCGGGCCCCAAGCGACAAAGTTTTTGACCCGCTCCGTCGCTGTCTCAGTCGGGCGAGCGGCGCGGACAAGCTTGAGTATCTTTTCAATAACCTGTTCGCCGATTGGCATTTGGCGAACCAATTGCTGCGCCGCCGCCAGATCGTCCGCCGTCATCATGGCTTCTACTGTAGCGGCGCTGGCGCCGGTCGTTGAGGCGAGCATTTTACGCTCTGCGTCGATATCCGGGTATTTGACATCAATCTGCAGAAGGAAGCGGTCAAGCTGGGCTTCCGGCAGCGGATAGGTGCCCTCCTGCTCAATCGGGTTCTGGGTCGCAAGAACGTGAAAAGGGACCGGCAGGTCATGTCGCGCCCCAGCGACTGTCACATGGTGCTCCTGCATGGCTTGCAGGAGCGCAGACTGGGTCCGGGGCGACGCCCGGTTGATCTCGTCAGCCATCAAGAGCTGGCAAAAAATGGGTCCCGGAATGAAACGGAATTCCCGCCGCCCTTCGGCGCTCTCTTCCAGCACTTCCGACCCCAATACATCGCCTGGCATCAGATCGGGCGTAAATTGCACGCGTTTGGCCGAAAGCCCCATTAAATCAGCGATTGAAGTGACCAGAAGGGTCTTCGCCAGCCCTGGCGCGCCCACCAGCAGGCCGTGTCCGCCTGCTGCAAGTGTAGCAAGGGTGAGGTCGATTACCTTGTCCTGGCCAAAGACAACCTTTCCTAATGCGGCGCGCGCACGCCCGAATTTTACCGAAATCTCATCAAATTTTTGCAAAAGTTCCTGGTCAGGCTGGGTGTTGGTCATGGGGCTCGCATCAATCCTGGGGCTTGAGGTAACGGGCTGTGATTCTGGTCTAATCTTCCAGATAGCATGGCTTCATGGTGGTTAAAGAACCACTTGGCAAGGAAAGCGAACGCATTGTCGAAAATGTCTTGCCCCTTGCGGGCCTGCGCCCAATGTAATTACGATGCTTTGCATGGCGTCAGGTATGTTTCACTTGGCGCTGGCGGGGCATTCGTCGACAGGGCCGCACGCCGGAAGGCGAGGGCGGACGAATGGATGGGAGCAGGCTTCTTCAGCCGCGCCCTTGATGCCGGCATGGCGCCGGCTGTGTGGTAAAGGGGACGTTTGTGTCTGAACACGAGTCGCATTTCACGGTCTGGGGTTTCATCAAAGGGTTCGCCAAGCTGGTGATCGGTTTCTTGCTTGTATTGCAGGGCCTCATCGGACTCATCATTTTGCTCCTTTTTGTCGGCGTCCTTATCCAGGTCACGAACGGCATCGCCGGCAGCAATGACCCCGTTTCAATTTCCATCCCGGACGAAGCCGCGCTGGTTATCGATCCAAATGGCGTGCTGGTTGAAATGGCGGAAGACTCGAGCCCGCTCGAAGTTTTGCGCGAGGAAGCATATGGCATTTCCGAACCATCCCAGATTGAAGTGCATGATCTCGTCAAGGCGATCCGCGCTGCAAAAAATGACAAGCGCATAAAGGGGATCGTACTCGACCTCGGCGCGCTTGGCGCATCACCTTCCAGCGCAAGCAAGCTTCATTACCTCGCCAAGGAAATCGACAGCTTCAAGGAAAGCGGCAAATCCGTTGTCGCGGTCGGAGATTATTACAGCCAGGATCAATATCTCCTCGCTGCCCATGCCGACAAAATCTACATGAACGATTACGGAAACCTGTTGATTTACGGCTATGGCGCTTACGGAACCTATGTGAAGTCGTTCCTGGAAAAACTGAAAGTGACGACGCACGTCTTCCGTGTCGGGACGTTCAAGTCGGCGGTGGAACCGTTCTTGCGCGATGACATGTCGCCGGAAGCCAAAGAAGCCAATATCGCATATCTCGACGTGCTTTGGAGCAAATACGCCGAATCCGTTGAGGGCGCGCGCGGTCTGGCGCCGGGGTCGGTCGAGAATTACGCCAATAATATGAGCGCGATCATGAAAAGCGTCGAAGGCGACTTCGGCAAGGCGGCGCTTGATTCAGGGCTTGTCGATGAATTGCTGTCGCGCGCTGACATGAATGCGAAACTCATTGAAGCCTACGGCAAATCGAAAGACGGCAAGACATTCAAGAAAGTCGGTTTCCGCCGCTATCTGGCGTCGCTCGACAAAAATGAAGATGACGGCGATCCAAATATTGTCGTCATCACCGCGGCCGGTACGATCATTGATGGCGAAGCGCCTTCTGGCCGCGCTGCTGGCGGGGACACGATTGCAGAACAGCTGAGAAAGGCGCGCGAGGACAACAAGATCAAAGCGGTGGTGCTGCGCATCGACAGCCCGGGCGGTTCCGCTTTCGCGTCGGACATTATGCGCGACGAGATTATTGCGCTGAAAGCCGCCGGAAAGCCAATCGTGGCGTCCATGGGGTCGCTTGCAGCATCAGGCGGCTACTGGATCGCCGCTGACGCCGATGAAATCTGGGCGTCCCCGACGACCATCACCGGTTCGATCGGCATTTTCGGATATTTCAACACTTTCGAAAACACAGCCGCAGAAGTGGGTGTGTTTGTAGATGGCGTCGGCACCACTAATTTGTCGCCAATTCTCGCGACCGGCGTGGGGCCATTGCCGCAGAGCGCTGCGGATATTCTACAGCAGTCGACGGAAAACGGTTATGACCGGTTCCTTACGATTGTCGCTGGCGGTCGTGACCTGGAAAAACCTTATGTGGATTCCGTGGGTCAGGGCCGGGTTTGGATTGGCGAGCGAGCGCTTGAGCTGAAACTTGTCGACCATCTCGGTGACTATGACGATGCGATTAAAGCGGCGGCTCGCCTTGCAAAGCTTGAAAAATATGATGTGGTTGACATGAAAGAAAAGCGCACCACGTTTGAAATGTTCTTGAGCAACCTTTCAGGCGAGGTTCTGTCGGCGATGGGATCGGGACAACCCAAGCGCGCTGAAGGCGCAATCGCCAAATTTGTCCGGGCTGCGGATGATCAGGTGGAATTCTTCGCCGAGTTTAATGATCCGAACGCTGCCTATGCGCGCTGCATGACTTGTGATTAGAGGCCGGAGCGGCCTAGGCCCATCGGGGCGCAAGTAAAATAGGGGCCGGCGCCGCGCTAAGTGCGGCGCCGGTTTTTTAATATGACCGATCTCATGCGATATGCTGCGGCGCTGGAAGGCGCGGGAAGCAAGTCCCTGCCGCCTGTTGAGAAATGGAATCCCGATTTTTGCGGGAAGATCGACCTTGTCATCAAGCGCGACGGAACGTGGTTTCACGAAGGCACGCCGATCGGCAGGGCCCGGTTGGTGCGCTTGTTTTCCACCGTGTTGAGGCGCGAAGAGGATGGCTTTTATCTGGTGACGCCGGTCGAAAAGATGGCGATTTCCGTGGAGGACGCGCCCTTTATTGGCGTCTTGATGCGGCGGGAGGGCTCTGGCGCCAGTCAAAGGCTGTGGTTCACCACCAATCTGGGTGATGAAGTTGAAGCAGGTCGCGAGCACCCTATCGATTTCCGTATGGTCGCTGAAACCGGGGAGATCGCGCCCTATATAGACATTCGCAACGGGCTCGAAGCGCGCATTTCCCGGGCGGTGTATTATGACCTTGTCGAACTATGCGAAACCCGCGAGATAGATGGCGAAGAAACGTTTGGCGTTTTTTCGGGAGGCGTGTTTTTTCCATTTGGGCCGGCAAGCGAAGTTTATGCATAGCATGACGAACAGTTCTGAACGACCGGCGGACGAATTGCGCGCATTGATTGAGAGCAATCTGAAACATGCGACTGCTGCGCGCGTCCGCGAGCTGTTTGGGGAAATCAACCCGCATCTCGTTGGAGAAAAACTGTTCGAAAAACGCTGGAGCGACAAGCGTAAAGACGCTGCTGTTTTGGTGCCTCTTGTTCGCCGCCGGGAGAGCGTCAATGTCATCCTTACGGTCCGCGCCTCGGACATGCCGTCCCATGCCGGACAAATCAGTTTCCCTGGCGGCAAAACGCAACCGGAAGATGATGGTCCGATTGCGACGGCATTGCGAGAGACGCATGAGGAAGTGAACATTCCGCCGGAGGCGGTGGATGTGATTGGCACGCTTGGCGTCCACAAAGGCGGACTTGGTTTTTCAGTCACGCCAGTCATTGGCTTGGTGGCGCCGGATGCGCCATTGAAGCCTTGTCCGAGGGAAGTCGGCGAGATCTTTGAAGTGCCGCTCGATTTTGTCGCGGATTTGTCGAACCATGTGACAGAAGACAGAACGCTTGACGGCGTCACCTACAAAATGTTCGCCGCGCCTTACGGCCGCTATCACATTTGGGGGCTGACAGCCGGCATATTACGTTCTTTCGCTGAAATAATTCAGCCGGAGCAACGCCGATGAGCGCTGATGCGGCGCTTCGTCCGTTAACGGAGGAACAGCGTGCGCATTTCTCCTGGCTCGATTGGCTGCATCTAAAAAAAGTCATTGCAGCATTGGAAGCGGTCGAGCCTGGGAGCGCGCGATTTGTCGGTGGGTGTGTGCGCGACAGTCTGGTCGGGGTTGCTCCCAAAGATTTCGATGTAGCGACGACCTTGCCTCCAGACGCTGCCATTGCGGCGCTGAAACGCGCGGGCCTCGGTGTCGCGCCGACAGGGCTAGATCACGGCACCGTCACGGCGATTATTGATCATCAAGGCGTTGAAGTGACGACGTTGCGCGCGGATGTTTCTACTGACGGGCGCCGCGCGAGCGTTGCTTTCACCAAGGAATGGGCGGTGGATGCGGCGCGTCGCGATTTTACGGTGAACGCAATCTACCTTACCCCGGATGGCGAATTCTACGATCCACAAGGGGGCTTGCAGGATGCGATCGCCAAGCGCGTCCGGTTCATTGGGGCGCCAGAAGCGCGCATACGCGAAGACTATTTGCGGATCCTGCGGTTCTTCCGTTTTTCGGCGCGGTTTTGTTCAACGTTCGATAAACCCGGGCTGGCCGCTTGCGCCGCATTGAAAGAGGGGGTGCGGCAATTGTCCGCCGAGCGCGTCGGTGCGGAGTTTTCGAATATCTTGTCTTTGCCGCGCGCTTCGTTTGCACTCTCGGCGATGCGGGAGAGCGGCGTGCTCGCCGAAATTTGGCCAAGCGAGCCCAATCTGGCCGCCGCTGCTACGATGAAAGCGTTGGAGCCGGCGGCGGCGGCGCCATTGATGCTCGCGGCGATTTATGGCGATGAGGGCGCCGGGCTGGGGCGTGCTCTCCGGTTGTCAAACGCTGAAAAGGCGATGCGCGCCAGGGCGCTTGAAGGTGCGGCAAGCATCACGCCGGAAATGGGCGAATCGCTCATTCGCGAACGGTTGTACCGGCATGGACGCGATGGATTTTCTGATGCGATTTTGGTTGCCGTTGCGCGAGGCGGAATAAGCGATAGTGAATATCAGCAGTTGAAGGTGAAGGCGGAGGCGTTGCCTGTGCCGGTTTTTGAGATATCCGGACGACATGTGGTCGACGCAGGCATCGCGCCGGGGCCGGCGGTCTCCAAGATACTCAGCGCGGTTGAGGCTAACTGGATAGCCGAGAATTTCCCTCCGGCGGACCGTCAACGGGAAATTCTGGCCGCGGAAATCGCCGAAATCCGGCAATAAACTACATAGAGCAGCGCCAACGGCGCCCGGCATTTGACCCGGCGTGCAAGAACCGATTTTATGGCGCGACTGAACGCCAGGGAGGAATACGGCGATGCAAGGCTTAATGATGGACCGGCCGCTTTTGACGACCGAGATCCTCAAACATGCGGTGCGGAACTACCGCAACACCGAAATCGTTACGCGCACCGTTGAGGGGCCAATTCATCGCTACACAATCGCCGATTCCGAACGGCGCATTCGCAAGCTTGCAAATGCGCTTGTAGAACTTGGCGTAAAAGCCGGCGACCGGGTCGGTGTTATTGGATGGAATACCTATCGCCAATTTGAAATGTATTACGCCGTTGGCGGGATCGGCGCTGTGCTGCACACGATCAATCCGCGGCTAGGGCCGGAGAACGCCGCCTTCGTAGTCAATCATGCTGCAGACGAATATCTCTTTTATGATCTGACATTTGCGCCGCTTGTCACCGCGCTAAAGCCGCATCTGAAATCGGTAAAACATTTCTGTCTCATGACGGACGCTGACCACGCCAGTGATGCTGGCGACGGTGTGCTGGTCTATGAGGACTTTGTCGAGGCGGGCTCTGAAGCTTTTGAGTGGCCGGAGTTTGATGAGAACACAGCGGTAGCAATGTGCTACACTTCGGGGACCACAGGCGACCCCAAAGGTGTTGTTTATTCCCATCGCGCGCTTGTGCTGCAGGCATTCGCATGCTGCCTGCCGGCGGCGCTTGGCCTAAAAGAAGGCGATTGTCTGTTACCCGTTGTTCCAATGTTTCATGTGAACGCATGGAACACGCCATATTCGAGTCTGATGACGGGTGTGAAGCAGGTGTTTCCCGGCCCGCGTCTGGACGGCGAGGGGCTGTATGAATTGTTCGACAGCGAGAAAGTGACCTATAGCGCTGGCGTACCGACGGTCTGGCTGGGATTGCTTCAATATCTCGAAGCAACCGGCAAGGAGTTGCCGCATCTGCGTATGGGGATGAGCGGCGGTTCCGCATTGCCGGAGGCGTTGATACGCGGCTTCGAAAAGTATGGCGTTGAGTTGCAGCAAGGATGGGGAATGACGGAAATGTCGCCGGTGGGCACCGTAAACTCCCTGCCGCCACATATCAGAGCATTGCCGCTTGATGAGCGCATTCCCTATCAATTGAAAGCCGGTCGGGCGTTGCCATTTGTCGATATGCGAATTGTCGACGCCGCCGGGCATGTGCTCGATTGCAACGGTGTTTGCGAGGGGCAATTGCAGGTTCGCGGTCCATGGATCATTGGTGAATACTACAAGGCCGACAAGCCAACGCTTACGGCTGACGGCTGGTTCGATACAGGCGATGTCGCCAATATCGATCCTGACGGGTTCATGCAGATTACTGACCGCTCGAAGGACGTGATTAAAACCGGCGGCGAATGGGTGTCTTCAATCGAAGTTGAAAACGCCGCACTCCTTCATCCCGGTGTTGCACAGGCGGGCGTCATTGGCGTGTATCACCCAAAATGGCAGGAACGTCCCTTGCTGATCGTTGTAAAAAAAGAGGGGCAGAACCCGAGCGCCGATGAGATCAAAGAGTTTCTGAAAAACAAGCTGGATAAAATCGCTTGGCCCGATGCTGTTGAGTTCGTAGAGGAAATACCGTTGGGCGCGACAGGAAAGGTCTTGAAGACAGAGCTAAGGAAAATCTTCAAGGATTACCAACTCGCTGTTTAGCCTCACGGGCTGTCCGTCAATTGGTGTTTGACGGCGTAGAGCGCTGCTTGCGTTCTGTCGTCGACGCCAAGTTTGGACAGGACAACGCTGACATACCCTTTCACGGTGCCTTCAGTCAGGCTGAGGTCGTAGGCGATTGCTTTGTTGCTTTTCCCGCGGGCGATTTCCTTTAAAATGTCGAGTTCGCGCGGCGTTAGCTTTTCGTGAGGCTGTTGTTCGCCTGTCGCGCGCCGGAGTAATTGTTTTTGAACGGCGGGGTGAAAAACCGGCGCGCCGCGACTGGCGCTTTCGATGGACCAGAGTAACTCGCCCTTTGAGACGTCCTTTAAAAGATACCCCATCACCTCAGCATCAATCGCCGCCTGCAAATGGAGGTCATCTCCTAGCGCGCTGGTGAGCAGAACGATTTTGGCGCCATGTCCCTTTGCTTTGAGTGAAATAGCAGCATCAACGCCGCTGCGCCCCGGAAGGGCGACATCCATCAAAACCACGTCCGGATTTAGTTCTTCGATCACGCCTTCGGCGACATCCGCGTCGCCGGCCTCGCCGACAATCTCGATGCCCGGCTCGTCGCCAAGCAGTGTGCGCAGTCCCTCCCGCACGATCGGGTGATCGTCCACAATAACGATGCGTATGGGCTTGCGAGCTGACATGCCGATTTCTCTCTCCAAGGCCATGTTAGGCCAGCGGGAAGAGAACCTCAACGCACACGCCGCGGGAGGGCAAAGCGGAAATGTTCAAGATTCCGTCAATGGTCGCGGCGCGCGCTCGCATGCTGGCGACGCCGATGCCGCTGGTCCCCGGCGCGGCGGACTTCATAGCGTCCTCTGTTATGCCGTCGCCGTCGTCCTCAACCCGAAACCGGGCTTTTTCACCTTCTCCGTCCAGGGAAATCCGCACCGACTGCGCTTTCCCATGGCGGAAAGCATTCGCCATGGCTTCCTGTGCGATCCGCAATAACGCTTCGGTCTGCGCCTCATTGAGTTTGTTGTCGTTTATGTCGATGTGAACGACGGTGTTTTCCGCTGCGGTGAGGGCGCTATGGTGTTTTAAAGCCTTGGCCAGCCCGTTTGCCCGAGCATAAGCGCCGAGAGAATCGTGTTCGGATTCTGTGGGCAGGCGCAGTTCCGCCAATAGCGCTTTCATTTCCCGTTGCGCAAGGCTGGCGATTTCCAGCAGCCTGGCCGTCCGCGCGTCGCCTTCGGTTTTGCTGCGCGCGTATCCCGCACCGATCGATTCAGCCACAAGTGATAGTGAAAAAATCAGCTGGCTGACATTATCGTGCAGGTCATGGGCCAGGCGTTGACGCTCCTTAAGCGCCGCATATTTTTTATTTTGTTCGTAAGCGCGCGCATTGTTTATCGCGATTGCCGCATGCCGCGCGAAAGTGCCCAGCATGCGCACATCATTGTCGCCAAACCGCTTGGGCGGACCGGCGCCGATGCCGAATGTGCCGATAATGTCGCCGCGCCACATGATCGGCATGCCGATGACGCTGTCCTCGTCCATGCCTGGTAGGGGCGGTGCGGCCAGCTCTCCATAGCGGTCGAGCAAAACCGGCGCCTGGTCGGCATATACGCGGCCTGCCAGACCTTCTCCAGCTTTGGCAATGGAGCCGAGTTCCTCTCGCGGCATTTTGTAGACAGCTTCGATACGAACAATACCTTCCGCAGGTTCAACCAGGCCGATGGATCCGCGCTCCGCGTGCAACAGCTCGCAGGCTTTTTGAACGATTACGGTCAAAAGCGGGCGTAGCTCCAGTTCGCCGCTAATGACCTCGATCATCTCGCGCAAGTGATCTTGGTCGATCATGGGAGAGCTAGGATCAGACATCTGGTTTTGGCGTGCTATGCTGTTTCGACAGGGACGCTTCCCTGACATAAGTTAGGAGAAGGAAAACGCAGATTGCACCACCAATATCCCGGCGTGGCAAGGCGCGCCTATGGCTGGCCTGCGTTCGTATCGAACTTCCTGAATTGATCCATGAGGCACTAATTTTGGATGATCGTGCGAACCGGTCCGCCGGCTTCTTGCATGGAACGGGATGAAGATCGAAGCTGCCAGAGCCTGAATCATAAAAAACGGGAGGGTGGCGATGAAATTCATCAAGGCTGGCAGAGATTTTGTGATCTTGTCACTCGCCATATTGCTTGCCGCCTGTAGCGCCGAAAACGACGCTGAGACGATATCGCCGCCAATAGCGGGGCTGGATAGTCTGGCGCGCGATGTGGATCGCGTGCAATCGCTGCGTGCGGTTAAAGATTTGCAACGCAGCTACGCTCAATATGGACAATTCGGTTTGTGGTCGGACATGGCCGACCTTTTCGCGGCGGACGCCCAGGTCGAATGGGGTGACGATCAGGTCAAAGGGCGTGAAGCGATTGAGGATTGGCTGAAACAGAGAGGCGGCGGCATGGACGGCCTCGCGTCCGGCGCGCTCAACACCGAATTCATCGACGAGCCGCTGGTGAACCTGTCCGTCGACGGCGAGAGCGCAAAAGGACGCTGGATGAGCCTCGCTTTCAAGGGTGATGGCGAAGGCCGGGCATGGTTCGAGGGCGGCCTTTATGAAAATGAGTATGTACGCGAGGGCGGCGCCTGGAAGATCGCCGTGATGCGTTACTTTCCGCAATATGAAGGCGACTACGCTGATGGTTGGACGAATGTGAATGGCGAAGACCTGCCGCACATTCCTTACCATTTCACCATCGATGAAACCGGCATTGCAATTCCGCAACCTGAAGGGAAGGCGCCGGCAACCACCGAGACGCTTGAGAGCCTTGAAAAGCATATTGCCGCGTTAAACGACGAGGATGCAGTACGAAATCTGCAAAACGCTTACGGCTACTATGTTGACCGTAAAATGTGGAATGATGTTGTCGATCTGTTCGCTGCCGATAGTGCTGTCGAGATTGGCGGCGTCGGCGTTTTTCACGGCCGTGAGGGCGTACGCAGCGCCATGGAGCGGATGGGGCCTGCGGGGCTTGAGCATGGGGAGCTCAATGAGCATCCTTTGTTCGACACAATCGTCAAAGTTGCGCCGGGCGGGAACGAAGCACTAAGCCGCGGCATCGAACTCGCCATGCTGGGCGATGCCGATGAAGGCGCCGCGCAGTGGGAGATCAATGTTTATCGCAATCGTTTCGTCAAGGAAGATGGCGTCTGGAAGTTTAAAGAGCTGCGTGTCTACCCCGTAATGAAGGCCGATTATCACGACGGTTGGGGAAGCGGTGAAACCGTTGAGCGAAATGTTCCTGCGTTTATCGGCCCCAATCCTGCTAGCGAGCGTTCGGTGGAAACAGGGGATTATGTTGTCCTCGCAACAGAAAATCTGACCGGGCCGATTGCAGCGGTGAGCGATGACATATTGTCTGCTGATGCAGCCGAACGCCTTGCTGATGCGCGTCGCCGATTGAAGCGCTCTGAGGCCTATGACAATGTTGTCAATGTTTCGGCGGCATACGGATACTACCTTGATGACTTCCAGTGGACGAATTTGTCGTCAATTTTTGCAGAACAGGGCAACAAACAATCCCCCTTCGCCGGCTTTTATCTTGGGCGCGACCGCATTATGGGGGCGGCGAATGCGTCCTGGGGCCCGCCGCGCGAAATGCGTCCTGCCATTTCGTTTCACTGGCGCACGCAACTGGTCATCCACGTCTCGCATGACGGGCGCTCGGCGAATTTGCGCACGCGGCTGTTTCAGCCGCGAACGACCAAAGACCCCGGTGCGCCCGCCTATTTTTACATGGGCGGATTTCACGGCGGCATGTATCCCAACGATCAGCTTGTTCTGGAAAACGGGATTTGGCGATTCTGGAGTCTGACCATCGACGAACATTATTTTTACTCGCCTGATTGGAAAGGGGGTGGTCGGCGGCCAAGGATCCTGAAGGCAGTGACGAGCGGCCGCCCAGCAAGCTTCTCACCATTTATCCGCCTGATATTTTGCTGCCCGATCTGGGGCGCCGGATGGAAGGATTTCGCGGCGGCGGCGGCGAAACGATCGATTGGCCATCCATTCTGCCCATGTGGTTCCATTATCGAAATCCGGTCAGTGGACGGACGCCTGAAAACTACTGGCCCGATTGTGTGCCGTGCGAGATGCTGCCGGAGGCCAGCATGACCGAGCATGGCTACCAATCGCCGCCTACAGGACCAGAGATCGACGGGATCAACTTGCGCTGATCAGGGATAAGGTTGTCGGAGGATGGGGCAAGTTTGTGCGCCTCTCGGGGCAAGACCGACCCGGCGGAAACTGGCTAGGAAATTGACGATTCACCGGTACCGGAAAATCATTGTGCTGTTTACGCCGCACTGCGCAATACGCATCGTCAAAGCAACATGAAAGCTGTTGGCCGCCGCATGCACAGGCTTTCGCTAAAGATCAAGGTCCCCCGCCAATGCCATTGAAGCGCAATAATTATGTTTTCCTGCGTCTCGCAGCGACCGGTTTTTGTGCGTTAGCGGCGGTAGCTTGCGCGCAGGCGGATGGTCAGGACACTTCTCAAAAAGAAGCGATTGCGGAGCTGACGGTATTGGAGCCGGACCCGCCGCATATCTGCGATTTCTGTGAGCGGTTGAATGCGCCCGCTGAACCGTTTCGGATCTTTGGCGATACTTATTATGTGGGCACGGCCATGATCACCTCGGTATTGATTGCGTCAGATGACGGGCTCGTGCTGGTGAATGGCGGGATGACGCAGACTGCGCCCCTGATTGCGTCGAGCATCGAGGAACTGGGTTTTTCTCTCGCCGATCTGAAGTTGATTTTAAACACCCACCCTCATTTCGATCACGCCGGCGGGATTGCCGCCCTTTCACGCGCGACCGGTGCGAAAGTTGCAGCGAGCGCCCGCGCGGCGGAAGCGCTGGAGCAGGGACGCCCAACCGAAGACGACCCACAACGCGGTCTCGCCGAAAACGTCTTTCCCGCCCTGCCGCAAGTGCAAATTGTTGCAGATGGCGAGACGCTTGCAGTTGGCGGCATTGAGGTCACGGCGCATTTGATGCCCGGTCACACGCCGGGAAGCACGGCATGGACCTGGCGCTCATGCGAGGCAGGGAAATGTGTGAACGTGGTCTTTGCGGACACATTCGCCACGCGTTCCGCCCCGGGATTCCGTTTTACCGGCGCCGATGATTATCCGAGCCGGGTGGAGGCTTTTCGTAAGTCGATTGCGACTGTCGCCGCGCTACCCTGCGATATCCTGCTCGCGCCATCGCCGCTGTCTTTTGGCGTCGAGGCGAAGCTGGCTGCACGGGTGGAACATCCTGAGGTCAATCCCTTCATCGACGCAGAAGCCTGTAAGGCCTATGCAGAAGAGGGTGCGGCAAAGCTAGATAAACGCATCCAGGAAGAAACGACCGACTAATAGCGTCGGAATGCGTCTTAAAAGAACAGGCACAGTAGATGAGCGTGACAGACAGCATTGAGCAATCCCGGCAGGGCGGGTTATTCGCTTGGTACAGGGAAGCCGACAAAAAGGTCAGGCGCGTCTTCTGGACCTGTTCCGTCGCCTGGACACTCGATGCGATGGATGCGCTGGTCTATCAGTATCTCATCCCGACATTGATCGTCGTATTCGGCATGAGCCTGGCGCAGGCGGCCGCGATCGCCAGCGCAAGTTATTTCGCATCGGCGATTGGCGGCTGGTTCGGCGGTTGGCTTGCCGACAGATTCGGTCGCGTGCGTGTCTTGCAGATAACCATTTTGTGGTTCTCGTTTTTTTCATTCCTTTCCGGTTTCGCGCAAAACTATGATCAGCTGATGATCATTCGCGTTCTGCAGGGCATTGGTTTTGGCGCAGAATGGGCGGTCGGGGCGGTGCTGCTGGGTGAAATGATCGCGCCCA
Organism: Hyphococcus sp. D3-15; assembly: GCF_055809375.1. NCBI lineage: Bacteria > Pseudomonadati > Pseudomonadota > Alphaproteobacteria > Parvularculales > Parvularculaceae > Hyphococcus > Hyphococcus sp. D3-15. The sequence goes on along the minus strand of NZ_CM147910.1, from coordinate 3,641,593 downwards.
AGCATCGCGGCAAGGCGCTTGGCTCTGTGCAGACCGGTGTCGCCGTCGGTTCGGGGATCGCCGCTCTTTTGGCCGGTCCATTTGTTGCGCTTTTTCCGCCAGATCTGGGATGGCGCATCGTGTTCTGGATCGGGCTTCTCCCGGCGGTGCTGATCTTTTTCGTCCGCCGCGGCGATGATGAATCGGAGATTTTTAAAAAGAGCAACGCAGCGCGTATTGAAGAAAAAGATCGGTGACTCCGCTGGAGATTTTCCGGCCGAAATATTTGCGCGTAACCTTGCTGGCGGCGTTGCTGGCGCTTGGCGCGCAAGGAGCGGGTTATTCGGTCAGCAGCTTTCTCACCACATTTCTGCAAAATGAGCGCGGCATTACCGCGTCAACGGCTGGCGTCTTTGTGCTGCTGAACAGCGTAGGCGCGTTTTTCGGGCTCCTCACCAACGCCTATGTGGGAGACCGGTTCGGCCGGCGCATGGCGTTCAGATTGTTCGGCGCAGGTTTTATCCTTGCAACAACCTTTTATCTTTGCGCGCCGTTGGGCAGTCACGCCTATACGCTCATTCCCGCAGGGTTCATTCAGGCGTTTTGCCAGTTCGGCATGTATGCGTCCTTCGGCCCCTATTTCACTGAACTCTTCCCGACAGAGGTGCGCGCGTCAGGGCAGGCCTTCGCCTATAATTTCGGGCGGGCGGCGAGCGGCATTTTCATACAGAGCGTCGCTTTCCTGGCGGTTGGGTTGTCGCTGAATGTGTCCATGACGGTGATGGGCGTCATCGGCGTGGTCTGTGCGCTTGTCGCAACGCTGCTACTGCCGGAGACAGCAGGCCGCGACCTTAACGAACTCGACCAAAAGCCCGCGCCGGCGGGCGGCGGATGACGACGCTCCTGACGATACAAGTCCAGAGCAAGCATGGCGCAACGCGTAACGACGCAATTGCTCGCCAGTAAATGAATTGAGGTTGTGATGAGCCAGACCACTGATCCCCGTTCCCGACTTTCCACCAGCGGCGCGCCGGCGTCGGGCGGTATGGCTTTTTCCAGCGCCGTCTATGCGCGGTTTTACGAAATGCCGCCGCAGATTGAGACCGATAGCGAGCGGACCTGGCTGGCGCGCGGACAAAATTTCATTGTTGCTTTTTCGGAAGTGAACGCGGGGGCTACATTCGACCGCAAGAATCAGCCTGATGAGTTCGTCCTTATTCTTTCCGAAGAAGCAATGAGCGCGACGATCGTTGCTGGCGGGGAAACCAGAGAAGTTGAGGGATATACGATTAACATCATTCCCCCTGGCGACAGCACAATCAAAATTACAGCGGCAGGTAACATCATTCGCTTGTTTTCAACGCAATCGCAGGATCTGGCGCGGGAATGCGCCAATGTTGACGACTATCTTGAGCCGCACCCGCATATTCCGCCATTTAAAGCCTGGCCCGATCCGAAGGACGGTTACAAAATCCGCAGCTACAGCCTCGATGCGCCGGAAGAGGAAGGGCGGTTTGGCAAGATCTGGCGCTGCACGACTTTCATGGTGAATGTGTTTCCGCCGCAGCACGGGCCGCGTGATCCTTCTAAACTCTCGCCGCATCATCATGATGATTTCGAGCAATGCTCACTCGTGATCGGCGGCGAATATATGCATCATTTGCGCTGGCCGTGGACGGCCAATCTCGCCGACTGGCGCGATGACGATCATGAATTATGCGGCGCGCCGTCAGTCACCGTCATACCGCCGAAATCCATCCATACATCCGCGGCGGTCGATCCGGGCGTCAATCTGCTGATCGATATTTTCTCGCCGCCGCGCGAGGATTTTTCGAAAATGGAAGGTTGGGTGCTGAACGCCGATGAATATCCTATGCCAGAAGAAAGCGGAGACTAAAACGCTGTGCGGTCGGCGCCCTTGAGGCCCAGCAGTTTGCGGGCCTCGTCAGGCGTGGCGATTTCTAGGCCTAACGCTTCAATAATTGTGCGCACCTTGCGAACCTGCTCTGCGTTAGAGCGGGCAAGCTTGCCGCTCCCGATATAGAGGCTGTCTTCAAGACCGACGCGGACATTGCCGCCTAGCAATACAGACTGATTGCAGAAAGTCATCTGATTGCGACCAGCCGCGAAAGCGGAGAACACATAATCGTCGCCAAACAGGCTATCGGCGATGGTCACCATATGAGCGAGGTTGCGCGGATCGGCGCCGATGCCGCCGAGAATGCCGAAGACGCCCTGGATCAGGAAAGGCGGCTTGATCAGTCCGCGTTCGGCGAAATACGCGAGCGTGTAAAGGTGCCCGATGTCATAGCACTCGAATTCAAACCGCGTGTTGTAGGCTTCGCCAACGTCGCGCATGATCCGCTCGATATAGCTGTTCGAGTTATACATGATGCGATCATTCGAGGTTTCGACATAATCGCGCTCCCAATCATGCGTCCATTTTTCGACTTTCGCGCCGGCGGCGCTGAAATCGAAAATCAACGGCCCCATATTGAGCGAGCAGATTTCCGGTTGCGCTGCATGCGCGCCCTCAAGGCGGGCGTCCAAGGACATGTTCGCGCTGCCGCCGGTTGAAATGTTGATGACGGCGTCGGTCGCCTGTTTGATGCGCGGCAGGAAAGCCATGAAATCCTTCGCCGCCGGACTGGGCTGACCGGTTTTCGGATTGCGGGCGTGCAGATGCAGTATCGCCGCGCCGGCATTCGCCGCATCGACAGATGCGTCGGCAATCTCGTCCGGCGTCACCGGTAAATAGGGCGACATTGACGGCGTGTGGATCGATCCTGTCGGCGCGCAGGTGATGATGACCTTACGGCTTTTGAGCATGAGATGCGTTTCCTAAAGCCCGGCGTGGCAGAGATATTTGAGATTCAGATATTCCGCGAGGCCGTGTGACGAGCCTTCGCGGCCGAGGCCAGACATCTTAACACCGCCAAATGGAACGACGGCAGTCGAGATGAGGCCGGTATTGATCCCCACCATGCCGCTTTCGATCCGGCGCCCGACACGGGCGATCGTCGCCGGATTTTCAGAGCACAGATAGGCGGCAAGACCGAAGGGGGTATCGTTGGCGAGGGCGATGCCTTCATCCTCGGTCTCGAATGGAATGACGCCGGCGAGCGGCCCGAATGTTTCCTCGCGCGTGAGCAACGCATCCGGGGCGACATCGCGCAGCAATGTCGGCGGCATGAGCCGACCGTCAGGCGTCCCGGCGCTGGCGAGGATCGCAGCGCCGCGATTTACCGCGTCATCCAAATGTTCTTTCACCTTCGCCACGCCGGGCGCATCGATTAAGGGGCCGATATCAGTGCGTTCATCAAATCCATCGCCAAGGACCAGCGCGCTCACGCGCGCAGCGAAGGCGGCGAGGAACGCTTCATAACAGCCCTTTTGCACATAGATGCGGTTCGCTGCGATGCAGCTCTGGCCACTATTGCGGAATTTCGCGACAAGGGCGGTTTCAACCGCCGTCTCCAGATCCGCGTCATCGAAGATCAACAACGGCGCATTGCCGCCCAATTCAAGGGACAAGCGTTTGATGGAGGGCGCCGACGCCGCCATCAGTTGCGCGCCAATTTCGGTCGAGCCGGTGAAGCTGATTTTGCGGATGACTGGCGAAGCAGTCAGGAGCCCGCCGATCATGCTGGCTTTGCCGGTGATGACGTTCAGCACGCCAGCGGGAAGGCCGGCCTCCTCGGCCAGCACGGCCAGCGCAAAAGCCGAAAGCGGGGTCTGGCTCGCTGGCTTCGCCACCATTGTGCAACCGGCGGCGAGCGCCGGCGCCGCCTTGCGTGTGAGCATGGCGAGGGGGAAGTTCCAGGGCGTGATCGCGGCGCAGACGCCGACCGGTTCCGGCTCGACCAGCAAACGCCGCCCCGGAACAGGCGAGGGTATAGTTTCGCCAAACATGCGGCCGGCTTCTTCGGCGTAGAATTCAATAAAGCCGGCGCCATAGGCGACTTCTGCGCGCGCTTCCTTGAGCGGCTTGCCGTTCTCCAGCGTGATCAGGCGGGCGAGGTCTTCCTGGTTTTCCATGATCAGCTCAAACCAGCGGCGCAGGATCGCACCGCGTTTGCGCGTGAGTTCGCCGGACCAGGCCGGGAAAGCCCGTTCAGCTGCGTCAATGGCGGATTGCGCCTGTTGCGCAGACAGCGCCGGCGCCTGACCGATCACATCGCCAGTGAAAGGGTCGTCCACATCGATAAAGGCGCCGCCCTCGCCATCGACCCATTCCCCATCAATGAATGCCTTGTCGCGGACGAGGCCGGGCCGCGCCAATTGTCCGCGTGCGAGCGGTGACGTTTCATCTGGTTGGGACATGCGGTTCAAACCCATTTCTACTTGTCGTCGTCGAGATTGGGATTCGTCACCGGCGTGTCGCCTTCGAACCAGTGCTCGAATCGGCGATAGGTGCAAAGCCAGCGTCCTTCCGCGCTGCGCTTGTATCGGTCTGTAGCAAGTGAGATTGTGATCGGCGGATGGGTCGGCAAAACCTTTTCGCCATTGGCTGCATACAGAAACAAAAAGTTCGTCGCTTCCGCTGTGTCAGGGCCGGTGAAGCGGGCGCGAAAATTTGTAAAAGAATGAACTGAAAGGCGCGGCCCTTGTTTCACGCGCCAATCATAGAACGCCTGAATTTTCTCGACGCCATGATAGGACGCGAATTGTCCGTGAAATTCGGCGTCCTCGGTATAATAGGAAGAGGCGTTGCGGCCGCCATTCGTATCGATCTCGTGCCAATATTCTGCAAGCTGGAGAGACAGCTCCGCATTTAGCCTGATGACGTCGTTCTGATACACGCAGCGCTCCTTAAAATTTCCGCGGCGATGGCCGCAGAGAAGCAATGCGATCTATTCGCGCCAGGGTCTTGTTTGGAGAGGCAAAAAGACTTGAGCGGAGCGGCGGCGCTCAGTTATGTGCAACTGCGAAGGCGCCCCGATATTCGCGCGGGGCCATCCCGAATTTGTCGCGGAAACAGCGCGTGAAATGCGCGGCGCTGTTAAAGCCCCATGAGAATGCGATCTCAGTCAGGGTGTGGCCATTCCAGGCAGGGCTCTTCATCTGACGTGCGCACTCTTCGAGCCGCCGCCGCAGAATAAAGGCCGAGATTTTCTCGCCCGAAACGGAGAACACCGCGCGCAAATATCGCGGTGAAAGGTTGAGGCTCGAGGCGATTGAGGCGGATGAGAGTTCCGGGTCGCGCAGATTATCCTCGATGAAGGAAATCACGTCATTTCGCCGCCGCCACAAAATCGCGGACTCGCCGGAGATATCAAAGCCGGCCGTGTAAGACATTGAAATCATCTCGAGCAGATGCCGGGCGACGCGGTCTTCATGGTCAGGGCTGATCCCGTTCCCGACGCTTTCGCTCAGCGATTCCACCATGGCGCCGAGCGTGCCGGCCAGGCCGACCGCATGACCAAGGCGCAGCCCGCTGAATTGTTCCGGTGTCGGAAGATATTCACGAAGCAGCGACGGCAAAACGCGCACCATGATCGTGACCGAAAAATCCTTGGTGTCGAAAAAATGCGGCAAACCGGTGTCGACCAAGACGAAATCGCCTTCATCGAGATTTGATTCATGGCCACAATGGTGAATTACGCTGCTGCCCTTGGCTTGCAGGAGGAGTGAAAAAATTCGCGGACGGTTATCGTTGATGTGATCTTTGCTGCGCTCGACGCAATAGCTGTCCATGGTCAACTTTGCGAGCTTTACGGGACCAAGCGTTCCGATGCTCAGTTCCGCCCCGAAACCTTGCTGGTCAGCGGGGGTGAACTCGACCTGACTCATCCGCGTAGCGTACAGAGCGTTCCATGCTGCGGCGCGACCGTTTGTCGGCAAGCTGATCGTGCTATATTTTTCCACGTCTACTCCTCCCACGTGATCCGACTTATGCTTGCCGGTTCCACAGGCGACTTTTTGTCGCCAATTATAGACTTTTGCACTGACTTTTAGCGGCGTCAAGGCAAGAAAAAACGAGGCATGCGGAGAGTAATCGCGCGCCGGGATTTGCAATAAACGTCATCGTTCGGTCCGCTGGCGTTGCGGTCCGACTATGTTGTGTTAACGCTGAACAATCCTGAAACAAAAGGCTGTTTCAAAGGGCTGCTTCATATATTTCGACTGCATCCGGCAGGGTCAGCGGACGGGGGTTGCGTTCAAGGAGGCGCGTGACCGTCATCGCCGCTTTCGCCATGCGCGGAATTGCATCGGCAGTGATGCCAAATGGAGACATGTGTTGTTCGATGTTGCAGCGCTCAGCGAGGTCTACAATTTTGACGATACCGCGCAGCGCGGTTTCTGTTTCGTCGCCCGCCTCGCCAACGCCGAGTGCGCGGGCGATCATTGCGTAACGGGCTGGATCGGCTTCTAAATTAAATTTCAGGACATGGGGCAGAAGGAGCGCGTTGGCGACGCCATGGGCAATATGAAATTCTCCGCCCAAAGGATAGGCCAGCGCATGGACCGCAGCGGTGTTGACGGGGCCCAAGCACATGCCCCCATATAGGCTGGCGAGCAGCATCGCCTCGCGTGTGTTCAGATCGTCGCCATGTGTGCAGGCGCGCTCAATATTGTTCGCGATCAGGCTGATCCCCGCAAGCGCATAGGTGTCCGCAATCGGGTGCGCGAATTTGTTCGCATAGGCCTCAATACAGTGGGTGAGGGCGTCAAACCCAGTGGCTGCGGTCACCGCTGGCGGCATGGTCACCGTCATCAAGGGATCGAGATATGCTGCGTCCGGCGTGAGGAAACGGCTGACAACGCCTTTTTTTAGGTCTTCATCTTCATCGCCGAGAATCGCGATGGGCGTAACCTCGCTGCCGGTGCCTGCTGTTGTCGGCACGCAGGCAAGCGGCAGCGTCCGGTTTTTCAGCAGATCGACACCGATCACATCATCTATGGTTTGCGCGCCGTCAAACAGAGCGGCGACGAGCTTTGCAACATCCATTGCGCTACCGCCGCCAAGGCCCACCACGCAATCCGCGCCGAATGCGCGCGCGGAATCCAGCGCGGCAGAGAATTCTTCCAGAGTCGGTTCGCCTTTGAGGTCGTCCCACAATTCAGCCTGGCCGCCCCTGCCTTCGATGGCGGAGAGCAGCGGCTCGCACAGGCTCCGGGTCGGCGGCGTCGTCACAATGAATATGCGCGTCGCGCCGCGATCCATCAGATCTTCTGGACAGCGCCGCGCCGCGCCGCGTCCAAAGCTTAATGTACCGACATTGAATAGCGTAAGAAGGCGTTCACTCGGCCGCGTCATTCGCCGTCCCTACAAATCACTGGCGTCCTTGCGCCCCAGCTTTCATGCGGAGGGCGCGCATACGAAATCCGAAACAGCCTATTATGTTTTGTAACTCGGCATTTGATCTATTCGGCGTAAGGATTTGAGCGATCGGCAATATTTCGAACGGAGGGGGATCTGACTTGCCATGCTGCTTTCTGCGCCATTAGAGGAATAACCCCGGATGACCGACCCAGACGAAAGGTAGCGCCATGACTGACCCGCTGTTCTCAATTGCCGGCAAAATTGCGCTCGTGACGGGCGGGACAAGCGGTATCGGCTTGATGATCGCCCGCTGCCTTATCCGCCGGGGCGCAAAAACCTACATTTCCGGGCGGGATCTCGGCGAAAACGGTGGCGCTCGCCGAGAGACTTTCCGCCGAAGAAAAGGGCGAATGTGTCGGGCTCGCCGCCGACCTTGCGCTTGAAATGGGGCCGCAACGCCTTGCCGGGGCGATCGCGGAGCGGGAGCAACAGCTTCATATTCTGGTCAACAACGCCGGCGCCGGCGAAACGGCTTCCTTGCCAGAGGTTTCAGTCGAAGCCTGGGACACGGTCTTGGATGTGAATTTGCGGGCGCCGTTTTTCCTGGTTCAGAGCTTGCTGCCGCTCCTGGAAAAGGCCGCAAGCGATACGGATCCGGCGCGGGTGATCAATCTGGGATCTATAGGCGGACTTCATATTCCGAACTGGGATGCATTTCCCTATGGCGCATCCAAATCCGCAATTCATCACCTTACCCGTGCGCTGGCGAAGCGGCTCGGCGCAAGCCGCATCACGGTAAACGCCATTGCGCCCGGACCGTTTCCATCCAGGCTGACCGACACAAGTTCAGATGCTGTGAAAAAGAGCATCGCGAGTTATGTGCCGCTGGGACGACCGGGCGAGCCGGAAGACATCGAAGGGCTGGTGGTCTTTCTGGCGTCGCGCGCGGGCGCCTATGTCAACGGCAGCACAATCGCGCTTGATGGCGGCTATGTCGCCGCACTTTAGGCTGTCGTAGCCCGCGTTTTCCTCGCCAATCCTTTCAGCTTTGTTTTCGGCGACGGTTGTCGCCCGCATCATTGCGACAAATCGTGCCTCCGTTTCAGGCAAGTTACCCACATTTTCCCTGAATACCTTTCTCCGGAAAAACAAAAACGATGAGGGGAGTGGAGAGTGATTTGTTCTCATATGCGCAAATGTCAGCAGGCCCGCCAGCGACCGAATTTTTTCCAATTGGCTCATGCCCGCAAATGAGAAATGGATGCTGAGAAATTCCGCCGGTCAGCAATCCTTCCATGCTGTGGCCGGCCGCCATCCCAGCCGAACAGGGCAAGCGCTTGAGCGCGGCTGTGTTCGGTCTGGGATGGCGCATTTTGTGTCGAGGCGGGCCTTTTGCGAATTCGAGGGCGCGCTGAATTTGCCGGCGCTGGACCTACCTTTCAGTGAAACGCGTCGGCCTTGTTGAAGGCATCAATGTCTGTGACCGAAACTAGTAGTTCGAAAGGGCGCGTCAGTGACTATTTCGTTGTTTGATACGCATGCGCACCTGATTTCAGATGACTGGGACGCGTATAAACCGACGCCTCTCACGGCTGGATTGCCCACGCCGGAACGGCCGAACTATTCGGTAACAGTCGAATCGCTGATCGACATGATGGATGCAAACAAGGTTGAACGCGCCTGTCTTGTTCAGCGCGGTCATGTCTATGGTTATGACAACAGCTACATTATCGACTCTGCCGGAAAATTTCCTGACAGGCTGTATCCCGTCGTTATTCTGGACACGCAGGATCCCGACACGCCGAATGTTTATCGAAAGATGGTCAAAAATGATCATGTGCGCGGTTTTCGGATGGCGAATGCGCGACCCTGGCTGCTTGACACAGCTTGGATGAGTTCACCTTCTGCGATGGAAGTGTGGAAAGCCTGTGCGGATCTGGGCACGCCGATGACCCTGATCTTTTATCAAAAGCAACTGTCTTATAATCTGCCGTTGCTCAAAATTATTGCGGCTCAATTCCCGGACCTTCCTATCATTGTCGATCATGGCGGCATGCCATACGGCATGACGCAGGTAGAGGTCGGTTATGCGGAAGAAGATGGCGAGGACATCGTGATGCCGCCGCCGCCGGATTTCGGCATTAACGAGACGATCAAAATCTTCGAGGACGTGCCGAACATATTTTTCAAGTTTACTGAAATAAATATAGAACGCCTTACGGCGGAAAAAATCAGGCCGGCGCATATTGTCCGCCGCATGGTCGATGGTTTCGGGCCCGACCGGCTGATGTGGGGCTCGGATATCGGCCAAAGCATGTTGTGGCCGTATGATCAGAAGGTTGAGATGGCGCGCCGCGCCGCCGATTTTCTCACCGATGTTGAGGCGAGCAAATTCCTCTACGAGAACGCTGCGCGCATTTTCAGCAAGGCCTGAATAGCGCGGGCCGTTTTCAGGGCGCTCGCCGCAAGGGCGCCCTGACGCGCAAAGCACGGTATTTGGTCAATAATCCCCTATGCCGCCACGGCATAAGCGGCGAGGTCAGACGGTCAGCTGTTGCCAAAAGACTACGGGAGTTGCGGTGAAGTCCTCCACAAAATTTTGATCCGATTGGATCAAGCCGCGTTTCTGCGGCTCAGATAGTGGTTCTGATAACTACAACAATAGACTTCAGTAGGAGGGGTAGGAAATGCTTAAGAATTTAGCGATGGCGTCCATTTCAACGGCGGCCTTGATGACCGCCCAGGGCGCTTTGGCGCAACCGGTCTCAGAAGGCTCAGACAACAGCCGTCGCGCTCGCGGCGGCGATGAGATTATCGTCACGGCGACAAAGGTCGAGACAAATCTGCAGGAAACGCCGATTGCGATTACGGCGGTGACCTCGGAAACATTGGCGCAACGCGGCCTGACAACAACAGCGGATCTGGGCAAGATTGTGCCGAACGCGGACTTCCAGAAAGCGCAAGGAATTTACGGACCTGCGGTTACAGTGTTTTTGCGCGGCGTCGGCCAGCATGATCCACAACTAAATGGCGAACCAGCGGTCGCTTACTATATCGATGACGTCTACTACCCGCATCTGTTCGGTTCGCAGTTTGACCTGCTTGATCTGGATCATGTGGAAGTGCTGCGCGGCCCGCAAGGCACACTCTTCGGGCGCAACGCCATTGCAGGCGCCGTCAACCTTGTCAGCACGAAACCAAGCCTGACGGAAGCAAGCGCCTCGATTGAGGCGACGATGGGCGCTTATGAGCGTCAGGACTTCCGCGCTTCTTTCTCTGTTCCTGTTACCGACACGCTCGCGGTCGCCGTCACGGCGCTTTCGAAAAAGCGTGAAGGCTATCAGGAGATGATCGACTTCACCTGTCAGATGCACATGAACGGCACGCCGGAACTCGCCGGATCGTTCCCGTTCCAGACCCCGGATACGACCTTCGCCGGCGGCACGGCGCCCGACAGTTGCGTCATCGATCATCTGGGCGGCGAGGATACCCGTGCTATTCGCGGCTCGGTGTATTGGGAGCCGACCGACCGGCTTTCCATCTCGTTCAGCGGCGACTACATGGATCAGGATGACGATATTCCAGCCGAATACATCATCGATACCGATTACGCGCAGACACAGTCGCGTGCGAATTTCGTAACGGCGTTCGACCAATTTTCGGTCGCTGGCGATCCGCCATTCCAGTGGGATGAGCGTTTTGAGACCGGAGATCCGTACAAGACCTATGACAATTACTGCGATGCATTCCCGGCCGGCACGCTGATACCCGGCAACTCTTACTATAACGGGTCAGTTTTCAAAGGCGGCAAATGTTACGGCAACACTGTGCCGCTGTCGAACTGGGGTTTCCAGGGTAAAGCGGTCTATGGCATTTCAGACAGCATCGACTTCTCGCTGATCGGCGGTTATCGCAAGCTTGAGTTGAGCTTTGGCGCTGCTTCTGACGGCACGCCGCTCAACGATCTCGATCATCTATCATGAATTCGATGAAACCCATTGGAGCGGCGAAGCGCGATTGACCGGTCAGCATGACTGGATCGATTGGGTTGCTGGCTTCTTCTACTACAAAGGGGATGCGTTCCATCTCGGCCAGCCGCAGGGGGTACGCGCCGGCACGCAGCGCTTTCAGGTCGATACTTACGAACCGACAGCATGGGCCGGCTATGGCAATGTGGTCATCCACCTTATGGACGACCGTCTCAACCTCACAGGCGGCATACGCCGGTCGGATGACGAAAAATTCGTCGACTTCAACAGCCTGACCGACGCTACGCCTCCCGGACAGACGACATTCGTTCCGTCAGCCGCCAGCACCATTTTTGATGTGACGATCGCGACCGATCGCTGGGACTGGAAAGCCGGCCTCGATTACCGTGTCACCGATCAGTTCATGGTGTATGCCTCGGCCGGCACCGGATACCGCCTGCCGGGCTTTAATGTGCGCCCTTCGCAGCCGGGACAGGAAGGCCAGACACCTGGCGAGGCGCTGCGCAGCTATGAACTTGGCTTCAAATCCCAAAGCTTCGACAATCGGCTGAAGGTCAATTTCGCTGCGTTCCTCATGGACTTCACCGAGCGTCCCGCGACCTTTGCGGGGCAGGAGGCTCAGCTTACTGACGACCTTTCCGGCAACGTGCCCGGCGGATCGACGGTTATTCCCGGCGGTCCCACCGGAACGAGCTACGCGGACACATTCACGACTTGCCGGGATTACGACATGGCGCTTGACGGGGCTGCAAACCCGGCTGCCGGCGTCGGCGTCAACTGTGTCGCGCGCAGCTACTATTATAGCGTCGCCGGCAAGGTCAAAGGCATCGAGGCCGAAGTCGAAGCCGAGCCGATCGACAATCTTCGCTTCACCGGTTCCATGGGGTATGTGGAATGGGACGCGGAAGACATCACGCGGGTCGTGCGTGTTCCCGACTGGACGGCAAGCGCCGGCGTCTCCTATGAGTTTCTTGATGTGTTGGGTGGGTCGATCACCCCTCGCCTTGACTGGTACTACACTGGCCGGACAGCGTATAACGCCAACCTTCCGGAGTTTGACCAGCTGGCATACAGCCTCGTGAACACTCGGATCACCTATCACAACGAAGAACATGACTTCGACATCGCTGTCGGGGCCACCAACCTCTTTGACAAATTTTACTACCGCAACAAAATCGCGTTCCAGGCATTTGGTTTGCCGACCAATCTTGGCCAGCCGGCGGCGCCGCGCGAGTGGTATGTAAGCGTCAAGAAGCGGTTCTAGCTTGCCCTCGCTGCGAGCATTTCCATTTGGGACTGCTCGCAGTAAATTTGTGATAGAATGGCGCCGGGGGGCTTGGGGCGAAACCCTGAACTTCACCGGCGCCTTTTCAGTGAATAACAATGCATGCTGGGAGGCGTCAGCAATAAAATGAACGTCTCCAGGACAATGGGAGAAGTATTATGATTGAACGGCGCACTGTGCTGGCGTCCGCACTGGCGGCGACGGCGTTTGGCTCCATGACCGGGACCGCCGGCGCCATGGGGGCGAAACCAAAAAACAGGCCTTTCAAGCTTTTTGATTGCCACGGTCATTTCTATACAGATGACTGGAGGAAGTACCCATTTAACGCCAAAACCGCGCGCTATGGTCCAGAGCGCATGGTCGCCAAGGCCATGGAAAATCCCATGACGGCGGAAAAAGTGCTTAAATTCTGGGATGAAGCCGGCATAGAGCGCGGACTTGGCGTTCAATATTCAAGCACTTATTTCACCGACAATAGCTATCTTCTGGACATTTCCGAAAAATACGATCGCATCACGCCGATCGTCATTCTGGATGCGACCGCAGAAGAAACGCCGGCAACGCTCAAGAAAATGGCGAGCGAGAACGGGATAGCAGGCGTCCGCTTTATGGGGCGGCCCGACAGTTCAGGCGTATTTCCATTCATGAGCGAGGCGGCTTATCCCTCCTGGGAGATGGCGAATGAGCTCGGTCTGACGATCACGCTCATGCCGCTGGCCTTCGACAATCCGGGCGCGCCCATACGGCGCGTCGCCGAGATGGCGGTGCTTTATCCGAATGTGGGCATTGTCATGGATCACATCGGCTTTCCGAGATATGGCGAAAGACCTGATGCATTCGGGTATTTGCCCGAGCATCTGGCGCTCGCTGTGCATAAAAACATCTACTACAAATATACGACCTTCCTGATTGAGATGTTGCTGAATGACGACACGCCGCTTCAGGAGTTCCTGGAATATACCGTCGGTGTGTATGGCGCGAACCAGATGATCTGGGGCTCCGACATCGGAAATAGCGAGGTCGATGATCTGGAGTTTGTTCAGCACGCACTCAATTCCGCAAAGGGGCTTTCCCTGGATCAGCAAAAGGCGATCTTTTATGATACGGCCAAGGGATTGTTTATTCCCGGCGGTCGCGGCGCGGCGTAGTCGCTTGAGATTTCCTCGCCGTTTTTTACCGAGCAGAAAAAAGCCCGCTTTGTGAAGCGGGCTTTTTGTTGTTTCAAAAAGTCTCAGGCGGTGACGATCAATCGACCGTGAAGATACTGCGCGCAATATGGCGAACGCCGCCTTTGCTGCCGCCAACCACCTGCATGGGATCGTTCTTGCTGTTGAAATAGTAAATTGCGCCGATTTTTCCCGGCTCGACTTCGTAAGCGTTTGGATAGCCTACGTCCCAGCTGCCGCCATCGTCGCGCACAATGATTTCATTGCCCCAGCTTTTGCCTTCGTCTTCGCTCACGACAGCGCGGATGCCGAAATTTTTGAGGCGATAGCCATAGACAACGACAAGCCGGCCGTCGCTCATGCGCACTAGGCTGCCGGGCGCGCCCCAATCATTGACCCGCGACAGGAAACCCCAGGTTCTGCCGCCGTCATCACTGTAATAAATTTCAGACCACATGGTGCCCCGCGGATCGCGCTGGCAACGCAGAATGCAAAGAATGCGGCCGTTCGGAAGCATAATCGCGCGTGGATAGAACCAGCGATGACCGCCAAAGGCGTGACTGGTTGTCCAGTCGCCGGACGCCTCGGCTTTCGGATCATGCTGGGGAGTGATGAAAGACATGAAACGGAATTCGGTTCCGCCATCGAGGCTGCCATAAACCAGCGGCCGTCGATTCCAGCCATCCTCAGCAGACTCAAACATAAAGAGGAGGCATCGTCCGTCCGGGCGCACCAGATAGGAATTGAGCCCTGTAAGCGAGCTTAGCCCGTCAAGCGGCAAGGGAGAGCGCGGTGACCAGCTGCGTCCGGAATCCCTTGAAACCTGGATGGAAGTGCGCGCTTCGGGCTTGCCGAAATTCTGTCCGAAATTGCTGATCAGCACGTTCTTGTCGAGATAGTCGACCGGCGCCCAGTCTGCGCTGTCTTCCGATGTCTCATCGTTTTGCTGATCCACCATGTTGATGATGGGGTTGTCGCCATTCCAAGTCCGGCCACGGTCAGTTGAGCGCACCGTCACCATGCGCCGGTCGGTGGCCCGGGTGGCGAGGTTGTCGTGATTGATATTGTTCGGGTCGTTATAGACGACGGTCAAAGACAGAAAGCTCTGAAGGAAGTCGCCATTGGCGGTCTCCCAGAAGCCCATCGTATAGGGCCAGGAGCAAAACTCGTCTTCGCGGCGATACACGATCGAATGATCGACGTCCTTTGCGCCGCGCGGCGCTTGATAGCGTTTGATCACCGCGGACTTTTTGCGCGCCGCAGCTGGCGTCGACGCCAAGCCGGCGCCGATAAGCCCGGAAATAAGCACGTTGCGTCGCTCGATCATGAACATTCCTCCCGTAGTCGCAGCGTATCGTTAGACCTATCCTTGGTTGAAGGCGTGCTCGCTTGCAACAAGAGAACGAGCGATGTCCGCGATGATCCAAATTCAGCGCCTGCTCGGTCAAATTTCGCGCTGCAGCAAGGGCTTATGATCCGGCCTGCAGCAAAATTTGGAGCCTGTCGGGGCAAGTGGACGCGCTCACAAGCGCCCTATGTTTGTGGTGCGCCGCCGAAGATAATGGTGAATATATAATGATAGAACGCCGCAGCGTGCTCATCTCCGGCCTGGGGGTGTCTGCACTTGCATCATGCGCAACGGGCGCGCCGGCAATTCACCGGGGCGGATCCATCAAGGACCAGTTTCGCCCGCCTCGCGAAGACTTAACTGCTGAGCATGGAATCGTTTATCGCAATGAGAACGAGTTTTGCGGCTGGCCGTTTTATTGCGGGTTTTGGAAGACGGGCGATGACTCGCTGCTGGCAAGTTTCAAACGTATTCCAACCGAATACAACGCCTATAACGATGTCGACCACAACAACCTGACCAGGAACAAGGGCGCCCTTTGGACGATCCGTTCGCGCAATGGGGGCGAGAGCTGGGACCCGGCGACGTTTCAACAGATCTTCGACATGACCATTCAGGAGGAGAGGGACCTCCCCGGCGGCGGCGCGGCGGACTGGTCCGGCGAGGCGCCGCTTGATTTCCTCAATCGCGATACGTTGCTGATGGGCGGCGGCATTCCGCGCCTGTTCTCTCCGGATGGTCAGGCCTGGTTGCGCGCCTCGAGCGACGGCGGGCGTAGTTGGCGCCGGGCGATGCTGCTTCCGAAATATGAATTGCCCTCGCTGACCGCTTTTGGCTCGTCGATGTACGCCACGCGAGAGGACGGCGTTCACATTCTCGGGCTCAATACAGCCGCACCCGGAACACTCGGCCCGCGCCCGCTGGTCTATCAATCGAATGACGGCAAGAACTGGCGCTTTCTTTCCTTCGTCACCGAGGAGCGTCCGCCATCGCCTTTCTATCCGGGTGGTTCGCCCTTCGCACCGGCGCCGCATTTTTATCCGCGCGTGACGATCTTGAAGAGCGGGCGCATGCTGGCGTCGTTGCGCTATCAACGCGACCCGCGCGACGTGATCTGGACCGAGATTCATGAAAGCGAGGATGGCGGACGCACCTGGCGCTATCTCTCTCGCGTCAATGATTGGGGCGCGCCGGGCGATCTTGTTCCCATGCAAGACGGGCGGGTGGCCTGTGTTTATGGCTTCCGCATCGAGCCGCAGGGCATTCGCTATCGGATCAGCGAAGATAAGGGGCGCAGTTGGGGAAGCGAGATGATCCTGCGCGATGATGGCGGCAGTTGGGATCTGGGTTACCCCCGCGTCATAGAGGTCGAACCCGGACAGTTGATGACGATCTACTACATGAACCTCAAAAGCGATCCGGTGCAGGTGAATGGCGGCGTGCGTCATATCGCGTGGACCAAGTTCCGCCCGTGAATATCGATGACCGCCAGCTCAAACCGGACCTTGTGACAGATGACTGATAGTTTTAAGCCGCCGCGCCATGCCTCTCATGCAGAGCATGGCGTCGTCTATCGGAACGAAGCGGAATATTGCGGATGGCCATTTTATTGCGGGCTCTGGCAGACAAATAATGGCGATATCGTCGCGAGTTTCAAACGGGTGCGGAACAATTACGCCGACGCCGATGATGTAGATCATGGTCAGATCGCGCGAAAGCCGGCGCATCTGGTGACCATCCGCTCCACCGACGGGGGAGCAAGCTGGGATCGGGCCAGCGTTCAATCTGTCTTCGATATGGCGGCGAAAGGCCCGGAAGATTTCCCCGGCGGCGCATCCGCTGACTGGTCGGCGTTGCCGCCGCTCGATTTTTCAAGTCGAGACACGTTGATCATGGGGGGCGGCTTGCCGTCGCTATTCGGCCAAACCGCACAAGCATGGTTGCGCGCATCAAGCGATGGCGGCGTAAGCTGGCGGGCGCCGATCATATTGCCGCGATACAGCCTGCCGTCCCTAACGAATTTCGGCTCACCCATGTATGCTACGCGTGATGACGGCGTTCACTTGCTCGGCTGTCAGACCAATTCCCCGGAAGCATTGTCACCGCGCCCGCTTGTCTACGCCACAACTGATGGGTGGCGTTGGCGGTATCTTTCCTTCATGACTGAGGAGCGTCCGCCGTCGCCTTATTATGAATTGAAGTCGCCATATTCGCCGCTGCCGCATTTTTATCCGCGAATTATTGTGCTGCCCAACGGAAAGGTTCTCGCATCGCTGCGTTATCAGCGCGATGCGCGCAGCGTCATCTGGACAGAGATTTATGAAAGTCTGGATGGCGGGCGGAGCTGGGGGTTTCTTTCCCGCGTGAATGACATTGGCGCGCCCGGTGACCTTGTACCCATGCGTGATGGGCGCGTGGTCTGCGTTTATGGGTACCGCACGATGCCGTCTGGCGTTCGCTACAGAGTAAGCGAAGACGATGGACGCACATGGGGCCGGGAAGTGATCCTGCGGGATGATGGCGGCAGTTGGGATTGCGGGTACCCGCGCGTGATCGAAATCGAACCCGGCAAGTTGCTGACTGTGTATTACATCAACCGGAAAGATGACCCGATGCAAATGAATGGCGGCGTTCGCCACATCGCGTGGACAAAATTCCGCCCTTAGCCAACGCGGTTGAAAACCCAGCCCGTCATAATACGAGCTGGGCCTTGTGCGCGGTGCGTCTTAAACAGGAACTTCGTCAAGCTGGCGCGGCGTTTTGAAGAGTTTCTCCGCGCCATTTTTGGTGACGACAACGCTGTCGCCCAGCACATGATAGCCGGCGATCGGCGTGTATGTGTTGGGATGGACGATAAGTACGGAATTTTCTTCAAGCACGGTTTCGACGCCCTCGAGAATAAGGACCTCATCTAGATAAAGACCCAGGCAATGACCGCGCACGCGGGTATATTCCGCCGTGCAATATTCGCCATATCCGTATTTGCGGAACACGTCGTTTTCCGCTTTTGCAATGTCATTTGCAGTAACGCCGGGTTTGATCACGTCAATGCCGGCAGCGACAGACTCGTCGAACAGGTCGAATGATTTCTTCTGTGCGTCGCTGGCAGGCCCCATCACGGCGGATCGGCAAATTTGCGTCCAATAGCCGTCCCATTGCGGCGTCAGCTCCGTTCGGACCATGTCGCCTTTTTGAAGCTTGCGGTCAGTAGGCGGGGTCATGCCGCGCACATCGTCGCCGCCAGACGCGATCAGCATGAAATTGTCAGCGCCGCCCATGCTGCGCAGCTTGGCCTCAACATTGGCGACAATGTCGAACTCATGGGCGCCGGGCACGATCGCTTCCAGGAAGGCGAGCCACGCCGCATCACAGATTTCGCCGGCGCGACGGAGCTTTTGGATCTCCCAATCGCTTTTCACTAGGCGGACCTTGTCGCCAATCATCGTGCCGTTGACGAAGGCGGCGCCGGGGGCGGCGGCTTCGAGGCCTGAAAGCAGGTTTTTCGGGAGAAAATCCCAGCCCGCAACGCCGATCTTGTCGGGCGCGCCGCCTTCGCGCAGGCGCGCGGCGATGTCGTCCGGCGAGGAAAGCGTGACGCGACGCACATCGTCGACAAACCCGGCGGCTTTTGTCGCGCGTTCATCTTCTGCGGAAAGCACAAACGCGGTTGGCGCGCCATTGGCGGGAAGATAGGCGAGGGCGACGCTCGACTGGATAGCCGCGCCCGTGACATAGCGGAAATTCTCGCGCCGCCAGGATGGCGCATAGATAAGCAGACCGCCCAGGCCGGCTTTCTCCATTTCCTTGCGAATGCGTTTATAGCGCCACTCACGCTCTTCAAGGGGCGGTGCGGCGATTGCTGGTTGCGCCATTAGGGTCATGTGAGAGTCTTTCTTTAGCTATGCGGCGATGATGTTCAGGCTGCCGGAGAGAAGACGCACGGTTGCGGCGGATGCGAACACGCCAGCCGGTGTCTTCAGTGTGAGGCGAGGGGCCACGACTTCGCCCTCGACAAATGCTCGATTGGCGTCTGCAGCCAGGCGATAGGCCCCGCGTGTTTCGATATCGACATGCGACCAGCAGGAAACGGTGAGGTTTTTCTCGCCGGGAAAGGCTTTTGCAATAGCGGCTTGCAGGGAGCTTTCGCTTGCGCCGGGTTTCAGTGCGCTGAACAGCGCGTCTCTGGCGCGTTGGAGGATTTTTCCGGCGTCGCCGCCTTCCGTACGGGCTGCTTCCATCCAGACATAGCGATACTGGCCCCAGGCGTCGATGAGCCGCTCGCCACTATCGGCAGTTCTGCAATGGACTTCGAGATCCGCATAGCCGGCGCGCCGGCCATCGCCAACCATGAGAGAAAGACGCGCGCCATCTTCGGTTTCATGCGCAGCTTTTTCGATGACGCCGGAGAGAATTTGTCCTGCGTCTTCGAGCAGGGCGAGTTCTTCCGGATCGGGAACGCGGCGCGCCTCTTTTACAAGGCTTCCAAGCGGGCGCAATTCTGCTTCAGGCGCCGCCTCGCTCAACTGCGTCAGAAGCGCGTTTGGCCACCACTCGCTGTCAATAAGACCGACAACTGCTTTCGCGCCGCCTTTGTGTTCATCAAGAAATCCAGCGATGTTTTTCGCCGCATTGGGGCCGCTGCGAATATCGTCAAGAATTGTCGTGCGCTTAATCCAGGGGTTTACGCGCTTGGACAGTTTCATGATGAGCGCGGGAGCGCCGTCAACCGGCACAGCCAGCACCGCTTCGTTCCAGTAGAGGCAGAAATTGGTCAGATAGGCGAGGTCGCCGCCGCGCGATATGTCGGCATAGACGAGGCCGACGGTGCAGCCTTTTTCCTTGAGTTGGGCGCGCAACTGATCGAGGCGGTTTTCATAAGCCGTATGAGGCGTTTCATTGATGTCGAGTTTAACTAGGCCGCGCTTCATGCTGCGCCTCCTGCGAGTTGAGGGCCTATGGCGATAATGCCGCCGCCGCGAATCATGTCGAGAAGAAACGGATCGACGGGATTGCCTTGCAGCGTTTCTCCCGTGCGCTTGTTGAGGATACAGGCATTGGGAAGGTCTACGAACACCGTATCGCCTTCTTCAACACTGGCGGTGACGCCGGGCACTTCAAGTATCGGCAGGCCGATTTCGAATGCGTTGCGGTAAAATGTTCGCGAAAAATATTCTGCGACCACGCAGGAAACGCCAGTCGCAATCATTGCTTTCACCGCGACGGCGCGCCCTGATGATTGTCCGAAATGTTTTCCGGCGATCAGGACGTCGCCTTTTTGAACTTCCTTGCCGAAGCGGGGATGCTCGTCCTCCAGGACAAATTTCGCCGCTTCTTCCAGCGGCTGGTACACGCGCCGCGTTTTAATGATCTGGTCAGTTGGAATGTAGTCGCCGACTTTCCAGCAACGGCCTGTGAATGCAAAATCGTTCATGCGTCCTCTCGAATGTCTACGATGCGTCCGGCCTTCGCAGAGGCGGCGACGGTATGCGCTGATGCAAGGAACATCTTGGCGCGGGGGCTGCCATTGCGGCCGGGGAAGTTCCGTGAATGGGTGGAAATCATCGCTTCGCCGTCTGCGAGCGCGCCCATATTGACCGCCTGGTTGGAGCCGGTGCTTGGCGGGAACCACAAGGCGCCGGCATTATGCAGCTTTTCAACGAGGCCTTCTTTTAAGGCGTCCGCGAAGGCGTTTCGGCTCGACGGCACGATGTTGAAACGCACTTGCGGATTTACGCTGGCGTTTTCGAAAACCTGCGCTGCGGCGCGAATGTCTTCGATACGCCCGCCGCCATGTCCGCCGAGTTCGGCATATTGTATGGTCTCGCCAGCGACTTCGCGTGCATTTTTGACATTGCCGACCGTGGGCGGACAGGCGATCTGCGGCCCGACGCCCGAAATATCGAAGTCCAGCGTTCTCTCAAAATCTGCATCGGTCGTTTTCGGGATGTCGAGATCGCGCCATGATCCCATCGCGCCGACTTTTTCCGCAAAGTCAAAGACTTTTTGATCCGGCACGATGTAGCTGCATTTGGCGCCGACATCGACATTGATGAGGGGAAACAGCCAGCGATCAAACAGGCTCAGTCCGTCAATGAACGGGCCGCCAAATTCAAGCGCCTTATAAACGACGCCGCCTTCGCCGATCTGCGAGACTAGCCACAAGGCGATGTCGCGGGGCGTTGCGCCCGGGGCGAGTTCCCCATGCAGATTGATGCGGATCGTGCTCGGGACTTTGAACCATGCCTTGCTGTAGGGAAATACGGTGCCCGCATGGGAATCATTGCCGAGTGCGGCGGCGAAAGATCCCATCACCCCATAGACCGGCGTATGGCTGTCTGAACCGACCAGCACCATGCCCGGTCCGATGGCGCCGGCTTGAAAGACGGCGTTGTGAATGTTGCCGCTGCCGCAATCGTACAGATTGATCGCGTTTTTGCGCGCCCAGACGCGATCGGCCTTGAGCATTTCCGCTTCATGTTCGCGGGGAGGCGAAAAAATATGATCGAACACCATATGAAGACGCTCGGGGTTTTTCAGCGGGCGGTCGATCTTTTCATCATAGAGCTTCGTGGTCAGGTAGCCGCTGATTTCGTGCATCACCATGCCGTCGACTTCTGCGACAACCACTTCGCCCGGCGCAGCGGATTTACGCCCGCTGGCGCGAGCGAGGATATTCTCGATAAGTGTTGTCATTTGAGCACCTCGCGCGGATCAGTAATGTGTCCGGTCAGCGCAGAGGCGGCGGCCGTCGCCGGACTCGACAAATAGATATCGGACTCATAGCTGCCCATGCGTCCCCGGAAATTGCGGTTTGCGGTCGACAACGTTACTTCGCCGTCGCCCATGGCGCCCCCGTCGCCGGCGCAGCCGCCGCATCCGGGGTTGGTGATCAATGCGCCCGCATCGATCAGGGTGCTGAGCAGGCCTTCCTCGGTTGCGCGTTTTAAAATCCCGCGCGAACCCGGCGTCACCATCATCCTGACATTTGGCGAGATCTTGCGGCCTTTCAGGATCGCCGCGACTTCCACGAGGTCGTCATATTTCGCATTTGCGCAGGAGCCGACGAAAACCTGATCCAGCTTCAGACCGGCGACGGCTGAAATTGGTTTCACATTGTCGACTACATGCGGGCAGGCGATTTGCGGCTCGAGGGTTGAGACGTCCAGCGTGATCGTCTCGCTATAGGTGGCGCCTTCATCCGGATAGAGCGCCGTGCTTTCGGGGTCTTCGACTCCGGCCGCGCGGCAAAACTCGAAAGTTTTTTTGTCCGGCGGCACATAGGCGTTCTTGCAGCCCATCTCCATGGCGAGATTACACAAAGTCATGCGTTCGGAAACCGAGAGGCTCCGGGTTAGGCTGCCATGAAACTCTATTGATTTATAAGTGGCGCCGTCGGCGGTAAGATCGCCGATCAGCTTCAGCATGATATCCTTGGGGTAGACGCCTTTGGGCAAGCGGCCCTCAAGAGTGATCTTGATCGATTCCGGCGTCATCATCCAGATCGTGCCTAGCGCCCAGGCGGCGGTGATTTCGCTGAAGCCGACGCCGGTGCCAAGCGCGCCGAGCGCGCCATAGATCGTCGAGTGAGAATCGGTGCCGATTATGACATTGCCGGGGCGGATGCAGCCGTTTTCCATCAGCGCCAGATGGCAGATGCCTTCCTGCACGTCGAAAAACTTTTTGATGCCTTGCGCTTCGGCGAACTGGCGGCTGCGGCGGTGCTGACTTGCAACGAGGCTCGTGCGGGCGGGGGAGATGTGGTCCATCACCATCGCCACGCGTTCAGGGTGTTTCAGAACCGCGCCGTCGAGTTTTTCGAAGGCGGCGATGCAACGCCAGCTTGCGGTGTGGCTCATGTAAATATCCGGCGCCACATCGGCGATGTCGCCCGGTTTCAAGTCATTGACGCCTGATGCGCGTTCAAGCGCTTTTTGCGCAAAAGTCTTTGCTGATGTGCTCATTGCGCCTGACTTTGCTCCTCTTTCAATTTTCCGGCGACGAATGGCATAAGCCCGCCAGCGTCCAGAATGCGTTGCATGTTTTCCGGGTAAGCGCTGAACCCGTATGTTTTACCTTTGGCGGAAATTTTTCCGGCGGAGAGGTCGATAAAGATCTCGTCCCCGTCGCTGACGTCTTCAACAAGCTCCGGGCATTGCACGGCCACAAGCCCTGTATTGATGGCGTTGCGGAAGAAGACGCGCGCGAAGGAGGCCGCGACGACCGCTTTGACGCCGGCGCCGATCAGACAGGTCGCCGCTTGCTCGCGCGCACTACCGCAGCCGAAATTCCGGCCAGCAACGAGCACACGCGATTTGTAAAGGCGCTGCTGGAACTCCTCGCCCAGCGGCTCGAAGGCGTGTTTGGCCAGCTCGACTGGATCGATGCTGACAAGATATCGGCCCGGAATGACCACATCCGTGTTGACGTGATCGCCCACAGAAATGCAGGGTCCGCCGAGTTTTTCCTCTGCGTTGCTCATGGGGTTGTCTCCTCAAGGAACAGGTCAGTCGGCACGTCGTGACCGACGCCGGCCTTTTTGGCGGCTTCGAGCGCAAAGGCGCCGACGGCTGCGAATTGCAGGCCCATGCCGGTGTTGTTTGCGAAGATCGTGACTTCGTCGTCACTGTCGCGGCCGGAGACTTTTCCGGACAACAAATCGCCGATCGGCGCGATATCTTCGAATTTGATGTGCCCGCGCTCAACAGGGCCGAGAATGTCGCTCTGGCCGACCTTCTTGATTATCGGCACGGAGGTCACTGCAATACGCGCGGCCTTGTCGAAGCTCGCATCGTCGAGTTCGCGGCGATCATTGGTTTCGTCGGGCGAGGTAATCGACGTCAGATGCGTGCCGGGCTCCACCCAGGAGCCGTCGAAGCAGGGCTCCATCGCCGCCGTAGCGCAAGTGACGATATCGCAACCGGCGACCGCGTCGCGGCGATCTTTTGCAACAACGACCCGTCCGTCATAGCGGTCTTTATATTCTGCGACGAAGCGTTCGCAGTTTTTTGTGGTCGGGCTGAACACGCGCAGTTCTTCGAGATCAGGGCGGACGTGGAACATGGCTTCGAGATGAGCGCCGGCTTGCCAGCCGGATCCGAAAAGCCCCGCGACCTTTGCGTTTTTTCGCGCCATTTTGTCGATCGCCAAAGCAGAGGTCGCGGCGACGCGCCATTTCTGCAAGACGCTGTCATGGATAATGCAGAGCGGCTCCAGCGTGCGAATGCTATAGAGCGTCACAAGCCCGCAATATTTTTTTCCAGGGGCCGCCGGGATCAGACGGCGGCGTTGTTCACCGCTTGGCAGCGTTTCAACGCCGGCGATGTCGGATGTGATGCGCAAGGCCCACACGCCGCTCGCCAGATTGGCGCCTTCCTGGGATTTGAATCTGTAACGAAAGCCCGGATATCTGTCGTCTTCTACCGGGAAGAAGGTGTGCGTGCGTTCGCGGTTTACCGCTTCCTGACGCTC
The DNA here is from genome assembly GCF_055809375.1 of Hyphococcus sp. D3-15. Classification (NCBI taxonomy): domain Bacteria; kingdom Pseudomonadati; phylum Pseudomonadota; class Alphaproteobacteria; order Parvularculales; family Parvularculaceae; genus Hyphococcus; species Hyphococcus sp. D3-15. The sequence goes on along the minus strand of NZ_CM147910.1, from coordinate 3,617,091 downwards.
TAGTTCGATATAGGCCTGCTTGAGCGGATCAAGACAGTCCGCAAGCGTCATTATTTGTTCAATCTCTTCGTTCGAGATGACCAGCATGAAAAACTCCGATTTTTTTGTTTTTCTTCAAATACCGGCCGCCGCCAATTCTGCGTGAGCAGCGCCGGCGGCGGCAGTGTCGTTAAGTGTGGGCGCTGACCAATGGTCTGCGCCGTCCGCAAGTTTTAGAACTTGTGGGTTAGGCCGAGAACGAACTGGCGGCCCGTTCCGTCATATGAGCGCTCGTCAAATGTGAAGAGCGATCCGATGATAAGCGGCGGCGCCTCATTGAAGAGGTTGTTGACGCCAAACCGGACGACTGTGTTGCTATCTTGCGAACCCGAACCAAGGAGATTGTCGAGCGTTGCAGACAGGGCGAGGTCGACAGTTACGAAGTTATCATCGACGCTTTCATTCTGACGATCGACGACCGTCGAAACGAGGCGCGTCGTGACAGCAGCCCGGTAGTTAAAGTTCGGTCCGAAATTGAGCGCCGCAGAATAGTTGCCGCGCCAGCGTGGCAGGGGTTCAGCGACACCGCTCGTGTCATTGCGGTATCCCACGCCATCAATGATTGGACCGTTCAGCTCTTCCTGATACTCATACTTGTTCACAAAAGACGTGCTGGTCTTGAGTGTAAGTTGACCCCAGTCACCCAGTTCCGCTTCGTAACCGAGTTTGAAGTCTACGCCATTGGTTTTGACTGATGACGCATTGATGATGGGCAAGGTGATCTGAATCGGACGACCGCTGCCATCACGCACAATCAGCGGGCTGGTCGGGTCGTTTTGAATCAGAAGTTCAGGGTCGAGCTGGATCGCGATCCCGGAGAAATCGTAGTTCCAGAAATCAGCACTGACCGAGAAGCCGTTCCATTCGTAATCCGCGCCAATATTGTAGCTCTTGGATTCTTCCGGATCGACATCACCGCCTTGCTCAATCGACTGAACCGTATCCTGTTCGCTGGTGACCGGATCAACCGTCACGTTCACAGCGCCAATACGGGTGCCGTAAACCTGATTGAGACTGGGCGTGCGGAATGCAGTGCCCCATGATCCGCGCAGGGTCAGACCATCGACAGGCTGCCAGACAAGTCCGACCTTCGGATCGAAGCTGTTCAGGCGACCGCCGAAATCTTCATACCGGCCAGCGACAGAGAGTTCGAGCGTTTGCAGAAGGGGAGCGCGCACTTCGAAGAAAGCGGAGATAGCGTCGCGGTCACCACTGGCGTCGACTTCACGGCCCTGAAACACAAAGCCCGGAGACTTGCTGAGTTCCGAAACGTTGCGGCGCCAGCTTTCTTCACGATACTGGAAGCCAACCGCTGCGCCCAATGTGCCACCCGGCAGTTCAAAAAGCGGCGCAGAAGCGACAAATTCAGCCGTGAACAGTTCCGTGCGCCCGTCCTGAACGAGTTCAGGGGCAAGCCATTTCACCACTTCGGGATCATTGTACTCAGCATCGCCCGGGCTTGCCAAAAATGCGCTGGCAAACGGGTTAAAATATGAGCAATCGCCGATGCCCGCCATTCCGGTTGTCGGATCGCATTGCGCGCCACCAAAGCCGTTGAGCGCAGCGGCCCATCTTTCTTCGACAACGTCAGAGCGTTTCACCATCGAATCGCTCGTCGCCCAGGTGACATCGCCTTCAAGCAGAAGGCCGGAGTCAAACGGGCGGTAGTCAAAGCCGGAATTCAGTCGAATATAATCGGTTTCGAGCTGACCGGGCCCTTCGCGAAGACCCACTGACGGGTTTCCGTTGAGAATGCCGCGCTGGAATGTTGCGACGACTTCTTCGCCGAACACGTTGCCGGGGTTGGAAATCGGCACCGTCGATGCAGAGCGTGATGTACGCGGGAAGGCGGTCGGCACGGCTTGCGTGAAGCGTTCAAAACGTCCGCGGCTGATGCCGGCCTCGTAATGCGTCTCAAACGAGTCTGTAACGTCGTAATTGGCGCGGACCATCGCATTGAGGCGTGTCTCTTTAGAGTTATAGCCACGCCCTTGAGCAAAGATTCTGATGCAGCGGTCGCCGTCAATAATACTGACGGGGTTTTCGCCGGTGATGCCCGGATAAAGGTCCGCAGCCAGATCATCGAGTGCAGGGCTCGCGCAAAGCGGATCAGGCACGCGGCCTGAGCTCGTGATGAAAGAGCCTGGCGTACTGAAGCTCGAGGTCGCGCCATAATCGAAGATACGGTCCGAGAATCTGTTGTCCAGGAAGTTCGGATCGCGTTTTTGGAATTCGATCGCAGAGACGATGCCGCCGCGATCACCCTGCATGCCCCAAATGGCTTGCGCGGAGACGTCGTCTTTGCCGCCGAATTGCGCACGCTGCCAGTTGGCGTCAATTTCGAAACCCTGGAATTTGTCGCGCGTGATGAAGTTGACCACGCCGGCGACAGCTTCTGAACCGTAGAGCGCTGCGGCGCCGTCTTTCAGAATTTCAAGACGCTCCACCATGATCGATGGCATGAGCGAGTTTACGTCAACCATAGTGACGTTTTTCTTGCCTGGCTCTGGCGTGTCGACCTGGCGCTGACCGTTAATCAGGACCAGTGTTGAGCGAACGCCGAGACCGCGCAGGTTAAACGCGGTCGCCGTTGAATCGGACTGCGTTGATTGTTCGTTGTTGTGAAAGCTGCCCGAATTTAGCGTCGACGTGATGACAAACTGGCCAATGGTGGCCCTGTTTGCGCCGGTCAACTCATCGCGGGATACAAGCTCTAGAGGCGAAGATAACGGAGTATCGAGGCCGGTAGAGATACGCGAGCCCGTTACTGTGATTATGTCCGCCGATTCCGTAGGGTAGTCGGAAGACGCCGCCTCGTTTCTCTGGTTGGAAACCGTGTCAACTGCGGCGGGACCGTCTTGCGCCTGCGCATATTGCACTGCCGACACATATTGAGCGCCATTTGCAGCTTGAGCCGAACGAATGAGAATGACGCCCGAGTCTGTTTCTTCGTAAGTAAGGCCAGTATCGCCCAAAAGTTGTTGCAACGCTTGATCGCGTGTCAACTCGCCTCGCAATGGCTGACTGACGCGGCCCTGAACAATGTCGCGTGAATACAGAAGTTGAGATTGGGATGTTGTCCCGAACGCATTCAGCGCTGTCTCAAGTGACTGCTCAGGTATGTCAAAGTCGCTGACAGTGTTGTTCGCCTGCGCCGACCATGCAGGCATTGCGGCGTGTACGGCGAATGCCGCAGACGTCGCATATAGGTATAGTCTAAGTTTTTTGATTCCGTGTTTCATATTCCCTCCCAATACCCGGATGTTTCGGTGTTTTTTTGGAATTTAGCCCGGTATCGTAAATAGTAAGACGCGCCAGGTTGTTCTTACCTCAGCAAGTATGAGTAACTATTTTTCTGAAAAAGAGTTTTTGCAATTGCGCAGGGAAAGATGAAATTACGAGCGCAAGGCGCTCGCAGCGCATTCGCTGATATTTAAAGGCGCTTTAGCTGAATGTCGCCATTCTGCTGCATGGATATGTCGACAGGGAAATATTGAGAAAGAGCTTCTACAAAGGCTGTTGTGTCGCCTGTGTTGAAAATACCGCTAATGCGAATATCGGAAATGCTCTGGTCTGACAGTACGACTTGTGTCTGCGAATAGCGGTTTATTCGAGCAATCGCCGATGACAACGGCTCGTCTTCAAAAATAAGTTGACCGCGCGTCCATGCGACAGTGTGAGACAGCGCCACCTGTCGACGCAACACCGCATCGCCGCGACTGTCCACTGAAAGTTGTTCGCCCGGCGACATCTGTTGTTCTTTGCCGTTATTTTGCAGATGAGGCAGCGCATCGGAGGGCTTTTTCTTGTCAGCGCCAACATGCGTTTTGACGCCATGGACGGCGACGCGCCCCTCCAACAGAGTGACGAGTGTTTCTTGCGGCATTCTCTCGACATTAAACGCCGTCCCGAGGGCGACGATGGTCTGGTCGCCCGCCATCACTTTAAAGGGCCGCAGCGTATCCTTGGCGACTTCGAAGAAAGCCTGCCCGCGCTGAAGCTGTATGTTGCGGGCTTCGGCGGAGTAGGAGACTTGCAGCTTTGTGCCGGCGTCTAGCGTAACCTTAGAATTGTCGGCCAGTGTAATGACGCGGCGTTCGCCGATGGCGGTTTCGTAGGTGTTGTTATTGAGCTTTCCAAACGCCCACAGCCCCGTAGCGGCACAGAATATAGCGCCAAGGCCGGCGAAGGCGGCGGCGCGCCTCGTGACTTCAAGCCCGCGAGGATGGCGATGTGAGGCGCTGCGCCGAAGGGCGAGCCCGCGCAATTCCATCACTTCCGGCTCGGAGGCGACATCTCCGACGGCGCTCCATGACTCTTCGGCCGATGCGAAAGCCTCAGCGTGATCATCGCTCGCACGCAGCCATTGCCGGAAACGCTCCTGCGTCTCCGGGCTTGGCGAGCCCAGATTCACCTGCATAAACCAGTAGGCGGCCTCGTCAGACAGGTCGCCATCGGGCGCGCCTTGTCTGGAAGCTGAATCGCTATGTCCGGTCTTGTCTACCATTCTTCCCTGCTGCGGATCAGATGCGCTATCGCCTTCATCATGTGCTTTTCGACAGCGCTCTGAGAAATGCCGTAAAGGCTGGCTATTTCTTTGTATTTCATGTTCTCCAGCCGATGCAGAATAAAGATGTCTCTTGTGACCTCGCTCACGGAATCCAGCGCGGCGAGGATCGATTTGAGGCTTTGCTTGCTTTGTAAGACGCGCTCGGGCGAAATCACCTCAGTAGTATTCGACACATCGGCGAAAGAAGACAGCGAACTGGCCTGGGTGGCTTCGCGTCTGGCGTGATCCCGGAGCAGGTTGGCGGCGGTTTGAAAGAGAAAAGCCTCGGGGTTTCGAATTTTTTCTCCGTCTGAGCGCCGTATAATTCGATAAAATGTTTCCTGAACCAGATCTTCGACTTCAGCGCTATTGCGCGTGCGTTTTAGGAAGTAGGCGATCAGCGGACGTCTGAAATTCTTCGACAAGTCCTCAAGCAATGCGGAGTGTTCCGTTTGCGCTGCCTTCGCTACTTCATTCATGAGCTGTCCCCAGTAGATATGAACCCGCACACCGGCGGAACGGACGCATTTCTCCCTATTCGGGCGGGAAGCTATCACACCATTTTTCTTTTTACGAGAGAGCGCCGGCATTTGCTGAGGTAAATCCGCTATGGCGCGTCTTCCTTCATGCGCTGCAACTTTCTTCGTGCTTCGGGCGGCCCGTTGGTTAAGGGCCGTCTGTGCGGGAGGGGCAAAAAAATATCGCTGCTTGTTTTGTGCAAAGCGGCGAAACGGCGCGCAAGGGAGTGAAGGTCGGAATGGGAAGTCTTTTCAGCGACGGTTGGTGCTGGCGTAAAAACGGGCTGCGAAAGCATATAGCATGACGCGGGCCGCCCCTCGGCCGCCCGGGGCCAAAGCTTCCTCGCTGCACACGGATTCCGCTTTCAGCTGGCTGATGGCGTTTGCGGGATTTCTTTGTGTCATGTGCACCTATGGCGCGGTGACGGGATCGCTGCCGCTTATCTATGGGCAGGTGATCGACGAATTTGGCTGGTCGCGCACCAGCGCAGTGAGCATCGTGGCGCTCAAAAATCTGTTCTCGGCTATAACATCGATATTTCTGGTGGGCTTTGCGATCAACCGGTTCGGGTTGAAGGCGGTGATGATCGCGGCGAGCGTGATTACGGCGCTCGGCATGGCGTCGTTTTCCTGGATTGGAAGTCTTTACAGCTACTATTTCGCAGGCGCGTTGATCGGCCTCGGCGTCATGCCGGTCATGATCTCCTGTCAGGTGCTGGTGTCCCGATGGTTTACGCGCAATCAGGGGCTCGCTGTCGCCATTGTTGCATCAGGGGTCAGCGCCGGGGGCATCGTTTTTCCGTTTGTCACCAGTTTCCTGATCGAACAAATCGGCTGGCGGCTCGCCTTTGTCGTGATTAGCGCGCCGATCTGGGCGATCGCGCTGCCGCTATTTGTATTCCTGGTGAACGATAAGCCCGACGGCGTTAAAATCGCCAAACATGATAGCGAGCGCAAGGCGCAAGAAGCCGATAAAGCAAGACTGGATGCGGCGGATCTGGAGGAGACTTTCTCCGATGTTCTTAAAACGCCCGGCTTCTGGATTGTGGTCTCAGGCCTGTTCCTTGTATCCGCGGCGGACTCGGCGGTTTTGCAGCACACCTATCTGTTCCTTGAAAAGGAATTAAATCTCAGCGCCAGCGCAGCGGCGGCCGGTCTTTCGAGCATTTTTGGTTTGGGAATCGTCGCCAAATTGATGGCGGGGAAATTCTATGACGCCTTTTCAATTCGCGGTGTCTCCGCCTGGTATCTGCTGATCGCGTTCTCCATTTTTCTTGCTCTGCAGATAAGCGGCGCCGGGTGGCTGGCTGCTTTTGCGATTGCGCGGGGCATCGCCCATGGCGGCTTTGTCATCGTCGCCCCGGTCGTCGCCAAGCATTGCTACGGACCGCGTCTGATCAACAATGTCATGCCGGTTTATATGGGCGCCTTCGCAGTCGGTAATGCGATTGGGCCGACCATCATGTCGGCGATTTACGACGGCGCCGGTTCTTACAATCTTGGGTTTGGATTGTCGGTTGCGGCCTGTGTCCTGTCGGCGGCATCCCTGTTTCTTGTCCGGCCAAAGTATTGGGATCGTGTTCGCGCAACAGAACACGGACAACCATTGAAGGAGAGTTCGTCATAAAAAATAAGATCTTTTTCGGCTGGGTGCTTGTACCCGTCGCCGCGCTCGGCATGTGTTTCGGCTATCCCGGCGCGTTTATTTTTGGATTCAGTTCCTTCGTTATTCCGCTTTCGGAGCAATATGGGTGGGGACGCGGCGATATCGCGCTCGCTATCACCGTGTCCAATATCTCAATGATGGCGATGCTTCCCATATTGGGGGCTGTCGTAGACCAAAAAGGCGTCCGGGCGTTGCTGGTGCCGGCGACGATTATGTTCGGATTGATTTTCGCATTGTTCTCCCAGATGTCGCATCTCTGGCAGTTTTACATCGGCGCTTTCGCTTTGACGGTTCTTGGCGGCGGCGCCTCGACCATCGCCTATGTTCCGCTGCTGACAGGATGGTTTGACAAATACAAGGGACTGGCGCTTGGCCTTGGTATTTCCGGCGCGGGGATTGGCGCCATCATCATGCCGCGTCTTGTCAACTGGATTACGATCCATGCGAGCTGGCGAGAGGCCTATATGGCGATCGGGGCGGTCAATCTGCTGATCGTGGCGCCGCTGGTGTATTTCATGGTCCGGAACAAGCCCGCCGATATCGGGCAATATCCTGATGGCGTTTCGCAACAGGAATGGCGCAAATCCGGCGAGGCCAAGCTCGCAGCGGGATACACATTTTCCGAATGTCTGCGCCAGCCGACCTTCTGGAAGCTTGTCATCGCCAGTTTTCTTTTGGGCATTGCGCTTACCGGTGCGGTTTCGCAAATCGTTCCCCTGCTGGTCGATCGCGGCATGACGCGCGGCGAGGCGGCGGGCGCAGCATCAATGCTTGGCGTATCGATCATCACAGCGCGCATTATCTCGGGATATTTGATGGACAAATTCCACGCGCCCCATGTGGCCGCGCTTGCGTTGATGACAACGGCGGCGGGCTTTGCGAGCCTCGCCTTTGCGCCGAGCAACGCAACCGCGATCATGACGACAGTGGCGATCGGCATCGGCTTGGGTGTGGAATTCGATGTGCTTGGCTATCTCTGCGCGCAGTATTTCGGTCGCCGGTCCGTCGGGCGGACATACGGCTTTATGTACATGCTGTTTAATGTCGGCGGCGCCGCAGGCGTCTATTTTGCGGGCCTGAGTTTTGACCTGTTCGGATCTTACCATTCGGGCCTGATCGTCGCTTCGATTGCGACGCTCATTGCAATCCTCATGCTCCTTTTGATCGGCCCATATCCAATTTTGCCTTCGAAGGAATCCTCACCAAAAGAGGGGGAAGCAGCGTGACGAACGAGAAAAAGAAAAAACGCTCTCGGTTGATCGGCGCCGGCTCTTGAAATCCGGCCTCGCAGGCGGCCTGGCGGCGGGGGCGGCCGGCCCGGTCGCCGCACGCGCGCAGGCGCAGGAAGCGAACACAAAGGCGCCTGCGCCGACCCGCGCGGAAAAACAAATGGAAGAGGGCGACATCGCTTCCGTTGACCAATATGGCCCGGAATTGTCGGAGCGCTATTTCGTCGATCGTCCGGGCTCTGACGTCATGGTCGATGTCATCCGCTCGGTTGGTTTGCCCTATATCAGCCTCAACCCCGCATCGAGCTTTCGGGGCTTGCAGGAATCGATCGTCAATTACGCCGGCAATGAAAACCCTGAGATCATAACCGCGACCCATGAAGAGCAGGCGGTCGCCATCGCCCATGGCTACGCCAAGGCTTCTGGCAAACCCATGGGCGTGCTCGCTCATGGAACGGTCGGCATTCAGCACGCTGCGATGGCGGTCTACAATGCGTATGTCGACAGAACGCCGATGATCATCATGGGCAGCACCCATGCGGACTCCACCAAACGCTCCAGCTATATCGACTGGAACCATTCCGCGCATGATACCGGCAAGATTATCCGCGACTTCACGAAGTGGGATGCCGCGCCGCTTTCCTTGCAGGGTTTTGCAGAAGACTTCTCCCGCGCGATGAAAATTGCGCTGACACCCCTTACGGTCCTGTCTATCTGGCGCTTGATGCGCATATCCAGGAGGAGGAGGCGTCTGATCTCGCCATCGACATTCCCAAATTCACCAAAGGCGCGCCGCCGGTGGGGGATGAAAATGCAGTCGAAGAAATTGCGAAGCTGCTGGTCGAGGCGGAAAACCCGGTCATCGTTGCGGACATGTTTGCAAACACGCCAGCCGGCATGTCGCTGCTGGTGCAGATCGCGGAAGCGGTGAACGCGCCTGTGGTTGATCTTTGTGGCCGGATGAATTTTCCGACGACCCATTATCTGTGTCAGACCGCAGCGGAAGACGACCTCATCCTCGACGCCGATTTCATTCTCGGTCTGGAAGTGCAGGACCCGTGGGGCGTGGTGAACGCCATGACGGGAGGGCGCCGTCATGGCGCGCCCAGACGCAAGGCGCGCGATGACGCCAAGGTGGCGTTGATCGGCGTCAATGATCTGTTTTTAAAATCCAACTACCAAAGTTTTCAGCGCTATTTCCCGGCGGATATTTCAGTTTCCGGCGACGGCGAAGCGACAGCGCCGCTGCTATTGGAAAAAATCAAAGCCGCAATCACGCCCGCGCATCGTGCGAGATATGATGAGCGTGCACAGAATTGGCGTGAGGCGCACAAAGCCCAGCGCGAAGCGTCGCTGGATGCGGCGCGCTATGGCTGGGGCGCATCTCCGGTGAGCCTGGCGCGGCTCTGCGCGGAACTTTGGCCCAAGATCAACGATCGCGAATGGATGCTGACGCCGAGAGGCGGTGGCACATTTTTGAGCCGCTGGCCGCAGCGGCTTTGGGACTTTGACAAGCACCACAATCATATTGGCGATTCCGGCGCGGCCGGCGTCGGCTATGGGGCGCCGGGTTCGGTGGGGGCGGCGCTTGCGAATAAAGAAGCAGGACGCCTCACTGTGAACATCCAGGGCGACGGAGACTTTCTCTATGTGCCGGGCGCCTTCTGGACAGCGGCGCACCATAATCTACCCTTGTTGACGATCATGCATAACAATGGCGGCTACCATCAAGAGGTCATGCATTTGCAGCGCATGGCGACAGAGCGCCGTCGCGGCGTCGGCGGACCGGTAACCCATCACGGCCTGAAATTTGAAAATCCGAAGGTCGATTTTGCAACAGTCGCTAAAGGCCTTGGCGTCTGGTCGACAGGCCCCGTCGATAATCCGAACGATCTTTCGCGCATCCTGGATCGTGCGCTTGATGTTATCGATCAGGGTGAGCCGGCCTTGATCGACGTGCTCTGCCAACCGAGATAGGCCCCTTATGTTTGAACAGATGAAAACCTTTTCGCGCGTTCTTTTTGTTGTGCTGGCTTGCATTGCGCCGGCCTCTTGCAATGCGCAAACGCGCGATGCCGCGCAGAACGAGCCGCACCGCGCGGTGTTCGTAAAATATGGCTGTTATGAGTGCCACGGATATGAAGGGCAGGGGGCGGAAACGGGGCCGCGCCTTGCGCCTGATCCCCTGCCGCGGGAAGTCTTCATGTATTATGTGCGTCATCCGGCGCGGCGAATGCCGCCCTATGCGCCAAGCGTGCTTCCCGACGAGGACCTCGAAAAAATCTACCAGTATCTCCTCTCGCGGGCAGACGCGCCGGCGGTGGAGAACATTCCGTTATTATCGCAGAGCGAGAAATAGCCCGTCTTTCATCGCCCATACGTTGCGCTGAAATTTTTATAACTCACGCAATTGGTGGGTTGGCGCCGGCCGACTCGCTGGGCTGACTGGCGGCGAGACGCCAGTCATGCTCGGGCCGGAACATGCGCGGGCAAGGTTTTTGGATGCACCCTCAACCCTTAGACGTCTCAGAATTTAAAACGGCCGAGCTTTTCAAAAACAATTCTTAAAAGCCCGATCGTGGCTGGATAAATACGAAATTTTGCCGCCTAATATGTCCTTAAGACGGGGGACAGGGCGTAGATGTCGGCATATGTCTAAAATATTCGGGGCTTTTTTGAGTAACGAGACCGCAATAAGGCGGGTTTTTGCGAGATACTTCCGCCGGTCGGAGGATGTTGAAGACCTCACCCAGGAAGTTTTCATAAAATGTTTCGCAGCGGAGATGAAAACAGAGATCCTTGAACCCAAGGCGTTTCTCCTGCGATCCGCTAAAAACCTGGCTTTTAGCGAACTGAAAAAAAGTACGGACCACCACCGATTCTATCGAAGATTCCGGGGGTCAGACGTCTATATGGATGAAGCCGGGATCTCAGCGGAAACCCAGCTCGATACGAAGAGGAAACTAGCGGCCCTGTCGCAGGCTATAGCCAGCCTGCCGCCGAACTACCGCAGGGCTTTTTGGATGCGGAAAATAGAGAATTTGAAGCTCGCGCAGATTGCCGCGAGGCTGGATGTGTCAGTGAGTACGGCGAAAAAGCATGTGGCCGAGGCCCTGTTGATGTGTGAAGCTCACCTGCGCAAGCAGGGGTATGAGCCAGGAGAATTTGGCGCGATTCCTGCTGTAAATAGCGGGCGCCCAACCGGCGGTAGCGCGGTTTACGCAATTGCCGGTGGCGTAAGCGACGCCAATGAAAGCGATAGTGATGCGTAAATCGGAAACACTTGCAACGATGCCGGATCAAAAGAGCATCGACGCCGAGGCGGCGGAGTGGCTTGTTCTGCTTGAGGAGGACAATGTCTCGGCGGCGGACCGCGTTGCTTTTCTGGCCTGGCGTGGCGCGAGCGCCAGGCATCGGGATGCGTTTGAGCGGCTCGTGGCGCTCTGGGGCGCTTTCGATGAAGCCAAGGTTTTAGCGGACTACGCGGTCTCGGAAGAAAACAAGGAATTGCTCGCCAAAGATGCAGCGCAGGCCCGGTTCGGAATATTTGGGCGGCGCTCCGTTCTGACTGGCATGGCGGCGTCAGTCGCTGTGCTTGGTGCTGTCGGCGCATCAATCGTGATGAGCGGAAAATTCGCTGACCCTTATCCCCATTCATTTGAAACCGCGATCGGTGAGCAGCAGACCATAGATTTGCCTGACGGTTCGATCATCGAGCTTAACACCAACAGCCTAGTCGAATACGCCTATCTCAAAGACAGCCGCGATATTCGATTGTTGCGCGGCGAGGCTTATTTCAAAGTGGCGTCCGACAAGGACCGTCCCTTCACAGTGAAAACGCCCGGCGGCCGCGTGGTGGCTGTAGGGACGGCATTCACCGTTCGCCTTAACACCGGCAGCGAATTGGATGTTGTTGTTTCGGAGGGTCGCGTCATTTTTGTGCCCGAGGACGCTGCGTCGGCGCAGTCAGCCGCGCCGCAGGAAATAACCGCCATGGCCCAAACAGCGACCGCGGTAAGCGCCGGGCAAACCGCTGTTATCAGGGAGGACGTCGAGAGCGTCGATCTAATCGAGCCAGACGCGCTTGCCCGCAAGCTGTCCTGGCGGCAGGGGGTGCTGGCGTTCTCTGGCGACCCGTTGTCTGAAGTGATCGCCGATGTCGGCCGGTACACGGATATCGCTATTGAAATTGACGATCAAACGCTCCGCGATCTCCCGGTGTCCGGTTTTTTCAAAATAGGGGAGGTCGATGAAATGTTCGAAGCCCTTGAAATCATGGCGGGCCTGCAGGCGGAAAAAATCGACGCCAAGAGGGTGCGCCTTGTACGGATGACTGACAGAGGCTGACATGCGCCGCGTTTTTTGCATCTTTTTCTGTCGGGGGGCAGAAGCAAAATGGAGGCTAAAAATGCGTAGCGTGTCGGGGCTAACAACAAAAAAAACGTAGAGGGAAGAAACGCTGCCAGGACCGATGTAATATAAATTACATAAAAATCGGAAGGATGGTCGGCTGTTTTGGTTTTTGAAAAGTCTTATCCAGCGAGGCCGGATTGAATATCTCCAGCGTGTGTTGTTGGCGAGGCCAATAGGCGGGGATTGGCTGGGTTTGGGGCAAATGAACGTACTCTGCCGAATTTTGGCGGTGTCCATATTATTTGCGTCGAGTGCTTTCGCTCAGGATTCTGATGGTCGATATGCGTTCCATATCGAGCGCTGCACCCTGGGCGTTGCGCTTAATCAGTTTGTTGAGTTAACAGGCTCCAGACTCATCTATCCTGAAAAGCTCGCAAATGAAGGCGGGGTAAACCCCGTCATCGGTCAGTACACGGTTGAAGAAGCACTCGTTGCGTTGCTCGACGACACGGAGTTTTCCGGCGGCCTTACTCAGGGCGGGGTGATTGTCATCTCGCTCAAGAAAAGCACAAAGCTGGAAAGACGAGGGGCAACTGTGTCGAATAAGAATTTAAAACGAACATTGTTGGGTGGCGTTGCGGCGCTGTTCAGCACCGGAGGCGTGTTCGCGCAAGACGCGGAAACGCAAGCCGCCGCTGCAGATACGGTGGTTGTCACCGGGTCGCGCGTCGCCCGTAGCGGATTTGATACGCCGACGCCGACGACCGTAATCTCAAATGATCAAATCATGCAGACCGGTCTTGTCGACACCGGGGCTATCATCATGCAAAGCCCGCAGATAAGCGTCGGTCTCGGTTCTTCAAACGATACATTCAACCGCGACATCGGATCGAGCTTCATCAATCTCCGGGGCCTCGGTGAGAACCGAACGCTTGTTCTTATTGACGGGCGCCGCCGGGTTTCCGGTTCGCGCGAGGGCTCACAAGTCGACTTGTCCTCAATACCGCCGGGCATGATCGAAAGCATTGAAATCATTACCGGTGGCGCGTCAGCGGTGTATGGCGCCGATGCAGTCTCCGGCGTTGTCAACGTCAAGCTCAAGAAAGACTTTGAGGGTCTTGAGGCCACGGTTCGAGCAGGCATTTCACAGGAAGGCGATGCAGAGACCTATGCTGCTTATTTGAGCGGCGGCGGCGAGTTCGCGGGCGGCAAGGGCTATGCGAGCTTCGGACTTTCGGCGCAGGAATCGAAAGAACTGAAATATACAGACCGTGACTACGCTTCTGGCGCCGGCGCATTCACCTTCGTCAACAACCCGGCCAATACCGGCCCGGATGACGGCATCCCTGATCGCTTGATCATCTCTGACCCGCATTCGGTCTCGATTTCCTACGAGCCGACATTCGTAATCGGCGGTCAACGGTATTTCTATGATGGCGGCGTTGTGGCGCTGGACAATCCCAATTGCTATGGCAATAGCTGTTCAGGCGGCCCGTATGGCTACAACAGCAAAGAGCGCAACCTGCGCACGCCGCGGACTGTTTTCTCTGCAATATCCAATATGAGCTATGAAGTGGCGCCGTCGGTGCGCTTCGTCGCCGGCGTGGATTTCTCTTTCGCGGAAACCAAGACCAATGGCCAGAGCTTCTTTGACTCCGGCATTGTTCTCAGCCGTGACAATCCGACAATCCCCGCCGAAGTTCTGGCGCTGATGGGCTCTGCTCCCACGCTCACCATAGGCACCGAGCAGGAAGACCGCCTTGGCAACAAGCAATACGACAATTCGCGTTATACTTTCACAACCAATGTCGGTTTTGAAGGTGAAATTGCGGATCGCTTCAATTGGGAAGTGTTTTATCAATATGGCCGTCGGACGCAGAACTATTCGATCGCCAACACCCGCATTGAGTCGCGGTACTTCCAGGCTGTCGATGCAATTTCTGATGGCATGGGCGGCGCTATCTGTGCGGACCCGGTCGCAGTCGCTGCAGGCTGTGTGGCGCTCGATCTGTTTACGGGCGGTTTGATCCCGGAGGAAGACAAGGCCTATTACGCCTATACGCTGTCACGTAAAGTCGACAACGAGCAGGCTGTGGCGGGCTTCCAGATTACCGGTCCGCTGCTTGAGCTTCCTGCTGGCGCGCTTAGCGTTGCAGTCGGCGCTGAATACCGAAAGGACAAGCTGGCGGCGCAGGATGACGGTCTCGCCGCGCGCGGTGAGCTGTATCGTACTGACAATGGCGCACAGCCGGTTGAAGCCAGTACGTCGGTAAAAGAAGCCTTTGTCGAAGCTGTGGCGCCTATTCTCAAAGACCAGTTTCTGGCGGAATCGCTGGAGATCGAAGGTGCGCTGCGCTTTTCCGACTATAGCAGCATTGGCTCCACGCTTGCCTGGAAACTTGGCGGCGGCTGGGCCCCGACCGAGGATGTCCGGTTCCGCGTCACACGTTCGAAGAGTGTTCGCGCGCCGAACATTGTCGAGCTCTACGGACCGGAAAGCAGGGGCACGCTGAATATCACGAACGACCCTTGTGATGCGAGCCAGATCAATCTCGGATCGCCAACGCGTGAAGCGAATTGCCGTTCGTACGGCGTGCCTATGGGATGGGTCGATCCGGCATCGACGCTTGCGCTGCTGACCGTAATCGGCGGCAACGAAAACCTGTCCGAGGAAACCTCCAATTCCTGGACCTTCGGCGGCGTGTTCACGCCGAGCTTTGCGCCGGGGCTTCGCCTCTCGGCCGACTACTGGACTATCGAGATCGAAGACGCCATTCAGACGCTGGACGGCAACAAGCTTGTCGACAATTGCGTGGATGCGCCGACCACCGACAACGTGTTCTGTTCGCTGGTCACACGCGGCAACTTCCCTGGCCTTGCCGATCCGTATGTTGTGTCGCGGATCGACCTTCGCCAGGTCAATATCGGCAAGCTCTCCGCTAAAGGCATCGACTTCTCCGCTGCCTACAGAATGGACCTTGAAGATATTTCCGGCTCGCTTTCAGGCGGATTGGGCTTTGACCTGTCGCTGGTCTACCTTCTGGAGCTTGAGGAGCTGGTTGACGCCACGGACCCGACTTCCTTGCAAATCGAAGACGGAGAATATGACGACCCGACATGGCGCGGCCGCTTTTCGGCAAGCTACAGTCTTGATGATCTGACGGTCGTCTGGAACATGCGCTATGTTGGTTCGGCAGAACTCGATGTTCAAAGAACGCGCGAATACAACGTGATGCGCGTTCCTTCCAGACTCTACCATGATCTGTTTGTCGGTTATGAGCTGCCTGATCAGGGCATCACCCTGCAGGTCGGCATTAACAACCTCCTGAACGCACATCCGCCGCGCATGCCAAGCGTCTATGCCGGCACGTTTGACGGTTCTCTTTATGAGAATGTTGGCCGGAACTTCTTCCTCGGTGTGACGAAGTCGTTCTAACCCCGCATGACGAATTGGTCGGCGCCGCTAAGCAGCGCCGGCCATCGCTGCCGAAAATCCAATAAATCACATATGTTTTGAGAGAAACGCCATGATCATCAGATCCAGAATTCCGTCTATCGGGTTCGTTTTGTTTGCGAGCCTTTGTTCTACGGCTGCTTTCGGGCAGGAAGGGTATCGCACCCCTCCGCAAGCGGCGGTTGACGTGCTTGACATTCCACCGCCGCCAGCAGCCAGCGTCAGTCCGGACGGTCGATGGATGGTGGTGACGCCATTGAAGGCGATGCCGTCAATTGAAGATCGCGCGGCGCCGATGGCCAAACTTGGCGGCGTGCGCGTCAATGTGACGACGAACGGTCCATATAATACGCCCCGTTATGATCTGAACTCATCTTACACCGGCACCGGCACGTCCTATCAGCTTCTTGATCTGAGTGACGGCGGGGAGACTGCGATTAACGCGCCGAACCAGAAGCTTGGTCCGCCACTTTGGTCTCCGGACAGCAGCCGCTTTGCGTTCCTGCACACCGCCGAAACCGGCATTGAGCTTTGGGTCGCCGATGCGGCAACCGGAAAAGCCAGTAAGCTGTCAGGCCCTTCGATCAACGCGGCGCGCAGCATCGACAATGAGTCTGATGCGCCTTGCGCCTGGTTGGACGAAAATGCGCATTTGCTTTGCCATTTCGTACCGGCAGATCGCGGCGCTGCGCCGAAGCCGGGCGTCCCGGCAGGTCCGGCCATTCAACAGACCGATGGCGTTGAGGCGCCGGTCTGGACGTTCACCAATTTGCTGACGAACACCTATGACGAAACGCTCTACAAATATTACATGACCTCCCAGCCAATGGTGGTTGATGTTGAAACCGGCGATGCGACGGCGTTTGGCAAGCCGGGAATTTATCAGGAGCTTTCGCAATCGGACGACGGAAAATACTTTCTCTCGATCCGCATCAACGAGCCTTATTCTTATCTTGTGCCGGCGAGCCGCTTCCCGAAAGAAGTTGAGATCCTCGACAGCAAGGGTAAGGCCATCAAACATGTGGCGTCCTTGCCGATGAACAATGCCGGTCCGGAATCCATGGGCTGGGCGCCGGCAGGCGCGCGCGGCTTTCAATGGCGCCCGGGCGCAACTGCGGGCCTGGTATATGTGGAGCCGCTGGATGGCGGCGACCCAAAGAACGAGGCGAAGTTCCGCGACAGCATCAAAATTCTCGACGCACCGTTCAAGAGCAAGCCAAGAGAATTGATGCGGACTACAAGCCGCATGGTCAGCCCGGACAGCAACTGGCGCTCTCATGCGCTGTTTAAATTCACCGAGGACGGCAGCGCCGCCATGGCGAAGCAATTCGCATGGGCGACCCGCGCCAGCACGATGTGGCTCCTGAAATTTGACAAAGGCGCCAAGCCGACAGTTCTGTGGGAGCATAATGACGACGACTGGTATGGCGATCCTGGTTCCCCAGTGGCGAAATCGGGCGGAGACGTTCTCCTTCAGGATGGTGACTGGATCTATCTCGCCGGCGAGGGCGGTTCTGCGGATGGCGACCATCCGTTTTTAGACCGTTATAATCTCGCGACAGGAAAGACCGAACGTCTGCTTGCGACTGAAGGTGAAAACTATGAGGAGGTCATTGCGGTTCTCGATGACAGCGCGTCGAAAGTCGTCACCAGCTATGAAACCAGCATTGACTATCCGAATTATTATCTGCGCGACCTCAATAGCGGTGAACGAACAGCATTGACCGATTTCAGCCAGCCAAAATCGGCGCTGACAAAAGCGATCAAACAACAGATCAACTATGTTCGCGAAGACGGCATTCCGTTGAGCGGAACGCTCTACCTCCCGGAAGGCTACAAAAAGGGCACGCGCCTGCCGACATTGATCTGGGCTTACCCGCGTGAGTTTGCGAACAAGGATGGCGCAGGCCAGGTTCGCGGTTCCTCCTATAAATATTCGGGCATGTCGCAGTCGACCGGGACAGACTACATGCTGTTCATCACGCAAGGATATGCTGTGCTTGCGAACGCCGCCATGCCGATTGTCGGCGGGCTGGAAGCCAATGACACCTATGTGCCGCAGCTAGTGGCCAACGCAGAAGCCGCCATCGACAAGCTTGTCGACATGGGCGTTTCCGATCGCGACCATATCGGCGCTGCCGGTCTTAGCTATGGCGCATTCATGACGATGAACCTTCTGACCCATAGCGACCTGTTCGCTTCGGGCATCGCCATGAACGGCGCCTATAACCGGACGTTGACGCCATTCGGCTTCCAGCGCGAACGCCGCACCTTCTGGGAAGCAGAAGACGTGTACATGACCATGTCGCCCTTCATGCATGCGCCGGATGTTAATGAACCGGTTCTGATGTTCCATGGCGAAATCGACAGCAACACCGGCACCTATCCGATCCAGTCGCAACGCATGTTTCATGCGTTGAAAGGTCTGGGCGGCAACGCCCGCCTGGTGATGATGCCATATGAAGATCACATCTATGCAGCACGCGAGAGCAGGTTGCATGTGCTCGCCGAAGAGTTCGACTGGTTCGACAAATACGTAAAGAAAGCCGGCAGGAAGTAAGCCTGTATTTCACAGCCCGCGGCGGAATGAAAAGACAACATCATTCCGTCGCGAGCCCGTGGAAAATAACTGCAATCGAGCTGCCTTGACCGGCGGCGTTTCTGATCGACATCAAACAGCCTGCCAAGGCAAAGATAACAATCCGGGGAATTAGATGAAAGCGAATTTGCTAGCGCTGTCGGCGGCGTTCATTGCGCAGGCCGTGCTCTTTCCGCAGCTCGGCCATGCGGCGCCGACCACTCCTGAGGAATTCTTCAAGCAGCCGCCGGGTACGGACTATTATCTTGCCGACTACACCGAATATGAGGGCTATCTGAAACGCCTTGCGGGCGAATCAGACCGCATGAAGCTGGTCGATATCGGCAGAACCGCGGAGGGGCGCACGCAATGGATGGCGATCGTTTCCAGCCCGGATAATCTTGAAAACCTCGATCAGTACCGCGCGATTTCGGAGAAGCTGGCCCGAGCCAAGGATCTGAGCGTAGAAGAAGCCCGACGCCTTGCCGCAGAAGGGAAGGCGGTCATCTGGATTGACGCAGGCTTGCACGCCACCGAAGTGGTGACCTCCCAGGGGCAGATCCAGATTCTCCACAAAATGCTGAGCCAGAATGATGCAGAGACGATGCGGATGCTTGACGATGTCATCATTCTCTTCGCCCATGACAATCCTGACGGCATGGAGCTGGTCAGCGACTGGTATATGCGTAAATCAAAAAAGGAAGACCGCGAATTCGAACATCTGCCGCGTCTCTATCAGAAATATATCGGACACGATAACAACCGTGACAGCTTCATGGTGCAGATGCCTGAGACGGAGAACATCAACCGCGTACTCTTCCGCGAGTGGTATCCGCAGATTGTCTACAATCAGCACCAGACCGGCCCGGAAGGCATGGTGGTGTTTGTGCCGCCGTTCCGTGATCCGTTTAACTTCAACTATGACCCCATCGTGATGGCGCAACTTGACGAAGTTGGTTCCGCCATGCATTCGCGGCTCCTTTCCGAAGGAAAAGCGGGCTCGGGCAAGCGCGGCGCGGCGCCTTACTCCACCTGGCACAACGGCATGGTGCGGTCGGTTTCCTATTTTCACAATGCGGTTGGCTTGCTGACGGAAATCATCGGCGGGCCTACGCCGACGAAAATTCCGCTCGCACCATCCACCCAATTGCCGGGCGGCGATGAAATTATGCCGATTCCACCGCGCGACTGGCATTTGCAGGATTCACTTGACTATCAATGGACTCTCAACCGCGCAGTGATTGACTACGCCTCGCGCAACCGCGAGCGGCTGTTGTTCAACATCTATCGCATGGGCGCCAACAGCATAGAAAAAGGCAGCCGCGACAACTGGACGGTGACGCCGTCAAAGATCGCTGAGCTTGCAAGCGCAGCGCCTTATGTTGCTGAAGGAGATGAGGACAAGTTTCGCCGCCCCACCGCGCCGAAGCTGGTGGATCCCGCGCTTTATGCAAAGGTATTGCAAGCGCCGGAAGACCGTGATCCGCGCGCTTATGTTATTTCGCCTGAACAGCGGGATTATCCGACGGCGATTGCATTCCTCAATGCGTTGATCAAGAACGGCGTTGATGTGGAGCAGGCCGAAAGCGCTTTCAGCGCCGGCGGCAAAACCTATCCGGCTGGCGCCTATATCGTGCGAACGGCGCAGGCCTATCGCCCGCATATTCTCGACATGCTTGAGCCTCAGGATCATCCGCATGATGAGGAATATCCCGGTGGGCCGCCCAAGGCGCCTTATGACATCACCGGCTATACGCTGGCCTATCAGATGGGTGTGGAATTCGACCGGATATTGGACGGTGTTGAAGGCGATTTCGCGCTGGTCGCGGATTTGATTGCTACACCGGCTGGAAACATTTCCGGCCAGGGCAATGCCGGATGGATCATCAGCCATGACGCCAATAACAGCTTCATTCTCACCAACCGTCTGCTAAAGGCCGGGCTTCATCCCGCCTGGCTGACAGCGGGGGTGAAAGCGAGCGGTATAGATATGCAGCCCGGCGCCATTTGGGTTCCCGCTTCTGATGAGGCGCGTTTGATCGTTGCTGCAAGCGTCACGGAGCTTGGGCTAACCGCTATAGCTGTGGACGCTGCGCCTTCTGGTGAGATGATCGCGCTCAAGCCGGTTCGAATCGGCCTTGTCGACCGTTATGGCGGCGTGATTCCAGTCGGCTGGACACGCTGGTTGCTGGAACAATTCGAATTTCCGTTTGAAACTGTTTATGTCCAGCGTCTCGACAAGGGGAATCTCGCCAAAGACTTCGATGTCCTGCTCTTCGCTGACGGCGCCTTGCCTGCAGGCGGCGCATGGGGTTCGAGCAGACCTGAAATCCAACCCGAACGAAAAGACATTCCAAGCGAATTTCGCGGCATGCTTGGCGAGTTTACGGAAGAAAAAACGTTGCCGGCGATTGACGAGTTCGTGCGCGGCGGCGGCGCGGTCATTGCGCTTGGCAGCGCCGGCCGTTTCTCGCAACTTCTGGAAACGCCGTTGGAGCCGGCGCTCGCTCAGACGGTCGACGGCGTTGATGCGCCGCTCGACAGCAAAAAGTTTTTCATTCCGGGCTCAATCTTGCGTGCGAAGGTGGACAATAGTGAGCCGCTCGCCTTCGGTTTGCCGGATGAGGTGGATATGTTCTTCAACCGCTCGCAGACCTTTGTGTTTGCTGCGGATGCAGATGATGTGCGTACGGTTTCCTGGTTCGAAGGGCGCGACCTCTTGCGCAGCGGCTGGGCGATCGGCGAGGAGCAACTTGCAGGGACGGTTGCGATCGCGGATGTTTCGGTCGGAGATGGCAAGCTCTTTGTACTAGGCACGGAAGTGGCGCAGCGCGCCCAGCCTTACGGCACATTTAAATTCCTGTTCAACGCTCTCTTATATGGCGGCGCAGAACGGAATTAAGGCTTGGTCAGTGTCTGCCAAAAGCGGCGCTGAGCGTGCGCCAACTTTTGTTCAATGACGCCCGGCGGTGTTTGCCTGCCGACTCTTCTGTCTGCTGGCGCCGCCGCGCGTTCGGCGGCGGCATAGCTTGGCGGGCTTGCCGGTTTCATCACACCGGTCGCCCCTGGCCTATGAACCGAAGAGGGCGATCTCCAGCTTGTAATATTCCCCGTCGTATTTCTGCAGGCCAGAGTTTTAAAAGGCCGCCCTTATGCGTTGTCTCGATCCTCACTGGCGCCGGAGAGCCTGATAGGCGGGGTAGGGGCTGACAGTCCGGACCTTTGCTTGCGGCCGAAATTGTGGCGATGCGCCATCGCCGCCACTCAGCCGCCGACATGCAAAATTCGAGACCGCTGCTACCTGATCACGCTTGCGCTTTCGGGGCGAGCTTTGCGGTGTAGTATTTACGCTCAGGCAAATGCGTTCGGGTCCCTACGGATACTAGACGCCAGGCTTGGTTGGGCGCCGCTTTTCCGGATAGGCTTGGAGCCGGGTCCCAGTCATCAGGTCGCCAAAACTCGCGATCCAGATCGGCGACGCGGCCATCGCTGCGGATATTGACGCTTGCCGGTGGAAACGTGGGGGTGAGGGTAAAAAGTGTTGTGAATACAGCGCATTATGGCGACGCTAAACAAATTTCAGCGTCGATCCACAACCTTGAGAAAGGCATTTTGGTGCCAGGAGAGGCATCCTACCTAGATTTCCATAGCTGAACATACGAGCCATTTAAGCAATTAATTCAATTAGGTAATTTGGTTCCGGAAAATCATCGCTGAACATAGAAACACCCTGTTTCGCATGCTATGAGTGGTACTGAAGGGTGGGCTGAATTTGGCCCATTTGTTGGGGGACCGGGGTGGGCTGTGCTGTTTAATGCGCTCAACAACATGAAAGCTCAAAAGCTCGACGCAGGCAAGTTTGCGGACGGGCAGGGCTTGTGGCTCATCAAGCGCAACCGGCAACACGGGAAGTGGATTTTGCGGCTGGTGGCGGCTGGCCGTCGTCGCGAGATGGGCCTGGGCCGCTGGCCGGATGTTTCAATTGCTGAAGCGCGGGAACGGGCAGCCAAGGCGCGTCGGCAGGTACGGGACGGGCTTGATCCCATCGAGGAGCGCCTTAAGGTACGATACAAGCCCAAGCGCCTGACCGTGCAGGAAGCGATTGTTGGTTGCCATGCGGCCAAGGAGGCGGAACTAAAGGGCGAGGTGAACTCAAATCGCTGGTTGTCGCCACTGTCGGTCCACATCGTTCCGACTATTGGCAAGGAAGCCATCGAAGACCTCGATCAGCACATGCTCATACGGGCGCTCGGGCCAATTTGGCACGAGAAGCCGGAGGCGGCGCGCAAGGCCATGAACCGGCTGGCGATCACGCTGCGCCATGCTGCTGCGCTGGGGCTTAAGGTTGATTTGCAGGCCACCATGAAAGCCAAGGCGCTGCTCGGTAAAGCCCGCTATGAGGTGACGCACATTCCCTCGCTTCCCTATGGCGACGCGCCCGCCTTCTACCAAATGCTCTGCACCAAGAAGTTAACGAGCTGCCTGGCGCTCCGGTTCCTGATCCTGACGGTGGCGCGAACCAGCGAAGTGCGATTTGCGACGGTTGATGAAATTGATGACGATGTCTGGACACTACCGGCGGCGCGCACGAAGTCGAACCGGGAACATCGTGTTCCGCTTACGGATGATGCGCTCAAGGTAATTGAGCTGGCGCGCAAGAAATCAGATAACAGCCTGCTGTTTCCTTCACCGTCAGGCAAGGGTTTGTCTGACGCCGCCATGGCAAAGTTTATGAAAGATAGCGGCCATGATGCTCGCCCGCATGGATTCCGGGCGACGTTCCGGACGTGGGTCGAAGAACAAACTGACGCTGACTATGAGACCAAGGAAGCCGCGCTGGGACACGCCGTCGATTCTGGCACTGTGCGTGCCTATCAAAGGTCAGATCGGTTTGAAAAGCGGCGCACGGTTATGAAGCTTTGGGAAACTTTTCTGACCGGACCAAACAGGGCGTAAGTTTCGAGTTTTGGACAGTCGTCTCATCGTGGCCTTTCGGCATCAAGCCCTGGCGTTTCCGCGCCAGATACCAACAAAAGTACCAACAATTTCTTTTGCTGCAGGAGTGCGAGTCCCAGGACGCACTGCGTCTACTTTTCAATAGCTGAACAAAGCGGACACTCAGTCATCTAATTAAATGAGATATCTTCGTTTTTAGTTCTTCATCCGTAACATAGATTCTCTTTAATTTGCACTTTAGAGAGTGGGCTAGTAGTTGGTTTTTCGGAATGCGCTGAATAACCTGAAAGCTAAGCGGCTTGGCGCGGGTAAGTCCTCTGAACGACGGGGGCTTTGGCTCGTGAAGCGCGATCCTGACAAAGGTGAATGAATATTGCGCCTCTATTTTGGCCGCAAGTGCCGTGAGGTGGGGTTTGGTCAATGGCCTGATTTGTCGCTGGCTGATGCCCGAAAGCGCGTTGCGGCGGCCGAGAATCCTAGTCGGTGACGGCACTGATGCAATCGAATCACGTGCCAAGGCGCGGTTCCGAACTGCGAGGCCACACGGTGTTCGTTAGACTTTCCGAGATTGGGCGGAAGAGAGCACCAATGCAGATTTTGAGACCAAAGAAACGGTGCTTGGGCACATGTCTGAAATAGTGTTCATCGAGCTAATCAACGTTCAGAGTTGGCGGAAAAGCGGGGCGAAATGCTCAGAAAGTGGAAAAATTTCCTGCCGACGATCAGATCCAGCTTATGCCTATTCGATGTGTTGTCCGAATATAGTCATATTATATGCGAGCCCCCACGAAATATCGTTGAATTTTTGGTGTTAAAAGACCATGTTTCAGAAGTGTTTAGTCTCGCCCCATAATGTCGAAGGGGATATAGATGCACGAAACCAATGAATAGGATAACTTAGATTTTGAAATTGCGGTACGGCAAACTGCTGGCATTGTGCCAGCGACCGTGAATGTGAAAACGCCGCGTAAAGAGTACCTCGACGTGAAGCTTGTACCAATAGACATGGTCCGGGCGTTTGAGGAAACGAACTCTGACAAGAATCTTTATATGAACTTGACGCTGATGTTGTGTGGCGCGATCCTTGGCGTCATCGCAACGATGGTATTGTCGCCGCCTTCAAGTGGTTGGGGCGACGATGCATATGTACTTTTGGCTTCGCTCGTCATCTTTTCGACAGTGATGGCGTTCGTATGGCGACGCGCATCAAAGAAAGCGTCAAAAGTGCAGAAACAGCTCTTTGACAAACAAATGCATGATTGACGTCAATGGTTGCGAAACGTTTCAAAGTTTCTCTAAACCGTATGATTGGAAGCATGTCAGGCTTTCCGCAGTTGAATTGGGATTTTGAAAAATGGGACGCTAAGCGCGTTTCTTTTGAACCCTTCGAAGTTGATCAGCAAATTAGTGGTATCTCGAACACTTTGGATTCCGATGGAGTGGCAATATTCGATCTTTCCTTCCCTTGCCTTGGTAGATGAAAATTGTCCGTCCATCGATATCTACGTCAGTATTTCTAAGATTCAGGAGCTCGGTCTTACGCAGTCCCGTAAAAATATAGGTCGAGAATATTGCGTGATTGCGAAAGCGCAGATAGTCGTTGGGGTAGGGGTAATTGTATACGGTTTCGAGAATGCGGTGAGCCTGAGCGGCGCTCAAGTCTTTGGGAATGCTCACGGCCCGGCGCGGCAATTCGATATTGAGTGCTTGGTTTGCGGTAAGATATTCACGGCGCACACACCAGGCAAAAAACACCTTGAGTTTTTTGCAGTAGGTATGGGTGGTGCCAGGCTTCCAGCTGCGCTTGGAACGGCCATGCATGATAAAGGCGCGAACAGTATCTGTCGTAGCCTCTTCAATTGAGGATAGCTCTGCGAATTTTACATAGGCACGCAGCACAATTCGGTAGTTCTTAATGGTCGCAGCCGTATAACCGCGCAAGTGATTGCATTCGTGCAGAAATTGCTGCACGAGGAATTCTGGATCGTTCATGTTTGATGTTGGTTAGTGCAGTATCCCGTTGCACAATACAAATGGCGCTTCGTCAACGCTCTACTTTCGTTGAAAGGTGGTCCACGAATTCAATTTTTTCTCAAAAAAGAATTGTAAAACAACAATAAAATACAAAAGAGGGGTAGCCTTACTTACATCCTGGAAATCGGGGTTCGATTCCCCGTGGGATCACTATATTTTAAGCCGTATATTCGCAATATTGGTGATAAAACAAAGGTGGTAAGGTCGACCAGTTTCCCTGTGTATTTTAACTCAAATGTGGGTTGAGAACGAGATACTGCAGATTAATTAATTGGTACGTCTACTAACCATCATACAGTGGCATCACAATCTATCAAGCGACAACGCATGAACAGTGTCGCGTACATCTTCAACGCCGAGCGAGCGCATATAGACTTGTGTCATTTGCAAATTGCGGTGTCCAAGCAGGCTTTGCACCTTTACCGCCGACACATTCCCCCGTCCCAGCATGCAGGCGAACGAATGTCGGAACTGATGCAGGTGGAAGCGCACGCCTGAAGCAGCGCGCATTTTTTTCACCCAGTGAAGGAAGCCGTGTTCGGTCCATGGCTTGCCGCGGAACGACAACCACAGATCTTCGCATGCTAGCCGCTACCTACGCCGCTCAGCGATGTATTCTTCCAGATGCATCGCTGTTGCTGCTGTGATTGGGAGTTTGCGCGTGCGCTTCGATTTTGAAGTCTCGCCATTGATGCGGAGTATTTTGTTAGTCAGATCGACGTCCATCAGACGCAAAGATAGCATTTCGTTTTTGCGCAAGCCGCAGAACAACAACACATGCAAGATCGCCATATCGCGCTTGTAGAGGAATGGGCTCTGCGCACATTGCGTCACGGCACCAAAGATCTTCTCTATTGCATGTTTCGTCAGTGCTCTATGATCAGAATAGTCTGCAGTTGGCAGGCTCCGCTTCGTGATGGGGTTCACTTGCAATTGGCCGCGCGTACACAGCCAATTGAAGAAAGCATGGAGTTTCGTGCCATAGGTGCGCAGCGTTGACGCTTTCAGGCCATTATTGACGATATGCGCACCGATTTTCTTTGGGCGATTTCTTAGCCGGAGGAAGAAATCATCAATCGTCTGATGCGATATCTGATCAGCGGTCTCGATCTCAGGCAAGATGGTTCGAAAATGACGAAACACATCGCGATAGCTTTTGATCGTCGTTGTGGACAGGCCCTTTGTATTGATGCAGTGCGAAATAAATTGATCGAATTGTGTTGTGAGCTTTGTTGTCATCACGCTATTTTATTCGCATCACCAATCAGTCATAGAACCAGAATTTTACTCATGCTGGATATCGGCGGATAGGTGCTTGCTGAAAAAAGTTTCGGTGCGACGTCCATCCACCATCAAACGAACAAAGGCCTGATAGTTTGGGAGATTGATGAGGTCGTGCTCAGTGGCGGTTTCTAGCTGCCGGGAGAACAATGGCGAGTCATGCAAGCCAATCCGGAAGACAATCATGCTTCCAACGTTGCCGATCACAGCCTCAAATACTGATCGGTCAATTTGAAATGCATATTGTTGGGACAGAATGAGCCCCAATCCAAATTTTCGCACTTCCGATAGCATGTCCGCAAATGCTGTTGTTGCAAAAGAGTGAAACTCATCGACATAAAGATAGAAGGGACGGCGCTGTTGCTCCGGCGTATCATGACGCGAAAACGCAGCATTCATGATGCTTGACGCTATCATCCCGCCGAGCACATTCGCCGTATCAGCGCCTAGCTTTCCTTTTGCCAGGTTTATGATCAGCACGGTGCCTTCATCCATGATTTTGCGGAAGCGCAGTGGTTTTTCAGGCTCACAGATTGCACGCCGCACGACTGGATGCGCCAGAAATGCGCCAAGCTTGTTCCCAATCGGTGCAAAGCCGTCAGCGGCGTTTTTGTAGTTCATATTGCGATATTCTTGCGTCCAGAAATATCGCACTTGTGGATCGCTGATACGGTTGATGATGTGGTTTCTAAAGCTGCGCTCGACAAAGAGTTTCGGGATGTCGCTCATATTCGCTTTCGGTTGCTCCAACAGCGCCAGGACTGCATAGCGAAGCAAATGCTCCATGCGCACGCCCCACGCATCAGCCCATTGTTTTTTGAGGGCGTCAATTAAGCCCGACGCCACCAATGGCCGGTATTCCGGCGATACTCGGGTCAGTGGGTTGTATCCATAGGGTGAGGTCGGGTCAGCCACATCCCAGTAGAGGCAATTGTCGTCCAGATGATGTCGAAGACCTTCCGCTAAATCTCCATGCGGCTCTATCAAACACAAGCCATTTCCACTCCACGCATCCTGCAAAATAAGATTGTGCAGCAACGTCGATTTGCCGGTTCCAGTCTGCCCCACCATAAAGCAATGGAATTGCCTATCGGTCTGCTTAATGCCGAAGGGCGTATTTTTGTAGCGCCCATAAGCGACGCCGATATTGGTTATATTTTCGCGGGGCTCGACCATCACGACACTCTCGCTGTCATTCAGCGTTGGTGCGAGACCGTGCAATATCTGCATGGAGATATGTCGTGAATTTCAAAATTTTCGAGCAAGCTCGAATTTATCCGTGGTAATACGGTATACTATAATACAGCCAAATTTTTGCAGCCGTTGATATTTCGCTGTCCAGCGTTCCGGCCTGTTGCATTGATGACCCACTCATCAGGAGAGATTAGCAGTATATTCCGCTCACTCTACACAACATAACTTGGAAAGGTTGACACCTTTCCGTCTTTGCCATGCCGAGTAGGCGGTTTTGGTTCTCTGTGTGCAGATATCCGTATTGGGATATTCCACACCCTAGTGCGTAAATTAGCGAACGCTTAGACTGAGCTCATATTATTCATAATCAAAAATAATCATGACAACCGAATTTGCCATGGATTTGCGTCTTGCCAGGCGTAAAGCCGGTCTCACTCAGCGCGACTGCGCGCATTTGCTTGGCGTACCGCAATCGAGGGTTTCAGCGTTTGAAAAGGGCCAATTGCTTCCCTCGATACAACAGTTGGTTCAATTGGCGCTGATATTTGGTCGAAACTTTGAATGCCTGTTCTCGCAGCTTGCAGCCGACAGCAAGCTAACAATCCGAAAACGCATCGCATCGCTTCCAAAAGAGGTCAGAAGCTATGTTGGCACCTTTAATCGAAGCAGTACGATCGATCGCCTGACGCGGCGATTAGCTTCTAAACCCGATAATCATGGCAGCGCTTAGGGTATTAGCAATCGCCGCTGCAACCGGCCGTGTGGCCTGCGTATTTTTGTCGACGGCCGCTTGCTTGACTGGCGTGTGTCGGAAAAGGCTGCAAAATCGTCAGAGAACGCCGCTGAAGTAGCGCAAACTTGGATCAACGAGCTGCAACCAAATATTGTTGTCACCGAAAAGCTCAACGACGGCTGTGCAAAAGGGGGGCAAGACAAGACAACTTGTTGACGCCATCATAAGAAACGCCGCGCAAAACTATCTGCTCGATGTTTCGGTGAAGCCAATACGTCATCACGAAAACAAATATCGTGAAGCTCAGGCGCTCTCTGAAAGGTTTCCGGAAATTGCGTCATGGCTACCCAAGCCGCGCCGCTTCTTCGATAAAGAGCCTCGCAACATCGTTTTGTTCGAGGCGATAGCTCTGGCGCTCGCGGTACTGCAACGCCCCACCACGACGCTGGCTGCTGCCATGTTGTAGACTGGCAGATCAGCCCCAGTGTTCTTTTGGTTGCTTTTACTGACGGCACTTCCCTGTCTCGATCATTTTCAAACTCCGTTCGTCGCCGAGTGCGCCCGCACTCAAGGGGGCGCACTCAACCGGCGAAAGGAGCCCAACAATGACAAATGATGAAAAAGAAGACGAAGCGCAAAAAGTAAAAATTCGTGCGCTAAACGACAACTTCCGAGAAAATGCTATTGGAAATGGATCAATCGTGATCACGTCTGGCGTGCAGGCGCTTGGGCAAGGCACAATGACTGAAGTGATCGCTGCAGTCCAAACCTACACTGCCTTTTCAGAAGACAATGATCCCTATCGTGAGCACGATTTCGGATCACTGGAAATTGCAGGCGAAAAGTTCTTCTGGAAGATCGACTATTATGATCTTTCGCTTACGGCGCACTCGCCAGATCCGACAGATGAATCCGTCACGCATCGTGTCCTGACGGTGATGCTCGCGAGCGAGTATTGAGATGGATCGCCCCTCTAGAAAGGGGGGCGATTTTTATTTGTTCGCCTGGCAAGAGCGATCGAAACGTTTGCTATGAACCTAACAATTACATGCTGGCCTAGTCGACGCTCGCGGCGGGCCGATCCGCAACACCGATGCGCCTAAATTAGCGTTTTATGAAGAACAAAGTTATTGCCGATTCGGTATAGTACATATATTTTTATTTATTCGTCATTTTCTCTGCTGGGGTATAGAGATGGGATCTGTACAAAAGGAATGGGACCCGTCCATTCCCGGTCAAAATGTCAGGCTGCGGAAGAACCCTGGCGTCCAAGGGCGAACGACTGGAAAAGTCAGACCCAGTGGAACCAATACATTGGTGCAGGTGGAGCTCAGTCCCACCGAGAAGAAATTCTACGACGTTTTGACACTGGAGCGCGTTGTCGCCTCACAAGACCCGCTCGAGCTTTTTCAGGGCGGTCGCTTCGGCAACCCGAGCGATCTTCGAAGAGCGCTAACCTTCGAGAAGCTTAATGGTGAGCTCACAAACATTTTCTACTCAATGGAGTCTAGCAATACAGACTTCTACCCCCACCAATTCAAGCCGGTCTTGCGGTTTATCGAGATCCCCAGTTGGGCGCATGCTAATCGCTGATGAGGTCGGTCTCGGGAAAACGATCGAGGCGATCTACATCTGGAAGGAAATCCAAGCGCGCTACAACGCACGCCGTTTGCTCATTGTCTGTCCTGCGATGCTACGCGCAAAATGGATTGGCGATCTCAAAGAGCGGTTCAATATCCGCGCCGAGCAGGTCAACGTCCACGAGTTGCACCGCAAGCTCTCGGACATCGCTCAGGATCGAAGCGAAGATTCATTCGCCTATGTCGTGAGCCTTCAGTCCATTGGAGCTCCTGCCGGTTATGCGGACAGTGAAGATAGGTCGTCTCGCACCAAGTTGGCCCAACTCTTAGACCGTCATCCGGCCAACCCATCTTTTGCTCTTCTAGACCAAGTCATCATCGATGAGGCGCACTACCTGCGCAATCCGTCGACAAGCTGGAACCGTGTCGCACATCTTCTGAGGGATGCGACACGCCACCTGGTTATGCTGACGGCGACGCCAATACAATTGAGGGACAACAACCTATTTCAACTAATGCGCCTCATCGATCCCGATGAGTTTCACGATACGCAAGTGTTCGAAAGTATGATTGAAGCCAATCGCCATATAGTGCGCGCGCAGCGCGCTCTATGGCGGCAGCCAGCGCAACAAGCGGAAGCGATTGAAGCAATCTCGAATGCTCAAAGTACAGAGTATTTTCGGGACGACAAAGGGCTCGATCGACTGCTTGGCGTCGTGGCGGCACAGGAGGTTTCGAACCAAGATCGAGATCGACGTATTGCGCCACTTAGAGAGCCGTTCATTGCTCTCGCAATACATGACGCGAAGCCGAAAACGGGAAGTCCTGAAGAACCGCGTTGAGCGGCATCCGATTGTGCTGCGCTTGCAGTTCACGGAGGAAGAAAGCGCGGTCTATTCGCGTGTGACGGATCGCATTCGAAAACGCTCATTTGGTCAGTCAGGCGCCCATCTGTTCTCGCTACTCGCCCGCCAACGTCAAATGGCAAGTTCAATTGTCGGCGCGCTGGAAAGCTGGGAAGAAAAGGGCATCTCGGACGAATTGTTGTGGGATGACTTGGGCGAGCTCGATCTCGACTTTCTTGGTCTTCAAGGAGGCGATCAGGAAACGCTCGATGTGGAGGATAGCGAAACTGCATTCGGAGAGAGCTTTAATATCGCGACGCTAGAACGTGGCGACACCAAATACGAAGCGCTGCGCGATTTTCTAAAAAAAGAGCTTGCCAAAAACCCCAGTGAAAGATTCGTTGTATTCGCCTTCTACCGGGGCACGTTGAAGTATCTGCATCGGCGCTTGTATGCTGACGGGATCAGCTCAGTAGTCATGATGGGAAACAGCGATGTCAGAAAAGACGAGATTGTAGCCCAGTTCAAGGCTGCAAATGGCCCCTCAATTCTACTTTCATCAGAAGTCGGAAGCGAAGGAATAGATCTGCAATTCTGCCGCTACCTCGTGAATTATGATCTGCCATGGAATCCAATGAAAGTAGAACAACGCATCGGTCGACTTGACCGCCTCGGGCAGATGTCTGCGCGGATTTCAATTGTGAACCTGTACGTCGAAAACACTGTTGAGGATCGAGATCCTGGAGCGGCTGTATAACCGCATCAACGTGTTCCGTGAGAGCATTGGGGACTTGGAGGACATACTCGGAGAGATTAGTGAGAAGATACTGCCTGATCTGCTCAATCCGAATCTAACCGATGCCGAGCGCGAGCGGAACGCGAAGGACGCCGAATTGGCGGTCGTGAATACGCAACAGCAACGTAAGGAGTTGGAAGAAGAAGCCGTTAATCTGATTGGGTTTTCGGACTATATTTTGGAGAATATCACGCAAAGCCGTGAGCGAGGTCACTGGTTGAGCGGCAATGAAATATTGTCGTTTATCGACGACTTTTTTGCCAAGAATTTTGCCGGGTCGAAAATTGAAGCGCATCCCGAAATGCACAGTGCGCACATTCAGTTATCCAGAGATGCGCAGCTGGAGTTGGCGCAGTTCATTGACAGCAAAAAGCCGGCCACTCGAACCAATCTTCATAGGGCCGGCAAACCGATCGCCTGCATTTTTGATCCGCGTAGCACACAATCTGTCCCGCTAGGAGATGAGTTCCTAGACCCATCGCATCCTCTTATCCAGTGGATCAAGGACCGCTATCGCCATGACGCCCG
This sequence comes from Hyphococcus sp. D3-15, assembly GCF_055809375.1. Taxonomy (NCBI): domain Bacteria; kingdom Pseudomonadati; phylum Pseudomonadota; class Alphaproteobacteria; order Parvularculales; family Parvularculaceae; genus Hyphococcus; species Hyphococcus sp. D3-15. The sequence continues at coordinate 3,584,758 of NZ_CM147910.1, read as the reverse complement.
GCAGATCTATCAGGTGGCGTCAGTGCGAGTGAGCGCGGAGAGCGCCGGACTTGCTGCAGGAGACTATGTTTATTGCATTCAGAAGTGGACGCTGAAAGGGATTAAGTCTGAAACAGAGCTTGCCTTCACTGCTATGCGCATGGGTGATGACGGGCTAATTTCAGGGGCGGAGGCCGAAGCGCTTGTCTATGCCGCCTCGCGTGCAGGCACTGCGATAGCCAATGCGGCGAACGTGCTCGGAAATATTGATAACCTCGCCCTTATCGCAGAGCACTGCGAAAACGAACTCTTCAATCGCTTTGATGAGCGGCGCGAGGCGTTCGAGACGGAGAATGCGGTGCGATGTGCTCAACAGGAAACCAGCACCCGCAAATATGCCGAGCGGCGGATTGCCGATTTTAAGGGGCGCATCGAACGGGCGCAGGCTGCTGGCCGACCGAACCTCATCCCGATGAACCGGAAACAGTTGGAGAACGAAGAGAGCTACAGAGATGAGAAGTTCGCGCGCATCCAAAGAAACCGCACGATTGAACCATCAGCGGCAACGCTGGCTATGGGTGTGATTCGAGTGGAGGCGCGCAATGGTTAGCAAGCTCTTCAGCAAACTGCTCGAAAAACTGCGCAGTCAGAAACTGACTGCGCCCGCAGCGAAGACAAATAGCGACGCACTGCGTGAAGTACTTCGTATCAACCTCGGAATCGATTTTGGAACCAGCTATACCAAGGTCTGTTTTCGCGATTTGAGTGAAGAAATTTCAGGCATTGCTCGGCTGGATGGATCCGGAATTATCCCTTCTGTCGTACGTGAGGATGGCTCGGGTCGCCTATCGATGGAGCATCATGACGCTGCATGTCCTATGGCGCACACCCATCGTTATCTCAAAATGCAGTTGGCGGGTCGTACGGAGTCAGAAGGCACCAATCCCGAAGAGTGCAAAGCACTGTCGGCGTGGTTCCTCGCTAACGTGCTGCGAGAGGCTCAGGATTGTTTGAAACGAAATGAGGCGGATCGCTTTGTGGGGCGTGACGATCAGTGGTCGGCGAATGTGGGCGTGCCGGTCGAATGGTACGATACGACGGCGCTTGGCGTGTTCGAAGAAGTTCTTCGTGTCGCTTGGAGCTGGAATCTTAACAGCCGCATTCCGACTTCCAAGCTTGACGCGGTCGCGAGCTATCGCAGCGACGCGGCGCTCGCCGAAAATTATGCAACTGACTTCCATGCGATTCCAGAGATCGCGGCGGCGGTGCAGTCCTTTGTGATTTCGCGGGAAGCCTCACCGGGGCTGTATCTTTATTTCGATATCGGAGGCGGCACGGTCGATGGCGTCTCCTTCAATTTCGAGAAGGAACAAGGCGAACCTGAGATCAAATTCTATTCAGGTAAAGTTGAGTCTCTGGGTATGGCGCATCGCCGCGATACACCTGAATTCTGGATCGCACTGCAGCGTCTGGTGAGCCACGTCATTCAAGGCGCAAAAGAGAAGGACAAGTGGAGCAACTGGAGACATCCTCGCGGAAGGCGGGATGTAAAGAGCATCCAGCCCGCCCACCTCATTCCAGATGACAAGCTTGAGCCCTTGCCAGTTTTCCTCGGCGGGTACGGTTCGAGTGATAAACAGTATTGCGAGCACCTTGCGGCGACCTACAAGGCTTTCAATCATGGTAACGCCGGAATCCCGCCCTATGCCTTGCGCACCGTTCCCACGCCGAATGATCTGTTAGGCAATCACGAGTGTGATTTTCGTCGCTTCGCGATCGCCTATGGGCTCTCCATCCAACATGGCACTGGACCTGAGATTCGATTGCCAAGCGAGCTGCCGGATTATGATCTCCCCAAGCCGCGCGGTGCGACAGATTTAGACAGTTATATGGACAGCAAGGACCTATGTTGACAGGGAATCATCGATCAACCCCGATGGGTGGCTTTATCAAAGAAAACTCGAAAAATGCTTCTCGATAGCGGTGGCAACGGCTCAATTGTGATCACTTCAGGCGTTCAGGCGCTAGGAGAGATGGCGGTGTCGGCCGCGCCAGCATCAGTCGCCAACGCATCAAGCGCGGACAATCCCGCTTTAGGCGTCAGCCAGCCCGGTTCGATTTCTTGAGATTGAAAACGGCGCAAAATAGCTTGCTCTAGTTCTCTGCGATCGCCTTCCGCCAAATATTTTGCATCAACCTCATAAATGAGGCGTCTCGCCAAAGCCTTCAATCGCGTATCATCAAAAGCATTAGCAATTTCTGCGCGGTCGGCCCAAGGCACGGCATGAAACTTATTGATGCGGTGCTCGTCACTTTTGGAATAGAAGCCCTCATAGATGCGCTCTTCGATTTGCGCTTCTGGATCGTCTTCATAATCAACCTCAACCTCCAACATTGCCGCAATCAACCGGTCGCGCAGCGCGACATCGCTCTGAAGGTAGGTCGCCCGCTGTCGTACAGCGTCGGCATCGAGGGAGTTAAATTGTGGATAGGCGGCGAGTTTGTCGAAACTAGTCAGGAGCGGTGAGGCGTTGGTTTTAATTCTTCGGATGGGGCGGGGCGACTTGAGAACCTCCTTTTCGAGCTGCTCGGGTGTCATAAGGACAATCTGATCAAAATAGTCATCAAGCACAGCAGCGAATGCGAGGCTGGAACGTTGCGGATGATCGCCAATCCAGGCGACCGGATAATAACTGCCTTTATTGTAACGAAAATCGGTGAACAGAAACGCTTCACCGGTGGTTATGAAAGTCTGGACGGTGCGCTTGTGCGCCGCGGCGCGCAGGCGTCGCCAAAGATCAGGGACGACATGGGCGATTTTCTTGGTCATGAAGATGGTCGCTTCAACGTCGACGAGAGCATCATGAGCATTGGCGTGCGCAAAGCCATTTTCCGGAGCGAGGTTTTCGAGTTTAAAACTTGGCTTGTCATCAATTTGCGGAATGTTCAGCGTATCAGGCGCGAACACGCTCGCCGCCTGCATGAGACGCAGGGCGTCGGTGCGTCCATTGCCGTTGGTATTGGTAAGATAGGTTGGGTGCAGCGTTTGATAGAAGGCGGAGCGTAACATCGCCTCGTCGTAGTTTAGGGAGTTGTATCCGATATAGATTGCCGTTCCCCATTCTTCGAGTTTGGCGCGAATGGATGTCATCATTTCATAATGGCTGGGCAGCGAACGGTCGGTTAGCATCTCGGCGGTGACGCCAGTGACTAGCATCGCTTTAGGGTGCGGTACGATATGCAGCAACAAGCGACAACGAAAATTGAACCGGTCAATTTCGTTGAAGTCGGCGTCGGTCTTGATTGCTGCAAATTGCAGAATCTGATCAAAAAATGGATCCAGCCCGGTCGTTTCGGTATCGTAGAATATCAAATCCATTAAGAAACACCGATGGTTGGAGTCTCGGGAGACTTCTGCGCTAAAGAGATCGCGATGCCGAAATGATCGCTAAGCACTCGGTCATCATCTGTCATGTTTGGGATTGCGTGAAGGTGTGAAACTTTAAAATCAGAAGTAATTGCGACATGGTCGATCGTGGGAGCGGACGAACCTTCAATTGGGCCGCTGGTCACTATTCTAAATTTTTCTCCCAACGCATCCATCAATGCCTCATAGGCGTTTATTGGTGCGCGTTTACGCGGTATGGTTTGATTGAAGTCGCCAAGCAGGATCGCTGGCCCATCAACGCGTTTTAAGACCCTCTGCAATCCCGCCAAATATTTCAGATGTTCTTCCCAAACATGACTATCGCGCCGACCCGTCGACACATGTGCGCTCATCCACGGAATACACACACCGATAAGCCTAATGGTACCGATGTACGATTCCGCGTTTGCGGCGACAAATCGACCAGGCGGCAGGAATGGATCACCGATTTGATCGATTTCCGAGAGCTCCATCCGGTTCAGCAAGCGAACTTTGCGCCGCCCAGCTGTGATGGGGTAACCGTAGTCAGATTGAGCGTCGATGCTTGTGAAACCGGGAAGCTCAAACGAAGTGTTCGACTCGGTGAAACAGACAATATCGGGTGTGCACGCGTTAATCCGGTTTAGAATTTCTTCACCGTGTCCGCCATTTGCGCTTCGCCAAGCGATATTCCAATTGACTATTGTGAGGCCAGCATTGGCCATCAGAGTTGAAACTTAGAAATCATTTGTGAGATCGAAGCCGAATCGATCCCGCCTTTTTCGTCATCATATGTGACGATGAGCGATCCGGACGGTCCGCCACCTTGCGCGTGATCAATTATGCCCTGCGTCTCATACCAAGTGCGTTTTTCTTCCCAGCGCCGTAGATATTCGGGGTCATGCATCAGGCCGCAATGTTCCCAATAGTAGGTGCTCCCTGTGTCGTCATCTTCGATCGTGAAATCGGGATACTTAACAACCCCGCTTAGTTCCAAAGGATATTCGTAGTGATAATCGACGCCAGCGGCATGCAGGAGATTGGCTATGATTACTTCGGATTTGGATCGTACCGCATCGCCGCGGGTTGTCCGATGGATCAAGCGCTCTTCAAGGAACTGGCCGGCTATCTCAACCTGGGAAGGAGCTTTGAAGAGGTTGGTGAGGCGCGTTGCACGCGCTGAGTGCCATTCCGCGCTTAAACTCTGTATGTCGACTGCAGAACCCTGATGCAGGATCACGACCTTATCTTTCTGTCGCGTGAGCGCTGTGTAGATGAGCTCGCGCGTCAGCATCAAAGGCGAACGCGGCAGAATTAGAAAGACGGTGCCGAACTCGCTGCCTTGCGCTTTATGAACGGTCAAAGCGTAGGCGAGGTCGAGGCTGAAATCGTTATCGTCGCCCTTGGGCTCATAAAATGTAATGGACGAACCAATTTGCGTTGAGAATTCAACGTTCAGATGTTTGGGGACGCCTTTGAATTTTCCGGCGCGCAATTGTCCGATGACAATACCGATTTCTCCATTTGCGAGATAGGCGTCGCTTTCCGGTCTCGGGTAAACGCGGTTCTTTCTGACCTTCTGGTTTTGATGATTAATAACTTTGTCGCCATAAATGATTTGTGCATCGCCAAAGGGACGTGGAATTTTCCGCTGCCAAGGCGGAACGTTCTTACGCGCGAACTCCAATTGAGTTGATTTGAAGCGATTATGAAGAAGTTGGTTAACCTGATCCACGCCCCACGGCTTTTGGCGAACGGGTGTTAGGATTTGCCAATCCTCCGCATGCTTGCCAGATCGGTTCCAATTGAAATACGCGTAGCCGCCCTTAAGTGCTCCGCCAAGACTACATGCGAAGGCCTGCCAATCCTCGAGTAACGGGTCAAACTGTAAATTGCGAGCAAGCGCCTCCGGCAGAAGGCGTTCGAGCTCGTCCGGACTTTCCCAGCGAATAAATTCGATAGTCTCGCTTTGCCGTTGGCCAGACAAAATCTCAAAAACACGATCGTCGCCGGGGCTGATTGCTCCACCGCCAAACCAGGCCGCGAGTTGCAAATCTTCTCGTTCGCCGGCGTTCTGCCGGCGTGGGATGGTCAGTTCGGCATAATTTGCTGCGACTCTTGGAAACCGGGCCTCGATATCATTCGGTTGCAACTCGGTGATAATGTCTGCGAAAGGGCGACCTGCCCCGATGGGTGGTAATTGCCAGGGATCGCCAACCAATATTAGACGATGTACGCCGCTCAATGCTTCAATGAGCGCTGCAAGCATCTCTTCCGTGAGCATAGAGCATTCATCGACGATCACCGTGCGCGCGCATTTTTTCCCGGTCTCGCCAGTGAGCACGTAGCGTTGCAAATGCGGGTCGAAGTGTTTGGTTGGTAGTAGGAATTGAGCGAGCGTTTGCGCGCTGAAGTTGGAAACGCCAGATTTTCGAGCGATGTCTTCCATACGCACGCGCGCCTTGCCAGTCGGCGCTAGCATGACGATGTGGCCGTCATGGATTTCAGGGCGCTGACACAATACTGATAGCAGTGTTGTTTTGCCGGTTCCGGCCGAACCGATGAGAACGCTGATCCGCGCTGCCGCGATTTCCGACAACGCGGCGGCTTTTTCGTCGCGGGCTCGTATTTCGCGATCACGCTCCTCTCGTTCTACCGGCAAGACTGGCAAGTGCTTGTCGAGTTCGGCGCGCCAGTCGATTTCAAAGTCGTCGAAACGCTTACCGGTTGCACGCTTTTGCACCGTTTGACGTATTTTTTCGCCTGCGCTCGCCAACCTTACCAGTTGATAAGCACTCTCGCCGTTCGCCATTTCCACGATGCTGATTTCACCGCTAAAACGTTCGTCTTCTGCAACGGCAAATGTGTCGGCGGTAACGTTCGCTCCTTCTGTTTCATCAGTGCGTGTGCGTAGGGCGGTAATAATCTCAGCTTGGCGGCGCAATGTGTCGCCTTGATTCTGCTGCCATTTCAAGCTCGCGGATTGTTAAAGCGCGAAGGCGACGACCATCGCTCGGCGTGTTAACAATTGTGGGCGCAGAAAGTGGGTGATTTTTCCGAATGAACGCAGTCGGAAAAACTCCGCGATCAACGCCATCAACACTGAGCGGCGTCCTTAGATGCCGTGTCGTTTCATAAAAGAGGTAGGGGTTTTCGACAAATGCGGCATCGCCGAGCTCAATGCCAGCTTCAGCTCGTTCTTCAGGCACGGCAAGTAGGTTTGCCTGTTCAGGCGAAAGGTCCATCCGACTGAGAAGCTCAAGGAACCGGCGTCGCTCGGGCGGCATCCGTAGCCAGGATTTTGCGACCGTGCAGTCAAGTTGACGCGCCAAGACAGGCCCAAGCTTGGCGGCCGGATCATTCAGCGCCACCTCCCACGCTTCCCAAGGATTGCCGTCTTCTCCCACGTCGTCATAGAGCGCTTGCGCAACGAAGTGACCAAGATCTATACCTGTCGCCCGCAATACAGCGCCGATGCCCGGAAACGCGCCGCGCTTTTTCCAAAGCCGATCGAGCTGTTGATCGATCCATTTGGCCTGACGCTCTATAGGATGGTTGAAATGGTCGCTTGCGCGATCCAGCGCCGCCCGACAAGCGCTTAGGGCGCTGATCGCTGTGTCGTCACTTACATGCTCGGTTGCGAATGAAAATTCTTGAAAGCGGTCCTCTGGCGCGAAGGCGACAACGTCCTGCGGATCAAAAGCGCGGCCCTCGGCGCTTTTCAGAATAGCTTCTTGGTATGGCAGCAGGAATCCATCGCTGAAGTCAGGACGAATGGAGTGTGTAACCATGCGCTCCCAAATGAGACTGCGCAATTTTCCTTCTGGCGATCCGTCGTAGGCGTACTCTGTAAGGCCACCGATCTTTAAGATGCGCCCAGCGCCGATCAAAACTCTCCGGCCAGTGTCTTCGACGAGCGGCACCTGCTTGGCATAGTAGAACACTAAAGACTCTTCGACACTAACATGCCGCCAGAAACACTCGAGCAACGCTTGGTGATTGCGTTTATCTTGAACCCAGTAGGACTCGAATTTCAGATCGGGTTCGAATGCGAGGTCCACATTTTCAAGCGGATACTGGTTGACGAGACCGGGTTCTTTCGCCCTAGCGTCGCCAAAAACAACGGGGCGCATCATCCAACGAAACGGAAGCGCAGCCGTTGCATAGGCTGGGTGCTTTAGCGGCGTCGGCCGGAAATGCGCGTGAGTTTCAGAGTTATTGCGCGCGTATGGATGCTCACGAAGCACCTCAATTGGAAAACTCGCCATGAAGCTTCCGCGTTCTTTGACACATGGTGGAAGCTCGTCTTGCGCCAGTTCACGCATAGATTTGCCGGCAAGAGTTTCCTCAAGCGCCACGTTCTTGCTTTCAGCAATATTGAGAAGCTTGCAGCAAGCGGTATTCTGTTTTGGGTTGCGACAAACCGATCCGTTCCACGCTTGGTCGTGCCAAGGGACCCGAACAGATATGTGACGAGCTGGGAATTGAAGCGTCATATTTTTCTCCCCGACAAGACTTTAAACGGGGTTCCAGTCCTTGCCTAGAGTTTTGTATGTTCCTTTACGGTATGCTGTTATTGACAGAATTGGAGGATTGAAATCAAAGGAGACTGATTTCTGTCTCCCGACCACGACGCCAATCTCCTTTGATTAAGTTCGGGTTTGGCCGCGGCGGCCGGAATGGTGTGCCGAACTCCTCCCAGGTTTGAAATAGCATATAAGGATTTCCATCTGGGCTTTGCTCGCTGACCAGCTTGAGCATGCGCTCGGTGCGGGCCAAGTCGCTTGAAACGTTCAGCCCCAACAGCGGTGTGGATAATTTTAGATGCTCCTTATACGCGCCGTCAGCGATGTAAGCGCGGTACTGTAAAAGGTTTTGGAGCGCGCTCTTGCGATTGAAATTCTTTGATATGAGCGGTTCGGTAGCGCGGTCCGCTTCGACCGCAAAAAACCGATATCGGCTTCCTTCGGGTGTTTTGTATTCCAGTCCGAATAGAGCGTCGGGGTTCAGATCTTTGGTCATCTGCCGCTTTGCTACTGGATCGACAATCGTTACCGGGCAGGACAAATCAGCCTTTGCGCGGTCCAAAATATCGGCTTGCGAAATAAACTGAAGATCGTCGCGTGCGTCGACCGCCAATTGGATCGATGCCGTAATTGAACTCACCATGAATTGGTGTAGCCATGGCCCGCCACTAGATGTGTTTTTCTCGCGCCATTGTCTAGTGGCTTTGAGGGCTCGCTCCCCGGCTGGGGTGAGATCATAGACGAGTTGATTGTAGCGACTGTCGAGCGTCAAAAACTGCTGCGGCGGCCGCGTCAGATACGCGCCGCCATGAGGCGTATTGTCTTCATTGAAGAGATCCGTGAGCCGTTCTTTGGCGCGCTTTTCGCTCGCGTGGCTGTGTTTGGTCGCCTTAAGTAGAAATGACGAGGCGAGGGCCCCATGCCTATGGATCAGTTTCAACCACGCCCAATCACGCGGCAGCAGCGTCACGCGTTTTCCCGTCGACTGAGGTGTTAGACGTTTGCGACGTCCACGACCGTCGCGCGTGGTGTTGATTGTTGTCGATGAATGCTCGTGCATGGATGTCATTTGCTGGTCGACAGGCAAACGACGCATCACTCCTGCAGTGCGTTGCCCTGCCGCTCCTCTGTTTTAGCGATGGCAGGAGTAAATACTGAATTCGCGCCGATGTAACCGTGCCGCGTAAGGCGCTATGGGCAGGAGCGTTTCCTATGATCAGCTATGTGCGAAAAAAAATCTCACCACTTGTCGCCGGGCTCAATAGAGATGTCGTCGGGACCCTTGGCCCCCGGTTTTGGGCGCGCTTTATTCTGATCGGGTGTTTCAGTGACGTTTCCGTTTGAGTGGATCTCATCTGAGGCGGTGTCTTGATCTAGTTCAGTGTGGTGAACAGCGTATTTCGTCCGTGTCGCGTCCTGGAGCACAGCCCAGTCGGTCTCGTCCATTTGGTCCTTCTGCTCAAGATGGCCAAATGAGAAGGTTAGTGGAACAGCACCATTAGTGGTCCCGCGGATAGCGGTTGCGAACGCGCCTTTTGGCAAGCGCTCTATCAAGTCGGGATCGCAATGGAGCATCGGCGCAAGGGCGCGGGCGTCTTTCGCGGAAACGCCGCCCGCCAGTTTGATCGCGGTGTTGGCGGCGAAGGCGTCTTGGAGTTTCGGATCGAGCTGGCCCAAATATTGGTGCGCCAAGATCATGCCGACTTTGTATTTTCGGGCCTGGGCGAGGATGACGCTGATATTACGATCAAAATAATCGGCGGCTTCGTCAATATAGACAAAGGTTGGTTTGCGCTTGCCTTCCGGTAAGGTCGCCCGCTCCTGGGCGGCCTGTGCGATGAGGGCGATGAAGAACCGCCCGAAGATTTGCGAGCCTTGTTCTTTGAGAAGGTCCTTCGCGGTATTGATCAAAACTACCTTGCCAGTGTTCATCTCAGCGAAGAGATCGAGCTTTGAGCGTGGATGGGAAAACATGCGCTCAAAGGTTTGGTTTTCGAGAATGCCCCAAAGGCGGCGGAGGACTTGTTTGCGGGTTGCAGTAAATTCTTTGTCTTTGAACTCAGTCTCGAAGAATTGCCGCGCGGTGCCGGAGAGTTTGGCGATTTGCGGTGCAAATTTGATGTGACTATTCGGCTCCATCAACTCGCGCAGCGTGTGAATAGTCGCGTCCGGGATATACAGCATCAACCGCGTCACATAGCGGAAAATGACGTTCTGCTTCTGCGTCATCTCGGCGGAGAGAAGCGATCCAAGAACGAAGTCATAAAGTTCTAGGATCGAATTTGTCAGGCGTTCGCGTTCAAGCGGTGCATAGCCTTGCAATCGTTCAATGCCGACATCGAACAGATTGAGCGAGACAGGCCATTCGACATCGCTTGGATCAATCAGCACAACGCGGTCGTGCAATGGCCCGCCGGGTGCGAATTCGGCGAGATGGGCGATGTTCTTGATAAGATCGCCCTGGCTGTCGATGACGATAATAGAGCGCTCGCCTTTCGCAACGGCGGGCAGGTCGCGACAGATGAGATATTGCAATGTCTGGGTTTTACCGTGACCCGACCCGGCAACGATATGTGTGTGTTCGAAACGTGCTTCGGTTGGAATGACGAAGTCGAGGGTCTGGTCGAGAAAGTCGAGGAGGGGCGTTGCCGCCAAATAGGTCTCAGCCAATTCAACCGGGTTTTTGATGGATGATTTCTGGGGCGTGACGGTGGCGCGCGAAAACCCGCGTGGATCGGCGGGATTGCCGCCTGACGCGGTGATAAGGTTGCGCTCGAGTTGCGCATTGAGCCGCGTGAACAGGCCAGCCTCTTTCAAATCCTTGGCGAAAGCGATCGTCATAATTTCGTGAATGACGTCGCGCGGCGCGCCGAGACTGTGTAGAAGCGGGGTTTGGACGGTGAGGGCGTCTTTGGCCAAAGAGGGTGCCGCGAGCGCTGGCGCGGCGTTGACGATCGGACGGACGAGTTCGGTGAGCGCCGCGCGGATTAAGTCGATATTGGCGTCGAAGCCGGCGATGGTTTGCTTCTGGACGTTTAAGGCTTCGCGGATTTCCCACCATTGGGAGGTGCTGCGCCGATCACGCCAATTGATCTCTGGCAAAGCAAAGAGGTTCTCATAGTCGAACAAGCGTGTGATGAGCTTTTCAACAGGCCTAAATTGAGAGCTGCCGATGGCGATGTTGAATTCGCCAGCGACATCTTCCGTCAAGCGGCGGATGAGGGCTTCGCGCCCGCCTTCGACGCGCAGATCCTGCTCGTCGAACATCGCCGCGACATCGTCAAAAAGCGTTTGGGCTTCGATCTCATCGGTCGACCGAAACAGGCCGTGGACGAAAGCGTGCATCCGTGCGGCAAGTTGGAACGCCACCTATAGGCTCGCGACGAGACGCCGGGCTTCTTCCTTGGGGAGCGCCTCAATTGTATGACGCTCAGTGCCGTCCCAATTTTTGGCGCTTTCCATAATCTGCCGGAGGATTTCGACGATGGAGGTCAGTTGCGCTTCCTTCTTCGAAAGATCAATGATGGAGTGACAAGTTGAATAACGACCATGCATGAGGTCGCGTACGAAAATCGTTTCGCGCTTGTCGTGATACCACCAATAGCCGACGCCGCCGAACGCCAGAAGCGCCAAGATCGAAGCGATTGATCCGGGCAAGAAAGAGTCAAAGACGATGTAGACGATTATAACGGCCCCGAGACCGAGCAGGCCGGAATTACGGATCAGGTTCGGCGTATCTTCATAGAGCAAGACCGACTCATCAAATTTGTACCGCTTGACCAGCGCTTGTTCATCATCGTTGAGTTCAATCTTCGCCCAAAGCTTAAACGCTACCCGGCTCATTTTGCCGGCAGTCTGTTCCCTTTTGAACAACAGTTCCATGGCGCTCCCCTTGCTTCTGTTCTTGACCTGTATTGGTAATGAAAGCGCACGGCGGGGCCTGGGGCAAGTCATTTCACCCAATCTGAATGACCTGCTCCAGGCCCCGCGGGACCGGATTCATAGCTTGAAGGGCTATGAAGTCACGTAATCAGCGATCGAAAACAGCACTACAGTGAGCGATGATGATTATGTATGAATGGGGATCGAAATTGAGGATTAATGGGGATACTGCACTCTGGGGATCTTACCAGTAGAAATGCAGAAGACCTCGAGACACATATGGCCTTCTTGGAAGGGTGCACGTAAGTGTCGAAACGCCTAACTCGGCTGGGCCTCGCGAACGTAAGTGACATAGAAGTTCTTGAGCATCCGATGCTCCTGCAGCCGGTCTCCGAGCGCAAATCCTTCCGTCTTGATCGGCGGCTGGAAAATGTCCAAGCCGCGATCAAGTACAATCTTCCAACCGGTGTCCGTAACGATATCGCGGGCATGCGCAGTGCCTGAAGTGTCGAACGCCCAGCTGAAACTTATCCCCGTGCCGGTGCAAGCTGTCGTGATGGAATCGAGAAGTTCTCGTTGACGCGCAATGTTCCCATCGTCAGACCCTGTGACAAGATGAATCGCGACCTGATCTTCGGGAGCTTTTCTCCTAATCACCATTTCAACAAATTCCATCATGTTTCGGGTCTGATAGAACAAGCGGATATAGGGATCAGTGACGACGATGCGCTCGGCGCCGGTGATATAGGGCCCGAAAAGTTTGTCGTAACTTAAGCCTTTGCGGTTCTCGGCGAATTCGTGGTGTCCTTCTGTCAATTCATCGGAAGGTGGATTCTTTGAAACGCTATCGACAGCCGTCGTTTCCGCCATTGCTTCTATTGGGCGCGCACCATCGGTTGTGTCGCTGCCCTTCAGGAGTGATGGCTTCGCCGTAGCATCAGGCGATTGGCCCTTATAGTAAAACTGTGGATACTCCTGTTCTTCCACCGTCGCGATTTGGCGCTTTTCGCCATTATTCCCTAAATAATGAAAATCAACTTCCGGATAAGTGCTGTCGATCCGCGCCAGCTGATCTTTCACCCGCTTTCGGCTCTCCATGGCGAGCCTTAACAATTCCTCGACCTCGTCTTCCGATTGGCCTCCAGCCGGGAAGATAAGTTTCAGGAAACCAGACATCGTTTTGTAGATGGCGTCCCGATCGCGGGTCGAAATCTTTTGACTGATACGGAAATATTCATCCAGCCGGTTCGCGAAATCTTCGGAGCGAAGATGTCGGAGGATCTCGGCAAGATAGTCCACGATGAACCCGTAGCCGCTGGTGAACATTTCGCTGCGGATGACGTCCACCTCCCATCCTGGCAGATAGGCGTGCAAACGGTCGATGAAGGCGGAGTCGTGAAATTGCGGCGGCAAAGCTTCGAGTAGGTCGCTGTTCTTCAGCATGTACGGAACATTATGATCAGTATTGCCGACAAAGACGAAACTTGCTTCGGCTCCCATGGGGGTAATGCCCCGTGAAAATGTTTTGTTCGCCATATAGTTTTTCATGATGTCGACAAGGGCTTTGTTCGCCGTCTTTTCGCGACCCGCAAATTCGTCAAAGGCGACGACGTCCCAGTATCCCACCAGACCAATCCGGCCATTGGCGTTGTTCACGAAAAGCTTCGGCACGCTCACTTCACCCCCGGAGATGAGCTGACCATGCGGTGAAAACTCGGAATAGATGTGCGACTTGCCTGTCCCCTTGGGGCCCAACTCGATGATGTTGTAGTTGCGCTCCAAAAACGGGATGAGGCGCATCAACTGAAGAAGCTTGCTGCGGCGTCCGAATGCTTCTGGATTAAAGCCGATGCTTTGCATGAGCATGTCGATCCACTCGTCAGTGGAAAATTTTTCACGAAGCCCACGATACTGATCATAATCGACCTTCGCGATCTGGATTGGCTTGATCACCTCCAGAATCCAAGGCGAGATTCTCGCATCGTCATTGAACTCGTACTGGACGTCGGCGATACACCAGACACCGGTGACAAGCAGTTTCGGATGCGCCTTCACCGTGCCGCTATCGACGGCGACTTTCTTGATGCCGAGATTTTCGAAAACTGCCTCGTAGCTGTCCGTCTTTTCGTTCAACGCGACGCTGACCTGGTCAATGACTTTGTAGCGCCCCTTTTCGCGGATCGTGGACTGGATCAGTCGCGACTCACTGCGATGCACATAATGCATGCGCAGGATGTCCTTGACGGTTTCGATGCCCGTCGCAATCGAAGCTTCGTCGTCCGTTGCGCAATATTGTCCGAGCAGATATTCCAGCACATAGGTCGGAACAATCGCGTTGCCCTTGACCGCCTTGACCAGGTCTTTGCGCACAACGAACCCGGCAAAATGTTCATTGATCTTGTCGTCAAGCGCCGTCATGGGCCTTCCCCTCAAAAATCGAAATCTGTTGTGATCCCGCGCCGCAGCTGGAAGCCGTGGGTCGCATAATCCTGGTAGTGAGAAGTTTTGCCGACGCGCTCGCGCAATTTCAGCACAACCTCCTGATTATTGTATCGGTCCGCTTCCCTAGACAGAAGGAGTTTTAATGGCATTTCGCGCTCGCGCGCATTGGTCGACACAAAATCGAATGTCAGCTGATGCTCATCGGAGATGAGCGTATCGTCGAGCGCATAGATTCCCGCTAGCAGTTCGCGAGGCTGGATTTTCTCCGAAACGGCCTGTGCCTGATACAGTGCAACGGCGATCTGTCCGGATGTAATCAAGCTGCGGCCGGAGACGATGATCTGAATATCAACCGCAGCGATGTCGGCCTCTCTTCTTTTTCCAACGCGGAGCACCGGTACGACGATTTCCTGTAGCGTTGCCCCTCCGTGCACGAAACGGGCACCGGCGCCCTGCCGACGCAATCGATTGATCGAATTTGAGATCAGCACGTCCATGTCGCCAGATAGGCCAAGCTGTTCAGCTGAAAACATCGTCATGCCCGGCGTCGGTTTCAGCCCGCGCCCGATAACGAAACGGCGATTTTTGACGATGATCCCGTCGCCCTGCGGATCGGCGATCGAATAGCTCGTCTCATCGAGTGGGCGGTGCTGATAGAGAAAGCCATGATCGGCGGTGATCAGAATGTTCGAAAAGTTCGCCGACGTCAGCTTGCGGACCAGTAAGGTCAGATCTTCAATCGCCTTTTGCGCCGCTTCTGGTAGGCGATCCTCTGTCGCAGCCTTATCGGCAATCGCATCGATATGGTTGTGATAGACATAAACGATGTCGTGATCTCGAAAGAGTTCCTTTCCCTCGTCCGAACGCATATTCATCATGTCTTCGAAGGAGATGACTTTGCTCCGGTCGCCTTTGCGGCCCTTGGCAAGTAGCTTGCCACGCGCGGCGAGTCCGCTGGTTTCCTCGCCATCAGAGAGCACCAGCGCGCCATCGCCCTTGAAAGAGAGTTCTCCATGCGGCAGCAACGCGGCCATCCCGAGCTGCGTATAGCTTGGCAAGACCCCAATCATGGCGCTGAGATCGGCATCAAAACGGTTGAGCTTGCGAATCTCGCGCAACGTTTCTTCGGCGACCTCATAACGTAATGCATCCGAGATGATGACGACGACCTTTTGGTCTTTCCGGCGATATGAAGCGGCATGGTCATTATAAAAATCAAGCTGCCGGCCATAACTCGGGATGCTCCATTGCTGCAGTTTATTTACCTGATCCTGCCAGGCGTCATTGACCGCGAGCACGAAGGAATTCGCGTAGCGGTTTTCGACGGCTTCGAACAGTTCCGCCAAGAGAGACGGCTGACCGCTGCGCTGCAAGTGGAAGAGAAATTTTCGGTAGAGCTGATCGAGCCGATACCAGCTCGACACATAACGCTTTACGCCTTCTTCCGGCGAGGTCATGCGTAGGTCCGCTTCCGCCAGCGCCTGTTGGAATTCCGTTGCGAAGGCGATCGCCTGATAGATGTCCTCATACGTCCCATACCAGTGGCTTTGGCGACGGGCGCGCACCCAGCCCAGCACATCCGCCGCGCTCACGGTCTGGGTCGACATGGCGTGCACCAATGAGCGGATAATGTATCGGTCGATCTCTTCGAAATGATCGGTAGCGACGAGATCGCGGAAGTCACGCGACTTCACATCGTCTTCGATGCGCAGCACAGCCTGATAACGCGATGACAGCGTGCCGAAGGACTCAAGCGAGGTGCGATTGTTTTTCCAGCGGGAGAAGAGTAGCGCCGCCTCGGTATTGAGCTTTCCGTCCTCCTGCAGGGCGCGGCCATAGGCTGACTGAAACAGCGCGATGGCGAAGTCTTCAAAATCCGGCTCGTCGCTCTCGTAGCCGTAGAGCTGGCCCAACTGCGTCCAGAAGAACTTGGTGAGTCCAGCCCGTTCAATCAGCCGCAGGCCGTCATCGCGGCTCTCAGCAAGCTCGCCCAGCAACCCCTCGATTACTGTGTCAAAACCATCTTCTGCGCCCGCGCAGACCGCAAGCATCCGCAGTCGCAAACGGATCGCTGTGTCGCGCGGATCGGCAAGCTTCTTCAGCGCTTCCACTCGAGTCTTAGCGCGGAAGAATTCCATATGCTCGCGCACTACGGTTTCGAACTTGGCTGGCAGACCCAGTTCCGCGAGCCAGATCGCCGCCTGATCGGCCTTGAACACCGACGTGGCGAGCTGCACATCGAGCAGCCAGTTCTCCGCCATCGGCGGTTCCGGTCCGTCCTTGTAGAGAAGGAACCGCCGCTTCGGCTCCTGCCGCAGTATGCGGTATTTCAGGCCGAACTCATTATTGGCGATCTCGATCTTTTCGACATCATCGTGTGCAAAAGACTCGAACGCCTCACGCATGTCGCGGTCGCGATCATACCAGAAGATGATGCGGTGTTCGTCGAACATGCGCGCGAGGCTGGCGTGGAGGCGATCATTCATCTTTCGCCTCCAATCCTGCTATTTTCTTCAGGGCGCTGCCGAATTTTGGATAGTTGGCCTTCACGCCGTCATCGAGGTCGATCTCAATCTTTTGCTGCGCCAGCGGGAAGATCACGTCGCGCTCCCACTCGTTCAGCTCATCGAGTTGCGTGGCGATTTTCGCGACGTCCTTCAGTGCCTTGGTGCGCTGCGCCTGGCTGGCGCCACCATCGTCTGAGAGTTGTTCCAGCCGCTTACGCTCCCCTTCGAGTTTAATGACGAAGGCGCGCAAATAGTCGTTGAGCAAAATCGATACCGTGTCGCTTTGATAGCGGTGCATGTAGATCAGCGCGTTGAACGTGCCCTTGGGGCTGGAGAACATCCAGTAGATTGGGCGTTTCTTGTAGCGCTTGACGTGGTCTGCATAGAAATCCTTGGTGAAGTATTTGCGGATCTCTTTGCCAAGTGCGTCTTCGATATAGCGCAGGTTCTCGCGGAAATGCGCCTCGCCGAAGGTGGTGCGCAGGAACAGGCGGAAACGTTCGGTGATGTCGTCGGGGAACCAGTCGGCGTCGAGTACGGGGATGACGTTGTCTTCGTCGGGCATGAATGTTGGCTCCGGCACGCGGGCGAGGTAGTCGGCCAGCGTTTCGCCCTGATTGGCGAGGATCAGGCCCTCAGCGTCGAGGCTGTAGCGGCCGAACATGCAGCCAACGGCGTAGGAGAGGAACTCGGCCATGGTGTCGGCGCGCAAGCGAACCTCCCGCTCGGCCTCACTGGCCTTTCCACCATAGCGATAGGCGGGGTTGCAGGTCAGGGTGATCTCCTCGATCGGCACTTGAGCGGACAGCTCGTCCTGCAGACCATAGGCGTCGATGAAGATGCGGTTGTTCTCTTCTTCCAGCCGCTGCATCTCGTCCGTCATGGACTGCCAGTGGACGCGGAGGGTGGCGTAGCTGTCCTCCAGCGTCTCGGCACGGTGGTCGGATTGGAGCAGCGGGAGCGTTGTGAAATCCCAAGAGGTTTCGTAGGCGTCCCAGTCGGATTTAGTATTTCTGACCAAGGCCGATGCTGGAGTCTTCTCCTTTAGATTATTAACTCCCCTAGGAACTGGAACGCGATCAATGTCTCCGCTTTGGAAAGCCATGGTTGGGTTCAACACCTTCAGCGTTTCTTGCGCAAAACGTGAGTTCAATAGAGCGACGCCGAACTCTTCCGTCACTTCATCAGTCAACGAAAATGCGGACATTCCATTCGTATCAAAAACAAAGCCATTTGGCCTGAACCGTGTGCATAGAATGCCGCTTATCGATGTTAGGCTCCAGGTGATGGCGGGCCTAAACATGAAGGCAAGGTTCTTGAGAGTTGAGAGCCGGTTTCCATCGTCGTCCTTGAACTCTTTGAGTGGTTCGCCGTTGTTTTCCCAGTTGATCAGAAGATCATGATTGCCATACCACTTTCGAGCTTCGCCGCCCTTGCTATAAGGAAACCACTTTTTCGTTGAGTTGAAATCATCGCTCAGCTTTTGGGTGCAATCCGTTTTGCACCAAGCTGGTTCATGCCAAAAACGAACAAACCGGTCATTATTCCCTGTCGCAAGGCCTTGTTTTGCTGTGAAATATTCATTGAATGAGGCATTGTCCGAGAAGGTCGAAGTGAACTTATCGCTAAGCCAATAGGCCATCGGAGTGCTCGGAATTCGAAGCAGGTCACGTTGATAGGTGCGAAACGAGTTGTAGTCGAACTTCAAATAAAGCCGTTCGATCTCTTCGGGCTTTCGGACATTCACCTGATTTTCAAAGAGTCGACGGTACACCGCTGTAGTATCATTCTTGGGCTGCGCGCTTTGAACCGTGAACGCCACGGTTCCAAAATCTGGACCGAAAAGACCACGCCCAAGCTGAAGGAGACTGGTCACGCGTTGTTTTGTTAAGAGATGCTGTCTGATGCCTTCATAGGTTCCCAAGAACATCCACGAAGGCAAGTTGATCATTGACCAGTAGCCATTTGCCAAACTCAAACTGAAGCATCGCTCCATGAAGCATGTCATCAGATCAGACTTTCCAGCGGGGAACTCTTGCTTAAGCCAGTTCTTAAGGCGCGGATTCATCCCTTTCCCACCCATATACGGCGGGTTGGCCACCACCACATGATACTTCGGCGACAGCGCCTCGGCCATGCGCAGCACGGCCACAACGCGTTCTTGCACCTCGCGCAACATCAGATCCCCACCGAAATCCCGCGCCTCCACCACCTTCAGCGTCTCTGCCGGGTCGCGCAGCTTAGGCATGATCAGCGAGCCGAAGTTTTTGGCCTGCTCGAACTGGCCCAGCGTCTCGCGCAGCTCATCGGTGAACAGATCCTTGCCCACCACGGCGGCCACGTCCTGCATCTCGGCATCGGTAAACGCCACGTTCTGCAACACGCAGATGTCGGGCCCCGAACCAGAATTAATCTCCATCCGCAAAAATCGCCGCCGCCCCAGCTTTGCTGCCGCCTTCATCGCCAGCGCAAACGCGGCGAGCGCCCCCGCGCGGTCGTCGATCTCCACCCCGGTCAGGTTGTGCGTTAGGATCAGCGCGGGGATCGTGGTCGCGTCATAGCCCTCTTCCTCGTAGATCGCGTAAAGCAGGTCGAAGGCATAGGTCAGCATGTGCCCCGACCCGGCGGCGGGATCGCAGATGCGGATGTCTTCGGGGCGGGAGATGCGGAGGAAATCCGTCTCGGGCTCTTCCGGCGCGATATAATAGTCCATCTGCGCGGCCAGACGGCTTTGGGGCCGGTTGAGCAGCCAGAGCCGCCCCAGCGAGTTCTCCACCAGATAGCGGACGATCCAGTGCGGGGTGAAAAGCTGCGTCGCGGCGGGGATGTTCTCGGCCGTGATCTTCTGGTTCTTCTTGAGGCCCGCGAAGACCTGGTCCTTCTTTTCCGAGATGTAGAACTGGTAGAGCCAGCCGATGATCTCGACATCCTGACAGGCATCCGGCGTCATAGCCTCGCGCAGGTAGGCGAGGATAGAGGCATTGGATTGCAGGTCTTCGGGAAGCAGCAGTTCTGTATAGTCGTCGATCCGCTCAAAGAGGAACGGCATCACCTTGTGCCAATAATTGCACACGGCCATCAAAAGCAGCCTGTATGCTTCAGCTTGCGGATCGGAACTCGGCACACGACCGTCAAGCAAGGCTCTGACTCCCTGCCGCGTTTTCTCAGGGATCAGCACCTCATCCAGATTTCCTGCTTTCGCTTCGGTCAGGATTTCCGGTTGGAACTGCCCTGGCAGCGGGGACACAATGCGCACAGCGTTTAGCTCGTTCAGATCCATGAATCGCAACGCGGAAAATCGATTGAACCAGGTGTAAGCCGCACGCTCGATAACTTGCTCCTTGCCGTCATGCGATACCGCAGATTCGAGCTTCGCAATTGCTTCGGGATGTTCCCGCCGCATAGTGCTGGCCGGGTCGAGCACGAGATCGAGTTTCGCGCCCACCTGCTCCAAAAGGGAGCGCCGCGCGAACTGGGCGACTTTCTTGAGTTTTGAGGTATCCATTACGCAACGGCCCCCTCATCATCTCTTGCGATGGGGAGCCTTGCCACTGGCCAGTCAGTGAACGCCTTGTTCCAAGCTTCGACCGATAAAACGACGCAATCTGCTATATGCTGGCGCTTCCAGGGTGAATCTGTTTCACATCTGATATCCGCGAGCAAACGATCCTTGAAGCCGGTCAGTAACGCCTTTTGCTTTTCTGAGTCATAGGCCTCCAGTCCCAGAAGAACGATGTATTTGAATGGCTTGTCGTCACGCTCCATAAGGTGGAGGAACGTGTATGAGCTGCGCGCTTTGGGTGTCAGCTCCTGAGTGAGAACGGATTTATCCGACAGTCTTTTGAAATATCTATCTCGTTCCTCGGGCGGCGTTCTCTGGTTGGACGGATCTTTAACTTCCACCAACAAGACATCAGCGTCTCGTTCGATAACAAGATCTACGAATTTCATCTGCACTGGAAGTTTAACCCCCTGACAATCCAGCTCATCCCAGATTAGTTCATCCGGGAATGTGAATTCGAGGTCTGCGTTCGGTTCCGCTCTGTATTGAATCATGAAGTACCGTCCCCGAGCGCCCGCTCTAGATCTTCATCGAACAGCTCAGCAAATGTATCGGAAATCGCCGATTTGGAGATCAGTGAATAGCTGTCGGCACTTTCCATTTTTATGCTACCCGTATCCGGATCACGCAAGAGCACATGGAAGCGTACGTGATCTTCCTTTTCAGTATCAATTAAGAGATCTAGCCACTTTAAGAGCACGTAGTCGTGCGTTGCGAGAACGACTTGTTGCCCATTCCGAGAAAGCTCCAGAAGCACTTGCACAAGCTTCTTCATGAGCTTCGGATTAAGATTGGCCTCAGGCTCGTCCCACAAAAGAGGACCAGTCACGCCTGGATTGACCGAACCATTGCACAGCAATCTGTGAAGAACGCCAATCTTCCTATACCCCTCGGCCGTCATGCCGCTTGAGAATGATTGTTTTCCGTTGGCCTCGAAGCGCCAGACGGTTGAATCCTGATACATCTGCGCCGTCTTGGATTTCGAACGGTTTGGATGTGGCTTTTCGAGGTACACGCCAGGTTCGAATCGAAACGTCCCATCCTCTTGCCAGCGATACCTGCCTCCAACGAGGTCTACCAACTCGCGGATGATGCTCGAAAGCCTTGGGTCTTCAGATAAGTCCGTCGTCTCATCTTCGAAATCCGGACGAGCCAGCAGCGTCGCCAGGTCTATGTAACCGTCATCAAAAATGCTTTCGACAGTTTCGCGGTGAAAGTCCGGGTGACGCATACCGCGAACCAGAGATAAGACTTCCTTAGTTGGAATGAGGACTGCTTTTGATTCATGAGAAGGGGAGGTCCCGCTACGGATTATCTTCAGAACGCTGGAACGGCCTGAGAAGGAGATAGCGACACGAGCTCCCCCACTGGTATCCAAGCTAAGCTCGGCAGGGCTTTTAGAACCCTTGGCGTGTAAACTTCCAATTTTTTCCTCGTCAGGTGAAAAGACCCGCATGAACTTTGCCGTGGTAACGGCAGTAAAATCCTTCTTGGACTGCCCTGATGCCGCATTCTGCCCAGCTAAAACTAATCCGTATATTGCCTTCAACAGATGTGTTTTACCTGTGCCGTTAGTCCCGACTATCACATTGACTTTCGGTGACAGCGACAATTGCACGTTCTGAAAAGCCGTAAAATTCTCGATATTCAGATCGGTAATCATTACACGATCACCTTCTTGCCCGCGCGGATTTCGGTAAGCAGGCTCGCGCGCATCGTTTCGACATAGGCGTCGACATCGCCTTCATCGGCGAGATATGGCTTAGCAAAATTCACATTGATCTGACCGACATCGACCATGGCAGCGGGTTGTGGCATGGCGGCGGTCGCCTCCGCCATCCCACCCGGCTTCGTTGGAGCTGGTTGCGGCACCGGGTGCCTCATTCGCTCGATCTCGGCCAGCAATTCCGGTATAAGCGAGGTACGCACGCTCGCGCCGAGATCGCGCAGCACGGGGATGAGCTGCGTCGTATTGATGCGGGACGCCATCTGATCAATCCGTCCGCGGATGACATCGCGCAGTGCATCACTAAGTGCGGTGTACTCCTCAAGCGTCTCGATCTTGGTCCGGCAGCCTTCGATTGCCGTGCGCGCGGCCTTGCGTTCCTTGAGGAGCTGCAGCTCCAGCGTTTCCTTCAGCTGATAGAGGTCAGTCTTCAGCGTCTGGATCGCCGTGCCTTTGTAACAGTCGGGCGAGCCAAGCATGTCCCGAAGCTTCGCCACGCCAGCGGCATCGGCGTAAACGAGATTGCCTTCCTGATCGTGGAGGAAGGCGCGCGCTTCGTCATAGATCGACTTCTGCGGCCCCGCCATGAAGCTGCGGACCTTGTCGAGGATGTCCTCTTTCGCAGTGACCAGCGCATCTTCCCGTTTCGCTGGCTCGGTCATGTACCAGGCCGCCGGTTTGTCGCGAATCGAATCGATGTCAGTCGCCAAGGGCGCAAGGGCGGACAGGAAAGGATAATCCCGTACCCGGTTCATGAGCTTGTCGAGTTCGTTCGAGAGCTCGCGGACGGCGTCGGTCCATTCTGCGCCCAGGCTGCGAGCGTCCGCGCCCTCCGCGGGTTTTCCGAACAGCTCCCGGTAGAGATCTTTCGCCTTGCGCAATTGCGCAGGCGTATACTCCGCCTGCGGAGTAATAAGAATATTCGCGAGCAATTGTGAATTGCGCAGGGCCTTGGCGAGGTCGTCGCGCTCGAGCACGGTGCTGTCAGAACGTGCCTCGATCTTACCCTTCCCAGATAGGCTCGCAGCCAAACAAAGGGTCGCCGTTGTTGGCCAGCCATAGGGCTTCTCGCCAAACCGTTCGACAAGGTACTTCGCCGGAACCTTTTGGCCATGAACCGCCTGTCGTTGCACAAAGTTGTACACTTCAAGCTCTGCCTCTGTAATTTCGCCGGAAAACTCTCCTTCCGGAGTTGCTAGTTTGGCGATGTCAGCTTCGGAATAGACGACGCCTCGAAGCATCGGCAGGTTGACATAGATCTTGTCGATCAGCGCCTGGAATCCTTTGACTACGCGTTCCTGTGCGTCTTCACCCCCGACATCGATCTCGTTGCCCCGGACAAAAAACCGCGCCTCCGCAAAATGCTTTCGCAAGCGCGCCTCAAGGTCTTTCAGGCGACGCGCGTTCTGCTCGCCCTTCTCGGCAATAATTCGATCACGGCCCGGCTGAGAAGCGCCGCCACGCGTCTGTCGAATGAACTTGTCGGTCTGCTTGAACAGCCTCAGATCATGGATCAAGCGTAAGTCCGGTTTGAAAAGAACCGCTAACTCCTCACTGACGAGATTTCGCCTCTGGACGGCCTCAGGGGCTTCGATATCATCGCTGAACGGAGTAATGATATTGATTGCTAACTCGTATTCCCGACCCAGCAGGCGGTCGTCCAGCTTGCGGCTGAAGGGATAGTCATCGCCGGTAGAGACGTGCCGGATCTTGCGGTGCTTTAGCACAGTGTCGAAGGCAAGCGTCTCAAATTGCTTGTCGAGCTCCGCGGGATCAATGTGTAGCAACTTAATTTCCGCTTCGACGTCCTTCTCCTCATTGGTAAGGAACTCGTAGACATCGCCGTTTCGCTGGATCAGCGTATTGCGCTCGAGCAGAGCGAGGGCTTCCTCGACATCGCGGCGAAGCTTGGTCTGGTCCGCCTCAAACTCCGGCAGCATCAGAATGCCGATATTCCGAACAGACGGCTTGAACTCCTTCACATATTTGACAAGAAATAGGGCCTTGAGGACCCGAACGGCAAACGGGTTTTCTACGTTACCCTCGGCGATTTGTATGGACTGCTGTACCGCTGATTTCAGCGCCGTGCGAATGCCCTCGAACATGAGGTCGAAGGTCGCTAGCTCGCCCAACTTGTGCGCCGCCAGCGTCTTGGCCACCTCCTGAAAGACGCCCAACATTGATCGTTCTCCGACGGAGCTATGCTTGCCTTCGAACGCATTGTGTTGCGAAAGACCCATAATCGCACGCTGGAACAATTCATACTGGTAGGACGGAAACGGATAGCTGGCGATGAAATGTTCTCGCCCCGAAAAAGGCTTAAACCTGAAAGATCCATCGGAAAAATCGAATAGCGTTTTGAGATTGTTCTCTTCGCGCGCGTATAGATTACCCAGCCGGATTTCCCCGTCTTCGGTCTTCGCAAGCAAACGCCGCTGAATGACTTCCGCCACATCAGCTGAATTGAGGGGCATGCGGATTCCGAACCGGGCCTGTATCTTGGAAAAATCATGTTCCTGCTGAGCAGTCCTGTCGCCAACGACTTCGGTGATGGCCTGCTGCGCTGTGACAATGACCCAGGCTTGTCCTTTGCACGTTGTGTTCAGACTCTCCGCGATCGTCTGGAGATTGGTCATCAGTTTGACATTGTCAGCAATATATTGGCCGACCTCATCAACGAAAAAACTCAAGCGGAAACTCGGCTCCTGCCTATCGATCCAGGCTTTGACGGACTTTGCAAAATCCTCAATCGAGACCCGAGTATCTTCCCTGTACTGATCGAGGATGTATTTTGCGTCATCTGGGCTTCCGCCGGTAGCGGCCGCAAAAGCGCTGGCGACATTGCCCGCTTCAAATTTGGCTTGGTCGCGCCGATCTTCCCAACGACTGCTCTTGGGCGTCCCGAAAGGTTTCGTCTGCTCAAATGCCACCTTGAACTTTGCCAATACGCCTCTTTCATCTAGGTCCCTTTCGAACTGAGCAATATGCGGTTGCTTGCCGTAATACCCGCACATCTCGTCGAAGACCTTCTGGAACACGGACAGAAGTGCGTCGACATCCGCCTTTGATATGACGTCCGCTTTTTGGTCGATGTTAAAAAGAATGGATTTGGTCGGGATTGAAACCGCTTTGCGAAGGCCGCCGGCAAGCATTGGGTCATCTTTCAGTTTCTCGATGAAGATGTCGAATGACCTGACGCCGTCTACCTCCCTATTCTCGAGCAGAAGCGCGAGAATTTTCAGCAGATGGGATTTGCCAGAACCGAAAAAACCAGAGATCCAGACGCCATTGGCTGTACTGTAGTTGTTATAGGCGTCAAGAAAGTGACCCAGCCGCTGCGCTATCTCACTCGTGATGACATATTCGTCCAGTTCAACTCGGAGGCTGGCTTCGTCATCCGCCTTGATGACCCCATCTATCGGGCGATCGACTGGCTTTAGGAAAATTTCGCTCAAAGTGGCGGTCATCGGGTTAGACCTCGTAGTTCAAAATGTTGAAGGCTCGATAGTACTTGTCGTCATGCAGGAGGCCGAACAAATCGAGCGATGCGCCGGTCGCCAAGGCATGGGTGTACTCGCCGGGAAAAAAAGAACGGTGGGTTTGTCTTTTGCCGTGCTCTGAAGATTATTGAGCACATTGTGGGAGCGGATATAGGGATAGACCTCTCCGACACCTGAAAGGAAAATTACATCATGCGCCTCTGTTTCGATCGCTTTTCCGATACGAGGGATCAGGTGAGCCTGCGGATCGAGAATTCCCTGAAGCAGCGCGTTAAGTTCGTCCTTGTCCGTATCCGCTTCTATCGCAAGCACTTCGTCCAGAACGCCTCGCTCCTCCAAAATGGCCAGCGACATATCGTAGAGACTGAGATTGAGAACACGAACGCCAGCGTGACGAATGCGGGCGATAAGGTCCTCACGATCGAGATGCATCGAAAGACCTTCACGTGCCGGATAAGGGCAAATGAAGAAGGGTACTTCATTGCCAAGTCCCTGCTTTGAGAGAAATCGTGAACTTGTCACCACCTTGAACAGATGTTCGCTTCGTTCTTTTGACGTCAATTGCGATGATATCACGGGGCCTCCATTGAGAGACCGGGGAACAGACCCAGTTCCTTCGGGTCATTTTCCTTGATGATCGTCTTCAATTTGGGTGAAATATAGGTCAGCTGAATTCGGTTTTTATCTGTAAGAATATTGGCGTCACGCATCATTCGGAACATAACTTGCCTCAGCTTGTTACGCGTTAAGGGGCTAATTGCCGCCAGCTCATCACACCACTCAGCCTTCTCATTAAAGAATATATCGAAGCTCTCAAGTGGCAGCTCGAGCTGATAAGACAAGAATCGGTCCTGGATGACTTCGGCTACAAACTCTTTGGCGAATCTATAGGCTCGACAAATCGCTATCCATAACAGGGCCTGCTGATCCGTTCGATCTGCCTCCTCTGCGAGAAACTCGATTTCCATTGGCGATAAAGTGGAAATGCGATTCACGATTTCCCGCAAAGCGCGTCGCTGCGAGGCGTTTTTGGGGGAGGTGACAATTCCCGCTTCGAAGGCCCGAATGATCGTTGCATCCCAATCTTTTTCATAGAGGCTCATCCGCGCCACCTCGACACTTTCATTGAGAAAAAGTCCACCAACTGTAAACGACATTTTATAGGCTGGCGGTGAATTTTTTTTCATCGAATGATTCACCTTTCCGGCCTGACAGTGCTGGGGCTGGCCAGCACTATTTGTTGCTCGTGTGGACGGCGTGCAGTATGTCTCATATCGAACCTAGCCGCGTTGAAGGAAAGCGCCAATGTCCTGTTTGTTCGGCAAAAGAATTTTGTAGCGCTGGTCGTTCCTTATTTGGCTAGTCGATAATAAGCGCCAACTCGCACTTTAAATTGTCGAGCTCATCAATTTTTCGAAACTTGCCAACATCCACAGCTTATTTTTCTAATACTGCAATTTCGCACTAGTCATTTCTTGATTCGTCGCCTCCGCTATACAAGTGGCAAGCGCAGCCAAGAGTTTAGCGGTTGTTTTGTTAAAGAGCGTTGCCGAATGACTCGACGAGCCCGATAGAAAATGAGTGACCGGGTTGTGCACACCCGGTCACCCTGAGCTCCCTCGCGGGAGTGTCGGTTAGGTCGCCTCTCGGCGTTCCAGCCTTTGTTGCAGCCAATCCAATACTTCGCTTTCTACCCATCCCACTCTGTTGGGGCCAAGCTGTACCCGCTTGGGGAACTGGCCCGCCCGTTCCAGGCGTGCGACGTGCTGCGGCGAGTAAAGGACCAACTCCTTCAGTTGGCGCTTTGAAAGTATCCTCATCACGATGTCTCCACGAATGAAGAGCATCGCGATGCCCAAGGTTACGACAATACCCAGGCGGGCTCAGCCTAGCGGCCAAAGCGGAGGGTTGTCACGGGGCACATAGCTCCACATTGCTGCGCAATTTTTGGAGGGGGTAGAAAGGTGGCTCAAGCTTTTTTCTTTAAAAATTTGCCAGTAAAAACAATATGTTATAAGTTTTTCTGGTGCCCAGGAGAAGACTCGAACTTCCACGTCCTTGCGGACACCAGCACCTGAAGCTGGCGCGTCTACCATTCCGCCACCTGGGCAGGTGAAGGAGGGCTGACTTACGGACGCGCGGGCTGGATGTCAATTGCCGTTGAGGCCCCGGCGCGGCGATTGAGGCGATTGTCCCCGGCGTTAAATTCGGATAGGGCCAAGGCTTGAATATGAAGGCAATTCTACAGGCCGCGACGATGAGCGGCGGAGGCGATGGCGCGTGACGGGAAAACTGGCGGTAGTCTTTGGCGGATCAGGCTTTTTGGGCCGAAATGTGGTGCGTGAGCTGGCCCGGCGCGGCTGGCGGGTGCGGGTCGCCGTGCGCCGGCCGCATCACGCCCAGTTCCTGCGCACCATGGGAGCGGTGGGGCAGATTCAGCTCAAGCAGTGCAATGTCCGTTACCAGCCTTCAGTCGCCGATGCGCTGACCGGTGCGGACGCGGTCGTCAATCTTGTGGGCCTGCTTTACCAATCCGGGGCGCAGCGATTCGATACGGTTCAGGCGCGCGCCGCTGCGACGGTGGCCAAGCTCGCCGCAGAGGCCGGCGTCAAAAATTTCATCCAGGTCTCGGCGATTGGCGCGGATGAAGAGAGCGACAGCCTCTATGCCAAGTCAAAGGGTGAAGCAGAACGCGCCGTGCGCGAAGCGGTTCCCACGGCGACGATTATCCGGCCGTCAATTATTTTTGGGCAGGAAGACGAGTTCTTCAACAAGTTTGCGACGATGGCGGGTCTGTCGCCGGTATTGCCGTTGATCGGCGGCGGCAAAACCAAGTTCCAGCCTGTCTATGTGGATGACGCCGCCGATGCAATTTGCGCGGCGCTGGAGCGCCCCGAAGCGGCGGGCAAAGTCTATGAGATTGGCGGCCCTAGCATTTACACCTTCCGTGAACTGATGGAATTGATGTTGTCTGAAACCGGCCAGCGCCGTGTGTTGGCGCCGGTTCCGTTTCCTGTCGCATCCCTGATGGGGATGGGGGGCGAGATCGCCGGCTGGCTTCCATTTGTCGAGCCGCCGCTTACACGCGATCAGGTGAAGCTGCTCAAGCATGACAATATCGTTGATATGAGCGGCGCAGTCGGCACGCTTGCCGATCTTGGCGTCGAAGCGGAAACGGTCGAATCTATCCTGCCGTCATATATGGTGCGTTACCGGCGCTACGGACAATTCGCCGAGCACGCCTCTTAGCCTTTGTATCCCTCAGGATTTTGGCTCTGCCAGCGCCAGTGGTCGGCGCACATGTCTTCCAGTGATTTTTCCGCGCGCCAGCGAAAGAGTTTTTGCGCGCGTGATGGATTGGCGTAGATCTCGGCGATGTCCCCATCGCGGCGTGGGGCGATGGCGTATGCGATGTCGCGATTGGACGCGCGTTTGAAGGCGGCGACTGCTTCGAGAACGGAGTAGCCGGTGCCGGTTCCGAGATTGACGTCAAGCGCGCATCCGTCAGTTTGATCGGCAAGATAGTCGAGCGCTGCGGCGTGTCCGCGCGCAAGGTCAGTGACGTGAATATAGTCGCGCACGCCGGTCCCATCGCGCGTCGGGTAGTCGTCGCCGAAAACGGAAAGCTTTTCGCGTTTGCCGACCGCGACTTGCGCGATAAACGGGAACAGATTGTTGGGTATGCCGTTTGGGTCTTCGCCAATGCGGCCGGATGGATGGGCGCCAACCGGGTTGAAGTAGCGCAAATTGACCGCTTTCCATTCCGGGTCAGAGCGCGCAATGTCCTTCAACATTTCCTCAATAAAGAATTTTGTTCGCCCATAGGGGTTTGTCGGGCCGGTTGCGCCGTTTTCTGCAACAGGATTGGCGTTCGTCTCCCCATAGACGGTGGCCGAAGAGGAAAACACGATTGTCTTGGCGTTCGCCGCTTCGAGCGCTGCAATCAGCGTCAGCGCTGATCCAAGATTGACGCGATAATAGCGCGCAGGCTCGGCGACCGATTCGCCGACAGCCTTGAGGCCGGCGAGGTGGATTGCGCCGTCGGGCTTAAAGGCTTTGACCGCGTTGATGATGGTTTCGCGTTGCGCCTCATCCGCCATGTCGGCTTGCAGAAGCTCTAATTCGCCCTTCGCCAATTCACGAATACGATCGACCGCTTGCGGGTGAGAGTTGGAGAAATCGTCGATGATGAGAAGCGAGTCGCCGCGCGATAAGAGTTCTACGCAGATATGGCTGCCGATATAGCCGGCTCCGCCAGCGACGATAATGCGCGCATTCATGATGACTGCTCCGGGTGGCGGCGCAATTGTTCGCCGTGGTAATTTTTCAAGGTTGATGCGATTTGCCGGCGCATAGCTTTGTCGACAGAGTTCACCAGGCGCAGCAAGGATTGCTCATCCCGCGTAAGTCGTGCCGCTTTGGCGCTGGCGATGTCGTTTTTCGTCGTCATATGCATAGCGGGTCGCGAAAGCTGTTCTCCTGAGACCGATGATCGATGCGCTGTTTGCGCGTTCACTCAACCGTAACCGATTTTGCGAGGTTGCGCGGCTGATCAACATCCGTGCCCTTTGTCGTCGCCGTGAAATAGGCGAGCAATTGAATTGGAACCGCGTAAACGATCGGCGACAGCATCGGGTGGGGTTTCGGGGTTTCAATGCTGGCCCAGGCTTTGCCGCCAGCTTCTGCGATGCCGTCTTTGCAGGAGATCAACAAGGCTTTGCCGTCGCGCGCCATGACCTCCTGCATATTGGAGACCGTCTTTTCAAAATGCGCGTCCATCGGCGCAATGACCGCGATGGGCAGGTTTTCGTCGATCAGCGCGATCGGCCCATGCTTCAGTTCGCCGGCGGCGTAACCCTCGGCGTGAATGTAGGAAATCTCTTTCAGCTTCAACGCGCCTTCCAGCGCAATCGGGTAGGATACGCCGCGGCCGATATAGAAAATGCCGGTCGCCTTGGCGATGTCCCGGGCGATGGTTTCGATCTTGTCGCTCTGCTTCAACGCTTCCGACACGAGGCGCGGAATCTCCAGGATGCCGCCCACCAGTTCTCGCTCTTCCTCGGCGGAAAGTACGCCGCGCGCACGCCCCGCGGCAATTGCAATGCAGGCGAGCGATACGAGCTGGCAGGTAAACGCCTTAGTAGAGGCGACGCCGATTTCGGGTCCGGCCGCCATTGGGAAAATCACATCGGACTCGCGCGCGATGGAGGATTCCGCGACATTCACCACTGTCGCGATTTGTTGCCCGTTGGCGCGCGCCTCGCGCAAAGCGGCGAGCGTGTCAGCGGTTTCGCCGGACTGTGAAATGAATAGGGCGCCGCCATTTTTTGTCCACGGCACGTCGCGATAGCGCAGCTCGGAGGCCACATCGATCTCGATCGGCAGGCGGGCCCATTTTTCGAACCAGTATTTGGAAACAAGGCCCGCATAATAGGCAGTGCCGCACGCAGAAATCGTCAGGCGGTCCAGCGCGGAAAAATCGAACGAGCCTTTCGGCAATCGCACGCTCATTTCCGAAGGATCGACATAGCGCGAAATCGTATGGGCGATGACTTCCGGCTGTTCGTGAATTTCCTTGGCCATGAAGTGACGGTGGCCATCCTTGTCGACAAGGCCCTGGCTTGCATTCGAAATTTTTTCGGGGCGGGTGACCTTCGCGCCGGATTCATCGCGCACTTCAATTGTGCTGCGAGAAAGGACCGCCCAGTCGCCTTCCTCAAGATAGACCACACGGTTGGTGAAGGGCGCCAACGCATAGGCGTCCGAACCGAGGAACATCTCTCCATCCCCGAGGCCGATGGCGAGCGGGCTGCCCTTGCGGCCGCAGATCATCAGATCTTCCTCGCCCGAGAATATGGCGGCGAATGCGAAAGCGCCGCGCATTCTGCTGATCGCCTTTTTGAAGGCTTCAGCAGGCGCCAGGTTTTCGTTTTCCAGATAATAGGTGATCAGTTGCGGGCAGACTTCGGCGTCGGTCTCCGATTCGAAGACGGCGCCTTTTTCTTCAAGCTCGCGGCGAAGCTCTGCGAAATTCTCAATGATGCCATTGTGAACGACCGCTACGCGATGGGTCGCATGCGGATGGGCGTTGGTCTCGTTCGGCGTGCCATGGGTCGCCCAGCGCGTATGGCCGATGCCAGCGGCGCCGGGCAGGGGCTTGCTCGCGAGGACAGCCTCGAGATTGCCGAGCTTTCCGGCGGCACGGCGGCGGTCGAGGCGACCATCATGGATGGTGGCGACCCCGGCGGAATCATAGCCGCGATATTCGAGCCGCTTCAGCCCCGCCAAAATCCGGGGCGCCGCGTCGCCATTGCCCAGAACGCCGATAATCCCGCACATATTCCGTCTGCCCCGTCTCTCGCTCTGTCTCGCGCCTTGTCCAGCCGCCATATGGACGGCATTATCCGTTAACTGCGGCCTAACTATAGCAAAAATCCGGCCATGAGCGGGGATAGGCCCCCGGCAGCGCAGCCTTTCCTTTAGTTAAGCCGCCGCAGCGCCGTTGTACACGGGGACTGCATTTACTTTATGAACGGCTTTGCTATTTCCTCGCCGATTAAGGGTGAGGCGGACGACCTCTGGAGGCGATTGATGAATTTCTTGCGTTTGATTTGTTTTTGCCTGGTTGGTCTGGCGCCGGTAAGCGCCGGCGCAACCGAGGAAGAACAGCGCGGCGAGCCCACCACGCTCGGCTATATCGAGAATGTTGCGGTGGGAAATCTCGGCCTTGAAATGAAGGGCAAGCTCGACACCGGCGCGGATACCAGCTCGGTGCACGCCTATAATGTGAAGGTCTACAAGCGCGGCGAACGGGACAATTGGGTGCGCTTCCGCCTTATTGGCAAAGACGGTCGCGCCATTCGCTATGATCAGAACGTGATCCGCTTCGCCAATATCAAAACAAAGACCGGCGGTCTGATCCGCCGGCCGGTTATTCATCTGCCGCTTTGCGTCGGCGGCCGCTGGGGCAAAGCGGAGCTCAACCTCGCGGATCGCGGCGACTTTGAATACGACATTTTGATTGGCCGGGAATTCCTCGCCAACCGGGTCCTGGTCGATTCCGGCCGCACCTTCATTTCCGAAGAAGAATGCGAATTGCCCGATGAAGATTAAAATCAGTCAGGCGGTCATATTGGGCTTTGTCCTGATCGCCGCCGGTTTCGCAATTTTTCTGATAAAGTCGGCGGTACTGGGCTATCCGCTGTCACCTGGCGAACGCACCACCCTCTGGGACTTTGAGCTGTATCTCGAATTTGACGGACGCAATCAACCGGCGCGGATCGAAGCTTATATTCCGGCGAGCGATGTGGAGCGGGCGTTCCCGCAAGAAGAGTTTTACAACGGTTCGTTCGGATTAAGCCTTGTCGGCGAGGCCAGCACGCGCAACCGCAAGGCGGTGTGGACCTATCGCTATCCGGCGAACAAAAAGGTTCTGCGCTATGCGACTCAGACATTGGGCGAGACGCAATCGACTCCTTTGCCGTTGTCCTTTCGCGAATCCAGCGCGCAGGTGACGCCGTTTGAAGCTGATCCGGTTAAGCGGCAGGCGTTTATTGTCTGGTCCGGCAATCTGCGCCAGCGTTCCGCCGATGACCGGTCCTTTGCGGATCTGGCGATCGCCGAGGCCTTTGGTGAGCGCGCGGGCGTTGAACAATATGCGGATGAAATTTCTGCATTGCTCGATGAAAGCGGCGTTTCTGGCCGGCTTGAACTGGTGCGGCAATTGTTGAATTCGCAAGGCGTTCCGGCGCGGATCGCCGGCGGGGTCTATCTCACCGAGGCGCGCCGCCGCGATGAAACCCATCGATGGCTCGAATATCATATTGACGGAGATGACTTCCGCTATTTTCCCGATGGCGCGCCGGCGCGGTTCTTCACCATCTGGTATGGCGGCGAGCCCTTGGTGGATGCGACGGGCGTTGACAATCTTGATGTTCAAATCGCGCTGAAAGCGCAGGAAGCTTCCGCCGCCGATATCGCTGAAAATGCGCCGGGCGCGATGGGCGCCTTTGGCCGTGCGGTTGGTTTTTCCGGCCTGCCGCTCACGACCCAGCTTGTTTATCAGGTGCTCGTGACGATTCCGCTGGGGATCACAATCCTGGTTTTCTTGCGGCAGTTTGTCGGCTTCAAGACGCTCGGGACATTCATGCCGGTCCTGATCGGCATTGCGTTCCGTGAGACGGCGCTGATCAATGGCGTTTTGTTGTTCTCATTGCTGATCGCCCTTGGTCTGGCGCTTCGATTCTATCTGGAACGGCTGCAATTGTTGTTGGTGCCGCGACTGGCGGTGGTGCTGATTTTCATCGTCATGCTGATGGGCGGGTTCGCCGTGCTGATGGCGGAGACCAATCAGGCGATGGGGCTTTCCATTTCGCTCTTCCCGATGGTGATTTTGACCATGACCATTGAGCGCATGTCCATTGTCTGGGAGGAAAACTCGGCCAGCGAGGCGATCAAACAGGGGGTTGGCTCGGTCATGGTTGCCGCGCTCACCTATCTCGCCATGACCAATGGCCAGATTGAATATGTGATGTACCGTTTCCCCGAATTGCTCCTGGTCCTGATGGGGCTATGCGTCCTCATGGGCCGCTATACCGGGCTGAGACTTTCTGAACTATGGCGCTTCAAGGCGCTGGCGGGCTAGGCGATGCTGAACACCTACAAAGCGCTGCGGGCGAATGGCGTGATTGGCATCAATGAGCGCAACGTCAAATATGTGAACGCGCTGAACCCGCGAAAACTGCTTGTGCGGGTTGATGACAAATTGCTGACGAAACAACTTGCCGAGCCCGCGGGAATTCCGACGCCGGCGCTTTACGGGGTCATTGAAAACGCCCGCGACATGAAACGTCTCGGCGAATTTATCGACCACCCGGATGGCTTCGTCATCAAGCCGGCGCAGGGTTCGCAAGGCAAAGGCATTATCGTCGCCGACGGGCCGTTAAAAGGAGGCTGGCGGCTGGCCTCCGGCCGTCGCATCGACCTCGACACCATGAAGTTCCAGATCAACAACATGTTGTCGGGCATGTATTCGCTTGGCGGCCAGCCGGACAAAGCGCTGATTGAATATCGCGTGAAGTTCGACGATGTGTTCGGCAAGGTTTCCTATCGCGGCGTGCCAGACATTCGCGTTATCGTGCTGAAGGGCATTCCTGTATTTGCGATGCTGCGTTTGCCGACAGCGGAATCCGACGGCAAGGCCAATTTGCACAAGGGCGGCGTTGGCGCGGGCATTGATCTCGCCACCGGGCGGACAATGCAGGCGATGCAGCATGACCAGTTTATCGATATCCATCCCGATACGGCGCATCCGCTCGAAGATATTCAGACGCCGTATTGGGACGACATCTTGTTGATGGCTGCGAAGTCTTATGAGGTGACGGGGCTCGGCTATATCGGCGTCGATGTGGTGCTTGATCGCGAGAAAGGGCCGCTCTTGCTTGAGCTCAATGCGCGACCGGGCATTTCCATCCAGATCGCCAATCGCAAAGGGCTCGGCTTCGTTCTCGATAAGGCAATGCTGCTCGGCGATGAAAAACGTACGCCTGAAGAGCGGGTGGCGTTGTCGAAGTCCCTATCGGATGCTGCGCCGGTTAAACCGGCGATGATCCAGCCGCCGGTTTCCTAATTCGCCTTGATCAGATCCGCGGCTTTTTCCGCAATCATGATGGTCGGCGCATTAGTGTTGCCGGAGATCAGGAAGGGCATCACTGACGCATCGATGACGCGAAGCCCTTCAACGCCATTCACCCGCAATTGAGTGTCGACCACGGCGTCGGCGTCGGCGCCCATGCGGCAGGTGCCGACCGGATGATAGATCGTGTCTGAGCGATTGCGAATGTCGGCTTCCAGCGCCGCGTCGTCAGCCGGTTCATCAAGATACAGGCGTTTGCCGCGTATCGCTTTCAGGGCGGGCGCATCGAAAAGGCGTTCTATAATGCGCGCGCCTTTTTTCAGTCGGCGTAGGTCATCTTCATCGGAAAGGAAGTTCGGGTCTATCGCAGGCGCCGCTAACGGATCTGGCGACGCCAGGCGCACGCTCCCGCGCGACTTCGGACGCAGAACGCAGACATGACCAGAAATGCCGGCGCCAAGATGTTTCTTGCGTCCGTGATTGTCGACAATAGCAGGCAGAAAATGCAACTGAATGTCAGTCTCTGATCCTGACGGGTCGGTTTTCAAAAAGCCGCCGCACTCGGCCAGATTGCTGGTGAACAACCCTTCATGGCGCTTTCGGTAGGCGTTTAATGCGGGCAAGGCGCGCATCGCCATGGGCAAGTGCATGCCAATCGCGTCAGATGATTTTGATTTATAAAGCGCCGTCCAGTCGAGATGGTCCTGTAAATTCTCGCCCACTTGTTTGCGGTCCGCCACCACATCGACGCCAAGCTCGCGCAGATGCGCCGCCGGGCCGATGCCGGACAGGAGCAATAGTTGCGGCGATTGAAATGCGCCGGCGGACAAGATCACTTCGCGTTTGGCGGTGACGGTGCGCGCTGAACCTTCATGCGTAAACTGAACGCCCGTTGCGCGGCGCCCATTAAAGGTGATGCGCTCGCTATGGGCGTTGGTGATCACCGTTACATTGGGGTTTTCCATGGCCGGGTGGAGATAGGCGCGCGCCGCAGAGCAGCGTTGTCCATCGCGCTGCGTCACCTGATAGTAACCCATGCCCTCCTGAGTGCCGCCGTTGAAGTCAGGGTTCATCGGAAGCTGCAATTGCTCGGCGGCTTCCAGAAAAATATCCGACAGCGGATTTTTAAACCGCAAATCAGAAACACTGAGCGGTCCGCCGACGCTATGATGAGGGCTTGAGCCGCGTGAATTGTCTTCTGCTTTCAGGAAGTAAGGAAACACATCGTCCCATGACCATCCCTCTGCACCATGAGCGGCCCAGCGGTCATAATCTGCGCGCGTCCCGCGAATATAGATCATTGCATTGATGGAGCTTGACCCGCCGAGGGTTTTGCCCCGCGGCTGATGGCCATTGCGTCCGTTCAGGTGTTTTTGAGGCGTTGTTTCAAAGCGCCAGTTCATCGGATTTTTGTCGCCAAAAAAAGCGAAGCCGATGGGCGCGTGAATGAAAGGGTGGTCGTCCGGCCCGCCTGCTTCAAGCACGCAAACCGAAATTGCAGGATCTTCAGAAAGGCGCGCCGCCAGAGTGCACCCGGCCGATCCGGCGCCAACAATCACATAATCGAAGTCACCCAGCGTTTCTCTCATCTTGTTGTCCGTTTTTTATTTTTTTCGTCGCCAGTCACGGCCCGTCGCGGATGTTAAAACCGGAAAGGCGGCGCCTAAAGGATCTTGCGCACAAAAGAGATGATCTTGTCGGTTTTTGAGGAGTAGGGCGGGTGCAACATGGCGCCGCTTGAAAACCGGCTTTGATACAGCACCGGCTTTAGATGCGAAAAGGTGTTGAAGCCAGCTTCCCCGTGATAGGCGCCGATGCCGCTTTTGCCGATGCCGCCAAAAGGCAGATTCTCCTGGGCGACATGCCATAGCGCATCATTCACTGTTACGCCGCCGGAGACAGTTCTTTGTAAAACGCGGTCGCGCGCCTTGTCGTCTTCGCCGTACCAGTACAGCGCCAGCGGACGGTCGTCTTTATTGACATGGGCGATGGCTTCGTCTGTCGAGCCAACAGGCAGAATTGGGAGGAGAGGACCGAAAATTTCCTCTTTCATGACATCGGCGTAAAAAGGCGGATCAACAATTAGAGTGAGCGGCATTTTGCGTTGCGGATGCAAAGCATTCGAGGAACCGACCTCAATGATTTCGGCGCCGCGATCGCGCGCATCATTTACCAGTGAGTTCAAACGGGCGAAATGCCTGTCGGAAATGATGGAGGTGTAATCATTGGTGGTGTCGATGGATGGATACATTTTGCGCGCGGCGGCGGCGATCGCCTGGGCCGTGGCGTCCAGCTTGTCCCGCGGGGCCAGCACATAATCCGGCGCGACGCAGGTCTGGCCGGCATTGAGCATTTTGCCGTGTGCGATAGAACGCGCTGCGATTTCAATATCAGCGCTTTCATCGATGATCGCCGGCGATTTGCCGCCCAGCTCAAGCGTCACCGGCGTCAGATTTTTCGCAGCGGCCTGGGCCACCCGCATGCCGACTGGCGTTGAGCCGGTGAACAGCAAATGGTCGAACGGCGTTTCGGTAAATGCCTGACCGGTTTCAACGCCGCCGGTGACAACGGCGCAGACGCTTTCATCGAATTCGGAGGCAATCGCCTCGCGCAAGGCTTCCGCCAGGCGCGGGGTGAGTTCACTGGGCTTAATCAACACGCGGTTGCCGGCGGCAAGCGCTGCAATTGTCGGCGCCAGCGCAAGCTGCAACGGGTAGTTCCACGGTGAGATGACGCCCACCACGCCGAGCGGCTGCGGTTCAATGCGGCTGCGCGCCGGCAGCATGTGCAAAGGCGTCGCCACGCCCCTTGGCTGCATCCAGGTCTTGAGATGTTTCTTCGTCAGTTTGGCGCCGGAAACGGTGACGATGATTTCCGCAATAACTGTTTCCTGGCGGGCGCGATTGCCGAAATCTTCGCTGATCGCGCGGATAAAACGCTCTTCATTCGCTTCGGTCAGGCGGATGATGCGATCGAGATTGCCGATGCGCTCTTCATGCGAGGGGAACGGCGCTGCAGCGTAAGCTTGTTTTTGCACCGCAAAGAGGCGTGCAAGCTCCTTCTCGCCATCTGATTGTCCTGACGCAGGACCCGAAGTCGGGTTAGGGGCGGAGTCTGCGGGCATGGAGCCTCCCAGCTGAATGTATCGGCCAAGTGTAGCTGCTGAGGCGGGTCTGTCCAGCGGCTTCGGCGCCCGGATTCAGGCGGGTGTCGGCGCAATGAATTTCAAATTTGCGTAAAGCGATTTGCCCGAAAATAATGCGTGCAAAGAGCAAATATTGCGCAGGCCGGTCAGCAATGCGGCTGCTTGCGAAAGCAATCTGGTGGAGCTGAGCGGAATCGAACCGCTGACCTCGTCATTGCGAACGACGCGCTCTCCCAACTGAGCTACAGCCCCGAACCGAGACGAAGCGGGAGCAAGCCGTGCGGCTGCGCCCCGCGTGGGAGATCGCGTCATAAATCTTCACAAGGGGCGCTGTCAATCGGCCGCTTCGGGCGGGCGTCGCGGCGTGTAAAAGCTGGCCCGGCGGCCGATACGGGGCTAGGCTTTGCGCGCCGCCATGGAAAGGGACGCCCGCATGCTGACGCTTCTTCTCGCTGCTTTACTTTCATCCTCCAAATCGGAAATTCCCCCGGATGTTTGGGACTGCGCCAATGACGTGGAGGTTTGGTGTTCGGTCGATAGCTGCGAAGCCATGCCGTCTGGCGAGACCACGCCCATGTCGATTACGGCGCGGCGCGATGGCGCGTTTTCCGTCTGCGCCTATACGGGCTGCTGGGAAGGGACCACAGAAGTGGCGGATATTGCCGGTCGGCTGCTCTGGGCCGCGGATGAGGCGCCGTTCTCCACCCGCCCGGATGGTTTCGCTGCGGACATTTCGCTGCTCATTATCGAAAAGGATGGGGTGGGTTTTGTCCGGGCGGGCGGCATCGCCAGTCCGCTGCTCTGCACCCGCCGTCCGGTGGATGAGGGCGCGGTCAAATAGCCCGTTCGCGGTTGCACCCAGGGGCGACGCGCCTTACATGCCGAAGCGTCGCTTTACAAATAGGATCGCCCCCAAGAAGGGCCAGCATTTAAGGACTTTCCGCACATGGCCATGATCGCTTACATCGTGAATGCGCTGATTGATCTATATGTACTGATCTTGTTTGTGACGATCATTCTGAGCCTGCTGATTTCGTTTAACGTGATCAACCGGCACAATCAGATCGTGGATATGATCTATCGCACCGGGGTTTCGCTAACCGAACCGCTTTTGCGTCCGGTGCGCAACATGCTCCCCGCCATGGGCGGCCTCGATATTTCTCCGATCATTGTGCTGATTGGCTTGCGCGCGGTTCAGATCGGCCTTCAGACCTATGTGTTCGCGCCAATGCTCCGCGCAGGACTGTAGCCGGTCCGCTCGGACGTTGTGACGAGGTTCGCCATTCGCGTCCGCGTGACGCCTGGCGCATCGAAAAACAAGGCCGGCGGCGCCTGGACCGGACCAGACGGTGCCGCGCGACTGGTGGTGAAAGTGACAGCTCCGCCGGAGAGCGGACGGGCCAACAAGGCCGTCGAGTCAGTTCTCGCTTCCGCTTTTGACTTGTCGAAATCTTCGGTCTCTGTAACGTCCGGCGCGAAAAACCGATTGAAAACGGTGACGCTGGACGGGGCCGATATTGCGGCGCTGCAACAGCGATTAGAAGACTTACTGGGAGTGGGAAACGAATGAGCGCAAGTGTAATTGACGGAAAAGCTATTGCTGCGGAAGTGCGCGAGAAAGTCGCCGGCGCGGTCGCGAATATCAAATCAAAGCATAACGTCCAGCCAGCGCTTGCGGTGGTGCTTGTCGGTGAAGATCCGGCGAGCGAGGTTTATGTGCGCAACAAACATGTCGCGACGGAAAAATCTGGCATGCGTTCCCTCGAGCACAAGCTCCCTGAAAATGCGAGCGAGGATCAAGTCGTCGCGCTGGTGCGCAAGCTGAATGACGATGACGCCGTCGATGGCATCCTGGTCCAGCTTCCGCTGCCAAAGCACATCTCCTCCGACCGGGTCATCAATGAAATTCATCCCGACAAGGATGTGGATGGTCTGACCGAGGTGAATGCGGGCAGGCTCATTCTTGGTACAGAAGGGCTGGTTCCATGCACGCCGCAGGGCTCGGTGATCCTCGCAAAGACGGTGAAGGAAAGTCTTTCAGGTCTCAATGCGGTGGTGGTCGGCCGCTCTATTCTGGTGGGCAAGCCGTTGGCGATGCTGCTGTTGGCGGAAAATTGCACGGTAACGGTTGCGCATTCGCGCACCAAAGACATCGCCGCCATATGCCGCGAGGCCGATATACTCTGCGCCGCAGTCGGCATCCCCCGTTTCATCAAGGGCGACTGGGTTAAAAAGGGCGCGGTCGTAATCGATGTCGGCATCAACCGCATTGAAGAAGACGGCAAGACGCGCCTGGTCGGCGATGTCGACTATGCGGAGGCGCAAGAGGTCGCCGGCGCGATTACGCCAGTGCCCGGCGGCGTTGGCCCGATGACCATCGCCTGCCTCTTGCGCAACACGGTGCTCGCCGCCGCCCGCCGGCGTGGGCTTGGCGACGTGGACGTCTGATTTCTTACGGGCAGGGGTTTTGGATATGGCCGTGAAGTTCGTTCACGGCCTTTTCCATTTCGTCTGTCCATTTCAGGTCGATGGACGCGAACACCGCATCGAGCTGCTCGAGATTGCGCACGCCGAAAATGTTTGAGGTCACAAAGGGGCGGGTCGTGACGAACTGCATGGCGAAAGAAGCGCGGTCGACGCCGAATTTGTCCGCTAGCGCAATGTAGCCGCGGATCGCCTGTTCTCCCGACGGTGTTTCGTATCGCTGCAAGCGGTCGAACAACGCGCCGCGCGACCCCGCAGGCTTTGCGCCGTCAAGATATTTTCCGGTGAGCGCGCCTTGTGCGATCGGCGAATAGGCGAGGAGGCCCACTTGTTCTTCCAGCGCAATCTCGGCGAGCCCGCTTTCAAAGGTGCGGTTTAATAGATTGTATCCGTTCTGGATGGAGGCGACGCGCGGCAGATCAAGCTTTTCTGCGGCGCGAAGGAAGCGCATGACGCCATAGGGCGTTTCATTTGATAGGCCCACATGACGAACCTTGCCTTCCATTACCAGATCGCCAAGTGCGCCGAGCGTTTCTTCGATAGGGATGCCGGGATCGTCATAATGGACATAGCCGGTGCGAACGCCGCCAAATAATTGCAGCGTGCGGTCAGGCCAGTGCAACTGGTATAGGTCGACATAATCCGTCTGCAGATTTTTCAGGCTGCGCTCCAGCGCAAAGCGGATTTGTTTCGGGTCAAGCCGCGTCTGGCCGCCTTCCGGGCGCATATAGGCGGCGGGCGAGCGTCCCGCGACTTTGGTGGCGAGAAGGATTTTGTCGCGGTTGTTGCGCGATGCGATCCAGCGCCCGACAATGCGTTCGGACTCCCTTGCGTTTCCGGCTTTGGCGGGACGGTGTACATCTCGGCGGTGTCGAGAAAATTGATGCCGCGATCAAAACAAGCGTCCATTTGCAGGTCTGCGTCTGCGTCGCTGATCTGATCGCCATACATCATCGTCCCGAGACAAAGTGCGGGAACTTCCAGGCCGGTGCGTCCAAGGCGTCGTTTTTCCATGTCTTTCCTCATTGTCGGCGGTAAACCGTGGTCGATTCCGCCCTTGTTAGCCCCGCTGCATGGGAAACGTCACCATGTTGAAAGCGTGCGTCTCAGTCCCCATTTGTTAATCAAATCATCCCGGAGGACGGAATGTTGAAAATTGGCAAGGGCAAGGCGGCCATGATGGCTGCCGTCTCGGTGATTGCAGCCTCGGCGGCGTTGTCGCCTGCTGGCGCGAGCGATTTTGACCCGGTCGTGAGCCCGGCGACGATAGCTGTGGAAGCCCCGGTGGCGCATGCGGCGGATCATGCCGACGAGCAAAAACCCATTGGCGCCAAGAAGTGGGCGCTTTTGGCTGTCGCTGCGGCGGCGCTGGCCGGCATTGTGAAACTCGTCGGGGCGCGCCGGGTGGCGGAGATCGTCACGGAGGGTGCGGTCAGGACCGCCCGCGTCGCGGCCACGGGCGCATCTGTCGCCGCAAAAGCAGTCGGCCGAGCCGTCTCCTCGCCATTGCGCTTTCTCGCCGTCCTGTTTGGCCTCGGCTTGTTCGCGCTGACCGGGATTGGCCTTTTTGACGTGGAATGGATCGCCGGGTTGATCTCCGGCGCGGCGCTTTCGGGCGCGGGCCTTTATGGCTTGTGGAAAACCCGGCGCGCATTAAAGCCGGTGAAGGTAAAGGCGAAGCCGGAATCGGTTATGGATAACGGAAATTAACCAGTAAAAACAACATTTTGAACATATTTGCTCGTGTTTCGTCTTAGTTTTGCCCGATTTGCTGTCTAAAACTCTCCTCATCAGCGTTGGCGCAACAGCACGCAACTATCTTCCAGCGTACGTCCCTGACGCTCTTGCACGCACCACCCACCCCCAGAAAAACCCCGCCATTTGGCGGGGTTTTTTTGTGCCGTCACGAACGCTTTTCGAAGCTATTCTTGTTGCGCGGCGAAGGCGCATCACGATACCTCAATGCTATGAGCCGCGTTCTGATTGCCCCGTCCATTTTATCCGCAGATTTCGCCCGTCTTGGCGACGAAATCGCCGCCGTCGCCGCTGCTGGCGCGGACTTCATCCATGTCGATGTGATGGATGGTCATTTTGTGCCCAACCTCACCATTGGGCCCATGGTGGTCAAAGCGATTCGGGCGGCGACAGATCTGCCCTTCGACGTCCATTTGATGATTTCCCCAGTCGACCCCTATATCGAGGAATTCGCTGCGGCGGGCGCGAATATCCTGACGGTCCATCCTGAGGCGGGCCCGCATCTGCATCGCACCCTGCAGTCGATCAAGGCGGCAGGCGTCAAAGCCGGCGCCGCGCTCAATCCGGGGACGCCGGCCAGCGCGGTCGAGGCGGTCATTGACGATCTCGACCTGGTTCTGATCATGTCGGTCAATCCCGGCTTTGGCGGCCAGAAATTTATTTCATCGCAAC
Organism: Hyphococcus sp. D3-15; assembly: GCF_055809375.1. Taxonomy (NCBI): domain Bacteria; kingdom Pseudomonadati; phylum Pseudomonadota; class Alphaproteobacteria; order Parvularculales; family Parvularculaceae; genus Hyphococcus; species Hyphococcus sp. D3-15. The sequence goes on along the minus strand of NZ_CM147910.1, from coordinate 3,541,538 downwards.
TGAGAAAGATCGAAGCCGTTCGCAAGATGATCGACCGCACGGGCCGCGACATTCATCTTGAAGTCGATGGCGGCATCGATCCGAAGACCGCGCCGCAAGCGATCAGCGCAGGCGCCAATGTGTTGGTGGCGGGCTCCGCCGTTTTCCGGGGCGGGCAGGACGCCTATGCGAGCAACATCGCCGCACTTCGGCCGGGGGCCTAAGGCGATGGCGCGACCCGCGCGGCATTCAGGCAATGGTTCTCGTGATGTGCTTGCGCAGATGCGCAGAGTCTGGGGCGAGAGCCCGTTTTATCAGGCGCAGTTAAAAGGGCCGGCGCCGGATCGCCTGTTGTTCCAGCCGGATGATCCGTATGCGCCGGACAAGGCCCTGGCGGTCGCGCTGGCGCGCGGGCGCATCATCATTGGCGATGAGCAGGCTGACTGCGAAAACGAGATTGAAAAGCTTTGGGATCAGGCCGAGCCTGGCGGCGCCTTGTTCGGCTATATGCAGGAATTTTCCTGGCTCCGTCATTTGGCGGCGTTAGGCGATGAGGGCAGGGCGCCGGCGCGGGCCTTGATGCGCGGCTGGCTTGACCGCAATGAGCGCTGGTCTTCCGAGAGTTGGGAGCCTTATTACGTTTCCGAACGGCTGGTGCAGTTGTGCGCCCATCACCCCTTATTGCTTTCGGGGACTGACGCCTTGTGGCGCAGCCGGGTTCTCGCCTGTATGGCGCGCCAAACACGGCATCTTGCGCGCGCGGCGCCGCAAGCGGCGAACGGATATGACCGGCTGATGACGGCGCTCGGTCTTGGTGTCGCGGGATATTGTTTGCCGGGTTGCGAAGGTCCGGCCGAGCGCGGCCTTGAAATCGCGCGCCGCGAATTGCGCTTGCAGCTTCGCCCCGATGGCGGCCATGTGAGCCGCAACCCGTCGCGTCAGTTGAAACTCGCTTTGCGTTTGCAAGCATTGTTGAAAGCAATTTCCGCGCGTGGATTTCAGCCGCCAGGTTTTCTGCGCCATCAAGTGCAGCGGGCGAGCGCGTTAGCCGCGTTTTTTCGCACGCCGGATGGCAAGCTCGCCGTCTTTAATGGCGGTTATGAAGATGACCCCAAAGCGCTGATCGCTGTGCAAAATGGTTCGGATGCGGACATAGCGCCGGCGGATTTCGCCCGTCATTCCGGATATCACAAGCTGACTGCGGCGCGTGCGTTGGCGATCGTCGATACGGCGGACGATAATGGCGCAGCCTACAAGAGCGCCGGGTCCATACATTTTTCTTCAGGGCGCACGCGCTTGATCGTCAATTGCGGGAGCGGCGCGCATCGCGGGTCCGATTGGCGCAAGGCGCTTGAACAGCGCAGCGCCCATTCCGCGCTTTCGTTCCTTGATGGCGGCTCGCAGCCTGTATTCGGCGAGGTCGCCCATCGCCGGGGCGAGGAAGCGTCGGGACATCTGCTCGAATTTGAGCGCCGCATCGTCACCGCCAATCCTGAAGGCGCCTCCTATTTGCGACGGTTGTTTTTGTCGCCGGCGGGCGCCGATCTGCGCGGTGAGGAAATGCTGGCTGGCTGCGCGCCGGGCGAGATCGACCGGGCGGTCTGGCGATTTCATTTGCACCCCGGCATCAGGGCGTCGCTCGCCCGCGATAAAAAATCCGTGATCTTGTTGTTGCCCAACAAGGAGGGCTGGCGGTTCAAGTCGAACTGTCCGGAGCTTGTGCTCGACAAGAGCGTGTATTGCGGCGGCGGCGGCGCGCCCGCAGCATCTGAACAAATTGTCATCCAGGCGGGCGCCTATGACAGGCGCGATGATACGGCGATCAATGTTAAATGGGCGCTGGCCAGACTCGACGCCGTTTAGAGGCGCCATGGCTGTTGCGGCGGCCACCGGTGTACATGGATTAACCAGTGTGCATAAATGAAGACGAGCGGAGCGGCGGCGTCCTATGGCCGGAATGATCGACAAATTTCAGCGCATTTTCGGGGCGACGCCAACACTTGGCCGGCGCAGTGCGGATATTGATCCCGCGTCCTTGCTGCCGCGGGCGCCGCGCAAGATCGATTTGCGGGCGGCCCGGAAAATGGTGGCGGGCAAAAGCGTCCTCGTCACCGGCGCCGGTGGGACCATCGGGTCGGAACTTTGCCGCCAGATTGTAGAGTTTGAACCGGCGCATCTGTCGCTTGTCGATAATTCCGAATTCGCGCTCTATCAGATTGATCTTGAACTGAAAGAGGGCGGTCACGGCGGGATAATTTCCTCCGATCTTACGGATGTTTGCCGCAAGGAGCATCTTGGCCTGGTCTTCGACCGGGCGATGCCGGATGTGGTCGTGCATGCTGCGGCTTTGAAGCATGTCCCCATTGTTGAGGAAAATCGTTGCGCCGGTGCGATGACGAATGTGCTTGGCGCGAAAAATGTTTTCGATGCGGCGATCGAACATGAGGCCGAGTCGGTGGTGTTCATCTCCACGGACAAGGCGGTCAATCCCACGAGCTTTATGGGCGCGACGAAGCGGATCGCCGAACTCTATGCGCAGGCGCTTGACGTCGCGCAGAATGAAACGCGCTTCGTTACCGTCCGCTTCGGCAATGTGCTGGGCTCGACCGGCTCCGTGGTGCCGCTGTTCACCCGCCAGATTGAGCGTGGCGGGCCGGTTACGGTGACCCATCCGGAAATCATCCGGTATTTCATGACCACCCGCGAAGCCGTGCAACTCGTGCTGCTCGCCTCCAGCCTGGATGTGGCGGAGGAGACGATTGTCACTCATGACGGCCGGGTATTCGTGCTCGACATGGGCGAGCCGGTGAAAATCCTCGATTTTGCAAAGCGCATGATAGAGGCTTACGGCCTCACGCCCGGCAAGGATATTGAGATCAAATTTTCAGGGCTCCGGCCCGGTGAAAAGCTGTTTGAGGAAATTTTTCTCGACTCCGACGCCTTGATCAAGACCGGTGCGGACGGGGTTCTGCTTGCCTCGCCTGCGATGATCGACCTGCCGCTGCTCAATCCGCGCCTGACGGATGTGATCGACGCGGCGATCAACTGCGAGGAAGCGACCCTTGATGAGGCGGTGCACCATCTGGTGCCTGAGTTCAGCGCCCTGAAACACGCCGTTTCCCGCGCGCCGAACCAGTCGAATCGGTAAATCTCGCCTGCGACTTGCCCCGGCCCGGTATGAGCGCTAAGGCGGCGGCATCCGAAAAGGGGTTTTCCGATGGCTGACGTAACGCCTGTGCGCCGGGCGCTGATTTCTGTTTCCGACAAGACCGGTATTGTCGATTTCGCCAGCCGGCTGGCGAAGGCCGGCGTTGATCTGGTTTCCACCGGCGGCACGGCGAAAGCGCTGCGCGAGGCGGGGTTGCCGGTGCGCGACGTTTCCGAGATCACGGAATTTCCCGAGATGATGGACGGGCGCATCAAGACGCTGCACCCGCGCGTGCATGGCGGACTGCTCGCTTTGCGCGACGATGAAGGCCATCTCAAATCAATGAGCGATCACGGCATTGGCGGTATCGAATTGCTCGTGGTCAATCTCTATCCGTTCGAAGAGACTGTCGCGAAGGGCGCGGCCTTTGACGAATGCGTAGAGAATATCGACATTGGCGGCCCGGCGATGATCCGCGCGGCGGCGAAGAACCATCGCTTTGTCGGTGTAGTCACGGACCCGTCTGACTATGAAGGCGTTCTGGGCGAAGTTGAAACGGCGGGCGGCCTCACGGACGACACAAAGAAGCGCCTCGCGGCGAAAGCCTTTGCGAAAACCGCCGCCTATGACTCTGCGATCTCGACCTGGTTCGCGGCGCAAAACGGCGAGACCTTCCCGACGCAATTCACTCTGGCGGGCAAACGCGGCGCAGTGCTGCGCTATGGCGAGAATCCCCACCAGGAAGCGGCCTTCTATCATTCGGGAGAGGCGCGTCCGGGCGTTGCGACGGCGACACAAACGCAAGGCAAGGAGCTGTCTTACAATAATCTGAACGACACTGACGCTGCTTATGAGTTGATCGGCGAGTTCGGAACCGAAAGACCGGCGGTCGCCATCATCAAACACGCTAATCCCTGCGGCGTCGCGACAGGCGATAGCATGCTTGAGGCGTATCTGGCGGCGCTTCGCTGCGATCCGGTGTCGGCATTTGGCGGCATTGTGGCGCTGAACCAGAAACTCGCCGGGCCGGTCGCCGAAAAAATCGTCGAGGTTTTCACCGAAGTGGTGATTGCGCCGGACGCGGATGACGCGGCGAAAGAAATCTTTGCGGCGAAGAAAAATCTGCGCCTGCTGATTGCGGGGGCGGTGCCGGATCCGCAAACGCCCGGCATGATGATCAAGCCCCTCGCAGGCGGGTTTCTGTTGCAATCGCGGGACGCAAAAGTGACGCGCGCGCAGGATCTGAAAGTGGTCACCAAGCGCCAGCCGACAGCGCAGGAACTTGCTGACATGCTGTTCGCATTCAAGGTGGCGAAGCACGTCAAATCGAACGCGATTGTTTACGCCAAGGACGGCGCCACGGTCGGCGTTGGCGCGGGGCAGATGAGCCGCCTCGATTCAAGCCGTATCGCTGCGCGCAAATCCCAGGATGCGGCGGAGGCCTGCGGGGCGTCCGCGCCGTTGACGCAAGGCTCCGTTGTGGCGTCTGACGCGTTTTTCCCGTTTGCGGACGGATTGCTGGCGGCGGCGGAAGCTGGCGCGACGGCGGTTATCCAGCCAGGCGGGTCAATGCGCGACGAAGAAGTGATCGCCGCCGCCGATGAAGCGGGTCTCGCCATGGTCTATACGGGCGTCCGGCATTTCCGCCACTGATTTCAGCGCGCAGTATCCGCCGCTAAAGCGTCAAGCTGGCGAATGAACAGCGTAAATTTGCCGACGCTGACAGCGCCAGACAGATCAAGCTCGCTTGTGGCTTCTTCAAAGAGACCTATCTCGGCTTCCGCACCGGTGCGCCATTTGGCGATGACCTTCTCTGTCCATTTCGCCGGGACGCCTTTTGGTTCTGCGCCTGAGGTCGCAATCACCCGGGCTGTCAAAATTCGCTGACGCGCTGTCAGGTCTTCGATGATCTGGCGGATCGCGATTTTATCGAAATGGTCTGCGGGTGGTTCTCTGCGGGCTTTGTCACGCACTGTGTCGATGCCGAACAGGCGCCCGATCGCAAAGAACACGCCGCCGACGCCGGGATTTGACCAGCCGGTTTCTCCGGCGAGATTGACGATATCGAAGGCGAATTCGAGCGCCGGGATCGCGGCGGCGAGACGTGCGGTCGCTTCGGGCGCGCCGTCGCCCGCCCAATTTTGAGTTCGTTCTTCCAGCGCGGCGGCGTCTTCTTCCGGCAGGATGTCGGGCAGGGCGGTTTTAAATTCCGCCACTGGCGCCTGATATTGATCAACCACCGATTTCAGCCCGCGTGTCATCAGGGAGTCCCGTGCATTGGGGTCGCCAAGCAAATGGAATGTCTGTTCACGGAGCAGCCGCGAGGCTTCGAGATAAAGCGAAGTCTGCAATGATGCAGGCGCCTTGTTGTCCAATTCATCAATTGCGGCTGCGTAATCGTTCAGATTGTAGATTCTGCGGACGGCTTCATAGGCGAGTGCGATGGTCGCAAAGTCCGCGCCGCTTGTTTCCGCCGCACGTTGAACGAAACTCACCCCGCAAGTGTCGACAACCTCGTTCGACAGGCGCGTCGCGATGATCTCGCGGCGCAATTGGTGGCTGACAACCGAATGATTGAATTTATGCAGGGCGTCGGGGAAGTATGCGAAAAGCTCGCGCTCGAATAGCGGATCGTCCGGCGCCTCAGAGGTCGCAAGCTCATCGAACAACCACATTTTCGCATAGGCGAGCAGTACTGCGAGGTCCGGGCGGCTTGGCCCCAGCCCATGCTGACGCATATAGGCAAGGCGTTCATTGTCCGGCAGGTTTTCAATAGCCCGGTCAAGCCGGCCTTCACGCTCCAGCGTCGTCATGAAGCGCGCATAGACATCGAGTTCTTCCGCCGCGTGCATTTCCATCTGGCTGATGGCGCGGGTCTGGTCGTAATTGTGCCGCAACACATGCTCCGCGACTTCGTCGGTCATCGATGCGAGCAGCGCGTTGCGGTCTTCGCTTTTCAAGTCGCCATGTTCAATCGCGCCCGACAGCAAGATCTTGATATTGACTTCATGGTCGGAAGAATCGACGCCCGCCGAATTGTCGATAGCGTCCGTGTTGATGCGGCCGCCATTTCGCGCATATTCAATGCGCGCAAGCTGGGTGAGGCCGAGATTGGCGCCTTCGCCGATGACCGCAGCGCGGATTTCGTCGGCATTGATGCGCACGGCGTCATTTGCGCGGTCGCCGACGCGCCAGTTTTCTTCGTCTTCCGCTTTGAAATAGGTGCCGATGCCGCCGAGCCAGAATAACTCCACCGGCGATTTCAAAATCGCCCGGATGAGTTCGGCCGGCGTCAGGGTCTTGTCGGTGATGTCGAGCAAGGTCCGCATTTCCGGCGTGATGGCGACGGACTTGGCGCTGCGCGAAAATACGCCGCCGCCTTTGGAAATGAGTTTCTTGTCATAGTCGGCCCATGAACTGCGCGGCAGGTCAAAGAGGCGCTTGCGTTCCTTCCAGGAAATCGCCGGATCGGGATTGGGGTCGATAAAGATATCGCGGTGGTCGAAGGCGGCGACGAGTTTTGTTTGTTGCGACAGCAGCATGCCATTGCCAAACACATCGCCAGACATGTCGCCGACGCCGGCGGCGGTGAAGGGTTCGCTCTGGATGTCTTTGCCAATTTCACGGAAATGGCGCTTCACCGCTTCCCAGCCGCCGCGCGCCGTAATGCCCATGACCTTGTGGTCATATCCGACGGAGCCGCCGGATGCGAAGGCGTCGCCGAGCCAGAAACCATATTCCTCGGAAATCGCATTGGCGGTATCGGAGAAAGCCGCCGTGCCCTTATCGGCGGCGACGACGAGATAGGGATCGGGATCGTCCCAGCGCACGATTTTCGCCGGTGTCTTGGTTTCGCCATGGACGATATTGTCGGTGAGGTCGAGCAATCCGCGGATGAAGATTTTATAGGCTTCGCGGCCTTCTTCGTAGATTGCAGCGCGGTCGCCCGTTGAAGGCAGTTGCTTGGGGTAGAAGCCACCCTTCGAACCGGTGGGGACGATCACAGCGTTCTTTACGCGCTGTGCTTTGACCAGGCCCAGCACTTCCGTGCGGAAATCTTCGCGCCGGTCCGACCAGCGCAAACCGCCGCGCGCAATCGGGCCAAAGCGCAAATGAACGCCGTCGACGCGCGGACCGGAAACGAAGATCTCGCGATAGGGTTTGGGCTCCGGTATCTCCGCCACTTTAGAACTGTCGACCTTGAAGGAAATGTAGGTTTTGACCGAACCGTCCTTCTGGCGCTGATAGTAATTGGTGCGGGTGATGGCGGCGAATAGATTGCGGAACCGGCGAATAATCCGGTCCTCATCAAGGCTGGCGACATCGTTCAGCGCTTCGTCAATGGCTGCGTCCGCGGCCTCTACATCCTTGATGCGCGCATCGGCGCTGGAGGGTCCATCGGGGTTAAACCGCGCATGGAACGCGCTGATCAACAGCCGGGCGATATCCGGGTGATTTGACAGCGCCTCTTGAATATAGGCCAGAGAATACGCGAAGCCGGCTTGCATGTGGTGCTTTGCGGCTGCGCGCAGCAGCCAGGCTTCGCGCCAGTTGACGCCAGCGGTGAGAACCAGTTCGTTGAAAGCATCGTCCTCGGTGCGTCCTTCCAGCACGGCGAGAATGGTTTCTTCAAACGCTTCTTTGACGTCGTTAAGTGCGACCTGCTGGCGGTCGGTCTGCTCCGTGTTGAAATCGTGAATCCAGAATGCATCCTTGCCGCCGCCAAAAGGCGAGACCTGATCGCTCGATTCCTGGAGCACGCTCAGCCCCAGATTTTCAATCGTCGGGATCAAGTTCGACAAGGTCATCGGCTCGCCGCGCTTGTAAATTTTAAGCCGCACGCTTTCTTTGCCATCCTGGCGCTTGCGATAAGCGCGAACAACCAAAGGCTCGCTGTCCAGTTTTTCCAGCGCAGCGATATCGGCCAGCGTTTCTTCTGGCGCCGTGCGTTCGCGATAGCCCGCATCGAAGGCTTTTTCATATTTCGCGTAAAGCGCAGCGGGTGTGGCGCCGTCATGGGCCTCGCGCATCGCCTCAAGCAGCCCGTCATTCCAGGTCCGGCAGATTTCACGTATCTTGTTTGTGAGTTCCGGCAAGCCCGGCCCATCAGGCGCGCCAGGTTTGATCGCGATGATGAAATGCACGCGAACCAGCGCCGCATCGCCAAAGAATGGCGCAAAGGACATGATCTTGCCGTCAAACGTGTCGGCCAGCAATTGCCCCGACCGCTCGCGAATGTCGGAATTAAATCGATCGCGCGGCACGAACAGCAATGCGGAAATAAACCGGTCAAACCGGTCGCGCCGCAAGAACAGCTTTACGCGCGGGCGCTTGTATAAACGCAAAATGCCCAGCGCTGTTTCCGTGAGCGTGTCGACATCAACCTGGAAGAGCTCGTCGCGCGGGCAAGATTCGAGAATGTTGATGATGGCTTTTTCATTGTGCCCGCCGGGCGTGAAATTTGTCTGCTCCAGCACGGCGTCGATTTTTGCGCGGATCAACGGAATATCAGCGGCAGGGCGATTATAGGCTTCGGCTGTGAACAGGCCGACAAACAGTTCTTCACCGATTGCGCTTCCGTCCGGCGCAAAGCTTTTCACCGCGACATAATCCATATAGGCGCGGCGATGCGTCAGGGATTTGGTGCTGGATTTAGCAATCAGGATGGGCTCATTCGACGAAAAGAACGCGGCCACCGCAGGGGAAAGCTTGCCGTCCGGCTGGAAGGTCGAGGTCAGCACATTGCGGCCAGGCATTCTTAAAATGCCGAGATCTTTTTCCGGATCGACGACAAGCTGCAAATCGCCGCCATCGCCGACAAAATTGAAATGACGGACGCCGAGAAAGGCGAAGCGGTTGTCCCACAGCCATTTGAGGAATTGCACCGCTTCGCGCTGCTCATCGACTTTGACGCCGGGAAGCCGCGAGCGTTCAAGTTGCGCGATGCAGGCGCCGAGGCGCGCGCGCATGCTCTCCCAATCATTGACGGCGATATTGACGTCATTGAGGACTGCATTGATTTCATCGCGCAGCGCATCGAGTTCATTGTCGATGACCGGCGGGTCCATCTCTACATGGATCATAGATTCGCGGATGCCGGCCTGCGCGCCCGGTTCGCGTTTGCCGGCGGCGTTGCGTGTGACGCCAACGACAGCATTGGAGAAAAAGCTTACTGGTTTGCCGGCGTCGGCCAGTGCGGCGGAAACGGAATCCACGAGGAAGGGTTTGTCGTCAGTGACAATGTCCAGCACCATGCGCCGGTCTGACCAGCTTTTGCCTTCTTCGATGCGGAGCGAGACCTTGCTTTCACCGGCTTTGCGCGTCAGCGCGTGTTTCCAGGCTGCGGCGGCGCGGTTCAAAAGCGATTGCGGCTCGGACCAGACCTTGTCTTCGCCGGTGGCGTAGAGGACCAGCTGCTCAAGATAGCTTTTAAAGGCGGGCGCAAGCGCGCCATTCTCATCGACATCGCCTGCCTTCTTTTTTTGCGCCAGCGAACAGACCTGTTCAAGAATTTGGCTGTCGACGTCAGTGATAAAGCCCTCGGGCATATCGCTTCCTTTGCGATGTTAATAGTTGATGCGTCTTAACGCGAAGACTTTGAAATTGTCTAACGAAATACAACAAAACGCGGCGCTTGCTGGCGCCGCGCATCAGATGCGTCAGAAAGGCTGCGAGAGCGCGGTATTCAGGCTTGCAGCGCTGAATTGGAGGTAGAAGCGTCCGCTGCGCCAATCGTGCTCTGGCGCAAGGCTTCCCGCCGGACCAGCATGGTGCGCGGATAACGCCGTGCGGCGCTCTTTTCAAGGTAGCGGTTGGCTAGATAAAGACCTGTTAATCCAAGCACGGAAGTTGCGAAACTTGCGATGAGAAGGCCAGAATCGCCTGCGCGAAGCCCGGTCAGCACGGCGAATATCGCGCCGGGTATTGCGAGTGCGGCCGCGCTCGGCAAATGCGCGGCCAGTAGCAGCGCGGTCGCGAAGCATGCGGTGACGGTCAGGGCGAGTATCTGAGCGCCGAATATGGCGGTCGCTTGCGCCGGCGCCAACAGGATCGGCGCGCTGGCGAGAATCACGCCCAGAACGGAAAGGCTTGCGGTGAACGAGGCCCGCCAGCGGAACGGGCGGGAGGAAATGCGGCTCCCGGCGCGAAATTCACTGCGCAGGCTGCGCGCGACCCAAAGCGCCGCAAGCATCATCAGCGCCCAGGCAGCCGCGCGCGCGGGAAAGGCGCGGCCCGCAACAACGGCCATATAGACCGCGACGCCGGCGGTGAGGGCCAGGCCCGGACCGCTCCAGCGCGAGAGAATATCAATCAAGTGAAGGCGCGCGGCGCGCGACAGGCCGGCGTGACGTTTGCGCCGCTGGACCGGCGCCTGTTGGGCCAGTTCCTGTAGTTCGCGTACAGTCTTTGCTTCCAGCGATGCGCTTGTCATATGCGCCGTCCTTTTCAACGGTGAAATGCCTTGCGGCCATCGGATGCCGCATTCGTTAATCAAAGATTAACAAGCACCTACCCTTTGGCTTTGGGCTGATTTTTCAGTCGCGTCGAGGAAAAATTGACGTCAGGGGCTACTGGCGCGCAGGGGCGTCGAAAAACACGTCGATGGTGATTCCCACCTGGGCGAGGTCGCCGCGCAGCACCAGCGCGTCGATATTCACCGGATCGGCGGACAGGGCGGCGACCACGTCGTCCGCCGCGCGCTCATAGGCGCCGATCACATATCGCCCGCGTCCGCGCAGCACATAGGTTTCCGCGCTTGCAAAGCCGCCTTCTTCGGCGGTGTTCACCGCGTTGACGACTTCCTGCCAGCGCTCCTCAGCAGCGTAAACTTTAGCGGCTGTCAGGAACAGTTCGGCGCTGTCAGGCACCAGCGCCAGCGCCTGATCCAGCGCCTTTTTTGCATAAGCCGTTTCGTTTGTGGCGAGCCAGGCCTCGGCGGCCTGTGAGTAGAGGCGCGCGCGCACATAGTCATCGCCTGCGTCTTTGCGCTGGGCGAGATCCTCAAGCTCCAACGCTGCGAGTTTTGGAAAGCCGGCTTTCAAATTGGCGACCGCGAGACAATGATGCGCTTCCGGGCCGCCGCCATCCGTCACCCATTGCTGGGCGGCGATGCGTCCCAGCTCAAGGTCAGCGTTTACAAACTCTACGCAGTCCGCATAGCGCGGATCGAGCAGGGCGGGCGCGCCGTCTTGCGCCGGGGCGGCATTGGCGGCGGCGGCCAGCATTGCAGCGAAGGCGGATACGGAAATGGTGCTCAACAACATGGGGCGGAGCATAGCCGACTATTTCGGGCGGAAAAGAGGCGCCCTGCGGTTTCGGCGCTAATTCTATTCAGCGGCCTGTGGGCGCGCTGACGCTGCGTCTTTGGCCTTTGTCTTGGCGCGGCTGCGGGCGGCTTTCTTTTTCGTTGCAGGCGCTTTTTTGCCGGCTGGCTTGGCGGCTGGGGCGGTCTCATCTGTCGTCGGCGCCGTTGCGGCCTCCTCGGCGGGCTCAGGAATGAAGCAGGTGACGCAAGCGCCCTGGCCCTCATTCGATTCCATGCGCACCCAGCCCTGATGCAGCTTCACAAAGCGCTCAACCAGCGCCAGGCCGAGCCCTGCGCCAGCGCTTGGGCCGCGGCTTTCAAACGCGTCGAAGGCGCGGGCCTGGTCCGAGGGGGAGAGGCCGCGACCGGTGTCCGAGACCCAGATCTTCACCGCCTTGCCGACGCGGCGCGCGCCAAGCGTGACCGCACCGCCCGAGCCGGTATAGGCGAAGGCGTTTGAGAGCAGATTGAACAGCACTTGCTTGACGCGTTTTTCGTCGAGCGCCGCCTCGCCAATGTCTTTCGGGCAGTCGACCTTCAGCGCGACCTGCGTGTCTTCAGCCTTTAACGCCGCAAAAGTCGCGGCGTTTTCGAGCAGTTTGCGAATGTCGGTCTGTTGGACATTGAGGTCCATCTGGCCGCCATCAATCGCTGCAAGGTCGATAATGTCATTGATCAGATCACGCAGATGATAGGACGCGGAAAGGATCGATGCGATGTAGTCCTTCTGGCGATCGTTCAGCACACCGAACATCTGACCATCGAGCATTTCAGAAAAGCCGATGATCGTCGAAAGCGGCGTCCGTAATTGATAAGAGACGTGATCAACGAATTTCGATTTCAACCGGTCTGCGTTTTCAAGAATCGCATTGCGGTCTTTCAGTTCTTTTTCGCGTTCCTTGGAATCCGTGACGTCGATGAAATGCGCCAATGTCGCCCCATCGGGCAGCGGCTCGGCGCCGATTGCGATGGTGCGGCCATCCGCAAGGCGGATCTCGCGAAACTCATAGGTCTGCCGGTCTTCATGGGCTTTGGAGACGATGCAGCGGCGCAATGCGTCGAATGACGCATCGGCGTCCCGTGCGAGTTTTTTGAGATTGTCGACAATGGAATCGATATGCGGCTTGGCGTCGAGATGGCGCGCATCGAGCCGCCAGAGCTTTTGAAACGCCTTGTTATAGAGCCGCATCGTGCCGTCTGCGGCGAACACGGCGACACCTTCGGAAAGATTGTTCAGCGTCGCTTTCTGGACGCTGATCTGAGTATTGTATTGCGCCTCAAGCGAAATCTTTTCGGTGATGTCCTCAAAGGCGAGCATGACGCCGCCAAGCGGGTGGCGCAGACGCGCGACGCGCAACGTCCGTCCGTCGGGCAAATGCCAGATTTCATCCGGCGGGCCGCCAAGACGTTCAGAGCCGGATTCCGTCAGCCCGTCCGTATAAAGCGCAAGTTGCTGCTCCTTCCATTCGTCATAGTCGGAAGGCTCAGGCAGTTTGCCTTTCATGCGCAGCTGATCAAGCACTTCGCTGTGATAGACCCGGCCTGAAAGCTCTGCGTCGTCGAATGACCACAGGGTTTGAAAAGCGCGGTTGTGATAGATCAGGTTCTGGCTCGCGCCGAAAATGACCACGGCGGTCTGGATCTGGTCGAGCGTGCGCTGGTTCGCGTCGATCTGCTGCTTGAGATCGCTCTTGGCTTTGTCGAGTTCCGTTACGTCGATGGCGACGCCGCCCATCGCCGCATCGCCGGAGCCATGCAGAGGGGTTTCCACAATGCGGAAAACGCGCCGCTCACCGCGCGCATTGATCACGGCGCGGCCTTCATGCGCTTTGCGCTCGGATGCTGCAGTCGCTGCGAGCTTTTTGATCGTGTTGTCGAGTTCGGTTTGTTGCTTGATGACGTCGGCGACGCTCGGCGCCTCAACCATTTCCGCATAGGCGCGGTTGACCCAGACGAGTTCCAGATTGGCGCCGCGCCGCCATGCGGGCACCGGCGCGCGCTCAAGCAGCGCATGGGCGCCATGAAGATCGACAGCGCGCTCACGGAAGGCGCCGATCACGGCGCCGTCTTCGGCCATGCGCACCGCAGGGTCGGTGATCCACAAGGCGACCTGACCGCCGGCGACGCGCCCGTCCACTTCGATGGAGCGCCCGTCGGGCGTCACCACATTGCCGGAAAAGGCGACGCCATGGGCGCGCAGGTTTTTCACCTTCTCGCGCAACGTCTCTGGCTTGTCCGCGTCGTCATCCTGCAAGGGCAGGGCGCCGAGGGCGTTGAGCAATCGATCGACCGGCGAAGATTTGGCCTCATCGCTGTCTTTCGAAAACGACAGCAGAGAGGCGAGCGCAGCAGGCCCGCCGAGAATTTTCGGTTCGCCCCAGCCGGTGCTCAAGGATTCGGTGTCATCTTCCCAGACGAGCACGAGGCCCGGATGCGCGGAGAGCACCGAGTCGGATTTCTCCAGCCGCGCTTCCATTTCGGCGAGCTTGTCGGACCAATGCAGGGATTGGTGGCGGGTGGCGGCGGAAACCCGGAAGGCCCAGATAACGGCGGCGACGGCGAGGGCGATAGCGCCGCCAGCGCCGGCGACCAGCGGATCAACTTTCGTCAGGAGCGAAGCGGCGCTTTCAGATTGCGCCAGAGCTGGTGAGGCGAAGGACAAAAGGGCGCCAACGCCCCCCAGACAGGAGCCAGCCATCAGTGATTTAGCGAAACGACGCATTTAGCAGCACCCTGTTCGCGCCAGCGACACGCGGTGGGTTCTCCCCTGACGCAAACCCTAGACAGATTCTGCGACATTTTGCGTCGCCGACGTTGAATTCCACAATATGTACTGTGTTCGTCTGGTGTCGCTAGGGCAAAAGGGGGAGTTTGGGCCGCCGTAAAGATGAAGTTTTCAACAGACGGCGACCCGGAATGCGGTCATAAATTCACCGATTATCGCGGCTAGCCTTCGAGCTGGAAATTGAAGTGCTCGATCACGCCGTACCGCATGCCGCCATTGCCCGCTGGCGGATATTTCCAGCCGGAAACGGTTTTGAGGACGGTTCGGTTGAAGCATCCATGGGCGGACTGGACGACCCTCGGATTGACCACATTGCCTTCCGGCGAGACGTCGAACTCGACGATCACTACGCCCTCTACGCCGCGCGAACGGCAATTTTCCGGATAGGGCGGCGGGATGCGGATGATCGGGCTGACAAGGGGGTCGGTCCAGGCGGTGTCGGGTCGATCTCCACCTTTCCCGGCCTTGGCGCCGTGTTTTCGCCTGGTCCGGTAGGGGCCGGAAAATCAATCTCCGTCTCAGGCATTTTCTCCGGAATAGTCTGGTCAGGCCGTTTCCAGGACTCTGTCTCGGAGTCTTTTTTCTGCGGCGTGATTTTGAAGTCGATTGAGGGCTTTTCCGGCGGCAAATCCACCGCTTTATCCCTGATAAGCTGGGCCATCATGATGAACAGCCCGGTTGTCACAAGGGCTGCGAAGGGAAGGCCAAGAATCCATCGAAACAAAGGCATAGCGCATTCCTCTCATGTCCTGGCTCACTTGAGAGCCGTCCGGTGGAGGGCGCGATCTGGAACGCGAGATTGAGCACGCCCGTGCAAGCATCTCTTGTGAATATCTCGTGATGCTACAACAGTCGCATGATAGGGTATTGCTACATTTGTAGCAAGAGGGCGCGCAAAAAAACGCGCCCTGCGAAGGGGCGCGTTTTTTCTGATTAGAGGCGCTTGCTAGTAGCGATACTGGTCGGATTTGAACGGACCTTCGACCGGCACGCCAATATAGTCGGCTTGCTCCTGGCTCAGCTTGCTGAGCATGGCGCCAACCTTGTTGAGGTGGAGTTTGGCGACCTTCTCGTCGAGATGCTTCGGCAGCACATAGACTTCGTTCTTGTACTGGTCGCCTTTGGTCCAGAGTTCGATCTGGGCCAGCGTCTGGTTGGTGAAGGACGCCGACATCACGAAGCTCGGATGGCCCGTGGCGTTGCCGAGATTCAGCAGGCGGCCCTGGCTGAGCAGCAGCATGCGCTTGCCGTCAGGGAAGGTGATCATGTCGACCTGATCCTTGACATTCGCCCATTTGAAATTCTTCAGGCCTTCGACCTGAATTTCGTTATCGAAGTGACCGATATTGCCGACGATCGCCATGTCCTTGAGGGACTTCATGTGATCGACAGTCAGCACGTCTTTGTTGCCGGTTGATGTGATGACAATGTCAGCGCGCGGCGCGCCTTCTTCCATGGTGACCACTTCAAAACCGTCCATCGCAGCTTGCAGTGCGCAGATCGGATCGACTTCGGTGACCATGACGCGCGCGCCAGCGCCTTGCAGCGAAGCGGCGGAGCCTTTGCCCACATCACCATAACCGGCGACGAGCGCGACTTTGCCGGCCATCATCACATCGGTGCCGCGGCGGATGCCGTCGACCAGTGATTCTTTACAGCCATATTTGTTGTCGAATTTCGACTTGGTGACCGAGTCATTGACGTTGATCGCCGGGAACGGAAGCGTGCCTTTTTTCTGGCGCTGATAAAGCCGCAATACGCCGGTCGTGGTTTCTTCGGTGACGCCTTTGATGTTGGCTTTGACCGTCGAATACCAGTTTGGCTGTTTGGCGAGGCGGCGCTTGATCGTGTCGAACAGCGCGGTCTCTTCTTCATTCGACGGTTTGTCGAGGATCGACGGATCTTTTTCCGCGTCCGCGCCGAGCAGGATGAGCAATGTCGCATCGCCGCCATCATCGAGGATCATGTTGGCTGTTTCGCCATTCGGCCATTCAAAGATCTTGTCGGCGAGGTCCCAATATTCCTCAAGGCTTTCGCCTTTGAAAGCGAAGACCGGCGTGCCGGCTGCGGCGATGGCGGCCGCCGCGTGATCTTGCGTCGAATAGATGTTGCAGGACGCCCAGCGCACATCCGCGCCCAGGGCCTGAAGCGTTTCGATGAGAACGGCGGTCTGGATCGTCATGTGCAGCGAGCCGGCAATGCGTGCGCCTTTAAGCGGCTGGGCTTTGCCATATTCTTCGCGGGTCGCCATCAGGCCCGGCATTTCGGTTTCGGCGATTTCAATTTCGCGGCGGCCGTAGTCGGCGAGATTAATGTCTTTGACGTGATAATCGTGGTGCGCGGGCGCGGTCATGACGGATGGTTCCCTGATCTGCTGAAAGCTGAAATATGTGGGCGGGCTATAACAGGGCGCCTTGACGGCGCCAAGGGCATATAAGGATTTCTTTATGTCCCCGGGGCGAAGCGCCGCCCAACCTGGTGCGCCAATCGCGTGAATGTGTGGCCTGATCGGGCGAGAACCGTATTATAAAGGCTGTGGGCCGGGCTGCCACTCAAGGAAAGACGAATATGATCAAGCAATTATCAGGTCTCCTCACGGCCAGCATTGCCGGCGCCGCCATGATGTCCGTCGCTTTTGCGGACCATCATGAATCCGGCGAGGCCATGGATGTGGATCCGCGCCTGGGCGAGGAAACAAATCGCATTTGCTTCGCCAGCACGATCAATGGATGGCGCAGCGTCAAGGGCGAGGATGACGTGGTCCTGCTCGAGCGCGGCGTAAACGACTGGTATCGCGTTGAGCTGTCTGGCGGCTGCGACGAGCGCATCCTCCGTTCCGCCTTGGCGATCGGCATAGACAGCCGGCCCGGCGGCGGCTGCGTCACCCGCGGCGATACGATTATTGTCGAAGACAGCCCGGGCTTTTCCCGCCGCTGCATGATCACCCGCATCTACAAATGGGATGAGGACGCCGTGCTGGAAGATGACAAACCGGCCGATGAGAGCGAAGAGTCCCACTAAAACATCCGTGTAAGCCCTGTATTGGCGGGACGGCAGAGGCAATCTGCCCGCAGCGCTTTGATATAAGTGCTGCGGGGCGTATCATTCGTGCACTCTCCGTGTGCGCAATGATTACGCGCCGCCACCGGGAGATAACCGGGCGACTAGAATGAAAATTATAATTGCGATTGCTGCGGCGTTGGCCGCTGCAAGCACCGCCTATGCAAAAAAGCCAAAACAGGAGGAAACACCGCCGCCGCCAGCATCCGTCAGTTTCGAAATGAATGACCAATCAATGGGGGAGGTGCTGGATCAGGTGTGTCTTGCCGACCCGCTTGTTTCAGAAACCTACGATTCTGAAAGCAATATGCTGATTGTTGCGACTGCTGACGGCGGAAAAGCATTCCTGCATCTTGAGGGCGACTGCGATATAACCACTCTTATGTTTTCTGACACGGCAAGCGGCGGGGAAAACGGATGCCTGAAGACGGGAAGCGATATCACCTTTTCGGCAAGTGGCGGGCGCGCTAAAACGTGCAAGATCACAGCGATCCATAACTGGACGGAAACGCCCGAAGACGATTTCTACAAATACTAACGCGTGTTTTTCGCAATCGCTTCCAGCCCCTCTCGATAGGTGGGGAATGTCAATGCGACGCCCAGCGCGTCTTTCATCCGCTTGTTCGAGACGCGTTTATTGTCCGCGTAAAAACTTTTCGCCATGTCCGAAAGGTCCGCTTCCTCAATCGGGATGAGCGGTGGCGGCGTGACGCCTAATAGCGTGCAGGCATGATCGATGACGTCTTGCGGCGGGGCCGGCTCGTCATCGGCGAGATTGTAAATGTTGTGCAGGCGCGGGCTTTTCATGCTCGCATCCAGCGCCGCCGCGATGTCGGCGACATGCATGCGCGAAAACACTTGGCCTTCCTTATAGATGCGCCGTGCTTTTCCCGCCCGCACGGTGGCGAGGGCCGAGCGACCCGGTCCGTATATGCCGGGGAGACGAAATATTATCAGCGGCAAGTCATGAGCGCGCGCAAGCTCCAGCCAGTCCGCTTCGGCTTTGATCCGGCGCAAGGCGCGCGGCGCGGTCGCGCGTAATTCGCTTTCTTCATTGACCCAAGCGCCGTCATGATCCCCATAGACGCCATTGGTGGACAGATAGCCGATCCAGCGGAACTGCCGGGCGCGTTCGGCGATCGCCGATCGCGCCGCCGCAAATGTCGGGCAGCCTTGCTCTCCGGGCGGGGTCGAAATCAGCAGGGCGCTGGCATTGTCGAGCCATTGCGCCTCGAATTCACCTTCCTTCCAAAGATGCGCCTCTATGCCGCTATCGCCTAGTCGTGCGATCTTTTCAGGCGTGCGCGCGGTGCCGGAGATCTTCCAGCCAGCATGGTTCATGCGCGCAGCAAAGAAACGCGCCGTATAGCCAAGGCCGAAGCAGAAGAGATGTTGATCGTTCATATTGTTCGCATATGCTGGACTGAGTTGCTCGACAGCGGCGGAAAAGCCGCCTATGGCGGGACCATAGTCGAACTGTTTTAATATGCCATGCACCGTTTATTTGTTGCGCTTGAATTGCCTGAAATTGTCGCTGACGCGCTGACTGTATTACAGTCAGGCATTGACGGCGCGCGCTGGGTAAAGCCCGAGAATTTCCATCTCACTCTGGCTTTCATTGGGAAAACCGACCGGCATGGATTTTCCGCCGCGCTGGACGCGCTTGCGGGCATTTCTGCGCCGGCCTTCGAAATGCGGCTTTCCGGCGTCGGCGTGTTTGGTGATAAAAAGCCCCATGCGGTGTGGGCAGGCGTTGCATCCTCGCCGGAACTCATGCATTTGCAGGCGAAGGTTGAAACAGCATTGCGGCGCGCTGACTTCGCACTCGAAAAGCGGAAATTCAAACCGCATGTAACGCTCGCCTATTTGAAAAACACCTCGCAGGAAGCAGCAGCGTTATACGCCGCCCAGCATGGACTTTTTTCCTGCGGTCCGTTTCCGGTTGATGCGTTGCATCTTTATTCATCGGAACTTGGAAATGACAGCGCCCATTACGCAATTGAAGCGAGCTATGCGCTTTCATCTTCGAGGTGATCGAGAAATCCTTCGGCGCCGCGTTCGAGAAGATCGAGCACGCGCTCAAACCCGTCGCTTCCGCCGTAATATGGGTCAGGCGTTTCGCGCGTATCGCAATCTGCGAAGTCAAGAAACAGTCTGAGGTCTGCTGTACGGTTCGGCGGCGCGAGGTCGAGCAGGTCGGCATGGTTCGACATATCCATCGCGAGCAAATAGTCGAACTGATAAAAGTCCGACAGGTCGACTTGCCGCGCCCGCTGATAGGAGATGTCGATGCCGCGCTTTGCGGCGGCCTTGATCATGCGCGCATCCGGCGGATCGCCGGCATGCCAGCCGCCGGTTCCCGCAGAATCGATGCTCAAGCTGAGGCCGCGCTGTATAGCGCGGGCGCGCAACACGCCTTCCGCCGCTGGAGATCGGCAGATATTGCCAAGGCAAACAAAGAGCACCGTTGTCGTCATCGCCATCACTTCAATGTCACGTCACCAAAATTTGATCGGACGGAACCGCTTTCAGATCAAGGTTGAAAGGCGTAAAAGTTCGCCGGTCAATAGCGCCTTCATATGTAAAGGAACTTCTATGAGCTTATCCATATCATCAATCGCCCTGACGGCGACGGGCCAGATGTTCGGCGGCCTTGAGCGCGTGCTGAACAAGGGCGCCGCGCATGCGGAAGCAAAGAAAGTAGAGGAGGGCGTTTACCTCGACTGGCGTATCGCGCCTGACATGTTCCCGATGAAGCGTCAGGTGATGATTGCGACTGAACTGCCTGCGCGCGGGCTTGCACGACTTGCCGGCGCTGCATTGCCGTCATTTGACGACAAGGAAGAAAATTTTGCGGATCTGTTGGCGCGGATCGAGAAGTCCCGCAGCTTCATCGCTGGATTGGACAAGGCCGCCATCGATAAAGATCCCGATACGGATATTACCGTGCCCTTCGGTCCGCAGGAAATGACCTTCAAGCGCGCCGGATATTTTCAGACCTTTGTGCTGCCCAATCTCTATTTTCATGTGACGGCAACATATCTGCATCTGCGCAATATGGGCGTCGATGTGGGCAAGCTCGACTATATGAACGCGCCGGCGCCGTAAGCGGCGATGCCTGCTTTCGCAAATATCGTCATCCTCACCGGCTCCGGCATATCGGCGGAGTCGGGCGTGGCGACATTTCGCGACAAGCAAGGGGTCTGGTCGAAATATGACTATCGCGAGGTGGCGACGCCGGAAGGCTTCGCCGCCAATCCGGCGCTGGTGCATGAATTTTACAACCAGCGCCGGCGCGCCTTGCCGGAGGTCGCGCCAAATGCCGCCCACATAGCGCTTGCCGAGCTTGAGCAAGGGATGAACGCATGCGGCGGGCAAGTGACGCTGGTTACGCAGAATGTTGACGACCTGCATGAGCGCGGCGGGTCTGCAATGGTTCTGCATATGCATGGTGAATTGTTGAAAGCCGAATGCGCCTCTTGCGGGGCAGTGGCGCCTTGCGATTTTGATCTGTCAATCGAGCTGGCTTGCGCGATCTGTTCTCGCGCCGGAGGCATGCGGCCGCATGTGGTGTGGTTTGGCGAGGCGCCGCGCCATCTGGACGAAGCCGCCGATGCAATCATGGCCGCCGATCTCTTTGTCTCCATCGGCACATCCGGCTCGGTCTATCCCGCCGCCGGGTTTGTCGCGGAAGCAAGAACGATTGGTGTACCGACGATGGAGCTCAATCTGGAGCCCTCTGAAAATGCACAGCTTTTTACCGAAGCGCGCTACGGGCCGGCGGGCGAGATCGTGCCCGAATGGGTCGCGGAAGTTTTGCAGTCATAGGTTCTGCGCTGAATCAGCAGGACCTGTCGTTCAGATTTGCTGGAACGGCATAATCCGCTCATCGCCGGGTGATCGCCCCCTGCTAGGCTTGTAACGGCGGCGCCAGACGACCTAGGCTCATCGCCAACAGGGAATCATCCGGGGTTTATCCATGAAAAAGACGATTGCGTTTTTCGCCGCGCTTGCGCTCACGCCTGCTTTGGCGGCGGCACAGGCGGAAGAGAAAAAAGACGAGAAGTGGGACGTGTCCGCGCCGCCATTGACGACGCGCGACATCCCGATCGACGTCGAGGAAGGCACCTGGATGAGCCTCGATGTCAGCCCGGATGGGCGGACCATCGCCTTTGACATGCTGGGCGATGTTTACACCATGGCGATCACTGGCGGAGAGGCGCGCTCCATCGCAAGCGGCATGGCGTGGGAGATCCAGCCGCGCTTTTCGCCGGATGGCAAAAAGATCTCCTTCACGTCCGATCGCGGCGGCGGCGACAATATCTGGATTATGAATGTCGATGGAACCGACAAGCGGCAAGTGACGAAAGAAAGCTTCCGCCTTCTCAACAACCCCACCTGGTCGCCGGACGGCCAATATATCGCCGCGCGCAAACATTTCACCACGCAGCGCTCGCTCGGCGCTGGGGAAATCTGGCTCTACCACATAGCTGGCGGTGACGGCGTGCAACTCGTCAAGCGTCCTAGTGAAACGCATCAGAAAGAACTCGGCGAGCCGATTTTCTCAGCAGATGGAAAGTATATTTACTACAGCCAGAACATCACGCCGGGGTCGACCTTTGTTTACGCGCAAGACTCCAATGGCGACCTGTTCCACATCAACCGCTATGAAATGGAGACCGGTGAAATTGAAACTGCTGTCTCCGGTTTCGGCGGCGCGGTGCGGCCGGCGCCGTCGCCTGATGGGCGGCACATGGCGTTCGTCCGTCGCGAGCGGGCAAAATCGAAGCTCTATCTGAAGGACCTTCACTCCGGCGCCGAACGCAAAATCTATGACGATCTCGACCAGGATTTGCAGGAAGTCTGGGCGGTGCACGGCGCCTATCCGAATATGGACTGGACGCCCGATGGCAAGGCTCTGGTCTTTTGGGCCGGCGGCAAGATCCGCCGCATCAATATCGCGACCGGCGCCGTTTCGGTTATTCCTTTCCATGTTGCAGATACGCGCGCAGTGGTTGATCCGCCGCGACCTGAAGTCGCCGTTGCGCCTGATAGTTTCAAAACCACCATGCCGCGCTTTTCGGCCGTGTCGCCGGATGGCTCGCGCGTGGTGTTTGAATCAATCGGCAAGCTCTATGTGAAAAACCTCCCCGACGGCGCGCCGAAGCGTCTGACCAATGGCCGTGACGGGTTCGAATTTTTCCCGTCCTGGTCCTATGACGGCCGCAGGATTGTTTATGTGAGCTGGACCGATACCGGCTTGGGCGTGATTCGTACTGTGGGCGCCGGCGGCGGCGCAGGGCGCGCAATTACGCGCGAGCCGGGACATTATCGCCGCCCGCGTTTCTCGCCGGACGGCAAAACTGTCGTTTTTGAAAAAGGCGAGGGCGGTTATCTCACTGACGGCGACTGGTCGGAGTCTGCGGGCGTATATGTCGTCGCGGCGGGCGGCGGCGCCATGACGCGCGTTGCCGATAGCGGATCATTCCCGCATTTCGGCGCAGAGAATGACCGTATTTTCATGACAGAATATGACGGCGATACCGGCCAGCTCGTCAGCGTCGATCTCTCCGGTAATGAATCGCGCAACCACGCTTCGGGCGATCTGGTCACGCAGTACCAGGTCTCTCGCGACAGCAAGAACGTTGCTTTTGTCGACAATTACAGCGCGTTCGTCATGCCGCTTACGCCGGGGCCGCAAAATACCGGCGCAGGCCGGTCTGCATCTGCGCTGCCGGTGACAAAGGCCAGCGGCGACGGCGCGAGCTATATGAACTGGTCGCGCGGCGCCTTGAACTGGACGCTTGGCCCGACGCTTTTTTCGGCGAAGGTCGCAGACATGACGCCGTCAGCACCGAAAGGCGAGGATGACGACGCCAAAGGATATGAGCCGCCAAGCACCGGCGCTGACCTTTCCATGCGCTTCAAGCCGGACACGCCGTCCGGTGTTGTCGCGCTTGTGGGCGCCCGCATCATCACCATGGCGGATGATGATGGCGGCGTCATCGAGAACGGCGTCATCCTGATTGAAAACAACCGCATCACGGCGGTCGGCTCTTCTGCGGCGATGACTTATCCCGCGGGCACGCCAACGGTTGATCTTGAAGGCAAGACCATCATGCCGGGCCTTATCGACGCCCATGCGCATGGTCCTTACGGGACCGACGACATCATCCCGCAGCAGAACTGGTCAGTGATGGCGCATCTGGCGCTGGGCGTGACGACGGTGCACGATCCGTCCAGCCAGGCGAGCCATGTTTTTTCCGCGTCGGAATATCAGCGCGCCGGAGAAATCATCGCGCCGCGCATCTATTCGACCGGTGAGATTGTTTATGGCGCCAAGGCGCCCGGCTATTACGCCGCTGTCGATAAATATGAAGACGCGCTTGCGCATGTGCGCCGCCTGAAAAAACAGGGCGCCCATTCCATCAAAAACTATAATCAGCCGCGCCGCGACCAGCGCCAGCAAGTGACGGCGGCGGCGATCAACGAAAACATCGCGGTCGTGCCTGAAGGCGGTTCGCTGTTCCACATGGATCTGTCCTTGATTGCGGACGGCAACACCTCGGTTGAACATAATCTGCCGCAATCCATGCTCTATGAAGATGTGCTGAGCTTCTACAGCCAGACCAAGGTCGCCTACACACCGACGCTCGTCGTCACTTATGGCGGCGCGGGCGGCGATCCTTACTGGCGTCAGGCGACAGATGTGTGGCTGCATCCCATCTTGTCGAAACACGCGCCGCCACGCCTGTTGCAGGCGACATCGGTGCGGCGGGAAAAAGCGCCGGAAGAAGACTACGCCGACCAGGTCAGCGCGCGCACCTCAAAGCTGCTTGCAGATCGCGGCGTGCTGGTTTCCATCGGAGCGCACGGACAGGAAGAAGGTCTCGCCGCCCATTGGGAGCTGTGGTCCTTCGCTCGCGGCGGGATGAGCCCGGTTGAGGCGCTCAAGACGGCGACAGTCGCGCCGGCGAAGCATCTTGGTTTCTTCAAAGACATAGGTTCGATCGAGGCCGGAAAACTCGCCGATCTGGTGATCCTTAACTCAAATCCGCTGGAGGATATCCGCAATTCCGACGACATCAGCGAGGTGATGTTGAATGGCCGTCTCTATGATGCGGCGACCCTCAATGAAAAAGTGACCGGTGAGCGCCGCCGGGAGTCTTATTGGTGGGAATAGAAAAAGGGGCTCCCCAATGAAGAGAATGCTTATCTGCGCCGCATCAGCGCTGGCGCTGACTGCTTGTTCGCAAGCGCCCACGCAAACGCCGGCCGAATTGGGTGGCGGGCATGACGCGCCGCTTGAGAATTATGCGGCGGAAGGCGTCGCCGCGATGACGCTTCCCGAACTCGCTGCGGCGATCAAGGCCGGTGAAGTAAGCTCAGTGGAGGCGACGACGGCTTATATCGCGCGCATTGAGGCGGTGGACTGGGCCGGACCGGAACTGCAAGCGGTGCTGACGATCAATCCGAACGCGCTCGACGATGCGGGTGCAGCAGACGCCAGGAAGCAGTCAGGGGAATCGCTCGGCGCGCTTCATGGCGTGCCGGTGTTGTTGAAGGACAATATCGAATCCGCCGACCCGATGGCCACGACCGCCGGCGCGCTGGCGCTCAAAGACAATGTGACGGGCCGCGACTCGCCGCTGGTTGCGGGATTGCGCGCGCAAGGCGCGATCATTCTCGGTAAAACCAATCTGAGCCAATGGGCGAATTTCCGCTCTAATGATTCCATGAGCGGCTGGTCGGCGCTGGGCGGGCAAGTGAAAAACCCGCATATGCTTGATCGCAATCCTTGCGGTTCGAGTTCGGGCTCAGGCGCAGGCGCCGCCGCCTCGCTCGCCGCCGGTGCGGTTGGCACCGAGACCAATGGCTCGATCATCTGCCCCTCCGCCATTAACGGCGTTGTCGGTTTCAAACCGACGGTCGGCCTCGTCTCGCAGCAATATATCGTGCCGATTTCCCCGTCGCAGGACACGGCGGGACCGATGACCAAAACGGTGACCGGCGCGGCGATGATGCTCGATGCGATGGCGACCGGTGATGCGAAGACTGACTATGTCGCCGCGCTTGACGCAGACGCGCTGGAAGGCGCGCGGATTGGCGTATTGCGCTATGCACAGGGCGAAAACGCGGATGTTATCGAGCGCTTCAATGCGGCGCTCGATGCGATGGAGGCGGCCGGCGCCGTGCTGGTCGATATAGACGACTTTAAACCGGCGACGGAGAACGCCGGCGCAAAAGGCTACACGGTTCTGCTTTATGAATTCAAAGCCGCGCTGAACGATTATCTCGCCGACGCCGCGCCGGAAGTGACGACGCGCAGCCTCGGTGAGTTGATCGCCTTCAACGAAGAGCACGCCGAAGTAGAGCTCGCTCTCTTTGATCAAAGCATTTTCGAAGCGGCGGCGGCGAAGGGCGGCCTTGACGATCCGGATTATATTTCCGCCCGTGACGATGTTCAAAAAGCGTCTGGTCCGGATGGAATCGACGCGATGCTGGCGGCGCATGACGTTGATGTTCTTGTCTCGCCATCGCGCCCGCCGGCGCCGCGCGTCGATCCGATCAATGGCGATGTCTGGCCCAGCGGCGTGGGGGCGGGATCGCTCGCCGCTATCGCCGGCTATCCGCATCTCACCGTGCCCATGGGAACCGTTCGCGGCGTGCCTGTCGGGGTGTCCTTCATCGGCGCCAAGGACGCCGACGCCAAGGTGCTGTCCTATGGCTATGCTTACGAACAGAAGACGATGGCGCGGGCCGAGCCGCAATATCTGCTGAATGCGCAAGCTTTGCCGGAAATCGCCGCCGCGATGAAGCGCAAGGCCGGACAGTAAGACAAAGCGGCTTTCCGCCTCGAATGTTTCCGGCGTCAGAGAATGCCGCCGGAGATTTTTCTGCGCTGATGATCGCGGTCAGAACCGGTCAGATCGAGCCGTGGCAGTGCTTGTATTTTTTGCCTGACCCGCAAGGGCAGGGACCATTGCGCGGCACGCGGCCCCAGGTTTCGGGATTGTTCGGATCGACGCCCTGCGCGCCAACGAGGCCGCGCATGGTGCCGATGCCGGCGGAAGGACGCGCGCGCGATGCTTGCTCCGCCATTTCGTTTTCGCCGGTGCTTGGATTCACATGGCTTTCGGTCATCGGCAATTCGGGGCGTTGCGGCACGGCCTGTTCCGGCGCGCGCACCTGAACATGCATCAGCATCCGTGTGACGTCGCGGCGCAACCCGTCCAGCAGCCCTTCGAAGAGCGCGAAGGCTTCGGTTTTGAACTCGTTGACCGGATCGCGCTGGCCATGACCGCGCAGCCAGATCACCGAGCGAAGATGGTCGAGCATTTGCAAATGTTCGCGCCAGCTCGAGTCGAGCACATTGAGGAGGATCGCCTTTTCAACCCGGCGCATCGTGTCCGTGCCGACTTCGACGGCGCGGGCGGCGGCGAGCTTGTCGGTCTCCTCGATCAGCCTTTCAGCGATCTCGCTATCGGCGACGCCTTCTTCCTTGGCCCAGTCATCGACCGCGAATTCCTTGCCGAAGACATCGGCGAGGTCTTTTTTGAGACCTTCGACATCCCATTGCTCCGCATAGGATTTGGGCGGCAGATGCGCGGCGACAAGGTCGTCGACCAGTTGGTTGCGCATGTCGAGAATGATGTCATCGACAGTGTCGGTCGACATGAATTCAATGCGCTGTTCGAAAATCGCCTTGCGCTGATCGTTGATGACGTCGTCGAATTTGAGAACGTTTTTGCGCATGTCGAAATTGCGCTGCTCGACTTTTTTCTGCGCGGTCTCGACGGCCTTGGTGAACCAGGGATGCTCGATGGATTCGTCGGGCTGGATGCCGAAACGCTTCAGCATTTTTTCCATGCCGTCGCCAAAGATGCGCATCAGGTCATCTTCGATCGAAAGATAGAATTTTGTCGTCCCGGGATCGCCCTGACGGCCGGAACGGCCGCGCAACTGATTGTCGATGCGGCGGCTTTCATGGCGCTCTGTGGCGAGCACGAACAACCCGCCCGAATCGAGCGCTTTTTGTTTGTCGGCGGCGATCTTGGTTTCGATTTCCGCGCGTTTGCGCTTGATGGTTTCTTCGTCGTCGCCTTCTTCAAGCGAGGCCATCAATTGGAGATCTACCGATCCGCCGAGCTGAATGTCCGTGCCGCGGCCAGCCATATTGGTGGCGATGGTGACGGCGCCCGGCGCGCCTGCTTGCGCGACAATTTCAGCTTCCTGCTCGTGATAACGCGCATTCAGCACATTATGGACGATGGGGTCTTTTTTATCGCCGAGTTCGGAAAGGTAAGCAGCCTGTTCCTCAAGCTTGTCCTTGAGGTCCTGCTCTTTGTCTTTCAGCGCCTTGGCGCGTTCGCGCAGCGTTTTGGCGAGGTCCTTGAAAAACTTCTTGTCGCTCAGCATCGAGGACAAAAGTTCAGACTTTTCGATTGAAACCGTGCCAACCAGCACCGGTTGACCGCGCTTGACGCAATCAGCGATCTGCAAAGCGATGGCTTTGTATTTCTCCTCCGCCGTCATGTAGAGCTCGTCGTCCATGTCATCCCGCGCGATTGGGCGATTGGTCGGCATTTCAAAGACATTGAGCTTGTAGATATCGGCGAATTCAGACTCTTCGGTGAGCGCTGTGCCGGTCATCCCGGCGAGCTTGTCGTAGAGGCGGAAATAATTCTGGAAGGTGATTGAGGCGAGGGTCTGGTTTTCCGGCTGGATCGAGACGTTTTCTTTCGCCTCGCAAGCCTGGTGAAGTCCGTCGGACCAGCGCCGGCCTTCCATCATGCGGCCTGTGAACTCATCGATAATCGTCACTTTGTCATTGCGAACGATGTAGTCCTTGTCGCGCTGGAAAATCGTATGCGCTTTGAGCGCCTGGTTGACATGGTGGACGAGGGAGATGTTGACGGAATCGTAGAGGCTGTCGCCTTGCAGGAGGTCAGCCTCTTTCAGCATCGCCTCGATTTTTTCGTTGCCTTCCTCGGTGAGAATGACAGACCGCGCCTTTTCGTCGATCTCGTAATCTTCTTTGGTGAGCTGCGGGATGAGCTTGTCGATGGCGATATACAGATCGGATTTGTCGTCGGTCGGGCCGGAGATGATCAGCGGCGTTCTGGCTTCGTCGATCAGGATCGAATCGACCTCGTCGACGATGGCGAAGTGATGTCCGCGCTGGACCATCTGATCGAGCGAGGATTTCATATTGTCGCGCAGATAGTCGAAGCCGAATTCGTTATTGGTGCCGTAGGTGATGTCGCAGGCATAGGCCGCGCGCCGTTCCGTGTCATCGAGCCCGTGGACGATGACCCCGGTGGTCATGCCGAGCTGGGCGTAAACCCGGCCCATCCATTCCGCGTCGCGGCTGGCCAGATAGTCGTTGACGGTGACCACATGGACGCCGCGGCCGGTCAGGGCGTTGAGATAGACGGGCAGGGTGGCGACAAGGGTTTTGCCCTCGCCGGTCTTCATTTCCGCGATATCGCCGAAATGCAGCACCATGCCGCCGACCATCTGGACGTCATAATGGCGCTGGCCAAGGGCCCGTTTTGCGCCCTCCCGGACGGTGGCGAAGGCTTCTTCGAGCAATTTGTCGAGAGATTCGCCGTCCTTATAGCGCTGTTTTAACTTTTCAGTCTGAGCAATCAGGCCATCATCGGTCAGCTTGGCGATCTCGTCTTCCAGCGCATTGATCGCTTCCACGCGGCGGAATAAAGGCTTGAGGCGGCGATCATTGGATGAGCCGAAGATTTTTTTTGCGATACCGAGTAACGCCATGAGGACTTGGCCTTCGTGCTGCGATGAAAAGCTCGGCGGCGCCCTCGTCAGACTAGCGCGGGCGCGCCTTTCATCGTCCGGGTTGGAATTGCGGAGCCCCGGAGGGGGCGCCGGAGAGATAGTGAGCGCCTCTGGTCCTGTCAACGAAAGCAGGGCGGAGGAGACGCAATGAGCGGAATATGATGGAAACGCCGGACGGACAGCGGATGGAACCCGAAAAGCGCGCCAGGCCTTTGGCGGCGGGTGGCGCTGTGCTGGCCGCGATACGGGCGGTGGGCCGTGCTGTGTTGAATGGCGTCGTTATGGCGCTGCGGGCGGCAGGCAAGGTGGCGATCACCACCTGGCGGCTGGCTGCGGCGCTCGATCTGGCGCTATGGCGCGCGGTGAAGCTTATGGCGCGCCGCCTGCTGGAGGGGCTCGCCTATGCGGCGCGCCTCGCGGGCGCGGCTTTTCGCGGGCTCATTGTCTGGCTGCCCACGCGTACAGGGCGCGCCTATAGCGCCCTGTCCGGCGCTTTTCTGGTCATTGCCGGCCTGTGGATCATTGATGTGCTGCGCACGGTTCCCTCGCTGGATTCTGCCGGCGCCGCTTCCGCGCGTGCGCCTATTGACGCAGAGGACCCGATCCTCGCCCGGATCGACGGGCGCTATGTGCATTTGTCGGAGATTGAAGCGACAGCCCGCGCCGGCGGGTTTTTGCGGCCTGACGAGGTTCTGACGCCGAAATCCGCGTTTGAGCGGAATCTGGTGGAAGCCTATGTGGAGCAACGCCTTCTGGCCCGGGCCGCGCTCGACCAGGGATTGCAGCGCAGCCCAAGCGTTTCCCGCAAGGTGAATGCGGCGCGTGACCGGGTTCTGGCTGCTGCTTTCATGGATGTGCAGGTAAAGGACGCTGTCACGCCTGAAACGGTGGAGCGCCTTTACGACGCCCAGTCAGGCGTGACCCGGCTCGGCGACGAAGTGAGGGCGCGCCATATTCTGGTGGCGACCGGCGAGGAAGCCGAAGAAATCGTGACGCTCCTCAAGGAAGGCGGCGATTTCGCCAAGCTGGCCCGCGCCCGTTCCCTGGATCGCGCAACTGCGCCTTTGGGCGGCGAGGTCGGCTGGTTCACCAAGAGCATGATGACCCCGGTCTTTTCCCGCGCTGCGTTCGGCGCAAAGGAGAGCGGGGTCGTGCCGCCCTTCCAGACCGAATTTGGCTGGCACATTCTGGAGGTGCTCGATCGCCGTCCGACCAGCGTCGTGCCTTTCGATGAAGTGCGCGAACCGATCGAAAATTTCCTTCGTATGCGGACGATAGAAAATTCCCTGCGCGAGCTCGAGGAAGAAAGCCAGGTTGTGTATTTCCGCCCGGAAGCCGCCAGGGCCGCGCCCGCCAGCGCGCCGCCGGACCTTTCCGACCCGGCGCTGACGGATCCGGATTTCACTTTGCCGGGCGGCGGGCCTGGTAATGGACCTGGCGGGGGCGCTTCGGAGGATAACGGAACCGAAGACACGATTGAGTAGCCAATATGGTAAACGAAAACTAACGCTGGCGCTGTCGGCGAAGTCGATAAAATTTTATCGGGTTTGGCATGAGACTGTTAAAAATCATCCTCTAGAAATTAAGGCGAGATTATGGCGGAGCTATTGCTCGTAGCGGCTTGCGCGCTCATCGACCGGGACGGAAGAGTCCTGATGGCGCGGCGGCCCGAAGGAAAGGACCACGCTGGATTGTGGGAATTTCCAGGCGGCAAGCTCGCAAAAGGCGAGACGCCGGAAGCGGCATTGGTGCGCGAGTTAAAGGAAGAACTCGCGATTGATACTGAGGCGTCTTGTTTGGCGCCAGTGGCCTTCGCGTCGGAGACTTTAGGGGAATTTCATCTTTTGATGCCCCTATATATCTGCCGAAAGTGGAAGGGCGCGCCACAACCGCTTGAGGGGCAAGAGCTCCGATGGGTGCGGCGCGACGCGCTGGCCGGAATGGAGATGCCGCCGGCAGACAAACCGCTGGCGGCGCAGTTAAGGGACTTGTTGTGATGGGCGAAAAATCAGCACACACCACAAAGCGGCGCGGTCTGACAGCGCTGGTTGATCGTTTTCGCCGTGATGATGATGGCTCCACTGCAATTGAGTACAGCCTGATCGCCGCGCTGATCTTTCTGGCGATTGTCAGCGCAATTCGCAGCTATACGGCGTCGACAAGCGCCATGTATAACGACATCAGCGAAACGATTGAAAACGGCTGATCTCGGCGTCTCAGGACGCGCCTTCAATCGCATCCTTCAGTGAGGTTTTTCCCGAGCCGGGCTGCAGCGGTTTTTGCTGGCTTTCATGCGGCGCCCAGCCGGTCAGAAAAACAATCTCGAATTTTTCCACCCCGCCAGCCTCGGCAAACAACGCCATGGCACGCATCAACACGTCACGGCGCAACGGCGCCGGATGGTTCGCCAGGGCGCTGGTTTCTCCCATGCCGCGCAAATCGCGCAGGAGTTTGAATGGCGCATCGTAGCTGACGGTGACCTTGTCGGTATCGACAACCGGCAGGGCGAAGCCGGCGCGCGACAGCGCCTGACCGTAATCCTGAATGGCAGCGAAAGGCGCGATCCGCGCAGAGACGCCGCCAGTGAGTTCAGCTTCTGCGGCGTAAAGCGCGCGCCGCAACCCATCCAGGGTTTCTTCACCGAATATCGCCGCCATGAACAGCCCGTCGGGCTTTAAGGCCATGCGAGCCTGCGCAAGGGCGCCGACCAGATCATTGGCGGTGTGAAGCGTCAGCAGGCTGACAAACAGATTGAGGCTTTGAGGCGCCAGCGGAAGCGCTTCCGCGTCAGCGGCGACCCGCAATTGCGACTGCGGCAGCCGCGCCGGCGCGCTGTCGATTGCAATCACGTCGCCAACTTCGCAGGCCGGCGTCAGCATGCTCGTCAGTTCGCCGGCGCCGTCAAAGGCGGCTGTCGCGAATTGCCGCTTCACGATCTCCAGCCTTTCGACGATGTCTTGCATCGCCCGCCGGTGGAGAAAATCGAAATCGCCAAAGCGCTTCGCCGCTCTTGCGCGGCGGCGGGCATACAGATTTCTGTCGAAAATGCGGGGCGGCGCTTTCATGCGCGTCATCTAGCCCTGCGGCGGCGGCGGGGCAACCGGCGCGGCTTGCCAGCCCGGGCTAGAGCGGGCAGGCTTGGCCCATGCTGGCGGCGTCTGCACCGGACACTTTGCTGGCGATGAAGGGGTGAGGGTTTTACGACATGATCCGCGTAAGGCGAATATGGACGCGCGCGCTCGACCTTGCCTTGCCGCCGCATTGCCCGGTGACGCAGGAAGAGGTGGCGTCGGCTGGCGTGCTGGGCACCGCCGCCTGGGGCGCAGCGCATTTTATTGAAGATCCCAGATGCGGGCGCTGCGGCGTTCCCTTTGCTGCTGATTATGGCGAAGAGGTTGAATGCCCGTCCTGCATAGCTGCGCCGCCGGATTTCGACAGCGCCAGAGCGGCGGTCGTCTATGACGACGCCAGCCATGCTTTGGTGGTCCGGTTCAAACATGGCGACCGGACGGAGCTGGCGGAGATGTTTGGCCGCTGGATGGCGCGCGCGGCCGGCGACATGCTGACCGTTTCGTCGCTGCTCATTCCGGTGCCGCTGCATCCGCGGCGGCTTCTGGCGCGGCGGTTCAATCAGTCCGCCTTGCTGGCGCGCGCGGTCGCCAGTGAAACCGGCGCTCTGCTGGCGGTGGACGGGCTTGTCCGGCGCCGGTCAACGCCGCCGCAGAAGGACCTGTCGGCGGAGGCGCGCAAGCGCAATGTCGCCGGAGCCTTTGCGCCGCGGAACGATCAGGCTCGCGCCTTGATCAAAAACGCCCATGCGGTGTTGATTGACGATGTGATGACAACAGGCGCAACCTTGTCCGCAGCGGCGCGGACGCTGCGCCGCGCCGGGGCTGCGCGCGTGGATGCGCTGGTGCTGGCGCGGGTTGTAAAGGGCGGCATCGGCGCCATATAGCGCCATTGCGCAAAGCTGGAGACCGGAATGAAAGACGTCGTCGTATATACAAAACCCCTGTGCCCTTATTGTTTCCGGGCCTTGGCGTTGCTTGAAAAGAAAGGCGTCAAAGCGACCGAAATCTCCGCCGCCTATGACAAGGACAAGCGCCAGGAGATGCTCGCCAAGTCCAACGGCAAAACCACCTATCCGCAGATTTTTATCGGCGACACGCATGTGGGCGGCTTTGACGATCTCGCCGCGCTTGAGCGCGCCGGCAAGCTGGACCCGTTATTGAATGGCTGAACCGGGCTCATTCCTTGCGGCATGCGTTCAGATGCGCTCGACCGTCGACCGGTCGCGCAATGTCGCGGACGCTTGCGCGCTGATTGACGATGCAGTGGGACAGGGCGCGCGCTTTGTCGCGACGCCGGAAATGACCAATGTCGTTGATCGCAACGCCAAGCGCTTATTCGAATCCCTGCCGGAAGAGAGCGAGTTGACCGAGCTTGCTGCATTCTCCGATGCGGCGAAGCGTCATGGCGTCTGGTTGTTGATCGGTTCGATGGCTGTGAAAATCGCCGACCGCCGCGCCGCCAACCGCAGCTATCTGTTTGCGCCGGACGGATCTGTCGCCGCGCGCTATGACAAAATTCATATGTTCGACGTAGACCTTCCCAATGGCGAAAGCTGGAAGGAATCGAATGTTTACAGACCCGGAGATCAGGCGGTGCTGGCCAGCACGCCATTCGCAAAACTTGGACTCACGATCTGTTATGATGTCCGATTTCCGCGGCTTTATCGCGAATTGTGCCAGAACGGTGCAGATGTGCTTTGTGTCCCGGCTGCTTTCACGCGGCAAACCGGACTGGCGCATTGGAAGACCCTGCTAACCGCCCGGGCGATCGAAAACGGGGCGTTTGTCATCGCGCCGGCGCAAGGCGGCGCCCATGAAGATGGCCGCGAGACCTATGGTCACTCCTTGATTATCGGCCCCTGGGGCGATGTGTTGGCGGAGGCGGCCAGCGATGAACCTGGCGTCATCCTCGCGGAAATCGATCCCGCAGCGGCCGTCAAGGCGCGACAGCGCATCCCCAATCTGGCACTTGAACAATCCTACAAAGTCTCCATTCTAAATATATGATAAAATACCGATTGACCTGCAACGCGGACCACGAATTTGAAGGCTGGTTTCGCGATAGCGCGGATTTTGATTATCAGGCCGAAAAAGGTTTGCTGGATTGCCCATGCTGCGGGTCCGGCGATGTGCGAAAGGCTGTGATGGCGCCGGCGGTGGCGCGTTCGGACGGCTCACGCAAGGCGCGTCTGGCCGCCATCCATCACGACATGGCCCGCGCAGTCGTGCGCGCCCGCGATTATGTCGAAAAGAACTTCGACTATGTGGGCGAGAAGTTTCCTGAGGAAGCACGAAAAATCCATTACGGCGAGTCCGAAGAGCGCGGCATCTATGGCGAGGCGACCGGCAAGGATGTCAAAGAGCTCATGGAAGAGG
This sequence comes from Hyphococcus sp. D3-15, assembly GCF_055809375.1. Classification (NCBI taxonomy): domain Bacteria; kingdom Pseudomonadati; phylum Pseudomonadota; class Alphaproteobacteria; order Parvularculales; family Parvularculaceae; genus Hyphococcus; species Hyphococcus sp. D3-15. The sequence continues at coordinate 3,507,009 of NZ_CM147910.1, read as the reverse complement.
GCGTGCAGATCGCTCCCTTGCCGAATGCTCCCAAAAAGACGGATGCGGCCGGCGAACCAAAAACCCCGCCGGCGACGAAGAAGCTTAACTAGACCCCTGGCGATTTGCCCGCTGGCGCGGCGTTTCGAACCCGGCTACTGATCGCGCGCATTATGGAAAGCATCCGCGCCCGTCTACGCAATTTGCCGTTCTTCGCCGGTCTCGGCGCGGAAACGTTGAATGCTATTGCTGAGGCGAGCACCTGGCAGTCGCTCGCGGGCGGCTGGGAAGTGTTTTCACAAGGCGCTGTTTCCGACGCGCTCCATATCAATCTCACCGGGCGCCTCATCGTTGTGCGCGAAAGCGCTGACGGCGAAGACGAGGTTGTCGGCTATGTGCGCGCCGGCGAGCCGGTAGGGGAGATGTCCATCCTCTCTGGCGAACCGCATTCGGCGAATGTGTTCGCGCTGCGCGACACCGAACTTCTGACCATCCCCCGTGAAAATGTGGATCGTCTAATCAATGACCATGGCGACTTCGCTGCGGCCCTGGCGCGCATCGTGCTGACCCGTGCGCGCCACCCTGAAGCCAGCTTTCAGCAATCAGCGCCGCGCATTTTTGCGTTCATCGCGAGTTCGCCTTCGATTGACGTGGATGCGCGAGTGAAGGAGCTCGCAAAACGTCTCGCGGCCTACAAGGTCAATGCGACCTGGTTCTCCTGCAATCACGAACCGCCAGAGACCGGCGAATTTGATCTCATTGAAAACGCCCATGATGTGGTGCTGCTCGCAGCGCGAGTTGATCACAGCCCTTGGTATCGGTTCGTGCTTCGGCATGCGGACCGCTTTTTGGTCATGGCGCGCCGAGACAGCCGTCCGTCAAAGCCGTTCCCGCTGACGGCGGAGGACGGCGCGCGCGCCCGCAAGTTCCGCCTTGTTGATTTGGTGCTGTTGCATGAGGGCGCTCATAGCGGCCGGACCGCCGAATGGATGGAGGCGATCGGCGCAACGCGCGTGATCAATGTTTACAACGAAGCCTGCGTCGACCGGCTGGCGCGGATCATCGCGGGCAAGTCGGTTGGGCTCGTGCTGTCCGGCGGCGGCGCCCGTGCTTACGCGCATATCGGCGCCGTAAAAGCCATGCGTGATGCGGGCGTTCCGATTGATTTCATCTGCGGCGCCTCTATGGGGGCGGTGGTCGCCGCATGCGTCGCCATGGGCTGGTCGCAGGAAGAAATGGAAGCGCGCATTCGCGAGGCGTTCGTCATGTCGAACCCGCTGGGCGATCATGTGTTGCCGGTCGTTGCCTTGACCAAGGGCGGGCGCGTTGAAGACCGGCTAGCGCAACATTTCGGCGAGGCCTTGATCGAGAATCTGGATGTGCCGTTCTTTTGCGTCTCGTCGGATATCGTCAACGGGTCGGCGCGCATCCACAATCGCGGCTTGTTGCGTGATGCATTGCGCGCGTCGATTTCCCTGCCGGGCATTTTGCCGCCGGTGATCGATGATCATTCGTTGCTGGTGGATGGCGCCGTCGTCAATAATTTCCCGACCGACATCATGACCAAGGTGCATCGCGGACTGACGATCGGCGTTGATGTGGCGCGCGAAGGCGTCATCGACATCGAAGCGTTTCGTGATCCGCCGGGTTTCTTCACCTGGATCGCGAATAACGGCTTTGCGGCGGCGCCGCCAATCATTTCTCTGCTGATGCGCTCGGCGACAGCGCGGCGCGAGCATCTTGATCTGGCGCGGCCTGCCGACATCATGATTGCGCCGCTGGTGCCCGGCGTTGAGCTGCGGGACTGGAAAAAATACGAACTTGCAATCGAAGACGGCTATCGCGCTGCGAAAATCGCCATAGACGAAAATTGGCCGACGCTGGCGCCGATCATCTCCGCGGCCAGCCAATAGACTTCGCTTGCCGGGTGAGGGCTGACATTGGGGCGGTGACGTGGCCGCAATTGCGTATTTCCATTGCCGCTGATGAAGTTTCGCGACAGCAAGCGTAAAACAGGCGCGCCTGAAGCGGAGCCTGTCATGAGATTATTTTGCGCCTGCATGTCTTTCCTAACGATTGCGGCGGTCCCGCTCGCCACATTCGCCCAGCAGACGGCGGGAGCGGCGACCCCGGCGCCATGCAGCGCGGACGCCTATCGACATTTCGATTTCTGGATTGGCGAATGGGATGTGACGCGGGCGGGCGCAGAAAAGCCCAGCGGTGCAAACACCATATCCGTGCAACATGGCGGCTGCGTGATTTTGGAAGAATATGTAGCCGGGGCCTATACCGGCATGAGCATCAATTTCTATGACGGCGCGGCGGCGCAATGGCGGCAGACCTGGATCGCGAATGATGGCGCGCCGCTCTATCTCGCAGGCGGGCTCGACGATAACGGCGCCATGGTGCTGTCGGATAAAGGGCTTGCAAGCGGCGATGGCTCGGCGCCGATCAACCGCATTAGCTGGACGCCGAATGACGACGGCAGCGTGCGCCAGCTTTGGGAGCAGTCGTCAGATCAGGGCGAAAGCTGGGTCGTGGCGTTTGACGGTATGTATACGAAGAAAGCTGAGTAGGGCTAAGTCTAGCGAGTCGGGTTTATGTTTTGCTCGTATTCTTTAGCTTTTTCCTGACCCAGGCCGCCCCAATAATATTGGCCAATGTCAATAACGAAAAGACTATGCCAAATGCAGCGCTGCCTTTAGAAAAATGGAAAATAGCAGCGGGAACGCTGATGATGTTGGAAAGCAGTAGCCCGTGAAGATGCTTTTTCTGGTATTCCATAATTTAGGCTCCCGCAGAAATTATCCTCTCACCGCCGTCAGCATGTAGTTGACGCTGGTGTCGTCGGAGATGCGCCACAAATCCAGCAAGGGGCTGTAGCTGACTCCCGCTTCCGCCGTGACGGTGAGGCCGGCGCGCGTAAGGAGGGCTTTCGCTTCTTCCGGTTTGACGAATTTGCGCGGGTCATGGGTGCCGGCAGGGAGCCAGCGCAACACATATTCAGCGCCGAATTTTGCAAGTGCGAACGCTTTTAATGTGCGGTTGATCGTCGCCATGACCATCATGCCGCCGGGCTTGAGAAGATCTCGCCGAGGTTTCGAGAAACATTTCCACATCCGCGACATGCTCGACCACTTCGAGATTGAGAATCACATCGAATGGTTTGGTGTTTTCTTCCGCCAGCGCTTCCACGGTTGTGGCGCGATAATCAATGTCGAGATTTAACGGGCCAGCATGCGCCATCGCGGTTTTGATGTTGCGCTCAGAGGCGTCAATCGCGGTAACGCTTGCGCCAAGCCGCTTCATCGGCTCGGCGACGAGGCCGCCGCCGCAGCCAATATCGAGCAGCCGGAGCCCTTCAAGCGGAGATTTTGCACGCCGGTCCCGGCCGAAATGCGCGCAAACGCCATCGCGAATATAGGCGAGGCGGACAGGGTTGAATTTGTGCAGCGGTTTGAATTTGCCGAACGGATCCCACCACTCATCAGCGATGGCTGAGAATTTTCTGACCTCATCAGGGTCGATAGTAGTCGCGCCAGAGGCGGATATCGCGGCATCTGGGGTGTTGGTTAACCCGGGCTGCGCCATTTTTGAAATTTCCTCGCTTGCGTCGGCAGGCGCCGCTTTCTAGAGATACGCCAACATTCGCGCCTCCGATTGGCGGGGGCAAGAGGGCAAGAGTTCGCAGGCGCAATAAACATGGCCCGCATAGTGATGAAATTCGGCGGCACGTCTGTCGCCAATCTGGACCGTATTCGCGCGGCGGCTGCATTTGTGCGCCGTGAGGTGGATGCCGGCCATTCGGTGGCGGTTGTGGTGTCGGCCATGGCCGGCGAGACCAACCGTCTGGTGGGCTTGTGCCGTGAGGCGGGCGATCCCGCGCCGGCGCTTGATGCGCGCGACGTGGAATATGACGCGATTGTCGCTTCCGGGGAGCAGGTGACGTCAGGGCTGCTGTCGCTGGTGATGCAGAATCTCGGCTATCGCGCGCGCTCATGGCAGGGCTGGCAAATTCCGCTCAAGACCGACATGGCCCATGGCAAGGCGCGGATCGCCGATATTGAAGGCGACGAGCTTGGCGATGCGATCGACAATGGCGAAGTCGCCGTCGTTGCTGGTTTTCAGGGCATCGCGCCGGACAAGCGAGATCGCCACGCTCGGTCGCGGCGGCTCGGACACCTCCGCTGTCGCGCTGGCTGCCGCCATTGGCGCAGAGCGCTGCGACATCTACACCGATGTGGATGGCGTCTACACAACCGATCCGCGCTTGACCAAACAGGCCCGGCGAATTGAAAAAATTTCATTTGAGGAAATGCTGGAAATGGCGTCCCTCGGCGCCAAAGTCCTGCAGACGCGTTCGGTTGAACTCGCCATGGCGTTCAAGGTGCCGGTGCGGGTATTATCGAGCTTTGATCCGCCGGATGCGCCCGGACCAGGAACGCTCATCTGCGATGAGGAAGATATTGTGGAACAAAACATCGTCACAACCGTTACGCCTGATTTCGACGAAGCCAGCGTCACCATTCTCGCTGTGCCTGACGAGCCGGGACGCGCCGCCGGGATTTTCAATGCGCTTGCGGCGGCGAACATCAATATCGACATGATCGTTCAGAGCTCGTCGCGCGAGCCCGGCTTCGCCAATATTTCGTTCACCACGAAAGAGGGCGATCTTGATCGCGCCGTAAAGGTGCTGACGGGAGAGCAGTCAAAAATCGGCTTCAAGGCGCTGCAATCGGACCGCAATGTGGCCAAGGTTTCGGTCATCGGTCTTGGCATGCGCAGTCATGCAGGCGTCGCCGCAACGATGTTCCGCACGCTTGCGGATAAAGGCATCAACATTCAAAATATTTCGACATCCGAGATTAAAATCAGTGTACTGATAAATGCAGACGCGGCGGAGTATGCGGTGCGCGTTCTGCATGAGGCCTATGGTCTGGACAAACCGGTTCAGGCTACGCGAAGCTGAAAAGGCTGCGATGAACATTGAGAAAACACGTCCGCCGCATGGCGGACATGGCGAGCAAGGCATTACTGTGCTCTTGAAGCGCATGCGTGATGCTGTTGCGCAGGATTCAAGCGCCCAGGAACGCCTCGACTTGCTGACGAAAGTCATTGCGAGCCATGTGGTCGCCGATGTCTGCTCAATCTATTTGCGCCGCCCCGACGATCAGCTTGAGCTGTATTCAACAGAAGGTCTTAACCCCGGTGCGGTTCACAACACCCGCATGCAATGGGGCGAGGGGCTTGTGGGTCTCGTGGCGAAACGCCATAGCCCGATGGTCACATCCGAGGCGCCGAAACATCCGTCCTTCGCCTATCGTCCGGAAACGGGCGAGGATCCGTTGCAATCTTTTCTGGGCGTGCCGCTGATCCGGTCAGGAAAGACGCTTGGCGTGCTTGTGGTGCAAAACAAGGCGGCGCGCGAATACACCCATGAAGAGATAGAGGCGGCGCAGGCGGTTGCGACCTTGCTTGCAGAGATCGCCGCATCGGGTGAGCTGCTTAGCCAGGAAGAAACCGAGGCGGTTGGGGCGATGCTCCACCTGCCGGAGAAAATCAAAGGCTTCGGGATCGTTTCCGGCATCGCGCTGGGCAAGGCGGTGTTCCTGCAGCCGCCGGCGCCCAAGCACAAAGTTTTCGCCAAGAACCCTGCGGCCGAAGCTACGCGTCTCGAAGAAGGGCTTACCGATCTGCGCCAGTCGGTTGACGATATGCTGGCGACCAATTCCCTGAGCGGCGTATCGCGCGAAGTGCTCGAGACCTATCGTTTGTTCGCCTATGATCGCGGCTGGAAAGACCGGTTGCGCGCTGCTGTTTTCTCCGGCCTTACGGCGGAATCAGCGGTCGAGCAGGTGAAATCCGAAAACCGCGCGCGCCTGTCGCAATCGCGCGACCCGTATTTGCGCGAGCGGTTGCATGATCTCGATGATCTGTCGAACCGGTTGCTGCGTCATCTCGCCGGCGACAAAAGCATCGGCCAGCGCGCTCTTTATGACGAGACAATCCTGTTCGCGCGGACCATGGGTCCGGCTGAGCTTCTTGAATATGATCGCAAGCGCCTGAAAGGCCTCGTGCTTGGCGAGGTTTCGGCGACCTCCCATGTGGCTATTGTTGCGCGCGCCCTGAAACTGCCCATGGTCACGGGCGCGCCCGAGGCGATGGAACTGACCGAAGAGGGCGATCACGCGGTTGTCGATGGCGATGCGGGCGAGATCTATATTCGTCCGACGGCGGATGTTCAGGAAGACTACCGCGCCAAGCAATCGCGATATCATGATGTGCAGGCGAGCTACGCCAGTGAAAGGTCGCTGCCGCCGGTAACCAAGGACGGCGCCGCCGTTGCGATTTTGATGAATGCCGGCCTTGCGCTCGACTTGCCGTTTCTTGAGCAAACCGGCGCCACCGGCGTGGGCCTGTTCCGCACCGAGCTGCAATTCCTGATCGGGTCGCAACTGCCGAGCGTCGCGATGCAGGAAGCGCTCTATAGCGAGGTGCTTGATCTCGCCGATGGCAAGTCGGTGATTTTCCGCACCGCTGATATCGGCGGCGATAAAACCGCGCCCTATATGGAACACGGCAATGAGGCGAACCCGGCCATGGGCTGGCGCGGCGTGCGTATGGCGGTGGACCGCCCCGGCATGATCCGTCCGCAAATGCGCGCGCTCCTGTCGGCTGCGGCTGGCCGCACATTATGGGTGATGTTCCCCTTCCTCACGCTGACCGGCGAGGTCGATGAGATCCGCGAATTGCTTGACCGTGAAATCGATCGCGCCAAACGGCGCGGCAAGGCGCTGCCTGTCGATATCAAGGTTGGCGCGATGATCGAGACCCCGGCATCGGCGTGGCGTGCTGACCTGATCGCGCAAAAGGTCGATTTTCTGTCGATTGGCGGCAATGACCTCGCGCAGTTCTATTTCGCCGCGGATCGCGATTCTGGAACGGGTGCAGCGTCGCTACGATCCGATGAATGCGGGTTTCCTGAGCTTCCTGAAGGCGACGGTCGATAAAGTGTCCCGCACCGGGACTCCTCTGTCATATTGCGGCGAGCAGACGGCGGACCCGGTTACGGCTGCGGCGCTGCTGGGAATCGGCGTGCGGCAATTCTCGCTGCCGGCGGCCTTTGTCGGGCCGTTTCGCCGTCTGGTGCGCTCTATCGAGGCCAAGGTCGTCAGCGATTGGCTCGACGAGCATATGATGACGCCGGAAGTGACGCTGCGGCCGGCCTTCACGCAATTCCTGAAAGACAGCGGCGCTGTCCTCGAATAAAGCGCAGATTAACGCTTCCTGTTTAGAGATTGTTCTTTCACCAATAGGGTGCGTTCCGGCGCTGCTTTCTGTATGCTGTACGCGCCGGATGTGAAGCGGAAGGGCGTAGCGTGGCGACGGCGAGCGGGTCAGCAGAAATTGTCGATATGGCGGATGCACGGGCGCGCCTTGCGGCCGACGCCGGAGAGTTTGAAAATATCGGCGCGCGTCTTACCGCTGTGCGCGAAAGCCGCGGGATCACGCTGCAGGAAGCCGCCGCCCGCACCCATATTCGCGAAAGCCACCTGACCTCTATCGAAGCGGTTGACCGGAGCACCTTGCCGGCGCGTCCCTATGCGCTGGGCTTTGTTCGCACCTATGCCGAATTTCTCGAATTGGACCCGCGCCCGGTTGTTGAGCAATTCAAGTTCGACGCGGGCTACGACGCGCCTGCGCCGGTTGAAGCGGAACGCTTCGCCAGCGCAGAGGAAACGCACGAGTCCGATGGCCGCGATATGTCGCTGCCGGTGTTTATCGCGATTGCGGCCTTCATCATCTGGTGCGCATGGCAGATTACGCTGACCGCCAAGGTGACGCCGCTCGGCGACCGCCAGGGCGAGGCGGCGCCAGTCATAACGACGCCCGCGCCGGCGCCAGTCACCGGCAAGCTGGTTGAGGCGCGCGTCGTTGAGACGGTTGATCCGGTTTATCCCTATAGCTGCGCCCCGGCGGCGCAGGCGACGGAAACGGTCACGATCGCCTTTACCGTCACCTCTACAGGCCGGATTTCAGGCGAGCGGGTCACCGGGTCTTCCAACCCCTGTTTTGACGCCGCCGCACTGAATGCTCTTCGCCGCTGGCGCTATGCGCCGCGCACGGTCGACGGCGCGCCCAAGCCGGCCTATGATCAGGTCCGGACTTTCCGCTTCGAACGCCCGTAAGGCCCGCCTTTAGCTGGGGTTTTCGCCTTCCGGACCGGCTTTTTCCAGCGTGGCGGGGCCGGGGCTTGACTTCGCCGCCGAGCGCGCAATCTTGGCGGCGGAAAACCCCCGTGTTTTAAAGGCCCGGAAACCCAAAGGCGAAGGCAGGTCCCATGTCGTTACGACCCTGGCGCGATATTGAGCGCCGCAAAAGCCGCCAGATCATGGTGGGCAAGGTGCCGGTCGGCGGTGATGCGCCGATCGCCGTGCAATCCATGACCAATACGCTCACCTCTGACGCACAGGCGACCATTCGCCAGGTCAACGAGATTGCGGAAGCGGGCGCGGATATCGTCCGTGTTTCCTGCCCCGACGTCGAATCCACCAGGGCGCTGAAAGAGATCTGCGCCAATGTGCCGGTGCCGATCGTCGCGGATATTCACTTTCACTATAAGCGCGGCATCGAAGCGGCGGAGGCGGGCGCGGCGTGTCTGCGGATCAATCCCGGCAATATCGGCTCGGAAGCGCGCGTGCGCGAAGTCATCAAAGCGGCGAAAGACCATGGCTGTTCCATGCGCATCGGCGTCAATGGCGGCAGTCTTGAAAAGGACCTGCTTGAAAAATATGGCGAGCCTTGCCCCGATGCGATGGTCGAGAGCGCGCTGGATCATGCAAAAATTCTTCAGGACAATGATTTTCACGAATTCAAGATTTCCGTGAAAGCATCCGACGTCTTCCTGACGGTCGCGGCTTATCACGCGCTCGCCGAGGCCATCGATTGCCCGTTGCATCTCGGCGTGACCGAAGCGGGCGGATTGCGCATTGGCTCGGTGAAGTCAGCGATTGGCATGGGCAATCTGCTTTGGGCGGGTATTGGCGACACGATTCGCGTGTCGCTCTCCGCCGATCCGGTCGAAGAGATCAAAGCCGGGTTCGATATTTTGAAGTCGCTCAATCTGCGCCATCGCGGCGTCAATGTGATTTCCTGCCCGTCCTGCGCGCGGCAGGGATTTAACGTGATTGATACGGTCGAGACGCTGGAAAAACGCCTCGCGCATATCACAACGCCGATGACGCTGTCGGTGATCGGCTGCGTGGTCAATGGACCGGGCGAAGCGCGCGAGACCGATATCGGCTTCACCGGCGGCGGCGCCGGCAAAGAACATGGCATGATCTATCTCGATGGCGAGGTCGATCACCGCATCGACAATACCGAACTGGTCGATCACCTCGTCGAACTCGTCGAGAAGAAAGCCAGCGAAATCCAGGCGGAAGAAGCCAAACAGTCCGTCGCCGCAGAGTAGCGCATCGCCTTTGTAATCCGCGCGTAAGGGAAATTCCTTGCGCGCGTTTTTCTTATTCGAATTCATAATGGAAACACTCCCTTGATCCCTCAGGAAAAACTCGACGCGCTGGTCGCGAAATTCGAAAAGATCGAAGCCGCCATGGCCACCGAGTCCAAGGTCGAGGAAATCGTGCGCCTGTCGAAAGAGCATGGCGAACTGAAAGACGTCGTGGAGAAGTCTCGTGAGCTGACGTCGATCCGCACGCAGATGGTTGAGCTGAAAGAGCTGTCTGAGGGCGATGATAAAGACATGGCCGAGATGGCCTATGACGAGTTGCAGGAGCTGAAGGAAAAAGCGCCGGAGATCGAGCACGAATTGCAGATCATGTTGCTGCCGAAAGACAAGGCGGATGACAGCTCGGTTATTCTCGAAGTGCGCGCTGGCACGGGCGGCGACGAGGCCGCCATTTTCGCGGGCGATTTGTACCGGATGTATCAGCGATACGCCCAGCTTCAGGGCTGGAAAGTGGAAGTGCTGTCCGCATCCGAAGCGGAAATGGGCGGCTATAAGGAAATTCAGGCAAGCATTTCCGGCGACGGCGTGTTTGCCAAGATGAAATTTGAAAGCGGCGTGCACCGGGTGCAGCGCGTGCCCGAGACAGAGACGCAAGGCCGGGTTCACACATCCGCCGCGACCGTTGCGGTGCTGCCTGAGCCGGAAGAGGTCGATATCGAAATTAACGAAAGCGACCTGCGCATTGATGTTTTCCGTGCGTCGGGTCCAGGCGGTCAGTCGGTCAACACTACCGATTCTGCGGTGCGCATCACCCATATCCCGACCGGCGTCGTCGTGATCCAGCAGGATGAAAAATCCCAGCACAAGAACCGCGCCAAAGCGATGAAGGTTCTTCGCGCGCGGCTCTATGATGCGGAGCGCGCCCGCGTTGATGCGGAACGCGCGTCAGCGCGCAAAGGCATGGTCGGCACTGGCGACCGTTCCGAACGCATTCGCACTTATAACTATCCGCAAAGCCGCGTCAGCGATCACCGGATCAATCTCACCCTCTACAAACTCGCTGAGATTATCGCGGGCGACGGGCTGGAGGAAATGATTGAAGCGCTGATCACGCAGGACCGCGCCGACCGGCTTTCCGAGATTCAGGAAAGTGCATAAAAACGCGGATCGCGTGCCGGCTACGATTGGCGGCGCGTTGCGCCATGCCGCAAAACTACTGCCCCATAGCGAAACGCCGCAGATTGATGCGCGCATTTTACTGAAGCATGTTTTGCAAACCGATGATGGCGGGCTGATCACACGCGCCAATGATGCATTGGATGCTGACGCCGCCGCACATTTTGCATCGCTGATTGAAAGGCGCGCGCAGGACGAACCCGTGGCCTATCTCACCGGCGTCAAGGAATTCTGGAGTCTCGCCATTCAGGGTGACGCCGGATGTGCTGATCCCGCGCGATGATTCCGGCGCCCTGATTGAAGAGGCGTTGAAACGCCGGGGCAGGGAGGAACGGTTGCGCATTGTCGATCTGGGAACCGGATCGGGTTGTCTGATCTGCGCGCTGCTTTCTGAATTTCCAAATAGCGAGGGGGTGGCCGTCGACCGCTCCGCGCCGGCGCTCGCTATCGCGCATGCGAATGCCGCCGCACTCGGCCTGTCGGACCGGGTGCGGTTTGTCGCCGGGGATTGGCTGGCGCCCTTGTCCGGCGTGTTTGACCTTGTGATGGCCAACCCGCCTTACATCCGTGAGGGGGACCGGTCAGGGCTTGCCCGCGATGTGACCGCCTATGAGCCCTCAAGCGCACTGTTTGCCGGGGCGGATGGCCTCGATGCTTATCGGGCTATCCTCGCCGGGCTGCCCGGGCGTTTGAGTGAGGACGCGCTCTTATTGATGGAATGCGGCTTCGATCAGACTGAAGCGTTGAGGGCGCTGCTTGCGCAATCAGCCCCTCAACACAGCCTGTTTACCATGAAAGATCTTGCCGAAAGGCCGCGTGGGGCGGGATCTGACCTCAGAAAGGGATAAAAAGGGATTGAATTGCGCGGGGTACACACTATCATGATCACCAAGACAGGGGTTCAACGCCTTCGACGCTCTTGAATCATCGGCGGCCCAGTCTTGCATCCGACCATCGTCCGGCTTTGGCGTGATCCGCTGGGGATCGCTTTATCCGGAAACAGTCGGGCCCCGACGGGCGCTGAAGCCGCAGCAAGGCTGCGACAGGAACAAGACATTCGCATGAAGATATGGGCGATCTGAATCGCCATTAGCTCGACAGACCACTTTCATCTCGAAAAGGCGGACGTGTGGCCGCTTTTCGGAAGGGGAATTGTTAAAGGTACGATTATGAAGCGTGGCCGCAATCAACGTCGCCGTCCTGGCGGGTCCAATCCAAACAGAGCGCTCGATTCCAACGGGCCCGATGTCCGCATTCGCGGCACCGCCAATCAGATTTATGACAAATATCTCGCGCTTGCGCGCGATGCGTCATCCTCGGGCGACCGGGTGAAGGCCGAAAGCTACCTGCAGCATGCGGAGCATTATTTCCGGCTGATCCGCGCCATGCAGCCTGCCCAGACGCCGAATCAGCAGCCTGACTCAAATGAAGCTGACAATGATCAGCCTGGCGTTGAGGATGGCGGCGATAATGAATCGCGTCCATCGCGCCAGTCCTCTCGCCAGCAGCCTCGCGAAGAGCGCAGCAATGGCGCAGATGCGGCTGAGGCTGAAAACGGCGACAATAATGGCGCCAGTGAAGAGGCGTCCGCGTCTGAAGCTTCCGCGCCGGCGCAAGCTGGTGAAGGCGAGCCGGAAGAAGAGCGCAAGCCGCGCCGCCGCCGGGCGCCGCGCCGGGCCAAAAAGGCGGATGATGACGCCGCGGAAAAACCTGTCGCCCCTGCGGCGGCGGAGTAACGTTATCCCGGCTCATGATGTCGGGCGAACCGATTGATCTGACGCCGCAAGCAGCAGGAGAGCCGCATGGGGTCGTCAGACACGCTTCCCGCATTATTCGATCTCACGGGCAAAGTCGCTATCGTCACCGGCGCCTCGCGCGGCATTGGCGAGGCCATTGCGCGGCGTCTCGCCGAGCATGGCGCCAAGGTCGTTGTCTCCAGCCGCAAGGTCGACGCCTGCCAGACCGTCGCAGACTCCATCAATGAAGCGGAAGGCCGCGAGGCGGCGTTCGCCATTGGCTGCAATATTTCCCACAAGGAGGAATTGCAGCGGCTGATCGACGAGACCAAAGCGAAATGGGGACCCGCTGACATTCTCGTTTCCAACGCGGCGGTCAATCCATATTACGGCCCGTCTTCGGGCATGAGCGACGAACAGTTCGACAAAATTCTGTCCTGCAATGTCAAAGCCTCGCATTGGCTTGCGCAGATGGTGCTGCCGGACATGCGCGCAAAGAAGGACGGCGCCATCATCATCATCTCTTCGATTGGTGGTTTTGTCGGTTCATCGGTCCTCGGCGCTTACAATATTTCCAAGGCGGCTGACCTGCAGCTGGCGCGCAACCTCGCCGTCGAAGCGGGGCCGGATAATGTGCGCGTCAATTGCATTTGCCCGGGCATTGTCAAAACCCGTTTCGCTGAAGCGCTCTGGAAAGATCCCAAGATCGAAAAGATGATGACGCAGAGATTGCCCCTGCGCCGCTTTGGCGATCCCGATGACATTGCCGGCGCGGCGGTCTTTCTGGCGTCGAAATCCGGCCAATGGATGACCGGACAGGGCATGGTCATCGATGGCGGCACATTGATCGGGCTTGGAGAGCTATAAGGGGGCGGGGTTTGAACGATCCTTCAACCAATTTCGGCGAAGCGGCGGACCGCTATGCCAGTTTTCGGCCCGATTACCCTCCCGATGTTTTTGAGTTTTTGCACCGTCACCTGGTGAGCGGCCATGCGCGCGCCGTTGATCTGGGCGCCGGCACGGGCCAGGCGACTCGCGTCCTTGCGGGCCGTTTTGATCATGTGACCGCGATCGAGCCCGACGCACGCCTAGCTGATGCGGCGGTGCTTCCTGACAATGTGGAGCTAAAGGTCAAACCGGCGGAAGCGGCGGCCTTTGCCGATGGTTCGATTGATGCGGTGATATCTGCGACGGCGTTTCACTGGATGGATCAGGCGCGTATCTGCCGCAATGCGCATCGCTGGCTGAAACCCGGCGGCGTGTTTTTTCCATTTGCGTTTGATGCATTCGATGTCGAAGGCGCGGCAGGAGAATTTTACCGGGCCGAATTCGAAAAATGGACCAGTGTCCGCGATCAGCGGCTTGTCGCCTGTTATGATTACCAACGCGCGATAAAAGAAAGCGGGGCGTTCGGCAGCGTCATCCCCTATGCGCAGGAAATTCTCCATGTGCTTCCGGCGGACGCCGCAGCGGGACTGGTATCGACTTTTTCTTTCGTGCGCGACTATGCCCGCGCCAATGGCGGCGATGCTTATCTGAAGTCTATCCAGGACAATTTTGCGGGAGCCGGGGGCGCCATCACATTTGTCGTGCCGATCATTGGTGCGCTTGGGGTGAAGGGTTAGATCGCCCGCGTCGCCTCATCGAACCAGTCTTTGATCTCCGCCGGCAGCAATGGCGAAAGCGTTTCGCGCACGCGCGCATGATAGGCGTTCAACCATTGGCGCTCGCTATCGGTCAGCAGGTCCGGTTTCACAAGCGCAAGATTGATTGGCGCCAGGGTGATGGTTTCGAATTCCATCATTTCGCGCTCGCCGCCCGGAACCGGCTTTGGCGGCGTCACCACAATCAGATTTTCGATGCGGATGCCATATTCGCCGGTTTTATAGTAGCCGGGCTCATTCGACAGGATCATGCCGGGTTTCAGCGCTTGCGTGTTCGCCGCCTTGGCGATGCGCTGCGGGCCTTCATGAACGCCGAGGAATGATCCAACGCCATGTCCGGTGCCGTGATCATAATCGAGACCGGCGTCCCAGAGCGGTTTGCGCGCAATCATATCGAGCTGGTGTCCGGTCGTGCCCACCGGGAATTTCATGGTGGCCAGCGCGATATGGCCCTTCAGCACGCGCGTGAAGCGGTCGCGCATTTCATCGCTCGGTTCGCCAATCGGCGCCGTGCGCGTAATGTCGGTTGTGCCGTCGGGATATTGTCCGCCGGAATCGATCAGGAAAAGCTCGCCGCGCCCAAGTTTGCGATTGGACTCCGTCGAAACGCGATAATGCACGACGGCGCCGTTGGGACCGGCGCCCGAGATTGAATCAAAACTCAGATCGCGCAGGTCAGGGGACACCGCGCGAAATTCTTCGAGTTTTGATGCCGCAGTGATCTCGTCGATCTCGCCGGTTTGCGCCAGCGTATCAAGCCAGTGGAGATATTGCGTCACCGCGGCGCCATCGCGAATATGCGCGGTGCGCGCGCCGTCGATCTCCGCCTTGTTCTTGGTCGCGCGGGGCAGGGCGCAAGGATCGGTCAGTTCGATGACCACCCCGCCCGCCGCACTCAGATCGTCAGCATATTTCGATGGCGCCAGCGCCGGATCGACCGCGACTTTCGCGCCGGCCTTGCCGAGTTTCGCAAGCGCGTCGGCGACATCGCTTTCCGCGCGAATATCCACATCGTCGCCAAGAAAGGCGGGCAGGTCATTGCCGACTTTTTCCGGCGCCACGAACAAGGTCGCGGTTCCGTCCTTGTTGATCAGCGCGCGGCCAAGCGGCAATGGCGATCGCGACACATCTTGGCCGCGCACATTGAACAGCCATGCGATGGAAGGCGGCGCGGTGATCAATGCGGTGTCGGCGCCAGCCTTGGCGAGGGCGGCGGCGATTTCCTTGCGTTTGTCGGCGGACGGTTTGCCGGCGAATTTAAGATCATGCGGCTTCACCGGCGCACTCGGCGCGGGCGGCTGGTCCTTCCACGCCGCATCGACGGGGTTATTCGCCACTGCGACCAGCTCAAATCCGCCCTTTTGCGAAGCGGTCTTTAGGTTTTTGACGCTTGCACCTGTATGCAGCATCGGATCATAGCCAATGCGCGCTGCTTTTGGCGCATTCTCCGCCAGCCATGCATGCAGCGGCGTTTCGGTCATGTCTTCATAAGTGAAGAAATCGCTGTCGGCTTGCTGGCGAATTTGCAGCGTGTAGCGCCCATCGGTGAAGGCGACGGCCTTGTCCTGAAAAATCAGGGCGGCGCCGGCAGAGCCGGAAAATCCGGTGGCCCACATCAATCGCTCCGCATAAGCGGGGATATATTCGTTTTGATATTCATCGTCATGAGGGATGATGAAGCCGTCGAGATTTTGCTTTTTCATCTCCGCGCGCAAAAGCGGCAAATGCTTGCCGGCGAAACTGCGGTCGGAAACGGGCTCGAAAGTCTGGAACATGGGGTGTCCGATCCTAAAGGATGTTCAGGGGTGAATATCGCGCTTCGCAGGCTCGCTCACAAGGGCGAGCGAGTGTCCTACAGCTTCACGAAAAGCAGCACTGGCCAGACCGGCTGGTCGTAACGGTTGATCAGGCGGAAGCCTTCGGCCTCATAGGCGGCGATGACGCCGGCTTCCTGTTCGCTCATCAGGCCCGCCAGCATGACGCGGCCGCTTTTGACCATATGCGCCGCCATGTCGGGCGCCAGTTCGGCGAGCGGGCCGGCGAGAATATTCGCAAAGACAAAATCAAACGGCGCGGCGAGCGTGATGTCCGGATGCTCGAATCCGGCGGCCGTCAGCGTCGTCACCTTGTCGCCGACGCCGTTTAGCGCGGCGTTTTCAGCGGCGATCGCCACAGAGTTTTCGTCAATGTCGCTGGCGAGAACCTCGCGGCCCCACAGTTTAGCCGCAGCGATGGCGAGCACCGCAGAGCCGCAGCCAAGATCAAAGATCGCCCGCGGCGCCCAGCCGGAAAACCGGTCGAGCAAGGTAAGGCACCCGGCGGTCGTCGGATGATGGCCAGTGCCAAACGCCATATTCGCGTCGATACGGATCGGTATGTCGCCTTCGTCATCCGGCAGCTTGTCTGCGTCATGCACGCCATACAGCACAAACCGCCCGCAACGCACCACGCCGAGCCCTTCAAGCGCGTGGGCGACCCAGTCAATATCGGGAAGTTCTTCAACGCTTGCGTCGCCTGCTTTGTGTTCAGCGGCGACAGTGTTGACCGCGTCCATATCGGGCGCCGCTTCAAAATAGGCGTCGAGCCGCCAGGCGCTCGCCCCGTCTTCGACAGTTGCGTCATCCTTGGTGAGACTGACGGCGCCGGCGGGCGGCCACAAGACCTCGCCAAGGGCGTCGCCAAGCAATTCCAGCGCAGGTTTCTCGCCGGTCCAGGTCAGTTTGTATGATGTAGCGCTCACGCGGCCTCAATGAATGTGTCGATGACTTTTTTCGGTCCGGAATGCTCAAAATTCACAGTGAGCTTTTGACCCTCAATGGCGGAAATCTTGCCGTATCCGAATTTTTGATGAAACACCCGCTCGCCGACTTTGTATTTCGACTTGCCCGGTGCGGAGACTGACAGTGTTGCGCCGCGGCCTTCAATCGTCGGCGCTTGCGTTCTCTGCCGTGAGGATGCGGCTCGGGCGCGCTTCCAGCCGGGATTGTCGTAATAATCGTCTTCTTTCAGCTTCATGCCTTCAAAGGCGGAGTGGCTGGCGAGCGAGGCGGCGGAGTTGCCGTAAAGGCCCGGCTCGGACACCACCTCCACATGTTCTTCAGGCAATTCATCAATGAAGCGTGACGGGATCGCCGCCTGCCAGCGCCCGTAGATCATGCGGTTTGCAGCGAAAGAAATGCGGCAGCTTTGTTCTGCGCGGGTGACGCCCACATAGGCGAGGCGGCGTTCTTCTTCCAGCGCGGCATTGCCTTTTTCATCGAGCGAACGTTTCGACGGAAAAATTTCTTCTTCCCAGCCGGGCAGGAACACCACGGGAAATTCAAGTCCCTTCGCGGCATGCAGCGTCATCAGCCAGACCTGACCATCGGCGGAGCTGTCGCTCAGCTCTGAGACCAGCGCCACATGATCGAGATAGGCTTCGAGCGTGTCGAATTCCGAGACAGCCTGAATAAGTTCTTTGAGGTTATCGAGCTTGCCCGGCGCCTGCGGGCTTTTGGAATTCTTCCACATTTCGATATAGCCGGACTCTTCCAGCATCAGTTCGGCGAGGTCGGCGGGCGGCATGTCTTTGGCGTCGCGGGCCCAGCGGTCGATTGTGTCGAGGAAATTCAACAGCGATCTGCGCGCGGCGGTGGTAAGCTCATTGCTTTCAAGCGCAAGGCGTGACGCAGCCATAAGCGGCATGTCATTGGCGCGCGCAATCTTGTGCAGGGTTTGCAGCGCCTTGTCCCCAAGGCCGCGTTTCGGCTTGTTGACCACCCGGTCGAAAGCGAGATCGTCATCGGCCGACCGGATAAGGCGCATATAGGCGAGGGCGTCGCGCGACTCTTCGCGTTCGTAGAAGCGCGGGCCGCCGACAACTTTGTAAGCAAGGCCGAGCGTGTTGAAGCGTTCTTCAAAGGCGCGCATCTGAAACGAGGCGCGCACCAGCACGGCCATATGGGAAAGCGAGCGGCCCTTATGCTGCTCCGCCTCGATATCGTCGCCTATCAGCCGGGCTTCCTCTTCGCCGTCCCAGACGCCGCGCACCTTCACCTTTTCGCCGTCTTCAGCGTCGGTCCACAAGGTCTTGCCGAGCCGTTCGGTGTTGCCGGCGATCAGTCCGGAAGCTGCGCCAAGAATTGACGGCGTCGAACGGTAATTGCGTTCGAGCCGGATCACTTTCGCGCCGGGAAAGTCTTTTTCGAAACGCAGGATGTTTTCAACTTCCGCCCCGCGCCAGCCATAGATCGACTGGTCGTCATCGCCGACGCAGCAGATGTTCTTGTGTTTCTGGGCGAGAAGGCGCAGCCACAAATATTGCGCGACATTGGTGTCCTGATACTCGTCCACCAGCATATATTTGAAGCGGCGCTGATATTCCTCCAGCACGTCCGGATTGTTCTGAAAGATCGTCAGATTGTGCACGAGAAGGTCGCCGAAATCGGCGGCGCTCAATGTGGTCAGCCGGGACTGATACGCCTTATAAAGATCGACGCCGCGTCCGTCGGCGAAATGCCAGCCTTCATTGGCGGGCACCTTGTCCGGCGTCAGGCCGCGGTTTTTCCAGCCGTCAATGACGAAGGCGAGGCCGCGCCCGGTCCAGCGTTTCTCATCCAGATTGGCCGCCTCAATCACCTGTTTGGCGAGGCGCGACTGGTCGTCGGCGTCGAGAATGGTGAAGTTCGATTTCAGGCCCACAAGCTCGGCGTGCCGGCGCAGGATCTGCGCGCCGATCGAGTGAAATGTGCCGAGCCATTTCATGCCCTCGACCGATGATCCCACCAGCGTCTGAATGCGTTCGCGCATTTCGCGCGCCGCCTTGTTGGTGAAGGTCACGGCGAGAATCTGCCAGGGCTGGGCCCGGCCGGTATGGAGGAGATGGGCGAGGCGCGTCGTCAGCGCACGGGTTTTCCCCGTGCCCGCGCCGGCGAGCATCAGAACCGGTCCCTCAATCGCCAGCACCGCCGCGCGCTGCTCCTCATTGAGGCCTTCAAGATAAGGCGCATCTTCGCCGCCATGAGCGCCGCTCAAGGGCAATTGGGCGTCTCGCGCCGCCCCCATTGCATTGAGGGCGCGCTCGGAAATGGACATTTTGCGGTCGGATTGGGAGGCCATTGAAACTCTTTACCGAAACGAGAACGATTCTGGAACATTAAGAGATATAGAGGCTTGGCGGAATTGCAATAATTGCAGGAATCGCGACACTGGAGGGTGGGGAGAATAGGCCCGGATTGCATAATCGGGCCCAAATAGGAGTTTTAGCCCATGGCAGGCAAATTTGAGCTTTATAAAGACAAGGCGGGTGAATTCCGCTTCCGGCTGAAGGCCGGCAATGGTGAGAACATCCTCGCCAGCGAAGGTTACAAAGACAAAGGCGGCGCGGAAAACGGCATCGCTTCGGTCAAGAAAAACGCCGCCGACAAGGCGCGGTTCGAGATCAAGGAATCTTCCAGCGGCAAGCCGTATTTCGTCATCAAGGCGGGCAACCACCAGGTGATTGGCCAGTCGCAAATGTATGACAGCACGTCGGGCTGCGAGAACGGCATTGAGTCGGTCATGAAAAACGCGCCGGATGCGGCGACGGACGACCAGACCGCGTAGACGCCCCGTGCGTCTTGAGTTTTGAAACGCCGTCCTGTTCGGGGCGGCGTTTTTTTTGCGTGTATTTTCCGGTTTTGTAAAAGCGGCGGCGCGCGCATACTGGGGCCATGACGGACCCGACCCCATTCACGCACAGACTTGCGACCGAAGCGGACACAGACGCCATCGTAGCGCTAATGAAATCGTCCATCGCGGAGAATATGAAAGGCTTTCTGAGCGAGGCCGAGATCATCGCCGCCCAGGAAACCATGGGGCTAGATACGACGCTGCTTGAAGACGGCACCTATTTTGTCATTGAGGCGCAACAAGGCGGCGAGACCGTCATGGTCGGTTGCGGCGGCTGGGGCAGGCGCAAGACACTCTATGGGGGCAACCACACCAAGGGGCGCGATGACAGCTATGCGGACCCGTCGAAAGACGCCGCGCGCATTCGCGCCATGTACACGCATCCGGGCTGGACGCGCAAAGGCATAGGCACGCTGCTGCTAGACCTCGGAGAGGGCGCCGCGCGCGAGGCGGGATTTAAAACCATCGAGCTTGGCGCAACCTTGCCGGGCGAGCCGCTTTACCGGGCGCGTGGCTATGTCGAGATCAGCCGCGAAACCCAGACCGCGGCGAACGGCTCCGTCAATGTGATTATATTGATGCGCAAGGCGCTATAGCCGGGCGAATTACGACCCTTCGAGGAGTTGCGCCTCGGTTGCGGCGTCTTCTGCATCAGCAAACCCCGCAAGCACCTCGTCACAGCCATCCTGCACAAAGGCGAGATCGTCGATCAGATAGCGCAACACGTCGCCCGCTTCCGACGCCGTGCCGCTCTTCATACTGACGGTGATCTTTTTGGCGCGACCGCCGAGATAATAGGCGCCGGCCATATGCCGCCAGCGGACCGTATATTTGGTCCATTCAAATTCGGCTTTGGCGGAGGGGAGCGCGGCGCCGTTTTCATCCCAGCCATTGATCGTGACGGTAAAGGGCTCTTCCTGCTGTCCGCCGGTCGGATAGATCGCCATGGTGACGACACAGACCGGGCGGTCAAATTCGATAACCAGCGGCGCATTGAGATAGTTGATGTAACCGGCAGCATAATCGCCGCTGGGCGCCGCCTCATATGTGCAAAGAGAGTCATAATAAAAACGCCGCTGCCCTTCGCAAATCTGCCGCGTCAGTCCGCGTCCGAATTTGACGCCATAGTCTTTCTCATATGCCTTGCGAATGACGTCGCCATGGGCGCCCGGCGGCGCTTCAAAGGTGATGACGCGGTAGGGCGCATCGTCCGCCGCTTTTTCCGCGTCGCCGACGCGCTTGATGACGCCGGTGATTGTGGCCGGATTTGTGTCATGATCCGGGTCCGGACCAATGCCGTTTTCATGAACATAGTTGCTGTCTGCGCTTTGCGCGTTGACAGCCGGCGCCGCGCCGATAAGCGAGGCAGTAAAAAAGTAAAATAGCCTTGTTCATGGCGACATGTTCTCCCTGTATAACAATACAGGGAATGCGAGTTGGTTCCAATTGTTCCCGCCAATTTGCATTCCGGTCCGCTCATGGCGGAAAAATCGTTGCAAAATCACATCACTACGCATGTCGCAGCATCTTGGGGCGCGCGCATTGCCGTGAAGGGGGCGCCCGCCTGGTTGACGCTGCCGGATGGCGCGAGGCAAACCCTTTGCACGCTGACAGGAGATTTTGATGCGGGTTTTCCTAACTCGTCTGGCGGCTTTTGCGCCGCTGCTGATATTCGCAGCTTGTGTGAGTCTCGGGCCCGCCGGTTTCGATTCCGAGATCGAGGCGGCGGCGGCCGCAACTGAGGCCGCCGACACCGCCGCAGGCCGCATACAGGCAGACATCGCCTGGCTCGCCGACGATGCTCGCGAGGGCCGCGAGGCCGGCACGCAAGGATATCGCGACGCCGCCGAATACGTCGCCGCGCGCATGTCGTCGATGGGCATGTCGCCGGGCGCCGATGGCGGCTGGTTCCAGGAAGTCCCGTTCATTTCCGGCAAGCAGATCAGCGAAGCGTCAGCCCTCTCAATCACCGGGCCAGACGGTGAAACCACGGTGCTCTCGAACCTGGATGACTTCCGCATATTCCCGTCACTCGCGGCGCCGTCTTTCAAAATTGAAGAAGCGGAAGCAGTGTTTGTCGGATTTGGCGTGCACGCGCCGGAATTCGGACATGACGATTATGAGGGCGTCGATGTCGCCGGAAAAATTGTCGTATATTTCTCCGGCGTGCCAGATATTTTCGATAATGAAAGCAATGCGCATTTCAAATCCGGCAGCTTGAAAGCGAAAGAAGCTTCCGCGCGCGGCGCCATCGGAACGATTTCCCTTTTTACGGCGGCGTCGGAAAAAAATTATTCCTGGGAGCGGTTCACCGCCAATCCAAACTATTCAGCGACAAGCTGGGTCTGGCCGGATGGACGCCCGGAAACGTCCGGGCCGACGATTTTGGGCCGCGCAACGGCGCATGCAGATAAGGCGCCCCTGTTGTTTGCTGATGCGGCGCACAGCTATGCGCGGGTGCGCGCCGCCGCGGATGGTGAAGCCGCTGCGACCGGAAGCTTCCCGCTCGCCGTAAAAATTTCGATGGCGGGCGCGATGGAGACTGAAGAGTTCTCAAGCCCGAATGTGGTGGGGCTCATTCCCGGCGCAGATGCGGAACTCAAAAACGAATATGTCATCCTGACCGCGCATCTCGACCATGTCGGGCTGAATGAACGCCTGATCGAAGAAGGCAAAGACGGGATCAATAATGGTGCGATGGATAATGCGACGGGCGTTGCTGTCCTGCTCGAGGTCGCGCGCGGATTTCTGGACGGCGTCCCGCCTGCGCGCAGCGTGTTGATTGTCGCTGTGACAGCGGAAGAAAAAGGATTGCTGGGGTCGGAATATTTCGCGCATTTCCCGACAATCGGGGAGGGCTCGATGGTTGCGAATGTCAATCTCGATATGCCGGTGATGCTGCATGACTTCACCGACGTCATCGCCTTCGGCGCCGAGCGGTCTTCCATCGGGCCGATCATGAAAGCGGCGCTGGCGGATCTGGGCGTTGGGCTATCGCCTGATCCGATTCCGGAGCTCGGCATCTTCACCCGCTCGGACCATTACCCGTTTGTCGAGCAGGGCGTGCCGTCGGTGTATCTGTGGACGGGGTTTGAAAGTGGCGGCGAAGAAAAATTCTGGAATTTTTATCGCGACCACTATCACCGTCCAAGCGACGACATCAGCCAGCCGATTAAATATGACAGTCTGGCGCGTTTTGCCGTGGTGAATTTCGAGATTGCACAAGCGCTTGCAAATGTACCGGAAAAGCCGGCCTGGAATGAGGGCGACTTTTTCGGCGACCTTTTCGGCAAAGACTGAAAATGAAAACGGCCCCGATATGGGGCCGTTTTGCTATTCAATTTCGTATATTAGCGAAACCGTTACATTCACGCTTGATTCACCGGCTTGCAACGGAACCGAAGACTCGGCCATTTCCATACGTGCAGAATACATTTTCGGCTGCGGCGCAGCGGCGTAGCCTTCCTGAATACTGAGCAGTTTGCCGAGACGGACCCCTGCGGCGTCGGTCAGCAATGTGGCTTTTGCTTTAGCGCTGGCGACGGCGTCCTTGCGCGCTTCGTCAAGCAGCGGCTTCGGATCGGAAAAGGCGAATGAAATTCCGCCCAGCGAATTCGCGCCGGACTGCACGGCCTGATCAATGACAGCGCCCGCGGCGCTCAGGTCACGCAGGCGCACGGTGACGGTGTTGGAGGCGGTGAAGCCGATGACTTCGGGGCGCGAGCGGTTTTTCTCATAGTCGTAACGCGGATTGACCGACAGGCCGGACGTCTGGATGTCGCGTTCTGCAACGCCGAGTTTTTTCAACTTGTCTATCGTCGCGGACATGTTCGCCGAATTCTGGCGCAATGCTTCTGCAGCGGTCAGCGCGTCGCTTTGCACGCCGATTGAAACGACGGCCATGTCCGGCGCGGCCGAGGCTTCGCCCTCGCCATTAACGGAAATGGTGCGGTGTGTGGCGGCGGCATCGGCGGCGATGGCTTGGGGCGCGCTGCAACTGGCGGCCAGAAGCGCGGCGGCGGCGGCAGGGGCGAGGGCGTGACGCATTGGTTTTTTCTCCATTTTTGCGGTCTGCGCGGATGTGATCGGCTTCGCATGGCGAAATCAAGGCGGAAACAAGCGCAAGCGCTGGCGGTTCCTTCACGATCTGGTGGTCGGCGATGGCGAGAAAGCTGGCGGGAGCGGGCTTTCACGGTCGGGAAATAGCTGATAATAGGGCGCTCCCAATTTGCGGCGCGCGCCGCCTGATTGGGCCTGTAGCTCAATTGGTTAGAGCTGGCGGCTCATAACCGCTAGGTTGGGGGTTCGAGTCCCTCCGGGCCCACCAAAACCTTGCGGAAAAGCGGTTGGGATCACAAATCCCGAAACATGGCTGGCGCCGGATGGCGGCGAGAGAAAAGCTGGATGTCGGCGGACGGGGCTGATGGCGCCTCAACTTTCATGAATGGTTATGTTGAAACCCTCATCATCTCCGGGACGTTCGAAGTAAGCTGCAAATTGATCATACTCTTCGTCGCTTGTCTGGTACGCATGTCCATTGCGTTCATTGCGCGCGCGAAGCCTTTTCTTGCAGATATCGTCAGGCACATCCAGAAAGTGCAGAACATGATCGCATCCGCTATTGTCGATTATGCTTTTCATCCAGGCGCGGCGTTTTCGGGTGTTGGCATGAAAATCCAACACGACATTCGCACCCGATAAAAGCATGTCAGCGACTAGCGGCGCCAGCGCTTCTTCAAGACAGGAAGAGCGCCGCCGGAATTGTTCAAGCGTAGTAATCTCATTTGGATAGAGTGACGAAAGCAAGTCATCTTCGCTCAGACGAATACACGCCATCTCCGCTTCCAGTTTTGAGGCAAGCGTAGACTTTCCGGCTGCGATTTTTCCGCAGATCAAATGTAATGTTGGCATGCCAAAATATGACTTCGTGATTTTTCGCGGTCAATACAGTTTGCGGCTTCACGCCGGCGGTCAGGGTGATGCGGGAAACGGCCATTCCTTTCTATCACCGATGATCGCCATTGACCTTCGGCCAGCCTCTTGTCATTCATTCACGGCTAAATTAATGAATTCGCCAAACTGCACGCCTGCGCCAGCAAGAAAAGCAAAAGTGCAGCGGCGAGAAATCGGGATCAAGGGAGGCCCTGCGCTATGTCGAATGAAGTCGCTCTAAGCTCTATTCTGCGCCATCACGCGCAGCTTTCGCCGTCGAAAGCCGCATTGGTCATTGATGATGCGCAGATCACCTATGACCAGCTCGATGCCCGCGCGAACATGCATGCGCGGATGCTGGCGGCGCAGGGGGTTGGGCAGGGCGACTTCGTGACGGTGGCGCTTCCGAATGGCCTTGAGTTTTACGAAACCGTTTTTGCAATCTGGAAGCTGGGCGCGATTCCGAACATCGTTTCCGCCAAGCTTGCGCGCCCGGAAATGGAAGCGATCCTCGATATCGTGCGACCAAAACTGTTTTTGGGTGCAAGCTCAGGCCTTAACGCGCCGATGATTGCGGAAGGGGAGAATGCGCCGGAGAGCTACTCCGCTGAGCCGCTGACGGAAGCTGTATCGCCGCATTGGAAAGCCATGACCAGCGGCGGCTCCACCGGCCGGCCGAAGGTGATCGTTGACGCCATGCCGGCGCGGTGGAATCCGCAAGAAGGGTTTCTGGGTCAGCGCCCGGGCGATGTGATCCTCAATCCCGGACCGCTTTATCACAATGCGCCATTTCACTGCATCACCATGGGCATGTTTGTCGGCGCCACGATTGTGGAAATGGGCAAGTTTGACGCGTTGCGCGCGCTCCAGCTAATCGATGCGCTTCACGTCAATTGGGTGACGATGGTGCCGACCATGATGAACCGCATCTGGCGGTTGGGGCCTGACGTCCTGTCTGATTTCACCCTGCTAAGCCTGCGCATGATGCTCCATATGGCGGCCCCTTGCGCGCCCTGGCTGAAACAGGCGTGGATTGACTGGCTTGGGGGCGAGCGCGTCTGGGAATATTTCGGCACGACCGAAGCGATCGGCTCGACGATGATTTCGGGCGCGGACTGGCTTACGCATCGCGGCTCTGTGGGCCGTGTCCGCGATGGCTATGAGATGGCGATCCTCGACGGGGAAGGGCGTCCGCGTCCAACCGGCGAGGTTGGCGAAATCTTTTTCCGCCCGCAAGGCGGCGCCGGATCGACCTATCACTATCTCGGCAGCGCAGCGCGGCGCATCGGCGAGTGGGAGTCGACCGGCGATCTCGGCAGCGTGGACGAGGACGGATATCTCTTTCTATCCGACCGCCGCAATGACCTGATCATTTCCGGCGGCGCAAACATTTATCCAGCGGAAGTTGAGGCGGCGATTGACGCGCATCCGTTGGTTCGTTCCAGCGCGGTGGTGGGGCTTCCCGATGAAGACTGGGGCGCGCGCGTGCACGCTATTGTTCAGCGAGCCGATGGCGCGGCGCTTGATGAGGCGGGGCTGCTCGACTTCGTCGCCGAACGCCTCACGCATTACAAATTGCCTCGAAGCATCGAGTTCACCAGCGAGGCGTTGCGTGATGAGGCGGGCAAAGTGCGCCGGGCCGCATTGCGCGATGCGCGGCTGGAAAAAACCGGGACTGCGGCGCAGCCATAAACCCGTCAAACGGGCGGGGCGATCACTTTTTTTTCGTTTTCGCCTTTTTGCGTTTGGTCTTTGGTTTTGCGGTTTTTCTGCTGTTATAGAGCGCATCGAAACCGCCGGCCATGAATGTCACGAAGCGTTCGCGCACCGCTTCGAAATCATCGGAGGCGCATAGATTATTCGACAGCCTGTCAATGCGTCCGGTGCGCGACAGGATCAGCGTATAGGCGCCGGACGTGAACTGGAAACTCCAGAACAGATCTTCTGGTTTTGCGTCGGGAAGCGCCTTCTGCAACAGCTCAATCAGGCGCAGCACGAGGGGATCAAAATAGAGATCCATCTTTTCCGCGCCATAGCCGGGCGCATTGTTTACCTGCGCGAAAATCCGGCCGAAATTGCTCCAGCCTTTATCTTCATTGATATACACATCGAAGGCGCCGTCATAATAGGCGCGCAGCGCGCCCTCGATGGTCGGATGCTCGCCGACTTCTTCTTCATAGGCGTCTAGGCCGGCGGTGCGCGCATCGACTGCAAATTGCACGCGCCGATCAAAAACCGCGTCGAACAATGCTTTCTTGCCGTCGAAATAATAATGGATAAGCGCCGGATGGATGCCCATCTTGTCGGCGACATCCTTGATCGTCACGCCGAAATAACCGAGCTGCGCGAACAGGTCTTCGCTCGTATCCAGGATCTGTTTCACCGTCGCGGCCCGCTGTTCAGCGCGCGTGCGGCGACCTTCGCGTTTTGGCGCTGCCGCCATATTCTCAGGCCCCTATATTGATCGGCCGCTGTCAGAACGGCGCCAAGCTCTTGATAAATCAGGGAGACGATGGGGCGGGCGCCTTACGCAGTCAACCGATGGCGGGCGGAAATTTGATTTAGCAGTAAATAAATGAACTTGACCGGGCGAAGGGGCTGCGGTAGCAGTCGATTTCATTCATTTATGACTAAATGAATGAAATCGACTGCCCGCCCTGATGCGGGCGGCGACAAAGAAAAACACAGGCGCCCAAGAAAAGCGGCGCTATTGGGAGGGGTAAATGAGAACAAGTTTTAACCTGATGGCGTGCGTCTCGGCGAGCGCTCTGATGTTTGCAGCCGGACCCGCCTTTGCGCAATCTTCCGCTGCGGGGCAAGGCGACGAAGACGCGCCGGCCGATGAAATTGTCGTCACCGGCACCAGCATTCGGGGCGTGCCGCCCACCGGTTCAAACCTGATCAGCGTCTCTCGCGATGACATTGAGGCGATTGGCGCGGCGAATACGCCGGACTTGCTGGCGAGCGTTCCGCAGCTCAACAGCTTCAACACAGCGCCGTCGCCAAGTCTCGGCGGGTTCGGTTCCTTTGCGCCGGGTCTTCGCGGGCTGCCGGCGAATGCGACCTTGCCGCTGATGAACGGGCATCGCCTTGTCGCGGCGGCGGCGAATGAAACCAATCCCGATTACCCGCTTATCCCGAATCTGGCGCTTGAACGGATCGAAGTCGTTGCGGATGGTGCATCGGCAATTTACGGGTCGGATGCGGTTGCCGGCGTCGTGAACTTCATCACCCGCAAAAATGTGTCAGGTGTGGAAATCGCTGGCGGCTATGGCATAGCCGACGACTATGATTCTGTGCATGCGGGCGTGTTGTTCGGCGAGGACTGGGATAGCGGATCAATCCTCCTAGCCTATCAATATTCTGAAAATGACAACATCACCGGCGGCGATCGCGATTATCGGGTTCAGGATTTTCGCCCCTTTGGCGGCATCGATACACGCGGCGTATCCTGCCCATCGCCGAATGTGCGGGTCGATGCGACATTCTACGCGATCTATTACGGCGCGCCGGACTTTGCGCCTAATACGCAGAATTTCTGCGACAACGGCGCCGCCGCCGATCTCTATCCGAGCTCGCGCACGCACGCCGTTTTCGCCTCGGGCGAACAGGACATTGGCGAGCGCGTCACCTTGTGGGGCGAGGTTCTGTATACGGACCGGGAAGATTTGCTTCGCGTTTCCCCGCCGGTTCAGGCGGCGTTTCTCGCCAACACCAATCCATTCTTTCAGGCGCCTCCCGGAACCGGCGCGACGGTCGAATATGTGGAGTTCCGTCCGGACAATCTGGTCGGGGCCGATCATTTCACCAACACTGATGTGAGAAAAGTCGGCAATGCGTCTTTCGGGGTCGATATCTCCCTGCCGCGCGATTTGAATTTCAGCGTCTATGGGACTTACGACTGGGCCAAGAATGACGCCTTCATCCCGCAGATAAACCCGACCGCGCTTGCCATAGCGGCTGCTGGCGTGACAACGGACACGGCGCTTGATCCGTTCGGCATGGGCACGTCTCCGGCTGTTGTCGCCGCCATCCTTGATTCCTCAACGGATGTTTCGATTGACCAGCGCACGCATCTGGCGGCCGCAAAGCTCGACGGGCCGATTTCTGACTTGCCCGGCGGACAGTTGAGATTCGCCCTTGGCGGTGAATTGCGGCGCGAGACTTTCGAGCAGCAAGGCTTTGTCGGATCGACGCCTGTGCCCGAAGATTTGGTGCGTGACATCAGTTCTGTTTATGGCGAGCTGTTCATTCCGATTTTTGGCGACGGAAATGCTGCGCCCATGTTTAACAGCCTTTCTCTCTCCGTGTCCGGCCGGTTTGACGATTACAGTGATTTCGGATCGACGACGAACCCGAAGGTCGGTCTCAACTGGGAGCCGGTGAGTGGCGTCAATTTGCGCGGCTCTTACGGCACATCCTTCCGGGCGCCGGGCATGCGCCAGGTCGGCGCCACTGTCGGCGCATACTATCTGGACGCGGCAAACTCCGCCGTTGCCGCAAATGATCCGACGCGCGGACTGGCGCAGGTGAACACCGTCTACCTGCTTGGGGGCAATCGCGATCTGCAGCCGGAGAAAGCCACCACCTATTCATTCGGCGTTGACATCAATCCGGCGGCGCTGCCGGATCTACGCGCCAGCGTGACCTACTACAATATTGACTACACTGAGGTCATCGGCACGCCGTCAGCGGCGATTGTCTTCACCGATCCGACATTCACCTCAATCGTATATCGCGATCCCACGGTGGCGGAGCTGACGGAACTGTTGTCGATTGCGGTGCCGGTCAATTTGCCGAGCCCCTTGCCGGCGATTGGAAACTTCCTTGACCTGCGGCTCAACAATTTCGGCAGCCGCGACACGGACGGTCTGGATTTCAACATCAATTATCGCTGGTCGACAAATTTCGGCGCGGTGTATGCAGACCTGGCGGGCAATTACATCCTCAATTTCGACACGCAATTGTCTCCCGCATCGCCAACATCCGACAGCTTGCTGCTTGGGGTGCCGCGCGCAACGGCGCGGGCGACATTGGGCGCGCAAGTCGGGTCGCTGGGGCTGGCGAGCTTCGTCAATTATCGCGACGGGGTTACGAACAATTTCACCACGCCGACCGGTGTAAGTTCGTTTGAAGCCGATCCCTATGTAACGGTGGATCTGCGCGTCAGTTTGACATTGCCGAATGAGGGCTGGACGGAAGGCGGGGTCGTCGCCTTGCAGGTGAACAATCTGTTCGATCAGGATCCGCCATTCTTTCCCGCTACAGACGGCATTGGCGGCGCCTATAATCCGATCGGGCGGTATGTGGCGATCAATCTGCGCAAATCCTTTTGATCGACAAGAAGCAAGACAGCGGCCGAAGCACCCGATTCATGAACAGTGATCCACTTCGCCGCGCTACAGGCTTTGATCCAGCGAGACTCGCCATGGTTCGACCCGCCCTTCAGGCATTTGTCGATCATGGCGAGCTTGCGGGCGTCGTCACGCTGACCTCGCGCGCCGGCGAAATCGTTCAGTCGGAACAAATCGGCTGGAGCGACATTGAAACAAACACGCCGATGCGGTCCGACACGCTTTTTCGGATCGCTTCGATGACCAAGCCGATCACATCAGCGGCGGCGTTGATGTTGTTGGAGCAAGGAAAAATCGCTTTATCGGACCCGATTACGCGATGGATTCCCGAGCTTGCCGAACTGAATGTGTTGCGCGACGCCGCAGGATCGCTCGACAAGGTTGTCCGCGCGCAACGCGAAATCACCATTGAAGACCTGCTCACCCATCGGTCGGGAATAGCCTATGGCTTCTTCTCGGAAGGCCCGCTCAAAAAGGCTTATGAGGACGTTCTGGGCGATCCGGCGATGAACCGGTCAACTCCGGATGAATGGCTGGCGGCGCTCGGCTCGCTTCCCTTGGCCTATCAGCCCGGCGAGCGTTTTCACTATGGGCATTCAACCGACGTGCTCGGCTTCCTGATCGGCCGCGTTGAAGGCAAGCCGTTTCGCGATGTGTTGAAGGAGCGGATTTTTGCGCCGCTCGGTATGGCGGATACGGATTTCTGGCTTCCTGAAGAAAAACGAAGCCGTCTCGCCAGCGTCTACAAATATGACGAAGCGGCAGGCGCGCTGATCAAATCCGAACAGGTTATGTATGACGATCCGCCGGCCTATACGCCGGGGGGAGGCGGGCTGATTTCATCAGCGGCGGACTATCACCATTTTGCGCGCATGCTGCTCGGGCGCGGCGCCCTTGACGGGGTTCGCCTGTTGCGGCCCGAGACGGTGCGCCTCATGCACACGAACCGGCTGACCGACGCGCAGCGCGAAGTGCCTTTCGCCGGCATGCCGCTCTGGCGCAAAAGCGGTTTCGGGCTTGGCCTCTCCATTGCGGAGGACCTTGTCGACAACCCCTATGCTTGCGGCGCGCCGGGATCGATGACCTGGCCGGGCATATTCGGCACATGGTGGCAGGCCGATCCGGTCAATGATCTGGTCATGATCTATCTCATCCAGCATCAAGTGCCGGTGTCTGCAAAAGCGGGATCGACCATCGCAACAGGCCGCGGCGCCGCAGGACGGCGCGCATTGCCTGTCTATCAGCAGGGGATCTACGCCGCCTTGCAGGACGGGCGCGCCTTTGCCGATCGCGAACCCGTCGCATGAATCACCGGGCGCAGAGATAAAAATCAAAACAAGTCCCCAGGAGGAAGCCGTGGCCGGACATTCTGTCAGCTCCTACGACGAACAGGCCGCTCAGGCGGCCCGCAGCGTACCGCTCACGCGTCGGTTCAAGGCTGAATATGGCGCGGGCGCCATGGCCGATGGTCTGGTGGCGGCGGGGTTTGGTTTTTTCCTGTTGTTTTACCTGACGGCGGTGTGCGGCATGTCAGGAACCATGGCGGGCACGGCGAAACTGATCGCCTTGCTGGTTGACGGCGTCGCCGACCCGGCGATCGGGCTGGCGAGCGACCGGGTGCGCTCGCGCTTTGGGCGGCGACTGCCTTTCATGATCGGCAGTCTTGCGCCATTCGCCTGCGCATTCGGTCTGCTTTTCACCGTCCCCGCATTATTGACCGGCGGCGCGCAATTTCTGTTTGTCACAATCTGCCTTGTCGTCCTGCGGCTTTCGCTTTCCTGTTTCGTACTGCCCTTTACCGCTGTCGGCGCAGAGGTGACCGATAATTATCGCGAGCGCGCCAGCATCGTGTCCTACCGGCTGTCGTTTCAGAATGCGGGTATTTTATGCGGCGTGGTTCTCGGCCTTGGCGTCTTCATGTCGGGGCCTTCGGGACTTTTGCAGCGCGAGAACTATGTGCCCTTCGCCTGGACCTGTGCGGTGGTCATCATATTGACCGGCCTGATTGCAATTGGCGCCGTGCGCCGCGCTTCGCCGCGCTTGCATGGGGCGAAGCCGGGCGAAGTCAATTTTCTCGCAGGCTTTGCGCGTGAGATGATCGAGCTGTCGCGCAACCGTTCGTTTCTGGTCCTGTTCGGAACGGTGCTCACCTATTTCCTCGCTTATTCCGCCCATGTTTCGCTGGCGCTGCATGCCAGCCGCTATTTCTGGAAACTTGATTCCTTTGCAATCCAGCTGGTCCTGTTGAGCACGACGCTTGGTCCGTTGCTCGGCGCGCCGATCAGCGCTTTCGCATTGCGTCACATCGAAAAGCGAACTTTGTCTATCGGCGCGTTTCTGGCCATCGCTTTGTTTTTGATGTGGCCGCCATTGTTGCAGCTTTACGGCCCGTTTTCGCTGACGCCGGCAAGTGCAACGGTGGTTTTGTTCGTCAACGGATTAATGGTCGGCACCGCCATCATGGTGGGCGGCGTCGGCTTCCAGTCAATGCTCGCTGATACTGCGGATGAACATGAATGGTTATTTGGCGTGCGCCGCGAAGGCCTGTTTTTTTCCGGCCTGACGCTTGCCTATAAGGCGGCGTCCGGTCTTGGGGGGCTGATTGCCGGGGTGGCGCTGGATCTGATCCATTTCCCGGCGGATATCGCCTCGCGCGGACCGGAACTGACGATCCCGAGCGAGGTGCTCGACAAGCTGGCCCTGATTTCCGGGCCGCTGCCGGCGGTGTTCGCGCTTGTCGCGCCGCTATTCCTGTTCGGATACCATCTGACCCGCAAGCGGCACGCAGAAATCATAAATGACCTTGAACAGCGCCATGCACAGACATCCGACAACCCGTCCTGACCCCGCACGGCGCGGGAAATTATCTGAACGCCAATGCCATGGGAGGCGCCGTGTGAACCGTTTTATTCAGATGCTTGCGATGGTCACGCTGATCTGTTCCGGCGCCTGCGCGCATGCGGAGACTGCGCCGGTCGTCAATGCGCCCGCAGGTAAAATGCGCGGCGAGGCGGAAGGGGGCGTCCGGATTTATCGCGGCGTACCCTATGCGCGGCCGCCGGTTGGCGAATTGCGTTGGCGTCCGGCTCAGGCGCTGGCGCGCTGGGCCGGGATGCGTGATGCGACCGGGTTCGGCGATGCATGTGTGCAGCCGGCGACACCGTTCAATGTAGAACTGCAAAACGCCATGAGCGAAGATTGTCTCTTCCTCAATATCTGGACGCCGGAACATGCGAAAGACGCGCCGGTGCTTGTCTGGATCCATGGCGGGTCGCTGGTGAACGGCGCCAGCAGCGAGGCGTTGTATGACGGCGCGGGCTTTGCGAAGCGCGGTGTGATTGTGGTGTCGATCAATTATCGCCTTGGCGCGCTCGGCTATCTGGCGCATCCTGAACTCAGCGCTGAATCGCCCGACAATATATCGGGCAATTATGGCCTCACGGACCAGATCGAGGCGTTGCGATGGGTCAACCGCAATATAGCCGCGTTTGGCGGCGATCCGGACAATGTCACTATCGCGGGCGAGTCAGCGGGCGCCCTTAGCGTGATGTTTTTAATGGCCGCGCCGCAAGCGCGCGATCTGTTCCAGCGCGCCATCGCCCAGAGCGGCTATATGATCACCATGCCGGAATTAAGGAACAGCACATTTGCGGATTTACCCGCCGCCGAACCGGCGGGCGCATGGGTGGCCAGTCAGTTGGGCGCTGAGGGTCTGGCGGAACTGCGCGCCATGAGCGCGGAAGCGATTATAAATGGCGCAGCGAGCGTCGGTTATTTCCCGCTTGGAACCATTGACGGGCGCCTTTTGCCACGGCAACTCGCCGATGTGTTTGACCGGGGCGAACAGGCGCCGGCGCCGATACTCGCGGGCTATAATGAGGGCGAAATCCGCTCGCTGCCGATCCTGTTGCCGCCGCCGCCTGCGAACGCCGAAGCCTATGAAGATGAAATCAGGGCCCGATACGGCGATCTTGCGGATGCATTTCTCGCGCTCTATACGCCAGAGACGATAAAAGAGAGCATGTTGGCGACGACCCGGGATGCGATGTATGGCTGGACGTCGGAACGGCTGACGGCGAAGCAAACCGCCATTGGCGCGCCGTCATTCCTTTATTATTTCGATCATGGTTATCCGGCTGCGGATGATGCGGGCTATCGCGCCTTTCACGCATCGGAAATTCCTTTCGTCTTCGGCACGACGGGAGCGACGCCGGATTACTGGCCCGCTGTGCCGCAAACCGCGCAAGAGCAACGCCTGTCCGACGCGATGATCAATTATTGGGCTTCCTTCGCCCGGAACGGAATCCCGCAGGCGCAGAACGAGGAAGACTGGCGGCCCTATGGGCAGGACCGCGCCTATATGGCGTTTGAAGAGGCGCCGGTCATGCGCGCCGCGCCGCCAAACGGCTATGAAATCCACGAGGCGGTGGTCTGCAGGCGGCGCGCAGCAGGCGGCATCCCCTGGAACTGGAATGTCGGCGTCATCTCGCCGCCATTGCCGGCGAAGACGCCGGCTTGCGACGCGGACCAATAAGCGACGGCGCGCGCCGGTTTCGCGCCATGCATCATTATCCGCTATTGGCGAGCAGCGACGCGTTGCCGCCAGCTGCGGTCGTGTCGATGGTGACAACCCGTTCCAGAAAGAAACGCTCTATGGGATCGCAAGCGTAAAGGATCGGTGCGATCGCGCCGCTTCGTTGTTGCAAGAGAGCCATCACCTGATTTGCGTGTTGCGCTTCGGCGATGACGCCGGCGACGCCAGCGGAGGATATCGCCGCCGCCGCCCATGCCGCAGGCTTTAGGGTCAACAGAAGATCGTCCAGTTTTGTTTCGCGGCGAAGGGCGGACCGCGCCTGGCTCAGCCACTCGGTTTCTACATCTGAACACACAATAAGACTGTTCCCGGCGAGAAGCGCGCTGGCGATTTGCGCGTTGCGGGTTTTCGCATCCGATGCGGGCAAAAGCAGGAGCGCGCCACGGGGCCATAGGCGCAACCGGTTATTCTCTCCGGTTGGTCCGGGCAGCGAGGCGCCGCTTTCGCTTGTCTCCTCAACAAGGCGCGCATCCACGCTTCGTTCATTCGGAAAGAGCGCGGAAACGATACGGCGCCGGGACTGGAAATCGTGCTTCGAATTCCAATGCGCTTGCGCCTCTAGCGAGCGCTGAACGATTTTGTCTTGCCCGGTTTCCTGCCCATCTTGCCCGACGCTCACGCGCACCGGTAAAAGTCCAGCGTCGGGGGTGTCGATGGGAGCGGCGGTCTCGTTCTTCGTCAGTCGTAGCAAATAATGCGGTCCGCCGGCTTTGGGGCCCGTGCCGGAAAGACCTTCGCCGCCGAAAGGCTGCACGCCGACCACGGCGCCGATCTGATTGCGGTTCACATAGAGGTTCCCCACATGCGCGGTGTTGGAGACCTGCTCGACGCGCGTATCGATTCGCGTATGCAGCCCCATGGTGAGCCCGAAGCCGAGCCCATTGATCTGGTCTATTGTCGTATGAAGCTTGTCGGCGTCGTAGCGGCAGAGATGGAGAACGGGACCGAAGATTTCTTCGCGAACATCACTCACGCCGGAGAGTTTGAAGATGGTGGGGGCGATGAAGAATCCGTTCTCCGGCGCCGCCGAAACGTCAGCGTCTGTGAGGACCGGCCATTGGTTTTTCTTTTCCGCAATATAGGCGGAAATTTTTTGATGGGCGGCGGCGTCGATCACCGGACCGATATCGGTGCTCAGCTTTCTTGGGTCGCCCAGGGTCAGTTCAGCCGCCGCGCCCCGGAGCATTTCTTCAAATCGGTCTGCAATATCGGATTGGACGCAGACTAACCGGCAGGCGGAGCAGCGTTGCCCCGCGCTCTGGAATGCAGAATCAAGCACATCTTTAACCGCTTGCTCAAGCAGGGCGGTAGAGTCGATGATCATTGCATTGACGCCGCCGGTTTCGGCGATGAACGGAATGGCGCTGCGTCCGGTTTCAGTGAGGCTTTTTGCGATCGCCTTTGCGGTGGCGGTCGAGCCGGTAAAGCATACGCCGTCAACGCCGCCATGCCGGACAAGCGGCGCCCCAATGTCTGCGCCGGTTCCCAGAAGCAAACCAAGCGCGTCTTCCGGCACGCCCGCCTTATGCAACAGTTTGACAGCGCGATAGGCGACCAACGGCGTCTGGTCCGCCGGTTTCGCGATGACGCAATTACCGGCAGCGAGGGCGGCCGTTATCTGGCCCATGAAAATGGCGAGGGGGAAGTTCCAGGGAGAAATGCAAGCAACAACGCCCAGCGGTTTTCGCGACGCAATGCGCCCGCTCTTTGCTTCCATTGCATAGTAGCGGCAAAAATCGACGGCCTCGCGCACTTCCGCAATGGAGTCCGGTATCGTCTTGCCCGCTTCTGCGGCGCAGAGCGCGATGAAACTATCCTGTTCGCGTTCCAATAGCGTCGCGGCGCGCTCTATTATCTCAGCGCGCGCTTGCGCCGTCAGGGATGGCCAGGCGGATCCGCGTGCGGCGGTGACGGCTTTCTCGATAAGCGCTGGCGCAGCTTCCGCCACTTCGCCGATAGTGAAGGCGGCGTCGAATGGCGATGTGAGTTTGCGCGCGGCGCCGGTGACAGTCTCTCCGCTGATAAGGCTTGTTGCGCTGATATACGGCGCGTCGGCCGCCGCCTTTTCAAGCCGGCTTGCGATATCGGCCTGCGTCCAGTCTTCTCCGGCGGCCGCGCGGCGGGCGCTGTGCAAATAATCACGCGGCGCGCCGATTGAAGCATTGGACGAGAAATTATCGGCCGCCGCCATTGTCATCGGATCGCAGCTTATCTGATCGATATCGCATGCAGGGTTCGTCATCTGATTCACAAATGAACTATTGGCGCCGTTCTCCAGCAATCTGCGAACGAGATAAGGCAGGAGATCTTTGTGAGGACCCACAGGCGCGTAAATTCGGCTCGATATATTCGCTTCTTTCAGCAGGTGATCGTGCAGCGCTTCGCCCATGCCGTGCAGGCGCTGAAACTCAAAATCCTTGCGGCCGGCGGCCATGTGCAGGATCGCCGCCGTGCTGTTGGCGTTATGCGTTGCAAATTGCGGATAGACACACGTCCCCGCATCCAGCAGCTTGCGGGCGCAAGCCAGATAGCTGATGTCTGTGTGGTGTTTGTGGGTGTAAACCGGATATGTCTCAAGGCCGAGTTCTTGCGCGCGTTTGATTTCAGTATCCCAATAGGCGCCTTTGACGAGACGCACAGGAATGCGCTGGCGGGTCTTCTCCGCCAATTGACCGATCCAGTCGATCACGGCGGGCGCGCGTTTCTGATAGGCTTGTACGACCAGGCCGACGCCGCCTTGCTGGCGTAGGTCGCCATGCTCGATCAGGCGTTCAAAAATGGCGAGCGACGCTTCAAGCCGGTCCGATTCTTCCGCATCGATCGTGATCGAAAAATTTCCTTCGCGGGCGATCCGCGCAATGTCCAGCAATTTGGAAATGATCGCCGGCGCGCAGCTTTCCAGCTTGTTATATTCATAGCGCGGATGAAGCGCCGAGAGTTTGATTGAAATGTTATTGGCGTCTGACATTGGGGGCTGTCCGGCGAGTGCGATGGCGGCGCGTTTATATTTCTCAAAATACTGCTCGGCGTCGTCATCTGTCAGGGCCGCCTCGCCAAGCATGTCGAACGAAAACGCATAGCCTTTTTCAGCGTATCGTTCGCCTCTTTCGAGCGCGGCTTCGATGGTCTCGCCCAGAACGAAATGTCCGCCGATCAAGGTCATGGCGTGTTTGATGATGGCGGCGAGCAGGCGGTCGCCAAGACGCGCCGCAAGGTTTATGGCCGCCGGGCCCCCCGTCGCGTTGATCCAGAGTTTGGAAATCGCGAGACCGCCGCTCGCGGCGGAGACAAGCACCGGGCGCTCGCCGCCCATATGGTCGCGCCAAGTGCCGCGATAAAGCTTGTCGCGAATTAAAAGGCGCGCAGTCTCAAAATCCGGCGTCCGAATGAGCGACTCCGACAGGCGCATCAAGGCGACGCCTTCTTCCGTGGACAGGCCGTATTCCTGCAACAGAGCGTCGATGGCGCCCGTGGTCCGCGTTTCTGCGCGCAATTGTGCAATGATGTTTTTCGCCGAGCCCTCAATGGCTGCGCGTTCGCGTTCAGAGAGCGAAAGGGCGGCGATCAGGCGCTTTACGCAAGTGGATTCATCAATCTTGAGGAGATCGGAAAAATCAGGGGAGTTGTGTGGTTGGTCAAACATGGTGTGGGGCCCGGCGGTTGATGGCGAGCCGGCTTTTACACCCGGTGCGATAGGCTATGTTCCCAATGTTTCAGATTTTTGCTTGCAATATCGAAGTATTTCTGGTGTCAATTTATCCATTATGCCTACATATGATGAAAAACGTAGCTCTATAGACCACCTCGACAGGGCGCTCCTGAACGAGCTTCAGACGGATGGGCGGGCAACGGTTGTCGAACTCGCCGAGCGCATCAATCTGTCGAAAACCCCGTGCCAGAAGCGCTTGCGCCGGCTGGAGCGCGACAAGGTCATTCGCGGTTATCGCGCGGATATTGACCCGTCAAAGATCAATTTAGGCTATCTGGTTTTTGTTCAGGTCAAGCTTGAGAGCACGAGACGCGACTGCCTCACGCAATTTAACGCTGCGGTAAAAAAGGTGCCGCAAATTCTATCCTGCCATATGCTGTCGGGAGGATACGACTATTTGCTGAAGGTGCGGACAAAGGACATGGCGGCGTATCGCGCGCTTTTGGGTGATGTCATTGCTGACTTGCCCGGCGTTGCGCAAACATCGACATTTCCAGTTATGGAAGAGGTTAAAGACACTTCGGCGCTTGCAATCGCCGAGGGGTAACGCATCTCTCCCTGAAAATATGGCTATGAATGACAATTGACCCGAATTTACCGGATGTTCCATGGGTTTTGGAATCCAAATTTGAGCCGAACAGGCCGAGAGTGGATCTCGTACCGAGAAACCGGCTTGTCTCGCAACTGAGTGATGCGGTCGACAAACGCCTGGCGCTCATCGTCGCGCCGGCGGGATATGGAAAATCGTCTTTGCTCGGACAATGGGCTGCCGACGCCAGCGAAAAGGGCATCCGCTATGGCTGGCTGACGCTGGAGCAGGGCGAGGCGGACGAAAAACAGTTTCTCGCTTATGTCGTACTTGTCATGTCGCGCGCCGGCATAAGGCTCGACGAATTGGTGACCGGCGCCCGCGACGGCTTTGCCGATGCCGCGACTAATGCGGTTCTGGCGAAGCTCGTGCGATCGTTGAATGAGGAAGAAGGCCAGATTGTCCTTATTCTAGAGGACTATCACAATGCGGAGTGCGACGCGGTCAACGCAATTGTCAAACGCCTCATTCGCGATACGCTGTCGCGATTTACGATCTTCATCGACAGCCGCCGCCAGCCGAATATTGACGCCTTTTCCCTGATCGCCTCCGGTGATGCGATTGAAATCGACGCGCAACAATTACGGCTCACAAAGGGAGAGACGCTTGAGGCGTTGCGCGATGTCACGGATGAAAATAGCGGTCTTGAAATTTACGGCCAGACTGAAGGCTGGCCGGTGGCGGTGCAGCTCGCGCGCGTGCAAAGGCGGGCGGCGCCGGACGAGCCCATCCTCGCCGGAGTCGATGGCGGGCTTATTGCGTCCTATCTGACCGAGCAAATTCTCTCGACGCTGGATGAGAATACGCAAGAGCTTCTGTTAACGCTGGCGTTTCTGGAGCGCTTTAATCCCGAGCTTACCAACTACGTGCTCGATTCCCCCAAAGCCTGGGGGCGCATCGATTCCCTGTCTTCATTCGCCGCCTTGATCGTGCCCCTCGACACCCAGGGCGGCTGGTATCGCTTGCATCACCTCTTCGCGGAATATCTTAGGGAGATGCAAATCCGCCAGAGCCATGCAAAGGCGAGTTCAATTCAGTTGCGGGCCAGCCGCTGGCATGCAGAAAAGAAGCAATTAGTGGAGGCGGTGCGCTATGCAGCGAACGCCGGCGACTATGATGAATGTGAAGCGCTGATCCTCGCGGCGGGGGTGGAAAATCATCCTTCATGATGGGATTGGCGTCTTGCGCAACGCATTGCGCCTGATGCCCGATGACGTGGTTGCTTCTAGCGCGCGGCTGATGATTGCGCGCGCTTATTTGCACTGCAAATATGGGGAGATTCCAGAGGCGCGGGCGATGCTGGACGCTTCGGAACTGATTTCCGATATGCAGCAGCCGGAACTCTGCGATACGGACCGCCTTGTCGTGGAATCGATGATTAATCTGTATGAGGATAGAACATCCTGGACCGAGAATCACTCGCGCATACGAAAACAATATTCCGACCCTGCCTGCCTTGATGCTCTGGGTTGGGGCACGATCCGGTGCGAGGAAGTGCTGATCAATCTGGCCTGCGCCGAATTTGAACAAGCCAGCACCCGCCTGCGGGAAGCGTTTTCCTTTATGCGCCAAAGCGCATCGGTTCTTGGGTTGAATTATTGCTATATCCACGCGGCGCATACCGCTTTTTACAAGGGCGACCTTGCCACGGCGGCGGCGAATGTCGAGCGCGCCGGGAAAATGGCGGATGAAAATTTTGGGTCCGACAGCGGTCTCAAAGCGCTTGCCTCAGTATTGGGCTATACGCTGCGCATCTGGAAAGGCGAATGCGACCGCAGCGAGTGGCCGGCATTTGAAGAAACGCTGTTCCATACGGTCGAAAATGACGGGTGGGTGGATATCTACATAACCGGGCTGAACGCGGCGATCCTGTTTTCGCACCAATGCGGCGATGAGCAGGCGCCTTATCGCATTCTTTCCAGGATGCGCGCCTTTGCGCAAAACCGAAATCTCGACCGTTTGCAAAAGTTTTGCGCCATGCAGGGATACAGCCTGACGGCGCAGTATGGTGGTGGGCATATTCCAGGCGCCGCCGCATCTGATCCCGCGCGCCGCTTTCTGGGTGGTTACGATTATGAAACAAACAAACGGGACTGGCAGTCCTATTTGCTGGGGGCCAGCGTTGTCGGCGAGGGAGCTGCGAGCGACGGCCTTCAGCATCTCGATCAGGCTTTGGCGTTGGCGGATCAAGTGGGCTCCGGCGCATGGGCGCTTTATTTAAGGCTGGCGCAATGTGTCCGGCAAATCAAAAAAGGCGCGATTGAAGAGGCGAAGCAAGAGCTGACGCTCTTATTGAAGTTCGCGCTTCCCGGCCGCGTGATGGGGCCGTTTCTCGCGCATGCAGAGATATTACGCCTGTTGCCGGGGCTTCGTTCCGACCTGCATCAGCGCGAAGAAGAGCTGATCACCTTGCAGTTCATCAATGAGATCTTAGAGCGCGCGAAGGTCATGAATCCCGTGCGCGATACCGGTTTGTTAAGCGAGCGCGAATATGAAGTGCTGCAAAAACTGGCGATCGGCATGTCAAATAAAGAAATTGCGCGGGCGCTTGAACTCACCGAGAACACTGTAAAGTTTCATTTGAAAAGTCTTTTTGCAAAGTTGTCTGTAAACAAACGAACGCAAGCCGTCGTTGAAGCGCAGCGACTGGGGCTGGTTGACTAACCGAAAATTTCTCGCCAAGGCTTCCCCGCAATGTGAACCGGGAGGCGTGCGTGAAAGCCAGATTTCAAACTGAGTGCGGTGAATTTGAAATTCGCCTTTTTCTCAAAGAGGCGCCGCGAACCGCCGAATATTTCCGCGACTTGATTTCAAAGGGCGCGCTTGACGGTTCGTATTTCTTTCGGATTGTCTGTGCTGCGAACGCTTCCATGCGGAAAGACAATCCGATTGAGGTCATTCAGGGCGGGTTGCGCGAAGAGGATCCGCAGCCTGTTCCTCCGATCGCCCATGAGCCGACGTCGCAAACCGGGCTGACGCATAAAAAATGGACGGTCTCAACGGCTCGCCACGGCGCCGGCGAGACATTCGGCAGTTTCTTTGTCTGCATGCGCGATGAACCCGAGCTGGATTTCGGCGGCAAGCGCCATCCGGACGGATTGGGGTTCGCGGCGTTTGGCGAAGTGGTGAGCGGATTCGAAACGCTCGACACCATTTTTTCTCGCTATGAGCCGGAA
This sequence comes from Hyphococcus sp. D3-15, assembly GCF_055809375.1. NCBI lineage: Bacteria > Pseudomonadati > Pseudomonadota > Alphaproteobacteria > Parvularculales > Parvularculaceae > Hyphococcus > Hyphococcus sp. D3-15. The sequence goes on along the minus strand of NZ_CM147910.1, from coordinate 3,464,982 downwards.
GAATTTGTTAAAAAACAAATACTTATCGAGAAATGCACACTGGTCTGATTTGCGGCCCGGCGCCCGTCGCCACCTGAACGGGTAGTGTGTCATCTGCGGCTCACCCGATTTATACGCGCCCCAACTCTTTTTTACATTTGTGTGAACCCTGCGGTTTCTGACAAGTGTCTGGCTGTGTTTCGCCAAAGGTAGGGGTGCCCAGTGACCAAATCCAGTCGACTTTTTATCGCCGCGCTTATGTGCGGCTCTTCATTGGCGGCGCCTTCTGCGCCTGCTTTCGCGCAGACCGACGCCGATGCGTCGCAAGATGTCATTGTGGTGATCGGCCGCGGGCGGGAAGAGAATGTTCAAGACGTTCCGATTTCTGAAACCGTCTTCACGGCGGAATCGATCCGCGATGCGCGTATCGATCAGGTCGATGATTTCTTCGCACTGACGCCGGGCGTGACCTTCGCCAATGCGCAAGACTCCGGCACGAGCTTCATCACCATTCGCGGCGTTTCGCAGGTCCGCAATGGCGAGGCGCCGGTCGCCGTCGTCATTGACGATGTGCTGCAGATCAACGCCCGGTCTTTCGATCAGCCGCTTTTTGACGTGGACAGCATCGAAGTGCTGCGCGGGCCCCAAGGCGCGCTTTACGGCCGCAACGCAACCGGCGGCGCCATCATCATCAACACCGCCATGCCGACCGATGAATTTGAAGGTTACGGTCAGGTGAGCTATGGCAGCGGCAATGACATTCAGATCGAAGGCTCGGTTTCCGGACCGATTGTTCCCGGCCGTCTTCTTGGCCGTATTTCGGCGCGTTACTCAGATCGCGATGGCGTCTTCGACAACGTCATTCTCGACGAGAAGGTCGATTATAGCGAAGACTTCTCCCTTCGCGGTCATCTTCGTTTCATCGCCAGCGACGCGGTGACGGCTGACCTGCGCGGTTCGCTCGTCAGAACCGAGGGCGGTGCGCTGAACTACAGCTACCAGCCGGCGATTGTCGACAAGACAACGGGCCTGCCTTCCGCTTTCGATTTCGCGATCGCCGATGCCGATCTGGTTGAGCGTGAATTCACAGCGAACAATATTGGTGTTGATGAACGCGATGCGGAGCAACTCTCGCTGCGCATCAACGCGGATCTCGGTTTCGCCACGCTTCGCTCGGTAACCGCCTATGATCACATCGAGCAGACGACCTTCAGCGACCAGTTCCCCTATACGGCTGCGAGCACAGTGACCCCGGCGCCGCCATTCCCGCTCGGCGACGGAATTCAATCGCAGCACATTGAAGTTGAAGCGTTCAGCCAGGAATTGCGCCTGACATCGCCAGACGATCAGGCTTTCCGCTGGATGGTTGGGGCGTATTACGTTTCCACCGACCGTTTCATCAACTCATCGATCTATGATGATCTGGAGAACGGTTTGCCGACAGTCTCCAAGCGCCTGCCGGTTGTTGATCCATTGGCGCCGCAGACGAGCTTTATCGCTGACGATAACAACAACGAAGCATGGGCGCTGTTCTTCAACGCCGCTTATGATCTGACGGATCGTCTCGAGCTTGCTTTCGCCGGCCGTTACGACAAGGACACGCGCGAACAGCAAGTGTCTCCGCTGCAAGGCAACTATGTTGGCGGCGCTTATGTATCGCCGACGGGCGTGCCCGGTTCGCTCAATACGGCCGAGTTCGATCTGTTCCAGCCGAAAGTCACGCTGCGTTACGCGGCTCTGGATAATCTCAACCTGTATGCGTCCTGGGGCAAGGGCTTCCGCTCCGGTCAATTCAACCAGAACGGCGTTGGCGCAGTCGCCGCCGGCGGCGGCGTCCTGGGCGTTTCCGACCTGTTGCCGCAGGAAGAGACCTCGACCTATGAGGTCGGCTTTAAATCCGCTCTCGCAGATGGCGTGACGCTCAACACCTCCGGCTACCGGACGAAAGTCGAGAACGCGCCGTATTTTGTGTTCATCGGCGCCGTCAGCGCGCAGGTGCTGGTGCCGGTCGATGAGATCGAAATCTGGGGCGGTGAAGTGGAATTGACGGCCAACCTTTATGATGGCCTCGATTTCTACGCCAGCTTCGGCCTCGCGGACAGCGAGATCAACGCATATACCGTAAACCCGGCGGCGGTTGGCAATTACGCGCCTTATGTTGCGAAGACGACGTTCAACACAGGGCTGCAATACCGTACGCCGATCACCAGTTCGATCGGCATCTTCGGGCGCGTCGACTATGAGCGTCGCGGTCAGCAATTCTGGGATCCTGAAAATTCGACGGCCCGTTCGGCGCTCAATCTCGTCAATGCCCGCGCGGGATTTGAAGCCAATGACGGCTCATGGGCGCTCACCGCGTCCGTCGATAATTTGACCGACGAAGTCTACAACTCCGAATGGGTTCTTGGCGGCTTTGCGAATGCCGGCGTGCCTCGCTTGTGGCGCGTGGACCTGCGGGTGAATTTCTAGTCCTTCTGTAGGGCGCTCCGCGTCTTGTAACGCGGAGCGCCGTTTCTCCTGAGGGGGAGGGCGGACGCACTTAACATAATCGAAAGGCCTTGGTGACGATGCGCGTTGCAACGGATGTCGGCGGCACATTTACAGATCTTGTCTGCATTGATGATGACGGCATTCGGATCACAAAATCGGATACGACGCCGCCGAATTTCGAACAGGGCGTCATCAATGTCATCGAGAAAGCCGATATCGATCCTGGCTTGATTGATGACTTCGTGCACGGCACGACCGTCGTCATCAATGCGCTGCTTTCGCGGCGCGGCGCCAAGACCGGACTGATCACCACGCGCGGTTTTCGCGATGTCCTGGAAATCGCACGGGGCAATCGTCCGGACCTCTTCAATTTTGCATTCAAAAAGCCAGCGCCTTTTGTTCCGCGTTATCTGCGTCATGAAATCACTGAGCGGCTGGACTATCTCGGCCGGGTGGTTGAGCCCCTGGCGCTTGAAGAAATCGAACCCATTCTTGCGGCGCTGAAAGCCGAGGGGGTGGAAGCGGTCGCGATTTGCTGCCTGCATGCTTATGTCAATCCGGAGCATGAGCTGGCGATTGAAGCGCGCATCCGGGAATTATGGCCCGAGGTTTCGGTGATCGCCTCGCACAAGGTGTGCGGTGAATGGCGCGAATATGAGCGCACCAGCACGGCGGTTTTGTCCGCCTATGTTCACCCCATCGCAAAAGGCTATCTCGCCTCGCTTGATGAAAAACTGAGCGCAAGGGGACTTTCCGGCAAGCCGCTGATCATGCGGTCCAATGGCGGCGTGGCGACTGTAGAAGGCGCGCGCAACGATCCGATCTCAATGGTGGAATCCGGTCCGGCCAGCGGCGTTCTGGGCGCTGCGGCGCTGGGAACGCAGATCGGCGCGCAAAATCTTATTGCGCTCGATATTGGCGGGACGACCGCGAAAACCGCGCTCATAGAGAACGGCGCGGCGAAAATCACCACATCATACAAGATCGAATGGGACCGCGCTAATCCGGGCTACCCGATCCGCACGCCGGTGGTTGATCTCGTCGAGATCGGCAATGGCGGCGGCTCTATCGCCTGGGTCGACAAGGGCGGGCGCATGCATGTGGGGCCGCAAAGCGCGGGCTCGCAACCGGGTCCCGCAGCCTATGGCCGGGGCGGCAAGCATGTGACGACGACGGACGCCAATCTCGTCCTGGGGCGGATCAATCCGAAATTGTTTCTCGGCGGCGAGCAGGAACCGGACTGGGATAGCATTGATCGCGCCTTTGCCCCGCTGGTTGAAGCGCTGGGCGAGAGCAAGGAAGACATTGCGCGCGGCATAATCGGCATCGCAAACGCCAATATGGTCAATGCGCTCAAGCTGGTGTCGCTCAACCGCGGATATGATCCGCGCGAATTCGCCCTTATCGCCTTTGGCGGCGGCGGCGCCATGCATGCGGTTGCGCTCGCCGAAGAGCTGATGACGCCGAAAGTCATCATCCCGGTCAACTCATCGGTGTTTTCCGCCTGGGGCATGTTGATGTGCGATTTGCGCCGGGATTTTCTGAAGACTGATGTGAAAACCGTAAATGCAGGCGCTGCCGATGCAATCGAAGCCTCCTATGAGGCGATGGAAGCGCAGGCGCGCGAAACCTGTCTGGCGGAAGGCATGCCCGCAGACGCCATGCGCATCGAGCGCTTCGCCGATATGCGTTATGCTGGTCAGGAACACACGGTCAAAGTGCCGACGCCGCGAACACGGCTTGATGATGCGGCGCTCAGCGAATTGATTTCGGCGTTTCACGCCGAACATATGCGCGAATATACATTCCAGCTCGACAGCGATGTGGAGCTTGTGAATTTCCACGTCGTTGTTTTCGCCGATATCGACAAGAAGCAGCTTCCGGCGCTTCCCGTCACCGGGCGGGACGTCGCGCAAGCCCGCAAGGGCGCCCGCAAAGTCGATTTCGATGCGGACGGCGTTCACGATACGGACGAATATGACTTGTCCCTGCTGGAGCCGGGCATGGTCATTGAAGGGCCTGCCGTGCTGGAAGATCCGACCGCGACAATTGTCATCTCTCCTGGCAAGCGGGCGGAAATGGACGCTTATGGGAACATCCACATCCAGATGAGGGCGTCATGATCGAGCATAAGTCGGATAAATTCAGCCAGGAGATCATCAAGAACGCGCTGGTGGCGATCGGCGATGAGATGTTCGAGGCGATGGCGCGCTCCAGCATGAGCCCGATCATCTATGAAGTGCTGGACTATTCAGTCGGCCTGACGACGAAGGACGGCGACCTGATTGCGCAGGGCAATGGCACGACGGTCTTTCTGGGCATGATCGATGCGCTGGTGAAAGAGATCATCGAAAAGTTCGGCGCCAAAGACGACATCAAGCCGGGCGACGTGTTCATCAGCAACGACCCTTATTACGGCACGCATCTTTCGGATGTGGCGCTCGCCAAACCGATTTTCCATGCGGGCGCGCTGGTCGGCTTCGCCGTCAACAAGGCGCATTGGGTGGATGTCGGCGGCATGGCGCCCGGCAGCTTTACGCCCGCCTCGACTGAAATCTATCAGGAGGGGCTGCAGATTCCGACCATGAAGGTCATGGAAGAGGGCAAGGTTCTCCAGCCCATTCTTGACCTTATCTCCGCGAATATCCGAATGCCGCGAGAATCGCTTGGCGATTTCTGGGCGGGTGTTGCGGCGAACAATGTCGGCGCGGAGCGTCTCGTGATGCTGTATGAAAAATACGGCGCCGAGGCGATGGCGACGGCGATGGACGGCTTGCTTGATTACGGCGAGGCGATGATCGCCGAGGAATTGAGAAAGCTTCCCAAGGGCGTTTTTGAAGCGGAAGACTGGATCGATGATGACGGCCAGAGCGAAGAACCCTTACGGGTTTGCGTGCGCATCGAAATCAGCGACGAGACATTCAAAGTTGATTTCACCGGCTCTGCGCCGCAGGCGTTGGGTCCGATCAATCACGGCCGCACAGCGCTTGTGGCCGCCGTCCGAACCATTTTCAAAGCGCTGACCAATCCGCAAATTCCGTCTAATGGCGGCTGTTTTCGCGCGCTTGAAATCATCTGTCCGGATCGCACCGTGTTCACCGCCGAAAGGCCGGCGCCGGTCTCCACCTATTGGGAGACGATGCTCTATGCTGAGGATCTGATCTGGAAAGCGATGGCGGAGCATTTGCCTGACCGTCTGACGGCGGGGCATGTTCTGTCGGTTTGCGCGTTCATCCTTTCCGCATCGCATCCGGAAACCGGAGAGGAAGTCATCCTGGTGCAGCCGCTGGTTGGCGGCTGGGGCGCCATGAGCGACCGCGATGGACTAAACGGTCAGTTTTCCGTCGCTGACGGCGAGACCTACAACATCCCCGTTGAAATTCAGGAAGCGCGTTACGGCGTTCGCATCAAGCAATATGCGCTGCACAATGAAGATGGCGGCGAGGGCAAGTTTCGCGGCGGCAAAGGCGTCTATCTGGATTACGAAATCCTCTGCGATCAGGCGCATTTCAGCGGCAGCTTTGGCCGGTTTAAATTCCCGCCATGGGGCGCGGCGGGCGGCGCCAAAGGCTCTTCGAATTATGTCGAGCTGATCCGCAAGGACGGATCAGGAGCGGACAGAGAGATTTACGGCAAGCCTTCCCGCGTGCAGATGAAAAAGGGCGATGTTGTGCGCTGCGTGACGGCGACCGGCGGCGGCTGGGGCGATCCCCATGAGCGTTCTGCGGAAGCGCTGGAAGACGACCTTAAAAACGGTTTCATCACAAAAGAACAGGCGGCTCGTTTTTATAAACGCCCGCAAGCCGCTGAATAGGGAAGGTGTATTTCGGGCATGGTAAAAATTCGAGCGGCGTCCGATGTCGGCGGAACATTCACCGACCTCGTATATTTCAACATTGACGAAAAGACCGGCGAAGTTCGTTCGGTAGAGACCGAAAAAGCGCATACGACGCCGCCCAATTTTGAAAAAGGCGTGGCTGACGCGTTCCAGAAGGCGAAGGTTTCGCTGGAGGATGTTGAATTTTTCGCCCATGGCACAACCGTCGTCATCAATGCGCTGACCGAGCGCAAGGGCGTCAAAACCGCGCTGATCACGACCACGGGTTTCCGCGATATTCTTGAAATCGCGCGCGGCAACCGGCCGGATTTCTTCAATCTGAAATATCAAAAGCCGGAGCCTTTCATTCCGCGATATCTTCGCCGAGAAGTTGACGGGCGCATGAATTACAAGGGGGAAATCCTGACGGCGCTTGACCTGTCAGGCATTGAGCCGATCCTGGAAGAGTTCAAAGCGGAGGGCGTTGAAGCCATCGCCATCTGCCTGCTGCATTCCTACGCCAACCCCTTGCACGAAATTGAAGTCGCCGAACATATTCGAAAATTATGGCCGGAAGTATCTGTGGTCGCGTCGCACGAGATTTCGCGTGAGTGGCGTGAATATGAACGCACGAACACCGCCGCCGTCTGCGCCTATGTGCAACCGACAACGGAGCAATATCTCGGCAAGCTGGAAGCGCGGCTGAAAGACGACGCCTTTAAGGGCGTCTTCTATGTGATGCAGTCCAATGGCGGCATCGACACCGTGACGGCGACAAAGCGCACGCCGATTTCGATTGTCGAATCCGGACCGGCGAGCGGCGTTCTCGGCGCTGCGGCGCTAGGCGAAGCGCTCGGCATCAAAAACATCATCGCCTTTGATATTGGCGGCACGACTGCGAAATGTTCGCTCATCGACAATGGCGAGGTCGCCGTCACCAGCCAGTATATGATCGAACGCAGCGAGAAATCTGCAGGCTATCCGATCATGACGCCCGTGGTCGACATTGTTGAAATCGGCAATGGCGGCGGATCGATTGGCTGGGTCGATGCGCATGGCAAGATGCATGTAGGCCCGCAAAGCGCGGGCGCGGCGCCGGGACCAGTTGCCTATGGCAAGGGCGGCGCCGAGCCGACGACGACTGACGCAAACCTCATGATGCGGCGGATCAATCCGGGATATTTTATCGGTGGTGAGATCGAAGCTGACATGAGCGCTGTTGAAGCAGCCTTCGCCCGGCTCGGCGCCAAGCTTGGCCTCTCCGCCGAAGAGGCGGCGCGCGGCGTGATCCGCATCGCCAACAATAACATGACCAACGCGCTGAAGCTTGTGTCGATCAATCGCGGCTATGATCCGCGCGATTTCACCATGGTGGCGTTTGGCGGCGGCGGCGCCATGCATGCGACGGCGCTGGCGGCGGAGTTGAACATTCCGAAGGTCATCATTCCCGCCCATTCCGCGGTGTTCTCCGCCTGGGGCATGCTGATGTCCGATCTGCGGCGCGATTATATTCGCACGCAGCCCTGTCTTTTTGTTCCAGAAACTGCGCCGCTGGTCAGCAGCACATTCGCCGAAATGGAGCGCGAAGCGGTCGCCGCTTATGAAGCGGAGGGGATCGCCGGCAAGCGCATTCGCCTCGAACGCGCATTGTCCATGCGGTATCAGGGCCAGGAACATTCGGTACGGGTGCCGGTGGCCGAAGGCGCGCTGACGGAAGCAGGCATTGCGGCGGTCATCGAAGAATTCAAGGCCGCATATGAGCGCGAATATACCTACAGACTCGACAACGCCGTTGAAGTCGTCAACTTTTCCGTGGTCGCTTACGCCTCCGTCGATCGTCCGGCGCTCGCGGTCATTGACGAAGACCCTGACGCGGAAAGCGCCTTGAAGGGCAGCCGAAGGGTCGATTTCGATCGAGAAGGAATACTGGATGCGGCGATCTATGACCGCGACCGGCTCGGGCGCGGCGCAAAGATTTCCGGCCCGGCGATCATCGAAGAAGCAGGCTCGACAACCGTCGTGTTTCCGGGCCAGCGCGTCACGGTCGATGATTTCGGCAATCTGCATATTGAAATTTAGGGGAAACGCTCATGTCTTCCACTGCACAAAAACTGTCCCCCGAATTTGACCCGATCACCATCGAGATCATCCAGAGTTCGCTCTCGGCGATCACGGATGAAATGTTCGCCACCATGCGGCGCACCGCGATGAGTTCGATCATCTATGAGGTGCTGGATTTTGGTGTGGCCTTGTTCAATGAGCAGGGCGAACTGGCGAGTTCCGGCTCGGGCATTCCGGGATTCATCGGCATGCTGGAGCCGGGCGTCGCGGCGATCCTGAAAAAATTCGACGCCGCTGAAATTCGCGACGGCGACATCTTCATGTTGAATATTCCCCATCATGGCGGCGTCAGCCACATCAATGATGTGGTGATGATCCTGCCGGTCTTCGCTAACGGGTCGCTGATCGGCTGGCTCGCCAACAAGGCGCATTGGGTGGATCTCGGCGGCGCATTCCCGGGCGGCATAAGCCCCGACGCGACGGAGATCTATCAGGAAGGTCTGCAGCTTCCGGGCATCAAGGTGATCGACCGCGGCGAAGTCAATCAGGCGGTGCTCGACATCATCTTGATGAACTCCCGTGTGCCGGAAACCACCAAAGGCGATTTCTGGGCGGGCGTTGCGTCCATGCGCGCCGGCCAGAAGCGTTTTCTCAGCCTTGTGGAGAAATATGGCGACCCGGCCGTCCGCTTTGCGATGAACGACTATCTTGCGCTTGGCGAAAAAATTGCGCGCGCCGCCATGTCTGACTTGCCGAAAGGAACATTCACGGCGAGTGAGACCCTGGAGGACGGGCGCGTGCTCAAAGCGGCGATCACCATTACCGATGATGCGTTCACGGTCGATCTTCGCGGCAATCCAGAACAGAGCAAGACATCGCTCAATTCTTCGCGCGATGCGACCTTTGTCGATTGCCAGATGATTTTCAAAGCGGTCACCAGCCCGGAGACTTTCGGCAATGCAGGCTCCTTTCGCCCGATAGAGTTGCTGACGGATGAAGGGTCGATTTTCGACGCCAAATATCCCGCAGCCATGAGCATCTATTACGAAGCCAGCATGCTGCTTTTCGATCTTCTGTGGAAAGCGCTGGCGTCAGCCATGCCGAACCGGTTGACCGCCGGACATTACGCTTCGATCTGCGGCACTTTTATGGGCGGGCCGCATCCGGAAACCGGGCATGTGCATGGCATTGTCGAACCGCAGCTTGGCGGCTGGGGCGCGTCGCAGGAAAATGACGGCATCAATGCGCTCTACACCGGCTATCACGGCGATACATTCAATGTGCCGGTCGAGGTCACAGAGCAGCGCAACGGCTTGATGGTCGACCGTCTCGCCTTGAATGAAGCGCCGGGCGGCGAAGGCGAGCGCATTGGCGGCAAGGGCATCCTGCTGGATTATCGCATTCTCGCGGAAGACTGGTGGCTGACCATGGCTTACACACGTTCGGAGACCGGGCCGTGGGGGCTTGAAGGCGGCTTGCAGGGCTCAACCAACTATGTGGAAGTCGTCAAAGCTGACGGTGAAGCGACGCGCTACGCCGCCTGCACGGCGATTCCGCTTGGCGTCAACGATGTGGTGAAGGTTTATACCGCGACAGGCGGCGGTTACGGCGATCCCGGCAAGCGGCCGCGCAAAAAGGTTCTTGAAGACATCAAAAACGGCTATGTCACGAAAGAACGGGCGCAAGAGATTTACGGCGTTAGTGATTAAGGCGCCGCGAACTGGAACAGGAATATTCATATGACAACGGCGCTGATCAGGAACGCGCGGATCCTCGATACAAATCAGGAAGACGCTAGCGATCCGTCGGACATCTTCATCGAAAATGGCGAGATCAGGGAAATCGCCGCCGCAGGCGCCATCGGCGTCGCCAGCGATGCGGTAATTGATGCGGGCGGGCGGTATGCATTGCCGGGCCTGATCGACTGTCATGCGCATCCATTTCTCGCCGACACCAATCTCGCGCGGTTGAATGAAGTGCCGTTGACGCTGATGACGGCCCGCGCCGGCAACATCTTGCAGAAAATGCTGATGCGCGGCTTCACCACTATCCGCGACGCCGCCGGCGGCGATTGGGGCATCAAACAGGCAGTAGAAGAAGACGAGGTTATCGGACCGCGAATGTTCATCGCCGGACGGGCCTTGTCGCAAACAGGCGGACATGGCGACAGCCGCCGCAAGACTGAGACGGCGCATCCATGCCGTTGCGCAGATGCGCTCGCCCTGACTGGCGTCATTGCGGACGGTCTTGATGAGGTCAGAAAAGCGGTTCGCGAAGAACTTCGCAAAGGCGCGGACCAGATCAAGATCTTCGTTTCCGGCGGCGTCTCCTCTCCCCATGATCCGCTCGAATGCAATCAATATTCACCCGAAGAAATTCGGGTGATCGTCGAAGAGGCGACGCGGCGCAACACCTATGTGATGGCGCATGCTTATGGCGCCAGTGCGATCAAGGTCGCCCTGGAGCAGGGCGTCCGCACCATTGAACACGGAAACCTGATTGACGACGAGGCGGCCAAACTCGCGGCGGAGAAGGGCGCTTATGTCGTGCCCACGCTGGTCACCTACACGGTGCTGGAGGAAGAGGGCCGCAAGCATGGCTGGAGCAGCGCAATGCTTGAAAAGCTTGCGGTTGTGAAAGAGGCGGGCCTCGCCAGCGTCGACATATGCAAGAAGGCCGGCGTCAAGCTGGGGCTTGGCACCGATCTGTTGGGCGATTCATTCGATCACCAGTCGCGGGAGTTTCTGATCCGGTCGGAAATTGAAACGCCGCGCGAAATTCTCCATTCCGCGACTCGCGTCAATGCGGAGATACTCAACCGGTCGGGCCGGCTGGGAGAAATCTCGGCGGGCGCCATTGCGGATATTCTGCTTCTCGAGCGCAATCCTTTTGGTGATCTGGGCGTGTTGCAGGATCAGGGCGGACATATGCCGCTGATCATGAAGGGCGGCCGGGTTTACAAGAACACTCTTCACTAAAGGACTGTAATGCAGGGCGCGGATGTGAATGAGACAGTGACGGCGCGCCCGGTTGGCGAGTGGTTTGAGGACATGCCGGTGACGCGGGCCCATTGGCTCGCGGGGCTGGTGCTGTTTTTCGCTTTCGCCATTGAAGCATGGGAGATGATGATCATCATCCTCTCTTCCGGTGCGATCGGCGCCGGGTTTGAAGCGGATGCGAAAGCCGTCGGCGGTTTGATCAGCGCGATTTTTCTCGGCATGATTCCGGGCTCGCTGATTTGGGGCAAACTGTCGAATAGTCTAGGCCGCAAGAAAAGCCTGTTGATCAGCATCGGCGCTTATGGGGTGTTCCCGATTTTGAGCGCATTGGCGCCGTCCATCGAAATATTGTGGTGGGTGCGGTTTTTCGCCGGCGTTGTCCTGTCCGGTGCGCTGGTCGTCACATTTCCTCTGTTTACGGAGTTGCTGCCAGTCAAATCGCGCGGGCGCGGCACGGTCTTCCTGTCCGCCGGGTGGCCGGTGGGCACGTTGCTGGCCGTTTGCGTGACAGCATTGTTTGTCGACGCCGGCTGGCGCTGGACCCTTGGTTTCAGCACGATCGTATCTTTATGGGTGATCCCGATTTTTTTCTTCGTGCCGGAATCCGCTTATTGGCTGGTTGAGCGCGGGCGCAAGGCGGAGGCGGGCCGCGCCATGACGCAGCTTTCAGGCAAGCCGTTTGCGCCCGAAGCAATTGCGGATTCGCCGTCAAGCGGCGTTCAAACGCCCTTTATCGGCATATTCAGCCCGAGTGTCATGCGCCTTACGCTGCTCAATACGGTGATCAATTTCTGTTTCTCCTGGGGCTATTGGGGCATGACATCATGGCTGCCGTCGCTGCTCGCCCGGAAAGGATTGAGCGCCCCGGAAGGGCTTGGCTTTATCGCGCTGTCTGCGCTTTTCATGTTCCCCGGTTATTTGACCGCCAGCTATTTGACCGGCATCTACGGACGCAAAAAAATCATGGTCGCTTATGTGGCGCTTGCGACAATCGCCGGGTTTGGTTTCGCCAACGCCAATTCCCTGACGCAGCTTTACGCCTGGAACTTCATGTTGTCCTTCTTCAGCCTTGGCGCATGGGGCGTTTGGAATACATGGATGGGCGAAATCTACGACACGGCGCATCGCGGCGCGGGCGTGGCGTGGGGCGTCATGTTGCAGCGTGTGGCGAACACGATTGCCCCGATCGTCATCGGCGCCATTCTTGTCTCCGGCACCTTCACGGCGACCGTTGCGTTCATTTCGGCGTTTCTTGCAATCACCGCGCTGGCGTCGCTCTTCCTGCCGGAAACGGAAGGCAAGAGCCTGACCTGAGGCCGGTTGCTCAATCGCTGTTCTCGGTCAAAATCTCCGACATCGCGATATCATAGGGCTGCGGGCGGATTGTCGGGATTTTGCTGCTTTGATAGCCGACGCCGATGACGCGCGGTTTCGTCGCCAGGGATGCGAGTGTCCGGTCGAAATAGCCGCCGCCATATCCCAAGCGGTAATTGTCGCTGTCATAGCCGACGACCGGCGCGATGATCACATCGGGGATCACGACCGCCGCAGTCTCCGCCGGCACGGGAATGTTCCAGATGCCGCGCTCCAATGCATCGCCTGAAGACCATAGCCGGAAAATCATCGGCGCCGCGCGTGTGACGACTACCGGCAATGCGCTGCGCCCGCCGCCCTGAACAACGCTTTCTAGGAACGGGCGCAAATCCGGTTCTCCGCGAAAGGGCCAATAGGCGCTCACGGTCAGGCCGGAAAAGTCACCGATAGCGGCGGCGAGATTGGAGGCGATTTCACGGCCCATTTGCGCGCGCCGTTCCGCCGGAATGGCGAGGCGCGCTTCGATCAGGCGCTGGCGTTCGCGCTTTCGCCATTGAGAAATGTTTTCGGCGCCGCCACCAAGCCCGGAATAGGCCGGATCAACCTCATGCAGGGAGCAGGGGGGCGATGCGACGTCGCCATGGGCGGCGCGGTCGTCTTCGTTGGCGTCGTCATCTTGTGGTGGAAGCGTCATTCGTCACCGCCTGTGGCCCGCAAAATAGCCGGCTTTCCGGCGCCGCACCCGATTGGACGGGCGCCGAAAGCCTGCAATTTCCGAACGCCGCCATGGCGTGGCGGTCATGCGTGAGCGGTGAAAATCAGCGCTCCGTAAATGCGCGATCAAGCGAGCGCGATACCGGTTTCAATACATATTGCATCAAGGTGCGGCTTTGCGTGACGATTTCGGCGCGCACCTGCATGCCCGCTGCAAGCGAGCGAGCATTATGGCCTTTGCCGATCACCTGATCGCCGAGCGCGATATAGGCGATGTAATAGGCGTCGCCGGTGCGTTCATCGGTGAAGCTGTCGGCGGAGATATGCGACACGGTTCCGGCGATCTTGCCATAGCGATTGGGATCGAACGTCGTGATGGTCACATCGGTTTTTTGTCCCGGCGCAATATGGCCGATATCCTTTGGCGCGACTCGGACTTCTGCGAAAAGCTTGGCGCCGGTGGGCGTAATCTCCGCCACAACGCCGCCCGGTCGGACCACATCTCCGTGACCATTGACCAGCACCGCATTGACGACGCCGGCGACAGGCGCACGCACCGTCAACCGGTCGGAACGGTCCTGCAGGGCGCTAAAGGGTTGCTCAAGTTCCGCCAGTTCGCCGATGACGCTTGAGCGTTCCTCGGCGATTTTCGATTTGTAATCGGCTTCTGCGCCGGCGCGGTCGGCCGTAGCGGCCTCAAGCGCGTCGCGCGCCTGTTGCAACCGGGATTCGGCGACGGCGGCGTTCGCTTGTGCGGTGGCGACGGCGGACTTCGCCTGCAAATGCGATTGCTTTGAGGTGAATCCTTCATCGATCAGTTGGTCCTGAATGGCGAGCTGCTCGCGCGCAAATTCCAGGAGTTCGGTTTCCGCGAGCAATTGGGCTTCCGACTTCAGCACTTCGGCTTTCGCAGAGGTCTCGCGGGAAATGATGGTCGCCATGGCGGCGTCCTGCTTCGCGACCTCTGCGTCGAAGACGGATTTTTGTTCCGCCACAAGCGCCGGCCAGTTATTGAGCCATGCGGAAAAGTCGGGCTCGCGGGCGCCCGCCTGTGCATCCATGCGTTCGGCGCGAATGGCGAGGCTCGCCCGGCGGGCGGCCAGCCGGTCGACTTCACCGCCGGAGCCTTCTGCGCGCAATTTCGCCAGCGCCTGGTTTTGCGTGACCACATCGCCGGGCTCGACCAGCAGCTGGTCGATAATGCCGCCCTCAAGATGCGCCGCTTCGCGGGTTGAGCCATAAGGCGCAATCTCGCCATTCGCGATCGACAATTCGCGGATATGCGCGATGTTCGCCCAGACCAGAAGAACGATGACCAGCCCGCTGATCACGGCCATGGCCGCCCTCGCAATTTGCGGCGGGGCGCCTTCCTCGAGTTCGATCGGCAAGGCGAGGCCGTGGCGTTCGCCGACGGACTCGTGACGCGTTGCGATATTCATTTTGTGTTTCGGCATCGGTTTGCTCTCTGGAGTCATGCGGCAAGCACCTTTGGCACAATCGCATCTGGCGCGCCGATGTCGCGAACAAAGCCGCGATCCATCCACACGACAAAATCCGCCAGCCGCATATGGCTCGGTCTTTGGGTCGTCATGATGATTGAACTGGTTTTTCGTTTTTCCTCGAGAATCGACAGCAGCGCTTGCTCGCCTGCCTCATCGAGCGTCGCGCCCGGTTCGTCGAGGAAGTAGATCGGGGCGTCCTTGATGAAGGCGCGGGCGAGGTTGATCCGCGCCAGCAGCGGGTCCGGCCATTGCGCGCGCGCCATGGTGCTGCACTTCGTGTCCAGTCCCTGTTCCAGCACGCCGCCATAGTAACGGTCGATGCCGAGTTTTTCGGCGATGGCGTTGATCTCCCGGTCCGATGCATCCGGGCGGGCGAGGCGGATATTCTGCGCCACCGTGCCGTGGAAGAAATCCAGCGATTGAAGGGCGACGCCAATCGCATGGCGCCATTCGCCCTTGTCCAGCTGACGAAGATCCAGCCCGTCAATGAAAATCGAGCCGGCCTGTTGCTGGTGCAGACCGAGCAGCACCCGCAGCACGGTCGAGGCGCCGGAACCGCTTTGCCCATAAAGACACATCAACTGTCCGGGGCGCACCTCGAACGAGACGCCGCGCAGCGATGGTTCGCGTTGGCCGGCATAGCGGAAGGTCAGCTTGTCCGCCACAATGTGCCCCTTGAAGGAACGCGGGATCGACGGACTGCTATTGGGCTCACGCTCAAGCGGCATGCGCGCCAGACGGTTGACCTGTTGCAGACTCTGTAATGTTTGCCCAAGCGTCAGGCCGGTCAGGAACAGATTGCGAATAGGACCGAGCACGCGCCAGGACAGCGCCATCACGGCGATCAGCGCGCCGCCGGTGAGATTGCCGTCTATGACCATTTTCACGCCGATGATCAGCACCGCGACGCCGACAATCTGGACCATGGATTGCGAGAAGGTCTGCAACACGAAATTGAGCTGTCGCGCTTTCAGATTGGCCATGGCGGATTCTGCGGAAAGCTTGCGCTGACGGCGCAGCCAGACATGTTCCGCCGCCAGATCGCTAATCGCGCGCTGGCATGACACCGCCTCGACTGTGAGATTGTTGAGATGAGAGCGCGCTTCGCCGGCGCGGCGGATCAAATGACTGTTTTTGGGTATCGCCCAGGCGGCGGCGAGGGCGTAAATCGCCACCAGCGCAAGCGGCGCCCAGACCAGATGCCCGCCAATCATGGCGATCACCACGACAAACAGCGCGACGAAAGGCAAATCGAACAATGCGCTCGCCAGCGGGCCGGTGAACACTTCATGCAAGGATGTCATCTGCCGCAACCGGGTCAGTTGCGCGCCGATGGGCGCGTCTTCCGTGTGCGACAGGGAAAGGTGGAGCAAGTGACGGAACGCCGTTTCGTTGAGCTGTTCGTCGAGCCGGGCGCCGAGATAGGCCTGCAAACGCACCCGCAACTGGCGCAGCGCAAAATCGGCGGCCACGATAAAGGCGATGCCGATTGTCAGTCCGGCGAGCACATCAAACGACCGTGTCGAGATCGCTTTGTCATAGACCGACATCACGAAGATCGGCGGCGCCAACGCCAGCAGATTGACGACGAAGCTGAGGATGAAAATATGCCGGATCAGCGGGCGGAATACATTCAGGATCTCGGACGTCCAGGATGGCGCCGTCGGGCCTGTCTGGGTCTCGGTTTTTTCCGCCTTTTCAGGGAATATAGCGAGCCCGTCAATTTCTTCAGGCTTGCGCTTTGAACTGGTTGCTTCCGCCGGGTCGTAAAGGACGATATCCCCATCGCGCGTGCGTGACTCTGCGAGTTTGACCGATCCGTTTTCTTCGCGGATGAAGCAGGGCAAGAATTCCGGCCGCAGATTTTCCGCGCTGGCGGGTTCGGTCTTGGAGGTAAAGCCGAGACGGAATAGCACCGCGCGAAACGCCGCAACCGTTTCGACCGAGTCCGCATGGGGCATCGCTTCGAAGATGCGCCGCCGCCCCTGGGCCCAGTCTGTAAGTTCTAGAAAGCGCTCAAGCGCCGCGAGGCAGTCGTCATTCGTTGTCGCCTTGCGGCTATCGCCGGCGACAAACGCCTTGCGCACGCGTTCCTGCAATCGATGCACAGGTTGATCGCGGGCGTCGCCGTCAGCCGGATCGCCGGAGAGAGACAACGGGATTTTCGGCATGGTGATCATGACGCCACCCGATTGGCAGGTGTGTTGGATGCGCAAAGCGCAAGCTTGCCGTTCCGGATTTCCAGTATCGTATCAGCGAGGCGCAGCAAAGAAGGGCGATGCGTCGAAATGATGATCGTTACTTTGCCGCGCAATTTCTCCAGCGAGTCGAGAAATTTCTGCTCGCCAATCAGATCAAGCGACGCATTGGCTTCATCCAGCACCAATATGGAGGGGCGCATAGCGAGCGCGCGCGTCAGGCAGACCCGTTGCGCGGTCGGGATCGGAAGATCGCGGCCGGCGGAGTTTTTCAAAAGCGTGTCATAGCCGAGCGGCATGCGAACGACTTCGTCATCGAGGCCGATGAATTTTGCAGCAGAGAGCGCCACATTCGCCGGTATCTCGCCAAACAGGGTAATGTTGTCGAGGATCGATCCGCGGAACAAAACCGGGTGCTGCCCCACATAGCGCACGGAGCGCCGCGAAAGGCTTGACGTATCGGCGCCCGAAGCGTCATCCCCGATGACCACTTCGCCTTCGGTAATCGGTGCGTCGTGGATGAGTGCGCGCAAAAGGGTTGAGCGCCCGCTGCCATCTTCGCCCCTGATCGCGATGAAGTCACCCGCCGCGATTTCCAGATTGAGATTTTCAAACAGCGCCGGTCCGTCGCCATAGCGAATGGTGAGATTTTTAAGAGAGAGCGCTTTCGGCGTGAAGCGATTGGGAAAGCGCGCCTTGGGCAGCGGTCTTTCTTCGCAATCATCGAAGATCGCGGCGATCCGCTCGCGCCGGTGTTGCGCCAGGCGCGTTTCATTCCAGCTGGCGAGCGAGCGCATCAGGGGTTGCAGCAATTGTGAGGACAGCAGCATGCAGCATGCGAGCGCGCCGAGGGTCAGGCGGCCATTCAACACCAGGATCGCGCCAACGGCGACGATGAAGATCGTCGACAGGGCGGCATAGGCGTTGTTGTAAGTTTGCGCGACGCCCGTCAGCGTGACCATTTTTTTGGTGACGATGCTGGCGGCGGACTGCATCCGCTCATAGCGGCGCATCATCAACGGCTCCATGGCGTTCGCCTTGACCGTCTGGATTGCGCCCAAAACTTCAATTGTAAAATCCTGCTTACGCGCATCGAACGATTCGCGCTCATGGATTGTCTCGTTGAGAGATTTGGTGCCCTGAAATGCGAGAAATCCGAAGATGGCGAACAGCGCGATGACCGCGCCGAAAATCACCCCGCCAATCAACATGATCACGGCGGAAAAAACCGGGATGAACAAGATATCGACTTTAACGGTGCGGGATTGGGCGCTGAGATGCGCGCCGAGCCCGGTGATGGCGTTCAACCGTTCAAGATGTTCGCTGGCGGTGGTCTTGCCGAAAGACGAGGGCTGGGTCGCGAGCATGGCGGAAAGCGCGCGAACGGAAAGGCGGTGCGTGAAGGAGGCGGCCGACCAGTTAACCACGGTGGAGCGAAAATACTTTAGCAGCCCGTCAATCAGGATTGACGCGATGAGCAGCAGCACCAGCGCCGTCAGTGTTTCATAGGCGGCGTTGGGCAGCACACGGTCGTAGACCTGAAGAATGGTCAGCGGCAGGGCGAGGGAAAGTGTGTTGATGACGGCGGAGGCGACATAGGTGGTCGCACCGAGAGGCGGCTCGGGAAACGGGCTTTCCGTTTCGCCGCCGCTTTTGAAAACTTCGGCAGCGAATTCTCGTACTAACGATAGCATCAAACACACTTCGATTGACGACTGAACTTACCCATTCTGAATATGGTTAAAACCTTTAGGAATGCTAAGCGTATGGCGAGGTTATGTTTTACCGGACGTTAACTAGGTTGATAAGTTTCTGATTAAGTCTCGCCCGCTAAGCTCAATTAGTTGCGTAATGAGTAGAGTTGAGTGATGGCAAGAGACATCCCGGAAACGAACGAGACACCAAAGCCGGTCAACGGCGCGCCGTTGAATGGGCGCGAAGAGGCCGAGACTCGTGTGACGAGTGCGGATACGGATCTCGAAAGCGAACGGGATTCGCTCAAAAAAGCCCGTGAAAGCGACCTTTATCCGAATGAGTCCGAAGGCGTCGCGGATGGCTATGGCAATTTGCATTTCGGCGATCAGCGGATGGACGAAGAGCAAAACGGCGCCGGGCGCATTCGTGATGGCGGCTATGAATCCCCCGCTCTCGATGCTGGCGAACGCAGCCGCACAGAAGCAGGCGCGGAAGATGAGGGCAGCGAAGAAAGCAACGATTTGGAAAGCTTTGTTGACGACGCATTAACCAATGCGCCGGAAATAAACGCTAACAATCAATCTTCTTCACCAGCTGATTCAGACGGTGTTGCTGTCGCCGCGACAGCCGGCGCCGCAGCTTCGGCGCCAGCCGGTTCCGGGCTTGGCGCGCCGCAGGGCGTTTCCGCTCGTTCCGGTGAGCCGGCAGGCGCTGAAGGCAAGCCATTCGGCGAGCAATCGCCGGTCAATGAAGCGCCGACGGAAATTCTCCTGTCTGCTGCAAGCGCTGCGGAAAATGCTTCGGGCGCAGTGATTGCGAGCCTTTCTGCGGTTGATCCAGATGCTGATGACACGGCAGTTTTTGCGATTGCGTCGGACGAATCCGGCTTGTTCGAGATTGTCGGTGATGAGCTGAAGCTGAAAGCGGGCGCCGCCTTCGATTTTGAAGCGCAAGACAGCTATGTCATCACCTTGCGCGTGACTGACAGCGCAGGAAATGTCTTTGAAAAACCCGTCACCATAAATGTGACGGATGTGAATGAAGCGCCAGACGACATCATGTTGTCTGCGAACAGCGTCGATGAAAACAATAGCGGCGCGATGGTCGGCACGCTTTCGTCGACTGACCAGGATGCGGGCGACAGCGTAACCTATTCTATCTCGGAAGACGCTTCCGGCCTGTTCGAAATTGTCGGCGACGAATTGCGGCTGAAGCCTGGTTCCGCCACGGATTTCGAGGCGCAGGACAGCTATGAAATCACCTTGCTGGTCACGGACAGCGCGGGCAATACCTTCTCCAAACCGGTGACCATCAATGTCGCGGATGTGAACGAAGCGCCGCTCGACATAACGCTGTCTGCGAACAATATCGATGAAAACAATAGCGGTGCGACGGTCGGCACGCTGTCGGCGGTCGATCCGGATTCCGGCGACACCATGAGCTATTCTATCGCGGAAGACGCTTCCGGTCTGTTCGAAATTGTCGGCGATGAATTGCGCTTGAAGTCCGGCGCGGCGGCGGATTTCGAGGCGCAGGACAGCCATCAGATTACATTGAATGTCACCGATAGCGCTGGCGCCAGCTATCAGGAGATCATGACGATCAATGTCGCCGACATCAATGAAGCGCCGACGGATGTCTTGCTTTCCGCAAATATGGTTGCTGAAAATGATGCGGGCGCGACTGTTGGAACGCTCTCCGCAATAGATCCGGATTTCGGCGACAGCGTCAGCCTTGCGATCGCCAATGATGCATCTGGCCTTTTCGAGATTGTCGGCGACACGCTGAAACTGAAACCCGGCGCTGCGGTTGATTTCGAAGCACAGGATGCGTTCGAGATCACGGTGCAGGCGACGGATAGCGCCGGCGCCAGTTTTGAAAAAATCGTCACCGTCAATGCGAGCGACATCAACGAAGCGCCGCAGACAATTTCGCTTTCTTCAACCAGCGTTGCGGAAAACAGCGATGGCGGCGTGGTCGGCACGATCGCGACCTTCGATCCTGATGCGGGCGACACCATTAGCTATGCTGTTTCCGACGGCCGCTTTGAGATTGTCGGCGACCAGTTGAAGTTGAAATCCGGCGTTTCCCTCGACTATGAAACCGCCGAACCGATTGATGTGACCATCACCGCGAGTGATCTCGGGCGGTCTGACGTCGGTTCAGGACTTCACCCTGACAGTCGCAGATGCGAATGATGCGCCGATGCTGAGTTTTGTCAGCAATGCGGGCCTCAAAGCATCCTACTTCGACATTGGGCACTCGCTGAGCAATCTCGATGAGATCGATTTCGACGCGACGCCGGATGCGCAGGGCGTTGTTGACACTCTGAATTACATGCAAGGCCAGGAAGCTTTCTGGGAAGGCGCCCCGGCGGATTATTTCGCGGCGAAATATGAAGGCCAGATCATCGTCGAGGAGGGTGGAAGCTACACCTTCTCCATGGCGAGCGACGACGGCAGCATGATGTTTATCGATGGCGTGCCGGTGCTCGATAATGACGGATTGCATGGAACGACAACGCGCACGGTGACGCTGGATCTTGAGTCGGGCGCGCATGATATTGAAATCCGCTATTTTGAAAATGGCGGCAGCCAGACTTTGCAGCTTGCATGGTCGGGCCCTGACACGGGCGGCGCCACCGAAGTCATTGGCGGCGATTCTTACGCCCATGGATATTCTGCTGAAACGCTTTCCGTGCCTGAAGATACGGCGGGCGCAGTGGTCGCCGAACTGGCGGTGTCTGATATCGATGCCGGCGACACGCACAGCTTTTCCGTTAGCGATGATCGCTTTGAAGTTGTCGATGATGGCGGCGTCTATGTCCTGAAACTGAAGGACGGCGAGAGCCTGGATTATGAAGAAGCAAGCGCGGTCGACATTTCCGTCACCGTGATGGATTCCGGCGGCGCGACGGACACGATGAACCTTTCGGTCGCCGTCAATGACGTGAATTCGGCGCCGGAGCTGTCTTTGATGGGCGGCGAGGGGTTGAAAGCGTCCTTCTTCAATATTGGTCATTCGCTGAGCAATCTCGACCAGATTGATTTTGATGCGACGCCTGATGCGGAAGGCGTCGTCAGCAGCCTCGACCATATGCAGGGCCAGGCAGCTTTCTGGGACGGGGCGCCGGCGGATTATTTCGCGGCGAAATATGAAGGCCAGATCATGGTCGGCGAGGGGGGAACCTACACCTTCTCCATGGCGAGCGACGATGGCAGCATGCTGTTCATCGACGGCGAGCCGGTGCTTGATAATGACGGCTTGCATTCGACCAGAACGCGCACCGTGACGCTCGAACTCGATTCCGGCGCGCATGACATTGAAGTGCGGTATTTTGAAAATGGCGGCGATGCAACATTGCAGCTGTCATGGGCCGGGCCTGATACGGGCGGCGCCACCGAAGTCATCGGCGGCTCTTCCTATCGCCTGCCGGGCGTTACCGACGCCGACCGGCTTGGCATAACGGAAAATGTCGCGGGCGATCACGCAGCATTGCTGTCGATTGTAGATCCGGACGGGGATGCGGTCACGGTTACGGTAAGCGATGATCGCTTTGAAGTTGTTGAGTCTGAAAGCGGCTATGTGCTGAAGCTGAAGGACGATGCGTCTGTCAGCTATGAGGATGGTGCAGAAATCGCGGTGACGGTGACGGCGACGGATGCGAATGGAGAAAGCTCAAGCGAAAGCTTCGATATTCCCGTCGGCGATGTGGTCGAAACGCCATTCGGATTCGCGATGGCGCCGCCAAATTCGTCAGGCGCGCTGCTGCTGAACACAGATGGCGGCGTCGATGATGCGGCGGTGGCTTCAAATATCGCCGGTTTCCCGACACAGGCGCTTACTGTCGAGGTTGCCTTTGCCTCCGATCAGACGGATGTGGGCAATGGCACGCCCTTGTTCTCCTATGCCGCAAGCGATGGCTCCGACAATGAAGCGCTGATCTGGCTCGAAGGCGCCAG
Source organism: Hyphococcus sp. D3-15 (assembly GCF_055809375.1). Taxonomy (NCBI): domain Bacteria; kingdom Pseudomonadati; phylum Pseudomonadota; class Alphaproteobacteria; order Parvularculales; family Parvularculaceae; genus Hyphococcus; species Hyphococcus sp. D3-15. The sequence goes on along the minus strand of NZ_CM147910.1, from coordinate 3,442,251 downwards.
CGGCAATCTGAATATTTATCTCGCGGGCCAGCGCATTGATACGGGCATTCCGAATGCGTCGCTGCTTGATGGGGAGCAGCATCAGGTTTCCTTCACCTGGGATCAGTCCACCAATGAGCTGAAAGTCTATGTGGATGGCGAGGCGGCGTTCGAGACCGCTGTCGATATCCGCGATTTGAGGGCGGGCGGCACGCTGGCGCTAGGTCAGGAACAGGATTCAGAAGGCGGCGGCTTTAACAGCGGTCAGGTCTTCGAAGGCGAAATTGCTGAAGTGCGGATCTTCGACTATGCGCGCAGCGATGCGGAGATCGCCGACAATGCCGGCGCGCCGATTGGCAGCCCGGATACTGAGCCCGGTCTTGTCAATAATTGGGTGATGAACGCGGCGACTGATGGCGCAATCGAGGATCTCGTCGGCGGCGATCACCTGCAATTGCAAAATGGCGCTTCGGTTCAGGGCGGCGAGGCCTTTGATGTCCCGACCGTGGTGGAAAATCAGGAAGGCGCCGTTGCCGGCGTATTGTCTGCGAGCGATCCCGACACTGGCGGTCCGGTCACGCAATTTGCAATCGTGAACGACCCGTCCGGCGCTTTCGAGATTGTCGGCAATGAAGTGAAATTGAAGGAAGGCGTCGCGCTCGATCACGAAACGCAGAATTCCTACGATCTGACGATTGAAGCGATCAGCGCTTCCGGCGATCGCACCGAGATGAGCTTTACCGTTGCGGTTGCGGATGTGAATGAAGCGCCGACCAATTTCGCCCTTGCGCCGGTGAGCACGTCCAATGCGCTGGCGTTGAATGCGGATGGCGGCGACGATGATGCGGCGCTGGCGATGAATATGGAGGCGTTCCCCACAGACGCCGTGACCGTGGAAGTGAGTTTCGCGTCTGATCAAACCGATGTGGGCAATGGCACGCCGTTGTTCTCTTATGCCGCAAATGGCGGCTCGAACAACGAAGCCTTGCTCTGGCTTGAGGGCGGCAGCGGCAATCTGAACGTGTTCCTTGCGGGACAGAAAATAGACACCGGCATTCCGAATGCTTCCCTGTTGGATGGGGAGCGCCACCAGGTGTCGTTCTCCTGGGATCAGGCGTCCAACGAGTTGAAAGTCTATGTGGACGGCGAATCGGCGTTCGAGACCACAATCGATATTCGCGATTTGAGAGCCGGCGGCGCCGTTGCTTTCGGTCAGGAGCAGGATGCAGAAGGCGGCGGCTTTGACACCGGGCAGGTGTTTGAAGGCGAAATCTTCGAGGCCCGGATTTTCGACTATGCGCGCAGCCCGGAAGAGGTCGCGGCGCATTCAAACGCTCCGATCAACGATCCGGAAACAGAACCCGGCCTGATTAACAATTGGGTGATGGATGGCGCTGTCGACGGCGTGATTGAAGACCTTGCAGGCGCGAATGATCTGCAGCTTGTGAATGGCGCGGAAATCACCATGAGCGAGCTTTCCTATGCGCCCATGGTGGTTGAAAACAACCCCGGCGCCATTGTGGGCGACCTTTCCGCGATTGATCCGGAGACCGGCGGCGCAGTTACAGAATTTGTGATCGCCGATGATCCTTCCGGCGCATTCGAGATTGTCGGCGCTCAGTTGAAACTGAAGGATGGCGTCGCCGCCGATTATGAAGGCCAGCCATCCCATGATGTGACGATCAACGCGATCGGCGCGGGCGGGGAAGTGACGCCGATGGTGTTCACTATCGACGTCGCCGATGCGGAAGACTACGAAAATATTGCGGGCGGCGACAGCAATGACGTGATCACCGGCAGCGCCGGCAATGACGACATTCACGGCGAGGCTGGCGACGATCAGATCACCGGCGCCGCCGGCGATGATTATATCCATGGCGGCGAAGGGAACGACACTGTCGTCTTTTCCGGCGACCGGGCTGATTACACCGTGGAACAGATTGACGAGACGACTTTCCGCGTGATCGACAATCGCGCGGGCTCGCCCGACGGAACGGACACGGTCTACGAGGTCGAGAACTTCGAATTCGCAGACCAGACTGTCGGCGCGGAAGATATTCTCAATCTGCCGCCGACGGGCATTTCGCTCACGGCTGCTGACGCGTCGCGCAACGCAGACGCCAGCGTCAGCAATGGTGAAATCACAACCGCCGATGGCGGCGGCAGCGGGACAGCCACGGTGAACTTTGGCGGCGCGGCCGCCGGCGCCGGCGTTGTCACGCTGGCGTTCGCGTCGGTCGACAATTCATTTGAATTGCTCGTCAATGGTGACAGCATTTCGGACAAGACGCTGCAATTGCAGTCGAATGTCTATGACGCCGGCAGCCAGGCGTTCCTGCAATTCGAAGATGGCTCCGCGATTTCCGAACCATGGGTCGCTGGCGGCGAAAACACGCCGCGCATCGTCGTGCAGATCTCCGAAAGCGGCGTTCAGGTATTCGCCACGCGCACGCCCGGCTCCACGGAATATGAGCCGATGACGCTGGTGAATGGCGCGTTCACGCCGCCAAGCTTTATTGACGGTGACAACGCCATCACCATCATCAATCCCGATGATGACGGACCCGACGGCTTGTCCGCGGTGGTTTCGGCGCAGTTTGACGAAATCGTTCAAGGCCCGGTCGAAGGCGTTGACGGCGCGGTCGTCGGAACCCTGTCGGCGGCGGATGCGGATGCTGTCGGCGCGCCGAGCTTTGCGATTGCCGACGATCCCTCCGGCATGTTCGAAGTGGTTGGCGATCAGCTGAAAGTCAAAGACGGCATGTCCTTGGACTACGCTGATCAGGCCTCGCATGATGTCGTTGTCGAGGCGACGGACGAACATGGCGCAACCTATCAGCAGACGGTGTCGGTCGAGGTGCAGGAATCCGCGCCCGGTTCGCAATATCTGTTTGGCGGCGCTGGCGAAGATGCGCTTTCCGGCGGCGACGGCGATGACTATCTGTTTGGCGGCGGCGGCAATGATACGCTGGATGGCGGCGCGGGCGATGACTTCATGTCCGGCGGCGATGGCGATGATGTCTTCGTCTATGAAATGGGCGACGGGTCCGACCAGATTGCCGGCGGGGCCGGCTGGACGGACACGATCCAGTTGAATGACGGCTCAATGCCTTTGGGCGAGCTTGGCGCCGACTGGACCATCGAACTCACCGAAGGCTCGATTGTCTCTTCCGATGAAAACGGCGTGATCTTCAGCGAAGATTCCAGCGGCGTCATCACCTTGAGCGACGGGTCGACCATCGCCTTCTCTGAAATCGAGCAGGTGACGTACTAGTTCTGAGCGGAATGAAAGGGGTCGTCAGCGCGTTTATTCTACGCGTTCCGCGTCGCCGAAAAACGCTTCCAGAATGAAGCCGGTCGCGGCGGCGAGTTCATACTGGCTGACGCGGACTTCATATTCGGCCTGTGAAGCATTGATCTGCGCTGTGACGAGATCGCGCTGACCGTCAAGCACGTCGATCACGCTGCGCTGTCCGGCTTCATATTCAAGCTTTAGGCCGCGAACAGAATGGGTCGCCGCGTTGATGCCGGTTTTGGCGGCGGCGGCGCGGGCCATCGCTTCGCTCCATTGCCGCCAGCTGCGCGTTACGGTTTCTTCAATCGCGAGCACGGCGGTCATCAGCTGTGCTTGTTCCTGGGAGACATTGGCGCCGGCGCTGCGCAGGCTGGCGATGTCTTCGGTCTGGCGGAAGATCGGCATGCGCACGCGCGCGACAAGTTGATATTCTTCATCTTGCGTTTGCGGGAGCGGCGACATGGCCTGCGTGTCGCCATAGCGTTTCAGATAGCTCGCCTCAACCGTGAGACGCGGCGCAAAGGCGCCCTTGGCGGCGTTCTTGGCGTGCTTTGCCGCATCGACGCCTTTGTCCGCGGCGGCGATGACCGGATTGTTGTTATGCGCGGTGTTGATTGCGTCTTCGGCCGATGCAAATTCGGCCGCGAGATCGCGCGAGTCCGGAACGAGGTTTGCGGTCGGCGGGCGGCCGATGATGCGGGTGAAGGCGGCTTCGCTTTCGGCGAGCTGGGTGCGCGCCAGTCCGAGATCCACCTGCGCCTGGGCGAGGCGCATGCGCGCCTGCTCGACGCCGGTGCGACTTTGCGCGCCGGCCTGCTGACGTTTTTCCGCAACGTTGAGTTGCTCTTTGACCAGCGCCATATTGTCGATGCGGTGCTGCACGATGGCGCGCAGCAGGATGACGCCCGCATGGGCGCGCGCCGCGTCGAGCGCGGTTTGCTGTTGCGCGGCGAGCAGGGAAAGATCGGACTGGCTGACGCGCGCGCGTGCGGCGCGGAAGCGGTTGATCGCGGCGAGTCCCTGAAACACCGGCTGCACGGCGGTGACGCCGAGCGTTGTGCCGTCGCGGTCAGTCAGTGTCTGCAAGGACGAGCTGCGCAGATCATCATCCGCATAGGTCGCCGTCGCTTCGATATTCGGCAGGAAGCCGCCCAGCGCGCGAAACCGTTCGGCCTTGGCGGCGTCGGTTTGCGCGGCGGCGGCGCGGATTTGCGGATTATGAAAGAGCGCGGCGCGGATTGCTCCGACGACGGTTTCGACTTCTTCAGCGCCGCCATCGGGGGGCAGGGTTTCCTGATCGAAGGCGGCGTAAATGCTGCCCCGGACTTCAATCTCTTCATCGGCATGCGCAGCTGTCGCGAGCCCTGAAAGCGCGCAGCAGATCAGCAGCTGATAGTAATTTTTACCCGCCATGGTTGTATAAGCCTTTAGGCGCACCATGGCTGTAAATTGGTTAACGTTTTATGAATAGTTAACTTGGCGCGCGGGGAGCATCTCAGCAGGCATTGCATCCGGAAGCGGCGGTTACGCCATGGGGCGGACCGGGTCGCTTCCGTCCCATTTGATCGAGGCGGCGTAGAACCGGCTGAACGTGTCGTCGAGGCCCGGACCGGACTCGATCAGCTCCAGAAAGCCGGGCAGTTCGCCTTTGGTGTCGAGATAGCCGACGCGCCCGCCGGTGGGCACCAGCGCCTGAAAGGCGAGTTCATAGCCTGCCGCCTCATAATGCTTGAGATCGCCGTCATAGTCGGGCGAGGCCTTGCCGAAATGATGGAAACCATAGCCGCGCGCATCGATCACTTCCTTATAGACGGAAGGATGCGCGTCATTGGGCTGGATCAGCTCGATCTGCATATGGCCGGCGAAGCCCATGGCGATCGCCACATCGGCTTTCGACGGGCCGCCGCGATAGACCGGTTCGCCGCCGGTGAAATGCTCGATCAGGAACCATGGGCCGACATTCATGCGCTTGGTCCAGGAGGCCATGGCGGCGGACAGATCCTCGACCACATAGGCCATCTGGATGATGCCGTCGGCGGGCTGGCCGAAATCGAACTGGGTCATGGGGCGTTTCTCCTCAATGCGCGGGCGGGCGTGTTTTCACGCTTTTCTTTGGTAAATTTACCGCGCGGGCGGGGCGGGCGAAAGGCGCGGGACGGAAGCCGGAATGGCCCGCAAGCGCGACCGCCGGCGCGTCTTGCAATGCCAGACATTTCCGGGCATTACCGGCGGCGGAGAGGTGGCCGAGTGGTCGAAGGCGCTCCCCTGCTAAGGGAGTAAGGGCTTTAACTCCCTTCGAGGGTTCGAATCCCTTCCTCTCCGCCAGTCTTTATCTATATCTCGCGCCAACTCGCTTCGCTCGTGGCTCCGATGGGGCGCGCTAACCGCGCGGCGCACGCTTGTGCGCTGAGGGTAAGGTTCGAAGACTGTCTCATCTTACCGCCAGCGCTTCGGCAAACTACATCAGCGACATTGGCTTGAATAACACCTCTCGCGTCACCATTTTGTCGCTGCTGTAACGATGGGAGATTTCACCATCAAAACTTTGATATAGCGCCGGTCTAATCCAACGCCTGACTTTCAGGCGGCCCGTTGGGCAACCGGCTCCAAGCGCTAGGCAATTTGGATCATATCAACGGCCCCTCCTAGCGGGGCCGATTGCTTTTGCTGTTTGGGACTGCGCGCCGGGCGACGGGTCCGGCTAGCGCGCGTTGGCTCGACCCGCATCGCGTTTTCGCCAGCATGTACAGTTCATTAACGCGAACCGCTACTCGCAGGCGCTGCCGCCGCCGCCCTGAAGCTCGGCGAGCATGGCGGCGTTGAGGTCGGTCGCCGCGTCTGAATCTTCTTCCGCATTCCGCGCCAGGAAATCGCGATAGGCGAGGCAACTATCCATTTCGTCGGCGGGGATCGCATCGAGATCGGTTGCGATGGCGCTGAGATCGTCAACGGCGTCGACGATAGCTTCCGGCGGCAGGGGCTCGCTTTCTTCGGAAGCAAGCAGCTCTTCTTCGACCGCTTCCGTCTCGCCGCCTTCAGCGATTGCATCTTCGGCGGCGAGGGCGGCGTCGGCCGCGATGATGTCCGCCGCGTCCTTTTCGGTGAGCGTCGGGGCGCTTTGGTGCGCTGCATCTGTTTCATTGAGCGCGAGGGTTTCGGCCGGGGCGATGACGGCGCGGATTTCTTCCGGTTTCGGCGTAAGCGTCGGCGCCGGCTCTTCGCGCTGGCGGGTCTTGTTGCGCTTTCTGGAGTTTTTCTTCTTCGCGCTGGCTTTGCCGTCCGCCGGATCGGCCAGGGCGACGGCAGTCGGCTCCGGAGTCACCAGAGAGCCGGTGTCCGCGCCCGGCATTGTCGGCGGGTTTTCCATCGCATATTGGCGCGCGCGCGCTTCTGTGCGTTCCGGCACGGGCGGCAGGATTTGCGCGCCGAGCGGGGCGGCGATGCTGGCCAACACCAGCGACGGCGCCGTTTGACTGGCGATGCGCCCGAGCGCGCCGCCGCGTTCAATGTCGCCCGCCAGGCGTCCGGGGATCGGCTTGTTATTCAGGCGTCCGCGATAGACTTGCGTATTTTCCAGCACCCGCTGCACATAATTGCGGGTTTCGGAAAACGGAATCAGTTCGACCCAGTCGAGAGGATCAACCGCGTCGCTGCGCGGGTCGCCATATTCGCGCATCCACCGGTCAACGCGGCTGGCGCCGGCGTTATAAGAAGCGAGCGTCATGATCAGCGAGCCGTCAAACCGGTCGATAAGATGCGAAAGATGCGCCGACCCTAAGGTCATGTTGTAAACCGGATCATCGAGCAGCGCCGAACGCGAATAAGTCAGGCCCTCTTTGCGCGCGGTGATCTGCGCCGTGGTCGGAATAAGCTGCATCACGCCGCGCGCCCCGGCGCGGGAATAGGCGCGCGGGTTGAATTCGCTTTCCTGACGCGACAGGCCGAGAATGATCTCCGGCGAGACGAAACGCGCCGCTTCCTCGGGCACAAAGACAAGCGGATAGGCGACCGCCGGCGTGAAGGCGCCGCGCTGGGTCGCGACCTTGCCCGCGCGCACGGTAAGATGCGGCGCGCCTTCGCCATCGGTAAGCTTGGCGAGTTCAAGATATTCGCCGGGACGCTCCAACTGGTCGTCCACATGATAGGCGAAGACCATGAATTCATAATCGAGATCGAGATCGCTCAGCATGCGCAGCGCCGCAACCGCCGGGCGCGAGGCGAACAGCGCGCGATCCGCCGGCGTTGACTCCGTAAGCCCGGAGAAGGTGGCGGCCGACAGGTCGATGCCCGCTTCTTCCGCCGCCAATTGTCCGTAATAGGAGTAATAATGTTCAGCGGCGTTGGCGTAGTAAATCTCTGCGGTGGCGGCGTCGCCCTTCGCGGCGGCGGCGCGGCCAAGCCAGTATTGCGCGCGCGACACCGAGATCGGCGTGCCGACTTCGGAAGCAAGGGCGAGGAAATGCGTTTCCGCCCGCGCCGGCTCGTTCAGGAAGCGCAGGGCGATCCAGCCGGCGTAGAATTCCGCCTCCGCATAATCGCTGCCCTCGGTCATGCCGTGCGAGGCCGCCATCATATAGGCGTCGGCGAAGCGGCCGTTTTTCAGCGCCCAGCGCATCAGCAGATTGCGTTCATCCCACCAGCGTTCGCCATTGCGTAATTGTTCCGGATCGTCCGGCGCCATGGCGGCAAGGGCCATCGCATATTGTTCTTCACCGCGCCGGCGATGATAGCGCACCGCCGCATGCAACACGCCGCTGTCGAGTTTGTCAGCTTCAGGCAGGCGGTCATAAAGCTTCTGCGCGCTCGCCGCCTGGAGCAGGAGGGCGGCGCGCGCTTCGGCTTTTTTGCGTTCATGGCTGTCGAGATAGGGAAAGACGCGGCGCGAATTGGTGACCTGGCGATCCCATAACATCCGGTCGACCCGGGCTGCATGATCTTCCCGGTTCAGCCGTCCGCCATAATTCGACAGGATCCGTTTTTCTTCGGCGAGGGTGAAGTTGTCGTTGATCCAGGCGTCGCGAAGATAGAGTTCGCCGCCTTGCTTGTCGCCGACGGAAAAAAGAGCGCGGGCGAGTTGCACCTTGCCGTCGCCGGTGACCGGTTTACGAGTGTCGAAAAAGGCGAGCACCTGATCGGCGGGCGCATTATCGGGGATGCGTTTTTCGACGAAGCTGGCGATGCGCGAAATGGCGGGCCATTCCGGATTGGCGTCGAGGAACCGGTCCGCTTCTTTGAAATCCACCTGCGGGTCCTGCGCCATCAAATACATCCAGGCGCCGAGCTCGCGGGCCATCGGATCTTCGACCAGCGCGTTCAGTGATTGCGCTGTGGAAAACTGGCGGGCCTTGAGCGCCTTGGAGACCGCGAGCAAGCGGTCCTTGTCGGGCCGGGTCATATAGACAGGGCCGGGCGCGGGCGGTTTCAGGCGCGGGGCGAGGGCGGACATGCTGGCCGAGGCCGCGCCCATGGGCGTCGCGGCGCATAGGCCAATAAGGGTTAACGCCGCTGCGCCAGCGCGAAGCAGTTGCGCGATCGCCGACTTTTCTGGCGAAATTTGTCCTGTAGTCCGCCGGGCCCCGGTCTGCGCCCCCTTTTGCGTGCGCCGACGATGACCATTTGGCGCAAAACGCATCATACTCTCGAGACTCCCACCTAAACGCACCGGATCGCCTCATAATAGCCCAAACCGGGCGGCATCAAAACAGGCGACGCTTGCCGAATTCAGGGCTTGGGGTTATCGAGACCTTAAATTTGAGAAAATTGAGCCAATGACACAGTTTAAAGGGTCTATCACGGCCTTGGTTACCCCGTTCCGCAATGGCGCTGTCGATGAGCGCGGCGTGCAGACCCTTGTCGAGCGCCAGATCGCCGCCGGCACGCATGGGCTTGTGCCAGTCGGCACAACCGGCGAATCCGCGACGCTGACCGATGAAGAGCATGAGCGCGTCATCGCCTTGTGCGTTGAAGCCGCCGCCGGACGCGTGCCGGTGATTGGCGGGGCCGGGTCGAACGAAACCGCCTATGCGATTTCCATGGCCCAGCGCATCGAGAAGATCGGCGTTGATGCGATCTTGTCGGTGACCGGATATTACAACCGGCCGAATCAGGCGGGCCTTGTCGCGCATTACACCGCGCTGCATGACGCGACCGACATTCCGATCATTGTCTACAACATCCCCGCGCGCACCGTTGTCGGCCTGTCGCGCGAGACCATGGCGTCGCTGTCGAAACTGCCGCGCATTGTCGCCGTCAAGGACGCGACCGGTGATCTCGCCCGCGTCGCCGTGCAGCGCCGTGAATGCGAGAAGGGCTTCATTCAGCTTTCCGGCGAAGACATGACAGCGGTGGGTTTTAACGCCATGGGCGGGACGGGCTGCATTTCCGTGACGTCGAATGTGGCGCCGGAACTCTGCGCGCATATGCAGGAAGCCTGTCTCAATGATGACTACGTCACCGCGCGGGCGCTGCAGGACCGGCTCATGCCGCTGCATGACGCGCTGTTTTCCGACGCATCGCCGGGGCCGGTGAAATACGCCATGTCGCTGATGGGTTTGATGTCGGATGAGCTGCGCCTGCCGATGGTGACGCCGAGCGACGCTTCCAAGGCCAAGGTCAAAGCGGCGCTTGAAGAGCTTGGCCTGCTCGGCTGATGTCCGACAAAGCCAAAGACGACCGCAAGATCATCGCCGAGAACCGCCGCGCGCGTCACGAATTTTTCATCGGCGACGTGCTCGAAGCGGGGATCATGCTGACCGGCACGGAAGTGAAGGCGCTGCGCGAGGGCAAGGCGAATATCGCCGAAGCCTATTGCTCGCCGGAAGAAGGCGCGATCTGGTTGATCAACGCCAACATCCCGGAATATTCCGCCGGCAATCGCGAAAATCACGAGCCCAAGCGCAAGCGCAAATTGCTGTTGCACAAACGCGAGATTGAACGGCTTGCGCAAGCGGTGGAGCGCAAGGGTTTCACGCTGACGCCGCTGAAGCTGTATTTCAATGCGCGCGGCCGCGCCAAGCTGGAGATCGGCGTCGGGCAGGGCAAGAAGCTGCACGACAAGCGCGACACGTCGAAAGACAGAGACTGGAATCGCCAGAAGCAGCGGCTGTTGCGCGATCGGGGCTGACAAGTAGACCGCCCCCGGTATAGGATATTCTTTTACTTTACGGGTTTCGAGAAGTGGGGGGCTTTACATGCGAAATTTTTTATCAGTACTTTTCTGTGTAGCTTTATTTGGTTGTGCGACAACTGGTGAGGTGCCAATTGCAGGTTTGGCGAAGCCTAAGATCACTAAATTTGCGGGTATTGCTCCTCAAATTGGCGAATCCTCAACAGCATCTGTCGGCCAGACGATTTTCCAGAATTTTGATTACTACGCTTACCAGGCTGCAGATTATTATCACGTAGATACCGCAGTCGATATAACGGTTGGCCCAATGATGAGTGTGAAGGCTGAACCGCACACACAGCTGTTTCGTGTAACAGATAGTAAATACTGCATGGATAATTACGGCAAGGATTGCTTCTACGATGATGATGGTGATGGCTCGTTTGAGCGCGCTTCGAGCAAACCCGGATATATATTGTTCGATAAGGCGCTTCCTTCGCCGGTTTCCTATTCACAGGCGTTAGGCGAAACTGTGATGGCTGAAGCGGGTGGGTACAAACGGGAGTTGATCTATCAGGGCCGCGATGGCAACACGCTACGTGTTGCGTACAGGGAGTACACAGATAATTTGGCTCGCCCGGCTTTCAGCCAAGATTTAACCTACCCAATCAGTAATAAAAACATCTCTAAAATCGTGTTTCGAGGTGTCGTTATTGATGTGCAAAAGGTTCAAGACACTTCCATCACATATAGTGTAGTGGAGAGCAAGTTTTGACGGGTAATTTGCGTGCTTCAGTCCTCAGACTTCTTCTTCATAGTAAGGCACGAAGGCGATCACGGTCTGAAACGCCGCCGCCGCGCCGGCGCCGCCTGACACGCATAAAAGCAGCACGCTGATGATTTTCAAATCAATGATTCCGGTGAGTTTGGCGACCAGCAGCATCGCGCCAAGGCCAAGCGCCGCTTTGGCGTAAAACCGCAAGAGCTTTGAAAATGCGTCGCCCTTGCCGGAAAGCTGCGCGGCGAAACGCGGGCGCGCCAGCCAGATATAGACCCAGCACCCAAAGCCCGCCGCAACAACGGCGGCGACAAGGCTGAAGCCGTGAAACAGGCCGACAATCGCATCGCGGGCGTCGGCGAAGCTGATCGCCGCTACTGCCGCGCCGATGACCCCGAACACCGCGCTGACAAACAGCGTCAGGCCGGGCTTTGCATCCTTGGCGCTGCGGAATGCCGCGCGCTCGCCCTTTGCCGGAATGCCCCAATTTCTGTTCATGGCGTCATCGTTCTCGCTGCTGGCCCGTTGCTTGCGGCATGGGCCGGGGCTTGCAAATTGGGCCGGGCGCGCCAAAAGCGGCTCGGCGGCGTCTTCTTCCCTCAATTCGGCTGATCTTACCGTCAGCTCTTGCCGATCTTCTTTCGAATCGCGGCGAACACCGACTCAAACATTTCAGGCGTTAGCCTGCGCGTATTCGTATTGTAGCGCGAGCAGTGGTAGCTGTCGAACAAGATCAGGTCACGATCCGCGACCTCATGCGCGGCGCCATGGCCGAAGGGCGCATCCTTCGGTTTCAGCCCCAGCGCGGCGAGGGTGGAGTCGTGCGAAATCCGCCCGAGACACAAGATCGCCTCAAGCTTCGGCAGCGCCGCGATGCGCGCCACCAGAAACTGCCGGCAGGTCTTGATCTCCGCGCCCACCGGCTTGTTCTGCGGCGGCACGCAGCGCACCGCATTGGTGATCATCGCCGCGTTCAACCTCACGCCGTCATTGGGGTCGGCCTGATAAGTTCCTGACGAGAAACCGAATTTCGCCAGCGTCGCGTAAAGCAGATCACCCGCATAATCACCGGTGAAGGGCCGGGCGGTGCGGTTCGCCCCATGCAGGCCGGGCGCGAGACCGACAATCAACAGCCTGGCGTCCGCCTCGCCAAAGGATGGCGCGGCGCCGTTGAAATAATCCGGATAGGCCTCGCAGTTTTCGTCGCGAAATTCCGCCAGCCGCGGGCACAGCCTGCAATCGACAGGCGGCTCGGGGGGATTTTGGCGGGACGGGCGGTTGCGGATTTGGCGCGTTTCACCGGCACGGCTTAATCGACGTCTTCGAAATCGTCTTCATAGTCATCTTCGAAATCATCATCATAATCCGGCGCCGGTTTCGCCGGTTTGCGCGCCGGGCCGCCGCGGCGGCCGATGAGGTTTTCGAGGTCGGCGAGATCGAAGAAGCTGTCGGCCTGGCGGCGCAATTCGTCCGACGCCATGGGCGGCGACGATTTTACGGTGGAGACGACGCTGACGCGCACGCTTTTGGCCTGGATCGCTTCGATCACCCGGCGGAAGTCGCCATTGCCGGAAAACAGGATGACGTGATCGAGCTTGTCGGACATTTGCATCATGTCGACGACCAGCTCCACATCGGTCGAGCCTTTGAAGCGCTTGCGCCCCTGGGCGTCGGTGAACTCCCGCGTGATCTTGGTGACCATCGTGTAGCCATTATAATCGAGCCAATCGACCAGCGGCCGGAGCGGGGAATAGTCCTGTTCGCGGTCCTCTTGAATGGCGGTGTAATAAGACGCGCGCACAAGCTGGCAGCTGTCCTGCGCTTTCGCGAGCAGGCTCTTGTAATCAATATCGAATCCGAGATTTCTTGCGGCTTTATAGAGGTTGGCGCCATCAATAAAAAACGCGGTCTTTTCCTGCTCGCGCAGGCCGAGAAACTTCGTCATAGTCGCCTCTGAGAGTCTTGCTTTAAAATAAGTAAGTCCGCTTTCTGCGTGACATGCATTTGAGTAGAAATGATTTTTATTGCTGCCGGATCTAATCTGCCTTTTTGCGGTCTTGATCTCGCAACATATTGTTTTAAAGGCGTTTCAGGCTATTGGCCGAATGTCGCACCTGAAGTGCGTATCATGCCTTTATGAAACTCCTGCATGGCCCGACCCATCCGATCCGCCCTTTGTGAACGCGGTGGCGGAAATCGAGACCGAACTGGACCCCGACGCGCTGCTGGCGGCGCTGCATGCGGTGGAGGCGGGGTTCGGGCGGCAGCGCTCGGTCAAAAACGCCCCGCGCACCCTCGATCTTGATCTTGTGGCCTATCACGACGAGCGCCGCGACGGGGCGGAAGGCGGGCCGATCCTGCCGCATCCGCGGATCGCCGACCGGGCCTTCGTGCTTGTCCCGCTGGCCGAGATCGCCCCGGATTGGCGCCATCCGGTGAGCGGCGACACCGCCGCCGCCATGGCGGGCCGGATTTCCACGCAGGACGTGGTTAAAATCTCGTGATTTCACCGGTTTTTTGCATTGCAGCGCTTGTATCGCGTGGCCGCAGGGGATAAGCAAAAAGGCCCGCTCCGACCCTGCGGTCGGCGCGTTCGTATCCTATATGACGATTTCTGGAGAACTGAATGGCCCGCGTCACCGTCGAAGATTGCGTCGATAAAGTCACGAACCGTTTCGATCTCGTGCTGCTCGCAGGCCATCGCGCCCGCGTTCTGGCCTCTGGCGCGCCGCTTCTGGTTGAGCGCGACAATGACAAGAACCCGGTTGTCGCCCTGCGTGAAATCGCCGATGGCGAGCTTGTGCCCGACGAGATTGAAGAAGATCTGGTTGTCTCTCTGCAAAAGCAGGTGGAGCTCGACGATACGGACGATTCCGAAACAGCGCCGGAAAAAGCCGACGCGCCGGAATTCGATACGCTTACCGAAGAAGATTATCTCAAGGCCATTCAGGCTGCCGGCATCACCTCGCCGCAGACCCTGCCAAAGGGCTAAGAGACCTGGCCGGCGGTTCCGGACTGCCCGATTGAAGACGAGCATCCCGACCGGCCGCATTATGGTGTGATGGCCGAAGGGATATGGCGGATAAACAGGCGGCCAGCGGGACCGATAGTTCAGCAACAGGCATTTCAACAACTGCACCGGCAGCGGCGCCGACGCGCCAGCCCATCGGCTTTATTCGTCAGGTCGAACTGGTCGATCGCGTCAAGGCCTATGATCCGGATGCAGATGAAATCCTGCTGAACAAGGCTTATGTTTACGCCATGAAAGCACATGGCGGACAAACGCGCGCCTCGGGCGATCCTTATTTCTCTCACCCCTGGCGGTGGCGGCGATCCTCACCGGTTTGCGCGCTGATCCGGCGACAGTGGCGACGGCGCTGCTCCATGACGTGGTCGAAGACACCGACGCGACAATCGAAGACATTCGCAAGCTCTTTGGCGACGAGGTGGCGCGGCTGGTCGACGGCGTCACCAAGCTCTCGCAGATCGAGCTGAAAAGCGAAGCCAGCAAGCAGGCGGAGAATTTCCGCAAGCTTGTGGTGGCGATGGCCGATGATGTGCGCGTGCTGCTCGTCAAACTCGCGGACCGGCTGCACAATATGCGCACGCTGCATTACATTCCGAAGCCGGAAAAGCGCCAGCGCATCGCCCGCGAGACCATGGACATCTACGCGCCGCTGGCCGGCCGCATCGGCGTGCACCGGTTCCGCGAAGAGCTCGAGGATATTTCCTTCCGCGAATTGAGCCCCGATGCTTTTTCAACGATCTCAAGCCGGCTTGATGATTTGCAGCATCATTCTCTGGGCGGCGTGGTTGAGCTGGCGAATGTGCTGCGCGACCGGCTTGCGGCGGCGGGACTGAAAGCGCAAGTGACGAGCCGCGAAAAGCGCGCCTATTCGATCTGGCGCAAGATGACGCAAAAAAACGTCTCCTTTGACGAACTCGCCGATATTTATGCATTCCGGGTGCTGGTCGACAAAACCGAAGATTGCTACGCGGCGCTGGCGGTCATCCACACCAATTGGCGAATGATCCCGTCTGAATTCGATGATTATATTTCCGCGCCCAAGCCGAATAATTACCGCTCGATCCATACTGCGGTGATCGGCCCGCCTTCTTCCGACGGACGCCGCCAGCGCATCGAGATCCAGATCCGCACTTACGAAATGCACGAAACCGCCGAACGCGGCGTCGCGGCGCATTGGCAATATAAGGATGCGAGCTCAGGCGGCGCCAGCGTCGAGATTGTCACCCGCGGCCAGTATGACCCCTATGAAACGCCGCGCCGGCTGGTTGAGATGTTCCAGGCCGGCGAAGACCCGGACGAGGCGCTGCAATACGCCAAGCTTGAGCTGTTTCAGGATCAGGTGTTCTGTTTCACGCCAAAGGGCCGCGTCATCGCCTTGCCGAAAGGCGCGACGCCTCTCGACTTCGCCTATGGCGTGCACACCGATGTGGGCGATCAGTGCATCGGCGCCAAGATCAACGGCGTGCAGCGGCCTTTGCGCACCTCGCTCAATAATGGCGATGTCGTCGAGATTTTGCGCTCAGAACATGCGCCCGTGCCGGCGGAGTGGGAGAGCGTCGCCGTTATGGGCCGCACGCGCAGCGCCATTCGCCGCCGCATCAAAAAGATGCAGCATGACGAAGCGATCGCGCTGGGCCGTTCAATTGCGGAAAGCGTTTTCACCGGCGCGCATCTGGAATTCTCGCTGAAGGGCGTGCGCGAGGCGCTGAAGCGTCTCGACAAGACATCAGTCGAAGACGTGCTGTATGCGATCGGGCGCGGCGAACTTCCCGTGGGCGATCTGGTTGAAGCGGTCTATCCGGGCGCGTCCGTGGAAGAGAGCGAAAGCGAAATCCGCGCCGCCTCCTTGCGCGCTTTCCGGCCGCGCGCCGCGATCTCCGGGCTGACGCCGGGGGTGAAGGTGGCGATATCGCGCTGCTGCACGCCATTGCCCGGCGAGCGCATTGTCGGCATCCGCCAGGATGATGGCTCGGTCATGGTGCATGCGATTTCCTGCGAAACGCTGGAGCGCGAAGACCCGCCGCAGGAACGCTGGCTCGACCTCAAATGGCGCGATCAGGAAGAAAACGCGACTGCGTTCACCCGGGTTCGCTGCACCGTGCGCAACGGACTCGGCGTGTTGTCGGAAGTTGCGGGCATTGTTGCGCGCTATGGCGTTTCCATTGCCAATATTCGCATCCAGAACCGCTCGCGCGAATTTGTGGATTTCCTTATGGATGTGGAACTGAAAGATGCGCGCCATCTCGCGCAAGTGCTGGCGGGGCTGCGCGCGTCGCCAAATGTGATTGATGTGGAACGGACAGGAGCCGAAGACCATGACGAGCTTTGACGCGCTGAAGGAATTTGAAGAAGCCGGCGCGCTGATGAAGGGGCATTTCATTCTGTCTTCGGGGCTGCATAGCGACACCTATTTGAACAAGTCGATCGTCTCTATGTATCCCGACCGCGCCGAACGGCTTTGCCGGGCGCTCGCAGAAAAAATTGCGGGCGCGGTGAGCGATGTCGACTATGTGATTTCCCCGGCCATGGGCGCGATCATTTACGGTTACGAAACCGCGCGTCATCTCAAAACGCCTTTCATGTTTCTCGAACGCGTTGAGGGCGAGTTTCAATTGCGCCGGGGTTTTTCGATTGAAAAGGGCGCGCGCGTCGTGATCGTCGAGGACATCGTGTCCACGGGCCTGTCCGCGCGCGAGGCGATCATCGCGGTGAAAAAGGCGGGCGGTGAAATTCTGGCGCTTGGCTGTCTGGTTGACCGGTCGGCGGGCGCGGTTGATGTGGGCGCGCCGATCATTCCGCTTGCGGAAATCAAGGTCGAAGCGTGGGAGCCGGATAAACTTCCTGAACACCTAAAGGGCGTGCCGGCGGTGAAACCCGGCAGCCGCGGGGTCAGTCAGTGAGTTTTTATCTTGCGGCGAAGCGGAGGGCTTTACCCTCTCCCGCTGGCGGGAGAGGGTGGCGAATGAGCCGCAAGGCTCGCTCGCCGGGTGAGGGTGGAATTTGAATCGATGAAAGAGCTTTTGCTTTACACCCTCACCCCCGACCCCTCTCCCTTAAGGGAGAGGGGAGAAGAAACCGTGATTTGATGACGCGCCATGACTGAACAGAAAAAACCCATCCGCCTCGGGGTCAATATCGACCATGTGGCGACGATCCGGAATGCGCGCGGCGGTCCGCATCCCGACCCGGTGCGCGCGGCGCTGCTGGTGGAAGGCGCGGGCGCCGACGGCATCACTGCGCATCTGCGCGAAGACCGGCGTCATATTCGCGATGACGATATGCGCCGCCTGAAAGACGAAATCGGTCTGCCGCTCAATTTCGAAATGGCCTCGACCGCCGAGATGCTGCAATTGTGCACGCAGGTGCAGCCACATGGCTGTTGCATCGTGCCGGAAAACCGCAATGAGCGCACCACCGAAGGCGGGCTCGATGTGGCGGGCCAGCATAATTTCATCGCGCCTTTCATTCGGGAACTGACGGACGCAGGCATTCGCGTATCGCTATTCGTTGATCCGGAGCCGGAGCAAATCCACGCAGCGAAATCCGCCGGCGCGCCGGTGATCGAATTGCATACGGGCGCCTATTACGAGGCGACGCTCGCGACCGAGCCTGCGCGCTATAAAGCCGAGCTTGAGAAAATCCGCGCCGGGGCGGAGCTTGCGGACTCGCTGGGGCTTGAGGTTCACGCCGGTCACGGCCTGACATTCCTTAATGTGCAGCCCGTCGCGGCGATCCCGCAGATCGTTGAACTCAATATCGGGCATTTCCTGGTGGGCGAGGCGGTGTTTATGGGCCTTGCTGAAAGCGTGAAGGAAATGAAGCGCCTGATGAAGGACGCCCGCACCGGCGGGCTTTATTGATGATCCAGCCGGAGAACAGCTTCATCCTGAGGAGCAAAAAATCCTTTGCCCTTCGAGATGAACCTTCGGTTCTCCTCAGGATGAAGGATTTTTTGCGTCTCGAAGGACGACGCTGTTCGGCGTCCCTTATCCTTACGGCGGCCGTATGATCCAGATTATCGGCTCGCCGGTCTCTCCCTATGTCAAAAAAGTGCTGGCGCTGCTCGTGATGAAGGGCGTCGATTTCGAGGTTGATCCGATTACGCCATTTTATGGCGACGAACGGTTTTCTGCATTGTCGCCCTTGCGGCGCATCCCGGTTTTTATCGACGGCGATCTGGTGTTGAACGATTCCTCCGTCATTGCCCACTATATTGACGAACGCTGGCCGTCGTCCGCGGCGCTTCCTTCAACGCCCGAGGCGCGGGCGAAAGCGCGTTGGCTCGAGGAATATTCCGACAGCCGCATGGGCGAGATTTTCATCTGGAAAGGCTTCGCGGCGAAACTCGTGCGCCCACGCGTATTTAAAGAACCGTTCGATGACGCGGCGTTCAACGACAACATTGGGACTGGCGTCGTGGAAGTGATGGACTATCTCGAACGCGTCGCGCCGGAGGCGGGGTTCCTCGCCGGCCCGTTCGGCCTTGCCGACATTACGATCGCCGCGATGTTCCGCTGCATGCGCTACGCCGAATGGAAACCCGACGCCGCGCGATGGCCAAAGACCTGCGCGTGGCTCACCCGCGCGGAGGCGGAGCCGGTCATGATGAAGGTCAATGAATGGTCCGATGCGCTGATCACCGCGCCGATCCTTGAGCGCCGGCGGGTCGCCGCGGAAATCGGCCTGAAGCTCACCGAAGAAACGCTCGGCCTTAAAACCCCGCGCCGCGCGGCGATGTCACAACTGTAATGAGGGCCCCATGATCATCGGTCTCGGCAACGATCTTATCGACATCCGCCGCGTGGAAAAGACGCTGGCCCGCCATGGTGACCGCTTCACCACCCGCATCTTCACCGAGATCGAGCAGGCGAAATCCGACAAACGGCTCAACCGGGCCGCGTCCTACGCCAAGCGATTCGCCGCCAAGGAGGCTTGCTCCAAGGCGCTGGGGACGGGCTTGTCACGGGGCGTTTTCTGGCGCGATATGGGGGTTGTGAACCTGCCGGGCGGAAAACCGACCCTGGCGCTTACCGGCGGCGCAGCCGAAAGGCTCAAGGAAATCACGCCTGAAGGCTATGTTCCGGACATTCACCTGACCATCACCGACGATTTTCCATTGGCTCAGGCCATTGTCATAATCTACGCGCAGGCTAAATAGGGTCTCTTGGCGCCTTGGGCGGGGACGTCTTGGGGCAAGCAGCAAAAAGGTAGAGTCATGTCGACAAGCGAAGAAAGCGGTCCCGTTGCTGCGAAGGCCGCCGCCAAGCCGGCGAAGCCCGCGCAGATTCCCATGACCCCGGCGGAAGAGGCGTGGGATCTGGCCAAGACCGTTGTTTTCGCCGTCGCCATCGCGCTGGTGCTGCGCATCCTGATATTCCAGCCCTTCAACATCCCGTCCGGCTCCATGAAGCCGACCCTGCTGGTGGGTGATTTCCTGGTCGTGTCGAAGCCGACCTTTGGCTATTCCAAAGCTTCCCTTGTTTATCCGCTGACGCGCCTGCCGGTGGAAGGGCGCGTCCTTTCCTTCGCATCGCCCCATCGCGGCGACATCGTCGTCTTCAAGAACAAGAAAGACGACAACAAGGATTACATCAAGCGCGTTATCGGCATGCCCGGCGATACGGTGCAAATGCTTGGCGGGCGTCTCCACATAAATGGTCAGCCGGTTCAAAAAGAACTGGTTTCGGCGAACGTTGCCGACATTTGCGGCAATGGCATTGGCGGCCCGGAATATCGCGAGACGCTGGATAATGGCGTTTCCTATATTGTGCAGGAATGCAGCGGCGACGATGGCGCGCTCGATACGACGGGCGCTTACCGCGTTCCCGCCGGCCACTATTTCATGATGGGCGATAATCGCGATCAATCACAGGACAGCCGAGTCACCAGGCAGGTTGGCTATATCCCTGAAGATGCGATTGTCGGCAAAGCGGAGCGGCTGTTTTTCTCCGTAGACGGACAGAAGACAAAAATCTGGTCGGTCTGGAATTGGCCTTTCGCAATTCGCTATGGCCGCATTTTCGACCCGGTTAAATGACAAAGCCGAATTTCGCCGAACTTGAAAAGCGTATAGACCACGCCTTCGCCGACAAAGCCCTGCTTGTGCGGGCGCTCACCCATTCGAGCCTGTCGGGCGGCGATAATACGGTGCGCGACCTTGAGCGGCTTGAGTTTCTCGGCGACCGGGTGCTCGGGCTGTTGACGGCGGAAGAATTGTGGCGCCGATACCCGCATTATTCCGAGGGCGATATGGCGCCGCGATTGAATGCGCTGGTCCGCAAGGAAACCTGCGCCAAGGCTGCCCAGCATTTCGGCGTCGATGAGTTCATCATGATGTCGGAATGGGAGGCGCAGTCGGGCGGCCGCAAAAAGAAAGCGATCCTCGGCGATGTGATGGAAGCGCTGCTCGGCGCGCTGTATATTGACGGCGGGCTAGAGGCGGCGCGGCGCGTGTATGACCAGTTCTGGACGCCGAACCTTGAAGATTTGTCGAAGCTCCACAAGGACCCGAAGACGGCGTTGCAGGAGTGGAGCCAGAACAAGAAACTCGGCACGCCGCATTATGAAGTCATCAATGCGGACGGCCCGGCCCACGCGCCAGCCTTTACAGTTGATGTGCGGGTGAAGGGCATGAAGCCGACACAGGGCGAAGGGCGCTCGAAACGCGAGGCGCAGATGGAGGCGGCGAGACGCTTCCTGGTGCGCGAAAAAGTTTGGACAGATGATGAGTGAAGCTGAAACCCATTGCGGCGTTGTCGCGGTGATCGGCGCGCCGAACGCCGGCAAATCGACGCTGGTCAATGCGCTGGTCGGCGCGAAGATCTCCATTGTCACGCAGAAAGTGCAGACGACGCGGGCGCGGGTGCGCGGCATCCTGACCGAAGATGCGGCGCAGCTCATTTTCATCGACACGCCGGGGATATTCCTGCCCAAACGCCGGCTCGACCGCGCCATGGTCGCCGCCGCCTGGGAAGGGATCGACGGCGCCGATGTGACGCTGCTGGTCGTCGATGCGCCGTCTTATCTTGCGGGCGCCAATGAAAAGGGCGCGGCGGGCAAGGGCCGGGCAGACGCGGAACGCATCATTGAGGGGCTTACATCCGCGAACCGCAAGGCCGCGCTCATCCTCAACAAGATTGACGACATTGCGATCCCGAACCTTCTGGCGCTGGCGCAGGAGCTGAATGAAGCGGGCGTCTTCACCGACGTCTTCATGATCTCCGCGAAGAATGGCGACGGGCTCAAAGACCTCAAAAAATTCCTGCTGGAAAAAGCGCCGGCCGGACCGTGGCTTTATCCGGAAGATCAGCTCTCGGATATTTCCGACCGGCTGATGGCGGCGGAAGTGACGCGCGAAAAACTGTTCCTGCGCTTGCATCAGGAATTGCCTTATGACTCGACGGTCGAAACCGAAAGCTGGAAAGAAACCAAGAGCGGCATTCGCATCGACCAGACAATCTATGTGGCGCGCGATAGCCAGAAGCCCATCGTCCTTGGCAAGAATGGCCAGACCCTGAAGATCATCGGGCAGGCGGCGCGCGAAGAACTATCCGAACAGCTCGGACAGCCGGTGCATCTGTTTTTGCATGTCAAAGTCCGCGAAGGCTGGGACGAGGAAGCGGCGCGCCTCAGGAGCATCGGGCTCGACAGCGTGGATTGAGCTAGTTTTGCGTCTGGGGATTTGCCCCAGAAAGATGCGCCTTGCCCACAAGGGCGTCAAACTCAATATAACCGACCATTGAAACGACGCGGCTGTCCTGTGATTGATCGCGATTGTCGCCCATCATGAAATAATGACCGGCGGGCACTTGATAAACGCCGGTATTGTCGAGCAGCCCTTCATTGCCGCTGCATTCCTGCACGATGTAGGAAACGCCATTATCCAGCGTCTCGCGATATTCTGCGCCGCCAACGCCAGGGCCGCAGCTATCGGGCGCGTTTGCCGTGACCAGTTCTTTTTGAACCGGCTCGCCATTGATGTGTAAGCGGCCGCTAATCATTTGAACCTTGTCTCCGGGCAGGCCGATAACGCGTTTGACGTAATCTCGGTTGCCATCCTTTTTGTTTTTGAAGATGACAACGTCGCCGCGTTCCGGCGCGCTGGCGAAGATGCGCCCGTCCATCGGCATTCGCGTAAGGGGATAAATCAGCGACGCTCTTGAATAGCCATAGCGCCATTTTTCCGCGCCAAAATAATCGCCAACCTGCAAAGTCGGTTTCATGGAGCCCGCGGGGATGCTGAATGGCTGCGCGATAAAACTGCGGAGCAGCAATGTGATAAAGGCTGCGCCGAGGATCGGCAGCAACCAGATAGCGAGATAGCCCCAAAGCCTTACGGGGCCGGCTTTCGTAACTTCGCGTCCTTGCCGCGAGACGAATACGCCGACGGCGATGGCGGCGATAATCGCCAGGCCAAAACCGAACATGTCGAACACTGATCGAATGTCGCTGTCGGGAACTGATGAGCGTATGGGGCCGTTGGTGAAAAGAAAGGCAATCAGGCCAATGCCGATGATCGCGCTGATGGCGACTTGCGCGACCGCCATGTTGATGGCGGCGCGGGTGCGCTTCGCGTAAAAGAGGCCGAGACCCCAGCCGAAAATGGTCAGCAATCCGGCGATCCATGGCCGGATGCGGCGCGTCGGTGCGGCGGAAGCTGTTTCGGTCTCGGTCATAAGCTTCAATATCCAAATGAGTTTTGGGTATTTAACAATACAAATGCGGGGTTTGTCACGGTCAGACGTCGATTGAAAAAATGCCGAGTGGCGGTCTTTGTGCAACGAGCGTAGAACCAAACTCTCGGCAATCACAGCTTGGTCATGAACTTCACCGACACCGGCATTATTCTCGACGCGCGCGGCCATGGGGAGACCCATGCGATCGCGGATGTGTTCACGCGCGAGCATGGCCGCTGGGCGGGCCTCGTCTATGGCGGGCAGGGGCGCAAAATGCGCCCGCTCCTGCAGCCGGGCAATGAAGTGACGCTGGAATGGAAAGGCCGGAGCGAGGACACGCTGGGCCATTTCACGCTGGAGATGTCTCATGCGCGCGCCGGCGAGGCGATGGGCGAGCGCATGTCTTTGTCTGCATTGTCGGCGGCTTGCGCGGTGGCGCTGGCGACCTTGCCGGAGCGCGAGCCCCATCCGCGCGCCTATGAGGCGATGGCGGTGCTGCTCGCCAATCTCGACGACATGGAAGTCTGGGCGGCGCTGATGGCGCGCTGGGAATTGGGCTTGCTGGCGGAGCTTGGCTTCGGCCTGACGCTGGACCGCTGCGCATCAACCGGCGCGCGCGAAAACCTTATTTATGTGTCGCCGCGTTCGGCCTGTGCGGTGTCGGCGGAGGCGGGCGAACCCTATAAGGAAAAGATGCTGCCCTTGCCGCCCTTTCTGCGCGGCGCGTCGAGCGAAGCGAGCTTGCAGGAAGCGATTGATGCGCTGGCCACCACCGGACATTTTCTGGAGACCCGCATCCTGCATTTATCGGACAAGCAACTGCCTGAAGCACGACTGCGTGTAGTGGAATTACTGACCGGCAAGCTGTAGCGCGTCAGTGGATGTCGTAATTCACCCATTCCTCAGTGCGCGGGTTGTAAATACGAAACGACCCGTCGCCAAAGGCGCTGAGCTTGATCCAGTGCGCGGTCTGATCGTCTAGATTGGCGATCTGTTCCTCAGCGAAGTTTTCAACCCCGGTGTTTTCCGACGCGTGTAACTGCCACACATGCTCAATATCGCGGGCCAGGCGCAGATTGGCGAAAAGTTTCGCGCCGCCGCCTTTTCTGCGGCCATTATTGACGATCGCGACGCGCGGGCTGAAGGCGGCGAAAGTGGCGGGGTCGGCGGCGTCGTCATCGCCATGATGAGTTACGAGATAAACATCGACGGCGCCGATTTTGTCTGTCGGGCACACCAGATCGGATAGCGGCTGCCCGGTGAGGTCGCCAATATCGAGAAAGCGGAATTTGCCGAATTCGATCATCAGGCCGGTGGAGCGGGGATTTTCAACCGCTTCGCCCGGCGCAATGACGGACCCGTCGCAAGCGGTGTTTTCGCCGCCAGCGCCTTTGAGCGGCGAGGACAGGGTTTCGAGATTATTGCTGACAATCGTCGCGTCGATGCCCTTCACGGGAAGTTTGTCGCCCACCCTGGGCTCGATGAATTCATATTGCGCGCGGGTGTTTTTGTACGCCTCGATCAGTTCAAGCGTGCCGGGAACATTGAGCGCTTCAATCGCGTCCGTGCCGTGATCGATGATCGCGCCAACCGGCATGAGCTGCGACAGCTCCATGACGCCGCCGAAATGGTCGGGATGAAAATGCGTGATAAGCACATAATCAATCCGGATGACGCCAGCGTCTTGTGCGGCGGCGGCGATCCGTTGCGCATCGCGCGCAAGGGCCGGGTCGCCCGGCATCGAACTGTTCTTGCCGTCGCTCGGATAGCCCGCATCAATGAGAAGCGTTTCGCCCTCCGGGGTGATGACCAGCGTCGACTGCCCGCCTTCAACATCGATGAAATAGATGTCGACCGTCCCGGTGTTTTGTGAACAGGCGGCCAGCGCCAGAAAGCCGAAAATCACTGCGGCGAGCGCCAAAAAGCGCCGGGCGAGGTTGGTGTAGGTCATCTTCGTTCCCGCTACGGATGATAAGAATTTCAGCGCGGCGGAGACCGGCTGGCATGGGCGTAAACTCGCATGCTAGCTTTGAAAGGCTGTGGCGACAAGATTTTGGCTGGTTTGATGGAATATGGCGTAGGGGGCGCATTATCTGCGCCTTCGCCAGGCAGGTTTTTCGAGCAAAAGCGGGGCCGCGAAACTTTAGGACACCAGGTCACGCAAAAGTTGCGCGGTCTACATCAATACAAGTTCCGCATGGAGCGCGCCGGCGGCTTTCACCGATTTCAGGATATCGATCAATTCGCGCGG
Source organism: Hyphococcus sp. D3-15 (assembly GCF_055809375.1). Taxonomy (NCBI): domain Bacteria; kingdom Pseudomonadati; phylum Pseudomonadota; class Alphaproteobacteria; order Parvularculales; family Parvularculaceae; genus Hyphococcus; species Hyphococcus sp. D3-15. The sequence goes on along the minus strand of NZ_CM147910.1, from coordinate 3,417,140 downwards.
GCCGACCCCAAGGGCGTTGAGACCCTCGATCAGATCGGACAGCGAGACATTCTCGTCGACTTCCGCAATGCGCCGTTCGGAATTGGTGTTCACCTCAATCGTCGTGTCCGGCAGCACAATGGTTTCGCCATTGCGTGAGAACGGATTGGGCTGCGAGACGAAAGGCGTTTCGCGCACGGTGATGGTGAGGTTGCCCTGGGTTACGGCGAAGCGCGAAATTTTGACATCTTCACCCAGCACGACTGTGCCGGATTTCTGGTCGATGACGATGCGCGCTTTTTGCTCGGGGCGGATGCGAATGTTTTCGATGCGGCCAATCATGTGCACCGGGCTCATTGGCGCGCCGGCCATGGCGAGCTCAATCGTGCCGGGATCGAGAATTTTGGCGATCGGCTGGCCGAAAGATTTGTTGATGGCGTCTTCGATGCGCGCCGCTGTGGTGAAGTCTGGCGAACGCAAGGCCAAGTGCATGGTTTGCATTTCTTCGAAGTTGAAGTCGATTTCCCGTTCGACGCGGGCGCCTTGCGGGATCGAGCCGGTTGTCGGCGCGCCAAAGGTCACCGATGCGCCGTCGCCTTCGGCGGAAAATCCGCTGGCGAGGACAGGGCCTTGCGCGATTGCGTAAATCTGACCGTCGCCCGCATGCAGCGGCGTCATGATCAGCGTGCCGCCGAGTAGATTGCTGGCGTCGCCGATGGCTGAAACAGTGATGTCGATCTGCGAACCGGCGCGCGCGAAAGGCGGCAGGGTCGCGGTGACAATGACCGCAGCAACGTTGCGCGGCCGGAAATCTTCACCCTGCACATTGACGCCCAACCGTTCCAGAAGGCTGGACAGGGCTTCTTCCGTATAGGGAGAGTTGCGCAGGCCGTCGCCCGTGCCGTCGAGGCCGACAACAAGGCCGTAGCCGACGAGGTCGTTGCCCCGCACGCCTTCAATATTGACGATGTCTTTCAGGCGCACATCGGCAGCGGCGTCGGCGCAAAAGACAAAACCGGCAAGCAGCGCAGCGAAGAATATTTTCAATTGATCAATCATCTTATCTCAGGAAATTGGTGAGCGACAGCATAGAGATGCGCGAGGTGACGAGGTAGGACGCCTGCAATTGCGATTCGATTTGCTCAAGCAGCGTCGCGGCTTCATAGGGATCGCGGGCTGTGCGTTCGTTATAGGTAAGGCTGTAGGCTGTGGCTTCCGCCTCAAGGCGCAGATCAGCAGCGGCGATGCGCTCTTCCGATGCGCCGATGCGCGCGCGAATGGCGATGACGTCGCCTGAAGACTGGATCAGGCCGCCGGCGGCGGCGGCGAGGGCTTCGCTGCGATCGGCAAATCCGGTTTGCTCTTGCGCGACCACGACAGAGGAGAGATGGCGCAACAGGTCTCTGATCGGTTGCTCGTCGGCTTTCGCGCTATATCCCACCAATTCGCCATCGGCGATTTCCGTGCGCGCCGCGTCGCCTGCGCCGCCAGTATAGATATTGGTCTCAAACCCGCCGCCGACATCATTGAAATACGTATCGAGGTCGGTCTGAAGTTGGGCGTTGTCCGCCGCGCCTGCAAAGATCGCGCGAATATCGGTGAGCAATGTGTCGACATCCGCCAGCGCCGGCTGGTTGGTGGCGTCGCCGGCGAACAGGCTGCGCCCTTCATAGCGGGTGTTGAAGGCGGAGATCGCCGCGCCAAGTTGCAGCTTGGCCTGGGTGCTTGCAATGTTGATGCTCGGCTCATGGCCCTGGCTGACGGCGCTGAGCAGGTTGGCGCCGATTGTCTCGACGCCTTCCGTTGCGAGGTTCAGCGCCACTTGCGATGATTGCGCGCGGCCCAGCGCGCGTGTCGCCGCCGACTGGCGCGCCGTGACATCGTCAATCGCCTTGCGCAAAAGATGCACGTCGCCGACCGATCCGCCGAATTCGGTTTTGAGATCGGCGATGCGGTTGGTGACCATCTCGGTGCGCGCTGTTTCCGCGCGTGATTTGAGGTCAGCGGCCGAATTGGTCAGGCGGCTATATTGGAGAAGCGTGGGAAATCCGTATGAGGTCATGATCAGATATCCATCAAGCGGCGGATCATATCGTCCACGGTTTGAATGACGCGCGTATTGGCGGCGAAGGACTGTTCAATGATCAGCAGATTTTGCAATTCGCGATCGGTATCGACGCCGGTCTCGAATTTCTCCGCCTCATAGAGGCTTTGGGCGAGGGCGGATGAGGCGCTGAGCTGTGACGTTGCTTGTGAACGCGCGCCGCCGGCAAGCGAGGTGAGGTGAGCGGCGCCTTCCGCGGCGTTCAGATCGCCGGGTGATTGCAGCGCCGCATTGGTCGGGCGCGAATCCGTCATGGCGGAAATCAGGGCGCGCACAAATGCGTCGGAGCCTGCTGCTGCGGGCGTGACGGCGCCAATGCCGTCGCGAATGCGCCATACGGCGCCGCCTTGCGCAGGGTCGACCGAGGCGTTGATTTCGAGGCGGCCGGCGAGACCGTTCAGCGCCAGCACGTCGCCAGCGGCGCCGCCGTCGGTGAACAAGCCGGGATCGCCAGGATTGAGGGTCGGATCGACAGCGGGATCTTCAAAGCGGCCGATCAGGTCGAAGGCCAGCGCGTCGAGCGCTGACGACATTTCAGGAACCGTGTTGTCGCGGACATTGAACAGGCCGGCGATCGCGCCGCTGCTGCTCCGCAGCGTGCCAGGGCCGCCCGGGGTGATGTCTTTGCCTTCCACCGTGATGCCGGAAAGCGAGCCTGCGCCGCCAAGATATTCGCGGGCCGGGTCCATGATCGGAGACGGCGAAAATTCTACTGTGCGCGCCGTGCCGGCGAGCAGGAAAACGCCTTCCGGCGTCATCAGATCGACCTTGCCGCCATCGCGCTGAAGTTCGCGCACGGGGATCGATTCATTGACCGTGTTGATCAGCTGCTGGCGCTGGTCCTGCAACGCCGCGACATCGGCGCCGGAATTGATTCCGCGCGTGATCGAAGTGTTGAGCTTTTCAATTTTCTGGAGCGCATCATTTACGACCGAGACGCGTTCGCCGATTTCCTTGTCCGCATCTGCGCGGATTTTCTGATAGCTGGTGGAAAGCTGGTTGAAGGTCGTCGAAAGGTCTCTCGCAGCGGAAACGACATTTTGCTGCAGCGGCGTCGAGTCCGGGGTTTCCGCCAGCGCGCGCATCGCCGATTCGAGATTGGCGTATTTCTGGAACAGCGAACCCGCTTCTTCCGGTCCGCCAATCAGGTTGGAAATGCGCGTCATCGCACCGGCGTTGGCGCCGTTAAAGGAATGCTCGGCATCCGCGATGCGCCGCTCATAGGTGATGGACGGGTTGGTGACGCGGTTGACGCCTGAAACGATCACGCCGGCGCCCTGTGCGCCGGTGACGCGTTCGGAAAGAACCACGTCGCGCCGGCTATAGCCTTCGGTCAACGCGTTGGCGATGTTGTTGGAGGTGACGCCGGCCCGCCGCGACGCTGCGGAAAGGCCTGAGCCGGCGTTCAAAAGCGCTTGGGAGATTGTCATGGCGACGTCTCCTTTTCCTACTCTATACTACGCGCCTAGCGGATGATGTCGGTGGTTTCCTGCAACATCTCATCGACCGTTTGAATGATCTTGGCGTTCGATGAATAGGCGCGCTGGGTTTGAATCAAATCAGTCAGTTCCGATGCGATGTCCGTCGCGGATTCGGTCAGCGCGAAGCCGATGGTCAGGCCCGCAGGACCGTCGCCCGCATCCCAGAAATAGACGTCGCCGGAAGTTTGCGTGACGGAGAAGGCGGAGTTGCCGACGGCGTCGAGGCCCTTGAAGTTCGGAACGTCTGCGACCGGGATCTGGTAGATCGTGCGGCGGAAGCCGGTGTCGTAAACCGCCTGCAGCATGCCGCGTTCGTCGATCTCGATGGAGTTCAGATTGCCGATCGGCGCGCCGTCTTTAGTGACGGAGAGCGGCGCGAAGTTGGCGGAGAGCTGTGTCAGCGGCGAGGGTTGTCCGGCCGTGCCGATGTAAAGAGAGATAGGCGCGCCGGCGGTGTTGACCGTGACGGTGCCGGCGGCGGAATCATAGGTCGCGCCTGCGCCGGCTGTCACCGTGGCGAGCGAGCCGCCCGCATTCACGCTGTCGTCAAACGTGACGGTGAATGTCGCGATCGGCGTCAGCGGGTCGCCGGCTTCGTCGTAAATATTGGCGGTCCATTCGTTACTGGCGGGAGCGCTCGCCGGAACGGTCGGAATGAACTCGGTGCGCAAGGTCTGCGAGCGGCCGAGCGTATCGAAATACTCAATCGGCAGATCATAACTGTTGCCCGCTGCGCCAGGCTCGGTTTCCGTCGCCGGCAGGTTGACGCCGAGCTGGATGTTTTGTGTCGGCGCCGCCGCATTCTGGTTCAGGTTGACGCGCACTGGCGAAAGGCCGGTGGCGCTGTCGCGCGGCGGGGAGGCGATATTGCCGTTCACGTCAGCCGGCCAGCCCATCAGGTAAAGACCGCTGAGCGTGCGCAAAAAGCCTTGTTCGTCCGTATAGAACGAGCCGGTCGAGGTCAGCATGAGTGAGCGTGAACCGGCTGGCGCGTTAATGCTGCCAACATCGGTGACGGGGAGCATGCCGCGGCCGGATATTGAAATATCGGTAGAGCTTGAGGTCGTCACCAGCGAGCCTTGCGCGCCTGCGTCGCGATAGGTCAGTGCGCGTACGCCGCCTGCTGAATAATCGCCGCTGGTTTGCGCGAGCACCATGTCAGCGAATTCTGACTCGGCGCGTTTATACCCGTAGGTCTGCGAGTTCGCGATATTGTCCGAAATCGTACCGAGCTTAACCGCGTTTACGGCAAGTCCCATGACGCCGGCGTTAAGCGATGACGAAATCCCCATAACAATCTCCAGTCGGAAAAAATTTTACTGCTATTGTTAGTTCTATCGCCGCTCTATTTAAGGAACCCCTAATGAGACAACGACTTTTACAGTTATTTTTTCGTCAAAAGAGTAATCGCGATACGGCGGTTTTGCGGGGCAAACGGATCATTGGAGAAAGGTTCTGTCGCCGCCTTGCCGGTAACCTGAACGATTTGTTTACCTGTGATGCCGCTGGCGATCAGCATGCGTCGCGCCGCGAGCGCGCGGTCCGTCGACAGTTCCCAATTGGTGTAATCGGCGCCCGCTGAAAACGGTCTTGCATCGGTGTGGCCGACAATCGCCATGTCATTGCTGACGGTTGCGAGCACCGGGCCGACGACTTCAAGCAGATCGTGCAGCAATTGCGACGGATTGGATGAGCCGAGATTGAAAAGCGGGTCGCCATCGGCGTCCACCAGTTCAATCACCAGGCCGTCCGGCGTCATGCGCGTATGAATATGTTCCGCTAGGCCGCGTTCCAGCGCCTGCACCGTTTCGGCGTCGATCTGGTCTTGCACGTCTTCGAGGCCGCGAGCGTCCAGGCTGCCTATTTCTGTTCCGTCATCGGCCTTGGCGCCGGCGTCAAAGCCATCGCCTGCGCCATATTCATTATCGACGCCGCGGCCTTCCATATCGCCGTAAAGATCATAGTCGTTCATCTCGCCGTCTTCGTCGAGAACACGGCTTTTGGGGAATTCGTCGCTGGAGCCGGCGCTGTTCGAGACGGCGCTGTCTTCTGAAAACACCGATTCACCGTTCAGCGCGCCATCGCCGCCGCCGGAGATCCGGCTGATCGGAATAGAAGGATTGAAATAGTCGGCAAGGCCCTTGCGCTGGTCTTCGGTGGTGGCGTTCAAGAGCCACATCAACAGAAAGAACGCCATCATCGCGGTCACGAAGTCTGCATAGGCCACCTTCCACGCGCCGCCATGGTGTCCGCCCCCGGCGACCACCTTTTTACGCTTAATGATGATTGGCGCTTCGCCCTTGCCCCGGCCAGCCATCTAACCCACCTAACTGCACTAAGATTGGATGGTTAACTGAAACTCCTTTCCGGGACTTTTACGCGTTTACATAATTTATAGCTATTCGTGATGGAAATGGCCGCTGAAAACCAGACACCCAGTATGCAGTCAGGCGCGCATGAGCGACGATAGTACCCATATCCTTAAACGAAAAATGGCGACGGCGGGGCGTGATCCCGGTCCGTTGCATCTGATTGCAGATCTGTCGCGGCGCATGGGCGCAGAGGCCGCCGGCGCATTCACCGAATTTTTCGGAGAGAAATGCCAGCTCGCTGAAGCGCGCGCACCGGTCTTTGCGGCATTGGGCGAAGCGCTTACGCCTTTTGCGTCTGTGTCGGGGATTTATCACTTCCGTCATATCTCGGGCCAGGATTTTGTTCTGGTGCTTGATGTGGAAACTTCCTTGCGTGCGGCCGGGTGGTCGCTGTCGGCGTCGCGCGATTTGCCTGACCCGGCGCCGGAATCGGTGAGCGCGATTGATCGCCGTCTCGCCAAGCGGCTCGCCATCCGTTCGGCGGAACTGATTTTCGAAAAATGCGACAAGACCGCCATGTTGAAAGGCGGCGTAGAACTGATCGCCAGCGGCGACGATCCGCGCCGCTTTGATTTCACTGCCGATGATCAGAAAGTTGTCTGCGCCAGCTACGACATTCAAACGCTGGAAGCAGAAGGGCTCGGCACGATCCGGGTGTTCGCAGCGGAAAAGCTGACGCTCGCCATGCGCGATTATCATGACAAGGCGGTGCCGCTTGCGGCGCAAAAATGGAAGCGCGATCTGATGAAACTGGCGGCGATGTCGCCGGTAATGATGCGCACCTCGCTGACCGAGCAGGATATTCCGCTCGGCCTGCTGATGGAGCTGAAGCCGGGGCAGGTCATCGATCTGACCACGGCGACCATTGACGATGTGAAAGTCCGGCCGCTGTTCCAGACCAGTTCGAAGCTCGAACTGACCGGGGCGCTGGGCAATCGCGATGGGGTGCGCGCCCTCAAAATCCAGAATGTCGCGCTTTAGCCCCTGAAATTGCGCTTAAATCTCTGAATGCCGGCGTGTTTGACGCCAGCCGCGGCGAGGGGCAAAATCCCTCCCAATGATTCCTGCCAGAGGGTGTTCCACATGATTTACCGTTCTTCCGCCGCATTTGCGGCGCTTATTATGCTGTCCGCCGTCGCCTGCGCGCCAAAGGGCGAGGCGCCTGCTGATGCTTCGGAGACGACTGCTCAGAGTGACGCGCTTCAGCTCGCGCCGATCAACGAAGCGGATTTGCGCGCGCGCATCGCTACGCTCGCCTCCGACGAGTTTGAGGGCCGCGCGCCCGCGACCGCAGGCGGCGCCAAGACGCGCGCCTGGCTGGTCGATCAGATGAAAGAGATCGGCCTGAAGCCCGGCAATGGCGCATCCTACGAACAGCCGGTGCCGCTGGTTGAGCTGAAAGTCGATCCTGCGGCGTCCAGCCTGTCGATCAATGGCGACAAGCTCGAGCTTGGTTCGCAGACGGTGTATTGGACTAAGCGCGTCGAGGAAGACATTTCCTTCACCGACAGCGATCTGGTTTTTGTCGGCTATGGGGTCGTCGCGCCGGAATATGGCTGGGACGATTATGCCGGCGTTGATGTGACCGGCAAGACGGTGGTCATGCTGGTCAATGATCCGGGCTATGCGACCGAAGATCCCGAACTCTTCAATGGCCGCTCCATGACCTATTACGGCCGCTGGACCTATAAATTTGAAGAAGCCGCGCGTCAGGGCGCCGCTGCTGCGCTGATCATTCACCAGACCGCGCCCGCCGCCTATGGCTGGGGCGTTGTTGAGGGCAGCTGGTCCGGCGCGCAGCTCGATCTTGAGCGTCCCGATGGCGGGGCCGGGCGGATCGCGCTCGAAGGCTGGGTGCAGGAAGCGGTCGCGCAAGACCTGTTCGCAAAAGCCGGTCTGGATTTCGCCGAGCTTACCGCCGCCGCCCAGGAGCGCGGCTTCACCGCTATTCCCATGAGCGGGTTGAAAGCGTCGGGAACGCTCAAAAACACCATCCGCCGCAGCAATTCAGCGAATGTCGCCGGTATTCTTCCGGGAACGGATCATCCGGATGAATATGTGCTCTATATGGCCCATTGGGATCATAATGGTGTTGGCGCGCCCGACGAAAATGGCGATACGATCTGGAACGGCGCGGTCGACAACGCCACCGGCACGGCGGGGATCATCTCCATCGCCGAGTCTTTCATGAAATCGACGCCAAAGCCGAAACGCTCGATCATGTTCGTTGCGGTGACGGCGGAAGAATCCGGCTTGCTGGGGTCTGCCTATTTTGGCGAAGACCCGCTGGTCCCGTTTGCGCAGATTGTCGGCGGCGTGAATATCGACGCCATCCTGCCGGCGCCCCCGTCAAAGGATTTGATCGTGGTCGGCTATGGCGCATCGCAGCTTGAAGACCTGCTGAAGCAAGCAGCCGACAAGCGCGATATGTATCTGCGTCCTGATGCGGAGCCGGAAAAGGGATATTTCTACCGCTCCGACCATATTTCGCTCGCCAAAAAAGGCGTGCCGATGCTCTACGCTGATGCGGGTATTGATTATGTGGATGGCGGCGAAGAAGCGGGCCGCGCCTTTGGCGAAGACTACACGCTGAACCGCTATCACAAGCCGGCGGACGAATATTCGCCGGACTGGGATATGCGCGGCATGATGAACACGCTTGAAATTCTCGAAGAGGTCGGCGCCGCCATGGCGTATTCCGATGACTGGCCGAACTGGTATGAGGGCAATGAGTTCCGCGCCTTGCGCGATGCGCAGCGCGCCGGCGAATAGCCCTGTTCTGTTCTTTCGCGGGCGCGCACCAATAGGTTGATCGCGCCCGCGAATTTTACATCCTATGTGATGAATTCTTTTACGAAACCCGCATTTGGTGCGTAGTTATCCCCGGGTTTCGCAGCGGGCGTATGATGCCTTTTCTTCCTTGCTGGCAGAAGAAAGGAGCGCCCGATGCAAAAATCACTACGCCTTTATCAGCGCCGAGACTTTTTCCAATGTGCGCTCCACATTGGCGACGCCATCTATCGGCACGCGGCCGAAATATCCATTGACGCCCGTATGCGTCATGCGCGGCAGCTTGTGCAGGGTGATGCGCCCGTCGCGTTTGCCGGCGTTCCATTCGGAATAGGCGGCGGCGGCCCAGCGATCGGGAAACATCAGCGCGCCAACCCGTTCAACTTTGTCGCGGGCGCCGTAAATATGATGAAACGCGCGCAGATAGGCGAGGCCGGGGTCGGACGCCATGACGCCGCCAAGCGAAATGACGTCGATCGGCGCTTTCAGCCGCGCTCTCAGAAAGGGCGCGGCGCCAGTCGCGACCTGTGCGCCGCCGGAATAGCCGATGATCGTGATCGCAGCGCCGGAATCGCGCCGATAGCCTTCTTTCACAAGCGCCGCCTCGATCACGCCGGCCGCGCCCTGATTGAAAATCGGCCCGTAGCGGTGGTCGGCGGAGACCATCACCTGGAAGACATTGCGGGCCTTGATCAGCGCCGCGAGGATGGACGGCGCGCCGGAGACCCGCAGCGCCTGAACCCGTCGCCAGAGCTGGTCGAACAGGCGCGGCGCGGCGAGCAGGGGCAGACCTTGCGGCGAATAGGGGAAGACATCGGAGACGATGACCGCGCCGGGCACGCGCTGGCGCAAGGCGCGCAGGAACGCTTTTTCACGCGGCAGCAAATAGCGTCCGGAAATCGATCCGATGCCCGAGAGATAGACAATGTAATGCCGCGCCCCGCCGCCGGATTTACTGACGGGTGGCGGCGCGGCGCCGAGTTCCTCTTCGGTCCAGCCTGCCCACCAGCTCAGGGTTTCGAGCGGCGACAAGGCGGCGGTCAGCAACAGCGTGACAACGCCAAGGCCCAACGCCGCGAGCAGCACATCGGAAATCATAGATCACCATCCAGCCGCAACCGGCGCGCGAGATCGTCAATGATTTGCTGCGGCGTGCGTTCCAGCGGCGAGCCGGATACCAGCACCCGGACACGGGCGAGAGGTTTGGCGAGCAAGTGACCGAGATAACTGCGCACTCCATAGGACACGGCCCAACCGGCGCCGCCGCAAAACAACGCGGCCCACAAGGGCAGGCCGAAGCCCACATGCAGGCCGAACACCGCGAGCACCATGGCGGAGGCTTCCAGAAAATGCCCGAGCGCCAGGCCGAAATAAGGCGCGATGGCGAACACGCCGAACAGCCGCGGGGCGAAGGCGAGGGAAACGACGCCGACCACGCCGGCGATTTCATTCGGCGTCAACACGCCAAGCCGGGTCAGCGGCGCGACGGCTATTGCGGACAGGGACCAGGCGAGCGCCGTGATGACATAGGTCAGCCCGGTAAAGGCGAGGCTCGCGAGAAACCGATACAGCGCGACGCGGTTGATGACGAGAATGACCGACTGGCCGAGCATTTCGGAAACGCCGGCGAGGAAGGCGATGATGAGCGCGGCGGTCTGCGCCTCGCCGGATGTCGCCGCACGGGCGAAGGCCGCCGCCGAAAAGCGCAGCGCCCCGCCTGCGAGCGCCAGGACAGAGAGCGGAAAGGCGAAGATGTCGGCGAGGACAGCAAGCATGACAAGCGGAATAGCCGAATGCGCCGCTGGGGAAAACCTCGCCCTGCGGCTGGGCGACGGAAAGGCTGGCGGGAAGCGAAGACTCTGCTAGAGACAGGCCCATGAAACGTTCGAAAACCAAATCCGCCCCGTCTTCCAGAAAAGGCGGCCCGCCGAAACCGCCCCGGCCAGAGGAGATTTTCCTCGAGCCGTTCGATGAAGCGCTTTCCCAGCGCTATCTCGCTTATGCGCTGTCGACGATCACCTCGCGGGCGCTGCCCGATGTGCGCGACGGGCTGAAGCCGGTGCACCGGCGCATTCTCTACGCCATGCGCCAGATGAAGCTGAATCCGACGGGCAGCTTCAAAAAGTCTGCGAAAGTCGTGGGCGAGGTGATGGGTAACTTTCACCCCCATGGGGACCAGGCGATCTATGACGCCATGGTCCGGCTTGTGCAGGATTTTTCGGTCCGCGTGCCGCTGATCGACGGGCAGGGGAACTTCGGCAATATTGACGGCGATAACGCCGCCGCCATGCGCTACACCGAAAGCCGCCTGACCGAGGCGGCGCAATTGCTGCTCGACGGCATTGATGAAGACACGGTCGATTTCCGCGACACCTATGATGGCGAAGGCAAGGAGCCGACGGTTCTGCCCGCCGCCTATCCGAATCTGTTGGCGAATGGCGCCAGCGGCATCGCGGTTGGCATGGCGACATCGATCCCGCCGCATAATGTGGCCGAACTGATTGATGCGTCGCTGCATCTGATCAAAACGCCGAATGCGCGCACGGAAACGCTGCTGAAATATGTGAAGGGACCGGATTTCCCGACCGGCGGCGTGTGCATCGAGGATGCGGCGTCGATGGAAGAAGCCTATGCGACGGGGCGCGGCGGGTTCCGTTTGCGCGCGCGCTGGGAAACGGAAGATCTCGGGCGCGGCAAATATCAGATCGTCGTCACCGAAATTCCCTATCAGGTGCAGAAGTCGAAGCTGATCGAAAAGATCGCCGAGATGATGCAGGCGAAAAAACTTCCCGCTTTGGCGGATATTCGCGATGAAAGCGCCGAGGACATTCGCCTGATCCTTGAGCCGAAATCCGGCAATATCGAGCCGGCGGCGCTGATGGAATCGCTGTTCAAGGCGACCGATCTTGAATCGCGCTTCTCGCTCAACATGAACGTGCTTGGCGCCGATGGCAGCCCGCGCGTCATGGGCCTGCGCGAAGTGTTGCAGTCCTATCTCGATCACCGCAAGGACGTGTTGAAGCGGCGCACGGCGTTCCGCCTCGACAAGATCGCCAGGCGGCTTGAAATTCTCGACGGCTTTTTGATCGCCTATCTCAATCTCGACGAGGTGATCCGCATCATCCGCTATGAGGGCGATCCCAAAGCGGAATTGATGAAGACCTTCAAACTCACGGAGATGCAGACCGAGGCGATCCTTAATATGCGTCTGCGCAGTTTGCGCAAGCTTGAGGAAATGGAGATCAAGACCGAGCACAAGGACTTGCTCGACGAACAAAAGGCATTGAAGGCGCTGCTCAAATCCGACGAAAAGCAATGGGCGAAAATCGCTGACGAGCTGCGGGAAGTCAAAAAACTCTTCGATCCGAAATCCGACCTTGGCAAGCGCCGCACCGATATCGCCGGCGCGCCGGAGATTGAAGATATCGATCTCGACATCCTCGTGGAGAAAGAGCCTGTCACCATCGTCCTGTCCGAAAAAGGATGGGTGCGGACGATGAAAGGCCATGTGGAAGACGCCAAGTCGATCAAATATAAAGAGGGCGACCGCGAACAATTCATCGTGCACGCCCAGACGACCGACAAGCTGATGCTGTTCGCCACCAACGGAAAATTCTACGCGCTCGATGTGGCGGGGCTTCCCGGCGGGCGCGGCCATGGCGAGCCGATACGCCTGATGGTCGATATGGGTAATGACGACGCCATCGTTTCGGCGTTTTTGTATCAGGGCGGCCGTAAATTTCTCGTCGCTTCCTCATCCGGGCACGGTTTCATCGCGCCGGAAGATGAATGTCTGTCCAACACCCGCAAAGGCAAGCAGGTGCTGAATGTCGCCACCGGGGCGGAGGCGGTGGTGTGCCGCGCCGCACCTGCGGACATCAAGAAAGACGACATGCTTGCGGTGGTCGGCGAGAACAAAAAGTTCCTGGTCTTTGAGGGATCGGAACTGCCGGAAATGACTCGCGGCAAGGGCGTCGTCCTGCAGAAATATCATGATGGCGGCCTGTCAGACGCGAAGATTTTCTCGCGCAAGGAAGGCCTGACCTGGACGGACCGGTCAGGACGCACACAGACGGTCGATGACTGGAAATCCTATCTCGGCAAGCGCGCCCAGGCTGGCCGCATCGCGCCGAAAGGTTTCCCGACCTCGAAGAAATTCGGGGCCTAGTCTCGCATACGCGCCGGATATCTTGCCGATGCCTTAACCACGCCTGTGGGGTTTTAACAAAGGCCCACAGCAAACCGAAAATATCCGGGCGTATCCTTGCGGCGTAAAAACATGCCGGGGGAAACGCCATGAAAATTCTCGGAACGCTCGCCAGCGCCGCTGCAATGTTGTTTGCCAGCGCGTGTGATCAGAACGGTTCTGCGCAATCAATGAGCGCATCGATCAACTATTGGAGCATGCAGCGCGACGCTAAAAAGGCATATCCGAACCTGCCGAAAAATGAAGCGCAGCTTCAATATGCGAAACGGATGATCGGCCACGCGCTGATGAATGAAAGCGATCCGGCGAAAAAACAATGGCTCGCGACGCAGTTCTACCTCGGCTACGCCTTTATGGTTGGGCGTGCGGTGCCGGATTATTGCAGCGAAATGAATTTCGAGATGGACGGTTTGCGCAAACTCTATCGGTCGCAGAACCGGTTGCTGGAAAGACAGGCGGACAAGGTTCTGGAATCGCGGGGCCTGACCCGGGAGGATGTCTGGAACCGCGCAAAAGGGCGGCTGAAATCCAGCGTCAAGGCGCAGCTGGTCAATCCGAGCGGTGTTGGCGGCGGCGGCAGCTACGACACTTGCAAAGTGCTGCGCGACCAGCCGCATTTGCTGACCTCCCGGGTTCAGTTCTCCAGTCAGTTCTCCAATGTGGTCGCGGCAATGAACCTGCCGCTCGACGGCGCTTAGCGCTGGCGGCGTGAAATGCTGCGGAAGCAGAAAAAAGTTTCCGTAGAAACGATTATGCTTATTCTTTGACGCATTCGTTCGAAGTTGAACCTGCGTCAAAATTCCCCTTGGAAAATCACCGGCGCGCGCGGAATCTCGTTCTTGCGCAGATGCCTGCGTGATGAGCCGCGACGATCATGATCGCGGCGCCCCAAGGAGAAAAAGATGGCAAGCAATAGAACCGTCGCCATATTGGCGGTCGCTGTGGTCGCCGGCATGGTGTTCGCGGAATATGCCGTGGCGCATCACTGGATCCCGGACCCGCAGAAAGCCTTTCCGGCTTCGTCAGAAACGCCTGCGCCGGATGGGATTGTATCCGCGCCGGGCGCTCAGGAAGCATCCTAGGCGCGCGCGATAAGTCGATGACGGCGCGTTAGCTGTTGGCTGCTTGCGGGCGCGGCTTGGCCGCAAGCGGCGGCGCTTGCTTGGGCTTTGGCTGCGCGGGCTTTGCTGCCGCAGGATGACGCTCAGCGGTGTTCGCCTTTGCTGCGGGCGCCTGTTTTTGCGGAGCTTTGCGCGCTGGCGCGGAAGGCGCAGCTGCAGGTTTCGTTTTTGCGGCAGGCGCGGCCGCCGGCCGGGTTTTCGCCGTCGGGGTCAGTTTAACCGTCGGTTGCTTCACCGGCGGATGCGGCGCCGCTTGGGGCGCCGTTTGCGATGCCGGGGCGCTGCCGGTTTTCGGGGCGGCGGCGGGCTTTGCCGGCTGCGCTTGCACCGGCTGTTTGCCGCCAAGGCTGTTCATCAGCCTTTGTTGTTTGTGATCTGCGCGGGCGCGCGTCGCCTCTGAAAGCCGGGCTTTGGCGAAGCTCGAATAAGCCCTGTAGTGCTCGCTATTTAAGAAAACCCGCTTGGGCAGGGCGATGACATTGTTCGGCATAATGACGAGATAGGCGGTCAGGCGGCATTCGAGGAAGCTTTGCACGCCGTGCCATTCGATGACTTCCGTTGACCCGTTACGCTTGATGAAGACGCCGCTTTTGGACAGCGTCACCGCCGTCAGCTCTGATTGAGCGAAGGGCCAGTTTCGCGACTTGCGGAACGGAAACGCCGGACCACGGAAAAAGCGCGCATTCGTCACGAAGATGGCGATGGCGGCAAGCGCAAATGCAAAGCCGATCGCCGTCGCAATGAGGTCATATGTGCGAAACGCCGTGTAGAGGGCGATGGCGGCGACAGCCAGGAAAGCGATAAACAAGAACGCCGGCCAGGGGCGCCATTGCGAGAATGCACGCAGCGCGCTCAGCATGCCTTCGCGCTGGCGGTGGTAATGCGCGCGGTATTCTTTGAGATCTTCCGGGGTGCGCTCATAGCAAATGCTCAGCGGCGTAGCGTGCACCGCCTCATCGAAAGAGAGATTGCTTTTTATGGCCGCGCCGTGATGCTTCAGGAGAAGGTCGAGCAAGTCTTTTTGTTTGATCGTGTTTTTCGGCAGGAATTCGAAACTCCCGTCATATTTCCAGAAGATCAAATTCGATCTGGCGTACTCAATCCGGTCAATTGCGGACCAGGCGACTTTTTTCGTTGCATGCGGGCCCTTGATGACAAGATAGGCTTCCGTGAAATGGAAGTCGAAACGCCCGAGCGTCACGCCGGTTTTGAGGCGCTCGTGCCGCTTCGCCTTGGCAAGGGCGCGGCGCGCTTTGTAGACGCCAAACGATACGCCGCCGCATAAAGCGACGATGACGATAGCGGCGACAAGCTTAGTGAAATCCGGTGTAGGGGCTTGCGCGAGCGTCATCAGCGTTTCGCCGAGCGGGCCAGAATTGGCGCGCCGGATCGCTGAAAAGGCGGCAAAACCGGCGAACGCGGCGGCGAGGCATATGGCCGCCAATAGCGTAATGGTCGCCGCCAAACTGACGCGCGCGCGCGTGACGCGCTTCTGCACGTCACGCTGCACGTTCAAAATGTCCTGTTGGTCGATATCGGCGCGTATGGTCACTGAACGCCCCTGCTGCAATGGCAGGATAGCTATCGGCAATGATCAAACGCTCTGTGAAACAATTGCGTTGGATTTGTTTAAAACAAGCCGCTTTCCGCCAGCAATTGGCGCTATGCCTGATAGATCTTCAGGAAAGCCTCGACCGCGCGCTGCACTTTTTTCCGGCGCAATTTATCGGCGCTGGCGTCTTCCAATCCCATCAATGCAGCGAGCTGATCAGAACCTTTTACAAGGCCGAGAAATTGCTGTGCCGCCTCGGCCGTGTCGTCGATTGCGAGACGCCCTTTAATTTTCTCGCTTTCCAGATATTCCGCCAGCAGACTATGCACATAGCCGGGACCGCTTTCGAAAAACCGCCGGGCGAGGTCGGGAAATTGTTGCGCTTGTGCGATCAGCAGGCGCTGCATGGAAACGCGGCGCGGATCGAGCACGATTTCCTGATAGCGCAATCCAAGTTCACTCAGGGCGTCTGTGAGCGACGCCTGACGGCTGGCGTTGAACACCGCGCCGAACAACTGGTCCGCGCCCGCGCGGACGGCGGCCTCGAAGAGCTCTTCCTTGCTGGCGAAACGCGAATAGACGGTTTGTTTCGAAACACCGGCCAGCGCGGCTATATCGTCTATCGACACCGTATAGCCATGCTCGATAAATTGTGCGCTGGCGGCGTCGAGGATCGCCTTGTCTTTTGCCGGATCGGGCCGGCGTCCGCGTTTCACCGCCGCTGTCATTCGTGTCCTCCTGCCGCCAATTGCTTTTGCGGCGCGCGCGCCAGCAGTAATGTCAGCATGGTCAGAGCGCAAGCAAACATGATGATGCGGATCGTGTCGCTAAAGGCAAGCGTTGAGGCCTCCCTTTCGACGAGATGTTTCATCATCGCGAGCGCGGCGTTTTCCGGGTCAGCCATGCCGCGCTCCTGCATCATTGCCGTGAACCCGGCGAGCTTTTCGGCGACGATGGGCCGGCTCGGATCGAGCGTGTCGGCGAGGCGCTGCATATGGAATGTGGTTCGGTCCGTCAGGATGGTGTTGATGATCGCCAGGCCCATCGCGCCGCCGAGATTACGCATAAGATTGTAGAGCCCGCTGGCGCCTTTCAGTTTCTCCGGCGGCAGCGTTCCAAGGGCGATGACATTGACTGCCGACATGACCCATATAATGCCGACACCGCGTGCAACCTGCGGCCAGAATAATTGCTGAAATCCCCATTCCGATGTCAGCTTCGACATGGAGTAGGAACTTATTGTGACCATGATCAGGCCGGCCGCGGCGATCAGGCGCGGATCGATTTTGCGCGAAAGGATGCCTGCGATTGGCGCGGCGAAAAACATCGCGGCGCCGGTGACGAATAGCGTTTCTCCGACCTGAAGAGAATTGAAGCCCCGCACCCGCGCCAGGAACAGCGGCAGGAGATAGACCAGACCAAAAAGCGCGATGCCCATGACAAAGGCGATAAGACTGCCGGCGCAGAAATTCACATTGCGATAGGCGGTGAGATCGACGATGGGGTTCGTGCTTCGCAGAGATCGATAGAAAAAGGCGGCGCCGGCGGCGACCGCAATGACCGTCATGATCAAAATGGCGCGGCTTTCAAACCAGTCCTCGCCGGGCGCTTCTTCAAGGATGTATTCGGCCAGCCCGAGCGATGCGGCCATTAAAATGAATGCGCCGAAATCGAACCTCTTTAGCAGGGAGAGATCCGGCTTGTCGAAATCCGCGTAAAGCCAGGCGACGATGGTGATCAATGCGCCGGGAATGAGATTGACGAAAAACAACCAGTGCCAGGAGAGGTGCTCGGAAATGTAACCGCCCAGCGTCGGGCCGATTGTCGGGGCGAGGGTGACGATCAGGCCGGTGGTCGCCGATAGGGGGCCTGCATAGCTGCGCGGAAATGCCGAGAAGGACACGGCGAACACGACGGGTATCATTGCGCCACCGAGAAATCCCTGGATCGCGCGCATGACAATCAGCGATTCCATATTCCACGCCATGCCGCAGCCAAAGCTGGCGAGGGTGAAGCCGCCTGCCGAGACGACGAAAATAATCCGTGTGGACAGCGCCCGGGACAGATAGCCGGAGATCGGGATCATGATCACTTCGGCGATCAGATAAGAGGTCTGAATCCAGCTTACTTCTTCGGGGCTGGCGGCGAGGCCGGCCTGAATTTGCGGCAGGGAGGCGGCGACAATCTGGATGTCGAGGATCGACATGAACATGCCGGCCGCCATGGCGGCGAAGATGGCGAGCTTGCCGATGCTGACATTTGCCGGGTCGGCGAAAGACAAGGCGTCGCCCTTCGCCGGCATGACGCCCGCGGTGGTCATCCCGCGTCTTTCGTTTCTTGCGGCGCGACGGAGATTGGCGTGCCTTGCTCCACATGGCGCGGCGAAAACACCGGCGCATCATGATCGCCGGTGCGCGTATCCACTGAAGCGGTAACGGACAGTCCAGGCAGGATTGTCACGCCTTCCGGGACTTCGACGATGCGGATGCGCACGGGAATGCGCTGCACGATCTTGACGAAATTGCCGGTGGCGTTTTCCGGGGGAGGAGGCTGAACTCCGATCCGCTTGCCGGAGAGAAATTTTCGACCTCGCCGATGACCTCTTCGCCGGGATAGGCGTCAAGTTCGAGTTTCACCCTTGCGCCGGGTTTGATACGACGGATTTGCGTTTCTTTGAAATTCGCAATGACGTAAAGATCTTGCTGCGGCACCAGCGACATCAGCCTTTGGCCGGGGGTGACGAACTGACCTTCGCGCGCGGCAAGATTGCCAACGACACCGTCACGCGGGGCGCGAATGACCGTATTCTGCTCATGCAGGCGCGCCGTCTCCGCAAGGGCCAGCGCCTTTTCCAGCGCCGCTTTCGCTTCGTCGGTCTGGGCGAGTGTAATCTGCGCCGCTGCTTTTGCGGCGTTTAGCGACGCGGCCGCGCTTTCAAGTTTGCCGCTCCAGTTTTTGACGCCTGCATTGGCCTGATCGAGAGTTTGGCGCGCCGCGATATTTTGATCGGTGAGCTCGACTGTCCGTTTGCGGTCAAGCTGCTGCAAGGTCAGCGTGGCTTCCGCCGATTTCACCGCCGCCGCCGCGTCAGCAATGTTTGCATCCGACAACGCAATCTGTTGGCGTATCGCTTCGAAGGCGGCGCGACGCGCCGCAACTTCAGCTTCCGCCTGTTTGCGCGCTGCGACATAGTCAGCGTCGTCAAGATAGACCAGCGGGTCGCCGGCGCGCACATAGGCGTTTTCGCCGACGGCGACACGCGCCACGCGGTTTGCGAGCTTTGCAGAAATGGTGACCGCGTCCGCCTTCACATAAGCGTTGTCGGTTTCCTGCAGGAAACGGCCGTGCATCGCCCAGCGCCCGCCCGCGTAAAGCGAGGCGATCGCCAGCAACCCGACAAATGATGCGAGGATGATTTTTCGCATGTGAACCGGCTCAATATCCCGTCTGTAATCTCATACTGGACTGAGTAGTATGAAAAATGGGTTGCGAGCGCCAGTATTTTTTGATCGGCGCATGCGCGCAATCTGACGCGGCGGCGGGTACCTGTAGGTCGCTGTTTCTGTGTGGGAATTAGCTCTTTTGGGCTCCTGGCGGCGCCTGCGGGCGGTCTCTCCCGCGCCCGCCTTCGCACCGCGCCGCCTTTCGGTTTGGGCGATTTCTTAGGGGTGGGGCGAATTGCGGTGATGCTCGAAGGCTCAGCCAATCAGGGCGCGAACATGGTCCACATGGCTGCGCACGCCATTCTCGACTGTGTATTTTTCTGCAATGGAGCGCAGGCTATTCGGCCGTTTCAAGTGAACATGCTCGCGCATAAGCGCGGCCAAGGCGGAGGCGTCGTCGCTTTCTATCAGCGCGCAATGTTCTGCATGTTCCAGCAATTCGCGGGCGGCGGGAAAACAGTCTGTCGACAAAACAGGACAATTACAGGCAAGGGCTTCTAAAACGACCGCCGGCAGCCCCTCATAAACAGATGCCAGTACGAAAATATTCGCCGTACTAAGCCAGGAGGCGACGTCGGGTACAAA
This sequence comes from Hyphococcus sp. D3-15, assembly GCF_055809375.1. Lineage (NCBI taxonomy): Bacteria > Pseudomonadati > Pseudomonadota > Alphaproteobacteria > Parvularculales > Parvularculaceae > Hyphococcus > Hyphococcus sp. D3-15. Next base: position 3,397,506 of record NZ_CM147910.1, on the reverse strand, counting down.
GCCCGGCATATGCACCCGGTCGCTGATCTTGAGTTCACGAACCAAAGCTTCGCATTCCTCGCGCTCAGGCCCATCCCCGAGAATGACCAGCCTGATATCCGGATCATCCATGAGCGCAAATGCGTTGATCAGCAGTCCCATGCGTTTCTGGGGTTCGAAGCGCCCGACGCCAAGAATGGTCTTACGGCCGTCTCCGGCATCATGCGTTGTTTCGGGGTTGAGCATTTCCGGCGTGACATAGGGGTTAATGACGGTTTCGATATTGCCAGCCGCTGAAGGGAATTGCTGATGTAACAGCCGGGTCTCCGCATCGGAAAGCGCGAGTACTTTGTCAGCATACTCAAAGGCCCGGCGATAAAAATATTTTCGAATGCGTGCATACAAACCCTTGTCGCGCTTGCGGATAATTGGGTTGGTGGTTTTTAAGATGAGCTTTGTGTTTGCGCCTTTCGCAGCATTCACGCCGAAAGCCGTAACCCAATTCATATTGTTGCAGGTGGAAAGGGCTGCGTCAGGCTTGTTTTGCTTTAGCCAGCCGATCCATTTTGGCGTCAGCCTGATGAGGTCAAGCAATCGCGAATTTGACCGCTCGCCGAGATAGGTCACGCGGACACGGCGATCCAGAATTGGCAGCAATGCATCCTCAGCCGGTCCGCCTTTGCAGAACACCAGCAGATCGACCTCGAAATTCGCTTCGGCGAAACCGTTTGCGAGCAGGCAGCCGACCCGGTCTATGCCGCCAAGCCCAAACATATGTTGTGTGAGGACAATTCTTTTGGCGGATTTATCTGAGGACATTCATCTGACTCAGCTGAACGGAATTTACATCAGCGCGCTTGCTGGTGGGCCGGCGCGACGTCACTGCGTAGAGGAAGGGCCGCGTTCACGCAACAAAACGAACCCTATTCCGCCATAGATGCAGGCAAAAACCAGACTGGCGACGAGGTAGGCCGCCGCATTGTCGGGCCCGAATTTGATGATGGCGAATGCGGGGACGGCGCCCGCCAGCGCGCCAGTTAAAACCCATAAATAGGTGCTGGTGAGCACCTGGAATTTATATTCCTTCCAGACAAGCAGCAGCCTAATGCCCGCCAGCAGGGCCATGGCGGCGGCGAATCCCGCTGCTGCGCCCGCCGCGCCGAATGCCTGCGCCAGCGCCAGTACTAATGCGCATTCCGCGGTCAGTGCGATCAGCACAGCCCTTGGGGGCCATTTTGGATGGCGGAACACCAATGGCAGCTCACTCAACCCGAAACTGCCGTCAAACAGCTCGCCAAGCAGTATCAACGCAAGGACGCCGGCGCCGGCGGCGAATCCCGGTCCGAACCAGGCCAGCAATCCATCGCCATTGAGAATTGCGATGACCAGCAAGCCAAGCTGCACCGTGAAAACGAACAGGCATAGGCGCTTCAAATGTGCGCCGATCACATCGAGCGACGCGCTCTGGGCGATGATCGGCGCGAGCATCGGCTCGAACAGGTAGCGTACTTTCTCGACTACCGTGCCGATCTGTTGCGCCAGATAGTAGATGCCAGTCGCCGCGGGGCCGGCGACAACGCCCAGCAAAATAATGTCGATACGCCGGAAGGCGAAGACGCCGGTTTCGTTAATGGCGATCGGGAAGCTGCGGCGCGCCAAGCCCGCAATCTCGGCGAAGGCGGGCTGGCGAAGTGTGGGCCCGTTGAATTTTCTGGCGGTGACGAAAAATGCGACGAGGGCGGAAAGGACAAGCGATCCGAGATAGGCGCCGATCAGCGCGTGGGGCATGGCGTGTGCCGTCGATCCGTCGATCAGCCAGTCGAATGCATTGGCTGAAACCAGCCAGTAGAATAGCAATGCCAGCGCCAAAAAACTCCAGGGCTTTATCGCAGCTTTGACGATTGTGTCCCAGGCGACGGTGCGATGATGCCGGGTTGCGGTCAGGGCGATATCCGTCAGGGCGATCAGCGGGATGCCGATGACGGCGACGCGCGGCGCAGCGTCGGTCGGAAAGAGGAGGGGCCATAACAGCCAGATAAACCCGGCGATGAAAGCGGATACCGCGCTTCCCAGCATGATCGCTTCGACAAGGCGGGTCTTGGTGGCGCCGCCCGCCGCCTCATCGCGCGCCATTTCGCCAAGCAATGTCTTTGTCAGTCCAAAACTCGCAAAGGCCGCTGCGAGTTCGATAATCGCCACCGTCTCGCCCAAGCGGCCAAAAACGGACGCGCCGAAAAGTTTGGCGACAAAGACGATCAGAAGAATGCGGGCGAGGATGCGCACGCCGAATCCGGAGAGGATTTGCCGCGCGCCTTTTGCGAGGTCGCGCCGGTCTCGGTTCATCGCGCCCGGATTATCTGCCGACATCGACTTGCTTCTCATGTTGCGAAAAGGTCTGGCGGTGGCGGGCGGGAATAATATGCGTGGAAGATTGCGCCATTAAGCGTGGTCAAACTGCCCTTGAGGCGCCGCGCCAACGGATTTTTCCGACGCAAAAATGGTGTTGACGGTTTCAAGGTCCGAGACCTTGTCTACATCGACTGCCGCATTGGCGTGACCCAGGAGAACCGGCCGAACCGTGCACTTCAAGAGTTTCGAGACTCGTTGAAATGCTTGCTCAGGCGTAAAAGCCCTCAGCAGAAATCCGATCAGATTGACCAGACCGAATGTAGAGACCATTTTCAGCGGCGATTTGCGATTGCGCTCAATGTGCCTGAAAAATTCAATGGCATGCAGCCCTTGCTTGCCATTGAAGGCAAATAAATTAGCGCCGGAAATTTTCGCTCCGCGAAACGGCAAATAGGTTCTCTGCATGCCCGGATGCCTGCGTTCAATTGTCTGCCGCTCAACAAATGCGATGGCAATGCCTTGCTCGGCGTCGGCTGCACTCAGGAAGTCATCGACCATGGCGGGGGTAAGGAGCGGATGATCGGACGTCGTCACCAGGAAGCGTTCGCTGTCCGGCCGGCTGGCGATGGCGCCGAGCACGCTCTCGCTCAGCGTTTCTTTCGCGCCGCATTCAGTAACGGGTTTGCCGTTGCAGGCGTCCCAAAGCCCGTCAATTTGACGCACATCACTTAATCCCTCGCCGGCGACGATAATAATATCGCTGATACGGTTGGACTGGCAAAGGGCCGCTGCGACATGGGTCACCATCGGCGCGCCGCATACTGGCACCATCGCCTTGTATATTTCGCCATGGGCGGCTGCGACTGGATCCACGCCGGGCCGTTTTCCGGCGAGAATGATAGCGCTATAGCGCTCGCAGGAGTGATTCGCCTTGGTGGCGGTGGGCATGTAGCGTTTCCTGATGCTGGACGGGAGTGTGTGCTATGATAGTTCAGTTCAACGGGCGGCTTGGCGGGGTTTTCGCCTTTACGCCCAAGGGTTACGCGAATAGGGAACGCCGGTATTGCGAATCGCGCATCGGCGGCGTCCCTTATGTGCGCAGTTTAGGCCACATCTTTTGGCTTGAATAGAATGAAAACGATATGGCTGAAATACACGCATTAGACGCTCCTGAGGACCTATCTCCCCCTAGGGTTGGGAGGGCGGCGGAGACCGCAAACCGGTCCATCGGATTTTTGTTTCTGCATGAGCAACCCCACCAGATTCCGCATTTGGCGCCGATTCTGGAGGCGCTGACGGAATTGCGGGCTTATCGCAAAATTCAAGCATTTGTGATGGGCGATGAAAACGCCAGATTGCTGCGGGCTCTGGTTTCCGAAAAAGTGCTCCGGCAGGTCGAGCTTATTGTTCTGCAACCGCCGAAAATAGCCCGGGGCCTCGAGGCGATGATCGGCAAGGCGATCCCGCTGCAGCGCATTGGCGCGCTCTATTCCATTCGAAAACAATTGGAGCAGCTTGATGTCATCGCGTCGCCGGAGATGACCTGTTTGTTGTTGCGCAGTCACTTTGGCGTCAAGGACGTGAAAATCGTGTGGACCCAGCATGGGTGCGGCGATAGGGCGGCGGGCTTCAAACAGAGCATTCGTCTTTTCGATCACGTTTTCGTGCCTGGCGCGAACCAACGTGACCGAATGTTAAGGGAGCAGGTAATCCAGGAAGGAAAATACAGCGTCGTCGGATACCCCAAATTCGATCTTGTGGATCACTCGGCGAAACGCGCATCACGTATTTTTGACAACGACAATCCGACTTTTGTTTACAATCCGCATTTCGACCCAAGCCTCTCCTCCTGGTACAAGCATGGCGAGCAAGTGATAGAGGCGTTCGCGAACCGGCCCGACTTCAATCTCATCGTCGCGCCGCATATCATGCTGTTTACGCGAAAACTGCATATGACCGGAAATCTTTCCGCGATCGAATGGCGTAAGAACATACCTCATCGCTATCGCAACCTTCCCAATATTCACATCGACACCGGTTCGATCAACAGCATCGACATGAGCTATTTACATGCGGCGGACGCCTATCTGGGAGATGTTTCCAGTCAGATTTATGAGTTTCTTTTTGAGCCGCGCATGTGCGTATTTCTGAACAGTCACGGCGTTGATTGGAAAAATGATCCAAATTACGCCAATTGGAAACTGGGCAATGTTGTTGCTGATGTTGAAGGCTTGAATGCGCTGCTCGATCGCTATTCAGAAGAGAAAGACCGTTTTCGCGATGCGCAGGTCAGGGCGTTTCGAGGCACCTTTGACGAGCCTATCCTGGGCGGGGCGCAGCGTGCGGCGATCGCGTTGAGCAAGGTCTGATCGTAGCGGGCAGAGCCTATCCCACTTACCAGACGACGACCGGCAGATTTTCTCTTGCGGCTTTAGTTTTTGTTTTCAATTTCGGCGTGACGACCACGGGCGTATCCGCTTCGTGGAGCAACACGAAATCGGAATGATGATCGCTGTAAAATGTCCAATGCTGCTGGTCCCTCGGTGCGCCGGTCGTCTCCTCCAGAATTGCGAGAACCATGTCGAGCTTGCTGCGCCCATAGCAATTGGCGCCGACAATGCGCGGCGCGTCTCCGTTTGCGTCCGAGGGCGGATCATTGAAGGTCGTGCGCGTCGCAATGCACAGATCAAAGCCCAAACGCTCAGCAAAAATACTTGCGTAAAAATCGACGCTTGCGGTGGCCATGACAAGTTTGTCGCCAGCGCCTTTGTGTTTTTTAATAGCCTCGACGGCTCCGGGGCGAAGGCCGGAAATCATTGTACGCTCGACGAAAGCTTGGGAATAGGCTGCGATTTCGGCGCGGCTGAAGCTGCTCAGCGTGTTCGCCATCATGCGATCCTTCAGCATTTTACGGTCGCTTGAGCCCACTCCATAGGCGGCGAGATGCGGAATAAACCCGCCAAGCAGCGCTGCGCGATCAAGCGGTGATTTCTGTGTGCTGAGGAGAAAGGGGGTGAAGGTGCCAAACGTTGTGATTGTGCGATCAAGATCGAAGATGGCAATTCGGTTGGTCATTGGCGGCTTTCTGCTGTGAACTTTGCGTTGTGCGCAATATGGCGAACATCAGGAAAAAGCAAACAGGTTTCTCGGAAGAAAGGACCTGCGGGGCCAGCCTGGGAGCGTGCTGTATGGGATGGCCGCAAAACGCCAGGTCGCTATCACCTGCTTAGCCGGGCCTTGCCGGGCTCAGCCGGCCTTTCTGGCAAGGCCGGTGCGCAATCTTGCTGCGATTTTCGCCAGCAGCAATTCCTTGTTGATTGGCTTGGTCATAAAGTCATCCATGTCGCCGGCCAATACTTTTTCACGCTGCCCCTCTTCAGCATGTGCGGTAATGCAAAAAATCGGCGTGCGCGGCGTGTTGCTCGCGGCCTCGATGGCGCGAATTTGCTTTACCGCGCCAAAACCGTCGAGATTGGGCATGGATAAATCCATCAAGATTAAGTCGAAGGAATGTTTGTGAAATTCGGCGACCGCCGCTTCACCGTCTTCGGCCATAGTCAGATCATACGAACCGTTCGAAAGAAGGCTTTCCAAAACCAGCCGGTTGATCTCATTGTCCTCGGCGATGAGAATTCTTGAACGATGTGAGCCAGGCGCCGGGTTCTCTGCGCTTTTACGCAACCTATCTGCGCGGCGTTGCTGGACTTTTCGAGTGGTTCGCAGAAATGCTTTTCTGATCGAGCAGTAGAGATTTTTCGCTCGCAGGGGTTTCACAACAAATTCGTCTGCGCCCGCTGCGCGGAACTCAGAAATTATCGATTCTTTATCGCCAGCCGACAGGACGACTATTGTCGTGCAGGCCAGTTCCGGGTTGGCTTGAATGAAGCGGGCGACGGCGAGTCCGTCAGTCTCGGGCATGTGGTGATCGAGCAGCACAGCCTCGAAAGGCGCCCCTTCCGCTGCGGCGCGTTTGAGTTTTTGAATGGCTTCGGCGCCGCTGATCGCCGCTTCGGGGTAGAGCGACCAGGCTCGGCATTGCTCCTCCAGCATCTGCAGATGTTCTTCAACATCGTCGACGATCAGGATGCGCGCTTTGGGCAGCGGCGCCTTTCCAATTCGTTGGGAAGGGGATTCCTCCTTGATTGGGAGGGGCAGTTCCACCCAAAATGTCGATCCCTTTCCAACTTCCGTATCAACGCCGATCTCGCCGCCCATCAGTTCCACGAGGCGCTTGGAAATGGCAAGCCCAAGCCCGGTGCCGCCGAAATGGCGTGTGGTCGTCTCATCAGCTTGTGTAAACTCGTCGAAGATGGAGTCGATATTGTCGGCGTGCACGCCTATGCCGGTATCGGTCACGTCGATGCGACAGCGTGACGAGCCATCTGCCTTCTGAATGTTTCCTACGCGAATGCGAACAAAGCCTTCGGCGGTGAATTTGATCGCGTTTGCAACAAGATTGCTGACAACCTGACGGATACGCCCGGCGTCGCCGATGAAGTGCTGCGGCAGAGCGGGGTCGCAATGAACGAACATTTCAAGCTTTTTCTTCTGGGCGCAGCCGTCGAGCAGGGCGGCGACGTCTTCCATCGCTACGCGCAGGTCAAAGGGAGAGGTATCGAGTTCGAGATTGTTGGATTCGACCTTCGAAAAATCCAGCACGTCATTGAGAATTGTCAGCAAGGTCGAGCCTGACCCTGAAATAGTCTCGGCGAACATGCGCTGCCGGCCTGTCAGGTCGCTGGCCAATAAAAGATCCGCCATGCCGAGCACCCCGTTTAAGGGCGTGCGAATTTCGTGGCTCATATTTGCAAGGAACGCCGATTTTGCGACATTTGCAGCTTCCGCCTGCTTAAGGGCCGCCTGCAGTTGCACGAGCGTTTCCTCTTGTTTCACCAGCAAGGCGTTGAGGGTGTCTTGATCGGCTTTTTGCTGAGAAATATCGCGCGTGATTTTTGCGTAGCCGACCAGTTTTTCTTCGTCAAAAATAGGATCGATCACCACATTCGCCCAAAATTCCGAACCGTCTTTTCGGATGCGAAAACCTTGCGCCTCGAACCGGCCTTGTTCACGCGCCTCTTTGAGCGCGCGTTGCGGCAGCCCGGCGTCGCGATCTTCCTTTTTGTAGAATGTTGAGAAATGCCTGCCGAGTATTTCTTCCTCTGTATATCCTTTCGCACGTTCGGCGCCGGCATTCCAATTGGCGACTCGTCCATCAGTGTCGAGCATGTAAATTGCGTAATCAGTGACGCCTTGCACCAGCAAGCGGAAACTGCGTTCGCTTTCCAGTAACGCATCGGAAGCGGCTTTTGACTCACTTCTGTCGCGCAGGATATGTGCGATATTGACGATGTTATGATCATCATCGCGAACGGCTTTCAAGATGACTGTAGCCCAAACGCGGGAGCCGTTTTTTTTGACGCGCCACCCTTCAGACAGGTGCTCACCTTTTTCCAAGGCGTCGTTTAAGGATCGCGCCGGCTCGTTGGCTTTTTGCGCCTCGGGCGGAAAGAAATCCGAGAAATACCGCCCAATAATTTCTTCGGAGCTGTATCCAAAGATATTCTGGGCAAATCCGTCCCAGCTTTCCACACACCCTTCAGGTGATAGCAGGAAATTCGCAAAGCCGGCCATGCCATCAACAACATTTCTTCTTGGTTTTGTCTTCGTTGATTGCATGAGGGCCTCCTGATTTCTTCCTTCTGCGTGTTGCGCGAGCGCTAGTTCAGTTTCGCGAGAAAACCGACAACTCCAGATGCGCCAGGCTTGATCGGCGCCGAGAAGCTCCAGCGCGCATGCGTCACATCATAAGCACTGTTTTGCGTTTCTTCGGTCGGGATTGCGTTTAACTCGCTGATCGACAGATATGATTTGCCGCCGTCAAGGGAGTAGCTGATTTTTGCGCCCGCCGGATTGGATGACTGACCGAGATACGACATTTCGTTCGGCACCGGCATGGTCAGCACCGCGTTTTCCGCGCCGGTATTGTCATTGTTTACATAGCGGATCGTATATCGAATCGTGTCACCCGGTGCGACGGTCTCAACCGGCACATAGCTGCGCGTGATTTCGCCGTCAGCAGATTTCGTCACGACAAGCTTGTGAATTTCCTGCGTAGCGGTGAGGTCGCCGGCCAGGGCGGGGAGGGCGAAGAGGCTCAGGCTTGCTGTCAGTCCGAGAAGTTTCGTGTTCATGGTATTTCCTTTCGAAGTGTTGTTCAGTTTCTAATCAGGCGTTTATTTAATCCTTGCCCTGAAGGACACGGAGAATCCCGGGTCAGGGTCTCCGGCGGCCATCGCTCCTTTAGGGTTGAAGCAGATATAGGTGACTGCCGGGTCGTAGCCCGCCGCTGGCGAATAGGTGCATGATGCAAAATCCGCGGGGCGCGTCGCCTGATTCTGAATAGGCGACATCAGTTGCGTAGGTGAAGGTGAGATTAGACGAAGCATCGACAAAGCCGACCGGGTCGCCGCCGGCGAAACTGTCCGGGCCGCCTGTGTCGATATCGCCGTTAAAGAACTCAACTTCGTCCGGGAGCCGGTCGATAAGCACGACGGTGTCGGCGTCGGCCGCGCCGGCGCCCGTGTTCGCCACGGACAATGTGTAGATCACATCCTCACCCGGCAAGGCGTAGACTTCGCCGGTCCCGGCGGGATCGAAAACCGAGATTGTTTTCGCGCCGCTCAGTTCCGTCTCCAACGCGACGAATGTGAATGAATAGTCTTCGGCTTCGCCGTCGGCGGCCATCGTCGCGTCATCAAGTCCCTGAACGCTCGACCAGCGAAAGCGAATGAAGCTGACGGTATTGACGGCGACCGCTGTCGGGACGGTCGTGTTGATTGTAATAACGCCTGGCGTAGCATCGCCATCGTCAGTGCGGCCAGCCGCGCCGACAACGCCGTCTTGTGCGTCAATCGCGATTTGTTCACCGGCGTCGGCGAAATCGCCATCGCCGTTCCAGTCCGCCCAAGCCTGCAAATACCCGCCTGCGCCGACAACGGTCACCGGAAACGAAACCGCGGCGCCAGGATTGATCGCAGGCATGACGACGCCGTCTTCATCGTCCGTCTTGTCGGCGTCATCGCCAGTGGCGTCGGCATTGGCCAATGTCGTCGGGTCGGCGTCCGGCCTTTCCGCGCCCATATAGACTGCCGCCGCCGGTTCGATACTCGCATAGGTAAGGCTGTCCGCGAGAGTCACCGCTGCTGGCTGGATGGCGGAACTCACCGCGACATGCCGTGCATAGTGACCTGCAGAGGCGAAACCCTGCGCGTCGCCGGTGTCGATCGGCAAGAAGAAGCCGAAAGCGACAGCGGAAACCGAATTGGAGATTATTTGAACGTTCACTGTCGTAACGTTTTCTGACAACGCCAGCAGTGTTCCGGCGCCGAAATTGGGCGGTTCGCTTTCAATGATCTGCTGACCGTTTTGCGGGAATGCGGCATAAACTTCGCCGGCATATTCGATTGGCTGCCATGCGCCGCCATTGGTGGTGGCCAGTGTGGCCTCTCCGCCGCCGAGGTCTTCAGCATCGGCGAAAACCAGATCAAGCGGGATCGCATTGCCGTTATAGCTTGCGGTCCATGCGATATCCAAGGTGGGGTCGCCAGCGCCAACCGCGTTGCGCAAACCGATCGGGTTCAGGCCTGCATACATGTTATCGAGTATGTCGCCGAGCCAGTCGCCGGTGTTGTATTGGCGAACGCCCGAAGTGAGGTTGGTGATCTGCGCCGTGACGATGATGCCGCCCGGCAGGGTCCAGCTCTTGTTGACTGTGTCGCCCGCATTGAAGGTGACGTTGCCGCATTCCCAGTCGAACCACCATATTTCGTTCTGGAATGTCCCGGTCCCGCCGGAGGCGTAGCCGGAACCGGTCGCAGAGGAGCCGGCGATGCAATTATGCGTGACCGCGCTGACGGTGATGGTGACGGTCGCAATGTCACAATTGAATGTCGAGCCGGAAGAGCAAAGTTGATAGTCAAAGCTGTAAACACCGGCTGCAGCGGTCGCCTCAAGGCTTACTGCGCCTGTGAGCGTGTCGAATGCGATCCCTGCAGGCAGGCTCGAACCAGAAGCGATAGACAAGTCAAAGCTGGAGACCGCCGCGCCATTGTCTGTATCGTTCGCGAGAACGTTCAGGATATTTGCAGCCCCGCCAGTCTGGTTGTTGACCGTTGTTGAGTCGTCATTAGCGACGACCGTGATTGGTTTGCGAAACTCAATATCGTCGATGGCGAGATCATTACCGCAACCGCCGGGCGCGTTATTGCTCAGAACCAGTTGAACCTGGGATGTTGATGGGCCCGTTGTGAAGTCCAGCACATACTCTTCCCAGGCAGGCGGATCGCTCAACGGGATATTGCCCGTTGTATTTGACGCCAGCACATTGCCGCTCATATCCTGAATGGAAAAAGTGACATTCGGCAAAATCAGGCCGCCGACTGTGTCGCAATAGTTTTTGACGGTCTGGGTGTTGGCGTTCACGATCCATGCGGAGAAATGGTATTCCTGATTTGTTTCGAGATTTACCGTCGTTCTGTAAAATTCGTCGGCGAACCCTTCAGTGGCGTTCACCACCATCATGTATCCGACGCCGTCATTGCTGGTATGGTCGTTCAGATCCACCCAGTTGTTGAATGCGCGGCGTGCATTCTCCGCGATGACGTACTGTCCGTCATCAAGAGAGTCCGGGAATGCGCCGGTTGTGGGTGCATTATAGGTATAGGTGGTCACCGTTGAGGGCAGGGGAGCGCCCGGATAGGCGCCGCCGCCGAAATCTTCCTTGTAAACGATCTGGGCGTTTGCGGCGCCGATAAGACAGGCCGTGGCGGAAACCGAAGCGGCGAGTCGCGTAAAAGTATTATTAAGTCCAGTCATTAGTTACGCCCTCCCGGAGAGACCCAGCGCAGTAAATCGCCTGCGTCGTTTTGGTCGAATTTTATCCGCAATTTTATGAACGCGCCCTTATGACTTTCAGACGCCGCTTCGAAATCTTCGTCTCTGAAGCCGATAAAATTGTATCCGACGCTAAACCACATGTTGTTTTTCGGGGAAAAACCTACACTTGGCCCAAATTGATACTCTGCGGTGCGGGTTGCAGTAGACTGCAACACAGAGGCGCGAAGGCCAAAATCTATATTTGTGGTGATGTCGCGGCGCAGCTCCATGCCAACCAGATTGGTCCAGCTTGAAAACTGCTCGCCGAAGAAGTTGGCGTTCGAATATTTGATGCCATGGAACGCGGCGAGTTGCGTTTTTTCGGACAACATGACGTTCGCGCCAGTATTGCTGACCAGTTTCCAGCTTTCGCCCTGGGCGTCGCCGCGCTGCATCGCAAAGTCGAGGCGGTTGAAAAGCGCGAACCGGTCTGACACGGGCCGCCATGCGAGGCCCAAGCGGGCTTCGACGCTGTCATTGACGCCAGCCAATTCGCTCTCGGTGCGTTGCAAGCGTGCGCCGCCTGCATAAGAAAGGCTTTCGGACAATTCACGCGCGGCGCCGAAAACAAGCGTCATGCGTTCATTCTCCTGCGTTTCGCGATATTCGGCGCGTGCTGACAAGGCGGTGTTGTCCTTGCGGAAACCGACGCCGAAATAGCCTGAAGTAAAGGCTTCTCTTTTGGCGAGCAGCGGCGAGTCTTCTTCCTCGCCCGCAATGTCGTCGGAAGTCGCATCATCCAGCCAATTGCGCTTCGCCAATCCAAGGCTTGCACTCCAGGCATCGCTCATGCGGAAGGATTGATCAACGCCGACGGTGGCTGCAATGCGCGACGCGCCGTCTTGCGTGATCTGATTGACATCCGTGACAATCTTGCCGCCGGTCCAGGGCAGAACAGTGACGCCGACAAGCGTATTCTGATTGGAGCCTTCAAGACCGTCAGTGATCTCGTGACGCAGATTGAGCGTAACGCGTTCGCCAATCGCCTTGTCGGCGCCGAGGATCGTTCTTTCAGGCGCGATCGCCGCCGGGTCGTCTGATCCGCCGATCGGCTGTTCGCGCGATGCGGAAAGGGTCAGGCCGAGATTCGGCATTGCGACGCTCACATTTCCGGTGGCCAGGAAAGACTGACGCTCCTTGCCGCCGATATTTTCCTGTACGGCGCGCAGTCCGGCGCCGGCGCTCAGGGTCGAGCCCGCATGAGTGACGCCGATTTCACCGACCGTGCGTTGATCGTCGGTTTCAAGCGCGGTCTCATTATAGACTTGAGCATTCAGGTTGCGCGTGCTGCGACGGCCGGATTTCTCACTCACCGATTCATCGATTTGCGCTGTGGCCTGACCGCCGATGCGGCGGATCGACTGGGTGCTGCGCGCTGTCTGGCCAAGACCGAAGCCAGCGCTTTCTTCGCGAATGTACGCTTCCGCGCCGAAAGTCTCGGTTTGGTGACGCAGTTCGACAAGATAGGCTTCCGCGTCGCTTGGCTCGCCTTCTTCGTCGTCGGCGCTGCGGCGCGAACGCGCATATTCAGCCTTGAGCTGCGTGTTTTTTCCGATTTTCACGGTCGCATCGACGCCGGCAAGTTCAGCTTTGTGGCTTGCGGAGGAGCCGTCGCCATCTTCGCGAATTGCAGTGGCCCCGGCGGTGATCCGCTCGCCCTTGCTGCGTACTTCCGCACGTCCGCCAAAGGTCAGATTGCGTTCCGCATCCGAATAGGTCTCATAGTCGACAACGATGACATTGTCGTTGAATTGCGGATCGGCGGCCACAACCGGCGCGCGGAAAATAAGCTCGCCCGTTTTGTAGTCGATTTCATAGTCGGCATAGCGCTCCATCGATGTTGTCGCCAGGACCTGATCCGGACGGAACCGGTCCCGCGTTTCAATGATGATGACTTCGGAATTGCGGACAATATCAGCCTGCGACAACTGGTACGGTCCGGAAGTGCCGTCAGCAGGGATTTCGTCTTTTGCAAAGCCCTGATTGGTCTCAGAGGCGAAGGCCGTGGCTGAGAAGTTGTTGCCGTCATAGCTGGCGCGCAGGCCCGACAGATTGCGGTTATAGCGCGTGAGCTCGGTGTCATTAAGTCCGGTGTTGAAGTCTCCGAACAGAAGCTGGGCGAGGTTGTTTTCCAGTTTCACGTAAAACGGATATCTGCTTTCAGCTTCATGACCCTGCACAGAGCGGTCGCCATACAGCGTGTAATACGCGTTCGGATCTATCTCTTCATAAAGAGCATTGTCTTCACGGCCACGTTTTTTCGCCGTATCCACAGCCACGGTCAGCAGCCAGTCGCCTTTGACGACGCCTTTTGCGAACAGAGCGATGCGGCCAGCTTCGTTCCACTTGCCATTCTGCCCGAGCGGGCCTGCGGCGCCGTCGAGTTGCGAAAGCTGGCCTTCCGCCAGACCGACGACGATCCAGTCGCGCTTTTCCGGACGAAGATGGGCGTCGATTTCCTCAACCCGCGTACCGGTCAGCGGCGCGAGGATACGCACTTTGCCGGTCTTCAGCGTCGGCTCCAGCTCAATGCGGGCGATGCCGTCAGCATCGACGCGAACACTGCGCGCTTCAGTCTGGCTTGCATCGACCGGCGCGAGCTTTGCCAGTTCGTTGTCCGACTTCAGCTTGTAAGGCGGCGCCACATCGATCTCGATGATGCGCCCGGCGTGAACTGCGCGTCCGGCGGCGTTTTCCAGGCGGATTGCGATGACCGGATTAGTGCGGCCGTCCGCAACCAGGATGGACTGATCGTCGACCAGGCGGGCGCTCTGCGCTTCGGTGACGAACCAGATTTCCCGCGTAAGGCGTTTCGTTTCGCCGCCCTTTAAGGTGATGACGGCCTCAAACACGTTTTTGCCAGGTTCAATATCGACGCCTCTCCAGCGATGAAGATTGACCGACTGATCGCGTGAAGAAATGCGAGCCTGTTTGTTTGCGCCGCTGGTCTTGCGGCCATTCAGGCGCAACTCGACTTTGGCGCGGGTCGGCGCCTTGATGCCGAGATTGACGCTCTGGCTGGACGGCGTCTTATTCGCATCAGGGTAGACCCAGGCAATGTCGGCGGACTGCGTGTTCAACCAGTCGCGGTCATAGGCGAGATATTCCGTAATATCATCTTCGACCGCTTCTTTGGTCTCTTGCGTAACCGGCGCAGCAGCCTCTGCGGTCCGCTTGAGGTAGAAGTTCGCACGCCAGACCGTGCCGCCCATCGCGTCTACGAATTTTGAAATGGCGCTGCCGGCATATCGGCTATTTGCTTCGCATTCCATCGGCTGATATCCGGCAGGCAGGGTCGCCGGATCGATCTGCACGACATGCGAACCAGGGTCGACATCTTCGAAATGGAATTGACCGTTTTCATCGGTGACAACAAAGTCGCCGGTTTCCATGTAGAGGCGCACGTCAGCAACGCCTTCACCCGCAAGGATCTTGCGCGCTGGTTCAGCCTCGCCATCGCAGGCATTGGTCGCAACGCGGCCGATAATCGTTAATTTCGAACGCAGCAGATCTTCCTGAATAGTGATCGCGGCTTCGGCTGTGTTCGACAGAGGGCGGTTATAGGGGTTGACCGCAGTTGCGCGATTAATGGCTTCGCCATTGCGCACGCCCGGGCCAATCGCAGCAACGTAGGAAAAGATGTGCGTGTCGCCCGGCTGAATGTCGCCGCCAGCGAAATAGAGAGTCTGGCCATTTGCTGAAATTTCCGGGTCTGCAATGCGCTCGCCATCAAGATGCGCCGTGCCTTCACGGTAGCGGAATCCATCCGGCAAGGCGTCTTGAACACGCAAGGGCAGGCGGCTGTCATCGCTGTTTTCGACTTCAACCGTGTAGGTGATGAAGTCGCCAATTGATGCGGTTGGGGCCCCGGACTTTTTCACGACAGTCAGGCCGCGATCGGTGTCAAGCGGGACATCGAAATGCAGGGGGCCGGAAGCCGAAACCGTGAATTCAAGCCCGTAGGAACCGTCAATGATTTCAAACGGACCATTTTCCAGGTTTTCAAACTGGTCGGCCTCAAAACCTGACGGGAAGACATAGCCGTCCGGCGGCGCAATCTGCAGGCGGTACTGACCAGGCGCCATTAGCGGAAACAGAAACTGACCCGGGTCCAGATCATAGACAGCGCCGGACGCGTCCGTAACGCTGCCGCCGGTGGTGAGGGTTGAGGGGTATGCCGACATGCCGTCGACGCCGTACACCGCCGCAGGCTGGCCAGTCGCTGCCTCGGCAATGGTGACCACTGCGCCATCGATAAGCTCGCCGGTCAGCGAATCGAACAGCAGGCCGAAAGGATCAACAAGCGCAGTGTCGATCGACACTTCTGTTGCGTCGAACGGATCAATATAGGTCGCGCTAAGCCCCGCCGATTCTGCGACAGTGAGCATAGAGTCATCGAACGCAGTGGCGCTGGATGTCGTTGGAATGTAACCGTAAAACTGGCCGCTATCCGGACCGTCTTCGTAAAGGCGAAGCGTAACGCGGTCCATGCCTTTTGATTCGATCGTGGCGGTCACTGTTTCGATCCGGCCCGGGTCGCCATTTTGGCCGGCGTCGGTAACGCGCACCAGCAGCAATTCGCCGCTGTAAAAAGCGTCGGCAGGGATCAGCGCATTGGGCTCGCCCTTGGAAAGCGGGGCGGTGGCTTTCGCCATTGACGGATCGACCTGCTCGAATTCTGCGGTTCTAGAAACGCCGCTGGAGCGCCGCGCGGAATTCGCGGCCGGACGGTAGTCGCTGCCATTCAGCGCGATCATCTGTCCGTCGGTGGCGGCAGGGGCGTGGCGGAAAAATTCAATTGTGGAAGGCGTCGGACGCGCAACGACCTGGAAGGTTGCGTCATTGGTTGGAAATGCAAAGCGTCCGCTCGGATGGTCATAAGCGACCACTGCAGTGTTCGTGACTTCTGTGCCCAGCGGCGAGGGTTGCGCGTGAGCCGCTGCTGCAAAGCAGACCGAAGTGCAGAGCGTTTTGAGGATGTATTGACCAAACTTAGACATCTTCAAATCCTTTGCTGACGTTCATTTCGCTCGCCGAATCTCGGCATGGTTGGGGCGGGCGCGCACTCGCCATCGAGTGCGCGGGAAGAGTAGTGTCTGGCGTATGTTGAACGCCTCGGTGGTTAGGAACGGGCGCCGATCAAGCGGGGGGCAGCAGAGTGATGATCGGCGCCCGTCGCGCGATGGCTAGATTTTGCTAGCCAATCCGGTCGCTAGATTTTTCTAGCGGACCAGTGCGCGGATATAGAGCTGAGCGACGGAGTTCGTGGTGCCCTCCGTTGCGGCGAGACCTGCGCTGGTGAGCGAAATCGTACAGATTTCACCATCGGCGCCGTCGCAGTCCGTTGTGTTGTCAGCTTTGGTGAAGGTAAGCGTGCCTGGCGTATCGAAGCCTGTGGTTGTGGCTGATACAAAGGCGACATTGTCCGGCAGCACGTCGGTAATATCGATGCTGTCGGCGTTGGAGCCGGCGACTTCGCCGGTATTGGTGACTTCGATCGTGTAAAGCACACAGGCGCCCGGCGTTGAATATTCCGCCGTCGGCTCGGTTGCCGGGATCGCTTCCGATGAACATGCCGTTGCGTCGGAATCGGTTTTCAGCACCCAGACCAGCTTTTCAGCCGTCAGGTCAGGCGAGGTCACAACAAAGCTGGACTGCGCCGACATGCGGCCATCCTGGCCCGCTTCTTCGGAAGTATTGCTGCCATCTGCGAAGACGTTTTCAGCAACGCCGTCGATTGTGTTGGAGCCGTCTCCATCCTGCGCGGTAACATCGCCAACCGCCGGAGCGACTGCTTCGTACGACCACGCGCTTGGGTTGCGGGTCTCGGCAACAAGAACGAGATTGTCGGTATTCAACTCCTGCAGGCCATCCGGAATATCGCCGGAAACCTTGACGGTGAAGGGAAGGTCGGCGGGAATGTCACAAGTGAAGCTTGCCGAACCAGCCGGTGAACCGACTACGGTCGCCGTCAACGGGGCGTCTGTAATTGCAGCTTCGCAAGCATCGGCGAAATCGCCGTCGCCATTGAGGTCGGCCTGCGCCCGTGAGTAGGTGATCTGCAGTCCGGTTGCGTCGAAATCATCACCCGCAACATCAGCGACGCTGAACGAATAGGACTGATGATCGTTACCGAGGTTGGTGATTGTATATTCCAGAATGCGGTCTTGCGCGTTGGACGGCACGACCAGGCCCGGATTGAGCGCCGTAACCTCAAGGTCAATGATCCGGTCGACCGTGAAGTCAGTCGGACCGTTAGGGTCGATTACCGGTGAGGGCTCGCCAGCGCCGGCCGTATATGCCGGATCGTTGGTGATGGTGCCTTGAGAAACACCGCTAACCGCATAGTCGAGGGTGAAGGTGTTCTCTACGGACTTGCCGGCGTCCGTGCCGTTTGCATTTGCAGTTCCAAAGAACGTGACCGCGCTCGCCGCAGTCAGAGCTAACTTTGAAACCTCCCAAAACTTTCGCATTTTCGTCTCCATTTGTTTGCGCCAGGAGTGCGAAAACTGCGAATTGGCCCTTTCCGAGAACTAAACAGTATAGATACGATTTTATCTATTAACTTAACCAAGAGTGCTTTTTTGATCTGCAGCTAATTCGTGAAGGCTAGTCGATACAAGCGTTCCAGGAACTGCTGGCGGCGACTTATACTTAATCTGATGGGGTTGCCGGGGGTGAACAGAGCATAAACATTCAGCCCAAGGTATTAGAACAATTTATTTAGAATTGTAGAGATTGGATAATACTTATGTACTAAACGTGGCTTTAGATTTGGATCGTGTTGGTTCGCGGGGGCAAAAAAAGGCCAAGTAAATGCTGAAACGCGCGCTTATTATTGATGACCATCCGCTATATTGCGATGCGCTTTCGGTTGGGCTTACGACGCTTAGTCCAAAAACCCAAGTGGACGTCGCGAAGACATTCTCAACAGCGCAAAGCATGATTGATCAAAGCGAACCTTATGATTTGATCTTGCTCGATCTCATGTTGCCAGACGCCTACGGGCTTTCCGGGCTTGGAAAGCTCAGGGAAGCGCTTCCCGAGGCGCGCATTGTTCTGATTTCGGCGCGCGAAGAAGCGGGCGTTATTCGCGGCGCGCGGACTTTCGGTGCGGATGGTTTTCTTGGAAAATCCATGACGATGCCGGAGATCATCAAGAAATTGCGATATATTTCATGGGGCGAAAAGGTATTTCCGGATATCGATATGGAGCCCGATAACGCAAAGGGTGTTTCCGACGGCATTGCCGGGCTTTCTCCAGCTCAGATGAGAATTTTGTTGTCGTTGGCGGATGGTCGTTCCAACAAACAGATTGCATTCGATCTTCAGCTTGCCGAGCAAACCGTCAAAAGCCACCTTTCGGTGATCTTCAAGAAGCTGGGCGTTACCAACCGCACCCAGGCGAATTTGGTTGCGCGTGATTTGCTGCCTGATTATGCGACAAAGAACGTCAGCTAGCCCATGAACCGTCCCTACGATTTGCGCTCACCTTTTGGCCCACCCTCGTCAGTAGGGAAGAAGCGAGTTGCGCCGGCGCGAGCGCATGACTGTGAAGCACAACGCCTGGCGGAACTGCTTTCCTATGACATTCTTGATACGCCGGAAGAGCCTTTTTTTGACGCGATAACACAAGCCGCCGCCCTTACATGCGGCGCGCCGATCGCCCTTGTTTCTCTGGTTGATGGAAAGCGGCAATGGTTTAAGGCCAGGGTGGGGCTTGATGTTGCGGAAACACCGCGTTCACTGGCGTTTTGCGCGCACGCCATTCAGTCGAGCGCGCCATTTGTTGTTGAGGATACTCACAAGGACCCACGCTTTGCTGATAGCCCGCTTGTCACCGGGCCGCCGCATATAAGGAGTTATGTTGGGGCGCCCTTGATTACGAAATCGGGCATGGCGCTGGGGACGCTTTGCGTCATTTTTCAACAACCGACAACACTGAATGCCGACCAGATCCGCCAACTCCAATTGATGGCGAAGGCGATCGTCGAGCACTTGGATGATCGACGGCGTGCGGACGAGGTTCGTGATAGCCGTGGCATGCTCGCAAGTTTCGTGTCGCGCTCTCCCGGCGCAATGGCCATGTTCGACAAAGACATGTGCTATATGACGTTGAGCAAGCGGTGGGCGGATGATTTCAACCTCGATGCGAAAGACGTGATTGGAAAATGCCAATATGACGTCATGCCGGAGATTTCCGACAGCGAAAAAGAAGTGAATAATCGTTGTCTGCGTGGCGCGGTTGAGCGCAGCAGCAATTACGAATTTCACAGGCTTGACGGAACGACAGTGCATATGCGCTGGGAAGTCCGGCCATGGGTGGAAGAGACCGGTGACATTGGCGGAATTATCATTTTTATTGAAGATATTTCCAGCGAACATAAAGCCATGCAGGCGCTTCAAGAAAGCGAAGCTCGGCTTGCGCGTGCATTGGATCTTTCAGGCGCGGCGATCTGGGAGATAGATCTTCACGAGCAAGTCTATCACCGGTCAAACAATTTCGAGAAATTTTTCAGCAAACCGCCGAGCTCTCTGCGGATATTCAGCGACTTCTGGAGCATCGTCCATCCGGATGACCAGGAGGGGGCGAGAAATGCCTGGATTGCGCATTATCGCGGCGGCCCGCCCATGGATTTCGACCACAGGCTTGCCAATCCGGCGGACGGCGTCACCTGGGTGAACACCTTCGCCCAGCTTCACCATGATGAGAATGGTGCGCCGTCTCGCATAACAGGCATGGTGCGCGATGTTACGCTGCGCAAGAAAGAGCAGATCGAACTCGCCAAAGCGCGGGACGCGGCTAATCAGGCGAGCATCGCAAAGACGGCGTTCGTCGCGACGATCAGTCATGAAGTGCGAACGCCGCTCCACGCGATTGCAGGGTTTGCGGAGTTGTTGAATGAAAGTCCGAGTCTGACGGCGCCTGACCGGCGTCATGCGGAACTCATTCATGGCTCTTGCGAAGTTTTGCTGGCGCTGTTGAACGACGTGCTGGACCTTTCGACAATCGAGTCCGGGGGCATGACGATCGCCCGAAATCCCATCAGCCTTTCCGCCATTGCGCAGGATGTAATCGACCTGCTTCGTGAGCCGGCCTCAGAGAAGGGCCTGGAGCTTTCATTCACGTTTAACCATGATGTCGCGCCGGTGCATCTTGGCGATGAAACAAGAATACGCCAGATCTTCACCAACCTGATTTTCAATGCGATCAAGTTTACCGACAAAGGCAGCGTGAAAGTGGCTGTGGACTTGCTGGAAAGCGAGCCGGAAGAGCAAAAGCTCCGTTTCTCCGTGACCGATACGGGAATTGGAATCGCCAAGGACAAGATTGGTTTGCTCTTCGACAAGTTCACGCAGGTTGAAGAATTCAATGGGCGCTCGCAAGGCGGCGCCGGCTTGGGGCTGGCGATTTGCCGCGCCATTGCGGAGCTGATGGGCGGCGAGATTGGGGTGGTCAGCACAGTCGGCAAAGGATCGACATTCTGGGTTGAGTTGCCCTTGTCAGTCTCCGCTGCGCCGGAAAAAGCGCTTAGGGATGTGAAAACACACCAACAGATCACCGGCGCATTGCTCAGTGACTGTGTTGGCAAGCGGTTGCTGCTTGTTGATGATGTCGAGCTTAATCATGAGCTGCTTAAGGGCATGCTGCAGCCAAGCGGCTGTGAAATAGACACCGCTTTTTCGGGGGAGGAAGCAATCCGAGCCGTTCGTCAGAAAGACTACGATCTCATTTTGATGGATATTCAGATGTCTGGCATGGACGGCATTCAAGCGACCCATTTCATTCGCGCGCTCGGGGAGAAATATCAGAAAATTCCGATTGTCGCGATGACAGCGAATGTCCTCTCGACACAGATCGACGCCTATTACGAAGCGGGCATGAACGCGCATATCAGCAAGCCTGCAAATCGCCGTCAGGTGTTGGAGGTTGTTGGTCGCTGGTTTGGCGACGATGCGCCTCTAACCGATGACGATAATATCCCTGATGATCTGACCAAAGCGCTTTCGGGGCGCTTTCTTGAGAATGCGCGTCAGGAGTTGGAGGAAATTGAGATTTGCCGGCAAAATCGCGATGCCGGCTCGGTCAAGCGCATGCATGAGTCTGTGCATCGCCTCGCCGGTGTGGCCGGCGCCTTCGGCTTTGAAGAAGTGGCGGCGCAAGCGCGTCAACTGGATCAGGCGTTTCATGCCAGTGACCCAGACACTGACGAGGCGATCGAACTGTTCGCTATGACGCTGCGCGATACGATTCACGCCGGTAGGTAAGCGAGCGTAATCTCGAGCCGTGTGCGATTAAGTTCAGTAACTACTGCTTTTTTAAGGGGTTGTGACGCTTTGAAAACTCATCCCGCGCTGTTGGGGTGGGCGGGGACTTCGGTTGACCCGCAGACTAACTGGCGGAATGTTACATAGCGAAATCAGTAGTTTGTCTGTGAACGGATGTAATATCGCGTCGACTAACTTCAGCGAGATAGATTCCGATCGCAAGCGGCTTGTCGTAGTTCCTACGCGGTAAGCCACTGTCTACGGCCTATTTTCCGAGTGAAACATGCATTTCCCGACAAAGGTGTTGGGTTTGTAATGGGTATGCGCCCCTCGAAAGCCCGGAGAATCCGAACTTACGTTGCGGATGGAACACAGTGGCGGTTCAAGCCCGCCAACCCCTTAAGATTATTATCCAAATGAAAACCGACGGCATGCGCCGCGAAATAACATACCAAAAACACATACCAATATATGCCAAATGGCATGAGTCATATGTTGACAGATTGAGGTTTATTGGTCGATGGTGCTGGCAATAACAACAATCGACGCCATGGGAGGGGTCACATGAAACTCAAGCAGACCAACACTATTTTCAGTGGTTCAAATAAAACCACCAGCAATTTCAAAGCATTGCTTCTTTCATCGGCGATTGCTCAAGTGCTTTTGCTGCCTTCTGGGACGGCCTGGGCGCAGGATGACGAAGCCGAGGACGTTATTGTCGTTCAGGGGATTCGTGCATCACTCGCGAACGCGCTCGATGAAAAACGTGAGGCGCCGAGCCTTAAAGAGGTCATTCTCGCGGAAGATATCGGTAAGCTTCCAGATCAAAACCTCGCGGAGGTTCTGGAGAACATCACAGGTGTCCAGATTACCCGTGAGGAGGGCGTGGGTACGGGTGTTCAAATCCGGGGTACGGGGAGCAACCGACTCGAAATCAACGGCGTCTCATCCGTTGGCGCCGGAAATGGACGTACGGGTATTAACTTTGAGGATCTAAATCCATCCATCATTGCGGGTGTTGAAGTTATCAAAGCGCCCGAAGCGAAAACGATTGAAGGATCAGTCGGCGGCACGATTAATCTGAGAACCATTCGCCCGCTGGACTTGAAGGAGACTCTCTTCAGCGTCCAAGCGCAAGCGGAAAATAGCAGCCTTTCGACTGAAGGCTTGCAGCCAAGATTTTCAGGGGCGGTTGGTAAAAAATGGGAGGCTGACTCCGGACAAGAATTTGGTGTTGTTTTGAGCGGCAGCTACACCCAATCAAGCAATACTTCTTTCCGTCCACGTCTTGATCTCGATAATTTGACGACATGTCCGGCTGTCGACACGCCAAGCTCGTGCCCAACCGGAGCCACTCATTTTCTTGGCATTCAGTTCTTGAATCAGGTTCAAAGGACAGAAGATTTTGAAACGTTCAACCTGGCGGGCTCCGTAGAGTATAAGCCGACTGCCAATCTGAAGCTTTACGCCGATTATATTTATACAGACCAAACCCGTCGAAGAGCAGGCTCCAGAGCGCAGTTTTCCAACGTTAGCCGGCTGAATGGCGACGGACAGCCCGGCGCTGGGGATCCTCTCACCAGAGACACCAATATTAACTTCACAGATTTTGAAACATTCGATTTAGGGCTCGACGCGATCGGTCAAGATCTTGGCAGCATTCTAGCCGTCACAGCCGGTACTTTTACGCCGTTTCAAGGGACAGAACCTTTTGATTCTGCGGGGAGCGCCATTCCTGCGGGGGTCCAGTGACAACAGTTCGCGGTTGACTAATAGCGATGTTCTTATTGGTGGGGCCGAATGGGAAGCGGGCCGGCTAAGCGTAGCCGCCGAATACTCCCGAGTGTCGGCGGACACAGTCAATCCAGCCCTGGAAATAACGCTTAACTTTATCAATCCGAACTCGGGAATAACCACGAGAGACGAAAACGGCGTCCCGATTATTTTCGACTTCAGCCAAGGAAACTCCTTCGCTATCAATTTTGATGACCCATTCGCGCCAACTGTAGACCAGTTGCTGGATCCAAATAACTATGTGTTTGATGGCAGTCCGAACTACAGCGGAGATATTCAGGAAAATGTGGAAAATGCATTTCGCCTGGACACCTCCTACGATCTTACTGACTCCAGCATACCCTTCATTAGTTCAGTTGATGTTGGCTATCGTTACAGTAATCGCACGACCCTTAGAGACAACAGGTCAGCGTCAACGAGCGGTTCCGGCTCATTAGCGAACAGTTTGAATGCTGGTGCTATTTCGCAACTCCTCACCGCGATTCCTGATAACTTTGGAGACGGTACAAATAGCGATTTGTTCGTTCGGGATTTATTGCACGTAAACCCAAACATTGCTGCAAATCCGGAAGAGACGGTAAACGCGATCAATGCCGCCGCTATGGCCCAGGGCCTCTCGCCAATCTTCACCTCCGGGTTAATGTCAGAGGATAGCGCGTTCTTTGATATCCAGGAAAAGACAAATGCTTTTTACGGTCAGGTGAACTTTGAAAGTGGAAGGTTCCGCGGCAATGCGGGTCTTCGCTATGTCAGGACATCCATTGCGTCGACGGCCAATGTGATAGACATTGGTGGTCCCGTCTTGACGACGGTTGATAGCAAATACGACCACTTTTTGCCGCGCGTGAACCTCTCTCTGGATGCAACAGATAGCATTGTCCTGCGTGCGTCTTACGCCAGAGAAATTAATCGCCCCGGCTTTGCCAATATATCATCTGCGCGATCCTTCCCGGATGCTGGCGGAGTCAACGGTAATTCTGTGGCTGGCAATCCTGATTTGCGGCCGGAAGAAATTACTGCCTTTGACGTATCTGCGTCATGGTATTTCGCGCCTGAAGCAGTCATCAGTGTGGGGTTGTTCCGCAAAGAACGTAATGGGCTGTTCGGAACGACCGTTGACGAGCCAGGCGGGCCGGGCGACGCGGGTGTTATTGCGCCCAACACGCGTGATACGGTTGGTCCTGTTTGCGAAGGCGGCGGTATTTTTTCTACGGGCACGGAAGCCGGTATTTTCGGTAATGGCGAGGTCGGCGTCTGTGTTGGAAATCAGTTCCCATTCAATTCCGACAACACAACCACGCAACAAGGTGTCGAAGTCGCTTTCCAGTATAACCTGGGAAGTTGGGAAGACAGACTTGGCTGGGCTTCCGGTTTTGGTGTCCTTGCGAATTACACTTACCAAGACGAGAATAACAATTCCGGTTTCACTGATATTGCAGGCAGCCGTGCTCAGGCGATTTTTGAGGCGCAAGGATTTGACCCTGCCGTAAATCCTGTTCAGCGTGAAACCGCCACCCTGTTGAACCTTTCCAATCACGCTTATAACGTGACGGCATTCTACGAAAAGTATGGGCTGTCAGCCCGTATGCGTTACACATGGCGTAGTTCGTTTAGAACTGATGATCTGCCGGGTACCGGTAGCGTATTTGATCCACTCGGCTTCAGAGGTGTCGTTGAGGCTAGAGGGCAGCTGAACGGCAGCGTAAGTTATGACGTTACTGATCAGATCACGCTCAACATAGATGCGGTCAATCTGACTGAATCCAGTCAAAATGTATTCTGTGTGAATAACAAAGCGTTGCTATGCTACGAAGGCATCACCGATCGAAGAATCATCTTTGGGGCTCGCTTCACATACTAGATCGCATTCGAGTATCGGTCAGTCCTTGCGTAAGGATACGGATTGACCTTTCCTCCGGCCCGCTTGCTGTTCCTCCCGACAGTAGGCGGGCTTTTCTTTGCGCGAAATAAGCCCCGCGTTCATAGAAATTCAACTGGAAATTGGTATGTGAAATTGATATAATTTCCGCAGGTGCGGCGGTATTCGCCGAATGGACGGATGTGTAGAGAATGGCTGAAAAACGGCTTTATCACTCAGTAGCGGAGCGCATTAAAGAGCTCGTTCGCAAGGGCGTCTATCCGCCGGGGAGCCGGCTTCCTGGCGAGCGCGATCTGGCGGAGGAGATGGGGGTGAGCCGGGTGACCATCCGCGAAGCGCAAATTGCGCTTGAGGCGGTCGGCATGCTGGATATTCGTGTCGGTTCAGGGGTCTATGTGTTGCGCAACTCCACCGAAGATGTAAGCGCCATGCCGGATGTCGGCGCTTTCGAGCTTACAGAGGCGCGCTCAGCTATTGAATCGGAAGCGGCGGCTTTGGCTGCGGCGGCAATCACTGATGAAGAGCTTGATAAGCTTGATGAAATCGTTGATCGGATGGCGTCAGATCTCGGAGCCTGACGCGCCTCTTGAGGCTGATGCGGACCGGGAATTTCACCTTTTGATCGCCCGTGCCACAAAGAACAACGCCATGGTTGAAACCGTTGAGCGGCTATGGCGCATCCGCAACGGGAAGCCCGAAGTCAAACAGGCTTATGATTCCATTTGTGAGATAGATTCGGAGAAGCGGCTCAAGGAGCATAGGGATATTGCGACCGCGCTGCGAAAGCGCGACCCGGAGCGGGCGCGCAAGGCTATGCGCACGCATTTCAAATGCATCATCGAAGCGATGTTGAGCGCAACGGAAGCGCAGGCAATCGAAGAAGCCCGGCGCAGGACTCAGGAGAGCCGTGAGCGGTTCCTCAACGGGGCGGCGGCTCTCTAAGAGTGCTGGTCTGGGTTATCTCTGATCTGCATACCAAATAATTTTACCACTTTTGAAAATTGGACTGTTAATAAACTTGTCCAATTCTGATTTTTCCCTTATTGTTTCATAAAAGAGCCGCACTAGCGGCGCCTGGAACAACAAGGGAGGAAGCATGGCCGGTGGATTTGGATCATCCCTGCGCATCCATTGGCCCGTCGGCGCTGGCGTGACGGCGTTATTGCTTGGAACAAGCTCTGCGCTGGCGGAAACCTTTCTGGTTGAAAATCAGGACGCATACAAAGAGGCGGCCGAGGGTCTGAAGCCCGGCGATACGCTGGTTCTCGCAGACGGGGTCTGGCGAGATTTTGAAATCGTTTTCAAAGGTCACGGGGCTGAGGGCTCGCCTATATCCCTGACCGCGCAAACGCCGGGAAAGGTGATCCTGACCGGGCAGTCGAATTTACGGCTGGCCGGAGAATATCTCGAAGTTTCCGGTCTGGTGTTTAAAGACGGCTACACGCCCACAAGCGAAGTGATTTCTTTCCGCGTCGACGCGAATAATCTTGCTAACAACTCCCGCGTCACTGAAGTCGTCATCGACAATTTCAACCAACCCGAACGCCAGGAAGTCGATTTCTGGGTAATGATGTATGGGAAGAACAACCGCTTCGATCACAACCACATTGCCGGAAAGCGCAATAAGGGCGTGACCATGGCCGTTCGGTTGAATACGAATCAAAGCCAGGAAAACCATCACCGTATTGACCATAATTATTTCGGGCCGCGCCAGGTTTTAGGATCAAATGGCGGGGAGACGTTGCGGATCGGCACAAGCCATTATTCGCTGAGCGATTCTTTTACAGTTGTTGAAAACAATTACTTCGATCGCGCCGACGGCGAGCTGGAAATCATTTCCAACAAATCTGGCAAGAATATTTTCCGGAACAACACATTTTATAAGTCTCGCGGCACGCTGACCATGCGCCACGGAAACGGCAACCTTGTTGAAGGAAATGTTTTCTTTGGCGAAGGCGCTGATCACACAGGCGGCATTCGCGTCATCAATGCGGGGCAAACAATTCGCAACAACTACATGGAAGGCCTGAAGGGCACGCGCTTTGGCGGTGCACTCGTGGTGATGAACGGTGTGCCGAACTCGCCGATAAACCGCTATCATCAGGTGAAAGATGCGAAGATCACGAATAACAGCATCATCAACAGCGATAACATTCAACTGGCGGCGGGAAGCGATGCGGAGCGCAGCGCTGTTCCCGTTGACAGTGAATTTGTTGAAAACCTCCTCTTTCATGCCGGCGCCAAAAACATCTTTACGGTCTACGATGACGTGTCAGGCATCATGTTTGCCGGGAATGTCATTGGCGCTATGGATCCGCCGGATTTCGCGCAAGGGTTTCGCCGTGAGAAATTCAAGCTTGCGCGTGCTGATAATGGATTGTTGTATCCGGCGGGCGATCTTGGCGCAGGGGCGCCCCGCAATCTTGAAGTGACAAGAAAAGAAGAAACGGGCGTAGCCTGGTATCCGAAGTCGGAGCCCATTGTAGAATTTGGTTCCGGCCAAAATGTAAAGGTGTCGCCGGAAGCGAATGAATTAGTCACCGCCGTCAGTGAAGCGGCGCCGGGCGATACGATCATATTAACGCCGGGCGACTATGTCGTTGCGAAGTTTCTTAAGATTGACAAGCCGCTTACCATCAAAGGGAAGGGTGAAGTCAACATCACCTTTGAGCGCTCAACTCTGTTTGAAATTCTCGACGGCGGCAGTCTCCGGCTGTCAGGCGTCAATATCTCCGGTGAAAATGCGCCGGATAATGCGGGCAACGCCGTCATCCGAACCAGCCCCTATTCCATGTTGGAAAACTACCGGCTGGAAATCATCGATGTTCGTTTCAAAGATCTCGATGTCAACCATTCTTTCAATGTCATCTCCGCATCCAAAGGCACATTCGCCGACAATATTCTGATCCAGGATTCCAGCTTCAAGGATATAACAGGTGCGGTTTTGAGGCTGGACAAGGAAAGCGACGATTACGGCATCTATAACGCCGAATATCTGGCCATCACGAACTCAAAATTTGAAAATATCGAAGGCGCGGTGGTCGATTTCTATCGCGGCGGCACCGACGAAAGCACTTTCGGTCCGCATTTTGAGCTTACCGGCTCTACTTTCACGAATGTCGGGGGAGGAAAACGGAACAAGTCAAAAGCCTCTATTCATCTTCACGGCGTTCAAGTGACGAATATTTCCGGCAATACGTTTAAAGACAGCGAGCCCTTTCTCATCAATCATACGGTTGGCGAGCCGAAAACGCGCGTTATCGACAATACATTCGTCAATATGGGCTTACCAAAGGTTTACGAGCTAAATAGCGGGCTTGAGCCGACAGCGGTGATTGAACACAACAAGGTGAAAAGCCAGTGAAGCGCGCCGTCCTGATATCCCTTTGCGGCGTGGCCCTGACGGCTTCGTCATGCGAACGATCAACGCAACCGGATTCACATGAAGAAGCCGTCTCCATGCATGCGGCGACAGATCAATCGATCGATTTTACTGCAACCATTAGCGCATTGGCGACAAAGATTGACGCTCAGATTGATGAGCCGATTGTCGTGCCCGAACCAAAAGACGCGGGCGGCGGCTATACGCATGAGCAACACAAAAGCAACGCCAAGGCGATCTATGAGGCCGGGAAACTATACGAGTTTACTGGCGATGAACGCTATGCTCAGCACGCCGAAAAATTGCTGCTTGCCTATGCAGATATGTATCCGGGGCTGCCGCTGCACCCTGAACAAAAAGAACAATCGCCCGGGCGGCTGTTCTGGCAAAATCTGAATGAAAGCTGGTGGCTGGTTTACGCTATCCAGGGCTATGACAGCATCAGGGATGGTCTGTCTTTACAGTCGCGGGAAAAAATCGAAACCGATCTTTTGCGTGAACTGACGGCATTTCTTTCGGAAGGCTCGCCAGAGACGTTCAACAAAGTTCATAATCACGGGACCTGGGCCAATGCCGCCGTCGGCATGACCGGCTATGTGATCGGCGACGAAGACCTTGTCGAGAAGGCGCTGCTGGGTCTCGACAAGTCCGGCGACTATGGCTTCCTCAAACAGCTTGATGAACTGTTTTCGCCGGACGGCTATTACAATGAAGGGCCATACTATCAGCGCTACGCCCTGATGCCGTTCGTCCTGTTCGGCCAGGCGATTGAGAAGAACGATCCTGAACGGAAAATTTTCGAGTATCGCGACGGCATACTGAAAAAAGCGATCTATGCGACGATCCAGCAAAATTACGGGGGACTGTTTTTCCCGATTAATGACGCCATCAAAGACAAGGATATTGCGACAGCCGAGCTGCAATATGGCGTCGCTATCGCGTATGATCTGACCGGCGATCCGGGCCTTCTATCGATTGCGAAGACTCAAGGAGAAGTTGTCCCCACCAAAGGCGGCAAGAAACTGGCTGACGCAATTGGGCGCGCCGAGGCCGAACCGTTCGAATACGCCTCAATGCGCCTGCGTGATGGGGGTAAAGGCGATGCGGGCGCGCTCGATATCCTGCGCGCGTCGAAAGACCCGGATGATCTGGCGGTTGTCGTCAAGAATACGTCTCAGGGGCTTGGTCACGGCCATTTCGATAAACTGGGATTGCTTGTCTACGACGCCGGACACGAAATTATCCGAGATTATGGCGCTGCACGGTTCCTCAATGTCGAAGCGAAATTCGGCGGGCATTATCTTCCGGAGAATGACAGTTTCGCCAAGCAGACTATCGCGCATAATGCGCTCGTCGTTGACCAGACAAGTCATTTCAATGGTGACACGGATACCGGCAACAAGTTCGCACCGGATGTCGGCGCGTTTTTCGTCTCGGACAATTTGCAGGCGACAAGCGCAAAAATTGATACTGCGTATGAAGGCGTCTCCCTCAGCCGAACAGTGGCGATGATAAAGGATGATGCGTTTCCAAATCCGATCATTGTCGATATGGTTGATGCGCATACGGAAAAGCCGCGTCTGTATGATCTTCCATTTTACTATAACGGCCAGCTGGTTGAGACGAATTTCGAGATCGCCGCTGATCCGCTGACCCGCAGTCCGATGGGTTCTGACAATGGCTACCAATATCTGTGGCGCGTCGCCGAGAGCGACTTTCTTGACGGAAATACGCAGATTACATGGCTGTTAGATCGGCGGTTTTATTCTGTGACGTCGTCCGTTCCCGACAACACAAAAATCGTCATTGCGGAAATCGGCGCAAACGATCCTAATTTCAATCTGCGCCGGGAGCCTGGGTTTATGTATCGGACGAGAGCACCGGCCGGCGTATCCTTCACTTCCGTCATTGAGCCGCACGGCGAATATAACCCGACAGCTGAATATACGGTGGGCAGCCATTCCAATGTTAAGTCCGTTTCTCAATTTGAAGCGGGTGCAGCCCGCTATGTGCTGATTGAAACCAGAGACGGGCAACGCGTGGGTCTTGGCGTTGCGGGCGATGTCGCCGCTGGCGCAACGCATACCGTAACAGCAGGCGGTCAAGACGTTTCATGGACCGGGCCTTACAAAATTTTCCACTCACAAAAGCATATCGATGGAGGGAAGTAACCGTGCAAAACCCGAAAACAAAAATTGAACAAAGTCGCGAGAGCCTTCCTTTCATACTGAACGCAAAAACGCCGGTTGAGACGGTGGGGCAGGGCCTGACGCGGCAAATTCTTGGTTACAACGACGAAATCATGGCCGTGCGCGCAATTTTTGAAGAGGGCGCCATTGGCGAGATGCACAAGCATCCGCACAGTCAGGTGGCGTTTGTCGTGTCGGGAAAATTCGATGTCACTGTTGGCGATGAGACGAAAACTCTCACCGCCGGAGACAGCTTTTACGTAGCGCCGGAAACAATGCATGGCGCCGTATGCAAAGAAGCTGGCGTATTGATCGATATGTTTTCGCCTGTGCGCGAAGACTTCCTTGCCGATCCGGCCAAAGGCTATTCGTCATGATGAAGGGGCGCCTCAGATGGGTTGTGGTGAGCCTTGTCGCGCTGGCGACAATCATCAACTATATTGACCGGCAAACGATCAATGTTCTGTGGCCGCAGCATATTGCGCCCGACCTTTGGCCCGATATGGGCCCAGACGGGCATAAAAAGATTTTGGGCGCAATTTCGGTCGCCTTTATCTTCTCTTATGCGTTAGGCCAGGCGATCTTCGGGAAAATATTTGACTGGATCGGTACACGGTTAGGATTTGTTTTGTCGATTGGCGTCTGGTCGCTGGCGACGGCGGCGCATGCGCTTGCACAAGGTGTCTTAAGCTTCAGTATTTTCCGTTCGATTCTTGGCGTTGCGGAAGCTGGCAATTGGCCCGGCGCCACGAAAGCGAATGCGGAATGGTTCCCGATCAAGGAACGCGCCCTGGCGCAGGGCATTTTCAATTCCGGCGCAGCAATCGGCGGGATCATTTCCATTCCGCTGATCAGCTATCTGGCGATTTTTCTTGATTGGAAAATCATATTCATCGGTGTGGGCGTCATTGGGCTGCTTTGGCTGGTTCCATGGTGGATTATCGTCAAGGCGCCGCCGAAATATCATTCATGGCTGACTGACAGCGAGCGCGAATACATTCTGAGCGGTCAGGCCATTGAGGATGTGGACGGAGATGGAAAGCTGGATGGCGGATACAATCCTTCCACCGGAGATCTATTGAGCCGAAAACAAAGTTGGGGTGTGATTATCGCCTCTGCCGCGATTGATCCAATCTGGTGGTTGTTCATCATCTGGATACCGACATATTTGTTTGAAGTTCACGGGTTCAACATCAAAGAGCTTGCCGCATCTGGCTGGCTTCCTTTTGTCGGGGCGATGTTCGGCGCATGGTTCGGCGGCTTGCTCGCCCAAAATCGGCTCAAAGCCGGCTGGGACGTTAACAAGACCCGCAAGTTTACGATCACCTTGGGCTGTCTGATTATGCTTCCCGCTTTGCTCGCAATGGCTGTCGCCGCGACGCCTGCGCTGGCTTTGACGTTGATGTTTATCATCCTGTTCGGGTTTCAAACGG
Organism: Hyphococcus sp. D3-15; assembly: GCF_055809375.1. Taxonomy (NCBI): domain Bacteria; kingdom Pseudomonadati; phylum Pseudomonadota; class Alphaproteobacteria; order Parvularculales; family Parvularculaceae; genus Hyphococcus; species Hyphococcus sp. D3-15. The sequence continues at coordinate 3,365,298 of NZ_CM147910.1, read as the reverse complement.
CCATTGGCAATGTGCAAACGCTGCCCAGTGATTTCTATGGCGGCAAGACGGTCGGCACCTTATCCGGCTTCGCCGGCATGGCGGCGAAACTGACGGCGGCGGGGCTCACTTATCTTGTTCCGTGGCTGACGATGGGCGCCAATTACACGTCAGTCTTTATCGTCGGCGCCGCGCTGGCGCTCACCGCAATATTCAGCGTCTGGGTCCTGTGCGGCCATATCCAACCTCTGAAACCGCGCGCCGAAAACGTTGCGTAACTAGTTAGACAAGGAAGAGAATATGACAAAACCTGTGATTGGTTTCATTGGCCTCGGTCTTATGGGCGGCAATATGGTAGAGTGTTTGCAAAAGAACGGCTTTGAGCTTGTGGTCATGGACCTCAACAAGGACGCGGTCGCGACAGTACTTGAACGCGGTAACGCCTCCGAAGCGGCCTCGCCAAAAGCACTCGCCGAAGCCAGCGACATTGTGATGCTCGCACTAACGACATCTGCGGTTGTAGAGAAAGTCACCTATGGCGATGACGGCATTCTGGCCGGCATCAAAGAAGGTTCTGTCCTGATCGATTTCGGAACGTCGATCCCGGCCTCGACGCGCAAGATCGGTGCGGAGCTTGCTGAAAAAGGCGCAGGCATGATTGATGCCCCGCTTGGCCGCACGCCCGCGCACGCCAAGGACGGGCTGCTCAACATCATGGCGGCAGGCGATACTGAAACTTTCGACAAGGTAAAGCCGGTTCTCGATGTGCTCGGAGAGAATGTTTTTTATCTTGGGGCGCTCGGCGCTGGGCACACAACGAAACTGATCAACAACTTCATGGGCATGACGACGGTTTGCGCTATGAGCCAGGCATTCGCCGTGGCCGACCGGGCCGGCGTTGACCGCCAGCAGCTTTTCGACATCATGTCTACGGGCCCTTCCAGTTCGCCCTTCATGCAATTTTGTAAAAACTACGCGGTGGATGGCGTGAGCGATCTTGGGTTTTCTATCGCCAATGCAAACAAGGATCTCGGCTACTTCGTGAAAATGGTTGAGGACCTCGATACGCGCTCCCTGATTGCCGAAGGCACATCGACCAACCTCCAGGCCGCCCTCGACGTCGGCATGGGCGACGGTAATGTTCCGGAAATATTCGATTATTTCCGCAAGCTGGAGAGGTAAGCCGGGCGATGTTCAAGAGTATCAAAAAATGACAAACGCGATTGTCAAAACTTTGGAGCAGACGCGCGTCGTGCCGCTTGTTCAGGCAGACGATGCCGCAACGGCGATAAGGATTTCGGAAGCGCTTATCGAGGGGGGGCTCTCCGTCCTTGAGGTCGTTCTGCGTACTGATGAGGCGTTGAAATGCCTCGAGGCCATTGTGAACAAGTTTCCAGACGCCCATATCGGCGCAGGCACGGTTTTAAGCGCAGGGCAATGCAAAGAAGTCATCGCGCGGGGCGCAAAGTTTATTGTCTCGCCAGGTCTTGATGAGGCATCGGTGCAAGTTGCGCAATCGCAAGGCGTTCCGATCTTTCCGGGCGTGGCGACACCGACGGAACTTCAACGCGCGTGGAATTTAGGCCTTCGCACAGTCAAATTCTTTCCGGCCGGTCTTGCCGGGGGAACAAAAATGCTGAAGGCGTTCTCTTCGGTTTTTCGCGATATGCAGTTTATGCCAACCGGTGGGGTTAGCGCGAATAATCTTGCCGAATTCCTGGAAATCCCTTCTGTGCTGGCCTGCGGCGGCAGCTGGCTGACGCCGCAATCGGCCATCACAAATGGAGATTTCGCCGCAATCACAAGTCTGGCTCGAGAAGCGGCGAGCATTGCACAGCAGTAGCTATTCTACGGAGAACTTGTAAATGGCAAAATATCTATCATTTGGCGAAATCATGTTGCGCCTTAAAACGCCGGGCCATGAACGCTTTTTTCAATCGCCATCATTTGAGGCGACGTTCGGCGGCGGTGAGGCCAATGTCGCTGTTGCGCTGAGCAATTACGGCTTGCCCGCTGCATTTGTGACTGCGCTGCCCGATAATGATATTGGACATGCGGCGATCGCGGAACTCAGGCGGTTCGGTGTGGATACGTCCATGATCCGGCGGTCCGGCGATCGTATAGGGATTTACTTCTTGGAGACAGGGGCCAATCAGCGGCCGTCAAAGGTCGTTTACGACAGAGCGCAATCGTCAATTTGCGAATGTGCTCCTGGCGATTTCAACTGGTCGGAAATTTATGATGGCGCCAAATGGCTGCACATTACAGGCATAACACCGGCTTTGAGCCAGTCCGCAGCGGACCTTAGCCTTGAATGTGTGAAAGAGGCAAAGGCGCACGGCGTGACAGTGTCCTGCGATTTCAACTACCGTGGCAAGCTCTGGAAATATGGGAAATCAGCGCCCGAAGTCATGACCGATCTGGTGAAGTATGTGGATGTCGGTATCGCTAATGAAGAAGATTGCCAAAAATCGCTGGGCGTTTCGGTAGATGTGGACATTGAAAGCGGTGAGTTAGACACTGCAAAATACGAAGCGCTTTCTCAAAAAATGCTCGAGCTCTACCCGCAAATGTCCACGATTGCGATTACATTGCGCGAAAGCCATAGCGCCGATCAAAACGGCTGGTCAGCGTGCATGCGGGACAAGGACGGGTTTCGTTTGAGCCGGCGCTATCAGATTACAGATATCATAGACCGGGTAGGCGGGGGCGACAGTTTTGCGTCTGCCTTTATTTACGGCCTCAACGCATATGAAGACCGTCAACAATCGCTTGAATTCGCCGTTGCGGCGAGCTGTTTGAAACATTCAATACTTGGCGATTTCAATCGCGTGACAGTGGGTGAAGTAGAAAAGCTGATGTCAGGAGATGGTTCTGGAAGGGTGCAGCGGTAATTTAAGGAACGCCTATTGCCGGGCGGCCAGGCGCTTCGCACACGGCTGCATTCTGTCAGAAGCCGACGCTCGCTCTAAGTTCAGTTTAGGCGGGCTAAAAGCGGTCAGCATGCCAGGATATGGCCAGGGTTTATTTGCCGAGCCGCGAGCGGCTATCGTTGTGTCAAGCAATAGGGCTTAGCGCCGTCTGTGAAGGTCAGCCGCGTATATTTGTATCAAAAGGACGAGTTGCTGCGTTGGCATGACAATGGTCGTCCGGTGATAGGTCAGTCTGTGCGCTGCGCGTCGATGCGAAACTCAAGGTGGATGCAAGATTTGAGACCGCCGAGACGGTCGCCGGCGCGATGATCCCCCGACTAGCGAGAACACCACGCATTTGATTTCTGCAAACCGCCTGTAATCAGCCCAGCCCGTGAACGCCTGCCCGCGGGGAATATCTATTTTCTTCAATGAGATAATGGCTCCCCGAACTGGACTCGAACCAGTGACCCGCTGATTAACAGTCAGCTGCTCTACCAACTGAGCTATCGGGGAACGCCCTTGGAACGCGGCGTATAGCAACTGCGCCGCGCCAAATCCATACCCTATTTGCCGGGGAGTGCGCATTTTTTCTCTCCCCCTCACGCGAAAAACTGTCATCGAATCGGCGGTATGAGAGCGCCGCAGGGCGGGACCCAAATGGGGCGCACGAGCGACACCCGCCGCCGCCGGGCGATTGCGCCAAAAGCGGGCCATAATAGCGAGACGGCCGCGCTTGGGGGAAGCGCGGCCGGTACTCACTGTCGTGGGGTATGGTGGGGTATCTTCTCGGGAGAAGACCTAATTAAGGTCTCATCAAGATATTAACATAAGGTTAACGAGGGGGCGGGGAGGCTGGCCGTCGTAGGCTATTCCGCCGGGTCCCAAAGCGGATTGCGACGCTCGCCCAGCTCTGGCGCCTGACCCTCGCCACCATGATGGGATTCGCCATAATCGCTATGCTCTGATGCGCCATGGCCGACGGCGGCCTGCTTCTGGCCGGTCCACGCCCATAGGTAAAAGCGTTTGATATCCGCCCCGACCGCATACATCGCCGGGACGAACAGCAAGGTCACAAAGGTCGCGAAGAACACCCCGAAGGCGAGCGAGACAACCGTCGGCATGAGGAACTGAGCGTCGGTTGAGCGCTCGAACATGATCGGCAGCAAGCCGACAAAAGTCGTCAATGAGGTGAGCAGGATAGGCCGGAAACGCCCGACGCCTGCCTTCACCAATGCGGAGATGGCGCCTTCGCCGCTATCTCTCAGGCGGTTCACATAGTCGATCAGGACGAGGTTGTCGTTGATCACGACGCCGGCTGCGGCGGCTACGCCAAAGAACGAAAACATTGCAAAGTCGAGACCGAAGATGAGGTGTCCGAAGGTGGCCCCCATAAAGCCAAACGGAATCGCCGACATGATCAGCAGCGGTTGAGCATACGATCCAAAGGCGATAGCGAGCAGCGCATACATCGCGAAAATCGCCATGACGAACAGAGGGATTATGCCGGTCAGGAATTCCTGTTGCGCTTCGGCGTCACCGCGCTGGGCGAGGTTGATGCCGGGGTGGCGCGCGGCGAATTCGGGCTGGAATTCGCGATACATACGCATGACTTCGGCGCGGTCCGCGCCATCGCGCAATTCGCCGGTGACCTGGGCGGAGCGCTCGCGGTCGCGACGTTCGATACGCTTAAAGCTTGGCGCAAATTTCGCGTCGGCGACCGCCGTGAGCGGTACTTCGCGCCCGTCCGGCGTGCGCACGCGCATGGACTCAATGGAGGTGAGCGATTCCCGGGCGGATTTCGGATAGCGCACCATCACGCGCACATCCTGACCGCCGCGCGGCAGGCGCTGAACCTCTTCGCCGTAAAACGCCTGACGGATCTGCCGGGATACTTCGGCGAGGGTCAGGCCGAAGCGGTGCGCGCCCGGCTTCAACTCCACCTGTAGCTCAGGCGTCGCCGACTGCAAATTGTTGCGCACATCATATGTGCCGGGAAGCGTGCGCAGGAAATTTTGCAGATCAAGCACGCCGAGCCGTAAATCTTCGAGGTTTTTGGCTTCGATGCCGAATGACAGCGAGGGGCCGCCATCGTTCAGCGTATAGCCGACGGTGATTTCTTCAGCGTCGGGAATGTCGCTGAGCTTGCTGCGGAAAATATCCGCAACCTGTTTGGTTGAAAGGCGCCGTTGTTCGGCGGGTATAATTGTCAGATAGGCGTCGATATCGGTTTCGTCGGCGCCGATGTAAACGGATTTGACGAACTCCAGTTCGGGTGTGTTGAGCTCTTCTTTGAGCGCGCCTGCGGCTCGCTCGACTTCAGCGAATACCTGCTCGGTCCGCGCCCATGGCGAGCCTTCGGGCATGCGCACCGTGAGATTGACAAATGTGCCCTGGACTTCCGGTTCGAATTTGAAAGCGATCCAGCCCTGGTTCATCAGCGCAACGGCGACCATAAAGGCGCCGATAAAGAAGGCGACGGTGAAATAGCGTAAGCGCAGCGCCAACCTGACCATTGGCCGGTAGACCGTGTCGGCGAAGGTCATTAGCCCTTCGGCGAAAATGCCCTGCATCCGATAATACACGCCATTTTTGTTCTGCTTTTTCATATGCGCAAGGTGCGCAGGCAAGATCAGGAATGACTCGACCAGAGAAAACGACAGGGCGAAGATGATCGTATAGGAAATGTGTTTGGTGAATTGCGATGTCCCGCCGCCGATAAACAGCCATGGCAGAAAGGCGATCATCGTCGTCAGAACAGCAAAGAAAACCGGCTTCGCCATGAGCTGGGCGGCGAGAATCGCTGCGTCGACGCCTTTGCCCCCGGCCTCGACTTCGTTGTGAATGGCTTCGCCCACCACAATTGCGTCATCAACCACAACGCCGATGACAAGCAGGAAGGCGAACATGGAAAGCATGTTCAAAGAGACGCCTGAAACCGGCATAAAGATGAAAGCGCCGGTGAAGGAAACGAGGATGCCTACCGAGACCCAGAACGCAACATAGGGGCGCAGAAACAAAAGCAGCACGATCAGGACAAGCACGAGTCCGACCGCCGCGTTAGACGATACGAGGTTCATCCGGCCATGATAGAGATCGGCGAAGTCGAACCAGATATAGAGTTCCGCCTTGCCGTCGAGTTCTGCGTTTTTCTCATCGAGCCACGCATTCACGGCGTTTGAGATCTCGACAATATTGAGCGTATCTGGCGCTTGAATGGCGAGGTTGACGGCGGGCAGGCCGTTCATCTCGCGGATGGATTTTGAATCTTCAAATCCGTCAACAACATTCGCAACATCGCGAACGCGGATGGTCGATCCATCTGCGCGCTGGCGGATGATGATGTTTTCGAATTCTTCTTCAGTGTCAGCGAGATTGCGCGTGGCGAGTTGAATATTGCCCGTGTCCGTGCGCACTTGTCCGCCGGCGAGATTGAGAGACGATCCCTTGATCGCGCGCGAGACATCGTCAAAGGTCAGGCCGAACCGGCGCAGCGCTTCTTCAGACACCTCGATGGAGACTTCCTCGTTTCGGATGCCCCATGTGTCGACGAGCGGCGACCCTTTGGGAAGTTGGGCCAGTTCGTCGCGAAGATCGCGGCCGAGGCGATAAAGGTCGCGCGCAGGCATGTCGCCGAACAGCGCAATAAATTGCGTTGGCATTTGGTTGCGCCATTGCTGCACAACTGGCGGGAATGCGTCTTGTGGAAGGGTCGAAATGCCGTCAACGCGGTTCTTGATCTCATTGAGGAAGAAGGTGGCGTCGACTGTATCGATGCCTTCCACATTGACATAGCCGACACCTTCGCGCGCGGTGGAGTTGATGTGTTCAACGCCGTCAATATCTGAAACGGATTCTTCGATCCGCAGAATGATTTGCTCTTCAATTTCCTGCGGCGAGGCGCCAGGCCAAGCGACGGAGATCGTGGCGCCGTTGAAGCTTGCGGACGGAAAGACCTCGCGCTCGAGCCGCATGAATGCGATGACGCCGGCGATGATGATGGTGATCATCAACAGGTTTGCGGCTACGGAATTCCTTGCCCACCATGCGATCAGTCCGTTCACGGCTAATCTCCCGAAGTGGCGTTTTGCGCGGTCGCGCTGGCGCTTGGTGAAGGTTCATCAGACTTGATCGCGCCGGGTATGTTATCGAGCGGATCAGCGGGAGAAACCTTGGCGCCCGCGCCGGCGCCGCGCAGCGGAGAGATGACGACGCGATCGCCTGTGTTCAGGCCGCTGGCGATTGTGATCGTATCGCGGTCCGTGGAAACGATGTCCACTTTATGCTCCACGAGCATGTCGTCTTCACTGATCGTATAGACAGTGTCCCGTCCATAGAGAGCTGAGCGCGGCAGCACGATTGCGTTTTCATATGGTTTGCCGATGATCGACGCGTCGACAAACAGGCCCATCGCGAGCGGCGTGCCGTCATCAGAGCCCTCGCCATAGGGATCGTCAACGACGGCGATGGCGATAACCTGACGCGTGGCGGCGTCGATTGCGCCTTCCGTGCGCGCAACGCGGCCGGTCCAGTGATGCAGCTTGCCGGCGATTGTCGCGCTCATGCTGACGGTCGGGCCGGGGACGGCGTCGCTTTCCGAAAATGCGAGCGGCAGGCCGAGCTTGGCCAGATCATTGTCGGTCAGCGCCAGGCGAATTTCTGCGACATCAGTTGAGAATATCCGGCCGAGCTGGGCGCCAGGCGATACATATTGGCCGACGCCGGCGATGCGTTCGCGCACCCGGCCGGGGAAGGGCGCGCGGATGGTTGTGCGCTCGAGATCGAGCTGCGCGGCTTTGTATTCTGCTCTCGATTGCTCCAGTTGCGGGAGGCGCAAGGTCAATGCTGTGGGGTCTACCTCAAGGCCAAGCTCTTCATAATCCCTGCGCGCGAGCGCCGCTTCGGCTTCCTCTTGGGCGAGCCGTGCGCCCGCCGCCGCTTCCGCCGCGCGATATGGCGCGTCCTCGATTTTGATCAGCGTGTCGCCTTTGTTGAAAGCGCCGCCATTGACGAATGCATCTGACGTCGAAACGATTTGTCCAGAAACCTGCGCCGTCAATGAAATATCGGTGCGCGGGCGCACTTCGCCCTGGGCGGTGACATCAAGCGTCACTGATTGCGTTGTAGCGACGGTGTAGAAGACGGTCGGCGGCGTAACCACCGGGTCCTGACGTTCAGGCTTGGGCTTTAACGCGCCCATAAGCCCGATCAGTCCGAAAAAGACCACGAAAATGCCGACAGTGCCCAATATTGTGAACAGCTTGCGAAACATGACGGTTACTTACTCTCCCATTTCCGCTTGCAGCGCCGCGAGCTTTTCTTCCGTCAGGAAGTCGCCGCCAATGGCGAGGTAAAGCTGCACCCGGTTGGATACGCGTTGCTGTTGCGCCTGGATGTACTGGCTTTCCGACGAAATCCGGCGGGTTTGAGCATCCAGCAGGTTAAAAATTGTGGCGGCGCCGCTGGAATAGCGACGTTCGGTCAGCTCTTCCGCCGCCGCCGCTTCTTCATAGGCGAGACGCAAGGCGTCTTCGCGCAGCGCGAGCAAAGTTTCAGCGGCGATTGCGTTCTCAGCTTCCTGATAGGCGGTCAGCACGGTCTGCGCGTAGTTGTATAGAGACGCTTGCGCCGCGGCGCGCGCCCGTTTGGAATTTGCGAGGAGGCGGCCGCCCTGAAACAGTGGTTGGAAAAGGCCGCCCACGATGTTTCCGGCGAGGCGTTCAGGGTCAATGAGATCAGCGATCTGCGGACCCGACGTGCTGATCTGCGAGGTCAGGGTGAGTTGCGGCAAGAGCTCCTTGCGGGCGGCGCGCGCGCGAAGACCGGTTGCGGTCATGCGGGCCTCAGCGGCGACAAGATCAGGCCGTCTTGCGAGGATTTCACCCGGGGCGCCGGCGCCGGCAAGCGGTGGAAGGTTTGGCAGCGTCGCCGCCGCTTCAAGTTCCGCCGCCGGATAGCGCCCGAGCAGCACTTCAAGCGTGCGTGACGCTTCAAGCTCCAGCCGTTGGCGAAGTGCGAGGTTAGCCCGGCTGGAGCCCAGCGCTGAGCGGGACAAACGCACATCAAGACTGGATGAAACGCCGCGTTCATACCGACGTTCGGTCACGCGCAGATTGCGTTCGCGCGCATCGGTGTCGCGTTGCGCCAGTTCGCGCTGCTGCCGGGCTTCGATCAAAGCGAACCAGGATTGAGAGACCCGCGCGGCGAGGGACATGCGCGCCGCTTCCAGATCGGCGTAAGCGGCGGCGGCGTCTTTATAGGCGGCGCGCGTTTCGTCAGTCAGCCGCCCCCAAACATCGAGCTCCCAGCGGATCTGAGCGCCGAGCGAAAAATTGTTGATGTATAGCCGACGGTCCGGAAGGTCCTGTTCCGCTATGCCGTCACCATCGAGGTCGAGGCCGTCAAGCTTGCCGTCATTATTCGAGTCAACGCCGAACTGATCTTCCAGATCTTGCGCGCGCAATCCGCTGAGGCTGGTATTGCCGCCAGCTTGAGCGGCCGATGTCGGATCGGTGACGATGGCGTTGCGGCTGACATTTCCCGAGGCGCCAAGCGTCGGCAACAGGTTGGCGCGCGTGATCTTGGCGCTCGCGCGGGCTTGCTCCAGATTGGCGGCGGCGGCGAGGAAATTGTTGTTGCGATCCAGCGCCTCGTCGATCAGACCGCGCAGGGCGGTGTCCTGAAACGCGGCGACCCAATCACCGGTGGGCGCATCGACAATGCTGTCATCTGCGGTCCACGTATTGGGCGCTTCCGGCAATTGAGCCGTAAGCAATTCCTGATCCACGCTTGCGCATGACGCCGTCATTAATGCGGCTAACGCTACGCCCCCGATTCGCATGAAGTCGTCTCCTCAAACTCTCAACCTGACCTGGGAAGGTCGTCGCTCAGTACTTGTCGGTTGTTCACCGGAACCGCAAGCGCCAAGCGGCGGGCGGTTACGCGTGTGCGGCGAACAGCGTTTACCCAGTCTTATCCCTAACCAATTGAAAACATGTGGGCTTGAAATTTTAATGAAGAAATAAGGGCTCAGGCCCGGAAAATAAGGGCCAAAGGGCATAAAAACGAAAGAATGTCAGTATGTTGCGCCAGCCCTGCGCGGATGGCGCCATGGCGAGCAAATGCGGAAATGCGCTGCGGCGGCGAGTCCGCGCCGCGCATAAGTCATTGTTTAATATAGAGAAAAATCTGGGGCGGGAAACGCCCGCCGATGCGAGCCTCCCGGGGAGGCCCGCCAAGCGGCGTTTGAGCGTTCCACCGCTACAAAAAGCGTGGAACGCCCGTCGGTTTTTTAGAAATCCGCGACGATCGAGAACTGGAAGGTGCGCGGCGCCAAGGGGCGGTAGAAAGCCGTCCCGTTCACGGTGGTGAAGGTGAAGGAGAGCGTGTCCGTATCGGTGATGTTGGTCACGTTCATGCGCGCCTTCAAATTCTTCAGCGGACCGACGCCAAAGCCCTCGCCGATGTCGATATATCCATCGAGCACGGCATAGCTTTCCATCTCCTGCAAGTTGACGAAATCCGCATAGCGCTTGCCCACAAAGCGGCCCGTCAGATTGGCGACAATCCATTCGGTGGGTTCAAAAGTTGCGCCGGCCGTCACCAGCCAGTGAGGGCTGTCGGGAAGGTCATTGCCCGGAAGCCCCAGATCGGCGAAATCATCCTGGAACTCAGAAACGCTATAGGTGACGTTGCCGTTGAAATAGGCATAGCCTTTCAGGAATTCCGGTTTCCAGTTGCCGGTGAATTCGACGCCGTAGGATTCAACCGCGCCGACATTTTGCGCAAAGCTTTGCGTTGCGCCTGGCGAGCCGGGCAGTTCGCCGGCGGTCACTTCGATCCGGTCTTTGAATTTGACATAGTAAAGCGCGATGGCGCCGTTGAATGTCGGCCGGTTCGTACGGAACCCAAGCTCATAGTTTGTTGACCGTTCGCCGCTGATCGGCGGCGGCAGTTCGGTGGTGACGGTGGAGTAAATGTCATCCGCGCCTCTGGGGAGCGAAAAGTTCTGTGAATAGGACATGAACAACTGTTCGCGGTCGGAGAGCGAATAGACGGCGCCAACCATCGGAAGGAACGCATCGTCGAATTCAGCCGACACGGTTTGCGGGCCATAGCCGGGAACAGGCATGCCGCCGACGACGCGCGAATAGTCGTCAAAATCGCGATAGCCATCCAGTTCATAGTCAAGGAACAACGATTTGAAACCGGCCTCGAAGCGCAGTTGATCATCGAACAGGCTGACGGAGTCTTTCAAATACACCTGTATGAACTCGCGGTCCGTGGTGTAGTCGCGCCGGAAATAGGCGACTTCGTCCGGCAGCACGCGTCCGGCGGGATTGCCGCCCTCTTTGTTGGTTCGATATTGTTCGCGGTTATACTCTTCGGTCTCGTACCATCCGCCGAATTCAAAACTGTGCATGCCAAGATCAAGGACGCCGCCGGCGACTACGCCGTAGCGGTCGCCGCCAACCGTGGACAGGCCATATTGAACGCCGCGCGGCGGCGTGACGGCAAGTCCGACGGCGGACTGTTCCAGATAATGCGTGTTGGTGTTGCCATAGCTGTCAGGAGAAACGCCAAAACCGTCTTTTGATTCCCAATAGCCCGTGATCTTCGCTGAAAGATTTTCGAGCAGATTTGTTTCGAAAGTCCCGCCAACCAGTATGTCTTCGCGCTGGTTCACGCGATCAATGTAATATTGCGTGTAACCGCTGTCCTGAAACACCACATCCATACCGACGCCGAGGTCGGGCACGTCGCCGAGATAGGCGATGTTTCTGCCGGTGCGGCCTAGAGCGTCGCCCGCCGAGCTTTCATATTGGGCCCGCGACATGGACGGCGAGGTCGTAATCGAAGAAGTCATTATAGACGAATTGCAGCGATATCTGCGTGTCGTCATCAAAGGCGTATCTCGCTTTGCCTTCCAGATGCTCGCGGTCAATCGTGCCGGGGCCGCGCCATAGATCGCTGTCGGTTTTCGAGCGGCTCACATAAGCTGAGAAGCCGTCAAGATCGCCGGTCTGCACTTTCATGAAAGTGCGCTGAAGGTCGTCATCGCCAAAAGTAACGGACACGGTGGCGGCGAATTCGTCTGACGGCTCGGTTGTCAGATATTCAACGATGGGGCCGAGCGAGGTAGCGCTGGCCAGCGAGACGTCGCCGGCGCCGGGAGATGCGCGTACGAGTTGCAGGTTTTCATTGTCTACATAGCGGAAAATGGGACTGCCGCCGAACGCGTCAGGCCTGCCCATCGGTATATTGTCCAACAAGAATCCGATCTGACGGAAATTGAAGGCGCGAACAGTGACCGAATTACCGAATTCATAAAGACCAAGCGCGCCATCGGTCTGTACGTTGAAGCCGGGCAGGCCTTCCAGCATTTTGAGACCCGATATGCCGGCAGGCGCGGAAAGCAGCGCTTCGCGAGTGACGGCGACGGTGTTTGTCGGTTTATCTTCGCCGATCGCCAGGCCGGCGGTGGAGACGCGTCTGCCTGTGACCACGATTTCGTCGCCATCGGCCTCGGCATCGTCCTGTGCATGCGCGACCGAGAGAGAAGAAGCCAAGAGAACAGTGAGCGTAGTCAGTGAAACGTTGGAAAACAGCGATCGTCTCGCTGAACGTATTTTTGAAACAACATTTTATTCTCCGAAGTGGGGGTGATATGCCCACGTCAGAGGCGTTTCCTTTCGTGATCTCAGGAGTTATTCGGACTCAGGTGGAAATCTCCGCCCGCAAGGGCCCCAGGATCGATTCTTCATTCGATCACTGAGCGAAGTGGATCACTGATCGTTTTCTCAGGCAACTGATCAGAAGGTCTTGATACGGATAAATGCCGCCGCCATCATATGTGTGCGGTGTTTTTCACGGATTGTGTATTTGAGGTCACAGGCCCGCCCATTCGATGGCGTAACAAAAATAATCACCAGATTAGCTCGACTGACAAGGCATGCTCGCTCACGAAAACTTGAGCGGCTTCGAGCCAAGCTGCGCCACGCATACCGGCCGGGCATTGCTGATCGAAAGAAGAGGGGGCTTCGAAAATGGAGGCCACGGCCGGAATCGAACCGGCGTACACGGCTTTGCAGGCCGCTGCGTCACCACTCCGCCACGTGGCCGGAAGACAAACCGGCGGTGGTGAGCGCCGGTCCGGAAGGGCCGACCTCATAGCGCGGGGCGGTGGTGTGGTCAAAGCCTGATTTGGCCCGGATCGCCCATTCGTCCGGGACGGATTGCCGAACGGTCCTTTTGGCGCGTTGCCAGCCAGCGCGGCGGGATGTATGCCGCTCGGGAAAGAGCTTGTGAATAGAGGCCTCCCATGGATTTCAAAGAAGCCCGGCGCAAAATGGTGGATAGCCAGGTGCGCACCAATGACGTGACCGATATACGCCTCCAATCGGCGCTCGAAACCGTCCCGCGCGAGGCTTTTCTGCCGGTTGAACTGCGCGATCAGGCCTATGTCGAGCGCGAATTGGCCTTCGCGCCGGGCCGGACGATGATCACCGCCCGTGATTTTTCGAAGCTGGCCGACGCCGCCGCCCCGCGCCAGGGCGATCTGTGTCTCAATGTCGCCCCCGGCGCTGGCTATTCCACAGCCATCCTCGCCAGTCTGGTGGACATGGTGGTCGCGGTTGAAGGCGATGAGGCGCTGGCGGCAGCCGCGCAGGAGAATCTGACGACCCTGGGGGTCAGCAATGCTGCGGTATTGCATGCGGACAACACCAAAGGCGCGCCGGATCAGGGCCCGTTCGACCTGATTTTTATCGATGGGGTCATTGAAACCCGGCCCGATGCGCTGCTTGCGCAACTGAAGGACGGTGGCCGCCTCGCGGCGATCGAGCGCAGAAACGGCGTCTCCCGAGGCGTTCTGTATAGACGTTCTGCTGATGCTTTCGCCTGTGTCGAGAAATTTGACGCTTCGGCGAAATCCGTCCTGCCGGGCTTTGCAGCGGAGAAAACATTCGTTTTTTAACCGGAATTTTACGCCGCAAGCTGCGGAATCGCCTTGAAGAATGCCGGTAAAGGCACAGATTATCCCTGCGCCGGCGCAGCGGATTTAGATCATCGGGCGGCAAGGAGCGTATGTGGTGCGAGTTTCAGCTACAGTTTTGACGGCCTTGGCGGCAATCGCCGCCGGCACGATAGCCCCCGCGTCGGCGGATACGCTGAATGAGGCCATGGCGCTCGCCTATCAGACAAATCCGACGATTCGCGCCGAACGAGCGCGATTGCGCGCGGTGCGAGAATCAAAAGCGCAAGCATGGGCCGGCGCATTGCCGCAGGTTTCCGCCAGCAGCGCCTATTCCAAGGTGGACAACACAACACAGTCATCCGCATTTGGCGGGTCGTCCACAAGTAAACTCGATACGATTACAGCGGGAGTTTCCGCCGAGCAGCCGGTATTTACGGGATTTCGGAACTTCAACGCCATCAAGCAGGCTGGCGCGCGCATTCGCGCTGGCGGCGCGCAACTCGCGTCTACCGAACAGCAAGTGTTGTTTGATGTGGCGTCAGCCTATTTCAACGTACAGCGCAACATGGCGGTTTTTGAACTGCGCAATCGCAATGTGACCGTGCTGGTGCGCCAAAAGGAAATGGCGCAAGCGCGCTATGATGTCGGAGAAATTACGCGAACCGATGTGGCGCAGGCCGAGGCGCGGCTAGCTGAGGCTCGTGCGCAGCTTTCTTTGGCGCAGGGGGAGCTCGCCATCGCGCGTTCCGCATACGCCCAGTTGGTTGGTCAATTGCCGGGCGATCTTGAGCCGGTGGAAGAGCTTCCGCAGTTGCCGGAAACGCTGGAATCCGCGCAGGCGGTGGCGTTTCAATATGCGCCGGCGCTAATTAGCGCGCGCGAGCAATCTGATGTGTCGCGCCGTCAGGTGAATATTGCAAAGGGCGCCTTTCTTCCGTCGGTCTCCCTTACCGCAGGTTATCAGTATGCGGAGGAGCCCAGTTTTTTCGTGGACAACAGCAAGGAATTCAGCTTTGGCGCGCGGGCGTCCATGCCGATTTTTCTCGGCGGCCTGAATTTTTCCCGCGTGCGCGAGGCCAAGGCGCTGCATGCCAGTGATCGTTCCATGCTTACCGCCGCCGAACGCGCTGTAGAGGCGCAGACCATTTCTGCGTGGGAGCAATTAACGTCAGCCCGCGCGGTGACGATTTCAGCGGCGTCGTCAGTTGAGGCGAACAAGCTGGCGCTGGAAGGCGTCCGCCAGGAGGCGCAGGTCGGAACGCGCACCACGCTTGATGTGCTGAACGCCGAGCAAGAAGCGCTGAATGCGGAAGTGGCCCTTGTCAGCGCCCAGCGCGACGCCCAAACCGCCGCCTATGGGCTGCTCGCCGCGATCGGCATGTTGACGCCGGAAGCCGCCGGCCTGACGCCCGCAGCGCTTGAGGCGACGGCGCTCGACCTTTATGAGGAATAAGTCAGGCACGCTGGGTCTTGATAAGTGCCGCGAAGCGCTTGAAAACAGTATGAGAACAGCGTGCACATGCCGAATTTACTGAATTGACCCGCCAGAGGGACCCTAGGTCAATGGAAAACGCCCAACCTGAACCGAGTATGGAAGAGATTCTCGCCTCGATCCGCCGCATCATTTCCGAAGATGAGGAAGATCAGGCCCAACCTGCTGCGCCGGCGGCTGCCGCTGCTGCGCCAAAGCCGGAGCTGTCTTTGAAGGCGGCCGCGCCGGCCCCGGCGGCTGCGTCCGCAGCGCCGAAACCGGCAGAACCGGTTGCGCCTGCCGAAACGCAGAGCCCGGTTGAAAACGTCGAAACGGTGAAAACAACAATGGCGGCTCCCATGCATGATGATATTCAAGAAGACATCATTGACCAGACAACAGCCGCCGCAGCGTCGCAGGCGTTCCGGACGCTCTCGCAATCGGTGCGGATTTCCGAAGGGCCAGGGCGGACTTTGGAAGACATCGTCGTCGAAATGCTCAAGCCCATGGTCAAGGACTGGCTCGACGCCAACCTGCCGGGGATTGTCGAAGAAAAGGTCGAAGAAGAGGTTCAGCGCGTGGCGCGCCGCCGCCGCGGCTAATGCGGGCCTTCAACTGAACAGAGAGCCGGCCGTCAGGCCGGCTTTTTTTGTGTTTTGCGATCGCTTCGGAGACGTATCGTCTGTTGATTTCATCGGTAGTCCGCCTGAATGTGCGCGGGCTCAGGCCGAGAAAAATTTTTGTAGGCGTAAAAGGCTGCATCGCGCAGCGCGGAGGCGGAACTGCTCTATCCCAAGACCAAAAAAACCGAATTGACGGATGAGTTTTTCGGCGTTCGCGTGGGCGATCCCTATCGCTGGCTTGAGGCGGATGTGCGCGAAAGCGAAGAGGTCGCGGCATGGGTGGCGGCGCAGAATCAAGCCTGCAATAGCCATTTGGATGCGCTGCCGGGGCGAGACGCCATCAAGGCGCGCCTCAAGACGCTCTGGGATTATGAAAAATTCACCTTGTCGACCAAGAAAGGCGACCGCATTTTTTACGGGCGCAATGACGGGCTGCAAAATCAATATGTGCTTTTTGTAGAAGAACCGGGCGCCGATCCGCGCATCCTTCTGGATCCCAACGTGTGGTCCGAGGACGGGGCGACCGCGCTTGGCGAATATGCGCCCAGCCCGGACGGGGCATTGGTCGCCTATACGGTGCAGGATGGCGGGTCTGACTGGCGCACCGTAAAAGTCGTCGATGCAGCGAGCGGTGTTGTGCTGGACGATGCAATCGACTGGGTGAAATTTTCGGGCGTCAGCTGGGCGAAGGACGGATCGGGCTTTTACTATTCGCGCTATCCCGCGCCAGAAAAGGGCGCCGCATTTCAGAGCCTCAATCTCAACCAGGCGGTGTATTTTCACAAAATCGGCGATGCGCAGGAAGATGACGTGCAAATATATGCGCGGCCCTCTCATCCCGATCATGGGTTTTCTGCGTCGGTTTCAAGCGACGGCAAGGCGCTTGTGGTCACCGTCTGGAAAGGCACCGACAGTCGCTATGAGGTGGTGGTGATCGACCTTGTGCATTTTGCAGCGGCGCCGCTGGAAATAGTTTCCGGCTTTGAGCACGACTATAGCTATGTCGCGACAGCGGGTGGCCGCCATTTCTTCTTCACTGACAAGCAAGCGCCCAAGGGCAAGTTGGTCGCGACGCCGGTGCAGGCGCCCGGCGCCTCATGGGCGGACGTCATTCCCGAAACCGAGCATGTTCTTTCCGGGGTCAACATCGTTGGCGGGCGGGCGTTTGCTCATTACATGGAAGACGTAAAGTCCGCAGTGCGCATATTCTCCCTTGAGGGCGCATCCATGGGCGCTGTTGAGCTTCCGGGCGTCGGGTCGGCGGGCGGATTTGGCGGCGAACCCGACGATACAGAGACATTTTTCAGTTTCGAAAGCTTCAATCAGCCGCCGGCGATATATCGCTACAATATTGAGGCCGGGACGCGATCGGTTTTTCGGCAAGCGCAGGCGCCTTTCAGTCCGGAAGATTTTGAAGTTCGGCAAGTTTTTTATCCGTCCAGGGACGGAACAAAAATACCGATGTTCATCGCCCACAAAAAGGCGCTTGATCTGTCCGGAGGTGCGCCGACGCTGCTTTACGGATATGGCGGTTTCAACGTTTCCTTGACGCCGGGATTTTCCGTGACGCGGCTTCAGTGGATGGAGATGGGCGGCGTCTTGGCTGTCGCAAATCTGCGCGGCGGCGGTGAATATGGCAAAGCCTGGCATGATGCCGGCCGCCTTCTCAACAAACAGAATGTCTTTGATGATTTTATCGCCGCGGGCGAATATCTGATCGGGCAAGGGATCACGACCAAGGCCAAGCTGGCGATCCAGGGCGGATCAAATGGCGGATTGCTGGTCGGGGCGGTGGTCAATCAGCGCCCAGACCTGTTCGCGGCGGGGCTGCCGGCGGTGGGCGTGATGGACATGCTGCGCTTCAACCAGTTCACGGCCGGGCGTTTCTGGACGGACGAT
Organism: Hyphococcus sp. D3-15; assembly: GCF_055809375.1. Classification (NCBI taxonomy): domain Bacteria; kingdom Pseudomonadati; phylum Pseudomonadota; class Alphaproteobacteria; order Parvularculales; family Parvularculaceae; genus Hyphococcus; species Hyphococcus sp. D3-15. Next base: position 3,347,439 of record NZ_CM147910.1, on the reverse strand, counting down.
TATGGCGATCCGGCGAATGAGGCGGATTTCCGCAATCTCTATTCCTATTCGCCCTACCATAACATTCAGGATGGCGAGGCTTATCCGGCGATTTTGGTGACCACGGCGGACACCGATGACAGGGTGGTGCCGGGCCACAGCTTCAAATACGCCGCCGCGCTTCAGGCGGCTGATATTGGCGACAAGCCCCATTTGATCCGGATCGAGACCCGGGCGGGCCATGGCGCCGGCAAGCCGACCGAGAAAATCATCGAGGAATATGCCGATATGTGGGCGTTTATCGCCCATGAGACGGGGCTGAAGGTCGCTGGGGCGTAGGGCGCTGCGAAAGCGGTTGAGGAATTCCGCCCTGGCGGATAAACCCGGACCTTCGCAGCCGCAGAATGACCTTATCCCCATGTCCGAAAAAACGCTCGACAAGAATTTTGACTATAAAGACGCAGAAGCCCGCCTCTACAAGGCGTGGGAGGAATCCGGCGCATTCAAACCGGCAGGCGAGGGCGAGCCCTTCACCATCGTCATTCCGCCGCCCAACGTCACCGGCTCGCTCCATATGGGCCATGCGCTGAATAATACGCTGCAGGACATTCTCTGCCGTTTCGAGCGCATGCGCGGCAAAGCTGTGTTGTGGCAGCCGGGCACGGACCATGCGGGCATCGCAACGCAAATGGTGGTCGAGCGCCAGATGATGGAGCGCCAGGAGCCCAAGCGCACCGATATCGGCCGTGAGGCCTTTGTCGAGAAAGTCTGGAAATGGCGCCATGAGTCAGGCGGCACGATCATCAATCAGTTGAAACGCCTGGGCGCGTCCTGTGACTGGTCGCGCGAACGTTTCACCATGGGCGATGACGGCTCCGCCGACGACCAGATGGTCAAGGCGGTTATGAAGGTCTTTGTGGAGCTCTATAATCAAGGGCTGATCTATCGCGACAAACGCCTCGTCAACTGGGACCCGAAATTCGAAACCGCGATCTCCGATCTCGAAGTGGAGAACCGCGAAGTCGACGGCCATATGTGGCACTTCAAATATCCGCTGGCCGGCGGCGCCACCTATGAATATGTGGAGAAGGACGAAGACGGCAACGTCACCCTGCGCGAAACCCGCGATTACATTTCCATTGCGACGACGCGGCCCGAAACGATGCTCGGAGACGGCGCCGTCGCGGTGCATCCTTCCGATGAACGCTATGCGCCCATCGTCGGCAAGCTTTGCGAAATCCCCGTGGGGCCGAAGGAGCATCGCCGCCTCATTCCGATCATCACCGACGATTATCCGGACCCGGATTTTGGTTCCGGCGCGGTGAAGATCACCGGCGCCCATGACTTCAACGACTATCAGGTCGCCAAGCGCGGCGATATTCCCATGTATCGCCTGATGGATACGACGGGCGCCATGCGCGATGACGGCGCGCCCTATGCGGAAGAAGCAGCGAAGGCGAAGAAGATCGTCGAAAAGGGCGGCGCGCCGGACACTGCTTATGTGGACGGGATCAACTTAGTACCTGACGAATATCGCGGGCTCGACCGCTTTGAGGCGCGCAAGCGTGTCATCGCTGATATCGACGCCGAAGGGCTGATGATCCAGGTCGAAGACAAAAAGATCATGCAGCCGTTTGGCGACCGCTCAGGCGTCGTCATCGAACCGATGATCACTGACCAGTGGTATGTGGATGCGAAAACGCTCGCCAAGCCCGCCATCGAAGCGGTGCAAAAAGGCAAGACGAAGTTCGTCCCCGAAAACTGGTCGAAGACCTATTATCAGTGGATGGACAATATCGAGCCATGGTGCGTTTCGCGCCAGCTCTGGTGGGGCCATCGCATTCCAGCGTGGTACGGGCCTGACGGGCACTGTTATGTGGCCGAGAGCGAGGAAGCAGCGACCAAGATCGCCATCGCTAAATATACACAAGAAGGGTATTCGCTCGAAGACATTAACGACATGCGCCGTCACGAGCATGATGGCGCCCCGCTTCTGGTTCAGGACGAAGATGTTCTCGACACATGGTTTTCGTCTGCACTGTGGCCGTTCTCGACGCTCGGCTGGCCGGAGAAAACGCCGGAGCTGAAAAAACACTATCCGACCAGCGTCCTCGTCACCGCTTTTGACATCATCTTTTTCTGGGTGGCGCGGATGATGATGCAGGGCATCCACTTCATGAAGGACGTGCCGTTCCACACGGTCTACATTCACGCGCTGGTGCTCGATGAGCACGGCCAGAAAATGTCGAAGTCAAAGGGCAATGTGATTGATCCGCTCGTCCTGATCGACAAATTCGGCGCCGACGCTTTACGTTTCACTCTGGCGGCGCAAGCCGCGCAGGGCCGCAATATCCGTCTGTCGGAATCCCGCGTCGAAGGCTACCGCAATTTTTCGACCAAGCTGTGGAATGCCGCGCGCTTTTGCGAAATGAATGAATGCAAGCCGGACCCCGATTTCGACCCGGAAAAGGCGAGCCTGACCCTCAATAAATGGATCGTCCATGAGGCGAACCAATGCGCGGCGGAAGTGACCCGCGAGATCGAGGCCTACCGTTTCAACGATGCGGCGGGAGCGAACTACAAATTCATCTGGAACATCTTCTGCGACTGGTATCTCGAGCTCGCCAAGCCGGTCTTTATGGGCGATGACGAGGCGGCGAAAAAAGAGACGCGCGCCGCCGCCGCCTGGGCGCTCGACCGGATTTTGCAGCTCCTGCACCCCTTCATGCCATTCGTGACGGAAGAACTCTGGAGCAGTTTTGCGACCCGCGATGCGCTGATGCTTAGCCAGTGGCCGTCTTATACGGACGCACTGAAAAATGATGACGCGGCGACAGAAATGAACTGGGTGATCGACCTCATATCCGGCGTTCGGTCTGTGCGTCAGGAAATGAACGTGCCGGTCGCTGCAAAAATCCCGCTGATCTTTATAGGCGGTTCCGCCGAGGATGCCGCCAAGCTGGAGCGTCATGACGACGTCTTGAAACGCCTTGCGCGCCTGTCTGAGATTTCAACCGCTGACGCAGCGCCCAAGGGCGCGGTGCAGGTGGTTCATGCGGGGGCTGTTGCGGCGCTGCCCGTCGCCGACTTCATTGACATCGCGGCGGAAAAAGCCCGTCTCGTCAAAGAAAAAGACAAGACCGAAAAAGAAGTCGCCGGGATCGACAAGAAACTCGGCAACAAAAACTTTGTCGACAAGGCGCCAAAGGAAGTTGTCGAGGAGCAGCACACCCGCCGCACCAATTTCGTTGAACAATTGGAAAAGCTTGACGCCGCGCTGGCCCGGTTGAACGACTTGTAACGCGGTCTAGTTGGGCTTTGCGAGATAAGGCGTTTTGGACGAGTTCCTGTCTGGCGATTTCCGTCCGGATAGTTCTTCGGGTTTGCGGGCGACGACCAACAGGCCTTCCACATCGCGGCCACGATCCTGCCTAAGGGCGGCGGGTTCCATATTCACAACCTCGAAGCCCGCGCCATTCAGCGCTTTGCGGACATACTCCGCCGAATGCGCAAAACGCAGCGAGTCGCGCAAAGTTATATCAGCGTCTTTCGATCGCTCCACAGAAAAGGCGAATAACGCGCCGGAAGACATCTTCGCGGATGCCGCCGCAAAGAGATGTTTCAAGTCGCCAAAATAGATGAACACATCCGCGGCGATGATAAGGTCGTATGAGTTTTTGCTGGCGCCGAGAAAGGTCATGATGTCCGTGCAGGCAAGGCTGTTATAGATCCCCTTGTCCAGCGCTGCGCCGATCATCTCATCGGCAACATCGACACCATCAAGCCAGCCCGTGCTGGCGATAATGGCCTCACCGGCGAGGCCGGTGCCGCATCCCAGATCAAGCGCACGCTGAAAATGGCGCGGTGCGGCGCCGCTGATGGATTCGATCATTTGCGCCAGCCTTTGCGGGGCCGTGTAGTCGAGGCGTTCGACCAGCATCGTGTCGAACACTTCGGCGTAAGCGTTGAACAGGCCTTTCACGTAAGCGAGCGGGGCGGCGTCAATCGCAACGCTCGCATCGAGGCGGGTCAGCTCAAGGCTTGCGCCGAGCGTATCCGCCGGATCATGGCGCAGCGCTTCGCGGAAGGCGGCGATCGCTGCTGCCGCGTCGCCGGCATCGCGCCGCACGCGCCCCAGAGCGAACCATGCGTCAGCCCAGCCGGATGCGCGTTCAATCGCCTGCTCAAAAAGGTCATTGGCGGCGGCGAGGTCGCCCTTTTCGGCGAACGCCAGTCCGTATTGATAGCGGCGGTCGGCGATCAAATCGCCGGACGAACGCATGACGCGACGCATAACAGCTCCACGAGAATTCCGGCAGCGGGTTTGCAGCCGGGCGCAGGCGAAATCAAGCGATTTGTACGGTTAACTCGTTTCGGCGAGGAACGAGAGTTGGGTCACCATGGCGTTGCGCGCTTCGGCGTCGCGATCGGTGAGCTTGGTCGGGTAGTCGCCGGTAAAGCAGTGGTCAGTGAAGGCAGGGGCGTCGTCATCACGCTTGCCTTTGCGGAAGGCTTTGTAGAGCCCGTCGAGAGACAGGAAGGCGAGGCTGTCGACGCCGATCATCTGGCGCATTTCTTCGACGGTGCGGTCAACGGACAGAAGTTCTTCATAGGAAGGCGTGTTGATGCCGTAAAAGTCCGGATGAATAATCGGCGGACAGGCGATCCGCATATGCACTTCCTTGGCGCCGGCATAGCGGAGCATCTGCGCAATCTTGCGGGATGTTGTGCCGCGCACGATGGAATCGTCGATCAAAACAACGCGCTTGCCGCGGATCAGTTCGCGATTGGGCGAATGCTTGCGCGCGACGCCGGCTTCGCGAATTTTCTGTTCCGGCTCGATAAACGTGCGGCCAATGTGATGGCTGCGGATAAGCGCCATTTCGTAGGGCAGGCCGGTCTTTTGTGAGTAACCGATAGCCGCCGGCACGCCGGAATCGGGAATCGGCGACACCAGATCCGCCTCGCAAGGGGCTTCTTTGGCCAGGCGCTCGCCAAGGCGTTTGCGCAATTCATAGACGCTCTGCCCATCGACCACCGAATTCGGCTTTGCGAAATAGATCAGCTCAAAGATGCAGGCGCGCGCGTGATCTTTCTTCGGAAAGACCTGGCGGCTTTCAATGGTCCCGTCGGCCTTGCAGATGACGACTTCGCCTGGATTAATGTCGCGTACGAATTTCGCGCCGATAATGTCGAGGGCGCAGGTTTCCGAGGCGAGAATCGGCGCGCCTTCCAGATCGCCGAGCACAAGCGGACGGATGCCGACCGGATCGCGCGCGCCGATCAGCCCTTCCGGCGTCAGCACGGTCAATGCGTAGGCGCCTTCGATCTGTTTCAGCGACTCAATGAGCTTGTCGACCACCGACAAATATTGCGAACGCGCCGTCAGTTGCAGGAAGATTTCCGAGTCCGAGGTGGATTGGAAAATGCACCCGCGCCGCACCAGGTCGGCGCGCAGCGTTTTCGAGTTGGTCAGATTACCATTATGAGCGATGGCGATGCCGGTCTGGTCGAGATCTGCGTAAAGCGGCTGCACATTGCGAAGCACCGTGTCGCCTTGGGTCGAATAGCGCGTATGGCCAATCGCGGCTTCGCCATTTAGCGCGCCGAGCGTTGTTGCGTCGGAGAAATTATCAGAGACGAGCCCGAGAAACCGTTCATTGTGAAAGTGCTTGCCGTCATAGCTGGCGATGCCCGCCGCTTCCTGGCCGCGATGCTGGAGCGCATGCAGGCCGAGCGCGGTTAGCGCCGCCGCATCCTTGGTGCCGATGACGCCGAAAACGCCGCATTCCTCGATCAGTTTCGGTTTGCCAACCAGCGCCTCAAGTTCGGCCTGCCGGGCCTTATAGGCCGGACCTGCTGATTTGAGGAATTGGGCGGCGCGTTCGTTCATGGGCATAGCAGCGTCGCCGTTGATGGTCATTCGGGCGTGTCCTCATTCAGGATGTCGGCAATTGGGTCGTTTTCTTCATCGGCCGGAGGCGTCTCGTCTTCTGCTTCCGGCGCGCTCGCCGCAATAGCGGGATCTGTCGTGGTCACGGTGGTGACGATTTCATTTAGGCTGTTGCGATCGCCGCGCTCATAGCCGCTCACTGCTGCATCTTCTGCAGGCTCTGCTGGCGCATCGAGATCTGCGGTCTCCGGCGTAAATCCTTCGAACCAATTCGCCATGCCGGCGGCGATGGGCCGGGTTATCGCCGTTTTGACTTCTTCCGGCTGTTTGGCTTCGTCCAGATAAAAGGAGTAGCCGAGATAGCCGAGGCCAATGAGGACCAGTCCGCGCGCCAACCCGAAAACACCGCCGCCAATCCGGTCGGCCAGCGCCGCGCGTCCTGTCAGGGTGAACCGCTTGAGGGCGACGTGAAAGCCGATATGAGCAGCCACAAAAAAGGCGCCCACTAAGAGCGCCGCGATTATCGCTGTTCCGAAAAAGCTGCCTGCCTGGCCTGTAATCGCAAGCGCCGGCTCGATCAGGAGGAGCGTGACGCCGCCGGCCACTGCGAGTGACAACAGGGTCGACAATTCGCGCAAACCACCGCGCAGCACGGCAAAGGCTGTCGAGATCCCGACAACTACGAGAAACAGGAGATCAAACATTACTGAACCCGCCTATCACCGCCCCGAATATGCTGGTCGCATAATGGGCCGAGTCGCTCACTTCCCCCGGTCAATTCAATAGCTGTGCCGGGGAGAATTCTCAACCGGTAAGGCTCACCCATTGCGAGCCCATTTGACTAAATCCGCCAATGTTTCCGCCTCGACAAGGGAGAGTGTCCCGCTTTTGGCGCCCGTCGGGGCGAGCGCGCCGGAAAAGCCCAGCTTTTTGGCCTCCTTGAGGCGCGCCTCGGTCTGGTTGACGGGACGCACCGCGCCGGACAGCGCCACCTCGCCAAACACCACCCGGTCGCGGGGCAAGGGCGAGATCAAAGAGAGACGAGCAAAGCGCGGCGGCGGCGGCGAGATCCGCCGCAGGTTCGGCAATCCGGAGGCCGCCGGCGACGTTGAGAAAGACATCATTCCGGCCGAAATCGAGACCCGCCCGCGCATCGAGCACTGCGAGCAGCATGGAGAGCCGCGCGCTGTCCCAGCCGACCACCGCACGGCGCGGCGCGGCGAGGGAGGAGGGCGAGACCAGCGCCTGAATTTCCACCAAGACGGGCCGCGTCCCTTCAATGCCGGCAAAGACGGCGGCGCCGGAAACCGCCGCATCGCCGCCGGTCAGGAACAATTCGGACGGATTGGCGACCTCGCGCAGGCCGTCCGAGGACATTTCAAAAACGCCAATCTCATGCGCGGCGCCAAAACGGTTTTTCACGGCGCGCAAAATGCGGAAGTCGCGCCCCTGTTCGCTTTCGAAATACATGACGGCGTCAACCATATGTTCGACGACGCGGGGGCCGGCGATCTGCCCGTCCTTGGTCACATGACCGACGAGCATGACAATACAGCCCGACGCTTTGGCGAAGCGCACCAGTTCCTGGGCGCAGGCGCGGACCTGTGTCACCGTGCCGGGCGCGGCGGGCAGCGCGTCCGACCATAATGTCTGGATGGAATCGATGATTACCGCGCCGGGCGGGTCAGCTTTGAGGCTGGCCAGAATATCGCGCAATGATGTGGCGGAGGCGAGATTAACCGGCGCTTTTTCGACTCCGAGCCGTTTGGCGCGCAATCGAATCTGCGCCGTGGCTTCCTCGCCGGAAATATAGGCGACATTGGTTCCGCCTTTGGAAAGCCCCGAGGCGATTTGCAGAAGCAGCGTCGACTTCCCGACGCCAGGATCGCCGCCTATTAAAATCGCCGAGCCGGGAACAAGGCCGCCGCCGCAGGCCCGGTCGAACTCGCTATTGCCGGTGAGAAGCCTGGGCGCCTCTTCTGTGGAGCCGGAAAGCGATGAAAAATCGAGTTTTTTGCCTTTGCCCTTGGCGCCGCCGGCGCCTCCCGCCAATGAGCCGGGAGGACCCGCTTCCGAGGCCTCCATCTCGATCGTATTCCACTCGCCACACGCCTCGCAGCGTCCGGCCCATTTTCCATAGACCGCGCCGCAGGACTGGCAAACATAATTGTCGGTTGATCTCGCCATAAGTGGTTAATGCCTTACCGCCAACGCGGCGAAAATCAAAGGCAAAGCGCATACTTATCCAAAAACCGATAAGGCTCGCCGCGCCGTCAGGGAAAGTAGATAAAATTTAGGGATAATTTTCACACTTTAGGAGGGTGAGCGCCATAAAATCCGCCAATCGGCCCAGCCATTACCGGGCCTTCGCATGTCGAACTTAACCGGGGGAGAAAGCTGGGGCCGTTCGTGACAATCATTGGTGTGTTGTTCCTGTTTCTTTCATTCGCCGCTGGCGCTGCGACCGCTTGGATGCTGAGCAAGGCTCGGAACCAAAAATTGCTCAGTGCGCGCGTAGAGGCGAACAACGCGTTTTTGTCTGCGTCCGCCCAGCAATTGCGGGCGCCGTTAAACCAGATTGTCGGAACGCTGCAGGTCCTCGATTTCCAGAAAATGGGGTTGACGCAAAAGCAGGAAGAGTTGTTGGGCATCCTGAATGAAGGCTCGTACAATCTTCGCGGCGCGTTGATGGACATTCTCGACATTCTGGATTTGCAGGCCAACCGGCTGAAAATCGAAACGTCCAAAGTCAATTTCAAAAAGACCGTAAACTTGCTTGAACGGCGATTTGCAAAACGTGCGGCGAGCAAGGGGCTCGCGCTGAGTTTCGACACCCGTAAACTGGCTCACTGGCATTTTGAAATGGACCGGATGCGGTTCATACAATGCCTCTCAACTGTTCTGGCGCAATGTATCAAGCAAACCGAATCCGGCGCCGTAAACGTCGCGTTTGATCTTTCCGCCATGGGCCAGCAGAAACACGGAAGTCTGATTGTCGTCATTAAGGACAGCAGCGCCGGGATGGATCAGTATATGACTGAGGCCTATTTTAGTCCCGACAAGTTTGATTTCAATGCGGAGATGATGAATACAGAAGGGCGTCGTTTGGCGCTCATGCTTGCCCGAATGCTGGTCGTAAAAATGGGCGGCAAGCTGACAGTGAAGAGCGCCTTTGGCAGCGGCGTTGTGTTTCAACTCAGCATTCCGGTCGCGTTGGCGCCGGCGCCGGCTCAGGAAATTGAGCAGCCGCTGGTCAAACCCGCCGAGCGCGCGCGGTCGCTGCTTGCAAACAAAACGATCCTGGTCGCGGATGATGACCCGCTCAATTTGATGATCATGAAGGAACTGCTCGAGCAGGGACATGTGGGCGCCGTGTTGACGGCCCAAAACGGGCTTGAGGCGGTGAAGATCATCGCGCAAAACAAATGCGATCTTGTGTTCATGGATATTCAGATGCCGGTCCTGGACGGGCTGACGGCGACACGCGAAATTCGAAACTGCGGACGGGAGTTTTCAGCGGTTCCGATTATCGCCCTGACGACCGCTGTGCGTGAGGAAGATCTTACGCTGTATACTGAAGCAGGCATGAATGCTGCGCTGCCAAAGCCGATCATTATCGATACGCTGTTCGAAACGATTGAGCGCGTCCTGACCAGGAAAAAACAAAGCAAGGCTGCATAAGGCCAAGACTGGCCGAGTCTCAATCGCGCGCAACGCCAAGTGGCGACGGCATGCTGTGACGGCTGCTGGCGCACTCAACTAGACCACGCTAACCTCAATCGGATCAGACGACTGGCGTCCTGCGCCGGAACGTTATTGTATGGCGAAAGGGATTTTTCGATGAGTGAAGCGGCGCTAAATCGTGTGAACCCTTATCTCCACGGGCTTTTCGCACCGGTGCAAGAGGAGGTCAGCGCCGAGGACTTGCCGGTCAGCGGTGAAATTCCCCGCGACCTTCACGGCGCCTATTTTCGCAACGGGCCAAATCCATCCTCGCCGCCGGCGGGGATGCATCATTGGTTTGACGGCGACGGCATGATTCATGGCGTCTGGTTCGAGAACGGCAAGGCGCGTTACCGAAACCGATATGTGGGCACCGAAGACTTGGCGGAGAACGGCGCCGCTTCGCTTGGCGGCATATTCGAGCCATCGCGTAACGCACCTGGTCGCACAGTGTATTACCGTGACACGGCGAATACCGATGTCATCGTACATAATGGGAAGCTGCTGGCGTTATGGTATATCTCCGGCCAACCGGTCGCCGTGGACGTTGAAACGCTTGAAACGATCCGCACGGAGACTTTTGCCGGTAAATTGCCGCGCAACATGTCCGCCCATTCGAAAGTTGATCCCGAATCCGGCGAGCTGGTGTTTTTCGACTACGCACTTTACGAGCCGAAAATGTGGACAGGAACAATTTCCGCGACAGGTGTGCTGACGCAATTTCAGGAGATCGATCTGCCGGGGCCGCGGCTTCCGCATGATATGGGAATGACGGAGAACTACGTTGTTCTCCATGACTTGCCGGTGATTTTTTCCGAGCAGGCGATCCGCAACCGGCTCTGGCAAATCCATGTGGCCGACCAGCCAACCCGCTTCGGCGTTGTGCCGCGAAAAGGAGGCGCGCCGACATGGTTCGAGTTTCCGACATGTTATGTCTATCACGTCATCAATTGCTGGGAGGAGGGCGACGAAGTCGTCATGGCCGCCTGCAAAATGGTTCCCAACGGTCTTCGGCCTGATCCGGCATACGGCCCCTATGCGGCGATGGCGGATGTGCTGGCCCTGCGCGCGCACCCCTTTAGATGGCGCATGAATTTGAAAACCGGCGAGGGGCGTGAAGAGCAGATTGACGATGCGCTGTCTGAGTTTCCGGTCATCAATAATGATTATGCGGGCCGTCAAACGCGGTATTCCTATCACGTCATTTTTGACGATTGCATCGAGCAGCGCTTTTCCGGCTTGCTGAAATATGACCTCAGAACCGGCGCGGCGGTGCGCCACGAATTCCCCGACGGTGTATTCGGGTCAGAGCCGGCATTTGCACCGCGCTCGCAAGTCAGCGGCGGCGAAGACGATGGCTGGCTGGTTACTTTTACCGCCGATCTCGCCGGGAATTCAGAAGCTCATATTATTGACGCGGGAAATATGTCCGCACCGCCAGTCGCGCGTGTGAAGTTGCCCCAGCGCGTGCCGGCGGGATTTCATGGGACCTGGGCTAAGGGAAGTTAATTGCCGATTATTCCGCAGGTTGCGGCTGCGTCTCGGTTTCTTCTTCGCGTTCGGCGCGGCGCGCCTCGCGCTCTTCGGCTCGGCGTTTCCACGCGCGGCGCCAGCTATGCGGCCAGAAATGAGTCGGCCAGATCTGGTATTTCCGTTGCAGGAAGTTTTTGCGGCGCCGGGGTTTGCTGACCGGTTCGCGCGGTTCCCCGTCGTCTTGATGCAAATCCCCAAGCAGTTCGTCTTCGGTCGGCTGGGTTTTTTGCGGCGCGGTGAGCGGCGGCTCGCTGGCATCCGTTTCCAGTGTTTCGGAAGCCGGAATATCCAGTTTCGCAGCTGTAATCGGCTGGTCTGGCGCGCCGGGAAAGGCGGCGGCGCCGACCTTGATGCCGGGCTGGAAATAGGCGCCGGAATGGCCGACCGGCAATGACACCGGCTCCATCAAACTGGCGGCGCCTGGTTGCGCTGCATTTTGCGCCGCCATGGCGCGTTCAACCGTCGTGCCTGCGCTTGCAGCCCGGGCCGAAGCGGCATTAGCGGCTTTGATCGCGGCGGGCGTGACCTCATCGCGCGATACGATGAAGGGCGAACCCGCTGACACTTCCTTTTCGGGGGGCGGTGTTTCCTCGGTCGGGGCTTGCGCCGTGGGCGCGGCCTCTGCGGGCGCTTCTGCGTCGCCCGGTTTGAATGCCTTGTTCAGGCGTTCCTGCATCTCCCGCGGCGCGGTTTGTTTCTCATCGGCGAAATCCGTGAAGACTTCGTCGTCGCCCTCCGGTTTCGTCGCGGCTTTCGCCTTCGCCCGCTCTATAGCGGCGGTTTTGCGCGCGGCGCGCGCTTTCGCGCGTTTAGCGAGCGCGAGCGCCTTGGCTTTCTCACGGGCGCGCGCTTTTTTGTCATCCTCGCCGTCTGCGGCGGCTTCCGGAGCGGGCGTCTCGGATGCATTTTCGGAGACAGGCGCATCTTCCGCCAGTTGTTCGTCCTGTTCGATTTCTGCGGGCTCGTCCTCAACGGGATCGCCGAATTGCGCCACGCGCTCGTTCAATCGTTCGATCAGCGCGTCTTCGCTTTCGACATCCGCGCCGCTGGTCTCGCCCGCAGGCTGAACGGCTGGCGCTTCAGTCCGGAACAGCGCCGTCACGCTTTCGGCGGCCAATGGCTCAAGGCCGAGAAGTTCACGCACCTCGTTGATGCGGTGTGGGCGGAAATCTTTCAGATCGCCGACCTTGCCGAGATGGTTGCCTTGCGCCGCCGTGAAGCCGAGGCCGCGCAGCGCCGCGAGGGACGCCTGGTCCTCAACGCCGACCGCAGTGATGGCTGCATTAGATTTGCTAGCTACGTCCAAAAGGTCGGCGATTGCGGAAAGGCCGGGCCCGCGCACCGTGCGCGCAAAGCGCAGGATCGCCGAACCGCCGGTCTTGATTTCGTCAAAGGGAAAAGGGTCGAGCGTGCGCAGCAGGTCGTTGGCGCGGCCGCGCACCTCGATGGCGAGGCGGGCGCCGGTTTCCGACAAACGGTTGAAATGCGCCGCAGCCACGCCCACAGGCATGTCCACCGGCGGCATCGGGCATTCCAGCGTTACGAGATCTGCTGGAAAATCATAGTCTCGCAGCAATTTCGTAAAGTGTGAGGTGAAGGCGTCATCGCTGAGATCCGACAGCGCCAGATTGACCGACAATCCCGGAGGCCAGGGGCCGCGCCAGTCCATATAGGCGTTCAGAGCGCTGCCGAGGACATAGCGGGTGAGCTCGCTCATCCGGCCCTGGCTCTCAAAGAAAGAAATAAAAGCGCCCGGCGGCAACAAGCCGAGGCGCGGATGGCGCCAGCGCACAAAGGTTTCAACGCGCGCAAGGGCGCCATTGCCAAGATCAAAGATTGGCTGGAAAAGGACCTCGAAGTCCTTGTTCTTCAAGGCATTATCTATGTCGACATTGGAAAGTCGAACTGCTTGTGCGCCCATCCCTATGTCCTTCCGTCAGCCGTCAGGCCGCGACCCCCCGATTAAGACTCCGTCCATACTCCTTGGCGCGGGTTAATTCTCGCTGAACGGAACCGGTGGGTATACCTCAAAATCACCCTGATGCGATTCAGGCGACAAGGTAAACAGTTAGTTAGCCCTTGGGGATAAGGGATCAGCTAAGAATTGGTCGGGCCGCCGGGTCGGCCTCAATAGTCAAACTGTTCGCTCAGGATGCGTTCATCCAGAGACTGCCCGCGATCGAACAGCAGCGTCATGGCGATATCGCGATTCTCCCACGCTTCCACTTTGGCGACATCGCGCACTTCCTGATTGTCGGCAACGCCGGAGACGGGCCGCTTTTCGCTTTCAAGAGCTTCAAACGTTACGACCGCATCGAAGGGCAAAAGCGCGCCGCGCCAGCGTCTTGGGCGGAAGGCGCTGATCGGCGTCAGCGCAAGCATATGCGCGCTGATCGGCAGGATAGGGCCATGCGCGGACAAATTATACGCGGTGGAGCCCGCCGGCGTTGCAAGCAGCACCCCGTCGCAGGTCAGGCTTTCCATCCGCACTTTGCCGTTGATTGAAATTCTGATGCGCGCTGACTGGCGGGTCTCGCGAAAAAGTGAAACTTCATTTATCGCCATCGCAGTTTCGGTTCGCCCGTCAATGGTCGTCGCCTTCATGACCAGCGGATAGATTACGGTCGGTTCGGCGTCAGCTATTCTTTCCTTCAACCCTCCGGCGTCTGCATCATTCATCATGAAGCCGACAGTGCCGCGATTAAAGCCGTATATTGGCTTGCCTGCAGTCATATGCGCACGCAGGACGTCGAGCATGAACCCGTCGCCGCCAATCGCGACAATGACATCGCAGTCCTCGACCGGGTGATTGCCGTATCGCTTTTTAAGCTCTTTTTCCGTTTCTTGCGCGACCGGTTTGTCGCTGGCGAAAAAACACAGTTTCATGTCATGGGCATTGAGAGAGGCGCCCATCATGGAGGCAGACAATGTTGCATCATCCCCTCGTGTTCGGGTTATGATGCGCTCTGTCTTGCGATGACCGAAAAACTTCATTGACGCTTATGCCCCTGGACCTGCCTGTACCCTATTCCGCCAAGACTATACGCGAAACTTTCGCGCGCGTCAGGGGCGCGAGCGAGGCGCTAGCCCAGCCCTTGAGTCCTGAGGATTGCATGGTGCAGTCGATGGAGGCGGCGAGCCCTGTGAAATGGAACCTCGCCCATACCAGCTGGTTCTTTGAGACCTTCATTCTCGCTCCCCACGCCCCCGGATATGAGCCATTCGACCCACATTTCGGATTTCTCTTCAATTCCTACTACAATCAGGTCGGGGAGATGCATCCCCGTCCGTTTCGCGGCCTTGTCTCCCGTCCGACGCTGGAGACTGTCTATGCATATCGCAGGCATGTGAATGAGGCGTTGACGGCGTTTCTGGAAAAGGCGGACGAGGATGCGCTGGCGGCGGTCGCAGGGCTGATGGCGCTTGGTTGCGCTCATGAGGAGCAGCATCAGGAATTGCTGCTCACCGATTTGCAGCATGCAATGTCGTTCAATGCGCTGAAGCCCGCGATCTATGAAGAGGCGAGGGGCGTTGATGCGGTAAACGCTCCGTCGACGACTTGGCGCCGGATGGAAGGCGGCGTCTGCGACATCGGATGGGCGGGCGGTGATTTCGCCTTCGATAATGAAGGCCCGCGTCACAAGATTTATCTTCACCCTTTCGAATTGGCGAACAGGCCAGTGACGAATGGGGAGTTCATCGAATTCATGGAAGACGGCGGCTATGACACGCCTGATCACTGGCTTTCCGATGGTTGGGATATGGTCCGCGCCGAGCGCTGGCGCGCGCCGCTTTACTGGCGCAACATTGATGGCGAGTGGCGGCAATATTCATTATTCGGTGAAAAGAAAATTGATCCGCATGCCCCGGTTTGCCATGTGAGCCATTACGAAGCGGCCGCTTACGCCGCCTGGGCGGGGGCGCGATTGCCGACCGAGTATGAATGGGAGGCGGCGGCGTCGCTTTTCCCGGTTGAGGGGCGGTTTATGGAGCGCGGCGTCCCGCGTGCGCCGGCGCCCGCGCCGTTGCCGAGCGATGACAGCCTGTTGCAGCTTTTCGGCGATGTCTGGGAATGGACCGCCAGCGCCTATCTGCCCTATCCGGGATTCGCCGTCGCGGACGGCGCAGTCGGCGAATATAATGGCAAGTTCATGTCGGGTCAGATGGTGCTGAAAGGCGGATCCTGCGCGACGCCGGCCGGTCACATCCGTGCGTCCTATCGCAATTTTTTCCCGCCTTCTGCGCGCTGGCAGTATTCGGGTTTCCGTCTCGCAAAGGATATTAACTGATCTGGGTCATGGCGCGCAGCGGCCTAATCTTCTAAAATCACCTGAGAAAAAGGCGAGGAGACCGGATCATGAGCGCGCAGGAAAAAGGATTTCAAGGGATCGATAAGGCGCCGGGTTTCGACATACCCGATCCGTTGAGCCTGCCATCTTTGAAAGGCAAGGTCAGCGACGAGGAATGGCGCTTGCGCTGTGATTTGGCGGCGACCTATCGGCTAGCGGCGATCTATGGCTGGACCGACCTTATCTTCACGCATATTTCCGCGCGCTGCCCGGATGAAGGGGGCAAGCCGCGTTTCCTGCTCAACCCCTATGGCGTCCTTTATGATGAAATGACGGCGTCGGCCTTGCTGAAAGTGGATGTGGGCGGCCAGGTCGTCGGCGACACGCCGTATTTTTCAAATCCCGCGGGCTTCACCATTCACTCGGCGATCCACATGGCGCGCGATGACGCCCATGCGGTGATCCATGTGCACACGCCCTATGGCGTCGCCGTGTCAGCCCAACAGGACGGGCTGAAACGCTACACCCAATTCGCCATGGTTGTGCATGATGACATCGCCTATCACGGCTATGAGGGCATCGCGCTTGACCATGACGAACGCGAACGTCTGGTCGCGGATATGGGCGCCCATCATTTCATGATCCTGCGCAATCACGGCACGCTGACGGTCGGCGCCAATTGCGCGACGGCGTTCCTGCGCATGTATTTTCTTGAGCAGGCCTGCAAGTCGCAAATTCTCGCGCAGTCGGATCTAAAGCCGCCGCTGGAAGAAAGCGCGGAGATGAGCGCCAAGGTCATGATGCAGGGATCGCCCGCCTTTATTCCGGGCCTTGGCGACAATCTCGCCTGGCCCGGACTGTTGCGCCGGCTGAACCGGATCAATCCCGGCTACGACGTTTAACCTTCCGGCCGGGACCTATTTCAGCGTGTTGAGATAGGCGATGATGGCGGCGCGTTTTTCCGCGTCGCGCTGGCCGGCATAGGCCATGCGGTTGCCCCGCAGGAACATTTGCGGGTTTTCGATAAAGCTGCCGAGGGTCTCGTCATCCCAGACGATGCCCGACTCGCGCATTGCTTTTGAGTAGGCGAAGCCGTCACGGGTTCCCGCCGTGTGACCGACGACGCCGAACAGATTCGGGCCAACCCGATGGGCGTCCCCTTCTTTAACCGTGTGGCAGACAGCGCATTCGTTAAACAATTTGCGCCCGCGTTCTTCCGGGCTCACGGGAGCCTCAGCCACGGTGGCGGCCTCAGCGGGGGCTGCAGAAGAGGCCGCCGGGGCCGGCGCATTGGCGCTCTCTGCTTTTTCGCCGCAGGCGGTGAGAATGAGGGCGGCGGCGAAAATGAAGGGATATTTCATGGGGAGGCTCCGGAAAACTGACTGAGCCTCTATACCCCCTAGTCAGGCGGCGTCCAATCCGTTATCGAGACGCCCCGTGCCCCTATAGCTCAGCTGGTAGAGCAACTGATTTGTAATCAGTAGGTCGTTCGTTCGAATCGGACTGGGGGCACCATCCTTCCTTCAAATCCTTCAGGTCAGATTGTCGCGGCGTTCCGTTTTGCATGAGCGGAACCGAGGCGGACTTGCATGCGCTCCGATATGCGCCCGCAAAAGAAAAAAGGGCTGGCGCATGGCCAGCCCTCGAAAGATACAGAAGAGAAAAACCGTCGGCGTTTATTGTGTAAGAGCGCGCAGCATCCATGCGGTTTTCTCATGCGTCTGGATACGCACGGTCAAAAGGTCGGCGCTTGCGGCGTCGCCGGCTTCTTCCGCAGTCTCAAGGCCTTTGCGCGCGCGCTTGATCAGGATTTCATGATCCGCCAGGAGGCGGTTCACCATCGCGTCGGCTTTAGGCGGGGTAGTGTCGGCGTTATCGATTGCAGAAAGCTCCGCGAGTTGCTTGCCGCTGGTCGGCGCGAAAACGCCAAGCGCACGGACGCGTTCGGCGATCTCATCAAGCGCCGCCCACATTTCGCGATATTGTTCTTCGAACATGATGTGCAGCGTGTGGAATTGCGGCCCGGTCACATTCCAGTGGTAGGCGTGGGTTTTCATGTAAAGCGAGTAGGTGTCGGCGAGCGTTTCATTGAGGGCGACGGCGACTGCGTTACGCGCATTCTCTTCAATACCAATATCGATGCTCATCAAATCTCTCCTTTGTATAGCGGCTTCGATACACACATAGGAATGGCTGCGCGAACAATCAAATTGATTATATCAAAATGATTGTTCGGAATTATCGATGGAACACCGGCGCGGTCCGGGCTGTTGGCGCTCCTATTTCAAAGATGCCGTAAACCGCTGAATCCGGGTGCAGGCTTCGCGCATATCCTCAATCGAGGCTGCGTAGGAGACCCGGAAAAAGGGAGCGAGCCCAAATGCCGCGCCGAACACCGCCGAAACGCCCTCGGCCTGCAGCAATTCGGTGGTGAAATCCTGATCATTTGTGATTTTCACGCCGCCGGGCGTCGTTTTGCCGATCGTTCCCGCGCAGGACGGATAGACGTAAAATGCGCCTTCCGGTTTGGCGCAGGAAATGCCTTCCGCGTCATTCAGCATATCGACAACGAGATTTCTGCGCTCTTTGAACGCCGCATTGCGCTCGACCAGAAAGGACTGGTCGCCATTCAACGCGGCGACGCATGCATATTGCGAGATGGAGCACGGGTTCGAGGTTGATTGCGACATGACCTTCGACATCGCCTTGATCAGCGGCGCCGGTCCGCCCGCATAGCCAAGGCGCCAGCCGGTCATAGCATAGGCCTTGGAGGCGCCGTTGATTGTCAGCGTGCGGTCATAGAGCGCCGGCTCGACCTGCGCCGGGGTTGTGAACTGGAAGTCATCATAGACGATATGCTCATACATATCGTCGGACATGATCCAGACATGCGGATGACGCAGCAGCACATCCGTCAGCGCCTTGACCTCGTCGCGCGTATAGGCGGCGCCGGTCGGGTTGGACGGGGAGTTGAAGATGAACCATTTGGTGCGCGGGGTGATCGCCCGCTCAAGGTCTTCCGGCGTGAGTTTGAAATTGTTTTCCGCCGTTGCTTCGACGATGACAGGTTCGCCGCCGGCCAGATAAGTCATGTCCGGATAAGAGACCCAATAGGGCGCGGGGATGATGACTTCATCGCCCGGATTCAAGGTGGCGACCAGCGCGTTATAGAGCACGGCCTTGCCGCCCGGCGCGACGTTGATCTGGCTCGCCTCATAGCTGAGATCGTTGTCGCGTTTGAATTTCTGGATGATCGCCTGTTTCAACTCGGGAATGCCGTCAACAGCGGTGTATTTGGTCTTGCCCTCATGGATCGCCTTGATCGCGGCTTCCTTGACGAAGTCCGGCGTATCGAAATCCGGCTCGCCGGCGCCGAGGGAAATCACGTCCCGTCCAGCAGCCTTTAGGTCGCGGGCCATTTGCGTGGCGGCGAGCGTCGGTGATGGCTTGACGCGGGACAGGGCGGCGGAAGGTTCAAAGCTAGACATTTGGGATTCTTCTATACAGTTGCGGGGGCTCTTTACCCTTAACGCGGCGTGCGGCCAAACCCTTTTCGGTATTGCGGCGGATTTCTTGGGTGTTCCGCCATCAGCCCGGCTACGGACTGGATTAGTTTCGTTAACGATCTAAGGCGGCAGGTCGGCTTTCGGCGTTAACACCCCTGAATTTGGGCCATTTTTTGCAAATCTGTGGAAAAGCAGTTGAAGGGCTGAAAACACCCAACTTTTGGTTTGAGCAAGTCCCGCTTTGTGTTTTCATAGACCTGCGGGGGAACATGGGAGAGCCTATGATTGCGGAACTCCAGACCGCAATTTCAAAAGTTCCAAGCCGTAAGGCTCGGTTGAAAGGCCTGACACAGGTCGAAGCGGTCAAAATCAAAGTAGAGCGCGCGGCGCTCTTGTTCCGCGGAGCACCGGTCGCGGTGCTGGCAAGCGCGATGAATGCGATGATTACCGTCGCCGTCGCGTGGCGCGCGGTTGAACATCCTGTCCTGTTTGCCTGGGCGGGCGCGGTGATCGCGATTGCCGCATTACGGGGCGGCTTATGGCTGCGCTACCGGATGGGCGGCGTCGGCGCGCGCCATCTTTCCAATTTCGCCAGGCTCCATGTTTTCTTCATGGCGTTAAACGGCATGGTCTGGGGCGCGCTCGCGCCCATATTCGCCGTACACGGTGCAATCGATCATGCATTTCTTCCATTCGTTATCGCGGGCATGACGGCGGCGGCGATTGTATCAGCGGGCGCTTCCTGGCGCGCAGTGCTGGCGTTCAACATTCCTGCGCTGACGCCGCTGGCGGTGACTTATGCACTGGCGGCGAATGAAAGCGGTCTGTTGATTGCGATGGCGGTGGTGTTTTACGGCGTTTCCACCGGATATCTCGCCATGGTTACGCAACGGATGATCGACCGGTCGATCCTGTTGCATACGAAAAACGAAAAGCTGCTCACGGCGCTTCGCCGGCGCGTCGATGATGCGCATACGGCTGAGCAGCGGTTCCGCGCGCTGGTGGAGTCGTCGCTTGACGTCACGCTGATTTTTTCACCGCAAGGGCGCGTAACCTACGCCAGTCCGTCCGCTGAAAAAGCCTTCGCCACCCAGTCGGCCTTGTTGGTGGGGAAGACCACCAAGGAGATTGTTCATCCGGACGACATGCCCTTGTTCCGGGCGGTCGGTGAAAAAGCGCTGTCGCAGCTCGGCGAAGTTATGGCGCTTCCCCATATTTGCATGCGCGGCTGCGCCGATGGCGAATATATCGCGTTTAGCGGCCGGTTGACCAACATGCTCTATGTGCCGGGTGTCGAGGGGTTTGTCTTTGCCGGCGGAAAACTCTCGGAAAAGGCCGGGCGCCGCCACCATATCCACGCAGCGGAATAGGCTGTCCTTCCTGCTTGTCTCGCCGGGAATCATGGGCATTAGTGCCTTGGGCGCGCGCGCTATCTCCATCAGCGCCAACAGGTAATGAATGAGCATGCTCGCTGGCGTCAGGATTGTTGAATTTGAAGGCCTCGGCCCGGCGCCATTCTGCGGGATGCTGCTCGCTGATCTTGGGGCGGACGTGATCTTGATAGAGCGCAAGGGCGGCGCCGACGCCGGGCGCGCCGCGATCTACAAACGCGGCAAACGTTCGATAGCGCTTGACCTCAAAAACGACCAGGCGAGGCAGATCGCGCTCGACATCATCGCCAATTCCGATGCGCTGATCGAAGGGCTTCGCCCCGGCGTTATGGAGCGGCTTGGCCTCGGCCCGGACGATGCACGCGCGCGAAATGCGAAGCTGGTCTATGGGCGGCTCACCGGGTGGGGCCAAACCGGGCCGCTTGCGAATGCTGCAGGCCATGACCTCAATTATGCGTCCTTGTCGGGCGCTGCATGGTATGCGGGCGAGGAAGACGCCGCGCCGGTCCCGCCGCCGACGCTTGTCGGGGATGTGGGCGGTGGCGCTCTTTACCTTGCAATCGGCATTCTCGCCGGGATCATGCGCGCGCGCGAAAGCGGCGAGGGCGCGGTGGTCGATGCCGCCATCATTGACGGGGCGGCGCATATGATGAATTTGCTGTATTCCGTTCGCGCCGCAGGCGGTATGCCCGACGCGCGCGGGCAAAGCATGTTGGATGGCGCGCATTTTTACGGTTCCTATCGATGCGCCGATGGCGGATGGATCAGCATCGGTCCGCTTGAGCCGAAATTTTATGCGCAGTTGCTGGAGCGGTTAGGCCTGTCAGGCGACCCTGAATTCACTGCGCAATATGACAAGGCGAAATGGCCGGCCTTGAAGGCCCGGTTCGCGGAGATATTTAAAGCCAAATCAAGGGAGCAATGGTCGGCGCTGTTTGAAGGAACCGATGTTTGTTTTGCGCCGGTGCTGGCCCCGTCGGAGGCGGCGAACCATCCGCATATACGCTCGCGTGATATTTTGCGCGACATTGACGGCGTGTTGCAGGCCGCTGCTGCGCCGCGCTTTGACGGCGCCGCGCCCGCTGACCCCGGACCAATTCCTGTTGCTGGTCAGCATGCGGAAGAAATCCTCTCTGAAATCGGCGTCGATGATCGCCTGATCGCCCAGTGGCGCGATGCGGGGGTTCTCTAGCATGAAGAAACCCGCTGAGAAGACGAAAGCCAAAACTGCGAAAAGGCCAAAACAGCTTATCGGCTGGCGGGAATGGGCGGACCTGCCGGATTTCGACGTTAAGGGGGTCAATGCAAAAATTGACACGGGCGCCAAGTCATCGGCCATCCATGCCTTCCGGATACGCGAAACCATGCTGGACGGCGTTGAGCATGTGGAGTTTTACCTCCACCCGGTGCAAAGGCGGAAAAATCCTCAGGTGTTCTGCCGCGCCCCGATAGCCGGCCGCCGCACCATTCGCAGCTCAAATGGGCAGGAAGAGGAACGATATTATATCGAAACGCGTTTGCGTCTTGGTGGCCGGACGATCAAAATAGATTTGACATTGACGAACCGGGACGCCATGGGCTTTCGCCTCTTGCTGGGGCGGGATGCGCTACGCCGAAAATTCCTGGTCGATCCTGGCGCCTCTTATTTGCTCGACCGGCAAGACTGAAGGACAAAAATCATGAAACTTGCCTTGATGTGCCGCAATGCGGACCTCTATTCCCATAAGCGCATTGTCGAGGCCGCCGAAGCGCGCGGGCACGAAATCGACGTCGTTGACCATTTGCGGTGCTATATCAATATCACCTCGCATCGGCCCAGCGTGCGGTATCGCGGGGAAGATTTGCCGCTTTACGAAGCCGTCATCCCGCGCATTGGCGCGTCGGTTACGTTTTACGGCACTGCGGTGCTGCGCCAGTTCGAAATGATGGGCGTCTATCCGGTCAATGAGTCCGTCGCGATCAGCCGTTCGCGCGACAAATTGCGGTCGCTGCAATTGCTGGCGCGCAAAGGCATCGGTTTGCCGGTGACCGTTTTTGCGCACCGCACCAGCCAGGCGGACGAAATTCTCGATATGATCGGCGGCGCGCCGGTTATCATCAAGCTGCTCGAAGGCACGCAAGGCATCGGCGTTGTCCTAGGCGAAACCCAAAAAGCCGCTGAGTCGATCATTCAGGCGTTTGGCGGCGTGAACACCAACATTCTGGTGCAGGAATTCATCAAGGAAGCCGGCGGCGAGGATATCCGCTGCATCGTCCTGGGCGATAAAGTGGTCGCGACGATGAAGCGCAAGGGCAAGGAGGGGGATTTCCGCTCCAACATCCATCGCGGCGGGTCGGCCGAAAAGGTGAAGATCACGCCGCAAGAGCGCATGACGGCGGTCGGCGCCGCCAAAGCCATGGGCCTCAATTTTTGCGGCGTTGACATGCTGCGCTCCAATCACGGGCCGGTGGTTATGGAAGTCAATTCCTCGCCCGGTCTGGAAGGCATGGAGAAAGCCACGGGAATCGATGTCGCCGGGCAATTGATCGAGTTCATCGAGAAAAACGCCAAGCCCGGAAAAACAAAAACTCGCGGAAAAGGCTAATCCAAACCCGATATCGCCGCTCGTGGTTTGTCCGAAGCGTCACCCATATGGGTGAAACCGTGCGAATTCCATTGATTACCACCGGCGGACGCTTGCGTGCGTGCTTTCGTCATGATGCACTTCGGAAAAAATGAAGGAGAGGACCATGGAAAAAGTTGACGGCATTGGCGGGTTCTTTTTCCGCGCGAAAGACCCGGACGGCCTCGCGCAATGGTATGAAGACAATCTCGGCGTGACGATGGTGCCTGACGACTATGACAAGCCCGCATGGCGCACCAATGCCGGCACAACCGTGTTTGCGCCGTTCAAAGCTGACACCACCTATTTCGGCGATATGAGAAATCAGTGGATGTTGAATTTCCGCGTCCGTGATCTGGACGCCATGGCGAAACAATTGCGCGCCAATGGGACCGAGGTTGAGATCGATCCGGAAGAATATCCGAATGGCCGTTTCGCGCAGTTGTTCGACCCGGAGGGACATCCGATTCAGCTCTGGCAGCCGGGCGGGAAAGATCCCGGCTGAGCGACTTCACGGCATAACGCCCTAAGCGCTTAGTCGAACAGGCTGGAAACGGATTCTTCGTTGGCGATGCGCCGGATTGCTTCAGCAAGCAGCTTGGCGATCGAGACCTGCTCGATTTTCGGGCAGTCGGCCACGCCCTGACGCGCCTCGATCGAGTCGGTGATGATCAAGCGGGTCAGCGCGTCGGATTTCATCACACGCTGCTCGGCGTGATCGGAAAGCACGCCATGGGTGATGCAGGCGGTGACCGATTTCGCACCCTTGTCCATCAGCGCCTGCGCGGCGTTGCAAAGCGTGCCGCCGGAATCGACAATGTCGTCGAAGATCACGCAATGGCGGTCTTTGACCTCGCCGATGATATTCATGACTTCTGAAAGGCCCGGTCCCTCGCGACGTTTGTCGACAATGGCGAGCGGGCGGTCATCTAGGCGCTTGGCGAGCGCGCGTGCGCGCACCACGCCGCCGACATCCGGGGATACGACAGTGACCTGGCCGAGATCGCCATTATGCAATGCGCGAATACGAACTTCGAATTCCTTCACCGCGTATAGATTGTCGGTGGGAATGTCGAAGAAGCCCTGAATTTGCCCGGCATGGAGGTCAACCGTAAGAACGCGGTCGGCGCCTGCAGAGGTGATCAGATTTGCGACAAGCTTTGCAGAGATCGGCGTGCGCGGTCCGGCTTTGCGGTCCTGGCGGGCGTATCCAAAATAAGGAATGACTGCAGTGATGCGGCTTGCCGATGCGCGCGTCAGCGCGTCCATCGTAATCAACAGCTCCATCAGATTGTCATTGGCGGGATAGGAGGTCGACTGGATGACAAACACATCCTCGCCGCGGACATTCTCCTGAATTTCAACGAAGACTTCACCGTCTTTGAAGGTTTTGATTTCTGCTCTGGAAAGCGACGATGAAAGTTTGCGTGCGATTGCGTCGCTTAACCGTCGGTTGGAGTTGCCGGCGATTAGTTTCATGAAATCCGTCCTATAGGTGGCCCCCGCGCGGGCGTTTCATGACGGTTTCTTGAAGAATGCGCAACCCGGATTCGCGGCGATTCTCGATTCAATTCGCGCTGAGCGCAATCGCCGAGAGATTGCGGCCATAGTCAGCCTCGCCATTTCGGCGCATGGCGCGATAGCTGAAGAACCGGCCCGGCTGGTCAAGGGTGCACAAGCCGATATCGTCAAGCGTCGTGATTCCTGATTGCGCTAACCGCCAGCGTCCGAACGCAACCAGGTCGAGCTGGCGCTTTTCGTGGGTCTGGCCGGGACCGAAAAAGCGTTGTGCTTCCGGGTATTTGTTGGTGAATGTTTCCACGAGGTCGAGCCCGACTTCGAAATTCGGCTGGCGCAGGCAGGGGCCGACTGCGGCACGGATGCGTCCCGGATCGGCGCCGAGCTTTGTCATCGCGGCGACAGTGTTTTCCAGCACGCCAGCCAGCGCGCCGCGCCATCCGGCATGCGCCGCCCCGATGATCCGCGCTTGCGGGTCGGCGAACAGGAAGGGCATGCAATCCGCCGCCAGCACGCCGAGGGCGAGGCCGGGGATTTGGGTGACCATGCCGTCGACTTTTTCCGGACCCTGCGCCCAGGGCGCTTCAATCACGCGCACATCGGGGGAGTGAACCTGATAGCCTGACAGCAAGCGGTCCGGCTGGACGCCAAGCGCATCTGCGCAGCGGCGCCGGTTCTCGGCGACATTTTCCGGTGCATCGCCCGAGCCCGGCCCGGTATTGAGCGTCGCATAGGGTGCGGGGGAAACGCCGCCATCGCGGCTGAAAAACCCGTGCGAAATCCCCGGCAGATCAAGCAGCGGCGAAACCAGGTAAGGCGGAGAGTTTCGCTGCGCCGTCGTCATGTTTCAAAGCCCGCTGGTGCAGGAAGGTCGGGCGCTGCGAGGCAAAGCGCTTTGAAGATTTCGCCCATAGCGGCCGAGGAGGCGATTCGCGTTGCGCCGGATTGGATCTCTTTGGCCTTTTCCGGACTCTGGCCCCGGCACAGGGCTTCAACTCGCAGGGCGAGACCGAGCCGGTCAAGAAATTTGCCTTGGGGAACCGGGCCATGAGCGGCGACACCGGCTTCGATGGCGGCGCTCGCCAACAATTCGAAGTCCACATGGGCGGTCAGGTCGGCGCGGCCGGGCGAGGCGAGGGGCGGCCAGTATTTGTGGCGGCGAACAGCCTGAAGCGTGTCGCCAAATCCCCGCTGCATATGTCCGTAATCAATGATCAGCGCATAGCCGCCATGGGTCTTCAGTGTCGCGCAAATATCGGCGGTGAATTTTTTGGCTTCGAATGATATTTCAAAAATGTCGCCTTCCGACGTTTCATCAATATCGGGCAAATTATATTCTGGCGGCGGCGGCGTACGGCCGAGCTTAAAGGCGAGATGGTCGCCGGCCTCGTTGAGCCCGACCAGCCTTTCGCGCCAACCCGTTTTAATGCGTTCGAACTGGCGGATCGGCAGGCAGTCGAAAAATTCATTGGCGATAATGAGAGACGGCGCGGGCGGAATGTCTGCATATTCATCGGCCCAGAGCGGTTTGATCTCTGTCGCCTTTAGCCGCTTTTGTTGTTCAAGACGCAACCGCCCGGAGCTTTCGAGCAGCCAGACTTGCGCAGCTTTCGCAAAGGCCGGACGCAACCGCGCCGCGCGCAACACATCTTCCATCAGCACGCCGCGGCCCGGGCCAAGCTCGATCAGGTTAAAGCTCGCGGGCGCGCCCATCTGTTGCCACGCCTCGACCAGCCACATGCCGATCAGTTCGCCGAAAATCTGACTGATCTCGGGCGCGGTTGTGAAGTCGCCCTCAGCGCCGATTGGCGTTGCCTGCATGTAATAGCCTTCATGCGGATGGCCGAGCGCGTCGGTCATGAAGTCCGCAATCGTGATCGGCCCTTTCAGTTTGATGAGGTCGATCAGGCGTTCTTCCAGGGGCGTCGTTTCTGGCGCCTCGTCGTTCATGCTTCAGCCTTTTTCGTGGTTGGTTTTTTCGCCGCGCGCATTGTGCGCCAGACCAGCCACAATCCCAGCGCCAGCATTGGCAGGGACAGGACCATCCCCATGGTCAGGCCAAAGGGAAAATCAGGGAGCGTCGCAATGTCGTCTGGTTGGCGGAAATTCTCAACGATAATGCGCGAGATGGCATAGCCGGAGAGAAACAATCCAATCGTTGCGCCGGGACGTTTCAACAATCCGAATCTATGGGTCGCGATGCGCACAACGATAAAAAGCAGAACGCCTTCCAATGCGGCCTCATAGAGCTGGCTCGGATGACGGGCGAGGCCATCCGGATCGCTCGGGAACACCATCGACCAGGGGCCGTCCCATGGCCGCCCGTAAAGTTCAGCATTGATGA
Source organism: Hyphococcus sp. D3-15 (assembly GCF_055809375.1). Taxonomy (NCBI): domain Bacteria; kingdom Pseudomonadati; phylum Pseudomonadota; class Alphaproteobacteria; order Parvularculales; family Parvularculaceae; genus Hyphococcus; species Hyphococcus sp. D3-15. Next base: position 3,320,660 of record NZ_CM147910.1, on the reverse strand, counting down.
AATTGGCGATCCTTCCGAAGAAAAGTCCGATCGGCGCGGCGCAGGCGAACAGATCGCCCAGCGACAGGGCGTTCAGCTTGTGCTTGCGTGAAAAGAAAAAGCCGACAGCGGTCACGCCGATCAGCCCGCCATGGAAGGACATGCCGCCTTTCCACATCATTAGCAGCGGCGGCAATGGCAAAAAGCCGAGAACCTTTTCCCACGGCTCAAAAATCAAAGACGGTTCGTAAAAGAACACATAGCCGAGGCGACCGCCCGCCATGACCCCGATCGCGACCCAGAAAATCACATCATCGAGCAGCAGGCGTGTGATCGGGGCGCCATTCTTGTTCCAGATCGATGAATTCTTCAAAAGCCGGGACAGATACCACCAGCCGACGGTGAGCCCGCCAATATAGGCCAGCGAATACCATCGCAGCGGCAAAGGGCCGATCTGCAGCGCGACGGGGTCGATATTGGGGTAAGGAAGGCTCATTTCGGGCTCTGCGTGGCTGGCATGATTGTGCGTCTCAATAGCGCGCTTTGGCGCCCCTGTCGCCCTGCGCACATTGTTCCTATATTGGGGTCTTGAAGGAGCTTCATATGCAGACCCAGAACGCTATTTTCGATGAAATTGCAAAGCTGATGACCGAGGCCGCCGGCGCGGCGGACGGCGTCCGGCGTGAAGCGGAAACAGTGATGCGCAGCCGCCTGCAGCGCCTTCTGGCCGATATGGAAGTGGTCAGCCGCGAGGAGTTCGATGCGGTGAAGGAAATGGCCCGAATCGCCCGCGAAGAAAATGATGCGCTCAAAGCCCGCATCGAGGCGCTGGAAGAATCGTTAATTCCCCCAAGGCTTTGAGGAAAACCAACTAAATCGAGATCATTTCTCGGCGTCCCGAATCGCAGCGACATGCGGGTTGCAAGCGGCTGAATTTAGTCGCGCAAATCGGGAAAAGGGGCGCAGATGTCCATCGAGTTGATCCGCAAGCCAAAGCAAATCGCCAATCCGCTGAAAGCGCTTGAAGCTGCTGCGGCCGGACTTGAATTCGATATGGAGCGCGCGGGCGAACATGAACTCCATGTGATGTTGCCCGGCGTATGGCGCGATATCGGATTGTGGTTCACCTGGCGCCCGGAACTGGCGACATTGCAAATGGGCGCGCCGCTCGACCTGAAAGCGCCCGCAGGCCGCCTCGATGAGGCGAGCCGGCTGGTGGTGATGGTGAATGAGCGTCTATGGATCGGGCATTTCGATTTGTGGGCTGAAGATCATTCGATCGTTTATCGCAATGCCGCGTTGCTTACCGCAGAAGGCGGTCTCGACAGCATTCAGGGGGAGGCGTTGCTGCGGGCGGCAAGCGAGGCGGTGGATCGTTTTTATCCTGCTTTCAACTTTTTCATCTGGGGCGGCAAGAAGCCCGACGACGCATTGAAAGCATCTCTGTTTGAGACAGCGGGCAACGCTTGAGCGGACGCGTTTCCAACCGCGCATAAACGCGCTAGTCTGTCTGCATGACTGAAAAACCTTCTGTTGCATTGATCGGCGCGGGCGCCATGGGCGGCTCTTTGTTGAAAGGCTGGCTCGCCGCTGGCTCGATTTCTCCTTCGCGGTCGGCCATTTTCGATCCGTCACCAAGCGAAGATATGAAAGCGCTGTGCGGCGCTTCCAGCGTAGAATTGAATTCCGCCAGCGAGCAATTCGATGTCATGGTGGTCTCGGTAAAGCCGCAAATGGCTGACCTTGTGCTGCCAAAATACGCCTATCTGGCGAAGAACGCGCTTGCGATCTCGGTCATGGCCGGCAAAAGCATTGCGAGCATTTCAGCGGGACTGGGCGGCGCCGACCGGGTGGTGCGGGTGATGCCCAACCTTCCCGCCGCTATCGGCAAGGGCGTTTCAGGCCTTTTCGCGCCAGATGCGGTGTCCACCGAAGGCAGAGATCTCGCCGATACGCTGATGCAGGCGGTTGGCCAGACCGTCTGGGTGCGGACAGAACAGGAGATCGATTTCGTCACGGCGATTTCCGGGTCCGGCCCCGCCTATTATTTTCTGCTGACCGAAGCGCTGGCGGAAGCGGGCGCTGCGTTGGGGCTGGAAAAAGACGCCGCCGCCGCGCTGGCGCGCGCGACATTGGCGGGCTCCGGCGCAATGATGGATGCGGATGCGCGCGAGCCGAGCGCGATGCGCAAGGCGGTCACGTCGCCAGGCGGCACGACTGAAGCTGCGTTAAAGGTTTTCGATGGCGAAAGTGAAGCAATGCGAAAACTGGTCAACCAGGCTGTCGCCGCAGCGGCCAAACGCGCCGGCGAACTGACAAGCTAACCATATAGCCGCTTTGTGAAGTTGCGCCAGATCCATAGGGGCGTGATGAGAAAGACGACGCAGAACGCGCCGCCCACAAGCAACAGCCATAGCGGAATATGGATAAGTTCAAGCATCGTAATGAAAATGCCGCAAAGTAAAGGCGGGCAAAGAAATGCGAAAAAAATCGCAAAATTGAAAATCCATTTTTTGACCTGGAAATAGCGGGTCAAATTCAACTGCGCCCGATATTCATACCAGTACAGGTCCCCATGCGTGTCGACGGATTTTTCCTTGGTCCGCAAAAACCTGTCGATCCCGGCAATGGTGATCGCGTCATCAACCCAAAACAGAAATAGCGTCGCCGAGATTGTGGTCAGGACAACCATCATCGCGAAAATTATCGATGCGTTGTTGCTGACGGCGTCAAGCGTGTCTGTGCTCGCACCGACAACGCTGTAAATGCCTGACACCGATACGACGCCGACGCTGATCAGATTCATCCGCACGCATTCAAATTGTTGGCGGCTTCGGCGCAATCGCTCTTCGTTCAGAAGATCGATTTGCTTCATCAAAATATCGTTTTCCAGAGTCATGTATCGCCGCGAATTTGAATGGATGAGAAGGCATGGACGATGAGCTTAGGAAAACAGGGCGCCAAGGTCCAGAGCGCGCCGGAGACTATCGCCCGAACTAGATCGGCAGGCGCATGGTGGCTTTCAGTCCGCCCTCGTCAGATTTTTCCAGCGTGACTTCTCCGCCATGGGCGCGCGCGACATCGCGCACGATCGTCAATCCCATGCCGACGCCGCTTTCATTCTGGTTACGCGCCTCATCGAGACGCGTAAACGGCTTGAAGACATCTTCATAGCGCGCCGGGTCAATGCCCGGGCCGTCATCTTCAACGATGATTTCAATATAGCGGTTGGACCGGCGTGTGCTGATCCAGACATGATCGGCATAGCGCAGGCTGTTATTGGCGAGATTGCCGATTGCGCGTTTGAGTGCGCTGCGCCGGGCCTCGATGTTGATCGGAGCAGGAGCGTTCACCGTAATCTCCCGTCCGCTGCGTTTTGCGTCCCCGGCGATTTCCCGGATGAGTTCGCCAAGGCGGAAAATCTCGGGATCTTCATCCGCCGCCTCATTGCTCGCAAAGTCGAGATAGGCCTGGATCATCCGTTCCATCTCGGTCGCGTCCTTGCGAATGGCTTCCATCTCCTCGCTGTCTTCCTGCATGGCGAGCGCCAGCTTGATGCGGGTCAGCGGCGTTCTGAGGTCGTGGCTGATGCCTGCAAGCATGGCCGTGCGCTGCTCCAGGTGACGTTTGATGCGCTCGCGCATGGCGATGAAGGCGTAGCCGGCTTTTCGCACTTCGGTCGCACCGGCAGGGCGGTAGTCCGGCGCATCGCGTCCGCGCCCGAAGGCCGCCGCCGCGTCGGCGAGGCGCAAAATCGAACGCACCTGGTTGCGCATGAAAATGATCGCGACGATGCCCAGCAGCACCGATGTACCGGCGAGCCAGAACAGGAAAATACGGCCTGTGGTGGCGAAGACCCGGTCACGGCGGGCGAAAAACACCAGCGCGCCTTCATTCATCGCGACGCGTATTTCAACATCCTGCGGCCAGCTTTGCGTATTGAGCCAGTACGGTCCGTCGAGCGTATTTTTCAGGCGCCGGTCCAGGGTCGCGTTATAGACATTGAAGCGCGCAAGGAGGTTTGCGGAAGGAATTTCTGCTTCCGGGTCGTAAGTGACGCGCATTTTCAGATCGTTGAACGTCATGGCGGCGATCGCATCGCGTTCGGCGAGGCTGTCCGCCTCATTATACAACCGCGTCACCATGGCGATTTGCCCGGCGACGCTTTCGGAAAGATTGGCGGTGACATGGTCCCAGTGACGGGCGAAGAAAATATAGGTGACGAGCGCCTGGGTCAGAAAGATCGGCAAGATCACGATCAACGTGACGCGCGCATAAAGGCTTTTGGGAAGATACCGGCGAAACATCGGCGCTAATCCGTCATCAGCGCGTAGCCGATGCCGCGTACAGTCTGGAGATAGATCGGCGCGCGCGGGTCTTCTTCGATTTTTTTGCGCAGCCGCGTCACCTGCACATCCACTGAGCGCTCCATGCCGGCGGCGGTCTGTTCCGCAAGCGCTTCGCGGCTGATGGCGTCACGGGGCTTTTGCGCAAGTGCTTTCAACAGCGACGCCTCTCCGGCGGTGAGCCGGACAAGGTCGCCGTTTTTGCGCAACTCGCTGCGTCCGAGCGAAAATGTGCAGACGCCAAACTTGACTTCACGCTTGTCAGGGCTCGCGGTTCCGGCGCGCCGCAACAAGGCGTTGACGCGAAGCAGCAACTCGCGCGGTTCAAACGGCTTTGACAGATAATCGTCGGCGCCCATCTCCAGACCCTCAATGCGGTCTTCGGGCAGGCCGCGCGCGGTGAGCAGCAAGATCGGAACATTCGATGCAGCGCGCACCGATTTTGTCAGGGCGAAGCCGGTTTCGCCAGGCATCATCACATCGAGAATGAGCAGGTCAAAGTCGACAGACGCCATTAATGCGCGTGCTTCCTTTGCATTGCCGGCGACCGACGTGCGGAAACCATTTTCGCTCAGATAGCGTTTGAGCAAGGTTCGTATGCGATCATCATCGTCAACGATCAGCAGATGCGCGGCGCCCTCAGCAATGGTCTGTACGGGGTTCACTGTTGCGGCGTCCGCAAAAGGGTCGCTGCGCGCAAGGAATATTCAGCGCCGGTCCAGAAGGTCATCACCGTCGCGATCCACAGGGCGGCGCTGGCGACGGGGCGCAGCGGCTCGCCGATTATCCCGGTAGGCGCGGCGGCCAACAACAATCCGGCGGCGACGAGTTGTGCAGTGGTTTTCCATTTGGCGAGGGTGGTGACTGCAAGCGTTTTTTGCTGTGCGCTTAACGCTTCCCGCAATCCGCTAACCAGAAGTTCGCGCAGGATGATCACAATGACGGCGATGACGCCGGCGCCGACAATAACGCCATTTCGCACCAGCAAAATAAATGCAGCGGCGATCAGCAGCTTGTCGGCGATCGGGTCAAGCGCGGCGCCGAGCGCGCTGGTTTCGCCGCGCGCGCGGGCGACCCAGCCGTCAACAAAGTCGGTCAGCGAGGCAATGATGAATATCGCCAGCGCGACAGTCATGTTCCATGGCGCATTGGCGAGAAACGCGATGACGAACGGAATGATAAGCGCCATGCGCGCAAGCGTGATGAGATTGGCCATGACCGGAAGATAAGCCGGTCCGCGGCGCGAGGCTAGTCTGCGCGGCTCAGCCTTCCTTCTTGTCGCCGCCCCACAGGCGCTTCCACCAGGGTTCCGGTTTTGGCGGATCAAAGCTCTGGTCTGCAGCGCTCATTTTGCCTCGTATGTCGTCAATGTCCCAGCCTGTGAGGGTCGCGAGGGTTTGCGCTTCGGCTTCGAAACGCTTGGGCAGTTCGGCGCGGTAAGCCTGTCCGGCGTCGCAAGTCGCGTCGCCCTTATAAGGGTGGCGCAAGACATAGCGGCCCTGATAGTTTGACCGGTCGCCGGTTTCCTTGAAGATCAGATCTTCCGGAAAATGCTCTGCGTCATAGGAAACATGCAGACGCGTGACGAAAACATCCTGCGCGCCGCCTGGCGACGGGCGTCGCGGCAAAACGCCATTGCCGCTTCCCACGCCATCAAGCCAGTACACCCCGAGTTCGCGCAGTTCCTGTTGTGAAAGCGGGTCGGCGGCGCAGGGGTCGCACCAGGCCATGTCCCAGGCATATTCGAGGAAGACGGCGCGGCCATTTTCCTTTTCGACCTGTTCATGGAACATGGATTTATAAAAACTGCCGAACTCATCTTTGACGAAAAGCGGTATATCCATGCCCGTAGGAAGCTTCACCGTGCGGTAATTGGTGGTTTCAATACGGCCGGAACGGGTGAGGGCGAAAACGAACAATTCCTGCTTGCCTTCGGCGTTCACCGTGCCGAGGCGGATGGGCAACTGGAATTTCGGCGATTCAAACGCGACCTGAAGCGGCCGCAGATATTTCAGACCCGTCTGCGCTTGTTCTTCGAGATTGACCTTGGCGACGAAAAACTTCGTGCCTTGCTTGATGTAGCTGCCCAGCGTTGCTTCCGCGCCTTTCGGCAGGTTGTAGCCGTTATCGGTTAGCCATTGCGCGAGGCCGTCTGACTGATCGGCGGAGAGGATCTGAATGTCATATTCGCCGACGGTGTATTCCGCCTCTATGGTGACGCCGTAGCTGTTCTGCTTGCTGGCTGTTACGACAATGGTCTCGTCCGCCATTGGCGCAGCCATCGCCAGTTCTTCGCGATAATAAGTCCGGCAGGGATCTTCATCGAAATATTCGACCAGGCGCGGCGCCGTATAGGCGTCGATATGATCGAGGATCGCATTGTCTGTGACATGGATCTGGCCTTCCTCCAGCACTACCGGCACGGGGATGACGATCGCAAATTCATTGAGCTCGCCCTGAAAGTCATTGGCCATGGTGATGACGGTGCGCTCGCCATCGCGCATGATCGCGACCTTCGACGCCTTGTTGAATAGTTTGGTGTCGGCTTTCGCGACGTAAAATCCGCAAAAGGCGACGGCGCCGCCGGTGAGTGCTAATGCTGCAGTCGCGGATACGGCGGCGAATAGCGTTTTTCTCAAGGAACGATTTCTGGATCTCGTCATGGATATTTTCTCCATCTATTCGGCGGGAAAAGGATGGACCCTCGATGGGGCCAGACGCTTCAGGAAAGGCGGCGGTTTCACAGGATCGCCCCAGCGGTAATGCGGCGCCGGGTCAAACGCTTCGAGCAGCGGGCGGATCAGACACATGGCCGCCAGCGCGATGAAAATTCCGTCGGACATGTAGAAATGATAGCCGAGCACGTAAGCGATAAGCGCGGCGCCGGCGGCGAACACGCTGCGCGCTATGGCGCCGTCCGGGGTCGTTTTCGGATCGGAGATCATGAAGAAGGCGAACAGAATGAGCGCGCCATTTTGCAGGCGCAGCAAGGGGATCGCCAGCGGATCGCCGAGCCACAGCGCGCGAGCGATGATCAAGAACGCATAAGTTCCAAGAAAGATCAGCGGCACGTCTATCCGCGCCGCGCGATAGGTGACGAGCATGCCGGCGCCGGCCAGCGCTGCGGCGAGCCAAAGCGCGGTTCCCCATTGGCCCGGCGTCGTCCAGGCGGCATCGGGCATGATGGTCGCCGACAGGATGAGCAGCGCGACAATGCCGACATTCGCCGGATTGAAAACATGCTTACCGTAAAGCCGGAGCGTGAATTTCGACCCGATGGCGAGCGCCGCAGCGATCATCAGCGGCGCGAGCGCGTCAGCGCGCAACAGAAGCGATAGCGAAAGGGTTGTGATCAATGCGCTGCGCGGTTCGAAGCGGATCGCCGTCATGAACGAGCCAAGAAACTGCACGCTGAGGGCGGTGACAAGAATGGCGGCGATCTGGAGCGGCGAAATATCGAAGGCGCGGGTTGTGACGCCAAAGGCGAGGAGCGCAGACAGGGTCGCGATCTGGTAGTGCCTCGGGTCTTTCAACAAGCCCTTCATAATCCCGCCATCCGGTTCGCGCTGACCTCGCCCAGCCGTAAAAGAGCGCAGGACTAAGGCGGAAACGGGGCGCCGGTTGGATGGTTTGTGGGCGCGTCAGCCCGCCATCATCCCGGCAAGCTCCTTCACCAGCCGCCCGGCGACCTGCGCCGTCATCATATTGATGTCGCGCTCCGGATTGAGCTCGACAATATCAGCGCCCACAGGCGCTTCCGGCAAATGCTTCAGGATCGAAATCACGTCGCGCGTCGACAGTCCGCCGGGTTCAGGATGGGACACCCCCGGCGCGAAGGCCGGATCAAGCCCGTCGAGGTCTATAGAGACGTAAACCGGCGCCTGAAGGCGTTGAAAGGGGATAGCGTCAACTTCGTCCGCGCCCAGCATGACGACGCCGTGTTTTTCGCCGAAGGCGCGGCAATCTGGCGAAATGGAACGCAAGCCGACCTGAATGAGGGCGCCGACGCAGCCATCTTCAATGGCGCGGGCAAACGGGCATGCGTGAGAGTAGGGATCGCCTTCGAACTCCTGGTAAAGATCCGTATGCGCATCGACATGCAGAATGTTCAGCGGGCCATGCTTTTCCTTCATGGCGCGCAAAATCGGATAACTCACCGAATGATCGCCGCCCAGGCTCAAGGGCTTCTGGCCTGCGTCAAGTGATGCAGTAATGCGGGCGCTGATCGCCGTGCGCGCCGCTGTGCCCTCTATCGGCAGATCGCCGAAATCAAATTGGGAAATGGCTTGTCGCGCGTCGATGCCGGAAAGCGAATAGGGGCTCGATGCTTCGGAAAACAGAGATGCGCGAATAATGGCGGGCGCCAGCGCTGGCCCGCGGGCATAAGAGGAACTTGCGTCCCAGGGAAAACCGTGAAGGGTGACCGGCATGGGCGCGAGATTAGCGCCGGCGCACGAGGCTTGTCCATGCCATGGTCAAGCGCTCGCGCAGCATCGGTATGCTTGTGTGTGGTTCAGCCGTTGGCGAGCTTGCGCAGCTTCAGTTCAGCCCGAAACAAGGGGGCCAACCGAATGGCGCGCGCTTGTTTCGTTTTGTTTTTGCTTTGCGTCGACCGCCATGCCCGAAAGGCCAGAGCCTGAAGCTTGGCGTCCGAAAGCGCAGCGATCTTATCGCGCGGCGAGAGTTCAGCAGCTTCTTTGCTCATCTCCGTCCTCGTGATTTGAAGGAGCTCTGGCGTTTGACGGATGGCGGGCCCGAACCCTCTGGCTTGTGCCGGAAGGTAATACGGCCCTTGGTCAGGTCGTATCCGGACATTTCGATCGTCACCCGGTCGCCCGCCAGCGTCTTGATGCGGTTCTTGCGCATCTTGCCGCCAGCATAGGCGAGAACCATGTGCTCGTTATCCAGCTTGACCTCGAAAGTTTCCGTCCGGAAGAGCCTCGGTGACGACGCCGTCGAACTCGATCAGTTCCTCTTTCGCCATTTGATTCGCCTTTCTTGCCGCCGCCTTCATGGGCGCGACGGTCAGTTTGGGGTTTTCCAGACCGTTTTGACGGTCCGCCGGCGGCTGGCCGCTGCCGGTTTTGATTTTTGCGATTTTGATTTGCAGGTTTGTGGAATTCGGGGCGTTCGCCGCCGCCTTCCACGGGCATGGTCTGGCGCGTCAGCTTTTCGATCGCGCGCAGGAAAGGGCGTTCTTCGCCGGAGCAGAAGGAGACCGCAATGCCAGTGGCGCCCGCGCGGCCGGTTCTGCCGATGCGGTGCGTATAGGTTTCCGGCGTATTCGGCAGGTCGTAATTCACCACATGGGTGACGTCGCGCACATCAATGCCGCGCGCTGCAATATCCGTTGCAACGAGAATGCGGGTTTTGCCGCGACGGAATGCATCCAGCGCTCTTTCGCGTTGAACTTGTGAGCGGTTGCCGTGGATTGCATGAGCAGGCGAACCTGCAGCATTCAGCGCACGCACGAGCTTGTCTGCGCCGTGCTTGGTGCGGGTGAAAACCAGCCCGCGCGCAAATTCCGGCTTTTTCACAAAGGCGATCAAGGTCGCCGCTTTGTGCGGTTTTTCGACGAAGAGCACGCTTTGGTCGATTTTCAGCGGTTTGGCTGCTTCTATCTCGACGCGCGCCGGGTTGGAGAGCAGGCTGCCTGCGAGTTTTGCGATCGCCGGCGGCATTGTCGCTGAGAAGAAAATGTTCTGGCGTTTTTCTGGAAGCTTCGCTGCGACTTCACGAATTGAGTGAATGAAGCCGAGGTCCAGCATTTGATCGACTTCGTCGAGGACGAAATATTCAACGCCTGTCAATTTCAGTGCGCCCTTGTCCATCACGTCTTTCAGGCGGCCGGGCGTGGCGACGAGAATATCGACGCCGCGATTAAGCATGGCGCGTTGTTTGCCAAAGGCGACGCCGCCAATGACGAGGCCGGTAGAGAGGCCCTGAGCGGCGCCATAGGCCTTGAAACGGTCTTGCACCTGCAGCGCGAGCTCGCGCGTCGGCGCCAGGATCAGCGCGCGACATTCGCGGGCGTTTGTCCTTTGGCGATTGTCGGCGAGGTGCTGCAGGATCGGCAGCGCGAACGCCGCCGTCTTGCCGGTGCCGGTCTGGGCGATGCCGAGCAAGTCGCGGCCCTTCAGGATTTGCGGAATCGCCGCTGCCTGAATTGGCGTTGCTGCTGTATGTCCTTCGCGCGCAAGCGCTGCGAGGATCGGCTTTGAAAGGCCGAGTTCGGTAAAACTGGTCAAAATAATCTTTCCGCGCTCGGCACAAAAAATGCGCGGAAACGCTAGAGGTTCTTTGAGAACCCGCGTGCCAGGGCGCTCTTTATGTCAGGATGAAGGGGCTAGGCGGGACTTTGATCCGCTTACACGCGCCACGAGCGGCTTATATGGGTTGCACATGCGAAAAAGCAAGCAAAATCTTGGCTGCAGCCCGGCTTCGTCCGTGGACGTAAAGTCTTAACACGGGCGAGAAGCGGCTTAACGCTCCCGCTCGAACTCGGGCAGGCCGCGTTTTCTCGGCGTTTTTGCGGCCTTTTTTGGCTTTTCAGCCTCGACGGCGCGTTCTTCGGCCTCTTTGGCGAGGCGCAATTCGCGCAGTTTGGCGGTTTTGCGCAGCGTATCGCGCTTTTCTTTTTCAACTTCAGCGACGGCTGCTTTCGCATCCACTTGCCGAAATGCCTTGCTTTGAGCGGGCGTTGGTCCTGAAGCCAAGCGGCTATTCCCTTCGGATTTCGCCAGAAACAGCACCATGCGGCCGAGGCGTTGGGCCTTCTAACACCCCGGCGCAACGAATGCATCAACTGCTGTGGAAATAATCATATATCTTCTGCGCCAGCGCGGCGGAGACGCCTTCAACGGCCTCCAGATCAGCAGGTTTGGCGCGGGCGATCTCTTTTGCTGATCCGAAATGGTTAAGCAGCGCGCGTTTGCGCTTGGCGCCGATGCCGGCGATTCCGTCCAGCGGATTGGCGGCGATGGCCTTCTTTCGTTTCGCCCGATGCGCGCCAATTGCAAAGCGATGAGCCTCATCTCGGAGACGTTGCAACACGAAGAGTCCGGGGTCGCGCGGCGGCAAGGTAAAAGGCTCGCGTCCCGGCATCACAATTTGTTCGCCGGTGGCGCCCATTGTCCGGTCGATGCGCTTTTCGCCAGCATCATTCTCACGCCGGCCTTTCGCTACGCCGATAATTGTCACGCCTTCCGCTTCGGGATCAACGCCAATCTCTTTCAGCGCATCCAGCACAACGGATAATTGCCCTTTGCCGCCGTCGATAATGACAAGGTCCGGGCGTTCAGCGTTTTCATCCTTCAGCATGCGGGCGAAACGCCGGGTAAGCACTTCGCGCATCATGCCGAAATCATCACCGGGCGTCAGGCTGTCCGTTTTGATGTTGAACTTTCGATACTGGTTTTTGACGAAGCCTTCAGGGCCGGAGACGATCATGGCGCCGACGGCGTTGGTTCCCTGAATATGCGAGTTGTCATAAACTTCGATGCGCTCTGGCGATGCTTCCAGTCCCAGAATATCGGCAAGCTGCCGCAGGCTTTTCAGCTGGCTCGCCGATTCCGCCATGCGCCGTGACAGCGCTTCGCGGGCGTTCATCTCCGCCGCTTTTACGAGATCGCGTTTTTCACCCCGTTGCGGCGCCAGAATGGTGACCTTGCGTTCGGCTTTGATAGAGAGCGCTTCTGCGAGGAGATCATCTTGCGGCGGCTTCACCGAAACCAGAATTGATGGCGGCGGCACGCGTGAATCATAGAATTGCGCGATGAATGCGTCGAGAACCGCGGCAGGTTCGTCTTCCTTGTCGTGTTTTGGGAAAAAGGCGTGATTGCCCCAGTTTTGCCCGGCGCGGAAAAAGAAAACCTGCACGCAAGATTGTCCGCCTTCGGAGTGAATGGCGAACACATCGGCTTCGGAAACCCCGCCCGGATTGATATCCTGGGTTCCCTGAATATAGGAAAGCGCGCGGATGCGGTCGCGCAGTTTTGCGGCGCTTTCGAAATCGAGATCGGCGGAGGCTTGCTCCATTTGCGCAGACAGCGTTTTCTGCACGCTTGCGCTCTCGCCAGACAGGAATGACTTCGCCTCGGCGACAAGTTCGCTATAGTCTTCAATGCTGACAAGCCCGACGCAGGGAGCCGCGCATCGTTTGATCTGGTGCAACAGGCAGGGCCGTGTGCGTCCTTCATAAACGCTGTCGGTGCAGGAACGCAGAAGAAACGCCTTTTGCAGCGTGTTCAGCGTGCGATTGACCGCGCCGGCGGAAGCGAAGGGGCCGTAATAGGCGCCGGGGCGTTTCTGCGCACCGCGATGCTTTTGCAATTGCGGCGCTTCGTGATCTTCGGCGACAAGAATGAACGGAAACGACTTGTCGTCGCGCAGAATGACATTGTAGCGCGGCTTAAGCTGTTTGATCAGATTGGCTTCGAGAAGCAGCGCTTCGGTTTCCGTGCCGGTGACCACAAATTCCATGGCGCGCGTTTCTGAAATCATCCGCATGATGCGGTTGGAATGACCGCGTCCTTGTGCATAGGACGAAACGCGATTTTTGAGATTTTTCGCCTTGCCCACATAAAGGACGTCGCCCTTGGCGCCATACATCCGGTAGACGCCGGGCTTGGACGGCAGGCGCGACACTTCGTCCGCGATAAGCTCGGCGCCCGTAAGCGCTTCCCTTTTCGAGGAATTCAGGTCGACAGCGTCTTGTGAGTCAGGTGTTTCGGGGTTCATGGCGTAATGGTTAACCGGGCGTTCACAATCCGGATTTACATCTGGCCCATGAGCTAATGGCGCGCGGAGGCGAGGTCAAATGCCCCCTGAACTGAAAACCAAGTCAGATGTCTCGATCGTGTTGATTTTCTTCACGGCGCTGGCGGTGTTTGGCGTGGCCGGGGGCGGATTTTTCGTACAGGACTATGCGCGCTCGCGGGCCAGTCTCGCCTGGCCGGCGGCGGATGCGATTGTCCTCAGCCAGCTCGATCGCGACCGGGCGCGGCTGCGTTATGTCTATTCTTTTGACGGGCATAGCTATGAATCAACGCGCACCCGCAATTTCATGGCGCAGTTCACGAGCGCCGAACGTCGCGATTTCAGGCCCGGTGAAACCCTGACAGTCTACGTCAATCCGGAAGAGCCTGACTATGCCGTGATCTATCCGGGCGGCGCTGGGGCCGCCTTCGTGATCTTGTCATTGCTTGCAGGGTGCGCCGTGTTTTTTGGGGTCGGCGGCGTCGTATGGGCGCTTTCGCGTGCAAACGCGCAGGACTTCGCGATTGCCGGACACGCTGCGTAATCCGCAATTTTTTCCGGTCTAGTTTTTTGTGCGAATGATCTCGACGCCTGCTGCGTCGGCTTCGGGAATCGCGTTCGGTTTTACGATGCGCACCATCACCGAATTCACCATGGGATGCGACATGACGAGATCGGCAATACGCTCGGCCAGCGTTTCGACCAGTTTGATATGGCCTTCAGCGACAATCGCCTTAATGCCCTGGGTCATCGCATCATAACAGACGATATCGTCAAGACTGTCGCTCACCGGATTGGCGGGCTCAAGCACGTCGGCTTCAAAGTCGATCCGGATTGGTTGGGTGACGCCCTGTTCGCTTTCATAGGCGCCGATATAGGCGTCGAGAACCAGGCCGCGAATAAAGACCCGCCGGCGCGGCGCGGTCGCGCTGCGGGGAAGGGGGTGATGTCGGGCGGGGTTTGTCGCTTGCTCATTCGCCTATTCCTGCACCAGAACGTCCGGGGTGCGCCAAGCCAGATGTTGCCCTCCGTCGACCGCAATCATCTGTCCTGTGACCGAACGCGCTGACAGCAAATAAAGAAGCGCCCCGCAAATATCTTCCAGCGCGGCGCCATAACCAAGGATCGTCGCCTCATTCTGGCGCGACCAGTCGGCGTCGGACTGGCGGGGGTTCTTCAAGGTGGGACCGGGACCAATAGCGTTAACGCGAATTCCCTTGGGCCCGAGCGCCTGCGCCAGCGTTTGGGTCAGCGTAAACAGCGCCGACTTAGACGCCGTGTAGGAAAGAAATTGCGGCGTCAGTTTGAGGACGCGCTGATCGACGAGATTGACGATCTGGCTTCCGGTCGATGCTTGTGCGGCGAAATCCTGCGCGAGTTTCAGCGGCGCGCGCGCATTGACATTCATATGCATGTCCCAGCTTTCGCGGGTCATGTTTTCAACGTCATCATGTTCAAAAACAGAGGCGGAGTTCACAAGCAGAGTAAGCGGGCCGACCGCCGTTATGGCGTTGCCGATCAGCGCCGCCATTTCGGCTTCGTCCGACAAATTTGCGCCGATAGCGGCGGCCTTGCGGCCCTTTGCTTCGATGAGCGACACAACTTCGTCGGCTTCCGCTTTCGATGTGTTGTAATGCACCGCCACGTCATAGCCCGCATCCGCCAGCGTGAGCGCCAGCGCGCGGCCGATGCGTTTTCCTGCGCCGGTGACGAGCGCGGCGCCCGCCTTTTTCGCAGCCATGATCTAAAATGCTCCGGCGTTATGGGCGAGCAGCAGGATAAAGCCGATATAGGCGACTGTGAACAGGAAGCCGGTAAGGCGGCCGATATCCCGGCGCGTTATAACGAAACCGGCCAGGATGATGGCGGCGATCGCCATGACCGGCAGGTCGAGGCGCAGCGAAGCTGCGTCGAAAACAGCAGTGCCGGAAAGGCCGGCGGCACCGCCGACAGCGAGAATGTTGAATATGTTCGAACCGACGACGCCGCCAATCGCGACATCAGATTTCTTGTGAATGGCCGCGGCGAAGACTGTAGCCAGTTCAGGCAGCGACGTGCCAAAGGCGATGATCGTCAGGCCGATCAATTCTTCGCGGACGCCAAGGTCCGTCGCCAGGCTGGCGCCGTTCGTAACCAGGAGTTGCGCTCCGAGCGGCAAGCCAATCAATCCGGCGATGAGAAAACCGATAGTCTTGGCGTTGATGCTCGCGGTTTCCTGATACTCTTCGACCTCATCAAGGATCGGGTCGTTCGCGCGTCCGCTTGCGGCGCGCACCCACATATATCCCACATAAGCAAGGATGCCGGCGAACAGGCCGGCGCCGATTTTCGTGCCGATTTCACCGGGCCCGTAAGCGGCGCCGAAAAAGGCGACCGTCGCCAGCAGCATGATCACCGCATGGCGGCGCAGACCCAGAACATGGGTGCTTACCGGGTAAATGAGGGCCGGCAGACCAAGCACCAGAAAAATATTGGCGATATTGGAGCCGACAATATTCCCCAGCGCTATGCCGTCATTTCCGGACATGACGGCTTGCACGGTCACCACAAGTTCCGGCGCGGATGTGCCGAAGGCGACAATGGTCAAGCTGACCAAAAGGGCGGGAACCTTTAACGCCGCCGCCAGACTGACGGCGCCGCGGACAAGCAAATCTCCAGCGACCAGCAAAACGGCAAGGCCGAGAATGAGAAAGGCGATCTGGGAGGCGATCTCCGGGACCATGAAACCCCTGGGGTTAAAATCAGCGACATCCGGCGAGGGCCGATCCCATGCGGGCTCGGCCGACGCGCCGGTGCGGCCTAATCAATGCGGCCTTTTTCGACAACATTCAGCAGGGCGAACGCAATAATAAAAATGCCAATCGCCGTGACCGCCATCCAACCTGGATTCATGGATTTACCCCTTCTTTACGCTGCGTGGCGCTCCTTATAGGGCCGCTCGGGCGGAGCGTCACCCCCTTTGCAACCGCTAAAAGCCGCCCCCCTTTGCGCGAAATCGCTTCAAATTTAGGAAAAAACCCCACAACGCTCGATACAGGTTTTTCATGTCTTGAGAGGTAGATTCGCGCATGGGTTGCGAAAATTGGTGGGCGACAAAATGAAAAACGACGTCTTGGAGACTCCCGGCTCAGCGGGAGATCGTCGCAGCGGCGAGCGCCGGGTGACCGAACGGCGGTTGACGGCAAGGATTCAAAACAAATGGGCGCGTATCGCCCAGGGCAGGCTGCCAAGCTTGCGTGAGGTCGAAGAGCTGAATTTGGGTCCCGACAGACCCTTTTGCTTCGCGATCGATTTGCGCCTGTCTGACGTCTTTCCCTATTTCGTTTTTATGGGCGAAGAGCTCACCCGGTTTTCATCTGCCTATCCGCTGGGCGATCCGCGCCGGGAAAAAACCGTGCTCGACGCCGCCATGGCCAAAATGGATGAGGCTGCGCTCAGCCGCAAGCCGGTGGAATATTCAGATATCAAAAAGCTGGATGACGGACGCCGCGTCGGATTTCGCAGCATCCTTCTGCCGGTTTCCGAGAACGGGCAAGATGTGAGCCACATTTTCGGCGCCGCAAAGGGGCGCATGTTGTAAAGCTCATGGGCGTCCATGCTTAAAGGCCGAACCAAATTTGATCTAAATTTGCGCCGCCGCAAAAATCATCAGCTTACGAACATGTTTTATCATACGCCTGTTGAATTTATGGGGCGGTAATGCTGAGCGATGTAGCGGAATTATTTGGCGACGGGTTTGTCGTGCCGGCGGCGGACCGCCGCCTGACGCGCCGATTGGTCGATGCATGGGCGCGCGCCGCGCGCGGACATTTCCCGAGTTGGGAGGCGATGCAGGAAACCGGTCTGGAAGAAGACTGGGATTGGGTTTTCGCTGTCGATTTGGAAAAGAGCGTTGGCTTTCCCTTTTTCATTTTCCTGGGCGACAGTCTCGCAAAACTTTCCGACGTCCATCTCAGCGGAGAAGCCGACTGGACTTTTACGCTGCTCGATAAGGCGACAGCGGATATCTATGCCGCCGTTGCATCCGAAGCGCCGCATTTTCGCGATGATGTGCTGACCCTGTGCGATGGCCGCAAGGTGCAGTTCCGGTCGGTCACCGCGCCGCTCGCGGAGGACGGTTCCACCATCACGCATGTGGTCGGCGCGGCAAGCGGCCGGCTCGCTTTTGACGCTGATCCGGTGCTGCGTCTCGCCGATTAGCGGCAGCGGACCGCGCGTCGGGCGCGGTGATCCTTGCAAGTTCGAATGAGCCCGGTCAGGGTGGTCTCGCAAAAAATCCGAGGCCCCATGCCGTTAGATATCGACTTCGTCCGCAGCCAGTTTCCCGCATTTGCAGAGCCGTCGCTAAGAGGCCAGGCGTTTTTTGAAAATGCCGGCGGATCTTACATGTGCCGGCAGGTCATGGACCGGCTGACGCGGTTTTTTCACGAACGCAAAGTTCAGCCCTATGCGCCCTATGAGGCGTCACGCCTTGGCGGCGAGGAAATGGACGAGGCGCGCAGGCGTCTGGCCGCGATGTTGAACGTCGAAACAGATGAAGTGAGTTTCGGGCCGTCCACAACACAGAACACCTATGTGTTGGCGCAGGCTTTTGGTCAGGCGCTGGCGCCGGGCGATGCAATCATCGTCACCAATCAGGATCATGAAGCCAATTCCGGCCCGTGGCGCCGGCTTGCTGATCGCGGCGTGGAAATCCGCGAATGGCGGATTGACCCCGACACGGGGCATTTGCCGTTGGACGGGCTTAAACGGCTGCTCGACCACAAAGTGAAACTGCTTTGCTTTCCCCATTGCTCAAACATCGTCGCTGAAATCAATCCGGTCGCGGAAATCGCGCGGCTCGCGCATGAAGTTGGCGCTGCGGTCTGCGTGGATGGCGTCAGTTATGCGCCGCATGGACTTCCCGATGTGGCGGCGCTGGGCGCCGATATCTATTTGTTCTCCGCCTACAAGACCTATGGTCCGCATCAAGGCGTCATGGTGATGCGCCGCGCCTTGGGCCAGCGCTTGCCCAATCAGGGGCATTATTTCAACGCTGGCGTTTTGTACAAACGATTTACGCCGGCGGGACCAGATCATGCGCAAGTGGCGGCGTGCGCCGGCATGGCGGACTATATGGATGCGCTTCATTCGCACCATATTGGCGGTGATGCGAGTGACATGGAAAAGGCGCGGGGCGTGCATGACTTGATGCGTGAGCATGAAGTCGCATTGCTGCAACCTTTGCTCGACTATCTTTCCGACAAAAACTCCGTGCGTCTTCTGGGGCCGCGGCAAGCGGCGCGGAGGGCGCCGACGGTCGCCATCGCGCTGGAAGCGCCGGCGGAAGATGTTGCGATCAAGCTGGCGCCGCTGGGGATCATGGCGAGCGGCGGCGCTTTTTATGCGGATCGCTGCCTTGAGGCGCAGGGCGTGGACGTGAAACGCGGAGCGCTCCGGGTCAGTTTCGTTCACTACACAAATGCGCAAGAGATCGAAAAGCTCATCGGCGCGCTGGACGCCGTGTTGTAACCCCCGATTCAGAATCGACATGCGCCAAATACGCTAGTTTATGGCGTCGAAGCCCGGCATGTCCGGCTGATATCCGCCATTTGCTTCGAACCGGGAGCACACTCTGCCGCCGCTTGCGGGGGGCGCTGCGAAGACTAGTGTCCCGCCAAATTTCAAGAGCGTGAGCGAGGAAATCGATGACCATCCACGGACATTTTGTTGGCGGGCAGCTTCTGGCGGGGACAAGCGGACGAACCAGCGATATT
This sequence comes from Hyphococcus sp. D3-15, assembly GCF_055809375.1. Lineage (NCBI taxonomy): Bacteria > Pseudomonadati > Pseudomonadota > Alphaproteobacteria > Parvularculales > Parvularculaceae > Hyphococcus > Hyphococcus sp. D3-15. The sequence goes on along the minus strand of NZ_CM147910.1, from coordinate 3,301,822 downwards.
TTCAACCCCACGACCGGCGAGGTGCAGGCTCAGGCCGCGCTGGCCAGCGCCAGCGAGGTGGCGAAAGCGGTGGATGCGGCGGAAAAGGCGTTTCCCGCCTGGGCGGCGATGAACCCTCAGCGCCGGGCGCGGGTGATGTTCAAGTTCAAAGAGCTTGTCGAAAAGGACATGGACAATCTCGCCAAGCTGATTTCTTCGGAGCATGGCAAAATCCTGCCCGACGCGCGCGGCGACGTGCAGCGCGGTCTCGATGTGATCGAATTCGCCTGCGGCATCCCGCATCTGCAAAAAGGCGAATACACCGAAGCCGCCGGTCCGGGGATTGATGTCTATTCCATGCGCCAGCCTTTGGGCGTGGTGGCGGGCATTACGCCTTTCAACTTTCCAGCGATGATTCCCATGTGGATGTTCGGCGTTGCGGTTGCGTGCGGCAACACCTTCATCAACAAACCATCCGAGCGCGATCCGTCCTGTCCGCTGCGCCTTGCGGAGCTGATGATGGAAGCCGGCGCTCCGGAAGGCGTCCTGAACGTCGTCAATGGCGACAAGGAAGCGGTGGACGCGCTCATCGCGGAACCCCGCGTCAAAGCGATCTCATTTGTTGGCTCGTCCGATATCGCCAACTACATTTACGCCGAAGGCGCAAAGCACGGAAAGCGGGTGCAGGCGTTTGGCGGCGCCAAGAACCACATGATCATCCTGCCCGACGCGGATATGGAAAATGCGGTCAACAATCTGATTGGTTCGGCCTTTGGCTCGGCTGGCGAACGCTGCATGGCGACGCCGGTCGCCGTGCCGGTGGGCGAGGGAACAGCGGAAGCGTTGATCTCCATGCTGAAGCCAAAAGTGGAAAGCCTGCGCATCGGCCCGTCCATGTCGGAAGATTCAGACCTCGGCCCGCTGGTCACCGCCGCGCATAAAGAGCGTGTATCGAACTACATCCAGATGGCGGTCGACGAAGGCCAGGAAGCCATTGTCGATGGCCGTGATTTCAAGCTTCAAGGCTATGAGAATGGATTCTTCCTTGGCGGCACCTTGCTCGACAAGGCGAAGCCCGGACACAAATCCTATGAGGAAGAAATTTTCGGGCCGGTGTTGCAAATTGTCCGGGCGAAGAATTTCGAGGAAGCGGTGGCGCTGCCGTCGCAGCATCAATATGGCAATGGCGTTGCGATCTTCACGCGCAATGGGGCGGCGGCGCGCGAATTCGTCAAGAACGTCAATGTGGGCATGGTCGGCGTCAATGTGCCGATCCCCGTGCCGGTTTCCTACCACACATTCGGCGGCTGGAAGCGGTCGGGCTTTGGCGACACCAATCAGCACGGGCCGGAAGGGGTGAAGTTCTGGACCAAGATCAAAACCATCACCCAGCGCTGGCCGGAAGATGTTCAGGGTTCGGAGTTCGTTATTCCGACAATGGAGTAGGGCGATGCAAACCGACAAGGGTCCATCGAAAAAGCTCACCGGAAAATGCATGTGCGGCGGCGTGGCCTTTGAGTTCCGCGCCGACCGTGAGGATGTGACGGCCTGTCATTGCGGGCAATGCCGGTCATGGAGCGGTCACTATTGGGCGTCGCTCAATGTGCCGTTTGAATCCCTGAAAATCAAAAAGGGCGAAGATCTGCTCGGTTGGTTCAAGTCCTCTGACTTCGCCCGTCGCGGCTTTTGCAAGCAATGCGGGTCTGCGCTGTTTTGGCACGCCGAGCGGCTGGACGACTACAAGCACCGCATCGCCATCGCGGCGGGCTCCATCGACGAGGGCGCGACCATAAGACTTGCCGAACACATTTTCGTTGCGGACAAAGGCGGCTATTACGACATTGGCGACGGGTTGCCGCAATTGGAAACGCATTAAGGGGGCCGGGTGTTCGGGATTGAAGTTGCAGATATCGGCTCGATGAGTCTTTGGGTGCTGTTTGCCGCCCTGTTTTTTTCGCCCTTCCTGCAGGAGGATTTCGGCGTCATTCTCGCCGCCGCCGCGTCGCTCGCCGGTGTTGCGCCGACGCCGTTTCTGGCCGTCGCGATCCTGACTGGGCTCGTTGCGTCTGACGCCTGGAAATACTGGATGGGGCGTCTCGCCCGGCGCTATGACTGGGCGCATAAATTTGCGGAAAAACCGGGCGTTTCCGTCGCCGGTGATTTGATCCGCAAAGAGTTTCTGCAGACCATGCTCACGGCGCGATTTGTTCCTGGCACGCGCATCCCGACTTACATCGCGGCAGGCTTTTTCAAGGCCGATTATGTTCGATACATCCTGACGCTGATGTTCACTGCGTCTTTGTATATTTGCGTCGTGTTCACAATTTTTCACACGGTCGGCGCCGTCGCCGGCGAGGAAGCGATTGTTTGGCTTCCAGCGATCGCGATCGTCCTGCTCGTGGCTTATGTTTTGTTTCGCTGGTTCAACCATCGGCGCAATCAGGAAGGTGTCATGACGCCGCTTTCAAAAGAAAAAGATCACCCGATGCCCGGCATGCCGGGTTTTGAAGGAACGCCTCTCGAAAAAGAAGAAGAGGAAGAGGAGTAGGCCGGAATGGATTTTGCGCTCAGTGACGAACAGGAAGCCATTCAGGACATGGCGCGGCGTTTCGCCGAAGACGAACTGGCGCCGAACGCCGCGCAATGGGATGAGCAGAAGCATTTTCCCGTAGACGTCATCAAGAAATCGGCAGCGCTTGGTCTCGCCGGAATTTACACGCGCGAAGATGTCGGCGGCTCTGGCCTCGGACGGCTCGATGCGGCGCTGATTTTCGAGGCCTTGTCTGCGGGCTGCACCGCAACGGCGGCATATATCTCCATTCACAATATGTGCTCCTGGATGATCGACCGTTTTGGGTCAGAGGAGTTGCGTCAGAAATATTGCCCGAAATTGACCTCGATGGAGATGGTGGCGAGCTATTGCCTGACCGAACCGGGTTCGGGTTCCGACGCGGCGGCGTTGAAAACGAAAGCTGTGAAAGACGGCGACCACTATGTCCTGAACGGATCGAAAGCGTTCATCTCCGGCGCGGGCGTTTCCGACCTTTACGTGGTCATGGTCCGCACTGGCGGCGATGGCCCGAAAGGCATTTCGACGGTGCTGGTGGAAAAGGATACGCCCGGTCTTTCTTTTGGCGCCAATGAAAAGAAAATGGGCTGGAACGCGCAACCGACCGCCATCGTGAATTTCGAAGACTGCCGCATACCGGCTTCGAACCGTGTCGGCGAGGAAGGCGAGGGCTTTAAGTTCGCCATGATGGGGCTCGATGGCGGGCGCCTTAATATCGCTGCCTGTTCACTGGGTACGGCGAATGCCGCGCTCAAAGCCGCGCTTGATTATTCGAATGAACGCAAAGCCTTTGGCAAGCCGCTGAACCAGCAACAAGCATTGCAGTTCAAGCTCGCTGACATGGCGACGGAATTAGAAGCTGCACGCGTCATGCTCTATCAGGCGGCGTGGAAGCTCGATCAGAAAACCCCGGATGCGACACGCGCCTGCGCCATGGCCAAGCGTTTTGTCACTGATATGGGCTTTAATGTGGTCAATGATGCGCTGCAAATTCATGGCGGCTATGGCTATCTCAAGGATTACCCGCTGGAGCGCATGCTGCGGGATGTGCGCGTGCACCAGATCTTGGAGGGCGCGAATGAAATCATGCGCGTCATCGTCGCGCGCGATTTGCTGAAGGAATATCAGGCGTAAAGAGATTGTTTTGAGAATACTCGCTTCCATCGCTTTGCTTCTCGCCGGGCTCGCCGCCATCGGCTATTCTTATTTAGACGCCTATGCGGCGATCGGGCGCGACATTGCCGCAACGGCGGAGCGCGGCGAGGAAGTCTCCGCCTTTAACAAGGCGCTCGCCGTGATTATGTCCGGAGAACTGCCGCAGCCGACAAGTTTTATTTATCTGGGCCTTCTTTTCATCGCTATTGGCGTGGTGGTCCTGATCATGAATGGCGGAAAAAAGCATGACGACAGAGATCCTGTTTGAAGAAATCGGCGACTGGGGCGTCGTCACGCTGAACAATGAAAAGGCGTTGAACGCGCTTAACTGGGATATGGCGAAAGCCATGCGCGCACAACTGACAAAATGGGCGGGCGGGCGCTCATCTGTGAAGGCGGTGATGGTGCGCGCAGCGGGTGAACGCGCCTTTTGCGCCGGCGGCGATATTCGTTGGCTGCATGATACAGCCAAACAAGACCCTGCGCATGCGAGTGAGTTTTTCCGCGAGGAATATCGCAACAATTCGCTGATCTATCATTATCCCAAACCCTATGTGGCGATGATTGACGGGATCGTCATGGGCGGTGGTGTCGGGATTTCCGTGCATGGCGATTTCCGCGTCGCGGGCGATGCAACACTCTTCGCCATGCCCGAAACCGGCATCGGTCTTTTCCCCGATGTGGGCGGCGGGCATTTCATGCCGCGCTTGCATGACGGGCTCGGGCTTTATTACGCGCTGACCGGCGCGCGGGCGAAAGCCGCCGACTGCATGGCGGCGGGCATCGCCACCCATTACGCGCCGGGTGACAAATATGCAGAACTTGAAGCGGCCTTGCTGAAAACCCCGCTTGGCGGGCACGCCCATGCGGATATCGAAACTGTGCTCGATATTTATGCGGGCGATCCCGGTCATGCGCCGGTGAATGATTTACGCGAGGACATTGCGCGCCTGTTTCAGGGCCATGAAACGCTTGATGGCCTGATGAAGGTGCTCCAAGCAGACAAAAGCGATTTCGCGAAAGAGACTTTGAAAACGCTCTCCCGTATGTCGCCGACCTCCATGCGCCTGACATTTGAACAGATGAAGCGCGGACATGAGCTTGATTTCGATGACGTCATGCAGATGGAGTTCCGCATGGTGCGACGGGTCATGGAAGGCCATGACTTTTTCGAGGGCGTGCGCGCGCAAATCCTCGACAAGGATCGCAATCCGAAATGGAAGCCTGCGTCACTGGCTGAGGTGAATGATCCGGACATTGCGCATTATTTCGAGCCGCTAGGTGATGACGAGTTGGCGCTCCCTTAAGCGACGTGTGAGGAACTGAGATGGCCTACTGGCTTTTGAAAACCGAACCCGATGACTGGTCATGGGACCAACAGGTCGCTCGCGGCAAAAAGGGCGAAGTCTGGACCGGCGTCAGGAATGCGCAAGCGCGCAATTTCATGCGTGAAATGAAGAAAGGCGATCTCGCCTTCTTCTATCACACGGGCGGCGAGAAACAGATCGTCGGCGTGGTGAAAGTCATCAAGGAAGCTTACCAGGACCCGACGACTGACGATGAGCGCTGGCTGGTTGTTGATGTGGCCGCAGTGGAGCCGGTTCCGCAGCCCGTCACGCTGGCGGCGATCAAAGCTGAACCGAAACTCGCCGAGATGAAGCTTGTAAAGTATGCGCGGCTCTCGGTTCAGCCGGTCACGCAAGCAGAATGGAAACGCATTCGAAAAATGGCCGGCATGAAATAGCCGACCGAAATCTGACGACCAAAAGAAAAAAGCAAAAATAGGGATCGAAAATGTCAACAATTCTGATTACCGGCGCCAATCGCGGGATTGGCCTTGAATTCGTCAAGCAATATGCGGGCGAGGGCGCGCGCATTCACGCCTGCTGCCGCAATCCGGATAAGGCGGATGCGCTGCGAGCGGTGAAGGGCGATGTTGTCATCCATGCGCTTGACGTTTCCGACTTCGCTGCGATCAAGGCGCTTGGCGAGAAGATTGACGAGCCGCTCGACATTGTCATCGCCAATGCGGGCGTCGCGGGTTTTGATTCAGGCGAGATGGGCGACTTGAATTTTTCAACTTTCGCTTCGGTGATGACGATCAACGCAGTGTCGCCAATCGCAACATTGGAGGCGTTTGCGCCGCAGCTTAAAAAAGCAAAGGGAAAATTCGCAGCGATCTCTTCGATACTGTCATCCTTTGCCGTCAACATGGCTTTCGATCCGTCATATTGCGCGTCGAAGGCCGCGTTGAACCGCGCGCTGCTCGCGTTCGCGCCGTCCTTCGTGAATGACGGCATTGCAATTGGGCCGTTTCATCCGGGCTGGGTGCGCACCGATATGGGCGGGCCGCAGGCCGATGTCGCGGTTGAAGACAGCGTGTCGGGATTACGCAAACAGATCGCAAAGATGCGAGTTGATGCGCCAATCCGGCTGATCGATTATCAGGGCAATGAAATCGGCTGGTGAGCCGCCGGGCCAAGAGGAAACATCAATGACCAAAATCGGATTTATCGGACTTGGCAATATGGGCGGGCCAATGGCGGCCAATCTCGCCAAAGCCGGCTTCGAGGTGACGGCGACGGATCTGTCGATCGGCGCCATGGATCGGGCGGAGCAGGCCGGATGCAAACGCGGAGAGACGGTGGCGGCGACCGTCAAGGACGCTGACATTGTGGTCTCCATGCTGCCTGCAGGTGCGCATGTGCGCTCCGTCTACACGGACTCCTATGGGGTGCTGGCCAATGCAAAACCGGGCGCGCTGTTCATTGACAGCTCGACGATTGACGTTGATTCCGCGCGGGCGGTGATTTCCGCGGCGACCGATAAAGGCTTCGCCATGGTCGATGCGCCTGTCTCCGGCGGCGTGGCGGCGGCGAGCGCGGGCACACTGACCTTTATGGTTGGCGGCGAGGCCGACGCCTTTGCGCGCGCCAAACCAGCGCTTGAAAAAATGGGCAAGAACATTTTTCACGCGGGCGCCGCCGGCAACGGGCAAGCGGCGAAAATCTGCAACAACATGCTGCTCGGCATTTCGATGATCGCCACCTGCGAGGCGTTCAACCTTGCGGACAAGCTTGGCCTCGACGCGCAGACCTTTTTTGACATTTCCTCAACCGCCTCGGGGCAGTGCTGGTCAATGACGAGCTATTGTCCGGCGCCCGGACCGGTGCCGAATGCGCCGTCAAACCGCGAGTATCAGCCGGGCTTCGCTGCGGCGATGATGTTAAAGGATATGCGCCTGGCGCAGGAAGCGGCTCATCAGGCGAAAGCCGCGACGCCGCTCGGGGCGCAGTCGGAAGCGCTTTATGCGTTGATGGAATCGGCGGGCAAGGATGATCTCGATTTTTCCGGGATCATGAAGCTCATTCAGGGGGCGCTTTAGAGCCCGCCTCATGCGGGTCCGGGCCCTCGCGGCCCGGCGTCAGGTCCTGAATATATGCGAGGCCCGCTTCGGTTTCTTTTTGCCAGGCGACGCGGGCTTTCTTGATGACCCCTGTCTGATCGAAGTGCAGCACCACTATCGGCGGCAGGGGATGCATGCCTTCAAGATGCACATAGGCGCCGCCGCCGCTGACATTGCGGATGACGCAGCGCACATGCGCTGATTTTGAGACATAGAGCTTGCCGGGCCGGAATACGGCGCCGCGCTCGCTGCGCGACGGCGGTCCGCGCCTTTTGGGGGGCGGAATACCGGCGTCGGTCACGACATGGGCGGCGTTTTTGATTGCCGCCAGGCGCTCCGCGATTCGATTGTTCTTCTTATCCATCAAAGCCGTCTGCTGCTCGAGCCGCCTCTCCCCCGATCAGCGTGTCCTAAATATAGTCATTTCATCGCCCAGCGCTATCGATGCGAAGCATTGTATTGAATTTCTTTTGTGATCCCGTATGGGCTCCGAAATTCCCCAACTGATCGATTTTTCACCGGCGGGGGTGGTTTTTCCCGCCCGACAGTCCCACTTTCCGGCTCGTGCGCAGTCATGATGAACAGGAATTCGCCAGCGAGCCGGCGCCCTTCGGGCGCTCGGTCTCACGCATGTTTGGCGTGCTTTTAAGGCCCGAACTCTCGCGCTGGCGCTTCCGGATATTCCTCGCCTTTGTGCTGACCGTTGCCGCGATGGGGCTGAATGTGGCCTCGCCGGTCTTTATGGGCATGGGGGTGGACGCCATTGTGGCCGGCGACTCCGAACAGGCCGGCGTCTCCTTCGCGCTTTTCTTCATTCTTTTCGCCGCCGCCCGATTCGCCTCCAACGCTCTGCCAGCGCTTCGGGACGGATTTTTTCACCAGTGACCCAGGACGCCCAACGGCTCGTGGCGGTGGACGCCTTTCGCCATGCGCAAAATCTCGACCTGCAATTTCACCTGACGCGCCGGTCTGGCGCGCTGAACCGCATCATCGAACGCGGCGCTGGCGCGATGGAATATTTGCTGCGGTTTCTCGCCTTCAATATCGGGCCGACCTTCGTGCAGTTGGGCTTCGCCGCAATCGTCATGGCGAGCCTTTACGGCGCGCAATTCTCGGTGGCGACGATCATCACCATCGCGATTTATGCGGCCTTCACAATCATCGTCACCGAATGGCGCAACAAGCAGCGCCGGGTCATGAATGAGGCGGACACGCGGTTGCGCGGCATTGCGCTCGACACGCTGTCGAATTTCGAGACCGTGAAAGCGTTTGCGGCGGAGGATCGCGAGGCGGACCGCTATGACGGCGCCATGCGCGACTACAACCAGCACTATGTGAAAATCATGACGTCGCTGTCCTTTTTGAATGCGGGGCAGGAGTTGATCATGGCGGGCGGCCTGCTGGCGGTCGCCTTGATGGCAGGCTATGGCGCCGCTGCGGGAACGCTTCAGGTGGGCGCCGTCCCCGCCGTGATTTTCATGTTGTTCAACCTCTATCGCCCGCTGAACATTCTCGGCTGGGCCTGGCGCGAGATCAAACAGGGCACGGTCGATATTGAAAAACTCTTCGGGCTGATGGACCGGCAACCCGATGTCGCTGATGCGGCGGATGCGATTGCGTACCGGCCGCGCGAAGGCGATATCGAATTTCAGCAGGTTTCCTTCGCCCATGAGGGCCGGGCGAGCGGATTGCGCGACGTGTCGTTTTCGGTTCCGGGCGGCGCCTTTATCGGCGTGGTCGGGCCATCCGGCGCGGGCAAGTCGACAATTTTGAAGCTTCTCTTCCGGTTTTACGATCCGGCGGCGGGGCGTATTCTTGTGGACGGGCAAGACATCAAGTCCCTGTCGCAGCAGTCCTTGCGCACGGCGCTGGGCCTGGTGCCGCAGGAAGTGACGTTGTTCAACGATACGTTGCGGTTCAATCTCGCTTATGCTCGCCTTGACGCCAGCGATGAAGAGATCATGGCGGCGGTGCGCCGGGCGCAACTAGGCGCCTTTATCGAAAGCCTTCCTTTGGGGCTCGACACCAAGGTTGGTGAACGCGGGCTAAAGCTTTCCGGCGGGGAGAAACAGCGGGTCGGCGTCGCGCGCGCGATCCTGCTGGACCCGAAAATACTCATCCTCGATGAAGCCACATCGTCGCTCGATTCAACGACAGAGCGCGAGGTGCAGGCTGCGTTGAAGGAAGCGGCGCGGGGGCGCACCACCATCGCGGTGGCCCACCGTCTTTCGACGATTGCCGGCGCCGACATGATTTTGGTGTTTGATCAGGGCGAAATTGTCGAGCGCGGAACCCATCAGGATCTGATCGCGATGGGCGGGCTTTATGCCTCGCTGTGGCAGCGCCAGACAGGCGGCGAAGAGACGGCGTTGCTGGAAACGGAACCGGTATATTAAGAGGCGGCGCTGACGGCGCCGGTCTGCCTCTCGATCGTCCATTTGGCGAGTATAGCCTCCAGCGCATCCTGCTTCACCGGCTTTGGCAGATAGTCATCCATGCCCGCATCGAGGCAGCGCTGGCGATCTTCGCGCAGCGCATGCGCGGTGACGCCGACGATCGGGATGTGAAAGCCCTCTTTTTCCTGCAAGGTGCGAATATGCCCTGTAGCCTGAGCGCCATCCATTTCAGGCATGGACATATCCATCAGCACGATATCCGGGCGTTCTGCGGCGTGTTGTTCGACCGCGAATTTACCATTCGGCGCGATGGACACGACACAAGACAGTTTCTCAAGCATCGCCCGGATCACCATTTGATTGACGTCATTATCCTCAGCGACCAGTACGCGCAGCGGCTCCCCGGAAGCGGTGAAGCGGCAGGCTTTGACGGCGTTGTCCTCGGGCAGGACTGCGCTTTGCGCGCGCAGTGACGAGACGGCGCTGTCGTTGAACGCTGTCAAAATGGAATCGAGCAACATGGATGAGCGCGCCGGCTTGACCAGATAGGCGGAGAAGAGGTCGCCTGACAATCCGGCCGGGTCGCCCTTGCGGCCCGCTGACGTAAGCAGCACCAGCGGCGTAGAGGCGAGGGCGGCGTCTGCCTTGATCAATCTGGCGAGTTCAATCCCGTCCGCGCCCGGCATTTGGAAATCAAGAACGCCGATCGCGTATGGCGCGCCATTGGCGGCCGCCTTGCGCATGGCGGAAAGCGCCTGGCCTGCATCTTCGGCTAAATCAGAGACCAGCCCCCAGGAGGCGAGTTGTTCTTTCAAGATGGTCCGATTGACTGCGTTGTCATCGACGATGATCGCTTTTTTCCCGTCAAATGACACCGCCGGCGCCGGCTTTGCGCATGGCGCGCTGTCATCGACCGCTAAAGGTATCGAAATCCGGAATGTGGAGCCTTTGCCGGATTGGCTTTTGACGCTGATTGTTCCGCCCATCGCTTCGATCATTTTCTTGCTGATCGCGAGGCCAAGGCCGGCGCCATTATGTTTGCGCGCAGACGAACCGTCGACCTGTTCGAATTCTTCGAAAATCGCCTGCAGCTTGTGGTCGGGAATGCCGCAACCGGTGTCGGTGACAGCGATGTTGACTTCCGCGATCTCGCCGCGTTTTGCGCCGTCCACTTCAACCAGAATATGACCTTCCTCGGTGAATTTCACAGCATTGCCGACGAGGTTTGTAACGACCTGGCGAACCCGGCCCGGATCGCCGATATAGGCGCCGTCGAGGTCCGGGTCGAACCGCAGCAAAAGCTCGAGATTTTTTTCTTCCACCGGAAGCGACAACAGTGCCGCAACATCTTCCACGCATTCGCGCAAGCTGAAGGACTCGCGCACCAGGCGCAATTTCCCGGCCTCGAGGCGGGAGAAGTCGAGAATGTCGTTGATGATTTTCAAAAGCGCATCGCCGGAGCTGACGATGACGCGCGCCATGTCTGACTGGGTGTCATCCAGTTTTGTGTCAAGCAAGAGCGAGGCCATGCCGATCACCCCATTCATCGGCGTTCTGATCTCGTGACTCATATTGGCGAGGAATTCGGATTTCGCCCGGTTCGCAGCCTCAGCTTCGTCTTTTGAGATGCGTAGCTGCTCCGATAAGGCGCGCAATTCATCCTCGCGAATTTGCGCAATCGTGATGTCGCGATAGGTGATGACAAGCCCGCCATTGGGGCGTCGACGCGCGCTTTCTTCGATGATGAGGCCGTCTTTCTGGCGCCGGATGGCGCGGAAATCTTCGCCAGCATCAAGCGCGGCGTTGCATTTTTGCAGATATTCATCGGCGCAGGAGAATTCATACATGCCATGTCGGATGCCGACTTCAAGCAAGGGCTGAATGTGGTTTCCGACCGCCCAGGCCTCGCGCGGCAAGCCTGACATGCGCCATGCTTTTTCGTTCAGCTCGATAATTCGGTTGTCCTCGTCCAGCACAATGACCCCCTGGGCCATGGACTGCAAAACTTCAGTCATGAGCAGTGACTTGGTCGCGATGTCTTCCGTGCGCTGGCGAACGGTTTCCTCGAGATTTAAATTGGCGTTCTCAAGTTTGAGGAGCGCATCGGCGGCGGCGAGCTTGGCTTCCATACGCTCGGAAATGTCGTGCGCGACACCGCGATAGCCACGAAACTCACCGTCTGACCCGAAAACGGGTTTGGCGCTGCGCTCAATCCAGACGCTCTTTCCATTGCTAAAGGTCACACGCGAGGTGAAGGCGTTGATCGGCTCGCGCTTCTCGATGGTTGCTTGCAACTCCGCCCAGGCTTCTTCGTTCACCATATTGCCGGAAAGAGTCATCTTTGTGCCGATAAACTGGCTGTGATCCGCACCGGTGACTTCGGCCGCACGCTCTGAGATGTAAGTGTAACGCAGTTCGGCATCGACTTCCCAACGCCAGTCGCCGGCGGACTCGGCGAAGTCGCGATATCGCGCTTCGCTCTCGCGCAATTTATTCTCGGCGAGGGCCTGCTCGGAAATGTCTTTCGACCAGCCCACATAGCCTTTGAAGCGACCGTCCTCGGAAAATTGCGGCATGCCATGTTCGGCGACCGTGATTACAGAACCGTCCTTGCGAACAACGTCATGACGAATTCCGTCGATCGGCTTACGTTCGTCAAAGAGACGTATAAATTCCGCTTCCGCCTGCTTCGACTTTCCACCGTCGAGGCGGGAAATTCTAAGCGCATCCATGTTGAGCACTCTCTCCGACGAGAGCCCGGACAGGCGATTAAAGTTCGGCGAGATATAGGTGAGTTTGCCCTCGGCATCGATCTCCCAGGCCCAATCCGACGCGGCTTCGATAAAATGCCGGAAGCGCATGGCGGCGCGATCTGCGTGCCTCTCGATGATTTGCTGTTTCACCGAAAGTTCAATCAGCGCTCTGCCGACGCGCAAATTATGGAGATAGGCGATAACCGATGCGATGAGCGTGATGCTGCCGATGATAATGAGATCAGGCTCGCCGGTAGCCAACAGGATCGGCGCAAAAGGCAGGATACAGGCGAAAAGCGGAAAGCTCATCGCGCGCGGCAATGAAGCAAGTCCCATCGACGCCGCGACGCCGCAATAAAGGCACCAAAGCGCCAGCATGATGAGGCCGTCTTTGTCGGCAAATTGCGAAAGGTAGATCGCCAGCAATGGACAAGTCACGCCAAGCCCGGCGGCGATCCGCGGCGTCGCATCAATGCGACGGCGTTTTTCTTCGACGCTCATGGCGTCTATCTTGAGGCCGATCCAGCTGGGCAGACGAAATGCGAGAAAGACGGTGTAAAGGCCGAGCGCTGGTAAAATTATGACTGCTGCATGGTCGAGAAAGCGATAACCGATAAGAGCAGAGCACAATGCAATGCCGATCAATACGCGCGGCAATTGCACTTTCAGTTCGCATAATTGCCGATCAATGACAGCCTCGGATTCGGCGTCAATCGCCGCCTCGGGGGCGTCTGCGGTCTTGTTATTTTGTCCGAACATCCGGGAAAGACTCCAGAAAAGAATGCCCCTGATCATGGAAAATGATGGTTAATTCGCCGTTTACCGGCCATGGGGCAGCGGCGATTATATGATAAAGTGTTCTCCGGGTGCGGATGGTTCACGGAAAAGGTTTTCAAGTTGAAAAGGTCGGTTAATAAATTGCTAGCATTCTGGGCGCCGATGATCGGCGCTGATGCAATGCCGGGCTGAAAGGGGAGTCTGCTGCTCATGATGATGTCGCCGCCATCGGACCGCGAAGAATTCAACGGTTTTCAGGAATTTTACGAGATCCGAGATCGCGCCTTTCCTGCGCGAACGGGAAGAGGCGCGCCAGTCGGCGGTCATGCAGGCCGGACTGGTGGGTATCGCCAGCGCGGTCACAGCGTTCGCCGCATTTCGGTTCGGCCCGTTCGGCGACGGCAACCTTCAACTTGGCGTGGTGCTGGGCATGCTGGGGCTGGCCGCCGCGACATGGCGCATCAACCGGACGAGAAGCGACATCACTCACGGGCTGCTGCAGCGAGTCTGCGGGCGGCTCGGCTTCGCCTATAAGCGCGATATTGACCGGCCGGAATATTTTGCGGAGTTCGACCGTTTGAAACTCATGCCCGGTTTTAACCGGGAAGGCTGGGAGGATGAGGTTCGCGGGGCGCGCGCCGGCGCGGATTTCGTATTTTGCGAGGCGCATCTCAAATACAAATCAAGCGGCAAGAATTCGTCGACCCGCACCGTGTTTCACGGCCAATTGCTGGTCATTGACTATCACAAGAAATTTCTCGGCGAGACCGTGGTTCGCCGCGATGCAGGAATTTTTAACCGGTTCGGAAAGCCGGATGCGCGTTTTCAGCGTATTGGCATCGCATCCCCGAAATTTGAAAAGATCTTCGAAGCCTGGTCAACGGATCAGGTTGAGGCGCGTGACCTGCTTGACCCGTTGGTGCTGGAGCGATTTGAGGAGCTTGACCGGTTGTTTGACGGCGCGAAGCTTCGGGCGGCATTTGCGGGCGGCAGACTTTATCTGGCGCTCGAAACCGGTGACAAGCTGAATATGGGATCGATGTTTGCGCCGCTGGAAGGGCCGCAACGGGTCGAAAACATACTCCATGAGTTCGATCTGATTTTTGACTTGATTGACGTGTTGTTGAAGCGCGTCGACACGCGTCTTGACGGCGCTTTTTCTGTAGACGCGGTGCGCGCTACCGGTTCGTCGTGACCTTTCGGTTTCGCTGATCGGCGAAATTGTACGCTATGATGGCTGGCTCGAACCGGTCGCGGCAGAGGCGGACACGCTTTAATTTTGGGCAACGGGTTCATGCGGCGGGTCAACAATGACAGCGCGGTCCTGGGCGCGCGCATCCGTGACAAGCCGGCGAAAAGTGACAGGGTCCGCCATGGGATGGGTGCGAATATGCCCTTCGCCCGTGCCCGAGACTTCAATGACTCCGAAGCCGAACAGGCGGCCCCAAAAACCTTGATGGAGCTGTATCTGTTCCAGCGTTGAAACGCCGAGTTCCATTGTTTCGCGGCGGAACAGCCCTCTTTTATAGACGATCCGGCGCGACGTAAGCGCTGACTCCGTCGTTGAAAAGTGGATGAGCATCAGCGCCCAGATGAGAATGCCGACCCCGGCAACCCCTAAAAACACCAATGCAGCCCAGGCCGCCAGATGATATGGCCATGGGAAGCGGGCGATCATCAGGACTTCTTCGTCCGCGCCCAAGCTATCCTTCACATATGACATAAACTATCCGGCTTCGGTTGCTGCTAGTGCAAGAACACCGCTGCCGGAATTTGGTTGCTCAAGAACGCGCTGCTACAGGCGATGCGCCCTAAATGCTGTCAGTGCCGAATTTAATGTCTTTTGGCGCGCCGCCGCCGACAGCCTCCTGAACTACGCCGCGGGACCTTGCGGGCCTTCGCCATACTGGTTCGGGCCTTCAGAGACTTTGGTGAAGAAAATAAGCCAGACGATGAGGTTCACGATCGGGATGATGAACAACAGGCACCACCAACCCGATTTTCCGATATCGTGAAATCTTCGGACGCTGACCGCGATGTTGGGTATGAGAAGGCCGATGGCGAGCAGGCCAGCGAGCAATTCGCCAGCGCCGACAATCGAACCCACGATATATGCGGCGATATAGGCGATTACATAGGCGAGCACCCACCACCAATATTCAGAGCGTCCTGAACGCCCCTCGAATTTTGCGTAACTCGCCAAAACGGTCTTAACTGCCTGCTGAATGTCCATCTCAGACTCCCTCCTGAAATTTGAAGCGAGTCTAGCCGGGTTTGTTTTCCGTGCAAGGAGGTTTCAGCGCACTAAAATCAACCGCTCTGCGGCCCGTGTAACCCCCGTATAGAGCCAGCGAGCGCCATGATCGCGGAACATATAGCTCTCATCGAAGAGGACCACATTATCCCATTGGGAGCCTTGCGCCTTATGGACCGTGAGGGCGTAGCCATAGTCGAATTCGTCCGCGCCCTTCTTTTGCGGCCAGGAAACGGACTCAGGCCCCTCCGTAAAGAACTGGCGCGGCACGGAGACATTGACGGATTTCCCGCCTTCTTCGGGGAGAACCGAAAAACGCACGCGCCCGCCGCGCGGGCTCATGCGCTGCCTGACGGTCCAGATGCCGCCATTGAGCAACCCCTTTTTCTTGTTATTCCGCAGGCAGACGAGCTTCTCACCGGCCTCGGGCGAGGAATCTGTAAATCCATGCAGCTCACGCAAGCGGTCATTATAGCGTTTGCGGGTTTTATTGGCGCCGACAAGGATCTGGTCTGACTCCATGATTTCTTCCGTCGTGATCTCGCGGCGCGACACGATACGGCATTCATCCGACTGCTCGTCAAATTCGCCGCCCTCGCGGATCGCCATCGACAGCCGGATGATCGGATTATCGGCCGCCTGGCGGTGGATTTCCGTCAGCATGAAATCCGGTTCGCCCTCGGTGAAAAAACCGCCGCCCTTGACGGGGGGCAACTGCGCCGGGTCGCCAAGCACCAGCACCGGCTTGCCAAAGGTGAGAAGGTCGCGGCCGAGATCTTCATCGACCATGGAGCATTCGTCGATGATGATGAGGTCTGCGTCGGCGGCGGGCGCGTCATGGCGAATGGTGAAGGAGGGTTCGCCTTCTTCCTCCTCAACGCGCGAGGGCCGATAGATCAGCGAGTGGATTGTCGTCGCGCCGACACAGCCCTTCTGGCGCATCACATGGGCGGCTTTGCCGGTGAAGGCGGCGAAGGCGACGTCGCCGCCGGCGTTTTCGGCGATGTGGCGGGCGAGGGTCGTCTTGCCGGCGCCGGCGTAACCGAACAGGCGGAACACCTGTTGCCCGCCGGCCTTGCGCCAGCGCTCGACAGCCATCAGCGCGTCATCTTGTTGGGGAGACCATTTCACTATGCAAGTTCCACCCAAACCGGCACATGATCTGAAGGCTTTTCCTTTTTGTCGCCGGGCGCGCGTTCCTTGCGATCGACGCCGGCGTCCTTGAAGCGGTCAGCCGCCTGCGGGCTCAGGAGAAGATGATCAATGCGGATGCCATTATCCTTCTCCCAGGCGCCGCGCTGATAATCCCAGAAAGTGTAGCGTATGCCGGTCGGGTCCGCCTGTCTCAGCGCGTCAGTCAGGCCGAGATTGAGGATGTCGCGAAACGCCGCGCGTGTTTCGGGAAGGAACAGCGCATCATCGGCCCAGGCTTTGGGATCATGCACGTCTTCTTCCTGTGGAATGACGTTGTAGTCGCCAGTGAGGACAAAGGCTTCTTCATGCTCCAGCAATTTCTGCGCATGTTTTTTCAGCCGCTTCATCCATTTCAGCTTGTAATCATATTTCGGACCGGGCGCCGGATTGCCGTTCGGCAGATACAGCCCGCCAACGCGCACAGGCTCTGCATTGTCGGGCATGATCAGCGCTTCGATATAGCGGGCCTGGTCGTCAACCTTGTCGCCGGGAAGGCCGCGCACCACATCGTCAACGGGATGTTTCGATAGCAGCGCTACGCCATTATAGGTTTTCTGGCCGTGCACTTCGACATTATAGCCGCGATCTTCAAATTCCAGCGCCGGGAACTTCTCATTCACGCATTTGATTTCCTGCAGCACCGCGACGTCGGGTTTTGCAGAATCGAACCAGTCGAGAATTCTGGGCAGGCGCGCATTGATGGAGTTGACGTTGAAACTTGCGATTTTCATGGCTGTCCGGCTTCGGCTTTCTGTTTGACGCGGGCGAGGGCGCCTTTCAGATAGCCGGGCCAGAACATTTTGACAACAAACCACAGGACAGGCTGGGCGAGCGGGCCTGTCGGCGTGAACACATAGGTCCAGTCGATTCGGGTGCGCGCCGCGCCCGATTGGGTGAAATGCCAGTCGGCGCGGGCATGGGCGACCAGCGGCGCGAACGCCCCGGCGAAGTCTGTGAGGCGATAGCCGAATGTCGTTCCTTGCGTGTAGGCGACTAACTCTTCGCATACGGATGAATTATCGGAAAGAGTGTGCCGGCGCGTCTCGCCAATGGCGGACCATGGCGCGTCATGGCCTTCCACATTGACGATGCCGGGCAGGATGCCGTGTTTTCTGATCAGGTCGCGCGCATCGATCGACGTTGCGGCGCGGAAAACATCGCGCGCATGGGCGTTGACGTTTTCCGTCACCGAAATTTGAACCGCCATGAAATGTTTATTCCGTAATAAAGTGCGCGAACGCATCGACGGGCTCGCGCGAGGAGCGCAGTTCATTGACCTTCGCCGATTTGTCGGCATAGCCCAAAGCCATCCCGCAATAAAGCTGTTCTGTCTCCGGCAGGCCGAGAAAGGCGGAAACAGTCTTGGCGCGCGCCGCCCACGCCTCCTGCATGCAGGTCGCGAGGCCCATCTCTTTCGCTGCAAGTGCGAAGCTGGCCATGAACATGCCGAGATGGGCCCATTGACCCTTGTCGAACTGCCGGTCGAGGGAGAAGAAAAGGCCCGCAGGCGCGCCGAAAAATTCGTAATTTCGCAGCAATTGCTGGATCCGCGCCGGCTTGTCGTCGCGCGGAATACCCAGCAATGCGTATAAGGCTTCACCAACCTCATAGCGCCGTGTCCGCCAGGGCTCGCCCAGTTTTTGGGGGTAGATCGCCAGTTCGCTCTCATCGGCGAAGGGATTGTCCCTGATCGCCTGCTGCACGGTGGCGACCAGCCGGTCGCGGCCTGCGCCGGTCACCACATGCACCTTCCATGGCTGCAAATTGCCGCCAGAGGGCGACCATCGGGCGGTGTCGAGCAAATCGCGTATCTGAGATTCGCAGACTGGCGTGTCGAGAAACTGTCTCGTTGAAATGCGGGATTTGATCGCTTCGGTGACGTTCATGGTTTTTCAGCGCTTTTATTCGTTGATGGGCGAACCTAAATATATCCGTATTCGAGACGAGCGTAGGCGCAATTGGCGTGCAGGCAATGACGGTGTGCAGTGGATAAACGTCAGCAATCGAGACTGACCTTGCTTGCGACGCTGTTCATGTTGGCGGCGACGGCGTTTTTGATCGCGCGCAATGAAGAGCTGATCTTCAAGGACAAGGGCGAGCTTTCCGTCACCCGGGACCGCCAGGACGCTGAAGCGCTCATATTCACCTGGCGCAATCAGGTTGAGGCGCCGATGGCGCGCCGTTTTGAAGAGGCTTACCGGGAATGGAAAGGCAAGGGGACGCGCATCATCATCGATCTTCACTCGCCCGGCGGCTCAATCGCCGAGGGCGAACAGGTGATCCGGATAATCGACCGGATGAAGCGCACGCATATTGTCGAAACGCGCGTGCGGTCGCGCCGCGCTTGCTATTCCATGTGCGTGCCGATCTATCTGCAAGGCGAGACGCGATATGCGGCGGCGAATGCGCGGTTTATGTTTCATGAACCGACAGCCTATGATTTCTACACCGGTGAGGAAGTCGACCAGCCGCAATTCGAACGCGACTTCACCAGCCGCCGGTTTTTCGACCGCTATTTCGTCAACTCGCCCATGGATGCGACATGGCGAGAGGGGCTTGCGCGCGAATGGAAGGGCAAGGATTTGTTCTATAGCGCGCAGCAATTGGTCGATCAGGATTCCAATATCGTGACGGTGTTGGAGTAGCTGTCAAATTTGCAACGAGCCTTCATCCTGAGGAGAAAAATTTCCTTCGTCCATCGAGACACGGCCGCTTCGCGTCCGCCCTCAGGATGAAGGAAATTTTGCGTCTCGAAGGACGAAGGCGTGATCGCCGCTAGAACATTGTATTTTCATTCGCCGAGGTTTCCGGCACCGGCTGCACGACGTCCCAGTGCTCGACGAACTTGCCGTCTTCCATGCGCAGGATGTCGACCACTGCGAGGCCGAGCAGATCCGGCGTTGGCTTGTTATTGTAATGGATCCAGACGAGATCGCCTTCGGCGGCGACGCGCTTCACATCAATGGCGAGATCGGGGTTGGCTTCAAAGAACGGCGTCATGAAGGAGAACAAGGCTTCGGCGCCGTCAGGTGCATGGGGGTTATGCTGAATATAGGTTTCGCCCCAGCACTCGGCGCGCGATTTTTCGATGTCTTTTTTGTTGAAGAGTAGGTCCATGCAGTAAAGCGCCTTCTCCTTGTTGGCGGCTTCAAGCGCCGCCTGCGCGTCGCCGCCGTCCTTGTCCGCCGCCGTGCAGGCCGCCACGACCATGCTCGCTGTCAGCGCCGCAACGCCAGTCATCAAAATGTTCCGCATGTGCTTCCTCCCGTTTGTTTGTAGGGGGAAGATAGCGGGGAATGATACGTGCGGCCAGAAAGGGAAAAGAGTCTAAACCGGGCTCAAAGCGAAAAACTCGTACCGCAGCCGCAGGCCGCCGTCGCATTCGGGTTTTCGATCTTGAACGCCGCGCCGATGAGTTCGTCGGAAAAGTCGATCACAGAGCCCGCCATATAGTCGACCGACACGGAATCGACGAGCACGGAATGTCCGTTTGCGTCGAGCACGAGGTCGTCATCCTCGCGCGCCGTCACGATGTCGAATTTATACTGAAAGCCAGAACAGCCGCCGCCCTCGACCGCGACGCGCAGCATGGCGCCGGCGGGCTCCTTGGCGAGGATCGCGGCGATGCGCTTGGCGGCGCGGGGGGAAACAGAGACGGGTGTGGTGGTTTCGACGGTCATGGGGCTCACTTTACGCTTCGTGTGAAGATAGGGGGTTAATGGACGGATTTCGAGGGCTGGCGTGCTTTTCTTCCCCCGTTTACGGGGGAAGTGGCCGCGAAGCGGTCGATGGGGGTGATCTGGCGGAAACCCCCTCCGTCACAGCGGCGCGCGCCGCTGTGACACCTCCCCGCAGGCGGGGGAGGAAAGGCGCTTCTAAGTGGTCAGCGGGCGAAATCCTCCGGAATTGCCTATATTGATCCAAGCAATGTTAACGGAATCGGCAGACAAGACCCTATAGCCCGCAGGCGGCAGCGGAGCGCTTAAATGAAATTACAGGGCCAAGTGACTGAAAATATGCCGAAATCGGCGTTTGAAGACGCATCTGCGCTCGCGACAGCGCCTATCGGATTTCCCGCGCCGCTCGCGCCCTATGCCGCGCGTGCGCAGGAGACCCGCGGGCGCCTGCATCCCGAGGCGGAAAGCCGGGGCCGCACGCCGTTCCAGCGCGACCGCGACCGAGTGATCCATGCGGTCGCCTTCCGCCGACTGATGCACAAAACCCAGGTTTTCATCTCCCATGAGGGGGACCATTACCGCACGCGGCTAACCCATTCCCTTGAGGTCGCCCAGATCGCCAGAACGCTCGCCCGGTCATTGCAGCTCGACGAAGACCTCGCAGAGACCCTCGCGCTCGCCCATGATCTCGGCCATCCGCCTTTCGGCCATACGGGCGAGGACGTGCTGGTTGAGTGCATGGCGCCCTATGACGGGTTTGATCACAACGCCCAGACCCTGCGGCTGCTGACCAAACTCGAGCGCCGCCATGCCGGGTTTGAGGGGCTGAACCTCACCTGGGAGTCGCTCGAAGGGGTAGTCAAACATAACGGCCCGCTCACCGGGGCGCTGGCGCGCAAGCAGGAACCGCTGCCCGCCGCCATCGTCGAATATGCGGCGACCCATGATCTCTGGCTCGACACCTATCCCTCGCTGGAGGCGCAAGTCGCGGGCATCGCCGACGACATCGCCTATAATAATCACGATGTGGATGACGGGCTGCGCGCCGGGTTGTTCAGTTTCGCCGAGGCGCGGGAATTGCCGCTGGTCGGTCCGGCGATCCGCTCGGCGGAAGAGCGCTTTGCCGATGCGCCGCGCGACATCCTGATCGCCGAGGCGGTCTCCGATCTGATCGGCGCTATGGTGGAAGACGTGCTCGCGGAAACCCGCAAACGGCTGATCGCGGTCAACCCGAAGGACGCCGACGCGGTGCGCCGCGCGCCGGCGGCCCTATGCGCCTTTTCCCCAGGGATGGAGGCGGATCTGGAAGGATTGCGCGCCTTCCTGCATCAAAACATGTACCGGCATTTCAAGGTCAATCGCGCCCGCAGCCGGGCGAAGCGAGATCATTAAATCTTTGTTTGAGTTGTTTTTTACCGAGCCCGAAACATTGCCGCCGGAATGGCGCGAGCGATATGAGAGTGGCGGCGAGGCGCGACGGGCGCGGGCGGTCTGCGATTATATCGCGGGGATGACGGACCGATATGCGGCTCGGGAGTACCGGCGCCTTTTTAGCGTCGAATTTGACGGCTAGCGCTCTGTCTTCGCGTCTTCCGGTGTTAGAATAGCGCGGAATGGCGATTCGGCGTTTCGTAAGGCGTTGGGTTGGAATGACAATTTAAGACCAGCGAAGCGCGGCGATGATGCGCTTCCTTCAGCCCGGTTCCGGGCGGTCTTGGGGAGAATATCGGGCGCGAAATTTCAGCGCTTTCGAAGGAGCGGTTTTAGACATGGCGAACGCAGCACACGAAGAAGGCTACGAGGAAGAGTACCAGGAGTACGACGAGTTCGACGATGAAGAAGATGATCGCGGACTATCGGGCTTCGCCGTCCTGATCATGGGCATCGTCATGATCGGCGCATTCGTGTCGGTCGTGTGGATCGCTTACAAGCAAGGCATGAAAGTCGGCCGTGACGGCGGCGCGATTGAAACGCCTTATGTCGCCGCCGACCCCGAGCCGATCAAGATCGAGACCGCCGAAGACGGCACGCCGACGGTTGAGCGCGAAGTCTATGATGCGCTGGGCGGCGACGCTGATCCCGTGACGACGCTCGCCGAAGGGCCGGAAGAGCCGGTTGACCGCAATGTGGAAGACGCTATCGGCGCCTTGAGCGCAGAGGCCGAGACCGCCGCTGCGGACATGACGGATGAAGTGGAGGACCGGCTGGCGGATCTGGCGGCGCAAGACGCTGCGGTGCTTGATGACGCGCCGACCGTTGAAGAGCCTGTCGATACGGCGCCGCCGACTGTCAGCGTAACGCCGACCCGCAGCTCGCCCTCAAGCACAAGTCCGGTGCGCGCCGGTTCGGGCACCCATGTGGTGCAGGTTGGCGCTTTCCGTTCGAATGACGAAGCCATGGGGCAGTGGGGCCGCATGCAGACCAAGCTTGGCGACTATGTCGACGGCAAGGGCCCGGATGTGGAAGTGGCCGATCTTGGTGATCGCGGCGTCTATTACCGCCTTCGCGTCGGTCCGTTTTCTTCATCCGATGAAGCCAAGACCTATTGTGTCGGCTTGAAAGAGCGCGGACAGGACTGTCTGGTAAAAGCGCTTTAAGCGCGCAGAATAAGGGCGAAGTTGAGTTATGCCCACAGCTGCGATCTTTGATTGCGAAGGCCCGCGCCTCTCAGCAGAGGAGCGGGCTTTCTTTAAGGATGTCGATCCCTGGGGATTCATCCTGTTCGCCCGTCATTGTGAAAACGCCGATCAGATACGCGCCCATTGCGATGAATTGCGCGACTGCGTCGGCCGTGAAGATGCGCCGATCCTGATCGACCAGGAGGGCGGGCGCGTCGCGCGGATGAAGCCGCCGGCATTTCCCGCCCATCCGGCCCCGGCGGTTTTCGGCGAACTCTGGAAGCTTGATCCGAAAAAAGCCGGTGAGGCGGCGCGGCTCAATGGTTATCTGCTTGGCCGGCTGGTTTCAGATCTTGGAGTCACGGTGAATTGCGTGCCGATGCTCGACGTGCCGCAAATGGACGCCGATCCTGTGGTCATCGGTGACAGGGCGCTCGCGAAACATGCGTCGACCATCACCTTGCTCGCCACGCAGATGGCGGAAGGGTTGATAGAGGGCGGGGCGCTGCCGGTGATCAAGCATCTGCCCGGTCATGGCCGCTCCCTTTGCGATTCTCATCATGATTTGCCGCGTGTCTGCGCAAAGCAGCGCGATTTGAAATATTGCGACTTCCTGCCGTTCAAAGCGCTGCGCGATACGAAGATGGGCATGACCGCGCATATTGTTTACGAAGCCTATGATGCGGAACGCCCTGCGACTTTGTCGCCTATCATTGTTGAAAATGTCATCCGCGGCGAAATCGGATTTGAGGGTCTGCTGTTTACGGATGATCTGAAAATGAAGGCGCTGGGCGGCGCCATCGCGGAGCGGATTTCAGGCGCTTATGATGCGGGTTGTGACATCGCGCTCGCTTGTAATTTCTCGCTCGCGGAAAAGAAAGAAAGCGCTGGCGCGTTGTGCGAACTCACGGGCGAATCGGCGCGCCGGGCCGGGGCGGCGCTGGCGGAATTGAAGTCGCCGGAGCGGAGCGATACAAGCGCTGACTATGAGCGTCTCAACGCGCTGATAAAGCCGGCGCTTGCTTAATTTTCAACAGGGCGGCAAAGCCGATAGGATGCGGCCAGAATCGGCCCTAAACTGACTTGATGGCGGATGGTGAACATAATCCCATGGCGGCGGCCCAGATGGCCGCTCACATGACGGCCCCGATAGCATCGGAAAATGGGCCCGAGGCGGAAGCAATTGATGCTTTCGATGCGCCGGTGCGCGCGGAAACGGGCGACGAGGCGGTCGATGCGCTTGTCGTGAATATTGAGGGCTATGAAGGCCCGCTCGATGTTCTGCTCGATCTCGCACGCCACCAGAAAGTCGATATCCGCAAGATATCCATGGTCGCGCTGGTCGATCAGTATTTGCTGTTTGTCGAGGCCGCGAAGGCGCGCAATCTTGAGCTAGCCGCCGACTATCTCGTTATGGCGTCCTGGCTGGCTTATCTCAAATCCAAGATGCTGTTGCCTGCGGCGGAAGATCAGGGCGACGAGCCGACTGCTGACGAGATGGCGGCGCGGCTCGCCTTCCAGCTCCAGCGGCTCGAAGCGATGCGCAAGGCGGTGGAGGATCTGCAAGCCCTGCCGCAGCAAGGCTGGGACTTTTTCCCGCGCGGCGCGCCGGAAGGCGTGCGCGTCACCCATAAGCCGGACTGGCAGGCGGACCTGCTCGATCTTCTCAAGGCATATGCCGTGCAGCGTGTCGCAGCGGTGGATCGCGAATATCATATTGAACCGCCGGCGGTGTATTCCATTGAGGCCGCGCGGAACCGCTTGCAACGTATTCTCGGCGCCATCCCGCAATGGACGGACCTCCGTTCACTGACGAAAACCTACGATGTCGATGCGCCGCCGGTTTCGATTCTGGCGAGTTCATTCAATGCGGCGCTGGAATTTGCAAAGGCCGGACGTATTGATCTGCGTCAGGTCAGCGCTTTTGAGCCGATTTACATTAAAGCCCGCGCTGAGGGCGAAGAAGCAGACAACACCGAACAGGATAACGCCATGCCCGAAGGCGCTGAAGATGGCGCGGTTGCGGCGGGCGATGAAGGAGAAGCGTCATGACGCTCGAAGACGCAGGACGCAATTTCAAAGGGCTCGACGCCCGTGAAGCGCAAGAAGCGCTGGCAGAGGAAATGGCGGAAGAGGCGATGCATGAGGAAGACGAGGCCGAAGCCGTGACCGACGAAGCAGAAGAGACGGATGCAGAAGCGGTAGACGCCGGCGATGACGGCGAGGAAACTGCGGCTGAATCAGACGCAGAGTCCGTTGAAGGCGATGCCGCCGCCGAACCAGAAGCCGCGCAAGCTGAACAGGCGCCGGTGGAGTGGAGCGAAGAGGAGCTGGCCGAACATAAATGCATGGTCGAGGCCCTGTTGTTCGCCGCCGCCGAGCCGCTTGATGAAAAAAGCATCGCCGACCGCCTGCCGGCCGGGGCGGCGATTTCTGAGCTGATCACGCGCATCGCCGCCGACTATGAAGGGCGCGGCATCGAGCTGAAGCGGATCGAGTCCAAATGGCGCTTCGTGACCGCGTCGGGCGTGGCGCATGTCCTGCACAAGGAAAAGACGACCCAGCGCAAACTATCGCGCGCGGCGCTCGAGACCCTTGCGATCATCGCCTATCACCAGCCTTGCACCCGCGCCGATATCGAAGATGTGCGCGGCGTTCAGGTCGCCAAGGGCTCGCTAGACCAGCTTTTGGAAATTGGCTGGGTGAAAATGCGCGGCAAGCGCCGCGATGCGCCGGGCCGGCCGACGCTCTATGGCACGACCGAGGGTTTTCTCGAGCATTTCGGGCTGGAGAGCATTCAGGACCTCCCCGGACTGGCGGATTTGAAGGCTGCGGGCCTTCTGGATGCGCGCCTGCCGCCCGGCTTTTCGGTCCCGTCGCCCGCTGACAGTGACGATGAGGACATCGAAGATGACGAGGAATCCGGCGAATTTGCGCAGGATTTCCTTGATGAAGGCGAGGACGAGGCGGCTGATGCCTGACAAGGCGCATAAAATGCACCGTTCTTTCGCATTTGCGTCCTAACCTCTGTCGCATTACCTATAGACCGCAATTCAAGTTGAGAGGCGCATCATGGGCGCAATCGGACCCTGGCAGATCGTCATAATCCTCGTCCTGGCGTTGTTGCTGTTTGGCGGCGGCGGCAAGATATCCGCGATTATGGGCGACTTCGCCAAAGGCATTAAATCCTTCCGCAAAGGCCTGCAGGAAGAGGATAAATCCCTCGATGACCGGGGCGACGCGGCGATGGACGTGACGCCAGTCGAGGAAAAGGACAAGGCGTAAGCCTTGGGCCGCGAAGGCCGGACTTGCTGAAGCAAGTCGGATTGGTATTGGGCCGACATGAACCTCCTGCCGCAATTCGGGTTTTTCGAGCTGGTGCTCGTCGCTATCGTGGCGTTGATCGTCGTTGGCCCGAAGGATCTTCCAAAACTTATGCGTTCCGCCGGCCGGATGGTGGCGAAGGCGCGCAGCCTTGCGGGCGAGTTCACCGCCGCTTTCGACCAGATGGCGCGCGAGGCGGAGATGGAAGATCTCCGCAAGGAAATTGACGATCTGAAAAAGAACAATCCGGTCGCCGACGCCAAGCGCGCCCTGGAAGAGACCATGGCGCCGATCGACAAGGAATTGCGCGACGAAGCGCGAGAGCTCAACAAAGCCGTGACGGAGACGGCGAAAACCGAGGCCGATCCAGACCAGCCTGCACAACAGGGCGAAACCGGCCAGGGCGAAGCGGCGAAGTCATGAGCGCGCAGCCGGACAAGGACAAAATCTCCGAAGAGGAGGAGCTCAAGGCGTCATCGGCGCCCTTGCTCGATCATCTGGTTGAGTTGCGGTCGCGTCTGATTGTTTCGGTCGCCGCCTTCGGCGTCGCCTTTGCCCTGTGTTTTGCGTTTTCGGTGCCGCTTTACGATTTCCTCGTCATCCCGTTTGAGCGCGCGGTGACCGCCGCCGGCGCGGAACCGAAACTCTATTTCGCGCCGCTGGAGTTTTTCTTCACACGGGTTCGGCTCGCAGCATTGGGCGGGATTGCGCTCGCCTTTCCGGTAATGGCTTATGAGCTCTACAAATTCGTCGCGCCGGGCCTGTATCGGCGCGAGCGCGCGGCGGCCCTGCCGTTTCTGGCGGCGATGCCGGTGTTGTTCACGGCGGGTGCGGCGCTGGTTTATTTTGTGCTGATGCCCTTCGTCATGCGCTTTGCGGTCGGCATGGAGCAGGCCCCGGCGCAGACCGGCGGCGTCGCCATCGAATTGCTGACCCGGGTGGGCGACTATCTCTCCTTGATGACCACCTTGATCATGGCGTTCGGCTTCGCCTTCCAATTGCCGGTGTTTTTGACCTTGCTGGCGCGGGCCGGGCTGATCAATTCAGCCTTTCTGGTCCGCAACCGGCGGGTGGCGATCGTCGTGATCTTTGTGCTCGCGGCGTTCCTGACCCCGCCGGACCCGTTCAGCCAGCTCGTTCTCGGGGCCTGCATTATCGGGCTCTATGAGCTTTCCGTCCTGTCCGTTCGCCTTGCCGAGAAAAAGGTGAAAGAGCAAATGGAAGAGGCCGAGGAGGCTTCGGTCTAAGTCAGGCTGGACCGTTTGGCGCGGGCAGGCTAAACCGCGCCCCATGTTTGACATCAGATTTATCCGCGAAAATCCGGACGCTTTCGACGCCGGTCTGGCGCGCCGGGGCCTTTCCCCCCGCGCCGGGGAGATCCTTGCGCTGGACGAGGACGCCCGCAAATTCACCCATGCGCTGAACGAGATGCAGGAAAAGCGCAATGCGTCTTCCAAGCTGATCGGTCAGGCCAAGGCCAAGGGCGACGAAGCGGAATTCAATCGTCTTCGCGAGGAAGTCGAGACCATCAAGGCGCAAATGCCGGTGGCGGAAGCCGAGCAGAAGAAATACGCAGATCAGATCCGCGACATTCTTTCCGCGCTTCCGAATTTGCCCGCCGATGATGTGCCCGAAGGCGCCGACGAAAAGGCCAATGTTGAGTTGCGCAAAATCGGCGAGCCGAAGCGCCTCAACAATGCAAAAGAGCATTTCGATATTGGCGAAGCTCTGGGGCAGATGGATTTCGAGACTGCTGCGAAAATGTCGGGCTCGCGCTTTGTCCTGCTTAAAGGCCAGCTCGCGCGGCTCGAACGCGCCATCGCGTCTTTCATGCTCGACCTGCATACCGGCGAGTTCGGCTACACCGAATGCGCGCCGCCGCTGCTCGTCAAGGACGAAGCGCTTTACGGCACGGGGCAGTTGCCGAAATTCGCGGAAGATTTGTTCAAAACAACGGGCGAGCACTGGCTTATTCCCACCGCTGAAGTTTCGCTGACCAATTTGGTTTCCGGCGAAATTTTGAGCGAAGAAGAACTGCCAATGCGGTTGACCGCCTGGACGCCGTGCTTCCGCTCTGAAGCGGGCTCGGCCGGTCGCGATACGCGCGGCATGATCCGTCTGCATCAATTCTCGAAGGTCGAACTGGTTTCGATCACCACGCCGGAGCAGTCGCAAGACGAGCATGAGCGCATGGTCTCCTGCGCTGAGGAAGTCTTGAAGCGCCTTGAATTGCCTTTCCGCACCATGGTTTTGTCCACCGGCGATATGGGTTTCAGCGCGACCAAGACCTATGACATCGAAGTCTGGCTGCCGGGGCAGGGCGAGTATCGCGAGATTTCTTCCTGCTCGAATTGCGGCGACTTCCAGGCGCGGCGCATGAATGCGCGCTATCGCGCCGCCGCTGAGAAGAAAAAGATCAATCCTGTCCATACGCTCAACGGTTCCGGCCTGGCGGTGGGGCGCACGCTGGTGGCGGTGCTTGAAAACTATCAGCAGGCGGATGGCTCCGTCGCGATTCCGGATGTGCTGAAACCCTATATGGGCGGCGCGGAAAAAATCGAGGCGCTCAAATAAAGCTCCCAGAGATAAAGTTCCTCAAAGAGCATCCCGTAGTTCGTCTGATGCTCGACAGGGCGCGGTCAGAACTTGGCGCGCTGATCGCCTTTGCCGTCGCTGCGACAGGACTGCTCAGTTTCGCCGCTATTGCAGACGAAACCACCGAAGGCGAAACGCATTCATTCGACGAGAACATTCTACTCGCCTTGCGCTCGCCGCTCGACCGGTCCGATCCGATCGGTCCGGCCTGGCTCGATCTGGCGGTGAGCGACATCACCAGCCTGGGCGGTTTTGTCGTGCTGACGCTGCTGGTGCTCAGCGTCGTTATCTATCTTCTCATTCAGGGCAAATGGAAAAACGCGCTCGTCATTGCGGGCGCATCAGCGAGCGGCATTGTCTTGAGCGAAGGGTTGAAGGTCGGTTTTGGCCGTCCGCGCCCCGATCTGGTGCCGCAGCTTGCGGAAGTGCACTCACTCAGCTTTCCCAGCGGTCACGCCATGCTGTCGGCGGTGATCTATCTGACCCTTGGCGCGCTGCTGGCGCGGTTTCACAAACGCAAGCGCGAACGCGCGTTGATCATGCTCTATGCGGTGCTGGTCACCATGCTGGTGGGCGCGAGCCGGGTTTATCTCGGCGTGCACTGGCCGACCGATGTGCTGGCGGGCTGGGCGTTGGGCGCGGCATGGGCGGCGCTATGGTGGCTTTTCGCTTGGGCGTTTCTGCGCGATAAGCAGGAAACCTGAAACTGGTTCGCGCGTAATTAAAGGGTTCTCACATGCGTATTCTCTGCACCAATGATGACGGCATTTATGCGCGCGGGCTCGAAAGCCTTGTGAAGATCGCGCGCGACTTGTCCGATGATGTCTGGGTCTGTGCGCCGCAGGAAGAGCAATCCGGCGCCGCGCGCGCGCTGACGCTGGCGCATCCGGTTCGCATGCGTGAATATGATGCGCGGCGTTTTGCGGTGACCGGCACGCCGAGCGATGCGGTCTTGATGGGCATTCAAAAAGTGCTGGGCGGCAAAAAGCCGGATCTCATTCTCTCCGGCGTCAATAACGGCCAGAACCTTGCGGAAGATGTGACGGTTTCCGGCACCATCGCCGGCGCGTTTCAGGGCATGGCCATGGGCGTGCCGTCCATTGCGTTGTCGCTGTCGCGGCTGGCGCGTGATGCGGCGCGCTGGGAAACGCCGGAGGCCCATGGCGCAAAAATCGTTCGCATGTTGCTGGAGGCGGGCTGGCCCGAAAATGTCGTCATGAATGTCAATTTTCCCGACTGCGCTCCGGATGATATCGCCGGCGTAGAAGCGACGCGTCAGGGCCATCGCGACTCGGTTCAACTCTTCGCCGAGGAGCGCCGGGATCTGCGCGGCGGGACCTATTTCTGGTATGGTTTTTCAGGCGAGCTTTCCAACCCGCCAGAGGGGACGGATCTGCGCGCAATCTATGACGGGCGGATTTCAATCACGCCGCTGCATCTGTCGCTGACCGACAATCCAACCCGTGACGCGCTGGAAAAGGCGCTGGCGAAAAACGCCTAGGCGGCGCGTTTCAGGCTTGTGGGAAATGCTGCAACAAAAGCTTAACGATCACGCCATATCTTAACGCTTCGTTAACCAAAGAAGACAAACGTCGGATCGAATCGGCGATTGGATTTGCGGAAAACGTTCCGCAGCTTTTTTGCATTGAGGAGGGGCGATGAAACGCGTGCGTTGGGCGATGTTGACGGGATCACTACTGGCGATTTCCGCTTGTGGTTCTCACAGCAATCATGCGCCGGTGGTTTACGGCTCTGATGCTGCGCGCCAGACCCGCGTTTATCATTCGCCAGAAGAAATCTATCGCGAACAGCAGGCGGCGCGCGCTCAGACCGCGCAAGCGCCGGCCTACCGGCAACCGGAATTCAATCCGCGTCCGGCGGCGAGCATTGAACCGGTGCAGCTTTCGCCTTTGTCGGCCGTTTATCTCGACGACGCCGATCGCGCCCGCGTTCACAAAACATCCGCAACGCCGCCGGCGCATTTGCACAAAGCCAAGGGCTATATTGAAGTGCAGCGCGGCGACACGGTTTATGCGATCGCGCGCCGGTTCAATGTGACGCCTGCGGCGGTGATTGACGAGAATGATCTGAAAAAGCCCTATGCGCTGAAGGTCGGTCAGGCGTTGAAACTGCCGAGCGGCGCAACGGCTCTGGCTGTTGACGCGCCATCGCGGCAGACCGCCAGCGCGGCTGTTTCAACGCGTCAGGTTGTGGCGGCAGACAAGCTCTACACCGTGCGCGCAGGCGACACGCTTTACGAAATTTCGCGCCGTACCGGCGTGCCGGTGCAAAACATCGCCGCCGCCAACAAGATGCAGCCGCCCTATGCGCTGGATGTGGGGCAGGGATTGCTGATCCCGCAGGCGCCGACAGGCGCGTCGCGCCCGATGACCGTCGCGCGCACCGCGCCCGCCAAGCCCGCCGAGACGCAAGCCCCCGCCAACGTCGCCGAGATTGCGCGCAATGCTTCCTATACGAAGCCCGCGCCGGTTTCCGCCAAATCGATGTTTGACTGGCCGGTGCATGGCGCAGTGGTTTCTGAATTCGGATCGGGAAATCTCGGCCGCCGAAATGACGGCGTGAACATCGCCGCGCCGGTCGGCGCTCCGGTGCGCGCCGCTGCGGATGGACAAGTCGTCTATCGCGGCTCGGAACTGGAAGGCTTTGGAAATCTGTTGCTGATCAAGCATCAGGACGGGTTCGTCACGGCCTACGCCCATAATGACACGATGCTCGTCAAAAAGGGCGATCAAATCCGTAAAGGCCAGGTCATCGCAAAAGTCGGGCAAACCGGCGCGGTGACAACGCCGCAATTGCATTTTGAAATCCGCCAGCAAAGTCAGGCCATCGACCCGGTTGCATTGCTCGGCAAACCATAATACGCGCCTGTGTAAAGCGCGGACTGACGAGTTAGTAGCTGCGTATTCCGTATAAAGAAGAAAATCAGTTGAGTATCATTTGGCGGGCCTGTTGGCCCGCTTTTTCTTTGCCAGCCCGCGTTGCCGGTTCGCGTCGTGCTTGTTCGGTTCAGGTGATTTTTCCCGGCCGGCTCGCGATCAGGCGGCGGGCGAGAAATTCCGGACTGGCGTTAAGCAGGCCTTCGGAAATAAACGCGGTTTCGGAAAAATGCGCCAAGGCCAGTCCGCCTTCAAAGGCGGCGCGCAATCCGGCGCCGACGCGTTTGGTTGCATCGAACTTCGTCAGGATGCAGCGCCGCACGCCTATTTCCTTAAAGGCCATGGCCCAGTCCACATATTCATCGGCGTCGCCGCTTGCGGGCAGGACCAGCACGGGCTCCGCATCCGCCGCCTCGCGATATGACCGCAAGGCGGCGATATCGCCTGCATCATAGGGGCTGACGCCGGGCGTATCGAACACCACCGCGCCGCCAGGGCGATGGCTCTTTAAAATTTGCGCCACGTCGAGCGGGGATTCAGCGATAAAATAATCTGCACCCAGGGCGGCCCCATAGGCCCGGATTTGATCAATAGCGCCGGCGCGGCCGACATCAGCGGTGATCATCGTGGCCGGCGCGCCGCCTGCCTGCGCTGACGCGGCGAGTTTTGCGGAGCTTGAGGTCTTGCCGGCGCCAGTGGGGCCGACCAGCATGATCGGCGCGGTCGGCGCAAAATGCAGCGGCGCGTAAGTGAAGACTTCGCGAAAGGCGGTTTCGAGCCGGTACAGGTCTTCGTCAATCTGAGATTTGCGCGCCCCATCGACCAATGCCGCGAGCAGCGCATCGCCAATTCCGTGGGGCGCGAGAATTTCCGCCATAGCGCGAACGCTAACATCGCTCATATCGAGAGAGCGCTGGCTCTTGCCGCCGGTGAGCTTGGAGGAAAGTTTTGACAGAGCGTCGGCGGAGAATTTCGATTCAATATTTTCGCTTAGGCGTGCGCCCGCGCCCATCTTGAACGGGCCTTCATCGACGGCCTCGCGGGCGGCGCCGGCGAATTGCGCTTTCGGCGCTGGCTCCGGCGCAGCCGGGGCGGGTTTGTCGGACGCCGTGACTTCCACATCGCCGCTCGGCAGCTCCCGCACTGAAAGGACCACCATCTTGTCCCCCAGGGCCCGGCGCGCTTTGGACTTGGCGGCGTCAAGGTCAGAGGCGATGAACTTCATCATTGGCGGGATACCGGCGGGTTACTACAGGGCCACATGGCCCGGATTGATACAAAGTCGAGCATAGCGCGAAGCAGGCGCGGGTTCCAAGGGGAGGGCCGCCGCCCGGCCCGCCAGCCGGTCGCCTGGGCGAAAAAAAACCCGCCGGGGCAGCGCCTCGGCGGGTTTCGAAGACCGAAAAGTGTAGGAGGGGTTAGCGGTATTGCTGGACGCGGGTCGCCCGCAGCCCCGGCAGACCAAACTGGTCGATCGCTTTTTGCCAGGACAGAAACTCTTCAACTGTCAGCGTGTAGCGGTTGCACGCTTCTTCAAGCGTCAACAGGCCTCCGCGCACGGCGGCGACAACTTCTGCCTTGCGGCGGATCACCCAGCGTTTGGTGGTCGGCGGCGGCAGATCTTGTAATGTGAGCGGCGTGCCATCCGGACCAATGACATAAGCATCGGTTTTTGCGGATGGTGCAGCGTTGTCAGCAACGACAGACATGAGCTCTATAACCCTTAAAACACAACTATCTTCTGACGCAGACTAGGCGTGCGCTTTTAAAAAACGCCTAAACAGCAAGGTAAAAGCTTCTATAAGTGGTTGATTATTGGTGAAAAAATAGGGTTTCCGCTTTCTGAAAAGGAAACAATTGTATCTTTGTGCGACGCTTCGGGCGGATGCGGTCGCATGATGCGTTGTTGAGATGTATCGCAGCGTTTGCGCGTGGTCTTGTGCCGCGCGCGCGGGTTTTACCGCTAATAACAAGGCTTATGCGCTTGTGGCTGTGAATGGCGCAGGCGCGATGTTGCGGCGAATGCGTGTCGCGCCTATCGCGGCGCAGGAAACTTCGTTTCAGAAAAGGACAGCGCATCGTCCCGTATCAAGACCATGCGGGTTAATTCGGCGCAGGGCGTCGCGTGATAAATTTTGCGGAAATATGCAGATAAAAATGCGCCCTTTCGCAATTTCGATGAAACCGCGGAAGTAAAAGCGCAGCGGAAGGTCCGCCGCTGCGCTTCACAGGTAAGGCACGAAGTGGTCTTAAGACTTTTTGCGCGTTGATTTGCGCTTGACGGTCTTACGTTTTTTGGACGTCGCCGCCGTCCCCAAACCAATATCTTTCGCGAGTTGCGAACGAGACTTTGCATAGTTCGGCGCAGTCATCGGATAATCGGCGGGCAATCCCCATTTGCGGCGATATTCCTCTGGGGACAGATCATAATGCGTACGCAAGTAGCGTTTGAGCATCTTCAGTTTTTTGCCGTCCTCCAAGCAGATCACAAAATCGGGTGTCACCGATTTGTTGATCGGCACGGCTGGCTCGCGGTTAGCGAGGAACGATGCACCTTCTTCGGCGAGGCCGGAGACGGCGGAGTACACATCATGCAGTAGAGTAGGAAGTTGGTCGGCTTTTACAGCATTGTTTCCGACATACGCGGCGACGATATCACTCGCCAGGTGGATCGCGCTGATCTGGTCAACGGAATCCGTCTTCTTATTGGCCATTCTAGTCTTCTCCAGTGCGGAAGCCACCGACAATAGCGTTCTCGCTATCCCTTGCCTTCTCGGCAGCCCGCAGGTTCTAGGCGCAACTTGCCATTGCGCACAGTTTTCACCCCGCAAGGGCGGTAACGGGTCTTTCTGCTGATAGCAAGCTGCTCATTTATGATGACTGTTAAATCAGCGTTGTATAAAGCCGATTTCTTCCACTTTAAGTGAAGCTGTATTTGTCATTCGTTTTTGGCATGATATCATTCCGGCTAAGCATGCGTTTAAGTCGGCTAATGGGTGCGGCGATTGGGTAGGGCGCTTTTGGGCCTGGATGTTTGGCGGCGCCATTGCTGGCGGGGGCGGCCGCCTCTATATGTCGCCGCTGTTAGTGGGGCCTCATTTCCGGGGTCGAATGCCGCCAGGAGCCGCCGGGATGAGCGCAAGTAAATTAGCCAGTGACGTCGCCAGTTCTTACAAGCTTCCGGAAGGATTTTTCACCGAATCGCTCTCCAGCCGCGATGACGAAGTCTTTCATTGGGTGAAGGGCGAACTCGCCCGCCAGCAGCATCAGATCGAGCTGATCGCGTCGGAAAACATTGTTTCAAAGGCGGTTCTCGAGGCGGCCGGGTCGGTGCTGACCAACAAATACGCCGAAGGATATCCCGGCAAGCGCTATTATGGCGGTTGTGAGCAGGTGGACGAGGTCGAAGAAATCGCCATCGCGCGGGCGAAAAAGCTGTTTAACTGCGAAGAGGCGATCGTTCAGCCGCATTCCGGCAGCCAGGCAAATCAATGTGTTTTCATGGGCTTGATGAAGCCGGGCGACACTTTCATCGGCATGGATCTCGCCGCTGGCGGTCACCTTACCCATGGCGGCGCGGCCAACCAGTCCGGCAAATGGTTCAATGCGGTGTCCTACAGCGTCACCAAAGACGATCACCGCATCGACTTTGACCAACTGGAAAGCCTTGCGAAGCAACACAAGCCGAAGATCATCATCGCCGGCGGCAGCGCTTATTCCCGCATCATCGACTTCAAGCGGTTCCGCGAGATCGCAGACAGCGTTGGCGCTTTCTTGATGGTCGACATGGCGCATTTCGCCGGGCTTGTCGCGGGCGGGGTTTATCCCAATCCGCTGGAGCACGCCCATGTTGTGACCACGACCACCCACAAGACGCTGCGCGGCCCACGTGGCGGGATGGTGCTGACCAATGACCCGGCTTTGGCGAAAAAAATCCGCTCCGCATTGTTTCCGGGCATTCAGGGCGGTCCTTTGATGCACATCATCGCCGCCAAGGCGGTGGCGTTCGGAGAGGCGCTGCGTCCTGAATTCAAGACCTATGCGCAAGCGGTCATCGACAACGCCCAGGCGCTTGCGGGATCGCTGGTCGATGCGGGCTATGCGGTGGTCTCAGGCGGCACGGACACGCATCTGGCGCTGATCGATCTGCGGCCCAAGGGCGTTAAAGGCAATGAAGCCGAGCATAGCCTCGAGCGCGCCGGCATCACCTGCAACAAGAACGGCGTCCCTTACGATCCTGAAAAATTCACCATCACTTCAGGCATTCGAATCGGCTCGCCAGCCGGGACCACTCGCGGCTTTGGCGTCGCCGAGTTCCAGGAAGTGGGCGCGATGATGGCCGATGTCCTCGACGCGCTGGCGGCGAAGGGTGAGGCGGATCCGGCGGTGGAAGCGTCTGTCATGGCCAGGGTCAAGGCTCTGACGGCGCAGTTTCCCATTTACGGCTGACTCGCGTAGAACCGGCCTTCTGTAGGTTTTTTATCGCATTTTCTTAACGCGAACCGGCATCCACTTCGCTTGAAAATGCTCTGACCAGCCGGAGGCAAGCCCATGCGATGTCCGTTTTGCGGCAGCGATGATACCCAGGTTAAAGATTCCCGTCCCGCAGAGGACGGCGCGTCGGTTCGCCGACGGCGGGAATGCTCTGCCTGCGGCGGCCGCTTCACGACCTTCGAGCGGGTGCAATTGCGTGAGCTGGTGGTGATCAAGAGCACCGGCAAGCGTGCGCCCTTCGACCGCGACAAGCTGATGCGTTCGATCCTGGTGGCGCTGAGAAAGCGCGATTTCGAGCCGGAGCGGATGGAGCAGATGGTTTCCGGCATCGTCCGCCGCCTCGAGGCCACCGGCGAATCCGAGATCGAAACCAAATTGATCGGCGAGATGGTGATGGAAGGCCTCGCCAAGCTCGATGATGTCGCTTATGTGCGCTATGCGTCGGTCTATAAAAATTTCAGAGAAGCAAAAGACTTCGGTGAATTTCTTGGCGGCATGGAAGAGGGTGAGGGCGAATAGCCCTTGCTGATATTGAGTTTGGACAAGGCCCTTGGGCGCAATGAGTATGACCGCAAAAGACAATAAAAAAACCGAAGGCGCGCCGCCGCGCTCCGCCGCCCGGCTCGCCGCCGTGCAAGCGCTCTATCAAATGGAGACGGGGCGTCAGGGCGTTGAGTCGATTATCCGTGAATTCAAGGACTTCCGCCTTGGCGGTGAGATCGAAGGTGAAACGCTTCATGCGGCGGATGCGGCGTTTTTCGCCGACATTCTGCGCGGCGCTGTGGAGACGCAGGGCAAGCTGGATCCGTATCTGCAACGCCAGCTTGCGGAAGGCTGGCGCCTGGCGCGACTCGACGCGACGGTGCGGGCGATCTTGCGCGCCGGTTTGTACGAGATGATCCGCCGGCCCGATGTGCCCTACAAAGTCGTCATCAACGAATATGTGGATGTGGCGCGCGCCTTTTTCGAAGGCGACGAGCCGGGCTTTATCAATGCGGTGCTGGATGCGGCGGCGAAGGAAGCGCGCAGCGATGAATTGCAGCTATAGCAATCAGGGTTGGCGCTAGGGGCGCATGAGCGAATTTGACATCATCCACGAGATTTTTGCGCCGCTGACGGCGTCGGCGCCGGGCGCCTTTGGTCTCACCGATGATGCTGCGCTGCTTGAATCTCAGCAATTTGTGGTCACCAAAGACCTGATGGTGGCGGGGGTGCATTTCCTCCCGAAAGATCCGCTAGATCTTGTTGCGCGCAAGCTCATCCGCGCGAATTTGTCTGACCTTGCGGCGAAGGGCGCCAAGCCGGCGGGGTATTTTCTCGGCTGTGTCTGGCCGCAAAATGTAAAGCGCGCAGATATAGAGTTGTTTGCGCGCGGCCTCGCCGAAGACCAGCAGCAATTCCGAATTTCGCTATATGGCGGCGACACAACGGTGCATGGCGCGAAGAGCGCGCCGCTGACGTTGTCGGCGACATTTTTCGGCGCGCCGCCGCGCCAGGGCATGACCCCGCGTTCGGGCGCATCGCTTGGCGATGATCTATATGTGTCGGGCACGATCGGCGATGCGGGGCTTGGCCTCGCGGCGCTTAGGAAAGAGTTCAAGTTCACGACCGTCGACAAAGCATCGCTGGCGAGCCGTTATCACCTTCCAGAGCCGCGGCTGTCATTGGGGGCGGCGTTGGCGGGGCTGGCGACCGCTGCGATTGACGTATCCGACGGACTGATCGCTGACGCCGGGCATCTGGCGCGCGCATCCGGCTTGCGGGCGGAAATCGAAGCTGTGGCGGTGCCGCGCTCCGCCGGCGCGGCGTCATGGGTCGCGGCGCAGGAAAACCGCTGGAAAGCGCTCGCGGCGCTGACCGGGTTTGGTGATGATTATGAAATTCTGTTTGCTGCGCCGCCGGCCATGCGCCGCTCTGTGACGGTCGCCGCCAAAGCCTCGCGCACCGAAGTTTCGCGTATCGGCACGCTGACGAGAGGCGACGGTGTGTTGTTTCTCGCCGAAGGCGGCGCGCCGATTGCCGTACCGCATAGCGGCTTCGACCACTTCACAAAGCGCTGACCTTCGGTCTCGCGCCGAGCCTTACTGACCGGGGACCGGGCCTTCTTCGCCCAGCGAGGCAGGCAGCGCGCCCACATTGCCCAGCAATTGCTCCCAGAAATTCAGCTCCTTGCCGCGTGTCGGCGTTTCACGCTGGACGAGGCGAATGTCTTCGCCGTCTTCCAGGGAGTAGGTGTCGAACTTGCTCACTTCGCCGCTGGCGGGATCGAAATTGATGGCGATGACATTGCGCGTTGATGTCTTGGGCTTGAAGAAGGCGCGGGTCTGGTCGGTGGAGTAAAGATAGTACCAGGCGTTGCGGTCGAATGTGCCGATCATCGACGGCTCGCCATATTTCGCGAGGATCGAGATCCTTGGTGTCGAAGCCTACTTTGGCCTCCAGCGCTGACTGGTCCGCTTCAAGGACATAGCCATGGGAGGTGCGGACGGAAACGCAGGCCTGTAGTGAGAAAAAGCACAACGCAAGCAGGACAAATCTGGTCATCGGGTTCTCTTTACTCTGCCGGATCGGCCTGCCGGGCGGGGCGTCCCGCGGGCGGCGCGACCAAACCTGCGACGCCCGGGGACTTGATCCCGGGCCTTGTGAGGAATAACTGGCCTTCGATACCAGTGATTTCAACTCGCCGCAAATCCAAGATGTCGTCCCTGATATGGGCAAGCAGGCGGTTTTCGCCCGCGCCGAAGAGGAAAAGCCAGATGTTCAAGGCGTTATTCAGGAAAGATCCCGCCCATGAGGCTGGCCGGGCGCTCTATGCGGCGGCGGTGGAGCAAGCCCGTAATCCTGTGCTGTATCAGAAATTCGGCGCGCCGGACACGGTTGAAGGCCGGTTCGAACAGGTGGCGCTGCATGTCTATCTCATCATGCGCCGCCTCAAGGGCGACGAGGCCGCCAAACAGGCGAGCCAGAGCCTCATTGATGCGATGTTTCAGAATATGGATGACAGCCTGCGCGAGCTTGGAGTCGGCGATCTTCAGGTCGGCAAGAAAGTGCGCAAGCTGGCGGAAAATTATTATGGCCGCGTAGAGGCTTACCAGGCCGCGCTTCAGGAAGACGCGGAAGAAGGCGCGCTGGCCTCCGCGCTTGCCCGCAATATTTACGGCGTCGAGGCCAGCGAGAATGCAGACGCGCTCGCGGCCTATGTGCGCCGCGCCGATGATTCGCTCGGCCGCCAGCCTGCATCACGCATCGCAAATGGAATTGTGGTGTTTGCCGCAACGGAACAGACTTCATGACTGACGACGAACAAATCACGCCGGAATTCAGTCACGAGATTGATCTGGGCGACGTCGGAAAGCCGGGCAAAACCTTTCGCTTGTCCGCCAGCGAAGAAGAGCGGCGCAAGGTTGCAGAAAGGCTAGGCGCGCTGTCGATAGAAGCGCTCTCCGGCGAGTTGCAGGTCTTTGTCACGAAATCGACTATTCGCATTGAAGGGACCATCAAGGCCGAGATGACGCGCGAATGTGTCGCGAGCCTCGAGCCGACGCCGGAAAGCATTTCGGAAAGCTTTGATCTGGATTTGCTGCGCACCGCTTCGGATGGCGACGAAGAAGAGAACTGGGATGCGCCGGAAATCCATGAGGGCGATACGCTTGATCTCGGCGAAGTGCTTGTCCAGCAATTATCGCTGGCTATGGACCCATTCCCGCGAAAGGAAGGCGCGGCCAGCCTTGCGGACGCCTACGCCCCTCCCGAAAAAGTTTCGCCCTTTGCCGGGCTTAAACAGGCTTTGGGAAAAGACGATGATAATCAATAGGTTTACGGCGGCGGCGAAGGGGTTATAAGGGCTGTTTCGGCGCTTCCCAGGGGCGCACAAGGGGCGCGTTGCCAGCGGCGGCGGGCGCTCATATTCTGCGCCGCACCAAGAATGGCAGGTTAGTACGGCGATGAGCGAAGCGCGTGAACTAACGCTCGCGGTTGACGCGATGGGCGGCGACGCAGGCCCGCAAGCGGTCGTCGACGGCGTCGCTTATGCGGTGAAGCGCGGCCTTAAAGTGCCGGTCGTGTTCTTTGGCGACAAGGCGCAGCTTGAACCGATGATCGCCGCGCGCCGCGAAATCGCCGGCGCGCAAATCCATCATGCCGATAGCGTTGTCGCGATGACCGACAAGCCGATGCATGTGCTGCGGCGCGGTCGCGATACCTCCATGTGGGCGGCGATAACAGCGCTCAGCGAAGGCAAGGTGCAGGCGGTGGTGTCCGGCGGCAATACCGGCGCGCTCATGGCGGTGGCGCGCAAGCAGCTCGGCATGATTGACGGCATTGACCGTCCGGCAGTGACGGCGTTGTGGCCGACGCCGCGCGGGCGTTCCGTGGTGCTCGATGTCGGCGCCAATGTGGAAGCCGATGAAAATCAACTCGTGCAATTCGCGATCATGGGCGAAGCTTTTTTCCGTGCGCTGATGAATGTCGAGCGGCCGACCGTCGGCCTGCTGAATGTCGGCGCTGAAGATTTGAAGGGCCATGAGCTGATCCGTGCGGCCGCGCGGGTGTTGCGCGAGGCTGACCCGGATATGGCCTTCAAAGGCTTTGTCGAAGGCAATGACATTTCCAAGGGCACTGTGGATGTTGTCGTCACTGACGGCTTCACCGGCAATGTGGCGCTGAAATCGGCTGAAGGCGCGGCGCGGCTGCTTGGCGGCTGGATGAGAGAGACGCTCACCGGCACGCTAAACGCCAAGATTGGCGCGCTGTTGATGGCGCCGGGGTTGCGCAAACTGAAAGACCGGATCGACCCGTCCTCGAATAATGGCGGGGTTTTCCTCGGCGTAAACGGTGTGGTCGTGAAAAGTCATGGCGGGGCGGATGCGCGCGGCGTCGCCAGCGCAGTCAATATGGCGGCGAGCCTTGCGGGACGTCCGTTCCGCGACGATGTAGCGTCTACAGTGAAAAGCGTGATGAACCGGCGTCAACGTATCGCCGAAGCATCGGCGAGTGAAAATACGATAAAAGCGGCGGCGGTATGAGTTTTAAAGCAGTGCTGCGTGGATGCGGCGCTTTTTTGCCCGAGCAAATTCTCACGAATGATGATCTGGCAAAGCGCGTGGACACGAGCGACGAATGGATCCGTGCGCGCACGGGCATTACTGAGCGACACATCGCATCGGAAGGCGAGCTGACATCAGACCTCGCGGCGCGCGCGGCGGAAGCGGCGTTGAAAGACGCCGGGCTGTCTGCTGCGGATATCGACCTTATCATCGTTGCGACGACAACGCCGGATCTGACCTTTCCGTCGACCGCCGCCATCGTGCAGGCGAAGATCGGCGCCGGGGAGGGCGCGGCCTTCGATGTTCAGGCGGTGTGCACGGGCTTTATCTACGCGCTGTCGACAGCGGAGAAATTCCTTCTCAGCGGCCAGCACAAACGCGCGCTGGTGATCGGTGCGGAAACATTCTCGCGCATTCTCGACTGGGAAGACCGCACGACCTGCGTGTTGTTTGGCGACGGCGCGGGCGCCTTTGTGCTGGAAGCTCAGCCTGCGGACGAAGCCGGCGATCGCGGCATGATGGCCAGCTATCTGCGCTGCGACGGGCGCATGGTCGATTTGCTCTATGTGGATGGCGGCGTGTCATCCACCCGCACTACCGGCCATGTCCGGATGCAGGGAAACAAGGTGTTCCGCGAGGCGGTCACCCGGATTTCCGATGCGATGGTGCAGGTCTGCTCTGAAGCAAAGATCGCGGTCACCGAAATTGACTGGTTCGTGCCGCATCAGGCGAATGAACAGATCATCCAGGGCGTGGTCAAAAAGCTCGATTTGCGCCCCGATCAGGTGGTCTCGACCATCGCCCGTCAGGGCAATACCTCCGCCGCGTCGATCCCGCTGGCCTTTTGCGCCGGGGTGGCTGACGGGCGGATCAAGAAGGATGATCTGGTGCTCTTTGAGGCGATGGGCGGCGGTCTCACCTGGGGTGCGGCCCTGATGCGGATTTAGGACGCTCAAATCCGCCTGTCTGAAAAACAGGCAATATATATCAAAGACTTATTGACCAATGCGCCCTCGAGCCGTTAACCTCGCCGCTCTGTGGGACAAGCGGGCAGGACTATCATGACGGGAAAAACCATCACGAGGGCTGACCTGACCGATGCGGTTTATCGGTCGCTTGGCATTTCGCGAAATGAGTCATCGGCATTCGTTGAGCGCATTCTCGACGAAGTGGCGCAAACCCTGGAGCAGGGCGAGACGGTGAAGATTTCCTCCTTCGGGACCTTCTCCGTGCGCGACAAGAAACTGCGCATGGGCCGCAATCCGAAAACCGGCGAAGAAGTGCCGATCGAGCCGCGAAGGGTGATCACCTTCCGCGCGTCGCATGTGCTGAAAGATCAGATCAACAATACTCACCGGCAGGCTGACGCCGCCGAATAGCGCAATTGCGCCAGACTTTGAACCAGAGCTGAATCTGGGGCTGAACCCGGGCTTGAGTTATGTCAGTGGCGAAATCCGCCGATGCCTTCCGAACAATCTCCGAAGCCGCCCAGGAACTGGACGTGCCGCAACATGTATTGCGTCATTGGGAAGAAGTGTTTGGTCAGGTTCGCCCGATGCGCCGGGCAGGCGGGCGGCGCTATTATCGCCCGCTCGACATAGATCTCCTGCGCGGCATTCGCGTTCTGCTTTATGAACAGCGCTACACCACCAAGGGCGTTCAGAAGATCTTCAAGGACGAAGGCATTAAATATGTCTCCGAGATCGGGCGCCGCGCGGCGGCGGGCGAGCCGGTGGATATACGCCCGGTCCTCGAAGATGATGAAAGCGCGCCAAACCAGACAGAAACGCTGGAACTCGGCGAGGCCGAGGCGTTCAAAGCCGCGCCTTTGCCGCCGGAAATGCGCCGGGCGTTGAAGGCGCTGCTGGTCAGGCTCGAAACCGTGCAGGACGCACTGGATCAGGCCGCGCTGGCGCTCGAGGCCATCGAGGCTGAGCGCGACTGAGCGGTCGCGCCTCATGAGGTTTCGCCATGCCGGTCCTGGCGCCAACCCCGGAGGCGCGAAAATCCGCCATGCGCACGATTTCTGCGAAAAATCGGTTTCCACTCCCACGCATCGTGCCTATAAGACGCGCTCGCGCCGGATGAACTCTCATTCGCCGCATGGGTCGGAGCGTAGCGCAGCCTGGTAGCGCACTTGACTGGGGGTCAAGGGGTCGTGGGTTCGAATCCCGCCGCTCCGACCATTTTCTCCAAACACGGATTGATTTGCGCGCCTTGTGCGCATGCGCGCGGTTTACGCAAAAATTACCAAGAATAGATTGGAAGCGCCGATCTCGATTAAGATTTCGGATGGAATTCTGTGTGATTCAGATGGGGTGCTGACTGTCTGACGTTAATCCAATCAGGGACTTCGAATGTTCATCGGTTATCGTGGGAAACATTGTGACCACGCTGGCATGTTCCGGCTTGGCGCAATCACCGGCTTTGCATTGTTTGCGATGCCTGCATTCGCGGCGGAGGCGCCGGCTAAGGAAAAGCCGCCGACCCGGCAAGAACAGCTCTATGAATTCCGCATGCAGTGCCAGAAGGGTCATGGCGAGGCGTGTTTAGAACTCGCACAGACCTATGAGACGCGGCTGGACATGTGGGGCCAGCCGGTGATGGGCGATGGCGTGCGGCGGAATGACAAGAAAGCCGCCTATTATTTCCGTCGCGCTTGCGACTTGGGATTGAAAGATGGCTGTCGCAGTCTCGGCAGGATGTATGAATCCGGCAAGGGCGTTGCGAAGAGCCGGGCTGAGGCCGCCCGCTACAACAATATGGTTTGCGGCATTGGCGACGATGGGCATTGCGAACATCTGAACGGGGCGGCGTTGCGGGACTAGGCGACGCCAGGCGTCCGCGCCTGCATTCGGCGTTCACCCGCGCATTGACGCGGCGGTATTAAATCTCAATCCGCGTGCGCCGGTAGCGATGGTTTCGCGCTTGATCCGACAAGCGACGGTCAAGGCGATACAGGCTCGCAACGTCGCATTGCGGGCGAACCTGCAGGACAAATCGCGCGGCGTCTTCGTCATTGCGGGCCGGAAACTGGTGGCTGAAGCCGCCGGCGAAACCTTTGGCGACGCTCGCGGCGTCCATTTGGGCGCTATCGCTTCCATTCGCGCAGCGCGCATACATCACTTCATATTTTCCGGCGAGCCCGATCATCCCCTGCATCTCCAGCAGCGGATCGCGGCGCAATTCTTCAGGTTTCATGACAAAAGCGATCCCCGCCAGCGCAAGGATCGCCGGAATCGCCGCGTAAGATGAAATCTCGACTCGATGCGCCATGGCGCCCGCAGCCCCCGCTCGTGTCACATTCGTCCGGCCAAATTAAAAGCCGGCCCTTAGAG
Organism: Hyphococcus sp. D3-15; assembly: GCF_055809375.1. NCBI lineage: Bacteria > Pseudomonadati > Pseudomonadota > Alphaproteobacteria > Parvularculales > Parvularculaceae > Hyphococcus > Hyphococcus sp. D3-15. The sequence continues at coordinate 3,257,351 of NZ_CM147910.1, read as the reverse complement.
GTTATTTAAGGGAATATGTCGGATTGCGTTTAACCTTTTAGCGCCGGATTTTGGCTCGCAAATTTATGCGGGCCTTGCGCGATTGATGATCGCATCCACATCTATCCCGGCGGTCACCGCGCCATAGGCCAGATTGCGCTCGCTGCGATCGAGGCGGGTATTGCAGAAACCGTCAAACACATAATCCGGCGCCGACTGGGACAAGGCCATGGCGGAAAGGGCGAGCGCCATCTCTTCGGCGAAAGCGCGCGCCGTGGCTTCGTTCAGCGCGCCCGGTTTAAACCAGCGATCCAGTGCAGCAAGATGCGCATCGAGATGGGGGTTGGCGCCGCGGGCGGTGAGCAGTTCGCCGCGCACCGCTTCAAGGCTGTCCGGCTCGCGCGCCAGCGCGCGCAGAATGTCGAGCGCGATGACATTGCCCGACCCCTCCCAGATGGCGTTCAGCGGCGACTGGCGGAACAGGCGCGGCATCGGCCCTTCCTCAACGAAGCCTGCGCCGCCATGACATTCCAGCGCCTCATAGACGGCGCCGGGCTGGCGTTTGCACACCCAGTATTTCGCAATCGGCGTCGCCAGGCGCATGAAGGCGGCTTCTTTCTCATCGCCTGCCTTGTCGAAGCTCTGTGCTATACGAAAGGCAAGCGCCGATGCGGCTTCTGTTTCCAACGCAAGGTCCGCCAGCACCATCGCCATCGCAGGCTGATCAATTAACTTCTTTTGAAAGGCCGAACGGTGCGCTGTGTGCCAGAGCGCTTGCGCCAAGGCGGCGCGCATGCCGCCCGCAGATCCGGCGATGCAATCAAGCCGCGTATGCTGAACCATGTCGATGATAGTGCGCACGCCGCGGCCTTCTTCGCCGACGCGTTGCGCCCAGGCGCCGTGATACTCAATCTCCGAAGACGCATTCGAGCGATCGCCCAGCTTGTCCTTCAAGCGCATGATGTGAAAGGCGTTGCGGCCGCCATCCGGGCGCCAGCGCGGCACGAGGAAACAGGTGACGCCCGCATCTGTGCGCGCCAGCGTTAAGAACGCATCGCACATCGGCGCCGAGCAGAACCATTTATGCCCGACCAGTTCATATGCGCCATCGCCGATGGGCGTCGCTGTCGTCGTATTCGCGCGTATATCCGACCCGCCCTGTTTTTCAGTCATCGCCATGCCGATGGTCGCGGCTTTCTTGTCGCTCGCAGGCATGAAGCGCGGGTCATAGGCGCTGGCGGTGATGCGCGGGATCCATTCTTTGGCGATGTCCGGCGCATGACGAAGCGCTGGAGCTGCCGCATAGGTCATCGTCATGGGGCAGCCGACGCCGGGTTCCGCGCCCGCCTGCATATAGACCATTGCGGCATGGGCCACATGACCGCCTTCCTTTGCGGTCCAGGCGATGGACGCATATCCCGAAGAAAGGCCGAGATCCATCAGCGCATGATAGGCCGGGTGAAACTCCACTTCGTCAAGGCGGTGGCCATAGCGGTCAAAGCTGACAAGCTTGGGCGGATTGGCGTGTGCGAGACGCGCATTCTCCTGGGTCTCGGCGGAACCAAGAGATGCACCGTAGGCGGATAATTTCTTCAGAAGCGTCGCGCCGCCGCGTCGCTCAACTGTCGCGCGCAAGGCGAGATCGCCGTCAAACAAATTCACCCCTTCGAAAGGCGGGGGCTGGTTTGTGACGTCATGGGTTTCAAGTTCGGATCGGGGGCGCAAATAGGTCATGGACGTCTCCTCAGGAGGCGCATTCTATCGCAACACGCGTCGCCGCCAAAACAGCTTATGCAGATGGAGCGCAATTCCATCGCGGCGTACTTTGTGCGGGCGATGGGCGGGGCTAGGCCAGTTCGAGCAGGGCGAATAATTCTGCGATCGCCGGGCTCACATCGGCGAACGGCACTTTAATCGTGGTCATGCCCATGGCGCGGGCGGGCTTGAGGTTGATGCCGAGATCATCGAGGAAAATGCAGCCGGCCGGGGCAACGGCGAGCGCGTCGCACATCATTTCATAGATCCGGGGCTCCGGCTTTCTGACGCCCGCCTTGGATGATTCAATGATGTGATCGAAATCGGCGTTTATGCGGGTCGCCAGGGCGCGGCTTTCTTCCGGCGCCAGCATGCCTTTTGAATCGAGCTTCGGAAGATTATTGGTGATGCAGCCGGTCTTGTAGCCGGCAGCTTTCACCCGCGTCAGCGCGTCGATCATGTTGTGATTGAAATGCAGCTTGAGAAGCTTCACCAGGGTTTTGCCGCGAATTTCAAACCCCGCCGCCTTGCTCTCCACGGCGAAAGCGTCATCGAAGTCTTCCAATGTCATCTCTGCCCGTTCGAATTGCGCCCAGGCGTTTGTGTGATGATTGGTTTTGATGACATTGCCGATAAATCGCTCGGGCAGATTATGCTCGCTCTCAAAGGCAGCAAAATTCTGCACCGGCGAGGTGGTGAAGACCCCGCCAAAGTCAAAGATGACGGCTTCAAAGCCCACTAGCGAACACTTTCGATATGCTGGGACCAGCTTAGCGCCTTATCAGCGAAAACTTCGCCTGTTGGCACGTAGTCTTCGGGACGGTCCATAACGCCGATCAGGAAATGCGTTTCGCCTTTCCATTTGTCGCTGGCATAGGTGAGGGGCGTGCCGCAGGCGCCGCAGAACCCGCGCTTGACGCCTTTTGAACTGGCGTAAAAGTCTGGCGCGCGCGTCGTCCATGTGACCTTGCCGTCTTCAAAGCCAATCCATGTAGAAAACGCAGCGCCCGTTGCCTTGCGGCATGCCGCGCAATGACAAATAGCGATGAATTTCGGCGCGCCGGTCGCTTCAAATCTGTGGGCGCCGCATTGGCAACCACCCTGATGAATTGCCGCGCTCATTCAGATGCCGAGATCGGCGGCGTGTTTGGCGCTGGTCTCCTGCGTCTTCGCAAAGGCAGGGCGCGCCGTCATGCGGTCAACATAGTCGGCGATCTTCCCCTTCTTTTCGACGGCGCCGAACATGATCGCAAAGTTCAACAGCGACCCCATGACGATATCGGCGGCGCTCAGCTTGTCTCCGAGAATGTATGGGCCGGAGGAGAGGGCGACATCAATGGATTTCAGAACGTCTTCTTCCGTGCCGTAACCGGCGGACATGGGGTTTTCGCGTTTCACGCCGCCAAGCTTGTCGAGCATCATCGGTTCGATGCAGGAAGGCGCATAGAACATCCAGCGATAATAGGCGCCGCGTTTGGGATCGCTCAGCGCCGGCGCAAATCCTTTATCCGCAAACGCATCGGCGAGATAGGCGCAGATCGCGGCGCTTTCGGTCACGTTTACGCCGTCATGAACAAGCGCTGGCACTTTGCCCATGGGATTGATCTTCAGGAAGTCCGGGCTTTTGTGCTCCCCGGCCTTCAGATTGACGAGCTTGATGTCGCAAACGCCGCCAAGCTCTTCATTCAACCACATAACTGTGTCGGCGCGGGTGCGCGGGCAGTAATAGAAAACAGGTTTCGCCATTATTCTCTCCCAAATTCCAGCGGCAGTTTAACGCCCCCGGCGCGCTTCGTACAAAGAAATCGCAGCGGCGTTCGATACGTTGAGACTTTCCATGCCTGGCGCGATCGGAATGCGGTAGAGCCGGTCGCAAGTCTCGGCGACGAGCCGGCGCAGCCCGCCGCCTTCGGCCCCCATCACCAGCGCAAGCGGCGCATCGGGAAGGGCGGAGATTTCCGCCTCCGCTTCTCCGGCGAGCCCGGCGCAGTGATAGCCGAGTTCTTGAAGCGCATTGAGCGCGCGGGCGATGTTCACGACCTGCACGCAGGGAATGGTTTCCACCGCGCCGGCGGCGGCCTTGGCGAGCGCGCCCGATAACGGCGGCGTTCTGCGGTCCTGCACGATGACGGCGCAGGCGCCAAATGCGGCGGCGGAGCGGAACAACGCGCCGATATTTTGCGGATCGGTGATCTGATCGAGAACCAGAACCGGGCGATTGTTTTCCGCCGGGGCGCAAACATCTTCCAATTGCGCGCGGGGAAGGTCGTCGACCAGCGCGGCGACGCCCTGATGCACCGCGCCCTCGCGGAGCAGATGATCGAGGTCTTCAGGCCTTGCATCTTCAAGGCGGGCGAGGCTGGCCGCATTTGCGCCATGCTCGGCCAGCCAATCAGCGGCGTTTTTGGTGGCGAGAACGCGCTTCACCTTGCGGGCGGGGTTGGCCAATGCGGCGGCGACCGCATGGCGGCCATAAAGCCAGAGCCCATCCGCCGCGGGGGGTGCGATTTACCCTGTTTCGGCCGGGCGGAATTTCGCTGGGCCTTGGAGGGACCGTCCTTTTTGGCGGGCGGTGGATTTTTTTGGTTTTTGGGCCGTTTTTCCTTCATGGGGACGGCCTAGCCGGTTCTTATTGCTGGGGAAACAGGAAATTGCCCCTGACCACCCGCCGGAATGGTTGCGAAGCCCGACCGGCGCGGCTATAGACCCCGTTCTCCCGACAGTGGCGGGCCGGGCTCGCCCCGGATTGCTGTTGTCGCCATGCTGAGCGGAAAGCCTTTCCGGCCGCCCGGTCAGCACCCTGTGGAGGGGTGGGAGAGTGGTTAAATCCACCAGACTGTAAATCTGGCCGCTTAGCGTACGATGGTTCGAATCCATCCCCCTCCACCATTTTTTCAGCTTCTGGTCTCTTCGCCGACCGGCATTCAATTTCCGTATGTCTCCTCAGGCGTCGTATCTTTCTTCGCCGCCAACAATTGTTTTGAGGACACGCGTTTCATGAATGTCGTCCGCCACAATGCTGGTGATGTCTCTGTCGAGAACCACAAGATCAGCGAGAAGGTTTGGCGCGATGCGTCCGGTGGTGTTCTCTTGAAAACCGGCATAGGCGTTTTCCGCCGTATACGCATGAAGCGCCTGCTCAACCGACACTTTTTCTTCGGGCAGCCAGCCTTTGGGGTTGGCGCCGTCGATTGTCTCTCTGGTGACCGCGCCTTGCACGCCCAGTAACGGGTTCATCGGCGCGACCGGCCAGTCGGACCCGAAGGTGACATGGGCGCCGCTGCGGATCAGCGCGCCGAATGCATAAGTGCCATGCAGCCGGTCCTCGCCAATCCGGTTTACCGCCCAGCGCCCGTCGTCAATGGCGTGGTAGGGTTGAACGGAGGCAATCACCCCCTGTTCGGCGAAGCGCGGGATGGCGGCAGGGCGAACATGCTGGGCGTGTTCTATGCGGAAACGCCGGTCGCGCGGTCCATTGCTCGCGGCGACAGATTTGAAAATATCAAGCACGTCATCATTGGCGCGGTCGCCAATCGCATGGACGGTGACATGCAGTCCCGCCTTGTCAGCATTCGCAACGGCCTCTGAGAGTTCGTCGAGCGGCAAAATGCGAACGCCCGAAGTTGTCGGGTCATCTGTATAGGGATCGTGGAACAGAGCAGTCCGTGAGCCCAGCGAACCGTCGGCGAGGCCCTTGACGCCGCCCCAGCGCACCCAAAGGTCGCCTTTGCCGTCTTCGGCGACGCTGTCGGCCATCTTTCGCCAGTCCTGTAGCGGGACCATGGAATAAAATCGCAAGCCCTTGTCGCGCGCGACCGAAGATCGCCGCAGCGCGTCATGACAGCGCCAGTCAATTTCGGGGACGTGAACCTGCGCGACGCCATTTGAATGACAAAGATCAATGGCGGCGCGAAGCGCGGATTCCTCATGCTCCGGCGTCGGCTTGGGGATGACGCGATCAACCAGGGATTTGGCGTTGTCCCTGATAATCCCGGTCGGTTCGCCCTTGCTGTCGCGGTCAATGACGCCGCCATCAGGATCGGGCGTGTTGCGGTCGATCCCGGCGAGGCGCAAGGCGAGTGAGTTCAACAGATAAAGATGCAAGTCAGTGCGCGGCACGGCCACGGGCGTATCCGGCGTCACACCGTCGATCCATTGGCGCGACGGCAACTCGCCGCCCATCCGCTGTTCGTCCCAGCTTTGTCCGGTAATCCAGCGTCCCGGATTGGCGCGCGCAGCTTCGCCGATGCGCGAAACGAACTCGGCGCGGTTTTTGACATTCAGCAAATCCGGTTGCGCCAGCGCCATCGCCGCTTTCAGAAAATGCGTGTGATTGTCGATAAAGGCGGGCATGGCGAAGGCGCCGTCGAGGTCAATGATGCGGGTTTTCTTCGCTATCGCAGAGCGCACGGCGTCGCCCCCAAGGGCGACGATGCGATCTCCGATGATTCCGACAGCGTCCGTGCGGGGTGCGTTCGGGTCGCCAGTCCAGAAATCGCCGCCCACAAGTGCAAGATCGAGTTGGGCGTCGGCCGCCGCCGGCCGGACCAGCATTAAGGAAAAGCCGGCGCCCAGGAAATAACGGCGTTTCATTTTCATCATTGGCGTCCTCTTTCAGGTCGTAAAATTTGCGCGGGAAAACTCATTCAAGATGATTGGCGATAAAGTCGGCGCCGTCGCGGATCGCTTCGCGGGCGAGCGTGGATATGGACATGGCTTCCAGAAAGCTGTGCGTTGCGCCGCGATAGATTTTTGTCGTCGCAGAAACGCCCGCCATGTTCAGTTTCTCAGCCAGGGCGAAACTGTCGTCAGAGACGATATCACGGTCAGGGATGGCCAGAAATACCGGCGGCAGTTCGCGAAGATCCGCGTGAACCGGACACGCAAAAGGATTGCATTTTTCCGCGTCGCTGTTGAGATACTGGTTCCAGAAATACTCTACTTCAGCCTTGTTCAAGACAGCGCCGGCGCCGCCGCGTTGGGCTTCCGCTTCATCGCTGCATTCGGCGGAAAAGCCGCCATAGTTTGAAAGAACGGCCTGTATCAGATGCAATTTCGAGGCGCCCCGCAATTGAAGGCATGTGCTGATGGCGAGGTTGCCGCCTGCGGAATCACCGCCAATCGCCATGCGCGCGGGGTCTATGCCAAGCCAATGCGCATTCTCTTCAAGCCATAGGACAAGATCGGTGATGCAGTTAAGCGCCGCCGGGAATTTGTGTTCGGGCGCCAGCGGATAATCAACGCCGATCACGACGAAGCGGCCTCTGGCGGCGTATTCGCGCATCAGCCTGTCATGCGTATCGTTGCTGAACATGACGAAGCCGCCGCCATGCAGATAGATCAGCACCGGCGACGCTTCGTTTGCGTGTTGAGGGTAGTAAACTCTTATTGGCGCTTTGCCGGTTTTTAACTCGATTTGATGATTTTGGATGTCCGCCATCACCGGACCGCCAGCGGCCCATGGCGCGCGAATTTCCTCCGCAATTGCGCGCAGCTCCGCCATGGAAAGCGTATCCAGCGCCGGGCGCCGCCCCCATGCCGCGCGCAATTGCGCGTTGAAAGCCGCTATCTCGTCATCTACTGCATCACGGTCGTTCAAAAGTTTCTCCGTCAGTCTGTCGGAAGAAAGGGGTCAAGCAGCGCCGCCATCTCGAACGGAATTCCGTCGCGGATCACGGTTCGCACGCGCGCCGCATCAGCAATGTCAGCCAGCGGGTCGCCCTCGACCAGAATAAGGTCTGCAAGATGCCCCGGCTGGATTGCGCCAATCGGTTCATCCAGAAATTCGCCCGCATATCGCGTCGCCGTGAGCAGCGCGTCATAGGCCGACACGCCGAAGCGCGTCATGGCGCGTAGATTGAGGTGATAGCTCACGCCCACCGTATCGATAGGCGCATCTGTGCCGGTGTGAACGCGCCAGCCTTCCGCCATCATCGATTTTATCTGCGCGACATTGCTCTCCAACGTTTTCAGCAACGGTTCGAGGTCGGTGTCAGCGATCATCTGCGCCAGCGCGTCGAAACGCGCCAGCTCCCATGGCGGCAGGAGCGTGCGGATGCGTTCGTCGTCAACAAGGTCACGATTATCCGGCAATAGCGCATTCGCCGCGAATAATGTCGGGGCGCGGCCGGCTTTCGCCGCTGCGAATATTTTGATGACGTCTTCATAGGCAGCGCCGAGGGCGGTGATCGTGCGGGAAAACCCGAACCTGTTCGTCGCGCCGAGATGTTCGACCGCGTCCGCGCCATGGCGGATGGACGGATAGTGGTAATGGGAACTGACCGGCATGCCCATTTTATGCGCGGCCTTGATGACCTCCGCCTGCGTGCGGTTGTCCATGCGCACATAGGTTTTGATCATGTCATAGTCGAGCGCTTTGGCGCGGGAAAGTTCAAGCGCGAGTTGCCCCGGCTCTGTCACGGGGCGCATGAAATTGTAGTAGATGCGGCTGCCGTCGAGCGCTTCGCCGGCCGCAAAATGGCGAGGCGCGATACGCAGTCCCGCGTCAATCGCTTCGCGATCTTCCGCCATGTAATAGGCCGCGCTGCCGGGCGAGCGCGTCGCTGTCACGCCCATGGCGAGCAAGGCCCGGCCCATCCGCGCGCCATAGCTGGCGCCGTGCACCTGCCGATGCGTATGCATGTCAATGAGGCCAGGCATCAAGGTCTGGCCTTGGCCATCAATGATGCGCATGCCGTCAATATGGATGCTGTCCGGCGGCGCAATTTCTGCGATGCGGTTCCCGCGCAGGATGACATCGCCTTCGCGATAATCCGGACCGAGCGCATCCCATATCTGTGCGTTGCGAATGACGGATATTTCCGGCGCCTTCGCTTGCGCCCATTGTAGCCGCAGGGGAACAGTGCGGGTTTTGCCGTCGCGCAAATTGGTCAGGCGCAACTCGCCATTGCTCAAATATAAAAGCGATTGTCCGTCGCCGCTCCAGCTTGGGGCGTCCGTGACTTCACCGCTGATCTGCCGCGCTGGCCCCTCGAAGCCGCCATCAGGTGAGACGGGCTGTATCCACAAGGTGCTCGCGAAAACATAGGCGAGATGTTTGCCGTCGGGAGACCAGACCGGGCCGTCATCACCGCGCGTTGCGATGGATTTGTTTGCTGCAATCGGCGTATAGGCGCCCGCGCCGGATTCAACATGGACAATCAAAACTTCCGACAGGCCATCGCGGAACCGGCCGGAAATCGCTTTGAATGCTGCGAGCGCGATCTTCTTTCCGTCCGGACTGAAGCTGGGCCGGCCGGGCAACCAGAGCGGATCATGGATTTGTTTGACCGCGCCGGAGTCGATATCGGCGATATGGAGCGCCCCGTTTTGATTCATAAATGCGATTTTTGAACCGTCCCGGCTCCAGCAGGGCAGGGTGGCGGCGTTTGAAGGCGACTGCGTAAGCTGGCGCTTTTCTCCGGTTGAAACATCATGCAGCCAGATATTCATCGCGCCATCGTAATCGGCGGAATATGCCAGTTGTTTGCCGTCCGGCGACCATGCTGGGTACGCTTTCGCATACGGCCCTTCGGTGATCCGGCGCGGCGTGCGCTCATCGATTGTCAGAACATAAATATCGTTTAGCGCCCCAAAGGCGATATGATCGCCGCCGGGGGAAAGCGCCGGCGAGGTCAGGCCAAGCACATTTCGCGGCTGCTCGCTTTTGAAGTCGCGCCGCCGTTTTTTATAGGATGGAGTCGCGACGTCTATGGTCGCTGTGAAAGGGATTTCTTTGGCAACATCTGCGGCGTCTATCGCTCTTATTTTTCCGTTTGAAGCGTAGATAAGGCCGCCGTCCGGCAACCAGCCGGTGCGAAAAGGAAAAATATCTTCATCCTCGACCGCGACTTCGTCACCAACGCGTAGCGCCGCCTTGCCCTCGACGATTTCAACATGCGACAGGCGTCCGTCCGGTGCGAAACTTGGAGCATAGAGCTTCGACCACTCCGCCCAGCTTTTTGAGGCAGGAACGGAGGCGACGGCTTGCGCTGCTTCATTTCCTTCCTGCAGCATAAGGCGGCGGCCATCGGCGACATAGGCGATCCGGCGCCCGTCCGCCGCAATGCAGGGCTCGCTATCCTGGCTTTTGCCGTGGCTGATTTGCGAAATCGCATTGCTCGCCAGATCGAGGCGGTGAATGGCGTATCGTCCCGTGCGATCGGAAGAAAAATAAATTGAATCGCCGTCCGGATGGAAGAATGGTTCGCGATGGTCCGAGAAACCGGTTGTCAGCTGCGTCAGACCGCTTCCATCCGCGCCCATGATCCAGATGTGAAAGTTTTCGGTTTGATAAGACTGGAAAGCGATGCGATCTCCGTCCGGCGACCAGCACGGATAGGCGATATCCGCGAACCCGTCATCGGTCAGGCAAGCCGCTTCGCCGCCATCAACGCTGACAAGCCAAAGCATACCCAGAAGATCGAAGGCGATCAGCATGCCGTCTGGCGATGGCGCGGCTGTAATGTTCGTCGCTTCACCTATCTGAATGCGGGCGCTGTTCATGTGCGCCGGGCGGGCCGACGCCCCCATGCCGGAAAATCCCGCCAGTCCGGCGGTAAGGCCGCCGGCCTGTAGCAAATCGCGGCGGTTCAAATGAGGGATGCGCCGGGATAAATGCTTCATGTGACTAAGGCCGCTGCATGACGGCGCGCATTGTCGCCGTCACCGCGCGGGCGGGCACAGTGATGTGAGTTTCCTTATCAAGAACGGCGTATCCGCTTCTGAGGCCATAGCCGGAGAGCGCCTCCAGGCGTTTGCCGAGCGCAATCGTGTCGCCAACGACCACTTCTTCTTCCTCAAGCTCGCCGGTCAGCAACACAATACGGCTTGTTGGGAAAGGCTTTTTCTTAAGGCGCGAGGTAAAGGCGCGCTCTTCCTCCAGGATGCTCTGATTGTCCCACCAGATAGACGGGCTGGTGGCGACGATTGTGTGGAACGCCGAAGGTTGTGTGTAGAGAATATGCAGGGCGAACAGGCCGCCTAGAGAATGGCCGAACAGGGACTGGCGTCGTTTGTCGACGGAATAGCGGCGTTCGATTTCCGGGCGCACTTTATCGAGAAGAAACGCGCTAAATTCGTCTTGTTTGCCCGACGGATAGGCGGCGAACATTTCCTTCAGTTCTGGCGTTTCGATGGGCGGCGTAAAGTCGCCGAGCCGGCGGCCGTCATAGAGTTCAGTATTAGGATAACCAATGGCGACGACAATCATCTTGTCGAGGCCTTTGTCATAGACGCTTTGTATGCGGCGCGCTTCTGCGAAACCGGCGAACATGGCGTTGCCGTCCAGCACATAAAGAACCGGATAGCCGCCTTCCGGCGCGTCGCCATCCGGGCGGGAGACATAGATCCGATACCGTTCCCCATGCGCGGCATCCATGTCCCAGACTTCTGTTTCGGGCATCACATAAGGCGCGCCGGCGGGATCTTTTGCTGCTTCGGCCTGTGCATCGCTCTGGGCGTAAACGGGCGCCGTCAGCATGCCGGCGAATGCGGCGATCATGTAAACGCCGGCCTTTAAGGCTTTATGCATGGCTGAGGAGTGTTTCATGTTTCACCTGCTTCATGTTGCGGTCACCGTTTCGGAAGTAGTCGCAGCAAGGCGAGATAGGCGAGCGCGGCGAGGATCGTGGCGTCAAGAGCGGGCACGGTTGTCAGCGTCACACCCGCCGCGGTCGCAGGCAGCGTAATGACGAGAGAGCCGAGCCATACGGCGATCGCCAGCCACCGAAATGGCGCCGCATCGGGCCGCTCGGTTTCAGAGGCTTTGCTGCGAAATGTATAAAACCCGTCAATCACATAAATTGCGGCGATCGGCGGAATGATCAGCCCGAGCGTCACAAGAAACGGAATGAAAGAGTTGATAATGCCCATCAGCGCAAAAATGCAGCCGACCGCGCCGCCGATGACCGTGAAAACGATGCCGCGAATTTTGGGAAATGTCGCTGACATGGAGAGACTGGCTGAATACAGGTTGAGCGCGTTGATGGTCCAAACAGAAAGCAGCAACATCACCAAAGCGGGCGCGCCAAAGCCGAAGCCGACAACCAGCTGCATGATGTCGGTCTGCAATGTCACAAGCGCGATCAGGGCGGAGACGATCATGAGCATCGGGACGGCGAACGGAAAAGACAGCGCCATGCCGACCAGGGCGCCGCGCTCCGTACGGATAAAGCGCGAGAGGTCCGGCATTGCTGCAACCGTCAGCATGTTTCCGCCAATCAGTGAAGAAAGCGCGATCCCGAAACCCATGGGCACAGGCGGCGCTTCTGCGGGCGCTAGATTGACCGGGTTGGCGCCGAGCGCTTTGACGCAGACAGCGGCGAGAATGACGCCCACAAGCGGCACGGCCACCATCGCCAGCCTGTCCAGGGTTTTGAAGCCGTAAATCGTGGAGAAGGTGATCAAGATGCTGCCGATGATCACGTAAATGCTGAAATTGCCGGGAATGCCATATCCTTCATTCGCCGCTGCGACCATGGCGTCCCCGAAGAAAGAGACATTCACGCCGAACCAGCAATAATGAACAATCGCGATGACAATATTGACGAGTGCCGCGCCTTTCACGCCGAATGAACGCTGCACAAGCAAATATGTCGTCAGCCTGGTTCTGACACTGATGATCGCTGTAAGGACAGCGCCGGCGCAAAGGATCAGCCCGGCGAGCAGCGCCGCCAGAACCGCCTGATGAAAGCCCAGCGCGAGACCGATTTGCGCGGCATTGAGAAAACCCGGCAGCGCGAAGGTAAAGCTCATGATGATCAGCGCAACGCGCCAACCAGGAACCGTCATGCTTTCGGGCAAAGCCGCGCTTGCGTAAGATTCGCTGGTTGGGCCTGTGCTCATACGGTGTCCCTGGCGTTCAGTTTTTCAATTGGCGTGAAGTCCATACCGAAGCCGAAAGCCGCCGGTCCGACAAACTTAAGCGCATTTTCCTCGCGCAGCATAGCGGGCGCCGCCGCCCCGACAACTTTTACGCGCTGACCGTATTTCAATTTCTCGGTTGTAATCGTGTCCGCGGTTTCGCGGTCCATGACGGTAATCAGGTCCGGCGTCATGGCGCATACTTCCCCGTTCCGCCGGGCGATCAGGTTTTCATTCTGAAACTCGATCTCCATGCGGTTTTTCCCGCCAAAGCCATCAATCACAACCTTGCCGACCGAAAACCCGCCCCGCGTTTCGCGTTCAAGGTCGACAATCTTTCCGTCAAACAACGTAAAGCTGTGGGGATAGAGACCGGATTCTCGAAGCGCTGTTGTGAGCGCTTGGAACAGATCTTCGCCTTTTGCGCGCGCCTTGCGTATCGCCGCGCCGGCGGAAATTGCGGCGCTCACACTGCCGGCGATCGCATTGGCTCTCGCCTGGGCGCCCGTCAGCGGGTACTCGACCAAATGCGCGATGCCGCCCAGTGCAACGGAAAGACTACGCGCCATGCTTTCATGGGTAAGGTTGTCCTGGGTTTCAATCACGGCCAGCGAACCGCAGGAAGCAGTCAGCACGGAGGGGCAGGCGGACAGGTTCCTGATATTGAAAATTGTCATCTGCGATTCCGGGAAGGCTCTTCCCATGCCGTCACAATCGAGGACGGGGACGCCCAACTCCGCCGCGGCGATCAGCGGGGCCAGCCCGTTGCCGCCGCCGATTTCGATGGGCAAGACGGCGTCTATCTTTCGCCCCATGATCGCTTCCAGCCGGCGCAGCCCGGTCACCACTTCGCGTCCGTTTGGCAGCTTTTCCAGCGACACGGTCGGCGCGCCGATCCATCCGCATGGCGCGACCAGCGCGTTGTCCGGTATTTCTGACAGCGGTAAAAGCTCGAAGCCGCCGCAACGTTTGATCGCCGCTTCCGCCAGAAGAAGACTGTAATAGGGGTCGCCGCCGCCGCCTGATCCCAGAAACGCAGCGCCCCGGGCGAGGTCGGCCAGCATCGGCTGATCAATGCGCACGGCTTACCTTCGCCATTGCCTCATTGTCGGAATGGGTCGTTGTCGTTGAGCTGATATCGGCGAGGTCGCCGACGGCTTTAATGCGCACTTGCGCCGCGCGTCCTGGCAGATAGCTCAAAAACACCTCTTCCACATCGACAATTTCAATATTCTCCCGCGCCCCACTAGCGGCGACTTGCGCGACGACGGATTTTCGCAGGCTGGCCTGCGCCGCCTCGCGCGGTGTTTTATCGTAGTCGATGATTTTATCGATTTGCGCGCCGACCTGCGCGATTGCGGCGCCGACCGCGTTCGCAACCGAAGCGTGGTTTGGGCGCAAAACGGTTGCTGCGCCTTTTAGTGAATCAGCGATCAGAAAATTCGCGCCGCCCACAGCGATGATTGTTGTATCGCCTGCGGTTGTTTTCATTCTGTCCACGCCGTCTTCAAGCAGCGCCTGTATTTTGCGCCAGATTGTGCTTCGGACTTCAGGGCTTAGCGCCGGCACGCGCGAAGGATCGCCGAATTGCGCATGCCCGCAGGCAACAGCGATATCGCTTGCTGTCAGCGTATCGCCGCCAAAAAGAAAGCTTTCCTGCATGATCCGGTAGCCCACCGGATCCGGGCCGATGCGAAGACCGTCGCGGGCGCCGGCATTCGCCATAGACATTTCCGGGTCATAGTGAATGCGCGTGCCGCCGCCCAGTCCGATCGCGAGCACGTCGGGCATGCGAATATTGGTGCGCACGCCGCCAATATCGACCGCGACGCTGGATTCGCGCGGCATGCCGTTTACCAGCACGCCGATATCGCAAGTCGTGCCGCCGACATCCATGACGATGCCGTCGCGGATATTGGTCAGAAACGCCGCCCCTCGCATGCTGTTCGTCGGACCAGACCCGATAGTCATCACCGGAAACCGCGAAGCGTGCGCCGCCGAAATCAACGTTCCGTCATTTTGCGAGATGAATAATCTGGCGTTGAGGCCATGCTGCTCAAGCGCACGCTCAAAGGAGGTCATCACATGGCGGGCAAGCGTCGCGAGCGCCGCATTCAAAATCACGCCGTTCTCACGCTCGATCAGGCCAAGGCGGCCGATTTCATGAGACAGGCTGATCACCGCATTCGGAATTTCTTCGCGGATGATTTGCGCCGCGCGTTGCTCCATCGCCTCATTGATGGGCGCGAAGGCGCTGCTGACAGCGATGCTTGAGATGCCGCGCTGGCGACAAGAGCGAGCCGCATCACGCACTTTTTTCATCGAACGCGGAAATTTCTCTACCGTCGAACTCGTAACCGCCGGGCAATAAAAAATAGTGCTTTCCGACCCGGTCCGTCAGATCTTCCGGCCAGCCGGTAAAGGGAGGCAGCGCCTCGCCAGAGGGGCTTGCGAGGCGAATGATTCCGATTTCATCAAGGCGCGAACGCTCAACCAGTGCGTTGGTGAAATGCGTTGTGCCGATCATGACGGCGCGAATAGCGCCCGGCGCGACATTGGCGCGACTTAAGACGGCTTCGATCGCATCAGAGACGCCGGCGGTTATGTTTTCGGATGTAGGCTTCTTGATCGAGGCAAGGACATGCGATCCGTTAATCAATACCGCATCGGTGTTCGTCCCGCCGACATCAACACCAATACGCACCCTTAAACCCCTGCTGTAATTTGCAAACTTCCAGATAGGTAAATAGCGGCCAGACGGGGTGCAACGAAGGAAACGGGTGCTGGGTGTTGCGAACGGGTAAACCGGCATGCGAATGCGGGTAATTTGACCGGTCGGGCGGTTCATCACCAGTTGCCACAATTGTCATAAAACCATAACCTAACCAAATGGATAGTGGTTGTTAGCAACGCATGAAGCAGGCTCAAATGCATGATGTAATTGAGGCCAAGTTCAATCCGCCGGTATGGATGGGCGGTCAGATCCGTCGCGCGCACCTGCTATCGCTTCTCAATTCCGCATTGGCGCATCGGCTGACTCTGATTCAGGCGCCTGCGGGCTATGGCAAAACAAGTTTGCTGGCGCAGTGGCGCGACAATCTGGATGAAGCGTCAACCGCCGTCGCCTGGCTTACGCTGGAACGCGATGACTGCGATCTCAAGCGGTTGGTTAAGTGTCTTTCAATCGCGGTCCAAAACAAGGGACAGAGCGGAAAACGCAAAACCTTTTCCGGCGACCTGCCGCAACGCGCAGCGCTTTCCGCGATCATCAACGAGCTGGATTGCAAGGAGCAGCCCTTTGTTCTGATCCTTGATGACCTTCACCACGCGGACAGTTCTCCGGTATGCGAGTTTTTAAAGTCGCTCATCAGGATGGCGCCGCCCAACTGTCACTTCATCTTTGCGTCGCGCGATATCCCGGCGCTGGGTCAGTCTGTGTTGGCGGCGGAAGAACAATTGCTTGAAATCACGGCGCAGGATCTGAAATTTTCGGCGCAGGAAGCGAAGACGCTTTTGGCCCATAGCGATAAATCGCTCGCCAGCGGTGATCTCGGGAAAATACTCGACCGCACCGAGGGATGGCCAATCGCCTTGCAGTTGACCTCTCTTTCGCTCAAGCGCGGCGTCGACCCGCATAATGTTATCGACCATTATTCCGGTTCGGGAGCGGAGCTGGCGCGCTATTTGTCTGATCAGGTGTTGATGGCGCTGCCGGAAGAAACGCGCGAGATCGTCATTCGAACCTCCTTGCTCGATCGGCTGAACGGCGAAATCGTCAATCTTCTTTGCGACCGGCAAGATGGCTGGGTAATCCTCGAAAGCCTGGAACAACAAGGCGTGTTCCTGGCTCCCGTCAGCGCGGAACGGCGCGAATATCGCTATCACCAGTTGTTTGCGCAATTTCTGCGGGACCGGTTCGAGAGGGCGGACACGGTGAAATTCGCCTCGATGCAGCGGAAGATCGCTTCCTGGTATGCAGAGCAAGGCGAAGTAGCGGACGCCGTCAATCACGCACTCCTGGCTGATGATGACGGATTTTTGGCGGACATACTTGTCGAGGCCGGCGGATGGCGGCTCATTCCTCAAGGCATGCAGAGCGTCGTTGAACGCGCTTTGTCAAAGCTCGATAGCGCTTTTATACAATCGCGTCCGCGCCTTTTGCTTGCCCATGTCTATCTCCTGATCAAGCGCGGTGAATTGGGGGCGGCGCGGATCGAATTTGACCGTCTTGGCGAAGAAGCCGAATTTTCCGCTGACTTGAGAACAGACATTCGTGTCGTCGGCGATACTTTAGCAGATTACGAAAATCAGCCCGTCAGGCTCGATGACTTGATTGCGCGCGAGGCGTTGCTGCGAAAATTGCCGGCGAATGATCACCTTGTGCTCGCGCATATCAGTGAAACATTGGGCGCCAAATATTACGAAGGCGGCTGGCTTGAGCGGGCGCTGCAGCCAACGCTCGCCGCGCGCGAGCATTACCAGGCCTTCGGATCGATTTACAGCGACCTTTTCACCCGGTTTCTTGAAGCGCGGATTAAACGCAGTCAGGGCAGATCGAAAGAAGCGGGAAAAATTCTCGACGAAGCTTGGCAGGCTATCGTGGAGAATTTCGGCGATCGATCCGACCTCGCCGCCAATTGCGCGGCTTTTCAGGCGGAGCTGTTATATGAAGAAGATCGCGTCGCCGAGGCCCGCGACCTGATCAGTTGGGCGTTGCCGCATATGGAGCAGTCCGACGCGTGGGTTGATGTATATGCGGCGGCTTACCTGACCGAGGCGCGCGTGCTCGCAGGAGAAGGCGCGCTGGCGGAGGCCGGAGACGTTATCGCGCGCGCCCGGCGTGTCGCCTCGCGTCGCCGCTTGCGCCAGCTTGAATTGCTCGCCGCGATTTTCGAAATCGATCTTCAACTATTGTTCGGCACCGAACGGGATGCAGCGCGTCAAGCCGCGGAAACGATCAAGCTTGACGACTATGCGGATATGATGACGGAGGAATCGACCCTTTACCGGCCGGTCGTCATCGCCGCCTCCTTGTGCAGGGTGAGATTGCGGCTGCTTGGCGGTGAGTGCCAGAAAGCGATGGCGGATCTTGAACGGCTCAGGGCGTGGGCCAACAAGCGCGGCGCGGGCGGGTTGCTCATCGACATAAATATATTGGCGGCTTATGGCCATCGGCTGCTGGGCGCAATGACCGAGTCGCGAAGCTGTTTTGATGAAGCAGTGGGCGTTGCAATGTTTCAGGATATCAAACGCCCCTTCGTCGATGGGCGCCAGTTTGTGCAACCTTGCCTTGGCGACGCCATGAATGCGGATACGGCGGGTGACCGGTTTCGCGATCAGTTTTTGAAGTCGATTGAAAAGTCGATTAATGCGTGCAGAAATTACGTCACCGTTTTGGGCGTGTTCAGCGAAGCCGAGGCCGAGGTTCTGTATTACCTAAAACTCGGCCATGCGAACAAAGAGATCGCCCGATTAATCGGCATGTCACCGGATACGGTGAAATACCGGCTGAAATCTGTTTTCAAAAAGATGGGGGTCAGCAAACGCCGGGATGCGGTTCGCATTTCTGCGGAGCGATGGGATTTGCCGCCGCCACCATCTTGCGCGCAGACGCAAGATGAATGCGATAAAGCCGCCGAGAAGGAGCGCTCACCGCTCAGCGAATGACCGGCGCGGGAGCAAAAAGAGCATTGTTGCGGCGACCAATCCGCCGAGCCCCATTGCAAGAGATACGACGAGCAGGCTTGCGCCGCTGGCGAAAAGCGAGCCGGCGATGATGGGGCCGATAGCGGAGCCGCCTCTGCCGACGCCAATCACAAAACCGATGCCGCTGGCGCGCAGGTGAGTGGGAAAAATATTCGCAAAGATCGGATACATGCCCACAACGCCCGCATTGATGAAAAATGCGGCGAGCGCGATGGAAACGGAAAGCGCGCCGAGCGTCGACAGCCCGGAACCGAACACGCCAATCAAGATGAAACCAGAGATCATGGCGCCGATTACCATGGGGCGGATGCTGAATTTCTGCGCGGCGACGCCGATCAGCACTGCGCTTAACAGATTGCCGATATTGGCGGCGACAAGCACGCGCCCGGCTTCGGCCGGACTGTAGCCTAAATCCACAACGATTTTCGGCACCCATTTCACAACATAATAGAACAGCATGATTTGCGCGAAATAGGCGGCGGTCAGCAATAGCGTGATCCGGGCATATTGGCCGGAGAACAATGCGGCGATTGAGCTTCTGGATTGCTCGCTTGGCGGCGCCGGAAGTTTCTCAATCACGGCGTGGCCAAGGCGTTCCAATGTTGCGTTGATGCGCCCCAATGCTTTCGCCGGCCGCCTTGCCAGAAGGGGTCAATCGATTCCGGGAGCAGGACCCAGGCGAGCGGAAAGCCGATAATTGTCATGACGCCGCCAAAAATGAATACACTGCGCCATTCGCCGGTGATCTCAAGCAATTGCGACGCCACCAGCCCGCCCAAAATCGCGCCGGTCGAATAGCCCGCAATATTGAGCGCCATGTTGAGGCTTCTTCGGCGCGCATTGGAAAACTCGGCCACCATGGCGCTGGTTGAAGACAGCATGCCGCCAATCCCAAGCCCGGTCAGCAGGCGCGTCGCCGACAGATAGGCGACGCTTTCTGCGGCGGCCGCGGCGAACATGCCGATCGCCATGAGAATGATGCAGCCAAGAATAGTCGGGCGCCTGCCGATGCGGTCGGCGATGTTTCCCATCACCACGGAACCGACGGCCATGCCAATCAGCTCCATCGATAGAACGACGCCCAGAACGGCTCTGTCGATGCCCCATTCATCCGCGATGCCCGGCGCGGCGAAGCTGATCGATAACACGTCGAACCCGTCAAGCGCATTGAGGCCAATGCAAACCGCAACAACGGCGAATTGACGCCAATGCATTGGCGCGGCGTCGAGCGTCTCTCTCGGGTTGTGGCTCATTACAGGACCTTTCTCAACGCGCGGTGAAGCCGCCATCCACCGGCAAGGCGACGCCGGTCACGAAACTCGCCTCACTGGAAACCAGCCAGAGCACGGCGTCTGCGACTTCGCCCGGTTTGACGAGCCGGCCCATGGGCACAGCCGCCATCAGCTTTGCTTCATTGGCGGCGGCTTCCGCCGGATCGCCGCTGCGGCCGGTGAAGCCGATCTTCATGGGCGTGTCGGCAAGCCCCGGACAGACCACATTGACGCGAATATTGTCGCCCGCGAGCGCCAGCGACAGCGATTTTGTCAGGCCGACAACCGCCCATTTGGCGGCGGAATAGATCGGGCTCATCATGGAGCCAACCAGTCCCGATACGGATGATGTAAAGACAATGGCGCCGCCGCCACGCGCGCGCATATGCTCGGCGACTTGACCAGCGCCAAGCGCCGCCGATGTAATGTTGAGGTCGATCGCTTTTTGATAAGCGGCGAGGTCGAGATTTTCGACCGAGGCCGGACCGGGCATGCCGGCATGGGCCCAGAGAATATCTGCGCCGCCAAGTTCAGCGACCGCCTGGTCGATGCTTTCTTTCGCGCCTGCCGCCGTTGAAAGGTCAGCGACGATGGGAACGACATTCTCTGCGCCGAAATCTTTAACCAGCGTGTTCAGCGCATCTGCGCTGATGTCGATGGCGGCGACGCGGGCGCCTTCGCGCACGAACCGCTCAACGCCGGCGCGCCCCATGCCGGAGGCGGCGGCAGTCACGATAGCGAGTTTATTGTGCAGGCGCATTGCAGCGGCCTCCTCAGTTTGCAAATGGATCGGGGAATTTTCCGGTGGTGGAAATGACGGTGGTGCGGGTTTCGAGATAGGAATCGAGCGCCTCTATGCCGTTCTCGCGCCCCCAGCCGCTGGTTTTGAACCCGCCATAAGGGGTCGACCAGCGGATATAGCGATAGGTGTTCACCCAGACGATGCCGGCCTCGATGCGTGATGACACGCGGTGCGCGCGGCCAACGTCATTTGTCCAGAGCCCTGCGGCGAGACCGTAAGGCGTGCCATTGGCGATGGCGACCGCTTCTTCTTCGCCGTCAAACGGAATGATCGAGGCGACCGGTCCGAAGATCTCCTCCTGTGCGATGCGCATGTCGGGCGCGACATTCGCAAACACCGTCGGCGTCACGAAATAACCGTCGGCGAAATTTTCTGACTCAATGCGTTCACCGCCGGCGACCAGCGCGGCGCCTTCGTCCTGACCGATTTCAATATAGGACAAGGTCTTGTCGAGTTGCTCCTGATGCGCCTGCGGTCCCATATGGGTCGCCGGGTCGAGGGGCATGCCGACGCGCACGCATTTCGCACGGCGCCGGAATTCTTCTACGACGCGATCATATATCGGCCGCTCGACCAGCACTCGCGATCCGAGCGCGCAGCTTTGCCCGCACAAGGCCCAGGCGGATCCGGTCGCCGCATTGAGCGCCTGATCCACATTGGCGTCGGCGAAAATGATATGCGGCGCCTTGCCGCCAAGTTCGAAGCTGAAACGCTTCAACGTGTCCGCGCCGGTCTTCAATATCGTTTTCGCTGTAGGCGCCTTCGCCGGTGAAAGCGATTTTATCGACATCCGGATGCGCAACAAGGCGCGCGCCGGCGACCGGGCCGTCGCCGGGCGCCACATTGACGACGCCCGGAGGAAAGCCCGCCTCTTCGAAAATACGCGCCAGCGCGAGAGACGACGCCGGCGTTTGCTCGGCTGGTTTTAGAACGACGGTGCAACCGGCGGCGAGGGCGGGGCCGAGTTTCCACGCCGCCGCCATCATTGGCACATTCCACGGCGTGATCGTGCCCACAACGCCGGCGGGCGCCCGTGTGGTGAAGGCGTGCACGCTGTCATCTATGGGAATGGTGCGGCCGGAGAGTTTGTCGGCGAGCGATGCAAACCAGTGGTAATATTGTGAATGCATGCCGATGTCGCCGCGCGACTCGCGAATAGCGCGGCCATTATCCTGCGATTCAATTTGCGCAAGCTCTTCGACTTTGGTGGCGTAGAGATCTGCAAATTTTCGCAACAGCGCCGCGCGCTCCGCGCCCGGCATGGTGCGCCAGGGCCCCTCGAAGGCTTCGCGCGCAGCGGCGACGGCCCGGTTGATATCCGCCGCGCCGCCAAAAGCGACGTCGGCCCAATGTTTTCCGGTCGCCGGATCGATGCTGCCGCGGACGCCGCCGTCAATTGGCTTCACCCACTCGCCGCCGATAAATAGTCGGTCAAATCGCGCGTCGCCCAACGCTTTCTCCCTATGGTTTCGTTTCTTATTGAGAATAGCTGTCGGTATAAACGACCTCCGTCAACGGGCGGCGGCGTTGCAGAGATCGGATTACCCGAATGCGGCGGCATTACCCGTTCTGAATTTCGCGCGCGGAAGCAGAGGCGGCTTCGGTGTCAGTTGAAATTATGCCGGGCGGAGATTTCGAAGCGCATGCCGAGGACAAGCGCATTGGCGGTCATCGGGTCTGCGCCGGGCGAAACGACATATTGCAGGTTTGGCTGGAGCGCCAAATAGGGCGAAACATTACGCCGGTAGGTCAGTTCGAACACTGTTTCGCTTTTGGCGCCGCCGGTCGTTTCGCGCCAGGCTTTCGATGTTCGCGCCGTCGCCATTGCGAGACCCAATTCATCCTCGACATCTTCCGCAATCAAGCCGGTTAGCTTTACGCCAGCGCTGGCAAAGGCGCCGAACATATTGAAGCGCCCATCCGCCTCGCCGATGCGAAAAAATGCATCGAGTGTTCTTCGGTCGGTTCGAAAGAGTTCGGTTTCGCCTCTGATGTAAAAACCGTCATTGCCGCGTCGTGTTCCGCTATCGAATGTTTCGAACGATGCGGTGTAGCGCCAGTGCCCGATGAGAAGGCGCGAGGTTTCAGTAACCGGAACATCCAACTCTGCGATTGCGAGGGCGCCTTCATCTTTGTTGATCCGTATCAATGTGCGGTCGGGATGGTCAGGATCGCCCGGCACGGCGTCGAGCAGGGCGGCGCGTAGTTTGAGACCGGAAGCAAAGGATTTCTCAACCCTGAACGCAAGCGAAGTGTAAGGAAAGATCGATGGCCCGTTCAGTCCGCTCTGACTGATGTCCGCGCCGATTCCATGGGCGCTGCCCATGAACAAGCCAGTTGATTCAAGTGAATCGAATTCGGAATTGAGATCATACAAGCCGGCCTTAACGGAAAAGCCGCCGCCGATCTGTTGGTCGATCCAGGCTTCATAAAGACGAAAGGCGGATGTGCCGGTTTCGATATTGCTGACCGTCAGCGCGTCGCCTGCAAGCTCGCTAATGGAAACGCCATTATTGTAGAGCCCGTAAAGATGCAACTCGCCGCCGCGCCAACCCGCCAGCGCCTCGAGGTCCGCTTCTAACACCAGATCCAAATTGTCGAGATAGCGCGCGCCGCGCCCTATGCCGCCGGCGGCATTCGCGATTGTCTCGCCGGTATAGGTCGCTTCGACAAGCACCGGACCATGCATCTCATCGATTTCATCATGAGCGTGAAGATGGGAATGCGAGCGCCCTTGCGCAGGCGGCGTCGGATCGCCCGGCAGCGCGGCGTCCGCATTCGCCGCAATTGCTGCGAACATCGATGCAAACAAGTGCGACGTCATAAACAGCTTATCAAATTACGGAAATTTATGCGAAAGACCCGGTCTTTTTTCGCCGCCGCAGCCATAGCATGATGCCGAGAACGATCATCGCCGTGAGCCACACACCGACAGCCATCACGATAATCCGCCCGGAAAGCCCTGCGAATTCACCCGTGTGGATCGGATATAGCGACCTTATGAAGGTATCTGCGGAAAACAGATTGGTGCCCGGATAGGCGCCGCGAATGCTCGCATCATTGGCGTCAACGATCACAAGGCTGGCGCCGTAAGCGCGAAAAAGTTCGCCCGGCGCGCGCACCCACGCATAATAGCTGGCGTCTTCGGCGGATGGCATGGTGGTGCCGACGAATTTGCTGCCCGGAACAGCCGCTTCGGCTGCGCGTGCGGCGGCGGCGAAGCCGGCGCCCGCGCCGTCAGGGGGATTTGCGGCCAGCGTAATGGGTTCGATGCCGATGGCGTGTTCGATTTTGTGTTCAAAAAAGATCAGTGTGCCGGACAAGACGACGATGAGCGCGGGAATGAAAACCCAAAGTCCGAGCGCGCGATGCCAGGAAAGCACGCCAGAATCTACGCCGCCCTTACTCGAAGGGGTTAGCGCGCGCCGCCATGCGCCGCGGCGCGGCCAGGCGGCAATGAGGCCCAGCACAAGATTGCTAATGAGCAAGACGCCGGAAGCGGCGAGTATCCAGTAACCGGTATCGCCGGACAAAAGGTTGAGATGCAGCTCGCGCATCAGCCCGAGAAAGGAGTGCTTGTTCGCGGCGCGGTCACGATGGATTTTTCCATCGCCGCCAACACGCACCATGCGTTCAGCGCCGTCTTTGTCCGCGTAATTGATAACATAGCGGTCCGCGAGGCCGGCCGTAGTCCAGATCCAGTTGATTTTTGCGTCCGGGGCCGCGCTTGTCAGCGCCGTCATGCGTTGTTCGATGGCTGTGAAGTCGGTTGGCTGATGTTCCGTCGTCAGCAGCGCGTCTTCCAGCTCGAAATGGAAGCTGAGAATGACGCCCGTAACCGCCTGCAGCATCCAGAACGCCGCGGCGCCGATGCTGAGCCAGCGGTGAATTTTTTCACCGCTCTTCGCGTGCCCCGTGGCGCAGGAGATTGGGTTGATGACATTGGAAACCTTTAACGCTGCAATTGAAGCCCTTTGACCTATCCGCAATACAGAAGGCGCCGCCCAATCGACCAGCGGTAAATAAGGGAATGCGGGGGAATTACCCGATTTTCGGCGGCCTGACCCAAGAAATCCCCGATATTGTATTCTGGCTATAGGTCAATCGGCGCTAGAGCCAAGGCCGCCGGTCTGCTCAAATGCCGGCCTTCACATCCGGGAACAGATGACCAAAATCGCTTCGTCCGACAATGCGCGTTCACCCTTTGAAAATTATAGCCACGATGATGTCAGGCAGCTCATCGAAGGGCATCCGCTTGCCTGGGTGTGCGCCGCAGAGGGAGAAGAAGCGAGCCAGTTGCCGCTGATTGGCGTATATGACGCCGACAACAGGCTGACAGGCCTGATCGGACATTTCGCCCGGCGTAATCCTCTGGGCGCGGCTTTTGAAAAGAATCCCAAAGCGAAAATTCTTTTCAACGGGCCTTCCGGCTATGTGTCGCCCGCGCAAGCCGAGCGCGGCAACTGGGCGCCGACCTGGAACTACGCGCATGTTCGGGTGCAGGCGGAAATTACGGTGGAACCGGATTTCACCGCCGAGGCCGTAGACATATTAATCGAGAAGATGGAGCAGAATTCGGCCAAGCCGTGGAGCGCTAAGGAACTGGGCGAACGATATGACTTGTTATTGCCCCTGATCGTCGGGTTTCGCGCCCGCGTCACCGGCATAGCGGCAAAGTTCAAGCTCGGACAGGATGAGCGACCGGAAACGCTCCACGCTATTGTTAAGAACATGCAGAACAAAGAGCTTGAAGAATTGATGCGGCAGTTCAATCAGACGCGTCCGGATTAACTGCGCCGGAAGGCGCATCACGATTACTACTTGAGTTGAGGATAAAAGATGTATGATTTGCTGAAGGGCCTGCGCGTTATTGATCTGAGTACGGTCGTTCTCGGTCCTTACGCCACGCAGCTTGTTGCGGATTTGGGCGCCGACGTCATCAAGGTGGAGCCCGTGGGCGGCGATGTCTTTCGCGCGGCGCGCCCGGGGCGGGAAGGCGGTGATGGCGCGGGCTTTCTTAATCTCAACCGCAACAAGCGCTCAATCGCGCTCGACCTCACCAAGGCGGAAGACCAGACTATTCTGGCGGATCTGGTGGCGACGGCGGATGTTTTTGTTCACAATCTGCGCGATGCGAGCGCAGAGAAACTGGGCGTAGACTACGCTTCCATCAAGGCGAAAAAGAACGACATCGTCTATTGTTCGGCGCGCGGGTTTGGGCAGGGGCTTTACGGCGACGAACCCGCTTATGACGACTGCATTCAGGCGGCGTCCGGCCTCGCCTGGCTCAATGCTGACGACAAGGGCACGCCGCGTTTTGTGCGCACGATCCTTTGCGACAAGGTCGCCGGGTTGCATCTGGCGTTCGCAATCGCCGCGGGCGTCGCCAGCCGGGAGCGCACGGGCGAGGGCTGCCATATCCAAACGCCCATGTATGAGGCGATGGCGTCATTTCTGTTGATCGAGCAACTCAGCGGGCAGAGCTTTGTGCCGCCATTGCCTGATCGCGGATATGGACGGCTGAACGCGGCGGGGCGCCGTCCTTATCCGACGCGCGACGGATATGTCGCGATCATGCCTTACACGGCGGCGCAATGGCGGCGGTTTCTTCAGATCATCGGCAAAGAAGAGCTTGCGGATTCGCCGCGCATCACAAATAGCGAGATGCGGTCGCGTCATATCGAAGAGCTTTATGAACTCATAGAGCAGTCGGCGCCGGCGCGAACGACGGAAGAGTGGCTTTCGGTTTTGCGTGACGCTGACGTTCCCTGCGCGCCGGTCAACCGGCTGGAAGACCTGCCCGATGAACCGCATCTCGCCGGCGCCGGGTTTTTCAAATCCATGACTCATCCGGCCGAAGGCGAACTCCTCTACGCCGCATCGCCTTATACAATCGAAGGTGCGCAGAAGCGCCCTGACCATCCTGCGCCTGCGCTGAATGTGGACCGGGACGGGATTTTAGCGGAACTCAAGTCTAAAAACTAAAACAACCCCATATCCGTCATGCGGGCGACTTTAAAAAGGTAACCGCGTTTAGAACGCGATCCGCTTTTGAACTTCCGAATAGTCGCCCAGCCCGCTGGGGACCGCTGTATCGGGACGGATTGATTGCAGCGAAGCGGCGTCGGCGGGAATTGAAGACACCTCATAGAGCGTGGCGGGAACTGGCGCTTCGCCGGCGACGATTTCAAACGGGATGGCCTGTTCGCCCATGCCTAAAAACATGGCCAGCGCGCCGGTCTTGGTCTTGCCGAGCTTTTCAGCGGTGAGAAGATCGGTCTCAAAGGCGGTGAACCGCTCAATCGCTGCGTCTTTGTTGAACGCGACGCCGAAATAGGGGCCGTTCCGCCCCGGCGTCAGGGTCCCGTGAATGATGCGCTTGCCGTTTTCAAGCGTAGTGCGCTGAATGGCGACGCCCGGTCCCGCAAGGCCAAGGTCTTGCGCCGGTTTAATATAGGCGTTGAGGTCATAGACATTATAGAGGCGATAGGATTCCGGCGTGCCGGGAAATTCAGCTTTCTCCGCGATGCGATCAGCGTCCGGCCCATAAGTCTGCAGGCGCCAGCGCGCCGCCCGCTCTCCGTCCAGCGCTTCAACCTGTTCATAGGCAAAGCTCATGGCGCGCGGCCGGTCGAATGTGTAGGCCGGCATTTGTGAAGCGAACAGGGCGGCGGCCAGCGTAATCGCCAACAAGGCTATGGCTGGCCCATTCGCGCTTTTTGATTTGTCTGTATGCCACATGACAAGCGGCGCGCCGGCGATTGCGGTCATAAACAGCAACAGCGCCTTGAAGTGGCTCAGATGAAAACCCAATACGACCTCGAACGCCAGAAAATGATACAAAGCCATATAGGCGGCGGCGATAAATCCGATATGGGCGGCGACTGCTCCGTTGCTTTGCGGAGCTATCACCCGCTCTATTGTCGCGGCGATGGCGAATAAGAATACCGGCGCCAGCGCGAGATAGGTCGCGCCGGGCAAGGCTGCGGCCAGAACGCCTCCCAGCAGAGCTATGAATGTCCAACAGACAAACAAGCATGTGCTGAAACCGGCGCCGCGCATAAAGCGGGGCGCGATGAGTGTTGGAACAAGCAAGCTTGATGCGGCGAGGGCTATGCGCCCCGGGCAGGGAAAAGGATGGTCGAGATAGGCGGCCCCCGGCCAGACGGCGAGAGGGAATGACAGCAGCCAGCCGATCACGCCAAGCGACGCCAAAATAGCGGCAAACGCCGCCATGCTTGATAAGACGGCTTTCGCGCGAAAAGCCTTGGCGTGTCGCCCGGTGAAGACGATCAGCGCGAGGGCGACGAGCAATAAGGGAAAATTCAGCCAGGCCGGCCAGAAAACCAGTATTTTTCCGAACAGGTCAAAATAGACCGCGTCGCCGGATGTGGTCATTTCGCCGAGTTTCGCATCACCGGCGGCGCGCAGCGTTGTTAGCAGATTGTCGCCATGATGGGCGAGAGAGCGCAAGCTTAAATGCGCCGGATCGTCTCGCGATGTGTGATACAGCGAAACGCCGCCAGTGAAAGCGAAGTTAAGGCCAGCTGCGCCATTTGCTTTGTACACAGACATGTCCGTGTCGTTCGGCATCTTGCGGTAGATTTCATATGTCAATGAATTGGCGAAGGGTCGCGAAGCCGCGCCGGCGTAGAGTTTGATCAGATTGCTGTTATGGGCGCTTGTTTCAAACATTGCCGAAGGGCCGGCGGCGCCGCGCGCCTCCAGATTGATGACCAGCCGAACGCGCGCCATTTCCGGGCTTTGCTCGGCGAAGGCTCTGGCGCCCCATAGCCCTGCTTCCTCAGCGTCGGCGAACAGAAAAATGATATCGTTCGAATAGGTTTCGTCCTGAATAAGCTGCATGACTTCAAGGATGGCGGCGACCCCGGCCATATCGTCAGCCGCGCCCGGACCGGCCCGCGTGCTGTCATAATGGGCGCTGACGAGAATGGCGTCGCCGCCGGAAGCGTGACCGGATTTTATCGCGTAAAGGTTCTCGACAGCGGCGCAGCCGGACCGCTCTTCAGAACAAATGACCGTCTTTTGAAGCTGCGGCGCATAGCCTAGCGCCGCCAATTTTCCCTCAATCCGTTCGCGCACGCGCCGGTTTTCCGCGCTGCCGAGGGGGTGCGGCTTTGCCTCCGGAATGAGATCTGAAACGAGCTGATGCGCGCGGGGTGCGTTAAATCCGGACTGTGGCGGCAACGGCCCTTCCACCAGCACTCTCAAGCCCAGGAATAATATGGCGAAGACAGCGATTGAAAAGCCGGGCCAAACCCATGGTGAGCGCGTCATTGAAAACCCCTCCGTCTGGGAACTAGCCATAGTTCCTCTTAAGGCAAAAACAAAACGCGAAAAACATTGCGGATCGCAAGCGGGCGAGGCGGGCCGGGTTGGCTCTGAACCAGAATGCCAGACAGTAAATTCCGACTATGCTATTGCTGTTTATGAAGGCGTATCCATAATTCTTGACTCTGCCGGGATGATTTCTTCCCGCTATTGCCAGAATTCATAAAGCGCATAATGCGCGCCCGCGCGGAAACTCCAAAACAAACCTTCATCGGGCTCACACGGGCCCTGATTACCCAAAGGCCTACCCAGTTACCCCCCTTCTCAACTACCATTCATGCGCATTGCGCCTGTAGGGTTGGGGAATCTGTAACGAATATCAGAGGGGGGCCGTCATGGCTCGGAAATATATTAAACTGCCAACAGCTGCAGGATATTTGCTGTCGGCGTCAGCGGCGGCGCTGGCTTTCGTTGCTTCACCGGCTTGGGCGCAGCCTGGGGGGCTGATGAGGACGACGAAATCGTTGTCACGGGGACGCGCGTTGTCACCGCCACGAAAACCGAAACGCCCAACACCGAAATTCCGCAATCGATCACCGTGATCTCGCTGGAACAGATCAAGGAGCAAGGCGCGCTGAATATCCGTGAGGCGCTGCGCTATACGGCTGGCGTGACAAGCGGGGGCGACGATACGCGGGGCGATTTCAACTATACTCGGGGGTTCTTGTCCGCCACCTATCTCGATGGGCTGAAACGGAATTTCGGTTTCGTTTATACGCCGCGCGCGGACCCGAATACGCTTGAACGGGTTGAGGTTTTGTTCGGGCCGTCAGCGGTTCTTTACGGCGCCGGCAGCTCCGGCGGCCTGGTCAATATGCAGAGCAAGCGCCCGCAATTTGAATTTGGCGGCTATGCCTCGGTCAGCTACGGCACCTATGATCGCAAGGAAGCGGTGCTCGACGTAACCGGTCCTTTGGGCGACACCGTTGCAGCGCGCGTCGTCGGCGTTTTTCGCGATGCGAATATGGTCCAGCGCGGCACGCCGGACGACAGCGTGGTCATTCAGCCTTCGATAACCTGGCAACCCAGCGATGCGACCGATGTGACCCTGCTCGGCTTGTTCCACAGGGATTACACCGGGCCAGTGCAATATGCGCCCTCCGCGGCGACCTATCTGGCTGAAGATCTCGGTTTTGCGCAGGTCAGTCGCCGGACCCAGATCGGCGAGCCTGAATTCAACAAGGGGCCGAAGCGCGACCTTCAGGCGACACTGATCGTCAACCACGAATTTTCTGATGTGCTGAGCTTCCACAGCTCATCACGCTATCAGGACGCCCATACGGAGTATGGCGAGATCTACGGGGATTTTTTCGGCAATCCGCTGGATCCGTTCATTGATGTCGCCAACACCACGGTCAACCGAAACCTGTTTGCGATCAATGCCGACTACAAGGTGTTTAACACGGCGAACCACGCTGTGATAAATTTCGCTACGGGATTTATCGAGCACCAGGTGCTTATCGGCGCCGACTTTGCGCGCTTTGAGCAAGTAACCTCGCAAGCTTTCGCGTTTGGTGGCGGCGGCCCGCTTGATATCTACAACCCTGTCTACGGGGTTGCGCCAGCGGCCGTGTTTGGCGCCGAAGCAACGCAAGTGCAGAAATCATACGGTTTCTACGCTCAAAATCAGATGCGCATTGCTGATCGCGCTTCGCTTGTTGTTGGCGTAAGGCACGACAATGTGGATCAGACGGACACCTTCTCACCAGACCAGGACGCCAAGGCGACTACCTTCCGGGCTGGTTTGACGGTTGATGTGACCGACACCATTTCGCCCTATGCCAGCTATTCGCAGTCCTTCGAACCGGTTTCCGGGCTTAATCAATTCGGAAATTCATATGTGCCGCTTGAGGGCGAGCAGTATGAGGGCGGCGTCAAGTGGCAGCCATTCAGCGGCACGTTAGTGCGCGCCGGCTACTACCGCATCAAGGAGTCGAATGCGCTTCGGCCTGACCCGATGAACCCGCTGACCAGCATTCAAACCGGATTTATCACCTCGAAGGGTTTTGAAATCCAGGCGGATCACCGGGTTCCGGGGGATATCACGCTGACGGCGAGTTATTCTCACAACTCGACCCGCGTTTCGGGCGAAAACCGGCAGCAAGACACGCAGCCAAAAGATACGGCCAGCTTCTTCGCGACCAAAACCATCGAGGCTGGAAACGATCTCAGATTTCGGATCGGCGCCGGCGTGCGGCATGTCAGCGAGCGGACAAGCGGTGATATGGCGTCACCGCTGTTCATTGCTGTCCCCAGCACCACCCTCGTGGATGCAGTCGTCTCGGCTGAATATAAGGAATGGGAGCTGCGGGTGAATGCGGTGAACCTGCTCGACAAGTTCTACTACTCGTCTTGCAGCCAGTTTGGCTCTTGCCAGTTCGGCGACGACCAATTGTTCAACGCCACATTGTCCTATCGGTTCTAGTCTCTCTCATCCGCTCCGGCGGGCAACTAACGAAGCAGGCAGGCTCTCTAATGAGCCTGCCTGTTTTCATTTGGGGGCGCCGTGTTGGTTGAACGGAGTTTCTTTATTCTAAGGAGGGCGCCTCATCTGCGCCGGGCAGCAAGCGCACCGGCAAGCGGGCGCAATCCACGGACGTGACTCACTCACGGGCGTGATCCAGATGCCCCGCATACGCCAAATAGGCCATCACCACGCTCAAATGAATGATAGCGCGGCCATGGGCGCAGTGTCGCTACGCCTATCATCAGGTCATGTGGCTTTTTTTGGCGCGCGGCGCCTGGAGTGTAAAGGAAAAGCGAAAGCGGAATTATTTTCCGCTGTTCATCTCCGCGCGAATACGATCAATATCCGCGACCCATTGGGCCGCCGTCGTCGGACCGGATGCTTCGAAATGGACGTGATCGGCCATTTTTTCGCGTACGGTCACATAATAGAGCGCGCCGGTGGGCAGGCCCAGCTCCTTGACCTTTTTCGCCATAGCGGCGTTTTGCGCCGCCGTCGGTTTGGGGCGGGCGGGCTTGTAGAGCAGGACATCCCAGCCTTCACCGCCAGCATGCAAAAACAACTGCGTAGGCGGCTGGCCGCCGGCGACGCTGACCTTGTCCCATTCCGCCATGCTGCGAATAAAAGGTTCGGTTTGACCGGGCGCGAGGCGGAACATTTCAAACACCGGGGTCGTCATTTCAACTTCCGCATTCGCGGAGCTTGATGTTTCCGCCAGCGCGGGCGCCGTCCCGGCTAAAACCAGAGCCGCAATGGCGCAACATGACTTTAAAAACATACCGGTATCCCCTTTGTAGGTCGCCACACTGTATAAGTGCATCACTGTGTGATTTTGCGCGCAGATGATCAACCGGACGGACGGGTTATGCGCCGGCGCAGGCGGGTAATCCGGGGCCGGTCATCGCTGTGAGATGGCGGTTGCCGGCTGGCCGCACTTACCCCTTATAAACCGGCGTTACCCGAGGAATTAGCTGATCAATATGGCGGGCTGTGATGTGCTTTGCGGACGTTGAATTGGTCGAGTTTGTGTGAAGGCGCGGGCCGGTTCGGTGGTTGATGTATTTTAACGCACACGAGGTTCCAAATTATGCATAAGTTTACGATCAAACTCTGGACCGCCGCGGCGGGAACGGCTGCTGCAACGGCGATGGCTTTGCCCGTGGCGGCTGCGGAAGCGCCCACGGTTTCAGACCCGACCGAATTTGTTTACCCGACCGGCTTTGACAAGGCGCTGTCGCTCATGATGGCGGGCGAGGGCGGCGAGAACGGCATCGGCGTGCATAAAGTATGGCCGACCCTGTCCGTTCCTGCGCTGACCACTGAGCAGATCGGGAAAGCGGTCTCGGGCAATTCGCTGGTGATCGCCTATCATTACGCGCACCAATACAGCCCGGACGGCAAGGTTGGCGGATACAATATTCGCTATGATCAGGTCGACGTGAAAAAGTGTCCGACGACGGAAGTTCCCGGTGACGGATATTTGTTGTATGAAGGCGTTTGCAGCGCGCAGGTCGAAGAGCCGGTCACGGGGTTCTGGGAAGCCAAGGACAACAAGCTCTGCGTTGACATCGCATGGGCGGGCAGCACACAAATCAAAGGCTGCTACATGATGTTCTTCATTATGGACAGCGTGGCGATGGTGAAGCCGGACGGTACTGTTTCCGGCAAGGCGCATGCCTTAAAGAAGGGCGCTGCACGGGATATGTAGCGGCGAGAAAAGGGCGAGTTTTGCTTATCTGCGTACCGGATATTCTTACTGCGGACCAGCTTTCCAGGCTGTCCGCGATGATGGACAAGCAAGCCTTTATCGATGGTCGCGAGACTGCGGGCTGGGCCGCCGCCAATGTGAAAAACAACAAGCAAGTCGCCAGCAATTCTGGCGACTATGCTGCTCTGCAGACGCTGGTCTCCGAAGCGCTCGCCGCCAACAGATTTTTCGCCATGGCGGCGATGCCGAAAATCATGCGGCCCATTCTGTTTAGCCGGTACATGATCGGCATGAGTTATGGACCGCATGTCGATAACGCGCTGATGGGCGAGAGCCCTCAGACCCGGATCGACCTTGCCTTCACGCTGTTCCTTTCCGATCCTGCGAGTTATGAGGGCGGCGAGTTGGAGATAGACGAGCCCGCCGGCACGCGGTCCTTCAAACTTCCCGCTGGCGCGGCGGTGCTCTATCCAGCAAACTCATTGCATCAGGTTACGGAAGTCACATCCGGGCATCGCGATGTCGCGGTTGGGTGGATCCAGAGCCTCGTCCGCGAAGCCGACAAGCGCAGGGTGCTTTTTGAACTGGAAAATTTGCGCGCGACGATGTTTTCGGAATCGGGAAAGACTGCGGCTTTTGATGCGCTGACTCGTAATACGAGTGATTTGTGGCGGATGTGGGCGGAGCCTTGATTGGCGGCGTTCCGTCTTACCCGCTTTTTTTGATGAATACCTTTTATATCCGAACAATTTGAGGCCGACGTCGCGTTTAATATGCGGGTTGCAATGCGCGGAGCCGATCAGGCGGCGCCTGCATTTTATGACTGATTTAGGGGACGGGATGAAAATGTATTTTGTAAAAAGCCAATCTCAACGCCGGCTGCGCGCCAGTTTGAGAACCGGAGCGGTCGCGGTGTTGGGGATTGTCGGCGCTGTCTCCTGCGACCGCGCGCCTGCTCCAACTCAGTCTGCGGATCTTATTTTTACGAACGCCAATGTTTACACCGTTGACGAAGATCGCCCGCACGCCGAAGCCGTCGCCATCAGTGACGGTAAAATCATCGCCGTGGGCGCGAGTGAAGATATCGCTGCCTTACAGGGCGCCGATACGCGCGTGGTTGACCTGCACGGACGTTTGCTCATGCCCGCCTTCGGTGATGCGCATGTGCATCCGGTTTTCGGCGGCATGTCCCATTCGAGATGTTCGCTGCATGATGGCGAGAGCATAGAAGAGTATCAGGAAATCATCGCCGGTTGTGTTGCTGCAAGCCCCGGTGATGATCCGATCTATGGGGTGGGGTGGGGGGACTCCATGTTCCCGCCAAATGGCGTGCCGCGCAAAGAATATCTTGACGAAGTCTCAACCGAGCGCGCGCTGATTTTTGAATCAGTCGGCGGCCACACCTATTGGGTGAATTCAAAGGCGCTGGAGCTTGCCGGTATCGACAAGGACACGCCTGACCCTGCGAACGGAAAGATTGACCGCGACGAAAACGGCGAGCCCGTGGGTGGTTTGCAGGAATCCGCGATGGAGCTTGTGGGCGAGTTCATTCCAAAGCCCAGCGCCGAAGAAATTCAGCAATCCATTTTATATGTCGCCAAGCTGTTCAACAGCCTGGGGATCACCTCCTGGCATGACGCCGGCATCGATCTGAATGCAGAAGGCGAGAGCGAAACCATGAACGCCTATAAGGCGGTGCATGATCAAGGCGCGCTGACCGCTCATGTCACCCTGGCGTTCAAATGGGAGAATGAACGCGCGCTCGATCAAATTCCGGTCATTCTTGATGCGTCTCAACAAGCGGCGGCATGGGGTCTCCACGCCAAAACTGTTAAATTCTATGTGGACGGCGTCATCCCGCAAAACACGGCGGCGATGATCACGCCCTATGAGGGCGTCGATGTAAGCGGCTCCCTTCAGATCTCGCCGGATATTTTGTCATCTGCGGTCGTCCAGCTCGGCGCCGAGGGGCTTCAGTCGCATGTGCATGCGATCGGGGATCGCGCGGTGCGCGTCGCGCTTGATGCGTTTGCGGACTCAAAGAAGCAGAACGGCACGACGCTGCGTCCGATGATTTCACATCTCAATGTCATAGACCCCGCCGATCAACCTAGATTTGGCGAACTGGGCGCGATTGCGGTGTTCCAGCCTACCTGGGCGAGCAATTACGACTATATGGATATGACCAAGCAGGCGATTGGCGCTGAGCGGTCGAAAAGCATTTATCCCGCCAATAGCGTGTTGCAGGGCGGCGGCATGCTCGCTTATGGCGCGGACTGGCCGGTCGGCGCAGCCGATCCGTTGCTGGGGCTTGAGGTCGCAGTGACCCGCACAAATTATGAGGAGCCCGAGACCGGTCCGCTCCTGCCGCAGGAAGGCGTGACGCTTGAAGAGGCTGTGCGCGCACATACGATCAATGTCGCCTATGCGAATAATCTGGAGGACGTAACAGGATCGATCACGCCCGGCAAAAGCGCCGATCTGATTGTTCTCGATACAGATATTTTCTCGATCCCTGCAGCAGATATCTCCGAGGCGAGCGTAGTGTTCACCTTGTTCCGGGGCGAAGTGGTTTACGGAGAAATAGAGTGACGCAGCGTTGAGTGCTGGACATGCGCAAG
This sequence comes from Hyphococcus sp. D3-15, assembly GCF_055809375.1. NCBI lineage: Bacteria > Pseudomonadati > Pseudomonadota > Alphaproteobacteria > Parvularculales > Parvularculaceae > Hyphococcus > Hyphococcus sp. D3-15. Next base: position 3,221,827 of record NZ_CM147910.1, on the reverse strand, counting down.
ATGCGAATGAACCAAATTGTCATTTCGGCTTTCTGCTGCCTTACCGTATTCCAATGCCAAATCACCGCCGCCTCGGCGCGAACTGCTTCGCCTGAAGACATTTCCGAATTGCGCCGCCAGCTTGATGGTTTGCGCGCGGTGCAGGCAGAGACCAACAGGCGAATAGAAGAAATCGAATCATCTTTGGATGCGCTGGCGGGAAGCAGCGCGCAGTTTGCGGGGGCGCCGCAGCAAGCTGAAGAAAGCCCTGTTCCCGTTTCCGCCGAAGCGCCCAGTCAGAGCGACGGTGAAGCGACGCTGGAAGCAAACAATGTTCGGGAAGACCGCCTGAAAATCAACGGCGACTTCCGGCTTCGATATGAGGCCAATCCCGCATCGCCGACGCATCCCTATCGCGGCCGCGGCGTGGTCCGCGCGCGTATTCGCGCCGCCTATAAGATCAATGACTGGGCGAGCATCGGGGGGCAGTTGGGAACAGGCGATCCCAATGATCCGAACAGTGACGATGTTACCTTGTCGAATTTTGCCGACGACCTCAATGTCAGTCTTGATCAGGTTTTTGCGAGGCTGTCTTTCGGAGACGTGACATTTACCGGCGGTAAAATTCCCAATCCCTTTCAGCGCACTGATCTCGTATGGGACGGGGATGTAAACCCGCAAGGGGTCGGCGTGCGCTATGCCTCAAAGCCGGAGAGCCGGATCGATGTCGCCGCCAATGGTCTTTATTTCCTGATAGACGAAGATGTGGCCGGGCCGGACAGTCACATGTTTGGCGTGCAATCAACGCTTCGGGTCGACGCCGGTTCTCTCTGGCGGTTTGCTGTGTCGGGCGCCTATTTCGACTATTCCCTGTCGAGCCTTGCGGGCGCGGATGCGGGCGATTTTCGCGCCAATCTTCGCGCCATGGACGGAAGCTATCTGTCAGACTTTGACTTGCTCAATGTGATCGGCGCCGTCACCTATCAAGGGTTGGGGCCGAAATGGCCGGTTACGCTGACTGGTGATTTTGTCAGGAATTTTGGCGCCGCGACATCGGCAGACACCGGATATGGCCTCGATATCATGCTTGGCCGGGGCGGCCAGTCGGGCGATTGGCGGTTCGGCTATGGCTATCTCCAGACGGAGGCCGATGCGGTCCTTGCAGCCTTTAGTCATGACAACATTGATCTCGCCACGAATTACCGCGAGCATGCGCTGACGGTGGACTTCGCGCCGCGTGACCACGTCACCTTAAACGCGACTTATTATCGTTACCGACCACTTGACGGCGAAATCCTGAATTACTCGGGCGGCGATGAGTGGCGCAACCGGTTACGGTTAAATCTCATTTTCGGGTTTTAGGCGCGGGCGTTGCGCACTTGCTATTTTCCCCGTCAAAGCGACAATGGCGCGCAAGATGAGTTGACGGGCCCTTTCCCCATTGCGGCGATGAACACAAACTGGATTATCGAAACCAAACTCAGCCCTCCGCATTGGGGCGGCGGCTTGATTGCGCGCGAACGGCTAAATGACGAGTTTTCCCGCTGGCGCCGGTCGAAGCTGGGGTTGATTATCGCTCCTGCGGGCTACGGCAAGACCTCGCTTCTGGCGGAATGGTGCGTGCGCTGGCGGGAAGAGGGCGCGCATGTCGCCTGGTTGTCGCTGGATGATAATGACAGCGAACTTCTGCGCCTTACCTCTTATCTGATCGCAGCGATTTCAAATGCGGGGGTTCGGCTCGGCCGGCTGGAAATGGCGGCGCGGCAGGGGCTGGCGGACACATTGACGGATGCCGCATTCGCCTCCCTGATCAATCAGCTCGCCCAATGCACGCAGGATATCGTGATTGTGCTCGATGATTATCACCGTGTTCAGTCAGCGGAGGCGGACAAGCTGCTCGACGCTTTTATCGCGAGTGCGCCGGAACATGTCCATGTGTTCATCAGCGGCAGAGAGCGCCCGAAAATCGTTCACGCCAGCTATCGGGCGCGCGACCAGTTGATTGAAGTCGGGTCAGAGGCGCTGCGCTTCACCGAGGCCGAGGCGCGCGACCTATTGGGGCCCGCGATCTCCGCCAAAGTGCTGGACGGGCTGATCGACCAGACCGAAGGCTGGGCGGTTGCGCTGCAATTGGCGAAATTATGGTGCGAGGATCGTCAGGATGCGGCGGCCCCGAAAGCGGCGGATCTTTTGTGGTCTGGAAATATCGCAGATTATTTCGCCGAGCAGATATTGTTTGAACTGGAGCCTGCGCTACAGGAATTTCTGCTGAAAACATCAATCCTTGAGCGGTTCAATGCGGATCTCGCCAACACCGTATGCGGACGGGCGGATTGCGGGCAGTTGCTTTCCAGTTTGCACAGGCTGCATGCGCTTATTTTTCCGCTCGACCGGGAGCAATCCTGGTTCAGGTGTCATCAACTGTTCAGTGATTTCCTCGTTCGCACTCTGGAGAAAGAGCGGCCGCAATCCATTCCCACGCTCCATGCCGCTGCGTCTGAATGGTTCGAAAAACAGGGCTTTCTCGTCGAGGCGGTCAAACATGCGAAAGCCGCCGGAGATGTTGTCCGCGCCGCGGATATCGTTGTTTCCGCTGGCGGCTGGCGGTTGATCATCGAATATGGCGTGGGGGTGGCGAGCAGTCTGTTGCAGCAATTTTCCGCCGAGGAAATCAGGCGGTTTCCGCGCCTGCAAATTTGCCAAGCCTATCATTGCATGAAGACGGGCGACATCGCCCGCGCCCACCGGCTGCTTGAAGAATTGTCCCCATGCGCTGAGCAAGACGGCGAACATATCGACGCTGTTACAGTGAGGGATTTCGATCATGTGGGCGGGCTGCTGCGCCGCTATGAAGACCGGCCGATCGGGTTTGCAGATCTTGCGGAGACGCGCGACAAGCTGAAACGCGCCAATGAAAATGACGCCGGCGATTTGGCGGTGCGATTGACGGAGGCTTGCCTGCAGCCATTGGTGATTGGCGAAATAGAAACCGCGCAGGCCGCCAGCGGCGAGGCTATTCGCAGATTGCAGGCGAGCGGGCAGGTGCTGCCGCTGAACTATTGCTATTTTCATCTTGGTCTTGCGCAGTATCACGCCTTGAACCTCAATGAGGCGGAAGCGACGATCAGTGAGGCGCGGGCGCTGGCGGAGGAAAATTACGGTTCCGACAGCGGCCTTAAAAACATTGCCGACGGCTTGCTTGCGGTGATGCGGGCGGAGCGCGACGATATGGATCTCGGCGAAAGCGTTCCTCGCCAGCTCGCTCAGCTACATTGAGCGCCATGATTCCTGGCTGGAAATCTTCGCGCCGGTCTATCAGGCGGCGGCGAGCGTCGCCAATTGCACTGATGGCCATGAAGCGGTGCTGGCGATGTTGGCGCGCGGTGAAATGACGGCGCAACGGCGCCGGCTGTATCGCCTTGAATCGCTCATGCTCGCCGAACGCGCGCGCTGGCTCGTGCATTTTGGCGCGCTTGATGAGGCGCGGGCGTTGTTGACCGACAAGCGCTTGCCTTTCGAGATCGGCGCCTGGCGCGATGATCCCTATCAATGGCGCCGTCATCACGCCTGCGGCGTCGCCCGTCTCAGCCTGCAACTCGCGGAACGCCGCATTGAAGGCGCGCATGAGATCATTGACGATCTGGAAGCGGCGGCGGAACGCGGCGGCCGCGCCTATGACGCGGCGCAAGCCAGAATCATGCGGGCGTTATTCAGCTATGTGGGCAAAGAAGAAGTCAACGCGGCGACCGAGCTGTTAAAGGTCCTGGCGGCGACGGCGCCGCAAAATGCGCGTCGTCTTTTTCTGGAGATGCCCCAGGACATTGAAGACCTTCTGCGCCATTGCCGCCAGCAGAGTAAATTGCGGGCGTCGGGAAGTTTTGTGCGCGGCTTTATCGAGGACCTGCTGGAAGCGCGACGCATGCGCCGGATGCGGCTGAAAATTCACCAGCGTCTCGACCTTTTAAGCGCGCGAGAGCGCGAGGTGATGTCCGAGTTGAGCAATGGCGCGCGCAACAAGGAGATCGCCCGTGTTCTCGACATGACCGAGAACACGGTGAAATTCCACCTGAAGAACATCTTCGCCAAGCTCGGCGTTGAGAGTCGGGCGGAAGCCGTCTCGGTCGTGCGGGAGCGCGACTTAATCCACTGATTTTAATGATATTTATTTTTCTGGACGCGCCGGGGCCCGGCGCGCAGCGCCTACCCTTTTGAGTAGGGCGCGAGGCAAGCGCGCGGCGTGCGCCCACACCGAAAATCCGGCGACCTACACGGAACATGCTTTGACGGTGAGGGCGGCTGTTCGGATGGTTGGGCATGGCTGGCGACCATGAAATGCGTAACCGGAGGCATGATGCGGATTGGCGTTGACGTTGGCGGAACGAACACGGATGCGGCCCTTATGGATGGGGGCGCCGTCGTTGCGACGGCGAAGACCGCAACGACCCGCGATGTTGGTTCCGGCGTCGTAAACGCGATTTCGACCGTGCTCGCGGAAGCGGGGCAATCGCCGGCGGCGATCGATGTCGTCATGATCGGCACCACGCATTTCACCAACGCCATCGTCGAAAGAAACGGTCTCTCTCGTGTGGCGGTGATCCGGCTTTGTCTGCCCGCAACACGCAGCCTGCCGCCGATGATCGATTGGCCTGAAGACCTTTCGGACATTATCGGCGAGGATGTTTATCTCGCGAAGGGCGGGTACGAATTTGACGGGCGGCTTATCAGCCCGCTTGACCCGGATGAAATCGCGAAAATCGCTGATGACATCGCGCAAAAGGGCATCAAGGATATCGCGATCTCCTCTGTCTTTGCGCCGCTGAACGCAGCGATGGAGCAGGGCGCGGCCGAGATCATCAAATCGCGCTTGCCCGACGCGAACATAACGCTGTCTTATGAGATCGGACGCATCGGACTGCTTGAGCGCGAAAACGCCGCGATTTTCAATGCGGCGCTGACGGCGCTGGCCGATGATGTTGTGGCGGCGTTCAAACGCGCGCTGAGCGAGCTTGAAATCACCGCGCCGCTTTACATCAGCCAGAATGACGGCACGGTCATGAGCGCGGATATGGTGGCGAAGTTTCCGGTGCACACATTTGCGTCCGGGCCGACTAACTCCATGCGCGGCGCAGCGTTTTTATGCGATGTCAAAGACGCCATCGTTGTCGATATTGGCGGCACGACAACGGATGTCGGCGTCCTTATCGGCGGATTTCCCCGCCAGGCGTCATCACGCGTCGATATTGGCGGCGTGCGTACGAATTTCAGAATGCCAGACGTGTATTCCATCGGGATAGGCGGCGGCAGCATAGTCTCCAATGACGGTAGCACCAGAGTAGGCCCCAAATCTGTCGGCTATCGTTTGCCCTTGGAGGCGCGAGTCTTCGGCGGCGACGTTCTTACTGCAACAGATATCGTCGTCGCCGCGGATTGCGCTGAAATCGGAGAGCGCGCGCATGTGCGCGATCTCGATCAAAAACTCGTCGCGTCCGCGCGCCGATATATAAACGCCAGAGTCAACGAAGCAATTGACTGTGTGAAGACATCGGCGGCGAAAGTGCCGGTCATTCTGGTCGGCGGCGGGGCGGTGCTGGTGACGGAAGACCTGCCGGCGGCGTCGACAACGATCCGTCCTGACCATGCGGCTGTGGCCAACGCCATCGGCGCCGCGATCGCGCAGGTCGGCGGTGAGATCGACAAGGTTTACGACTTTGATTCGATGGGCCGGGACGCCGCGCTTGACGCCGCGCGCGCTGAGGCGCGAGAGCGCGCGGTCGCCGCTGGCGCCGAACCCCAATCGATCGAAATCGTTCATGTCGAAGAAATTCCGCTCGCCTATCTGCCGGGCGCCGTGCGCGTCAATGTCAAAGCCGTGGGCGATCTCGCCGCTATGGCGCCGGCGCGAGCAAAAGAGGTTGTGGCGCAATGACCAAAACACAAAACGCCGGTTTTGAAATCAAAGCGGAATATCTTGAGGATATGGCGCGCGGCGCGGCGTTTCTCGGCGCTGGCGGCGGCGGCGATCCCTATATCGGCAGCTTGACCGCGCTGCATGCGGTGCGGACTTATGGCGCGCCGCGCTGCATCTCCGTTGAAGAGCTTGGCGATGAGGATCCGGTATATATCGCCGCCATGATGGGCGCGCCCAGCGTGATGGTCGAAAAGCTCACCGGCATTGAAGAAGTCGAAACAGCGATCAGCGCGCTGGAAAAACAGACTGGACGGCAAGCCAAGGCGATCATGCCAGCGGAGATCGGCGGATTGAATGCGCTGGTGCCTGTCGCGGTCGCCGCCAAGCGCGGACTGCCGCTGGTGGATGCGGACGGCATGGGCCGCGCATTCCCGGAATTGCAAATGGTGACATTCGCCGTGCATGGGATATCGACCAGCCCGCTTGGCGTCGGCAATGAGCATGGCGAATATCACGTCATCAATGCGCGCGACAACAAGGCGTCAGAGAACGCGGCGCGCCGGCTCGTCATTGAAATGGGCGCCTCGGTCGGGCTGTCCTGCTATCCGATGCTCGGCGCCGACGCAAAACGGTCGGCGGTTCGCGGCACCTTGTCGCTGGCGCATGGGATCGGCAAGGCGATTGCGACTGGAAGGCGCGAGGGGGATCCGTTTGACGCGCTGATGGGCTATTTGCGGTCGACGGAATATTATAATCAATGCGGCGTTCTGTTCAGCGGAAAAATCGTCGACCTTGAGCGAAAGACCGATCGCGGATTCACCCTCGGCGTGTGCAAGATTTTATCCAACAATGGCGATGGCCGTGAAATGGAAGTGATCTTTCAGAATGAATATCTGCGCGCGCGTTGCGGCGAAAAAACAATGGCGATCGTTCCCGATCTGACCTGCATTCTGGATGCGGAAACAGCGGAGCCGATCACCACGGAATCATTGCGCTACGGACAGCGCGTCAAGGTCATGGGCGTCAGCTGCGCGCCGGTGATGAGAACAAAAGCGGCGCTTGAACTTTTCGGCCCGGGGGCTTTCGGGCTTGAAGAACCGTTCATGCCGATTGAAGACCTGATCGCCGTCGTCTGACGCGTGATCAATGCGAAAAAATTGAGGGGATTAAGAGGAGTTAAGGCGATGAGAAATATGAAATCGACTTTATTGGCGGGGACGGCGATTGCAGTAATGGCGGGGGCGGTTGTTCCGGGGGGAATGGCGCTGGCGCAGGATACAAATGCGGCGCCGCTAGATACGATTACCGTGACAGCGCGAAAGCGCGAAGAAAACATTCAGGAAACGCCGATTGCGCTGACTGCTTTTTCACAGGCGACTTTGGAAGATCGCCAGATCTTCAATGTGAATGAGATCGCGCAATACGTGCCAAACTTGCAGGCGTCATATGCGGCCGGGGGATCGACGGCGTCTGCAAGTTTTTCTATCCGCGGCATTGGACAGCCCGACTTCATCACCACAACGGATCCCGGCGTCGGGACCTATCTTGATGGCGTCTATCTTGCGCGCGTGACGGGCGCTGCGCTTGAACTGGCTGACATTGAACGCATCGAAGTCCTGCGCGGACCGCAAGGGACCCTGTTCGGGCGCAACACCATTGGCGGCGCGGTCAGCGTTGTGACCGCCAAGCCGTCCGGCGAGTTTGGCCTCAAAGGCGAACTGACCGCCGGCAATCATGGCCGCTTTCAGGGCCGCGCGATTATGGATGCGCCGCTGGTCGAAGACTTGCTGGCGGCGAAAATCGCAGTCTATGGCAAGACCAGCAATGGCTATGGCGAGGATGTGGAGCCGCTGGGCGGCGCAGGCCATCTCGGCGCCGATGACGACATCGCCGGCCGGCTGCAGCTTCGCTTTACGCCGACCGACCGGGTCGAGTTCAACCTTTCCGGCGACTATTCGCGCCGGCGCGGCACGCAAGCGCCGCAGGGCCGGGTGTTTTTCGACGCCGTCGGGGGCGCGGCCTATGATGATGGCGGCGCCAATGATGTGATCGGCGTCAATGGCGATGTGGATAGCGATGATCTGAACATGATCACCGTCGACACGCCGATGGTCGACGATCTCGATGTCTATGGCGTGTCGCTGATGTCCGATTTTGATCTTGGCGCTGTCGATCTCAAACTGATCACTGCCTATCGCGGCCTGGAAAGCACCAGCGGTCAGGATTTTGACGGCGGCAATGATCAGATCCTCAATCAGTTCATCGACAGCGATCAATGGCAGTTCAGCCAGGAGATTCAGTTCACCGGCGCCAGCTTTGACGGCCGTCTCGACTGGCTGGTCGGCGGTTACTTCTTTACCGAAGAAGGTCGCTTTGACACTGACGCGACCATCGCCGGGACGCAGGTTCTTGTCTTTACAAACAACAAGACCGATTCCTATGCGGCGTTCACGCAAGGCACGTTCCATGTAACGGAGCGCTTCGCGGTCACTGGCGGGCTGCGCTACACGTCTGAAACCAAAGAGATCGATATCGACACGTCGTTCGGCGGCTTCCCGCTGGTGACGGACGGCATCGGCGAGCAGAATTTTGACGCGCTGACGGCGAAAGGCAGTCTGGAATTTCAGGCGACCGAAGACTTGTTGCTCTATGCGTCGATTTCTCAAGGCTTCCGCAGCGGCGGCTTTAACGGCCGTCCGTTTTCGCCAACCGATTTGGCGCCGTTCGACGATGAACGCTCGCTTTCTTACGAGGGCGGGATCAAGTCCGAATTCGCCGACGGCCGCTTGCGGCTGAACCTCGCCGGTTTCGTCAACAAATATGACGATGTGCAACTGACGGCGACAACGATGGACTCCATGGGCGGTTTCATCGTCATCACCGACAATGCCGGCGAAATCAAACTCTATGGCTTTGAAGCGGAAATGCAGGCGGCGCCGACCGATGCGCTTCGCCTGTTTGCGCAGGTTGGCTACACCGACACGGACAATCTGAAACCGAAAACCGGCTTCATAATCGGCGCCAATACTTTGCCGCTTGCTTCTGAATGGACTGCCGGCGGCGGGCTTGAATACACCGTGCCGATTGGCGGCGCCTATGAGGCGACATTGGGCGCGGACGCCAGCTATAGAAGCAGCTTCTATCCGCAGTTCAATAACTCCTCCTTCGCGCAGGAAGATGGTTACGCATTGCTCAATGCGCGGCTCGCCTTGCGGCCGACGGACGCCAACTGGTCGCTGACCTTCTGGGGAAAGAACCTGACGGATGAGGTCTATCGTTCCTTCGGTCAGGACGGGCAGGGCGGCGGCGCCCCGGTCGTTGTGGCTTATTTCGCGCCGACGCGCGAATATGGCGTGACCTTAGGGTTCGACTTCTAGCAACAAACAAGACTCCAAAGCGGCTTTGCATCGATTGACTGAAAGGAAAACGCCATGACGATTGTTCAACTGGTGACGCCGATAATCACCGAAGGCGTTCGCTGCCTTGACGATGTGAAGCCGCTTGAAAAATTCGGGATTGAAATTCGTCACTCCCTTCTGGATACCGGACCCGCTTCGATTGAGTGCGAATATGACGAAGCACTCGCCGTGCCGGACACGATCAAGAAATGCATCGAGGCTGAACGCGGCGGAGCCGATGCAATTGTCATTGACTGCATGGGCGACCCCGGCGTGCGCCCGTCGCGCGAAGTTGTTTCCATACCGGTGCTTGGCCCGATGGAAACCAGCATGCATCTGGCCGCGACATTAGGCTCGCGCATGTCTGTGGTGACGGTTGTCGACGGGGTGGTGCCGATGATCGAAAACCTGGCGCGCATTTACGGCGTGAAAGAACGCCTTGCGCCGGTCCGCGTGATCGACATGCCGGTGCTTGAAATCGAAAAAGATATTGAGCGCACCAAGGCGCTTTTATGTGAAGCCTCGCAGCGCGCAGTTGAAGAAGATCGCGCCGATGTCATCATTTTCGGCTGCACCGGGTTCTTAGGCTGTGCGGACGCCATCAGCCGCCACCTTGCGGAGCGTGACCTCTCCGTGCCGGTGATTGATCCGGTGCCGGTCACGATGATGCAGGCGGCGGCGATCGCCAAGATCGGCCTGTCGCACAGCAAGCGTTGCTATGCGGCGCCGAGACCCAAAGAGGTCCGGGGCTATTAAAAAACCATGCCGTACCAGCGCAGCAATAAGCGGGCGCTGACATAAAGGATGAGTAGGGCGGTCAGGCGCTTGATGGTCAGGCTCGACAGGCCGACATTCGCCAAGCGCGATCCGATCTGCCCGCCGATCAATACGGCGGGGAACACCATCCAGTAATCGCGCATCATCGACAGCGCCTGCATGTCGCCAAGTTTCATCAACTGGCCAGTCAGCCCGGACAGGGAATTGACGAGGATGAACAGGCTGCAGGCGCCGGCGATCTCTTTCGGCTTGCCCCATCGAATAAGGTAGAGCACCGGCGCCAGAAAAATGCCGCCGCCAATACCCACAAGACCGGACAAAAAGCCTATGCCGCCGCCAACCGCCCAGGCGAGCGCGGCGGGCGGCGCTTTGATTTCAGCGTCAAGATCGCGATTACGATCCAGCGCAAGGTGAAGACCCGCGGCGAGCAGCGAAAATCCGAGCGCGCCGATAAACAGGGTTTCGGAAACCGGGATTCGCCCGCCCGCCCATGCGGCGGGAATGGAGGTGATGAGGAAGGGCGCGATGCGCCGCCATTTCAGATTGCCGGCGCGGGCGAAGGCGAACGCGCCGCCGGTAACGACGATGATGTTGCAGCTAAGCGCGACCGCCGGAAGGATGCGATAATCGGCGCCGGACAGAACCAGCAAGGCGTTATAGGTCGAGCCGCCGCCAAAGCCGACCGCCGCGTAAAGCGCCGCGGTGACGAAGAACAAAAAAATCAGCACTACAGGCATTGTTGGAACACGGTACCGCCGCTCGTTCTATTGCGCATGCCGAATGGCTGACGCCGACGATATGCGGGCTTAACGCAATAGAACGATGCTTGCAAAACCCCGCCAATCAGGAGGGGCAATGCGCGCCTGTCTCAACCCAGGCGGCGGTCAGCGCCCCGAGCGTCGCCTGATCGCCGGGCGCCGGGGTGCGGCCTTCGCCGGGATGCCAGGCCCAGTTGACGAGGTGATCGCCGCCATTATGGGCGACCAGTTCCTCGGGGCTGCGACCGCCATTGCGCTCAGGATCTTTTACCTGCGCGCAAAGTTCAGCGGGCGTGGACCCCGCCCATCCCATGCTCTGCGGCGCCAGCATCCAGGGCTGCGCACCGGGGATGGACCCTTCCATGCTGGCGAATTCGACATTTTCCGCGCCGTGGCAGGTAAAGCATTCCATGCCCGCCGCGCCCATGCCGGCGCCGCGCACGACCGGCGGCTCATGGGGATGCATGTCGTCGCCTTGCGTCGGGCCGCCGGATTTGGGGTGGCAGTTCGCGCAGCGCGGATGCAGCATCACTTTCGCCATTTCGCTGAACAGCGCGGCGGAGCGTTCTTCTACATTGTCGATTGAATCGAAGGAGATGGGCGTGGCGAGCCCGCTCACCTCGAGCGCCGCTGAGGGTTTGGCCTCTTGTTGTCCGCAAGCGGCGAGGAGCAAAAGCCCTGCGGTGGTCGCCGCAGCCGTCGCCCAGCGTGAAGGGAAGCGTGAATGATTGCGCATGGTTGATCCTTAGGACTGCAGGCTTTTGATCATCGGCAGGTTTCGCGGCGTCGCGCCGGTCAGGCGGCGCACCGCATTGGCGACGGCGGGACCGATAGGCGGCGTGCCGGGTTCGCCGACCCCTGTCGGCGGCGCGTCGGAGGCGATGATCTCCACTTCGACCTCCGGCATTTCGCTGATCCGCAGGGTGCGGTAATCATGGAAGTTGGATTGCGTCACCGCGCCGCCTTCATCGAGGGTCAGTTCATTGAACAGGATGGCGCTGAGGCCGTAACCGATGCCGCCTTCCATTTGCGCCCGGACGACTTCCGGATTGACGGCGATGCCGCAATCGACGGCGCACCAGACTTTGTGGACGCGGGGGAGGCCGTTCTCGATTGAGACTTCGGCGATCTCCGCCACGTAAGAGCGGAAGGATTCAACCACTGCGACGCCGCGCGCCCGGCCTTCCGGCGCAGACATGCCGCTGGCCAACGCATTGACGCGCTTCAAAACATTGGCGAGGCGCGCATGTTTCGGATCGGTCATCAGCGCGAGGCGCCCGTCAATCGGATCCTTGCCGGCTTTTTCGAGCAATTCGTCGATAAAGGTCTCGACCGCATAACCGGTATGGGTGTGGCCAACCGAACGCCACCACAAGGTCGTCACCGGATTATTGATGATGTGCGCCGTCACATTGTAATTCGGAAGGTCGTAAGGCGTGACCGCCGCGCCCTCTACCATGGTGGCGTCGACGCCTTTTTGCAGCATGCCTTCGAAGGGCGAGTTGGCGACAAATGATTGTCCGGCGATCACATGTTCCCATGCGGTGATGTCGCCTGCGCTGTTCACGGCGCCGCGCATGCGGTGCACCATGAGCGGGCGGTAATAGCCGCCCTGAACGTCATCTTCGCGGGTCCACATCAGTTTGGTGGGTGTTTCACCGCCCGCAGCCATAAAGACTTCTGCAGCTTCGACCGCGAAATGCGCGTCCGCTTGGGCGCGGCGTCCGAAACTGCCGCCCGCCAGCACGGTGTTGAGCTTCACCTGTGACGGTTCGAGTTTGCACACGCCCGCAATCGCGCCTTGATCCATGGTTTGAATCTGGCTGCCCATCCAGACTTCCACGCCGCCATCGGCGCTTCTTTCGAACACCGCATCAAGCGGCTCCATCGGCGTATGGGCGAGATAGGGGAACACGAATTCCGCTTCGATGGAATTCGCCGGATCGGCAAAGGCGGCTTCGTCAACCACGCCTTTTTCACCGGCAAGGGCGCCGCGCTTTTTCGTCGCTTGCCGGCGTTCTTCGATGATTTCATCTGTGGACCGTGTTTCCGCGGCGCTTTCATCCCAGGTGATGTTGAGCGCCTTGCGGCCCTTGAGGGCGGCGAAAGTATTGCGCGCATAGACGGCGACGCCGGCGCTGATCTGTTTGACATCGACGACGCCGGCGATATCGCGGGCCGCCTTGTCGTCAAACGAAGCGACTTTCGCGCCGAATTTGCGCGGATGGGCGACAACCACGGTGAGCATGTTCTCGCGATAGACATCCAGCGTGAATTGCGCCGCGCCGGTCGACTTCATGCCGGTGTCGAGCTTCGGCACATTCTTGCCGATATAGATGAACTGGTCCGGCGTTTTCAGTTTCGGGTCCGCAGGCGCCTCGAGCTTGGCGGCGGCTTCAGCAAAGTCACCGAAGGAACCGCTCTTGCCGGAAGCGGCGTGCGAGAGGAGGCCCTTCGATACGGTGATCGACGATGCAGGCACGCCCCATTCCTGGGCGGCGGCGGCGACCAGCATGGCGCGCGCGGCGGCGCCGGCTTTGCGCATGACGTCAAAAGAGGCGGCCATGGCGGAAGACCCGCCGGTGCCTTGTATGCCGCCGAACAGAACATTGCCGTAAAGGGTCGCGTCCGCCGGCGCATGTTCAGCGCGGATCTGTGACCAGTCGGCGTCCATCTCGTCGGCGACGAGGGTTGCAAGTCCGGTAAACGGGCCTTGTCCGAATTCAATATGCTTGATCAGAACGGTGACGAGATTGTCCGGGCTGATGCGCACAAATGCGTTTGGCGCATATTGCGCCTCGGCGACGGTCTTGCCGCCGAAGACAAGTTCTTCGCCGGACTGTGCGCGGGTCTTGAGCGGCAGCGTGACGGCGATGACGAGGCCGCCGGCGCCGGAGAGAAAGGCGCGCCGCGATGGCGCTTTCAACGGGGCGGGAGTATCCAATACAGTCATGTCTTAACCTCCCAGTGATCCGCCGGCGGCCTTGATGGCCTTCCGTATGCGGACATAAGTAGCGCATTTGCAGATATTGCCGGCGAGCGCATTGTCGATGTCTTCATCGCTGGGGCTCGGATTGCGCGACAGCAGCGCCGCGGCGGTCATGATCTGTCCCGACTGGCAGTAGCCGCATTGCGGCGTGTCGAATTCGGCCCATGCGTCGCGCACCGCGTTCGCTTCCGGGCTGTCGAGGCCTTCAATGGTTGTCACATCCGCGCCGTCGAGCGTGGACACGGGCGTGACGCAGGAGCGGCGCGGCTGGCCGTTGACGTGAACGGTGCAGGCGCCGCATTGCGCGACGCCGCAGCCGAATTTCGTGCCGGTGAGTTTGAGCTCGTCGCGCAGCACCCAGAGCAGCGGGGTGTCGGGATCGACATCCAGCGTGCGCGGCTCGTTATTGACGTTAAAACTTACACTCATGTCCGCGCCCTCCGATTCAATCTGCATGCATAACGGTTTTGCATATAATGAAGGCGTCACCTGCGCCTGTCTAGCAGGGGTTTGCGCCGATCAGATACGGATCGGGCAGGGATTGTGACTCAATAACGAACTCGACTCATTTTTCGATATCTTGCAGATCGTGCACTGTGTCGATATCGCGCAGGGCGCCCTTTGCGGCTACGACGCCCCATCCCTCAGGCTGCGCGGAAAGTATCGCGCGGGCGCCTTCATCGCCTTTCAAGGCGCGCAAATCTGCGAAGTAACTTGCGCCGAAAATCGCCGGCGGTGACCGGCGTTTGCCTGAGAGTGAATAGGCGATCATTTTATTGTTACTGCGCGCGCGCTCGAAAAGACTTGCGAAGTGCGACGGCGACACAAAGGGCATGTCCGCAAGCGCAATCAGGACGCTTGTCGCGCCTTGTTGTTGCGCCCAGGACACGCCTTTGCGCAAAGACGCGCTTAGGCCTTCCTCTGCGTCATCATTGATCAGCGATTCAAATCCAAGTTGTTGCAATTCGGGCGCATGGGATTTTGTTTTTTCACTGAGCACCGCCGCCCGCAGTCCGCATCCCGAACGCGCCAGCGCACTGGCGGACCGGTGGAGGACAGACTCTCCGTCAATCAGCGCCGCCAGCTTGTCGCCGCCGAATCGTCTGGCGGCGCCGGCGGCGAGCAGAATTGCAGCGCACTTGTCTTCTTTGGTCATGCCCGCCCATACGGCCAGGCGGCGAGGACGCCCGCCAGCACCGAAACCGCAAGCGCGGACGGATCGCGCGTCGCCGGGATGAGGCCGATGGGACCGTCGATGCGGGAGATGGATGCGTCATCGACGCCGCTTGCGCGCAAAGCCTCAACGCGCTCCCCGTGGGTCCGGCGGCTGCCGACCGCGCCAATGTAAAAGGCGGCGGAGGCGAGCACCGTCGGCGCCAGCGCCAGCTCCCATTCGCGATCATGGAAAAGGAAAATAAAGGCGGTCCAGGGATCGGCGGGAATCTCCGGCAATGACGAAGAGGAAGTCAGGCGGAACGTTTCGTCGGCGCCGCATTGGGTGAGGATGGTTTCATCCGGCGAGATCGCGCAAAAGCGATGGCCGGCCGCGCGGGCGATATGCGAGAGCAGTACCAGTTCCGCGCCGACGCCGGCGGCGGCGATCCTGAGCGACGGTTGATAGACTCTCGAATAGGTTTCGGCGCTCTTTTCATTTTGCGTTGCAGGCGAGATTTGTACGCCATCGGTCTGAAAACGGAGGGCGACCGGCGTGCGTTGCGCCAGCGTCGCGCAGGCTTCGTGCAGGATTTCTTCAGACGGATTGACTGAAAATAACAGATCGACTCCGGAGCCGCAGGGCAGGGTGACATCCAGAAAGCGCGAGCCCTTGCCGTAGCGGATGACGCCGCCATCGCCGCGCGCCATGGCTGCGCGCGCTTCCTCCACAATCGCGCGCTCAAGGCAACCGGAAGAAATCGATCCGGCGAAGCGGCCATCTTCGGCGACCGCCATCTGGGCGCCGCGCGCGCGCGGCGACGCGCCGTCAATCTCGACCAGCGTGACAATGGCGGCGGCGCGCCCGGCGCGGCGCTCGGCCAATGCAAAACGCAATACATCCGCGCCGGACGGGTCAAAGGCGGCGGCAATGCTCGGTAGGGGCGAATTTGGGGCTGCATCCAGCATGGTTTATTCTTAACGCGTGGCGGCGTCCGGCGCCATATGGGCCGGCGGCTTTCGGCGTCTCTTGACGGGCCGCCCCGAGGATGAGATGAGAGTTTCATGAACCGGATGCAAACATTCTCAAACTGGTGGCGGCTGTCTCAATAGGGACGGCTCAGACTTTGACGCCGTCTCGCTAGCGAGGTGGTGTGCATTCCCGGATATACGCCTCGCCGGCAGCCGGCGCCCGAACAGAGGCGGAGATGACTCAAAAAGACTATACAACCGCAGGCGGCGTCCGCGTGACGCGCGAGATCGTTCCCACGTCCTATGAGGCGGGGATCGGCGCGCTGTGCCGTGACATGGATACACGCTGCGGCGTGGTGCTGGCGTCGGGGTTTGAGTTTCCCGGACGTTACAGTCGTCTCGATATGGGGTTTGTCGATCCGCCGGTGCATATCGTCAGCCGCGGTCAGGATTTCACCATCCGCGCCCTGAACGAACGCGGCGAAGTGTTGCTGCCCGCCTTCGTTCCCGCGCTTGAGGCGAATGACCATGTTGTGGTCGAACGGGTTGCGGCCGATTGCATCACCGGCTCGGTCAAGCAGGCGACGCAATCGGTTCCCGAAGAAGAGCGGAGTCGCCAGCCCTCGATTTTTTCCATGTTGCGCGCCTGCCGCGATGCGTTCGCCGCCTCCGATGACCGTCATCTCGGGCTCTATGGCGCCTTCGCCTATGACCTTTGTTTCCAGTTCGAGCCGATCAACCTTCGTCTTGAACGGCCGGAGGATCAGCGCGATCTGTCGCTGTTCCTTCCCGATGAAATCACCATTGTCGATCATGTGCGCAAGGAAGCGCTGATCTATCGCTATGATTTCGCGGTGGGCGAGCGCTCGACCGCCGGCATGGCGCGGCTGACCCAGGACGATCCGATCAAGGTCGGCGGGCATGATTTCGAAGCGACGTCCGATCATGCGCCGGGAGAATATCCGGCCCTGGTGGAAAAGGCGCGCGAGGCGTTTTATCGCGGCGATCTGTTTGAAACCGTGCCCGGCCAGACTTTCCGGGAGCCGCTTGATTCACGGCCCAGCGCGATTTTTGAACGGCTGTGCACTGAAAACCCGTCGCCTTATGGCGCCTTCATGAATCTTGGCGCGGGCGAAGCGCTGGTCGCCGCCTCGCCGGAAATGTATGTGCGGGTCGAGGGCGACCGGGTCGAGACGTGCCCGATCTCCGGCACGGCGCCGCGCGGGCGCGACGCGCTGGAGGATGCGGAGAATGTCCGCATACTGCTCAATTCGGAAAAAGACGCCGCCGAACTCACCATGTGCACCGATGTGGATCGCAATGATAAATCGCGCATCTGCACGCCGGGCTCGGTAAAAGTGCTCGGCCGCCGTCAGGTGGAGTTCTATTCAAAGCTCATCCACACGGTCGATCATGTGGAGGGCTATCTGGCGCCGGGCTATGACAGCCTTGATGCGTTTCTCACCCATATGTGGGCGGTGACGGTCACCGGCGCGCCGAAAGTCTGGGCGATGCAATTCATCGAGGACAATGAGAAAACCCCGCGCCGCTGGTATGGCGGCGCCATCGGGCGGCTGACCTTTGATGGCGATATGAATACCGGGCTGACCATCCGCACGACGCGCCTGAAAGACGGCGTGGCGGAAGTGCGCGCCGGGGCGACGCTGCTTTATGATAGCGACCCGGAAGCGGAAGATGCGGAATGCCGTCTTAAGGCGTCTGCATTATTCGCGGCGATCCGCGGCGCAGGCAAGGGTGCGGCGGCGCCGTCAAAACCAGCCAAGCCGCCGCTGCGGCGCATTCTGGTGGTCGATCATCAGGATTCTTTCGTCCACACGCTGGGCAGTTATTTCCGCCAACTCGGCGGCGAGGTGACGACCTTGCGTCCCGATGCGGCGCGCGAAGCGATCAAGGCGCGCGATGACATCGATCTTGTGGTCCTGTCGCCGGGGCCGGGACGGCCGTCTGATTTTCAGACTGCAGAAACTCTCGCGCTGATCGAGCAGAAAGACCTGCCGGTGTTCGGCGTGTGCCTCGGCTTGCAGGCGATGGTGGAATATCTCGGCGGTTCGCTCGACGTGCTTGCATATCCGATGCACGGCAAAATGAGCCACGCGGTCAGCGGCGGCGGGCGCTTGTTCAAGGGCCTGCCCGAAAGGTTTGAGGTCGGACGCTATCACTCGCTCTACGCCAATCGCGGCGTCTTTCCGGACAGTCTCGAGGCGACGGCGCAAACCGATGACGACGTGATCATGGCGGTTGAGCACAAAACTTTGCCTTGGGCCGCGGTGCAGTTCCATCCGGAATCGATTCTGACCTCGCCGCAGGCGACCGGCCTGCCGTTGCTGCGCAATGCGCTGGAAGCTTTGTGCCCGAAGAATTCGGAGTAGCGTTCAAACACGACCCGCTCTTCCCCGCGCAAGCGGGGATCCAGAGTCATCAATGGCGGCGCTCGCCGCTTCTGGGCCCCGGCTTTCGCCGGGGAGAGCGGAGAGGGCAATCCGTGATTGAAACGAACCGGTAAGCCTAGTCCTTCGCCGGGCCGCGCTTGAATTCATTCGGCTGCTTGGAGAACATTTCCTTCGCCGCCGGGCGGTCATTGATGCGCGCCAGCCAGTCGAGAATCGCCGGCGTGTCCTTTTCGTTCACGAATTCGGCAAAGCCATGCTGCATGCCGTTGGCGATGGCGAAATTGCAGATGTCGGCCAGCGTATACATGTCGCCAGCGAGCCATTTGCTTTCTTTCAGGCGCGCTTCGAGTTTTTTCACTGAATGGCCGATCTTGCGCATTTCTTCATCAAGAAGATCTTGCGGAAAGCCTTCGCGGGCGCGGCGCCATTTCACTTTCTGTTCGTGGATCGGCACCTTGTCGACCATCGCCTCGAATTCTTCGTCGGAAAGCGGCTTCACCATATTGCCGACCATGCGGTGCCAGCCGATTGTAGACACGCACCAGCAGAAATATTCGTCGACCCATTTGGTCCAGATGCGCATTTGCGCGCGGCCGAAACTATCGGCGGGACGCAGCGGCGGCGCATCGGGAAACTCGTCCTCAAGATATTCACAAATCACCGTCGATTCGGTGATGATCTTGCCATTGTGCTCAAGCGCCGGCACCTGGCCGTTCGGGTTGAGCTTTTTGTACCAGTCGGCGTGATGCTCGAATTTCGCCGGATTGAGGAACACGCTTTCAAAGGCGAGGCCCTTTTCATATAGCGCAAGCAAGGGCTTCAGGGAGTTGGCGCCGGGGCCAAAGCTATAGAGTTTCAAGGGAGTTCCTCCTGGGCAGGTGCTTTTGTCATTAGGATATCATTTATCCGAATGAGCGGAGCCGAAGCTGCCGCTCTAGGAAGTGACTTGCCCGGAATTTATGAATTGCGCGCGCCAGCGCCGCCTTCGATCCTTCGAGATGCAAAATTCCTTCACCCTGAGGGGCTCCGCGAAGCGGAGACGTCTCGAAGGGCGAAGGAATTCTTGCTCCTAAGAATGAAGGCCAGGCGGGAGCGGGACAAGGAAACGCCGCCGGAGCGGGTGAGCTCCGGCGGCGTCCTTCGCAGGGCGTTCCCTCCCTGTTAGGTTTAGCTGGCTGCAGCGAACTGGTTCATTGTGTTGTCTTTTCCGCCCGCTTTCAGCGCAGCTTCGCCCGCGAAATATTCCTTGTGATCATCGCCAATGTCGGAGCCCGCCATGTTCTGGTGTTTGACGCAGGCGATGCCCTGGCGGATTTCTTCGCGCTGGACGTTCTTGACGTAGCCCAGCATTGCTTCCTCGCCGAAGTAACGCTTGGCGAGATTGTCGGTTGAGAGCGCCGCCGTGTGATAGGTCGGCAGCGTGATCAAATGGTGGAAGATGCCCGCGCGCTTTGAGCCGTCGCGCTGGAATGTCTGGATGCGCTTGTCTGCTTCCAGCGCCAGTTCGGTGTCGTCATAATCGACGCTCATCAGCTTGTCGCGATTATAGGCCGAAACATCCTTGCCTTCGTTCGACCACGCATCGAACACCTGCTGGCGGAAGTTCAGCGTCCAGTTGAAGCTCGGCGAGTTGTTGTAGACCA
Organism: Hyphococcus sp. D3-15; assembly: GCF_055809375.1. Taxonomy (NCBI): domain Bacteria; kingdom Pseudomonadati; phylum Pseudomonadota; class Alphaproteobacteria; order Parvularculales; family Parvularculaceae; genus Hyphococcus; species Hyphococcus sp. D3-15. The sequence goes on along the minus strand of NZ_CM147910.1, from coordinate 3,201,840 downwards.
GCTTGGCGTTCGGAATGACCTCGCGAATGCGGTCGACCATGCCTGCGATCTGTTCAACATGCGGCTTTTCGGTTTCGATCCAGAGCAGGTCGGCGCCGTGTTGCAGCGAGGTGATGCCGTCGAGAACGCAGCGATCTTCGCCGGTGCCCTTGCGGAACTGGAAGAGGTTGGAGCGCAGGCGTTTCGGGCGCATCAGCTTGCCGTCACGGGTGATGACGACGTCGCCATTGTTGATGTCGCCTGTCGCAACTTCTTCGCAATCGAGGAAGGAGTTGTACTGGTCGCCAAGATCGCCCGGCTTTTCGCTGAAGGCGATCTGCTTCGTCAGGCCGGCGCCGAGGCTATCGGTGCGCGCGACGATGATGCCGTCATTGACGCCGAGCTCAAGGAAGGCGTAACGGCAGGCGCGGATTTTCGCGATAAAGTCTTCATGCGGAACAGTAACCTTGCCGTCCTGGTGGCCGCATTGTTTTTCGTCGGAAACCTGGTTTTCGATTTGCAGCGCGCAAGCGCCGGCCTCGATCATTTTCTTCGCCAGCAGATAGGTGGCTTCTGCATTGCCGAAGCCCGCATCGATGTCGGCGATGATTGGCACGACATGGGTCTGGAAATTGTCGATCTGGCTGACGAGCTGCTTTTCCTTGACCTGATCGCCGCTTTCGCGCGCCGCATCGAGATCGCGGAACAGGCCGCCCAGTTCGCGTGCATCGGCCTGACGCAGGAACGTGTAAAGCTCTTCGATCAGCGCCGGGACGGAAGTTTTTTCGTGCATGGACTGGTCGGGCAGTGGGCCGAATTCCGACCGCAGCGCGGCGACCATCCAGCCGGAGAGGTAGAGATAGCGGCCCTTGGTTTCGCCGAAATGTTTCTTGATGGCGATCATCTTTTGCTGGCCGATAAAGCCATGCCAGCAGCCAAGCGACTGGGTGTAGTTCGCCGGGTCCGCATCATAGGCCTCCATGTCGGCGCGCATGATCTTCGCGGTGTATTTCGCGATATCGAGGCCGGTGTGGAAGCGATTCTGGAGCTGCATCCGGGCGACCGACTCGGCGTCGATGCCATTCCAGCCTTTTTCGGCAGTGATGATGCGGCTCGCCGCGTTCAGGTTTTCGAGATAGGTCATTGGGCTTCCCCTTTGATTCTGTTTGGCTAATTTCACTGTGGCGGCGGACCCGAGACAGGCCGTTTGCGCCATTGGCGTCAGAAATAGCGGGCGAAAAGGGCTTTGTGCAGGCGCGAAAAAGTCTTATTGTCAAACTTTACAGATTTTGCCTGTAAAGTTGTAAAGACTGAACTTTGTGAGGAATCGCAATGCCTAAGGACCGGGCCAAAGACTTTCCCAAAGACAGGGCAAAAGACCGGGCCGCTTTTATGGGCCCCCGCCTGCGCCGCTTGCGCCGGGAGATGGGGCTGACCCAGGCGGTGATGGCCGAAGATCTTGGCGTTTCGCCATCCTACATCGCATTGATGGAGCGCAACCAGCGGCCGATGACCGCTGAGATGCTCCTGAAACTCGCCCAGACCTATCAGCTCGATGTGGCGTCCCTTGCCGGTGATCGCGGCGAGGAATTCACCGCACGTCTCGATGGGGTGATGCGCGATCCGCTTTTCGCCGATCTCGAAATGTCTTCGCTGGATGTGGAGGATGTTTCGCGCAGCTATCCGGCGGTGGCGGAGGCGGTGATACGTCTGTATACGGCCTATCGCGACGGACAATTGGCGCTTGCTGATCGCGCAAGTCCGGGGGGGCGACGGCGCGGACGCGCCGGACCCGGTGGCCGAAGCGCGGCGGTTTTTGTCGGCGCGGCGCAACTCCTTTCCGGCGATTGACGATCATGCGGAGCGTATCGCCGCAGAGATTGGCGGCGCGGATAATTTCGAAACCTATTTCAAGGACAAGCACAAGCTGGGCGTTCGCCGCCTGCCGCCGGATGTGATGATGGGCGCGGTTCGCCGTCTGGACCGTCATCGCGGCGAGGTGGTGCTTGATGAAACGCTGGACAAGGCTAGCCGGAATTTTCAGCTCGCCTTGCAAATCGCCTATCTCGATATGCGCGAGTCGATTGATGCATGCATCGCTGATGGCGGCTTCACGTCTGAGAACAGCGAACGCCTGACCCGGCGCGCGCTCGCCAATTACGCCGCCGGGGCGCTGATGATGCCTTATCGCGGATTCGTCAAAGCCGCCGAGGCGCGCAAATATGATCTCGAAGCCCTGTCGCGGCAGTTCGGCGCCAGCTTTGAGCAAGTCGCCCATCGCCTGACGACCTTGCAAAAGCCGGGGCAGGAGGGCGTGCCGTTTTTCTTCATTCGCGTCGATGCGGCGGGCAATGTTTCCAAACGCCTCGACGGGGCGGGCTTTCCTTTCGCCCGCCATGGCGGTTCGTGCCCGCTATGGTCGCTACACCAGACCTTCCGCGCGCCGCGCGAGATCATCACCGAATGGGTTGAATTGCCCGAAGGCGAAAAGTTTTTCTCTATCGCCCGGACAGTGACGGCAGGCGGCGGCGCCTATGGCGCGCCGCGCATCGAGCGGGCGATTGCACTTGGCTGCGCCGCGAAACATGCGCATCGCTTGATCTACACGCAGGGGCGCGATGCGAAGACAGAACCGGCGACGCCGATTGGCGTCACCTGCCGCCTGTGTCACCGCATCGAATGCGCTGCCCGCGCCGAGCCGCCAATTGGAAGGCAGGTTCTGCCGGACGATTACCGCCGCACCATTGCGCCGTTCGGGTTTTCGGATCGATAGCGAGAACCTCTGAACTGTCATCCCGCACGCGCTGCAACACGCTAGTGTTGCTGTGCAGATGCGGGACCCATTTGCGAAGCTGAATTCTGTGAGTGGGTCCCGGGTTCGATCCGCCGGATCGCCCCGGGATGACAACGCAGAGAGTGCGAAAAGCAACACCCCAATAACGCGAAACGGGTTTCTCAAAATACATCCTATGTGATGAATTCTTTCAGGAATCCCGCATTTGGTGCGTAGTTATCCTCATCTTTCAAAGCTGCCTTATTATTCATCCGTCGCCGGACTGTAACCCTATGCAAAAGGCGGGAGCCGCAAAGGCGCGCCCGCAATCATCAGCAACCAGGTTCTGACGGCGGCCATGATCCGGGAGTCCGCTCGCCGGGTCAGGCTCTTTGACATTTTGGTTTTTGCGCGTTGCCGGTTCGATGCTGGTGATGCGCGGTATATGCGGCGATGGATCCGCCCCTCACCCGGATTTTCTGTGAAAATCCGACCTCTCCCCAGGGAGAGGTAGATTTGCGTCGGGTGCTCACGCCCTACCTCTCCCTCGGGAGAGGTCGAAATCGCGCATGCGATTTCGGGTGAGGAAATCCGCGCCAAAACGCCGCTTACTTTGCCGCTTTGGCTTTCTGGCGCCAGCTTGTGAGCAGAAACTCCGTATAGCCATTCGCCTGTTCCGCGCCTTTGAACACAAGCTCGCAGGCGGCCTTGAAGGCGGGGCCGTCAAAGCCCGGCGCCATCGGCGTATAAGCCGGGTCGGCTTCGTTCTGTTTGTCAACCACGGCGGCCATGCGCTTCATGGCTTCCATCACCTGGGCCTCGGTGACGACGCCATGCATCAGCCAGTTGGCGAGATGCTGGGAAGAGATGCGCAAGGTGGCGCGGTCTTCCATCAGGCCCACATTGTGAATGTCCGGCACTTTTGAACAGCCGACGCCATGATCGACCCAGCGCACGACGTAACCAAGAATCCCTTGCGCGTTATTGTCGATCTCTTCGCGGATTTCCTCTTCGGAAAAATTCGCGCCGGCGGCGAATGGCGGCGTCAACAGCTTGTCGAGGTCGCCGGTCGCTTTTCCTTTCAGTGCTTTCTGCACCGCGAACACATCCACCTCGTGATAATGCATCGCATGCAAGGCTGCGGCGGTGGGCGAGGGCGTCCAGGCGGTGGTGGCGCCGGCTTTCGGGTGGCCGATCTTCTGTTCGATCATCGCCGCCATCATGTCGGGCGCGGCCCACATGCCCTTGCCGATCTGCGCTTTGCCGGAAAGGCCGCAAGCAAGGCCGATGCCCACATTGCGCGCCTCATAGGCCTTGATCCAGACCGAGTCCTTGACCGCGTTCTTGCGGACAATTGGCCCGCCCTGAATGATCGTGTGGATTTCATCACCGGTGCGGTCGAGAAAGCCTGTATTGATAAACACCAGCCGCTCGCGCGCGGCATGAATGCAGGCGGCAAGATTGGTGGAGGTGCGCTTTTCCTCGTCCATCACGCCGATTTTCAGCGTGTTCTTCTCAAGGCCGAGGATTTCCTCGACACGCCCAAACAATTCTGCAGCGAAGGCGACTTCTTCAGGCCCGTGCAGTTTCGGTTTGACGGTGTAAACCGAACCGGCGCGCGAATTCATGCGCTTGCCTTTAAGGTCATGCAGCGCGATCAGCGAGGTCACCGCGGCATCCATGATGGTTTCGGGAATGCCGTCGCCATTTTGATCGCGGATAATCTCTGTCACCATATGATGGCCGACATTACGCACCAGCATCATCGAGCGGCCATGCAGCGCGAATGGTTTTCCCGCCGGAGAGAGATAGTCGCGGTCAGCATGCAGCTTGCGCGTCACTTTCTTGCCGCCCTTGTCGAACGTATCTTCAAGATCGCCTTTCATCAGGCCGAGCCAGTTGCGATAGACATTGACCTTGTCTTCCGCATCGACCGCCGCGACGGAGTCTTCGCAATCAATGATCGTGCTCACCGCCGCTTCGATGATCAGATCGGCGACGCCGGCCTTGTCCGTCTTGCCGATCGGGCTCGCCGGATCGATGACGATCTCCAGATGCAGGCCGTTGTTTTTGAGCAGAATGGCGGTCGGCGAGGCGGCGTCGCCGCGATAGCCGGCGAATTTTTCCGGCTGCGCGAGTGTTGTCGCGCCGTTAGCGGTATCAATGGCCAATTCGCCGTTTGCGATGGCATAGCCGGTTGCATCGGCATGGGAGCCTTTGGCGAGCGGCGCGGCCAGATCAAGCAGGGCGCGCGCCCGGGCGATGACTTTTGCGCCGCGCGCGGGATTATACCCGCCGCCGCGTGTTGCGCCGCCCTCTTCTGAGATCGCGTCCGTGCCGTAAAGCGCGTCATAAAGCGAGCCCCAGCGCGCATTCGCGGCGTTCAGCGCATAGCGGGCGTTGCTGGCGGGCACCACCAGTTGCGGCCCGGCGATGGCGCGCAATTCCTCGTCGACATTGGCGGTGGAGATTTCAAATGGCGCCGGTTCCGGGACGAGATAACCGATCTCCTTTAGAAACGCGGTATAGGCTTCCAGGTCGAAATCACCCTTATGGGCGCGATGCCAGTCATCAAGTTTTGTTTGCAACACATCACGTTTCGCCAGCAATTCGCGATTGCGCGGAGCAAGGTCGGCGATGATTTTGGCGAATCCATTCCAGAAATCATCAGCGATCACGCCCGTTCCGGGCAGCGCTTCGGTCTCGATAAAGGCTGCAAATTGCGGATCAATGGCTAGTTGTGCGCGTGTTGTCATATCAATACACCTGTAGGCTTCGCGCCTATCCCTTAAGGCTTCATTCGCAAAATGGAATAGGCAAAGCGAAATTCTAATGTTATTTCGTGGCCGCGTCAGGGCGGATACAACAGCGGACACGGACAAAAATACATGACGGTTAATCGCATTGTCATCATCGGAGCGGGACAGGCGGCAGCACAGGCCGCCGTCACTTTGCGCCAGCGCGGCTATGCAGGCGCGATCACAATGCTGGGCGCCGAAGCCGCGCCGCCATATCAGCGCCCGCCCTTGTCGAAGGCCTATTTAAAGGGCGAAATGGAAGAGCCGCGGCTTTATCTGCGCCCGGCGGAATTTTACGAAGCGCAAAAGATTGACTTGCATCTTGGCGTGCGCGCGACCGGCATTGATCGCAAGGCGAAGCGCGTCACCAGCGATGATGGCGAGACGCATGGCTATGATGCATTGCTGATCGCAACCGGCGCGCCGCCGCGGCGGCTTGATGCGCCCGGCGCGGATCTTGAGGGCGTTCACTATTTGCGCACGCTCGCCGATTCTGAGCGATTGCGCCCGATGCTGTCGGCGCCGGGGCGCATCGTCATTGTCGGCGCCGGATTTATCGGCCTCGAGGTTGCAGCGGTTGCGCGCCAGCATGGGCGCGAGGTGACGGTTCTTGAAATGGCGCCGCGCGTGCTGGCGCGGGTCGCCGCAGAACCGGTCTCGAATTTCTTTCAGCGCCTGCACCGCGACGCCGGGGTTGATCTGCGCATTGGAACCGGGTTTGAGCGCTTTGAAGGCGAAAATCGTCTGCATGCGGCGCAAATCTCCGGCGGAGAATCAATTGAATGCATCGCCGCGCTGGTGGGCATTGGCGCCGTGCCGGAAGCAGCGCTGGCGCAAGAGGCGGGTCTTGACGTCGCCAATGGCGTTGTCGTTGATGAATATACGCGCACGTCAGATCCGGCGATTTTCGCCGCCGGCGATTGTTCAAACTTTCCGTCGCTGCGTTACGGGCGGCGCGTTCGTCTTGAGTCCGTTCCCAACGCCATTGAGCAAGCCAAAGTCGCGGCGATGAACATGCTAGGCGGCGAGACGGTTTACGATGCGCTGCCATGGTTCTGGTCTGACCAGTATGACGTGAAACTGCAGACGGCGGGATTGAACGAAGGGCATGATGAACTGGTTGTGCGCGGCGATCCGGCGGAAAAGAAATTCGCGGTCTGGTATCTCAAAGACGGCAAAGCGCTCGCGGTCGATGCAATCAATGATCCGGCGTCGCTCGCCATGGGCAAGCGGCTGATCATCGCCGGCGCGACGCTTGATCCGAAAAAACTCGCGGATACAAGCGTCGACCTTAAAACGCTGGCCTGATCGTTCCCGCTTCATCGTGAGGAGCAAAAATCCTTTCTGTCCTTCGAGACGGCGCTTCGCGCCTCCTCAGGATGAAGGATTTTTGCGTCTCGAAGGACGAAGCGCAGAAGGGATGGATGCGGTTATCCGTATAGCGCCTTCGGCAGCCAGGTTGCGATCTGCGGATAGAGCGCCAGCACGCCAAGCGCGATGACCTGGATCGCGATATAGGGAATGGCCCCTCGATAAATATGCATGGTGCGCACTTCCGGCGGGGCGACGCCGCGCAAATAGAACAGCGCGAAGCCAAAAGGCGGCGTCAGGAATGATGTCTGCAGATTGATCGCCATCATCACGCCGAGCCAGACCGGATCAAGTCCCATGGCGAGCAGCGGCGGACCGACCAGCGGCACGACGACCAGCGTGATCTCGATGAAGTCCAGGAAGAAGCCGAGGATGAACATCACGAACATCACCATCAAGACGGCGCCGATGACGCCGCCCGGCGTTGCGGCGAGCGCGCGATGCACCGTGTCGTCGCCGCCGAGCCCGCGGAAGACGAGGGAGAACAGCGCGGCGCCGATCAGGATGGTGAACACCATGGTGGTGACGCGCGCCGTCTGATCGACGATTGGCGATAATGCTTTTTCCCGCCGCAATTGGAGAAGGCTTGCGACCATTCCCCATGGGGTCAGCGCAAAGAGCAGCAGCGCGATCGCAATCCCGGCGGTCTCAAGCGCGGTGATGTGATCGCGGCCAAGACGGAGATCAAGTGTCGCCGTGAGGGCGAGCAGGCCGACAATGGCGCCCGTCGAAACCAGCACCGCCGTCCGTCCCGCCAGCAGCGAGCCTTTCGGCGCAAGGCGCATGCCCGCAATCAGCAGCGCGCCAATGGCGCCGACGCTGGCCGCTTCGGTCGGGGTTGCAACGCCGGCAAGGATCGAGCCTAGCACCGCGACAATGAGAATGAGCGGCGGCGGCAGGGTTTTCATCGCGGCGCGCCAGACTTCCGAACGGGAGCCAAGTTCGGCAGCCGGAATGGCAGGCGCCTTTTTCGGCTGCGTCACCGCCACGAAGACCTGCCAGAGCAGATACATGCCGACCAGCATCAGGCCGGGCAGCAGCGCGCCGGCGAAAAGATGTCCCACGGAAACCGTGTCTGGCGACGTGATGCCCTGCTGGAGCTGCGCGCGCTGATAGGCGTTGGAGATCACGTCGCCCAAAAGGATCAACACGATTGATGGCGGGATGATCTGGCCGAGCGTGCCGGCGGCGGCGATAGAACCGGATGCAAATGCCGGATCATAGCCGCGCCGCAACATGGTCGGCAGGCTGAGCAATCCCATGGTGACGACAGTGGCGCCGACAATGCCGGTGGAGGCGGCGAGCAAGGCGCCGACAATGGTGACGGACAGCCCAAGCCCGCCAGGGAGCGAGCCGAACAGCTTCGCCATTTCATCGAGCAGTTCTTCGGCGATCTTTGATTTCTCCAAGATCACGCCCATGAGAATGAACATCGGCACGGCGATTAGCGTGGTGTTGGTGACGGCGCCGAAGACCCGCAGCGGGAAGGGGATGAGGTAGCTGATGTCGAACACGCCGAACATCAGGCCGAGCACGGCGAAGAGCAGCGCCGTTCCGGCGAGGCTGAAGGCTACCGGATAGCCCGCCACCAGTAATGCGCAGAGCACGAACACCATGGCGATATCGAGCCATCCGGCGAAGGCGCAGGCGCAAAAATGCAGATCGCCAATTGCGAAATCCATCAGCCGCGCTCCCGCAATAAGGCGCTGGCGCGCGCAGCGATCACGAAGCCGGCCATCATCATCAGGGCGGCGAAGGCCGGGATGAAGGATTTCAAAATGAACAGGGCGGGAATGCCTGACGATTCATTTGAGCCTTCGCCGACAGCCCATGAGCGCGCCACATAGGGCGATGCGGTCCATAGCAGCAGCAGGCAAACCGGGATGAGAAAAAGATAGGTCCCGGCGAGATCGATCATGGCCTTTCGCCTCGGCGAGGCGCTGCCATAGAAAATATCGACGCGCACATGATCGTCGGTGAGCAACGCATAGCCGCCGGCGAGCAGGAACACCGCGCCATGCATGTAAGTGATCGATTCCTGCATGAAGATGTAGTTGAGGCCGAACACATAGCGCAACACGACGACGCCGAACTGGATCAGCGCCATGGCGAGCAGCAGCCACATTACGGAGCGGCCGGTTTTGCGTGTGATTTTGTCGAACAGGCTCGACAAAGCGAGGGTTGCTTTCGCGATGCTGGCATAGGCGACGATGGCTGCGGTGGCGGCGAACAGACCGAAAAACACCAGGAGTTTTGTCCAGGAAGGCGTGATCGAAAGGATCGGCGCCAGCCGCGCGAAGGCAAGGCCCGCAGCGGCGATAACAATGACAACCAGCACCCATGAAACAAGCGGGCGCTTTGCGGACATCAGAAAGCCAAGCGGCAGGAAGAGCAGCGGAAAAAACACGCCCGCCGCCGCCCAGTTGAGAATATCGCCGGTGATTTCAAGCATGGGTCACAGCGTAAAGACTTCGCGACGCTTGGCCATATACGCCTCGTCGGCGATGCGGCCCCATTGCATGGAGCGGGTGAGCGAGTCGCGATAGCTGTTGAAGATGCGGCTGGTGATGTCGTCGGTCGCGGCGGCTTCTTCGAGCACGGTGCGGCTTTCTCTCGCAAGCGCCGCCATCACATCGTCCGGCATCTGGCGCAATTGCACGCCATGTTCCTTGACGAGTTGCTCCAGTGCAATGGCGTTATGATGGGTGAATTCGGCGATGGAAATATTGTTGGCGCGCTGACAGGCGCCCTGGAAAATTGATTTCTCCTGCAGCGTCAGGGAATTCCAGAGATCGAGATTGATGCCGCAGGTGAGCTGCGATCCCGGTTCGTGAAAGCCCGGCCAGTAATAATATTTCGCTTCCTGGTAGAGGCCGAAAGCGAGATCGTTCCACGGGCCGACCCATTCTGTTGCGTCGATGGCGCCCGATTGCAGGGCCGGATAAATCTCGCCGCCGGAAATCGCCACCGCCGATGCGCCGATGCGGCGCAACACTTCGCCGCCAAGGCCCGGCATGCGCATTTTAAGGCCGCGCATATCTTCAAGCGAATTGATTTCCTTCTTGAACCATCCGGCCATCTGGTGCCCGGAATTGCCGGCGGCGAAAGGCTTGATGTTGAAACGGCCGGACAACTCGTCCCAAAGCTGCTGGCCGCCGCCGAATTCGGTCCACGCCATGATCTCGCTGATGGTCATGCCGAAGGGCAAAGCGGTGTAGAAGGCGAGGCCCGGCGATTTGCCGACCCAGTAATAATCCGCGCCGTGATACATGTCGGCCGCGCCGTTGGAGACGGCGTCGAAGCTTTCAAATGCGCTGACCAGTTCGCCCGCCGATAGCACTTTGACGGTGATCGCGCCGCCGGACATCTCGCCGATGAATTGCGCCACGCGTTCCGGCATGGTGCCGAGGCCGGGGAAATCCTTTGGCCAGGTGGTCACCATTTTCAGCTCGCGCGAGCGAACCGTGCCGGGCAAGGCGACACCGCCGGCGGGCACGCCGCATTCGCAACCGGCGGCAAGGCTGGCCGCGCCCAAAGCGCCGCCGGTAAGCAGTTGTCTGCGCTTCATCATTCTTCGCAAGCCCCCCGGCCATGCGCGCATTGAGTTTTTGGTTTGCGCGCCGCCGCGCGCGGGGCGCCGCCTGTCGGCTTTTGTTTTCGCTTCAGCATGTGGCTGACGCTTCCTCCCTCGGTGTTATTTTTCTTTTGGTTCGACGATTTCGATTTCCACATCGCTTTCGCCGGACGCGGCTTTCTCGCGTTTTTGCTGTGCGCGCCAGGCTTCGAAGTCAGCTTCTTTTTCCTGCTGACTGCGCGCTGCGGCGACGCCCTGATCGATGGAAAGGGATGATCCCGATCCGTCATAGCCGCTAGCGGTGCATCGATCTTCGACGGTGTAGCAGCGCTGGATGCAGGCGGATCGCGCCGGGCCGTCGCCAAGCCCGAGGCAGTCGCGCTGACACTGGTTTTGCTGCCCGGTGCAGCGGTTTTCCGCATAGCCGCCAAAAGAGGTGGACGAGCAGCCGGCGGCAAGGGCCGCGGCGAGGACGGTGCTGGCAATAAGTCGGATACTCAATGCATGAACTCCCAGTTGCTGATTGCAGATTCCGCCCGCTCGCAGCGAGAACGCTACAATGACCCGCCGCCGCGCGCAAAGTCCTGCGACGCGAATTCCCGCTTAAGTCGGTTTCGTAATTAAGATTTCGCCGGAAACGGCTTATTCGGCCGCCACGCTTTGGCGGTCCATCCGGGTCCAGCCCGCAGGACCGAGCTTTTCCAGTGGCTGGAAGCTCTTTTTGTAGTCCATCTTGTCGGAGCCGTTCACCCAATAGCCGAGATAGACATAGGGCAGGTCCAGCTCGCGCGCGAAGGAGATGTGATCAAGGATCATGAAGCGGCCAAGCCCGCGGGCTTGTTCGTCGGGCTCGAAAAAGCTGTAGACCATGGACAGCCCGTCGGTGAGACGGTCCGTCAGCGCGGCGCCGATCAGCCGTTCCTCGCCGGTTTCTTCGTCCTTGAGGCGATATTCGATAATGATCGTATCGACGGCGGTCTCTTCGACCATGGAGGCGTAGTCGAGCACGGTCATGTCCGCCATGCCGCCATCTCCGTGGCGGGCGTCCAGATAGGCGCGCAGCATGGAAAATTGTTCGCCGGTGGCGCGCGGGCCCCTGATGCGGCGGATGATGTCGGCATTGCGCGACAGGGTGCGCCGGCGCGAACGCGACAGGTCGAAATCATCGACGACGACGCGAACAGGCACGCAGGCGTTGCAGCTTTCACAAGCCGGCAAATAGATCAGATTTTGCGAGCGGCGAAATCCACGCCGCGTCAGCAGCGCATTTGTAGAAGAAGCGCCATCGCCGGAAAGGTAGGAAAAGATTTTCCGTTCGCGCTTGCCCTTCAGATAGGGGCAGGGGGCCGGCGCGGTGATGTAAAACTCACCCCCGTCAAGGCCGAACCGTCGCGCGAAATCTTCGTTACTCATAATTTCCAACGTAAGGCATAAACCTTAGCGGGCCATTAGCGTAACGGCAATGAATCCGTTCTTCCGGCGTGTCAATTAAGGTCGAAATACATGCCGGCGGCGACGGTGTAGACAATCCAGAGTAGAATAATCAGCGGGCCGCCCACCACCATATAGTCCCTAAATTTGTAATGACCGGGCGTCATCACGAGCAAATTGGTCTGATAGGCGATAGGGGTCGCGAAGGAGCAATTGGCGCTGAAAATGACCGTCAGCACCAGAATATGTTCGTCCATGCCGACCTGCTGGGCGGCGGCGACGGCGATAGGCGTGAACAGGACGGCCGTCGCATTGTTCGACAGCACATTGGTGAGCGCCGCGCACATGATGAAAAACGCAGAGATCAGCGCCAGCGGGCCAAACCCGCCCGCCGTGGTGGCGATGGCCTCGCCGAGAAACGCCGCGCCGCCGGTTCGCTCCAGCGCGACGCCCATGGCGAGCGAGGCGCCGATCAGGAGATAGATGCGCCGGTCTATGGCGCGCGCCGCCTGACGCACATTGAGGCAGCCAAAGGCGACCATCGCCGTCGCGCCGGCGATCGCGGAGACGGCGATCGGCGCAATGCCCGTCGCCGTAACGGCGATCACCCCCGCGAAGATTAGCGCCGCGACATTGGCGTTGCGCTGGTCCGGCAGGCCCTGCATCGACCATTCCAGCAGCAGGACATCGCGATCGGATCTGAGCGCGCGGATATCTTTCAGATCGCCGAGAATGAGGAGCACGTCGCCGGCCTCAAGCCGGATCGTATTCATCTGGGTCCGGATCATCCGGCTGCGCCGCTCAATGCCGAGAATGACGCAATTGGTCTGGGCGTGGAAGCTGATCTGCGCCACCGACCGCCCAATGAGGCGCGAGCCCGGCGCCACAATGGCTTCAACCAGGGTGAGCTGGGTCGAGCGCTGAACCGAGCCGTCCTCTTCGTCGGCGATTGTGGTCTCGGCCATCAGGCCTTCCAGCATCGCCGGGTTCGCCTTGAGGAGCGAGGTCAGCGCCGAGCGCGTGGCGGCGACGATCACCATATCCCCGGTGCGGAAGCCGAAATCCTCAAAGGGTGGCAGGATCGCCCGCTCCCGGCGCTGCACCATGCGCACGGTAATGTCCGGCAGGTCCACAAACAGCCCTGCGACCGGGCCTTTGCCGATTAGCGGGTGGCCGCGGGTGATTTCGATCTGGGCGATGAAATGCTTGCCCTCGCGTTCATTGATGTTGGTCTGGTTCGGGTTGTCGCGCTTGGGCAGCAGCCAGCGGCCCGCCGTCGCCATATATAAAATGCCGGCGCTGGCGAGGATCAGCCCCATCGGGGTCAGTTCGAAAAATCCGATCTCGCCGCCAGTCGTCGCGCGATAGGATTGCGCCGCGAGCAGGTTGGTGGACGAACCGATCAGCGTCGTCATGCCGCCGAGAATAGAGAGATAAGAGAGCGGCATCATGAACCGCGACACGCGGATTTTACTTTGCTGCGCGATCGCCGCCATGATCGGAATGAACATCACCACGACCGGCGTGTTGTTGAGAAACGCGCTGATGATCATGATAAAGGCGAAGACGGAGCCGGTGACGAGTCGCGGGCGCTTGTCGAAAGCGCGCAGGAGATATTCCGTCGGATGTTCAAGGGCGCCGGCCTGGAACATGCCCTGACCGATGATCAGCAATCCGAGAATGGCGAACAGGGCGGGACTCGCAAACCCCGCAAGCAGGGTTTCGGTCGACAACAGGTCTTCGCCATTCGCCTCAAGGGGGGCGATGATGAACAGCGCGAGCAGGCCGACGATCGCGCCCGCGGAGATAAGCTCCAGCGGGAACCGGTCGAGCGTGTAGAACACGATCGTGACCATAATGATCGCGAGCGTGGCCCACATCTGCCAGGGGGCTGCCAAAAATACTTCCATCATGTCAGATTGTCGTGACCCGGCCTTGTTGTGAACCATCCCTGCGACGCCGGCTTTGGCGACGCATCCCGTGGCGCTTTGTATTTTCCAGATTTGATGGTAACGCCACAAGTCCTAAATGTTTCAATATGTTGTGGGATTAAGCCCATGACGCTAGGTTGCTGAATGACCGATAAATACCGCCCCTTGAAGAACGCCTTTGGCCGTTTCGCTACCGGAATCGCCGTCGCCGCCTGTCGCGGCGAAGCAAACGCGATCACGGCGATTACGGTTAATTCTTTCACATCGGTGTCGCTGGAGCCGCCTTTGGTGCTCTGGTGTCTGGAAAACCGCGCCTCAACCTATAGCGCCTTTATGGCGTCGGAGAGTTACGCGGTGTCGATCCTGCGGTCCAGTCAGCAGGCCGCGTCGCAGCGTTTTGCGCATTTCCTTCCCGATGGGCCGCGCAAGGAAGAATTCGAAACCCTGACTACTGGCGCGCCGGTATTGCGCGAGCGTCTCGCCGCTTTCGATTGCAAAATCGTCGCCCGTCACGCCGCCGGCGATCATGTGATCCTGGTTGGCGAAGTGGTGCAATTTGACAGCGCCGACGGCGCCCCGCTGATTTATTATGCGAGCAACTACATACAGGGTACGGAGAAATCATGACCAGTGCTGTGCAGCTGAAAACCGCGTTCCTCGGCCTCGGCGTCATGGGCTATCCCATGGCCGGCCATTTGGCTGCGAAGGGCTATGACGTCGCGGTGTATAATCGCACCGGCGCAAAGTCCGACGCATGGGCGAAAGAGCATAAGGGCGCCGCTGCAAAAACGCCTGCGGAAGCGGTGAAAGACGCTGATCTCGTATTCGCCTGCCTTGGCGATGATCCTGATGTGGAAGCGGTGGTGAATGCCGCTATGCCCGGGCTGAAGCCGGGCGCGGTGTTTGTGGATCACACGACGGCGTCGCCGGCGCTGGCGCGCAGGCTGCATGCGTTGCTGGGTGAAAAGGGCGTCGGCTTTGTCGATGCGCCGGTTTCCGGCGGTCAGGCGGGCGCGGAGAATGGCAAGCTGTCAGTGATGTGCGGCGGCGACAGCGCCCATGTGGAAAAAGCCCGCGCAGCGATGGACGCCTATTCGGCGCGCGTCGTTCATATCGGGCCGGCCGGTCATGGCCAGCTCTGCAAGGCGGTGAACCAGATCTGCATCGCCGGCGTGTTGCAGGGATTGTCCGAGGGCGTGCATTTCGCGACCCGCGCCAATCTCGACATCGACCGCGTGCTGGAGGCGATTTCCGGCGGCGCGGCGCAAAGCTGGCAGATGGAGAACCGGACCAAGACCATGGCGGCGGATGAGTTCGATTTCGGCTTCGCCGTCGATTGGATGCGCAAGGATCTGCGGATCGCCCTCACGGAAGCCCGGGAAAATGGCGCTCGCTTGCCGGGAACGGCGCTGGTCGACCAGTTTTACGCCGATGTGCAAGCCATGAATGGCGGGCGTTGGGACACATCCAGCCTGCTCCGGCGGCTCAACAAGATAGACTGACGCGCCGAACCACATCACTAGACCTTCTGTTAACCATTTTATTTCATGAAATGGAAAGCAGGCGCGGCGATTTTCCGCGTCATTGCTGCGGTGCAAGAAGAATTCAAGCGATTGTAGGGGTATGGTGTCAGTGTCTGGAAAGAGCGCTTCAAGAATGAAGACGAACTTGACCTTGAGCATGGCGCCGCTGTCTGTGTTGGCGGTCTTCGGATCAGCGACGACAGCGGCGGCATCGGGATTTTCACTTAACACGCAAAGCGCGGAAACGCTTGGGGCGGCGACAGCGGGCGCGCAGGCGACACCTGGCGCGCCGGGCAACGCCTATTTCAATCCGGCGTCCATTGTCGGCGTGGAAGGATTTGAAACATCCTTTTCCGCTGTGCTCGTCGTGAATGACACCAATTATTCAAACGCAAACGCCGCATTGTTCGGCACGGTTCCCGTCGCGGGCGATGTCTCCGGCGAAGCGGTGATCGGCGACGGGGTTTTCCCGGCGGCTTCCTTCGCGGTGAAGCTTAACGATTATCTTTATGCGGGCGTTGCGACCTATGCGCCGTTCGGTTTCAACTCCGCCTATGACGACACTTCCGCCGCGCGCTATCACGGCACGTTTTCGCAAGTGGTGTCTGCTGCGATTTCACCGATTGTCGGCGTAGATCTCGGCAATGGCTGGTCGGTCGCTGCGGGGCCGCGTTTTCAGTATGTGGACAACGAGATCAGAGGCGCCATTGACGCCGCCGGCATCGAAGCGGCGCTGCTGATGAACGCAACCGTACCGGGTACGGATGATGTGTTCTATGAAATCAACGCCACCGATTGGGGCGTCGGCTACACCGTCGGCGTTCACGGTTCGCTTGGCGACAACATTACTGTCGGCGCCAGCTTTGCGTCGAAGATTGAGCATGTCACCCACGGGACGGCGGAATTCGACATCACCGATTCCACCTCGGGCCAGACGCTGGCCGGGCTCGCCGGGTTGTTCGCGACCACTGACACGACGGGCACGCTGTCGACGCCGGGGTCCTTGCAATTTGGCGTCAAGGTCGATGTTAACCCAAAGACCCGCGTTCTGGGGTCTGCTGTGCAAACCCGCTGGAGCAATTTTCAGGAGCTGGTGACCAGCTTTGAAAATCCGGCGCAGGTCACCGAAGTGATCACGCAGGACTGGCAAAACACCTGGGCGGGCGCCGTCGGGGTGGAACGCGACTTCGGTCCGGCGCAGACCCTGCGTCTCGGGGTGATGTATGAAGAAGATCCGGTGAACGCCGATTTCGCATCGCCGCGCCTGCCTGGCGCGAGCCGTGTCTGGCTCGCCGGCGGGTATTCGCGCAAGATTTCCGACAATGCGGAGCTGCATCTAGCGGCCTCTTATGTGATCAGCGATACGCAGCCGCTAAATGAATCCGGGGCCTATCCGGAGAATCTTTTCCGCGGGTCCTATACGGGCGATTGGCAGATCGGCTCCGTGGTCGCGGCCATCGGCGTTGACTGGAAATTCTAAGCGCCTATAAGTCGCTGCGACTTATCATTGCCGCCAGAGCCGCACCGTGCGATTTACGGGGCGAATTCATGCTTTTGGAGTGCGTCAATGTCTGTTCTGCAAACCCCGACACCCGCCTGGAAAACCGACGATCTTGAGCTTTTCGAAGAAGAAGTCGGAAAGTTCTTTACGCGCGAACTGGCGCCCCATGTCGAAAAATGGCGCGAGAACGGCGTTGTTGACCGCTGGGCGTGGAACAAGGCGGGCGAGGCCGGGCTTTTGTGCATGTCGATGCCGGAAGAATATGGCGGCGTTGGCGGCAGCTTCGCCCATGAGCAGATTTTCATCGAACAACAGATCCGTTCCGGCGTTGAAGGTTTCGGCGCGGGCCTGCATAATTGCATCGTCGCGCCCTACATCCTCCATTACGGCACGGAAGAGCAAAAGAAACGCTGGCTGCCGCGTATGGCGTCGGGCGAACTCGTCGGCGCGATCGCGATGACCGAGCCGGGCACCGGCTCCGATCTTCAGGCGGTGCGGACCACGGCGATCAAAGAAGGCAACCAATATGTGATGAACGGGTCGAAAACCTTCATCACCAATGGGCAGACCGCCAATATCATCATCGTCGTTTCAAAAACTGATCCGTCGGAAGGCGCCAAGGGCGTATCGCTGATGGTTGTTGAAACCGATGATGCGGAAGGTTTTTCGCGCGGGCGCAATCTGAAGAAACTCGGCAACAAGGCGCAGGACACGTCGGAGCTTTTCTTCAATGACGTGAAAATTCCGACAGAAAATCTTCTCGGTACGGAAGAAGGTCAGGGATTTTTCCAACTGATGGAGCAGCTTCCCCAGGAGCGCCACCAGATTGCGGTGGGCGCCATCGCGCAGATCGAGCGCGCATTGGAGCTGACCATCGCCTATGTGAAAGAGCGCGAAGCCTTTGGGCGTCCGATCATGAAGTTCCAGAACACGCAATTCGTATTGGCCGAGTGCAAGGCGAAAGCCACCATGGCGCGGGTGTTTGTGGATAGCTGCACCCAGCAATTGCTCGACGGCACGCTCGATGCGGCGACCGCCTCCATGGGCAAGATGTTGCTGACCGATCTTTGCGGCGAGATTGTCGATAAATGCCTCCAGCTGTTTGGCGGCTATGGCTATATGGACGAATATCCGATCAGCCGGATCTACGCCGATTGCCGCGTCGAACGCATCTATGGCGGCACCAACGAAATCATGAAGCTGCTAATCGCGCGCACGCTTTAAGCCATGCGGCTTCGTCCCGCGACGGCGGATGATATTCCCATGCTGAAGCGTTGGGATGAGCATCCTCATGTGGCGTCGGCGGGCGGCGATGATGACTGGTATGACTGGGACGCGGAAATTCCTCGCGACGCTGCATGGGGCGAAATCCTCATCGCCGAGGAGGCCGGGCGTCCCGTTGGCGTTGTAGAGGTTATCGACCCTGCGAAAGAGCCAACTCATTATTGGGGCGAGATCGAGGATAATTTGCGCGCCCTCGATATCTGGATTGGCGAGGAGGGTGATCTTGGCCGCGGGCTTGGAACGCAAATGATGCGCGCGGCTTTTGAGCGATGCTTCGCCGACAAAGCAGTGAAAGCCATCGTGATCGATCCGCTGGAAGGCAATCACCGCGCCCGCCGCTTTTACGAGCGGCTTGGCTTTCGGTTCGTTGAACGCCGCGTTTTCGGAAAAGACCAATGCGCGGTTTACCGGCTCTCGCGTGCGGATTATGAGGCGCTTGCCGGAGGCGCATGAATCGGCGCTATGCTCGGCCATGGAACCCGCCCAGATTTTCGCCGCATTGAGCACGATCGGCCTGTTTGTTTTCGCCATTTCCGGCGCGCTGACGGCGTTGCGTAACGATATGGATGTGTTCGGCGTCGCGATGATCGCCTTTGTGACCGGGGTTGGCGGCGGCACCATCCGCGACGTGCTGCTCGGCTCCTTTCCGGTCTGGTGGATCGCGTCGCCTTCGGCGGTGTTTATCTGCCTGGCCGGCGCGGTGATTGCGACCCTCGCGCAGCCGCTGATCGACTCGCGCTTGAAGGCGCTGATCTGGGCTGACGCCATGGGGCTGGCGGTGTTTTCCGTGCTTGGCGCGCAGGCGGCGCTTGCGGCGAACGCGCCCACCGTCATCGCCATTTTCATGGGCGCGGTGACGGCGACATTCGGCGGCGTCGTGCGCGATGTTCTGTTGAACGAACCGCCGCTGATTTTGAAACAGGATATTTATGCGACCGCGGCGCTGATCGGCGCCGGGGTTTATGTGGGGCTGCTGGCGCTCGGACTTGGCGAGAGTGCAGCCGCCATTATCGCGGCGCTGACCACTTTCGCCATCCGGGCGGCGGCGATCATTTTCAATATTCCCTCGCCGAGATACGCCCGCCCCAGAAAGAGCGAGCTGTAAAGCGGCCGCCAGACGGCTTTATTCGGCCTTGGCGAGAATGCCGGCGATTTCGTCCTTCAGCGCCATGCGCTTTTTGCGCAGCTCTTCCTCGTGCATTTCGCTGGCCGCCTCGACCCGCGCCTCCAGACGGTGAATGTCCCGGTTCAGCTCGTGATAAGCATCCGCCAATTTGGTGAAATGCGCGTCAGAAGTCTTGAGCTTGTGGATCAGATCAGCCTTGTCGGGAAATTCTTCATGCAGTTCATGCGGCGTGTGGGTCATTGGGTCGGCTCCATTTTTCTATGGCCAGACTACCGCCAGGGCTGGGGCGGTGTTTGATATCCGTCAAAAATGGGGCGGATGGTCGGAGTTTAAAGGCTTGCGCGGGCCTATAAATCCGCTATTTAAGGCGTCCCAATCCAAGGGGCGCGGGTATAGCTCAATGGTAGAGTCGGAGCCTTCCAAGCTCAAGATGCGGGTTCGATTCCCGCTACCCGCTCCAGCTTTTCCCCGACAATGCGAAATAACCCATTGAAAATAATATGTTATTGTTTTCGCGCGCAGCGGCCGATTCTCAAATTGGCGATTTTTGGGCTACTTTTTTGATACAAACTGGGCTACAATTTTGCCATGGCTCGGTCTGCGAAAGACGAAAAATTCCTCAAGCAGCGCGGCGGGCGGTACTATTATTACCGCCGCGTTCCCACCCGCTTGCGCCCCTTCTATCCGAGCGAATTCATCCGCCTCGCGCTCGGCACGTCATCGCTTGAAGTCGCTCGGGCGAGACGCGACGCACTCGTCGATGCAGACGAAAGCTATTGGGGGAAACTGCGCCTTTCGCTCGACCTCGAACGCATCGGCGAGCCGATGGAAATGGCGCATGCAAGGAAAAGATACGAAGTCGCAAAAGCGCGGGCGCTTGCAGCCGGCTTCAGGTTCCGAGCGATAGATGAACTCGCTACGCCTTCGATGATCGACGAAGTCGTCAGCCGGCTTCAGGCGATCGAAAGCCGGGCGCCGTCAAATGGCGAACTCAATGAAGAAGACGTCTCGGCAATGCTGGGCGCAGTTGAGGCGCCGAAAGTCTCCGTCAGCGAGGCGATGGAAATTTACCAGACCCGGATAGCGCCGCCTCTGCTCGTCAAGAAATCGCCCGAGCAAAAGCGCCGGTGGAAAGCCACGAAGGATCTGTCGCTCAAATATTTCGTGGACGTCATCGGCGATCTCGCCATGGTAGACATCACCCGCGAACACGGCCAGCAATATTACGATTTCTGGAACAATGAGGTGTCGCCGAAAGATCCGGGCGCGAAGCCGAAACAGCCGAAGACTGCGGATCGCCATTTCGGCGACATTCGCAGGCTTTATACGGATTACTTCAACTATGTCGGCGATGAGACAAGACTGAACCCGTTTCGTAATCTCACTTTCAAGGAACGGCTCAATCGCGGCACGCGAAAATATCCGCCGTTTTCCGACAAATGGATTCGTGAGAAAGTCCTCGTGCCGGGCTGGTATCAACGCCTTACTGATGAAACGTTCCTGGCGCCTTTAATGATGATCGAAACTGGCTGCCGGCCAGGGGAAATTATTAATCTGCGTCCGGAAGACATTCGGCTCGACGCGGAGATTCCCCATCTCGTCATTCCTGATCGTGAAGACCGGGAAGTCAAAACAGAGACGTCAGTGCGCCGGATCCCGCTGGTCGGCGTCTCCCTGGAAGCTGCAAAGCGAGCGCCGAACGGATTTCCGAAATATCACGACAAGACGAATTCATTCTCTGCCGCCGCCAATGCCGCCTATCGGCGTCTCGGCCTCTTTCCAACCGATCGCCACGTTATCTATTCCTACCGGCATTCATTCGAAGACCGAATGAAAGAAGGTCACATTGATTACGAGTTGCGCATGATGCTTATGGGACACAAGAACAACCGACCCGAATACGGAACCGGCGGTTCGCTCGACTATCAGTGCAAAGAGCTTCTCAAAATCGCACACCGCGTTCCAAAAAACTTCTTCCGCGCTTTCGACGGCGCGCGCTGAGCTCAGGCGAGGCGTGGTTGGCGAGAATTGAACGGATGGAAGCCTCTTCCTCCCGGCGTTTGCACACTTCGTCATCGAGCACTTTGAATATCGGCAGGTAGGCCGTCCCGAAGGTCGCCACGATTTCGGCGGCCAGGTCGCGCGCGTGCGTCAATGCTTCATCTGAAACAGCCATGAAGCCATGATCTTGTGAGATAGGCGGGTCTGTATAGTTGGAGCGACGGAAAGTACCGGCAAGCTTTGGCAAGGCGAGACAACGGGCGATAAATTGGATGCTTGCGGCGTTGACTGCTGACGCAGAGAGTGTCTGTGCCCATCTCCAGTTTGGCGCGCAATGCGCAGTTTTTATTTTGTAAAAAATTCCATGTGGAACAAGTCGTGCAGCAAAAAAATGAGGGGCTGCGGCGGTCAGGCTCCGTCAATGCCGCTATCGGGCTCATGATGAGCAACCTTTTGTGCAACCTGCGCAATGAAATGATCGAACCGCCGCCGCGCGATCGCATGGGCGGCGTCGCGCTCGCCGTCGGGAATGGGGTCGGTGTAGGCCATCCAGTAGAGAATGAAATGCGCGAGCGTCTCGTAGGTGAAGGCGACATCGCGCTCGATTTCGGACTGGCGTTCATCGAAGGCGTCGAGTCTGGAAAGAAGTCGCTCTTCCAGCACGGCGTTTGTTTCAGGATTGAACCAGGCGTTGAGCGCTTTTTCCACGACCTCCGACTTCGACGCCCCGGGTTTTTGCGCCTCTTCGTCGAGCCGAGCGTAAAGATTTGTCGGCAGGCGGACGTGAATGCGCGGTCTCGTCATCGCTGTTAAAAGTCAGGCAGGAAATCAGGACCGTCGGGATCGACGCCATTCGCCTTTCGGGGCGCGTCCGCGTCTTGGCCGGAAGGCGGATCGAGCGGGTCGCCCTTGTCCGCATCAAGGTCCCTATCGGAGCCCCCTTCAGGCTCCGGCGCTTCCAGCGCCCGGTCGTGCTCAATGGCGAGGCAGTGTTCCGGACCACTACCGTCAGGCCGGCGTCGCGGCTCCCAGGGGGTGGTGCATCTGCCCAGTCGGTTGATTTGGGCTTTGCAACGTGCGGCGTGACGGGCGCTTCGTCCATCACGCGGTTCGTGAAGTTGGCGTCCTCAAAATAGCGCAGTTTCTTTGCGCGTATAGGCGCCGTCCCGGAGACAAGGACGATTTCGTCGTCGTCGGGAAGCTGCATGACTTCACCCGGCGTGATCAGCGCGCGCTGTGTTTCCTGACGCGACACCATCATATGGCTAAGCCACGCCGAGAGCCGGTGGCCGGTGTAATTTTTCTGGGCGCGCAGTTCAGTGGTTGTGCCGATGGCGTCGGAGACGCGTTTGGCGGTGCGTTCGTCATTCGTGGAAAACGCTATGCGCACATGGCAATTATCCAGTATCGAATTATTCGGGCCATATGCTTTCTCGATCTGATTGAGCGACTGCGCGATAAGATATGACCGGATGCCATAGCCCGCCATGAAGGCTAGGGTGCTTTCAAAGAAGTCGAGCCGGCCGAGTGCAGGAAACTCGTCGAGCATTAAGAGAAGTTTGCGTCTCGACTTGGATGGAAGTTTTTCGGTCAAACGCCGCCCGATTTGATTGAGGATGAGGCGCATGAGGGGCCTTGTACGCGACAGGTCTGACGGCGGCGTTGCGAGATAAAGCGACAGGGGGCGGTCCGCATCTACAAGGTCTTCGACGCGCCAGTCGCTTGCGCTTGTCACCGCGGCGATGACGGGATCGCGATAGAGCGCAAGGAAGCGCATGGCGGTCGAGAGCACGCCTGAACGTTCGTTCTCTGTTTTGTTCAACAATTCCCGGGCGGATTGGGCCACAACCGGGTGAGCGCCCGCCGCCCCCAGATGCGGCGTCGCCATCATGGCGCGCAGCGTCGCCGAAAAGGATCGTTCGGGATCGGACAGAAACCGCGCGCAGCCCGAAAGCGTTTTGTCGGGCTCGGCGTAGAGAACATGGAGGATAACTCCGATCAGCAGCGAGTGTGCGGTGTCCTCCCAATGGTTGCCGCGCTGGAGCGAGCCCTCGGGGTCGACTAGGATGTCGGCGATGTTTTGAGCGTCACGCACTTCGCATTCGCCGCGCCGCACGGCGGTCAAAGGATTATATCGGGGGCTGCGCCGGTCGGTGGGGTCGAAGCGAATACAGGTTGAAAAGGTCGAGCGCCATCCCGAGGTGAGGCTCCAATTTTCGCCCTTGATGTCGTGAATGACGGCGCTGCCTGTCCATGACAGCAGGGTCGGCACAACCAGGCCGATGCCTTTTCCTGACCGGGTCGGCGCGAAGGCCATAACATGTTCGGGACCGTGATGGCGTAGATAGCGCTCCTCCCACCGTCCGAGGAAGACGCCTTCATTGTCGAGAAGCTGTCGACGCTCAATATCGGATTGGTCGGCCCAGCGCGCAGACCCGTAGGTGATCACATTGCGCTCGTGCTTGCTTCGGAGTATCGACCCGATGATCGCGGCGATGATCGCCAGCCCGGTCCCGCTGATCGTAATAAGGCCGCCGCGCGCGAACAGGTCCGGCGCGTAGGCTTCATAAGCGTACCACCATTGGAGCAAACGCCAGGGCTTGTAGACCGGATAGCCGGAGAGTTCGAACCAGGGCGCGCCCAGCGAGGATTGAAAACCGAGCGCGTCGGCCGTCGACTGCGTTGCGACCCAAAGCGCGCCGATTATCAGCGCGAAGACGATGAAAATTTGTCCGATTAGAATGCGTGTACCGGCCATGGATCGCTCCTGAAGTCTGATTGCGGGCTTCAGGAGGTTCGCGTCTTAGGTCGCACATGCCTAGTTGGACGGCGGGCAACGAGCGGCGATGTCGTGCAAAGCCAGGTAATGCGCTACACTTCGTGATCACCTCTTATGGCGCATGCCACTGTCGGCCGAGCAGCGTTTGGTATGCAGATACGATTGCACCTGGAAGGCGCACTTCAGGGCTTATGCCAGTCCCGCCTTGGATAAAGTTTGTTTTTGGACCTGCTCGCCCCCTTTCGCACGTAGGTCGAAAGGCAACCAATACCGCGTGCTCCTGCCGCCTCCGGTGACGACCAAGGCTTTCATTTCCGCCAATGCCTGAAGGTCGCGCGTCGCTGAAGGCTTGGATGTTTTTGCGATGGAGACATACTTGTTTGCACTCATGCCACCCACAAATCCTTTGGGACCTTCATCGAGCATGCGGCGGATAACGCGTGTCTGGCGCTCATTGAGTCTGTCCTTGAACGTATCGAAAAACTTCACCTTCTGGAGTGTGAAATCGATCTGATCTTCAGCATCCTGCTGCGCCTTGAGGCAGACGCTCAGAAAGTATCTGATCCAGTCCGTCACCTCGTTCGTTTGCTGAGCCGCTTTCAGGGCATCATAATAGGCGTTCCGGTCCGACTCGATGGCCTTGGACAGGCTGAGCAAGACTGGCCGCCCAACTCCCTGAGACAAGGCCTTTTCCGAGATAGTGCGTCCAATGCGTCCATTTCCGTCTTCAAACGGATGAACGCTTTCAAAATAAAGGTGCGCAAGGGCGGACCGTATCGGCGCCTGTTTGATTGGCTTGTGGCCGCCCGGTCCTGTTGTGTTAAACCATTCGACGAACTGGGTCATCATTGTGGGCACGTCTGCAGATGGCGGGGCCTCATAGTGGACAGTCTCCCGCCCAATCGCGCCGGAAACAACCTGCATCGGTTCTTCGTGCGTGCGCCAGGCGCCCACAGAAACGCGTTGATTTCCGCGCATCAGCATCCGATGCCAATTAAAGAGCATGTCTTCTGTAAGCTGAGATGCAAACTCTCGCCTTACAGCCACCATCAACTCCGCGACGCCGGCTGCTCTTGCATCTCTGGCGGGTGGCGCGTCTGTCAGGCCCAGATTGCGCCGGATGGATGACATCACATCGGCGCGGCTGAGATACTCGCCTTCGATCTCAGATGTCTTTATGGCTTCCGAGACCATGACTTCGATCAGGGTCTCGACTTGCGTGCCCTCCGGCAAAGCCTCAAGAACACCACTGACACGGCCGACACGGCCTTCGAAAGCCGTCAATTCATCGAGAATTGCCGAGATATCGTAGGAGAAATTCGCCCAGTCCGGTTGTTGCCAATTATAGGTCATGAGCCGATTATGACAGACATTCGGCTCAATATCACGTAAATTTTGAGCCGAATGTCGAAATTATTCGGCTCATGCATCGCCGTCATGAACATGTGGACCTTTCCAAGGCACATCAGGCGATCTTGGATAGGAGAAGCCGCAAGCGCTAAAGCGTCTTAGCGGCATCCGTCAGGCGTCATCGGGCGAGCCCGCGCCGCCGCTGCGGTCCCATCGCCCAGCCGATGCCTCGGACGGTGCGCTCGATGGTCATGTTCCGACCGACCTGTCGTCCGAGACTGTCGCGCCATGGCGCCATGATGAAGGCTTTGTCTGTCCCGATGACCGCCATACGGCCCTGGGCGAGATCCACGCAGCCTTCGAGTTTTCCGTTGAATCGCTCTCCAACGCCTAACGCCATCGCCTGACGCCCGGTCTTTGAAGCCTGGTGTGCAGCTGCACGTCGCAGCTCTTCATGCCGCAATGCTGCGCGCTGGATGCCAGACAGGCGCCCTCCAGCATCGTCCGTAAGCAAACCTTCGCGCCGCAAGAATGCAAGCCGCGCTGCGCGATGCTCCAAAACACGAGGGCCGTCATGTTCTGCGCTGTCTAGCCATGTGTCGGCGCGCAACGTTGCTTGTCTGTCGAGTGAGAGCCAGGAGACAGTCTTGAGCTGCAGGCCGCCAGAACGGCGGGACTCGAAACGCGCCGCCCGTTCCAGGTAGTCGTCCGGCACGCTCCAGGCTCCGTCGTTTTTGCGCTCGACTATCCCGGCTCGGCGCAAAGCTTCGAGCCGGCGCTTATGTGCGAGCCGGTATTCGCTGGTCGAGCCCGGATCGGCTTCGGCATGCAGCGCATCCGACCAGATGCCGCCGCTGTGTTCGGCAATCTCTGCAATCGTCCGGTCGGCGCGCTTCGGTGCGGCTTGGTTCCGGCTCACTTCAACGACGGCGCCGACGGGCGGAGCGTTCGCCTGATCCATGGCGGCGGCGGGGACATGCCAGACGCGGCCATCGAAGTCTTCCACCAGGAGAAACCGGGTGTCGCGCAATTCGTCTTCCGGCCCGTGTTCAAGGACGGTCCCGGATATAGCCGGGGCGTCCGGCGCCAGCGCATCTGCGAATTTCAGGGCCTCGCGGCGCTTGCCGCCCGCGCGCGCCAGGGTGCGGATAATGTCGCCGCGACGGCCCATTTCTTTGAGCGTGTCCGTCCAGCCGGTCTTCATAGTCCATGCTGGCGACCCGGTTTTCTCCGTAAGCCCCAGGTTTTCGAGATGGCGAAGACGCGCGAGCTTGAGGTGACGTTCGAAACGATCGGCCTCGGTTGTCGCGCGGTCAATGATGACAACGCCGTCTATAGCGTCTCGTTCAAGCGCATGGTCGATGGCGGACATGCGGTCCTTGTCAATCTCGCTTTGACGCGCCCGGAGGATGTCGAGATCGCGGCGCGGTCCGAGCCGTCTTGTGACGATGTCTTCGGCCGCCTCGCGGATGCCGTTCATGAGGTAGTCTTTCGCAATCACTACATCCTTCAGGCGGGCGTCGCGTCCGCGGATGACGATATGGGCATGGGGATGGCCGCTATTGTGATGATCGACGGCGACCCAGTCGAGCCGCCGGCTCGTGTCGCGCTCCATCCTTTCCATCAGTTCGCGAATGGCCGGCTTGAGGTCGCCGAGCGCCACGCCGTCTTCAGGCGAGACGACGAGGCGAAACTGATGCGGATCGCGCTCGCTGCGCTCCAGGAATTTCCTCGGGTCAATCTCCTCCCGCTCGCGGTCATAAAGCCTGCCGCCTTCTCCATTGCGGTCGACGCCGTCGCGCTGGAGGTATCCGACATGGGCGCGGTAGAGGCCGGCGCCGGACTTACCGGCGCGGGCGATGTGCGCTTTGACGATGACGCGGCGCACGCGCCGGCGCGCCAGATGGCGGGTCGCGCGGGCTCGCGTTCTGGCGGCGCCGCCGGCGCCGTAGCGCTTGCCGGTGAACGCACTCTTCGCTCGCGCTTTTTTGAGACGCGCGACGGCGCGTTTGAGCCGGGTCCTGACGCGCTTGCCGCCGGATTTACCGAGATCCCTGATGCGGCCGAGGCGCGGCTTGAAATCATCCGCTCCCGTCATAATCGTTGCAATCGGGGCGGCGCTACACAAATTCTAATGTTTTCACACACTTCGCCTGAACAAGAGCGCCGCAGCGTTGTGCAACGCGCGCCAGAAAAACGATGTGCAGACAAGGCGTTGCCTGCAGGGCGGCGCCACTGCTTTAATCTTGCCCTACCGGGTCCGCTTTTCCATTCCTTGCGATTGCTTGCAGCGCATTGCATGGGCTTGCTGTGCTGTCAGTCGCCGAAGAGCAGAACGGGGAGGGCGACGGCGTCCACATCATCGATCCGGGTTACGCCGAAATAGCGTCCATCGAGGGAGCGCGGATGCTCGTTCAGCAGGAATATTTCGCCCGCATGGAGGATGAAACAGCCGCTCCAGGTTGGCAATTCCTTGCCCAATTGATCGTGCTCAAGGGCGGTTGCGACCGGTTTTCCGTCTATGAAAATTTGCAAATTTTCGCGGCAGATTTCGGTGCCGGGAAGGGCCGCGACGCGCTTTAGCAGCGGCCAGCCATCGCCGATAAAGCCATGGCGCGCTGCCCAACTGGCGGCGTCGCTCCGGTAGGAGACGATGACCCAGTCGCCGAGCGCTATGGGATCGCTGCTTGTCCGGTAAATGCCTTCAGGCGCGGAGCCGGTGCGATTCCAGATGAGCTGCTTGTCCGGGTCTGCAGCGCTGCTTAAACACATCGCTGCAAGACCGCAGACCATGATGATCAGGGGGCGCTGTCTCATTTACGCCTCCCTATGCGCTGCGAGGTCGACTGGTAGGTGCTTCGTTCCGACCAGGCTTTGAGGCTGCGCCGCGTGTAGAACACGCGGGGACCATGCTTGCGATAGATCGGCCCGCGTCCGATGCAGCGGTAGTGATTGAGCGTGGAGCGCGAGAGACGCAGCAGTTTGGCCGCCTCATCGACAGTCAACAGCTCATCGAGGTCGTGATCGTCAGCTGATTTAAGGTCGTCCCGTCGATGCGTATCGGACTTTTCACCATGCTTTTTGCGTCTCATAGCGCGGTTTCCTTTTCAAACGCTTGCGATGGCGAGAGTTTGGACAGAAATGCGCGCGCCGGGAGACGGAATATTCCCGGCGGGATTTTCCAACAGCGGCGTTAATCCTGATACGGACATGAAAAAGCCGCCCCGGATCGTCTCCGGGGCGGCTTTTTCGTGGGTGCGCTACGCGCCTAGCTGTGGGGGTTCCAGAGGATGACGTGACGGCCATCTTTGCCCTTCACGGGCGCCAGATCTCGCATAGACTTTGCGCGGGCCGATCTGCGGATCTGCGAAGCTGAGAGAGAGATATTCGCGGCCGGAAGATTTCGAGACGCGTAGCCAGCCGCCGCCGATTTCGGTGCCGGTTTCGCCTGCGAAGATGCGGTAGTCGGCGGCGCGGTCGGATGGTTTCTCGGCGACTTTCTCGATGCGGATTGATGCGGCGAGATTGATCATGGCGAGATGGCCTTCATAGCCGGTTTTCGTTTCGCTGACATATCCGAGTGCGTTTGCCATGTTAAAAGTTCCTTTCAGTTGCTTTGCTGTTCCGGGGACCCATTGCCCCCGTCGACGCCGGACCGAAAGGACGGCGGCGGCCGGCCCTGAACCTGCAAAAAACAAAATAAAAAGCGGGCGCAGCGCGAGCGAAGCACCGGCGGGGCGATGAAATTTGCTCCGCGCGGAATGCGCGCCAGCGCAAGGGAAATTTCTTCGGCCCGCCGGTTTCAGGGGCCGGCGGCCGTCGTCCAGGTCTAAAGGCCAAAGACGGGATGCAAGGGGAGCAGCCAAGAAGTCAAAGCGGATTGAAAGAACGCGGACGGCAATGTTTCGGAAATTTGCGGGAAGCGCCGGAGTAAGAACGGCGTCTTCCTCGCCTACTGAACCACAATCGCCTCGCTGAAGGACGACGTCGGCGCCGGTCTAATGACCCCCGCGGCTTTCTGCATCGGGGCCCTGGAATCTTGTATGGAAAGCGCGGCGCGTCCGGCGGACTCGAACGCCACGCCAGCTCTTCGCGAACCCGAGTTCGCCAGTCTTTGATCGATGCGATAAACCGCGGTTTGCGTAGGGCTTCAATGCTGGGATTCACACTCTTCGTCAGGCCGTCATATCGAGCCTGCGGCAGCGAGGCGTCAGCGTGGGAGAGGCGAGGGGGACGAATGATGACATCCGGGCGGATCTTGTTTGACGGGAGTTGCTTTGACCTTTACGGCCTGCTGCTGGCAATGAAAGGGAGATACCTATGGGAATCGGCAAAGAGATTGTCGCGGATGAGGAAAATCTTCTCGGGCTTACGGGAAGGATTGTCGCCGCCTATGCCGGAAACAATTCGCTCAAGCCCGACCTCCCGTCCTGATGCAGGAGGTCCATGCGGCAGTGTCTTCGCTTGCTGAGGGCAACGGGCGTTTGATCAGCCAGAGGGACCCGGCCGTACCGGTCGAGAAGTCGCTGGCGGCCGATCACATTATCTGCCTTGAGGACGGCAAGAAGCTGAAAATGCTGAAGCGCTATCTGCGGACTCATTACGATCTGTCGCCCGAGGAATACCGCCGCAAATGGGGGCTTCCCGCTGACTATCCCATGGTGGCGAAGAACTACGCGAAAAAGCGATCACAGCTCGCCAAGGAAATCGGGCTCGGAACGCTTCCGAAGACGAAGCGAAAGGCGGCCCGGAAAACGGCAAGCCGCACTAAAGGAAAACGAGCGCGCGCCTGACCCGCTTAAATCTTGAAAATGTGCGGCGCTTTGAAAAAACCCGGTTATCATTGTTACGGCCTGATTTTTTCTCGGCCGTTCACAGCATAATTCCAAGGAAGGTCACTGAAGACCGAGCCGTTCGCCAACCGTACCGGAACACCGCACAGATATCTCTTACAGGTCCGGGACGAAGCGTTGACGGTAAACACACGACGTTTCAATTATCACACCCCGGCGCCTGAAGGCGGTGGAAGCGGATAACGTCGAGCCGGAAAGGAAGTCCCCTGAATACCTGCCGTATCGGGACTAACTTGCGCTTGGGCTGAGGCGCTGCAAGGCTCCGGGTCATGCGACCACGGACAATATGCAATGAAGAACTGGTGATTTCAAGCGTCACACTTGATGATCAGACTGACAAGCAAGAACGTCCGCTGTATCAGCTTTGGAACGTTAGCTTCCAGGTTTTTCGCAATCGTCATCGTCTGGTTTAGCGGCAGCAGTCGACATGACCTTTGCCAGTGTGTCCAATGCGCTTTCAACTTCGTTGGCGCCTTTGATGCGTACGCCGTACTCTCCCGCCTTCAGTTCAATTTCACGTTCAGACCGATAGCTTAACCAAGCCGATATAATCTCCTTAAGCGTTACAAGAATTTTCCCGGTGAGAGGCGCGCTACTTAACATTAAGACAGCGCCAACAATTAGGCCGGGATCTCCAGCTTCATCTGGCAGCCCTTCTGATCTTTCCGATTCAAACTCTAGCTTGGCCCCGATATCGAACGCTAGCATTTGCAGTGAGCTACTAGTCCTCTGGTCGCCCATGTCAGCATCCCCGGCGTAAAACTGTCAGCAAAGATTTAATACTAGTAATGACGATAGTCAAAAGACCATGGATCAAATCGCGACAGAATCAAAAATACGTGCGTCGCCGATATCATGTGAGGCGAGACTTTTGATCATTTTGGTATTTCGAAAGAGGCAACTTGACCCGCGAAAACTGGATCTCGGATAGGTGAAATACTCGATTGCGATAAAATGGTTGTTTAGCAGACAACTCCAGAAACGCGGTGTCATTAGAAAGTATGGCGTCTACGAAAGGCGCGTAGACCATATGCATACCATCATGAAGCACACCGCGATTTAAATGACCTGCACGAAACTGCGACGCCGCCATTACAGCCATCTCAACAACAGGACCACATACAAAAATCTCAGGATAATCAATAAATATGCGCGTAACTTGTGCGTACTCCAAATCTCCAGTGAACCCTTTTTCCGCCCACAAACTGTTGGCTTCGGATCGATCCAAGTCTGAACATATTATGAGAAGGAGAAATACATAGAGTATTACAAACTTCGCAGTAATTTCGTCGACATTCCATGTTTCTAAATCCTCACGGAGCGCGGAATAGATTTCCATTACATACTTCGCGGCAAGGCTGACAGTTTCGTCCGCATGGTTGGCGCCGCACATTACGCTGTTCAAATTCTTCGAAATTGTACGAAAGGGCCGTGTCCTCGCGGTAAGATCAGCTAACTTGAAGGCGAACGTTTTTGAAAAGTCCCTTGTCATATCACTCCACAGGTTGCGCCAATTCAAACCTGTGAAACAGGAGTAGTTAATCCTGTTCACAGGATAGGCGTGACGAAGGTATCGGACCACTAACTCGGTTGGCGTTGCGAGTAGCAAAGGATCGAATAGCGCTTGCGCAGCCAACAGCATTTTATCCGCTCGCAGTTGATCCGTATTCAACATTATCTCCCAGAGCATCGTTGGCGATGTAACGAAGATGACATTTTTCTCACGCTGATACGCACGCGTTAACTCAATGTCAGCAATCTCAAAATTATCCACGAAATGGTTGAATGCTGAGGTTTCCAAATACAACCGCTGAGCGCGAAAAAAACGGTTAATTTCAGACTCGCCTACGCTAGAGTTCCTTTGAACTGCTTTTTTATCTATGCCTCGCATGAAACTTAGTCCCAACTATTGCCAGAGGAACTCGCTGCATAACGCAACACCGTGCGAAATACTCCAACAAACTTAGAATCCCACACATGCCTCAACCGGCAATATTTTTATTAATCTTCGCGTCATTTCTGTGCGCGATTTTCTCGATCACATTTGCAGCTTTATCACCGCCGCAAATAGCGAAAACCATTGGAGTTGCAATCACCATTTCTGCGCCAAGCAGCTTGAGCAAACCAACAAAAGTCGTGATTAGGCTCAGCCTAACGGCCCAATCGACAAGTTCTGGTCCGTTGTTGTTCAGCCAATCCTCGAGGTGAGATGCAAGCTTGTTTAGAATGGCTTTTTTCTTCGCTGTCGCCGCTGGCGCAATTAATAAAATTAGTGGTGTCGATTCTTAGCTGTTTAAGAAATGCCCTTTTTCTTTCCAGAGTATCGATTGCTGTTTCTGAGTTCGGTCGTTCTTCTTCAAGCCGGCGAAGCTCGTTGTCTATCTGTTCAATTAGGCTAAGCGCTATCAGTTTTGCACCTTCAAGATCACTTACATGTATTGCAATGTCGCCATGATTTCCGTTTGGCGAGGTCACTTGATTCGGGCCGTCTCCCGAACGAAGAGCTAGCTTTCCGCATAAGGATGAATTGATGTGTTTCGCACCCAAGAGCCAATCGCCTTCTGATAGCCCCGAGACATATGAGCTGAAACTTGTGTCTGGCTCATCACCCCTCAAAATCGATTCATACCACTCAATCCAATTTTGCCAATTTTCGTCTTGGCGAGTGAGTATTTCCTTTAAACGCCGCCAATGAGAGTTCACGTCACGTGGAACCGTATATTCAACATTCGGCCACAACGGGCCGAATTCATATATACTCAGTCCATCAGTTTCCTGGGCGCGCTTGATATCGGCATTGACACTGTCAATAATAACTGACTGCCACGCGGCCTCATGGAATTTTCCTCCTCCCGCCTTCTTTATCGACGCAGAGTAAGCTTGCATGGAGCCGGTAACTGAAGTTAGGCAAAATTGCACTGCATCCATCTCATCAATAGATGTGCACGACAAAGCGGAAGCCATAGATATCGTCACAGATTCCAGCGAAGAATTTCGTTTGCTGAACTTCCTTGCGTTATCTACCCCATGGATAGCGGGTAGGTTTTTTATCCGTTTATTTGGCTCGTCACCAATCGTTGATTCGATTGCGTTCGCGGCTGATCTAAATATTGCCAAGCACACTTGGTTGATAAAGCGTTCCGACTCTAGCTTTGTGCTATTTTCACCACTCCCCATAAGCGGGAGAACGCGCAGCGCTGATCGAAGCGCAACGAGGTGAGACAGCCGAGCCGGCTGATCCGACAAGAATTTTCGCAATTCTTCTTCTGATACGATGACTTGCATGGGGTTCGGCGCTCCAAGGCCAATCTTTTACATTTCAGGTGATTTGCCCTGATTCGCAATGCTTTTGCGCAAATTTTAGGCTTTTTCAGCTCGAAGTATTGGCGGCTATCCGCTCTGTGGAAGGCCCCGAAAAATGCTCAATTTCCCTTCATGCCCAAGGGCTTCGTGTTATCTTAGGGGCTGCTATTTCTGCCCGGATAGATAACTCAGACACAAATAATTTGAGCTGCAAATTGGTAATTTCTATTTGAGGCCCTGAACGAAATCGGGAAGCGCGTAATGGCACGGATTGTATATTCTCATCCGCGCGGCTCCGACTTTAGGGACATCCGATACAGTTTCGAACATTGTAAATTTAGAATGGTAAGCCCCTGATAAGAACTCTAGCGGATTCAGGAAAAGTGTTCGCTCTCCACTTATCACGTCAGAGATCACTTTTGCATCTTTGATCCCGCTAAGGTAACCAAAATAGTATCGCATTGCGTTAACCTGGAACGTGATGTCTGGGTCACTGATGTAGATGCGCTTATTGAACTCATCTAATATCCAGTCCTTAGTCGCCGCCCCACGTAAACATAAGACAGACTCTTCTTTTAAGTTTATATCCGTATCCGGAACTTTGGAGAGTGCTTCCGCGACATATTGATATAGCGGCCTACCGTTAAGGTAATACCACTGATCATCCGCTACGACTGTTTCGTGTTCAAAGTCTATTGCACCGCCGCCAAGCGCAGCATTAATGTCGATCTCAGTGACGATAAACGGTACGTCTAAGCCGACTTCGATGACAGAGTCTGAAAAGCGTTCCCCTTGAAAGCACGTAAGTAACGAAATTCCAAGTCGCTTGGCTTTTGAAACCGCAGTTGCTGTAAAACCCACGGGGCTAACTATCACCCCCTTATTCGCGCGGACATCGGATAGTTTGGAGTGAAATGCGTCCACGTGCGTAACATCAAGCTTCGTGCTATGATCACGACACTCAACAACCGTTAAAAGATCAAAGCCGCAGACCTTGGATCGCAAAACAATATCAAATTCTCGCTCTCCATCGTGCCCTTCCAAGAAAACTCTTGGTCCGTCAACCGATGTGTACCGGTTGCTTGCTGACATAATGGTTATGAGCTCAGTCAGCAGCTTTTCAAAAAATTTCCCATCATTTTTCATAAAGGCTTGCTACCCTTGCGCTCCCAGCTACCACTAACTTATGAACTCGAATGTTGGCGGCTCGGCAACTACTAATCTATAGGTCTTGAGCAGTCCGCAAGTCATAGTGCCCGAGAATAGCGGACGTGTTGCTGCGACACTCAAGCGGACGCCCCCTTCGAGGCATGAGCGGAATCTTCCAGGCGGGCAATGGCCACTAGGGTCCGACTTGCAACTAACCAACCTCACGGAAGGTTGTAGGGCAGGTTGGACATTTAAATAGCTCAGTTTTGAGTATAAATTGTTCGCATACGTTTAACTTGCATGCCTTTTCCTTTAGGGTCCAGCCAAACGTCGGCTGTCAATTTTGTGCCGATACTAAGTTTATCCCTTTCGGCTTTCGGCACGACCGACAAATGAAAGAACGCATCTCTGTGGCCGTCATCAAAAGTTATGAAACCGTATCCTCGTTCCACATATAATTTTACGATTTCCGCATCAACAGTCTCTACTATGCTATCGTTGGTGTTTATGTCGGTAATGTTGCCAACATTTAGCCCCTTTTCGTTTCGAGCGATGTCGCAAGTAATAACATCACCGTCAGAGACACGGTTTGTTCCATACGCCTGTAGCACCTTCGCGTGTATGAAAACCTGAACATCAAACTCTTCGGCATCGCCAAATCCATAGCCCACTTCGTCATTGTACCAATCAACCGTAACTATAACCCCCTTTGCAATTAGCCCGCTCCGATATTGATCACCAATAGCTAAAAGTTGGTCTTTATCGGTCTCACGACCAAACACATCAAACTTCTTTAGTCCCTGCAGGAGCGCTTGTTGATTGTCGTACTGCTCTTTCTCAATATCTGTAGAAACGAGCTTTGCATCCTCGCTTAATATATAATCCAGAAATAATTTTCGAATTTGGCTCATCCGCTCGATAAAGTTCCGCGATGACTGATATGCGCCGCGTATTTTCGCCGCAACGTCGTGATCGGCAATTGGTGTAGTCAAGGCCATTTGCTCAAAGAAAACTTGATTTGTGCTAGCAAGCCGCAAGTGCGCTATGCCGCTTGAGGTGATGGCTAACCTTTGCCTAGGAGAAAGGGTTCTATTGGAGATATCGTAGGGTTCGATAAGATTTGCCTCAAGCAACATACCGAGTACGTTATCGACGGCGCCTTCAGCGATGCCTATCGAATCAAAATAGTCAACTATTGATTGAACGCTTAGATGTTGATCCTCGATCTTGCGATTTCCTAAGCGCGCAGCATTTAACACTGAGAGAATTCTAAGCGCCAAGAGTGGCGAATAGTAGAGTTTTGAATCATAAGAAAAGATTGGGTAGACTTGGTGATCATCGCTTCTGCGGTACAACTCGTAATCGCCCCTCAGCAAGGCATTCAGAAACCCTGTATAGCTGGGCGTAATTGGGACTCCGGTCACAAACGATTTCAATAGGTCTTCAATCTTGAAGACTGATGATGTTATAACTCTCTGTGAGAGCAAAAGAGTTCTGCGTATGTTATAATTGGTCAGCTCACCGATCGTTTTTGACGTATAGTCGTGATCAACAAAAACTTCTTCCAACACTCTCGCGAAGCCGCTTAAGTCTTCGATGGATATCTTTATTCCGCGACGCGAAAAATAGCTCCGTCTTTCATTTATGTCGATATCATCGGACAATCGACGTTTGATGTAATTTACGCGCTTTTCAAAAACGTCTCTCGGTGACGGCGTCGGGAGAAAAAACGACTTTGAGCTGTAGATTCCAAAAATGTCGGTTTTTGAAAAAGCCCAAGCGGACTTATCCGTGACAGGAAAGATAACGAGGCAATGATTTATGTTACGCCGCAGAGATTGAGCAAACTGAAATACGCTGCGCTTATACAGTTCAGAAAATTCATCGGTGTTATCAATTACCAGTATTGGGAGCTTTTTCCGGTTTGCGACTGTGTCAGTTAGTAGTCGTTTCAAATACTCCTCTCTGTTTGCGCCCACCGCCTGGTCAAGAAACTTTCCAAACTCTTCATAAAACTTTTGTTTGTCATTCGCATAGAGTTTGGCGCTGGCGCCTTCTCGTCGGTTACTGTATTCAGAATAATACAGTCCTCTGAGTTCCTCCCAGTTTGGTGAGCCGGACTTATAATTGTGCTTTTCAAGTGAGCGGATAAGTTTTTCCGTCATCCAGTTCACAACTGTAGACTCGTCTCCAGTGGAATCTAGACAGTTAATGCGCATCACAACGCATTGGCGCTGCAATGATTGAGCTAAAGTTTTTTTGAAAAACCTATTCAGAAATGTTGTTTTGCCAGAGCCAGTGGGCCCCACAATAAAAATTGTTTGCCCGGATTCTGATGGCGAATATTCCACTTCAACGTTGGATTTGATTAAAGCGGCTAGCTGATCGTCGACATCTTTTGCAGCGGGGTTGATGTTTCCTAATACTGCTGCCGTCATTTTTTCGAGCGAAAAATCCGCAATCCGGCTTTCCTTTGTTTCGACGAAACATTCGATCAAGAGATTGTCGTCTTCGTCGCCGGTTAGCTTGGCAAAAAAGACGGAGAATACTCGCTCTAAGTCGAACGCGAGTGAATTTTTCGGTGCAATCTTTATCTGATCTTCTTCAATCGCGGCGACCAGTTTTTGCGTTAGCAATAGTCTGCTCTGGTGAACGGTATCGAAAATCGAATTGTAAAGTTTCGATGCTACGCTTGCCTTCGATATCAGTTCAAAAAACCTTGAAAAATCGCCAAGCACAGCCTGCATGCTTGGAAAAACAATGGCCTCCTTCGACCTAAAGTCTGCGCCTGGTATAAAAGTTTTAAAAATAATCCACGCATTGCCATCGGTTACTACGGCGACGGGAATGCCGTTCTGGGCTGCGTAGGAAA
This sequence comes from Hyphococcus sp. D3-15, assembly GCF_055809375.1. Taxonomy (NCBI): domain Bacteria; kingdom Pseudomonadati; phylum Pseudomonadota; class Alphaproteobacteria; order Parvularculales; family Parvularculaceae; genus Hyphococcus; species Hyphococcus sp. D3-15. The sequence goes on along the minus strand of NZ_CM147910.1, from coordinate 3,164,242 downwards.
AAGCTTGGTTTATGCCGTCGAGCGATTTCTTTAGGCCGGGGCCAGCGATCTTTAGCTCCTTCGACCGAGCGGTTTCTGTCGTTTGGACTTCGAGTAACCCGAGTCGCTTCGCTTCGAATATTAGCACTGGCGTGTGCTGCAGTTTTAGCACGTAGTCCGAATAGCCGTTGGCATGGCGCGTTTCGGCGCTTATATCATCAAATGACCAGCCTAAACATTCTGTAACGATACGATTGATAATTTGAATTTTCGCGTCTTCTTCAGTCGCTATATTTTTATGATTTGCCGCTGCTTGATCGGCAATTGTTTTGGCAACTGCATACGCATCATCGATAGTTGTTGGCGCTTTCATTTCATGCAGTCCTATATTTTCGACTTCTCAAACTCGCAAACTGCCCAGGCCCTTGTGTATCTATCGTAGCGGCTCTTGCTTCGCAGCTTGTAGGCGCTCCAGGCACCGATGGTTCACAAGTTTTGCTAGTTGATTTGCTTGCTCACCAAGCCACACGAGTTCGTTTTCAGCGATTACGTAGTGCTTGGAATACCGCGCCTTGACATACGCGTCTTTCAGGCGCTCAAAGCTTCTTCGTTGAATCTTGTCCTCATCGGGCCAAATTTCACGAAACCGTTCGTCCATCTCTTCAACTAGTGAGCGTAGTTTTCGAATGTTGTGTGTGGATGGACTGTATAGCGTTGTTGTTAGGAGGTACGCAGTATATTGATTTTCGACCGCTTGGTGAAGAAAAAATGCCGCTTTATTATTCCAAGATCGAGATTTTGCATCTTCAAAGTAGAAAATGAACTGCTTGGCGCTCTCGCTCCACTGATCGTAATATCCTTTGGCTAACTCATAGGCTTCTTCGCTATCGATAGGTTTCGGCTCAACAAACCGATGCCCTTCCAGTTCATAAAGCGCGATGCCGTCGCGAACGATGTCGACGAAAAAATACTGCCCCTGCGCCAGCTTGTCGTTCACCTCGCCAAGGGAATGAACGATGAGGCCGATGGGGGTTTTGATTGCCTTGTCGCGGATGATGCGGTCTTCGGCCTTGTACCAGTAGGTCGCCATGTCGGTGAGTTGCTTGTAGTTGACCACCACGAGGAGATCGAAATCGGACTGGTAGCCCTTGGCGGTCTTGCCGGCTTCGTCGACCCAGTCGCCTCTGGCGTATGAGCCGAAGAGAACGATTTTGAGGATGCGGCCTTTTTTGTCGTATTCCTTCTGGCTGTTCTTGCCGCGAGCGAGATCGAATTCCTCGAACAGGATCTCCTGGATGCGCGCGAGTTCGCGCTGCTTCTTCTCAGGCAGGTGATCGAGGCTCGTCTTCATGTGCTGCAGCGGGGCCATGATGGCAGTTCGGGTCCTCTTAGGCTTAGGCTTAGGCTTGTTGGCGGCGGAGAGAAGCCCCCGCGCCTAAATACCGGATTCTATTGCATTTCGAACCGGGATCGCCAGAGCGCGGGGACAATTACTTCATTTCATCATTTCTTCGACGATTCCTGAGACCCGGTCGGCGGCCTCTGCGAGATAGCTGGCGTCAAGATGGGCGTAGATTTCCGTGGTCGCGGGCTTTTTATGCCCGAGGAGGCGGCCCGCCATGTCGAGGGTTTCCCCGCTCATGATGGCGTGGCTGGCGTAGGTGTGCCGGAGATCGTGGAGCCGGATGTCTTCCGGCAGGCCGATCCGGTCGCGGATGCGCCGCCACGGGCTGTCGATATCGCTCATGGGGCGGCGCCAGTCGTCCCGGTGGGGGAAGACGAAGCGGGTGTGCAGGATCGCTTCCTTGCGCCGCTTAAGGATCACGAGCGCGGGTTTGGAGAGGAGCACGTCCCGCGCGCCGGTCTTCGTGGCGTCGAGCCGCAGCCGGTCTTCCTTTACTTCCGACCATTTGAGCCGGGTGATCTCGCCCGACCGGCATCCGGTGAAGATGAGGAGCCGGATCGCGTCGGCGACGTCACGCCAGCGTTCTGGCGGCTCGTCGAGCCATGCGCCGATTTTAGCGAGCTGCTCGGCGTTGAGGAGACGCCCCCGCGAGGGCCGCACATTGCGCCGGATCGGATAGGACGGATCCGGCGCATTGCGCGGCAGGTAGCCTTGCTCGCGACCGAAGCGCAGGACGCAGCGCAAATACGTCAGCGCATGATTGGCGCCGCCGGGCCGCCTCGCCGAATAGGCGAAGAACCACTCGGCGATCTCCGGCGTCGTAAGTTTGCCCGCAATCTTTGTTCCAAAGGCTGGCATGAGCTGGGCTCTCAGATAAATCCGGAAGCTCCGCTCGGTCGACGGTCGCCAGCTCGGAATCTTGGCCTTCAGATAATGCTGCGCAAGCGCTTTGAAAGTGATGGCGGGTTTGTTGTCTTCCTTGGAAACAGACGCAGGAGGCGGCGCGTCGCGGGCCATGATTTGGTGAGCCCGCGCCCGCGCCGCCTCCGCTTCCATCCCGGGAAAAGGGCCGATGGTGATGCGGCGGTGCTTGCCGTCGACCTTGGTGCGCAGGGTCCAGGATTTGACGCCGGACGGCAGGATGCGGAGCGCGAACCCTTTGAGGCGGCTGTCCGGGATGGCGTATTCGCGCTTGCGGGCGCTGGCGGCGAGCGCCGTCGTTTCGGTGAGCAGTCGGGGCGTGTTTTTCATGACGACGCCTCCATGCCAAGCTTCGCCTGCACCGCCTTCATGTGATCTTCGAGGCGGCGTTTGAGCGCCTGATAGTCAAGGCCGGTCTCCAGCGCATATTCGGCCAGCGTCTTTTGCTGGCCAAGGAAGTCGGCGAGCACCGGATCGTCAACTGCCCTGGCGGCGGATTCCCTGACACGGATTAGACCCTGCTGGCCGGACGCCGATCAGCTCCGCATGGCGCATGATCCCGGAGAGAACAGCAAGGGCGCGATTGCAGGTGTCCGGGCTCTTGCCGAGCCCCGTGCGCCAGAGCGTCACGTCGTCCGGCGTGATCGCGGCGGCGGGACGGTCCCCCAGCGCCGGATTGATGTAGCGGACCGCTGTATAGCGATGGGTGCGCAAGGTGGCGGGCTTCCAGCTTGCGGCCCCGTGCTTGAGATAGGCTTCGGCGCACCGGGCGACGCTGGCGTTTCGATGCGGGCTCTTCCTCAGGATGTCGGCCTCGCCGGTGATGGCGGCAATGACGGCCAGCGCCGCCGCTCTTGCATCCTCGATGGTCATCGCGTCGCCGGGTCCAAGCGACCGCCTTCGCGTGCGTCCTTCGTGGCGCAGCTGGACGCACCAGGTGGACCGCTGGTTCGGACGAATGCGCAGGCCAAGTCCCGTCACCTGATCGTCCCATTCGAAATACTCCTTGGCCGTCTGCTTTTTGGTCTCCTGCATGAGAATATCTCCCAACGCTTTCCGGGGTTGGACATGGGTCATGCAGGTGTCCCGGAAAGCGCTGTGGACAATGCACGGGAAGCAGTGTCCCGGCCGCCGTGCGCGAATTCGTCAGCGGCTTCGGGCTCCCGAAGCGCTCGCGGAATGGATGGAAACTGCGTGCAACCGATTGATTGCAAAAAGGCATCCCTCGCGCTGTCGAACCGGCGTCCGCAGCGCATCAGCCCAAAAGAAACCCCTTAAGGGTTCCTGCTACAACGTTTCAGATATCACACCCTATGCACCTCACGGCGCCTACCGGCCTGGGGCCAGACAGCCAGCGCCCGGAATTTCTGGGGGCTTTAGCAGTGGCTGCGTCATATGCGAATTCATCCTTGCGGCGTCCGCAATTTCCAGATCGCCGGGCGAAAACCGTCATCACACGGATAAATAAAAAGAGATAAAGCTGCCGCCGACGTCTATTTCGCGGCCAGCTTATTCAGGATCAACAGCAGGCTGTGTCGCAGGTCGGGCTCGCGCAATTCATCGATCAGCCGCGCCGCCTGGCAGGCGTCATGGGAGCGCGCGGCCTGTATTTCGTCGCGCGTGCGGTCCTGGCCAAGCCGATAGCCGTCACTTTCCACGAGGTCGCGCATCAGGAACGTCACCGAGACGCCGAGCGCGTCGGCCGCGCGAATGAGACGGCCGGCGCCGATGGATGCGCCGCGCTCATAGCGCTGGATCGATTGAAAAGAGACGTCGAGCGCTTGCGCCAGCGCGTCCTGTGTTTTTCTCGCATCAAGCCTGGCCTCCCGCAGGCGCGTTCCGATGGCGAGGTCGCAGCGCCGGGCTTGGCAGGCGGGGGTCGCGAGTGTGTCGGCGTCCGCCATGGCGGTCACTGCGCCCAGAAGATTTGAATTTCGTCGAAGCCGGTTTCGAAAGCGAGGATCTGGCCATTCAACTCCATGTCGCGGCCAAGCGCGGCCCAATCGATATAGAACTCGAGGGCTTTGGGGATTTCGGGGCCGGTTTCGCGGGTCAGGTCTTCGGCGAAGTCGGCGAGGGATTCGAACGCGCCCGCATAATCGTCGAAGGCGGCGCGCGCCTCGTCCAGGTCCTCGCCGAAATGCTCATAGAGCCTTGCGCCGAGGCGTCCATGCTCGCCGATGAAGTCGGCGAGGGCGCACACGGTTTCGAAGGAGGCGTATTCGGAAAGGTTCGCGCCTTCGAATCCTTCAAAGTCATGCAGGGCCCATTCTTCCGCCTGCGGAACAGGCGAGGCGGCCAGCATGGCGCGCACCTCGTTGTTGATCTCGTCTGGCGTGGTCGCCTCGATCCAGCGCCCGTGCAGGAAGCCGTTATTATAGGCGGCGAGGCAGGCGGCATAGATGCGGGGACGGTGCGGCGGCGCTGGCGCGGCTGGTTCCGAGGGCGCGACGGTGCGATCAATCATGGCGGTCTCCTTCTCTCGCCCGTTCCGTTTTTCCCCGCAGGGAGGCGGGGGCGGGCGGCGAGAAGGCGCCAAAGCCGGAGCGCAGAAGGACGCGGCGCAAGGGGCGCTGTAGGTAGGAGACCTCAAGACGATCCTTTACGACAAAGACCCGCCCCCTTGCGCAGCGGCCGCGCTCCGGCACAAGCGCCGCCCGCCCGCGCCCGACTCCCAGGGACGACAATATTGACGTGTTTCAGGAGACCGAGCGGCCTGGTTCAGGATGGGGAGGGAATGCAGATGTTTGGCGGCTTGTTTGATGTAACGAGCTCAAAGAGCTCGTGAATCCGAAGATCGGATAGTTTCGCCTGGTCAGGCGCCCCCTTTTTACTGAAGCGACGTAATTGAAGTACGAAGTTCAAGAATCTAAACAACTAGCTTCAAACTTGACTATTATTGGCGAATACAGAGAGTGCGCAACAGACGGAGTTTTCAATGAAACAAAGTTTTCGTGGCTTTTTGGCTTTTTTGGCGCAGTCATTGTTCTCGTCTCCGGCTGCGGAAAAAGTTCCGGTGCTGGCGTTGCTCCAGCGACTGATCCAGACGCGCCGAGTTTCGATGAGATCGAGGTGATGCAGCGTTCAGCGCTTACGAGCGTAGGCGTTGTTTCAGATTGGCGGCTTCCGGCGGACCCAGATGATCCCAGCATTGGCGGTGGTCACGAAGCGGTCAGTTACTTTCAGAACCTTCTGGCTGAAAAAATCCCGGTCTGTACGGCGCAAATGGAAGCCTCATTCGCGGATTGGGCAAAAGATGCGGGCCTGGAAATCGTACGGCGAACGACCTCGCCAAATTCCGCTAGGATGTTGGCTGATCGTTCGGGTCTGGGCGGCTTTCTTGAATTCACCTACCGTGTGCGAATAGAGGATAAACGAGCGCGCGCAACCTTATTCTTTTACGCCAATGATGGCGCCCGTCATGAGTGGCCCGCTCTCCAAACCATACTTGAAGAGCTAAATGTCGCCGATTTGCAAGACGAGATTGCACGCAGAATAGACTGTGGGGGCGTCTGATATGTCCAATACGACTCTAACCGGTTTGGAGGTCCTGAAAAGAGACCCGAAAAACCACAGCCTTTTTCACAGCTCAATTATGAAAATCGTGCCCAACGCAAGGATTGAGCAGGTTCTGACGCTGGATGGCGCTCATATTGATCACTTTGAGGCGACTGCGGAAGGAGTGCTTGTTTCGAGCGTTAAAGAAGGTGTTGTCCAGGCCGTAATTCGTTTGCCAAAGTCAGAAGACCTTCTCGCCAAGGATCTGCTTGAAGCTCAAAAGCTTTCCCTTGAAGACAAGTGGAAGCGACGAACATTGATCGCTTCGATCTCGACAGCGCTTGTTACAGCTTGTTCAGGGGTGTTGATCGCACTGGTGAATTCCGGCGCGCTTCCAACGCCTCATGATACTATCGTTCAATCGGTTGCGAGCGAACGAATGCAGGCATGCGCTGACAGTTTGGAACGCCTGGATTACCTATCCGGTAGAGAGGGGCAGACTTTGGTCGACTTTAAAACAGCGGTATCGGCGCATAACGCTTTGTGCCGGGATGTTTGGGTCGAGCTTTTGGGGCCAGCAAAATGAAGCATACTTTGATACCGCACGGGGTTGCGGCCATGTTGATTTTATGGGCGCTGAGTTCTGGTGCTGCGCGGGCCCAGCCAGACTATGTTGTTCGCTTGTGTTATGATGAGCCGCGCGCCGAGCGCTCCATTTGGGATGTTTCCATTTTAAGAGCGATGGCTGACGCAATTGGGGGAACAGGGAACATTGGCGTCAAACGCGGCACTTGTGACGATTTACCAGTTCAAGCCACATGCTTCGCAGGCGGATTCGCTTTAATGTGCAAAGTTGAACCGCTAGAGCGAATTTTGCGCGCGGCCGCATGGTATGCTTTCCAATATCACGAAAGAGGTCTCGTCGAATATGAGGATTTCTACCGGACGGATCAGCGCATGCCCGCAACAGCCTTTCGATTTGCGGACAGACAAGGCGCTGAACCAAGAATTGAAGAGTTCGCACGACGAATGGCGGAACTTGACAGTTTACCCGTCCTGGCGGTCGAAGAGGCCGATGATGATGCGACCTTTTATCTTGTCTATGAGGCCATCGCGCGATTGGCGCTGACGCCGCTATTAGGCCACGAAGCGGGTCACCTTGAAGAGGAGACATGTCCTATTAAATCCGCCGGCAGACTTGAAGAGGAGGGCATTCTTGATTTGATATTGAAAGAGCACCGGCAAGGAACACTTTTCTGCCCACAAAGTATCGATGTTTCCGAATTCAAGGCTGATGTTTGTGCGCTAAGGCGTATCCGTAGATTGGTGGACAACGCAGACCGATTAGAAGGTTTGAATAATGATGTTAGCGATTTTGTCCGGCGCGCGGCGTCTGAAATCGCCGCATTTCAAGCGTTAACTGGTTATTCCTACCGTGTCGATGATAGCGGCGGCCAATATCAACTCATCCAATTTCCCAATTACCTGAGTGCGCCGTACCGACTGTTGGCAGTTGCGGCGGAGATGCATGGCGGACGCTCTGCACCGCCGGTGTGCGGAAATGCTGCCGGATTGTTTGTTAAGGGGGTTCAGTCGGATTTTCAAAAATGCAGCAATGGGGGCGGGAAAGTGTCAGATCCGATTTTGGCGCTGTTGTCGCCTGGCGTGGAGTCATCTTGGAATGGAGCTCCGTGGTCAGCAGATTCTTTCAGCTGTGTAGCGCAACTGCAGTAGCGGCTTGTCGAGGCGTCACTCCAGAGCATCGGAAATTAAAAAAAGCTGATGTGGGCGCGTCTATGAATGACTGAATGAAAAATCGACGCCCAAGTGGACAAAATGCTGCGCTAATATTGAATGGCAGCGATACGGAATAGTGCGGAGAGGGTGAACATTACAAACCGCCGGTTATTGTCTGCTTTTAAAATCACTGATCACCAAGACTCTGACGTTCTTGATTATCCATTGAGATGGCTGGTTTGGCGTTTGCATCACCAGCGGCGAACGCGGTCAAAGCGTTTGCCCGAATGGCGCCGCGTGCGGTCCCGCCCGGTCCGCGCCCAGCAGTTCTGTGAGATAGCCGCCGGCGCGCAGGGATTCGGCTTTTTTCACCAGATAGCGGATGGCGTGTTTCAGGGACGGCCCGGTCCAGGCATCGCGCACGCGCTCGGCGCCATAAAGAACGACGGCGATCTCGCGCCGGCTCATGCCGATGTCGAGGCAATCGAGGGTGATGAGGGCGTTGCGCAGGACTTCGGTGGTTTTGCTCCAGCGCGGCATGGAAAGGTCGGGCGGCTCGCCGTAAAGGGCGAGGGCTGCACGTTGCATCCTGACGCGTCTGTCGTAGTTTTCGACGCCGGAGATGGCGAGCTTCATGTGGACGGGTTCCAGTCCGAGAAGCGACAGGCCGGTGCAGCGGAATTGAACGGCGCAGCAGGCGCGCTGAATGATCAGGAATTCGCGGCCGACCGGATCGGTGATATGGGTGACAGCGCAAGCCGGAAAGGTCCGGTCCCAGAGTTCGCAAGGTTGTCCCGGCGCGCGCGGGGCGCAGATCAGCTCCACCTGATCGGGAAAGGCGCCAGGGCTCCACACGGCGTCGGCTTGATATGCGTTGCGATCTGGATCGGGCATGAAGACGAGCCCCCACCGTTCGGCGAGGGTCTGCGGGGCGGCGGCGCGCCGCAGGCGGACGCCGGGAAGCCGGGCCGGCGGCGATGCAAGATCGCCTGGCCGCAAACCGGTGTCGCGCCGGAATTCGGGGTTGCGCCTTAAGAACTCCCAGGCCCACCGGTCGGGCGATAGCCGCCAGAGATAATCATAGGGCGCGAGATCGGCGTTGGTGTTAAGGGTAAAGCGCTTCATGGGGCAGCCCTCCTTGATTTGGGGAAGGCAAGTCCGGTGCCAGTATATTACAAATATAATCCTTGAAATATTCAGTATATATATGTAAAGAGCGGTTTTTTTGACTATAGCGCCCCAGTCGCAATAAACTGACGGCGCCGCTCTCCGGCTCGACGGCGGCAGTGCGTCGAGAAGCGCATTCCCGGGCCTGCATCATGCGGTGATCATTTGCGCTTCGCCGCTGGTTTCTGTATGCGGCGCGGCGATGTCAGGCTTCATCGTCGCGCTGAGTAAAGCCGCCCATTCACCGGTGCATAGCGTGACTGGGAATCTCAAGCCCAAGGGTCGCCGGCGACGCGTCGGCCCTTGCAACACCGTAACGGATTAGCCAATGTCAAAGAGGCCGTGTACGGAGATATCTGGCCAACGGTTCCCCCGCTATGTCGCGCTGTCCTGTCTCGCTTGACGGAAGGCGTCCCAGTCCGGGGCTGCGAAGGCAAGGTCGTTGTCGGTCATCTCGACGAGATTGAAGCGCGCTGCGGCTCTGAAGATTTCGGGCGTCAGCTGATTTAGAATCTCGTCGACGTTTATGGGCGCGCGTTCAGAGCCGGGGCTGTTTTCCGGAATGAGCCGGTCCAGTAATTCATACAGCGCGCAGGCACGGCGAAAGATATGGACCACCTCGCCCGGAGGGCGATCGGGGAGCCGTGCGGCGAGGGCCGACAAAATGGAGACGGCGTCGATTTCGGGCGGCTCTTCGTCGGGCGCGAGGGCGCTCATGAAGTCCAGGAAGAACGGGAAGACGAATGCGAGCGCATCCGCATCGACGGGGGGCACGATTTGCGTATTTCGCATGTTTTGCCCCTGATGTTGCGCCCCCTAAAGTCAGGCGATTTCTTTTGATGGCGCCGGGTGTTTGTCCTCATCTTCGCGAACCGATCAGCGGCATGCAAGAAAAATTTCGGCATCATCAGCGTCAAATATATGTATCGGTCATGTTGTGAAAAAGTTTGGATAGAGCTTGCACTGACAAAAACACAACCTCTACATTGCGCAGTGGCGATTTGACATCAAATACGCCCGTACGCCAATTTGGGTTGCGTAACGCATCACCCGACTGATCAATTAAGCACGATGTAATCAATGCTTAAGCTTGTATGCGGAGTGCCGAAATCGATCCAGACGCACCCCGTATTTTGGATATTGGGCGAATAATATCAACCACTGATTTTTTTGCTGCGGCGCTTTGTGGCTGCGTGTTGTCTTGGAAACGGCACTAAGCACATTTCCTTATGCTTGCGATTTGTATTCAGCGGCTTTTTTACTGACCGAAATGGCATGCTATCTATTTGAGCAGATACATGTAGCGCTTATGCGTCATCCAAAGTCCAAAGTCGCCATGCTCCATATTTTCGATAATCATTGTCGCATTTTTTCCGAGAATTGGATGTTCACGTAAGCTAGGAAAGGCAATGAAATCCCAAGGCGACAATAGGATTGCCTCATCGCGGCCCAGCTCTTCGGACGTAAAATCACAGCGGCATTTTGTAAGCCCACGCAAATCGAAATATAATGAAGCATCTCGATCAATTAATGGGAATTCGTAAGAGGGCTCAAATTGGGCCGCCAAGCCGTCACTTGCGAGTTGATGATGCTCTGCAATGCGTAGCTCGATATCAAGCAAACTTCGCACGCGCCTGCCGTTTCGTGCGAGTTTCGTGACCGGCGCCAAACTCTGCATCACATTGCGCCAGTCTTCATGCCTATGAAAACCAATGATTTCTGGGGAGTCCGTTTTGGGTTGCACTAAGAGTGCGGCTGCACCCTTTTTGCCGAAGAAGTCGTCACCAGGAAATAGTATGGTTTTGTCCGGCGGCGGATTACCAAGGGGGCTGCGAAAGCAAATCACTTGGGCCGGTCGAATATCAAATCGCGTTATATACTGATACATGCCGGGCTCAACCAGCATTTCGGGATCGTTGCGAAGAAGGTGCGCAAGGCGCCGCCGCAAAGCGAGGTAATCTTCACATATATTTAGCACAAAATCACGGGTTTGACCGCGGGCCTTAATAGCCTCAAAAAATTGAGCCTCGAAAGCTACATCGGCGTCGAGCTCGTCGGTTGAGCTTGCGCCCCAAATGTTTTGGCACGCTTCTTCAACACGCTCCCATGCTTCAAGGCTACGTGACACCTTGCCGTCAAATCCCTCAGCCTGAAAGTGCTCAAGCAGTTTAATGAGGCGCGAGGAGGGGTTTCCGCGCGCGATTTCGAGAGGGCTCGGCTCCCTTTGGTAATTCGCACGTCGGCACATTAAGGATGCTGTCAGAAGAGAGAAAACGAACCGTAGATCCATGATCATTTGGTCTTGAGGGCCGGGACGCATAACCTTGATACCGTAAATCGCGCATACTGCTTCGATTGAACGAGTAATCTCAGCAGTACGTATAGCGTGTGGTGTTGCGCTCCAGATCGCTTTCGAAAGAGACGGTTCGAAAACCGATTGTGTTACAGCTATCTGGGCGTAAAACGCCAAAGCTTCTAATTGTGCGGGACCCCCGACAAAGATTTTGCGATTATCGAGAGCGGCGTAAATATGGTCGCCATCAAAAAAGCTGCGTCGACGCTTCAGTTGGCTGGCATATTCAATAAGACGGTCTGAGGGGGCCGCCGCACCGAGTCGACGTACACGGATCGGATCAGCGTAAAGAGTTAGCGGAAAAGCAACGTTTGGCCCAACATCACTCATCATTCCTCTAAGGTTATCGAAGCTGCAATACGCTTCAAGATAGCTCCGAAACTGACTCGCTCCATAATTTGTTAAAACAAAGTCTAGAAAGTGGCGCTGCTCATGCCATTGCATAGAGCATAAGAAGCCGACACGCTTTTTGTCGTCATCCTCAACGCGACTAAATAAGCCATCAAATTCAGCACTACTAAGTTCGAATTGTCTAGTCAGGAGCTGATAATCTGGTGCGTTGGCATCGATGGTCGCAAACGCGGATTGCGCGGCGGCAAGCTGTCCGTAATCCCATCGTACAGTGAGTGATGCCGGATCAAGAAGCGCGAAGGCAGGCATGATGCGCGCTATTCGATAGGTTTATGGGTTTTGCCGTCGCGCACCTGCATAGAATTTGATTGTGCCTTCAGTTTTAGGATTTCGCGAAGCAATGCCGCTGAAGCGGCGCCAGCCTTGAGGCACAATACCGCTATCTTTAGGCCAACGATGATTTCTGCACCGGTTAGTTCGCTTGGGCCAAGCTCGTAGGCTTCTGGTTCGCCGAGCTCAGCTTCTTTGTGCTTCTCCAAAAGCGCGCGGATTTTCGCTAAATCTTCTTCTGTACCCACAATGTCGAAAAACTGTTCTTCTGCGGCCATTGTCGCCCCCTCACAAATAAGGATCTCGATTAAAGTACAATGTAGAGCATTAGACGATAAAAGAATGGCGGCTTTAGTGAGAAATGCAAGTAAAAAGGCGCTGGCGGGCAGGTTCTTTGAATATAAATTCTGCGAGGCCGCTCTCATTTAAACCATTATCTAATTGGGAGGTTGCCTTCCGCTCGAGAACGCAGCCGGATCTCCGCCTATTTCATCAAATTGCATAGCCTTGCACGACGCTGTGCAGAATGGCCGCTATTCCAACTTCTCAAGCCTCCTTCGATCCGCAATGCTCCCTGTCAGGACGAACTAGTCAGAGAGGCTGGAGATGCGCGAGGCGGAGCAAAGGAACGAAACGGAGGCGAGACGGGGCGCCATGCTGCGCACCGCCTTTTGCGCCGTCATTCGGGACGCGCTCGCCGATCCGGAGACGACCGAGGTGATGGCCAATCCGGACGGGTCGGTCTGGATCGAGAGAGCGGGCCAGGAGATTGCCGTTTCACAAGTCCGTCTTGGAAACGCCGACCGGGAGCGGATCATCCGCCTGGTCGCGTCGGGGGCGGGAGAAGCCTTCAGCTGCTCCTCACCGATCGTCTCCGCTGAACTTCCCGGCGGCGGCGAACGGTTTGAAGGACTTCTCCCGCCAGTTTCGGCGGCGCCGTGTTTTTCCATCAGGAAACCCGCGATCACGCCGTTCAGTCTTGGGGACTATGTGTTGGCAGGCGCGCTTTCACTCGATCTGTGCGAGGCGCTGCGGGAGGCGGTGGAGGCGCGCGAGAATATTCTGGTCGCCGGGGGAACATCCTCGGGCAAGACCACTTTCGCGAACGCGATCCTGAAGGAAGCGGCCTTCGAGACGTCGCGTCTTGTCATTCTCGAAGACACCCGCGAGCTGCAATGTTCGGCCCCCAATCTGGTGCAGCTGAGAACGCGGCGTGATCATGTCAGCTTGCAGCAGCTTGTTCGATCGACCCTGCGCCTGAGGCCTGACCGGATTATTGTCGGCGAGGTGCGGGGCGGCGAAGCGCTCGATCTGTTGAAGGCGTGGAGCACCGGTCATCCGGGCGGGATCACGACCCTGCATGCGAATTCCGCGCGGAGCGCGCTCGCCCGGCTTGAGCAATTGACGCTTGAGGCGACACGCCATGCGCCATGCGCGCTCATTGCGGATGCTGTCGACGTGGTGGTCTTCATGAGCCGCGTCGGCGGCGCGCGCCGGGTCGAAGACGCGTTGCGGGTCACCGGTCACGGGGCCGACGGCTATGTCGCCGAACCGCTCATTCAACCCGTTCTTTCCCTCGTCAGCCAAGGAGACGCGTCATGACCCATGACCACAAGCAGACCGCAAAGCGAAACATGAAAACTGCGGCGTGCATCGCCATTGCAATGGTTCTCGCCGGCCCGGCCGATGCGGCGGGTTCGGGCATGCCCTGGGAAGCCCCTCTTGATCAGATCCTGTCCTCGATTGAAGGCCCGGTCGCGCGCATTGTGGCGGTGATCATCATCACCATCACCGGCCTGACGCTGGCGTTCGGGGAATCGTCGGGCGGTTTGCGCAAGCTGATCCAGATCGTGTTCGGTCTTTCCATCGCCTTTGCGGCGACGAGTTTCTTCCTGACCTTCTTTTCCTTTGGCGGCGGGGCGCTCGTCTAATGGCGGAAGGTTTCGAAATCCCTGTCCATCGCTCGCTCGCCGAGCCGATCCTGATGGCGGGCGCGCCGCGCGGGGCGGCCATCGCCATCGGCACGCTCGCCGCAGCGCTCGCGCTGGGACTGCGCCTGTGGCTGCCGGGGCTTGCGCTGTGGGCATTCGGGCACACGGCGGCTGTGCTGATGGCGAAAAGCGATCCGGATTTTATGGGTGTTGCGTTGCGCTCTGTGCGGCACAGGGAGCATCTTTCATGCTGAACCTCAAAGAATATGCCGAAACGCCGCGGCTGCTCGCCGATTATCTTCCCTGGGGCTGCATGCCGGCCCAGGGGGTGGTCCTCAACAAGGATGGGAGCTTCCAGACGACGTTTCGCTATCGCGGGCCTGATCTTGAAAGTTCGACGCAAGACCAGCTCGTTGCGGTGACGGCGAAGGTCAACAATGTGTTGCGCCGCTTCGGCTCCGGCTGGGCGCTGTTTTTTGAAGCGGTGCGCGAAGAGGCGCGCGACTATCCGATGAGCGACTTTTCCGACGCCGCCTCCTGGCTGGTTGATATGGAGCGCGCCTTGCAGGCGGACGAAGCCGGCGCGCGCTATGAAAGCAATTATTATCTGACGCTGCTCTGGCTGCCGCCGGCTGATGCGGCGGCGAGTGCTGAAAAGGCGCTGATCCAACGTCCGCATGCGGAGGAGTCCGCGACATGGCGGCGCCGGCTGGAGGGTTTCCAGCAACAGGCCGGGCGTGTCTTTGACCTTCTTTCGACCTGTCTCGACGACATCGTGCGCCTTTCGGATGATGAGACGCTGAGCTATCTGCACGCCTGCATCTCGACGAAGCGTCATCCAGTGTGCGCGCCGGAGCTGCCGGTGTTTCTGGACGCGATCCTCGCGGATGAGCCTTTTGCGGGCGGTCTCGAACCGATGATCGGCGACGCGCATTTAAGGACGCTGACCATTTTGGGGTTTCCGGCGTCGACGCTGCCGGGGATTCTGGATGAGTTGAACCGGCAGGACTTTTCCTACCGCTGGGCGACGCGTTTCATCGCCATGGACAAGGCGGATGCGGAAAAAGTACTGAGGCGCAAGCGCCGTCACTGGTTCGCCAAACGCAAATCCATTGGGGCGGTGTTGCGCGAGACCATGTTCAACGAACCATCGGCGCTGCTCGATACGGACGCCGACAACAAGGCCGCCGACGCGGACGCGGCCTTGCAGGAGCTGGGCGGCGATCTTGTTTCCTATGGATATGTCACCACAACCATTAGCGTGGCGGATGAAGACCGGCGCGTCGCGGATGAACATATCCGTATCGCGGAGCGCATCATCAACGGGCGGGGGTTCACGGTGATCCGCGAGACGCTGAACGCCGTCGACGCCTGGCTCGGAAGCCTGCCCGGCCATGTCTACGCCAATATGCGCCAGCCGATTTTGCACACGCTGAACCTTGCGCATATGGTTCCCTTATCGGCGGTCTGGGCGGGCGAAGCTGAAAATCGTCATCTCAATGCGCCGGCGCTGATCCAGGCGCAGACCGAAGGCGCGACGCCGTTCAGGTTCAATCTGCATGTGGGCGATGTAGGCCATACGCTCGTCGTCGGCCCGACGGGGGCCGGCAAGTCGGTGCTCCTGTCGCTGATGGCGATGCAATGGAAGCGCTATGAGCGCGCGCAGATCTTCATTTTCGACAAGGGCCGCTCGGCGCGTGCGGCGACGCTGGCTATGGGCGGCGCCTATATTGATTTCGGCGGTTCGGCGCGCCCGAGCCTGCAGCCGCTCAAAGACATCGACGTGGAGAGAGGCGCGGGATTTGCGGCGGATTGGCTCGCCGGGCTGTGCGCCGGGGAGGGCTTGCGGGTGACGCCTGATCTGAAGGCGAATTTGTGGGAGGCGGTCCGCGCGCTCAGCTCCGCGCCGCCGTGCGAGCGTACCCTGACGGGACTTTCGCTGATGGCGCAGGATGAAGAGGTCAAGGCGGCGCTGCAGCCTTTCACGCTGGAAGGCCCCCATGGGCGGCTGCTTGACGGCGATCATGACAGCCTAGCGCTCGCCGACATGGTGTGTTTCGAGATGGAGGCGCTGATGCAAAGCCGCGGCGCGGTCGCCCCGGTCATCACCTATCTCTTCCATCGTCTTGAAGTGCGATTTGACGGCCGGCCGACGCTGCTCATTCTCGACGAGGCCTGGCTGTTTCTTGGCGACCCGATATTTGCGGCGCGCCTTCGCGAATGGCTGAAGGTGCTGCGCAAGAAGAACGTGTGCGTGGTCTTTGCGACCCAGTCTCTCGCAGACATTGCAGACAGCACGATTGCGCCGGCGCTGGTCGAGTCCTGTATGACGCGGATATTCCTGCCCAATGAGCGCGCCCGGGAGCCGCAATCGAGCGAGATCTATCAACGCTTCGGTCTCAATGACCGTCAGATTGAATTGATTTCGAGGGCGTCGCCGAAGCGCGATTATTACTATCAGTCGCCGCTGGGCCGCCGAGTATTCGAACTTTCGCTCGGGCCCATCGCGCTCGCCTTTTGCGGCGCCGGCTCTGCTGCGGACCAAAGGCGTCTCGACCGGGTGTGGGCGGAAACCGAAGGAGAGGGGTTCGCTGAGGCCTGGTTGCGCGATCAGGGCCTCGTCTGGGCTGCGGACCTGCTTGGCCGCTGGCCGGGCGCGTCCTCGCCGCAAGCCGACACTCTTTCTCACGCCGTCGCCGCCGAATAGGAGCCTGATCCATGAAACGCATCCTTGCCAGCATCATTTTCTGCGCCGCGCCGCTGAGCATCGCGACGGCGTCGCCCGCCTCGGCGCAGTTTTTCGGCGGCGTTGTTTATGATCCCACAAACCATGCGCAGAATGTGTTGCAGGCGGCGCGCGCGCTTCAGCAGGTTGAGCAGCAGGCCCGCCAGCTCGCCCATGAAATTGCGATGCTGGAGGACATGGCCCGCAACCTTGAGGGTCTGCCCGTCAATGTCGCCGACGCGATCATCTTTGAGCGGATCAATCGCCTTTCCGCGCTGATGGAAGCGGCGCAGGGCATTGGCTACCAGGTGGACGGGATCGAAGCGGCCTATGATGAGGCTTATCCGGAAAGCTATGGGGACGCGCCGCCGTCGCAGGCGGTGCTGACGGCGGATGCGCGGGCGCGCTGGCGCCACTCGCGTTTGGCCTGGCGCGATGCGTTGATGACCCTGGCCGCTGCGCTTGATGACAATGAGATGGATGCGGCCGCAATTACCGGTCTCATCGATCGCAGCCAGAGCGCGGCTGGCGCGCTGCAGGCGGCGCAGGCGGGCAATCAGATCGAGGCGCTGCAAACCCAGCAGCTGATGCAGATGGAAGCGATGCTGGCGGCTCAATATCGCGCCGAGGCGCTTGATCGGGCGCGCGTGCTTGCAGAAGAAACGCGCGCCCGGGCGCGGACCAAGACATTTCTGGAGAACTGACCGGCGATGGATGTGATCGATGAGATTCCTGGCGACATTCATCGCCTATATCGACTCCGGCTTCGGCCTCGTCGCGGATGATGTGGCGTATCTCTCCTCCACGCTGATCGTGATCGACATCACGCTGGCGGGGCTGTTCTGGGCGTTGTCGCAAAACGCCGATGTGATCGCCGGGCTTTTGAAGAAGGTGCTTTATGTGGGCTTTTTCGCCTTCGTGATCGGCAATTTCTCATGGCTTGCGGCGATCATTTTCAACAGTTTTGCGCAGCTCGGGATCACCGCGGGCGGCGGGACAATGACGGCGGAGGATCTGCTGCGTCCCGGCTTCATCGCTGGCGTCGGTCTTGATGCGGCGAAGCCCCTGCTGGAAGAGATCGGCGACATGACCGGTCCCGTCGCCTTTTTCCAGAATTTCGTGATGATCGCGGTGATGTTCATCGCCTGGGGCGTCATCATGATCGCTTTCTTCGTCCTCGCGATCCAGCTCTTCATCACCATTCTTGAGTTTAAGCTGACGACGCTGGCGGGCTTCGTGCTTGTGCCTTTCGCGTTGTGGAACAAAACCGCGTTTCTTGCCGAGCGCGTGCTCGGCAATGTCATCAGTTCCGGCGTTAAACTGATGGTGATGGCGGTGATCATCGGCATCGGCTCGACGCTCTTCGCCTCGGTCACCGATGCATTCACGACCGGCGATGACGTCACCCTGGCGCAGGTGATGGGAACGGTGTTGGCGGCGCTGGTTTTCTTCTGGATGGGGATTTTTGCGCCGGGGGTTGCGTCGGGTCTCATCAGCGGCGCGCCGCAACTCGGCGCAGGCTCAGCAGCCGGCGCAGCGGCGGGTGTAATGGCGGGGACATACCTTGCCGGCATGGGCGCAAGGGCCGCTATCGGTGCGGCGGCGGGCGGCGCATCGAACGCCGTCAAGGCCGGCGCTTCCATGGCGGGGGCGGCGCGCAGCTCCTATGCGCTCGGTTCGGTCGCCGCCGGAGCAACTGGCGCCGGCGCGGTGGCGGCTGGTCTCGCGGGGGTCGCCCGGGCGGGCGGCGATGCGATCTCGCCGGACCGCATCACGCCCCGCGGAAGCGATCCGGCAAGCCTATGCAAGCGGCAGCGCGGGCGCATGGAGCGTTGCCGGCGGCGCCTCTCCTGGCGCTTCAGCGTCGACACAATCAGCAATGTCGCAGAGCCCCGCTTCTTCTGAGGCCTGGGCGCGGCGGATGCAGGCGAGGCGAGGCGTCAGCGAAGCCGGCCAGATGGCGGCGCACAGTCTGCGCGATGGCGATCGCGGATCGGGCGGCGCGGCGCCGAACCTTCAGGATAAGGACGACTAGACAATGTTCTTCAAGCGATCATCCGCGAGCTATGGGCAAAGTCCGTTCCCGGAGACGCCTTACCAGAAGGCCGGGCAGGTCTGGGACGAGCGGATCGGATCGGCGCGGGCGCAAGCGGAAAACTGGCGGCTGATGGCGCTTGGCTGTCTGGCATTGAGTTTCGCGACGTCGGGCGCGCTTGTGTGGCGCTCGATGCGGTCGGTGGTGACGCCTTATGTGGTTGAGGTGGATGAGACGGGCGCTGCGCGGGCGGTTGCGCCGGCGCTTGAGCGTTATAGCCCGAGCGACGCGCAGATCGCCCATCATCTGGCTAATTTCATCGAGCATGTGCGCGGACTTTCCGTCGATCCGGTGGTTGTGCGCAAGAACTGGCTCGCCGCTTATGATTTCGTAACCGATCGCGGCGCGATGACGCTCAACGATTATGCGCAGGCCAATGATCCTTTTGCGGATGTCGGCCGCAAATCCCGCACGGTGGATATTGTCAACGTGGTGCGCGTTTCCGACGACAGTTTCCAGGCCCGCTGGATCGAGAAAACTTATGAGAACGGCGCGTTGACGACGTCGGAGCGGTTCACCGGGCTGTTCACCATCGTCACCCAGCCGCCGCGAGACGCGGCGACGCTGCGCGCCAATCCTCTCGGCCTTTATGTCCATGAGCTCCATTGGGGCCAGGACCTTGTCACAGGAGAATGATCCCATGTTGCGTTTCCTGCTCGCTGCTTCTGCGCTTGCCCTGACAGCCTCATGCGCCTCGCGCCCGGATGGCGAAGCGATTGATCGCGTCGGATTTGTCGGCGCGGTCCCGTTTGAGGAAACACTCGACCGGCCCTTGAAGATTGTGGAAACAGCGACGCCCCTGCCGCTGCCAGGGCAGCTGAAGCGGATCGAATCCGCATCCCCCAAACCGGAAATCCCGCCGGAGGAGGCGATCAGGGAAGGCCGCGCGCATGCGCTGATAGAGCCTTCCGTCGACGGCTATGTGAATGCGATTCAGGTCTATCCGTACACGGAAGGCGCGCTCTACCGGCTCTATGGGAGCCCCGGCCAGGTGAGCGATGTGGCGCTGCAGCCTGGTGAGGAGCTGGTCTCGGTATCCGCCGGCGATACGGTGCGCTGGGTGGTCGGCGATACAGTTTCGGGTTCGGGGCTGACCGCGCGGGCGCATGTGCTGGTCAAACCGATCAGCGCCGGCGTCCGCACCAATTTAATGATCGCCACTGACCGGCGGACCTATCATCTGGAGCTTGAGAGCGTCGATAGCGGTTACATGGCGGCGTTGTCCTGGCGCTATCCGGTTGACGAGCTGGCCGGGTTTGCGCTGCGCAATGAACTTGCCGCCGCCCGCGAAGCCGCGACAGTGGAGCGCGGTTTCGCGCTTGACGGCCTCAATTTCGACTATCGCATGACTGGCGATGATCCTGACTGGAAACCGTTGCGGGTATTCGATGACGGGCGGCAGGTGTTCATCCAGATGCCGGCGACGATCGCTGCGACCGAGACGCCGCCGCTGTTCGTGCTCAACGACAGGGGCGACGGCGAACTCGTCAATTATCGCATGCGCGGCGACTATTATGTGGTCGACCGGCTGTTCCGCGCGGCGGAGCTGCGCCTCGGCGGAAAACGTCAGACGGTGGTGCGGATCATGCGCAAGGGGCGCCGCCCGAGCGCCGCCGCCGGATCGGGAGGCTAGAGAGATGGCCGATCCGGTTCCTTTCGATGAACATTCAAAGCGGCTGAAGATCCGCGTCGGGCCAAGGCAGGTCACCCGCATCAACCGAAAGGCCTTGATGGCGGGGGCCGGGATTGGCGCGCTGGCGCTGTTTGCTGCTGCGGGCTTTGCGCTCAAACCGCCAAAAGCTGTCGATCCGGCTGACGGCCGCAACCTTTACAACACGACCAACAAGCGCAGGCCCGAGGGCCTCGCCTCGCTGCCGGCGAAATACTCAGATCTTCCGAAACAGGAAACGGCGCTGCGCCTTGGACCGCCGCTGGCGGGGGATCTCGGCGGAACCATTCTCCGGGCTGAACGCGAGCTTGGGATCGAACCGGAAACTGCGGCGCGGGTCGGCCAGGAATTCCGGCCCAATCCGGCGGATGAGGCGGCGCGCGCGCGGCGCATGCGCGAGGCGGCGCTCAAGGAGGAAGCCGCCCGCGCGCCGGTGTTCTTCCCGCTGCAATCGCAAGCCCGCGCCGCAGCGCCAGGCGGCGTCACAAGCGCCGACCGCGATATGGGCTCGGATTTGTTTGCGCTCGCGGGCCGTCCCCAAAGCATGCCGTCAACATCCGGACGAATGCCGGATGCGGATCTGCAAAGCCGCAAACTCGGCTTTGCGCGCGATCATACCGGCGGCGACATCTATAATGACCATGGCGTTGAAGAGCCGGCCTCCATCTATCAAGTGATGGCGGGGTCGATCATTCCGGCTGCGCTGGTGACGGGGATCAACAGCGATCTTCCCGGAACGATCATCGCGCAAGTGACCCAGCCCGTATATGATACGGTAAGCGGCCGATATCTCCTGATCCCGCAGGGCGCGCGCCTGCTGGGCCGCTATCAGTCGGAAGTCTCTTTCGGACAGGACCGGGCGCTGGTGATCTGGGACCGGATCATCTTTCCGGATGGATCGTCGATCGTGATCTCGGCGCCCGGCGCGGATGCGCAGGGCTATTCGGGTCTCGCCGATCGTACGGATCATCATTGGGGGCGCGTCATCGCCGCCGCCGGCATGGCGACGATCCTCGGCGTCGGCGCTGAATTCGGCGCCGACGGGGACGGCGACATCGAACGCGCGATCAGGCGCGGGGCGAGCGACACGGTGAACCAGGCCGGTCAGCGCATCGTCGAGCGGAACTTAAGCATTCAGCCGACCATTCGTGTGCGCCCGGGCTGGCCGGTGCGCGTGATCGTTACGCGCGATCTCGTTCTCCGGCCGCAAATACAGGGAGATTAAAAGATGTCAGATCCTCCTCAGGACCTTGCCATGACGCGTCTGCCCGACGGCCGGAGCATTCTCCTGGCGCGGCGCCGGGCCAGGCCGCTTGGCGAGTACGGGCTCTATTGGCTTTTAACCGTCCATGTCATTGCCTGGTGTGCGGCGCTCCACGTCATGATTGAGATTGCGTCGGTATTGCCGGTCCTCGCCGGCATGGCGATCCTGTCCGCCTTCGCCTTTGCGAGCGTGAAGGGCGCGATTCACATCTGGCGTTGGGCGCGCACGCCGCCGCATGAGCATTTCAAATGCGACATTGTCGCGATCGGTCTTCCTGACGAAATTCTGGCGTTTATGGTTGTGGCCCCGTTTGAGGAGGCGCTCGACTATATAAGGGAAAGGAAGGTTCACTGATGTCGCTTCGTCTCGGAAGACTCCCCGACCGCACGCTGGTGAAAATGAGCATCAGCCTTGATCCTGATCTTGCGGCGGCGCTGACTGACTATGCAGATCTCTATCGCCAAACCTATGGCGACGACCAAAAGCCGGAGGCGTTGGTTCCGGCCATGCTCGAGCAGTTTCTCGGCGGGGACGCCGGGTTCAAACGGGCCCGTAAGGTCCTTTACGCCAACGCCAGCAAAGGAGATTGACCCATGGCGCAGATCGGCAGTTTTACACGAAAGGATGGAAAATATACCGGAACCATCCGTACCATGACGATTAATGTGAAAGCGCAACTGGTTCCCAGCAAGGACAAGGGCGGCGACGACGCGCCGGATTTTCGGCTTTATGCCGGCGGGGCGGAACTCGGCGCCGCCTGGCGCCAGAACACCAGGGACGGGGAACGGCCGTATCTTTCGGTCAAACTTGACGATCCGAGTTTCGCGGCGCCTATGCGTGCGGCCTTCTTTGAAAATCATGAGACCCGAACCGGGATTATGGTCTGGAGCCGGTCAAAGAAAGGCTGATCTGCGGACGCTTTTGTCGTTGCGGCATGGACGCCGCACAACAACCTGCCGAGTCTAGCAAGTGACTCGGAGCGCCTCGATAGGTCAGGCCTAAAGTGGTTGCTCCGAGATAATGGTCCGATGATTCTGTTAGTTTCGGCCTTGAATGAAGCGCTTGGGGATGGTGGTCCGGGTTCAGCGTTATATTCCGACTGCTGATTATTTAATTGAGCCTCGGTGGCCTGACCCATCGAGGCGCTCCGTTCCTTGAAGTCGTCCGCGCTCGACGCGCCTCTGCCGCCTGGCTGGCCTCCGCCATGAGCTCGGGTCACAGGAAATAGAATTCCACGAGCTTCAGGCTGGCGCGGTCTCGCTGCTGGCCTGCGCCCATTCGGTTATCAGGCCTTGCTGTTTAATGGTCTTAAGACACACAAGTGTCGCGAGGCCATGCACTCCTGGAAGCTTCGACAGCCCATGTCGCAGCAAATCGTCCAAGTGGTCGACAGACCGTGCAAAAACGTGGAGCAGGTAATCGCTGTCGCCTGCGGTTGTGTGGCATTCTAATATTGCTGGGTGCTTCATCACCGCTTCCTCAAATTCTGCATGCGCATGAAGGTTGATCTTCACCTCCACGTAGCTTTGTACAGCCAGCCCCAGGGCGCCCGGCTTTAATCGAGCTTTATAGCCCTCAATTACGCCTTGCTCCTGTAACTGGCGCACTCTGGCCCAGCAGGGTGATTTGGAGAGGCCCACACGCTCGCTGAGTTCGGCGAATGATTGCCGGCCGTCGCGCTCTAGCTCGATCGCGATCTTCCAGTCGATCCTGTCCATTCAGTACTCCAAATTGTGATATTTTCAGAACGTTCTGCCTATGCGATTTCTGCAAGAAGGACAATGTTTTGCAGTATGAACGGTTTTATCCGCAACGTTCCTTATGGGAGTTCTTTTTGTCTGCAATTCCAAACAATGTTCGGCCGGTTTGCCAATAATTTCCGAAGCCTGACAACAAGCGGAGGCGATGGTGGCGGCTAGCCATATTTACGAGAGCCCGCCCGAGGGCGCGGCGGCGGACTGGACGCTGCCGCAGAACTGGCAAGCTTTCACTGCGGAACAGCACGAAGTCTGGGACAAGTTGCTTCAGCAGCAGTCGGTTGCAGTGGAGCGTTTCGCCTCACGGTCATTTTTGCGCGGCCTTGATATCCTCAAGATGTCGCGGCCCGGAATTCCGGACTACGACGAACTCAACGCCCGGCTGAAGGCGAACACCGGTTGGGAGGTCGTGGCCGTGCCGGGATGGATTCCCAACGAACCGTTCTTCACCCATCTGGCCAACCACCGTTTTCCGGTTGCGAACTTTCTGCGATCAGCCAAGGACCTCGCCTATAGCGATGAGCCGGACATGTTTCACGACCTCTTTGGACATGTTCCGACCCTGACCGATCCCGCCTTTTCTGAATTCCTGGTTGCCTATGGCGAGGCTGGACTGCGTGCGGAAAAGCTCGGCGCCGCAGATTATCTCGGCAGGGTGTGGCTCTACACGGTGGAGTTCGGTCTGGTCGTGGAAGAGGGAGGCTTGCGCGCCTATGGCGGCGGCCTGTTGTCGAGCTATGCGGAGACAATCTCCGCTCTCTCGGCGCCTGATATACTGCGGGTGTGGCTGGACATAGAACGTGCGATGCGGACGAACTATAATTTCGACGAATTCCAGCGGAATTACTTCGTGGTCGAAAGTTTCGATCACCTGCTGCAGCTCACCGAAACGGCTGACTTTGCGAACATATATCGCAAGATAGCCGAACTTTCGGCGCTGGAGCCTGGAGAGCGATGGCGGGATGACAAACTCTATCACGGCCCTCTTGCAGATATTTCCGAAGACCTGCGCGGCGGTGCGCCCGATGGTCAACAGGACGGGTAAGGGATCGTGGTGAACCGATGTCTTCTAATAAACGCAACCGGTTTGCACCTATTGTCGCAGGATTGTGTGCGAATGCGGGGCAGGAGAGCTGAACAATGATCAAACAGCGTAACAAGGATGGGGTCGAAATATACGAGGCCGAGATCGACGGCGAGAATATCCAGTGGGATAACGGTCTCACCTATGCGCGGCACTTGCAGATAGAACAACTCCTGTCGGCCCAGGTTCCGGTTTCCGACAAGCCGGACGAAATGTTGTTCATCATCATGCACCAGACAATGGAGCTGTGGCTGAAGCTGGTGCTGCACGAAACGAAAATCGCGCTGTCTGGCGTCAAGGAAGAGAAACTGCATGTTGCGGGTAAGGCGCTGGATCGCATCGCCACGATTCAGCGTCATATGATCCATAGCTGGGAAGTGCTCGCCACCCTGACGCCGCACGATTTCATGACCTTCCGCGGCTTTCTGCGGCGGGCTTCCGGTTTTCAGTCGCATCAGTATCGCGAACTCGAATATCTGCTGGGCAACAAGCGTGCGGATGTGGCTTTAGTTCATGAAGGCGACAAGGAGAGGCATGCGCATCTGATGGCGGTGTTGAATGCTCCCTCGCTTTACGACGAAGTGCTCAGGCTGCTCGCGCGCCGCGGCTTTTCGATCCCGCAGAGCCATCTCGAACGCGACTGGAGCAAGCCCTACCAGCATTCTGCTGAGGTCGAGGCGGCGTGGGTCGAAATTTATTCGGATGTCGACAAATATTGGGACCTGTACACATTGGGAGAGAAGATCACGGCGCTGGAATATTATTTCCAGGAATGGCGTTTCAAGCATATGAAAACCGTTGCTCGCGTCATTGGTCACAAACCTGGCACAGGCGGTTCGTCCGGCGTCGACTATCTGGTGAAAGCGCTTAATCTCTCCTTCTTCCCTGAGCTCTGGTCGATGCGCACCTTAATGACCGCGCCGGAAATGGGACCGAGTTACGCGGAAACAGCCACGGATGGCGCGGAATGAGAATTTGGGACATCTCCCAGATCCTCCGGCCGGAGATTCCCGTATGGCCAGGAGAGCCTGCGTTCGCAGTGACGCAGATCGCGACGATTGATGATCAGTGTCCGGTCAATGTCGGCGTCATGCATACATCGCTACATGCCGGGACGCATGCGGATTCTCCCTATCATTACGATCCGCAGGGGTCGGTGAGCGCCGAGTGCGGCCTCTCGCCCTATTTTGGCCGCTGCGTCGTTGTGGACGTGCGCAATGCGGGTGAACGGATAACGGAAGAGGATGTCGACTGGCGCGTGCTGCGCGGTGCGGAACGGGTGCTGCTGCGAACCTATGATCAGTTTCCCGTTGCGCAATGGGACGGAGCGTTCAGGGCGATCGCGCCGGAACTTGTCGCGCGCCTGGGCCGTGAAGGCATCTGCTTGATCGGCGTCGACACGGCGTCGCTCGATCCGCAGGATTCGAAAACGCTCGATGCTCATATGGAAGTGCGCGCCGCCAATATGCGCATTCTGGAAGGCCTTGTGCTCGATGATGTGCCGCCGGGCGAATATGAGCTGATTGCATTGCCGCTAAAAATCGCCGGCGCAGACGCCAGCCCGGTGCGCGCGATTCTGAGGGAAATTCCATGACGGCCACTGTTGACCTTACAGAAATTGAGGCGCTTGACGCCCGCGATCCGCTTGCGTCTTTCCGGGATGAATTTGAGCTGCGCGACGGGCTGCTTTATCTCGACGGCAATTCGCTGGGCGCGCTGCCGAAGGCCAGTGGCGCGCGCATGGCTGATGCTGTTTCGCGCGAATGGGGCGAGGGGCTGATCACCTCCTGGCTGGGCGCAGAGTGGGTGAGCGCGCCCCGTCGTATTGGTGACAAGATTGGCGCGCTGATCGGCGCCAAGCCGGGCGAGGTGATCGCGGCGGACTCAACGTCGGTCAACATCTTTAAGGCGCTGTCTGCGGCGCTCTCGCTCCGCCCGGACCGCAATGTGGTGTTGTCCGAGGATACGAACTTTCCAACCGATGTTTACATGATGCAGGGCGTCGAGGCGTTCAGCGGCGGCCGCATCCAGTCCGTCACCGCCGAGCCGGAGGCGGTGCTCGACACGCTCGACGAGAATGTGGCGGCGCTGCTCCTCACCCAGGTTCACTACAAGTCTGGCCTCGTGCGCGACATGTCGGAGGTCACGCGCCGCGCGCAGGAAAAAGGCGTGCTGACGATCTGGGATCTCAGTCACAGCGCAGGCGCTATCGAAGTCGATCTGAACGGAGCAAATGCGGACTTCGCGATAGGCTGCGGATATAAGTATCTGAATGGCGGGCCGGGCGCGCCAGCTTATATTTTCGTCGCCCAGCGCAACCAGTCGGCCATGCAACCGCTGTCCGGCTGGTTCGGGCATGCGCGGCCTTTCGCATTCGAAGGGGACTACGCTCCGGCGGCGGGCATCGAGAGATTTCTTTGCGGTACCCCGCAGGTGCTTGGTTTGACAGCGCTCGAATGCGGTGTGGATATTTTCGGCCGGGTGGACATGGCGGAAGCGCGCCGCAAGTCACTGCGGATGAGCGAGCTGTTTATGAAACGAATGGATGAACGCTGCGCTGAATTCGGCTTCACGCTGATCAGCCCGCGCGATCCTGACCTTAGAGGCAGCCACGTCGCCTACGCCCATCCGAAGGGTTACGAGATCATGCAGGCGCTCAAGGAGCGCGACGTGATCGGCGATTTCCGCGCGCCCGATGTCCTGCGCTTCGGTCTGACGCCGCTTTACCTGCGCTTTGGCGATATCGTCGAGGCGGTCGAGCGGCTGCGCGAGGTTTGCGAAAGCAAGGCCTGGGACCAGCCGCAATTTCGCGAACGCGCGGCAGTCACCTGAAAGGAAGTTTATGCTGAATTTGCCTAAATCCAAAGTCGCCGCGGTGCAGACAGCGCCGGTGTTTCTTGATGCGGCCGCGACTGTCGATAAGGCTTGCGCGTTAATCGCCGAAGCGGCCGGGAACGGCGCAAAGCTGGTCGCTTTTCCGGAAGTTTTCATTGGCGGCTATCCCTATTGGAGCTGGCTGATGACGCCAATCGAGGGAGGCCCCTGGTTCGAGCGCCTGTGTCATGCAGCGATTGTAATTCCGGGACCGGAGGTCAAGCGACTTTGCAAAGCTGCGCGCGAGAATAGCTGTGTGGTCGTCATCGGAGCGAATGAGCGCGATCCGAAGCGGCTGGGCACGCTCTTCAACACCAACATCGTTATTGGCGCCGATGGCGAACTTCTTGGGCGGCATCGCAAACTGGCGCCGACTTGGGCGGAGAAGCTGACCTGGGCGGGCGGCGACGGCTCCTCCCTTCGCGTCTACGACACGCCGGTGGGGCCGCTCGGCACGCTTGCCTGCGGAGAAAACACCAACACATTGGCGCGCTTCGCGCTGCTCGCTGAGGGCGAGCTGGTGCATGTCGCAAATTACATCTCGTTACCCGTGGCGCCTGCCAGCTACGACATGGCCGAGGCGATTCGCATTCGGGCAACCGCCCACAGCTTCGAAGGGAAGCTGTTCACCATCGTCTCCTGTTCGACCGTGAGCGAAGAAATCATAGCGGCGATGAGCGAAGCAAGGCCGGAAAATCGCGCCCTGCTCGAACGTAAGAACAGCGCCTTTTCCGGCGTCCTCGGCCCGGACGGCGCCCTCATCGGCGACGCGCTGATCGACGACGAGGGAATCGTCTATGCCGACATTGATCTCAACCGCTGCATCCAGCCCAAGCAGATGCACGACATTCTCGGCGGCTACAACCGGTTCGACATTTTCGATCTGCGCATCGACCGGTCTGCGAAGCCGCAAGCGACTTTCAACGATCCGCCCATTGATCCCGCCGAGTCGGCAAGCCCGCCAACCCAGGAGAAGCAAGATGGCTGAGCAGCATGCGTCACTGGACCCTCGCGATCAGCAATTGGGGCGTTCACATGTCGCCGCCACGCCGGAGCTGACGCAATTTTATAAGGAGCTCGCCCGCCACAATGCAGATGCATTCTGGAACCGGGCGAATGCGATCGAGCCATGGGAGCCGGTCAGCCGCTACAATCCGACTCTTTGGAAATATTCGGAAATGCGGGAATTGTGTCTCCGCTCGATCGAACTGGTGAGGCCCGGGGACGCCGGGCGGCGCGTTGTGACCCTCCTCAACGATAGCGAGGCGGGGCGGGAGAACACCGCTGTCGTGGGCTGGCTCTTCAGCGGGCTTCAGGCCATGAAACCTGGTGAAATCACGCCTGCGCACAAGCATACGGCCTCTGCACAGCGCTTCATCATGGAAGGCGGCGGAGCCTACACCGTTGTCGACGGCCATCGCATCACGCTCGGCAAGCACGACTATGTGCTGACGCCCAACGGGTGCTGGCACGACCATGGCGTCGTTGCCGACGGCAAGGTGTCGATCTGGCAGGACGGGCTCGATATTCCGCTGATGAACTCCATGGAAACGAACTTCTATGCGGTACACGATTCTCCCGCCCAGACGCCGGCCCACCCGACCAACGATCTGCCCATGAGCTATGGCGGCGGCATGCTGCCGGAAGGGGTTCCGGGCTGGGACAAACCCTATTCGCCCGCTATGGTCTATCGCTGGGAACAGACGCGGGACGCGATCTGGAGCTTCGCCAAAGTGTCCGACGGATCGCCGTTTGACGGACACATTATGCGCTACTCGAATCCGCTGACGGGCGGATGGGCCATGCAGACCATGGGCGCGCAGATGCAGATGCTTGCGCCCGGTTTCCATTCCAAAGCGCATCGCCACACCGGGAATGTCGTTTACAATGTCGCGCAAGGTCACGGCTATTCGATCATCGGCGGCAAGCGCTTCGACTGGACGGAGCATGATATTTTCTGCGTGCCCGCCTGGATGTGGCACGAGCATGTGAATCTGGACGAAAGCGAGGAAGCTTTCCTCTTCTCCTTCAACGATTTCCCGGTGATGGAGGCGATGGGTGTGCGGATCGAAGAAGCCTATGGCGACAATGGCGGCTTCCAACCCACGTCTTGAACCATCGGGGCCGAATTTGTTTCAATAAAGAACAGGATGATAGAATGCGCTTTGTAACTTATCGCATGGGCCAGTCGGAAGCCCGTCTCGGCCTTTTGCATGACGGGCTGGTGGTGGATGTCGCCGATTTCGGCGCGGCCATCGGCGTTTTTCTTCCCCGAACGATGCTCGAATTCATTGATCTTGGACCGCTGGCGGCCGCAACCTTGATGGAAAAGCTGTCCGCGGCGGATCGATCCGCCTTGCTTGGATGCTCCGTGCCCGATGGTAATGTCAGGCTGCTCGCGCCGATCCCGCGTCCGCGCAAGAACATTTTCGGCATTGGCCTTAACTACACCGAGCATGTTGCTGAATCGGCGCGTGCGCTCGATACGTCGGTCCAGTTGCCCAAGCAGCCTGTCATCTTTTCCAAGCCGCCGACCGCAGTCATCGCATCTGGCGATCCGATCCTGCACAATGCGATGGTCACGCAGCAGCTGGACTGGGAAACCGAGCTCGCCGTCGTGATCGGCCAAACCGCACACCATGTGCGCGAGGAGGACGCGCTCGATTATGTGTTCGGCTATACCGTTATCAACGACGTAAGCGCGCGCGATTGCCGCCGCGCCGGTCAGTGGATCGTTTCCAAGGGACAGGACAGCTTCGCGCCGATGGGGCCGTGTATTGTCACGCGCGATGAGATATCCAATCCGCATGCTCTCAATCTGTGGACAAAAGTGAACGGAGTTGAAAAGCAGAACGGCAATACCCGTTTCATGCTGTTCAACGTCAACCAGTTGATCGCTGACATCTCGAGCGTCATGACGCTCGAGCCGGGCGATATCATCGCCACCGGCACGCCTGCCGGGGTGGGGGCGGGCCGCGAACCGCAGGAGTTCATGTGGCCCGGCGACATCGTCGAATGCCATGTCGAGGGCATTGGCACGCTGCGCAACCCCATCGTGGCGGCGTAAGGAGAGTGGCTATGTCGCGCCCATTCCGTATTGGCCAGATCGTGCCGAGTTCGAACGTCACCATGGAAACGGAAATTCCGGCGATGCTGCGCGCGCGGGAGGCCATCCTGCCCGAGCGCTTCACCTTCCACAGTTCGCGCATGCGCATGAAGAAGGTGACAAAGGAAGAGCTGGCGGCGATGGACGGCGATTCTGACCGCTGCGCCCTGGAGCTGTCTGACGCAGCGGTCGACGTGATGGGCTACGCCTGTCTCGTTGCGATCATGAGCATGGGCAAAGGTTATCACCGTACGTCGCAAGCCCGGCTTCAGTCCCGCGCAATCGAGAATGGCCATGCGGCGCCGGTCGTGACCAGCGCCGGGGCGCTGGTCGATGGTCTTGCGGCGTTGGGTGCTAGACGCGTCTGTGTCGTAACGCCCTATATGAAACCGCTCACTCAAATGGTCGTCGATTATATCGAGCATGAAGGGGTGGCGGTGCAGGACTGGCTGGCGCTTGAAATTCCAGACAATCTGGAAGTGGCCGCCCAAGACCCGGCCAACCTTCTCGACCATTACAGGAAGCTGGATATTGCCGGCATCGACGCGCTGGTCCTGTCGGCTTGCGTGCAGATGCCCTCGCTGTCTTCGATTCAGCGGGTGGAGGATGCTATCGGTCTGCCAGTCGTGTCAGCTGCTGTTTGCACAACGCACCAGATGCTGAAGCGTCTTGGCCTGGAAACGCGCGTGCCCGAAGCAGGCGCGCTGTTATCCGGTAGTTATTGAGTTGTATGGCGCGATCCGAAATGCCGAGAATGGCGTTTCGGACCGATCCGGACTTGATCGGGTTTTTTGCCCCTGTTCCAACGACGTTTCCGTGTGCTCCAAACTTCGAATATGTGGCTGCACGTTCAAGAAGAACTAAAGCAGAAACGCGGATATTGGCAGGTCAATTGCTTGCCTTCTATATTCTAAAATTCGCGAATTGCATTCACTAAAGCGTCAATATCTTCTTTAGAATGATCGCGGAAAACAGCGCAACGAATGACTCCTTCATTATCCGCGCCTGAGAATGTTGAGTGATAAATATAGATGCCTTTGTCAAAAAGATATCGTTGCAAGGCATGCATGTCAGCGTACTGGCCGATTTGAAAGGTTATTATAGGCGCCGGCGTATCAATACAGTCAATCCCGATAGAGCGGAGCTTGCGCCGAAGATAATTCGCCTTTTCGCGCAATAGTGAGGGCAACTCGGGATGGTTCAAGAAGTATTCCATGCTTTCGCTTGCAGCTATCGCGGACAAAGGCGAACCGGCGCATGCGTTTCGAATTGGCGGAGTTTTGATCAATCGTTCTGCTTGTAATGGGGTGCAGCCTAAGATGGCGCCGTGGGCGCAAAAGGCTTTACTTAGGGTGGCGCCGGCAGTGGCCATATTTGCGACCCCGTAATATTCGATCGCGCCGCGGCCCGTCTTACCGACTACGCCAAGGCTATGGGCTTCGTCGATGAAAAGTTTGCCGTTATAAGCGGCCAGAAGGGTTGCATATTCATGCAGGGGAGGGAGAAGGCCTGACGTCGCAAAAACGCCATCACTTATCAATAAAGGCCTTTGTTCCGATACTATGTTGGATTTCAATTTGTCCCGAAGGGAATCAGGATCACGATGTCTGTATTTGACGATTTTACATTGGGTTTGGATTGCCGCGTGAAAGAGATTTGCATGCGCTAACTCATCAAGAAGGATGATGTCGAACTCCTTCGCCAGACTTGCGAGCCCAACGGCGCCAGTTAAATAACCTGAAGCGAAATAAACACTTGACGGCGCCCCGATCGCGCGAGCGCCGAGAGTTTCCGCCCGGTCAAAGGCGCGCTCTACGCCGCCAACGCCCGCCGGCATTTGGCGAGAAAAGGCAATACCTTCATTCAGGGCTTTCGTCACAGCTTCGCGTATTTGAGGAATACATCCCAAGGCGAGATACCCGGAGCCGTAGAAGTTAATATAATCGAGGCCCTCAATGCGGGCGCGTCCCGAAACTGATCCTTCGATCGATTTGCCCGCAAGAATATTATCTGACTGATCTGGCATCGTCTCCGCCTTTAGTGTTGCTCGTCAGCTTTTCATCTCACTGGGCGGACAATTCATAGTTCAGCTGCGCGCCCGGTCCGAGCGGCAATCCCAACACGGCCCAGGCAATCACCAGCGCAAGTCCGCCAATCAACAAAAAGAGTGAGTAGGGAATCATCGTCGCGGTCAAACTTCCCATTCCGTAATTTTTTTCCCAGCGCTGGCAGAAAGTCAGGATCAATGGAAAGTAGACCATCCAAGGCGTAATGATGTTTGTTGCGCTGTCGCCCACGCGATAGGCGGCTGTCGTCATCTCAGGACTGACGCCGAGAAGCATTAACATCGGGACCAGCACCGGCGCCAAAATCGCCCATTTCGCGCTCGCCGATCCGACGACGAAATTGATGGCGCCGGTAAAAACAACGATCAGCCCCAGCATCAGCGGCATAGGCAGGCCGCAGGATTCGATAAAATCGGCGCCGTTCATCGCGATGATGAGGCCAAGATTAGACCAGGCGAACATGGCTACGAAATGCGCCGCGGCGAATGCCAGAACCAGATAATAGGCGAGTTCTCCCATGGCTTCCGACATCATGCGCACAATGTCGCGATGTGTTTTGACGGCGCCGGTCGCGGCGCCGTAGGCCCAGCCCGATGCAAGGAACAAGACGAAAAATCCAGCGACAAGCGATTTGTAGAATGGCGACAGCCGGGCTTCAGGGCCTGCAGCGTCATCGATCAGTGGCGTGCCGGGGCCGACTGTGAAAAAGAGCCAGGCCGCGCAAACGGCCAACGCTGCAGCAAATGCATGGGATAGACCCTTCTTCTGATCGGGCGCCAGCGGCCGGTCGCCATCTTTGATTATTTCGCCGCCTGCGCCTTGTGGAGCATATTTTCCAAGTCTCGGTTCAATGATGCGGTCGGTCACAAACCAGATCAGAGGCAGGTAAACCATTGTCATTGCTGCGATGAAATACCAGTTGCCCGCAATGTTTGCGTCCCAACTCGGCGCGATTGTTTCTGCAGCGGATTCGGTGATGCCGAATAGAAGCGCGTCGAGTTGCCCGGGCAGGAGGTTTGCTGAAAAGCCGCCAGAAACCCCGGCGAAGGAAGCGGCGATGCCGGCGATCGGATGTCTCCCGGCCACTGCATAGAGAACGCCGGCAAGCGGAATGAGCACAACATACCCGGCGTCAGCGGCCAGATTGCCTATCATGGCGACGAGCGCCACCATGGGCGTTAGTAAGGCCGTGGGCGCTCGTCTGACGGCGGCGCGCATGGATGCGCCGAACAAACCGCTGCGCTCTGCGACGCCTGCCCCGAGCATGACGACCAGCACATAGCCGAGTGGATGAAAGTGCGTGAAGGTTTGGGGCATCTCGACCCAAAGCTTTTGTATATTCTCCGCCGACAGGAGACTTGCGGCGCTGATGATGATTGGCGCGCCGGCCGCGTCTTTTTCTGTTGGATGCTGAACGGAAAAGCCGATCAGGGACGCAAGGATGCTGACGGCGACTAGGGTCAAAATCAAATAGACGAAAATGAAGACCGGGTCCGGCAGCCGATTTCCTGTCCGCTCCACCCAGCCCAGGAATCCTTTTTCTCCGTTCGCCTGAGCTTCGCTCATGCGCCCCTCCTTGTCTGTCGATCCCGGCCATAGCATTATTCTTCACAATATGAAATGTATAACCTATGATATGATCAAATATGGGGTACACTCTATGACTGAGGCGCAAAGACCAAGGCGGCGCGATTGGGGGGGCGGGCTTCTTGCCGTATGTGGTCATGGGCTTGCCTCGCGCGGCGTTTGGTTTTTAGCGTTGCGCGCGGCAAAGTGTGGAAACGACATAACGGGGCGTTGCTTCAAGGGAGCCGCACGGTGTTGCGGCGGCGCTCAATGAGCGCCGATGAGCTTTCAGTGTTAACCGAACCTGATGTGTCGGCGCGCCCTTTAATCGCGATGACCAGGCAAGAGTTGGCGTCCTGGGTCGCCGATCAGCCAAAGCGGACAACTGATTTTGTCAGAAGCTGCGGGTTTAGCGCAGAACCTTATTCAATCGCTTACCTGCCGGATGAAGATCGCACAGTTCTTTTGGGGCTAGGAGACCAGCCCGATCGTTGGAGCTTTTCATCGTTTCCGTTCGCCTTGCCGGAAGGCTGTTTCCGGTTCGCCGCGTGCCGCTCGCCCACAGAGTCGGCGCTCGGCTGGGCGCTCGGAGCTTATCAATATTCTCGCTATAAGAGTCCAAACCGGCAGCCGGCAAAGCTTTGCTGGCCTGAAGGTTCTGATCGTCTTGCTGTTAAGCGGGCGTATCACGCGGTCGCCCTCGCGCGCGACATGATTAACACTCCGGCTGCGGAAATGGGACCTGCAGAGATAGCCGGCGTCGCAGAAAAGCTGGCGCTTCAGCATGGCGGGAAATGTTCAGTGATTGTCGGCGACGCCTTGCTTCGTGAAAACTATCCGCTCATTCACGCAGTCGGTCGCGCCGCCGGTTGCGAAGGCGCGCGCGCGCCCCGTTTGATTGATTTAAACTGGGGCGATGAAAGGGCTCCGAAGCTTACTCTCGTCGGTAAAGGCGTCTCCTTCGACACCGGGGGACTCGATCTCAAGACTGGCGGCAAGATCACCATTATGAAGCTCGACATGGGCGGCGCCGCGCATGTTTTGGCGCTTGCGGGCATGATAATGGACGCCGGCCTTTCGGTCCGGCTTCGCATCCTGATTCCGGCTGTCGAAAATGCGATTGGCCCCGATGCGCTGCGACCACTGGACGTCGTACGGGCTCGCAATGGCGTATCTGTTGAGATTGGAAATACGGATGCGGAAGGTCGCCTGATTTTGGCCGATGCGCTCACGGAAGCCGCTAGTGAAGAACCTAGTCTAATCCTGGATTTTGCGACTTTGACAAGCGCCGCGATGGTTGCGCTCGGTCCGGACATTCCGGCCATGTTCTGCAATGACGACGAACTGGCGGCGGAACTCCTGAAAGCTGCGCGGGTGGCGCAAGATCCGATGTGCCGTTTGCCGCTTTGGCAATCCTATGCTGAGGATCTTAAGGGCAAGGCAGGAGATATAACAAACGTTGCAGATTTGAATCTCGGGCCGACGACTTTTGCGGGAGCAATCTATGCAGCCCTTTTTCTGGAACGCTTTGTCGGCGGCGCATCACCGTGGGTTCATTTGGACCTCGCGACATGGAATTTTCGGTCCCGGCCGGGGCGGCCTGAAGGGGGGAAATGAAGGCGGTGCTCGGTATCTTTGCATATCTGCAAGAGAGATTTTCCAGAGATGGCGGTTGAATAACAGGGGAATATTGATGTCCGCTATTGGGGGCTCAACTTATCCGGCGCCATTGAAACAAACGTGTCTTTGACGACATCGCGCATCCGTCGGGAGTGCTGATGAAAAAGCCGGGTCATAAACGGGCATAGACAAGGGGGTTTCTTGTCGGACTGCTCGTGCCGAGCCTGTTCGCAGCGTCATCCGGAACGGTCGATCAATCTGCGGCGCTTAACCTGGGGCGCGTTGAACGGATGCTGCCGCTCATATCCAGAGGCAGGATAACCTATTGTATTAATTGCGGTATTCGATCGTAGCGCCGCAAGTGCATAATAGATATTCACAATATGGAATTAAATACTTATAATATGATTATCAAAAGGCGCCGGGAGAGATACGCGTGAATGAATTACCTATGTCGGCTATTCCTTCGTACTACGCAAAACAGTTGGGGGATGGCGCGGCGGCGCTTGTCTTTGGCGATCAAACAATCAGCTGGGCGGAGTTGGATTCTCGGTCGGATCGTCGTGCAAGCTGGCTTCGATCGGCGGGAGTTCGTCAAGGTGATTTCGTTATCCTGTTGCTGGGCAACGAACCGGCGTTTTTTGAATCGACATTCGCCGCCTGGAAGGTCGGCGCCACGCCCGCGCCGGTTCCTCAAAATACGCCCGTCGGCCAGTTGGCGGAGATCGTCGCCCTTCTAAAGCCCGGAGCAGTCTTTGCGCGGGAACAGAGTAGTGCGCTGAATTCCGTGGTCCCTGTTTTATTCGAACCGGCGGAATTGCCAGATTGTGACGAGGAAACTTCAGCCCCGGCGGTCGCGCCGAACTGGAAGGCGATCTTAAGCGGCGGGTCTACCGGCAAGCCGAAAATTATCGTCGATCAGCGCGCGGCCACATTCGATACTGATGCGCCCGCGATGATGCAAAAACCTTTCGGTTGTATGCTCAACCCGGGCCCGCTTTACCACAATGCGCCGTTCCTCACCGCTCATAACGCACTATTCATAGGCGGGACTGTGGTGAGTATGAGCCGTTTCAACCCTGAGGAGGCTTTGCGGTTGATTGAACGGCATCGCGTCGACTGGGTAAATCTCGTTCCGACAATGATGCACCGGATCTGGCGCCTGCCGCAGGAGATTCGGGAGCGGTATGATCTGTCCAGTCTGGAGACGGTATTCCATATGGCTTCCGCCATGCCAACTTGGCTTAAGCAGGCTTGGCTCGACTGGATCGGCCCTGAGCGAATTTGGGAGTTGTACGCAGGTACTGAGGCATTCGGCGGGGCAATAATAAATGGCGTGGAATGGCTCGATCATCCCGGCTCCGTAGGCCGACCAGCCCCCACCAGTTATATGAAGATTGTGGGAGCGGATGGAAACGAATGCGCGACCGGAGAAACAGGCGAGATCTTCTTTCGTCTAAAAGACGATATTGAGAAATCGTACCGCTACCTCGGCGCGCCCAGTGCGCCGTCGAGCGATGGCTGGGAATCTTATGGCGACCTTGGGCACGTAGATGAGGACGGATATCTTTATATCGCCGATCGAAAATCGGATCTCATAATACGCGGCGGCGCCAATATTTATCCGGCGGAGATCGAAACTGCGCTCGATGAACATGAGGATGTAAGTTCATCTCTGGTAATAGGTTTGCCGGACGACGAGTTCGGTGAAACGATCCATGCGATTGTTCAAACAGACTCAATAGTCTCACAAGATAAATTTGTGGGAGAGCTTGTCGCTCACCTGCGCCAGCGTGTTGCGCCAAACAAAATACCGTCCAGTTTTGAGTTCTCGCGCCAAGCCATGCGTGACGACGCTGGGAAGGCGCGTCGGTCGGCATTGCGCAAGGATCGGGTCGCGAGGCTGGCCGTTGGCGATACGGTTTGGCAGAATCCAATGTTTGAGAGAGCCGCGTTCTGCATCTGCATGACGCATTTTAGCTGCCCTTGGCCGCTTTAGCCCAAACGAGATTTAACGATTGCGTTTGTGAACAGTTTACTTGTGCTCATGGCGTTGCTGCTGCCGACGAGCAGTGCGAACCACAGCTTTGGACTTCGAGGGATGCTTTGTTAGATTCATCGATAAATATTCGCGAAGCGGGGCTTCATAAAGGTCTTACTAAAGCGCAGGCGATTATGATCAGCTTGGGCGGAGCGATCGGCACCAGTCTGTTTCTTTCAAGCGGCATTGCAATCGGGTATGCGGGCCCGGCCGTTCTTGTCAGTTATGCGATTGCTGGACTTGTGGCGATTGCGATCGTGTTTAGCCTTTCCGAAATGGCGGTGATGCATCCGACAGCAGGATCGTTCGGCGCCTATGCTGAAGTCTACCTTAGCCGCTGGGCGGGCTTTGTAGTTCGCTATACGTATTGGTTTGCGCAGGTTGTTGCGACGGGCTTCGAAGCAGTCGCCGCCGGCATCTACATGACTTATTGGTTTCCCGGTTCTCCGGTCTGGCTTTGGTCTCTCGGTTTCGCCCTTTTTGTAATTATTCTGAATGCGCGATCGGTCGCGCATTTCGGCGCCGCCGAATATTGGCTATCTTTTATCAAAGTTACGGCGATCGTCCTCTTCGTCGCAATCGGCGTCGCCCACATTCTCGGCATTGGTGCGGAGCCTGTCCATCTGGAGAATCTTTATGGATTGCCCGGCGGATTCATGCCGCATGGCGCTCAGGGCGTGTGGATGGCCGTGATAATTGGAATGCTTTCCTTTGTGGGGGTGGAGGTGATCGCCGTTACATCGGGGGAGGTGCCTGACCCGAAGTCGACCATTCCGGCCGCATTGCGGACTATGCTCATCCGTTTGCTGTTGTTTTATGTCCTCGCGCTTGGCGTTGTCGTTACTGTCGTACCCTGGATGCAGACCGGGGAGAGCGTTTCCGTGTCCGAGAGTCCATTCGTAAAGGTGCTCACTATCTTCGGGATCCCTTACGCTGCAGGGATTATGAACTTTGTCATCGTCAGCGCTGCGCTATCAGGCATGAACGCCAATGTTTACCTCTGTTCGAGAATGCTCTTCTCGCTCTCACGCGGAGGCTATGCGCCATCGGCCTTGGGCCGGCTAAAGGAAAATGGATCACCGCAAGTCGCTGTTCTCGCGTCGGGCGTCTGCGTTCTGGTGGCGGCCATGCTGGCGAAATTTACACCCTTCGCTTATGCGTATTTACAGAGTGTCGCGCTGTTTGGAGCGATTACCGTTTGGGCCATCATTCTGTTGAGCCATCTGAAATTCCGCAGGGTGCACCGACGCTCCGATTTGCCGGTCACAACTCCTTTATTTCCGCTGATTCAGTTTATCGGCCTTTTCCTTTTGGCTGCGATCCTCGTCACGATGGCGTTCGATCGAGACTGGAACAGATCCGTGATGGTCGGCCTGCCATGGCTTGTGCTGCTGAGCATTGCCTATCTGGTCTGGCGGCCGCGGTTTTCGGATTTCGATCTGCCCCCTTTTGAGAAGGTATCCGCCAATGACTGACATGTTGCGCCTTCCGACATCTCATGATGTTGAGATCGCCCGCGCCAACCTCGCCGGCCATGTGCGGCGAACCCCGCTTTGGCGGTTGGACGTCGATATTCCTGGCACCCGGATCTGGCTGAAACTTGAAAACTTGCAGCCGCTCGGTTCTTTCAAGCTTCGGGCCGCATTCCACGCACTGCGCAGTGCTAAACATGAAGACTTGCAAAAAGGCGTGCTGGCGCCGAGTGCTGGAAATTTTGGTCTCGGACTTGCGCGTGCAGCGCGCGCCATGGCTGTTCCCGTAACGATCGTCGCTCCTGACGGCGCGGCGAAAATGAAGACCGACGCTTTGGAGGCGCTTGGCGCGCAAGTGCGCCGGGTGCCATTTGAAGTGTGGTGGGAGACTCTAAACAGGCGCAGCTTCGAGGGTGCAGAAGGGTTATTCTTTCATCCGGTGGCTGATAATTCCGTTATCGCCGGCAATGCCACCATCGGGGCGGAAATCCTTGAGGACATTGCCGAGCCCGATGCGATCGTCGTTCCATTTGGCGGTGGCGGACTGATCAGCGGGGTAGGCTCAGTGATGCGAAGATTACGGCCCAAAACCCGGATGATTGCGGTCGAAACGGAGGCCGCGCAGCCCCTGGCGGCGGCTCTAAGAGCGGAAGGCCCGGTCACCGTACCTTACTCGCCAAGCTTCGTCGACGGTATCGGCAGTGGGGCCATGCTTGCCGAAATGTGGCCTCTGGTCCGACAGGTTGTGGATGAAGCCATATCGGCCTCGATTTCGGAAATCGTAGATACGATACGGCTGCTTGCCGCTCGACATCGCGTGATTGTGGAGGGCGCCGGGGCTGCGTCCGTCGCGGCTGCAATAGCCGGGCGCGCAGGCAAAGGAGACATCGTCTGCATCATCTCCGGCGGCAATATTGATGCGGCGAAGTTAGCCGCAATTTTTAGTGGAGACATTCCGACATGATTAAAAAAGACGAGCTTGGCCGCATTGTGTTCGGCTGTGGAAATTTTGGCGGCATGGGGTCTTCGCCGGCGCTTCGCCATCAGGGGGATGATCGTGATCGCGCATTTGTCTTGCTCGATCGCGCGCGTGCGCTGGGGTTAACCAGGTTCGATACCGCGAACACCTATGGCGGCGGAGCCAGCGAAACCATGCTGGGAGAGTGGTTGCGAACGCAGGGTGTCGCGTGGCGATCAGGCATTCAGATAGCAACCAAGGTCGGCAATCCGAACGGGTGCCCTCCCGACGAGCGGCCGCTGAGCCGCAGACAAGTCGCCAATCATCTCGATCATTCGCTCAAGCGCCTCGGCGTCGATCGGATCGATCTCTATTATCTCCATGAGTTCGACGCGCTGACTCCGCTGGAAGAAACGCTGGATGCGCTCGACCGTGCGTTGAGCGCAGGCAAGATCGCGCGCTTTGGCGTATCGAATGCAACGATTGAACATTTGCGTGCGGTTCTCTCGCTAACTGGCGAAAGCGCGTTGCGAGCGGCGTTTACCCATGTCCAGAACCAATTCAATTTATTAGAGCAGGGCGATTTGACGGACGTGATTCCCCTCGTCCAAGACGAAGGACTTTCCTATGTCGCGTTCAGCCCGCTTGCAGGGGGACTGTTGAGCGGAAAATATCAAATCGGAAAAACGCCGGCGTCAGGAACGCGGCTCAGCGCCGCCCCGGATTATTACAAAAGTCAGACTACGCCTGAAGCCTTCGCTGCGATCGAGGCGCTGGGGCGGAAGGCCGCCGTCGAGGGCCAGACCGTCGCCGCCGCTGCTCTGCGTTTCATCCTCGACACGGCTGGCGTAGAGTCGCTCATTATTGCGCCGCGCTCCATCGATCAATTCGACGCTTATGCAATCGGAAAGGAATGAGACCGATATGCGATCAATCGATTGCATTGCAAAAGAGGGCTACTGCCGATGACTGTCACGAAATTTTGGCACGCAATGTTACGGGTGTCTAATCCCGAAGAGACGCTGAAGTTCTTTGAACTTCTCGGCATCAGAGAGGTGGAGCGACACGAGAGAAAAGAGCGTCGCATCACACTGTATTTGCTGGCGGCGGACGATAATGAAGATGCAGCCCAGATTGAACTCATGCACGACTGGGACCATGACGCGGATTATGAAGGCGGGCGCAATTTTGGCCATCTCTGTTTCTACGTCGATGACATATATGAAACATGCCGGTGTCTGGCGGACGCTGGCGTGATTATTAATCGCCCGCCTCGTGATGGTCATCAGGCGTTTATAAAAACGCCCGATAATATCTCTATCGAACTGATCCAAGCAGATCGGAAAACACTCCCGCCCCAAGAACCGTGGCTATCAATGCGGGACCAAGGTGAGTGGTAGGCGTTAAAAACCTGCGGCGCGCCGGTTCCTGCGGACGGGTGGTGCAAAATACGCGTGATCTGGAGATCGGAAGAATAATCGTCACCTTGAATTACATGGGTGACAACTGCTATCAGAGCTTACTGCTGTAAGAACGATCCATTGAGTAGCATTTCGCCACAGACTCCACTGGTCTCGCCTGAGCTGTTTGTTGACGCGAATGATGTGCAACTGTGCAAAGGGTTCTAGTCGTTTGGGGGCGGAACGCTGTCGAGAACGTGTCTCAGGCCATTCAAATACTCTGCTCGCTTAGCTTCGGTTAACCTGGACCGAAATGTGACGACGCCAATTGATCCCAGCACCGCGCCATGCGAGTCGGTTATCGGCAGCGATAGGCTCACCACCTCAGGAACGAAATAATTGTCCTTAAACCCGTAACCCAGCCTGCGGCCGAGCAATACAGCCTCAATCACCTCTTCGGCAGTCAAGTTGTAAGCGCGGTACAAGCGCTCATTTCTCTGGACCGTTGCGCGCATTTCTTCCTCTGGAAGGAAAGCCAATATGCCCAGCGTGCCCGCTCCGACTCCAAGAGGAAGCCGTACGCCGACATCGCCGCTCAAAACTCTTATGAAGGCATCCGCTTCGTACCGAGCGAGACAAGTAGCCTGGTCGCCAATTCTCAGCCAAAGATAGCACGTCTCTCCGATCCGATCGGTTAATTCACGAAGTGAGGCGTCATAATGCGCGCCGAGAGAGAATTGCTGGCCACGTACGGCTGCTAAGAATACGATCTCCGGGCCAATCCGATACAACCGGTCAGGACCGAAGCGTTCGAGCATTTTTTCGTCGGCCATTACTCTAAGGATTCGGTCGGCGGTCGCCAGATGAAGTCCGGTTTGTTCAGCGACGAATTTGGGACGGCAGCCGCGGTCACCCCATTGAGACACCACGCGAAGCACCGCCACCGCCCGGCGCAAACTTTGGGCGCCCTGGATGTTGCCGCCGCCGTCGTCAACCTCCTCCAACTCCTCTTTCCCACGGGCCTGACGCTGATCTTGCGCGGGTTTTGTGGTTTTGCCGTCTTGTTTTGACTTGGCGGCGCGCGAGCTTGACGGAGAAGAGGGTGCTTTTTTTGACATAGGAAATGAATAGCCGGTTGGGTTTCCAAGGCAAGAC
This sequence comes from Hyphococcus sp. D3-15, assembly GCF_055809375.1. NCBI lineage: Bacteria > Pseudomonadati > Pseudomonadota > Alphaproteobacteria > Parvularculales > Parvularculaceae > Hyphococcus > Hyphococcus sp. D3-15. The sequence goes on along the minus strand of NZ_CM147910.1, from coordinate 3,121,718 downwards.
GCAAAACGGCTCATGTCATTCGCTATGAACAACTCCAGACGCCGGCGCAGCATAGTCAATGCCTTTTATACCGGTTTGTTCTCCCTGGCCGCAATACTACGATAAGAGCTTGCGTGGTTGATTTCAATCGCACAATAAAGAGTCCTCTGATTTTGCTGCTCAATGTGCGAGGATGAATGTCAGAACTGCTTGTGATTGATCGAGAGACGGTGCGGCGTCTATTGCCTTATGATGCCTGTACGCCGCTGATGCGTGAGGCGATGATCGCACTATCTAGAGGACAAACGCAGCAATTGCTACGCCAGATTATCGACCTGGGAGGGGGCGCGCGTTCGGCGTAATGCCGGGGACAATGAAGGAGGCGATGGGCGCAAAGCTGATCAGCGTCTTTCCGGAGAATGTCGCCATTGGCGGCCAGTCTCATCAGGGTGTTCTCGCGCTGTTCGATCCATCGACCGGCGCGCCGGTCGCCATCATCCATGCTGGTGAGGTCACGGCGATTCTGCACGGCATCAGCTAGCGCCGCAGCAACCCAGGCGTTGGCCAAGCCTGAGGCTCGGCGGCTTGCTATTCTTGGGGCGGGCGAGCAGGCGGAAAACCATGCCGCTTCGATCGCCCAGGCGCGGCCATTAACGCAAATTCGATTGTGGGCCCGATCGCTTCCCAAGGCGCGGGCCCTGGCGGAGACTCTAGAAGTCACGCTCGGCGTGCCGACAATGGCGTTTGCAACATCGGAAGAGGCTGTTCGCGATGCGGATATGATTTGCACCGTGACGGCTGCCTCCGAGCCTGTTCTGAGGAGCGAGTGGGTTGCGCAGGGCGCCCATGTCAACGTCGTGGGTTCAAGTCGCGCCGGGCCGCGTGAGATTGATGATGCGCTCGTTATGCGCGGACGCCTATTCGCCGATCATCGGGAAGGCGTGTTGCGGCAGGGCGCAGAGTTTCTCCACGCTAAGGCCTTGGGGCTTGTTGGCGACGATCACATCATCGGGGAGATCGGCGAGGTTATGGCCGGTGTTTTGCCAGGGCGTGCTACGTCCGACGAGGTAACGCTATATAAGTCTCTCGGTTCAGTTATCCAGGATCTAGCTGCCGGGTGGTTTCTGTATTCCCGGGCACATGAGGCGGCCGAAGGATCTGTTGTCCGTTTCTGAGTTGTCGATTGAAGCGTCGCGTCATCGCGACTCTAGGGGACAACCACCGAACGGCCGGTTCCTTCGTTTCTTCTCGCATTTATAATGCGTATGCTGAGTGTATTAAATTCGCTTTGTATGGTCCGATAATGGAGTTGAGGCGCGGGCCTGAAGATGTTTATGGCGCCTCACGACCGGCGCGTATAGCGTTGATCGGCAGGCACGCATTATGTCGGTGCTGGCGTACGCGACATTCATCATTAAATCATCAAAACCTGCCTTAGGCATGACAGGCTGGTTTTCTCTGACAGCACAGTTGTATCGCGTCTCGGCTTGTCTGCAGATTTACCACTAAGACCGTCATGCCCGAAAATACTCTAGTTCTGGTTGTTTTCTTGGCGTCGGCGCCAGCCGCTATCTCCGCCTGTACGGGTCCTTTGCGTTCCGCCAAGGATAGCCGGCTGACGACCTTGAGCGGCGCCGGAATTTTGGGCGTAAATTTTTAGCTTGGTAGTGTTTCATAATTATGATATGACTATCTCATAATATGAGATAGTCGGGATTGTTTTCTGACATGCGGGGCCGAAAAAGCGCCAAATGTCGAGGCAATCACTGGAAAAGTAGGGGAAGTTCACATGAACGCTAAAATTGCTAAGCTGCTTGCGTGCAGCGCTCTTTCGTCGATGGTTGTAAGCGGTCCGGTATTCGCTCAGGACAGCGCAGGGGGCGAATCGGTCCTGGAGGACGATGTTATCGTCGTATCTGCTTCCCGTATTAAGCGGGATGGGTTCGATGCGCCGACGCCGACTGCAGTGCTCGGCGAGGCCGAGTTGCGACAGGGCAACCGTCCAAGTGTTGCAGAAGTCCTAAACGATTTGCCGCAATTCCGATCGACCCTCGTTCCGGCGACTACGGGCCCGACGGTGCAGAGCGGTCGTGCCGGTACGGACTTGCGCGGACTTGGGACGGACCGGACGTTGACCTTGCTCAACGGGCATCGTTTTGTCGGATCTGGCGACCTCAATACAGTTCCCCAAAGTATCGTCGAGCGCGTTGACGTCGTGACAGGCGGCGCCTCTGCTGCTTGGGGCTCGGGCGCAGTAGCGGGGGTTGTGAACATAATTCTCAATGACGATTTGGAAGGGGTGCGCGCCGGTGTTGAGGGCGGCATCGCCTCTCGCGGCGATGGCGCCCGGTATGGGGGGCATGTCGCATTAGGCAAGAAATTTGCCGATGGCCGTGGGCATGTGATGTTCGCGACGGAAATCCGAAAGGATGAAGGGATTGAGGGTGTCGGCCGTAAAGACCGACCGGCGCTCGAGTCAGGCTTGTTTGTACGGGCCAATGGCGATCAGATTCTGGTCCATGATCCGAACTCCCGGGTCGCTAACATCGGCGGCGCGATTCTCGATCCGGCGACCGGCGCGCCCTATGACCTGATCTTCAATCCGGATGGGTCGGTTGCGCCGCTAGTTCTCGGTTCCGAAACTTTCGGTGCGACGACTGTCGGTGGCAATGGGCAGCTTGCAAATGATTTTTATGGCGTTTCCGCTCCATATCAGCGGGTGAACTTGTTTGGGCGCGCCAGCTATGAATTCAGCGAAGCGGCCAAACTGTGGGTCGATCTGAACTACACCCGAATGTCGGCGGAGTATCCGTTTTATGCACAAACGTTCCCCGCTTTTATTGCGCCTGACAACGCGTTTCTCACACCTGCGGCGCGTGCGCAGCTGGACGCTGCTGGTGTGCCGGCGAGCTTTCGTCTCGGCCGTCTTCTCACTGATATTGGTCAGCCGGACACACAGATGAATTTCGATTATAGCCGTCGCCTGCTTGAGGGGGCGGTCGGGCTTGAGGGTAGTTTTGGCGACTGGGAGTACAACCTCTATTACAATCATGGTGAGGAACGAAATAATACACAGACTCATAACACCGCCCGCCTCTCAATCGTCCAGGCGGCCGACGCGGTGCTTGTGGGCGGCGTGCCGACCTGCCGCATAAACGCGAACGCCAGTACGGCCGATGACGATCCGGCTTGTGTGCCGATCAATCTGTTCGGCAACGGCAGCATCACCCCGGAGGCGGCCGCCTATTCATTTGCGTCGCGGCAGATGATTGAAACAACCAAGCTTGATGCGGCCGGCGGCGCGCTGCGCGGGGAACTCTTCGCCACATGGGCCGGGCCGGTCGATGCGGCGGTCGGTGCTGATTTCCGTTGGGAGGAAATTGAACCGAATTACGTTGATCCATTGTCAGCCGCTGGGGCGCTTACAGTCAATTATTCTCCGCTTGGCGGCGGCTTCAGCGTGAAAGAGGTGTTCGGCGAAGTTAACGTGCCGCTGCTAAATACGGACGGTATCGCCAAATTCGAAGTAAACGGGGCGGCCCGCTATTCCGACTATAGCACGAGCGGCGGCATCTGGTCGTGGAAGGGCGGGGCCACGCTCCGATTGTTTGAAGATTTGTTGCTTCGCGGTGTTTATTCGCGCGATATCCGTTCGCCGAATATCCTGGAGCTCTTTTCAAGCCAAAGGACCAGTTTCAATCCCGTAATTGACCCGTTCCGGACATTGCCCGGCAGTTCAACACCAGGCGTCGCTCAGGCAAGCGTCACGAATTTCGGTGGCGGGAACCCCAATCTGGATCCGGAAGTCTCTCATACGTTAGCGATCGGCGGGTCTTATTCCCCGGGTTCTGTGCCAGGATTGCAGCTTTCTTTGGACTATTATGAGATCAAAATCGACGACGTCATCGCGACGCTGTCACCGCAGGACACGCTCAACGATTGCTTCGCCAATGCGCCTGGTGACCCGACTTGCGGCGGCGTCGTCGCTCGAGAGTCCGATGGTTCAATCGCATCTATCCAGCGCACCTATCGCAACCTCGCCGAATACGATACGCGCGGGATAGATGTGGAAGCGTCTTTCGTAACCCCGCTCAATGCTATCAGTGCGAACTTGCCAGGACAGCTGCGCCTTCGGGTGTTCGCGACGCGCCTGTTCAAGCTTGACATTGACGACGGGATTCGCATCGCTGACCATGCGGGGATTGTCGGTGAAGCAAGCACCTTCAGTATGGCGAAAACTCGCGTGACCGGTACGGTTGGTTTTGAAAACGGGGGTTTTGGCCTCGACGTCCGGGCGCGGTATTTCGGTTCCGGGAAATGGGCGTTGCCGAATCCGACGACCGGTCAGGAAATCCTGAATAACGATGTCGACGCGAGAATTTATATCGACTTGAATGCCCGATATAAAATCGATGACCGTTTTACGGTATTCGCCAACGCAAACAACATATTCGACGTCGATCCGCCTTATGTGGGTTTTGCTTCCCGCATCTATGACACCATCGGCGCCTACGTTTCGGCTGGAGTGTCGGCGGAATTTTAAAGACCATGGGGCGGTCGCAATGCGATCGCCCCATGCCTGTTAGCGCGGCCGTCGGTCTGCCCGGCCGGACCGGCGAATAATCAGCGACCCGCGCAGGAAACATACGTTTACGCAGTATAAAAATTATCGCGCTATCTAAAAAAATAAGGAGAAACCATGTTCCGCCACTTCACACTCTCCATATGCGCTGGTTTGTCTGCAATCGCGTCAGCATCCGTGTCAGCATCCGACACGCCCGCGGCGATAGAATCTGAGATTCGTGCGGCAATTGCTGATCCAATTGGCCTAGCTGGTCCCGGCTGCGCCGCCGGCGTGTTCCGTAACGGTGACACGCTTTACGCTGTAGCGTCCGGCGCCGCCGATATCGAAAGTCAGCGCCCGCTCAATATCGATACGCAATTCTACGCGGCGTCGGTTTCCAAGCATTTTACAGCAGTCGCCGTCATGCAGCTGGTCTTGCAGGGCGAGATCGGTCTCGATGAGGATATTCGCACGTATCTGCCGGAAATGCCGGCGTATCAGCGGCCGGTAACCGTCCGTATGATGCTTAATCACACTTCCGGTATCCGAGACTCGCTTTTTCTCCTGATCTTCAATGGGCAGATGGACTGGTCGAAGGCGACACGCGCCGAAGCGCTCCGCCTGACTCTCAGGCAAAGCCAGACTGATTTTAAGCCAGGCACGCAATATGCGTACAGCAACGGAGGCTATTTGCTGCTGTCGGAGATCGTTGCACGAGTTTCAAAGACGCCTTTCCACCGCTACGTCGACGAACAAATCTTGCGACCGCTAGGCATGACGCGCAGCTATATCTTATCCGGCGCGCGCCCAAGCGGCCCTAACCTTGCTCATGGCTATGCCATACACGATGGGTCGGTTCGTCAGGCTGATGACTATCCGCTCTTTGGCGGTTCGGGAGGTCTGATCACCACGGTTAGTGATCTTGCTAAGTGGGACCATGACATTGACAGCGGGCGCCAGGTCTGGACACCCGCCCTCTTGGAGCTAATGGTTGAGCCTGGCCAAATGGATAATGGCAAGGCGCATGCTGATGCTTCGGAAACTTATTATGCAAGCGGCCTGGAGGTAGGGTCAGATTGGGTTAGCCATGGCGGTGCGGCGAATGGTTTTAGGAACTTCTTTGCCCGCAACCAAAAGGCCCGCGTGGGTGTCGCGCTCCTCTGCAATCGCAGCGATGTCGAGCCAAACGCACTTACCGACAAGATAGTTGCAGCATTTGATAGTAGCTTGCCCCGGGGTCAGCTTCAGCGGAGTCCTGGCGCGGCTACTGCGGCGGAAGCGTTATCTGATCTGAATGGCCGCTATCGCTCGAATGACTTGGATGCAGTTTATGAGCTGGAGCTTAAAAGCGACATGCTCGAGATAACCGTTTTGGGACAAGACAGCGAGGTGTTGCGCCAGCTCGCGCTTAAAAGGGTTGCGGAAGATGTTTACACGGCTGGTCCAGTCGAACTGCGCCCAAACAGCGACCGCAACGGTTTTGAACTATCCGTGGCGAGGCTGGAAATGCACTTCGTCCGGGAGCATTAGGCGGCAGGAAGCGGCGACTACAACGACTTCGTCGACTTGTCTCGCGTAGCCTGAACAATATCGGGGAGCTGATCTTATGACACGACATATGACGTGGTTTAAGCGGATTGGTTTGACTTGTGCGGGCCTCGCTTTTCTCGCTGTGGTCTTTGCGGCAGGGTACGGCGCCGGCTTTTTCAAATTCCGCAGCATAATGACGGATGCGTATCTCGGGATCGGCCGCATCGTGGCGCCCGACGGCATTGATGAGGGGAAATACATTCGTCTGGGCGGGGCCCGGCAGTGGGTCAGAATTCGCGGGCAAAACCAGCATGCGCCGGTTTTGCTGTTTCTGCATGGCGGCCCCGGCGGTGCGGTCACCCAGACCGCGTATTATTTTCAACGTCCCTGGGAAGATGATTACGTGGTTGTTCAGTGGGATCAGCGCGGTGCGAATCGTTCCGGCGTCGAAGGCGGCGAGGCGCTGCGCGGCACCTTGAACAAAGAGCAGCTGGTCGCAGACGCAATTGAGTTGCTGACCTACCTTAATCGTCGATCTCGACCGGAAGGTCGTCGTGGTCGCACAGTCTTGGGGCACGGTTTTGGGCGTCGAAGTTGCGAAGCGCCGGCCCGACCTCATCGAGGCATATGTCGGAATGGGTCAGATGACGGCGTGGGAGCCGACTTTTGAAGAGTCGCGTCGTCTGCTCATGGAGATGGCGGAGAAGGCGGGTGACGGAGCTCTATACGATAAACTCGCGGCCGTTCCGGACGAGGTGCCGCCTCATAGTGAGAAAGAGGCGCGTGCACGCTGGAGGAAGACGGTCTCGGAAGAGATCTATCGCCGCGGCTATTCCTGGCATAATTATCAGGGCCCCGGCGTGTCGTGGTCGTCGAGAACAGTCGCCCTAAGAGCGGCGTCCCCGGATGTGACGAACCGCGAGCTTATTGACTGGATGCGGGGACGTCGCCGGCCGTTGCCTCCTGAAATTCAGCAGGAGACAGAAAGATCCGTAAGCGGATGGCGTGTTGAGAATGATGTAGGAACCAACTTTGAAGTGCCGGTCTTCATCGTGACCGGTCGTTACGATTGGCAAACTCCGCTGACATTGGCGCGCGACTTCTACGACGAGATATGTGCGCCGTATAAAATGTGGGTCGAGTTCCCCAATTCCGCCCATGCGTTGCTGCGTGAAGAGCAGGGAAGGCTTAATCGCTTTCTCGGTGAAACGGTGCTTCAGGCGGCGTCTGGCCTTGCGCCCAAAGAGGCTGAGCGGTGCGCGGCGCCGAAACGAAACGAGGGGTAGAACGCATGCGTAAAAGGGTTTGGCTTAAACGCGGCGGCTTGGCGGTTGGCGGATTGTTGCTCGTCGCAGCTGTATTTGCGCTTGGATTCTCGATGGGTTTCCTGAAGCTGCGCACCATGATGACGGTTGCATATCGCGAGATTGGCCAGATCGTCGCCGAGAACGGTGTTGAGGAATCGAAATATATTCGGCTAGGCGGGGCGCGACAGTGGATACAGATAAGAGGTCGGGACCGCGATGCGCCTGTCATCCTTTTCCTGCATGGCGGTCCTGGCGGCGCATTGTCGGGCATCTCCTACTCGTTTCAGCGGCCTTGGGAAGACGACTTTGTGATGGTGCAGTGGGATCAGCGCGGCGCGGGCCGGTCAGGCGTAGACGGCGCTGCGGCGCTGCGCGGTACGTTGAACAAGGAGCAGCTGGTCTCAGATACGTTAGAGTTGTTGACCTATCTCAACGAGCGTTTCGGACGAAAAGTCGTTGTGGTGGGACAGTCCTGGGGTTCAGTCCTCGGTGTTGAGGTCGCCAAGCGCCGGCCTGATCTGATTGCGGCGTATGTCGGCATTGGCCAGGTGATCTCAAGAGAGGGGTCTGGCGAAGAGTCGCGCCGCCTGCTCATGGCGATGGCCCAGGAGACCGGGAACGACGCGCTGTTCGATAAGCTCGCGGCTCTTTCGGATAAGATTCCGTCTTATAGCGATGAAGAGGCGCGAAAGCGCTGGAGGGCAACGGTGATGGGCGAGATCTATCGTCACGGTTATTCCTGGCGTAATTTCCAGGGGCCCGGCGCGTCCTGGTCATCCAGGACGCTTGCCTTGTGGGCAGGGTCCCCGGAAGTCACGAACCAAGAGTTCCTCAGACGCTTATTCGGACGCACCAGACCGCTACCCCCCGAAATCACAGAGGAGACGGATCGGTCCGTAAGCGGATGGAGCGTTGAGAAGGATGTCGGAACCAAGTTTGAAGTGCCGGTCTTCATTGTGACCGGGCATTACGACTGGCAGACTCCACTGACATTGTCGAGGGACTTCTACGACAAGATATGTGCGCCATATAAAATGTGGGTTGAGTTCCCCAATTCGGCGCATGCGTTTCTATTGGAGGAACCGGGCCGACTTAACCGATTTCTCGGCGCGATCGTGCGGCCCGCTGCGCTTGGTCGCGCGCCAGAGGAAGCCGAGCGTTGCGCGGCCGACGCTGGCGTCCGGATTGACGAGTAAGGCGCCGGTGTGAGCGTCAATGAGTGCGGACAGTCCTGCGAAATCCAACGCCCGGTCGAAGCCTGTGGCGGGTTGGCCCTGTCTTCGCGAACTTACAGCGTTCTGGACGAATATATGGAAACAAACCGGCGCCATCTCTGCGTGGGCATGAACTTTAGAAAAATATAGTAAGGGACTATGGCGAATGAGTAAGGCGCGTATTGCCGGGGTCGGCATGATCCCTTTCACTAAACCAGGCGCCAGCGAGGACTGGGATGTTATGGCGGAGAAAGCAATCCGCCTGGCGCTCGAGGATGCTGGCATATCCTACAATCAAATTCAGCAGGCCTATGCCGGATATGTATATGCCGACTCTACGGCGGGCCAGTCGGCGATTTATCGCGTAGGTTGCACTGGCATTCCGATCGTAAATGTCAACAACAATTGCTCTACGGGCTCCACTGCGCTTTATCTTGGACGTCAGGCTATTGCACAGGGCGCTGCGGACTGTGTTCTCGCAGTCGGGTTTGAGCAGATGCTTCCTGGAGCGCTAGGCCTCGTATTTAATGATCGAAAGCGGACTTTAGACTTTCATTTGGCCAAACAGGCCGAGATACAAGGTTTCGACGACACCGCCCCGATCGCCGCACAGCAATTCGGAGGCGGCGGGCTCGAATATCAGCAGCGCTACGGCGTCAACGACGAAACCTTCGCTCTGATTTCAGTCAAAGCGCGCCGCCATGCTGCGAACAACCCGCTTGCGCTGCTGCGCGAGCCCCTAACGTTGGAAGACGTCATGGCAGCGAAGCGGCTCTACGGACCGATTACGCGTTTCCAGGCCTGCCCGCCGACCTGTGGCGCGGCGGCGGCGATCCTCGTCTCGCCCGCGTTCTCTGCGCGCCTTGGCCTGCGCGCTCCGGTCGAGATTGTGGCGCAGGCTTTGACTACTGATTTTGCGGGCACATTTGATGGTCGTTCGATGATGAGCGTTGTTGGTTATGACATGAGCAAGGCCGCCGCAAATCAAGTTTACCAAGACTCGGGTATTGGCCCCAATGAAATTCAGCTTGTCGAATTGCATGACTGTTTCACGACCAACGAGCTCATTTCCTATGAAGCTCTGGGGTTGTGCGAGGAAGGCGGGGCGGAGCGGTATATCCGAGACGCTCAGAACACCTACGGCGGCCTACATGTTACAAATCCCTCAGGCGGACTTCTGTCAAAAGGGCACCCGCTCGGTGCGACCGGGCTCGCGCAATGTTACGAGATCGTCAACCAGCTGCGTGAGAGTGCTGACAGACGTCAGGTCGAGGGTGCGCGGCATGGACTTCAGCACAATGTCGGGCTGGGGGGTGCTTGCGTCGTGACCCTTTATGGGAAGGCCGCGTGAATGCGCCGAATCGCGAAGGCCTTGCCGGCATGAATCACGTAACCAGGTCTGGCGCCAAAGCGCCGCCCGACGTCATGGAAAGTCAGGACTTTTTAAGTCTGCGCATACGCGGATGCGGGGGCGCATAATGAAGTTATGGTTTTCAATCAAGCTTTGGAAACGGGTATTGCTTGGCTTGGTCTTGGGCGTCGTGTTCGGCGCGGCCCTTGCGATATTTGCATCGCCCGACCAGGCGCGAGATATATTGGTTCAAGTGCGCGTGGTTGGCGACATTTTTCTCCGGCTTGTCCGGATGCTTGTCGTGCCGCTGGTGTTTTTTACGCTGGTCTCCGGTGTTTATGCCATTGGCGATCCGCGGAAGTTGGGATCCATCGGCGCTAAAGCGATTGCGCTTTATCTTGTGACGACATTTTTCGCTATTACGATAGGGTTGGCGCTTGGTTTTGTTTTTAAGCCAGGTGTTGGCGTCGACTTCGGTTCTGTCGAGCCACGGGTGCTTGACGTCGAGGCGCCGAGCGCTCAAGACCGGCTTTTCAACATCATCCCGAATAACCCTTTCGCGGCATTGGTTGATGGGGATTTTCTCTCCATCATCTTCTTTGCAATTCTGTTGGGGGTTGGGATATTGATGTCTGGCGAGCGCGGTCAACCTGCAGGCCGTTTTTTTGACGCGGCCGGCGACGCAATGTTGAACGTGACTCATTTGGTCATGGAGCTTGCACCTTTTGGGGTTTTCGCGCTCGTCGCCCATACTGCAGGAACTCAAAGCCTTGAGACGTTGCTCAGCATCGTCAAGCTAGCTCTGGTCGTGTATGCTGGTTGTCTTATCCACATGCTTTTGATCTATGGCGGGCTGATGCGCTTGGTTTTAAAGTTGCCGCTGCTGAATTTTCTGCGTGGTGTTCTCGATGCGCAGATGGTGGCGTTCTCAACTTCATCCAGCTCCGCCACTTTGCCCGTAACGATGTCAAATGCGGTTGATAATCTCGGCGTGGGAAGATCGGTCGCGTCTTCCGTTTTGCCGCTTGGGGCGACTGTCAACATGGACGGAACGGCCTTATATCTTGGCGCACTTGCGCTCTTCACCGCTCAGGCTTTCGGCTACGATCTGGATTTTCACCATTACTGCCTGATTGCGCTTACCGCCACATTAGCGTCCGTCGGCACGGCGGGCATACCTTCTGCAAGTTTATTTTTGTTCGCTACGGTCGTAAGCGTCTTCAACGTTTCGCCGGAGCATACAGGTCTTATCCTCGGTCTCATTTTCCCGATTGATAGAATTCTGGACATGATGCGAACTGTGACGAATGTCACTGGCGACGCGGCGATCACAGTGACTGTGGCGAAGTCAGAAGGCGCACTGGACGAGGACGTTTTTCGCAGGCGTGCAGTGGAGTGATAGAGTCTGGCGCCATGGAGGCGATCCGCCTTTTTTCTGGTTCGCCTTGCGGCGGCGGAGCGGCAAGATGAAGGCAAGGCGCGTACGCAGTTTCAAAGATCATCGCCTGCAGCGCATTACGTGGTCAGGAAATCCACGCCGAAGAAAATGCCGCAATGGTTGGGAGTATGCCGATGTCTGTAAAACTTGCAGGTAAAGTTGCAATTATTTCAGGGGCCGGGCGAGGGATCGGGCGAGCTGCAGCGCTGAAACTGGCGTCTGAAGGGGCGCGTGTCGTGGTGAATGATCTCGACGAGGCGCCCGCCGATGAAGTGGTTCAGTTGATTCTCGCAGCGGGAGGACAAGCTGTCGCATGTGTCGGCAATGTTTCGGCGTCGGATTTCGGAGACCGCTTCGTGAAGACGGCTCTGGATACCTTTGGCGGGTTGGATATTATCGTAAACAACGCAGGCTATACGTGGGACGGGCTAATTCAAAAACAAACGGACGAGCAGTTTCAGTCGATGCTCGAGGTTCATGTCTTGGCCCCCTTTCGCATCCTGCGCGCCGCCGCCGAACCGATCCGCGCGATGGCGAAGCTGGAAGCCGAAGAAGGCCGAGAGGTTATCCGCAAAGTCGTCAACGTTTCATCCGTGTCAGGCACCAATGGGAATCCCGCCCAGGTGAACTATTCTTCCGCCAAGTCCGCCATTGTGGGTATGACGAAGACGCTTGCTAAGGAATGGGGGCGATACAAAGTCTGCGTCAACTGTGTCGCATTCGGCCTCATCGAGACGAGGTTGACGAAGTCAAACGACAATCCGGACACGCGCTTCCAAATCGATGGCCAGCAGGTTAGGGCCGGAGTGTCGGCGCCTATGCTGGAGGCGGTCGTGAGTCAAGTTCCATTGGCGCGCGCGGGCACGACGGAAGAGGCGGCAGGGTCAATCTATCTCTTTTGCGCGCCGGAGAGCAACTATGTGAGCGGCCAGGTCTTGCTGGTCAGCGGCGGATTGAGCGTATGAAAGAGCGACAGAATTCAGATATGGATAGCTATATTGCGGCCGCCACCATCCAAGGGGATGTAATTCCTTGTACGGCGTCGATTGAGGCGAGTGCTTGTCAGAGCAATCGATCAATGCGGTTTTCCAAAGTCATGCCATGAAACTGCGTCATATCGAGATATTTCACGCCGTTTACGTGAATGGGACCGTCAGCGCTGCAGCGCGAGCGTTAAGCATCTCTCAACCGGCTGTTACGAAAACGCTCAAGCATGCCGAACAAATGCTCGGCTTTCCACTGTTCGACAGGCGCGGCGGCAGGCTCGTGCCGACTGAGGATGCACATGCCATCTTCGCCGACGTTGCGAATATTTTCGAGCAGATAACGTCGTTGCGGCATGTCACCGGCAACATGCGTCGCGGTTCGGGTTCGTTGCGCATTTCCGTTTTGCCATCGCTTGCGCTGCATATTCTGCCCCGTGCAGTGGCTATGTTTTCACGGAAGCATCCCGATGTATTTCTCGACCTTCAGACGCTACATCACGAGGAAATAGGCAGAAGCTTGTATGAGCGAGAAGCCGATATCGCGATTGCGTACAAGGTTCCTCCCGGTCTTCCGTTGGTTTCAGAATGGATTGGCGAAGGTGAGCTCGGGCTCTTGTACCGCGACAATGATTTTCCCGACGCCCCGAAGCGGGTGCCGTTGGAATTGGTGAAGGACAGGCGGTTCATCAGCCTCGCGCAAAGCGGGCCCATTGGCGATCTTTTGCGTGCGGAGCTAGAACGCGCCGAGGTTTTGTTGAACGAGGTTGCATCCGCTCGCACTTTCTACATCGGATCGGCGCTTGTCAGGGAGGGGCTTGGCATGGCGCTGCTGGACAATTTCACTGCTATGTTTGCAACAGATGAACAGGTTCAATTCCGACCGCTTCGACCCGGTGTGGCCTTTGACGTATATGCAATGACTCTGGAAAGTCGGCCCTTTTCGCATGCAGCCTCTGAGTTTCTGGAGTTTCTCAGGGCGTGCATCGAAGAAGCATGAACGAATTTGAGAGCCGGCTAAGATGCTTGTGATTTTCCACTGCGCTCTCCGCATAAGGCTAAATCCAATGGAGTGAAAATGCAATGACGGTGTAACGGGAGAGTTTGGCGGAAACTCATCCGAAGCCTGCGTCACGCTGCCGAAGTCGTCCACCTGCATTCTAGCGTGAACGGGGCAGCAATGACTGGCAGACATCGGATCAAACTTTCCTACTCTTCCGTAAGTGGTCAAATACCATTAATGTCATGACGTTGGCGCAGACTGTGCGATCATTTACATCGTGTCGCAACTCACTTGCAGTTTTTTGCTGTCGGGCTGTGCGGCAGCGGTCGGCCGGCCGCCACGCCGGTCGGCTCGCCGTTATCGATAGCGATTTGGCCGTTTATCACCACAGTGTTCAGCCCGGTTGAGAACAAGAACGGATTGGCGTAGTCGGCGCGGGGTGCAAACGTCTCTGGGTCAAAAGCGATCACGTCAGCGAACGCGCCGACCTTCAGGCGCCCTCGTCCTTCGAGCGCGAATATCTCCGCTGTCGAGCTTGTGGATCGGTCGATAAAAGTGCGAAGGTCGATAACTTTTTTGTCCTTGACATAGGTCGCATATTTGCGCGCAAACGAAGCATAATAACGCGGATGCCCAAGCGACGCGTCGGAACCGGTCATGACCCAGGGGCGCTTCATGAAGGCAATGATATCACTCTCGGCCTGATTGAAGGAAACGACGCCGGCTTCCGACCGCTTTAGCACGTCTATCGCTGCCTGCACCGGATCATGACCTGAAGCGGCAGCCAGGTCCTGCAATGTTTTGCCAATCACATCGGCGGGGCCGCGCATGATGAGTAGAGATGCCGGGCCGCCGCGGCGCCGCATGTTTTCGGCCATCTCAACTCTGATGCGTTTCATTTCCGCCGGATTAGCGAAACGAGCGAGCATTGCGTCGCGTCCGCCGTCCTGCGCCCAGCGTGGGACGAGCGCGGCCGAAAGGCCAGTGCCTGAGGCGTTCCACGGATATTGATCAGCGTGGACGACCTGTCCGTTTCTCTGCGCCTTTTCGATTTTTGCGATAATGGCGGGGGCTTCTCCTTGAACGTCGACGCCCAACGCTTTGATGTGAGCGATGTGAACCGGAATATTCGCTTCCCGTCCGATCAGCAAAGCCTCGTCAATCGCTTTTTCCAACCCGACCGTATAGCTGGATTCATCGCGAATATGGCTATCGTAGACGCCGCCATATTTCGCCGCAGCCCGGGCGAGGGCGACGACCTCGCCGACTTTTGCATAACTCTGCGGGGCGTAAAACAGACCCGTTGAAAGCCCCAGCGCGCCCATGCACATCGCCTTTTCGGTGAGCGCGGTCATTGCGGCGAGCTCAGACGGGGTTGGCTCGCGATCGTCCAGGCCGACGGCTAGTTTTCGCAATTCGCCGAACCCCACATAACTCGCGAAATTAACCCCGTAGTCGTGTCCGGTGTTCTTGCCAAAAGTAGCTTCGAGATCCGGGCTCCCCAGGCCGTCAACTCCGATAAAAGCTGTCGTGACGCCTTGAGTGAGAAATGGGAGAACCAGCCGCGCTGCGGGCAGCTCGCTCATCAATGCCGTTTCGATATGTGTGTGGGGGTCGATGAAACCAGGCGCTACGATCAAGCCGGTGGCGTCTATTGTGCGCTCGGAGGCATGATCCGCAGGAGGGCCCACATAAGTGATGCGATCGCCCGTAATTGCGATATCGCCATTGAACGGGTCGCCGCCGCCAGGATAAATCGTGCCGCCGCGAATGAGGATGTCATAGGTCGCATCTTCGGGCTCGCCAGCCAGAGCATTCGCTGGCAATGCCACATGCAGCAGGAGGCTCGCCGCGGCCAGTGTTGTGCCGTTAAGTTTCATGAGATGTCCTTACAGTACTGTTTGAGCATTATTGCGGTAATGCCGGCTTCAGAAACAGGTGATGCGCTCATACGGCCCGAGCAAATTTCAAGGGGAGGTTATGATCCTCCCCAGAAACCTGGCCTTGCGGGCGCGAGCACGCCGCCTTTTTCCGTCACGCCATTGGCGCGGTCTTCGGTAAGCCAAGTAGGGCCGTCGAGATCCACGAACGCGCATTTTTGCGCCAGGATTAAGGCTGGCGCGATCGACAGCGAACTTGACACCATGCAACCCACCATAAGTCCGAGGCCAGCCTTTTGGGCGGCGTCTGCAACAGCAAGAGCGGCAGTAAGGCCACCGGTTTTATCGAGCTTTATATTGATGAATTGGTAGCGTTTGGCCAGCGCCGGAATATCGCCCGGCCCATGCCCTGATTCATCGGCGGCTAGGGGCGCCAATGGCGTGAATCCCTCAAGCTCCTCGTCGTGGTCGGCGGGCAGCGGCTGCTCCAAAAGATCGACATTCAATGTAGCCAGTTCGGACTGTGCATCGGCAAGCGTCGCCATGCTCCAGCTTTCATTTGGGTCGACGATGAGCCTCGGTCTTGGCGCTGCTTCACGTACGGCGCGGATAGCGCTGAGTGGATCGCGGCCATCCACTTTCACTTTCACCAGCGGAACATGTCTAAGCGCCGCCGCCGCCTTGGCCATATTTTCAGGCGTATCAAGGCTGATCGTCATTGCCGTGGCGACAGGGGCTGCTTCAGGCCATCCCATGAGTTTGGCGACGCTGGAGCCGGCGATGCGGGATTCAAGATCCCACAATGCGCAATCCAGGGCGTTGCGGCCTGCACCTGGCGCTATAAGGTCAAGCAGTTCGCTTCTCCCGGCGCCGTCTTCGATAGCGGCGCGCACCAATTCGATCTGTTCGAGCACGCTTTCAAGCGTTTCGCCATAACGGGCGTAAGGCACGCCTTCGCCGCGTCCACTCACGCCGTTTTGCTTGATCTCGACGGTGATGACCTCCGCCGCAGTTTTGATCCCGCGTGAAATCCGGAAGGGCCGGTTCAGGCCAAACGAAGATTGGGTTGCGTGTAGTCGCCGAAGCATTCTTCGATCCGATCAATGATATTCTTGACGCCAAAGGCGATGGGGTCGGTGACGGGCAGGCCAATTTCGTTTGCAACTTGTTCGCAAAGCGCCATGGCTTCAGATTGTCCCATACCGGATGTGTTCAGCGCAACGCCCACGGCAATGACGTCAGGGTTGGTAAGGCTCGCGACACGAATGTTCGCCTCTATCGTATCTTTAAGCGAAGGAAGCGGAAAGTGCGGTAAGCCACGCATGTGTTTGCGCTTCGGGTCATGGCAAATCACGATCGCATCGGGCTGCGCGCCGTGCAGCAATCCGGTTGACACGCCTGCAAAAGAGGCATGAAAGAGCGAGCCTTGGCCTTCGATCAGATCCCAGCCGCCGTCGTTTCGCGCCGGTGAAAGCATCTCAATTGCTCCGGAAATGAAATCGGCGATCACGGCGTCGAGGGGAACGCCCGCTCCTGTTATCAATATTCCGGTCTGTCCGGTCGCGCGAAAATCCGCCGTCATGCCCCGCGCCCGCATTGCCCGCTCAAGGCAAAGCGTGGTGACCATTTTGCCAACCGAGCAATCTGTTCCAACGGTTAAAAGCCGTCTTCCGGCGCGCGGCAGACCATTTCCAACCGGCAAGGTGGTGCGAACATCTCTCACATCGAATAGCTTTTGACCATTGCGTTTGGCCGCATCCAGAAGGCGTGGGTTGTCGCGCAGGCGTGAATGCAGCCCTGACGCGATGTCCAGTCCGGCGTCCAGAGCGGCCTCGCAATCATTGATGAGATCGTCCTCCAAAGTTCCGCCGGCATTGGCGACGCCAAGAATAAGCGTTCGAGCGCCTGCCGCAGCGGCTTCGGGAAAATTCATTCGTGGCAGGTCGAGGGTCAAAGCGGCGTCGCCGGTAGAGAATTCACCGACGCAATCCTGGCGGCGAAACATGGCGACCCCGCGAGACGTCTTGATTGCGACAGGATCGGAAGTGGAGCCGAGATAGAGCAAATAGGGTGTTTGAATCATGATGCGTGTCTTCACTTTGTGCCGGATAATTTTGGCAGGAAAAAAACGAGCATGCCTATCAAACTGTATCGGCGAGCTATAACCCTGGTTTATAGAAGATGCTTGCGCGGGCGCATTTTTCTAATGATTACAATACATTGTAATGGACCGACGGCCTTAGGCCACACTTGGACTAATTCCGATCTAACGGTTACATGACGCCAGCCGCGCCGTCGGGGTTTGGTAATACGAATGCTTTTGGCGCCGCTATCTCTCACCTTGAGAAGCGATTTCCGAATTCTCATTAAATGCCGAAGGCGCGAGTCTCTCATGACCGAATACAAGGCAACTATTACGGACAATAAAAGCGACCCGTTGTTCGCCGCCACGTCAAACTTACAAAGCCGAATTCATAAACTGCTGGATGTGGCGATCTGCGCCGCCGCAAGGCGTTGCGAGAAGAAAGGGCGTATTTCTGCAGAGTTGCTGGATAACCACCAGCAGGTCTCCTTTGAGCTTGCGACAGCATATGCAGAACTATCGGCTGGAGGGTCGCTTGTCGCCAGCTGGAGGACGCTTGCGAAAGTTGATGGCAAACTCGCTGCAGCATATTTGGCGGATGTGTACGGCGCTTTGTTGACGCGGCTCGAGACCGTCTATCTCGGCCTCGGTCTTGCTCCGGATGTTTTGCGTGAGGTTGCCTGCAGTCGTGAGCTGACGCATCTTCGAAGCGAAGCTTGCATGCCGGATATACTTGCTGATCTCGGCGCTGAAATCGCAGAAACGAATGTCGACATCGGCCAAGTTGATCTGGATGATCAGACCATGATGGCGCAGGACATGTTTCGACGCTTTGGTGAAGATGTCGTTGCGCCCCTAGCCCAGGAGATTCACAGGAAAGATCAGATCGTTCCTGAGTCTCTGCTGCAGTCGATGCGGGAAATGGGCGTCTTCGGCCTTTCGATCCCCGAGCAGTATGGCGGAAGCGCTGGCGAGCGAGATAATACGCCGATGATGATTGCTGTAACCGAAGCGCTATCCGAGGCGTCGCTTGCGGCTGCAGGAAGTCTGATGACGAGACCGGAGATTCTGGCGCGGGCGCTGATCGCGGGCGGAACCGAGAGGCAAAAAGACAAGTGGCTTCCCCGGATTGCGGCTGGCGAACCGCTTTGCGCGATTTCCATTACCGAGCCTGATTTTGGTTCGGATGTGGCCAATTTGACGCTGAAAGCTGCGAAGGTCGAGAAGGGCTGGCTCCTCAACGGTGCAAAGACATGGTGCACGTTCGCTGGAAAAGCCGGCCTCTTGATGGTGGTCGCACGGACAAACCCCGATCGTTCGCTTGGGCATAAAGGCCTTAGTATTTTTCTGGTCGAGAAGCCGTCCTATGACGATCACACCTTCGCTTACATTCAGCCGGACAAAGGCAGACTTGAAGGAAGGTCGATTCCGACGATCGGTTATCGCGGCATGCATTCATTCGACTTGGTGTTTGAAAATTTCTTTGTTCCGGACGAAAACATTATCGGTGAGCAGGCGGGGATCGGCCAGGGTTTCTATCTGACGATGAAAGGAATGGTGGGCGGCAGAATACAGACGGCGGGCAGGGCGCTGGGCGTAATGCGTGCAAGTCTGAAAGCTGCTGTGCGCTATGCGCAAGACAGAAAAGTCTTTGGGACGCCGCTAATCAATTTCCAATTGACGCGCGTCAAGATTGCAAAGATGGCCAGTCTTTATACGGCTTGTCGCCATCTTGCTTTTGCCGTTGGTCGAGACCTTGATTCCGGCGGATCGGGCGCCGCCGCTAGCCTCGTCAAGCTGCTGGCTTGTCGATCTGCTGAAATCGTCTCTCGTGAAGCGATGCAAATTCATGGCGGAATGGGATACTCGGAGGAAGTGGCCGTAAGCCGCTACTGGATTGACGCCAGAGTGCTGTCGATATTTGAGGGGGCGGAGGAAACATTGGCTCTCAAGGTTATCGCAAGGAGCCTTTTTGAGGAGGCAATCGCAACATGATCGCCGCCGGCGCAGGATTGCGCTTTCAGGAAACTTCTAACGAACCCGTCCAAGCATCGACACTATGGTTGCTGATGAGGGGAGAGGGGCCTCTGTGATCAGAGCTATCGAAACCGGTTTTTGGAGACTGATTTTCAATGAATGAACCGAGAGATATCTCAACGTGGATAGGGCGTCAGGTCGTGGAGGATGACGTGGCCGTCGCGTCGCAGGTGTCACGACTGGCCGCCTTACTTGATCATGATGCGCCTCCGTGGCGTGACGGACTGGTGCCGCCTCTCGGGCATTGGCTGTTTTTCCTGCCTTGGGTGCGACAATCGCTTGTCGGGCCTGATGGCCATCCCTTGCGCGGAGGCTTTATTCCGCCGATAGACCTTCCTCGGAGAATGTGGGCGGGCAGCCGCATACGAATTATCGATGATATTCCGATTGGCGCCGCTATAAGTCGATTATCGACAATCAAGAATATTCAACAAAAGACCGGCCGCTCTGGGGCAATGATTCTCCTTACAGTGCTTCACGAAATCTCTGTAGCATCGAAAACGAAAATCGTTGAGGAGCAGGATATTGTGTACTGCGAAGCTTCGAGTTCGCCTCGAACTCCTGCGGGCAGTGCGGTGAAGTTTGAGAATGGAGCAATTCAATCCCAAGTCGTCGCTGATCCTGTGCGATTATTCCGGTTTTCGTCGTTAACGTCGAATGCGCATCGGATCCATTACGACCGGGAATACGCGATTAGCGCTGAGCACTACCCGGGACTGGTCGTGCATGGCCCTTATATCGCCAACCTGTTGATGGATCTCTACCTTGGCGAGCATCCCGGCGCCGCAGTGTCAGAATTCAATTTCCGTGCGAGGTTGCCGCTTTTTGCGAACGAGGCGTTCATGCTCAACAGCAATCCTTGTCAGAACGGCGCTCTATTGTGGGCGCAGTCCGCCGGACAACCGGCGGCCATGGAGGCGGAGCTCAAATGTCGACACGCCAAAAATTGAGATCGTTATTATTTTCACCTGCCGACAATACCGAGCGCGCGGCGAAAGCAATGCGCAAGGGCGCTGATGCGGTCATTCTGGATTTGGAAGACGGCGTGTCGCCGGGGCGGAAAAGCGTTGCTCGTGGAAATGTAGCGAAGCTGGTTGAAATGGCCCCGGATGAATTGCCGCTTATCGTGCGCATCAATAGCTCCTGGATCGATGCATTTGCGGATCTGGAAGCCTCGATCATACCGGGAATTAACGCCGTCATGGCTCCAAAAGTAGAATGCCCAAAGCGGTTAGCCGTGATTGAGGGCGTTATTAGTGAGTTTGAAGCACGTCGTGGGCTCGCTGTCGGGGAAATCAAGCTCATTGCGTTGATAGAGTCCGCGAGCGGTCTTGCGGCCGCGGCTTCGGTCGCGTCGGTCCTTCGCGTTGTGGCGCTGGCGCTTGGATCCGAGGACTTCTCTGCGTCTGTCGGCGTGCGTCCGACGCCGGAGTTCCTCGACCTTCCTGCGCGGCAATTGGCGCTTGCTGCAGCGACCGCCGGGTTGATGGCGTTTGCAGTTCCGGCTTCGATCGCTGTCCTGGGAGATGTCGACGGGCTGCGTGAGGCCGCGCGACGCGCGCGAGCTTACGGAGTTACTGGAGGACTTGCCGTTCATCCCGATCAGGCTGCGGTATTCAATGAAGTGTTTTCGCCGACCCAGGAAGAGATAGGGGAGGCTCGCCGCATCCTCGACGCTTGGCAAAAAGCTGTCGCAAAAGGCCGTGCGGCGTTTACGATAGAAGGCAAAATGGTCGACCTGCCGGTGGCTTTGCGCGCAAGCAAGTTGCTTGGCGAGCCGCTTTAGGCTTTTTGAAAGATAGATGTATTCGGCATGGCTGCGGGCGCTTAGCGCAAAGAAACAGTTCCCCTTGTGCACTGCTCGATTTGAGACAGCTCGTTGTTGGAAGGTGTATTATGTACCGTTTGTTGGACGACGTTAAAGTCGTTGAAGCTTCATCTTTTGTTGCGGCGCCAAGTGCAGGTCTTTATTGCGCGCAATTCGGGGCAGAAGTGATACGCGTCGATCAGATCGGCGGAGGACCAGACTATCGTCGCTGGCCAGTTACGCGCTCCAATGACTCTTTGTATTGGGAAAATCTTAATCGCTCAAAAAAAAGCGTTGCATTGAATTTGCAGTCGCAAGAAGGACGGGAGGTCCTTGTGCGCCTCGTTCAACAAGCGGGATCGCTGCTCACGAATTTTCCGGCTCGCGGCTTCCTTGCGCATGAACGCATCGCTGCCGAGCGGGACAATCTCGTCACAGTTCGCATAGCAGGGTGGCCGGACGGGGCCCCGGCTCTAGACTACACGGTAAATTGCGCAGTCGGTTTCCCGGAAATGACGGGACCAGGCCCAGAGCCAGTAAATCATGTGCTCCCTGCATGGGACTTGCTTGCTGGGGCCTACGCCGCCTTTGCGCTTGTGTCCGCGCTGCGGCGGCGAGAATTATCGGGAACGGGCGGCGAAATTATCATACCGCTCGCGGATATTGCGATCGGGACGGCGTCAAATCTCGGCAATCTTGCAGAGGTTTTGTACGGAGAGGCAAACCGGGAGCGTGGCGGGAATACTGTTTACGGACTTTTTGGAAGTGACTTTGTCACACAAGACGGCATCCGGATGATGATCGTCGTGGTGACGCCTGTACAATGGGCGAATCTCTTGAAGGCGCTAGACCTTAAGGGCGAAGTGCACAGAGTTGAAACAGAGCGCGGCGTGTCTTTTGAGACTGATGACGGAAAGCGGTACGAACATCGCGACGCGCTTATCCCGGTGTTCGCCAATGCGATAGCTCAGAGAACCTGCAGCGACCTTGAGCGCACGCTTGCGGCTGCCGGGTGCGTTTACAGCCGGTATCGCACCATGCTTGACGCGGCGCATGACAGGAAATTGGTCGGCGCGAATCCTTTGTTTTCACAAGTGTCTCAGAATCCAAGCGGGTTTAGTTACCCTGCGGCTGGGGCCATCGCGACGATCGCTGATGAGATGCGGGCGCCTGCAAGTCCTGCTCCACGCAACGGTCAGCACAGCGAGCAAGTTCTTTGTGATGTACTGGGGCTATCGTCGGGCGAATTCAACGGTCTTGTTGATCGTGGAATTGTTGGCGTTGATAGCGCCGGTCTGGAATGAGCGCACGAGCAATTCCGATGAATTTGGAGAGAGTTTTAATAGCGCTCATGTGGCGGCCAAAAAAATCTCCGACGATCTTGATGCTTGTAATGGGCGTAGTGCAGAAAGCGAAACACGGCGTCACCCTCGTATCATTGGAAGGCTTTTGAATGTCGTCGCGCATTTAAACGACGCTTGAAATCCGCCTTCGCAGCGCCATCATCAATCCGATAGCAATTATAAGAAGAACTGTAGCAAACCATGCTCCGGCCGCGAAGCTTTGAGTCAGATCCTTTAAAACTCCTGTCAGCGTAGGACTTAAAATCGCGGCTAAAGTGCCAACCGTAGAAATTAGCGCGATCCCGACTGCATGGTTGCGGCGTGGGATTAGTTCGGCTGCGGTGGCCCAGAACAGAGGTATGACGGTAAAGGCTCCTGCGAAGCATATGACGAGGCCGGCCAGCTGCAGCCACGGTGCGGTGAACAGCGCGATCGCCGCCCAACCTGCTGCGGTAGCCATGAAAGCACAAATGGCATACCGAAACCGAACATCTGCGCCGTCTGCATTGCGCGTCCACACGAACATCGCGATGATAGCGAATAAAGGCGGAACGGCGCTGACTGCGCTAACTAGCAACGTTGCCGGACTCCCGCCCAGGAGGTCCTGCACGATCAACGGAGTCCAGACACTGAACGTTGAGGTCGTGTTGATCAGGCAGAAGTAAATGATTGCAAGCAGTATGATTGCGGGATTTGTATAATCGCGCCAATGTGCGCTGGTTTTTTCGGCTGGCGAAGTCGCGCGATAGTCATGCTCTACTCTTTGAGCGAGTGCATCTCGTTCCTGCGGTGACAGCCATTTAGCTTGGCCTGGACCGTCAAAGAGGATGAAATAGGCTGCGACCCCCATCACGACCGATGGCAATCCTTCCAGAAGAAACAGCCAGCGCCATCCGGCGAGGTCGAGAATCCCGTCCATCTGCAAGATCAGTCCGGAAAACGGCGCTCCGATAAGCATGGCGATTGGCAACGACATGAAAAACAACGCATTGGCGCGGGCTCGGTGGGCGTGTGGAAACCATTGCCCAAGGTAGAGCATTATGCCGGGCAGCAATCCGGCCTCTGCGGCGCCCACAAGTGCCCGCAAGATGGCGAGGCTGTATGGTCCGGCTGCAAACATGGTCGCAATCGAGGCCACTCCCCATGTGATCATAATCCGAGAGATCCAGAAACGAGCGCCGTATCGCGCCATGCCAAGATTGCTGGGCACCTCAAATAGCGAATAGGCGATGTAAAATGCGGTGCCGGCCATTCCGTAAGTCGTGGCGGTCAATCCTAGGGCGGGATTCATCGTCAAGGCTGCAAAGCCGATATTGATGCGGTCCACATACGCTAGAACGTAAAAGACCATGCACCAGGGAATCAGTCTCCTAAAAGCTTTGCGGATTGCGATCGCTTCAATTTCTTCTGCGCGGACGGAATCGGGCGTTTTGTTCATTGTCGTTTCCGGACTTACGGTCGGGCCGAGAAGCTCGCTGGTCCGCCAACGCGACCGCCCTTCATCTCGCCGCCGATCAAGTCCTCTCCCATTATGTTCTTACGCCTTTTTGCGTATTGTTGTGAATTACAGGTATCAGTAAATTTTACAATCGTAAAGGACTTGATTCGCGGCTATCCGCGGTGTGCTTGGCTGCTGACCAGTTGGCCAAACAGGCCGTTTTGAGCCTGTGTCGACGTTTGTTACGGCACTGGTTCGCTGGATAAGAGCCAGATAACAACAATATGGCTTTATGACTATAAAGTTACTCTGGCGTTATCTGGCCCTGCACGTTAGCGTGCAGGCTGAATCGCCAATATGTCACGAAGAACTGGGAGTAGGGGATGAACGGACAATCGGTCGCCGAGCACGCAGAAGAGGCGCTATTCGCGGACCTTCCCTTCGTGGCGCCGGCGGTGGACGTGGAGGTCCGCGCGGACGGATGCTTCCTGCTTCGCAGTCCCTACGCCCCGACGGGCGAGGCTCAATCAGTCGCACATCTGCTGGAAGAGCGCGCCTCCGAGCATCCCGGTCGTCCGCTCATCATGAAGCGAGACGCAAGCGGAGAGTGGCGCGGTTTAAGCTATGGCGACATGCGGCGCGGCGCCCGAAATGTTGCGAATTGGCTTCTTCAAAAAAGCGCTGGTCCCGGGCGGGGGATCTTCATTCTCTCAGGCGTTTCGCCGTTTCACGCGCTAATGACGCTTGCCGGCTACTACGCCGGAATTCCATCGACAGCCGTGAGTGAGGCCTACAGCCTTTCGTCCAGTGATTTCGGCAAGCTAGAGCATTGCTTTAATTTTCTTCGTCCTGGTTTGATTTATGTCGAGTCCGGTGAGACCTATGCCCGCGCGATCGAAGCATTGCGTGCGATAGATCCTACGGTTCTCGTCGTCTCAGGCGATGGAAAGCGCTACACGCCGATGATGGAACTGCTGAGCGCGGCTGGTGCGGAAAAGGTTGATCGTGCGTTGGAGCAGGTCGGATCTGATACGGTCGCTCGGTATATCTTTACATCCGGCTCCACCGGCATGCCGAAGGCGGTGACCATTACACAAGGAATGATGACGGCTTATATCGCCGCTCGCGCCGCGCTTTTAACAGACGAGACCGTTCGGCTGCCGCCATTGACTGTCGATTGGATGCCATGGAGTCATCTCAGCGCCGGGATGGCGTTTAATCAAAATATTTGGGCTGGGGGGACGCTTTATCTTGACGATGGCCGGCCATTGCCGGGGCGGTTCGGTGAGACGGTGCGCAACCTCGCGGAGCTTTCACCGATGCAGATATCATCGGCCCCGATTGCATACGAGATGTTGGCCTCGGCGCTTGAGGCGCAGCCTGACCTCGCTAAAAAGATTTTTCGCAATCTTAAATGGATGATCTACGGGACTGCTGCGCTTTCGCAGGATGTGTATGACAGAATACAACGGCTTGCGGTCACAGCGACAGGCAGGCGAATCCCGTTCATCACTTCATATGGCTCTACGGAAGTGCATGGGATTACGGGCGTCTATTGGCCCGCTACGAAGGTCGGCCTGCTAGGGCTGCCATTGCCTGGAGCGACGGTCAAGCTGGCGCCGGTGGGCGACAAGCTGGAGGTTCGGGTCAAGTCCAGAACTGTGACCCCGGCGTATTTCGATGACACGCAACGAACCAGGGAAGCTTTCGATGAGGAAGGTTTTTTTCGGATGGGTGATGCTGCGCGTTTCGTGAATCCTGATCGGCCAATCGAGGGGCTGATATTCGATGGGCGCATCGCAGAAGATTTCAAGTTGACGACCGGAACGTGGGTGTCTGTTGGGCCATTGCGTCTTGAGGTGCTTGCCGCGTGCGAGCCGCTGGTTAAGGACGTAGTGATCACTGGACACGACAAGAGATCTCGTTGGCGCGCTGCTATGGCTGTCCGAGGAAGGAAACCGTGACAGCAAGGCCGCTCGCCTCACCATATGCGAGCGACTGCGCGAATTTAATGCGCGGGGGCTTGGCTCATCACGTCAAATTGGCAGGGCCGTTCTGCTTGAAGAGCCCGCATCCTTCAAAGCGGGCGAGATTACGGAAAAGGGCTATGTGAACCAGCGGGCCGTTCTGGCGAACCGCCAAGGCGTTGTGCAGCGCATCTACGCTGACCGCCCTGACCACCACATATTGCAGTTCAATTAATTGCAGGCGTGCGCGCCCGCCTTGCGCTGGCCGAATTGTTGACTTAACACTCGTAAAGTGAAATTAGGCGGAGAGGTAAATGCTGCTTGAAGGTAAGGTTGTTGTCGTAACCGGGGCTGGCCGTGGAATCGGCCGTGAAATTGCGCTGGAATGCGCGCGGCAGGGTGCGCGGGTCGTCGTAAACGATTTTGGCGGTGGGGCTGATGGCGCTGGCGGTGACGCCGGGCCGGCCGAGGAAGTGGCGGCCGAAATTGCTGCAATAGGAGGCCAAGCCGTCGCCAATCTGGCCAGCGTGGCGGACCCGCAGGGCGCCGCCAGCATCATCGACGACGCGGTGACCAAATTCGGGGGCTTCACGGAGTGGTCAACAATGCAGGAATCCTGCGTGATCGCATCTTCCATAAAATGAGTCATGCCGACTGGTCGGATGTAATCGATGTCCATCTGCACGGCGCGTTCAACGTCAGCAGAGCCGCAGCGGGCTATTTCAAAGACCAGGGCGGCGGGAGTTACGTGCACTTCACGTCGACCTCGGGGCTGATCGGCAATCTCGGGCAGGCGAACTATTCCGCTGCCAAGCTGGGAATTGTCGGCCTCTCGCAATCGGTGGCGCTCGACATGGCGCGGTTCGGCGTGCGGTCTAACTGCATCGCCCCGTTCGCCTGGAGCCGACTGATCGCCACGATCCCGACTGAGACTGAGGCAGAGAAGGCCAGAGTCGAGCGGATGAAGGCGATGACGCCGCAAAAAATTGCACCGCTCACGGCATATCTGATGACGGACGACGCCAAGGACGTATCGGCGCAAATTTTCTGCGTTCGCAAGAACGAAATTTTCCTGTTCAACAACATGCGGCCAATCCGTTCAATGCAGCGTGAGTCAGGCTGGACGGTGGACACGATAAAGAGCGATCTCATGCCGGCTTTCCGTCCCTCTTTCGCGCCGCTTCAACGCTCAAGCGACGTCTTCGGGTGGGATCCGGCCTGATGTCCGGATCAACGGGGCTCGATGCCGCGACCCTTGCGCAGTTACGCGACACTGTCCGCAGGTTCACGCGCGAACGGCTGGTGCCTGCGGAAGCCGAACTTGCCGAGACCTGTCGTGTTCCAGACGTCATCGTGGCTGAAATGCGTGACCTGGGGTTGTTCGGGCTGACAGTTCCGCACGAGTATGGCGGGCTTGGGCTTTGCGCTTCAGAAGAGTTGGAGATCGTGCTCGAACTCTGCTGGGCGTCGGTAGCGTTTCGCAGCGTCATCGGCATTAACCTCGGGGTCGGGAGTCAGGGCTTGGTGCATGAGGGCACGCAAGAGCAGAAAGCGGAATGGCTGCCGCGTATCGCCAGCGGAGAGGTGATAACCAGTTTCGGACTGACCGAACCACATTCGGGATCAGATGCTGGAAGTCTGCTGACTAGCGCCCGGCTGGACGGCGAACATTATGTGCTGAATGGCCGCAAGCGTTTCATTACAAATGCGCCGTGGGCGTCGCTTATTACGGTGCTTGCACGCACCAACAATGAGCGGTTGCCTGGGAATCGCCACGTAAGTGCGTTTTTGGTCCCGTCTGACAGTCCGGGCGTTACGATCGGGTCGCCCGACCGTAAGATGGGACAGGCAGGCGCACTGACGGCGGATGTAATGCTCGACGATGTTAGGCTGCCGGTTTCGGCGTTGCTGGGCGGTGTCGAGGGGCGCGGTTTTAAGACAGCGATGAATGTTTTGGACCGCGGCCGGATCAATGTTGCAGTTATGTGTGTCGGCCAGGCTAAGCGGATCATGCACGAAGCGACGCGCTACGCGTGTGAACGCGAGCAGTTCGGAAAGCCGATTGGCGAATATCAGTTAGTACAGGCCATGCTGGCCGACAGTCAGGCGGAGATCATGGCCGCAGAGGCGATGGTGCGTGAAGCGGCGCGTCGATTGGACGAGGGCGAACGGGTTTCGTTGGAGGCGAGTTGTGCGAAGATGTTCACCTCGGAAATGGTCGGGCGCATAGCCGACCGCGCCGTCCAGATTCATGGCGGCGCCGGCTATATGCGCGACAGCGCCGTCGAGCGGCTCTACCGCGATGTCAGAGCCTTCCGCATTTACGAAGGCACAACGCAGATCCAGCAACTTATCATCGGCAAGGAAATGACGCGTCGTTTTCGGACCGGCGATCTCGGCTAGATCGCCTGGCCATTATGCGCCATCTAGGATTGCTCGCGGAACCGACAGTGGTTGAGGCGTTATGTCAATTGCCATGAAAATGCGGTTCGCGTCGCTCGAGAAACGCGGCCACGGCCTCGTCATGATCTGAGGTGGCGTGAGCGAGCGCCTGAAGCGCAGCGGAGAGTTCGAGAAGGCCGTTGAGCGATGCGGTCTGACCTTCGCGCAAAAGGCGCTTGGTGAGGCGGACTGCATGTCGCGGATTGGCGGCGATGCGTTCGGCGATCATTAGAGCTGCCGCCAGGAGGTCGTCGTCGGGCGCGACGCGCGACACCAGGCCGCAAGCCAGCGCCTCCTGTGCATTGATCGTATCGCCGGTAAGCGCCATCTCACACGCTTTGGAAAATCCGACAATGCGCGGCAGCAGCCACGCCCCGCCGTCGCCGGGGGTCAATCCGACTTTCACAAAACTCTCGGCGAATTTAGCGCTGGCGCCGGCGATGCGCAGGTCGCACATGCATGCGAGATCGCAGCCGGCGCCGATTGCGGGGCCGTTGACTGCTGCTACAATAGGTACGTCAAGCGATTGAAACAAGGTCGGCAGGCGTTGGATCCCATCGCGGTAATTGTCGCGGGTGCGAGCAGGTAATGCGTCGCGCAGACCTTGCCCGGGCGCCATTTTTTTCAGATCGCCGCCGGAGGAGAAGGCGCTGCCAGCGCCAGTCAGGATCACGGTTCGCACGCCCAAATCGCCGTTGGCCTGCTTCAGGGCGGTGCAGAGTGCGTCCACCATGGGCAGGTCGGAGATCGGGTTGCGCCGCTCCGGTTGATTGAGGGTCAGCGTGAGGATTGCGCCGCGTTGTTCGGCGATCACAAGATCTGTCACAGGTCGGCTCCGTGATTGTCTGGCAGGAGGCTGCGGATGAATTCGGCGCTATAAGGAGTATCGGCGGTCAGTCGTAATTTGCCGAGCAGGGAAAACCAGTAGCTTTCTGACCCGTCCGCCATGCGCCATTCATGAAGGCGTCGGGTAAATAACTGGAGATCGTGCTCTTCGCTGATGCCGATTGCGCCGTGTACGGCATGCGCGATCGACGTGATGTCGGTCACCGCGGCGCTCACGCTTCCCTTCGCGACGGCGGCGGCTCTTATGTCGGGTAGTAAATCGCAAGCACAACCGATCTGTGCAGCCATGTGCATCGCGACCGCCTTTTCGACCATTAGCGCCAATTGTTGCTGAATCGCTTGCTGCTTGCCGATCGCCTTGCCGAATTGCTCACGTTCATTGGCGTATGAAACCGTTAACTCTACTGCGCGCGCCGCGGCGCCGCCATAGCGGCTGACCGCAATACGGCTGACAGCGGCCTGATCCCGGCCGATGGGCGAGTGAGGATCGCTGCGCTCTTTGCGAATCGTAAGACTGCCGCGTGAGTTGTATGCGCGCCAGCGGCGACCATCGCGTCTCTTGCCAGCGGCGTCAGTCGGAGCTTTTCGCCGTCATCCGTCAGGGCGAAGTCGGCAGTCAGCGCGAACGGGACGATGCCGGTTTCACCTTGTTTCGCCGTTGCGAGCACGATCCATCCGGAAGGAGCGGGGATCTTGCAGCGCGCCAATAGGGCGCGCGCAGCCATCGTGTCTGCGATTGGCGCGGGTGGGATGTGGCGACCAAGCGCCTCAAGAAGAGGCGTCGCGTCGCGCAGGGTCAATCCGGACCCGCCGGAGTCTTCCGGAACGAGCGCGTCTAGATACCCGCTTTCGGCGACCGGCTTCCAAACATGGTCAATGTTGCGGCCTTGTTCGAATTCACGGACGACCGCCAGGGGCGCGACGTTGTCGAGCAGACGTTGGAACTGATCGAGTAGCAGGGTTGCGTTCATTTCAGCGCAGTCCAAGGCCGCGCGCGATGATGCCGCGCAGGATTTCTCGCGTACCGCCACGAAGTGAATAGCTTGGCGCGATTTGTGTGACGAATGTGAGGGTGCGCATCAACTCGTCGCTGGGCCGGGCGTCCGGCCGAGCGCCGAGAGCGTCCGCGATAAGCGCAGGTATCGCTTGTTCGAACGCCGTGCCAAGGTCCTTGACGAGTGTGGCTTCGACCACCGGAGAACGTCCCTGCGCGAGTTCCGCGGTAACCGCAAGCGACATTGAGCGCAGGATGGCCAGTTGTGCTGTCAGGCGCCCGGCAAGAACGGCGCTTGCCAAGTCAGCGGCATGCGCCTGCGCGATCCACGCGTCCAGCAGTGTAATGCTTGAAAATATTCGCTCCGGACCGCTGCGTTCAAAGGCGAGTTCCGCCATAACTTGCGTCCACCCGTCGCCTTCGCTTCCGATCAGCGCGTCCTCTGCCAGCTCAACGCCGTCGAAAAAAACCTCAGCGAAGTGTTCGTCACCTGTCTGGTCACGGATCGGCCTTATGGTTACGCCGGGCGCGGCGAGATCGATGATAAACTGGGATAGTCCTTGCTTGCGGTCTGCGATAACGCTTGATGTGCGTACGAGCGCAATCATGTAGTGGGCGTCTTGGGCGAAGGTCGTCCAGATCTTCTGGCCGTTGAGGCGCCAGCCGTTTGCGCTGCGCTTCGCGCGTGTTCGTACGCTTGCAAGATCCGATCCTGAGCCGGGCTCGCTCATGCCGATGCAGAAATAAGTCTCGCCACGACAGATGCCGGGCAGATACGTGTCGCGTTGATGCTGTGTGCCGTATTGCAGGATCAATGGCGCCGACTGCCGGTCGGCGATCCAATGGGCTGCGACTGGCGCGCCGACGCCAAGCAGTTCTTCGGCGACGACAAAACGTGCAAAGGCGCCGAGGTCCCGCCCGCCATATTGGCGCGGCATGGTGAGGCCTAGAAAGCCTGCAGCCCCAAGAGCGCGGCTCAGTTTCGCATCGAACCCCATCCACGAACGGGCGCGCTGATCGGAGGAAAGCAAGGAAACATGCTCCGCTAGCAGCGCGCGAAGCGGTTTGCGAAGCGACTCGGCTTCAGCTGGGGGGCATAAAACTGAAAGGTATCGAACAGCGACATTTTCCGAGTTATGCGTCTTGCAGACCGATGATCGAGATCGCGCACACATTCTGGTTGGGCATGCCGCCGAGATTGTGTGTGAGTGCGAAGACCGGATTGTCCTTTCGCTGGCGCGAGCCGGCGCGGCCAAGCAGTTGCAGATAGTTCTCGTAAACCATGCGCAGACCGGACGCTCCAATAGGGTGGCCGAAACATTTGAGACCGCCATCGATCTGGCACGGGATCTCGCCGTCTGCGTCGAAACGGCCAGAAAGCACATCTTTCCATGCTCGGCCTTCTTCACTAACGAAAAGGTCTTCCATCGTCACCAGTTCGGTGACCGAGAAACAGTCATGGACCTCCATCAGGCTGAGCTGTCTTTCGGGCGTCGTGATTCCAGCCTCGTCATAGGCTCGGACGGCTGCTTTGCGCGTCGTGTGAAAATAGCTTCCGTCCCAGCCGCTGCCTTGCAGCTCCCAGCCGTTCGAAACGGCGATCTGCAGGGCTTTCACGGTTACGATTTCCGTTTTTCCTAATGCCTGCGCGATTTCTGGCGTCGTTACGATTGCGCACGCGGCGCCGTCCGAAACGCCGCAGCAGTCGAACAGCCCAAGCGGTTCTGCGATCATTGGCGCATTCAGCACCGTGTCGATGTCGATTGGCTTGCGCAAATGGGCTTTCGGATTCTTTGCGCCGTTTGCGTGGCTCTTTACCGAAACATGCGCCATTGCGCGCTTCAGATCGCTCGCCGAAACATTGTGCCGTGCGCGGTAGGCGCCCGCGAGCTGTGCGAAGTTGCCGGGCGCGGAGCCGTTAACGCCGATCATGTCAAACATTGTGCCGCGCGTGCGCGCTGGCAACCCGCCATATCCGGTGTCCTTGAGCTTTTCGACGCCGAGCGCAAGCGCGATATCGGCAGCGCCGGACGCAACAGCGTAAACAGCGCCGCGCAGCGCCTCGGTGCCGCTAGCGCAGTAGTTTTCGACTTTTGTTACCGGTCTGTTGTCGAGACGCAGCGCAATGCTCAGCGGCACGCCGGAAGGTCCAATATTGACTGCGTCAAAAGCGACCGAAAGCCATGCCGCGTCGATCTGCGATGTCTCGATCTCTGCGTCTCCGAGCGCTTCAAGATAGGCTTCGACCATCAACGTCTCGGGATCGTCGCCCCAACGTTCGCCGAACTTCGAACAGCCCATCCCTAAGATAGCAACTTTGTCCTTGATGCCCTTGGACATGCCTCATCTCCTCAGGCGCCGGCGTCAGCCGGAACCGCTTTCCAGAAATAGCGTTTGAAATCACGCAGCTCGTCCACCGCCTTGATGCGGAAGACCATGCGCACCGCGCGTCCGACGTCCACATCTTCGGCGGCCACGTCCGCAAATTCGGCGACCATCCGACCGCCGCCTTCGAATTCGATCATGCCGTACCAACAGGGAGGATCCGGCGTGTAGGTCAGCGCGTCGGCCGTGTAGGTGACTATGCACGCTGGCACGTCGGCGAGCGGATAGTCTTCCTGCGTGCCGATGGCGGGGTCATTCTGGTTGACCGAAATTTCGCTGCGGGGGTACTGAACCGTGCCTGTTTTTCTGCATCGGCCGCCGACGAGTCCGAGCACCGTCTTGCGATTGCGATAAAGCGCGGTCAGCGCGGTCTTCATATCCTGCTCGGCGCGCATGCCCCGCTCATAAGCGACGGCTCCGGTAAACCAGAGATGGCGCATGTAGTTGGTTTCGGGCGTGCGGCGTGAGAGGGCGTGCGTGAAATTGTTTCCGCGCTGGCGGGCAATGGCGTTGGTTGTGCGCAGCGCCAGCACGTCGCAGCCCTGGCCGAAGCCGACCAGAACAATCAATTCGTCTGGCGCCGCGGATTCCAGCGCGGCGGCCAACATCAATAACGGGTGTGCGGCCCCTGAATCGCCGACATTCGCTGACAGCACGTCGCAGATCGAGTCGGGCGCAATGTCGGCGGCCTTGGCGAAGAGATTGGGAGCTCCGCGCATCGTGAGCGGGACGATCAGTTTATCAACACGGGCGCCATCGATAGACAGCTTGTCCAGCGCTTCCTGCAAAGCGCAAGCGCCGAGTTTAGCGTAGCCCTCGTCGCGCACCCAGCGGCTTTCCCACCCATAGTCGGTGTCAGCGTCATGGCTGCGGAAATGGTCGACGAAATCCGCCGACACATGGTGCTCTCCGACCAGTGTTGCAATCGGATCACCCTCTCCGATAAGCAATGCGGCCGCAGCGTCGCCGAACATCATTTCGGCCTCGGATCCCGGCGCTGCGCGGCGATTTTCCGCTGCGCAGCATAGAGTTGTTCGGCTTGTGGCGTTAAGCGCGCTGGCAAGCGCGACAACGCCAGCGCGAAGTCCCCCGCCGACATCCATTGTCGATACGGCGTCTTGAAGGTTCAGCGCTTCCTTGACAACGCCGGCGTTCTGTCGATCTGCGAAGGGATGCGAAGTTGATGCGAAGACGACCGAGTTCTATCGCGTTGCGGTCTTTTGAAGCGAGAGATGAGCGCGCCGCTTCTACGGCCATGGTTATCGAATCTTCGTCCCAATTAGCAACCGCGCGTTCGCCCTTGGCGAGCGACTTCAAGCCGCCGGCAAACCAGCCATTAGCGGCGTGAATTGAGGTTCGCTGCAGACGTCGCCGAGGGATGTAGGCGCCCACGCTCAGGATGCCAAACGTCATGCGAACTCCATGTAGCCATTGTTGATGACAAGGTCTCCGCGCTCTTCGGCGAAGGCGCGAAATGACGCCCGCCCCTCGCTTTCGCGCCAGATATCCGTTCGGATGGTTTCCCCAGGGAACACAGGGCTGGAGAAGCGTGCGTCCATCCCTTGCATGCGAGCGCCGTCGCCCCCGCACAGCGCCTTTATCAGAGCGCGTGCGACAATTGCGTAGGTGCATAAGCCCTGAAGGATAGGACGGTCGAAACCGCACTCTCTCGCGACTTCGGGATCTATATGTAAAGGATTGTAGTCACCCGAGAGCCGGTAAAGCATCGCTTGGTCGGGTCGGGTCTCTAGCAACACTGTCATGTCGCGCTTGCGATCAGGTATCGAGTGCGGGGTGGGGGGCTCGTTTTTGGCGCGTTGCCCGAACCCCCCTCGGACCGCAGAAAGGTGCTTGACCAAACCGTCGCCAACAGCGTCGTGCTAGCTGCATTTCGGATTGTTCTGCGCACGCGCATGATCGCGCCTTTGTCAGCTCCCTTGTCGAAGATTTCTTCGATGACGGTTTCGCCAGTGAACACGCCTTCTACTGGCAGGGGGGCGTGGAGCTTAATCGACTGCTCGCCGTTCAATGCTTTCTTCCAGTCTAGGCCAAGCTCCGGCCGTGCGGCGACAAAGCCTGGATAGGCAAGAACAGCCGCCATTGTGGGCAACGCCTCTAAGCCCTGCTCATAGACATGTTCCAGGTCGTGAGCGCCGACGCCCAGCGCATAGATAATCGTATCCCTAATGCTGAGGGTCTGCTGGGTGATTATTGGCGGAAGCCCCATAATGCGGTCGTAATCGAGCGGCATGCGTTTCCCGTTTCTTGGGAGCCGCGACGTTGGGCTTTCCCTTTACGACCGTAAAGCGAAGGGAGACCTGCTGTCAATCGCCTCGCGGCGCTTTAAGGCCATTAAGCAGAATGTCCGCCACGGTGTCTGCAAACTCCCTTACAAATACGGGATCGGTCGGCTTCCCGTTCATGATATCGCGGAATGCGACTTGGGATGCAGAGAGGTGTTGGCAAGCGCCGACAATGGTGAAGTATACTTTGTCCGGGTCTAGCGGACGAAGCGCCCCCAACTGAACGCCTTCGTCAATTATCGTTCTCTGGGTCTCAATGAGCGGCATAATAAACTGTTTGCGGACGAGTGCGGCGACTTTCCGGTCCGGCCCGCGCAGCAGGTGATTGAAAAGCCCAATGAGATATGGAAAGCGGGTGTAGGTGCGGGCGATCCCGGTGATGTTTATGCGCAATTTCGTCACCGGGTCGGCGTTCATTGACAAAAGCCCGTCCAACTGGGCGAAAGAGTGGGCCGTGTCCCGCTCGATCAGCGCCAAAAGCAGCCCCTCTTTGGATCCGAAGTGATAGGTGATTAGCGGCGCTGTGACTTTAGCGCTGCGCGCGATCGAATGAAGTGATACGTCATATGTCCCCGATCTCGACCATTAGCGCGCTTGTCGCATCCAGCAACCTATCTCGGCCCGCCTGGTCGGCCTTTTTCTTATCCGTCTTCTTTTTTGCTACCTTGCCGGTCGCGGCTTGCTTCGCCATTGGCGCCTCTCGCTTTATGATCGTACAACCATGCCCCTTGCGGCATGGTGTTGGATAGCTGAAAACATGCGGGGCTGAAACATTGATTGGGGTGGCTTCGAGCCGTCATCGTAGCAATCAACTTGTCGACAGAGGTGCGTTAAGTCGCTCCGACTGGCGCAGCTGATGAGCCGCGACCCAAGGTTTGGCGCTCCATTTCAGTCGCAAGCTCCAATTACGAAGCATGAGCGGCCGAGATTCTTTCATTGCGGTTGATATTATGATATCAATACATCATAATATGATATATTATTTTCTGATTGGCGCGGCTTCCAACGGCCGCATGTGAACGATCAGAATGCGTGGGAGGGATGGAATGAGTTCTCGATGTACTCATTCGCTCATTGGCGGTGCGCTGTGCTTTTTGGCTTTTTCCGCATCCGCTTCAGAATTAGATGAAGCAGCGATGAGCGCGGATAGAGTTCGCGCGGCGATTACCGATCCTGAGGGTCTGGCCGGCCCCGGCTGCGTCGCCGGCGTGTTCCGCAACGGAAAAAC
Organism: Hyphococcus sp. D3-15; assembly: GCF_055809375.1. NCBI lineage: Bacteria > Pseudomonadati > Pseudomonadota > Alphaproteobacteria > Parvularculales > Parvularculaceae > Hyphococcus > Hyphococcus sp. D3-15. Next base: position 3,085,596 of record NZ_CM147910.1, on the reverse strand, counting down.
CCTTTATTCCGTGGCGTCCGGGGCCGCCGATATTGAGAGTCAGCGACCGCTCAATATCGATACGCGTTTCTACGCTGCATCGGTTTCCAAGCATTTTACCGCTGTCGCCGTCATGCAGCTCGTTCTGGAAGGCGAGATCAATCTCGACGAAGACATTCGCACCTATGTGCCCGAGATTTTGTCTGAGATGTCGGCGCACGAACGTCCGGTCACAATACGCATGTTGCTCCACCACACTGGCGGCATCCGGGACACTTTGGGGCTCCTCATTCTCAATGGACAATTTGACTGGTCGACAGCCACCCGGGCTGAAGCGCTGAGCCTGGTCTTGGAGCAAAGGCGTCCCGATTTCGAACCCGGCACGAAATGGGCGTACAGCAATGGCGGCTATTTGCTGCTCTCCGAAATTGTGGAACGGGTCTCCAGGACGCCGTTCGACCAATATATGAAAGAGCGGGTGCTGGGTCCTGCCGGCATGACGCGCAGCTACATTCTTTCTGATGTGCGACCAGGCGGTGAGAACGTTGCCCATGGTTATGCGATGAAAGAGAGGGCGTTTCGCCAAGCTGACGACTACCCGCTCTTCGGCGGAGCGGGCGGTCTGATGACAACCGTCAGGGACCTGGCGAAATGGGATCATGACATCGACACAGGCCGCAAGGTCTGGACGCCGGAACTGGTCAAGTTGATGATCGAGCCCGGCATTTACAATAACGGGGTCAAGGTGGGGCTTCCCGATAATTATTACGCGAGCGGGTTGAGGGTGGCGCCGGACTGGTTCAGGTCGGCAGGCGGCGCCAATGGTTTCAGAAACTACTTTGCTCGCAACCAGAATGCCCGCCTGGGCATAGGCATGTTATGCAACCGTGATATCGCCAGCCCCGAAGAACGCACCGATAAAATCATCGCGGCGATAAACAGCAATGCGCCAGACGGCCTGTCTCCGCTAAGCCCCGTTTCTGTGGCTGCTGTCCAGCCTTCCGCTGCGAACGGTCGCTATCGCACAGAAGATCTCGACGTAGTTTACCAGCTTGAGGCAAAGGACGACGAAGCGCTCCTAATGACCATTTTTGGGCCGGACGGCGAGGTTCGGCGTCAAGTGACGCTGAACCGCGCCGCAGAGGATGTTTACAAAGCCTTTGGTATTGAGCTGCGCCTTGACGGTTATCGGAACGGGTTCGAACTGACAACGGTAAGGGTGACGATGCGTTTTGTTCGAACGCCTTAGTCAGACGGCTGAGGCGCGGTTTTGAGATGCGGCATTGATCGTAGGGATTGGTGCAAAAAAGGAGTCTGATAATGAGTCGGAAATCTGCTCTGCGGATATTTTTAGTTTCGATATTTCCGCTCACGCTTTTTGCAACTGTCGGATCAGGCGGCGTGGCGCGCGCCGATGAAAAGGAACAACAAAGCTATCTTGAGGGCCTTTTAAGCGTGCCGCTTGCAAGAGACCTGACGGCTTCCGATGAAAGCGGCAAGGTTGCTTGGATTCAGATGGTGCGCGGGGCTAGAAATATCTGGGTAGCGGAAGCGCCAGACTATGTTGGGCGGCCGATTACCTCAAATACGGCGGACGACGGGCAGGAGATTTCCGAACTCACACTTTCACAGGATGGCCGGTTTGCGGTTTATGTGCGGGGCGGCCCCCAAAACAGGAATGGCGAGTGGCCGAACCCGCAGCATAATCCCGAGGGTGTGGAGCAGGCAATCTGGAAGATCGCGACGCGAAGCGGGAAAGCCGAGCGGCTGGCGGAGGGGCATTCGCCGGCAATTTCGCCCGACGGCAAGCAATTGGCGTTCATTCGACAAGACCAAATGTATCTGATGGATCTGCGGCGAGGGTATGCATCGCTAAGGCAGATTCACGCAAATGGCGTGATCGCTTCGCCCTCCTGGTCGCCGGACGGCCAAAAGATCAGCTTCACGAGCGATCGCGAGACGCATAAATACATCGGCGTTTTTGATCTGCCAGGTAATTCGATCCGGTATATGGATCCGAGCGTGGATTGGGATGGTGGCCCCGTCTGGTCGCCAGACAGCACTCAGATCGCTTTTATCCGCAAACCGGCTTCCAGCGCGGGCCGTTTTACCGATCCGAAGGACATGCCCTGGTCGATCCGGGTTGCGCAGGCGGCTGACGGCTCCGGCCGAGAAATCTGGATGGCGAGCCCAGGCATAGGCAGCGATTTGGATATAGCGATTGTCGCTAAGAATATTCTTTGGGGCGCCGACAATCATATTGTGTTTCCATGGGAAAGCACCGGCTGGGTGAATTATTACTCCGTGCCGCTTGCCGGTGGAAAGCCGATCGAACTCGCGGTCGGTCAATTCGAAGTCGGCCACGCCACGCTGAGTCCCGACCGCACGCAACTGCTTTATTCGTCCAATCAGAGCGCGCCGGAAGACTGGGACCTGTGGCAAGTGGCGGTAAGCGGAGGCGCGCCACGCCAGGTGACGAGTGGAGCTGCGACGGATGTGCTCCCATTCTTCGCTGATGGTGAAGGACGGATCACTTTTATCCGGGCGGATAACGTTCGACCGCCGCATGCTGTGATCAAGATGGACAATGGAACGGAAAAGGAACTGGATCCGCGCGGGATTCCGGCGGAATATCCGAAAGACGAAATCGTCGTCCCGGAGCCGGTGGTGATTACCGCCGCCGACGGCATGAAGATACCTGCGCAGATTTTCCGGTCGTCCCGGCTTGCAAAAGGAGAGCGCCATCCGGCTGTTGTTTTCGTTCATGGCGGCCCGGGGCAGCAAATGCTGCTGGGTTGGCACTGGATGTATCAGTACCAGAAGCTCTACGCCTTGAATCAGGCTTTGGCCGAAGAGGGCTTTGTCGTTCTAAGCATTAATTTCCGCGGCACGCCGGGCTATGGTCTGGAATTCAGGAAAGCGCCCAAGACTGGCCCTTTTGGCGGCAGTGAAATTCACGATTTGATCGGCGCGGGCCAATATCTCAAGACCCTTCCGGACGTAGATCCGGAACGGATTGGTATCTGGGGCGCTTCATATGGAGGTTACCTTACGGGGCTCGCTCTCGCCAACGCATCTGATCTTTACAAGGTCGGCGTCGACTGGTGCGGCATCCACGACTTCAGCTTGTTCATACCCCCGGCGACTGCCGAACTCGCCAAGCAGTATCGTGATGCATCTCCAATCGGTGCTATAGACAGTTGGCGCTCGCCGGTGCTCCTGATTCATGGAGATGATGATCGTAATGTGCCTATTAACCAGACGGTGAAGCTTGTTGGAGAACTCAGACGCCATAATGTGGAGTTTGAGCAGCTGATTGTTCCCGATGAGGTGCACAGCATGTTGGTGCACAGTACGGTGCTGAAAGGAATGGAAACCGCTTTGCACTTTCTTGACCAGCACTTGAGTCCGCAATCGCAATAAAGGGCATCCATGCTGGTGCTTCTGCCGCCACCTTCATTTTGCTTGAGGATGTGTTTCTCAATCAGATCCTTGATTTCCCATGAAGCCTTATGCTGGGAAACTTTCGTCAACTTTGTCTATTTCGAGCTTGTCAGTTTTCCTTCGAAATCATCTGATAAGCGATTCAATGCAGTCACCTACCGTTCGTTTAGCGGCTTTCGCGGTGGCGTTCCCAAAACCGCGCTATTGCGAGTACATTCGAGAGCAGCGTTTCTGCCTGATCGATGGCGTCGTTCAGGCAGGACAAGAACCACAACAACCACTCCGTGATGTTGAGATCGCCTTTCTGAGAACGTTCGAGAATGTCGTAGTAGGCGTTTCTCTGAACGCGGATTTGCGCAGACATGCTGTAAAAACCCAGGAGACACTTTTCGTGGGCAAGCTGCATATCTGCCATGGCGCGCGCCATACGCCCGTTGCCGTCCTCAAATGGATGAAGCGTAACAAACCATATATGAGCTGCGCCTGCTTTCGTAACTGGATCGAGCGTGTTTTCTTTTTCGAACCATGGCTGGAACGATTTCATTTCACTCGGCAAGCGCGCCGCGGCCGGCGCTTCATAGTGAACGTGTTCTTTGCCTAAGGGGCCGGAGACGACCTGCATGGGCCCTTCAGTATCGCTGCGCCATCCGTCGACGCGTATTTTGCGTATGCCGCTATGGCCGGGTGGCGATCAGCGCCGCGCGCCAGCCGAACAGCCTTTTTTGTGTCAAAGACGAATCATAGCGGCTCGTTGCATCCAGCAGCATTTCAACGACGCCATCCACATGGCGGTCCGAAGGGACAAGCCCGGCAATGTCCATGCCGAGCCGTCGAGCAATGGAGGAGCGGACCTGATCGCGATCAAGAATTTCGCCTTGGATATCGCTGGATTTGACGACATCTTCTGTCAGGTCTGCCGAGCGGCCTCATTGCGCAGCTTAAATCCAAGCCCCCCACTCTGCCGATCAAGCGGCCCTGCCTCCGGCTGACTTCGGCGAGCGTGGGCGCCGCGGTCTTTTCGTTCCAATGGAACTCTGGCCATTCATTATGCTCATGGATATACACGGACCTATTCTCAGCAATACAGACGAGTGCAAGACTGGATGTTGAGAAGGAACGATGTCGAGAATTATACGGAATCTCGATGCACTAAGCTTTGGGGCTTTGGAGTGATCCAAACTTCGAAATGTGGCGATTACGGCGAAGTAATGGGCTACAAATTGGATACAAACCGGGCTACATTTTTGTCGTCGAGATTTCGTATCTATTTGAATTAATTATTAAAAAGGTTTCCCTTAGTTCCCGCTACCCGCTCCAGTTTCCTCACCGCGTTAGCCGTTTCACTCAGGATCTGCGGTTTCGGCTGCCATGGCGAATAAACTTCCCACAGATTTCACGAAAATTCTGTCTGACATTCAGTCAGAAGTGCAGGGTGATTTCGGCAAGGGCCATGTCGCGGATTACATCAAGGCGCTGGCGCGGGTTGATCCGCGTAAATTCGGCATGGCCATCTGCACTGTCGACGGACAGGAATGGACCTGCGGCGACGCTGATGAGCGTTTTTCCATTCAGAGCATCTCAAAAGTCTTCACCTTGCTGCTTGCGTTGAAGGATGTGGGCGCGGACGCTTTGTGGGAGCGGGTCGGCAGAGAACCTTCCGGCTCGCCCTTCAATTCGCTCGTCCTGCTTGAGGCGGAAAACGGGGTGCCGCGAAATCCCTTCATCAATGCAGGGGCAATCGTTGTTACTGATTGCATCGTTGAGCGCTCCGCTCACCCGGTCCGCCGCATCCTGTCATGGGTGAGCGAGCTTTCCGGTAATGACACGCTGCGGATTGATGAAGAGGTCGCTCAGTCGGAGGCGGAGAACGGCTATCGCAATGCGGCGATTGCAAACTTCCTGAAAAGCCACGGCAATCTGCATACGGATGTCGACATCGTTCTGGAAACCTATTTCCGGCAATGCGCGATTTCGATGTCCTGCATCGATCTGGCGCGCGCCTTCCTGCCTTTGGCGAATAAGGGCGTGTCGCCGATCACCGGCGCGGAAATCATGCCGCCGCTTCGGGCGCGGCGCGTGAACTCGCTGATGCTGACTTGCGGCCTCTATGATGGCGTCGGCAATTTCGCCTTTCGCGTGGGCATTCCGGCGAAAAGCGGCGTTGGCGGCGGGATTGTCGGCGTCATACCCGGCGAACTCTGTGTTTGCGTCTGGTCGCCGGAACTGGATGAGTCCGGAAACTCGCTGGTCGGCACAAGAGCGCTGGAGCTGTTTACCGAAAAGACCGGGCTGTCCGTCTTTTAGGCTCGCTTGCGGCTAGTCAGTCACTTCGCGCATTTTCACATCGATCGACAAGGTCTCGGTGCCGCCGCCCTTGTAGATCGTGCCCGATGTGGGCGTTGCGTCGATGTAATTGCGCCCGCAGGCGACGCGGATATGGTCCTGCGCCACCATGCAGCCATTGGTCGGATCGAAACCGCGCCAGCCGAGATAGGGCAGGTAGACTTCCGCCCAGGCATGCGATGCGTCCGATTGGATTTTGTTTTCGTAATTGGCGCCGGTGTAGATATAGCCCATCCGGTAGCGCGCGGGGATGCTGAGCAGCCGCGTCAGGCAGATGAACAGATTGGCGAAGTCCTGACACACGCCTTGCCGTGTTGCATAGACTTCAAACGGCGTGGTGTTGAGCGACGTGCTGCCCGGCACATATTTATAGTCATTATAGATGCTGAGATTGATGTCGTTGATCGTCTTGAGCAGGTGATAGCCATTGCGCTCCACAAAGCCCATTGCGTATTCGGTCAGCTCGCGCAATTGCGGTTCGGGCAGTTCCTGCGGCAGCAAATAGGGCGTCATCATTTGCCGCTGCCATGGCATCCAGATCAGCGGAATCGAAGTTTGCCGGTGCGAATGGCTGTGATCGTCCGGCGGCGCGGCGTAGATTTTCACCAGGCTTTTGGCGGTTAATGACAGCCGCGAATAGGGCTCGTTAATCGTGCAGTGCAGGGACTGATTGCCGAACACATCCTCAAACTGGATTTCTTCAGCAGGCGAAGAAATCGTGATGCTCGAATGGAGAACTTCCTGAATCGGATCGACGACCGGCTGCAGGCGGAACAAATGCGTGCTGTGCTCGACCGGTTCGGAATAGGCGTAATGGGTCTCGTGGACTAACTCATAAGTTCGAAAGGTGAGATTGTCTCCATCCGCTGACTTTGTGATGGAGCGCGGGCTGGTGAGGAAGGTTTGCGACTCGATCTGCGATTGCGCCTGTTCGGCCTGCACCGCCGCCATTGGATTGGCTTTTTGCTGCGGCGTCAGCGGCTGGATCGGTTGCATATTGGGGCGGGCGCCCGCAGCGACCGGCGCTGAGTCCCAGGCGATGGCGCCGTGATTGGCGATGATCATCTGACCCGGCGCCATTGCGGTCCATCCGTCGCCCTCAAAGGGCGATGAGCTGACCACCAGCGCCGTGCGATAGGTGTCTCTCGGATCGTCGAAAAGAATGTCGGCGGCGTCGGAAGCGAGCGCGTCGGGCCGGTCCGGCGGCGTCTGACGTGAATGAAAAAGCTGTTTGGGCGAGCGCGCGCCCTGGAAGCAGACAAGGCTCTGGCCGTCGCTGATGAACATGTCGGCGCTGCCCAGTTCGTCAAAGCGTTTGAACCAGTCATGCAGCATCGCCGGGTCGAGATCGGCGATTTCGCGCGCGCCGCTATATTGCATCTGGGACAGCAGGTTGCAGAAGGCGAGTTCGGAATCGGTGCCGCCCAAAGGCTCCAGCAGGCGGATCTGCCGCCCATGGAGATTGGTCAGCGCCTGCTTGTCGAGATCGCCATTATGCATGAACAGCCAGTCGCGCCCGGCGAAGCTGCGCGAGAAAGGTTGCGTTTCCGCTTGCGCATAGCCGTCATCGGCGCCGCGGACCTTGCAGAAGAAGATGTTTGACCGGAAATTCGACCAGTCGGCGATGGCGCTTGTCAGCACTTCAGAGCCGCGCGCGGCGGGGTCTTTCACCACCATCGCGGATTGTTGATTGCCCGGATACCACCCAAAACCCCAGCCATGGGAATGGCTGCTGCGGTACTGCCGGGACATTTTCAGGTGGATCGTCGGCGAGCTGGGGGCATCGAAATTGATGGCCAGGATATCGCTGGTAAGGGGCGGAATTTTAAACACCGACATAGTCCTGATACTGGTCGCTTTGGGGGCTTGGCGTCTGTATCATACACTATATTGCGCGTTTGCATTTGAAATCTCTTAAAATCGGATGTCCGGTTTTCAAGGCTTTCGCACCGGATTCAGGACCTCAACATGAGTATTGTCGCCGCCCTTCACCATCTGACGCACTACCAATATGAGCGGCCGGTGACGCTTGGGATGCAGACGATCTCGGTTGCGGCCCGCGCCCCATGTCCGCTCGCATATCCAGTCTTACTCCCTCAAGATCGAGCCGAAGAACCATTTCATCAACTGGCAGCAAGACCCGTTCGGCAATTTCCTGGCGCGCGTGGTGTTCCCGGAAAAGGTCAGCGAGTTCAAAATCGAGGTCGATCTCCTGACCGAGATCCGGGTGTTCAACCCGTTTGATTTTTTCCTTGAGGACTATGCGGAGAATTTCCCGTTCGCCTATGCGCCCGATTTGAAAGAGGAACTGGCGCCCTATCTTGAAGTCAAGGAGAGCGGGCCGGGCCTGAAAGACTGGCTCAAGGAAATCGACCGGTCGGAAAAAGGCATCATCGATTTTCTGGTGTCGATCAATCAAAAGCTCAGCACTTCGCTTTCTTACACGGTGCGCATGGAGCCGGGCGTTCAGACTTGCGAAGAAACGCTCAAGCTCGGCAGCGGCTCCTGCCGCGACATGGCGTGGTTCCTGTGCCAGGCGTTGCGCCATCTGGGGCTCGCCTCGCGTTTTGCGTCCGGCTATCTCATTCAGTTGGCGCAGGATGTGAAATCGCTCGACGGTCCGTCCGGCACGGAAACGGATTTCACCGATCTCCATGCATGGACCGAAGTCTATCTGCCCGGCGCCGGTTGGGTCGGACTTGACCCGACATCGGGATTGTTTGCGGGCGAGGGGCACATCCCCGTTTGCTGCACGCCAAACCCCTCCAGCGCCGCGCCGGTGACCGGATCGCTGGAAAGCGATGTCGGCGTTGAATTCCGCCACGACATGACCATCACCCGGATGATCGAGGCGCCGCGCGTCACCAAGCCCTATAGCGAGGCGCAATGGCGCGACATCGACAAGCTCGGGCGCGCGGTTGATGCCAAACTCGCCAAGGGCGATGTCCGCCTCACCATGGGCGGCGAACCGACTTTCGTCTCCCTCGACGATCGCGAAGGCGATGAATGGCACTATGGCGCGCTCGGCGGCGCCAAGAAAAAGCTCGGCAAGGACTTGCTCAATCGCTTGCGCAAACATTTCGCGCCGGGCGGGCTGGTCATGTTTACGCAGGGCAAGTGGTATCCGGGCGAGATTTTGCCGCGCTGGGCGATGCCTTGTTTCTGGCGCGAGGATGGAGAGCCGGTCTGGCGCGATGACAAGCTGCTGGCGGACCCCGATGCGCCGCTGGAGCATAAGCCGGACACCGCGAAACAATTCCTTGATGCGCTCGGCGCCCGCTTTGGCCTGCCGGCGAGCTATGTGCTGCCCGCGCGTGAGGACACGCCTTACTATCTATGGAAAGAACAGCGCCTGCCGCTCGAAGATGAAATGCTGGAGGCGGATGTTTTTGAACGCAGCGAACGCGCGCGCCTGCAAAAGCTCATGGATGCGAATCTGAACGAGCCGGTCGGTTATGTGCTGCCCTTGCATTACTCCCATAAGCGCGAGCGCTGGATCAGCAATGCCTGGAAGTTTCGAGGCCCGCATATGGTCCTGCTCGCCGGGGATTCGCCGGTCGGCTTGCGGCTGCCATTGAACAGTCTGCCGACGCCGCCCGAGGCCTATGAAGAAATCACGCCGGAGCGCAGTTCGTTTGACAAGCTCGGCCCGTTGCCGAGTAGCGATGCGCTTTCAAAACAGGCCGCGAAATCAACCAAGCCCGATGATCGCGCCTTCAAGGGCGATCCGAACGGTCTGATCAAGACGGCGATCTGCGCTGAAGCGCGCGGCGGCGTGTTGCATTTGTTCCTGCCGCCTCTCGCTTACGCCGAACATGTTCTCGAACTGATCGCCGCGATTGAAGCGACCGCCGCGGCATTGAAAACGCCGGTGGTGCTTGAAGGCTATACGCCGCCATCGGATCTGCGGCTGCGCCATTTCAGCGTGACGCCAGACCCCGGCGTGATCGAGGTCAATGTCCAGCCGGCGAAAGACTGGGACGAGCTGAAAACGATCTCCAGCACGGTCTATGAAGAAGCGCGCCTCGCCAGACTGTCGACCGAGAAATTCATGATTGACGGGCGGCGGACCGGCACGGGCGGCGGCAATCATATTGTCATGGGGGCGGCGAAGCCTGATGACAGCCCGTTTCTGCGCCGTCCGGATTTGCTGCGCTCCATGGTGAGTTTCTGGCAGAACCATCCGTCGCTCTCCTATCTTTTCTCCAGCATGTATATCGGGCCCACAAGCCAGTCGCCGCGCATTGACGAAGCCCGCCATGACTCGCTTTACGAGCTTGAAATCGCGTTTCAGCAATTGCCGGAAAAGGGCGAGGTTGCGCCGTGGATCGTCGACCGGCTGTTCCGCAATTTGCTGGTCGATCTGACCGGCAACACCCATCGCGCGGAATTCTGCATCGACAAGCTCTACAGCCCTGACAGCGATCGCGGCCGCTTGGGACTGCTGGAAATGCGCGGCTTTGAAATGCCGCCGCATCCGCAGATGAATCTGGTGCAGGCGCTGCTCATCCGCAGTTGCATCGCGATGTTCTGGGGCAAACCCTATACGGGTCGGTTCATCCGCTGGGGCTCGCGGCTGCATGACCAGTTCATGTTGCCCCATTATGTGCGCGAGGATCTGGTTTCGGTGCTGCATGATTTGCGCGCGGGCGGGTTTGATTTGAAGCCCGAATGGTTTGAACCGTTTCTCGCCTTCCGGTTCCCACTTTGCGGCAGCACGCAGGTCGGCGATGTGACGCTGACCTTGCGCTCGGCGCTGGAGCCATGGCCGGTCATGGGTGAAGAACCGGCGGGCGGCGGCGTCAGCCGTTCGGTCGACGCCACGGTCGATCGCGTAGAACTGAGCGTTGCGGGGCTGGTCCCTGATCGCCATGTGATCACCTGCAACGGACGCATGGTTCCCTTGTCCCCGACCAGCGAAAACGGCAGGCATGTCGCCGGCGTGCGCTTTAAAGCCTGGTCGCAACCATCGAGCCTGCATCCAAGGATGCCGGTGCATGCGCCGCTGGTATTCGATGTCATCGACGTGGCGCAGGGCCGTTCGCTGGGCGGCTGCACCTATCATGTGGCGCATCCGGGCGGGCGCAGTTTCGAGACATTCCCGGTCAACGAAAACGAAGCGGAGGGCCGCCGCATTGCCCGCTTTGAAGCGATGGGCCACACGCCGGGCAAGGTTTCGCCGCCGGCGCCGGAGGTCAATCCGGAATTCCCGCACACGCTGGATCTGCGTTTTCGGCCCTGAACCCCGGAAAATGGCGGATTGGCGGGGGTGAGGGCGCTCTTTGCTGTTGCCAATCGCCAAGGGCGCCTGTTTAGTGCGGCCCCGATGCGGACGTGGTGGAATTGGTATACACAACAGACTTAAAATCTGTCGGGAGTAATCCCATGCGGGTTCAAGTCCCGCCGTCCGCACCATTCCCCGAGCCACCCAAAAGATGACGCGATCCGATCCGCCGCCGTGCGGTAGATCGCGAAATAAATCCCTGTACAGATTAAAGCGGCCGCCGCTAGAGTTGATATTTTCTCCACAGAGAATGCCGGGGCGCTGGCGCGAGTCTAACACCGCGTCACGGGGCATGGGCCCGGCCGGGCGCGCCCGATCCCGCCCGCGAGGCGGACCCATCAAGAAGCGTAATCACTGATTGAATGAATCTTGATGAGCGGTGGGCGGTTGACGCCTTCACGGCCCGCACCGGCCCATGCGATAAGGGGAGGGAAAATAAACATAACGGGAGGACGACAGAATGAAGAAACGTACACAGAATAAAGCGGCGAGAATTGCGCGTATGGGTGCGCTTGCGCTCGTCCTGTCGCTGTCGGGCGCCGGGCAATCGGCCATGGCGCAGGATTGGGTGACGACGCAAAGCGAGCTTCTTGATCGCATCCAGATCGAGGACATTATGGTTGGCTATTACGCCGGTCTCGATTCCGACAGCGATCATGGCTTCGGTTCTTACTACACCGAGGACGGCGTGATGGACGTCAATGGCAAAGTGGCGCGGGGGCGCGACGGCATTCAGGCGTTTTACAAAAATTACAGCACCATGTCGCCGGGCGAAGCGCTGCCGGGCAAGCTGCATGTGATGCTGAACAATATGCGTATTGTCGTGGATGGCGACAAAGCGACCGTGCATCTTATCTGGACGGAAGTGAATTCAGACACCATCAAACTGGCGCCGCGTGTGGTTGAGCAGGGCGTGGACGACACCGAACTGAAAAAGGTCAACGGCCGCTGGCTGATCACCAAGCGCGTGATCACCAGCAGCGGCGGCCTGCCGGACGCCTATGACGACAGCTTCAAACCGCGCTGAGCATTGGTCTGAACAGAAAAGGGCCGGCGCATGTCTGCGACCGGCCCTTTTTTCGTGTTTGCTAGCGCAGCCTAGTCCTGCTTGCTGAAATTCAGATCCTTGAAGTCGAACGAAAAGTCGGTCGTCGCTGAAACCGGCTTCATGGTCATGCCTGTTACCTTGCCGTCTTCAACGGAGAACATCACAAAGGCGTCCGCATTGAGATTGCGATCAGGCCAGCGGGCGACGAATTTGTGGTCGCCAAGGGAGATCAGCGGCGCATCGAGCGCTTGCGACCGGCTCATATCAATGAACAAATCGTCATCGCGGATCTCGATTGAAACCGGTCCGTACCATGGGTCTATATAGGTTCCCACATAGTCGGAGAGGGGGAGCAGGGCGGCGACAGCCACATCGGCCGTTGCTTCATCCCCATGGCCCTGATCTTTTGCGGCGGAAGCCTGGTAAGCATTGTAGAATTCAGTCGCTTTGCCAAGCCAGTCGGAGTTCGCCTCCGGGTCGGCGGCGTCGTCAAGAATTTGCAGGGCGATAAAGCTGGTGGCGATGGCGAAGTCATTGGTGGTGAGAAACACGGCGAAGTCCTGTTCGGGCAGAATGCCGAAATAGGAAACCGCGCCGAGCAAGCCGCCGCTATGATTGACCATCAGCTTGCCGTGGAAATCGCGGAGACTCCAGCCTAGCGCGTATTCCGAGAAATGCGTGCCGCCAAGCTCCGCCAAAATCGGGCTTACATTGGTAGGCGTGACGCCGGTCCAGAGTTCTTTGACCTGCGCCTCCGAGACCAGCCGCTTTCCCGATGCGGTCGTTGCATCATTGAGCCAGAACTGCGCCCATTTCGCGAGGTCCTTGATGGAACAGCTAATGCCGCCCGCCGGCGCGGTGTTGTCGCTAAGGATGTAGCGCGGGTTGATCGGCTCGCCTTCCCAGCTGCCGGGCTTGCGCAAGTGCTGGGTGATGGTGTTCTTCGCGGCCGCGCCTTCAGACGGGACGGCAGTGCAGGACTTCATCTTGATCGGTTTGAAAATTCGCTGCTCAATGGATTTGCGCCATGGCTTGCCGTCAATGCGCGACAGAACCTCGCCGGCGATCACATACATCAGATTGTCATAGGCGTATTCCGAGCGGAAACTCGTCGCAGGCGGAATGTGTTTCATCGCTGCGATAATATCGGACACTTCGGGATTGGCGTCGGGAAACACCAGAAGGTCGCCGGCGCCGAGCGGCAGGCCGGAGCGATGGGTCACCAGATCGCGGACGGAAAATTCCGCCGTGATATACGGGTCTGACATTTCGAATTCGGGAATGAAGTTGCGGACCGGATCGTCCCAGTTCAACTTGCCTTCATCGACCGCCATGGCGAGCGCCGCGGTGGTGAACGCCTTGCCGATGGAGGCGAAGGGAAACAGCGTGTCCTCATCGACTTTCACATCCGGTTCGCGCACATCGCGGACGCCGAAGGTTTTTTGATATATGACGGAGTCGCTGGAAACCACGGTGACCGCGAGGCCGGTGATCTTGAACTCGTCGACTGCCTTTTGCACATAGGCGTCGATCTGTTCCGGTGAAACTTCGGCGGCGCCGACATTTCCCGTACAAAGAAGACAGGCGGCGGCGGACATGAAAAAGCGGCGTAGGCTCATAGAAATTCTCCGATAAGACCGGTTTGCTTGATTAGGGTTTCCAGATTTCGCCAAGGGCGCGTTTGAAATTGCCGCCGAGGATCAACTCAATATCCGCATCGGCATAGCCGCGCCGGATCAGACCTTCCGTCAGCGTGAATATTTTCAGCGGATTGTCGAAGCCGTCCGTATCGATCTTGTCGCGGAATTTATAGCTGTCCTTATAGGCGCCTTTCAGCGCGCTATAGGCGGGCTCTGGAATGTCGTCATAGCCGTCCGGGTCCATATCCGACCCGACGCCCAAATGTTCAACGCCGACAAGTTTCGCCACATAGTCGAAATGATCGAGCATATGTTCGATGGTGGTCGGCTCCTTGTCGCGGACGAAATTGCGCACGCCGGTGATGCCCATCACGCCGCCGGATTTCGCCATTTTCTTGATCGCTTCATCGGATTTGCACCGTGGATGACCGCCGGCGAGCTTGCGCACATTGGAATGGGTGATCAGCACCGGCGCCTTGGAAACCTCGAAAGCGTCTAGCGTTGTCTGGTCGCCGCAATGGGAGACATCCACGGCCATGCCGACTTCGTTCATGCGCGCGATGATCGCCGCGCCGAAATCGCTGACGCCGCCATCTGCGCGGTCCGTTGCGCCGGAACCGATGCGGGTCTGCGTGTTGTAGGTGAGTTGGCTGACGCGCTGGCCGAGATGATAAAACAGATTGACGTCGTCCGGCGTATTGAAATGTTCTGAATTCTGTATGCCGACAATGTAACCGATCTTGTCGTCGGCTTTGGCGGCGTCCATCTCCGCGATGCTGGTGATCCGGCGGAAGGCGTCTGGCCGCTCCGCTGCGAAGGCGTTGAGGCGCGCGACAAATTGCAAGGCGTCGTCATACCGGACAAGGCCGGTCGCGGGATGATAAATATTGACCCCGCTGGCGCGAATCTTCTCGAGCTGCGCGTCGGTGATCTTTTCGCTGTCGATGGTTTTGGGATGCTCGCTTTGGGAGGCGATCATCGACTGGCCGAGATTGGTCAGGATCGACAACATGTCGACGACAAGGCTGCGATTGACCAGCTCGATCGCCTTGGCGCTGTAAACGCGCCCGGTTTCGGCGCCCAGGCCGTAGGAGCCCACATTGATCATGGGCGCGGCGATTGCGGCTGTGGCGGTCTTGAGGATGCGCCGGCGCGAAATGCCTGTCTTCGTCATGCGTATTTTTCCCGAAAACGCCCCATTTGACGTCAGCCTAGCGGAAGACACGCATTTTTAACAGCCAAAAAATAAAATAAGGCGTCCAAAATGCCCGCTTATGTAGACGAGCGACGCTAAATCCGGCAAATATCGTTGAAAGCTAATGGCTTAGGCGGAGAGAATGAAAAAAGCCCTGAACGGCAATGACAGCGGCGCAGTCTATGAGGAGATCATGGACGCCATCGTCACGCAGCGGCTCGCGCCGAGTCAGAAGGTGTCCGAAAACATCCTGACCGAGATGTTCGACATCAGCCGGACGACGGCGCGAAATATAATGGAGCAGCTCACCGCGCAGCAGTTCCTTGTTTCCATATCCCCGCGCGTGACGCGCGTGACGCCGCTGACCCTGCTGGATGTGAAACAGAACTTCGCCATGCGTAAAATGTTGCAGCCCAATATTTTCGCCATGGCCGCATCGCAAGTGGACTTCGCCGAGTTCGTCAAACTGAATGACGCGCTTTCCCATAAAGGGCCGATCAATGATGATCACGTCGTATTGAAGCTTTTAAAGGCGAATAAGCGCTTTAACGTCTATGTGGCGGAGCAGGTGAAATACCCGCTTTTAATGCATTGGGTCAGCCAGCTCGAAGATACGACCATGCGAGATCTATTGGCTCTATGCGAAGATGAAACGCGTCCTGCCATTCACCTGGGAGCATCAGCGTGAACTGCTTGAAGCGGTAAAAAACGATCACGCTGAAGATATCCGCGACCAGACCCACAAGATTCTCGCGATCTGCGAGGAGCGGGTGCTCGATGCGATTTTCCTGCATGACCAGCTCTACACGCAGGACCTCCGTGTGCCGATGAAACCCTGACGGCGCCTCGGGTTTTTTAAATTACAACCTTCCCTGACTGGCGCCGCCGCGGCGCGAGGTCCGTTCGCGTTTTCCCGTTTCGCGGGATTTCGGCGGCGTGAGGCGCTGTGCCCCGGCGGCAACAATTCCCTGGGGGAGGGGCGAAATCCGTTAAAGCGGGTATCCAAATAAATAAAAATGTCTTATAAGAAAATAAGGCAGCCAAAACGCGGGGCGCGAAAAGGCTGGAGGGGCAAAGGAGATAAGCATGGATCTTGGATTTAAAGCGATGCTGATGGCGGGCGCCGCCATGGTGGCGTTTGGCGCGTCGGCGAATGCGCAAACTAGCGACAGCGAAGACCGTGATGTCATCACGGTGACCGCGCAAAAGCGGACCCAGACATTGCAGGAAGTGCCGCAGTCGATCAGCGTTGTCGGCGGCGATACGCTGGAGCGTTTGAACGCTACGAACTTCCAGGACTATCTGGCGCTCATTCCCGGTTTGCAGTTGAATCAGAGCACGCCGGGCGAAGCCCGCCTGGTTTTGCGCGGCGTCAATACAGGCGGCATTGCTTCAACGGTTGCGGTCTATGTTGATGAAACGCCGTTTGGATCAAGCAGCGGTCTTGTGAACTCAGGCATTCTCGCCGGCGATTTCGATACGTTTGATGTTGAGCGCGTCGAAGTGCTGCGCGGACCGCAGGGTACTCTTTACGGCGCCAACTCGCTGGGCGGTGTTTTGAAATTTGTGACCGCAGAGCCCAGCACTGACGGTTATCTTGGCCGCGTGCGCGCAGGCGTGGAAACTGTCGATGGCGGCGATATCGGTTATTCCGGCGCGGGCGTTGTGAACATGCCCCTAAGCGACCGGGCGGCGATCCGCGGCAGCGGTTTTTATCGCAAGAGCGGCGGCTTCATCGATACGACCGGCGCTGAAGGGTCGGATGTTGCTGAGGATATCAACGGTTCGGAATCCTATGGCGGCCGGGCGTCATTGCTGGTCAATCCGACCGACAATTTCACCGTTCGGTTGAGCGGCCTCCTTCAGGACATCAAAACCGATGAGTCAAACAGCATTAATATTGATGCGGCGACGCTCGATCCGCTTGGCGGCGAGCTGACCAGATACCGCTATGCCGACTCAACTAACAAAGTTGCGTACCGTATTTTCAACGGCACGATGGAATGGGATCTCGGCTCGGTGAACCTCGTTTCATCTACGAGTTACAGTAAGACCGACCAAACCATTCACGATGACTTCATGACCTATTCCCTGGGCGGGCTTGTGGCTGGCGCGCTGATGGTCGATCCGCTGGAGCTGGTGCTGGATCAGCAGACAGATCAGAGCAAATACACCCAGGAAGTGCGGTTGTCTTCTGCTGATAATGACAGCTTTGAATGGGTTGTCGGCGGTTATTTCTCCAGCGAAAAAGGCTTCATCAATCAGGTTGTCACGGCGGTGGACCCGGGAACGGTCACGCCTTCGGCTGGCGTGCCGACTCTCGCTGATCTCAGCATTAACTCGAAATACAAAGAGTTTGCGGGCTTCGCCAATGCAACGCTGCATCTTAGCGACCGCTTCGATGTGACAGCGGGCGGCCGTTACAGCCACAACAAGCAATCGGTGTTTCAGGTGACGGACGGTCTTCCCGGTCTGTTTGTCGGGCCGCCGGAAACTTACCCTGATATCGACTCCAGTGAAGGCGTTTTCACATGGTCTGTCGCGCCGCGCTTCGAGCTGAATGACAATGCGGCGGTCTATGCGCGCGTCGCCAAGGGCTTCAGACCGGGCGGCCCGAACGTGCTGCCGCCGACAGCGCCAGAGGGAACGCCTTTCACGTATACGTCGGACACTATCCTGAGCTACGAAGCGGGTGTGAAGGCGCAGACGGAAGATAACGTGTTCGGCATCGATATTTCCGCATTCTATCTTGATTGGAATGATGTGCAGTTGGTCACGGCGGTGAATGGCTTTGGAGTCAACTCCAATGGCGGCGGCGCCAAAAGCATCGGCGGTGAAGCAACTGTAACGCTTCGTCCGACAGACGGGCTGAGCCTGCTTGCGACCGGCGCCATTACGGACTCTGAACTGACGACAGACACCGACCCTCTGCTCGTCGGCGCTCTTGATGGCGACAAGTTGCCCTTTACGCCGAAATACTCGTTCGGCTTTAGCGGCGATTATGAACGGCCACTGGGCGACAGCGTGATTGGCTATGCTGGTCTCACTTATCGCTTCCAGTCGAGTCAGTTCACAAACTTCTCTGCGGACGGGCGAAACGAGTTTCCGTCCTATGGCCTGCTGAGTTTGCGGACCGGGCTTCAATTCGAAGGTTACGCCATCGAGCTTTATGCGCGTAACGTCACCAATGAAACCGGGTATACCTCTGGCGGCAATCCAAGCACGAACCTGCCTGTTGGCGTGCTTAGCGCGGGCATCATCCGACCACGGACGGTTGGCGCGACGCTAACCGCCGAATTCTAGGACCCCGAAGAGGGCGGCTCGGTGTTTGGTTTTGCGCCGGGTCGCCATTTTTTGCGGATTTACCGGACAGACCGGCGATACATGTCACATGAAGAAATTTTTCCAGACATATATGCTGCCGGGCCTGATCTTTCAGTCGGTGATCGTCGGCGGCGGCTATGGCACCGGACGTGAGATCGCTGAATTTTTTCTCACTCACGGACCGCTTGGCGGGCTCTTGGGCCTTGCGGTCACCGCGCTGGTCTGGGGCGTTTTGCTGGCTGTCGCTTTCGAATTTGCAAGGATCAGCAAAGGCTATGATTATCGCACGTTCTTTCGGGCGTTGATCGGGCCGTTCTGGCGCGTGTTTGAGGTGCTCTACTTGCTAATCGGATTGCTCGTCCTTTCTGTGCTTGGCTCTGCGGCCGGTGAAATGATGGCGCAGGCGCTGGGGCTGCCCCCGATCGCCGGCGCGATGATTTTGCTCGGCGCCGTCGGCGCGCTGGCGTTTTTCGGCGGCAAGATGATTGAGCGCGTGCTCGCTGGCTGGTCATTCGTGCTTTACGCCGTTTACGGAGTGTTTTTGGTGTGGGTCTTTGCAAATTTCGGCGCCGATATTTCCGGCGCCCTTGCTCAGGCTGAAATAAGCGGCTCATGGGTTGTCGACGGCATACGCTACGCCGCCTATAATCTCATCGCGCTTGGCGCCGTTCTGTTTGTGCTGCCTTATCTGAAAACCCGCAAAGAGGCGCTGGTGTCCGGGCTGGTGGCGGGATTGGCCGGGGTGATCCCGGCGGTGATGGTGTTCCTGGCCATGCTCTCGCAATATCCGGCGATTCAACAAGAAGCCGTGCCGGTGTTGTCAGTCCTGCAAGGGCTGAACTCGGTGTGGTTTTTGTGGTGTTCCAGATCGTGTTGTTCGGCACCTTTGTTGAGACCGGCGCGGGCATCGTTCATGCGGTGAACGAACGCGCAGCATCCGCCTTTTCAGAAAAGAACATCGTCTTTCCTCATTGGGCGCGCTTTGCGCTGGCGGCGATCCTGCTGGGCGTTGCAATTTTTCTGGCCCGCGCGGTCGGGCTCATCGATTTGATCGCAAAAGGCTATGGCGCGCTGTCTTACGCGTTTATCGCAGTCGTCATCGCGCCCTTGCTGACCATCGGACTTTATAAAATCATCATGACGAACACCAACCATGTGGAGGCGATGAGTGACGCTCGCTAGTCAGAATTGGGCGCATCAGCGCGCCGCTGAAACGTTTGAAGAGCCGGTGTCGCCGCATAATCTGCGTGCGCCCTATCTGATCTATTTCGGCGATGTGCAGGATTTCGGTCATGCCAAGACCGGGCTTGGGCTCATTCAATGGCGGCGTGAGTTATGCGCCGGGCAAATGCGCGCCGCCGGCTGCCGGGTCGATGGCGGCATTCGCGAAATGTGCATTGATGACGCGGTCGAGTCTGGCGTGAAGTCGCTGGTGATCGGCGTGGCGCCGGCCGGCGGTTCCATTTCCGCGCCATGGATCGCCGATCTCGCCGCGGCGGCGCGGGCCGGGCTTGATATTGTCTCCGGCATGCATGCGCGCCTCGCGGATTTTCCGGAGATCGCGGCGGCGGCGCGCCAGTCGGGCGCGCAATTGGTCGATGTGCGGACGCCGCCGAAGAACATTCCCATTGCAACCGGCGCGAAACGCACTGGCAAGCGTTTGCTGACCGTCGGCGCCGATTGCGCTGTCGGCAAGAAATACACCGCCCTCGCCATTGAACGGGAAATGCGGGCGCGCGGATGGAGCGCGGATTTTCGGGCGACGGGACAGACCGGCATCATGATCGCCGGTTCGGGGATCGCCATCGACTCTGTGGTGGCTGATTTCCTGTCCGGTGCGGCTGAAATTCTGTCGCCCTCGGCGCCGGCGGAACATTGGGACGTCATTGAAGGGCAAGGGTCGCTGACGCATCCGAGTTTCGCCGGCGTCAGTCTTGGCCTGCTGCACGGTTCGCAGCCTGATGCGCTGGTGCTCTGTCATGACCCGTCGCGCGATTTCCATCTGGGGATGGAAGGAGCCCATGGTTTTCCCATCGCGCCGCTGACGGAAATCATCGACATGAATCTTGCGCTGGCGCGGCGGGTGAATCCGAAGGCGCGCTTTGTCGGCCTGTCGCTCAATACGAGCCGGCTTTCCGAGGAAGAACGCGCAAGGCTTTATGAAAAATACGCCGCAGAAACGGGGCTTCCTGTAGTCGACCCGATCCTCGATGGCGTCAGTGCAATCATCGACCAGTTGATGGCGGAGTAAAACGAATGGGCCTTCAGTTAAACGTTCACAAGACAGCCTGGCCGATGAAGGCGCCGTTCCGGATTACCGGACATGTCTTCACCAGCGCAGACGCAATTGTGGTCGAACTTGTCGATGATGGCTGCGCCGGACGCGGGGAGGGGCTTGGCGCCTATTACCTCAATGAGAACGCGGATCTTTTGCTGGATCAGGTTGAAGCGGTGCGCGGCGAGATTGAGCGCGGGATCAGCCTTGATGATTTGCAGGACTTGTTGCCCGCGGGCGGCGCGCGCAATGCGGTCGATTGCGCCTTGTGGGACCTGACGGCGAAACGGAGCGGCAAGTCGATCTGGGAGCTGACCGGCATCGACCCGAAGCCGCAACGAACCGTTTTCACAATCGGCATTCAGGCGACGCCAGCAGAGATGGCGGAAAACGCCGCGCGCGCCAGCGCCTATCCGGTGTTGAAAATCAAACTGGACGGCGTTGAGCCGGTTGAACGCATCGCCGCCATTCGCGAAGCGCGTCCCGACGCCACCATCGTCATCGACGCTAACCAAGGCTTCTCCTTTTCCTTGTTGAAGGATGTGGTCAAACCATTTGCGGAACTGGGCGTCGCCATGCTGGAACAGCCAATGGCGCGCGGCGGCGATGAAGAGCTTGAAGGATTTGACTCGCCGATACCCCTTTGCGCCGATGAAAGCTGCTTGCATCGCGGCGAACTGGCGCCGGCGCTCAAGCGCTATGACATGATCAATATCAAGCTCGACAAGACGGGCGGTCTGAGTGAAGGCCTGGCGCTTGCGAAAGAAGCAAAGCAGGCGGGCAAGCGGCTGATGATCGGCAATATGGTGGGCACGTCGCTTTCCATGGCGCCCGCTTTCGTGATCGCGCAGCTTTGCGACTTCGTCGATCTCGACGGGCCGCTGGCGTTGAAATCGGACTATGCGACACGCATGAATTACGACGGAGCAGTGGTGACCGCGCCGCAGACCGGGTTCTGGGGTTGCGCCGCATGACCGGCTCAGCAACCCTTTCGCAGGCGCACCGGCTTTCACCGCCCGCAAATGGCGCGGTGCTGTGATCGCAGCGGATAACATATTCGGTCTGCTCGCCATCTTGCTGGCCTTGTCGGCGACCGCTGCTGCGCTTGAAGGCACGGCGGTTGGCAAGCGCATTTCCGGCGTCGGCATTATTCTGCTGACTGCGATCGCAGCCGCGCATTTTGGAATCATTCCGCGCAGCGCGCCGCTTTACGGGGGCATCTGGTCGTATCTGGTGCCGCTCTCCATTGCGATGTTCCTGATCAAGGCCGACTTGATCAAGGTCTTTCGCGAGGGCGGGCGTGTGCTGATCGGCTTTGTTGCAGGGATGGCGGGAACAGCGGTTGGCGCGGTCATCGCGGCGAGTTTTCTCAATCTCGGTCCTGACGAAGCCAAGCTCGCAGCGGTGTTCAGCGCGACCTATACGGGCGGCTCGCTGAATTTCGTCGCTGTCGCAGAAGCTGTGAAGCTTGATGACGCCTCGCAACTCGCGGCGGCGCTCGCCATCGACAATATTATCGGCGTCGGCTTCATCATCATGATGAACCTCGCTGCCGCCTGGACCATATTCCATCGCTTGTTTCCATGGCGTGCGGAAATGATTTTCGACGGACCGAGCGCATCGGTTGAAACACAAGCCGCGCCGCTGCAACTGGCGAACCTGCTGACGGCGCTCGCCGCTGCGGCGATTGTGGTCGCGCTAAGCCAATGGATGGCGGCGGCGCTGGGGCTGGAAAGTTACAGCCTGCTCTTCATCACCGTGCTGATGACGGCGCTGGCGACGCTTGGGCGGCGATATTTCGCGAAGCTGCAAGGCGAAGACGTGATCGCGATGATTTTCATGTATTTGTTCTTTGCGATCATTGGCGCGGGCGCCGACATCAATGCGATGCTGAGCGCGGCGCCCGGCCTGTTCATCATGGTCGGCGTTATCTTCGCGACGCATCTCATCTTCCTGTTCGCGGCAGGCGCGATCTTCAAGCTCAACTATGCCGAGCTTGTCGTCGCGTCGCTGGCCTGTATCGCGGGGCCGCCCATCGCAGCGGCGATCGCGATCCTGCTCAAATGGCGCAATCTCGTCGCGCCGGGCGTGCTCACCGGCATTCTCGGCTATGTGCTCGGCAATTTTGTCGGGCTTGCAATTTTCACACTGCTCGGGGGCGCGAGCTGATGACCAACTGCGTAGATTTAAAATGTCTGGAGGCAACATGTCGTTAACAGCACTCGCACGAAACGCAGCGGCCGCGTTATTGGCCGCGACTTTACTGCTCCCCGCTTCGGCGGCGGCGCAAGACCTTAACCCCCTCACGCCCGAAACTGCGGTTTCGGACGAGGCGGCGGTCACGGAAACCGTGCTCGAACCCGTCGCTCAATCAGCCGAGGGCGTACCCGAGCTGACAAAAACCGATGTAGACGCATGGCTCGACGGTTTCATGCCTTACGCCCTTAAAGACAGCGAGATTGTCGGCGCGGTCGTGACGGTCGTTAAAGATGGCGAAATCCTGACCAGCCGCGGCTTCGGCTATTCAGACCTTGAAACCCGCAAGCCTGTTGACGGCTATGAGACGATGTTCCGTCCGGGTTCGGTCTCCAAGCTTTTCACCTGGACTGCGGTCATGCAACTGGTGGAGCAGGGCAAGGTCGACCTCGACGAAGACGTCAACACCTATCTCGATTTCAAAATTCCCGACGCTTTCGACAAGCCGATCACGGTCCGCCATTTGATGACACACACGGCGGGCTTTGAAGAAGCCGTGCGAAATCTGATCCTTGAAAAGCCGGAACAGCTGATGTCGCTGGAAGATTATCTTAAATCTTCCATTCCGGGGCGTATCTTTCCGCCGGGCGAGGTTCCTGCTTATTCGAATTATGCGACGGGCCTTGCCGGGTACATCGTCGAGCGCATCTCAGGCGAGTCGTTCGAAGACTATATCGACAATCACATTTTCCAGCCACTCGGCATGGCGCATTCGACCTTTCACATGCCGCTGCCTGAAAAATTCAAAGACAACATGTCTAGCGGCTATAGGAATTCGGGGGATTCAGAACCGGGTTATTATGAGCTTATCCCGGCTGGACCGGCGGGCTCGCTCGCTTCGACCGGCGCCGATATGGGCCGGTTCATGATCGCTCATCTCAATCAGGGCGGCCCGCTGTTGAAACCGGAAACGGCGCGCATGATGTATGAGACAATCGATCAGCATACGCCGCCCCTGAACGCTATGGCGTTGGGCTTCTATCAGCAAAACCGCGGCGAGCTGCGCAGCATCGGTCATGGCGGCGATACGGTCTTCTTCCATTCCGATCTGTCGATCTTTCTCGACAAGGGTGTTGGCCTTTTCGTGTCGTTCAACAGTTCCGGCACAGGCGGCGGCACGCTGATGTTGCGCGGGCGCCTGGCTGAAAATTTCGGGTTACGATATTTCCCCGAAACGCAAGTCCCCTTTGAACCGCGTCTCGATACGGCCAAGGAACACGGCGCGCTTGTCGCCGGTGTTTACGAAAGTTCGCGCTCATCGGCGACCAACTTTGTCGCGCTGACCCGCTATCTGGGACAGATGAAGATTACGATGAACAAGGACGGTGATCTCATCGTTCCGCTCGGCGCGACTGAATTGCGCTGGCGCGAGGTGCAACCCTTTGTGTGGCGCAGTACTGAAGGGTCGGCATTGCTGGCGGCCAAACTTACTGAAGACGGCAAGATCGACCATTTCAGTTTTGAACCAGTCTCGCCATTCATGAAACTGATCCCGCCGCCATGGTACCGCTCGTCTAGCTTGTTGACGCCGCTTCTGATGGCGGCGCTTGGAGTGCTGGGGCTGACGCTTGTTATGTGGCCGGTGCGTGCGGTCGTGCGCTGGCGCTATAAAAATAGCTTCGCGCTGACCGGTCAGCAAGCGATGGCGCATCGTCTCGTGCGCGTCGGGATCGTTCTTGTGTTTGTTCAGCTCATTTTGTGGATGCTGGTTATACAAACCTTGAGTTCGTCTCTGACGTCGCTGAATGCGTCGTTCGATGCACAGATACGCATTGCGCAATTCTCGCAAGTCTTGCTCTATGCGGGGTTCGCCATTGCGCTGTGGAATATGACGGTGGTCTGGCGCAGCGCGCGGAGCTGGTTCGGCAAAGTGTGGAGCCTCGTGCTCCCCCTCGCCATCATGATCGTCATCTGGTTCTGTGCGATCAGCGGCCTGCTCAGCCTCAATACGACCTACTAACAACAAGATTAGCTAAGCTCCATAATGCGCCCGGCGTGTTATGGAGCTTGGCTCATCAACAATTGGGCGCCGGCGCTGGCTCCGTTAGCGCCGGCGATCCTTTTGGTGTAGGGGAAAGTCTTATCTTGCAGAGAAGGTGTTCGATGAAACCACCGTCAAAACTTGTCATGCATGTGCCGGCGCCCAAGACCCGGCCGGGCGATCAGCCGGATTTCAGCGGCCTTGTCATTCCGGGCGCGGGTGCTGTCCGCCGTCCAAATCCTGACACGGCGGAAGCGGCGGTTCGCGATTTGCCTTATTCGCTCGTCCGCGTGCTGGATGACGACGCTCAAGCGCAAGGGGAGTGGCGCCCGGATATTTCTGCAGCGCGATTGCAGGACGGGTTGCGCGCCATGCTGCTGACGCGGATCTTCGATGAACGGCTTTTCCTGATGCAGCGTCAGGGCAAGACCAGCTTTTATATGAAGTCCACCGGAGAAGAGGCAATTGCGGTCGCCACTTCCATGGCGCTTGGCGCGCGCGACATGTGCTTTCCCACTTACCGGTTTCTCGGCTGGTTGATGGCGCGCAATCATCCGCTGACGCCGCTGATCAATCAGATTTTTTCAAATGAAAAAGACCCGTTGAAAGGCCGGCAATTGCCGATCCTGTTTTCTGCGCGCGATTACGGATTTTATTCCTTGTCCGGCAATGTGGGCAGCCGCTTTGGTCATGCGGTCGGCTGGGCCATGGCGTCCGCCTATAAGGGCGAAGACGGCATCGCCATGGGGGTGATGGGCGAGGGCACAACGGCGGAGGGCGACTTTCATGAAGCGCTGACTTTCGCCAGCGTCTATCGCGCGCCGGTCGTCTTATGCGTGACCAATAATCAATGGGCGATCTCCACTTTTTCCGGCATCGCCGGCGCTGAAGCGACAACTTTTGCGGCGAAAGCGCTTGCCTATGGCGTGCCCGGCTTGCGCGTTGACGGCAATGATTTCCTGGCGGTCTGGGCGGCGACGCAATGGGCGGCGGAACGCGCCAAGCTTAATCTCGGCGCGACGCTGATTGAATTTTTCACTTATCGCGCGGAAGGCCATTCGACCAGCGACGATCCGACAAAATACCGTCCCGCAGGCGACGCCGGCGCATGGCCGTTGGGCGATCCGATTGAACGATTGAAACGGCATCTGATTTCCATTGATGAATGGAGTGAGGAACAGCATGAGGCGTTGAAGGCGGCGCTTACCGAAGAGGTGAGGGCGGCGGTCAAGGAATGCGAGCGTTCCGGTGTGCTTGGCGCGTCAAAGCCGGACTTGAAAGAAATGTTCGAAGGCGTGTTTGAAGAACCGGACTGGCGGGTTGTTGAGCAGCGCCGCGAATTGGGAGTCTGACATGCCGGAAATGTCGATGATCAAGGCGCTGAACGATGCGCTTGACGTCATGCTAGGGCGCGACCCGAATGTACTGATTTTCGGTGAGGATGTCGGCTATTTCGGCGGCGTTTTTCGCGTCACCGACAAACTGCAGGCCAAGCATGGATTGACGCGGTGTTTCGATACGCCGATTTCCGAAGGCGGGATTGTTTCGACCGCGATCGGGATGAGCGCCAACGGGCTGCGGCCGGTCGTGGAAATTCAGTTTGCGGACTATATCCTGCCTGCCTATGACCAGATTGTCTCGGAAGCATCGCGCTTGCGTTATCGCTCTAATGGTGAATTTAGCGCGCCGCTGACCGTGCGCTCGCCCTATGGCGGCGGCATTTATGGCGGCCAGACTCACAGTCAAAGCCCGGAAGCGATTTTCGCTCATGTGACCGGCGTCAAAACCGTGATCCCCTCAACCCCTTATGACGCAAAGGGATTGTTGATCGCCTCCATCGAATGCAACGATCCGGTGATCTTTCTGGAGCCCAAGCGCATCTATAACGGCCCGTTTGACGGCCATCATGAACGCCCGGTGACCACCTGGGCCGGGCATCCGGCGGCGGATGTGCCCGAGGGGCATTACACGGTGCCGCTAGGCAAGGCTGCGGTCGTGCGTGAAGGCGCCGCGGTCACCGTTCTCGCTTATGGCACCATGGTGCATGTGAGCGCGGCGGCGATTGAAGAGAGCGGCGTCGACGCAGAGCTGATCGATCTCAGATCAATCGTGCCGCTCGATATCGATACGATAGTCGCGTCGGTGCGCAAGACCGGTCGCTGTGTCGTCGTGCATGAGGCGTCGCGTTTCGCCGGCTTTGGCGCAGAGCTTTGTGCGTTGGTCCAGGAACGTTGCTTTTATCATCTCGAAACGCCGGTTGAGCGCGTCGCGGGATGGGACACGCCATACCCCCATGCGTTTGAGTGGGATTACTTTCCCGGTCCTGCGCGGGTCAGTGCGGCGTTGAAGCGAAGCCTCGCCGCTTAACGCACACCGACGCCCTGCGACGCGTCAGACAAAAATCGCCAGAACATTGATGACGGCAAAGCCGGCGATGCTGGCAATGGTGGCGGTTGCGGACCAGGTGCGCAGGGTTTCGTTCGGCGTCAGGCCGAAAATACGGCCGACCAGCCAGAAACCGGAATCATTCACATGGGACAGGGCGGCGGAACCCGCCGCGCAGGAAAGCGCCACCAGCGCCAGTTGCGGTCCGGAAAGTTCAGCGGCGATGGCGAAAGGCGCCACCAGTCCGGCGCCGGTGATCATCGCGACCGTGGCGCTGCCCTGTGCGATGCGGATCAACAGCGTCAGCACATAGGCGGCGATGATCGGCGTCATGCCGAAACTGAGCGCCGCTTCGGCGAGTTGGGCGCCCGCGCCGGTTTCCACCAGCACTTGCTTGAACGCGCCGCCCGCGCCGGTGACGAGGATAACCGCGCCTGTGGGTTCGAGCGCTTTGGACAGCGCGACAGAAAGTTTTTCTCTCGCCGCTGACGGCGCGCCGCGGAAAAACATATAGGCGCCGCCGCAAGCGAGGATGAGCGCGACAAAAGGATGGCCGATGAGCACGAGCAAATAGCGAAGGGCGCCAAGCGCGCCTTCCGCGTTTTCCGCGATCATGGTGCGCGCCAGCGTGCCGGCGAGGATGAGCACCAGCGGCATGATGATGATCGACGCGGTCGCCCCGGCGCCGATGACCGGCGCATCGTCATTCGGCGCTGCTTCGGACATATGATCTCGCCCCGTCGGCATGGCTTTCATCCGGTCGAGGATTGAAGCGAAGATCGGTCCCGCGACGGCGGCGGCCGCTGCGCCGGAAATCAATCCGAACACAATCATCCAGGCGAGGTCGGCGCCGAATATTTTTGCGACCGCGATCGGTCCCGGCGTTGGCGGGATGAATGAATGTGCGACAACCAGACCGGCGAGCAAGGGAAGGCCGAAGGACATGGCGGGCATGGTGGCGCGGCGTGCGGCGGCGAAGACCAGCGGCGCCAGAATGATCAGGGCGACATCGAAAAAAACCGGGATGGAAGCGAGCAAGCCGATCAGCGCCATCGCCCATCGTCCGGTTCCGACGCCGCGATTATGGAGCAGGCCATTGGCCAGCGCGGTCACGCCGCCGGATGCTTCCAGCATCGCGCCAAACAGCGCGCCGAGCCCGATGACGACGGCGATGAAGCCGAGTGTGCCGCCCATGCCGGCGACCACCGTATCCAGCGCCGCTTCCGGCGCCATGCCGCCGGCGATGGCGCTCAAAATCGCGACCAGAATAAGCGCGATAAAGGCGTTCATTCTCGCCCAAAGAATGAGCACCAGCAGCGCGACGACGCCCGCGCCGGTTGCGATCAATGGCTGAAATTCTGTCATGGTTTTCCGTCCCCTTATGCGCACGGGGTCTTTTGCGCCCCGTTGCGTAGAATCTGTCCCTTAGATCAATGCGAGATCCGCTGGAACGTCTGAACCGCGACAACCGATCAGGAAATCGAAGTCGCAGCCTTCATCCGCCTGCAGAACATGTTTTTTATAGAGCCCCACATAGCCGTCATCTTGCGCGTCCGCGCCGGTTTTACGGGCTTTCAGCCGCGCCTCGATTTCCGCGTCGGTGAGGTCGACGCAAAGCAGGCCCTTTCCCACATCGAGCGTGATCATGTCGCCATTTTCAATCGCCGCGAGGGGGCCGCCATCAGCGGCTTCCGGCGAGACATGCAGGACGACCGTGCCATAGGCGGTGCCGCTCATCCGTGCATCGGAAATGCGCACCATGTCCGTGACGCCTTGTTTCAGGAGTTTCGGCGGCAAGCCCATATTGCCGACTTCGGGCATGCCCGGATAGCCTTTCGGTCCGCAATTTTTCAGGACCATCACGCAGCTCTCATCAATATCGAGATCCGGGTCTGCGATGCGTTCGTGGTAATGTTCGTAATTTTCAAACACGACGGCGCGGCCGCTATGTTGCATCAGTTCCGGCGTGGCGGCGGAGGGTTTCAACACGGCGCCGCGCGGGGAAATATTGCCGCGCAGGACGGTGACGCCCCCATGAGCGACAAGCGGCGCATCAACCGGTTTAATGACATCGTCATTGTAACAGGGCGCGTCCTTCACATTTTCCCAGATCGTGTTGCCGTTGACGGTGCGGCAATCCTTGTCGAGGATGCCCGCTTCGCCGAGGCGGCGCAGCACAACCGGCAGGCCGCCCGCATAATACAAATCCTCCATCAGATATTCACCCGACGGCACGAGATTGACGATGGTCGGCACGTCGCGTCCATAGGTTTGCCAATCGTCCAGTGATAATTCGACGCCCATGCGCTGGGCCATGGCTTTCAAATGAATGACCGCATTAGTTGAGCCGCCAATTGCGGCGTTGACGCGAATGGCATTCAGGAAAGACTCGCGTGTCGCAACGTCGGAAATTTTCAGACCCTCTTTGATCATCTCGACAATGCGCATGCCTGACATATGCGCGAGTACGTAGCGCCGAGAATCGACGGCGGGGATGGCGGCGTTGTGGGGCAGGCTCAGCCCCAGCGTCTCGACCATCGACGCCATGGTGGATGCTGTGCCCATTGTGTTGCAGGAACCCGCAGAGCGCGACATGGATTCCTCCGCGCTCATGAATTCTTCGGCGGTGATCTTGCCTGCATTCATCTGTTCGCTAAGGCGCCAGACCAGCGTGCCGCTGCCGACATTCTGACCTTTATGTTTGCCATTCAGCATCGGCCCGCCGCTGACCACAATGGCCGGCACGTCGCAACTGGCCGCGCCCATGACAAGCGCCGGAGTCGTCTTGTCACAACCAACGAGCAGAACAACGCCGTCAATAGGATTGCCGCGGATCGCCTCTTCCACATCCATGGAGGCGAGATTGCGGGTCAGCATAGCGGTCGGGCGCAGCAGCGCTTCACCGTTTGAGAACACCGGGAACTCAAGCGGAAATCCGCCGGCTTCATACACGCCTTGTTTCACCCGGTCTGCGAGCTGCCGCAAATGCGCATTGCAGGGCGTCAGCTCCGACCATGTGTTGCAAATGCCGATGACCGGCTTGCCCTTGAATTGATGGGCGGGAAATCCCTGATTTTTCATCCAGCTTCTATGCATGAAGCTGGGCTTGTCGGCGTCGCCGAACCAGGCCTGCGAGCGCAAGTCTTTCTTTTTGTCAGTCATTGACGTTTCCTGTGGTCAAAGCAGATTTCTTTTCGCCAGCGAGCGCATTAAATCTCCGACGCCGAAGGTCCATGGCGGCGCCAGATCAGATGTTGTGACGCGGTTGATCAGGCGTCCAAGTTTGTCGGATTGAATTTCCACAACATCGCCGATTTTGTGGGTGAAGCCGCCGCCTTCTTCGTCCCGGTCCTGTGTCGGCGCAAACATGGTGCCGAGAAACAGCGCGGCGCCGTCGGGATATTGATGCTGGCTGAAGCATTGGCGCATGAGGTTTTCCGGATCGCGGCTGATCAGGCGCATGGAGCTGGCGCCCTCAAGCGCAAATCCGTCTTCGCCAGTAATGCGCAGCGACACTTCGCTCTGGCGCACATCATCAAGGGTGAACTTGCCGTCAAACAGGCGAATAAGCGGGCCGATGGCGCAGGAAGCGTTATTGTCTTTCGCCTTGCCGAGCAGCAAGGCCGAACGGCCTTCAAAGTCGCGCAGATTGACGTCATTGCCCAGCGTCGCGCCGACGGGCTTTCCGTTTCTGTCCGCGACCAGCACGATTTCCGGCTCCGGATTGTTCCAGCCGGAATCGGATCGCACGCCAATGTCGCCGCCCCAGCCGATGGCTGAAAGGATCGGCGCCTTGGTGAAAATCTCCGCGTCGGGACCAATGGCGACTTCCAGATATTGCGACCACAATCCCGCTTTGATGAGCGCGGCTTTCAGCGCGGCGGCGTCTTCGCTGCCGGGCGCAACCGTTTGCAGGCCAGCGCCGACGTCAGTTTCCAGCCGCGCGCGAATTTCTTTCGCCTTGCCCGCATCGCCGCCCGCGCGTTCTTCGATGACGCGCTCAAGGGTTGACGCCGCAAAGGTGACGCCTGCCGCCTTCACGCATTGCAGATCGAGCGGGCTCAACAAGCGAACGGGCGCACCGTCTTTGACGGAGAGATTGAGCGAGTCGAGATCGCCTAGGTCTTCGCCTTTCGCGGTGACGTCGCTGTCGAGTAAAGCGGAAACGGTCGGCGCTTTGCCCGCAACATCGAAAAGGCGCCCATCGCGCAACAATACGGGCGACGGGCCATCACCCCGGTCGATGCGGCCAGCAAATAATCCCGACCGCCAATCAGCGGGAAGGTCAATTGAGGGATCAAAGACCGCCATGGTCATGACTCCCGCGCGCCATTTATGCGGCGCGCAACTCGCAGTGGATTGTCATCGGCGAGACCGTCCGGCAGCAAGCTCGCCGGGAAGTTCTGATAACAGACCGGGCGCAGGAAGCGGTTGATGGCGAGCGTGCCGACAGAAGTTGTGCGTCCGTCGCTGGTCGCGGGGAAGGGCCCGCCATGCACCATCGCATCGCAGACTTCGACGCCGGTGGGCATGCCATTGACGAGAATGCGCCCGGCTTTGCGCTCCAGGACCGGCAGCAAAGCGCCGACCGCTTGCGCATCGCCGTCATCCATTTGCACGGTGATGGTGAGCTGGCCTTCCATCGCGGCGATCACGGCGCCGAGTTTTTCCGTCGCCGGCGTTTTGATGATCAGGCTGGAGGCGCCGAACACTTCTTCTTGCAGCGTCGGGTCTGCTGCGAAACGAGCAAGATCAGTTTCGAACGCCGCAGCAGGACGGCAGGCGCCGTCCGCGCGGCCCATTGCAATCCGGCGCAATCCGGCGCGCGCCGAAAGCGCTGCGATGCCGGAATCATAAGCGGCCGCGATGCCTTCAGTGAGCATGGTAGCTGGCGCCGCAGCCTCAATCTCCTCGGTCAGCGCAGCCAGAAATGCGTCATAGCTTTGCGTATCATCTGAAGCGACAAACACCGTACCCGGATTGGTGCAGAACTGTCCCGCACCCAGCGTAATCGATCCGGCGAGCATTTTGGCGATGTCGCCGCCGCGCGCTTTCAAGGCGGCGGGCATGATCAGCACCGGATTGACGCTCGACATTTCCGCGAAGACTGGGATGGGCTCCCGGCGCGCAGCGGCAAGGTTCATCAGCGCCGTGCCGCCGCGACGCGAGCCGGTGAAACCGACCGCCTTCACCGCCGGATGGCGAACAAGCGCCGAACCGATATCCTCGCCCCCATGCAGCAGCGCAAAAACTCCTTCCGGCATGTTGCATTTTCTGATCGCCGCCATGATCGCGCGACCGGCGATTTCCGATGCGCCCGGATGCGCCGGATGGGCTTTCACGACAACCGGACATCCCGCCGCGAGGGCCGAAGCCGTGTCGCCGCCAGCAACGGAAAAGGCGAGGGGAAAATTGCTGGCGCCGAAAATCGCTACGGGGCCAAGCGGAATATGACGTAGGCGAATGTCGGGCCGGGGAAGCGGCGCCCGGTCCGGCAGGGCGTGATCAATGCGCAGGCCAAGCCAGTCGCCAGCACGCACTTCCTTTGCGAATAATCGCAACTGCCCGGTTGTGCGGCCGAGTTCTCCTTCGACGCGCGGCCGCGGCAAGGCGGTTTCCGCCATCACGCGCTCTACAAGCGGGTCTTTCACCTCTTCAAGCGCGGCGGCGATTGTTTCAAGAAACTGCGCGCGGTCTTCAATCGGCCGGTCGGCGAATGCGATCGCTGAGTGCGCGGCCAGTCCGGCCGCTTGCGCCACATCGTCTTGCGTCGCTGCGCTGAAAGCCGGTTCAAGCGCGGCGCCCGTCGCGGCATTGCGTCCGTGAAACACTGCGCCGCCGGCGCGCGTCTCACTGCCGATCAAATTCCCTCCGGTGATCTTCATGACGCGTATCCTCTCGCTCGCATGCTTTCAGACTCCATTTTTTCTTGCATCTTCGGCGCAGTTCCACGATCAAAAGGGTCTTCGCAATAACGCTTCGCCAGGGAATTTATGACGACGGCTTCACATGCGATCATTGTTATGGGCGTCGCCGGCGCGGGCAAATCGACTGTCGGCGCTGGTCTGGCTGCGCATTTTGGCACGGCGTTTCTGGAAGGCGATGAGTTCCACCCCGCGAAGAATGTGGAAAAGATGACGCGCGGCGAACCGCTTACCGATGCGGATCGCGGGCCATGGATCGACGCGCTTGCGTCCGCCATTTGCCATGCGCGCGAAGGGCTTGTCTTCGCCAGTTGTTCAGCGCTGACGCCCGGCGTCAGGGCGCGTCTCGATACTGCGATTGATCGCCCGACGGCGTTTTTGTTTCTTGATGCGCCGGAGGGCGTGCTGCTCGAGCGCCTTGAAAAGCGGCCCGGCCACTTCATGAAGTCCGACATGTTGCGCTCGCAATTCGAAGCGCTTCGCCGCCCGGAAAACGCCATCCTCGTCGATGCGGCGTTACCCTGCGACGATGTGCTGGCGGCGGCGATCAGGCAGGTTGAAGCGTATCTCGCGGATAAATAAAGCTCTGGGATATTAGTCATGGGCGGATGCAAGCGGAATGCGCAGGATCTGCGTGTTGGCCGCGATGAACAGCGTTTCGCCGCCTTCGCCAATTGTACAATTCGCATTCGCAACGCCTGTATCGATGATGCCGATCAAGTCGCCAGCAGGCGAAAAGATGTGAACGCCGCCGGGCGCGGTCGCGAACAAATTGCCGGTTGCGTCAATGGCGAGCCCATCGGGCAATCCGGGTTTGCCTGCGGCCACATCTGCGGCGCCGTCATGCAGCAATCTTTTGCTGACCACCAGATCGTCGGCGGTCAGGTCATAGGTCAAAATGACCGGGCTTTGCGGATCGGAAACTGCGACGTAAAGCGTTTGCTCATCGGGCGACAGGCCAATGCCGTTGGGAAAGGTGAGATCATCAATCAGTAAAGTGATGTCGCCGGAAGCATCGCGCCGATAGACCCCATTCGCTGGCTGGCGTTTCATGGGCGATGCGTTGATGCCTTCGAGTCCATAGGGCGGATCGGTGAAAAATATCGCGCCATCATTTGCCAACGCCAGATCGTTGGGGCTGTTGAAAGGTTCGCCATTAAACGCTGAAGCAACGAGCTCATAGGATTTGCTCGTAAGGTCGAGCCGCGCGATTGAGCGCAGGCCGTGATTGGCGACAAGGATGGCGCCGTCATTTGCATCGCGGATCAGCCCGTTTGAGCCCGGTTCGCGAAAACCGGGGATGTCGGTCGCGCCGCCTGAGGGTTCCAGAAAAATGCTGGCGCCTTCGCCCCGGCTCCATTTGTGCATGCGGTTGCCGGGCACATCCGAAAACAGCAAGTAACCGGCTTGGTCATCGCCGATCCAGACCGGTCCTTCCGACCATTGAAGGCCCTCGGCGATAATCTCCGCTTTCGCATCCTCAGCGATGATTGCGTCGAGCAGAGGATCGAGGCGCTTAATCGAAATATCCTTGTAGTGAAGCTGCGTCGCTGCTTTTTCTTCCGGCGCGGCGTTTACGCTTGCGTCTGGCGCGCTGGCTGAACATGCTGAAGCCATGAGAAGCATGGCGCTCAATATTTTGAGGTTCATCTCTAATTCTCCAGCTTCGTTGTTTTTGTTTGCGTCTCGAAGGCGGCGCCGGCGAATGTCGCGACGCCATCTTCGGTGATCGTAAATTGCGTGCTGGTGCGAATGTCGGCGGAGGACGCGCCGATCATCACCTCGATGACGCCTTTTTCAACGCGCCATTTCCCGCTTGCATCGAAAAAGGCGAGACTTTCCGGCGTGAGGGTGAACTCGACCTGCATGCGCTCTCCCGGCTGAAGATGCAGCCTTTTAAACCCGCGCAATTCAGATACGGGCCGCGCGACGGAGGCCAGCGGATCGCGCACATAAAGCTGCACCACTTCGTCGCTCGCCACAGCGCCGGTGTTTTTCACGGGCACCGAGATTGTAACGGTCTCGCCCATGCGCGCCGTGTCTTTGCTGATGCGCGCGTCGCCATATTCAAAACTCGTATAACTTAGTCCGTGCCCGAAGGGGAACTGCGCGGTAATCGGCAAATCATGATAACGGGCAGTGTCTTTCGTGATGTCCGGATCGGCTGGGCGGCCTGTATTGCGATGGCTGTAGACGAAGGGCGACTGACCGGTGACGCGCGGCATGTCGACGGGCAAGCGCCCGGCGGGCGAAGTATCGCCTGAAAGAATCGCGGCGAGGGCGTCACCCGCCTCAACGCCAAGGAACCAGCTTTGCAGCATTGCGGGTGCGCGGTCCGCCACATCGCCCAAAGCGAGCGGGCGGCCGCTCATCACTATAGTGATGAAGGGTTTGTCTAACCCGGCGACTGCATCGAAAAGCGCCGCATCGGCCGGGGGCAGGGCGATATCCGAGCGGCTGCGCGCTTCGCCGCTTAGATCGTAATCCTCGCCAATCGCCAGAATGACCACATCCGCGGCGCGAGCGGCGCGGGTCGCCCGCTTC
The DNA here is from genome assembly GCF_055809375.1 of Hyphococcus sp. D3-15. Lineage (NCBI taxonomy): Bacteria > Pseudomonadati > Pseudomonadota > Alphaproteobacteria > Parvularculales > Parvularculaceae > Hyphococcus > Hyphococcus sp. D3-15. Next base: position 3,049,974 of record NZ_CM147910.1, on the reverse strand, counting down.
AACGCTTTCGCAGTTGCGACGCCATCTTCGGAGCCGGGTTCATAAGTTATTTTCGCATCGGGATAGCGGCGCGTAAGGCCCGAGAGCAGGGTGATGACATCTTCCGCCTTGCCTTGCGCCCGCCAGGAGCCGAGCTGGGACAGAGCATCATCAGCGAGGGCGCCGATCACCGCGATTTTCTTCGGCGCAGCCGGGAGCGGAAGCAGGCCTTGCTCGTTTTTTAAAAGGATGATCGATTCTTCCGCAGCGCGGCGCGACGCTTTTCGATGGGCGTCGCTTAACATGAGCGCGGTTTCGCGCGAGCCGTCATGATATTTATACGGATCATCGAACAGGCCGAGATCGGCCTTTGCTTTCAGGATGCGTTTGACGGCGGCGTCGAGCTTGCGCATTAGCGACGGATCACGCTGTAGCGCGGCCTTGAGTTCATCCACAAAGACGCGGCTGGTCATGTCCATATCGACGCCGGCGGCAAGGCTTTGCGCCGCCGCATCCGTCCGGTCGGCGGCGGTGCCGTGATTGATCAATTCAGCGATGGCGTTCCAGTCGCTCAAAATAACGCCGTCCCAATCCCAGCCCTTCCTGACCGTGTCGTTGATGAGCGCGCCGTTCGCGGTTGTGGGCACGCCGGCGATGTCATTGAACGCTGTCATGAAGGACGCGGTGCCGGCCTTTGCGGCGGCGTAGAACGGCGGCAGATAGACTTCGTTCAGCTCGCGCTGCGAAATATCCGCGCTGTCATAGTCGCGCCCGCCATCGGCGGCGCCGTAAGCGCCGAGATGTTTGGTGGTTGCGAGAATGGTGTCGTTGGCAGCGAGATTGTCGGCCTGGTATCCGCGCACCTGTGCGGCGGCCATGACCGCGCCGAGATAGGGATCGGCGCCGGCGCCTTCGACGATGCGGCCCCATCGCGCATCGCGCGCAATGTCCACCATCGGCGCGAAGGTCCAGTGCAAGCCGGCGGCGGATGCTTCGATCGCGGAGACGCGCGCCATTTCCTCAACGGTCGCAGGGTTCCAGCTTGACGCCATGGCGATCGGCACGGGGAATATCGTGCGATAGCCGTGCACAACGTCCATGGCGAAAAGCAGCGGCACGCCATTTGGCGTTTCCTCAACCGCGACGCGTTGCAAATCACCCAAAAACTCTGCGCCGGCGACATGAAGATAAGATCCCACGAGCCCGCTGCGCACGCGATCAAGCTCCGTCTCGTCAATGCGCGAGTTGAGATTTTTGCTGCGCCCGCCGGCGATCTGATTGAGCTGGCCGATTTTTTCTTCGACCGACATTTTGGCGACCAGCGCGTCAATGTCCGGCGTTTGCGCATGCGCCCATGTCAGGCACGACACAAGAACCGCGCCCAATATTGTCAAACAAGGGGCTCCGGTCAGTTTGTTCCGCCGCATAAAAATCCTCTCCACAGTCTGGACGCGTGCGCGCCCGGCGTTTCCCGTCGTCCGTTGCGTCCGGACTGGCATGTTGTTTTGGCAGGTGTCAGCCGCGCACAGTTCCGTCCGCATTCAGCGCGAGCGTGCGCCTGCTCGCCGCCGCCTTGTAGATCGCTTCAACAAGGCGAATGTCGCGCAGACCCATTTCTCCGGGCGTGCGGATGGCGACACCGTCGCGAAGGGCGTCTGCGAAATGGCTGAGCTGGTTTGAAAACTGGGTTCCCGGATCGCCGGGGTTTAATGTCTCGCGTGATCCGAATTTTTGCAGGACCATGGTGTTGCCGCCATAGCCGGTCGCGGGCTCCATCACGAGCGCGCCGCTGGAGCCGCGCGCCGACACCGCATTGAGTCCCATAGGAATCATAAGAGGTCGCAAGCTGCGCCACTGCGCCCGAGGGGAACCGCAATTGCGTCGATGTGTGCGCGAAAATCTCTGCAAATCGCGGATCGTTTTTCGGTTGCAGCGTCGATGCGGCGACGCTTTCAGGCATTTCGCCGGTCAGATATAAAGACGCCTGCAATCCATAAAGACCGTAATCCTCCAGCGGTCCGCCGCCCGCCAGGGCGCGGCTTAAGCGCCAGTTTTCCGCCGGCGTCGCCATGCCGGTTTTGTATTGATGGGCGGTTCTGATCAGCCGCAGATCGCCAATGGCCTTGTCACGCATCAGTTCCATTGCGCGCAAGTTGAAGGGCTCGAAATGACAGCGATACCCGATCATCAGCTTGCGATCCGCGCGTTTCGCAGCGGCGATCATCCGCTCGCATTCCTGCGCCGACAGCGCCATGGGCTTTTCACAGAGCACATGTTTTCCCGCAGCGAAGGCGTGTTCGGCCCAATCGGCGTGCAAGCCTGTCGGCAGAATTATGTAGACCGCATCGACGCGATCATCGGCGGCGATCTCGCTGAAATTTTCGTAGCTGTAGATCTGATCTTCCGCGAGACCATATGCGGACGCGACGCGTTTCGCCTTGTCTGCATTGCCGGAAACCAGCGCCGCGATATGGCAGCCGCGCGCCGCGGCGAAGGAAGGCATGATCTGCGCCAGCGCATATCCGCCGAGACCGACAATCGCAATGCCGATGCTGTCGCCTTGCGGCGCGGCCGGCGGCGTCGAAGGCAGCGATGCGCCGGAAGGGAAGGGCTGACCTTTGGCTGCCGGTTTTTCGGTTTTCGTTTTCGACGCATGAGAGGGCGCGATTAGGCCCGGCATGGCGGAAGCCGCCGCGCTCCATTGCAGGAGGCGCCGCCGGGGAATCGGATGGGGGCTAACTTCGGATACGGTCTGGCGCGTTTTCGTCACGTCGTTTCTCCCCTTGGCCCAAATGAACGGTTCTTGTGTTCGTGGTTTCGCCCGGGTCTTGCGGCCCGAAACTTCCACGCATTTTTGTCCGTCACGGAGACCGTACCGCGATTTATGTTAGCGCTCAACAAGAAGGCGCTCTAATGCGGTAGGGTATTGGTTTTAAGCGGTTTTCCGGGATGCGGGAGGAAAATGCGCGCGGCCGTGCTTCGCCGGACGTTCTCAGGCTGCGAGTCGCGCCGCCGCAATTACGCATGCGAAGAAGGGCCGCCGAGTGGCGGCGCCAGGGGCGATGACAGAACTTCGCCGAGCTTTTTAGAGCGAGCTTAAAAGGTGTCCGCCGTCAACCGCGATGACAGCGCCGGTCATGAAGGCCGAGGCGTTTGAAGCAAGCAGCAATAGCGGACCATTCAGGCTCGGATAGTCGCCCAGGCGGCGCATTGGAATGCGTTTGATCAATGCCTTGCCGGGTTCTGAGTCAAAAAACTCTCTGGTCAAATCCGTTTCAAAATATCCCGGCGCGATGGCGTTCACGCGAATATTGTATCGCGCAAATTCGAGCGCCATTTGCTTTGTCATCTGAATGACGGCGGCTTTTGATGTTGCGTAAGGCGTGATGCCTTGGACCTGACGCAAGCCGGTGATCGACGCGATATTGATGATGGAGCCAGCAATACCAGCGTCTTTCATGCTGCGTGCGGCTTCTTTGCCGACATTCCAGACGCCGGTGAGATTGGTGTTGATGACGAAGTTATAGTCGTCTTCGGTTTGATCAAGGATCGGCTTTGGAACCGATACGCCCGCATTGTTTACAACTATATCGAAGGGGCCATGCTCGCCCATGAGCGCGACGACGGACTCCAGATCCGTCACGTCCAGGGCGGCGGCGATGGCTTTGCCGCCTTTTCCGCTGATCTCTTTGACAAGGTCATCAAGCGCTGGTTTGCGCCGCGCCGAGACGACGACCGTTGCGCCGGCATCCGCCAGCACATGGGCGAAATGGCGTCCGAAGCCGGCGCTCGACGCGCCCGTGACAAGCGCTTTCTTACCATGAAGGTTTGCTTCTATCGCCACAGGTAAACTCCTCTTCAGCCAGAGACGGTGTTTTCGCATCGGCCATCCACTGGGGCGCGATGCGGATTTCGACAAAGCCGGAAATACGGTCTGGTTATAGCGCTGTCAACAAAACTGAACAGATGTACGTTATCTAAAGCTGGAATGCGCCATCCGCCAGGGCGCGAATATCCGCCTGAAAACGCTTGCGGATGGGGAACAGGCTTTCGGCGCTCGCCTGATCGCCGAGATGGCGAAGCAGGCGGCCCTGAAAAATCGCTTGCGCGAGGAGGCCGTCAATCTCTCGAAAAGATTTGCTGATCGGTTGCAGGATCCGGTTCCAGGCTTGCCATTGTTCGTAAGTGGATTGCGCAATCGTACTGCGCAAGGACGGCATGCGGGCGCCGTTAAGGCCGACCGCGAAATAGGCGGCGTTAAAATCCCGGTATTGCGTCGCTTCCAATAGAAAAATGGTCGTCGTCAGTTCAGCGACGGCGTTTCGCGTCAGGCGTTTCTGTCCGGCTACGCGCATGACGCTGCGATACCGGTCTTTCGCGCGCTCATATAATTCGATCTGCGCTTCGGCGAAGAGCGATTTCATATTCGGATAATGATAGGACGGCGCGCCGACAGACAGGCCCGCAACAGCGGCGATATTCCTGTGAGTGACGGAGGCGGGGCCTTCCTTCAGCATAATATCGATTGCAGCATCGATGATGCTTTGCTTGGTTTTTCTTGCTTTTTCCGTCGCCGCAATTTCCGTCGTCGCTTGCTCGGGCGCCGGTGTTGTCCATTCGGAAAAAACGCCCAGCGGATTGTCGTCGCTTAAAAGACGCTGAATGTCATCGCCGGAAAGCGCCAGCGAGCGCGTCAGATATAACAGGCCGATAACCGCCTCAACCACGGTTTCCGGATAGACGCCGCGAAGCTTTTTTGCGTCGACCATCATGGCCCATTCGCGATTGAGGTCAGCGAACCACGACGCCGCCATCGGCGAGAAGCGTTCGTCGCGCCCGGCGTGAAGGATGATCTCCAGCCACGCAAGCGTGTCGGTCGCGTAGCGATCGCCGGCGCGGATGATGACTTGTCTGGCAAGCGCAAATAGCGACGAAGGGTCGAGCTCGTTTCCCTCGATTTTCCGGCGCCCGGCGCGCAGCCGTGAAAGATATTGCTGCAATAGGCTATTGGACGCTGCTTCGATAATGTCGTGCTTGGTCGCGAAGTGATAGGTCGTCGCCGCGAGGGGCACGCCGGCCTTCTCGGCGATCATCCGGTGGGTTACGCGCGCAATTCCTTTGTCGGCGATGCAGGCAAGACTTGCCGACAGGATATCGCTGCGGAAATCCTTGCCGTCCCGGCGCTGTCTATGTTGGCGCTGTGTGTTCTGCCGTTGGTTCAAGGGCGTCTTCTCTGTTGCCGCGAAAATGTTAGGCTGATCCGAGAAACTCGTCAGCCCCGGCGTCCGCAAAAGTTTGATCCATCTGTCCGGCGAGGTTTAGTCCGAGTTCGGTCTTCGGAAGCTCATATCTGTAGAAATATTTCATTGCTCTGATTTTGCCGCTGACGAATGCAGCGTCGCCGATAGCGCCGCTGCTCGATTCTATTGCGACGCCTTGTTTGAGCCACATCCAGGCGATGACGATATGGCCGAACGCATCGAGAAAGAGTGTCGCATTCGCCAGTTCCTTGTTTAAATCGCCGCATTCTACGATGTTTTGAATGGTTGACTTAACCCGGCTCAAGGCGTCGGCCAATTGCCCTGCCTCTGCGGATAAGGCGTCAAATTTTTCCGCTTCTTCAATGGTCTCCATCATGGCGGATTCCAGCGCAATCATGGCGGCGCCGTTCTTGATCCGGACCTTGCGGCCAAGAATGTCCATCCCGTGAATGCCATGGGCGCCTTCGTGAATCGGGTTCAGGCGGTTGTCGCGATAGAATCGTTCCACAGGATAGTCCTTGGTGTAGCCATATCCGCCCAATATCTGAATCGCGTGCTTGTTCGCTTCGAGACAAAATTCGGACGGCCATGATTTCGCAATCGGCGTGAGCAGGTCGAGCAAATCGCTGATCCTTTCGCGCTCGCTTTCATCATCGAGAATAGCCAGTTCATCGACCAGAGAGGCGCAATAAAGAATGAGGCAGAGCGCGCCTTCCACATAGGCCTTTTGCGTCAGCAGCAAGCGTTTGATGTCAGCATGCTGAATGATCGGCGCTTGCGGCGTCGATGGATCTTTATTCATCGGATTGCGGCCTTGCGCCCGGTCTTTTGCGTATTGCAGCGAATGCAAAAAACCGGCGAGGCCGAGCATCGTCGCCCCGTGACCGACGGCGATGCGCGCTTCATTCATCATGTGAAACATATAGCGAAGGCCCTGATGGGGTTCGCCGATGAGCCAGCCATGGCACTCCCCGTCATCGCCAAAATTCAACAAGGTATTTGTCGTGCCGCGATTGCCCATTTTGTGATTGAGCCCTGCAAGCGCGATATTGTTGGGCGCGCCAAGATCGCCATTTGGTTCGACGCGAAATTTCGGCACGAGAAACAGTGAAATGCCTTTCACGCCCGGCGGGCCGCCGGGAATTTTGGCGAGAACCATATGCACGATGTTTTCGGAAATGTCCTGTTCGCCACCGGATATCCACATTTTCGAACCGCTAATCGAATAGAGGTCGCCTTCGATCGGCGTCGCCTTGGTGCGAATATCTGACAGCGAAGATCCCGCTTGAGGTTCCGACAGGCACATTGTGCCGAACCAGCGGCCTTCCAACATCGGAGGCAGGTAAAGCGCTTTGTGCTTTTCGCTTGCGAATGCGTTCAGCATGTTCGCCGCCGCCATGGTCAGCATGGCGTAGTTGTGAACAGACAGGTTAGCGCAGGAGAACATGCCGTTGATGGATGTTTGCAGTACCGCGGGGGTTTGCAGCCCCCCGATTTCTTCATCAAAACCGGCGGCGAAGAGGCCCGCTTCTGCGAAAGCATTTAGCGCCGGCTTGACCTTCGGATGCGTGATGGCCGCGCCGTCGACAAAGGCGGGCTCTTGCGCGTCGATTTCGGCGGCGCAGGGCAGGTAGAAATCTTCCGCGATTTTTTGCGCGGCATCCAGAATTGCGCCCACAGAGTCCCGGTCATAGGCGCGGAACCGCTCCGCCGCCGTGATTCTGTCCAGTCCCACCACGCGATACAGCAAAAATTCGAGATCGGGCCGGCTCACAATCTGGGACATGTCTTGTCTTTCGTAATTTAGAAACTGAACAAAAGTACCTTATTGCGCAGCTTTTTGCGCGCGCCAACATGAAATGCGGCGAATATGCAGGGACGGAGGCCCTTGGCGGGGCGCTTGCGGCGGCGTTTACCCTATCAAAAATGCGGACGCTAAGTGGCATGCGGATACTAACGCGCTTGCGAACATTCTTTTTTTCTGTATGTTGAAAAGGCAAAAAATGTCATGCGTCGGCGAAAAGACCGACCACTGGGAGGGAATTATCTATGAAAAACAAGCTTCTTGCGTCCGCGTCTGCGGCCGCTGTCTTCGTGTGTTCCGGCTCTGTGTTCGCGCAGACTTCGGAATCAAATGCCGCTCAGAATGCGTCGAGCGGTGACGAAATCATCGTTTCGGCGACCCGCCGTGAAGAGCGTCTGCAGGATGTGCCGCTCAGCGTCACGGCCTTTTCTCAGGAAGACCTGACCGAAAAGGGCATCGTCGGTTATGACGGGATCGCGTTTGAAACGCCTGGCGCGATCATCAACAGAACCAGTGCGAACTTCAACAACTTCTCCGTTCGCGGCGTCGCGACCAATGGCTATGGTGCGAGATCTGCAAAGCACGGTCGCCATCTATATCGACGAATTGCCGATTTCTGCGAATGGCAACTCGACCATTCTCGATCCGACGCTTTTTGACGTGGAGCGCGTTGAATTCTTGCGCGGTCCGCAGGGCACATTGTTCGGCTCCGGCTCGCTCGCCGGCGCGATGCGTATGCTGACGAAAAGCCCGGACCTGAATGACTTCGACGCCGCCGCGCTTGTGGATTTCGGCCTGACCGATGATGATTCCCTGCGCCAGCGCTATAACGGCATGGTCAATCTGCCGATTGTCGAAGACAAGCTGGCGCTGCGGGTTGTCGGCTGGTATCGCAATGAAGAAGGCTGGGTCGAAAATATCGGAACCGGCATCGACAACGCAAACACGCTTATCGATTGGGGCGGCCGCGCCATTCTGCTTTGGGAGCCGACGGACCGCCTGTCGCTGCGCCTGATGGCGCTGCACGAGGAAAGCGACCCGGAAGACGCGACGCTGATCAACCCCGCTCTTGGCGGCGGCGACCGCGAAACCCGGCTTTCCGACCGTCCCGACCTCTATCAGAGCAATCTGGATTCCTACAATGCGACGTTGAAATATGATTTCGATTTCGCCGAGTTCACCTCGTCGTCAACCTATTCGAAAATCGATGGGGAGTTTTTCATCGATCTCGCCGGCACCTTTGCGCAAGCGATCCCGTTTGCGCTGGACGCCACGGGCTATGACGACATTTTCGTAGAGGAAGCGCGCCTGGTTTCCACGATGGACAGCAAGTTCGAGTGGGTGGCCGGGTTCTACTACTTCTACAAACGCCGTGACGTTGATTTCTTTTACCGGTCCAGTCAGCCATTCCTCGATGCCCGCGGCATTACAGGGCTGCCGGATGAATATTATTCGCGGTCCAGAAGCTACGCCATCTCGCACGAGATCGCCGGCTTCGGCGAGCTGACATATCGCGTCAGCGACAAATTCTGGGTGACCGGCGGCCTGCGCTATGGCGGAACAGATGTTCAAGGTTTCACTGTGGATGGCGGCTATAGCAGTAACTACCTTACGAACGCTTTGTTCGGCATTCCCGGCCCGCTGACGATTACGCCGGTGATTGCGGAGGAGGGTGAAAAAGTCAAAGAGACCGGCCCGTCATACAAGTTCAGCGCTTCATTCAAGCCGGTGGACAACATTACGACCTATGCGACCTATTCAACCGGTTTCCGTGCGCCGATCGTCAACGCACGCGCCGGACTGGCGAGCCTTGTCGATCCGACGGATATCATCATTCCCGATGGCGCGTCCTCGGATAAGCTCAAAAACTATGAGATCGGCGTGAAGGGCACGTTCTTCGACGGCAAAGTGTCGGCCAACCTCGCGGCCTATCTGATCGACTGGAGCAACATTCAGATTCAGGCCAACCGGGTTTCTGACTCGGTGCAGTTCGCCGCCAATATCGGCAAGGCGCGCAGCAAGGGTTTCGAATTTGAAATCTTCACCTTCCCGGTTGAGGGCCTTGAGATCGGCTTTAACGGGTCGGTTAACGATACAGAGGTCACGGAACTCACTCCGGAAGAGGCGGCGATTTCCGGCGCCGTTGAGGGAATTCAACTTGCATTTCCCCGCTTCCAGGGCGCGGCTTATTTGAAATATTCCTTCCCGATTACAGCGAGCACGGAAGGCTATTTCGCGGTGAATGCGCGTCATGTGGGCGATTTCCCGAACCAGTTCCCGAATGTGCCGGGGCAGCCGGGCGTCGTGTCTCCGACCTACATGTTCACGGAGCCATATCAGGAAGTCCAACTCGCACTCGGCGCGAATGTCGGCGACCACTTCAAGGCGACCTTGTATGTGGAGAACCTGCTTGATGATCACTCGATCATTTACGCTCACCCGGAAGCCTTTGCCGACTCCCGGCTAAGCACGATGCGCCCGCGCACCATCGGGCTGAGAATTGGCTACGACTACTAGGCCATGCAATCGAAAAACGCCGCGCCGGCAATCGGCGCCAATGCAACAACCGCTACCGGCTCCGCTGCAAATGCAGCGGGGCCGGGCGCCCGCGCTTGGTGGGTGCTGGGCATGTTGTGCTTCGTTTACGTCCTGAATTTTCTGGACCGGCAGCTCCTTTCCATTCTGGCGAAGCCGATCCAGGACGAGTTGCAAATCACTGACGGTCAGTTGGGGCGGATCACCGGCCTCTACTTTGCTTTGTTTTATACATTGATCGCGATTCCGGTTGGCTGGCTGGCTGACCGGACGAACCGTGTGAAGGTGCTTTCCTTTGCGTGTTTCCTGTGGAGCGCCGCGACAATCGCTTGCGGTCTTGCAAAAACCTTCCCGCAATTAGTCGTCGCCCGCATGGCGGTTGGTGTGGGCGAGGCGGGCGGCGTGCCGCCGTCATATGCGATCATTTCGGATTATTTCCCGTCCGGCATGCGCGGCCGCGTGCTCGGCATCTATAATATGGGACCGCCGATCGGCATGGCGCTGGGCGTCGCCTTTGGCGCGTCTATTGCGGCGAGCTATAGCTGGCGCGACGCATTCGTGCTGGTAGGCGCGATCGGCGTTGTTACCTCGCTGGTTGTTTTCTTCTTTGTGCGTGAGCCGGTGCGCGGCGGTCTCGACGTTCCGAAAAGCGGTGCGGCCGCGCCGCAAGGCAAAGAGCCTGCCGCTGATTTCTGGGCGACATGCAAGATGTTTTTTACGCGGCCTGTGTTGTTGCTGATCGCTCTTGGCAGCGGCGCGACGCAATTCGTGACTTATGCCGTTATCAATTTCACAACGCTTTTTCTGATGCGCGAAAAGGGCATGACCCTGAGTGAAATTGCAATCTACTACGCCTTGCTTGTGGGCATCTGCGTCAGTCTTGGCATGTATGTTTCTGGCCGGCTCGTCGACTGGCTCGGCAAGCGCTCTAAAACCGCTTATGCCTATGTACCCGCCGTGGGATTGTTCATCGCCGTGCCGTTTTTTGCGGGCTTTGTGTGGGCGCCGACCTGGCCGGTTGCGCTGGCCTTTCTCGCGGTGCCGACAGTGCTGAATTATTTCTATCTTTCACCGGCTGTTGCGCTGGTTCAGGAAGAGGTGAAGCCGAATGAACGCGTTCTGTCCGGCGCGCTTTTATTGCTGGTGATGAACTTAATCGGGCTGGGTTTCGGCCCTACCTATCTCGGCATGGCGAGCGACTTTTTCCTCGCCAATCATCCGGAGAACTCACTGCAAATCGCATTCTACACGCTGATCCCGTTTTATTTTCTGGCGATCGGAATTTTTATTCTGCTCGCGCGGGCGTTGCGTCGTGAGGAAACAGCCGGACAAACCGGAGGAGCTTCGTGATGATGTCGTTTTCCCGTCCCGCTACCGTGATGTTTACCGCTGCGCTTTTTGCGGTGATCACCGCTTGCGCGCCGAAATCCGCGGATCCGAAGTCTGTGGATATGGGCGCCGTCGTGCGCGCGCCGGCGGGCGATCTGCGCGGCGCCGAACTGGGCGATATACAGGTCTTTAAAGGCATTCCCTATGCGGCGGCGCCTGTGGGCGATGCACGTTGGAAACCGCCCCTTCCAGCGCCGGAATGGGAAGGCGAGCGCGACGCGACTGAGTTCGGTCCCGCATGCATGCAAATTGAGTCGCGTTCGGGCAGTATTTACTCCGACGAAATCGGCGCAATGAGCGAAGACTGCTTGTCGCTCAATATCTGGAAGCCGAAAGACGCCAAAAAGGCTCCGGTATTTGTCTGGATTCATGGCGGCGCATTGCGGGGCGGCACGAGCAAATCCGCGATCTATGACGGCGTATCGCTCGCAGAGTCGGGGCTTATCGTTGTCTCGATAAATTATCGGCTCGGCGTTTTGGGCTATCTCGCGCATCCGGAATTGAGCGCAGAATCCCCGGACAATGTTTCCGGCAATTATGGATTGCTCGACCAGATCGCAGCACTTGAATGGGTGCAGCAAAACATCGAAGCGTTTGGCGGCGACCCGGAGAATGTAACAATCGCCGGCGAGTCAGCGGGCGCGCTTAGCGTGATGTATCTGATGGCCTCGCCGGCGGCGCGCGGCTTGTTTCACAAGGCGATCGCGCAAAGCGCCTATATGATTTCCACGCCTGAATTGCGCCAGCAGCGTTTCGGTTTGCCTTCGGGTGAAGCGGTCGGGCTTTATGTCGCCGACAAACTCGGCGCTGAAAACATTGCGGCCTTGCGCGAGATGGACGCCGCCGCCTTGATCGAGCAATCCACTATGGCGGGATACGCCCCATGGGGATCGGTGGATGGCGATGTCCTGCCGGCTCAGCTTGTTGATGTGTTCGATAAGGGCGAGCAAGCGCCGGTCTCGATCATCGCGGGCTTCAATAGCGGCGAGATAAGGTCGCTGCGCGTTTTGTTGCCCCCGCCGCCCGCAGACGCATCAGCCTATGAAAGCGAGATCCGCGTACGCTATGGCGAACTCGCCGAGAAATTCCTCGAGCTCTATCCGGCTGACAATATCGATGAAAGCATGCTCGCGGCGACGCGTGACGCCATGTATGGCTGGACCTCTGAACGGCTTGTCGCCAAACAGAGCGAAATCGGTCAGCCCGGATATCTTTATTTGTTCGATCATGGCTATCCGGCGGCGAATGAAGCGGGGCTTCACGCATTTCACGCCGCAGAGATCCCCTACATGTTCGGCACGATCTATGACACTGCGCCGGAATGGCCGAAAATTCCCGACACGCCGGAAGAGAGGAAACTTTCCAAGGCCATGGTCGGATATTGGTCGTCCTTTGCAGCATCCGGCGCGCCGAGCGCGTCCGGTGAACCTGCCTGGCGGGCATATTCTGCAGACAGGGCGTATATGCATTTCGATGGCGCGCCCCAGGGCGACAAGACGAATGTTTTTCCCGGCATGTATGAGCTGAACGAAGAAGTCATCAACCGTCGCCGCGCGGCGGACATTTCCTGGAATACAAATATCGGCGTTGTGTCGCCGCAATTGCCGCCGCCGGCGCCGGGGCGCCAATGATTGACGGCGCCATGCAGACATACGGGCTTACGCTCAACCGGTTCATCGAGCATGCGGCGAAGTGGCATGCAGACACGGAGGTTGTCACTGGCCGTGATGACGGTGAGATCGATCGCGTGGGCTATGCGGGCCTGAAGGCGAGGGCGTTGCAGGTTTCCGCCGTGCTTGCTGCGCGCGGCGTCGGGTTTGGCGAACGTGTCGCGACGCTCGCTTGGAACACGCAAGCCCATGTGGAAGCCTGGTACGCCATTATGGGAATGGGCGCGATTTGCCATACGCTCAATCCCCGCCTGACCGCGGAACAACTCGCCGACATGCTCAATCAGTCAGAGGCGCGCGTGTTGATCGCCAGTGCTGACCTTGCGCCGCTGGTGCGCCAGATTGTCCAGCGGGCGCGGTCAGTGGCTGAGATTTTCTTTATCGACGGGTCATTGCCGGACTGGCGCCCTGAGAATGGGCAGGTGACTACCGGCTTGCTGGAATCCGCGCTGGTCGATGTGACAGATGCGCCGGAATGGAATGACATTGATGAGATGGCGCCGTCAGGTCTGTGCTTCACATCCGGCACGACCGGCGCGCCGAAGGGCGTCACCTATACGCATCGATCGAGCTATCTACACACGCTGCGCCTGTTGCAGGCGGACACCATGGCGCTGACTTCAGCGGACTCCATTCTCACAGTCGTGCCGATGTTTCATGCAAATGCATGGGGTCTGCCTTTCGCAGCGCCTGCCGCAGGCGCCAAGCTGGTGTTGCCCGGACGCATGACGGACGGGGCGAGCCTCGCGCGGCTGATCGAATCGGAAGGCGTCACCATTGCTTTGGGCGTTCCCACGGTCTGGCTCGGTCTGGTTGAGCATCTTGAAGCCGTCGGCGGCGAGTTGCCGAGTCTGAAGCGGATCATAGTCGGCGGTTCACCGCTTGCGCCGGCCCTGATGGAGCGGATTGAGCAGCGCCTAGGCGTGGTCGTTCAGACCAGTTGGGGCATGACCGAACTCTCGCCGCTCGGCACCAGCGCGCCGCCGGACGATCCGGGCAGGAAAGCATCGGTTTCCGGCAGAACGGCGGTCGGCATTGATCTGTTGCTGACGGATGCGGAGGGCGTCGCCCTTGCCGAGCAGCGAAATGTCGAGGGGCATTTACGGGTTCGCGGCGCGGCGGTCGTGGAGCGCTATTTCGGGCAGGAAGAAAAGGCGACGGACGCCGATGGCTGGTTTTTCACCGGCGATCTCGCCCGAATCGACAGCGACGGCAATCTCATTATAACGGGACGGGCAAAGGACTTGATCAAATCGGGCGGGGAATGGATAAACCCTGCTGAGATCGAGGCCGTGGTCGGCGCGCTGCCTGAAGTGTCGCTTGTCGCCGTCATCGGCCGATCCGATCCGAAATGGGGAGAACGTCCGATCCTGCTCGTTGAGTTGAGCGAGCGCCAGTCGATCAGCGATCAGGAGCTGTTGGAGCCGCTGCAGGGGCGCGTAGCGTCCTGGTGGATACCTGATACTGTGGTGCGTGTGCCAACCATGCCGCTGGCGGCTACAGGGAAAATCGACAAGATGCGCCTGAGGTCGGAATATACGAATGGATAAGTCACGCCGCCTTGTTTCGAATTGACGGGGGGCGGCAAAATGGAAGGGCCTGACTTTGTCTTCTCTAGCAACACCTCGGCGCAAACGTCTGACCAAGGCGGAGCAACGAGCGGCGACAATTGAGCAAATTCTGGATACTGCGGAGTATCTGTTTTCGAAGCGTGGATTTTACGGCGTGACGCTGAAAGACGTCGCCGACGGCGTTGGCGTTCATCACTCGCTGCTCAGCTATTATTTCGACGACAAAGAAAAGCTCTTTGACGCAGTGTTCTCCCGCCGCTCGATCATCACGAGCCAGCGGCGGATGAAGGCGCTGGAAGAATATGATGCGCGCGTAAAAGACAAGCCCACGGTGGAAGGCGCGCTGCGCGTTTTTCTCGATACGGACTTTGACCTTTATATTGAAGGCGGAGAAGGGTGGCGCAATGCGCTCGTCCTGGCCGGGCAAGTGGCGAACACGCCGGGTTGGGGCGCGGAAGTCATGGATCAGCATTTTGATCCCGTGGTCTTGCGCCTGATCGACATTCTTCAAAAGGCGCTGCCCGATTGTCCCAAGGAAGATTTGTTCTGGGGGTATCACTTTGTGACCGGCGCGCTCATGCATTCGCTGGCGAGAACCGGGCGGATCGACAAACTGTCCGGCGGCTTATGCAAGTCGGATGACCTTCCCGCGGTAAAGCAAAGAATGGCGCGTTTCATGGCCGCCGGTTTCCACTCCATCTGCGAAGAGCGCGCGCAAGACCGGGCCTAAGCATCGCCCTATCGCGAGGCTGTGCGGTCCCGGCGCTGTTTCCGACGGCTTCTTTCGCGATATTCGCGCGGCGTAAGGCCCGTCATGCGTTTGAAGAAGCGCGAGAAATAGGCCGGATCCTGAAAGCCGAGATCGAGCGCGATCTGTGCGGCGGTTGCTTCCGTAAAATGCAGATTGCGCTGAGCTTCCAGCATTAACCGCGCATTGATGAGCGCCGCCGGCGACTGGCCGGCGAGATGGCGGCAGGTTCGCGCCAATCGCGACTGGCTGACGGCGAGCGCGCTGGCGTAAGCGGGCACGGCCCAATGCTCGCGAAAACGCTGATTGATCAATTTGCGATAGGCGGCGAGCAAGTCTGTGGCCTGGGGGTCGTCAGCGCCGTCGCTCTTTCCTTGCTCCGCCTCGCGCATGAGCAAGATCAGCAAAGTGTTGGCAAGGCTGTCGAGCATGCTGCTTCGCGCGTCGCGCATATGCGCAAACTCTTCGTGAAGACGCCTGAAAAAAACGCCGATCTCATTTCGTTGCGATTTCAAGTCCAGCCGGGTTGCATGGAATCCACTGCGAAAGAGAAGTTTTTTCGCCTGTGCAAGCATCTCCGTGTCAAGCAAGTCGGTCTCAATGGAGAGCACCCAGCCCGCCGTGCCGGTCTCGAACTCAAAGCCGTGCACGACGCCATTCGGAATGCACAGCGCGCAATAATCGCCGAGATGCATAGCCTTGCTTTCAACGATGGCCTCGGCGCGGCCTTTTTCGATGTAAACGCATTGCCACAAATCCGCATGGGCGTGCGGCGTGATGGTCCAGTCATAAAGCCGCGCGCGCGAATTGATGTCTTCAATATGGATGCGCTCAAGGCTGGTTTGCCCCGGCGCCTCGCCAAACAGGGCGAAATTCGCCGGCGCGGAACCTTGCGGATCGAATTGCTGTGGTTGAGAGGTCATGACCGAAAAGTACCATTATAAGGCTGAAATGTCCATTTAAGCCTCAATTACCGACCGTATTATGCAATCCATCAGGCGCCGCCGCCGTCGGTGAACAACAAAAATGGGGGATTTGTGAAAACGCAGGTCGCTATCATCGGATCTGGTCCGTCGGGATTGATGCTCGGTCATCTGCTGCGTCAGGCAGGCATCGACGCAATCATTGTCGAACGTCAGAGTACGGACCATGTGCTTTCACGCATCCGCGCGGGCGTTCTGGAAACCGTCACGACGGAGCTTTTGGAAGACATCGACATTGCGGAACGAATGCATGCCGAGGGGCTGCCGCATGACGGCTTTAACCTCGCCGATGGCGAACGTCTGATCCGCATCGATTTGAAAGCGCTCACCGGCAATCATGTGATGGTCTATGGTCAGACCGAGGTCACCAAAGATCTTGTTGACGCTGCGCCGTCGCGCGGGCTGGAAATAGTCTGGGAGGCGGCGGATGTGGCGTTGCATGATGTGGAAAGCGATGCGCCCTATGTCACCTATCGGAAAGACGGCGCCGAACATCGCATCGATGCGCGGTTCATCGCCGGTTGCGACGGGTTTCACGGGCCTTCACGAAAAGCGATCCCTGAGGCAGTCGGAAGGGGCTTTGAAAAGGTTTACCCCTTTGGCTGGCTCGGCATTCTCTCCGATGTGCCGCCCTGCAATCACGAATTGATTTACGCCAATCACGAGAATGGGTTTGCGCTCGCCTCCATGCGCTCGCCGACGCGCAGCCGCTATTATATTCAGGTTCCGCTTACGGAGCGTGTTGAGGATTGGCCGGACGAGAAATTGTGGGATGAGCTATGCCGGCGACTGCCGCCGGAAGGGGCTGCGAATGTCACGCGGGGACCGGCGCTCGAAAAATCGATTGCGCCTTTGCGGTCCTTCGTCTTCGAGCCCATGCGACATGGCTCTTTATTTCTGGCTGGCGACGCTGCGCATATCGTGCCGCCCACAGGCGCAAAAGGTCTCAATCTCGCCGCGTCAGACATACGTTATCTGTCCCGGGCGCTGATTGCATGGTTCGAAAAGAACGATGCGGACGCGATCGCTGCTTACTCGGACAAGGCGCTGTCGCGGGTCTGGAAATCGGTGCGCTTTTCCTGGCAGCTGACCACGCTCATGCACCGTTTCCCGGAGGATGGCCCGTTTGACCGGCGCATCCAGATTGCGGAGCTGGATCATATCGCGGCGTCGGAAACCGCCCGCCGGGGGATCGCCGAGAATTATGTGGGGCAACCCTTATAGATTTGATTTTATTATATAAAATCTACTTTTGCCGCGCTCTTTTCTGCCTTCCCGGAACGCGCGCCGCAGGAAATTTCAGCCAGACTAGGCGGTTTTTCAGCATTTCCGCCTCTAACTATGAATGGGGCGTGTTTCGCCCGATAGCGCTTTTGACGGGCCGGCGCGGCCCGCATCGACATGTGCGAGATGCTGTGACGTGAGTGACAGGAATGAAAATCCGCGATCCGGAGATGGCGCGCTCGCCCACGCCTTTATGCGCTATCGCGAGAGCCTGCGCCGTTACATTGCGCGCCTCGCGATCAAGCCGGAAGATGTTGAAGACATTTTACAGGACACGTTTGTCAGCGTGCATCGCCTTAAAGATGCGGAGAGCGTCCGGTCGCCCAAATTTTATCTCTACGCCGTGGCCCGCCGAACAGCGTTTCGCGAATTGAAGCGGCAAGCTGCAAGAGTTGCAGACTCGATAGATGAGGCGATCGAACAGGGAAACGAACCGGCCGCCGACATTGCGCCGCTGGATGACGCCTTCGAGGCGCGAGAACACTTTAAGACCCTGACGGATGTTGTCGCGGAATTGCCGCCGCAATGCCGCCGGGTCTTCGTCCTTCGCAAGGTTTTCGGCTTTTCGCATAAGGAGATTTCCGCCGCGATGGGGATTTCGATCAGCACCATCGAGAAATATCTCGCCCGCGCCATGGTGCGTTGCCATCAAGATCACCGGCTCAGCAATTTTCGCGGCAATGAGCAAAGCGACGTCGCGTCGGTTTCCGCGCAGCCCGCGCCTCAATCGCCGGCCAAAACCATGAATGAGTAATGTCATGACTTCTGTTATCAAAATTGTGGACAGGCAGACGGTGGACGCAATCGCCGCGGCCTGGCTCGCGCAGCTTGACGGAGGCGATCTGTCGTCGGCCGATATGGCCGCCTTCCGTGAATGGCTCAACCGCAGCCCGGAGCATCTTGAAACGTTGACCCGCATGGCGCGAGTCTGGGCGGGCCTCGATACCGTCATTGAAGCGCGGCTTGAAGAAGTTCTTGCGGCCGCAGAGGTCAGCACGAAAAAGCCGGTCGGCTTGCTGCCGTCTTTGGCGCGCCTTTACCCCGTACGGTCGTCGATGGCCGCCGCTGCGTCGCTGTTCCTTGTTGCGTTCAGCCTTTTTGTAATCGCAACGGATCCATTCGGATTTTCTTTGGCGCCGCAAAAAGCCGTTTATGCGGCTGCGATCGGCGAGCAGAAGGAAATGCGCCTCGAGGACGGCACGGTAGTGCGGCTCAATACCGGCAGTTCTCTTGAGGTGGACTATTCGCCGGAAGAAAGGTCGGTCCGCCTGCTTGAGGGCGAAGCCTGGTTCGATGTCGCCCACAATGCGCGCCGCCCGTTTGTGGTCTATGCCGGCGACGGCGCCGTGCGGGCGGTGGGCACTTCCTTTGCCGTCAGAAAACGCGAGCATGTGGTTGACGTGACTGTCACATCGGGCCGTGTCGTGCTGTCGAACCTGAAACATGAAGACAATGTACAGCCGTCGCCCTATCCGCTGGCGACGCTGGAAGCGGGGCATCAGGCGTCATTCGATGAGCGTGTGGAGTCCGTTGAAAGCCTCGACACAGAAGAGCTGGACCGCAAGCTCGCCTGGCGCGACGGCTATTTGCGATTTAACGGGCAACCCTTGTCGGAAGTCGTCACTGAGATCAGCCGGTACACGACAGTGACCATAGTGATCGACGATATGGCGCTCCAGGATCTCAGAATTGGCGGCTATTTCCAGACCGGCGACATCAACACCATGCTGGATATTCTTCATCAGTCCTTTGGCGTGGAACATGAGTGGAAAGGGGAGGAACAAGTCATTCTAGCAGCGGCGAAATAGACGCTGAAAAAAATCGCAAAAAAATCCGAAATCCTTGTGGCGGGTTTTTCTTTGCAAGCGCTCTAACATTATAGGCCAGGCAATCGCTGCAAGAGATAGCGAGACCGGGCCAAGGCAGGAAACGCATTGAGGGGCATTAGAAATAGCGGCGTTGCAGCTTTGGTCGTCTTGACATCGGTGGTTTTGCCGCCGGCGGTGTTGGCGCGTGATGAAACGAGCCAGCAGGAAACACTCCATCGCTTTGACATTAAAACAACGAACGCCGCTATCGCGCTCAACATGCTCGCTGAACAGGCGAGCGCTCCGATTTTGTTTCCCTACGACCGCGTCAGGTCTCTCGAGACCAACGCCTTGCAAGGCGAGATGACGCTGGAAGACGCGCTTCCGGTCTTGCTCGTAGGCACCGGCTTGCGCGGATCGATAAGCGAGCGCGGAGCGATAATCGTTTCGTTCGCAGAGGGCAAAACGCAGGAGGATCAACGCGTGTCTAAAAAAACATCATTTCTCGTCACCGTGTCAGCGATTGCAGCATCGGCTTTCCTGCCCCAAGGGGCCAGCGCACAGGATGGCGAGGGAACCGCAGCGTCTAATGTGGACTCCATTACGGTCACGGCGCGCCGTCGCGAGGAAAATCTACAGGATACGCCTGTTTCGATTTCCGCATTTTCAAAAGAGTCCTTAGAGCGGCAACAGATCGAGGGCACTGAAGACCTCGACATGATCACGCCGAATCTTCAATTCACAAGCTATGGCCCGCTTACCGGCAACAACTCCGCGGCGCAGGTCTTCATTCGCGGCATCGGACAAACAGACGCGACGGCGGCTGTCGATCCCGGCGTTGGCATCTATATGGACGATGTCTATCTCGGCCGTTCGGTGGGCGGCGCCATGGAATTCCGCGACATCGCGAATGTTCAGGTGCTGCGCGGACCGCAGGGCACGCTGTTCGGCCGCAACACAATTGGCGGCGCTGTGCTGTTGACGACCAAGGATCCCGGCGACGAGTTCGGCGGCGAGCTGAAGGCGCGCACTGGTACCGATGATCTTATTCAGGTGTTTGGCGGCGTTGATCTGCCCATCTCTGAAACGCTGGGCGCGCGTATTTCCGGCGGACTGAAGAAGCGCGACGGGTTTGTCACGCGCACCGTGGACGGGCTCGATCTCGGCGATGATAATACATACAGCCTCAACGCCACTTTGCGCTGGGAGCCCACGGCGGATTTCTCCTTCAAGGTGAAGGCCGATTACGCCCATGAGAACGAAAACGGTTCCCCCTTCGTCTTTACGGATATCAACACCTCGCAGGTCTTTCCGATAGCGGTCAGCGTCGGCGCGGGATGCCCGGGCGCCTCATTCCCGCCTCCGATGCCCGTGCCTAATATTGACGATCCGCGCTGCGCCAACGATTTCTACAATCAGGGGGAGTTCACCAATGGCGGCAACGCGCCGGTCACCAGCACGCTCGAAAGCTGGGGCGTGTCGGGGCATGCGGCGTGGGATGTCAGCGATGTGCTGACGCTAAAGTCCATCACGTCCTATCGCAATCTGGAATGGAAGGGGCTACGCGACGCAGACAACACGCCTTTCAACATTCTGACCACCAATCTTGAAAGCGATAGCAAGCAGTTCAGCGAAGAATTGCAGGCGTTGTTCGATTTCGGGTCGGTGAGCGGTGTTGTCGGCGGTTATTTCTTCGATGAAAACACTGACGACTTCACGCGCGTGCAGTTTTCACCGCCGATTGCGCCGGTTCTCGCTGGCGGTCCGGGCGTGCTTGACGTGCAGCTTGTGGACCTCGGTACGAAAAGCTTCGCTTTCTTCACGCAGTGGAGCTGGAATCTTACGGAGCAACTCGCGGTCAGCGGCGGCATTCGCTATACGGACGAAGAAAAGTCGATGCAGGCGACGATCTACAATGCCGGCGTACAACCGATTGACTTCATGCCGACCACCTTGCCAACCATGGCGACAACGGAAGGCGGATCTCTATTCATCTTCCCGGACCTATATACAGAAGACTTTTCTTCGGTGATCGGGTCGGCCTCGCTGCAATATCGTTGGAACGACAACTTCCTGACCTATTTCAGCTGGTCGCAAGGCTTCAAAAGCGGCGGATTTAACGAGCGATATAACGCCGCGACGGTGGATCTTTCGACGGGCATCGAAAACAACGAGCCGATTTTCTTCGATGAAGAAACAGCGAATACTTACGAAGTCGGCTTCAAGTCTGATTTCGGCGGCGTCTTCCGCTTAAACGCATCGGGATTTCGCACGAAATATGACGATATCCAGCTGATTTACCGGCTTGGCATCGTGCCGCTCCTGTTCAATGCGGGCACGGCGACGATTTCGGGTTTCGAAGCGGAGTTCACCTACGCGCCGAACCGCGATTTCATTCTCGACGGCAGCGTCGGCCATCTGCGTGACACGTTTAAGGACATCATCTCCGTGCCCCTGACCACGGCGACCGTCGGCCCGGATAATTCCTTGCCCTTCACGCCGTCCTGGACCGGTCATCTCGGCGCGTCCTATACGCTGCGCCCGACAAGCGATCTGGAGTTGTCGCCGCGGGTGAACCTCGCCATCACCAGTTCGCAGTTCTTCGATGCAGCGAATACGGTTGAAGTGGCGCAAAACGATACGACCGTCGTGCTCAACACGTCGATCAAGCTTGCGCATCCAGATGCGGGATGGGCGCTTGTCGTCGGTCTGAACAATGCGACTGACGAGCTTTATCCGGTCGCGGGCAACGCGTCCTTGTCGACATCGACCGGCTATGCAGAGAATATCTACGCCCGTCCTCGTAACTGGTTCGTGGAACTAAGTTACGATTTCTGAGGTTGTCCTTCCTTAGCCTCAGCTATTGGCGGCCGCTCAAAAACTGAGCGGCCGCCTAAACCGACAAACACACAAAGTCGATAGTCTGCGCTCCGGGCGGTCGTGTAAACACGTCCGTTCAAAAGCATGTAGACGAATAAGATTGCATGTCGTACCTACGGGCAAAGTGGTTGTAGGAGCGAAGAATGTTGCTGTACGGACGAAAGTATTACGTCATCTTATGCGCGTTATTAGGCAGTCTAATAGGCTGCGCGCCGCAGGCCGCGACGGACGGCGAATATGATGCGATCATCCGTAACGGCATGATTTATGACGGCGACGGCGGAGCGCCTTATGGGGCGGATCTGGCGCTGCGCGATGATGTCATCGTCGGGATCGGTGATTTTCGCGACTCCCATGGCGTCATAGACATTGATGCGACCGGGCTTGCGGTCAGCCCCGGCTTTATCAACATGATGAGCTGGGCGGTGGATTCCCTGATGGCCGATGGGCGCGCGCTCAGCGACATTCGTCAGGGGATCACCTTGGAGGTTTTAGGAGAGGGGCAGTCCTGGGGGCCGGTGAATGAGCGCACGAAAGCCGCGATGCTGCGCGCTCAGGGCGATATCCGCTACGATGTCGAGTGGACCACGCTTGGCGATTATCTCGATTACATGGAAGCGCGCGGGGTCGCGCCTAACTTCGCCTCCTTTATCGGGGCGACGACTGTGCGGGACTATGTGATCGGCGAAGAAGACCGGGCGCCGACAGCAGAAGAGCTGGATAAGATGCAGGATCTGGTGCGCAGCGCCATGCGGGAGGGGGCGCTCGGAGTTGCGTCGGCGCTGATCTATGCGCCCGGTTTCTATGCGCAAACTGAGGAGCTGATCGCGCTTGCAAGCGCTGCCGGTGAATTTGACGGGTTGTACACCTCGCATATGCGCAGTGAAGGCAATGCGCTGCTGCAGGGAATTGAGGAGCTGATTACAATCGCGCGCGAGGCGGACATTCGCGCGGAGATCTATCATTTCAAACAATCCGGGCGCGCTAACTGGCCTAAAATCGACGACGCGATCGCGATGGTGGAAGCGGCGCGGGCGGAGGGCCTTGAGATCACTTCCGACATGTACACGTATAATGCATCCTCTACGGGGCTGGATACGACATTGCCGCCCTGGAGCCGCGAGGGAGGGCAGGCGGCGTTTATCGGGCGCTTAAAAGACCCGGAAATTCGCGCCAAAATCATCACCGACATGCGCACCCCTACAGATGCGTGGGCGCAATATCTGGCGCAAAATGGCGCTGAAAATATCCTGCTGGTGGGCTTTAAATCCGACGCGCTGAAGCCGCTGACAGGCGAGCGTTTGTCAGATGTTGCGGCGATGCGGGGGACCTCCGTTGAGGATACGATCCTTGATTTGTTGATCGAAGATGACAGCCGAATTGACGCGATTTATTTTGCGATGTCAGAAGATAACGTCAAAAAGGCGCTCGCCTTGCCGTGGATGAGCATCTGCACGGACTCGCCCGCCATTGCGGCGGAGGGTGTTTTTCTCAATTCCATGACGCATCCGCGGACCTATGGCAGTTTTGCGAGGCTTCTTGGAAAATATGTACGCGAGGAGAATGTCATAAGCCTGCAGGAGGCCGTGCGTAAAATGACCTCTTTGCCGGCGAGCAATCTGCGGATTGACCGGCGTGGCCGGATTGCAGAAGGCTATTTTGCTGATCTCGCCATTTTTGATCCGGACACGATCACGGATAACGCGACCTTCGAAAAACCACACCAATATGCGACGGGCATGCGTCATGTATTCGTCAATGGCGAGTTGGTCTTGCAAGATGGCGAGCCGACGGGCGCTTTGCCGGGGCGCGCTGTGCGCGGTCCCGGTTGGCAAGCTGAAGCGTCGCCCCGCTAGCGGGGGCGTCGCGCCGGGAAGTAGGTGAAATCAAAATCCGGCGTGCGGTCAGACTGCTTCGCTGTCTGCGCTGCAAGTCATCTCAGATGGCGCCAACCATTCTCTAGCGAGTGAAGGGCAGCAGCTAAGCGTCAGCGCCGTCTGTGCTTCGGGGCGGCCGATAGTCGCGAATGTTTTTGAAAGCTGCTCATAGAGCGGCGCCAATATCTGATAAATTTTACGCCCGTCCGTGGTGAGCTCTAACGCGCCGCCGCGGCGGATCAGCAATGCGACGCCCAACGCTTTTTCCAAACGGGCGATGCGCTGGCTGACGGCGCTCTGCGTGATGTTCAGCTCTGCGGCGGCATTGGTGAATGAACGCCGCCGGACAGCGAATTCAAAGACAAACAGATTCGCCGCAAGCTGGGGACTGATGGGGCTCTGCTTCACTATGTGACGATGCTCCTGACGAAACGATTGCGGTATTGCGCAGAATATGCATGATAGATGGCATACCAAACAAATAAAGCGTTTGCGAGAAGATTTATCGATGTCCACGCCGCCCGAAACAACGGAACCGCCGGACGGCAGCGCGTTCTGGATCAATACGGGTCGGCGCGCATGGGGCGATGTGAAAGCGACGCTGCCGCTATCGCGCGAAAACTGGTCAGAGGCTTGTGCGCGACTGGTTTCCTTTCGTCCGCTTTATGCAGCTCTCTTCAATGAGCTGCGTGAGATGGAAGGCGAGGTCGTTTCGCCATTGCTCGAGGCGGAAGGGCTGGGCGCAGCTATGGGCGTCGATCCAGCGCGTCATGGCCGGTATTTTGTGAAATGCGACCACGAATTGCCGGTGGGCGGTTCGGTAAAGACGCGCGGCGCTCTCTATGAAGTCGTTTCACTTGCCGACAAGCTGGCGCGTCAAAGCGGCGTCGTGGGGTCGGAAGCGCCGCCGATTGCGCTCTGTTCGGACAAATGCCGCGAATTTTTTGCGCAATATACGATTGTCGCGGGCAGCACGGGCAATCTTGGCATGGGCATCGGCGTCGCCGCGCGGGCGCTGGGGTTCAACACGGTCATTCACATGTCGCGCGAGGCGAGTGACTGGAAGAAGGATCGGCTGCGCGCCTATGGCGTCGACATTCGCGAGCATGATTCTGACTATACGAAAGCGGTTGAGGCCGCGCGCGCAGCGGCGGATGCTTCAGACAAGGCGTATTTTATCGACGATGAAGCGTCGACGGAGCTGTTTCTGGGATACAGCACGGCGGCGAACGAAGTGAAGGCGCAACTGGCCCGCGCCGGAATCTGTGTTGACGAAGATCACCCGTTATTTGTGTATATTCCCTGCGGCGTGGGCGGCGCGCCGGGCGGCGTTTCGTTTGGATTGAAGCAGCTTTTTGGCGACAATGTTCACTGCTTTTTCGCTGAGCCCGCAATGTCGGCCTGCATGTTGCTCCAGCTTTCGACGGGAAGCGCCGCGCCGGTCTCTGTTTATGATCACGGGCTAGACAATTGCACGGTCGCTGACGGGTTGGCGGTCAGTAAAGCCTCGGTTCTCACAAGCGCATTGATCGCGCCGATTGTTTCGGGCGTTTTTACGGTGCGCGATGATGATCTCTTCCGCTGGCTGTACCTGGCTTACGAGCATGCCGGCATCAAGGCCGAGCTATCGGCTGTCGCCGGGGCTGTCGGGCCATATCTGGTCGCGAATACGCCGCAAGGGCGCGCCTATCAGCAAGCGAACGGCCTGACGCCCAGAATGGCGAAGGCGACGCATATCATCTGGAGTACGGGCGGGCTTTATCAGCCGCTTGAAAAATGGCGCCCCCAATGCGCGCGCGGCGGCTCATTGCAGGAACGCCATGCATGGCCGCTTCCGGCGGCGTACCCGGAAGCTGCAATCGCCCCCTGTCATCGAAGTGATCACGCGGCGCAGAGCCGGCGTAATGGAGTCGACAATGATTAAATCACCGACCATTCATCAAAGCCGAAATGAACGCGCGGGGCGTGCTGGAGTGGCGGTTATGGGCGCTATGCTTGCGGCCATGGCGTTCATCTTGTCCGGTTGTGCGCCACAAGCAGAAGGCGAGGCGTCGTCACTGTCAGCAGACGAGGCCGCGCTGGTCGATGCGGTATTCGAAGACTGGGATTCCAGCACGTCGCCGGGCGGGGTCGTCGCGATAGTGAAGGGCGACAAGGCCTATACGCATGCTTACGGCATGGCGAATCTGGAGACGGCAACGCCGCTTACACCTCAGTCGCGCCTGCATGTGGCGTCCATATCAAAACAATTCACCGCCTATGCGGCGGGCATGCTGGTCAATGATGGGAAATTGTCGCTTGACGCAAAAGCGCAGGACTATGTGGCCGAAGTCCGGCAAATCGAAGAGCCCTTGCTGGTTGAACAACTGATCCATCATACAAGCGGGCTGCGCGATCAATGGTCACTGGCCAGCATGGCGGGCATCCGCCCGAGCGAGGTCATCAGCCAGCGCGATATTCTGACATTCGCGTCGCAACAGGATGAATTGAATTTCGCGCCGGGCGAGGCGTTTATCTATTCCAATATGGGGTATTCAATTCTGGCTGAAGTGGTGGGCGCCGCTGGCGGCGCGCCGTTTCCGCAATTCGTTCGGGAGAACATTTTCGCGCCCCTCGGCATGACGCGCACGACTTTCTTTTCCATTATGGATGCGCCGCTTGAAGGACGGGCCATGTCCTATGAGCCGGATGAGGAGCGCTTTCGGCAGATCCCGCTGAACTTCGACAATTACGGCGCGACATCGTTGCAAACGACCGCAAATGACATGGTGTTGTGGCTGCGGAATTTACTCTCCGAAACGCCGATTGGCGGGCCGGAGATGAAGTCGATGATCCTGCAAAAGGGCGTTCTGAATGACGGGCGCGAAATTCAATATGCGTTTGCGCTGGAACTCGCGGATTTTCATGGATTGCAGGCTGTGGAGCATGGCGGTTCCGACGCCGGTTTCCGCGCGCATGTCATGTTCATTCCCGAAAAACAATTCGGGATCGCCGTCCTCGCCAATCGCAGCGATAGCGACACATCGATCCGCGCGCGAAAGCTCGCCAGGCAAATACTGTTTGCGGAATCTGATATCGAATCGCCGCGCCCCGCGCTGGGCGTCATTCCGCCGCTTGAAACGCGTCTGGCGTTTGAAGGGGAGTTTCATGTGGGCGACGGACCGATCAACACGATCAAGGCAAGCGAGGAAGGCGTCATCATGGCGGCGCCATTCTGGTCCGGCATTGAGCTGACCCAGGCGGGTGAGGGGCGCTTTATCACGCTCGATGATGATGTGCCGGGCGTGCTGCAGTTCGATCCGTCAATCGGCGATGGGGCGCAGGAATATGTGTTTAATCGCGGGGCGCATGAGTTCCGCGGGAAACGCATCACGGCGGCGAACGTGTTGCCGGATAACGCTGGGGAGTATGTCGGGAAGTATACCTCCGCCGGTCTCGACACGTCTTATTTCATCGACTTGACCGATGACGGGTTGACGGTGCGCCATTGGCGCGCCGGTCCCGGAAAATTGCGGCCGATCGGCGAGGATGACTTCGCCTCTGCTGGCGGTGTGTTCGGACGGGTACGGTTCATCCGCAATGACGCAGGCGAGATTATAGCGTTCGAAGGCAGCGACCGTCGCGCCAAGCGCGTTCCTTTCCTTCGGGTTAGCGGGCAATCGTCAATCGAAGCCCGGTTGCCGCAATAGCGGCGGCTATCACCACTACAACTGGCGCAATGAACGAGGTGATCATCATGATTGATCCGTCGAACCATCTTCTTTTGACAGCGGTTACGCTCACCGCAATCGTGCTTGGGCTTTATGTTGAGCGCACGCCGCTGGGCAGGATTTTTCCCGCTGCTGTTTTCTGCATCGTATCCGGGCTGATCCTCGCCAATCTGGGCGTCATTCCGCATTCGGCGCCGATGTATCAGATCGCCAGCGATATCTTCGTGCCGCTGGCGATCCCGCTATTCCTGTTCAAAGCAGACTTGCGGCGGATGATCACCGAGGGCGGGCGTACGATGATCGCCTTCGCGATTGGCGCAGTCGGGACGATTGTCGGCGGCCTGATCGGCTTCATGGTGCTCGATCTCGGTCCTTTGCGCGAAAAACTGCTGGCTGTTTTTGTCGCCACCTATACCGGCGGGTCGATGAATATGATTGCGGTCGCGAAGACCACCGGCCTCGATGACGCGACGGCGATGTCGGCAGCGGTCGCCGCCGACAACATTGTCAGTCTCAGCTATCTCACTTTGCTGACGGCGTTCACGGCCTTGCCGCTGGCGCACCGCCTGTTTGCAAAATCGGGCAGTCAGAACGCAGCGACGGCGGCGCCAGACCGCGATGATGTTGAAATTGCAAGCGCGAAGACCGATCAATGGAACATCGCAATGGGGCTTTGTCTCAGCGCGATCATTTGCGCGATCAGCGTTTCGGTGGCAAACGCCATTGGGCAGCCCAGCTATGCGATCTTGATATTGACGTTCATCTCGGTCGCGCTCGCCAATGCCTTTCCGCAAACCCTGTCTAAGCTGACCGGCGACGAATCGATCGGGATGCTGCTGTTTTATTTCTTGTTCTTTGTGATCGGGGCGGCGGCGGATGTCGGCGCATTGACCGGAACGGCCTTCAATATGGTGCTGCTTGGCGGGATCATTGTCGCCGCGCATGTCGTCTTTGTGTTCGTGGGCGGTCGCCTGTTCGGCCTCACCATTGAGGAAGTGGCGATTGGCTCGAACGCCTGCGTATTGGGGCCTGCGACCGCGGCCGCAATGGCGGGCGCTATGGGTTGGCGCGCGCTGGTGACGCCCGGTATCGTTTGCGGCGTGCTTGGCTATGTGATTGCTAATTTTATCGGCGCCGCCCTGGCGGCTTTGTTCGCCGCCGGTTAGGGGCGAGCCCTCGCGCGGTGCGTCCGGTTACTTGTTTTGCATAGCTTTGTCGGCGCGCCATATCTTCCAGACGCCGAGCGTCAGAAGCGGGACAAGATAGATCGCGATAAAGACATAGGTGAGGATGCCGTATCCTTTCGCGATAAGATCCACAAGTCCGACCGACATCGCCAGCCCGTTGGCGATAGCAAGCATGCCGAACGCGACCGCCGGCCGAACGAACCGCGACATCTGCGCGCCCCGTTCGCGAAAGTTTTCCGCGATCCGTTCGTTTACCGAATGAATTAGTCCGGCGCCCGTCTCAATGAACGTGCCGAGCAGCATGACTTGAAAAACAACGGTCAGCCAAACGATGCCCAGCGCATCCAGAATATATGTTGCGGGGATCGGCGCGTCATTGATGCCGGGATAATAGGAAGCCATCGCGATAAAAAAGAACGCCGCCGGCATGATAGCGATGAACCCGCCAAGAAAGCCGGCGCTGAGCGCTTCCCGGCGGCTGTCGAGCGCGCGTATGGCGAAGAGCACAACCGGCACCACCGAGAGATTATACCCCGCATAGCGCACGCCATCCCAAATCCAACCTGGCTTAACCGGCTCGCTTGAGAAATTTGCGAGAGTGGTGTCGCCAGCTTTGGTCAACGCCATCACCAGAAACAAAAAATACACGGCGTATAACAGCATTGACCATGTGGAGAGGAACCCGGCGATCAAGGCGGAGCCGTAAAACACCAGGAAGATGACGGTGACGAGAAAGGCGCCGGAGCCGATGAATTTAGGGATATTCCACGCCTGATGCGCCAGCTCGCCCGCGGCTGCGCCGATGACGGAAAGAACGATCACCATGAACAGGAGAAATGCAACTTCGAAAACCAGCCAGAACGGCCCGAGCAGATTGCGAAAAAACGTGCGGTAGTCATAGCTGCCGGTCACCCTGGCGAATTCAAAGGACAGGGCGAGGACCGTTCCCCAGATAAGCGTCGCCACCAGCATGGAGAGCAAACCGCCGAGCGGCCCGTGAGGCATGAAAAATTCCGCCAGTTCGCGGCCAGTACCATAGCCCCCGCCGATCACGACCGACTGGAAGATCAGGCCGGGAAGCAAATAGCGTTGAAAGAATTTTTTCATGGTCATTCCTGATGGCTTTTCCGCGCGCGATTGCGGTTTAATTTACCGGCTTTTGTAAATGCACATCCAAGACGGCGCTACGTTGTTCGGTCCGAATTGCGTGGAGCGCCTCTTCAATCGCAGCATCGAGTTCGCTGCAGGTGCGGATCTGCCGCACGAAGGCGCCGCCTGCTGCTGCTGCGATCGCCCCGTAATCGGGCGCGGGTTCAAAACCCAGATCAAGATTTTCGGCCGCGCTGCCTTGTCCGGAAGGGTGCACGGAAAGCATGGAATGGCGCGGTGCGTTCCAGCCATTATTGTTCAGCACGATTTGAAGAAAAGGAAGGTCATAGCGCCGGGCCATCCAGTGGGCGGTCGACGGAATTGAAAACATATAGCTGCCGTCGCCGCCAATCGCGATGACTTCGCTATCGGGCGCGGCGAGCTTCGCGCCGAGCGCGGCGCCGGTGTTCCAGCCAAGCGAGCCGCCGCCGCTGGTGAAAAAGGATCCGGGGCGGCCCATCATCATATGATCGCACACGGTTTTATATTCGGTTATGGATCTCGTTCAGCAGGATGGTTTTGTCCGATACATGGCGGCGAAGTCGCGATACGAGATAGGCTGCAGTGAGGCCATTATCGGGTTGCTCGGAGCGAGCGATCGCTTCGGCGCGATTGTAATGCCGGCTGGCGTAGCCGCTGCGGCGTTCGGCGATCGCGTCAGGGTTGGTTTCCATGTTCTCAAGCGCCGCTTTTATCTGCGGGAGCGCTGTGGCGGCGTCGGCGCGAAAGCTGCGCACGGCGCCGATATGCCATAATGGCATCTGACTTTTTAGCGGATCGATATCGATGTGAAAAATTTTCGCGTCGGCGTTCGGGCGGTTATGGGCCGGAATCCACGGCACATCGCTATCGATCACCAGCACGCAATCGGCGTCCGCGAGGGCGCCATTTTGCACCGGCTCGTTCCACTGGTTGCCTTGATAGAGTTCATGATCATGCGGGAAATTCATCCGGCTCGGCACTGATTCCAATACCCCAACGCCGAAGCTTTCACACAGATCCACCAGCCGCGCGACCGCTTCCGGTTTGCGGCCGATATAGGAGGTGACAATTAGCGGTCTTTGCGCCTGAGACAGTGCGCTGGCCAGCTCTCGCACGCCGCTTTCGGGCAGTGCGCAGTCAGAAACCGGGCTCCACTGGTCCACCATCGTCGCGCGTTTTGGAACAGTTTCTTCCAGAACTTCGCGCGCTGCCGTGACGTAGACCGGGCCTTGCGGATCGCTGCTCGCAAATTGCAGTGCGCGATGGGTGATCTGTTTTATATTTTGTCCGGTGCGCACTTCATTGGCGTAGCGGACCGATCCCCTGACGATCCCCGTCTGGTCATGGGCGTCCTGAATCCATTGAATAAATTCATTGCGGCTGCCCGCCAGTTCGCCATTTTGGGTGATCGGCGACAGGCCCGCAAAGATAAAGACCGGCGCGCGGCCGCGATCGGCGTTGTGCATCGCGCCCGCCAGCGATTGGGTGCCGCAATCCACATGAACGAAAACAGCTTGCGGTTTTCCTGAAACCATGGCGTGCCCATGCGCGGCGCTCATCGCGACTGCTTCATGCGGCGACGTAACGATGCGCGGAATTTTTATGTTTTCACGTCGCGCCTGGGCGATCGCTTCGAGAAGGCCTGCGTGATCGCTGCCAAAATTTGCGAAAATGCAATCTACGCCCAGTTCTTCAAGGGCTTCCAACAATGCCATGCTGGCGGAATACATAATACCTCTGTCATATCTTTGGAAAACTCGCGCAAGCAGGCGCCTGGATTCCGATCACTGTCCGGTTGGGAAAATAGTGCTGTTCGCAAGATCGCATTGGTCGCAATTGCGAGCGTTGAATATTCCCCCGGGTTGTTTTCTACGGCTTGTATCGGCGCCGCGGCTGTTCGTGTTGAGGTGCTCCGATTTTTTCCGCAGTCGTTTCACCTCTGGCGTTTGCGATTATCCGGCATAAAAGTTTGTAATGCAAACAAAAATCGATAAACCATGATTTTGGTGGACCAAAAACCAATTTGATGGTAATAAAAACAAATTCCAGAAACTGAATTCTCCGGAAAAATACGAAGGAGTCATCCATCATGGAGTCCATGGAGGATCGCGATGGTGATATATGGGTGGATGGTTCCTTTGCGCCCTGGCGTGAGGCGACTGTTCATGTTCTTTCCTACACCTTTCAACACGGCGCTGGCGTGTTTGAGGGTGTGCGCGCTTATGACGGCGTGCATGGGCCGGCGATTTTCCGGTTAGCTGATCACACGAGACGGTTGTTTGACTCCGCGAAAATTCTTGGCATGGAGGTTCCCTTTACGCCTCTCGAAGTCAGTGAGGCGCAGCTTGAGCTGGTTCGCCGAAATGGCTTTAAAAGCTGCTATATCAGGCCTGTTTGCTATTATGACGGTAAAGTCGTCGGCGTTTCTGCGGCGGGAAATGACACGCATCTCGCTATCGCTGCGTGGCCGTGGGAGGACTATCTCGGCGCAGAGGCGCAAGAGAAGGGCATAAATGTCAAGACGTCCTCTTATGTTCGCCATCACATGAACGCAGTCATGGGTAAGGCCAAGGCCAACGGCCACTATATTAACTCGATGATGGCTGTGATGGAGGCGCGCCGGTCCGGCTATAAGGACGCCTTGCTGCTGGACGCCCAGGGACATGTGGCGGAATGTTCGACATCCAATGTTTTCGCTTTGCGAAATGGCGAACTTTCAACGCCAGGCCGGGCCAATATTCTTGAGGGCATTACGCGCGATACAATCATGACGCTTGCCGCAGAGCGCGGATTCACCGTGGTGGAGCGGCAAATGTCGCGCGATGAACTATATTGCGCTGAGGAAGTTTTCGTAACCGGCACGGCGGCGGAAATTACGCCGGTAATCGCTATCGACGACCGCGAAATTGGCGGCGGCGCGCCCGGGGAACTCGTGAAGACGCTTCAAAAGGCCTATCGAGATTGCGTGACCGGCGCTGATGACGCGCATGCGGACTGGATTACGCCGGTCGCGTAAAGTCCTGCGCCGCCGGTGTTTTTCAATGCGCCGCGCAGGATTTCATTCACCATTATTTTGTTGGCGTACGGTGCGTTCGGCTAGTCGGGCGGGGCGTTTCGTGCGCTCAAAATTAGGTGGGCGGAAAAACAGTTTGCAATACCAACCAATATTCGATAGGGTGGCTTCATAGGCAACGGGGATAGTGCGCGCGAGTTTCAATGCGCAGACCGACAAGAGGGGCTAAGCATGAAGTTTTCCAGGAATAAATTGTTAATGGCGTCAGCTTTTGCAGCGCTTCACGCGCCGCTGGCGACTGCGGCGCAAGCGCAATCTGCAGTGGATGAAGCAGGCGTTAGAGACACGATCGTTGTGACTGCGCAGAAAAGAGAGCAGTCGATTCAAGATACGCCGCTGGCGGTCAGCGCGATTTCCGGCGAAGACCTGTCGCGCATGGGCGCTGTAGAATTCACCGACTATTTCCGGACAGTGCCGGGCGTCGCCGTGATCGATTACGGCCCGGGCTCCAAGCAATATATTATCCGGGGCATCAATTCGAGCCGCCTCATCGAGGGCGGTCTTGTCGCGCAATATGTTGGTGAATTTCCAATCAGCGCCGGCACCCAAACAGACGTTCGTCTCTATGATATTGACCGCATCGAAGTGCTGCGCGGTCCGCAAGGAACGCTTTACGGCCGCGGCTCCATGGGCGGCACAGTGAAAACCGTGCTCAATGAAGCGGATTCCTCGAAATTCGGCGGCTATGCGGAAGCCCGGCTGAGCACGACGGCCAAGGGCGGTGAGAACTACTCCGTCAACGGCGCCGTCAACATTCCGCTTATTGAAGACGAGTTGGCGGTTCGCATCGTTGGCTATTATGAAGATTTGAGCGGCTTCATCGACAATGCCGCGACCGGTGAGGAAGACATCAACTCAAGCGATGTTCTCGGCGGCCGCATCAATGTCAATTGGACCCCAAGCGACGCGTTCGACCTGAGCTTCACCGCGTTCTTCCAGGACCAGCAATCGGATTCGCTGAATGAAGACACGCCCGGCTTTGTCGCGCCGCCATCGCCATTCCCGCCATTCCTGATGCGCCCATGGTTCCCGACCGGCGTCACGCCCGGCGAATATGAAACCATCAAGGCGATCAACGAAGAATCAAAAGATCAAATCCAGATCTACAATTTGACGGGCAACGTCGATCTTGGGTTTGCAACGCTTACCTCTTCATCGACCTATTTCATCACCGACCGTATCGGCGAACAGGATGCGACAGAGCTTGAAGGCTATGGCGCGCGCATTCACAATATCGGCCATGACGAGACATTCAGTCAGGAAGTGCGGCTAACCTCGCAGCCGGGGATGTTTGAGTATACGATTGGCGGATTTTTCCTCAACACTGGCGACGAGTTCGGCGATACAGGTCAGCAGGTCTATCTGCCCAATGGCGACTTGTTCTTCGACCTTTTCACCAAGCTGGAATACACCGAATACGCAGCTTTTGGTGAAGTGTATTTCCATATTACGGACACGCTTACGGCCACAGCCGGCGGCCGGATCGCAAAATATGACCGGGTGATTTCGACAACCGCCGACCATCCGGCGCCGTTCGATCCCAATCCGGAATCGCGCAACGCCATCGACCAGTCATCCAGCGTGTTCAAGGCGCAGCTCGCCTGGCAGCCAACGGAAGAAGCGTTGATTTACGCCATGGTCGCGGAAGGTTTCCGCACCGGCGGCTTCAACGCCATCGCCCAGATCGACCCGACGGGCACGATTCCATATGAATATGGCTCGGACTCGCTGCGCACCTATGAGGTCGGCGTGAAGTCGAGCTGGTGGGATGACCGGATCACAGCCAATTTCGCGGCGTATTACACCGACTGGTCTGACGTTCAGGTCGGCACGCTGGGCGGTCCGATGAACGCATTTGTTTATCGCGATAATGCGGGCAAGGCGTCTGTCATCGGTGTTGAAGGTGAAATTCGCGCCGAAGTCACCGACGCGCTGACTTTGGCGGGTAGCTTCTCCATTCAACAAGCGGAAATCGCTGAAGATCAGCCGGGCTCGTGCACCGCAGAAGAGCGCGCCAGCATGTCGCCAAGCTGCGGCTTCTTCCCCGGCAGCTTCCCCGGCTTGGCGGGTGACCGCTTGCCGCTGGTTCCGGAGCAAACCTATTCGCTGCAGGCGCAATATCGCGCGCCCATCAGCAACGGCATCGTCGGATTCTTTACGCCGACCTTCACCTATACCGGGGGCAGCTACACCCTGTTCCGTCCGGAAGATCCGCTAAACCGCAAAAACCGTCCATATACGTTGCTTGGACTGCGGGCCGGGGTCGAAATGGACGACTGGACGATGACGGTGTTTGTGGACAACGCGACAAACAAGCGGGCGGAACTGCTTGTAAACAACATCAGCGGTTTCGACAAAGTGAACGTCAACCGGCCGCGCACGATCGGGCTAAGCTTGCGCAAGCAGTTTTAGTTCCGCGCAAGGCGAAGCTGCAAAAGCGCATCTCTCCTGAATGGGCGCGCTGCGCGATTGCGGTCACATGAGTGAAATTCGGTCAGCCGGGGCGACAGGGTCGCTCCGGCTTGCCGCGTTGGATTGACGGGGCGCATGCAAAGCGAAAAATAGGCTTTTGCATAAAAAAAACTCTGTATTGTTTGAGGGATGCAAACTAAACAGCTAGTGTTTGGCGCGTCAGAGTTTGTATGTCTCTCGCCAAATTAGCACCCGCACAGTAGTTTAGCCAAAAAAAGACGATGACAGGACTTCAGGTGAAAACGACCAAAGCCAAGGCGAAAAAAATCAATCGTACGCCAACGAGTGTGAAGCCCGTCGTCGGGCAGGAGGAGCTGGACGCCCCGATTGAGATTGATTATGGGCAGCTGCCCAATCTGGTTGGATACCGGGTGCGAAAAGCCGCCAGCGTTCTTTTCCAGACTTTCAGCGAAAGCTTGCGCGAGGAGCAACTCGCGCCAGGTCAATATAGCGTGCTTTTGCTGATCAGTCTGAATCCGGGCCTTAGCCAGATGCGTCTTGCGGAAGCGACGGGCATTGATCGCTCTACAATTGTGCCGATCATTAGCCGGTTTGTCAGAATGGGCTGGGTTCGCCGCGTTCGCCGCAAGGATGATCGGCGGGTTTATTCGCTACGGTTGACGCCGGCGGGTGAAAACCTGATCGCGGCGGCGCAAGTCAAAATAGAAGCGCATGAAAAAGAATTCGCCGGGGCGCTGACAAAAGCCGAGAAAAAAACGCTTATCGATCTTTTGGCGCGCCTTACAAACGACGCTGACTAGTTCCGCCAAAACCGGATTTTCACTGCGGCAGAAGGTTTTCCTGGCGCAGCATGTGGCCGGCTTCAACCAGTGCGTCGCAAAGCGTGTCAATATCGGCTTCTTCATGCGCCGCGCTTAGCAGGCCGCTGCCCCGCGTGTTCACATCGATACCCAAAACATTGAGCGCCATGCGAAACCGGTTGGTCAACGGTTGAGGCCGGGCGAGATAGTCTTCATAGCGCATGTCGGCCGGCGGGTTCGCGTCGAACAGGACATGAAAAATGGAAAACTCGCCGTAGAAACTGAAGGGCAGGGACTCTGCTCTGGCGGTTTCATTGAGGCGCTTGCGGGCGAGTGCGCCAAGCGTGTTGACTTTATCGCAGGCGTTTGTGCGTTCCAGTTGGGCGATCGTCGCCAGGCCGGCGGCAATGGAAACGGGGTTCGCGGTAAATGTTCCTTGATGCAGGACTTTTGGCCGTCCGGCCCTGCGGGTTTCGTCGGCCGCCATGAGATCCAGAATATCTGCGCGCCCGGCGACGGCGCCGCCCGGCATGCCGCCGCATAAAATTTTCGCCAGCGTTGTTAGGTCGGGAGACAAACCGTAAAAGCTTTGCGCGCCGCCGGGGGCGATGCGAAATCCGCTCAGCACTTCGTCGAGAATGAAGATGGCGCCAGTCTGCCGCGCAGCCTTTTGCACCTGATGCAGGAAATCCGGATCGAGCGGCACGACGCCGAAATGCGTTCCAACCGGTTCGATGATAAAGCCGGCGATCTCATGACCGAACTCTTCGACCGCTTTTGACAGTTGCGCGCTGTCGCCGGGGCGCAGCAGCAGCGTGTTGTTTGTGATTTCAGGTAGAATGCCTGTTGCGGGCGCGCCGTCAAACTGTGCGGCGTAACCGGAAGCGGAATGGTCGTGCCATCCGTGATAGTGACTGGCGAAACGCACGATCTTTGACCGCTCGGTTGCGGCCCGCGCCAGGCGGATCGCCAGAAGGGTCGCCTCGGTGCCGGATCCGGTGAAGCGGACGCGTTCCGCCGACGGCAATAAGCGAATGATCTCGCGCGCAAGGTCAATTTCAAGCGGCTGGTTCGCCGCAAACTGAACGCCCTTCGCAACGGTTTGCTGAACGGTTTCAACGATCTCAGGCGGGCAGTGGCCCAGCAGATTGGCGCCGTGGCCGCCAAAAAAATCCAGATACTCGTTGCCGTCCACATCCCATTTTTTGACGCCCGCTGCGCGGTCCACATAGATTCCATAGGGATCAAAAACGCGCGTGTCGGTGACGACTCCGCCCGGCAGATAGTCGGGCGCTTGCGCCGCGAGTTTCGCCGAGCCGGGGGTTTTTTCAAGATAGCGGTCAAGGATCGTCGACGCGCCGCCGCTTGTCGGTTTCATACTCTGATCCGTCGCTATCTTTTTGACTTCTTATAGCCGCCAAGCTCCAACAATTGATTCACGGCGACGAAGCTACCCCAATCGAGATTTGACAGGACGATCATGTCATATCCGTCAGGGTATGAAAGCGTCATGGTGCTGATCCCGGGAAAGCCGCCGCTATGCCCGTAGCCGCCATCGACAAGCTGCACGCCGTAACCATAATCCGGTGAGGACGGTTTCGGACTTGTCATCAGCGCTACGCTTTCGAGACTCACAAGATCGCCGCTTTTGAGCGCACGCATAAAGGCAAGCATATCGAGAACGGTGGAAAACGATCCGCCGCCCGGTCCGCCGCGCACGACATGATCAAGTATGTTGTTGGTGAAGATAGGGTCTGACTGGTTCGCCAGTTTCGTGCGCGCCGCCATGACGGTTGTCATGGTTCTGTAGTCCGGGTTTTTCGGCGGGTTCCCCTCGGGCAGCGGCTTTTGCGGACGGCGCGCATAGCCTTGCGCATATCCCTTGTTCACATGATCGAGATCCAGCGGGGCTGTATCCGTCATCCCTGCGGGGATAAAGATATTTTCCTTGATGTAGTCAGGGTATTTCTTGCCGGTGACCGATTCAATGATCGCGCCCAGAAGCAGATAGCCGGTATTGCTATAGGACCACTGCGTCCCCGGTTCAAAAGACAGGGTGGAGTCTTCCACAAGCGGCTTGAAATCGTCGACTTCGCGGAACAGCAGGCGCGAGGATTCAATATAGTGCTCGTTGAAATAGTCCGACAATCCCGACGTGTGGCTCAACAGGTTCGCGACAGTCACCTGTTTGGCGATTTCTGGATCGAGCCAGGACGCATCCAGGAATTTATCAATCGTGTCGTCATAAGAAAGGCGGCCTTGCTCTTCGAGCTGGACGATTGAAACCGCGGTGAACATTTTGCCAGCGGAGGCGAGATTGAATTGAGTGTCGAGTGCGTTGGCGACGGAATATTCGCGGCTCGCCTCGCCATAGGCGCCTTGAAAAACAATTCGTCCGTCCTTCGCCAGCAAGATGGCGCCGGAGAACAGGTTCTCTGCGGCCAGCGCATTCAAGGCGGCGTCGATTTCTTCCGCTGTGCGCGCGCAGGGAGCGGTCAAAACGCCCGAGGGGATTGATTGGTCCGCTTTAAGGGATGCGCGGCAATGCCGCGATGCATCTCGCGCAGCGCCGGTTTCGGCCATCGACATCACCGGAATGAGAAGGGTTGCGGAAAAGGCGAGCGCCGACAGGAGCGGGCGGGCCTTGCGTTGGCGAAGGGATGACGGAACCAGGGATTTGTTCGGCATAGTTTTCCTCAATCTCCTTTGCGGACGCGTTCGTCATGCTGTCATAAAATAGATGGTAATGCAAACAAAAATGCGCGCGCTGATCGCATCCGGCGGCGCGAGCGGGGGCAGGCTCGCTTGATCGACTGTAAAATAGATGGTAATACAAACAAAAAGCGTGATGCGTGCTAAACCGACAAGCCATTCTGGCGACATTGCGAATGGTTGCACACCATAAAACACAAAAGGGCGTAATATGAGAAATCTAGCGATTGCGGCAATGTGCGTTTTTGCGATGGCGCCGGCCGGAGCACAGGCGATCGCGCAAGACGCCGATCTTCTGTTGACCGGCGGGATGGTTGTCGACGGGACGGGACGGGAGCCTCGCCGGGCGGACATCGCGATAAAAGGAGATAAAATTGTTGCGGTCGGCCGGAACGTAAAGACGGATTCTGAGCAAAGGGTGGATGTAAGCGGGCTGACCATCATGCCCGGCGCCATTGATCTTCATAACCATTCCGAATTCGCCTTTGGCAAAGTGGAAGACGCTAATCTGAGTGAGAAAACGCTTCGCCAATGCGTTACGACGATTGTGATCGGGCCTGACGGCTCATATGGACCCGAGCAATTGCGGGATGTGTTTTCGACGATCAATGATGAAGGTGTGGCGGTCAATGTCGCCTATTTTGTCGGACATAATGGGGTACGTGAAACGGTGATGGGCGAGCGCCAGAACCGCGCGCCGTTAAAAGACGAACTTTCACTTATGACCGCGCAGGTTCGCGAAGGCATGGAGATGGGCGCTGTCGGGCTGGCGACCGGGCTGATGTACTCGCCGGGCGTGTTCAGTGAAACCGACGAAGTGGTCGCGCTGGCAAAAGAGGTTGCGCCTTTTGGCGGCGTCTATAGCAGCCATGTGCGCGACCCCCATAGCGCTTTGTTGCAGGCGAATTGGGAAGCAATTGAGATCGGGCGTCAGGCGGGACTGCCGGTTAATCTCACGCATCTGACGACGCCGGGAAAACATCACCGCGGCCTGGTGCGCGCCGTGATCGAACAGGTTGAGGATGCAAATCGCGACGGGGTTTATGTGGTCGCTGATCAATATCCCTATCCCGCTGTTGCGACGTTAAAGCTTTGGGACGTGATGTCGTTTCCTGAGGGCGTGCATGTGGAAAGCCTCGAGGATGTGCGCGCATTGTTGAACGACCCCGTTCAGCGCGAGCGCCTTCGCCATGAAACCGTCACCGGCGGCGCGGACGGGTTCAGCCATTATAAAGCATCCGGACCATCCTCATTATACATCCTGGATTGCCCGGGATGCGAGCAATATGACATGAGCTTTGTTTCCGAAGTGGCCGCCGACAAGAACATAAACGGATTTGATGCGGTTGTTTCGCTTCTGCTGGAAGCGGAAGGAGACGTCACTGTCAGCGTCGGCGGGTTTTACGAAGAAGACATGCAAACGCTGATGGTTCAGCCATGGGTGATGATCGCCAGCGACGCCTACCCGATGTTTGATCTCGGCGAGCGTCATTCACCCTCGCTCCTATGGCACGTTCCCTCGTATTCTCGGAAAATATGCTCGCGATATTGCGCGCCTTTCACTTGGCGAGGCGGTTCGGAAAATGACATCGGCGCCGGCGGAGTTCATCGGGTTGAAAGGACGCGGCCGGATTGAAAAGGGCGCCTATGCTGATTTGTGCATCTTCGACGCCGAGAAAATTGAAGACCGGTCAAGCTGGTCTGAGCCAACGCTTATGCCTGTGGGCGTGGAGCATGTGTTGGTGAATGGCGCCTTCGCGCTGCGTGACGGCGCCTCTACGAAGCTGACGCCGGGCGTGTTGGTCAAGCGTGAACTGAAAACATCGCCAACCCCGCCAAAACGTAAATAGAAACGCGAGCCCTGAAATGAGGGCGCGCTGTATTAAACTGAAAGCACTGTAAAAGATGCAGATTGATCTTGCGCGCGTGGACTGGGAGCTGGCGACTCCGCTGCGCATTGCGAATTACAGCCAGTCAACGATCGAAACCGTGCAGGTTCGCCTGCGCGATTCGGCTTTGTCGGGGCGGGGCGAGGGGATAAGCATTTTCTACCGGGGCGAAACCGTTGAGATGCTTGCGGACCAGCTATCTGGCGTGGCTGCAGACATCACAAACGGCGCAACACGCGAGCAGGTTCAGGAATTGCTGCCGCCCGGCGGCGCCCGGAACGCGCTTGATTGCGCATTTTGGGATCTGGAATCAAAGCGCGCAGGCCGGCGGGCTTGGGATCTGGCGGGGTTGCCGCCGGTAAAGCCGTTGAAAACCGTTTACACGCTCGGCG
This sequence comes from Hyphococcus sp. D3-15, assembly GCF_055809375.1. NCBI lineage: Bacteria > Pseudomonadati > Pseudomonadota > Alphaproteobacteria > Parvularculales > Parvularculaceae > Hyphococcus > Hyphococcus sp. D3-15. The sequence continues at coordinate 3,008,858 of NZ_CM147910.1, read as the reverse complement.
TGGATGATCCGAATGTCATGGGCGCGCGCGCGAAAGCTTCGCCCTATGACATCTTTAAGCTCAAGCTTGATGGCGGTGCGGATCTGGACCGGGTTTCGGCGGTGCGCATCGCCCGTCCGGACGCCGTGATTGTCGTTGACGCCAACCAGTCATGGACGATGGACCAGCTTCGCGAATGGGCGCCTTATTTTTCCGAACTGAATGTCTCGATGATTGAACAGCCGCTCCCGGCCGGGGGTGATGAGGCGTTGGCCGGTTTCGCTTCACCGGTTCCTCTTTGTGCGGATGAATCGTGCCAGACGTCGCAGTCGCTGGCGGCGCTTGAGGGGCGGTATCAGATCGTCAATGTGAAACTGGATAAGGCCGGCGGCCTCACAGAAGCCTTGAAGCTGACGCAGGAAGCAAAAACGCGAGGGTTTCGCATAATGGTTGGCTGCATGGTCGGATCGTCGCTCTCAATGGCGCCGGCCTTCATCATCGGACAAATGGCGGAGTTCGTTGATCTGGATGGGCCGCTTCTCGCAATTTCTGACATTGAGCACGGGATTAAATATTCCGGCAATATTGTCGGCATTCCCGATGCGGCGTTGTGGGGGTAAGGCTTGCGCCTCCCTTTGGCCGACCAACAAATACGTTCGGCCGTCAGCAGATCAGCCGCCCCAGCCGCCGCCGATTGCAGCGTAAAGGTCTACCGATGCGGAAAGCCGGTTGAGCCGGCCCTGCACGAGACTGTCCGACGCGCTGAAAGCGGTTGACTGCGCATTGAGCAGGCTTGTGAGATTGTCAGCGCCGGAACGATAGCGAATCTCGGCAAGCGACAGAGATTTCTGCGCCGCCTCGCGGGCGATGACCAGTTGCTCTTCGCGTTTTTCGGCAGTGTCGAGAGCGCTAAGGCTCACATCCACATCGCGCAAGGCGTTGAGCGTCGCCTGACGGTAGCGGGCGATCTGCTGATCGACGCGGGCTTCGGCGGAATCGAGCTGGCCTTCAAGGCGTCCGCCCGTGAAGATCGGCGCCGCAATCGAGGCTGCGAGCGATCCGATCACGCTGGTTCCGCCCGTCAGTCCCGCATTGACGCCTGAGCTGAGATCAATCGAGGGAAAGAAGGCGCGCTGCGCGGCGGCGACATTGGCGTCGGCGGCGCGCAATTGCGCTTCGGCGCTGAGAAGGTCAGGCCGCCGCAGCAACAGTTCAGACGGCATTCCCGGATTGATGGCGGGCGGCGTCATCGCGAGTATGTCGCCTTCCGGCGCCGCGTATCCTTGCGGCGTCTGCCCGAGCAGCACCGACAGCGCGGTTTCGAGACTTACAAGCTGTTGCACGATTTGCGGCACGCGGGCGCGGGCGTTGGCGAGTGACGCCTTCTGGCTTTCGAGATCGAAACGCGAAACATCGCCCGCTTCATAGCGGGTTTGAATGATGTCGAAGATGCGTTCGGAAATTTCGAGGTTGGAATTGGCGACGGCGAGCTGTTCGCGCGCTGCAAGCACCGAGAAATAGGTGAAGGCCACATCGGAGGCGACGGTGAGTTCGAGCGCGCGCTGGTCGAAAGCTTGCGCGTCGTAACTGGCGCGTGTGGCGGCCCGGCTGGCGCGGTTCTGGCCGAAAAGGTCGAGCTGATAGGATGCCGATCCGCGCGCGGAGGCTGAAATGTCATCAAGCCCGCCGCCTTCAGTGTTGGACGAGGCCGAAGCGCTAGCGCTCAATTGCGGAAACAGGGACGCATTCGCGACCCTGACGGATGCACGCGCAGCGCGCAGCGCGGCGAGTCCGCTCGCAATATCCTGATTGGCGGCGAGGGCTTTTTCGACCAGCGCATCCAGTTCGGGATCGCTGAAACTTGTCCACCACAGCGCGTCTTGTTTTTCGATGCTGTTGAGTTCGCCGGCATAGTCGAAGGCGTCGGGCAAGCGCGTCAGCTCGCTGACCGGCGGCGAAGCGGTGGCGCAGGCGGCAAGAGAAAGCGCGGTTGCGGAGAGGAGGATTTTTTTCATGTTTTTACTCCGACGCCAGGGCGATGACGGGATCGAGGCGTGAGGCTTTGCGCGCGGGCATGAAGCCGAAAAGCAGTCCGATGGCGAGCGCCGATCCGAAGGCGAGCATGGCGGGCGCAGGCGTGATGGCGATGGACATGGCGCCGCTTGCGCCGAGCGCCAGCGATACGCCGAGGCCGATCAACACGCCGATAATCCCGCCCAGCGCGCCGACCACTAGCGCTTCGGTATTGAACTGCATCATGATGTCGGAGCGCCTTGCGCCGGTCGCCATACGCACGCCGATTTCCCGCGTACGCTCCGTCACTGAAACGAGCATGATGTTCATCACGCCAATGCCGCCCACCACAAGCGAGATCGCCGCCACCGAGCCAAGCAGCACGGAAAACGCTTTTTGCGTTTCCTCCACGGATTCAAGAATGGAGGCGGTGTTGCGCAACTGGAAGTCTTCGACGCCATGGCGCGATAGCAACAGGACGCGCGCGGCTTCTTCGGTTTCGGCGATGCGTTTGGTGTCATCGACCGCGAGGGTAATGGATGAAAGGTAATTCTGGCCGAACAGGCGCATCATGCCGGTGGTGATCGGCGCCAGCGCCACATCGTCCATGTCCTGTCCCCAGGCGGTGGCGCCTTTCGGCGCGAGGACGCCTGCAACTTCGAAAGGCGCGCCGCCGATAAAGACATATTGCCCGACTGCGGAGGGGACATCGTCAAACAGATTGTCGGCGACTGTATATCCAAGCACGACCACGGCGGCGCGGCGGGTCTGGTCATCTTGCGTGAAGAAGGCCCCGTAAGCCACGTCCCAGTTCTGCGCCAGCGGCCAGTCATGGGAAACGCCGTCTATGGATGTCTGGTAGTCAGCATTTTCAACACGCAGGGTTTCGCGGCCCGAGCGCGTCGGCACGGCGGCGATGATATTGTCGATTTCGGCGAGCCTTTCGGCGTCCTGCATGGTCAGCGTCGCGATAGCCGATCCGCGCATGCGGGTTCCCGGTGCGCCGGGCCGCACGAAGAGGAGGTTGGAGCCCATCGTCTCGATGCTCGCCACCACTTGTTTCGAGCTGCCTTCGCCAATCGCCAGCATGGCGACGACGGCGGCGACGCCGATCACGACGCCGAGCAGGGTGAGCGAGGTGCGGAACAGATTGGCGTATAGAGAACGAAACGCCATTTTCACCGCTTCGCTCGCCTGCAACAGAAATGACGGCGCATCGACGGTTTTCTCAAATGGGGCGACGGGTGTCGCTTCTGCTGCTTCGCCGGTGTCGGAGATAATCTTGCCGTCAGCGAGTTCGATGATGCGGTGCGCGCGTGCGGCGACGTTGTGATCATGGGTGATCAGGATGATCGTGCGGCCCGCCGCGTGTAGTTCCTCCAGCAGCGCCAGCAGTTCTGCGCCGGAACTGGAATCGAGCGCGCCGGTGGGTTCGTCGGCGAGAATGACTTCCGCATCGTTCATCAACGCCCGCGCCACTGCGACGCGCTGTTGCTGGCCGCCGGAAAGCTCATTGGGCCGGTGCTGGCCACGGTCGCCAATGCCGAGTTTTTCCAGCAGCTCCTGCGCCCGGGCGCGGCGCTCCTCAAGCTTGCCCCCGGCATAGATCGCCGGCATTTCCACATTCTCCGCCGCAGACACTGTCGTCAGCAGATTGTAGCGCTGAAAGACGAAGCCGAATGTGTCCCGCCGCAGCGCCGCCAAGGCGTCAGGCGTCAATTGCGCGACATCACTGCCGTGTACGGAATAGACGCCGCTTGTGGGGCGGTCGAGACAGCCGAGAATGTTCATCAGGGTGGACTTGCCGGAACCGGACTGGCCGACAATAGCGACGAACTCGCCCGCTTTGATGGTCAGGCTGACATCATCGAGGGCGCGGACTTCCGCTTCGCCCTTGCCGTAAATCCGGCTGACATTTTGAATATCGATCAGGGGAGCCATTGTGTTCGCCTCCGCCTATCGCGGTCCGCGCCGGCCCATGCCGGGCGGGCGCTGCATACGGTCGCCGGAGCGCGATGACGGCAGGGTCACAGCCTGTCCGGTGACGACAATGTCGCCGGGTTCGAGACCGAAAAGGATTTCCGCCTGGGTGCGGTTGGAAAGGCCGACGAGCACAGGCTGCGGGCGCGGTTCGCCATTCTCCATCTTCAAGACCATTTTACGCTCGGCGTCCGGATGCGCGGCCATGGCTTCGCGCATTGCGGCGCGGCGCGGATTCTGCGCCTGTGCGTCGTTCGACGTTTCACTGGCCTGTGCGGCCATCAAGCCCGGCCGGCGGTCGCCGTCTTCGCGCGGTTCGCGGGTTCTGTCCGGGCGCGTCCGGGCCGGATCGCGCAGCGCCGCGACGGGGGCTAGCACGGCGTCTTTCGCCGCGCCGGAGACAAAGAAAACCTGCGCGGTCATTTCGGGCTTCAACAGCTCATCGTCATTGGTAATGTCGAGCAGCACTTTATACAGCACGACGTCGTTCAGCACTTCCGGCTGCGGCAGGACCTGACGAACAGTGGTGCGCCATTTTCCGCCGCCGCCGCCAAGCGTGGTGAAATAGGCGTCCTGTCCTTTTTTCACGCGCAAAACGTCCGCTTCGGAGACTTCCGCCTCGACGGTCATGACGGTGAGATCGGCGATACGTAGAATGGTCGGCGTTGTCTGGTTGGCGTTCAGCGTCTGGCCGACGACCGCCGCCTGAGAGACGATCGTGCCGGACATAGGGGCGTAGATCTTGGTGAATTCGAGCGTCGCCTGATCAGCTTCAAGCGTTGAGTTCTGGCGGTCGATTTGCGCATCAAGCTGCGCCAGGCGCGCGGTGGCGATTTTCTTGTCGGCGACAGATGCCTGATATTCCGCCTGGGAGATCGCATCCGCCTTGTAGAGCATGTCGGCGCGCGCGGCATTTGCTTTCGACAATTCGAGCGAGGCTTGCTGCTGGGCATAGGAGGCTTCCAGCTCTTTCAGCTGGGCCAGATCGGCTTCGACTTTGGCGGCGGCCAGCGTTTCGTCGATCTGGGCGAGGAGGTCGCCCTTGTTCACATTCTCGCCGACCTCGAAGAAAAACTCCTCAAGCTGGCCGGAGACCTGCGCGCCCACATCCACATAATTCTTCGGCTGGATTTTCCCGGCGGCGGAAATCGACACCTCAATATCCCCGGTCGTGACTTCTGCGGTTTGATAATCAGGCTCTTTTTCGCGGCCGGTGAATAGGAGATAGCCGGAGACAATCACGACCGCAGCGAGAACCCCTAGCGTCAAGCGATTGATTTTGAACAGATTTCCGATTTTCATCTTAGTGTTTCTTCTTCATTTTCAGCCCGCGATGTGGCCTGAACGGAGGGATGGCCCGACTGCCTGTGATGCCGATTAAACGTGCAAAGTCAGACATTCCGGCGCTGTCATTGATGTTATTTGTTGGGTAATTTTGTGGCCAATTGAGGCGGACGCCCGGGACGCGTTCTCGCTATACGCCGGAACTGGGGAGAGGGCCCTTCGGGCTCATGGGGTTCAATGGGCGGCGAATTCTCTTGAACCGGTCTCATCGCATAAATTTTCGCGCAGCTCGCCTATCCGGGCGCGCATTTTGGCAGTGGGCGCAAACGGGATCATCAGCCTGTAGAGCGGATCTTCGCTGACCGGGAGCTGCGCCAGGTCCTCAATCTTTATGCAGCATGTCTGCGCATTGTCGTCAGCGTCGCCGTCGCAGGGGGCGAGTGACGAGGCTTGCACATGGCTTTTCTCTCCATGGCTCGCGCAGCCGGCGACGCTGAAGCTGACCAGCACCAAAGCTGAAAATACACAGATGTTCATTGCCGCTCTCCTGCCGACAGGAAGACTATCCCAGCGCATTTGCGTCAGCAGCTAACAAAACCGGTTATGACCGGAGCTTTGCCGTGACTATTGGCGCCAGATTGGTAATTTCTATGTGCAAAGATGTGGCTGACGGCAGTCATCAAAAGCGCAGGCGAGGGGTGTGCTCTGATGTCAACACTTTCAAACCGTGTGGATGGGCTGCATGAGCGCTTGCGGGCCCGGCTCAAGAGTCTATATGCGGACCCAAGCCTTTTAAGGCATATTGTTGTGCTGAGCGAAGCGCTGGCGGAAGGTGATGAGGACTGGATTCCCGCACAGCTGTCGCCACTGCTTCTATCGGAGGGCGGCGACGCGGCGTTGAGCCGCCAAATTGCGGATTATCTCGAGCACGAACCATTTTTCGACGGTGCGCTCGCAATCATACTCAACAATCGCCCTTCGCCATCAGCGCCCGCGGACATTCGAAGCGATGGGTTTCAGAGTTATATGTTGCAACTCGAAGTGCTTGGGGATCACAACCGTCCGCTCGCTCTGATGGCTGCGTTTTACGGGATGGCGATTGCGGTCTTTGAGTGGAAGGATCGCGCGCGCTCGGTTCCCTATGATCCAGATGTTCACGGACCGGTAAGGCTGGCGTGGAGTGCGGAGTAACGCATAGCATCAAGCCGGTGCGAAGCGAGGGCCGGCAAGTAATAGATTTTGAAACTAGTTCCCGGAGGATCTTGAGGTTCATGGAAAACTTCAACGGCGTAAAATATTTCCGCTTTGACGGCAAACCCGTGAAGACTGTGTGGGAGGACGGGATCATTGTGGAGACCTATTCGGTCGATCCCGGGACAGCGAGTGAAATCAGAAATGATGCGCTTACTTTCTACATTGAAACCGAAGTGTCGGACCGGCATGAAATTTCCGAAGGCGACTATAAGAACGCAATCGGCAAAGCCTGACGGGCGTCGACCCAAAAGGCGAATGCTGCTTTATCCAGCCACAAGCACAGAAATTTACGCAATGCGCGCGGCGGCGTAGTTTCAGGAATCTTGCGCATCCAGTTTTTCAAGCGCTTTCAACAGAGCTTCGTGGGTGCTGAGCGTATGTTTTACCGCCAAGCGAAGCCTGTCGCCGGCTGCTGGCGGCCAGAGCGCAACGGGCCATGCAAGCAGCGCATGGATAGCCTCATCTTTTGCCGGCGACCGATAGTCCAGTCCCGCCAGAATCAGCGGACCGCCAATGCCGGGATATTTACCGGTAAGCGGCATGACTCCCTGCAGCACGCGCCAATGGCCGCGCCCGGGAAAATAAATATACCCGTTCTCATTGATGCCACACCATTTCACGGCCCAGTCTATGACAGCGCGCGCCTGTTCTTCCGTTCTGACGGCGCGTCGCAGATCTTCCAGATAGGCGGGGTATGCGCTGTTCTTGATGGCGTTGAACAAGGTCGAAAAATACTCGCCTGCAAAAACATTTTCTATGATTGTTATCGCATCATTGAAGTCGGGCTGGTCTGTCTTTTCTAAAGCCGCATTGATTTTTTCCTTGTTGCCGGGCGCGTTCAAGAAATTCACGATCTTGCGGGCCGCCGCCAAATCTTCATCGCGCCCCTTCAACCAGTCTTCATCATCTATTGTTTGGGCGTTGTCCGAGCCGGTCGATTGGTCAGCAAAAGAAAAGCAGGAATAAAAAATCCGCGACAGATGCATAAGCGATTTTAGCGACAGATTGCGGCTCGTCGCGTGATCGATGAGAAGGAACAGGCTTTCAAGTTCCTCCGCTTCATCGCCGGGCTCCACCCAGATCACCGCACGGTCAATACCATTGCATAGATGATTGCCAAAAAGTTTCAGCGCGCCGTCGATCAACCAGTCTGCGGGGGCTTTGTCTTTGAGCGCGGACAGGAGGTCGCCTTTTTCGGTAAACGCAAGGATAATGTCGATATAATCATCGATAACATAGCCGTAGCCCGGATGCGGATCCGCAAACAGGCGCTGCAAAACCCAGTCCTTTATTCGCCGGTCGCTTTCGGGGCCGACATTCTTGAGAACTTCCCGCTCGGAGAAATCCGTTCCGCGCTTTGCGCATTCAAATGCAAGCCATTCCTTATCTTTCGCGGGTAGGCTCGATTGCATGGCGAGCTCGCATGCCCGATCTGCAATTGCAGGATTTTCATGGAAAGAGAGCGCTTCAATGTCCTCTGCCGCCAGCGGTCTGCCGGTGTAGGAGAGAAACAGCATCGCGTTGTGAACGGCGATCGGGTCCGGCGAGCCAAGGACGACAAATTCAAGAAAAAACGCACAGGCCCGGTGCTCGTCCCATGCCGCAAGCGCCGGCTTGATGGCGTCCCAGCTTTCGATTGAGCCATAGTGGCTGATGAAAACATCCTGGATCGCCGCATAGGCGCTGCGCACCATCTGATCGTCAGAGGAGGGGCTGAGCAGAATCCAGCGCGGCAACGGCTATCGGCTTTTGCGCATTGCTTTTGGCCAGTCCGTCTTTGAACTCCGCGCTGTGCAAATTCCGTGGGGCGGCCGGCTTGTTGTCGGTTTTTGTCTGCCCGCCGGCGCGCGCCGCTTCCAGCACGCTCACGGCATTTTCCGGCCAGAGCGCTGCGCGGCGCCACAAAGCGGTTAGGTTGTCTTCCATAGTGAGCGGTGATCCTCTATTGCCGGAAACGCGGTGCATTCGCGATGCCGGGTCGGCGTTGTTACGCCTGATTGAAGGCTTATTTTATTGAATAGGAAAGGTCATAGCCGGCCTCGGCGCGCGTATAGAGGTTGACCGGCGACTTTTCATAGCCCGCGGGGCAGGTTTCTCTAAAGGCGGCGATGACTTTGCCGGAAACCATGCGCCGAAAGGCGTTTTTCTTATCGACGCACATCGAATATCCTGAATATCCGGAAAGTCCTTTGTACTTATTGCCTTTCAAAAGCGCCTGATCTTTTGGCCATTGCGGATATCTCCAGGTGCCATCCGATGCTTTGGTGAAAATCGAGTAATAGGTTTCCCAGAATAAATCGGCGTCCGGTTCAAAGCATTTTCCAGGGGCTAACTTCCACCAGCCTTCCGAGATTGTGCTGCAGCCATTCCCTGAAAACGCACAGCCAAGCGACCCCTTTACATGAAGCGTGGCGACCCAGACGGTATTTCCAGTCTTGTTGCACAAACTCATGCAGCCATCATTGCAACTGCTGGCTTCTGCGGCGCCGGACATCGAAGCGATGAGCGCGGTGCAGGCTGCCGCCGCGATCTTGGCGCCGGGCAGGGCGCGCATTGTGCGGGTCGCGTTTTTCATCTTTCACTCCTGTCTGGTCTAGGCTGTTCATGCGCAAGAATGCGCGCGATCAATTCGCGAAATTCATGGTTGCGGTTCTGATCAGTAAGCGAGGGTTTTGTCGGAGACTTGGGTCGCCCCTAGCTCGCCGCGCTGACGATTTCGAACCAATAGAACAGCGAGCTCGCGTGACGTCTTGTGGTCGCCGACCGGGAACGAACCGTCAAAGGCCCATGCCAAAGCGCCGCCGAGATCATTCGCCGTCCATAGATGAACCATGTTCCGTGCAAATTCCGGAAACATGCTGGAAAGAAGCGCCTGATTGGCTTTGCCGCGCCATGCCCACAAACGTTGATCCTCTTCACTGAGTTCAAGCCCCGGATGATTTTCAGGATCGGACTGCCCGTGATAAGCGGCGTAACCCGCCATGCGATCCAGCTCCCATGCCGTGGGCAGCCGCCAGTCCCGGTATCCGGCAAAGTGAACGGCGCAGCGTCCCGCCTTAAATCCTTGAGTGGATGCTGCAAGCTTGCCCCGGCCCATATACGCCATAGTTTCGCCGACAGAGTAACCGACGGTGGCGCCTTGCCCGAAGAGGTCTGCCGCTTCATGCCAGCGCATCATGATGGGCTCGCCGACAAAAGTTTCTCCTGTCCAGACCATTCCCCATGGCGCGCGAATAAACATGAGATTGCTATCATCATGGGTGACGGTGCCGTCGTCATTGTCGATATAGGCGCCGAAGGGCGTTTGAATGCGCGTCGGCCGAAGCTCAGATGGTTTTTTCGCCAGATGCTCGCCGCGAAAGTTGGTCACCTTGTTTTTCTTGGCTTCTTTAAGCGTGGGCGGAGCTTCGCGGCCGTTCGCCGCCGGCCCGTCAGCGGCGCGCGCATGGGGCGCGGCCGGCGCTTCGCTGGATTTCAGGGAGTTGATAAAACTGATCACCTGATCCGGGTCCGGCGCGTTTTTCCAGACAAGCTGACTGCGATCATCGCCCGTCCAAAAGGCGATGGTGCCGTAATTCAACAAGCGTCCGGGCAGGGTCTGCACCATGTCGGACTGGATCTTGTCGCTGATTGTAAATTCGCGCTTGCTGCGTGAAATGAAGCCTACGGTCAGCCGCAATGACGTTGCGTCGACAATCTCAAAGGAGTGGGTGTAGCGGTGATAAAGCACCGCAAAAAGGATCGGCGCCAGCGCGATGATGAGGCCGAACCCCGAAAGCTCTGCTGCGAGGCCGATGCTCTCGGCGAAGGCGTCAAAGCTCGCTTTCTTGATGGCCCAAAATAGAAACACGCCTGCCATCGATAGACCGGCCGCCCAATAGGAACGCCATGCCGGCCGCATCAGCAATACGGACTTCCCTCCGCGGTGAGTCGCGGCGAATAGTTGAGGCGGCGGCATATGAGTTCCATCACGGCGCATTTGTTTCCCCCGTTTTGAGTCGCGCTGATTGCAGGGCGAGTATGTAACGGCTTTCATTGACTGCAACCCCTAGTGCAATATTACGTTCGGCCAGTCGGGAAGCCTCGGCGCTGCAGATCAACGCAAGCGATGCGTCAGCTCTATGTCCCTCAACATCAATTGCCCCTTCAAGGCAGCGTTCCAACGCATTCGCCGCGGCGGCTCTGGCCGCCATGCGCCTGCGGCAATCTGCGCGCTGACGGTTCGGGACAAAGGGGGTGACCAACTGGTCCGCTTCTTCTCAAGGAACGATAGCTCGCGCTGGCAGCATGCGTTCTCCGCTGAGAGATCGGCTCGCATGCTCTGCTCTTGCTTCCCGGTTCGGTTGACCGGGGAAGGCGCTTCCGGCGCCTCCGGCGCTGACGCGCATGACTGCATCAAGCAGGCCAGGATAAAAGTCGAAGTGAACCATTTCATTGCGATTGCGCCGTCTGAAACTACCACTCTTTTATAAGCGGGATGTCGCGCACAGGCAGCTAACCATTGCGGTTAGGCGTATCCGAGGAGTGGAAAATTCTCCTCGGCGATCTAGTATCAAGCTGTCAATTTCAGGAATATCTCCATGTCCGCCCGTCACAACACGCCCCGTTGCAAATTCATTCGCCGCTTTCGCCATGATGCCGACCTCTGGTCTGCGCATTTCTCATCGGACGGGGAAAGGATTTTGGTGCGCGATGATGGATTTACAAAATGCCGGGAGGACATCCTTGATCAGGGATTTGTCTGGGATATCGAAACTGGCGAGATGCTCTATCGCGGCACGGTCTCGCCAAGAGGGTTCTCTGCGGATGGCCGCTATGTTGCGGCTGACGCTACGCCCGGTGATGCGGCGACAGACCTCTATAAGGTCGGCGAAAAAGAACCGGTGCTATCTATCAAGGGGAGGTTCTGGTTTCCGGAGGGCTCTTCGCTTGCGGTGGTTAGCCGATTGTCTGGATATGAACGCGCTTCCCTGCCCATAGGGGACCGCTGCAGCTTCGTGAATGAGCGCATCTATGACGCGCAATCGCAATCCACCCGCACGCAGCTTGATTTTGTTTCTGACACGGCTCGCATCCACGATATCAGTCCGAATGGCGCGCTTATGCTGTTCAGTGATAACACGGGTGATGGCGCTGAGACGGTTGTAGTCTGGGACATTGAACGGAAACAGCCATTGTCTTCGCTTGCATATGACCAGACGCGCGCAATTCCCGGCCATAAAGACCTGATCAGATATGCGCGCTTTGTCCCCGGCAAAGAAAGGCGCATTTTGACGGTCGTGGAGGACGCAAAATCGGGCGCCAATGATCCGATGGCGGCGATTATATGGGATGCGGAAACCGGCGAGCCAATCGCGCCGATTTACTGCGGCGGCAAGCGCACAGAACCTTCGCCCACTGATAGCGACATTGATTTTGCTTTTAGCTTCGCTTGCGGCGGCCAGTTTCTCGTCACGCGCCGGGTCGATGGCTATACGAGATTCAACGAAACTTTTGCGCGCATCTTTTCAACACAGTCCGGCGAAGAAGTCGCGCAGATAGCTTCAGGCTATAATTATGCAGGGGCGCCCGATCACGCCTGTTTTCTGACGGCTGAACTGGAATCGCCCGTCGTGGATATTTTTGACATCAATGCGCGCCAACCGATCGCGCATATCGCGGCGCCCGCCTGGATGAGTGAGGCGCCAGTCATCCATTTTGATATGGCCCCGTGGTCACCGGAAGGAAGTTTCATTCTGACGACGCATAAGGGCGGCGACGTATGCCTGTGGCGTATGTCATACTGGGATTGATGCGCTTCGCTTTGCGCATTCGAGATTTTGACCGGCGCCGTGCGTGTTCGCTAAAGTCGTTTCAGTTAATCGTTAAGGTCGGAAAGACGATCTGAAAGGTCAGGCCTTCCCTTGAGGGGACGAGCTTGATGCGCGCGCCATGACGGATCGCCACGGCCTGAACGAAGCGCAAGCCGAAGCCGTATCCGGCGACCGGCCCATGCGCCCCCCGGCGGATTAATTCACCGAGATCGTCCGTATCTGCGCCGATGCCCGTGTCGGAAACATGAAGCGTTGCAGCGTTTTCTGTTGCTTCAAGCGCAAGCCGCACTGCGCCGCCCGCCGGCGTGTGTTTTAACGCATTGTCGAGAAGGTTTGCCGTCAAATTCGTGATCAGCGCCGATCGCCCGAGTATATGCGGGGAGGAATTTGGATTGTATAAAAGGCGCACGCCCTTCTCGTCATAGGCGTCCTCATAGAGCTCAACTGCAGCCGCGACCGCATCATCCAGCTTCATTGGCGTCATCGACGAGCCGGGCGTTGCGTCAACAAGCGACAATTCGAGAATTTCTCTTAGCAGGCCATGAAGCGATGCGGCGGCGCGCTCTAGCTCTGGCTGGCCGGCCGCCGCCGCCATTTGCTGCAATACATGCACTTCTTTGTTAAGTTCATGCGCGGCGGTCTGGCTGACGGCGTCGAGCCCTTTCATTAACCGGCTGATCTCATCAAGCGCCTGATTGATATTGGCGCCGAGTGCAGACAGCTCGTCGCCATCGGCGATGGACCCGGCGGGAAGCCGGGCTTGCACGCCGTCTTTTCTGACCTGGCGAAACACTGTGTTCATTTCCGCGACGCGGCTTTGAAACCTGCGTGCGATCCACAGGCTGAAAAAGGCGCCAATGCCGGCTGTTGCAAGCGCGATGATCGCGATCAGCGGGAGAAAGTCCTGTCTGAGCGCGTCATAGGTTTTTAACCGCCGGCCCACGATCAGTGAAAAATTGTCACTGACGGGAATGACCTTGGCGAGGATGGCGCCGGACGCCGCACCGGCCGCCGCGCCGTCAAAACGGACCCACTCGTCACGATTATCGATGCGATTTGGCCATGCAGGCAGATTGCCGACGATTGGCGACTGGTCGCTGCGCGCCAGCAAATAAACGTAGAGCGACGGGCGCCCATCTTCCTCGGGCAATATGCGAAAATCGACGGCTTCGGCGTAATTGAAGATTTCGCGGCCTTCGCGATATTGATCGAGAATTCTGATTTCCGCCTCAATATCGGCGCGCGCTGACGCGGTGACAGCATTATTCGCAGCGAACAGGGCGGCCGCGACCGCCGCTGCGGCAAGGACCAGAGACAGCAGGGCGTTTGCTGCGATGACGCCGCGAAACAATGGTCGCCGCAAAGGCGGGCCGGCGCGATTTCCAACCGCTTTTTCTGCGGCGTCGTTCATTCGACGACCAGCCTGTAACCAAGATCTTCGCTCACAATTTGCGCCGGCTTGTCGAACGCATTGAGTGATTTTCTTAGCCTGTTGATCGCCGTATTGATGACCGTGTCCTGCGGGGGCAGGTTTTTATATTCCACCCAGACGCCGCGCCATAAAGCCTCGCGGCTCACATGATCGCCGCGATGCAGCGCCAGAAAGTCCAGAACCTTGAATGACTGAGGCCGCAGATCGATCTTTTCGCCGCGCCATAATGCAACGCCGTTCAGGGTTCGCATTTCCAGGCCGCCCCAGATACGCACGCTTTGCGGCGCGCGCACAGCTTCGGTGCGCCGCCTTAAAGCGCGCAGGCGCGCCGCAAGCGCGCGCCGTTCATAGGGCTTGTTGACATAATCATCGGCGCCGAGATCGAGCCCGCGAATATGGTCGTCTGTCGTTGTCAGCCTGCTCGCCACGAGAACGCCGGGCGGATGCATCTCAACGTCCCGGAACCATTGCAGCAATGCCAGGCCGTCTTCGCTATCGGCGAGCATCCGGTCGAGGATCACCAGATTTATGTCGCCATCGGCGATGGCGGCGCGCGCCGACTGGACTGTATCGACCCGCAGGGACGCGCCGCCCAGCATTTTTACGGCGTCAGCAGCGCTCTGCGCATCTGCGTCGTCATCTTCGACGATGAGGACCGTACAACCTTGCAAGGCGCGCGGCTCATCCGTATTGCTATCAAAAGACATAGGCGGCTTCTTCCGGCGAATATAAGGGTGGCGGGACCATACTCCAGATTTTCGATGGGAGTCGCTAACAAATCCGGTTATGCGTCGCAAGGAAGCCGGATGTCGCGTGGGAGAGTGTCAGGTGGTAAACAGAGTTGTCGCTGCGCTTGTTGTGGCCGGGCTTGCAGCCGGATGCGCGGGCGCGCCGGAAAAATTGCGGGCGACGCATACAGACCAGATCGCAGCAGATGATCGCGGAGAAAGTCTCGGAGATTTGATATATGTCTCACGGGCGGCTTACACAGCAGCCAGGAAAGAGCACGATGCGCGTGCTATGGCCCGGGCGCTGGCAGACCGTCCCCTCATCGGTGATCGCGGCGGCGATGCGGGGGCGAGCGCGATCTGGCAGGATGTCACCCGGCAATTGTGGGATGATACCTATGCGCTGGCGGCGGCAGACCCGGCAACGCTTGCTGATGTCGAAGAAATCTTCCGCCGCGCCTTCAAGAAGCAGAAGCCTTTAGGAGGTTTTTCCGGCTTATTTGGAAAGTCTGTCAAAACGCCGGCCACTGACGGCGATGCACGTTCTGTCGACCTTGCGCCAAACGGAACAACAGAAATCAAACAATCCGTGTCGGCGAAAAAAGGTGCGATTGTCTATGTCGAGGCGCGCGGCTTGCGCGGCGTTTCGATGAAGATCATCGATGCGGAAGCGCGCGTTTTATGTCAGGACGCCAGCGAGCACGGATTCCTGATTTGCCGCTGGCGCCCGGCTGAACAAACAACGGTCCGCATTGTTTTTGAAAACGCCGCCAGAACGCCTGCGCATATATTGCTGGTGACCAACCAGTAAGGCCGCCAATGATGGCGCGCGCGGATATTCAATTCGCCGATAACCGTCATGGTTATTGGCAATTTGTGACGGCGCCGTATTAATGAACGCCTGATAAACTCGAATTCCCCGGAAGCTGTCATGTCTATACAATTGAATGATCATTTGCGGATGGTCTGGAACTGGGGGAACTTCCTTCAGGAAGACACCAAACCGCGCATCATCGACACCCGTAGCGGTCAGTCCCTCTGTACGCTGGAGGGGCATACGGATTATGTGCGCGGATGCGTCATGCTTGATGACGACAGGCTGCTCACATGGTCGAACGACACGACATTGCGGATATGGCGGCTCGATGGAACCTGCGTTGCGGTTCTGGAGGGTCACACCGATTATATTAACGGCGTTGTCGTTCTTGACGGGAACAGGCTCGCTTCGTCTTCCGGCGACGGGGATGTTCGCATCTGGTCGCTCCCGGATGGCGCCTGTCTGCATCGCCTGAACTGGGTGACGGAGGCCACGAGCGACAAGCCGACGGTTTCATGTGGGAAGGGCGACCGCCTGGTCGTCGCATTTGATCGCCGCATCTTGCTGGTTGATATCGCATCGGGCGAGACGCTGACTGATAGGCGCGTCAGTCAATATGGCCCGCAAGCGCAGACTTATGATGATGCGCATTTCATGATCGTCGCCGATGGCGAAATTGAAATTCTGCGGTGGCGTGATGGCGAAAGCGTCAGTGAACTGGATGCAGGCGATATCTGGCCGCAAATCCTCATCTGTGCGGACGGCAAGCTGCTGACCGCCTCTGTTGATCGGGAGACGCGCGCGCGTGCGACTTTCCGGCTCTGGCGCGCGCTGACCGGCGAGCTTCTCGCAGATATGGTTGTAAGCGGTGCAGAGGCGCTGTCCCTGTCTCACGACGGGCAGGGCGGAGATGTTATCGTCCGAATGAAAGACTATCGGCGTCTGAGATTGTCGTTGCCGTCTCTTCAAAACGTCAAAAAGTCTGGCCTAAAAGCTGTGAAAGCGGACGGGTTTGACAGTTTCGCGCCGGAGCTTCAACAGCCCGAAGCAGATGGCGCGGCTGAACTCAACGTTTCGTGGCTCGACCGGCGCCTGGCGCATACAATTGACTTGTCGCAGTGGTATGAAACGCCGGATTTTCAGGACAGCGGCGCGCTTGACGACGGACGTCTCGCACTGCGCTTTCAGGATCAGTGGCGGCTATATGATCCATTGATGAAAGCGTATGAAGCGCTGTCCGACGCCCATATGTATGCGGCGCATCCGGAATATCTTGAAAAACTGGAAACGCGCTTGCGCCTGAAGGGGGATTTGCAAGCTTTGTCGCGCAATGCGGCGAAAACCAGAGGATATTCTGAGGCCGCTGTGTCGGCGGCGATCGCATCTTTGAACGACGGCGATATGTCCGCGCCAGCAAGACGAGGAAGAGTTGGTTTCGCGCCTACCTTTGATGGGCCGATCATCGCTTTTGCGGCGTCGGAGCATTCCATTTGGCTACTCAATGAAAGCGGCGACGTATTTGAGTCCGTCTGCACGGATGATGAGCGCGCCTTTATCAATGGCGCTCCCATCATCGCGCCGGACGGCGTTTTGCATCGCTGGACGGAAGGCGGCGCGAGACCACTGGTTTCCACGAACAACACTCAGCCGATAAAAGTGCATCCCGATTTCAGGGCGGCGATCACCGGCGCGCGCTGGCGCGACAACGGGCATTTGGTCGTACGCAGCGGCGCAGGCGTTTCCATTTTCGATGTCGGCACGGGTGAAAAGCTGACTTTTCTTGATGGCGGCCATGGCATGGGGAATTGGGGGTTTCGTGAAATTCCCGGCGGCCCGCTTGTCACATGGAGCCGGATTTCCCTGCGAAGCTGGGACAGGGAGAGCTATGCGCCGCTGGTTGAACTGCAAGACCCGGAAGATTGGGGTCCGGGCTATGAAGTGGTGGAGATCGCCGGCGACCGCCTTGCCTTTTCATCGGGCCTCTACACCCATGATAACCGCATCATGCTCTGGGATGGCCGCTATGATCTGGCGGTGTATGGCGGACATAGGCAGGAGGTTGGGAAGGTCCGGATGTTGAAACCCGGTATTTATCTCTCCGAAAGCGCGGAAAGCTGGCGCGGGGGAGAGCTGCATTTGTGGCGCATGCCTGCTTGATCGTCGATGCGGCGAAAAGGATCGCTAAATGCTGACCAACCGCTCGCGCACGAGGCGCCATTCGCCGTCGAATTGACGCCATGAATGTTCTCCGCGCCAATGCGGGGCGGGGGTGATATGCGTGCCATCGAGGCGCGTGGCGTCCGCGACAAGCTCGAATTTGATATCGGCGATATCACCGCTAATCGTCAGTTCCGGTTCGCCCGTAATGGACAGGGTCATGTCTTCGAGGTCTTCGAACACTTCTTTCCATTGGGCTTTGTATTCGTCAAAGCTTTGCGCCTTGATGCGCCGGCCGAAGGCTTCCACTTCGACATCGATGGCGCCGTCGCCCTTGGCGAATAGAGCGTCAATTGAATAGGCCGCGCCCGGCTCGCCGCATTCGTTCCATGCCTTGATCCAGAACTTCAAAAGGCAATTGACGATCGTCGCATCCTTTTTCTTGCAGACTTGCTCCATTTTTCCTCCAACGCCGTACCGCGACTTCTTTTGGCCGCGCGTCGCCGGCAAAAGTCCGCCAAACATCGCAAGTTTGAGCGGAAAGATAAAGGGCGACAGGCGCGCAGTCCGTCGGGGGAAGGACGCCCGCGCGCCTGTCGCTAAGCGGCTTGCGCCGCTTATCGTGTCAAAAAGCCGCGAGGCGGCTCGCGCTTTGCGTCCGCCAGCCTGCGCCAAGGGCCAGATAGACGCTGATATATTTCGCGGTCGCTGCGGTTTGGCTTTCCGCCAGAGAGGCTTCCGCGGAGAGCAGGCGGCTTTCTGAATCGAGCACGTCGATGAAATCGTCGGCGCCGGCGTCATAGCGGTCGCGGGCGAGGGCGGCCGCCTCTCGCGCCGAGCCGGCGGCCTCATCGAGCGCGGCGAGCCGCGCCCGTTCGCGGCCATAGCCGGAAAGGGCGGATTGGGTTTCCTCCAGTGCGGTCAGGACGGTTTTTTCATAAGCGGCGAAGGCGGCGTCGGCGCGCGCATCCGCTGCGTTGACGCTCGCCCGGACGCGCGGGATGTCAAAGCCCGACCAGGATAGCGACGGGCCGACGCCATAGCCGAAGGAGCCATCCGCCCCAACGCCCGATAATGTCTGGGCGGAGGCGCTGACGGCGCCGACAAGGGTGATCCGCGGGAAGTAATCCGCCTTCGCAACGCCGATGCGCGCGGTCGCCGCCGCGAGCATGCGTTCAGCGGCGCGAATGTCGGTGCGGCGGCGAAGCAGGCTTTCCGCATCGCCGATAGCGAGCGCGACGGGCGGTGAGGGCAGTTTTTGCGGACCTGTTTGAAGACGCTCCCTGATCTCGGAGACTTGCGCGCCGGTCAGCGTCGCAAGGCGATTCAGCGCCATGACTTCCGACGCCTCAAGCGGCGGGATCGCCGCCTGCGTGGTCTTCGCCTGGGTTTGGGCGCGGGCGACATCGAGTTTCGAGCCGAGCCCTTCTTCGAAACGCGCCTGGGTCAGCGCGCTGGTTTCAAGCTGGATTTCGAGATTGCGCCACGCAACATCGAGGCTCGTTTGCGCGCCGCGAAAATCCACATAGGCGCGGGCGGTCTCGGCGGCGATGAGCGCCTCGGCGTCCCGGCGCAGATATTCCGCAGATTGCGCATCGGCGAGCGCGGCTCTGGTGGCGTTTTTGACCCGGCCGAAGAAATCGAGCTCCCAGGCTGCATTGAGGCCGACATCGAAATAGTCCGTGTCGGTAAAGCTTGCCCCATCGGCGCCAAAGGAGGCGCCGGAGAGCCTGCGGCGCTGATAGTCTGCGCCGCCCTCGGCGGTGGGGCGAAGATTGACCCGCTCCAGCCGCAGCAGTGCCCGCGCCGCCTCCACATTCGCTGCGGCGACGCGCAGATCGCGGTTTTCGTCAAACGCCGTTGCAATGAGAGCGTTTAGCGTTTCGTCCTGCAACGCCGTCCACCATTCTTCGGCGGGTTCTGCAACCGAGACTTCGAGTGCAGGATCGCTTTCCAGAGCAGTTGGGGCGAGGTCACCGCTTGCCGGGGCGGCGTAGTCGGGACCGACGCTTGCGCAGGCGGCAAGCGTGATCGCGGAGGCGGACAATGCAAGCATTTTGATCAGGGACATGATATTTGTCTCCCTAGTTGGTTTCAGTCGCCGGCTTCGCGGCGCCGGAATTGTTGAACAGGTTTTTCACGCGACGCCCGAGCGCGTCGGTGACGACGTAAAAGACCGGCGTGAACATCAGGCCGAAGGCGGTGACGCCAAGCATGCCGAAGAACACCGCGACACCGAGCGACTGGCGCATCTCGTAACCGGCGCCGGAAGCGAGCATCAGCGGCGTAACGCCGGAGATGAAGGCGATCGAAGTCATGATGATCGGGCGCAGGCGCAGTCTCGCCGCGTCAACCGCCGCATCCTCCGCCGACAATCCCGCATCGCGGCGCTGCTTGGCGAATTCGACGATAAGGATCGCGTTCTTCGCGGCAAGGCCGATCAGGACGACAAAGCCGATCTGAACGAGAATATTGACATCGAAACCGCGCAACAAAACACCGGTGATCGAGGCGAGCAACGACATCGGCACGATCAGGATGACCGCCAGCGGCAAGGTGAGGCTTTCATATTGCGCCGCCAGCAGCAGGAAGACGAAGACCACGGCAAGCGCAAAGGCGATGATCGCCGTACCCGAGGCCATGCGTTCCTGCAGGGCGAGCTCTGTCCATTCGAAGCCGAAGCCCGGCGCCAGCGAATTGTCCGCAAGAGCCTGCACGGCGTCGAGTGTCTGGCCGGTGGAATAGCCCGGCGCATTGTCGCCCTGCAATTCGGCGGCGGGATAGAGATTGTAACGCGCCACCCGGTTCGGGCCGGTAATCGGCTCAAATGTTGCGACCGAGCCGAGCGGCACCATGCCGCCCTGCGCATTGCGGGTTTTGAGGCGCGCAATGTCTTCCGGCGTCTTGCGGTATTTGTCTTCGGCCTGCGCCGTCACGCGGAAAGTGCGGCCGAATGCGTTGAAGTCGTTCACATAGGCGGAGCCGAGATAGACCTCGAGCGTTTCAAACAATTCGCTCGTGGAAACGCCGAGTTGTTCTGCGCGCACGCGGTCAATGTCGGTGTAGATCTGCGGCGTCTTGGTGTTGAAGGTCGTGAACACAGAGCTTGCCGCCGGGTCCTGGTTCGCGCCGCCCGCAAGGCCCCAGGTCGCCGCTTCGAGCGCTTCATAGCCGAGCCCGGCGCGGTCCTGCACATAACCTTTAAAGCCCCCGGCATTGCCGACCCCGCGCACTGGCGGCGGCGGCACGACGAGCACATAAGCGTCCTGATAGGCGGCGTAGGTTGCGCGCAGATCACCGACAATGCGGTTGACGTCGTAGCCTTTCCCGACACGGTCGCCAATATCCGACATGGTGAAGAAGACGGCGGCGGCATTCGAAGCGTTGGTGAACGTGGCGGCGTCGAAGCCCGCAAAGGCGACGGCATGCTCAACATGGTCTTGCGCGAGACCGTCCTTGATCGCACGGTCCATGACTTCCTCCGTGCGCGACAGCGATGCGCCCGGCGGAAGTTGAATGATGGTGATGACATAATTCTGGTCGACCGGCGGCACGAAGCCTTTTGGCGCGGCTTTGAATTCAATACCCGCAATCACCACAAGCCCCGCATAGGCCGCCAGCACAATCGTGGAAAAGCGGATGAATTTGCGGACGAGGCGAGCATAGCCTTGCGATGCGGCGTTGAAGCCGGCGTCGAATTTTCTGAAGAACCACGCAACGGGCCGTTCCCATCTGCGCAATTGCGATGCATCCTTGCGCGGCTTCAAGAGCAGCGCCGCGAGCGCCGGCGACAATGTCAACGACACGCCAGCCGAGATTACCGTGGCCGAAGCGACCGTGACGGCGAACTGGCGATAGAATTCGCCGGAAATGCCTTCAAGAAACGCCGTCGGAATGAACACGGCCGAGAGAACGAGCGCAATGGAAATCAAGGCGCCGCCGACTTCGTCCATGGTCGCGAAGGCGGCGTCTTTCGGCGTCAATCCTTCATGGATTTTGCGTTCGACATTCTCGACGACGACAATCGCGTCATCAACAACAATGCCGATAGCGAGCACCAGGCCGAATAGCGAGAGCGTGTTGATGGAAAAGCCAAGCGCCTGCATCACCGCGAATGTGCCGATCAGCGAAACCGGTATGGCGATAATGGGGATCAGCGAAGCACGCAGGCTCTGCATGAACAAAAAGACGACCAGCGAAACGAGAATCACTGCTTCAAAGATCGTCTTTTGAACTTCGTGGATGGATTCTGAAATAAATTCAGTTGGATTCCAGATCACGTCATAGGCGAGGCCGTCAGGGAATGTCTTCGACATCTCTTCAACGGTGGCGATGATGTTGTCGGCGGTTTCGAGCGCATTGGAGCCCGGCTGTTGGTTGAACAACATGGTCAGCGCCGGATAGCTGTCGAATTTCGCGTTGGTCGAATAGTCCAGCGCGCCAAGTTCAATACGCGCCACATCTTTAAGACGCACCTGGCGGCCGTCTTCGCCGGTCTTGACGATCACGTCGCCGAACTCTTCCGGGTCGGCGAGCCGGCCCTTGGTTTGAACGCTGATTTCAAAAGCGCCTTGGGTATTCGCCGGGGGCTGGTCGAGTACGCCGCCTGCGACTTCGACATTCTGGCGGCGCAAAGCGCCCACAAGATCGCCGCCGGTCAACCCGAAACTCGCCGCGCGTTCCGGATCGATCCAGACCCGCATGGAGAATTCCCGGAAGCCGAACATCTGCAATTGTCCGACGCCGTTTACGCGCTGCAACTGGTCGCGCATTTGCAGCCGCGCATAGTTGGAAATGTAAAGCTGGTCGCGGGTTCTGTCCGGCGAATAGAGATGCACCGCCAGCAGCGCGTCCGGGTTCGCCTTGATGGTGGAGACGCCGAGGCGTCGCACCGGTTCCGGCAGGCGCGGTTCGGCGAGGGCGACCCGGTTCTGGACCAGCACCTGCGCCGTATCGAGATCGGTCCCGGGTTCAAAGGTGACGATGATCGTCGCCATGCCCGCAGAGGTCGACTGCGAGGTGATGTAGAGCATGTTGTCGATGCCGTTGATTTCCTCCTCGATTGTCGCGGCGACTGTTTCGGCGACGGTTGCAGCGGAGGCGCCGGGATAGACGGCGTTGACCTGAATGGTTGGCGGCGCGATGTCGGGATATTGCCCGATCGGCAAAGACGAAAAGGACAGCGCGCCGATAATCGTCACAATGGTCCAGATGACTGCTGCGAAAATCGGTCTGTTGATGAAGAAATGTGCAAAGCGCATGGGAGGTCTCCCCCTTCTTGTTTTAACCGGGTTGGCGTTGCGAAAATTCGGTTGAGCTTGCAGCGGCGAACTGCGCGTCGCTGGTCGCGACGGTTTGGGTCGCAACGGGCTGTTGTATTGCAAGCAGAACAGCCGCCGCCGCCAATGTTGCGGCGACGCTGAATCTGATGTGGGAAGCGGTTTGTCTTATTTCTTTTGACATGATGAATTTCCCCTTTGTCGGATTACTGGGCTGCGGCGATGCGTGTTGTGTCCGCCTGCGGCGAGACTTCGGCGCCGGCCATGACGAATTGCGCGCCGGAAATGATCACCCGGTCGCTTGCCTCCAGGCCGGCGCGGACGATGCGCTTGCCTTCATGGAGCGGGCCGAGCGCAATTTCGCGGCGCTCCGCAATATTGTCGGCGCCGGCGACCCAGACGAATTTTATGTTCTGATCGGTCTGGACGGCGCTGTCGGGAATGAGGAGGGCCGTATATTCGCCCGACCCGGCGAGCTTCAGCCGCCCGAACATGCCCGGCGTTAAAACACCATCTGCATTGTCGAAAGTCGCGCGACCGCGCATGGTGCCGGTGGATGGATCGAACCGGTTGTCGACAAAGCTCATCTCGCCTTGATGGTCGAAATCGCTTTCATCCAGCAGCTTGACCGAGACCGGGTTTTGCGCGCCTTGAAGGCCGGTGTCGTCGCCTTTTGCGGCGAGACGCAGATATTTCAGATAGTCGGCTTCATTGGCGGTGAATTCGAAATAGACAGGGTCAAGGGATACGATCCGTGTAAGAAGCGTTCCGCCTTGTGCGCCGCCGACAATCAGATTGCCTTCGCTGACAAAATTATCGCTGATGCGGCCGGTGATCGGCGCCCGGATTTCGGTGAATTCAAGATTTAGCGCGGCTTGTTCCACGCGTGCATTCGCTGCGGCCCAGGCGGCGTTGGCCTGACGCAGTGCGCTTTCGCGGCGATCGGCTTCTTCCTTGCTGAGAGCTGAACGCTCAAGCAGGCGTTGGCCGCGTTCATTTTCCGCTTTGGCGTTGCGTCTTGCAGCGGCCGCACTCGCCAGTTCCGATTTCGCCGCGGCGAGGTCAGCCTCAAAGGGGCGGGGGTCAATCTTGAAAAGAAGGTCCCCTTTGTGTATAGTGACGCCATCTTCAAAGGCGACGGCTTCAAGATATCCTGATACGCGGGCGCGAATTTCGACACTGTCGACTGCTTTAAAGCGTCCCGTGAATTCGTCCCATTCAACAATTTTTTCGGCTTCGGGCTTGGCGATTGTCACGCTTGGCGCTGGCATAGCTCCGGCGGGTTCGCTTTCCGATGCGCTTGAGCCGCTAAAACTTGCGACGCCGGCCGAAAGGGCGGCGACGGACACTGCAGCAGCCATTAGGTAACGAAGGCGTGATGAAGACGATTTTTTTGAAATAGTCACTGGGTCTCTCTCCTGAAACGGGAAGTTTGGCGAAACAAATGCCGGGTACTTCATGCGTTGACGGGTAGATCGAACCTCAGAGGGTGGATTTCTAATCGTTGCTTCTCATGTCGTGATAACGATAGGTAATCGCAGATGATCGAATTTCGGTTATGGCGGTCTTTTGTAGTGCTCGCTGAGGAACTGAGTTTCCGGCGCGCCGCCGCGCGTCTGAATATCAGTCAGCCCGCATTGACCAAGCAAATACAGGAGCTTGAAACGCGGCTGGGGGTCGCCTTGTTCCGGCGTGAGACGCGCGGGGTTGAGGCCACAAAGGAAACGCTCGCCTGCCTGGACGCAGTGCGTGCGCTTCTTGAACAGGCGGAAACCGTCGAGGCGCAGTTCGGCGCCAGCCGGCAGATGGCCGAAGCGAAAATCACCTTCGGCATGCTTGAATTCTTTTCGCGGACGACGCTGCCCGGAATTTTTCAGGAGGTGCGTAACGCTTACCCCGAGGTAAGGATCTCGATCGTGGAAATGAACACTTTCGAAACCGCGGCGGCGGCGGCTGACGGGCGCATCGACCTTGGCGTGGCGCGTGCGCCCGTTTCCGAGCAGAGCGTCATCGCGCGGCCCTATCGAAGGGGTCACTGGATTTTGATCATGCCGGACACTCACAAGCTGAGTGAAAAAACCGAGGTCACCCTGTCCGATTTCGGCGACGACCCGTTGATCTTCTTTTTGCGCAGGCTCAACCCGGAATTATTCGACGGCGTCATCGCCGCATTGGAAGCGGGCGGGAAAAAGATCGAAATCGCCTATCAGGCGCAAGATCCGATGATCGGGGTTGAACTGGCGCTGAGCGGCATCGGATTGTGTCTCGCCGTTTCCTATGCTGTCGGGGATTTGCCTGACGGCCTCGTCTCGCGGCCGGTCGCCGGGCTGGATTTTGAACCGATGCTTGATCTGGTCTGGCGCCGCGACCGCATGACGCCGCCGCTCCGCATGCTGATCGACGCGATGCTGGAGAGCGGGTAGGCGCCAATCAGATGTGTTAAGCCCGGATTGAAGATGAGGATGGATACCTAAGGTCAGGCTTGGCCCGCGGAACAGTTGATGCGCGCGACTGTTTATTTTGCACGAAAGGCGCTTGGCGACATGCCGAAGGCGCGCTGGAAGGCGGAAGTGAAAGCACTCAGGCTGTCATAGCCAACGGCAAGGGCGACGCTTGTGACTGTTTCCCCTTCCGACAACCGAGCGGCGGCTTCCATCAACCGCACCTGTTGACGCCATGCCGCGAGGCCCATTCCGGTTTCCTGCTTAAAGTGACGCGTAAAACTTCTGCGGCTCATGCCGGCGACTTCCGACCAGGCGGTGATTTCCCGGTCGTCTGATGGGTTAGACATGATCGCGTCGCAGACCTGGCGCAAACGGGCGTCCTGAGGAAATGTAACGCGTACGGAAAATAGCGGCATGCGGGCGACTTCTTCAAGCAAGAGACGGACGATGCCGCCCTCACGGTCGTTCATGTCGTAATTTGAATCAAACGTGATGATCTCGTGGATCAGTCCGCGCACCAGCGGCGAAACATCGAAAACACGGCATGCTTCCGGCTGTACGCCTATATCGGGGTCAATATAAACGATCTGAAAATGCATCGCGCTGCGCGAAGCGACTTTATGACTTGTTTTTGCGGGAATCCAGATCGCGCGATTGGGCGGCAGAATGAAATTGGCGTCTTCGGTCATGACAGACATGACGCCGCTTAACGAGAATGAAAGCTGCGCCCTGTCATGGGTGTGTTCCGGGTACACATAGCCTAGAGGGAACTTGTCCTCATAGGCGAATACAGGCCGGCCGGCGATCGGCAAGTATTCCTTGCGATCGACGCCGAAGACGGATGAACTAAAATCCAGCATTGACCCATGATGCTAAAAGCCCGCTGTTTTGGTCAACAGGTTTCGGTGCGGCGCCGAATAGATTTCGCCGCTTGTGGCGGTTGAAAGCTTTCAGGCCGGCCTTTCGGGTCTGTTCATGCGCGCTTTTCCGGTAAAAGTCAGGCAAGGCGCACTATGCCTGCCGGGATTGAACCAAAGCCGGGCGCGCCGCCATTTTGTCGCAGGCATGCCATCATTCCGTGCGGTCTTCGGTGAAGCGATACTGGCTTGGCGGGACGCCGAATGATTTATGAAACATCGATGTAAACGCGCTTGGGCTGTCATATCCGACAGCATAGGCGACCGTCGTTACGGGCTGTCCTGACGAGAGCAGGGATAAAGCTTCGAGCAGGCGCGCTTGCCGGCGCCAAGTGGCGAGGCCCATGCCGGTTTCTGTACGGAACAATCTGGTGAAGGTGCGCCGCCCAAGATTTGCAAAGGCCGCCCATTCATTCAGGTCGCGTTTGTCCGTAGGATTTTTAAGCAGCTCCCGGCAGACCGCTATGAGCCTCGGATCTTCGGGCATGGGGACGTGATAGGGCGCGGCGGGCATGTTGATGATCTCGTTGGAGAGCAGTTTGATGATCGCGTTTTCGCGTTCTTTGTCGCTATTGGTCGGATCGAATTTGACCACTTCCAGAATGAGCGCGCGCAGAAGTTCAGAAACCTCAAGGATTTTGCATTCCGCCGAAGGCGTGTCTTCGCTTTCCTGAAAATAGAGCGTTCTGAGAGAGACCGCGCCGCGGCAGGAGACCTGATGAACCACGCCGCGCGGAATCCATAATGCCCGCTGCGGCGGCACGACAAAGCTTGCGGAGGCCGCTTCAACAGACATGATTCCGCTGGAGGCGTAGAGAAGCTGCGCGCGTTCGTGGCTGTGAAACGGGTCCGTGAACCCTGTCGCATATTCATCGGCCAAGCCAATAACCGGGCGCGCCGGATCGTCTATGTCCTGATAATGCTTCATTGGCCTGATTGCGACAATTCCGATGCGATTGTTGGAAAAATGCTATTTAGGCGCCATTCGTCAAGTCAATATAACAGCGCGTATTTTTTGGTTTTGCCCGAAGCAGCATGCATTTGTCCCGTCGCCAATGGCGTTTTGACGGCCGTCGTTTCATGAGGGGGACCACTGACTTTCCCTAGGGAGGAAATGAGGGCGGGATGACGTCACTGGAGAAAAGCGCGGCGGAGATAGATGATGTCGATCTCGCCATTCGCGAATTTCACAATATTACGAGCCGCGATTATGCGCGTTTTTCCGAAGGGTCTGGCGGCGGCATTGTCGCCCGGCGCGATATTGCCGAAAGGGTGAGGGCGCCATGGCGGGCCGGCGGCCCGGTGATGGCCGCAACGCGGGAAACGAAAACGCCGTCAGGGATCTCGCTTGCGTATCTACACGCCCCAACATGCCAAGCCGGGCCGGGTTCTGGTTTATGTGCATGGCGGCGGCTGGGTCATGTTTTCACTGGATACGCATGACCGGCTGATGCGCGAATATGCAGACCGGTCAGGAACGACCGTTGTCGGCGTCGATTACTCGCTCTCGCCGGAGGCGGTTTATCCGCGGGCGCTCGACGATGTTTCCTCCGCCTTTGACTGGGTTGCCGATGGCGGATTGGGCGCCGGCTATGAACAGCCTGCCATCTTTCTCGGCGGCGATTCCGCCGGGGCCAATCTCGCCCTGGCGACGGCGATGCGCGCGCGCGACGAGGGGAGAAGGCTTCCCGATGGTCTCCTGCTCAATTATGGCGCGTTTGATACAGCAGAACGTCCATCTCATCTTCGCTATGACGGCGACCGATACATGCTGACGCGCGCTGAAATGGCGGCGTTCTGGCGTGATTATCTGGGCGGTCAACATGCTGAAGACTGCGAGTATGCGCGGCCGCTGCATTTTAATGTTACGGGCTTGCCGCGCACCTTTATGTGTATCGCTGAGTGCGACATCCTGCATGACGAGAATCGCGATATGGCAGCGCTGTTACGTAAGGCTGGGGTTGAGGTGACGGAAAAGATTTACGCGGGCGCGACGCACAGCTTTCTTGAGGCGGTGGGCATATCTTCCTTAGCGGGAAAAGCGTTCGATGACGCCGCCGCATGGCTTAAAAAAACCGTCGAGGACTGACCGGCATATGGTGCAAGCTGCCGAGCGTTTGGCCGATGAGGATATTGTCAGGCTGATCCGCGAGTATCCGCTGGCCTGGATCGTTCCGCATGACCCTGCGGTTTTTCCTGCGCTGCTGCCGATGCTGGTGGAATGCGATGGGGCGGGCGCCCCGGTCTCACTGCTCGGTCATATGCCCAAGAATCACGCGCTGGTTTCTGCATTCAAGGCGGATGGGCGTGGGCGTTTTCTCTTTCTCGGGCCCCATGGCTATATCTCGCCCGAGCTGATGAGCAACAAAGACTGGGCCCCCACCTGGAATTACGCCGCCGCCCAAATCGACGGTGATGTGAAATTTGAAGACACGCTCATCCATGAGGCGCTTGAAACGCTCGTTAAGCATATGGAGCAGGGGCGGGCTGAGCCCTGGACCGCAGCCATGCTTGGAGAGCGCTATTCGGCTTTGAGCGCGCGTGTGGTCGGGTTTCGTGTCCGAATAACGGGCATGCGCGCCCGATTTAAGCTGGGGCAGGACGAAGGCGATGGCGCCTTTGGTGAAATCGTCGATGGCTTGAGTGATCCGCATCTCTCATCTTGGATGAAACGGTTTCGCCCTTCAGATTAAGCGGCTTGTGGCCCTTTCGCGCTAATCAATGACCCTTCAAAGGAAGCGGCTTCGGCTGAGGTCTTTTAGCATTGCCCGCTTAAATCGCTAAAAGCGGAGGGGTATTATGTCAGAGTTTACTACAGGAAAGAGTTTCTTGTTGCTTGCCGGGTCCATTGCGGCGCTGGTGAGCGCAACGGGCGGCGCCAATGCCGCGGAGGGCGATGACGTCATCATCGTTACGGCAACCAAGCGTAACACCGATCTGCGCGATGTCGCCGGCTCCGTGAGCGCGGTGACGGAAGAGAGCCTGAAGGATATCAACGCGCAGAGCCTTTCCGATTACATCACGCGCGTGCCGGGCGTTGTTTTCAATGATTACCAGCCCGGCGTGTCGGAAGTCGTCATTCGCGGCGTCGCCTCGACCACTTACCATGAGGCCAACCAGGCCACGACGGGCTATTATCTGAACGAAATTCCGCTGATTGAGCCGGGCTTTCCCCTAGCCATTCCCGATGTTGACGCTTTCGACCTGCAACGGGTTGAAGTGCTGCGCGGGCCGCAAGGCACGCTGTTCGGATCGTCATCGCTCGGGGGCGCGGTGAACTATGTGGTGAATGAAGCCGACGCGAGCGGTTTCGACGCCGCATTTGAAGGCAACGTTTCTACGACACGGCGGGCCGGAGAGGCCGGCTATGCCGTGAAAGGGATGATCAACGCGCCGTTGATTGAAGACAAGCTCGCGGTGCGCGTGGTCGCCTTGCAGCGTTTTGATGCTGGCTATCTCGACAACCCGCAGGCCGGGATTGACGGCAGCAATGATCTGCGGGTTCGCGGCATCCGCGGTTCGATCGTCTTCACGCCTACGGACACGACAACCTTGTCCACGCTCAGCATGTATCAGGAATACAATCTGGACGATCAGACCTATGTGATCTTCGGCGCCGACCCGCATGTTCCGACCTTCGACCGCGCAACCAACGTGCCCGAGTTTCAGGACACGGATTTCATGTTGCATAGCCTCAAGCTCGAACAGGATCTGGGCTTTGCGGCGCTGACAGCGCTTGGCAGCTATGTCGAGAAAAGCAGCGACCTTGCATTTGACGATCTCGATCTTTTTCGGCGGCGACGACCCGCGCACGGGCACGCCGCAGCTTTCGTCGTCATTCGGCGAGTCGAAGACTTATTTTGGCGAGCTGCGGCTTGCCTCGGTCGGCGAAGGGCCGTTTTCATGGCTGATCGGCGCGAACTATACAAAGATGAATGCGGACAGCACGGGCGCCGTCTTTATCGAGGGTATTGGCGCTTACATAGACGCCAATCCCGGCATGTTTGGCGGACAACCGAGCAGCGTGATCGCGCCTGACGATCTGACGCAGCGAACGGTCAGCGACAGCAAAGTCAAAGAGATCGCGCTATTCGGCGAGGTTTCCTATACCTTCGCCGAGGTCTTGACCTTGAGTGTTGGCGGACGGGTTTTTGAATATACATCCGAACCGCGTCTGCAGTTCCTGCCGAACGCCGATCTTGTTCCGCCGTTTGATTTCCAGCCGAGCCCCAGCAAGGAATCGGACTTCATCCCGAAAGTGTCGCTCAGCTACACGCCGACCGACAATTTCATGGTCTATGCGCTTTATTCCGAAGGGTATCGGATCGGCGGCGTCAATGTCTATTCGGCGGCGACGCCGGGCTTGCCGTTGTCCTTCGACAGCGACGCGACGCGAAACTTTGAAGTCGGCACGCGGTTCGACCTTGCCGACGGCGCGGTTGTTGTCGATCTTTCAGCATACCATATCGACTGGAACAACATTCAGGCGCGTCTGTTCACCCCTGTCGACTTCAACGCCTACACCATCAATGGCGGCGGCGCTGACATAAACGGGGTTGAGCTGAGCCTTTCTGTGAACCCGACCGACTATGTCTCGTTCTCATCGAGCGTTTCATACACGGATGCGGAGCTTTCATCTTTGCTTCCGGACAGTTTTGCGCCGGGCGGCGGCTATGCGAAGGGGACGCAGCTTCCGGGGGCGTCGGACTGGGTGCTCGCCAACAGTCTCGATTTCCATTTCGATGATATGGCGATGAAGCCGCGTTTCAGCATCGCTCATCGCTATTTGAGCGAAGCGCCGGTCGCCTTTGGCGCGACTTTGCAAAAAGGCGGCTATCACATTGTCGATCTGAACGCCTCTGTTGAGGTTACCGATCAGATTGAGTTGGGATTATACGCCAAGAACCTCTTTGACGAATATGGCATTTTGAATGCGCCGTTTTCGTTTGCGGGCTCGGTTGCGCGGCCGCGCACCATCGGCGCCCTTCTCCGCTGGAATTACCGGTAAAAACTGTTACGGGGCTTTCGGATCATCCGGAAGCCCCGCCAGTGCCGGTATGGCTTCGGCTTTCCAACATGCGCCTGACGAAGATTTCAGGCGGATAAACTAAAAATGCGTCTGACAATGAATGCGTCTGACAATGACGGGGCATGCGAGCGCGTAATATGAAAGCATTCTTCGCCAGAGAGCAGTTGCTGCATGAGCAAAGCGTCGAGTTTAATCGCGGTGAATTAACGGCGCCGTATGAAAGCGGAAAACGCGCTGAGGCGCTGTTCCAGGCGCTTCAATCGGCCTTCCCGGGAAGCGCCAGCGATGTCGAAGAGTTTCCGCTTTCGCATATTCTCAACATACATGATGCGGGCTACATCGCCTTTCTTCAAACCGCCTTTAACGATTGGGCGGCGGACGGACGCGATGGCGACGCTTTTCCCATGGTGTGGCCGGTCCACAATATGCGCGGCGAGAAAACCCCCGGCACAATCGTCGGCAAGGTTTCGCGCTATTCCTTCGAGATTTCGACCGCCATTACGAAACATAGCTGGACATCAGCGCGGCGGTCTGCTGAGACTGCGTTGGCTGGGGCGCGCGAGATGGCGCATGGCGCTGATATGGCCTTCAGCCTTTGCCGCCCGCCGGGCCATCACGCAGGACGCGATTATTTTGGCGGCTATTGCTATTTAAACAATGCGGGCGTCGCGGCCCAATATCTGCTTGATGAGGGCGCTTCAAGGGTGGCGGTCCTTGATGTGGACTATCATCACGGCAATGGGACGCAGCAGATTTTTTATGATCGCGACGACGTATTCTATGCGTCTGTCCACGCCGACCCCGACACGGATTTCCCGTATTTTCTTGGCTATGGGGATGAGCTCGGCGTCGGCAAGGGGGAAGGGTTCAATCTCAATATCCCGCTGGCCAGAGGCGCTGCTTGGGCTTCCTATGAGGAGGCGCTATCGCGCGCCCTGAAGCGCATAGACGACTATGGGCCGGACGCGCTTGTTGTTTCTTTGGGTGTCGACACAAGCGACGGCGACCCGCTGTCTGGATTTTTGCTGAAGCCTGACGATTTTTCCCGGATGGGGGCGTTGATCGCGCGCCTTGGAAGGCAAACGCTGTTTGTGTTCGAAGGCGGATATGCGATCAAGGACATAGGCGGCAATGTTGTGAGCGTGCTCAACGGGTATCTCGCCGCCCAAAAATCAACCCCGTAAACCGGGAAGCGCTGATGCTCGAACCGATAGAACAGTTTTCCGCCAGTCTGGTGCAGGTGGTCTTTTCATCGGTTCGGCTGGGCGGCGTCGATATACAACTTATCGTTCTGTGGCTCGCTTTCGCGATGGTGTTTTTCACCGTCCGGCTTGGGTTTTTGAATGTGCGCGGGTTTGGCGTCGCCATAGACATCGTCCGCGGCCGGCGGGCGGACCCGTCTGCGCCCGGGGAAATTTCACAAGGCGCGGCGCTGGCGACTGCTTTGTCCGGCACCGTTGGTCTTGGAAACATCGCGGGCGTAGCCATCGCGATTTCCATAGGCGGGCCGGGCGCGGCTTTCTGGATGTTTGTCATCGGCTTTTTCGCCATGAGTTTGAAATTCGCCGAGGTGACGCTTGCGGTGAAATATCGGCAGAAGACCGAAGACGGCCGTTACACTGGCGGGCCGATGTGGACATTGCGAAATGCCTTTGCGTCGAGAGGCATGCCGAGAGTTGGGAAAGTGCTTGGCGGGATCTATGCGATTTTCGCCATCTTCGCATTCATTCAGATCATTCAGGTCAATCAGTCATACGCCCAGTTGAATGTCATTATGGGCTTTGGCGAAAACAAATGGGCGGCGTTCGCTTATGGGTTGGTTATCGCCTTTGCAGCGGGGATGGTGCTGATCGGCGGCGTCAAATCGATAGCGCGCGTCACCTCAACGCTCGTCCCGTTTATGGGCGGTCTTTACGTTGTCGGTGTGTTGCTGATTCTCGCCCTGAATATCCAGGCGATTCCTGGCGCGCTTGAACTTATAGTCCGCGAAGCGATGAACCCGTCTTCCGTTCAGGGCGGCGTTCTTGGCGCCTTTGTCGCGGGGATGCGGCGTGCGGTGTATTCCAGCGAGGCGGGGATCGGATCGTCGGCGATCGCGCATGCCATTGCGAAAACGAGATCGCCGGCGTCGGAAGGCTTCGTCGCCCTGCTTGAGCCGTTTATCGACACAGTTGTCATTTGCACGGCGACGGCGCTGGCGATTGTCACTACCGGCGCCTGGCGGCTTGGTCTCGATGACATCGCCATGACGTCGGCGGCGTTTGAAACCGTGTCGGCGTGGTTTCCCTATCTGCTCGCGGCAGCCGTTTTTCTGTTCGCGTTCTCAACGATCATCGCGACCGGATATTACGCCTTGCAGGCGTGGAAATATCTCGCCGGAAATTCGCGCATCCTGTCGCGGCTCTATATGCTGTTTTTCTGTTGCTCTCTTCCGCTTGGCGCGCTGATGGATGTCGCAACCGCCGTCAACATAATCGACAGCCTGTTCTTCCTGCTTGCGGCCCCGAACATCATCGGGCTTTACATTTTTTCCAATGAAATTGCTCGTGACGCCAGCGCCTATCTTCGCGAGGTGCGGCGCATACCGGGCGGTGCAAGTAGAGCAGGTCACAATGAAAGGTAAGAACATGACCATGCGATCTTCGGCGTTCATCAGCATGACAAGAGGTTCTTTCAACTGGCGTTGCTTGCCTTTGCTGCTGCTTGTGACTGCCGCAGCATTTTCCCTGTCGAGTGCGCGCGCATTGGGCCCGGATGCCGATGGGACGGCTTTGCCCCTTCAAATGCCACGCAGCCTTGATTTTGAGGTCGATGAAGGCACATGGATGGCGCTGGATGTCTCGCCGGATGGCCGGACAATCCTGTTCGACCTTCTGGGCGACATTTACGCGCTTGATGTTGTTGGCGGCAAGGCGCGCCCAGTTTTGCAAGGCGCCGCCTTTGAAACGCATCCTGTGTTTTCGCCGGACGGGAAACAGTTCGCTTTTATCAGCGACCGGTCAGGCAGTTCCAATCTCTGGATCGCAAATGCGGATGGCGGCGGTTTAAAGCAATTGTCCCATGACAAGGGGACGACGCTGTTCGCCTCGCCAGCATGGAGCGCCGATGGCGGGTCGGTATTTGTCTCGCGCGCCGTACATTACATTCTGGCGTTTGAGCTCTACAAATTCAGCGTAGAGGGCGGCGAGGAGGAACGCATCACCAACGCCAAACCGTCAGGGCATGAAGGGTTCGATGCGCGTCACAATGCGCTCGGCGCCGTCGCATCGCCGGACGGACGTTTTATCTATTATGCAACCAAGCATGGCTCCACCTGGACGGATGAAGACCCGCCCAATTGGGCGATTGCGCGCCGCGATTTGAAGACTGGCGTTGAGGATTTGATCGTCGCTGCGGTCGGCGGCGGGGGCATGAAGCCGGCCCTTTCTCATGACGGGCGGTATCTTGCCTATGCGAGCCGTGACGGTAGTCAAACCGGTCTGCGCCTGCGCGACCTTGAAACCGGTGATGACCGGTGGCTTGCGCTTCCCGTCGGCCATGATGGCCAGGTGGGCGGCTATTATTCCGACCTTTTCCCCCGCTTTGTTTTTACGCCGGATGATCGCGAAATTATCTTCAGCTCGGGCGGCAAGTTTCATCGTATTTCCATCGAGAACGGGGCCGTAAGCGATATTGCGTTCTCCGCGCATGTGATGTTGGGGCTTGGCCCCGCCACGCGCGTTCAGCAAACAGAAGAAACCGGTCCGGTGCGCGTTCGCGTCATCGAAGAAACGAAGCTGTCGCCAGACGGCAAGACGCTTGTGTTTTCCGCGCTTGGCGCGATTTACGTACAAGACCTTGCCGAAGGGGCGTCTCCGCGAAAGATCAGCGATCCGGAAACGCCTGCTTTTCAACCGTCATGGTCGCCGGATGGAAAGCGCATCACCTATGTCACCTGGTCCGCCGAGGACAAAGGGCATGTGTGGACGGTCGCGGCCCAAGGCGGCGCGCCGCAGCGCGTGACGCAGTTTGCGGATTTTTATTCCGATCCGGTGTTTTCACCGAAAGGCGACATGATTGTCGCCATGCGCGCCAATCACTATGAGCGCTTGCGTAAAATATACGAAATCTCGCCGGAGCGCCCGACTGACATCATTCTGCTGCCCGCCAAAGGCGGCGAGCCGTCGCTCGTGGCGCACGCTTTCGGCGCACGCCTGCCGCAAGTGAGTGCGGATGGAACGCGTATTCGTTTTTATGCGCCGGACGGCGCCAAGTCGGTTCGCCTTGACGGAACGGATATGAAGACGCGTGTCAGGATTGTTGTTCAGAACTGGAATCAGTATTTCGCAGATCAAGACGCTGCGGTCGACGATCTCAAGCTTAATCCTCGTGGTGATCTGGCGCTGGTGAAGACTGCGTCGCAGCTTTATCTGGCGCCCGTTTCGCCGCAGCGCAGCGGTGATGCGCCGGTCATTAACCTCTCGAAACCGGGCGCCAATGCGTTGAAACTGACGGACATCGGCGCCGACTTTTTTGGCTGGTCTGCGGATGGTGAGACGATCTACTGGACTGTCGGCGCTACCTATAGAGAGATCGCTGCTGAAGACATTTTCTCATTGAAGCCCGGTGAGGCGGAAGACAAGGCAAAATCAGTTCCGGTCGTGCTGGAATTGCCGCGAGACAAACCGGACGGCGCAATCGTGCTGCGCGGCGCGACGGCGATCACGATGAATGGCGACGAGATCATCAAGAACGCCGATGTCCTTGTCGTGAATGACCGCATCGCCGCCATCGGCAAACGCGGCAAGCTTGATATTCCGGAGGGTGCGGCGATCCGCAACGTCAAAGGAAAATATATCCTGCCGGGTTTTGTGGATACGCATGCTCATTGGGTCGAGGTCCGAAGGAAACTGCAGGAGCCGGGACACTGGAACTTCCTGGTCAATCTCGCTTACGGGGTTACCTCGGGGCTCGATGTGCAACCCTTCACCACCGATGTCTTCGCCTATCAGGACATGATCGACGCCGGGCTGATGATCGGCCCGCGGGCCTACTCAACGGGGCCGGGCGTTTTTGTAAACAGCCGCATGGATTCCAAAGAAAACGCCGTGAATGTTCTGTCACGGTATCGCGATTATTATCGTACCCGAAACATCAAGTCCTACATGGTTGGCGGCCGCGAACAGCGCCAGCATATGATTGAGGCCGCCGCTGAGCTTGGCATGATGCCGACAACCGAAGGCGCCAGCGATTTATGGTTGAATCTGACGCACGCCATAGACGGCTTTGCAGGCAATGAGCATACCTTGCCGGTCGCGCCGCTTCGCCGCGACGTCATTGAGCTCTATGCGAAAAGCCGGATCGCCTATACGCCGACGCTGCTTGTGGGCTATGGCGGTCCGCCCGCATGGGACGATATGGTGATCGGCGATTACGATCATTTCGATGAAAAGCTGCGGCGCTTCATGCCAGAGCACATCATCACAGACAAGCTGAGAAACATTCGCTGGCGCCCGCCGGAATATCAAACTTACCCCTTATTCGCCGCAGATGCATTGGCCATATTACGGGCGGGCGGCCTTGTGGGCGTCGGTAGCCACGGCAACATGCAAGGCCTTGGCTACCACTGGGAGATGCAGGCCTTGGGCGCAGGCGGCGCCACGCCGCATGAAGTGTTAATGGCCGCGACCATAGGTTCAAGTGAAGTGATCGGCCGCATGAATGATATTGGCAGTCTTGAGCCCGGAAAATTCGCCGATCTGTTGATCCTTGACGAGAACCCGCTGGAAGACATTCGCAATACCTTGTCGCTTCGCTTCATCATGAAGAATGGGCGGCTTTACGAGGCCGACACGCTTGATGAAGTCTGGCCCCGTCAAAGACGGCTTCCCAGAAGCTGGTTTCAGGATGAGACCGCCGAAGGCGAGGACCTTGGTGCAGGGTAGGGGCGGGTATTAGCGGATTTGAGCCGCACCTCTTTGCCTTTCCCGGGCCGGAATGTCAGATCATTTCCTGTTTTTGAAACTAATTGTGTTGGCGTCTATTGCTGCGATTCCCCCGGCTGGGTTGCGCGAATGACTACTCTTTCCGAATTGCGCCTTGTGATTTCCGCGCTGCCGGAAAGGGCGACAGTTGTAAGAAACGCTTCGGGATCGTCGGCGGAAAACACCCCGGAAAAGCGCGGGCCTTCGACACCATCTTCTTCGACGACTATCCTTGTGCGGTTATAGCGGTTGAACTCTGCGGCGATCTCTGAAAGCGGCGCCTGTTCGAAGATAATCTTTCGTTCGCGCCAGGCGCTGACCGCATTGAGATTGTCTATTATTCGGGGTTCTGACGCGCCGGATGTCGCTTTCTCGCCTGCCGTCAGCATGACGCCCGGGGCTGGCGATCGTGAAACGCTGTTGCTTGTTTCGTTTCTTGTGAGGGCGACCTTTCCTTCAATCACCGCCACTTCCGTAGTTCCACCTGCAAGATGTACGTTAAATAGCGTGCCGATCGCTTCAGCCACGGCGCCGCCTGCATATACGCGGAAAGGCCGTAAAGGATCATGGGCGACGTCGAAAAGCGCTTCGCCCTCGATCAGGTCAATGGCGCGCTCATTTTGTTCATAGCGCACCCGGACTTTCGACATTGTGTTGAGGTGGATAATCGATCCGTCGTCAAGCGGCAGACTGCGTTGTTCGCCGAGCGTCGTCGCGACGACCGCGCCGTTATGATCAGGGGGCTGCCCGGCGCCAAGATTATTGGCGGACAGAAATAATACCGAGACCGCGATGACGGCGAACGAAGCGGCGAGTGCGGCATAGACCAGGCGTTCTCGAGAGAGCCGTTTTGAACGCCAGCCTTGTTGCGTGTATGTGGCTGGCGTTGCCGTCGGTAAATCGACGATCTCCGCGCCAGCATCGTCAAGCAATGCGTCAACAGAGATGCGGTTGTCGGGATCAATGCCATCCGCATCCGTAAGCATTGCTTTCGTGATCAGGAGTTCGCGCACATGGTGGGGCGACTCGCGCAGCCACGTCGCCAATCGTTCCAGTTCCTCCGACGGCAATGGGCCGTCGTCCAGCCTTGCCGCCCAGAGAGAGGCCTCTTCAATAATTCGCTTATCGCGACGAGGTGCAATATTCATTGTCCTATGCCTTCCAATTCGTGCGGCAATGGGCGAGTGCGCGCGCTACATAGGCTCGGGCCGTATTAACGGAAATGCCTAGCCGGTCCGCGATTTCGGCATGGCTTAGCCCGTCGCGTTTTTTAAGAACGAATGCCGCCTGCTGCAGGGCCGGCAATTCTGCGATTAACCGCTCGACCTCACGGCAGATCTCGCGCCGCCTCAACTCATCTTCAAAAGCGTGACCATCGGAATCTGCGCCTGTGTCGGCCGCTGCATCATTATCGATGAGCGCAGGTTCGCGTGAACGTTTCAGATAGAAATCATGCACGACATTCGAAGCGATGCGAAAAAGATAGTCTTGGGGCCGGCTGATGAGCTCTGGCGTTTCCACGCGCAACAACCTCAGAAATGATTCTTGTGCGACGTCTTCCACATCGGCTTCATTCCCCAGTTTTGAACGTAAGAAACGGTGAAGCTGCGGACGATATTCATCAATCGTCCGCTCCAGGGAGCGTCGTCCCATCGCCACCTTTGCCTTATGCCGGTCATCCGCCAGAGTGAAACTCCTTGCCCTCATGCAGTAAAAGCATTTCAGGCCCTAATTCCGCTGTCGCCGTTTTTCATATAATCGATCTGCATATCGCTTCGTGTATAAAGACTGCTCCCCGGCGAAAATGTGTATTCTTTTTTTAGGTCAGGCGTTCGAGCGAGAACCTTTTTTATACACATTTCGCGGCTCGCAGCAGTCTTTACCAATATGCGGGGCAGAATCCCGCGCAAATATTGGGCGAATGCCCATAGACAAAGTTTTAGAGGGGCCGGGCAGTGGACAAAACGATCATCAAAAAAATCCTGAAAACAAATGCGGTGAGCCTGATAGCGCTCGGCGCGGCGATGGCGGCTGCGACGCCGTCAGCGGCGGAAGAATCGCAAGCAATAGAGATCAATATAGAGGCGCAAAGCCTGGATGGTGCGCTGAACGAACTCGCGCAACAATCAGATTTCCAGATACTGACCGTTGCAAATAATGCAGCCGACATAACGAGCCGCCATTTGGCCGGCGCCTATACGAAACAGGAAGCGTTGGAGCTTCTTCTTGATGGAACAGGGCTCGGCTTTCGCCGCGTCAATGAGCGCACTTTCTATGTCGGATCGCCAAAACAACTTGCGAGCATCAAGGATGAGCGTGCAAAACCCTTTCGCCTGGCTTTGGCGAATTCTGGAACGGCTGACGTGGAAGGGGCCCAAACCGGAATAGCCAATGACGAGGCTCAGGGAAAAGACGAGATTATTGTCACCGGCTCGAACATTCGCGGCCTGGAGCCGGACTCCTCGCCGCTTATCCAATTTGACCGTCAAGACATCGACCGCAGCGGTTATTCAACAGCGCATGAATTTTTGCGAACCCTGCCGCAAAATTTCGGCGGCGGCGCAACGGAATATGCTGATGGCGCCATTACAAGCGCCAATGGCGCGGCGGCGAATTTCAATAGCAGCACCGGCGTCAATCTACGCGGTCTCGGCAGTGATTCAACGCTTGTTTTGTTGAACGGGCGCCGCTTCGCCGCCGCCGGCAGGGGATCGTTTACAGACATTTCTCTTATTCCGTTGTCGGCCATTGAACGCGTAGACGTGCTCACCGCCGGCGCTTCCGCGGTTTATGGATCGGACGCGGTGGCGGGCGTGGTCAATTTCGTTCTTCGCGACGATTATGAAGGCGCAGAGACGCGCTTGCGTTACGGCACGGCCACATCCGGCGACAGCACCCTGTTTCAGGCTGGTCAGACCTTAGGAACGAACTGGTCTCTTGCCGGCGGAAGGGATGGCAATGCGCTGATCACCTATGAATATTACAACCGGGAGGCGCTTGATACGGAAGACCGGTCCTTTACGGCTGACGTGCTTGACCCTTCCGATTTAATGCCTAAACAAAAACGCCATAGCGTCTTTGCGAGTTTTTCCCAGGATTTGTCTCGAAATGTCCGCCTTTTCGGGGACGGATTTTTCAGCAAACGGAACAACGCAAGGCATGGCACAACGGCGACCACCTCGCGCCGGTCTTTTGGTGAATCCACGCAATATGGCGCGACGGCGGGTATTGGCGTGGATCTGTCGCCGGAGTGGAGTGCCGATTTCACCGGTTCCATGAGCCGAAATCACTCCGTTGAAAACAGCGATGATTTGCTGACCATGACCACAAGCTATGGCAATAATGACACCGTGGCGCGCACGCTTATGTTTGACGCCAAGACTAGCGGAACCTTGTTTGAGATTCATGGCGGTGAGGTGAAACTAGCCTTTGGCGGCCATTATCGTAATGAAATCTACCGGGATGACAGCCCGACATTTATGGCTGAAAGCGAGCGCAACATCTTCGCTGGTTATGCTGAGGCTTTCATTCCCTTGATCAGCGAGGAGAACCGCATTCCCGGCATCGAGCGCCTTGAATTCAATGTCGCGGGCCGTTATGAAGAGTATAGCGACTTCGGGTCGACGCTTGATCCTAAGGTCGGCGTGCTCTGGTCTCCCGCAAAGGGAGTGAATTTTCGGGCGAGCTATGACAACTCGTTCCGGGCTCCGCTATTCAGCGAGCTGATCGAAAACAACACGCAAGGATTCCTGCTTGATCTCGTTCCCAACCCGGCGATGCCGATGGGCCCCAATCCGCTTGTCGTGCTTGCATTTGGCAATAATGGCGACCTTCAACCGGAAACGGCGCGGACATGGACGGCAGGGGTTGATTTCAAACCTGACTATGCGCCTGGACTACGACTGGGCCTTACCTACTACAATATTCGGTACAACAACCGGATTTCAGATGTGGTCGCCGGGTTCGACCTCTTCAACCCGCTCTACGCGCCGGTGTTTTTCGATAATCCGGACCCGACGCTCATGGCCTATCTGATGTCCTTGCCAAATTCCATTGACTTTACTGGAGGGACCGCAGACCCAGAAGATGCCGAGTTCTTCTTTGACAGCCGCCTTAGAAATCTGTCGATGACGCAGACGAGCGGTATTGACTGGAATGCGTCCTACAGGTTCGAAACCGGTCTCGGGAGTTTTGTCGGCTCGTTGAATGGCGCCTATATGCTGAAGAACACTGAGCAGCCATTCGCGGGCAGTTCCTCTGTCGACAAGCTCAACTCGGTGAGTAATCCAATTGACCTGCGATTGCGGGGAGGCCTTGCCTGGGCCAATGACGGTTTTGCAGCGAACATGTTCGTGAATTACGCCAACGGATATCAAGATGATCGCTTCACGCCCGCTCCGGATATTGCGTCATGGACGACCGTTGATCTCACTCTTGCCTACACGCTTGCGCCGGCCGAAGGCGATCTTCTGGGCGGTTTGCGTCTCGCGGTGAGTGCGATCAATGTTTTTGACCAGGATCCACCCCTCGTCGACAGTTTCTTTCTCGGACGCGGTTATAATTTCGACAGCGACAATGCGACCGCGCTCGGCCGTTTCGTTTCGTTTTCTGTGACAAAACAATGGTGAGGCCCGTTTATCGGGACTGAATGCAAGTGCGCCGGTTTTGCTTTTTGAGGAACCGGCGTGCTTGTTTCATGGCGAGAAATCTCCGTCGCAAGGTGTTGTAGATGACGCAGCGAGCGCTGTTAATCCTGTTGCTTTGGACCTCAACTCTTTGCGCGCTTCCTGCATGGGCCGGTTCCGGTAAAGGGGGGATCGTTCAGCAGCTTTTCACCCGCGATGTTCCAACTGATGATGCCGGGTCATTGGTTCTGTCCCCGGACGGAGCGTATCTCGCTTATGTGGTCAGGCAGAGCAATCCGGCCCATGCGCCCGGTGACGGGCGGTTTCAGCCTAGCGGAACGCCTGCGAATATTAATGGTTCCAGTATCGCGCTTATTGAGACTGATACCGGGGATCGGGCGGCGTTTTGCAACATATCCGGCAATGCCTGGCGCCCTTCCTGGTCACCTGACGGGCGGTATCTGGCGTTTTATTCAGACGCGAAAGGCGCGCCACAGGCCTGGCTTTATGATCGTAAAAAGGACCGTTGCCGCCGAATAAGCGAGGCGGTGCTGAAACCCGCTATCTGGCCGTGGGATGCCATTCGATGGAGCGCTGACGGACGATTTATCTATGCGGCGCTGGCGCCGGATAAGCCCGAGAAAACACAACCGGCTACAGCTATGGAGCGCGATGCCGGTGAGGGGGTGAACGTCTATCGCAGCGGCTTTGATGAGCCGAAGACGGAAACCGCGACGCAGGATTTTTCAGAACCGCCTGAAAATGAACTGATGCGCGCGTTGTATGGCGCGGACATCGCCGCAATCAATGTGCGGCGCGGTTCCCTGAAAGTGATTGCATCCGCTGGCTCAAAGCGTTCGCCACAGTCTTATTTTCAGCTATCGCCATCGGGCCGGTTCGTTTCTTACCTGACCGTGCCTTACCTGGCGCCCGACAAGGGCGCCGGATTGAAGATGGACCTGCTGATTGCGCCGGCAGATGACCCGGACAGGGCTTTTCTGGTGGCGGAAGGTCTGGC
This sequence comes from Hyphococcus sp. D3-15, assembly GCF_055809375.1. Classification (NCBI taxonomy): domain Bacteria; kingdom Pseudomonadati; phylum Pseudomonadota; class Alphaproteobacteria; order Parvularculales; family Parvularculaceae; genus Hyphococcus; species Hyphococcus sp. D3-15. Next base: position 2,966,126 of record NZ_CM147910.1, on the reverse strand, counting down.
GTTGCAGGGAAATGATTACGGCGCCTACTATAAATGGGCGCCGGACCGCGATGAGCTTGCATATCGGATCGACGGGGGGCTGCGGCGCATTGAAATTCAGTCGACCGGTTCCGTGTTGCGCCGGAAAATACCGCAATCGGCGCAGCAGGGCCCGGTTGTTGCATTTTTCTATAGCGCAAGCGGGAACGATTTTTTCAGCATAAGCCGGCCGCCGGAAGGGGGAGGGTTCGCCCTCCGCCGCGTTCCCGCAGCCGATGTAGCGGGTTTGTCAGAACCGATCGACGTCAAGGAATACACATTCGGATCAGTTGTAACGGATGAGAACGGCGCCGCGTGGCAACCGGTTGCGGAAACAATCACGGTTGTCGGACGACATAACAAAACCGGCATTCCGGCGGTTCTTCGCCTGTCGCTTGATGATGGCGGCGGCGAGCTTCTCTGGCGTGAGCGCGCGCAGTTGAACCCTTTGTTCGTCCATAATGACCAGCTTTTCGCGCGCTATGAAAGTTTCGATACGCCGCCGGATATTTATGAACTGACGCCAGGGTTCGAACGCAAACGCCGATTGACGCAACATGAGCCCGCGTTAATTGCGGCTGCAAAACAGGAGTTTCAATTCTTCGAAACGACCGTGCCGGACTATAATGGCGGAACCAGAATAGCGCGCAGCGTGGTCATCGCGCCTAAAAACAACGAGCCTTCAGACGGGCCCCCGCCGGCCATTGTCTGGCTCTATCCCGGCACCGACCTTTCGCGGTTCCTCAATCAGTTCGGCGCGCCCGTTTTCGGTGTTCCGGCAAGTGCCTATTCCAGTCACGGGTACGCGCTTGTCCTTCCCGATATTGACCTCGGGCCATCCGGGCGAAAAGCCGATCTGATGGAAGAGATCACCCGGCAGTTGCTGCCGCAAATAGGCAAGGCGGCGGAACTGGGTTTCATCGATATCGACCGTGTGGCGTTGCGTGGCCAGTCTTTCGGCGCACTTGCCGCTGCAGGCGTCGTGGCGAGTACTGATCTGTTTTGTGCGGCGTTGTTGAGCAGCGGCACCTATGACCTCGCCGGCGCCTATGGGGCTGTCGCCTTGCGCGGCGACGCTGCGCTTGACCGCAGCAATTGGATAGAGCGCGGCCAGCCGCGCCTCGGCGCCGATCTGTGGTCTGCGCGTGAGCGATATATTGAGAATTCGCCATATTTTCATGCGGATAAAATTGATACGCCGGTGCTGATCGTGCAGGGGAGCGCGGATGAGTTCGGATATGCCGAGGCCGGAAAGCTTTTCGCCGCATTGCGGCGGCGGTCAAAGAAAGTCGAACTCGCCATTTACGATGGCGGCGGCCATTTGCCCGCTAGCTGGCCGGCGCCGCAAGCCATTGACGCGCATCAGCGAATACTTGTCTTTCTTCAGACCTGCCGTGCGCAAGACGATTAGAAAGGCGCCGCATAAGCCATGGGCGGGATGCGGTATTTTGTACGCCACATCGGATAAGGTTCTCGACCGTAGATATTGTAGCGATGAAAAAGGATGCGAGCATCATGGAGACAACCCACACAATCGCAACGCTCGCCGGCGCGTATCTGATCGTCACGGGTCTGGGGATGATCATCTCCATGCAATTTTATGAGCGCATGACGGGCATGGGGGCGAAGTCAAATCCCGTCCTCATCAATCTTTCCGGCATGGTCCATTTTTTGATCGGCGGGTTGGGTCTTTTGCTGCATTTTCGCTGGTCATCGCCGCTTGAGATCGCCGTGACGCTGACCGTCGCGGCGACCGCGTTGAAAGGTGCGATGCTGATTATGATTCCGGCGCTCACCTTGAAATCTCCGCCGCAATCGCGAATGCAATTGCGCTTGACCGGCGCAGGGTTTTTCGCCTTTGGCGGCTATCTGGGCGTTTCCGGCTTGTTGTAACCCGGCGGCTTGGAGCATCCGCCTGTCTTGTCGGCGTTTCCGGACGCGCCGAAACCGCGAAGGAAGCTTGTTGATTGTAACCGGTTTCCTGTGCGCACCATGTGCAATGAGCAATCGAAACCGGTTTAAAGCTGCGCAAATTCGTCTATATGTGTGCGGGAAGGAGTCTGCCGAACCTGTTGCCGCCTAAGAAATATGAAAGAAAATCAATTATATAAGTTTTGCGCGGTGCTCCTGATGGATGATGAAGACTAACGATTGCTTCCAATGCCTTACGAGGCGGCGTGTGCAGTATGTGTGTGCACGGAAGGACTTGCAGAGACAAAGTTTTAATAAGAACGTGCAATCGAATGTCGCCTATGGTTTAGCGCAAGCGGTGCACGGGGTGACAAACTTGAAGGCGCCCGTTTGATTTATAGGGTCGCATTGTAATGGCTTTTGCATGTGAATTGCGAAAAGCCTGATTCCACTGTCTTTCGGAGGCCGAAGCGAAACTCGTCCCTGCGCATCCATCTTTGAAGACTTTTTTCGCGCTTGAAATCTATCGCGTGGAGCGAGTCCTATTGCGGATATCTGGCAATAGCCACTGGATTAAAATTCGATTGGACTAGTCATCACCGACTAGCGCATTTCGCCTGCGGGTGCGCCGCTTATACATGCTGAGAATCACAGTCATGGTCACAGCGACAAAAAATGCTGCAATCGAAAGGGTCAGGACCCAGACCAGTAAACCGAATGCCGGCCCAAAGCGGAACATGCCGAAGATCATGTTCGCGCCCAGCAAGGTAAAGCCCGTCCAGTTGAGCCTGTGCGGTGCTGCGGTGAGATAGGGCATTGTCTGCGCGATGGCGGCGCGGTGCTGCTGCTGGCCCGCAGCGAGCAGAAAAAACCTGCGAAGGATGTCAGCAGTATTGAAATGTAGACAAGGGTTTCCGTCATCTTGTGTCTGCCGATCCGGAGGCGAGGGTTGCTCCTGACAAAGGGCGACCGTTCAGCCTGAGCGCTGAATAGATGCATATGGCGGCGGCGGTCAGCATGAACATATCGACGCCGGCGACGCCGAACTGGCTGCGGGCGAGGGCCGCCGGTATCCAGTCGCCCGTCGTCAGGCCGTTCAACAACACCGCCGCAAGGCATGCCGCCGCGATCACCCAGCATTGCTCCCGCCAGGCAGTCCCGCGACGAATAAAGGCGTGCACGAACGCTCCGATCCAGGCGATATGGAACACCCAGACTTCAATAGCGTCGCGCTCGGCGACGCCGAGAGGCAACACGCGATTGGCGATCATGAAAGCGGCGGAGGCGATGAGCGCGCCGGTAACCGACCCGACGGCGAGACCTTCCACGAGCCTGATGCCGCGCATGCTGTTCTTTGCATATTTTTTGCGCCGCGATTCCACCCAGAACATAAATCCGGTCGCAATCAGCACACAGCCTGCAAGGCCCGATATGAAATAAAGCCATCGCAGCACGAGGCGCCGGAACTGAACCAGATGGAGCCCGGCAATCGTGTGATAGATCTCTGTAGAAACGGTATTGTCTGTCTTGAACAACATTTCGCCGGTGGCGGCGTCGAACCAGATGGAATCGTACCGATAAGCGACGCTGTTTTTTGAAGACCGCTGCAACTCGAAATAAGCGTTTGCGTCGCCGGGATGGTGGAGGCGGATGCGTTTTGGTTCGTCGCCGTTCCAGGCAGCACGCGCAGTTTCGAACATCGGAACGAGGGTAGAGACCTCGCCGCCAGGCTCGCCGGAAGCGGCTCGTGAAAAATAGCCTGTGCTGACTTCTTCCGGATTGCCCTCGAAAATAACTGACTGCGCCGCCGGCACATACATCATGCCGAACATGGCGATGCCGGAAAATGAGATGACGAGATGAAAAGGCAGGGCGAGCACGCCGCTGAGATTGTGAACATCGAGCGAGGTGCGCTGGGACTTCGATCCGGCGCGCAAGGTGAAGAAATCTATGAAAATCTTCTTGTGGATAATGACGCCGGATATGCAAAGGGCCATCATGATGAGCGCCGCCACGGCGCAAATCATTAATCCGAGGCTGAACATGTTCAGATGAAGCGTGAAATGGTACCGGTAGAAAAAGCCGGTTCCGCCTTTTGTGCCGGGCTCGCCGTAGTTTTCGCCGGTCGCGGGATCGAGAAACTCCCATAAATTGGACCCGTCCTCGGTGCGGACATAGGTTTCGAGCGCCGGCGTGCGCGCTGTCGGCAGATCGAGGGTCCAGACGGCGGCGCCGGGATAGTTCTCCTTCATGACCGCCGGCAATGCATCGAGATCCATGAGCGGCTTCGGCTCGACCCGCGACATCGGCATCGTCCAGCGGTCGATTTCGCGGTCGAAAACAGACAAGGTCCCGGTCCAGAAGATGATGAACAAAAGCGCGCCCACGACGGCGCCTAACCAGGTGTGCAACCAGTTCATCGCGGGCCTGAGACCGCGGCTCTCGTCAAGAATGGCGGGAGGGGGCATGCGCGAAGTTCCTAACTCGGGATCGGGATCGAGGGCTCTAAAGCCTTTGCTGCTGCGAAGGCGATTGTTGCGCCGACTATCGTCACAGCGGCGATTATCCAAAGACGGCGTTCACTGAACGCCCAGAGTAGGATGCCGCAATAAAAAAGACTGAATGAAATTCCGGCGGCGAAATAAGCGTCCATCCGCACGCCGCCGAAGGCGAGCGTCAACGCAACGCCGAGCAGCGTCGCCATTCCGACGGAAAGCTGATAGCCGCCAACGAACGCCAGCAGGAAGCGCAGCATGACCCGCGCCCAGCGTGGAAGCGTTAAAGTCATGTCCGCCCTTCCTTGTGCGCAGCCGCAAGCTCGCCGAGCATCGGTTCATAACGCCGCCAGCGTTCTACAGATGTGGTGTAAACGGGCTGGCGCACTTGCCAGCGGCTCGGCGTCTGCACTGCGCGTTCGCTCTTATGAAAAGCGAGGCAGCGTTCGTCCCAGGGCAGGCCGAGGAAATCGACCAGACTGCGCGCCGTCCCTTCGACATCGCCGATCATGCTTTCATAGGAGGTATCCATGAGGTGCAGGGACGCTGCGTCCCGCCAATGCTGCATCAGGCGGCGGTAGCCGCGCCAGTAATGGGCGATATCTGAAAGGTCCGTCGCCCAGCGCTGTTCCGGCGTGAAGTTCTCGGCGAATATCGACAGGCCGTTGTCGCGCAAATCGCGCGTGCAGTGAATAATGCCGGCATTGGGAAAGGCGAGGGCCACAAGGCCGAGATGCCAGAAATTGAGCGGCTGTTTGTCGATGACCCTGCGGGCCGTTTTCGGGGCCAGCATGTCGAGCCGGTTCAGATGGTCGCGCGCGATGGCCGCAATGTGGGTTCCATCCAGCTCCATGGCCGCTTCCGGCCAGGCCGGCTCGGTCCGGCCGAGACGGTCCGGCGTTCCCGTCGCCATGTCGGTGAGGAGATCGAGCTCGCCGGCGCCGTAAATATAGGGATGACCCGCGAGGATCTGTTCCGTCAGGGTCGTGCCTGAGCGCGGCAATCCGACAATAAAGACAGGGCGCTCTGAAAGGTCTCCCCAGTCCCGCCGGGCTGCAAAAAATCCGGCGAGAAAATCTCAATCAATCTGTCAATGCGCGCATCGAAAGACTTGCGATCAAACGGGCCTGTCGCACGGCGGCGCGCAGCGTTCGCAGCCGACCATGAAGCGAAGGCTTCATCATGTCTGTCATTGCGGGCCAGCGCCTTGCCAAGCGCGTAGCCGATCAGCGCAGCGTCGGGATCCGGCGCAGCCTCCAACCTCGTGCCTGCAACTGCAAAGGTCTCTTCCAGAAGGTCGCCTTCAGCAACGCCGAGAAGTCCTGCAAGGCCCTCGGGATCGAGCGGCTTGCGCTTGAGCAGGCTCCGGTAGATCTGCGCGGCCGCGGCGCGGTCGCCGAGATCTTCGTAAACGGCGCCAAGCCCTGTCGATGCGCTGTCTGGCGGATTGCCCGTTCTGAGGGCGGATTCATAATGGCGTATCGCCGCCTCAAGCTTGCCGTCGAGCGCGAGAGTGCGGCCCATGAGGGTGCGAATTTCGGCGTTGGAGGGCTCGCAGGCGATGGCGCGTTCGAGACAGGCGATGGCTTCGGCGCGCTGGTGATTGCGCGTCAGGATTCTCGCAAGCCCCACATATGGCGCGGCAATGCGCGGATCGGCCTTGGCCGAAAGCCGATAGGCTTCAAATGCGCCGGGAACGTCGCCTGCTTCCTCGCAGGCGACGCCCTTGTCGTAGAGTGTTTTCCCGGCGCCGGCCATGCGCTTCGCTAGAAGCGCGCCCGCACGGTCAAATAAGCCGAGCGCGGATTGCCGAAGCGGTTTCCGGTTGCAGGCGTGCCCGTCGAATATCCTATGCTTTCGCGATATTCCTCGTCGAGGAGATTGTGCACATTGAGCTGAACGCTGAATGTTTCGGAAACCGGATAGGAGACTACCGCGTCGACCAGCGTGTAGCCTTCATAGTCGATGCCGAAACGCGGCGCCGGGCGTTCCGAGATGCCGCGCAGGCCAAGGCCCAGCCGCAGATCGGCAAGCGGTCCGTCTTGCACTGTGTAGGCGCCAAAGGCGCTGAACGTGTGGTGGGGCACGAGCGCGACAGGATCGCCTGCGTCCTGGCCGGCGCTGGCGGCGATGACTTCCGTGATTTCCGCATCGACATAGCCGTAAGCGAGGTCGAGTTTCAGCGCAGGCGTCACGTCAATACTTGCCGCGGCTTCGAAGCCTTTGTGTTCCTGCTCGCCCGTGGCGATGACATAGGGAGGATCGCCCGGAAGATTGCTCGGATCGGTCGTCGCCACATTCTGCCGGGTGAGGGCGAAGGCCGCGGCGGTTAGCGTCACCCTGTCGTCGAAGACGCTTCCCTTGAGGCCGATCTCATAGTTGACCGCTGTTTCCGGTTCGATGAGATCGCCGCTTCTCCGTGTTCCCGATTGCGGAATGAAGCTCTCAGCATAGCTCAAATAAGCGTTGAAACCGCCTAGCAGCTCATAGCTGGCGCCGACGCGGAAGGTTACGTCGTCGGACGGGGTTTTGTCGCCCGTCGCCAGATTCGTGACTTCATAATCGTCGTAGCGTGCGCCGGCGGCGATCGTCAGCCGGTCGGTGGGACGGAGGTTGGTTTCAGCGTAGACCGAGTACAGCTCGTCCTCGCGATCAGCATAGGGAGATAGCGGAATGCTGTCGAAATCCGGGACCCCGAAGGTCGCCGCATCGAAGTCCGTGATGTCGACCACGCCCAGAACGCCGCCAAAGCCCCAATAGCTGGCGAACTTGGTCCATTGCGCCGATGAGCCGATCACCCAGTCCTGGCGCTGGCCGAAGGCGTCGAAGCCGCCCACAAGCTGAACGTCTCCATAGGCGACATTGGTGTCGCGGTAGCCGTGTGAGTAATAGACATAGGCTTCCGTTTGTCCGGAGCCGAAGCCCCGTCCGCCGGAATAATTGTAGCCGCTCTGGCTCGTCTGATAGTCGAAATCCGTATCCTGATAGCTGCCGCGCACAACCAGCTTCAGATTGTCGAGAAATTCGTGCTGAACTTCGCCGTCGGCATATATGTCTTTGCCTTTCTGTTCGGACGGAACGCCGAAATAGGTTTCCGCATCGAAGACGTCGGGCACTGTGCCATCCGTATAAACCGGAAAGCCGGAACCGGGAACGCTGTCCCGCTTGGTATAGGAGACCGACGCCTGGGCCCGGGTGCGGTCGCTGAAGTTCGCTTCCAGCACGGGGCGCACGGAGAATGTCTTGGTTTCCTCCGGGTCTTGCGGGCTTTGCTGGTCCTCATAAGCGAGCGTGATCCGCCCGCTGAATATCTCCGAACCAAGCAGCGCGCCCGCATTTGCATCTGCTTCCAGACGATAGGTGCCGTAGCTGCCGCCGCGGGCTGTCAGGTCGATGAAATCGTTTTCCTGCGGCGATTTCGTCACCTGATTGATGACGCCGCCGGGAATGACCGGACCGAGCAGGATTGAAGCCGGGCCTTTGACTATTTCAAAGCGTTCGATCTGCGACATGTCGCGGCGGCCGGCGCCGCGGCTGTCGTTTTCGGGGCGGTTGTTCGTCAGAACCGTGCCGTATAGCCCGCGGATCAGGTAGGACCCGCCCGTGGGCAGCAACTGGGTTTGCCGGCGCACGACGTTTGGAACGGTTTCAAGAATATCCAATGGATTGAAAAACCCTCTTTCCTCCATCGCCGCTTCGTCGATGACGGAGAGCGAGAAGGGAAGCTTCTCGGGCTCGATCGGCAGCCGGTTCACCAGCGAATTCTGGAACCGCCCGGTCACGACGATTTCGTCTGTGGGTGAACTGGCCGGCTCTTGGGCTATCGCCACAGAGGGCGTGGTGAGCATGGTTGCGGCCAGAAGCGCGCGCCGGAACGGCAGGGTGGATGTAAGTGACATTAAGCCCCCTAAAACGCAATTAATAATCAGTCGCAATGCTGGCTAACTTATATGCGAATGATTTGCAACCGCAATTTCGAAAAAACGGTCTGCAAATCTTGCTTCCGTTTCATGAAGCTGCGGGCCGCTCGTTCGTATGAACAATGCGCTGGTTTAAATCGGCTGGCGGCTCAGTCGGCTGTGAGTTTTTTGTATAGCGTAACAACGGCTCAAAACCGGCTTGGCCCCAAGGGATGAACCATTACGTGCGTATAGCTGGCGCGCTAGCGCGGTTTCGACTCAAAATCGTTCTTCAAAAGCTGCTCTGCCGCATGATTCAAAACAAGTAATGGCTTCAACATTTGGGTCGCTAATCGCATACTGAAATCCGAATTACTTTACAAATACATGTTCATTGTAGCCTGGGTGACCCAATGCTTGGTTGAGGTGCTTTTGAAGAGTCTGACGACAGACGAAATCCGAGCACGCTAATAAGTGGTTCGAGACTCGCCAGTTCTTCAAACGGAGACAATTTGCGACGAGAAGGGCCAGTCACGGAAATTTCTTTCGTCCTTCAATAGTATACTTTCTATGCCGAGCCTTAAAGAAAAGTCATTGCCAGCATGGCTGAAGCTAAATGCATGACAATCGATAAAGCAGCAAGAAGTTGTATTGCCTTTGATGGATGGCGCGGACCAAGTAACGATTTCAACGCCTTTTGGAACAGTGTGTGCAGTATGTATGCACACGGAAAGGCTGCCGGGGATAAATGTTTATCGATTAAACATGCGGTGTGTTGAAACGCCGGCTTGAATGCGTTGATGTGAATTACGGCCGCTTCACACCTCACGGGAGTCTAGTCACGAATAACCGGTAGAGAGTCGCATCGGCGCGGATGTTTTATATTAGGTAAAATCTTCAGCGAATAAGGGCGCGCACCGTCTCGGAGAGGGAGGGGCAAGGACGGTGCGCGCCGCATAAGCCGCCCTTGGGGTAGGCGGCAATGTTTTGAATAGGTTGCCCGCAGTCGGAAAAGAGAAACATCGGGGTCGTCCGTCGGAGCAACATGCAGGCGTTTTATTTCAGCAGTGATCCTTTCTTCCATCTGTTTAATGTCTCAGACCTCGTCTGAGGCATGGAGTTTGTAATGTTGGCGTGTTGCCAGGAGTTGCTTCGGGACGACGAAATTGTCACTGAATGTTGCAGAGGCGCGAATTATTTCGGCCACGCCTCGCGCGAGATCGTCAAACCAATGCCGGTATAGGGAATTGGATCAGAGTTGCCGGGGCTGGCGTCTTCATATCCGACATAGGAGCGCACCGTCAGATTAAAGCGTTCTGTCAACGGACGATAGTAAAGTGACGATAGCTCATTTGTATTCTCTCCGTAGACGACGGCGTTTTCATGAAGTCCATAAAAGTGAGTCGAGGCGTCTTGTTCACCCGAAGGACGTTGAATGTTGGCGCCGGCGAATACCGTATCGATAGCGGTTCTCCAATCGCTGTCATCGCGCGTGCGGGCGTCTATGCCGGCAAAACCGGTGAGCGGCCCGGAGTCCTGGAGGGCGTCGCCTAAAAGAGTGTATTCGACGGCGCCAGCGGAAGACTCTTGAAAACTCCTTGCGGCCGGCGAGGCAATAGCTGCGGGAAGCGGGACAGCTTGAGCCATCGGATTGTCGAGAACGAACCTATGATCGGAACCCTCTGCAAATATGCTGGCGTCAGGCATGCGGGGTGTGGAGGCTGACGGCGAAATCGACCCCGCATCTCCTGAGATGCTCGGCGCAAACTCGGTGAGACCGACGGCGCTGTATTCCGGTCCGGCGGTAGGGAGGAGCGGTTGAGCATTCGCCGGTGTTGCCGCGAAGATGAACGCCGTGCATGACATGAAGCCGCCGGCTAGCGCCGCGCATAGCGCAGGCTTGTTGTGGTGATGATGTGGCATAAATAACCTTTCTGTCTAACTGCCGGCGCAGTCGCCACAGAGAAATTGCCAGAGTATGAGAGAGGGATCGGGGGGCGTGACGATTGGCGCCGGGGGCGGGCCGCCGCCACAATTCGTCACAAAAATAGCCCTGCAAACAGGCCCGGAAATGGGCTAAACCCGTCCCCATGAACCAGATCAAGGGCGCGCCCCGTATTCTTATTGTGGACGACGACGGAGAGATCCGTAAGCTCGTTTCTGACCTGTTGGAACGCAACGGCATGGTCGCCGTCAGCGCGCGAAGCGCGGCGCATGCGGATGAAGCGCTGTCGGAAGGCCGCTTCGACCTTATCGTGCTTGATCTCATGATGCCGGGCGAAGACGGGTTGACCTTCTGCCAGCGCCTTCGCCGGGATTCGCGCGTGCCGATCATCATGCTGACGGCCATGGGCGAGGATATTGACCGCATCCTCGGCCTGGAAATCGGCGCCGATGATTATTTGCCAAAGCCCTTCAATCCGCGCGAGCTCGTCGCCCGCATCAAGACCGTGCTTCGCCGGGCGCCGCCGCTCCTGCCGGGCGAGACTCACCGTCTTCCGGAACAATACGCTTTCGGCGAGTTCATTCTTGACGTTGACGAGCGCGAGCTGCGGCGCAAGGACGGCGCGCGGGTGACGTTGACGTCGGGCGAATACGCCTTGCTGCAGACGCTGGTGGAACATAGTCCGCGCGTCCTAAGCCGCGATCAGCTTCTCGATTTGACGCGCGGCGCCGTCGCCGGACCATTCGATCGCAGCATCGATTCCCAGATCAGCCGTTTGCGACGGAAAATCGAGAGCGATGCGCGCCATGCGCAATATATCAAAACAGTCCGCAACATTGGCTACGCTTTCGCCGGGGCTGTTGAAAAAGTCAGCGGCGGGCGCGCCGCACGCGCGCAGGCGTCAGACTGATGCGCAAATTGAATCCATTCCGAACCTCGCTTTTCACGCAAGTTTTGGTTGTTGCATTGGGCGCGCTTTTCGGGTTGCTCCTGGTCATGCTGGGTTCCTTGCAGACAATAACGATGCTTCGGCTGACGCCGTTCGCGCTGGAGGATTTCGCCGAGCCCGTTGCCGAAATGGCGCTCCTCGCGGAAAGCGTGAGGCCGGAAGCGCTTCAACAGTCGCTCGCGGCCTTTGGCGGGCCGTCCCGCGCCGCCCGCATCAGCGCTGCGTTCCCGGAAAACGCCGAATATCGCTCCAACTACCGCGAGCGCCTTTTGTCGCGCAGCTCGAGAGTGGCCGCGATATTGGCGGATCGCGATATTCGTTTCCGCTATCTTTCAGGCGATAAGCTGATCGGTGTTTATCGAGAGGACGGTGTCTCAAGAGCATTCGCCGCGCTTGAGGTCTCTGTTGCTTTGGAAGACGGCAAGGTGCTCTCGATGGTGTTCTCCGCCGCGTCGCTGATTTCCTCGCGGCCGCGCAGTTATCTCGTCGTATTGCTACTCGCGGTAGTTTCGATCGCCGCCATCATGGCGCTGTTGATCGCACAAGCGATGAAACCCTTGCGTGAACTTGAGGTTTCAGCGCAACGGTTTGGCGCCAGCATCGATCCCGAACCTGCGCGCGAGAGAGGGGCGGAAGAAGTCAGGCGCGTGGCGCGTGCGCTGAACGCCATGCAACAGCGCGTGAAGGCCTTGGTTGCGGAGCGGGCGCGCATGGTTTCCGCCATTTCGCATGATGTGCGCACCAGTCTCACGCGCTTGCGCCTTCGTCTTGACCAGCCGGAGAACCTGGATGTGGGCGCGATGACGCGCGATCTCGATCAGATGGAAACGCTGCTTAAAGATATGATGACTTATGTGCGATCCGATCAGCCGGCGGCCCAGCAGGAACTGGTCGATCTTGGCGCCTTTGCGAAGTCATATGCTGCTGATGCGCCGGAAGGTCTGCAAATTGACGATGCGGACAAGGCGGAAGACTTCCTGATCGCTGCTGACTCGCACGCATTGATGCGGGCGCTCAATAATCTCGTCGACAACGCCCGTCGCTATGGCGGCGGCGCCCGTCTGGGCTGTCATGTCTCAGACAGAGGCTTCGAAATTCGCATTGAGGATAGCGGCGAGGGGATTCCCGAAGAGCAATTAGAATCCGTCTTCGAACCGTTCTTTCGGCTGGAGGGATCGCGCAGCCGCGAAACTGGCGGCAGCGGGCTTGGCCTCGGCATTGCGCGGGCGCTGATCAGGGCGCAAGGCGGAGATATTGTCCTGTCAAACCGGCCGGGCGGCGGATTGCGGGCGTCGATCATTTTCCCGGCGTCGCGCCGCGTTCATTAAGAGCAATTTTTGCTCGACAGTGAGCCGGTCGTTCGCCAGCGCTATGACTTAGCCGCCCTGGCCGCACTGCTCGTAGATATCGGCGATCTTGTTGTTCAGGTCTTTTTCAAGCCGGCCGGTCGCCATGCGCGCGCGATCCCGATAGTCCCTTGTCGCGACCCCCGTCGCCACGCCGACCGGCGTCAGCGTGCCGAGCGCTGCCCGCACACGCGCTCGCCTTCCGGGGATCGCCGCGGCGAGGGCCGCAATATCTTCATCAGCCGTCGAACAATTGATGGGCTTTTCGAGAAGGGCCTCGTTCGTGTCATGGACTGTCGTGCAGGCCGCCGCAACAAAGGCGAGACCGCACAAGCAGCATAGATTGCGCTTCGTAATGTTCATCTGAATCTGTCCTTCAAAAACAATAGTGAGGCAGGGCTATCCTGCGCTCGGCGCGGGGCCCTTTAGTCGACCTTGACTCGACAGACTACTGACGAAAGGCAGGGGCGTAATAAGAAAATAGTTCGGCCTCAATAAGGCAGGCTTCGCCAGCGCTTCGACGGTCTCTGCAACATTTTGACAAGAAAAACCGGCCGCCGGGCAAATTGCGGAAATGTTTGCCCGCCACATAGGCCGGGCAAACACATGAGCCGGCATGTCGCCGGCATTCATAACAAATGGAGAAACCCAATGAAGACTGTAATTACCACGATCATCGCCACTCTTATCGTCGCCAGCGCCGGCGCCGCTCAAGCGTCAAGCTGTGTTGACGGTGAAGAACTCTATGCAAAAGCCGATATTAATGGCGACGGCGTGATTACAAAAGACGAAGTCCGCGAGATGCGAAGCGAAGCTTTCTCGCGGCTTGACCGTAATGGCGACGGCGTCGCTGATCCGTCAGACGCGCCGCGCCGTTTCAGCGATCGCTACTTTGAAAAATTCAAACCGCTGCTCGCGAAATTCGATGAGAACGGCGATGGCGGGCTTGGCCGGTCCGAGTTCATCGACGCGCCCATGACGGGTTTCGATAACGCGGACGAAAATGGCGATGGCGAACTTACTCAGGATGAACTCGCCGGCCGAGCCGGTCGGAGCTGCTGAGCAGGCGCGTTTCAGGCTGCGCTGAACAACAATTTCAGCGCGGCCCAGCATCTGCCGAAATAACAGAGCAAATATCACACAGTCGTTAGCGCGCATAAAGCGCAGCCAGAAAGACGACCTTTGCTGCGTTTGGCAAACCGGAGAGAGAATAATGAGCAAGAAGCGCTATCGTAATCTGTGCCTCGCAAGCTGCGCGGCCTTCATGGCCGCGTGTTCGCCTCAAGGTGAAGCGCCGTCAGAACCGGCCGTGCGTCCCGCGAAGCTGATGACCGTCGAAGCCGCCAGCAATCGCCGGACGATCGAATTTCCTGCGGTGGTTCGCGCGTCGCGTTCCACGCAACTTGCGTATGAAGTCGGCGGCCGTCTTGAAAGTCTTGACGTGTTTGAAGGCGCCGAAGTCGAACAGGGACAAATCATCGGACAGATCGCCCAACGCGATTATCAAAACAAGGTCGCTCAGGCGCGATCTGAATATCAAAACGCCGAATCCGAATATCAGCGCGCACACCGCCTCGCTGAACAGGACGCCATTTCAAAAAGCGTGCTGGAAGCGCGGCGGGCGCAACGGGACATTGCGAAAGCCGCACTCGACAGCGCCGAAAAAGCGTTGAGCGACACCACCCTTGTCGCGCCTTACTCGGGCGTGATTTCAACGGTCTATGTCAAACAGTTTCAGAATGTGCAGCCGCTGGAGCCGGTCGCCATACTGCAAAGCGAGGGCGTTGAGGTTCTGATCAACATTCCGGCGAATATCATAGCCTATGTGCCGCAATTCAAGCCTGTCTCGACGCAGGTCATTCTCGACCCGGCGCCGGACAGGGCTTTGCCGGCGACGCTGAAAGAAGCGAGCGCCGAAGCGGATCCCGCCACCCAAAGCTATGAAGTGAGTTTCGGCTTTACGCCGCCTGAGGATCTTCTGATTTTGCCGGGCATGACGGCGACATTGAAAGCCGAACTCGAATTGTCGGAACTTGCTGACAGCGTTCGCGGCGGGATCGCCGTTCCGCGTTCTGCAATCAATGTTGAAGGGGACGAGCTTTTCGTTTGGGTGACAAGTCCGGACGATATGACGGTGTCAAAGCGAATTGTAACGACCGGTTCCAATCTCGGCGAAAACGTCGCCGTCACCGGCGGGCTTGAAGCCGGTGAGACGATTGTCGCCGCAGGCGGATCATTTATTCATGAGGGCATGAAACTGCGCCCTTGGAACCAATAAGGCGCAGCCCCCATGAACATCGCAGAATTCTTTATCAAAAACCCGCTCGTCAGCGCGCTTGTCGTCATCTTTTCCCTGGCAGGCGGCTGGCTTGCCTATCAGGACATGCCGCGCTTTGAAGACCCGGAATACACAATCCGGGTCGCCCGTGTGGACACCTCCTATCCTGGGGCGTCGCCGCAGGAAGTTTTAAATGAAGTGACGGAACCTCTGGAGACCGCAATCCAGCAATTACAGGAAGTCGAATCCGTCGAGTCTGTCTCATCGGCAGGCCATTCGCAGATCAGCGTCAATATCAAATATGAATTTTCGCGCTCAAAGTCCGACCTTCAGGTGATCTGGGGAAAGCTACGAAACAAGATCGACGACGCTCAAAGCGCTCTGCCGCCCGGCGCGGGAACGTCAACGGTGAATGACGATTTCGGCGATGTGTATGGGCTTTTTTATCTGATGACAGGGGAGGGGTATTCCCTCGCCGAATTGAACAAATATGCGAAACAGCTGAGGAAAGACCTTCTGCAGGTCGAGGGCGTGGCGAAGGTCGCCATCTCGGGCGCGCCGCAGGAAGCGATCTATGTCGAGGTGTCGCGCGAACGCGCCGCCGCGCTCGGCGTTTCTCTGAACAATCTTTACAATACGCTTTCCCAGCAGAATTCCGTCGTCGCCGCCGGCGATGTCGTGTTGAGTGGCGAGCGCCTTGTCATAAACCCGACAGCTGAAGTCACGTCCGTTGAGGCTATCGAAAATCTGATTATCAGCGATGCCGCCGAAGGGAGCGTATTGCGGCTGAAAAATATCGCGACCGTCACGCGCGGGTTAAAGGAGCCGGAGTCTTTTATGATCCGGTATGACGGCGCGCCGGCGCTCGCCATCGGCGTTTCGAACGTGTCCGGCGCCAATGTCGTAAAGCTCGGCGAAGCGATTGATGCAAAGCTGAAAGAGATAGAGAGCCAGCGGCCGATCGGCGTGGAGCTGCACGAATATTACCACCAAGGAAAAGTTGTTGATGGAGCGATTCAAGATTTCGCGATGAATGTCGTCGCAGCGCTTGTCATTGTCTTTCTCACCTTGCTGATTTTCATGGGCTTCAAATCCGGCGTCATCATGGGCGTGACGGTTCTGCTGACTATGGCGGCGACGCTCTTCATCATGCAGTTGAGCGGAATCCCCATGCACCGGATATCGCTTGGCGCGCTTGTCATCTCGCTCGGCATGCTCGTTGACAATGGCGTTGTCGTGACGGACGGCATTCTCGTTGGCGTCCGGCAAGGGCGCAACAAGCTTGAGGTCATAAAAGAAATTGCAGCGAAAAACATGAAGCCGCTCATTGGCGGCACGTTGGTGGGGATCATCGCCTTCGCACCGATTGGTTTTGCCCCGGGCGACACGGCGGAATATACCGGCGATTTGTTCTGGGTCGTGATGATTGCGCTGGGTTTGAGCTGGTTTTTCGCCTTCACCATCACGCCCTTGCTTTGTTATGTGTGGTTCGACGAAAGCAAGGCGGCGGCAGAAGCGACCGCGAAAGAGGACAGCGCCTTTTTCCGCGCCTATAAAGCCTTCATTCAATCCGCAATCTATGCGCGCTGGATCGTAGTCGCCGCGACGATTGCGGTCTTCGCCTCGGCTCTGTGGGGCTTTCAGTTCGTGAAGTCGGGTTTCTTCCCGGCCTCCACCTCGCCTCAAGTGGTGGTCGACTATTGGAAGCCCGAAGGCGCTGATATCAGGCACACAGAAGCGGATGTGGCGCGGCTTGAATCCTATGTGCGGACGCTGGAAGGCGTCGAGCATGTGCAATCCCTCATCGGCGGCGGGACGCTGCGCTATATGCTGGTCTACGGCGCTGAATCGCCGAGCTCGGCCTATGGTCAGCTTTTGATCAAGACGTCGGACTATAAAAAGAATGACCGTATCATCGCAGACATAGACCGGTTCCTGAATGCGCAATTCCCGGACGGACAGGGCAAAGCCTGGCGGTTCGTCCTCGGGCCGGGCGGCGGCTCCAAAATAGAAGCGACGTTTAAAGGACCTGATCCGGCCGTGCTGCGACAGCTTGCCAATGAAGCGAAAGCGATCATGGCGGCGGATGGCGGCGCGCGCTCCATAAAAGATGACTGGCGCAGACCGGTGAGCGTCATTGAGCCGATCTATTCGGCCAGCAAGGCGCAACGGGTCGGCATTTCGCGCGAAGACCTCGCCAATGCGCTCAATGCCAATTTTTCCGGGAAAAGCGTCGGTGTTTATCGCGAGGGCGAGGATTTGATTCCGATTATCTCCCGTGCGCCGGAAAGCGAGCGGCAGGGTCTCTCCAATATCGGCAATATCCAGATCTTGAGCCCGACAAGCGGCCGCACGGTTTCGTTGTTCCAGGCCGTTGACGATATCCGGACAGTCTGGCGCGATCCGCGTTTGTTGCGTGAAGACAGAGTGCTCACAATTAAGGCGCAATGCGATCCAAAGCCCGACGAACTGGCGAGTGCTCTTCTCGGACGCATCCGGCCGAAAATAGAGGCGATTACGTTGCCGGATGGCTACACGCTTGAATGGGATGGCGAGGCCGGCAGGTCGGCGGAATCGAACAGCAATCTTGCGTCGACCATTCCGCTCGGGCTTCTCGCCATGGTTCTCGTGGTCGTGTTGTTGTTCAACAAAATCCGTCAGCCGGTCATCATCTGGTCGGTGGTCCCGCTCGCCATTGTCGGCGTCGTGATCGGTCTTGTGATTACGCGAACGCCGCTGGAGTTCATTGGCATATTAGGGCTGCTCTCCCTTTCGGGTCTGCTCATTCAGAATTCGCTCGTGCTGGTCGATCATACAGATAATCTGATCGCGGAAGGAAAGCCGAGGTTTGACGCACTGACCGAGTCTGCGGCGAGCCGTCTGCGCCCTGTCACCCTTGGCGCTTTTACGACTGTGCTGGGCGTCATCCCGCTTTATTTTGATGCGTTTTTCAAATCCATGACCGTCGTTCTAGCCTTCGGCCTTACCTTTGCGACCCTGATCACCTTGGTGATCACGCCGGTTCTTTACGCCATCTTTTTCAACATTCGCAGCAGCGAAGTCGCTGCGGCCTAAGGGGGCCTCTATGAAAAGCACTAGACTATTCTTGCTTGCGGCAAGCACCGTTATGCTTACGGCTTGTGCGTCAATAACTTCTCGCGAAGAAACGAGCGCGGCGGCGCGGCAGAGCCTGCCGGCTGTACCAAAGGCCTGGGCGGCGGCGCAGGAGTCAGTCGGCGACGTTGAGGTCGGATGGATCGACGCCCTTGGCGATGAAACCTTGAGCGCCCTGGTGCGCGAGGCACAAGTCCATAACAGAAACATACAGGCCGCCGCCGCGAATGTTGAGAAATCCTGGGCGCTGACCAGAAAGGCGGGCGCCGGCCTCAAACCGCAGGCGAACCTCACAGGCGGCGGCGCCCAATCGGGCGGCGTGACCGGCGCCGGTCAGGGCCGCGGCAGCGCGAATGCCGGACTGCAGGTTGGTTGGGAGCTTGATGTGTGGGGGCGCATCCGAGCCGGCGAGCAGACGGCCGCGGCCAGCGCGGAAGCCGTCGAGGCGGATTATCGTTTCTCGCAGCATTCTCTCGCAGCGACCATCGCCCGCGCCTATTTTCTGGCCATAGAAGCCGGCAGGCAGTCGGCCGTCGCCCGCAAAGCCGTGGACGCGCTCACCGAAACGCGCCGCATCGTCAATGTGCAGTATAAGGAGGGTCTCGCGACGTCGCAGGAGCTGGCCCTGTCAAAGTCGGATTTGGCGACGGCGAACGCCACATTAACGGCGGCTGAAGGCGCGCAGCGCGACGCACTGCGCGCGCTTGAAGTGCTGTTGGGCCGTTACCCGGGCGCCGATCTTGACGTACGCAATAGCTTGCCGGCGACGCCGCCGCCGCCGCCGGCCGGAACGCCGTCCGAACTTTTGGAGCGCCGGCCGGACATCGTCGCTGCGGAAAGGCAGGTCGCTGCGGCGTTCAATAATTTAGATCAGGCGAAAGCCGCGCGGCTGCCCGCGATCAGCCTTACGAGCAGCCTTGGCGGTTCGTCTAGCGAGCTTGCAAATCTCTTAAATCCTGCGAATGTCGCATGGACCGTCGGCGGCAATTTGCTGGCGCCCATTTTCGACGGCGGCGCGCGCAAGGCGCAGCTTGTAATATCCACGGCGGAACAGAAGCAGGCGCTCGCCGCCTATGGCCAAACGGCGCTCAATGCGTTTCAGGAAGTGGAAACCGGGCTCGATCAAAGCGCCGTCTTGCGCGAAAGCGCGGCCTCCCTGAAAGAAGCGGCGGTTGAAGCGAACGAGGCGCTACGCATCGCCCATCTGCGTCACAATGAAGGTGAGACCGATTTGCTGGATGTGCTGACAATCCAGCAAAGAACTTTCAACGCCGACAGCAATCTTGTGACGGTCGAGCGGGCACGTCTTGAACAATGGGTAAACCTCAATCTCGCCCTTGGCGGCAGTTGGGAATAGCGCCGCATGAGAATCTTATTTTCATTCTTTATTGGCTCCGCGCTCGGGCTGTTCTCAGTGCTCTGGCTTTCGGGCTTTGGCCCCGGGCCGCAGCGTTGGCTGAAGGGTATCGATGTCGCTGGCTGGAAAACCGATCTGGCCATCGGTTCGGCATCCGCCAATCCTTATGTCCGCGCAGGCGTCGCCCGCCGCGGACTTCTGGCCCTTTCAAAATCGGAGGCCATCTACTTTACGCGCAATGTCGACGATTCCGGCGAGCGATTGCGTGAGAGCTGCAAATACCAGTTATCGGGATTGGCGTTTCCCGGGCAGTGGTGGTCGATAACGCTCTATGACGCCGACAGCAGGCTTCCTGACAACACTGACAATGCCCTCTCGATTGACGCGACAAAGGCAGGCGAAACGCAACAATGGACTGCAATCATCGCGCCGGTTAAACCTGAGGGGGAGGAGCGTTGGGTATCGTCACGCAATGCGGGTCGCTTCGACCTGACCCTTCGCATCTATCGGCCGGCTTCAGATCTACAGTCGTCACCAGAAAGCGCTTTCGACCCGCCATCAGTCAAAAAGCTGACCTGTGCCAAGGGAGAGGCTTCATGAGGAGAGCGTTTTTTGCCCTTGCCGCGTTAGCCTCGGGATTCGCCATCGCTCATATAGCGGCGGTGCAGGCTATCCCCGGCGTCATCATGACCGTCGCGACCAAAAAGATTGCTGAGCAAGGCGACCTGGACGTCAACACATTTCGCCTGAGCCAGCGCGTCACGCCGCAGTCGCAAGCAGTCGTTCGGCCTTCGTCTGATCTCGCCTATTCCTTGTGCCTGTACGATCTCAGCGAAGGCCCGATCAACCTCACCGTCGCGCCTTGGCCCGCATATTCCTCTGTGTCGTTTTATGATGCGCAGACGAATAATTTTGCGACTGTGCGGGCTGAAAACGGCGCCGACATTTTGTTGACGTCAAAGAGCTCAGAACTTTCCGCCGGTCGGGCTCAAGAGCGCCATGTTTCACCGACAAGAACCGGCGTCATCCTTATTCGCCGCCTTGCTCCTACGGAAGGGGACTATGATGGCGTGGTTTCAATAGCAGCAGATGATCGCTGCGCTGGCGCAGGTCAGCTTTTCGGGGGATGAAGATGCGCATCAGGAAGTTGCGACCCTCTTCCGTATGATGTCTTCCCGGCGGTGTTTGGCGGCGACGCTCTCGCCCCGGTCAGCGCGGCGCTCCATTTCGAGGCCCAGCTTTCCGCATCGGCGCGGCGGCGAAACGTCTCGGAGGCGTAGCAGCCTTTTCGGCGTATCTGGGCACGCCAATTCTCGAAGAGAGTTTCTTGTAGAGGGCCAATTTCCTGTGCGCTCTATGTGCAATGAGCAATCGAAACCGGTTTAAACCTGCGCAAATTCGTCTATCTGTGTGCGGGAAGGAGACTGCCGAAGCTGTTGCCGCCTAAGAAATATGCAAAAAAAACAAACACATAAATTCTGCGTTGCACCGTTGATGGACGGCACGGACCGCCATTGCCGGTATTTTCACCGGCTGCTGAGCAAGCGCGCGCGGCTTTATACGGAAATGATCACCGCCGAGGCGGTGCTGCATGGCGACCGGGACTTTCTGCTGGGCTTTGACGACAGCGAGCATCCCGTGGCGCTGCAGCTCGGCGGCAGCGAGCCGGACAAACTCGCGCAGGCGGCAAGGCTCGGCGCGGATTTCGGCTATGACGAAATCAATCTGAATGTGGGATGCCCCTCGGACCGGGTGCAGTCCGGCGCGTTCGGCGCCTGCCTGATGAAGACCCCCGACCTTGTGGCGGATTGCGTGGCGGCGATGAAGGCGGCGGTCGATATTCCGGTTACAGTCAAATGCCGCATCGGCGTTGACGATCAGGATCCGGAAGAAAGCCTGTTCGGTTTTGTCGAGAAAATATCCGCGGCCGGTTGCGAGGTCTTCATTGTTCATGCGCGCAAGGCATGGCTGCAGGGATTGTCGCCGAAAGAAAACCGCACCATCCCGCCGCTCGACTATGATTTGGTCCGTCGATTGAAAGCAGCGCGTCCCGATTTACGCATCATATTAAATGGCGGCATCGAGACCATTACGGATGCGTCAGCGCTGGCGGCGGAATTTGACGGCGTCATGCTCGGCCGCGCCGCCTATGGCGCGCCCTATCTGCTGGCGTCGGTGGACGAGTTGATTTTTGGCGATATGAGTGAAGCGCCGTCCCGCGACGATGTGGTCAAGACGATGTCGGCCTATGTAAAACGCGAATTCGCGAAAGGCGTGCGGCCGCATTCTATTACGCGTCACATGCTCGGACTTTATCACGGCGCGCCGGGCGCCCGGCGCTGGCGGCGCTATCTTTCTGAAAACGCCAGCGCGGCGCGCGCCACCTTGCTCGATGATGCGTTGAACGCCATGCACGCAAAAGAGCCCGTCTGATGACTGCGTTTTTCACCGAACACTGGCTGTTGATTTCCGCGTTGCTTGCCGCAGGTTTTGCGTCCGGTTTCGCCGGCGGCCTGTTCGGCATTGGCGGCGGCGTGATTACGACGCCGGCGCTTTATGCGATCTTTCAATTGCTCGGCTATGAGGATGGCCCCAGTCTTAAAACCGCGATCGGAACCTCGCTTGCGGTGATCATCGTCACGTCGCTGCGCTCGCTGTCGACGCATCATCGCGCCGGTCATGTGGATGTTGAGATGCTGCGCCAATGGGCGCCGTGGATCGCCTTCGGCGCCGGCGCGGGCGGCGCGCTCGCCCATTGGGCGCCGGCGGAGTTGCTGACCATCGTTTTTGCGGGCGGCGCCTTCTATGTTGCCTATCGGCGGCTCTTCGCCAAAAACAAGGGCCACGCAAAACCGGTAAACCTCAATCGTAAGCGCTTGAAAGTGCCGCTCGGGCTCGGGACCGGCTTTTTCTCAAGCCTGATGGGAATCGGCGGCGGCGCCATGGGCGTGATGGTGATGACTCTCGCCGGGCGCACCATGCATCAGGCGATCGCAACCTCTGCGGGTTTCGGGGTCGCGGTGGCCGTGCCGGGGGTGATTGGTTTCATCGCATCGGGGATGGCGGCGACGGCGCTGCCGGCGGCGTCGCTCGGATATGTGAATTTGCCCGCCTTTGCGGCGATGGCGCTGATGGCGGGCGTCGCGGCGCCGCTTGGCGCAAAGGCGGCGCACCATCTCGATGGCGACCTCCTGTCCAGGGGATTCGGCGCTTATGTGCTGTTCGCCTCCGGCGCGCTTGCCTACGACGTCTTTCTCGGCTGACATGGCCGGGCAGAAACTTGTGCGGTGCGGCAAATTTGTCGTCGTCATATCCGCCCGGCATGCCTACATTGTCCGTTTGCAAGACTCAGGGGAGGCGTCACGATGGCGATCGAAACCATTGTATCCGGCGTAGGATCATTTTTGCCCGAACGCGTGGTGACCAATGACGATCTCGCCAAAATCGTCGACACTTCCGATGAATGGATCCGCAGCCGAAGCGGCATCGGCCAGCGCCATTTCGCCGCCGATGACGTGGCGACCTCCGACCTCGCCGCCGCCGCCGCCTGGAGCGCGCTCGACCAGGCCGGGTTGAAGCCGCGCGATATCGGGCTGATCATTGTCGCCACGGTGACGCCGGACAAAACCTTCCCTTCTGTCGCCGTCTATGTGCAGGACAAAATCGGCGCGCCTCCGGGCATCGCCTTCGATGTCTCGGCGGCCTGCGCCGGATTTTTATACGCGCTTAATATCGCCAATGACTTCATCAAAACCGGACAGGTGAAACATGCGCTGATCATCGGCGCGGAGAAACTGTCCTGCTTCCTCGACTGGGAAGATCGTGCAACCTGCGTGTTGTTCGGCGACGGCGCCGGGGCGGTGGTGTTGAGCGGTGAGGAACCGCAGACCGCGCGGCGCCCGCGCGGCGTGCTCGCGACTTATCTTTCTGCCGATGGCCGGATGGCCAAGCATCTCTATGCCGATGGCGGTCCGTCATCCACCGGCACGGTCGGCAAGGTGCGCATGAACGGCAAGGAAGTCTTCCGCAATGCCGTCGAACAGATTTCCAACGCCGTGTTTGAAGTGACCGAACGCGCGAAAGTCGGCCGCGACGAGATTGACTGGTTCGTGCCGCATCAGGCGAATATCCGTATCATCGAATCCTGTTCGAAAAAGCTTGAGCTTTCCACCGACAAGATCATCGTGACGATCGACAAACACGCCAACACCTCATCGGCGTCGATTCCGCTGGCGCTTGATGCGGGCATTCGCGACGGGCGCATTCAGCGCGGCCAGTTGCTGGTCTTCGCCGCGCTTGGCGGCGGCCTCGCCTGGGGCTCCGCGCTGATTCGGTATTAGAAAAAAATATTTACTTGCGCCCAGCTTGTTTCGCGCATGCACAATGATACTGTGCGCGCGCAATCAGTTACGTTTCTGGGGAGAAGCAAGTGATCAGACTTTTTACCGCCACGATTTCCGCATTCGCTCTCATGGCCGGCGCCGCATCCGCCGCCACTGTCGTGCTCTATGATCAGGATTTTGAAAACCCTGACGCCTACAGCAATGATGGCGGCGACGTGAATATTTTCGACACGATCAACGACAATTATGGCG
Source organism: Hyphococcus sp. D3-15 (assembly GCF_055809375.1). Taxonomy (NCBI): domain Bacteria; kingdom Pseudomonadati; phylum Pseudomonadota; class Alphaproteobacteria; order Parvularculales; family Parvularculaceae; genus Hyphococcus; species Hyphococcus sp. D3-15. Next base: position 2,942,219 of record NZ_CM147910.1, on the reverse strand, counting down.
GCCAGCCCGCCGGCTTTGATTTCGCGCAAGCCTTTACCGTTGAAGTGTTGAACATTTCCGGTTCGGCGCGGGGCGGCGGCACCGCCGCCTTCGGCACCGGCTGGTCCGACCCGAGCGGCATTGGCGGCGACTTTTCCATTGGCATGTTGTCGAGCGCGCAGAATGACTTGCTTGGGCTGACGTTCGATATTGGCGATCTGCCGTTTTTCAATCTCGGCATAGACATCACCAGCATCGACCTCAGCACCTTTGGCGGTCCCTTCGTTCCCGATGGGGTGACGCCGATTTTCCAGTTCACGCTTTATGACAATCCAACCGGCGCGAACACGACCGGCGGCGGCACGATCCTCGATCAGAAAACGCTTGAAGGCCTGGCCTCTGCGCGAAACGTGACGGACTGGACGAGCGCGATCATCGCCCTGTCTGCCGCCGGCGCGACGAATGGAAAAGTGACATTGCAGATCGACCTGCTGCAGGGCGGATATGCGGCGTTCGACAATCTGCGTATCACGGCTTCAACGGTTGAGGGCGATCTCGGCGAGGTGCCAATTCCGGGCGCGGCGCTGTTGTTCCTCTCCGGTCTTGGCGGACTTGCCTGGCGCGGCCGCAAAGGCCTCAAGAAGGCCTAGTCGGCGTTTATCAGAAACGTTTCGACCACAATCACTCCGCAGGCGCCGCCTGCGGAGTTTTTTGATCTTTGGTTCTGACAAGCGGCCACAATAATTGTTCGCCCGCGCTGGTTTCCGGCAGATTCTCCACGCCGAATTGTTCGGGAAAGCGCCGGGTGATTTTCGCCGTGCCGAACAGCACATCCCAGAAGAACAGCAGATTGCCGTAATTGCCTTTGTAATTCGTCACGCCGTCCGCCTGATGCTTGCCGTGATGGGCGCTGTGGGTCGCCGGCGTCGATATGGTGCGTTCGACGACCCACATCACGGGGGAGAGCCATTTGATTTTGTAAAGCGGTTCGTCCCAGCGCACGTCGGAATGAGCGCCGAAAATCACCGCCATTTTGACGACGATATAACCGGCATAGATCCAGCCAAGTCCGAGATAGATCAGCGCGCCGGAAAACCACAGGCCGGGCATCAACAGATAATAGAAAATATTATTGCGATAGACGACGCGGATCGAAAGATACTCGCCATTGTGATGCGGGCGGTGAAGATTATAGAGCCAGGGCAGGCTGTGCGATGCGCGGTGCCACCAATATTGCGTGAGGTCATCGAAAATCAGAAACAGCCCAATGCCTGCGATTAACGGAATGCCGACAAGCGCGTCTTGCGCGCCGGGCGCGACGAAATGCGCGACAGTGGCGCCGCCGAGCAGCGCCAGAGGCTGCGTCACCAGCACAAGCGTCAGTATGCTGATCGATTCTACGATGACGTCCTGGCGCCGTTGTCCCGGCTTGCGGAAGAAATTCGTAAAGATGATCTCAAGCAGGGCGAAGCCCGCAAGAATGCAAAGGATCGCGATCATTTCCGGTTTCATGAGGCTGGCTCCCTAATGCCGCGCGCCGGTTTTCCGGCGTCTGAGGCTTGAATATCACCGCCCGTCGCGCAAGAATGCTAAATAGTTAGCATTTGAGGCGGAATGGCGGATCTGCACGATTTCAACAGCTTGCCGATGATGTCGCTGCTGCCCGACCGGCTGGCGGCGCGCCTGCATGGGGCGGCGGTTGCGGCCCGTTTTGGCGATGGCGAGACCATTCATTCCCGCGGCGACGTGAAGCCGGGCCTGTCCATCATTGCGTCGGGGGCGGTGCGCTTCGCCATACCGGGGGCGGATGGCTCTTACGTCACCACATCGGTTCTGGGGGCGGGGCATTGTTTTGGCGAGGCGACCTTGTTCGCGCATTTGCCCCGCACCCATGATGCGATCGCGGTTGGTGAAACGGCGATCGAGCAGATCGCCAAACCGCGCTTTGACCGGATTTTCGACGAGGAGCCGACGCTGTCCCGATTGATGCTGGAGGCGACGACGCAGCGGCTCTATAGCGTGCTCGATTTCATGGATGATCTGCGGCGGCTGCCCTTGCCGGTGCGAGCGGCGAAATTGATCGCCAGTATGGCGCGCTCGGCCAAACATGCGGACGAAGTGGAATGCAATCAAACGGATCTTGCTTTCACGCTTGGCGTTTCCCGTGTCTCCATCGGCAAGACATTGTCGCGCTTGCAAGATGAAGGGATCATTCGCCTTGGATATGGCCGCATCGGCGTGCCCGACCGGGGCGCGCTGGAGCAATGGATCGCGGCGCATGCGCCGATCCAGCCGCTACTGCGCAGTAAATAGGAAGGCTGGCGGCGTGCTTTCCGCTCCGAAATCAGTGAGACGCTTTTTCTTGCCGATCCAGCGCTGGATTTGCGCCCATGCGCCGTTACACAGGGTTGATACGGATGAATGCAAAAGGGGCGGGCCATCACGATGAGCGACACCAGCACGGATAAAGCCAAAAAACCCGAACGCCGCGCTGGCGGCTATCTGTTTATCCCGCAAAACCTCCAGACCAATACGGTTCTCACCTGGTTGCGGCGCAGCCATGCATGGACCGGCTTTTTCGGGGCGCTGTTTTTCTTTGTGCTCGGTCTGACCGGTTTCTATCTCAATCACCGCACGGCGATCATGCATATTGATGGCGGCGCGGTGAAAGAGGTTGCGTCATTATCGGTTCCCGTCGCGCCCGATTTAATCGGCGGGGAAGACGCGCTCGCGGCGTGGATGCAGGAAGAATTCGAGATCAACGCCGAACCCTCGCGCGGGCGCCGCCGGGCTGGCGGGCCGGTTTCTTTCGGCGGGCGCGAAGGCGAGCAGGCGCCGCGCTATACGGTGAGCTTTCGCGGGCCCAATGCAGTCATTACCGGCGAGTATGAGCTGGGCGCCAACCGCGTCGCCGTCACGCGGAGCAATGCCAGCTTGCTCAAAGGATTGATCGATATGCACAAAGTGGTGGGCGTGAATGCGATGTTCATCCTGATCATGGACGCCATGGCGGGCGCGATGATGTTTATGGTGCTGTCGGGAATTTTGCTATGGACGCGCCTGCATGGGCCGCGTCTCGCGGCGGTCGGCATTCTCGGGGCGGTTGCGGCGGCGAGCATGGTCGCGCTATCGGGAAGCTGGATCGGATGGGCCGCGTCGTAATCGCGGCGCCACGGCCTTAGGCCCAATGCGATATTGGGCGGATTGAAGGGATGTCAGTCATGACGGACGGTACATTGAATGCGCGTCTTGAGCGGCTTGAAGAGCGCTCGGCCTTTCAGGAACACACAATTGAAGAGCTCTCCAAGGCGCTGACCGACCAATGGAAGCTGCTTGAAACCTTCAGGCGCGATGTGGCGCGCCTTACAGATGAGCTGAAGGCGGTGGAGGACAATATCGCCCATGGCGACCAGCGCGAACCGCCGCCGCCGCATTATTAAGCGGCAGGCCCACTAGATCTTCTGGTTATACTCGCCGACTTCAGAATGTTTGCGCAGCTCTGCATCCATTTCCGCGAACATTTTTTTCATGTTCTCTTCCGAAGTCGGGCTTTCGATCACCACCACAAGCTCCGGCTTGTTGGAGGAGGCGCGAATGAGCCCCCATGTGCCGTCTTCGGCGGTGATGCGAATGCCGTTCACGGTGACCACGTCGCGAATTTTCTGACCGATGATCGTGCCCCCGGATTTGGCGCGTTCTTCAAAGGCTTTCACAACTTTTTCGACAACGCCGTATTTCGTCTCATCCGCGCAATGGGGCGACATGGTGGGCGACTGCCATGTTTTCGGCAGCGACTTGCGCATGTCGGAGAGTTTCATATCCGGCGCCCGGTCGAGCATCTGGAGGAGGGCGATGGCGGCGACCAGGCCGTCATCATAGCCGCGCCCGATCGGCTTATTGAAGAAGAAATGACCAGATTTTTCAAAGCCCGCCAGCGCGCCCAGCTCATGGCTCTTGCGCTTGATATAGGAGTGTCCGGTTTTCCAATAGATGGTCTTGGCGCCGTTCTCGATCAGCACCGGATCGGTGACGAAAAGCCCGGTGGATTTCACATCGACCACAAATTGCGCATTCGGCGTAATGGCGGACAGATCGCGGGCGATCAGCACGCCGATCTTGTCAGCGAAGATTTCTTCGCCCTCATCGTCGACTACGCCGCAGCGGTCGCCATCGCCGTCAAAGCCAAGCGCCATGTCGGCGCCATGTTCGCGCACCGCCGCCTGCATGGCGTGCAGCATTTCCATATCTTCCGGGTTCGGATTATAGCGCGGAAACGTATGATCGAGTTCGGCGTCCATCGGGATCACTTCAACGCCGAGGCGCGACAAGACTTCCGGCGCAAAGGCGCCCGCCGTGCCGTTGCCGCAGGCGGCGACGACTTTCAGCTTGCGCTTGATTTTGACGCCCTTCGAGAGATCGTCCATGTAGCGTTCGCGCAAACCGTCGACAAATTTGTAGGCGCCGCCGGGCGCGTCCTTGAATTCGCCATTGAGGACGATTTCTTTCAGGCGGCCCATTTCGTCGGGCCCGAAAGTGAGCGGACGCGCGGCGCCCATCTTCACGCCGGTCCAGCCATTTTCATTATGGCTCGCCGTCACCATCGCGACGCAGGGAATGTCGAGATCGAACTGCGCGAAATAGGCGACTGGCGACAGCGCGAGGCCGATATCATTGACCTCGATGCCGGCGCTCATCAGGCCGACAATCAGCGCCTGCTTGATCGAGGTCGAGTAGCCGCGGAAATCATGGCCGACGACAATGCGCGGTTCCTTGCCCATTTCGCGGATCAGCGTGCCAAGTCCCTGGCCCAGCGCCTGGATGCCGAGCAGGTTGATTTCCTTCTCAAACACCCAGCGGGCGTCATATTCGCGGAAGCCTGTGGGCTTGACCAGCGGTGTGACTTCATAGGCGAGCGTGTTGGCTTTCAGATCGGCGCGGGGCGTACGCAGCATGGCATGTCCTCGAGAAACTGACGGTTTTCGGGGCACCATAGTCACCCCTGCGCGCTGTGCAAGCCGCAAAGAACATTAACAGAATCAGTGACAAAAGGGCCTCCCTTGCGCATAGTTCGGGCTGTCATAAAAGGGTCGTGGGGAAGTGTCGGGGCTGCAAGCCGGACTTGCGCCAGCTGAGGGGTTTATAGAGTTTCATGGAATTGCCATTTGAGTTGGCGGATATTGGCCTGCGCGGACAGAGCGCCATGGGCCTGGTGGTCTTCGTTTTCATCGCCTGGCTGTTTTCCAGTCAGAAAATGCGATTTCCGTTTTTCGCAGCAATCTGGACCATCGGCGCGCAGATCGCGATTGCGGCGTTTCTCCTTTATCAGCCCTGGGCCCGGCGCGCTCTGGAATCCCTGCAGGACGTGGTTGAGGTGCTGCAGGCGGCGACCCGCGAAGGCACGACCTTTGTGTTCGGATTTCTCGGCGGCGGCGATGCGCCGTTTGAAGTCGTTAATGAAGGCGCGATGTTCAGCTTCGCCTTTGGCGCGCTGCCGCTCGTCATCTTCTTCTCCGGCCTTTCCGCCGTGATGTGGCATTGGGGCGTGTTGAAGATTTTCGTGCGCGCTTTTGCGTTTCTTCTGGAAAAAGTGTTTCGCGTCGGCGGCGCGGTGGCGTTGTCGTCAGCGGCGAATACATTTTTAGGACAGACCGAAGCGCCTTTGCTCATCCGTCCGTATCTTTCGAAAATCTCCCGGCCGGAATTGCTGATTGTCATTACCGGTGGATCTCGCCACGGTGGCCGGTTCGGTGATGGCGGTGTTCGCCATCATCCTTGCCGATGTGGACCCGTCGATCCTTGGTCACATCATTGTCGCGTCGATCATTTCGGTGCCGGCGGCGATCCTGATGGCGCAGGTGATGATGCCTGAAGACAAAGGCGTGACGCCGACGCCGGTCGAGGCTGCGGATGATTTCGGTTATGGCGGCACGATGGACGCTTTTATGCGCGGCGTGACTGACGGCCTTGGCCTTTATCTCAATATTCTTGCTTCGCTGATCGCGTTTATCGCGGCGGTGGCGCTGATCAATATCATCCTCAGTGCGGCGCCGGACATCGCCGGCGCGCCGATTACGCTGGAACGCATGCTCGGGCTGATGTTCGCGCCCTTTATGTGGCTGGCGGGCGTTCCATGGGCGGAAGCGAAAGCGGCGGGTGAATTTATGGGGCTGAAAACCGCCCTCAATGAATTCGTCGCCTATTTGCGCCTTGCGGAAGTGGAGCCGGGGGTTTTCAGCGAACGCTCCATGCTGATCGTTGTTTATTCGCTATGCGGTTTTGCAAACTTCTCAAGCCTCGGCATTGTGATTGGCGGGCTTACGGCGCTGGCGCCGGACCGCCGTCAGGATGTGATTGATCTGGCGCCGCGCGCGCTTGTCGCGGGCACGCTGGCGACGCTGATGACCGGCGCGGTCATTGGCCTGATTTGGATTGGTTGATTTTTTCGCCGCAAAGCGGCTTGGGGAGTATGACATGCAGATGAAGACAATACTGGCGAGCGTCGCTTCGGTGCTGGCGCTTGGTGCGGTCGCGCAGGCGCAGCCAACCGTGGTGAAGGCGGCGCGCTATCTTGATGTCGCATCGGGCCGCTATGTTTCGCCGGCGGTGATCGTTGTCGAGGACGGCAAGATCGCGGCGATCAATCCAGCCTCCGCGCCGGAAGGCGAGATTGTCGATCTCGGCGACATGACTTTGCTCCCCGGTCTGATGGATGCGCACACGCATCTGGTTTATCAAATCGAACCGGGCTTTGAGACGGCGGAAGTGCGGTTCACGACCGCAGACTTTGCTTTCCGCGCCGCCGCCAATGCGGAAAAAACACTGCTCGCCGGGTTCACCACCGTGCGCGAGGTCGGCGCCTTTGGCTATGTCGACGTTGCGCTTGGCAAAGCGGTAGAGGCGGGCCGGGTGGCGGGCCCTCGCATCATTCCGGGCGGCTATGCGCTCGGCATTACCGGCGGGCATTGCGACACCACCGGATTTATCCCGGGCATTCTGGAGCGCGATGAAACCACCGGCGTCGCGGACGGCGCCGACGGGTTCACCCGCGCGGTGCGCTATCAACTCAAGCATGGCGCGAAGGTGATCAAAATCTGCGCGACGGCGGGCGTATTGTCGTTCGAAGATTCAGTCGGCGCGCAGCAAATGAGTTTTGAGGAAATGAAAGCGGTCGCCGACGAGGCGCATCGCCATGGCGTCAAAGTCGCCGCTCATGCGCACGGGACTGAGGGCATCATCGCGGCGTCGGAAGCGGGCATCGATTCCATCGAACATGGCTCGGTGATCTCCGAGAAAGCCGCCAATGTGATGAAGAAGAACGGCACCTATCTCATTTCGACGCTGTATCTCGCCCAGACTATCGATTGGGATGCGCTGCCGCCGGCGCTCGCCGCAAAGGGCCGCGAGGTGATGCCGCTTGCCGATGAAAGCTTCAAACTCGCCTTGCGCAAGGGTGTGAAGATGGCGCTTGGCACCGATGCCGGCGTTTATCCCCATGGCGATAATGCGGGCGAGTTGGTCCGCCATGTGGAGCTTGGTCAAACGCCGATTGACGCGATCCGCAGCGCCACGATCAACAATGCTGATCTGTTCGGCGTCAGTGATCGCGGACGCATCGCGCCGGGCCTGCTGGCTGACCTGATCGCCGTGGATGGCGATCCGTTGACCGATATCAGCGAGCTTACTGACGTTGATTTCGTGATGCTCGGCGGCGCGGTTTTCAAAACGCCGGCCGAATAGGCGGCAAAGCGTAAACGATGGACGTACGACGCTAGAAGTCGGCCAGCATTTCGCGATATTGCGCCGCTTCCTTAGGGGGCAGGGTTGGGATCAGTGCACGGATGGTATGGCCGCCGTGAATTTTCCCGTCCTTCATGAACATCCAGTCGCTGACTTCCTCGCGCGTGAATTCGTAAGATTGTCCTTCGCGAACTTTGCGCACGACCGCTGGCCTGTTGCTGATGACGCCTTTGAATCCCGTGGCGGTTTGCGTGAAGGGCGTGACCCAGAAATGCTCAACGCCATATTGATCTTCGATCTGCACCTTCAGCGCATAGGACGATGTGTTCGGCGCGGGTTTTTCCGCCAGGATCAAAAATTCCGTCAGCGAGGCGCGGGCTCTATTCATCGCCTTGTTCATGGCGGCATCATTTTCGGCGACCTGCACAGTCTTGTCTTCCGCGCCAGACTGGCCGCAGGCGGCGGTGAGGCTCAAAAACAAGAGCGCGCAAAGAAATCTCACCATGATGTGCTCCGGAGTTGATTGGCGCGCACGATAGAATGGCAATATTGAACAGACCTTAATCCCCGGCGTCCTAAATGAAGATTGAGACATTATTAAAGGAAATCCGAGCTTGCCGTTTATGCGTCGAGGCTCCGAAAGGCGCGCCGCTGCCGCATCAGCCGCGCCCGGTGTTGCGCGCTTCGTCGAAGGCGAAACTCGCCGTATACGGACAGGCGCCCGGTAATCTCGTCCATCAAAGCGGCAAGCCGTTCACGGACCCGTCCGGCGTTCGCCTGCGCGACTGGATGGGCGTGAGTGAAGACGAATTTTACGACGAAGATAAAATTGCAATCATCCCCATGGGCTTTTGCTTTCCCGGCTATGACGCAAAGGGCGGCGACTTGCCGCCGCGCAAGGAATGCGCCGTCCATTGGCGCGCGCGGTTGATGGAGGCGTTGCCAAATATCAAGACGGCGATCCTGGTGGGCGCCTATGCGCAGAACTGGCATCTGGGAACGGACGCGAAAAAAACGCTGACGCAAACGGTTGAGTGCTGGCGCGATTATCGCCCGCAATATTTCGCGACGCCGCATCCGTCATGGCGCAACAATGCCTGGCTTAAAAAGAACCCGTGGTTCGAGAGCGAGCTGCTGCCGGTGTTGCGCCGCCGTGTACGGACATTGTTGAAATAGCCGCGATGCGTTGGCGCCCGGCCTAGCGTTTGTAGTTCATCCAGTCTTCGATGCGCGCATAGATGACGAACAGCACAGACAGGACGATCAAGATCAGCAGCGAGAATTGTATCTGCGCTTCGACCGCATGGGTTTCATGTTTGGAGGGACGATCCGGTACTTCAATCATTTCGCCGGTCGTGACGCTTTGGCCGTCGCCAGTCGATTCATTCGCCAGCACGTCCTCGCCCGTATCGGCGCCGGTCTCGCCGGCGGTTTCACCGGTTGCATCGCCCGCGGCGTCTCCGGTTGCGTCGCCGACAATTTCGCCAGCTACATCGCCTGTCGCGTCGCCAGTTGCCTCACCAGTTGCATCGCCAGTGGTTTCAGCGCCGGTGTCGCCTGTGGTTGGCGGCGTGGCGGTTTCGCCGGTGTTCGGCTTTTCGGTAAAGCCATGACCGTTTTCGATATTGGTTTCGATCTGGTCCAGTTCGTTGGCGTCGTTCTTACCCATCGTTGACGCCGCAACGCCGGCGCCCCCGGCGATGGCCGCGCCTTGCACGGTCCGGCTCTCCGCCACATTGCCGCGGCGCGGGGTGTCTTCGACCGGGGTCGTGCGGGTGTTTTCCTCGAATTGATCCGGATCGCGCACATCGGCGATTTGCATGGGCTGCAGGAACAGCGCCCGTTCCATTGCGCGCCGGCGGGTCAGGCCAAGCACTTCGCGCAGGACGCCGCCAACCGTCGCCTTGTTCCACCAGGTCAGCGCTTCAGCAGCGCCAATCCGGTCGCCGCGATTCAAGCGTTTCAGCGCAGTCGATCCGCGAAACGCCGCTGCGCCCACATTGTAGACGAAGGAGACAAGCGCATCGAATTCATTTTGGTTGAGCGCCACTTTGACGGCGTTGTCGACGGCCTGTTCGCGCGGCTTGAGATCGCGGCGAAGCAGTTCCTCCGCGTCGCGCTCGCTGATTTTCATGCCCTCGACCACATCGGCGCCCGTATGGCCGTAACCGATGGTCCAGATCCCTGCGATATCCTGATAGGCCTCGAGTTCGAGCCCCTCGAACTGCTTGATCAGTCCAATCCCGCTTTCAGACGTCTTCACGAAAAGCTCCCACACCCCGCTACAGGAATACCTTAACCCTAAAAATGGGCGAAAAGTAGAACCGGCGGCCGGAAAACAGGATTTCTCTCAGCCCCGTGACCGGGGCATGGGGCGGTTCCTCAACCGGCGGGCGAGGAGGGGCGGGAAATCCCGAAAAAAGAATGGCTTAGGGGGAGGCGTGCAGAGTGCGCTTCAGCCGATACCGGCTTGCGGCGCAAATTTGCAATGGGGTGGGAATGTGGCGCTCAGATCGCTTCGGCGAGCTTTGCGGCCTGGCCGCCGGCGCGGTCGAGCAGACCCTTCTGGCGGGCGGCGCGGGCGTTGAATTCCTCTGTCGCGACACGCAAACGGGCGAGCAATACGGGATCGACCTCGGTGATGCTGGTCCGGTCGGCGGCGACAAGCTGGATCGATTGAGCATAGGCGGCCGCCAGGCGGGCCTTTTCTTGCTGCAGCGAGGTGATGTCGTCTGCGCGCGATTGGGCGAGGGCGAGGTTTTCCTGCTCGAAGATCTGGCTGAGCGACTCAGTCAGCTCAAGCAAGGTCTGCACCCGGTCAGCGGCGCAGGGCTCGATCGCAGCATCCTGCGTTGAAGGCGCCAAACTCATGAACTCGCTCCTGCTTATCGGCGCTTGCTCCTCTGTGATCGGAGCAAAGCGGTATGCGCCGCGCCCGGTAACGGCGCCGCTGTTGCTGCTATACGAAACCGTCAAGAACAAAGGATTGCGCAGATTGGTGAAATTGTCGGGAATTGCCCGAAAGGGGCCAGCCGCCTTGATTCTGGGGGCCGGGAGCCGTGTTGCGGCGCAGCGAGAATATGCGTCTGACGGCGCCCGGACCGGCGCTTCGGCCCGGGCTGTGCGGGGCTGGCAACTGAATATCAAGATTTCAATTTTATGAAATCTTCCCAGCTACGCTACAGGTGCGAAAAGCCTGCTTGAGCCCATGGGAAGGCGCCGTTATAGAGGCGGCACCTCAGGCCCCGGAAACGGGGCTCGGGTAGAGGCAAGTTAGTTGGGAGAAGACCATGTCGGCGTCCGAGATCGATGAGTATCGTCCGTCCGAAGATGAACCCTTCATGAGTGACCGTCAGAAGGAATACTTCAGAAAAAAGCTTCTCGCCTGGAAACAGGACATCTTGAAAGAAAGCCAGGGCACCCTGACCAACCTTCAAGAAGATGATAACCACCTGCCAGACATTGCTGACCGCGCGTCCAGCGAAACCGAAAAAGCGCTGGAGCTGCGCACCCGCGACCGTCAGCGCAAATTGATCTCCAAGATCGATTCCGCCCTGCGCCGGATTGAGACAGGTGAATACGGCTATTGTGAAGAAACCGGCGAGCCGATTGGGGTCCGCCGCCTTGACGCCAGACCGATCGCCACCTTGTCGCTTGAGGCCCAGGAGCGCCATGAGCGCGAAGAAAAGGTCTATCGCGACGATTAATAAAACGCCGCTTGCGGGAGGGCCTCTCAGCGCCTATATGCAAGGGGCAATTTCTGTTTTGGCCCGCAGCCGAACCGCGGCCGACACACCGTCTGCTAAGCTTTCGACCTCTTTCCAAGACACGGGTTGCACTAACCGGCCGGCGCATTAAGCGCGGCGGCCAACCGTTTGTCGGAAGATTTTCCGGCAAGCGCGCCTAATGTCAAAGGAGACGAAAGATGGCGACTGGAACAGTGAAATGGTTTAACGGCCAAAAAGGCTATGGCTTCATCCAGCCGGATGATGGCGGCAAGGACGTTTTCGTTCATGCAACTGCTGTCGAACGCGCAGGCATGTCCGCCCTGGTCGAAGGTCAGAAAATCAGCTTCGAGATCGTGACCGATCGCGGCAAGGCTTCTGCAGGCAACCTGCAAAAAGTCTAAGTCGTTTTCCGGCTTTGAATAGAAAACGGCGCCTCTTTGAGGCGCCGTTTTTTTGTGCCGCTATGTCAGGCCCACTTGCGGCAAGCTGATCCATTTAGGGGCTGCGCCTTCGTTCTTCGAGACACAAAAATTTCTTCATCCTGAGGAGGCCGTAAGGCCGTCTCGAAGGGCGCCGAAATTTTTGTTCCTCAGAATGAAGGCTTTGTGAGCCAGCACATTTTCAACATGCGCTGGCTGTTAGGCCGATCTAGCTGATTGACGGGATCCGCAAGGTTTGACCCGGATAGATTTTATCCGGATGCGAAAGCATCGGCGTGTTGGCTTCGAAGATCACCGGATATTTCATCGCGTCGCCATAATGATCCTTGGCGATTTTCGACAGCGTGTCGCCCTTTTTGACGGTGTAGAAGACGGACTGTTTCGGCTCGTCTTCAATGTCGATATGGGCTTCGACTTCGCCAATGCCCGGCGTGTTGCCGGCGGCGACAATCGCTTTTTCCGCTTCGGCGCGGTTCTTGGCTTTGCCCTTCAGGACGATGCGGCCATCGCCGGCGTCTTCGACTTTCAAATCTTTGACTTCGGTTTTATGGCCGGTGATCCGGTCCTTGATGCCTTCGGTGATGTTGGAAACGCCCTCGCGAAATTTTTCGCCCGCGTCTTTTACAAACTTGAACAGCATATTTTGTCCTCCTTCTTTATTTCTTTCCGAACAGGCCGCCGAGCAATTGCTTGCCCGCCTGTTCCAGCAGATCGTCTTTGAAATCGCCGTCGCCATCCTGATCGAGGAAGCCCATCAGGCCGCCCAGCGCCGCGGGCGCCGCATTCTGGGCGCGCACGGTTTCCTCGGTGACGAGGCCGGCGAGCGCCGAAGCGTCGAGGCCCTGTTCGCGCTTGGCCCGGCCGAGTGAGGCCAGCACCGCCGGCGCCGCCATGGCGAGCAATTGCGTGATCTGGCCCTGATCGACCCCGGCCGTCTTGGCGAGGGCCTGCGTCGTCTGGGCCTGCTTGCCGCCCAGAATATGGCCGAGAATGCGCTGTCCATCGGCCAGCACGTCGTCATTGCCGAGCTGCGAGATGTTGTTCAAAAGGCTGCCATCATGCTTGTCGAGGGCGCTCGCCAGCGCCTGCGCGCCTGCCGGCTGGGAGGCATTCTTCTTGAGGCCCGCCATTAGCGCCGCCATGGCCATGGGCATCATTTTCTCCGCCACGCCCTCGCTGAGGCCGGTTTTTTGCGCGGCCTGCTGGGATACCTGGCTGGTGACCACTTGGGTCAATTGATCCAGTAAAGACATGTATTTTCCTGTTTTGCTGAAAGCTCCGTTCTCTCCACCCGTAGTCGTATGAACGCCTAGGACTGCATTGTGGCGAAACTGGGGGCCGGAAGCGAATCACGAGCGCAGAAAAACCGGTTGAAAGCGCTGATGACTTCGCTATGAAGGCCCATGGAGCGACGCAATTCCTCATCAAAACCGCCTTCTAAGCGGCGTAAATCTGCGAAAAAGACGGGCCGCGCGAAAAAAACCAATATCGCGACGACCGCTCTCGGCGCCGAGCCGGAAAAGCGCGGCCGCAAGAAAGATGCGCCGCTGGCTGGCGGCGGCGAGCCGCGCGGGATGCGCGTTAATGTCAAAACCGCGCGCCGCCGCGATCTTGCGTCTACGCTCTGGCTCGACCGGCAATTGAACGATCCTTACGTCCAGCGCGCCAAGGCTGAAGGCTGGCGCTCGCGCGCAGCGTTCAAGCTGCTTGAGATGGATGAAAAGCATAATCTGTTAAAGCCGGGCGACCGGGTGGTCGATCTCGGCTGTGCGCCCGGCGGCTGGCTGCAGGTGGCGGTGAAGGCGACCGGCAAAAGAGGCAAAGTCGTCGGCATCGACTATCTGCATGTGCCCGCCGTGCTCGGCTCTGACATACTGGAAATGGATTTCCTTGATGAGGCCGCGCCGGACAAGCTGAAAGGCATGCTCGGCGGCATGGCGGATGTGGTGCTGTCCGACATGGCGGCGCCGACTACCGGCCATCAGTCAACGGACCATTTGCGCATTGTCGCGCTCGCCGAAGTGGCGCTTGAATTCGCCGAAGACGTGCTGGAGCCCGGCGGCATGTTTGTTTGCAAGGTGTTCGCCGGCGGCGCGGAAGGCGAATTGCTGAAGCGGTTGAAACAGAATTTCGCGATTGTGAAACACGTCAAGCCGAAAGCCTCGCGCTCTGACTCGGCGGAGAAATATGTGATCGCGACGGGATTTAGAAAGACGGAGAGCGAGTAATGAATATCCGTGAAGCGCTGACATTCGATGATGTGCTCTTAGAGCCGGGCGCGTCGGAAGTGATGCCGAGCCAGGTCGACGTAAAAGCGCGGCTGACCCGCAGCCTGACGCTCAACATTCCGATCATCTCCGCCGCCATGGACACGGTTTCCGAAGCGGAGATGGCGATCGCCATGGCGCAAAATGGCGGCATCGGCGTTCTGCACCGCAATCTCAATATTGAAGAACAGGCCGAGCATGTGCGCCGGGTCAAACGCTTTGAAAGCGGCATGGTGGTCAATCCGCTGACCCTGCCGCCGGACGCGACGCTGGAACAAGCCTGGGCGATCATGGATGACCGCAAGATTTCCGGCTTTCCGGTGATCGAAAAGCCGGACGCCAATGGGGTCGGCAAGCTGGTCGGCATTCTCACCAACCGCGATATGCGCTTTGCGTCCGATCCGAAGCAGAAAATCTCCGAGCTGATGACGCGCGAGAACCTCGTCACCGTGCGGCCTCACACGACTCGCGAGGAAGTGACCAAGCTGCTGCACAAGCACCGCATTGAAAGGCTGATCGTCGTCGATGAGGATTATCGCTGCATCGGCCTGATCACTGTGAAGGATATCGAAAAGGCGCAAAAGCACCCCAATGCCGCGAAAGACGCGGAAGGGCGTCTGCTGGTTGCGGCCGCGTCTTCGGTTGGCGATGCGGGCTATGAACGCATTGAAGCGCTGATCGATGCGGGCTGCGACGTGATTGTCATCGACACCGCTCATGGCCATTCCAAGAAAGTCGCCGAGCAGGTGGAGCGGGTCAAACGCGCCTCCAATGCGACGCAGGTGATCGCCGGCAATGTGGCGACCTATGACGCCACCAAGGCGCTGATCGATGCGGGCGCGGATGCAGTGAAAGTCGGCATCGGGCCGGGCTCGATCTGCACCACGCGCATTGTCGCGGGCGTCGGCGTGCCGCAACTGACCGCCGTGATGGACGCCTCGCGCGCGGGCCGCGAAGCCGGCGTGCCGGTGATAGCCGATGGCGGCGTCAAATATTCCGGCGATATGGCCAAAGCCTTGGCGGCGGGCGCCGATTGCGTGATGATCGGTTCGCTTCTGGCGGGTACGGATGAAGCGCCGGGCGAGGTCTTTCTCTATCAGGGCCGGTCCTACAAATCCTATCGCGGCATGGGCTCGATCACCGCCATGTCGCGCGGCAGCGCCGACCGTTATTTCCAGGCCGATGTGAAAGAGCAGATGAAGCTCGTGCCCGAAGGCATCGAAGGACAGGTGCCTTATAAAGGGCCGATCAGCCCGATCCTGCACCAGCTTGTGGGCGGCGTCCGGGCGTCTATGGGCTATGTGGGCGCGGCGAGCATTGTCGAGATGCAAAAACGCGCGAAATTCGTCAAAATCACCAATGCGGGTCTGAAAGAAAGCCACGTCCATGACGTCGCCATCACCCGCGAGGCGCCGAACTATCCGACGCCGAACTAAAAGCGGGAGCAGGTGAAATGGAGTATTTCGGTTTTATTGGTTTTATACTCGCGGTGATCGCCTATTACCGGATCGACAAGCTCGAAAAAGAGCTGAAAAAGACCAGGCTGCTGGACGAAAATTTCAAGTCCGAAGACTGAGATGAGTACGCCGCAACAGGGTGGCTGACGCATCGCCGGGACAGGCCGCATCCAACGCGAATTTAATGTTCCTATAGCGAACAACGAGGCCTTTGCGGACCACCGGAGATTGATGGCGCCGCGATTTGGAGTAGGCTGTGAAACGGGCGCGCCGCTATGGTTGCGTATTGGGACGGCAATTGCCCAGGACCTGAAATTCAAAGAATGAAATCTCTACGGGAGTTGACGTCATGAAAAAATTTCTGATTGCGGGCGCAATGGTCGCTGCATTCGGCATGAGCGCTGCGATGGCTGGTGATCCTCAAGCGTCATGCGAAAAATTCGCGGCCGACAACGGCATTTCCGCCGATCCTTGCACCTGTATTGCTGAATCCGTTGGCGATGATGCGGACCTGATCGCGGAGCAGGACTCGCTCGTCACCTTGGAAGACTTTGACAACGCCTCTGCCGAGCTGCATGACGCGATCGATCATTGCATTCCTGCATAAGCGACTTTTTTTAAGCGCCGCGATTTGTCCGTGACAAGATGAATCGCGGCGTTTTTGTTTTTTGGGACTGAAACAGCATGCGCCTTTCCGGACGGATATCCGCCGCGATTGAAATTCTCGAAGATTTTGAATCGAGGCGCGTGCCCCTGAAAACCGCGATAGCGGATTGGGGGCGAAATAACCGCTATGCAGGCTCGAAAGACCGCGCCTTTATTTCCGGGCTCTGCCTTGATGCATTGCGGCGGCGCAAATCCCTGGCGGCGAGCATGGAAAATGATTCAGCGCGCGCGGCGGTGCTGGGCGCCTTGCATTTCTCCTGGAAAATGAGCGCTGCGGAAATCGCCGAGGCGGTGGTCGATGAGCATGGCCCCGGCGCGTTGAGCGAAGCGGAAATCGCAGCGCTTGCAAAAGACGAGCTCGCCCCCGGCGCGGATTATCCTGAATGGCTGGCGCCCCATGTGACGCGCGTCTTCGGCGCAGATGCGGCGCAGATCATGGATGCGTTTTGTGAGCGCGCGGATATCGACCTGCGCCTCAACACATTGAAGACGGCGCCGGAAAAATCCTTAGCCGCTTTGAAGACCGTCAAGGCAGAGGCAATTCCCCTTTTGACAACCGCCGCGCGCATCGCCGCGCCGGACCCCAGCGAAAAAGCGCCGGGGGTGACGGTCATTCCCGCCTTCAACAAAGGCTGGGTCGAGGTGCAGGATCTCGGCAGCCAGTTGGCGGCGAGCGCCGCTGGCGCGATCAAGGGCGCGCAGGTGCTTGATTATTGCGCGGGCGGCGGCGGCAAGACGCTTGCGCTCGCCGCGATGATGGAGAACACCGGGCAGTTATACGCATATGACCGCGATCCGCGCCGGTTGCAGCCCTTGTTTCATCGCGCCAAACGCGCGGGCGTGCGCAATCTGCAAATCCGCACCCCGGCTGGCGGCGAGGGGCTTGATGACCTTGCCGGCAAAATGGATGTGGTCTTTGTCGATGCGCCCTGCACCGGCGCCGGCACATGGCGGCGCCATCCCGACACCAAATGGCGGCTGACGGAAAAACAGCTTGAAACCCGCATGGGCGAGCAGGACGCGGTGCTGGAACAGGCGTCTAAATTCGTCAAACCCGGCGGGCGCATGATCTGGGTCACTTGTTCATTCCTGATGGAAGAAAATGAAGATCGGCTGGCGGGCTTCCTTGCGGCGCATACGGATTTTTCCCGCTCGCCGGCGATTGACGCCATGGCGCAGTCGGGCCTCCTCACCGATGAAGGCAAGAGCGTGCTTGGCGCTTGCGCAACGGGCGAGGGCGCTATTCGCCTGACGCCGGACAAAATCCGTGCTGATGGTTTTTTTGTGGCGACGCTGTTGAAAGCGGCGGCTGGATAATCGAGCGGCGCCCCAATAACGGGAATCGCGCCGGTGAAAATACATCCTATGTGATGAATTCTTTCACGAAACCCGCATTTGGTGCGTAGTTATCCACGGGTTTCGCAGCGGGCGTATGATGCCTTTTCGTCAGACTACGGAAAGGAACAAAAATGCACGCAGATTTGCCAAAGGGTTATTCCTCCCAGCGCGGCTCTTCGCCTTTCGCGACTTTCGAAGAATTGCCAAGCAGGAAATCGCCGAGCACGTCGATGCTGTCCGGATAGGCTTCGATGACAAGCGCGCGCAGTTCTTCGCTGTTCTTCGCTTTCCTCGTCGCCTCAAGCCAGAAGTCGATATAGCCGCGGCTATAGGCAAGGCTTGACGCGTCATTGGGCAATCCCGGTTTGGAATGTCCGGCGACAACGATTTCGGCATTAAGCGCGGCAAGCTCGTCAATCGCCTCGCCCCAGGCGCGGACTTCCTTGCGGCCATGCTCGCCGAACCACAGGAACATTTCATTATATAGAAGATCGCCCGCGAACAGGGCGTTGATATCAGGAGCGTAAAGCGCCGTCGCATGAACATGATCGCCCTGCATGGGCCCAATCACTTTCAATTCATGGCCTTCGAGCAGGAAGGTGTCGCTGTCGAGCGGCGCGGGCGCGGTCGGGGTTTTCGGCCCGTTGGGCCCAAGCATCGGGCTCCAGCGTTTCACCTTGAAGGGAAGCGAGCGCCAGATATCGGCGACCACAACCGGATGCGCGACCACCTTGGCGTTGGGAAACGCATCGGTCAGCACTTCCATGGCGAAGAAATGATCGGGATGGTCATGGGTGACGAAAATCGTTTCGAGTTCCTTGCCGCTGTCGAGCACCATGGCGACGGTGCGATGGGCGTCGGCCATGGTGAAGGGCGGATCGACCAGCACGGCTTTGTGCTCGCCCTTGATCAGGGCGACATTGGAATAGAGCGAGCCGGCGCTGGTTCTGAGGACTTCGACCTCGAGCGGCGCCTTTTCTTCGGCGATGGCGGGCGTTGCAAATACGAAAAACGCGGCAAGCGCGCAGGCGATGCGGTTCATTCTTCCCTCCCTTGCGGCGAATTTGTTCGCCGTCATTCAGATCGCTGCAAATCAAATCGCAGTCTGGCCGCCATCGACGACAATCACGGCGCCATTGGTGAAGCTCGCTTCATCAGAACACAGATGCAGCACCATGCCGCTCATTTCTTCGGGCTGCGCGTGGCGGCCGATCGGCGAAGTCGGCAGGAACGCCTCCAGAAAGCCTTCGCGCTGGAACCACGGTTCCGTCATCGGCGTTCGCACAAAGCCGGGGCAGATGGCGTTCACGCGAACGCCCTGTTTCACATATTCAATGGCGGCGGTTTTGGTGAGGCCGAGAACGCCATGCTTGGAGGCGATGTACGGCGCCATGCCCGGATTGGCGATAACCCCGCCCACCGAAGAGGTGTTGACGATGGCGCCATGGCCTTGCGCCGCCATGATCTTGATTTCCGCCTTCATGCACAAGAAGACGCCTTTCAAATTGATCGCGATGGTTCGGTCAAAGGCCTTTTCGTCGAAATCGGCGAACAATTGTTCTGGCGGAAACACGCCGGCATTGTTGAACGCCGCGTCGAGCCCGCCATGGGTTTTGACGGCGGCGGCGACAAGCGCGTCCACATCGTCGCGTTTGGAGACATCGCAATGACGGAAGGCGGCGGTTCCGCCTTCGCTCTTGATCGCGGCGACGGTGTCTTCGGCGGCGTCGTTATAATCGCCGATCATCACTTTCGCGCCTTCGCGCGCAAAGGCGAGGGCCGTGGCGCGGCCAATGCCGGTGGCGGCGCCGGTGACGAGAACGGATTTGCCGTCATAGCGCATGGCTTACCCTTCCTTTTAGCCTTTGGGCGCGATCAGCACCTTGCATTGATGGGTGCGCTTTTTCAGCGATTCAAACACATCGGGCACAGCGTTGAGGCTGATCGTGTCGGTGATCAGCGCGCGCGCTTCCGCCGCCCCGGCGTCGAGCGCATCGAGCGCGGCTTCATATTCCTGGCGTTTGAAAAAGGCGGACGTCTGGATGCGCACTTCTTTGGAAAGCGCGACAAAGGGCACGAAAGTTTCCGGCCGTGTGCACAGGCCAAGCACCAGCACCGTGCCTTTGACGCGCACCTGGTCAACCGCTTGGGGGATGAGCCCCGGCACGCCGACGCATTCATAAACAATGTCGGCCTTGCCGCCGAGCGCGCGTTCGGCCGCAGCGACCGGTTCTTTGAGATCAACGATGAAGTCCGTTGCGCCCATCTCGCGGGCGCGGGCCTCCTGATAATTGTTGATGTCCTGCACCACGACTTTCGATGCGCCGAAGCGGCGGGCCCAGAACGCAACGCCGAGCCCGATGGGACCGGCGCCGAGGATCAGCACTTTGTCGCCGGGCTGTTGCGCCGCCATCATCACCCCATGCAGGGCGACGGCGAGAGGCTCGATGATGGCGCCATCCGCAAGGCTCGCCGATTTCGGCAAGGCGACGCATTGATTTTCATTGGTGACCGCGAATTCGCTGTAGCCGCCGCCTTGCAGATGCATCTTTTCGCACCAGGCGGGTTCGCCCGCGAGACAAGTCGGGCATTTGCCGCAGCTCGCGATCGGCACGACAGAGACGAGATCGCCCATCTTCAGCCGTTCAACGCCCTTGCCGAGGGCGACCACTTCGCCGGCGAATTCATGGCCGAGCACCGCGCCCTTGTCGACGCCGAAGGCTTCGTCTTCGGTCATGTGCAGATCGGAGCCGCAAATCCCGCAGCGCCCGACAGAGAGCACGACTTCGCCCGCTTGCGGCGTTGGATCGGCGATATTTTCGAGGGCGAGCTTTTGATGAAGCCCCTGATGTACGACTGCCCGCATCTATTTTCCAAATCCTCCAAGCGCCATGCCGCCATCGATCAGCATCTGCGATCCCGTCACATAGTTGGATGCGTCGGATGCGAGATAAAGCGCCAGCGGTTTCATCTGATAAGTTTCCGCAATGCGCCCGAGCGGCACAACCGAGTCCCAGGCTTCGCGCACCACCGGGTCCTGCAACCAGCCGCCGCCAATATTGGTGACGAAGGGGCCGGGCGCGATCGAATTGACGCGGATGCGATATTCGGCGAGCTCCATGGCGAGGTAGCGCACCATATGCGACACGCCCGCCTTGGCCGGGTGATAAGGCATGCCGACGATCGGTTCGATGACAACGCCTGCGTTGGAAGACGTGGCTATGATCGAACCCGGCTTGCCGCCGGCCTTCATCACCCGCGCGGCTTCGCGCATGGTGTTGTAAACGCCGGTGAGATTAATCGCGATGCAGCGGTCCCAGGCGGCGACATCGTAAGTGTCGACCTGGCCTTCCGGATTGCGTCCGCCCTCAGGCGAAGCGAAACCGGCGCCCGGATCGATGCCCGCATTGGCGAAGGCGACGTCGAGGCCGCCATAGGCTTTCACATGTTCGTCAAAGACCTTGGTCATCGTCGCGCGGTCGGTGACGTCAAGCTTTGCGGCGCGCGCTTCATAGCCTTCGCCCTGCAGGCGCTTCGCCTCGCGTTCGGCGCCTTCCATGTCGATATCGGTCAGCGTGACGCCGGCGCCTGCTTCCGCCATCGCCTCCGCATAGCAAAGGCCAATGCCCGAGGCGGCGCCGGTGACAATCGCGGAGCGGCCTTTAATGTCGAACTGATCAAGTGCTTTCATGGTCTAGATGTAGAGTTGTTTGTTGATGGGAAGGCCGTGTTCCTTGCAGTAGCTCTCATAGTGATTCATGAACCACCAGACGTCGAGCGTTTCGACATGGTTGCCGTCCTCATCGTAAAATTCATTGGCGCCTTGCATCCAGAACAGCGCCTTCATGCCGTTCGGATCGTCCGTGACCAGCGTATGCGCGGTGCCCGGCGTTTCGGTGATGAATTCGCCCGGCTTGCAGACCCAGTCATATTCCAGATAGCGGAACGAGCCTTCAAGCCCGACCGCCCAGACCGGCCCGCGATGTTTATGCGTGCCGATCACGCCCGGCGATTTGATCCAGAGGATGTTGCAATACACATTCTGGCGAACGTCGAAGGCGAGATGGCGGATCGCGGCGTTGTCGCCAAAGGGAACCCACGGGCTCTCTTCTTCCGACTTGCCGACATAGGTGCCTTCAAGGCCGCGTTCTTTGATGAGGTCGCCGTAAAGCTCTTCAACCTGGACGATTTTAAAGGCGCCCGATGGCGGTGCTTTCATGCCGGACATGGTTTTGTCTCCCTAATGATTTCCTGCAAAATAGTTGAGCTCCAGCAGAACGCCGTTCGGATCGCGAACAAAAATCTGCTTCAGTTCGATCGCGACCACATGGTTCAGCCGATGCTCCAGTCCGAGCGAAGTGAGACGGTCGACCATGGCGTCATGGCCGCTGCAATTGAGCGCCACATGGTGGACGGGGCCGGTGTCGCGCGAGAGTTCGGTGACCGCTTCGTCCTGCGAAAGCGTGCCCGGCGTCGTCAGGTGGAAAATCGCGCGCCCGTCGCCGTCATACATCCATTGCACGAGCTTCGGATCGAGCGGCGGCGGCGGGTCGCGGGCTTCGAGGTCAAGAACATCCGCATAGAAATCGACGGTCGCTTTCAAATCGAGCGTTTGAACATTGACGTGATCGAGGGCGTTGACTCGCATGATCTACCTGAACAGCGTTTTGACATAGTCGGCGCCAATGCCGACTTTTTCATAATGCTCGCGTGCGGCGGCGATATAGTCATGGACGTCGTAATGGCCGACGCCATTGCCGTCATCATCGAGCCAGATCAGCGGGCCGGTGACGACAAAGAACACTTTCATCGGATCGGGGCTGTCATAAGCGACCAGCGTGTGGCCTTCGCCTGGCGATTCAAAGATGAAGTCGCCCGCCGTCGCGGTCCAGTCATGTTCGAGATAACCCCATTTGCCGGAGATGGTGTAGGCCCAGATCGGATGCGGATGATAGTGGCGGTTCACCAGGCCCGCCGACTTCGCCATCAGCACGTCGGCCCACATGTTTCGTTGCGGCGAAATCCAGACCGGTTTGGACGATACGGTTTCGCTGATCGGCACCCAATAGCGTTCATCGCCTTCGGCGATTTTCGGCATATAGGCGTCGCCCATCGATTCCGGCTTGAACACATCCTTGATCGGCTTGATGTCTTTCCAGAATTCCGTTGTCGCTGCGTCTGCCATGGTGGTTTCCTTCCTGATGCGCCGCCGGGACAAAGCTGGCCGCGACGGCATCCTGATTATCGTTCGGTGCGCCGCCTACGGAGCATATCCGAAATGCGCATAGTCTTCCTCGTAAACGGAATGGATGATTTTCATCACGTCGGCGTCAAGCTGCGGGCGTTCCTTGACGGCGCGCGCATTGAATTTCTCCAGCGGCGCGCCCATGCCGGTCGCGGCGCGAATATGTTCGTAATCTTCATTGAGCGATTCAAAGCGGCCGACATAATCGACGCCGAGCTTGCCGCGAAGCGTCACGAAATCAAATTGCGGCACGAAGTGAACATAGGTGTAGGCGCTCTCACGGGTGAGCCAGCCACGCACGAAACTCGAAAAATCGTTGTAGCGGGAAAGCTGCGTGTCGGCGAATTCGCGGTCATAAGGCGTGATGCCGCCGCGCTTCAAAAATCCGTAGGCCGACAGAAGCCGATCCAGCGGATCGCGCACAAAGGCGAATTTATAAAAACTGTCGAATTCCGCTTCCGTAAACAACAAGCGGAACATTCGCAGGCGCGTATGCGACATCGCAATCTTGCCGCCATAAAGCGACAGCACGACAGAAATCCCGGCGGTCTTCGGAATGTGAATGAAGATGCTTTTGGTTTTGAAAAACGGCGCGATATTGAGATCGTCCCGGGATGTCAGGGCGCGGCTTTCTTCGATCATTCGAAACCGGTCAGGACGCGCATATTTGTAAACGCTGCGGGTGAGCGCGCCGCGCGGGACATAGTCGAACAGGGTGTGCAGGCGATAGGATTTCATTGCGTCCCGATTGAAAACATTGAGCTGTCTTCAAAAATACCCCGCCGGCGCCGCTCGCGCAATGCGACCCACTTGCCACATTGGCGCTTGTCACAACAATGCACCGCGCAACCCTGCGCATGTTTATGACGCTGTGCGCTCAAGCTCATTCACAAATCCGATTTCCCAAAGCGCCATGGCGCCGTTAGTCGCCGTGATGGTCGCCTTATGCAGGGAGCGCCTCCAGGCATGCCGGCACATCTGCTCAAGGACGAAAAATGTCTGTTTTGTCGTCGCGCCCGCCAGTGCGCCCAAATGCCCGCTGAGATTGAGGCGGCTCTGCGCGCGCCAGAAGCCCGAGGCGTCGCTTTCGATCGGAAGCATCGTCCATACGCCATCGCGGGCGAGCATTTCGTCGATGGCGCGCAAATGGGCGAAGCGCGTATCGAAAATGAACAAGGAGGAGGGGGCGGATTGGGGGCGAGCAAACGCCTGGCTGATGACAACCGGCCCCGTCGCCGCAAGTGAAGTCGCCGCAAGTGAAGTCGCTGTCAGGAAGTCCCGGCGTCTCATGGTGAAGCCTTAACGCAAACCGCAGCGGATCAGAAAAAAGGGCGGGACTTGCGTCCCGCCCCCTAACCCATGGGAGGTTAGAAATTCACGCCCAGGCGCGCATACCATTCGGCCGGACGGCTATAGGTGCCGTAGATCTGGCCGCCGGCGATCTGCGCCTGACCGGTTGTCAGGTAACGTTCGTCGGTGAGGTTGGTGCCGCCGACAGTGACATCCCAGCGCCCATCAGGCTCCTGATAGGAAATGCTGAGATTGAGAATGTCGGTGGAAGGACGCTGCAGCAGGAATGTCCGCTCCGTGTCGTTCCACATCGACGAGGTGTGGGTGTAGTCGGCGAGCAGAACGACCGTGCCGCCATTTCCAAGTTGCGTTTCAAAGCGCGGCGAAACGTTGAACTTGAAGTCCGGCGTTTTCGGCAAGTCTGCGCCGGGAATGACGCCGGCCTGCAACGGATTCGGCGCGACCTGCGCCGGCGCCAGCACGCTCGAATATTCGGCGTTGATGAGGCCGACCGATGCATTTACCGAGAAGCCGTTGCCCGGCGCATAGACCGTTTCGACTTCGAGGCCTTTGATGCGGGCATCGCCGGCGTTTTGAATGGTCGGCGAAACACCCTGCTGGAAGTTCAACTGGATGCCTTCATATTTGGTCGTGAAGGCCGCCACGTTGAGCAGGATGGTGTTGTCCGCGAGCATCGACTTGAAGCCCAGCTCCCAGCTGGTTGCGTTTTCTTCGTCGAAATCCGGCGCGTAGTCGAGCGGGTTCGACAGGCGCGTCGTCCAGCCGCCAGTGCGGTAGCCTTCGGAGTAGCTGCCATAGACCATGACGCCGTCAGTGGGTTTCACCGAGATGCTGACTTTCGGCGAGAAGTTGTTGAAGCTCTTCTCCTGAATGCCTTCGATGTAATAGCGCAGCGGATCGCTAGCCACCGGGAACCCGGCGATTACCCGGCATTCATCGGAGATCGTCGGTACGATGACGTCGCAGGCGTCGGGCGGCGGCACAGTTTCATCCTCCGGCGTCATCGGGTCGTCCGCGACGAGCGGAATGTCGTTGACGCCGAGGAAGTTGAGGATCTTGTAGTTGAGGCCGTTGCGGTCCGACTGCGCGCCCTCAAACTGTTTTTTCTCATGCGTGTAACGCCCGCCCACCGAGACCGTCAGCCAGTCCGTGAGGTCGAAATCGACCTGACCGAAACCGGCATAGTTCTTCGTTTTCAGATAGTTCGGCCCGTCAACCTGCAGGAGGCCTTCGGCGAAGGTGACGAAGTCGTGGAGGTCGCCTTCTTCAACAAAGTAATAGCCGCCGAGGACATAGCGCACCCGGTCATCCATGAAGTCGCCCGTGAGCTGGACTTCCTGGCTGAACTGCCACTGGTCGGTGGTGAAGCTCGTATGCAGGAAGTTGAGCGGCGAGTTGTCGAGATCCATCCCGACATCCCAGTCGAGCTTGCGATAGGCGGAAATGAATTTCAGCGCGGCGTTTTCGGAGAGCTCGAAATCGAGCGCCAGGTTCACGCCGTAATTCTCAAGGCGCGCAACATTGTTGCCGGTCGCATAACTCGTATCGATATCGTCTGTGATGAAACGGTCATCATAGGGCAGGCGGTCATTGTTCGGATCCGCATCCGTGTTGACGCCAAAGATCGGCGGATTGTCGGCGACCCAGTTCAGCCCGCCAATACCGACCATATAGGCGAAAGAAGGCGGACCGCCGCCGCATTCGTCGGCGACCGCAATAATGCCTTCAATGGCGCAGTTATAAGTGCCGGCGAAGACAGCGTCAGAGGTCGCGATCAGTTTGTTTGCGAGCTGGCCTTGTTTGGAGAAGGAATAATCGCCGGTAAGGGTCGCGCGGAATGGTCCGCCATCATCATAAAGCAGCTTGATGCGGGCGTTCTTGGCGTCCGTGCCGCCTTCATAATCGCCTTCATTGCCATATGTGGCGGCGCGCATCGACTGGATCGGCTCGACATTGTAATTTTCAAAACCGGGATAAGGGATGCGTTTCACATAGCCGCGGCGGTCTTTCATGGAGAAGCTGATCGACGATTTCAGGCTCTCCGAAAGCGGAATATCAACCGTGCCGCGCACTTGAAGCAACTCATAGCTGCCGGTGGTCACGTCGCCCTTGAACGAAAACTCGTCGCCCGGTTCATGGGTGACGATGGAGATCGCGCCGCCGATCGTGTTGCGGCCGAACAGCGTTCCTTGCGGACCTTTCAGGACTTCGATGCGCTCGACGTCGAGCAGGTCCTGGTTGGCGCCGATCGAGCGGGCGAGATAGACGCCGTCGAGATAGACGCCGACGCCGGGATCGATATTGAAGGCGAAGTCATTGGCGCCGATGCCGCGAATGTAAGCGGAGATGACGGCGGTGTCGCCGGAGAAGGGCGTGCCGGCGTCAAGCGATACGTTCGGCGTGATGTTGGCGAGGCCGACAACGCTGGTGATGGCGCGCTCTTCGAGCATGTCGCCGTTAAACGCCGATACGGCGATCGGAACATCCTGCACGTTTTCTTCGCGCTTTTGCGCTGTCACCGTGATGGTGTCGACCTGCGCCTGGGCGACGCCTGTCAGGGCGACGGCCAAGGCGCCGATGCTTGCGGTTATCTTGTAGTTCATTACTTTTTCCTCCCGGCATGGATTGCCAATTGCCTTTGCTCAATTGAGCGAAGGGGTTCTTCGGTTTCGCTAATTCAACGTCTTTGCGTTTGGGCTTTGCGCCATTGGCCGCCCATTTTTTCGCTGCTTGCTGTTTTACCCGGTCGCATGCGGATCAATTGCCCGGCGCTGCTTGAAAGAAAGCGCGCACAAAGCCCCGTGGCGGAGCGTGCTGACGACGCAGTGGCTTCGCTGCCCATGCTCAAACGGTCCTCTCCCAGCTGGCGAGCCAATGCCGGATTCAGCGATGCTGAGCCGCAGCTTTGCCGCCTAGTCCCTTGTTTTTATGTCGAAGTACGATTGCAGGCAGACCTCGACCAAGGTTGTTAGTCAAACCGTCTGCTTATTTGTGGAAAGCGTCTTGGATTATTGCGAAACCGGAGCGGACTTACGCGCAAGCTTGCCGGGTGTGATGGTGTTGCAACAGGTACTACGCAATGGAGTAAGGTTAGTGCGTAGCGCGATAAGCAGTCGGCGAGACGCCGTATTTCTGTTTAAAGCAGCGTGTGAAGTAGCTGCAGTCATTAAATCCGGACTCATAGGCGACGCTTGTGATGCTGAGTTGCGGCGCAGCGACAAGGCGATCTGCGGCCCTTGTGAGGCGCTGATCCAGGATGAAGGCCGACGGCGTTTCGCCAATTGTTGCAAATGCGTTCTGGATCGTACGGATGGAAACGCCAAGCTCATCCGCGAGCATGGAGGTGCGAAGCTCCGGATCGCAAAGGCGCGTTTCCACCAGCGACAGAAGCTTGTTGATGATTTTGCTTTCGCTGTCGCTGCTGATCGCCTTGTCGGTGATGGCGAGGGTCAACAGGTCGAAGAAAACCCGGCTTACCCCGTCGCGCCAATGGGGGTCGGCATGGCTTTGGTCGCCTTGCCGCCACAACGACAGAATAAAGTCGTGCAGCAAACGCCGACTGGGCGTTGCGCCCGTAAGGCGGCGGGACAAAATGTCGGAAAGATGCGGAATTCTGTCTGCAAGCGCCGCCCGCGGCATTTCAATGACCAGCATGTCGTTGGCGCGCGACAGCTCCACCCGATAGTCTTTGTTGCTGTCGGTAAGCACGAAATCGCCCGCGCGCAATTCATGAACTTCCCGGCCTTGGGTATGTAGGAACGACCCGGAATGCTGCATGTGCAGCATGACCCGGTCGCCGGCCTGGCGCGCCATATTGGCGTCGCGCTGCACGACGGCGTTCGGTGAGCGGGGGCGCAGCATGGTGAGATCGCCCAGCGTCCAGCGCCACATCTCGGCGTTAAAGGTCTCTTTCGAGGAGTCGATCATCAGGCCACTGAACGTCTCGCTCGCGATTCTGTTCCAGAAATCGAGACGCTCAAGCTGGTCTACATCGGCGGTGGCGAAATGTTCTATTTGCTGGTCCACGAAGGCCTGCCTTTTAACTGCGCCGGTCGACCGGCCTGCCGGGGCCGGCGGAAAGGTGACGCAGGTGTCAATTGTCGCTCGTTTCTCCCGTAGCCGCGATTGCGCGCGCGTTGTCTCCTGCGCGGCTTGGATGCGCGCTTGTTTTCAAAATAATGCGAATTCGAATTTCCTTCAAGCAAAACGCCGCCGCCTATGCGCGCGTAAGGGTGCAACCTTGCGCCGATGCGGGAAGCCAGAAATGCTGCAACGCAGCAAGGGTGTTTGCGGTTTGCGCGGTTTTTCGCGGCCCGACTGGCGCACCTGCTGGCGCACGGTTCTGTCCTATTTTCTCCGCCGCCGCCCGGTTCGCCCATGGGGCCGGCGCGCGCCTGCGGGCGGGGCGAATCGGCCAGACCTCCGGGGCATATGGCTCTTATTTCGCTTTTCGGCGCATTTTTCCGCCGTTCTCGCCTTACGGCGGCGAAAAGATCATGATAGCGAAATTAGTAATGTGACATAACAAACGGGCGGGCCGCATTCCCATGCCGGGGCGGCGCGATCATAATTAATGGAGCAATGAATGACGGCCGAACGCGCAGAGCAAGATACAGTCGCTTACGAGATCGACAACCGGATCGCCTGGGTGAAATTCAATCGCCCTGAAAAGCGCAATTGCATGAGCCCGAAGTTAAACCGTCAGATGCTGCGCGTGCTCGAAGAGCTTGAGTTCGATGACAATGTCGGCGTGGTCGTGCTGACGGGCGAGGGCACGGCGTGGTCTGCCGGCATGGATCTTAAGGAATATTTCCGTGAAACCGAGGCGCTCGGCCTCAAGGGAACAAGAACCGCACAGCGCGAAGCCTATGCCTGGTGGGAACGGCTGCGCTGGTATCAAAAGCCGACCATCGCCATGGTCAATGGCTGGTGCTTCGGCGGCGGCTACGGCCCGCTTTACGCATGCGATCTCGCCTATGCGGCGGACGAAGCGCAGTTCGGTCTTTCGGAAATCAATTGGGGCATTTTGCCGGGCGGCGGCGCCACCAAGGTCGCGTTCGAACTCATGCCGTTCCGCAAGGCGATGTATCACGCCATGCTGGGTGAAAATCTGACCGGCAAGGAAGCCGCAGAAGCCGGCCTCGTCAATGAATCGCTGCCTCCGGACAAGCTGAAAGCGCGCGTGACGGAGATCGCCAACAAGCTCCTCGAGAAAAACCCGTGGACCCTGAAGGCGACGAAAGACGCCATGCGCCGGGTCGGCGAAATGACTTATGAGAATGCTGAAGATTATCTCATTCGCGCGCAGGAAGGTCTCAACTACTTCGACGGCGAAGCACGCAAGGAGGGCATGCGTCAGTTCCTTGATGACAAGACCTACAAGCCTGGGCTTGGCACTTACGACGTCTCGAAGCAAAAAAAATAACCGCGAAAAAGCAAGGCCCGAATTGTGAAACCGACGCTGCTCCTGCTTCCGGGATTGTTGTGTGACGAAACCGTCTGGCGGGGGCAGGTCGACTGCTTCGCCGGACGGGCGGAGGTGCGCGTGCCGTCCTATGGCGATGCGGACCGGATAACGGAAATGGCGCGGATCGCCCTTGAAGATGCGCCGGAGCGTTTCTCGCTTGCGGGTCATTCCATGGGCGCGCGCGTCGCCCTTGAAGTTGTGCGCATGGCGCCGGAACGGGTCGAACGGCTCGCCATTCTCGATACGGGCGTGCATCCGATCAAGCCGGACGAACGCGAAAAACGCATGCGTCTCGTTCGGCTCGCACAGGACAAAGGCATGGAGGCGCTGTGCGATGCATGGCTGCCGCCTATGGTGCATCCTGATCGCAGAACTGATGCGGCTTTTATGGCGCCGTTGAACGCCATGGTGGCGCGCTCTACGCCAGCGCGGTTTGCCGCGCAGATCGAAGCGTTGCTCAATCGTCCGGATACGGCGCCCGGCCTCGCCGCCATTCGCGGTCCTCTGCTTGTGGGCGTCGGCCGGCAGGATGAATGGAGCCCGGTTGATCAGCATGAAGATATTCTCGCTAAGGTTGGGCGAGGCCGCCTCGTTATATTCGAAGACGCCGGGCATATGGCGCCGTTCGAGGCGGCGGACGCCGTAAATTCTGCGCTTGTGGAGTGGTTTGAAGAAGTGTCGTAATATTACGCTCACACCCGCTGGGAATGGGCGTTGCGCGCGCGGTCGCGATAGGCCGGGGGAACGAACATGTCGGTACTGACGGTTGATAAAAACACGGGCTCGCGGGCGGAGGAGGGATCTCCTTCGAGCCTGAGCACCCGGTTTTTAGACGGGTTGGCTGGCTACCAGCTTCGTCAGGCCTCCAACATTTTCATGTCGGATTTCGCCGCTTCCATGATCGGCACCGGTCTGCGCGCCGTTCATGTCTCTATATTATCTGTGGTGGAGGAAAATCCCGGCGTGCGTCAGGGCGAAATCGGCCGTGCGCTCGGCGTTGCGCGGGCCAATATGGCGCCGCTGATGGCAGAGCTTGAGGCGGCGCGTTTGTTGCGGCGCACCACAGATGAATCGGATCGCCGTGCGGTTTCGGTTCAATTGACTAAAAGCGGGGAGGCGTTATTGCGCAATTGCAAGGCGCGCATCGAAGCGCAAGAACGCCGGACACTTGGCAGGCTGACTCGCAGCGAGAAGGAAACATTGCTGCGCCTGTTGAAAAAGATATAACGGGTAAAGCCTCTTAGGGATGAAACAATCATGAGCTCCAAAGACCCTCGCGAGATTCTCGCCCAATCGCCCATGGGCAGATTCCAGATCATCGCCGTCGGCATGTGCGTTCTGTTGAACGCGCTTGACGGTTTTGACGTGCTGTCCATCAGTTTTGCGGCGCCTGGAATCGCCAATGAATGGGGCGTTGATCGCGCTGCATTGGGCATTGTCCTGTCGATGGAGCTGATCGGCATGGCGGTTGGGTCCGTCGTGATCGGCAATATCGCGGATGTCATCGGGCGCCGGCCGACCATTCTGGTCTGCCTGACGGCGATGGCGGTCGGCATGGGGCTCGCCGCGACCGCGAATGGCATTGAGATTCTATCGGTCTATCGTTTCGCCACGGGGCTCGGCATCGGCGGCGTTCTGGCGGCGACAAACGCCATGGTCGCGGAATATTCCAACGCCAAACGCAAAAGTCTGTCTGTCACCACCATGGCGGCGGGCTATCCGATTGGCGCGATCATCGGCGGGACCATCGCCTCGATGCTGCTGGCGCAATATGACTGGCGCTCGGTCTTCATCTTCGGCGCGATCATGACGGTGATCTTCATTCCGCTGATCTGGCATTTCCTGCCGGAGTCGATTGAATTCCTCGCACAGAAGCGCAAGCCCGGTGCGCTCGAAAAAATCAACAAAACCCTCAAGCGCATGGGCCATGAGACCGTAACGGAGCTGCCGCCTCTTAAGGAAGCGCCAAAGAAAATCGGCGTCGGACGCCTGTTCGGCCCCGATCTCGCCCGCACTACGGCGATCCTCACCTTCGCTTATTTCGCCCATATCATGACGTTCTATTTCTACCTGAAATGGATCCCGAAAATTGTGGTGGACCTTGGTTTCGAACCGTCGCTCGCCGGCAGCGTTCTGGTTTGGGCCAATGTGGGCGGCGCCAGCGGCGCAATATTGCTCGGCGTTCTCGCCATGAAGTTCGGCATCCGCGCGCTGGTCATCGGCGCCATGCTGTTTGGCGGTGCGATGGTGACGCTGTTTGGTCAGGCGCCGGCGGACATTGCAAAACTGTCAATGATCGCTTGTGTCGCCGGGTTCTTCACCAATGCGGCGATTGTCGGACTTTACGCCATTTTCGCACACGCCTTCCCGACGGAAGTGCGCGCGGGCGGCACCGGCTTCGTCATCGGGGTTGGCCGCGGCGGCGCGGCGCTGGGGCCGATTATCGCCGGCTTCCTGTTCAAGAGCGGCTATGGCCTTGAACTTGTCGCGGTCTTCATGGCTGCCGGTTCTATCTTCGCAGCGCTGGCGCTCATCTTCCTTGGGCGGATCAAAAACCCCGAGACACAGTCCGCCTGACCGGCGACCGCGCCATGACCATCGACCTTCACATGTGGCCAACAGGAAATGGCTACAAGATCCTCATCATGCTTGAGGAGTGCGGTCTCGATTACGAGATCGCATGGGTCAATATTTTTGAGGGCGATCAGTTCAAGGAGGAGTTTCTAAAAATTTCTCCGAACAACAAAATGCCGGCGATTGTCGATCATGACAGCGCCGACGGCGCGCCGCTTTCGGTCTTCGAATCCGGCGCCATCCTGCAATATCTCGGCCGCAAATCAGGCAAGTTCTATCCGCAGAATGAACGCCGCCGCGTGGAAACCGAGCAATGGCTGTTTTGGCAGGTCGGCGGGCTCGGGCCGATGGCGGGGCAGGCGCATCATTTTGTCCACTACGCCAAAGAGAAAATCCCCTATGCGGTGGAGCGCTTTTCGAAAGAGACTAACCGCCTTTATGGGGTCATGGACAAGCGCCTGGCCGATCGCGAATTCCTCGCCGGTGATTACTCTATCGCGGATATGGCGGCGTTCCCCTGGGTGCGCCGCTATGCCTGGCAAGGAGTGGAACTCGCCGACTATCCCAATGTCAGCCGCTGGTACAAACGAATAGAAGCGCGGGATGCGGTGCAACGCGCTTTCGCAATCGGCGCGGAAATGGCGCCGCCGCTTGACTAGGCGTAGCGCAGCGTTATGGCGCTAGTCGTGAATGCGTCGCAGGAAGTCGATCAGCGTACGGATTTCCTGTTTTGAAAACCGGCGCTTCAGCCAGTCTTCATGTTCATGAACGGCGATCTTTGCTTCCGCCAGTGTTTTGACACCGGTCGGCGTCAGTCTCAGCGTTTGCTTTCGCCCGTCGCTGGTTGACTGGCCGCGGCGCAGCAATCTGCGTCCTTCCAGCCGGTTGATGATCGCCATGACGGTCGCCCGGTCCATGCGCAAGCGCTTGGCGAGATCTGTCTGAGCGATGCCCGGATGGTCATCCACAAGCCACAGGACGGAGACCTGCTTTTGCGTCATGTCCAGATCGGAGAACGTATCCATAAAGTGGCGGTACACCGCCGTATAGGCGAGGCGGATATGAAAGCCGACAATATCGTCGATCTCGCCGATGCCCGGTGCATCGGCTTCCTCATGCGGATCATTTTTTGATTGCACGTTTCTTGTTGTTTGACTGCGTTTTGTCACGCTTATGTCCCTTGGCTCCCTTTAGGCTACCATATACAATTCTTGCTGAGGAGAAAGCCATGGCCCATTTTCCTGATACACCGAGTTTTACAGGTTTCAATACCCCATCGCGAATTGAAGCGGATATCGCTGACCTCGACATAGAAGGCGAGGTTCCGGCCGAGATGCATGGGGCGTTCTATCGGGTCCAGCCTGATCCGCAATTCCCGCCGCGCCTGGGCGATGATATCGCCTTTAACGGCGACGGTATGATCACGCAGTTCCGCTTCCATAATGGCACAGTGAGCTTTCGCCAGCGCTGGGCGCAAACCGATAAATGGAAGCTCGAGAACGAGGCCGGCAAAGGGCTGTTCGGGGCCTACCGCAATCCTTTGTTTGACGATCCATCCGTAAAAGGAGAGATCCGCGGCACCGCAAACACCAATGCTTTCGTCTATGGCGGCAAGCTCTATGCGCTGAAGGAAGATCTGCCGGCGCTGGTGATGGACCCGGTGACGCTTGAAACGGAAGGCTACACCAAGTTCGGCGGCAAGATGACCGGCCAGACGTTTACGGCGCATCCGAAGATCGACCCGAAAACCGGCAATATGATAGCCTTTGGCTATGCCTCAAAAGGCATTTTGACGCTGGACATGACCTATTACGAGGTCAGCCCTGACGGTGAATTGCTGAACGAAATCTGGTTTGAAAATCCGTATTACGCGATGATGCATGATTTCGCGATTACGGAAGATTACGCGCTGTTTCATGTCGTGCCCTCTACCTCGAATTGGGAGCGGCTGGAAAAAGGCATGCCGCATTTCGGCTTTGACACCACGATGCCGGTCTATCTCGGCGTGTTGCCGCGTCGCAAAAGCGCCACCAAGGACGATATTCGCTGGTTCAAGACGGATAATTGCTTCGCGAGCCATGTGATGAACGCCTATCAGGAAGGCGACCGCATTCACTTCGATACGCCGCAGGCGAAGAACAATATGTTCCCGTTCTTCCCGGATGTGCATGGCGCGCCGTTTAATCCGATGGAAGCGTCAAGCTTCCTGACGCGCTGGACGGTGAACATGGCGTCGAACTCCGACGCATTTGAGAGCCAGATGCGGTTGACCGAAATGTTCGGGGAGTTTCCGCGCATTGATGACCGCTATGCGGGGCTCAAATACCGCCATGGCTGGATGCTGGTGGTGGATATGGCCAAGCCTTGCGAGTTAAAGGGCGGCAGCGCCGGCGGTTTCCTGATGAACACGCTGGGCAAGGTCGATCATGAGACCGGCGAGGAACAGAAGTGGTGGTGCGGGCCGGTTTCGACCCTGCAGGAGCCTTGCTTCATTCCGCGTTCGAAGGATGCGCCGGAAGGCGATGGCTGGATCGTGATGGTCTGCAACCGGCTGGAGGAACATCGCAGCGATCTGCTGGTGTTCGATGCGCTGGAGATTGAAAAGGGCCCAATCGCGACGGTGAAAATCCCGGTCCGGCTGCGTTTCGGCCTGCACGGCAATTGGGCCGATGCAGCAGACATCGGCATGGTCGCCTGATCGCGGCGATGATCAAACCGGAACTTGAATTCGTTTATGAGGCTGGCGGCGCGCTAGGCGATCCGATTCCGATTGGGGAAACGGTTGACGGGACGCGCCGCATCATTCCGATCTTCAAGGGGCCGGTAGAGGGCCCGCGAATCAAAGGCGAGTTGCTCGGCAATGCTGCGGACTGGCAATTGACCCGTCCGGACGGCGTGACCGTTGCTGATGCGACCTATGCGATGCAGACCGATGACGGCGTCGTCATCCAGATCCATAATCGCGGTCTGCGCCACGGACCACCCGAAGTGATGAAGCGGCTTGTCGCCGGTGAGGAAGTGGACCCGGCGGAATATTATTTCCGCACAATCCCCGAATTCATCGCGCCCATCGGCAAATATGACTGGCTCAACAAGTCGGTCTTTGTGTGCGCCGGGGCGCGTTATGCGAATGGCATCAAGCTCTGGGTCTGGCGGGTCCTTTAAACCGGCTCGCCTGCAGCGCGCGCCCGCTCCGTCAGCAACGCTTCGTCTTTCGGCATGCGCCAGATGAGCACTGCAATCAGGACGACGATGAGCGGACCGATCCAGTAGAGGTTCAAAATGGCCTCGCCCAGTTTGCCGCCATTCACGTCGCTCATCATGCCGACCGCATAAGGGCCCAGCCCCATGCCGGTGATGGTCATCATCAAGATGTAATAGCTCATCACCATGCCGCGCATGCGCGGAAGAGTGAGGTCCAGCAGGGACGCATAGATTGGCGGCAGCCACATGGTCAGCACCAGCGAATAGACGACGAACCACGCGTAAAACTCGCTCAGCGATTGCGCATTGAAAACGCCGATGGCGAGGAGGGGCGAGCCGACAAGCGCAAACAGCGTCACATACATGCGCCCGCCCTTGATGCGCTGATGCGCCCAGTCTGAAACCGGCCCTGCAATCAGGGGCCCGGCGATTCCGAGGATGGTGATAATCGGGCCGAATTGCGCGCCAATAACCGAGGCGGGTTTGTCGAAATGCTGGATGGCGTAGACCGCCGACCAGGACATGACGCCATAGTTCAAGACCGACTGTAACGCCGCTATGGCGATCACCAGTCCCATGGAGGGCTGTTTGACGATGACTTCGAAGGCGGGCTTGTCGCGCAGGAAAAGCGATTGCATCCAGCAAATGACGATATAGGCGCCGACTCCGGTGATCGCCCATTGCAGCGAATTGCCGGTCAGTTCAAACGATCCCAGTTTGAGGGCGACCGGGTTCACCGGGCGAAGGCCGTTTGTCCAACGGGTGAGAATGAATGCCAGCGCGATGATCGCGGCGCCGGCTGCGATGTTGATGATCCATAGTTTCGCGGGCGCTTTGCGGCGGGCGAATTCGACCCATGCGAGACCTGGCAGAATGCCGAGAAGCGTGTCGAGGCTGGCGCTGAACGGCGCCGGATCGGGCTTGGCGATGACGCCGTCCGCCGCGCCGCGCACAGGCTCGCGCACAAACAGCAGCAATGCGCTCAACACAAAGCCCGGCGCAGCGGCGACCAGAAACGCCGCCTGCCAGCCTCTTAACCCAAGCGGCGCGTCGCCATCCGCATAGGCCGCATCCCATCCATCGGCGACGGCGCCGCCAAGCATCAACGCGCCGCCGACGCCAAGCGCTACAGCGATGGACATGGCGGCGGTGATCGTGCCGCGCTGGCTCTTGGGAAAAATGTCGGAAAGGAGCGACATGCCGGCCGGTTGAGAACTCGCCTCGCCAATGCCGACGCCAAGGCGCGACAGGGCGAGCAGGCCAAAGCCATTCGCAAAGCCGGCAAGGCCGGTCATGATCGACCAGCCGAAAATGGAAATGCTCAGCAATTTTGTGCGCACCCAGCCATCGGCGAGCCGGCCGAGCGGCAGCGAGAATACGGAGTAAAAGAGCCCGAAGACGGCGCCGTAAAGAACGCCCATTTCAGCGTCGCCGATATTCAGGTCCGCTTTGATCTGCGGCGCCAGGATCGCAAGGATCTGCCGGTCGACCAGCGACATTGCCGTGGTCAGCATGACAATCGCCAGCGTTCCCCACGCGGCCCAGCCGCCAAGCTTCACCGTATTGGCGCTGGTTTCCGCGCCGCCGGTCTCATTCGCCGCCATGTCAGTTCCTTACCCGCAAAATATGCTTACAGCTTGAACGCGCGTTCCGCGTTGGTTTGCATCAGTTTCTTTTTCGCTTCCGCCGAGATGTCGAGAAGGTCATGAGTTCTTACTTCGTCAGCGACAAATTGGTATGGGTAGTCCATCGCATACATCACGCGATCTTCGCCCAGCACGTTCTGGCAGAATTTGATCGCAGGCTCCCAGGCCATGCCGCTTGTGGTGATGTAGACATTGGATTTCATATAGTCCGCGATGGACTTCTTCAGCGGCTTCATGCGTTCATATCGTTTCGAGCGCACGCCGGCCTGATGCATGTAGTCGAGCCGATAGAGCCAGTATGGCAATGCTTCGCCCATATGGCCGACAATGATCTGAAGATCGGGATAGCGGTCGAAAATGCCGATGGTGATCAGGCGCAGCAAATGCATGCCTGTTTCAACGCCAAAGCCGAATATAGCGCCGTCTAGTCCAGCCTCCAGCATCGGATCGATCATCGTATCCGGCGGCGTTGACGGATGGATGTAGAGCGGCTGGCCGGTTTCGACGAGCGCTTTGAAAATCGGGTCGAATTTCGGGTCATCGAGATATTCGCCCTGGGTGTGGCTGTTGACCATCACGCCCTTGAAGCCGAGCTTGGCGCCGCGATGAATTTCCTTCGCGCTCCATTCCGGGTCCTGCGGTGCAATGCTGGTCATGCCCACATAGCGGGTCGGGTGGCGCGCAATAGCGGCGGCGAGATAATCATTCGCCCGAGACACGATACCTTTCGCCTCTTCCGTCTCCATCGGCTGCACGCCCGGCGAGGTGAGGGACAGGATGGCGACATCGATGCCGGTTTCGTCCATATGGGCGATCCGCTTGTCGTCGAGGTCTAGCAGGCACTCCATGATATGCGTCGCCCGCTCTGACGGCGAGGTGGCGTAAAACCCCCAAAGCGAAACCATGCCCTTGTCGGCCGTTCCGTCTTTGACCATGCGCAAAAACACATCGATCTGTTCCTGCGTCGCGAAGGCTTCTTCGGTGGCGATGCGCAGATAACCGCGCTCGCCGCCGGTCTTGAGTTCATGAGTCATGCTTAACCTTCGTGAACAGCTTTGGTGACGAGGCAGGCCTCAAGGCCTTCCGGTCCGTCTTCATGTCCGTGTCCGGACCATTTGACGCCGCCGAAGGGCGCATCCGCGCCGCCGATCATCGGGGTGTTGATGCCCAGCATGCCGGTTTCAATCTCGTGAGCGAGACGTTTCTGACGCGCGGAATCCTGCGTCCACGCATAAGCGGCGAGGCCATAAGGCAATCGGTTAGCTTCGGTGATTGCGTCTTCTTCGGAGCGGAAAGAATTGCACAGCGCGACCGGACCGAATGGCTCGGTATTCATGATCTCAGCCTCGAGCGGCACATCGGAAAGCACGCTCGGCGCATAATAAAAGCCCTGATTGCCGATGCGTTCGCCGCCGGTCTGCAGCTTTGCGCCTTTCGACACCGCTTCGCCGATCAGTTTTTCCATGGCGTCCGGGCGGCGCGGATTGGCCATCGGCCCCATCTGCACGCCATCTTCAAGGCCATTTCCGACTTTCAAAGTTTTTGCGCGTTTGGTGAAGCCGGAAACGAAGTCGTCATAGATGTCCTCCTCGACCATGAACCGCGTCGGCGAGACGCAGACCTGTCCGGCGTTGCGGTATTTCTGCGGGACGACCGTGTCGAGCACCTTGTCGAGATCAACATCCTTGAACACCAGCACCGGTCCATGACCGCCGAGCTCCATCGTGGTGCGTTTCATGTCGTCGGCGGCGAGTTTCGCCAGATGTTTGCCGACAACGGTTGAGCCCGTGAAAGACAGTTTACGGATGATCGGCGAGGCCAGAAGATGACGCGAAACTTCATCGGGCACGCCGAATACAGCCTGCGCGACTTCCTTGGGCAAGCCCGCATCGAGCAGCGCCTGCAACACCGCGAGAGCGGATGCGGGCGTTTCTTCCGCCGACTTCATGATGACGGAGCATCCGGCGGCGATGGGCGCGCCAAGCTTGCGGCCCGGATTGCCGATCGGGAAGTTCCATGGCGCGAAAGCGGCGACCGGCCCGACAGGTTCCTTCGTGACTGTTGAGCGCATACCGGCCGGACGCACCAGCGTGCGGCCATAGATGCGCTGGCACTCGCCCGCATAGAAATTGAACAAGCCGACATTCATCATCACTTCGATGCGCGCTTCCGCGAATGGCTTGCCTTCTTCCATCGTTGCGACGCGGGCGATGTCGTCGGCGCGTTCGACCATCAGCCGGGCCGCGCCTTGCAGTACAGAGGCGCGCTCTTGCGGCGTTGAATTGCGCCAGATCTTGAAACCCTTATCCGCTGTCGCCAGCGCGCGGTCGAGATCGGCCGCGTTTGCCAGCGGCAACTCACCGAGCGTTTCTTCGGTGGCGGGGTTCACGACGCGATGGGTCCTGCGGTCGCCCGCCTGAACCCGTTCGCCGTCGATGATCATGTAAAGCTCGGGATAGGCGCTCATGAGGTCTGTTCTTTCTTTTCGCGGTCGATGTCGCCCTGCCAGCGCTCCGGTTTGATTTCCGCGCCCGTGACCGGGTGCTTGTTATGAAACGGAACGACCTTGTGGGTCGGCCAGAGCCAGACATCTTTGTTGATTTCGTCGGGTCCCATCGGATCTTCCGGGTAAGGCGTCGTCATGAAGGGAACATAGTTCGGTCTTGTATGGGCCCAGCCGGTTTCAAAATCTGCATGCCATTGCGGAACATAGTTCAGAATGTGGATGCGCCATACCCCGTCAATTTTCTTATAGGTGTTTTCGTAAAGGCCGCCTTCCCACCATTGACGGGTTTCACCGTAAGATTCGTGCCGTCCGGCCTGCATGGTGCAACGGAATCGGCCCAGCGCGGTGATGCCGTCTTCCTCGATATCGACAACATCCTGGTGTTGCGGGTGGTCGAGCAGGAAGCCGTCAATCGGGCCGTTATTGCCATGCACAAAATTCTTCTGAAAGCGTTCAATGTAAAGCCGCGCTGCGCCAGCCTTGCCTTTGAATATGCCGCCAAAGAAATGCACTTCACAATCTTCGGTGAACAGGTCGACGACCTCGCGGTAGAGGCACTTGTCGATGAAATAGCCATATAGGTGATGCAGTTTGCGTACGGCCTGTTCGTCTTCCGTCCGTGTGAGCCGGTCAGTCAATGCGGCTACCTGGGCTTCAAGTTTTGCGATGCGGTCTGTGTCGGTCACTGTGTCTTCCTGTTGATTTGGCGCGCCTAAGCGGTAATTGCTTTCCGTCAGTGAAATCGGGTCGAATATAGCTAAATCCGAATGACGTTATATGCCTATATGGTAGTCAGGTTACCACCATAGGTGAAGCGCGAGGCGTTGTTCTGGCGCTGAATGAGGAAGCGAAACAGCGACTGCTGCGGAATGAAGCAGGGAGCGGTTTCATGCAGGTTTTAAGGAGCTGATGATGCAGGATTTCGCAGGGCGGACCGCCTTTATCACTGGCGGCGCGAACGGCATCGGGCTCGGGCTCGCGCGCGCGCTGCTGGCTGAAGGCGCCAAGGTCGCCATCGCCGATATCCGTCAGGACGCTATCGATGCAGCGCTCGATATTCTGGATAATCAGCAGGCGATTGGATTGAAGCTGGACGTGGCTTCGCGGGACGCATTTGCGGCGGTCGCGGATGAAGCGGAAGACCGGCTGGGCCCGGTGTCCCTGTTGTTCAACAATGCGGGCATCAATCTTTTCCAGACCATCGACGAGAGTTCCTATGACGATTGGGACTGGGTGCTAGGGGTCAATTTGCAGGGCGTCATCAATGGCGTGCAAACCTTTGTGCCGCGCATGAAAGATCGCGGCAAAGGCGGCTATATCGTCAATACGGCGTCCATGGCGGCGTTTCTCGCCGGGCCGGTGCCAGGCATTTATAACTGTTCGAAATTCGCAGTGCGCGGCCTGTCTGAATCGTTGCGCTATTCGCTGGCGCCGACTGGCATTGGCGTGTCGATCATTTGTCCGGGCCTCGTAAAGAGCCATATTTATGCGAGCGACGAATTGCGCCCCGAAGCGCTCGGCGCGCGCGGCAAGCCGGTCGATGTGGAATTCAATGCGCAGCTTGCAA
This sequence comes from Hyphococcus sp. D3-15, assembly GCF_055809375.1. Lineage (NCBI taxonomy): Bacteria > Pseudomonadati > Pseudomonadota > Alphaproteobacteria > Parvularculales > Parvularculaceae > Hyphococcus > Hyphococcus sp. D3-15. The sequence goes on along the minus strand of NZ_CM147910.1, from coordinate 2,901,087 downwards.
AAGTGCATGACGCCGGCATGGAGCCGGAAGAGGTCGCCGCGAAGACACTGGAAGCCATTCGCGCCAACAAGTTTTACATCTTTCCGCACCCGGAGTTTCGCGACGAGCTGCGCGAAATCTTCAATGAGATCATTGAAGACTATCCGGTTGGCGAAGCGCCGGCGGAGCGGATGGTTTTCGAGCGCGGGCGGCGGGAAAATTACCGCCGGTTCAGAGCCAGCTCGCGCGGGAAATGAGTATTTCCCGCTAACCCCAGCGATTGATTTCCGGTCCGGGCGCCCAGACTTTTTGCGGCGCGGCGGTCTTTGCTAGCCCAAGCGCGCGTGCGACGGACGGACGTTTTTCCACACGCGTCAGCCACGCTGCGCTCAGCGGCTTGCCTTCAAAGGCTTCCGGCACGATGTCGCGCATGCCGGAAACCCATGCATAGGTCTCCAGGTCGGCGACTGAAAATGCGCCCAGCAGCCAGTCTTTCCCATGGCCTAGCTGTGCCTCGATCTTTTCAACTGCGCCGATGATTTTCGCGCGGGAGTCCTCGAGCTTGTCATCGTCGAACGCGCCGGCCCTGATCTCGGACCAGCGGGTTTTAAGATCGTCACTCTTGATTGGGGCGATCATCGCGTCGAAAACGCCGTCATCCATTGCGGCCAGCGGCCCGGTAAGGGAAGCCTTCACGCCGAGATAGGCGGCGGCGGGCGCTGTGCGTTCGATTGTCTGGCGGCACCAAGTCATCATTTCCCAGCGGGCGAACGGGTCGGTCGGCGCGATAGGCGAATTTTTCGCGGAGTCATTCAGGAAGCAGGCGATGAACACCGAATCCGCCATGGGTTCGCCATCGGCGACAAGCACGGGGCCTTCGCCTTCAATGCTCATATCGACTTCAAGATTGCGCGGCGTGCCGGCGCTGTGGCGCTCGCCTTTTGCAAGGTCAATCGACTTGAGCGTCGCATCCTGTCCGGTTTCGAACAGCGCGGCCAGCACCGTAAGGGAAGGGCCGTTCGGTTCGCCATGATACAATGTCATCGCCATTATGAACGCTCCAGAATTGCTACGCGTTTCACCATATCTGTCTTGCCCATCGCCCAGGTTTCCTTCGTCGCAGGGCGCTCGTAAATCTTGCGCAGCCATTCGAGAATGTGCGGCGTTTTTTCATCGTTTGATAGTTCAGGTTGCGACAGCGGCAAGGCGTAAGCGAGGTTGAAGCCGTTTATGTCGGCGAGTGAATATTCGTCGCTGGCAAGCCATTTGCGTTTCGACAGGGCTTCTTCGAGCAGGCCGATGCCGACCGCAACGCGGCGTTGGGATTCCGCCATTTCCGCTTCGCTGAAGGTTCCGTAAATCGCCTTGCGCCAGGCGACACGGCGCTCGGGCAGGGGAATGCGGTCGATGGCGGCCTTTAGCAGTTCGGGGTCTTTGCCGCGCACCATGGGGCCGACGAAAACACTCCAGCCGATCATCGAGAAGGACGGCGCCAGCCACTGGTCCATGAATTTCATCCACCAGCGCGCGCGCCACTGACCTTTCGGATCCTTGGGCATAAGCGAGGGGCCGGGAAAAGCAGCGTCGACATATTCCATAATCGCGGTTGATTCCGTCAGCACGCGGTCGCCATGGGTCATCGCGGGGATTGTGCCTTGCGGATTGATGGCGAGATATTCGGGTTTGTGCTGATCGAAATTCAACAGGTCCAGATAGTGACTGTTGAAGTCGACGCCTTTCTCCATCAGCGTCAGCATGGGCTTGCCGGAGTTTGCATTCGGCTCCCAATGGTAAAGGGTGACGTCGCTCATAATTCTTCCCTTTGCGCGCGGCGGCTCATTTCGGCGCGGGGGCGTCCCGGCGCTTCGATAGAGCAGTCATAAACGATGGCCATGGGCCGAGATATGTCTTTTAGCGAAGTGAAAGCGGACGTCGCTGCGGCTCGCCATTATGCGGTGTTTCGCAAGGCGTCTGCTATGCGCATCATCCCGCCAATGCTGCGCCGCACATTGACCCGGCGCGCCTTGTCGCAAGCAGGTCCGACTTCGCAAATAGCGCAATTGCAGACGGCGTCTTGGATAGGCTGTCAGCGAAATCAACGCGGGAGATCAGGCATGACAGACCAGGCAGTGGAAGACTGGAACGGCGAAGTCGGAGAGCGGTGGCTTAAATATCTGGATCCGTTTGAGTCGATGATTTCACCGGTCAATGCGGCCCTGATGAAGGCGGCGGCGTTCAAGCCCGGTCAAAGCGTTGTCGAAATCGGCTGCGGCGGCGGCAAAAACGCCGTGGAGATCGCCAAGGCGGTTGCACCTTCCGGCGATTATCTTGGGGTCGATATCGCCGATATCCTCATCGATCATTCCACAAAAAGAGCGGCCGCCGCAGGGGCGCAAAACACATCGTTTTTATGCGCCGATGCGCAGTCCGCCAGTCTGGATGCGCCGCGCGATCGCGCCTTTTCAAGCTTCGGGATCATGTTTTTTGAAGATCCGGACAAGGCTTTTACAAACTTAAAAAAATGGGTGAAGCCCGGCGGCGATTTCGTGTTTTCCTGCTGGGGACCGCCGGACAAGAACCCATGGATCGGGATTGTCGGCGCCATTGCCGGAAAATATGTGGAAATGCCCGAGCGCGATCCGGGCGGGCCCGGTCCGTTCCGCATGGCTGATCCGGAAGCGACAAAAGCGTTGCTCGAAGGCGCCGGTTGGAAAGATGTCGAGTGCACGCTGTGGCGCGGTGAACAATTGCTCGGCGGCGAGGGCGCTACGCCGGAAAGCGCGGCGGATTTCGTTCTGGATGCGCTCGCGATTGGCGAACCGCTGGAGGCGGCCGGACCTGGCGTAAAGGAAAAAGCCCGCGCGGACATTATTGAGGCGGTGAAGCCGTTCCAGAAAAACGGCGCCATTCGTATGGAAGCCGCCTCCTGGATTGTTACGGCGAAAGCCTAGTCTTTCGGCAGGCGGAAAACATGTTCGGCGTTTTCCTGCATCAGCATTTTCTTGTGAGCGAGTGAGATATCCATCCGGTCATAAGCGGCGACTTCGTCCGACGATTGCTGATAGGGATAGTCCATCGCGTAAAGAACGCGATCAGGGCCCATGACCTCCATGCAGAACTTGATCGCCGGCTCCCACGCAACGCCGCTGGTGGTGATCCAGATATTGTTTTTGAAGTAATGGCTCATCGGATGTTTGAGCGTGACCGCCGGTTGCCCCCCGCGCAGGCCGGGCACGCCGTCTGCATTCGACTGCATCCAGTCAAAACGGTAAATATTGAGCGGCATACATTCGCCCATATGGCCGATGACAAGGCGCAATTTCGGATATTTGTCGAAGGCGCCAGACAGGATCAGTCCCATCGTGTGGTTCCACACATCATGGGGAAAGCCGCCAAGTGCGCCGGTCATGCCGCGCGCCACATATACCCTGTCGTCAAAGGGCGCTGTGGGATGAATGTAGAGCGCCGCGTCATTTTCCTCGAGCGCTGCGAGAATCGGATCACTCGCCGGCTCGTCAAGGAAATGCCCGCGAAAATGCGAATTCAGGACGGCGCCATTGAGCTTTAAATCTTTCATGGCGCGTTCGATTTCGCGAGCCGCTTTGTCTGGGGCCTGCGGCTGGAAGGCGGCGAGCGCAGAAAAGCGGTCGGGCCGTTTTACGCAGGCTTCTGCGGCAAGGTCGTTTGCACGGGCGGCGAGGCGGGTTCCCTCATCCGGCTCCAGCACTTGCGGGCCCGGCGCGGTCAGCAGCAGGAGCTGACGGTCAATGCCATATTCATCCATATGCGCGATGCGCAAATCGCCAAGGTCGCAGAGCATTTTCTGCAAGTCAGGCATTTTGGCGAACATGCCGCCCATGCGCAGCGCCGGATCGTCGGGCGCGTTGGGGCTGTTCAGCAGCTTCACCTGTGCTTCGACAAGCTCAGGCAGGGTCCAGGCCTCTTCCGTGGCGATGCGTTTATAGGGCGCATTGCGGTCGATATCGCCCGCCGCCGGGGCGAGGCCGATGCGTTTGCGAACGCCGCGCTCTCCGACCATATGGCCGCGCAAGCCTTTTTCACTGCCGTCCGGCAAAAGCTCGCCGCTCATTTACCTTTTGCTCCGAGCACCGGATGCGCGAAATGCATCGGCATATCCTGACGATAGGGCCATGTCTGGCGCTGTTCCGGCAGTAATTCATCCGGCCCAAGAGGGTTTTCAGGAAAGGTCTTCACTGCGGGCTGAAGATGGGCGACTGTGTGGGCCCAGCCTTTTTCATATTCGGCCTGCCACTGCACAACATAGTCCAGACGCTTGATTTTCCAGACGCCATCCTCGCGGACATAATCATTTTCATAAATGCCGGCTTCGTAGAATTGCTCAGGCAATCCTTCGGGGTGATAGTCGCGGCTTTCGTGATTGCCGCCCATCAACAAGGCGCGAAAGCGCGCCTTCGCCGTCTTGCGGTCATCGGCGACGGTGATGATGTCCTGCATCTGAAAATGATCAAGCAGGAAACCATATTCCGGACCGGGTTTGCCCTTGGTGAAGAAATTCTGAAACCAGGTTTTGTACAGACGCGCGACGCCTTCATGGCCTTTGTAAATGCCCGAGAGGAACAGGGCTTCGCCGTCTTTGGCGAAGAGCTGCACGACTTCGTCATACTGGCAAAAATCCATGTAGTAGCCATAGGCGAAATGGAGTTTGCGGATTTCATTGACGTCGTCCAGCGTATCGACCCGGTGCTGCAATGCAGCGATCGCCGCCTTCATGTCTTCCAGGTCGCTCATCATTTCCTCCTGATTATTGTTCCCGTCTATCAAGTGGATAACCTAAGGTGGGATTCAAACAACCATGAAGGCGCGAAATAGATGCACTGGCAGGGAAAAACGGCATTCATCACCGGCGGCGTTTCGGGCATAGGCTTTGGGATTGCGCGCGCATTTTCCAATGCGGGCATGCGGCTGGCGCTCAGCTACCGCAATGAGGATTATCGCGCGGAAGCAGAGAAATGGTTTGCAGATCAGAGGCGTGAGGCGCCGCTTTTTGTTAAGCTTGACGTCACCGATCGCGCGCGTTTTGCAGAGGCCGCCGAGGAAGTCGAAGCGCATTTCGGCAAGGTGCATGTGCTCGTCAACAATGCGGGCGTCAGCGTGTTCGGGCCGACGGATGAAGCCAGCTATGATGATTATGACTGGATCATGGGTGTTAATTTCGGCGGCAATGTGAACGGGCTTGTCAGCTTCATTCCCAAAATCAAATCCCATGGCGAGGGCGGGCATATCGTTAATGTGGCGAGCCTTGCGGCCTATATTTCGGGGCCGCAGGCAGGCATTTACACTGCAAGCAAATTCGCCGTCCGTGGGCTGACGGAATGTTTGCGCTACAATCTGGCGCCAGACAATATCGGCGTGTCGCTGGTCTGTCCCGGTCTCACCAACACCAATGCATGGGACTGTGCGCTGAAGCGCCCTGATAATTTCAAGCAAAGCGGTTTTGGCGAGGTGGACAAGGCGGAGCTTGAAAAATTTGGCGGCGCCTTTGAGCTTGGCATGGACCCGCTTGAGGTTGGCGAGAAAGTGTTGAAAGGCATGAGCGAAAATCGCGGGCTCATCCTTACTCATCCCGAGCACGGGCCGGATTTTCAGGAAATCTACGAGACGTCGATGGCGGCGCTGCCCGACGAACCGGCGCCGGCAGGCCGGCTTGAAATCGAGCGCCTGCGCCGCGAGGGCAATCGCGCTGCGGCCGCCGGCAAGAAGATCAGCCTTGACGATCTGACTTAGGCGGTCTGCGCGGCGGCGAGTTTTTCGTTCGACACCCACCAGCCATGCACCTGTGGGCGCAACCGATGCGGGATGGCGATTTTTGCAACCGGGCCTTTGTTCACCGCGCCGGCGTTCAACACCCATGCCTCATGCTCGAAATCCTGCTCGCCGGTTTGTCTGTCGACAATCAGAACCAGCCAGCCGGGATGGTCTGCATCGGATGAAGGGATGTGCACCGGTTCGCTGACCGCATGCCCGGGCGGCGGCGCAAGGACATCCATCTCGCGGGTTTCGGGATTGATGCCGATCAGCGCATTGAACATGGCGCCAACGGGACCGCCAAAAACCGGCGGACCTTTCAGTTCCGGGTTCATGCTGAGATACCAGCCGGTATTGTAGGGTCTGCCCTGATCGGCGTCGCGAATGCGGCAGAGATCGCCGGAGGGACCGAGTTGGGTCTCTTCGATCACGTCGCCATCTGGATCGAACGACCAGCGCATCAGCCCGCCTTTGATCTCCCATTGCGGCATATTAATGCCTGACGGGCGGCGAATGAAATCAAAAGCGTTTGTTTCCGTCAGATGCAAGTCGAGGTGGATGCGCCCGGCGGCGTCTTCAAAGCAGTTCATGAAATGAAACGCGGAGACGCCTTTCGGCCCCTTGATCCAGCGCATGTCTTTGACATCGCCATTGCGCGGCATCACGCCAACCCAGCTCTCTCTGTCCTGTTCATGCACCCAATGAACGCCGCCGGCCTTCAATCGCTCAATGTCGCATGTGGTCGGAAAGAGCGGAAAGACCGCGTGGTTTTTCGTAATGACAAAATCATGCATGAGCCCGCAATAGGGGGCGTCAAACCATTGCTCTCTGATGAGCTTGCCATGTTTGTCGGCGATGCAGTAGGCGACCTTTGTCGAGGCCAGCCCGTCCGCCTCATAGCCGAAAAAATACATTTCGCCGGTGTCGGGATCGACCCGGGCATGGGCGGTCATGGTCTCAGATTTTAAATCGCCGCCGAAATCGTAAGAACCGATCGTCTCAAGCGTGATCGGATCTACGCGGTAGGCGTGACCGTCCTCTTTCGCCATTAAAAGCTTGCCGCCATGCCAGATTGGCGTGGTATTGGACACGGTCCGGTCAACGCCCTTTACGGACGAATCATCCGTATAAGGATTGCGATAACGGCCGAAAAGCGCTTTTCCGGCTTTGACTTCAGCCTGGTAGCGGGCGGTCTGCACATAGCGCATGTCGAAAGCGACTGAACCGTCATCCTTGAACCAAAGGCGTGAGACCATGCCGTCGCCGGAAATCGCGGTGTCATCCGCAAAAATCGGCGGAAAGGCCGGGTCCGGCACGGCGCGAAAAAAGGCGCCGCGAATATCGGACGGAATATCGCCCTCAACCTTTAATTCCTGCAGGGAATATTCTTCACCCACCGGCTGGTTCAGGAACATAAAGTCAATCGTATTCGGAAAGTCGCTCAAATCCTGTCTCCCTGCGGCGGGCGCCTAGGCGTACCAGAAGGCGATCGCGCGCATTTCGATGCTGGCGCGCGGTTGTGTGTCAGGCGGGCAAAGCGGATTGTTGAAGGCGCTATGGGGCGTATGGTGCGGCCGTGACGGGTCACTATCATTCGTGACAAACACCAGCGCTTCATCGGGAGTCATCTCGGGGAACCAGACCCAACGGTGACGCGGGGATGCTTTCACCAGCAACGCCGTGAAGGACCAGTCCGGCTGGCCCTTCTGGTCGAAAATAGCATCCGCTTCAATCAGATCCTCCGGCGCCAGGCTGCGCGCATCGCAAATTGCTAGCGGCACGTCTTGCGGCGGCGGTGTCAGCACGCGCCAGATATTATAATGCGCCACGCGTTTCAGTTTCGCACCCTCGGGCGCCGAGGAATGAGTAAATTGCGCCGCAGTTTCATCATTGACGTCGATATGGATGAAGCGCGCCGGACGAGAATTGTTGAGCTTGCCGCTTTCGGTGGATTTTTCACCAAACCGAAGGACGCCCGGCGAGTTGACGACCGCTTTGTCTGCGCCGGTCAGGCTGACGATCAATTCTTCAATTTCGCGCTTGTGAACATCGTGAGACGCAGGGTCGCGAAAATCTTTTACATTGCTGCGGTGCGGCACAAGCGCAAAGCCTTCGCGATCAAGCGATGGAGGCGCTGCGCGGCCGTCAACAAACGTCACGATTTGCGGGTCCAGTTTTAAGACATCGCGCGAAGGATCATTGGCGTGAAACCGCGGCTTCGTCGCCATGGGCGCGGAATAGTTTATCTCGGCCTGAACGGTGTTGCTCATTCCTATAGTTTGACTTTGACCGGCGTGATTGAAAAGGCGCGAATCGCCACCGAGGGGGAGTTTTCACCAGTCGTTGTGATGCGCTTCGCCATGGGTGGCGATTGGCCCTATGTCTCAAAACACAGTCGGGCCGCAACGCTCAGCGCCGGCCCGGTTGCGGGAAGGTCATGCCGAACCGGGAAGGTGAGGTGGAGAATGCTTCACTGAAATGAGTCGTAAAGGACATAAGTCACATGAAAGACGTTAAGGGCAAAACCGCATTTATCACGGGCGGTGCAAGTGGAATTGGCCTGGGGATCGCCAAGGCGTTCTACAATGCCGGATCAAATCTCGTATTGGCGGATGTTCGCGACGACCTTCTTAAAACCGCTTCCGAGTTTTTTAACGATCCGGACCGTGTGCTCTGCATCAATCTCGATGTGACCGACCGCAAAGCCTATGCCGAGGCCGCAGAGGCGGCGGAGAAAAAATTCGGCAAGATTCACATGCTGTTCAACAATGCCGGCATGGGCGTTGGCGGCCCGCTGAAAAATCTCGGCTTTGACGACTGGGACTGGGGGCTGGGCGTAATGATTGGCGGCGTCATCAACGGCATTCAGATCGTGTTGCCCTATATCCGCAAACATGGCGAAGGCGGCCAGATCGTCAATACTGCGTCAAAGGCGGCGTTGGTGCCGGTAACGGCGTTTTCAATCTACGGTACGGCGAAGGCCGCGATGATCGGACTGTCTGAATCCATTCGCGGCGAACTGGCGCCAGACAATATCGGCGTTTCGGCGTTTTGCCCCGGGCCAGTGAAATCCAATATTGGTGAGACGGGCAAGATCCGCCCGGAAAAATTCAAGAAAGACACGGGGCTCATTGAAGCTGAACAACAGCTCGCCGCCCGCCCGATCTCCGATTTGTGGATGAGCGCAGAAGAATGCGGCGACCGCGTTCTGAAAGGGGTTTTGAACGATGACCTCTATATTCTCACCCACCCGGAATTCAAAAAGGGTGCGGAAGAGCATTTCAACGCGATCCTGAAGTCGTTCCCGGATGAGCCGATCAATGAGGAACGCGCAAAAGCAATCGCTTTCCTTTTGCACAATCCGATTTTTGACGAGATCAACCAGGCGTAAAGTGAGGCAGGGCCGGTGTGGCCCTGCCTATCAGTTAAATCCAAGCCTTGCGTCTTCATTGGCGCGCGCAATGATGTAAGCGCGCAAACTTTCCGCGCTCTCAGCGTCAAGCACGCTGGAGAACGACACCATGCCATTTGCGCTTAACGCGCCGCCAAGCACCACTTCGGCGAATTGCGCCTGATCTTGCGCGATCTCCGAGTAGCGCAAATCGGGCAGGACGCCGGCGCTATGGGCGGCGTCGCCATGACAAACGCCGCAATATTTTCCGTAAAGACGCGCGCCTTCTGCGACGGTCTCCGCCGAGGCTTGCAGCGGCGGCGGCGCAAGGTGACGCGCTTCCACGACCGGCTTGGGCGGCAGGCTGGCGGCGCCGTCGAGGGCGAACACCAGCAAGCGGCTGTTGTTTGACGTGGTGCTGCCGACTGCGCCGAGTTCGCCGGGAGCAAGCGCTTCAACGCCTCCCCAGCCTGCGAGAACGGCGACATATTGCTTGCCGCTGAGTTCAAAGGTCACCGGCGCCGCGACGATGCCGGTCTGCACATCGGTGGACCACAATTCCTCGCCGGTGCTTGCATCAAAGGCGGCGAAGTTTCCGCCTTTCGAGCCCTGAAAGACCAGTCCGCCTGCGGTCGTCACCGTGCCGCCATTGCCGGCGCCCGGATAGGGAACGCCCCAGACTTCCTTTTGGGCGACCGGGTCCCAGGCGACAAGGCGCTCGCCAAGCCCCGCTTTCGCGGCGGCTTTCACTTCCGGGATAGGCGGCAGAGCAGCAGCGGCGAAATCGACGCCATTATTAAAGCCGCGCGGCTCCGGCTTGTAGTTGGGGTCCGGAACATAAGGGAAGCCGCCAATATTGACAGGAATGTAAACCAGTCCGGTCTCCGGATTGTAGCTCATGGAATGCCAGCTATGAGCGCCGCCGGGGCCGGGGAGAACGACAAAGGGAACGCCCGTCTTGTCGAACCGCGCGTCGGGATTTTCAATCGGACGCCCAGTTTCAGGATCGATGCCGGTCGCCCAGTTCACCGGTGCGAAATTATTCGCCGAGATGAATTCGCCAGTCGCCGCGTCGAGCACATAGAAGAAACCGTTCTTTGGCGCCTGCATGACGACCTTGCGCGGGGCGCCGTCGATATTCAGCGTTGCGACAACGATTTGCTGCGTGGCGGTAAAGTCCCAGGTCTCGCCCGGCGTCGTCTGGAAGTGCCAGCGATAGTCGCCCGTGTCAGGGTCAAGAGCGACAATCGACGAAAGGAACAAATTGTCGCCGCCGCCGGGGCTGCGGAAAGACTGGTTCCAGGGCGATCCATTGCCGACGCCGATATAGAGAAGGTTCGTATCCGGATCATAGGCCATGGCGTCCCAGACGGTGCCGCCGCCGCCGAGCTTCCACCATTCGCCGTTCCAGGTTTGCGCGGCCATCGCCATGGCGGAATTTTCGTATCCTTTTCCCGGATCGCCGGGAACGGTGTAAAAGCGCCAGACCACGTCTCCGTCTTCGGCGTCGTAAGCGGTCACATAACCGCGCACGCCGAATTCGGCGCCGCCATTGCCGATAATGACCTTGCCGTTGATGACGCGCGGCGCGCCGGTGATGGTGTAAGGCTTGGCGCGGTCGATCGTGACCTTGCTCCAGACTTCCTTGCCGGTCGCTGCATCGAGTGCGACGAGCCGGCCGTCCAGCGTGCCGAGATAGAGCTTCCCGTTCCACGCGGCGAGGCCGCGATTGACGACGTCGCAACAGGCATGCACCGCCCATTCGCCCGGCACTTCCGGATCGTAAGACCACAGCGCTTCACCGGTAAGCGCGTCGAACGCCTTCACCTTTGACCAGGCGGTGGTGATATACATGACCCCGTCAATGACCAGCGGAGTCGCTTCTTGTCCGCGGTCGGTGTCTAGGTCCTGATACCAGGCGAGCTTCAACTCGCTCACATTGCCGGTGTTGATGCGGTTCAGCGGGCTGAAGCGCTGTTCGCTATAGGTGCGCCCGTGGGACATCCACTGACCGGGTTCGCTATCGGCGCCGAGCAGGCGGGCGGCGTTCACATTTGCGTGGCTGGCGGGGGCGGGGGCGGGCGTTTCGGTCGCCGCCGCCTCGGGCGCCGGGGCCTGTTTTTGCGATTCTCCGCAACCCGAGAGCAGCAATGTTATGCTTAACGTCGTGGCGCCAATAGCCAGCGCCGACCGTGAAAACAGTCGTATAAACATCAGGAAATCCTTCCATTATCCCGTGCTTTGGACGCTGATAACGCCCCGTTCCGCTAAAGGAAACGCCACCTAGGCCGAAGAAACCTGCCTTAAGCGGCGTTGTTGCGATGCAGCATGTTGGTGCGGTGCAGCAACGAATTTTGTCGCGCTGGGGCCAAATTTATGTTTGTCTTACATACAAAATTGCCGTGCCGTATAAATTGTGATACGACATAACAATAACAAAAAAGACCATTCGGGAGGAAATTGAAGATGCTGCATCTATCCACTCGGGATTTCGCCGGCGCGTCGAAAGTTACGCGCTGGAACGACATTGTCGCTGAGGTCTTCACACCGCTTGAAACGCGGCCGTTCTGTCCGGAAGAATTTGAAGGCGCAGTGGATAGCGTTCAGCTAGGTGATGTCTTTCTCGCGAAAGTTACAGCGAGCCCCGCTATAGTAACGCGAACTGCGCGGCACGCCGCATCCAGCCGCGAACGCCATTACTTCTTCCATCAACAGCTTGAAGGCGACATGCGCGTCGCACAGGACGGGCGTGAGGCGTTTTTGAAACAGGGCGATATGGTGCTGACCGACAGCGCTCTTCCGTATACGCTCGAATATCAAACGAATGCCTCGACGCTGGTGATGATTACTTCGCCGAACGAAGTGAAGCGTCGCTTGCCGGCGCCTGAGATCGCGCTCGGTCAGTGCATGAGCGGCTCCACCGGACTTTCCGCAACGCTCTCCGGCATGCTCTCCAGCGTTTGGGATCAGGTCAAGAACGGCATGGACACAGAAATCGGCGAGCGAATCGGCAACAACCTGCTCGACATGTTCGCGACGTCGTGCATGGAAACGTTCGGTTCGCGCATCGCAGACTCCGCTGTCGCCTCGGCGCGCCGCAGCCACATTCGCTGCTACATCGAATCAAATCTGAAAGATCCTGAGTTGACCGTCGCATCGATTGCGGCTGCCTTCCGGATTTCTCCGCGTTACCTGCATATGTTGTTCGCGGAAGAAGAAGAGACGATTTCAGGCTTTATTCGCCGCCGCCGTCTTGAGGAGTGCAAGAAGCGTCTTGCTGATCCGATGTGGCGTCACCGCTCGATCACGGAATTGGCTTACGCCTGGGGCTTTAACAACACGACCCATTTCGCGCGTGTGTTCCGCGAACGCTACGGCGTGTCCCCGCGCGAATATCGCAATGCGAGCATGGCCGAGAAGCAGCCGCTGCACTAGCCGCAGAAATCAGCCGTCATTGACGGCGATATCGATCAGTGATGCGCTGGGATTGGCGAAAGCCTTTTCCAGCGCTTCGCGTAATTGCGCTGCATTTTCCACGCGCTCGGCCGGCATGCCAAATCCTTTGGCGAGGCTGACAAAGTCGAGATCCGGCAAGTCTGTGCCGACTGAAGGCGTCTGCCAGCGCCGGGCAATGCCTTTCAGCGCCTCATATCCGCCATTGCTGAGAATGATATAGGTGACCGGGGCGCCTTCCTGCGCCGCCGACCACAGCGCCTGGATCGTGTAGAGCGACGAGCCGTCACCCAAAAGCGCAATGGTGCGCCGGTCCGGTTGCGCCAAGGCCAGGCCGACGGCGGCGCTGCAGGCGAAACCAAGTCCGCCGGATGCGGTGGCGAAAAAACTTCCCGGATGATCGATGCGAATCCGCGATTGCACCTCGCCGCGCGCGCTGGGCGCTTCTTCGGCGATCTGCGCGTCGGGGGGCGCAGCTCCTGAATGATGCTGATCGCGTGCGCCGTTGTCAGCAGATCTCCGGTAGGCGGCGTTGCGGCGGGGCGCGCTGTTCCCGAATATTTCGGGCGCGCCGCTGATTGCTCGGTCAGTTTACGCATCGCCGCCGCCACGTCGCCAATGATCGCCGACCCGCGCGGGGTATAGGAGGCGGTGTTCGGATCATTGGTGATCTGGAGAATGTCTTTATCGAAACCGCCCGCCAGCGGGTGTTCGAAATGATAGGTGAATGCCGGGCCGCCAATTACGATGACAAGATCATGCGCGGCGAGTGACTGTGCGATGCTGGTTTCGTCGGCGCGCAGGAACCCCGCAAATTGCGCATGAGTTTCCGGAAACGAACAGCGCGGCGACATCGGGCAGGTCCAGACCGGGCAGGCGAGTTTCTCGGCGAAGGCGATCGCTTCTGCCCAGCCGCCGCAACGGTCGATCTCTGGCCCGGCGACGATCACCGGATTTGCGCTTTTAGCGATTTTTTCGGCCGCCTCAGCAATCGCCGCCGCGCTTGCTTCGGGTGCGCCATGAAGCGCGAGCGTTGGAATATTTTCGCAAGGCGCCTCCCAGTCATCTACGGGAAGAGAGACGAAGACCGGGCCGCGCGGCGCCGACATGGCGATAGCATAGGCGCGGGCGAGGGCCTTTGGAACATCTTCCGCGCGCGCTGGCTCACACGCCCATTTCACATAAGGCTTGGGCATCAGCGTCGCGTCGCTTGCGCCGAGAAACGGTTCGGCAAGCAACAGGCTGCGCGCCTGTTGTCCGGCGGTTACGATCAGCGGCGTTTGATTTTTATAGGCGGTGACAAGCGAGCCCATGGCGTGCCCCAGGCCCGCAGCGGAATGCAGATTGACAATGGCGGCCTTGCCGCTCGCCTGCGCATAGCCGTCCGCCATTGAAAGCACTGCGGATTCCTGAAGTCCGAGCACATAGCGGAAGTCATCGGGCCAATCGCGATAAAGCGGCAGCTCCGTTGAGCCGGGATTGCCGAACATGACGGTCATGTCGGTCCGGCGCAGAAAATCGATGACGGCGTCTCTTACTGTGTTCATGGGATCAGTCTTCATGCTCTTTGAGGCGAACCGGGAACAGGAACAATGCGCCGACCGCCGCCGTGATTCCGATCACTGTCAAAACCGAACCGGCCTTAAGGCCCGTATCCAACAGGACGCCGCCAAGGATCGGGCCGACAATGCCGCCTGCGCGGCCCATGGCGATGGCGAGGCCGCATCCGGTTACGCGTAGTCTTACGGGGAAGGCCCGGGCGAGAAAGGCGTATAGCCCGACAATGCCGCCCATGATGAATATGCCGAGGATGAACGCAACGATGCGGAACTTGCCCGGATCATCAACGGTTGCGGCGAAAACGGCAAGCATGACGGAGGTGCCGACCATGGCGATGATCGCAAGCCGTTTGAGGCCGAGATAGGGGGCGGCTAACCCCATGGCGATACCTCCCAGAACGCCGCCAAGGCTGGTGATAGCGGAAGCCGCGATGGCGGTGGAGATCGGATAACCCGCATCCGTCATGATCACCGGCAGCCATCCGGTGAAAAAGTAGAACGCCATGATGTGCAGGAAATATGCAGTGATCAGCAAAATGGTGAGAAAGCGCAGATCCTTGCTGAACAATTCGCGCGGGTCTGCGGATTTTGGTTTCATATCCGCCGCATGCGCTTCCTGGACAGATTGATGGTCAAGCCGCTTCAAGGTCGCGTTGATTTTCTTGAGCGCATTCGGTCCGCCGCGCGACGCCAGATAGTCGATGGATTCAGGCAGGCCGAACCAGATGATCGGCAAAAAGGCGAGGGTGATCAGCCCGCCGGCGGTGAAGATTGTCCGCCAGCCGCCGATCTGAACCAGTTCCGCTGACATGAAGCCGCCGAGCAGGCCGCCAAGCGGATAGCCGATTGTCATGGCGCTCACGGCGAAGTCGCGGCGCTTTTCGTTTGAAAATTCCGCCGCCACTGCGGTTAGTGACGGGATCATGCCGCCAATGCCGATGCCGGTGAAGATGCGATAAGCGCTGAGCATGGCGATGGAGTCTGCGGTGGCGGTCAACAACATGCCTACCGCCATGATGGCGAGGCAAATCAGGATTACCGGCCTGCGGCCAATGCGATCCGCAACGGGCGCGAGAAAGATGGAGCCTACGGCCATGCCGATAACGCTTGCCGCGATAACGGCGCCGAGGGCCGAGCGGCTGATCGACCAGTCTTCAGAGATGCCGGGCGCTGCGAAGGTGACCGCCAGCACGTCGAAGCCGTCTATCGCATTCAACAGAACAAGAAGGATGATGATGAAGTACTGATACGCGCCCATGGGCTTGTCGTTCAGCACTTTTGATACGCCAGGATTTCCTGAGCCTGCAGATCCGGCCATTCACCGCCCCTTTGTATTTTTTCGTTGTTCTTGAAGCGTATGTTACGCGGCGCGGCTAGGAGGGCGCAACAATAGCCGTCGCCAGCGCGAAGTTTGTGCCGTTAAAAGCAAATCGGCGGCCCGAAGGCCGCCGATTGCAGAAAGCGTTGTGTTTAGCGCTTAGTTTGTGCTGCGCCATCCGTCCACATCCGCATAGGACGTGCGGGCGACTTCGGAATAAGGGACCGGGCTGACGGTCGCCTTGATCGCCGCTTGCGTGTGCGATTCCACGGTCGGCTTGGTAGTGCCGCCATTTTCTTCGCCCCAGACAAAGGTCACTTCCTTGCCTGGCTCTGCATATTTTGCGTCGAGGATCGCGAGCGTCAGCATGCAGCGTTCGTTTGAGCTGTAGCCGACCCATGTTGAAACGCCAGCGGTGGCGTCGCCGGACATCACCCGGTCAAACGGGTGCATGGAGTAAACCGCGGACGGGAATTCCATGAACTTTGCGCGTTCGCCTTTTTCAAGCTGCGAGCCGATGCACTTCATGACGTCCTGGCTGTCGAGCGCGAGCGTCACTTTCTGACGATGGTCTTGCTTGGCTTTTTCTTCCAGCGCTTCGCGGCCGATAAAGTCGTGGTCGAACTTCACGAAGGCGCCGTAGCTCAGGTCCCATGGCGTGAAGTAGTAATCTTCGATCTTGTCAGACACAAAGCTGCCGCCGATGGACGCATTCGCTTCATAGCTCGATCCCGGCAACCATTCGCGGTAGTCTTTCAAGCTGTCGCCGGAATAGACCGCAGGCAGCGGGGAAGGCACCCAGCCGGACTCCAGCGTGTTCGAAGAGTATGCGCGACCGCCCACAAGGCGAAGGCCGAAATCTTCACCGGCTTTGACCAGCGCCGAATGCACAGCTTGATAATCTTCCCACGGGCCATAGAGCTCAAAGCCCGGCTGGCCGGCCATGCCGTGACGCAACGCGCCGACTTTTTTGCCGGCGATGTCGATTGTCGTCATGTTGAAAAATTTGAGTTCCGGCGGCTTTTTGCCAAGCGCTTTTTCCATCGTCGCCATGGCGTTCGGGCCCTGGACCTGGAAGCGGTATGCTTTGCGGCGGCCGTCCGAGCGCATGGCGGTGCGTTCGTCGAGGTCGACCTTTACATCCCATTTTCCTTTTTCAGCCTGGTACATAATCCAGTTGAGCGTCGGAATGCGGCCGACGAGATTGAATTTGTTTTCAGCAAGGTAAAACAGAATGACGTCGCCAATGACATATCCGTCGGGTGTGCAGGGTACGAATTGTTTTGCTTTGTCGACGGTGAAATTCTTGAAGCTGTTGATGCCGAGATAGTTCAGCATCTTGAATGCATCAGGGCCCTCCACGGCGAGATCGGCCATGTGGTAGGACTGGTTGAAGAGGACGCAGGTTTCCTGCCACGCGCGCTGTTCGTCTCGCCAGTTTGTGTACTCGGGAGGAACGCCAGGATAAGCGTTCGGACCGGCCTGAGAGTTGCGCAGCATTTCAACCGGGTTTCCTGCCTTGTTGATTGCCGCTTCGAGATTTTTCGACGTCATTACGTCACGCTCCTTTTTATGATCTGACGAGATTAGCTTTGTGCGGATGTTATCGTATTTGTCGACCCATCACAGGCTAAGATGCGCGAGAAAAACCCATTGCCAGAGAAAGGTGTTATGGGGGGTAATATGATATGTTACATTAAGTATCTTTGGCGCCCGTCCAAGAGTTGAAGCAGTACAAGGGCGAGCTTGTTTTTATCGCCGTGACGGGCGAAACCCGCAGGAAAGTTTAGGGAGACTATGAATGTCTGATGCGATCGATTTTCACGCCAAAACCACGCCCGACAAAGTGGCGATTCTCGATCTGATTTCCGGTGAATCGATCAGCTATGCGACCGCGAATGAGCGGATAGCAAAACTCGCGGGCATGTTGCGCGAGCGGCTGGGCGACAAGCGCGGCGAGCGCATCATCATGCTTTCTCGCAACAGCGCGTTTATGTTGCTGGTGCATTACGCGTGCGCGCGCGCCGGACATATTTTCGTTCCTTTAAACTGGCGCCTCGCGCCGCCGGAAGTCGAAGTGCTGATCGGCGATGCGGCGCCGGCGGCGGTGTTCTGGCAGCCGGAGTTTGAACCGCTTGCAGCGCCAGCGATCGCCAGCGTTTCGAACGATTGCAGCTTCCGCATTGATGATGACGGCTCTGCGATTTTGTCCGGCGCCGATTCCGCTCCGGTCTATAAAGCCGTGAATTCGGACCTGCAGGCGCCGATAACATTGCTGTACACCTCCGGCACATCCGGGCGCGCCAAGGGCGTCATCATCAATTCGAATACGGCGCTTTATTCAAGCCTGAATTACGGGCTGTCGGCTGAGGTCTCTGAATCCTCCGTCTTTTTGTGCGACATGCCGTTATTTCATGTGGCGGGATTGATGGCCGCCTCGCGCACGCCTTTGTTTTATGGCGGCACAGTGCTGGTTTCTCAGAAATTCGACCCCATCATTACCGTCGATAATCTTCTCAATGAGGACTATGGCGTCACGCATTATTTCTGCGTCACGCAAATGGGCGCGATGATGCGGGCGAATAATCCGCCTGAGAAAATCCGGAAATTGTCGCGCCTTAAGGTCATTCAAACGGGCGGCGCGCCAAACCCGCCGGCGGCGGTGCGGCAATGGGCCGAAGACGGCGTTCGTCAGGTTGACGGTTTCGGCATGACCGAGATCGGGTCGGCCTTCAGCATGCCGCCGCAAGATCTCGAACGGATCAAGGCGAAGGCAGGCTCAGTTGGTTTTCCGGCCTTCTGCATGCGCGCCAAGATTATGGGCGCCGACGGGAGGGAAGCAAAAACCGGTGATGTCGGCGAGCTGTGGGTGATGGGCCCGAATGTGACTCCGGGATATTGGAACAGGCCGGAAGAAACCGAAGCTGCATTTCATGACGGATGGTTCAAGACAGGTGATTCTGCGCGCGTCGATGAAGACGGACATTTCTATATCGTTGATCGCACCAAAGACATGTTCATTTCCGGCGGCGAGAATGTGTTTCCGGTTGAAGTGGAAGCGGCGTTGGCGGAGATGCCTGCAATACTTGATTGCGCCGTCATCGGTGTTCCGGACGAACGTTGGGGCGAAGTCGGCGTCGCCTATATTTTGCTGCAGGGCAAGGGTGAAACGCTATCGGCGGAGGATGTGGTGGCGCATGTGAAATCGCGGCTCGCCACATTCAAAGCGCCGAAGTTTGTTGAATTTGTGAGCGAGCTGCCGCGCACCCCGTCGGGCAAAGTGCAAAAGCACAAATTGAAGGACCAGTGGCTGGCGGCGCGGTCTTAGCGGCTATTTCTCAGCGTCGAGCTGGGCTTGCGCTTCGGCGATGCGGGCGCGGCTTTGTTCATCTTCGGGAGCGTAGAAAACCATGCGCTGCCCAAGGGCGCCTTCGATGGCATAGGATGTGTGCCGCAAGTTCACCCGTCCGATGCCCTTGGCGTCGATGGAATGAGACGCTTCGAAACGGTCCATAATATCCGGGCTCTGCCAATACTCATCGAAAGACGGGCAAAGCTCGCGTGCTTGCGCTATCATTTGGTCAAAATAAGTACGGTCTTTTGCGCGGCTGTAATCCCAGCGCAATCGCGCCGTAAGGCGCCGCGCCATGCTTTGATATTCTTCCTGATCGTTGCGGTAGTCGTCCCCGTTAAGAAGTATCAGGAACAAGTTCCGCTCATTGGCGGGCAGCGCGCCATAGTCGCGCAACACTTTCGTGACCAGCTTATTCCATCCGATGACGGACCAATGCTCGTTCAACACGATTGCCGGCACTGAGATTGTATCGAGCAGGAGGCGCGTGCCTTTGCTGATTTCATTATGCAGGGCGGGGGTCAGGGGCGACGGGCGCCCTTGCGCGAGCTGGAACAGGAATTCGCGTTCCTTCTCATCAAGGCGCAAGACGACGCTCAAGTTTTCCAGCACTTCAGTGGAGGGGCGGATGTCGCGGCCCTGTTCAAACCAAGTGTACCAGGTGAGGCTGATGCCGGCGAGCGTCGCCACTTCTTCGCGCCGAAGGCCGGGAGTTCGCCGTCGGCCGGAGGCTGTGACCCCGAAATCCTCTGGGTTGAGCCGTTGCCGCGCATTTCGCAGAAAACGCGAAATTTCTTTCCGATCTGGTTCCATAACTATGATGGTATCCATAATAGTACTGCCTCGCGCCTGCGCGAGACCGCATCCACTTGCGACTTTAAACGAAATCGGATGAGGCATCGGTTCCGGCTAGGTGGATTTCCACTAGCCGCAAAGTGAGGCGCGCCGCGCCGGGCCGGCCTAATTTACACCCAAATGGTACGTTCGCGGGTGACGCCCGCGCTCAATGGAGAAATTCAGTGACAGACAAGGTGTTCATTACCTGCGCCGTGACGGGGTCATCGCCGCTTCCCGATCATCCGAATTTTCCGGTCACGGCGCGCCAGATCGCCGATCAGGGCCTGGCGGCCGCCGAAGCCGGCGCGTCGATCCTTCACATCCATGTGCGCGACCCGGAAACCGGCGGCATGTCCACAGAGCTTGAGCATTACCGTGAAGTGGCGCGTCTTATTCGCGAGAAAAACAATGAGGTGATTTTCAACATCACCACCGGGCCGGGCTGCACCTGGATGCAGAGCGATGAAGATCCCAAAATGCCGGCCAAGGAAGGCACATTGATGTTCACAGCGGAAAAGCGGCTGGAGCATATTCTCGATCTGAAACCGGAGATGTGCACGCTCGACATTTGCACCATGCAGCTTTGGGGCGGCGTCGCCATCAATCTCGATCCGATGATTACGCGCATGGGCGCGATGATCCAGGATGCCGGCGTGCTGCCGGAAATCGAATGCTTTGAAGCGGGCGATTTTGTTTTCGCCGATGATCTGATGGCGAAAGGCGCCATCCCTAAACATGCGCCTTATTCATTCGTCCTCGGAACAAAATACGGCTTGCCCGCGACGACGGAAGCGATGACCTATGCAAAGAACCAGCTCCCTCGCGATGCGCGCTGGACAGGGTTTGGCGTCAGCCGGCATTCCTACCCAATGGCGGCGCAAGCGATTTTGCTTGGCGGTAATGTGCGTTTCGGCTTTGAAGACACCATATATTTGCGCCGGGGCCGCAAGGCGGACGATAACGCCGAGCTTGTGAAGTGGGGCGTCGACATGATCGAAAAACTCGGTCGCGATGTGGCGAGCCCAGGTGAAACGCGCAAAATGCTCGGTCTTTCAGAGTAAGCGCCGCCAAAACACTACATTTAAAATTTTGAGGAGAAGACTGTGACGGATGTGAAGGGCAAAGTCGCTTTTATCACGGGCGGCGGTTCCGGCGTCGGGCTTGGGCAAGCGGAAGTGTTCGGCAAAGCGGGCTGCAAAGTCGCCATCGCCGATATTCGCGACGACCATCTTGCGGCTGCAGTGAAAAGCCTTGCTGAAAAAGGCGTTGAAGCGATGCCGGTCAAGCTCGACATCACCGACCGGGATGCCTATGCCCGCGCCGCCGATGAAGTCGAGGCGAAGCTCGGTCCGGTTCAACTGCTCTTCAATACGGCGGGCGTTTCCATTTTCGGTCCGCTGCAACAAGCGACCACCGAAGACTGGCAGTGGCAGTTGGACGTCAATCTGTGGGGCGTCATCAACGGCGTTCAGACATTCCTGCCGCGCATGCTGAAGCGCGGCGACGATTGCCACATTATCAACACCGCGTCGATGTCCGCATTCGTCGCGCTGCCCGGCACCGGCATTTATTGTACGGCGAAAATGGCGATCCGCGGGTTTTCGGAATGTCTCGCGATGGACCTGAAAGAAACCAGCGTGAAAATCTCCATGCTGTGCCCCGGCGCCGTTGATTCAAACATTCATGAAGCGGTGAAAACCAGACCGGCCCATCTTCAAAAGACAGGCTATTATGGCGAAGACCCCAATGTCATGGCGCATCTGAAAAAGGTCATCGAAGTCGGCATGAAGCCTGCGCGACTGGCTGAATATGTGCTCAAGGGAGTCAAAAAGGACGATCTCTATATTCTTCCCTATCCGGAGTTTCGCCAGACGCTGGAGGATATTCACGCCAGGGTGATGGCTGCGCTGGCGAAACCGGAAGACGACCCGGAATATGAAAAGCGCGTTTCCCACGGCGTTCCGGGAGGGGCCGACAAATAGCGCGTGGTGGCGGGCTATCACAAAAGCAACTGAAAACCATCTGCATTGAGAATATTGCCGCCGGGATAGGTGCGTTTTTGTGCGTTGGCGTTGCGCTTGTGTTCATTGCCATCGTGCATGACCGCCGCTAGCGTGACTGAAAAATCGAAACCACAACAGGCGAGGGACGTGTGGAACAAACGCAGACACCAAAACGGGGGGCGGCATACCAGATAGTTCTGGTCGGACTGCTCAGCTTGAATTTCGGCATCGTCTTCTTTGACCGTAACGCGCTCAATTTCTTGATGCCGTTTGTGCAGCCGGACCTGAACCTTAACAATACGCATGTGGGCATCTTGGCGGCGGCGCTGTCGCTGACCTGGGCGCTGGCCGGATATTTGGTGAGCGCGGCGTCAGACAAGGCGGGCAACCGGAAAGGGTTCCTGCTTGTCGCAATTGTCGCCTTTTCCCTGTGCTCGGTGCTTTCCGGGCTTGCAACGTCGTTCCTGTTGCTGTTTGGCGCGCGGCTGCTGATGGGCGTCGCCGAAGGACCGATCGCGCCCATTTCGCACGCGCTGGTCGTGCGCGAGGTCGATCCGCGCAATCGCGGCCTTGCAATGGGCATCATGCAGAATTTCGGCTCCAACTTTTTCGGATCCTTCGTGGCGCCCGTGGTGCTAGTCGCGATCGCCGCCGCGTGGGGCTGGCGCAGCGCGTTTTTCCTCGCGGGCGTGCCGGGCATTGTTACGGCCTTGCTGATCTGGAAATTTATCGACGAGCCGCCAGCGGCGAAAAAGGAAGAACGCGAAGCCAATCCGATGACGCTGAAGGAAGCCTTTTCGCACAAGAATATTGTCGTCTGTGCAATCGTTTCTGTGTTGCTGGTCTCCTATCTGGTCATCACCTGGGCCTTCATGCCGCTATATCTGACGCAGGAAAAAGGCGTCGAACCTCAGACCATGGGCTGGCTCATGGGAACGCTCGGCATTTCGGCGACGCTTGGCAGTTTTTTGATCGCCGGTCTTTCCGACCGGATCGGACGAAAACCGGTGCTTGTGGTGGTGCCGTTTCTGGGCGTCCTCTTGCCCTTGGGCGCGATGTTCTTTGACGGGTCGGCCTGGGCGCTTGCGGCGATTTTCTTTGTCGGTTGGGCGCTCAATGGATGCTTTCCCTTGTTCATGGCGACGGTGCCGTCCGAGACAATCAAGTCGGGCCACATTGCAACGGTGCTGGCGCTGGTGATGGCGACGGGCGAGGTTTTCGGCGGCGTGTTGTCGCCTTTCTTTGCCGGGGTGGCTGCTGATAAGTTTGGGCTGTCGGCGCCGCTTTGGATCATTTGCGGTTTCGCCGTCGCGGCTGGACTGGTCGCGATGTTCCTGACCGAGACCGCGCCGATCAAGCGCGCAAAGGCGGAAGCCGCCGCTGCGTGATCAGATTAAAGGAGTAAGGCTATGGCGAAAGTAGACGATGCGACGATGAAGGCGCCGCCATCCGGCGAGTTCAAGATTGTTGACGTGCCCGAGCCATTTAAAGAGCTCATCAAGCGGCGCGGCGTAGAAGGCACCTTTGTCGGCTCTGCGCTGGAAGAGAGCCCGTGGGTTCCGTTCGGAGAAAACGCGGCGATCCGTTATCTCGCTTTCGATGTGCGCAACAACTGGGTCGGCAACATTCTCTGGGTCAAGTCACCGGGCGTTGTCAGCACGCATAAGCATCGCGGGCAGGTGCTGATGGTCTGTCTGGAAGGAAGCTTTCGTTATCTCGAATATGACTGGGTGGCGAAGCCCGGCGCATTCATTCACGAAATGCCCGGCGAAGCGCATACGCTCGTTACCGACGACCCGAATGGCGTCAAGCTCTTTGGCTGGATGCAAGGCGCCAATGAGTTTTATGATGAGAATGGCGTATTGATCGACACGGTCGATGTCTGGTGGTTCCTCGATCACTATGAAAGCTATTGCGAGGAACACGGCATTCCGATCAACAAACAACTTTATATTTAGCGCGGGAAGAGGGAGTCACATTATGAGCAATATTGGATCGCTTTCGAAAACCGCAGCGAATTACAAAATCATCGAAGTGCCGGAAAAGCACAAAAAACGGGTCGACGCACATATCATTCCGGGCGGCTTTGTCGGTCATGAAGAAGTCGACAGTCCCTGGATTCCGTTTGGCGACAATGCCGCAATCCGCCATCTCGCATTTGATGTTCGTCAGAACTGGTATGGCAACATTCTCTGGATCAAGTCGCCGGGCGTCATCGGCACGCATAAGCATCGCGGGCAGGTGATCATGATGTGCCTTGAGGGCAGTGTCCGGTATCTGGAGTATGACTGGATCGCCCATCCGGGCGACTTCATTTCAGAAACACCGGGACAAGCCCATACGCTTGTCACTGAGCATCCGGACGGCGTGAAACTGTTTGGCTGGATGCAAGGCTCAAATGAATTTTACGACGACAAGGGCAATCATGTCGAAACCCTCGACGTGTGGTGGTTCATGAATCACTATGAGACCTATTGCCGTGAAAACGATTTGCCGATCAACGAACAGCTCTACCGCTAGGGCGGGAGCTTGGTCATAGGAAAGCGCCCTGACCGTTAAGGTCAGGGCGCTTTTTTTATTTCTGGTAGCGTTTGGCGTCCAGCTCCTGGCGCGCATCGCGATATTTCATCATCGCCGCATTGCGTTTCGCCTGGCCTTCCTTGTCGCTGTCAATCGGCGGCAGCGCATCAAGCGCCTGTTTGAAGATCATCTCCAGCATCGGCCGCGATTCCGGGTAGGGGATGATGTAGAATTGATCTTTTTCCATCGCATCTTTGACGTGACCTGCGAGTTCTTCAGGTTCCATGCCTTGCGAATAGATGTCGCGCAGCGCATTTAGCTCGTCCTGGTCCACAGCATAGCCGGAATTGGAAAGATGCGCCGGGCGCGTATCAACCGACTCCGCGATGTTGGAGCGTATATTTGCGGGGCACAGAACCGACACGCCAATGCCATAAGGCGTCAGCGCGTCTTTCATGGCCATGGTGATGCCATGCACCGCAAATTTCGATGCGGAATAAATGCCGGCGACGCTCGCCGCCACAAAGCAACCGAGTGAAGCGGTGTTGACGATGTAACCGCCCTTGCCGCGTTCAATCATGCGCGGCACGAAGGTCTGCATGCCGTTGACGACGCCGTTGAAATTAACGTCCATGATCCAGTCATAATCGTCATAGGTGGCTTTTTCCAGCGGACCGAAGATTGAAACGCCGGCGGTGTTGAACAGCAGGTCCACCGGTCCGAAGACTTTTTCCGTTTCGTCCGCCGCGGCGGCATATGCTTTACGGTCTGTGATGTCGAGTTCGATGCCATGGGCTTCGATCCCGCGCGCCTTGAGTTTTTCAAGCGCCTCATCAATCGCCTTGCGGCGTATGTCGGCGATGACGATGCGGCAGCCGGCGTCGCCGAAGACGCATGCTTGTCCGAAGCCGGCGCCGGAGGCGCCGCCGGTGATGAAGGCGGTCTTTCCCGCGAAATCCTTCATTGCTGTTTCCTTGTTTTTTAGTAGCCGACAGTGAAGCGCTTGCCTTGATGTTTCGGCGTTTCGGCCTCATCAATCATGGCGATGGCGTAGTCTTCATAGCTGATATGGCTTTTGCTATCTGCATCCTTGAGCACAACATCGTCGCCGAGGCGGAATTTGCCGGTGCGCTCGCCCGGTCCGATGACGATAGAAGGTGACAGGTAAGTCCAATCATCCGTTCCCGACGCAATAAGTTCGTTTTTCACTTTGCGCGCCGGTTCCGCTTCGATTTTGACTTCGGCGGGAAAGCCCGGCGTGTCGATGAGAGCGGGACCGCCGGGTTCGGCGCTGAGCGACGCCGCGCCGCCGACAATCAGCAATCGCGGCGCATCGGATTTGCGGAATGTCGCCAGCGCCTTGTTGTAGTCGAATCCGTTAAAGCGCAGCGAGAAGATCACCGCATCATGCCCGTTGAGCAGCTTCGCAGTGTCTTCACTGACAATGTCAGCCGCGGCAACGGTCAGGTTTTCATGCGCGGGCAGCGCTTTTTTGTTTCGCGCAAGCGCTGTGACCTGATGACCCCGCGACAGCGCCTCAGCGGTAAGCCTTTGGCCGACATTTCCCGTTGCGCCGACTATTGCGATTTTCATGTGTCCCTCCCATTGGGCTGCAAGATTGGGAAGGGAGCGTAAACACGGAGGCGGGAGCTTCGCCACCGCACGGGAAACAACTGTTTAACCGAGGGGCCGATATCGGGCGCCAGGCGCCGCCCATTCGGCTGTGCGCGAAAAGAAAAACCCTATGCGCATAGAGGCGCAAGCAGACCGTTCCAGAACTGTTGTGGCCGGCCAAACAACTGGCAAAGGAGGGCGGTTCCTTTATACTTTCAGCCACTTGCGGAAAGCCGCTTCGGCGCCGGCATGCGTCTGTGCGCGATCCGGACGGGAGCGGATTTTCTGTCGGTGGCGCCATAACAAGACAAACCGGCAGGGCTGTCACTTAGCCCATGACGGAGATGAAACGTTCGGGAAGGAACATTTTATGGACAGCGCTGTGGCAGCGGGTGAGGCGGAAGAGAATGCGCCGAAAATAAACGAAGCGGATTATCCGCCGCCGGCGCAGGCGTGGTACTGCGTCGCCATTCTCGCGCTTGCGGTCATGGTGAATTTCCTTGATCGCGGAATTCTCAACTTGCTGATCGAGCCGATCAAAGCCGATCTCGGCCTTTCCGACACGCAGATCAGTCTCATTGTCGGCGCCGCCTTCACGATCTTTTACGCCATTTTCGGCTGGCCGGTCGCAGTGTTGGTCGACCGGCTAAGCCGCAAGCACATGATGGCGGCGGGCATTGCTATATTTGGACTGATGACGACGTTATCCGGTCTTGCGTCAAATTTTTGGCATCTCTTCCTTGCGCGCGTCGGTATCGGTGTCGGGGAAACAACGAGCGGACCGTCGGCCTATTCGCTTCTTTCCGATTATTTTCCGCCGCACAAATTGCCGCGCGCAATCGCGGTGATGAATCTTGGCTTCGTCGCCGGCGTCGGTTTTTCCATGATCATTGGCGGCGTCATCATCAGCTTTGTCGGTACGAGCGGCGGCTATGATCTGCCTTTCGGCATGCATCTGCGCGGTTGGCAGGTTGTGCTTATCCTGGTCGGCATACCGGGCTTTATCGTTTCCGGACTGATGTTGACCGTAAAGGAGCCGAAGCGGCGCGGCGTTGTTCAGAAGGAATCGCGTCCAGCGGGGGAGGTTTTCGGTTTCGTTCTGCACCATTGGAAAGTTTACATTCCGCTCTTTGCAGGGCTCGCCCTCCGTTCGGTTCAGATGTTTGGTCTGCAGACCTGGGGTGCGCCGTTTTACGCCCGCACCTATGGCTGGTCGGGTGTGCAATACGCCTATGTAGCAGGCATAAGTTTGATGATCGCAATGCCGATCGGTCTGTTCGTGGGAAGCTGGCTTGCCGAACGCTGGTGGAAGAACAAGATCTGGGACGCCAATATTCGTATTACGGTTCTGTCGACGGCGGTCGCCGTTCCGTTGGCGATTATGCAGCCCTTGATGCCGTCCCCGTGGTTCGCGGCCGGTATTGGTTTCTTTGCCGCGCTGTTTGGCGGCATGGCGGCGCCGGTTGAAAACGCTGCGCTGCAAAGCGTCACACCAAACCATTTGCGCGGCCAGGTGACGTTCATGTTCCTGTTCATCATGAATGTTATCGGCATGATGATGGGACCGCTGATCGTCTCGACGTTTACGGATCTTGTCTTCTCGGAAGAAAATATCCGTTATTCACTGTTCCTGACGGCGCTCATCATGGGGCCGCCGGCGATATTCATTTTTTGGGCGGGCATGAAGCC
The DNA here is from genome assembly GCF_055809375.1 of Hyphococcus sp. D3-15. Taxonomy (NCBI): domain Bacteria; kingdom Pseudomonadati; phylum Pseudomonadota; class Alphaproteobacteria; order Parvularculales; family Parvularculaceae; genus Hyphococcus; species Hyphococcus sp. D3-15. The sequence goes on along the minus strand of NZ_CM147910.1, from coordinate 2,873,585 downwards.
GTATGGCCGGGCCATGGCGGCCGGGGGCGTGTTGCAGCCGCCGCCAGCGAAATCGTAGTCAGTTAAGTTAGGGAAGCACCAATGTCAGACGATAAAAAACTGAAGAAACTTGAGAAGCGGCTTGAGGCCGTCGAGCATGAACTCGGCGCGCTGCAAGACGTCAATGCAATCCGTAAAGTGCAATATGCCTACGGCTATTTCATCGACAAATCGCAATATAACGAGGTGGCGGATCTGTTCGCCAAGGACGGCGAAGTCTGGTTCCTCGGCGGAATCTATAAAGGCATTGAAGGCGTCAAGCGCCTCTATATTGAACGCTTTCGCAAGCAGTTCACCAACAACCACAATGGTCCGCGCTATGGCTGGCTTCTGGATCATCCGCAATTGCAGATGATCATCGATGTCGCCGATGACCGCAAAACGGCGAAAGTGCGCGGCCGCTCAATGATGCAGGCGGGCACCCATGAAAGCGCCGAGGGCGATCAGCGCCAATGGTGGGAAGGCGGCATCTATGAAAACGAGTATGTCCGTGAAGACGGCGTCTGGAAAATCTCCAGACTGGCCTATTTCCCGCACTGGCACGGCACCTTCGCTGAAGGCTGGGGCAAGACGCCGATCGACTTCATTCCGATGGCGACGGTTTGTTATCCGGAAGATCCTGTCGGTCCCGACGCGCTGATCGATCCTGCGCCGCGGCTTTGGCCCGCGACGGACATCGTGCCGTTCCACTATCCGCACCCGGTTACCGGCAAGCCTGTCGAGATCGACAACAGCCGCGCCCGCGAAGGCTATAAGGACTAAGCATGACCCCGCAGGACCGCCGCGCCATAGAATGGGAATGCACGCGTCTCATTCATCATTACGCCAACCTGACCGATGCGCATCAGTGGCAAGAGATTGTCGCGCTGTACACGGAAGACGGTTTGATGACGCGGCCGACTGCGCCGGACAGCCCGATCACGGGAAAGAAGGCGTTGCTTGACGCATTTCTTTCCCGGCCGGCCCGTGTCAGCCAGCATGTCTGCGCCAATATTGTCGTTACCGTAGAGAGCGAAACGGAAGCCTCCGCCTATAGCGTAATCCTGCTCTTTCCGGGCAAGGAAAGCGATGATGGCGGACTGCCGATCAAAAACCCCGACGGGCCGCTTGTGGGGTACTACAAGGACCGCTTCTCCCTGACAGATGCGGGGTGGCGGTTCAGCGAGCGGCGCGGCGCGCTAACCTTCAGGCCATAAGGATGGCGGCGTTTTTCAAACGGACGCTGCGGATTGAGTGGGGCTGGTGCGACCCGGCGGGGATCGTTTTTGCGCCGCGCTTTATCGATATGTTCAGCGAAAATGCGGTGCAGCTTTTCGAATTTGCAGGGTTGCCCAAAAAACGCGAAATGCGAAAGCAGATGGATGTCGCCGGCTATCCGCTGATCGATTTGCAGGCGCGTTTTCTGCGCCCCGCCGCTTATGGCGATGACGTTACGGTGGAAAGCGATGCGCCGGAGTTCGGGCGCAGCAGCTTCACCATTGCCCATCGCGTTTTGCTGGGGGATGCGGTCTGCGTTGAGGGAACTGAAAAGCGGGTTTGGACCGTTTATGATCAGACAGCGCCTGGCGGCATAAAATCAGCGCCGACGCCGGAGAGTGTGCGGCGACTGTTTGAACGCGCTTGAAGAAGGAAGATTGCGATCATGGACAGCGTTGACGCACAAATTACCTATGTAAAACCCACCTCCCTAATCAACCGGCGCTTTTGGGCACCGGGCGAGGAGGTGAACACTGGCGAATATGAACCCTATCCGGTCGTTATTCGAAATGCGCGCAAGGCGCCGCAACCCTTTACGCTGGATGAACACGGTTTCGCCATCGCCGACTATCCGACGCGGCTCGACGACTTTGAAAACAAGCAGCGCATCGACGAAGTCTATTTCCCCGAGATCAAAAACATCGCCAAGGAAATGACCGGCGCCGACCATGTCGCCGTTATGGGCGGACAGATCCGCTCAAGCGGCCAGACCGGTGCGATCATCCAGCCGCCGGCCGCGGAAGCGCATGTGGATTTCAACGAATTTTCTTCGCAGAAGATTGCGAAGGGCCTCTATGAAAAAACCGCGCCTGACGGGCCGGGATATGACCGGTTTATCCTGTTCAGCCTTTGGCGGGTGTTGAGCGATCCGCCGCAGGATTGGCCATTGGCCCTGTGTGAAGGCAAGAGTGTTGGTGACGGTGATAGTCTGTCGAATGTCAAAGTCGATGTTGACAAAATTCCGCCGCGCGAGGATTGGTTCAAGCCAATAGCCGGCGAAGAGGAAATGATCGCCGCAACAATTTTTTTCCATAGTCCGGCGCATCGCTGGTGGTATTTCCCGGATATGACTAAAGACGAGATCGTCTTCATCAAGTTTTACGATTCGGATCATTCCGGCGCCTGGCGAACCCCGCATACAGCGTTTGACAACTCAGACCGCATTGGCGCGAAGACGCGAAAGAGTTATGAAGTGCGCGGCGTCGCCTATTTTTCCAGTGAACGGAGTTAGTCATGAGCAGAATTGAAACCACCCATGTGGGCAGCCTTCCGCGCGGGCCCGAATTGGTCAAACCGCTCCTGGCGCGCGATCATGGCGAGGAATACGACGTAGAAGAGTTCGATCGCATCGTGCAGGAAGCCATTGACGACGCCGTGGCCAAGCAGGTGGCTGCGGGCGTCAGCGTGGTCAGCGATGGCGAACTCGGCAAGGTTGGCTATTCGACTTACATGACCGAGCGGCTGGAAGGGTTTGGCGGTCATTTCGATCGGAAGCCTGCGCGCGATCTCGCTGCGCATCCCGACCTGGCCAAAAAACTTGCCGCGATCATGGGCTCGCAGGAATTCACCCGCGCCGCATGCATCGCGCCGGTGAAGCTTAAAAATCTCGAGCCTGCGCATGAAGACATTCGCCGCTTCAAACATGCGCTTGAAAAAAACGGCAAAGGCGCGAGAGGGTTTATGAACGCCGCCTCGCCGGGGCTGATCACCGCGTTTCAGCCGAACCAGTATTACCCGACGCATGAAGCCTATCTCGCCGATCTCGCGGCGGCGATGCGGCCGGAATATCAGGCGATCATTGACGCCGGTTTCGATTTGCAGTTCGACTGCCCCGACCTCGCCATGTCGCGCCATACCGGCTATCAGGATGCAAGCGACGACGAATTTCGCAAGATCGCGCAGGCCAATGTGGAAGCGCTGAATGCGGCGACCGAAGGTCTGCCCGCCGACCGCATGCGCATGCATGTTTGCTGGGGCAATTATGAAGGGCCTCATGATTGCGACATCGCGCTGGAAAAGGTCATCGACATTATTTTGATGGCGCGGCCGTCGACCATTCTTTTTGAAGCGGCGAATCCGCGTCATGAGCATGAATGGACGGTATGGCGCGACGCCAAGCTGCCGGACGAGAAAAAACTCGCGCCGGGGCTGATCGACACTTGTTCAAATTATGTGGAGCACCCGCAACTGATCGCGCAGCGTCTGGCGCATTTTGTTTCTATCGTCGGAGAGGACCGCGTCCTTGCGAGCACCGATTGCGGTTTCGGCACCTTCGCCGGCTATGGCAAAATCGATCCGGAAGTGACCTGGAAAAAACTCCGCGCCCTGCGTGAAGGCGCGGATATCGCCGCAGCGGCCTAGTTGCGCGGCATCGATGTTGACGCGATTTCGGGGCCATATTCGTTGATCGTCGTACGGCGCATGTCGCGTTTGTATTTCTGATCTTCAAACGATGTCGCCCGGTGCAAGGTGCAGCGATTATCCCAGATGACGAGATCGCCATCTTCCCATTTATGGGCGTAGATGAAATGCGGCTGGGCGGCGAAGGCGTTGAGTTCATCGATAAGCGCCAGGCCTTCCGCATCGCCCATGCCGACAATGCGCGCCGCGTGAGCGCCGATGGCGAGTGCATTGCGGCCATTGGCGGATTTGCGCACCAGCGCATGTTGCGCCGCCGGCATCGCCTGTTTCATTTCTTCGGTTACGGCTGAAAACCCGCCCCGTTCGCGCGAATGCCAAAGGTTATGTTCCGCGACGAGATTTTCGACTTGTTGTTTTTTCTCATCGGGCAGCGCGTCATACACCGCTCGCGTATCGATAAACTGCGTGTCGCCGCCAACCGGCGGAATGACATGGGCGAGCAGCAGCGACCATTTGGTTGGCAGGCTGTTGAATGAACTGTCGGTGTGAAACAGTTCGTTGCCCTTGCTGTATTTGTGCCGGGTGGAGTCCTTGATGACGATCTCGCCATTGCTGTCGAGGTTGGACGCGTCATAAAGGCCGTGGCCAACGCGCGGCTTGAATCCGGTTTTGATCTTCAAATCAGGCGGCAATTCAAGCGGGCCGAATGACCGGCTGAATGCGATATGCTCCTCATCGCTCGCGGAGGAGCCGCGAATGCAGATGACCGCATATTCGGCCATCAGGTCCTCAACGGTTTTGACGGTCTCTTCATCCGGATTTACGGAAAGATCAATGCCCGTGACGATGGCGCCAAAAAGCGGGTGCGCTTGTTCAACGTTGATAGTCATCTCGTACTCCAGATCAAAGCCAGATCAATGAACGCCTTTGGGGCGCAGGCCGCCGGTCGTCACGCGCTCCATATAGCGATACTTGCCGGGATAATCGGCGATGGCGCTGTGATGGGCCGCCCAATTGTCCCAAACGAGAACTGTTTCATTCTCCCAGCGAACTCGGCCGGTAAACGCCATGGACGCAATATGATTGTGAAGGAACTCAAGAATGAGTTTGCTTTCTTTCTCCGAAAACCCTTTCAGGCGGCGCGTGTAAACGAGATTGAGGAACAGGTGCTTCAGCCCTGTCCGCGGATGCACGCAGACGATCGGATGTTCGACTTCCGCGTCGCCTTCCTCTGTATCCATCTGCTTCATCATCACGCGTTTCTGGTCCGCGCCGGTTCCGAACAAGGCTTTGGCGCTGTTGACCCCGATCAGGGTTTCGCAAAACGCCTGCATCGCCGGCGAGAGCGCTTCATAGGCAAGGTAAAGATTGGAAAAAGCCGTGTCCCCGCCAAAATCCGGCACGTCGATCGCATGCATCACGACCGATGTGGGCGGCGTTTTCATGAAGGTTGAATCATTGTGCAGCCCTTCGCCGACCACTCTGCGCGTGTCGTCCGCCAGGCGCTCGACGATTTGCACGTCAGGATAGCCTTCGACACTGAAAATATGGGGGATTTTCTGCAATGGACCGAGGCGTTGAGCGAAGTCCATGTGGTTTTCGCGCGTGAGGCCGGTCTGCTTGCGCAAATAGATAACAAGGTTTTCGGCGAAGGCGCGTTCCACTTCCCGCCATGTTTCATCGGGTATGGGTTTGGTCAGGTCGACGCCGCAAATTTCTGCGCCGACGGCGCCATTAATAGGTTTGACCTCAATAAGGGAGTAGCCGGCAGAGCGATCAAAATCGCGCCAGCTTTGATGGTTTGTTTTTGTCATGGCTCGCCGTTAATTCCTCCCAAGTCATGATAGTTTTGATTCAAACCATACGCTTTCTCTTGCAATCGATCCAGCTTTACGAAAGGATTTCGCTTCGCTTGAGACCTGCCCAATCGCTTAGAAAAGAAGTCAAAATCAGTCTCGGAGGAAATGATGACGGAGCCAGCGAACGCTGAACCGTTCCGGCCGCTGTACCGCAATTATGTGCTGTTTGTGCTGTTTCTCGGTTATGTCGTGAACGCATTGGACCGCGCGATCCTCGGTACGCTGATGCCAGCGATCAAAGAAGAATTCGCGCTGAGCTACACGCAGCTCGGTCTGTTGGGCGGACTGGCTTTTGCGCTTTTTTACGCGACCTGCGGCATTCCGATCGCGACGCTTGCTGATCGCACGAGCCGCAAATGGATTCTCACGGGTTCCATAGCGTTCTGGAGCGTCATGACAGCGGCGTGCGGTCTGGCGCGCAGCTTTCCGATGTTGCTTGCGGCGCGTGTGGGCACGGCGATTGGCGAAGCCGGGGGCTCGCCGCCGTCGCATTCGCTGATCTCGGATTATTTTTCACTGAAGAAGCGCGGCACAGCGCTTTCGATTTATGCGCTCGGCGTGCCGCTTGGCGGCATGATCGGGCTTTATCTCGGCGGTCACGGCAGCGACTGGTGGGGCTGGCGCACGACTTTTATTGTCGCGGGCATTCCCGGCATTATTGTCGCCTTGTTAATGGCGTTTACGGTGAAGGAGCCGAAGCGCACCACGGCGCCGTCATCCCAGTCGAAGAACCCGTTTCTTGCAGTTAAATATGTTCTGGGCCGTTCGGCGTTTTTGCATATGAGTCTGGCGGCCGCGATGCATGCCCTGGTCTGGTACGGCGCCGCCAGTTTCAACTCGATCTTTCTGGTTGAAAGCCACGGCTTGTCGACAAGCGAGATCGGGAGTTGGCTCGCGCTCTTCTCTCTGATCGGCGCCTTCGGCACATTTTTCGGCGGGTTTTTATCTGACAAGCTTTCTCAGCGTTACGGCGATGAGCGCTTTTACATGTGGGTGCCCGGTATTGCTGTCGTGCTTGGCGTGCCATTTCAGATTGCCGCATATCTGAGCGGGAATATGACCATCGTCTTGGCGTCCTTCGCAACCAGCGCATTTTTTGCGTCGGTGTTTTTTGGTCCTTCCTTCGCCATGGCGCAGGCGCTGGTCAGCCCGAGCAATCGCGCCCTCTCGGCGTCCTTGCTGCTCTTTATACAAACCATGATCGGGCTGGGCATTGGTCCGCTCATCGCCGGCATGCTGTCTGATGCGTTTGTTCCTTCTTTGGGAGACAGCGCCTTGCGCTATGCGCTGGTTGTGCTTGCGCTGTTCAACATCTGGTCCGGCGTGCATTATTATATCGGCTCGCGCACCGTGCGCGCTGACATTGCGGCGGCGAAGGCCGAGTAATCGGGCTTGCCTGGGTGTTGAATAGATGACGAACCGATTGAAAGTCCTGCTGACGCGTCGTTGGCCGAATGCTGTTGAACGCTATCTTGCCGAACGGTTTGATGTGGCGCTCAACGAAGGCGATCAGCCGATGGATGCCGCATCATTGTCATCAGCGTTTGACAAGTATGATGTGATTTGCCCCACGGTTTCTGACCGGATTGACGCTGGCGTGATCGGCGCGGCGGGGCGGCGGACGAAGCTGCTCGCCAATTTTGGCGTCGGCTTCGACCATATCGACATTGCAGCCTGCAAAGCCGCGGGGGTTGAGGTCGCAAATACGCCGGGCGTGCTGACCGATGCAACCGCGGATCTCGCCATGACGCTAATGCTCATGGCTGCGCGGCGGGCAGGCGAAGGCGAGCGTGAACTGCGCGCCGGCCAATGGGCTGGTTGGCGGCCGACCCACCTGTTGGGCCGTTCGGTGACCGGGAAGACCCTTGGCCTTGTCGGTTTCGGACGGATCGCGCAAGCGATGGCGCACCGTGCCTATCACGGCTTCGGCATGCGCATTGTTTATTTCTCGCGCAGCGCCGCGTCGGCAGGTGTTGAGCGCGCCCTTGAAGCCAAACGCGTCGAGACCTTGGAAGATTTGTTAGCGCAGAGCGATGTCGTTTCGCTTCATGTTCCCGGCGGCGGCGAAACGCAAAATTTAATTGGCGCGCAGGAATTTTCGCGAATGAAGTCCGGTGCGATTTTGGTCAACACTGCGCGCGGCGGCGTGATCGATCACGAGGCCCTTGCTGCAGCACTGGCGTCCGGGGCGCTTGGCGCAGCCGCACTCGATGTTTATCCGGAAGAACCGAAGGTTCCCGAGGCGTTGTTGGCGCTTGAGAATGTGGTGTTGCTCCCGCATCTGGGGAGCGCAACCGAAGAAACCCGCAATGCGATGGGCATGCGCGCCGCCGCCAATGTCGAGGCGTTCGCTTCCGGCGCGCCATTGCCTGATCCCGTTGCCTGACAAGATGGGTGCGCGATCCGACGCCTCAATCGAAACGCTTATTGCAGGCGAGAAGCTGCCGGCATCTTACCATGTCCTTGTTGATCGCGCCTGGCGCCCGCTTGCGCGCCAGATCGCTGACTGGCGGCGCGCTGCAGGCCGGGCGATTATTGTCGGCGTGAATGGCGGGCAGGGGAGCGGTAAGACAACCCTGTGCAAGTTTCTCGAGCAAGCGCTCCTTCCGGAAGTGGGGTTGCGCGCTGTCACGGTTTCGCTGGACGATTTTTACCTTCCGAAGGCGGATCGCATCGCGCTTGGCGAAAAAATTCACCCCTTGCTCGCGACGCGCGGCGTGCCGGGAACGCATGATGTCCCGGCGATGATGCGCGCGCTTGCGACGCTAAGCAGCGGCGAGGAGGCACGCCTTCCCGTTTTTGACAAGGCGGTCGATGATTGCGCGCCACCTGACGCCTGGCGGGAAGTGGAAGGGGGCGCGGACGTTATTTTGTTTGAAGGCTGGTGTGTTGGAGCGGTTGCGCAAAGCGCGAAGGAACTAGCGGCCCCGATAAATACGCTTGAACGTGAGGAAGATGAAAACGGCGTGTGGCGCCAATATGTCAATGACCGGCTCGGGGCAGACTACGGTGCGCTCTTTGCGCTGATCGATCATCTGGTCACGCTGCGCGCGCCGAACATGGATTCAATTATCGCCAACCGGCGCGAGCAGGAGCGCAAGTTGCGAGAGGCGCGTCCTGATGGCGCCGGCATCATGAGCGATGCGGAAGTCTCACGATTTGTGCAGCATTATGAGCGCCTGACCCGGCATATGCTCGCCGAGATGCCTGACCGGGCAGAGGCGGTATTCGACCTGGAGGAGCTTCGGGCGCTTCAGGGCGCTTGATTGCGCCTCTCCGCCATTTTGCGGAATGATCGCATTCATTCGGGCCGGAGATAACCGCGAATATGCTCGCCTTTCGGGCGCAGATATCGCCGCCGCTCTGCCTTTGTTTCCCCTGTGGAAAACTCATGGCGCAAGAGCGTCTTATGGCGGCATTGTTTTTCAGGGAGAAGCAAGAAACCTTGCGCCGATGTAGTATGGTCAGGGCAACCCGGAACCGGATCGCCAACACCTGATATTTGATCAAGAGGAACATGATGAAAACGAGAGCCGCCATCGCCGTCGAACCGAATAAGCCGCTGGTTATCGAGGAGGTCGATCTTGAAGGCCCGAAGGCTGGCGAGGTCCTGGTCGAGATCATGGCGACCGGCATCTGCCATACCGACGCCTATACGCTTGAGGGCAAGGACTCCGAAGGCATATTCCCGTCCATTCTCGGTCATGAAGGCGCGGGGATCGTGCGCGAAGTCGGGCCGGGCGTCACCAGCGTCGAGCCGGGCGATCATGTGATCCCGCTTTACACCGCCGAATGCCGCCAGTGCAAAACCTGCCTGTCCAAGAAGTCCAATCTGTGTACGTCGGTTCGCGCGACGCAGGGCAAAGGCGTGATGCCGGACGGCACCAGCCGTTTCTCCTGGAAGGGCAAAACGCTTTACCACTATATGGGTTGCTCGACCTTTTCGAATTTCACTGTGTTGCCGGAAGTCTCCGTCGCGAAAATCCGCAAGGACGCGCCGTTCGATAAAGCCTGTTACATCGGCTGCGGCGTCACCACCGGTGTCGGCGCGGTCGTCTGGACCGCCGGCGTGGAGCCGGGCGCCAATGTGGCTGTGTTCGGCCTTGGCGGCATCGGCCTCAATGTGATTCAGGGCGCCAAGCTGGTCGGCGCAGACAAGATCATCGGCGTTGACATCAATCCGGCGCGTGAAGGCATCGCCCGCGAATTCGGCATGACTGATTTCGTCAATGCAAAAGAAGTCGGCGCCGGCAATGTGGTCGATGCGGTTGTCGGGCTGACCGATGGCGGCGCAGACTACACGTTTGATTGCACCGGCAATACGGATGTCATGCGCCAGGCGCTTGAATGCTGTCATCGCGGCTGGGGGCAATCGATCATCATTGGCGTTGCGGAAGCGGGCAAGGAAATCTCCACGCGTCCATTCCAGTTGGTCACCGGCCGGGTCTGGAAAGGCACCGCTTTTGGCGGCGCGCGCGGGCGCACCGATACGCCGAAGATCGTTGACTGGTATATGGATAAGAAGATCGAAATCGACCCGCTGATCACGCACACCATGCCGCTCGAAGACATTAATAAGGGTTTCGACCTGATGCATGAAGGCAAGTCGATCCGCTCTGTCGTGATCTTCTGATACCTAACTGAGCTATCGTTCTCGCCGCCCGGCTGCTGGCGGCGAGGGCGCGTGAACAGCAGCCGACGCTTACGGGCCGCCGCGCCCGAAGCCATCCGGAGCAATGACTATGGCGATGTTTACTCATGTGGTGCTCGGCACCAACGATCTCGAAAAAGCGACGGCGTTTTACGACGCGGCGCTTGGCGCGCTTGGCTATAAAAATATGGGGCCGATGGGCGACCACGGCATGCTGTATGGCCAGGACAGCCCGGAATTTGTCGTCACCAAGCCCGCTGACGGCAAACCCGCTTGTCACGCCAATGGCGGCACGATTGGTTTCGCGGCGCCCAGCCGCAAAGCTGTCCATGCTTTCCACGAAGCAGGCTTGAAAGCCGGCGGCACCTGCGAAGGCGAGCCGGGGCCGCGCGCCTTTGCGCCGACGGCGTATGCGTCTTATCTGCGCGATCCGGACGGCAATAAAATCTGCACCTATTGTTTCGCGGCTGAATAGCGCCGGTTGAAAATTGATCCGCGCGGCTTCGTCTGGCCGCGCGGTTTTTTGTCTGAAAGGGAATGTCATGGAACAAAAGTCGTCGGTGAAATCTTTTGGCGGGACGCAGCGCGTCTTTCGTCACGCTTCCAAATCCCTTTCCTGCGACATGAATTTTGCGGTCTACACCCCGCCGGGGAAGGGGCCGTTTCCTGTGCTGTATTGGCTGTCGGGCCTCACCTGCACGGAAGAAAACTTCATCACCAAGGCGGGCGCGCAGCGTGTCGCTTCAGAGCTTGGGATTGTCATCGTCGCGCCGGATACATCGCCGCGCGGCGAAGGCGTGCCTGATGATCCTGAAGGCGCGTATGATTTCGGTCTCGGCGCCGGCTTTTACGTGAACGCGACTGAGGCGCCGTGGTCAAAGCACTATAAAATGTATGACTACATCACGCAGGAATTGCCGGCGCTGATCGAAAAGGAATTTCCGGTTGACGCTTCGCGCGCTGGGATTTTTGGCCACTCCATGGGCGGGCATGGCGCGATAACCATCCATCTAAAAAATCCGGACAAATTCAAAACCTGTTCCGCCTTCTCGCCAATCGTCGCGCCTACGCAGGTTCCGTGGGGCAAGAAAGCGCTTTCAAATTATCTCGGCGCAGACGAAGCGACGTGGACGGAATATGATGCGACAAAGCTCGTGACCGCGCGGCCAAGCGAGGCGGATATCCTGATCGATCAGGGCGTCGCGGACAATTTCCTGCAGGAGCAGTTGAAGCCCGAAATCTTCACAAAGGCGGCGGGCGCGGCAGGTCAGAAATGTCTGCTGCGGATGCAGGAAGGCTATGACCATTCCTATTATTTTATCGCCAGCTTCATCGAGGATCATTTGCGCTGGCATGCCGATCGATTTTAGGCGCGAGAAACATATAAACATATAAAGAAATGTGAGTGGTAGTCTTAATACCCCTTGCGTTCAGGCGCGATCTGCGTTGAAACCAGCCCCAGCAGGACAGTTCCGGGGCGGCGAGGTTTCATCGCGCCGCGACCTCGGCGGCTCTTGCGATCATCGATCTAAGTCCTTGATTTTAAATTAGGTTTGAAGGAATTCATCTATATGTCGAAACCGCCATTCCGCGCAGATCACGTTGGCAGCTTTTTGCGGCCCAAGGAGCTCATTGACGCTCGCGCCAAATTTCGTGACGGCGATATTTCCGCAGCCGAACTGCGGGCGGTCGAAGATGAGGCGATCAAGGGCATCGCCAAATTTCAGGAAGATCTGGGCCTGAAAGGCATCACGGACGGAGAATTCCGCCGCCGTTACTTCCATGTGGATTTTCTGACCCAGCTGGACGGCGTCGTGGAAGAAGGCGGGCTTGCGAAGAAATTCCAGAGCGCCAAGGGCGAGCTCGATTTCGCTCCCCCGGCCATGAAAATCAAATCCAAAATCCGCCATGCGCGGCCGATCGAGCTTGAGAATTTTAAATTCCTGAAATCGGTGACCAGTCAAACACCGAAAGTCACGATCCCGTCGCCGACCATGTTGCATTTCCGCGGCGGTCGCAACGCAGTCGACAAAGACGCCTATCCGGATATGGACGAGTTCTATGCGGATGTGGCTGAGGCGTACCGGCAGGAAATCGACGCGCTGGCTGCAGCGGGCTGCACCTATCTGCAAGTTGACGATACGAACCTTGCCTATCTGTGCGACCCGCAACAACGCAGCGCAGCGAAAGAGCGCGGTGAAGACCCTGACGCCCTGCCGCGCCAATATGCGCAGTGGATCAATGAAAGCATTAAGAACCGGCCGGAAAGCATGACGGTCTGCATTCATTTGTGCCGCGGCAACTTCAAGAGCTCCTGGGCGGCGGAAGGCGGCTATGAGCCGGTCGCCGAAGTGCTGTTCAACGAACTGAACATTGACGGTTATTTCCTCGAATATGATGATGACCGTTCGGGCGATTTCCGGCCGCTGCGTTTTGTGCCCAAAGGCAAGACGGTTGTGCTGGGTCTGGTCAGCTCCAAACTTGGCGAGCTTGAGACAAAAGATGACGTCAAACGCCGTATTCATCAGGCGGCGGAATATATGGATCTCGACCAGATGGCGCTGTCGCCGCAATGCGGTTTCTCTTCGACCGAGCATGGCAATGACATCATGGTCGAGCAGCAGGCGGCGAAGATGCGCTTTGTCATCGATGTCGCCCGCGATGTCTGGGGCGACTTCTAAACAGCGATCAGGCGGGCGTTTCGACAAAGAGACGCCCGCGCTCGGTGACTAGCACCGCGAAAACTGCTGCGAAGCCGAAGGCAGAAAACGCCGTGACGACCGGAATGGCGGTGCCGTCATAAAGACGCGCCGCGATGCCGCCAATCAGCGCGGCGCCGGTCATCGTGGCGAAGCCATACACCGCGGATGCGGTTCCAGCCATCTTACCCATGGGCTCCATAACGATGGCGCTGAAATTGGCGTTGATCAGCCCCATGGCGAAGAAGGCCGGGATCAGGAACATCAGATAGCCCGAAAGCGCGCCGCCGCCAGTCAGAGACAAATAGATCGCGTTGGCGGCGTTGATCAGGGCAAAGGCGATGACGGCGATATGCGAAAGGCGGCGCGTGCCGAAGTGGCGAACCAGCCGCGCATTTAACATCGCCGCAATGCCGACAGCAATTGCGACGCTGCCCAGCGCGATCGGAAATTTTGCGCCGAGCCCATAGGTTTCAACATAGATCTGCTGCGCCGAGGTGATGTAAGCCATCAAACACCCGGTGACGCAGGTGGAGCCGAACGTGTAGCCGACCGCGACGCGGTGCGAGACGAAGAAGCCCAGCATGCGGGCGATGGCGCCAAGTTGAAGCGGTTGACGATTTTCCGGCGTTAGCGTTTCGGGAAGCCGCCACAAAACCCAGGCGAGCTGGATCGCGCCATAGGCGAACAAAACCACAAAAACATAGCGCCATGGCGCGATAAACAAGATGAGCTGACCGATCCCCGGCGCAAGAATCGGGGAGATCATGCCGACGGTCATCGCCGCGGACATGATGCTGGCCATTTCGTGCCCTTTGAACAAATCGCGCACCAGCGCCATCGCGACGACCCGGCCGGCGGCGGCGGCGACCCCTTGCAGCGCGCGCCCTGCGATGAATAGCGAGTAGGAGGTTGCTACCACGCAAAGCAATGTCGATGCGAGAAACCCGACCATCGCCCAGATAAACACGGCGCGCCTGCCAAAACGGTCAGCCAGCGGACCATAAAAGAGTTGCGAGACGCCGCTGCCCAACAAGAACACCACAACAACAAGCTGGCGGTCATTTTCGTTTGTCAGATTGAAATCAGCGCTGATATCGCCAAGCGCGGCGAGCATCATATCAATGGTGAGCGCTGTCAGCGCCATCACCGAGGCGGTGAGGCCGATCAATTCAATTTTTGAGAGCGGCGCACGGTCGCGCGAGTGAGAGTCTTCCATACGCGCCATGCTGTTTCCGGGAATTGAGGGGCAAGCGCGCGGCCCGCCCGATTGCCTAATGCGCTGGTGCGGCCTGCGGCGTATAGCCAAGCACCGATTTCATTTCGAGGAACTCGTCAAACGCATGCTCGCCGAACTCGCGTCCATTGCCTGACCGCTTGTACCCGCCAAAGGGAACCGAAAAGTCCATCTGCGAATTGTTGATGTTGATGTAGCCGGCGCGGATTTTTGACGCGACCTTGCGGGCGTGTTCGATGTCGCCGCTCTGCACATATCCGGCGAGACCATATTCCGTGTCATTGGCGATGTTGATCGCTTCATCTTCCGTGTCATAGCCGATGATGACGAGCACCGGCCCGAAGATTTCCTCGCGCGCAATCGTCATGTCATTAGTGACATCTGCAAAAATGGTCGGCTTCACATAAAATCCGGTTTCAAGTCCGTCAGGCTTGCCGGGCCCGCCGGTGATGACGGTCGCACCCTCCGCGACGCCTTTTTCGATGAGACCCTGGATCTTGTTCCACTGAGATTCTGAAACCACCGGTCCCATTTTCGCTGTTGCAGGATCGCCGGGCGCCCATTCGGCTGCGGCCTTTTTGGCGATCTCGACAACTTCCTTCATGCGCGATTTCGGCGCGATCATTCGCGTCGGCGCAAGGCATGACTGCCCGGAATTCATCATGATGGTCGCAATGGAGCCGCCAATCGCCGGACCGAGATCTGCGTCTTCAAGAATGATGTTTGGCGATTTGCCGCCCAGTTCCTGATGGACGCGTTTTACCGACGGCGCGGCCGCTTTCGCGACTTCGACGCCGGCGCGGGTCGAGCCAGTGAAGGAAACCATGTCGATATCCCGGTGCGACGCGATCGCCGCGCCCACAGACGGTCCATCGCCATTGACGAGGTTGTAAACGCCTGCGGGAAGTCCGGCTTCGTCGAGCACTTGCGCGAACAGATAAGCGGAGAAGGGGGCGATTTCCGACGGCTTGTGCACAACGGTGCAGCCGGTGAGAATCGCCGGCGCAAATTTCGCGGCGAGCTGGTTCATCGGCCAGTTCCAGGGCGTGATGAAACCGCAAACGCCGATAGGCTCTTTCATGATGCGGCTGCCGCCGCGGTCTTCCGCGTATTTGAAGTCTTTCATCGCGCCAATGGCGGTCATCAGATGGCCGACCACGGACATCGCCTGCGGGCCGCCGGCGAGCCATGCGGGCGCGCCCATTTCCTCGGTGATCGCCGCGCCTATATCGGCGGCGCGCTTTTTGTAAACGTCGACGATTTTCAGCATCATCGCGATGCGTTCATTAACGCTGGTTTGGCTCCAGCTATCGAAGGCGCTGCGTGCGGCTTTTACGGCGGCGTCTACATCGCCGGCGCCGCCAAGGCTGATCTTTCCGGCGGATTTCTCCGTAGCGGGATTAATAACGTCAAGTGTCTTTGCGTCTTTCGGCTCAACCCAGGCGCCGCCAATATAGAAGCTGGTGTAGTTGCGCATGTAGATGTCTCTCCTGACGATGTCGGCGCGTAATTACGCGGCGCAAAGAACAATCGGAGATCGTAGGGCGTCTCCTGCTACATTTACAAAGGACATAGCAGCGGATTTGATCGCCACTGGCAGGGAAGGGGCTCGCTGCCATACCAGAACCAGCGGTAATCGCTTTTATCCGGCTGGTTTTACGAATGAATTCACGCTGCGGTGAATTCTTCCGTATCGATTTCAGGCTGAATGCCTGCGGGATAACGCGGCCCGGAAACCGTATTCTGATTGATCAGCGTTTCGACGCGGGACATCACTTCGGCGCCAAGACTGACGTCGCTTGCGCCCATATTTTCTTCCAGATGCGAAACCGACGTGGTGCCCGGTATGGCGTGAATATGCGGCGCCTTGTGCAGCGTCCAGGCCAGCGCTAACTGCGCCGGCGTGCAATCCGCCTCTTTCGCAATCAGTCGAAACTCTTTGAGCAGCGCGGCGTTTTTTGAAAAATGCGGCTCCTGGAAGCGCGGCATTGCGCGTCGGATGTCTTTGTCCGCAAAATTTTCCGGATCGAGATCAGCGCTGGTGAGGAAGCCGCGCGCCACCGGTGAAAACGCCACAAAGGCGGCGCCGAGTTCGGCGCAAGCGTCGATGACTGCGATCTCTGCATTGCGCGACCAGAGGGAATATTCCGACTGCACTGCGGCGACCGGATGAACCTGATGTGCTTTGCGCAAGGTTTTCGCCGACACTTCGGAAAGGCCGAGCGCGCCGATTTTCCCGGCTTCGACCATGCGAGCCATTTCACCAACGCTGTCTTCTATAGGCACATTATTGATCTTGTCGAAGCGATGGAGGAAATAGAGATCGATCCTGTCGGTTTGAAGCCTGCGAAGGGAATCGTCGATCGTTTTACGAAGGGTTTCCGGCCGGCCGTCGATGACCCGCTTGCCGTCTACCCCTTGCATGCCGCATTTGCTGACCAGGAAGATATCGTCGCGAAACGCCTTCAGCGCAGGGCCGACCAGTTCTTCATTGCTGCCGAAGCCGTAAAGCGCCGCGGTGTCGAAATGCTCGACGCCAAGATCGATCGCTTTGTGCAACAGCTTTACGCCATCCTCCGGCGAAGGAGGATGACCATAAGCGTGGCTCAGATTCATGCAGCCGAGACCGATCGGATTGACGGCGCGTCCTGCTAGGCGGCGTTTCGTGACAGTCACAATAGGTGCCTCTGGGTTTGTCGGATTAGCCTTGTGCTTTCAGTTTTTCCTCAAGGTCATAAAGCGTCTTGTAGCATGGCAAGACTTTGCCGACGGAGGAATTCGGCTCGCGGCCTTCCTTGATTGCAGAGAAAAACTCGCGGTCCTGCAATTCGATGCCGTTCATGGAGACGGCGACCTTGGAAACGTCGATGGGCTCTTCCTTGCCATTCACCAGATCGTCGTAACGGGCGATATAGGTGCCGTTGTCGCAAATATAGCGGAAGAAGGTGCCGAACGGTCCGTCATTATTGAAGGACAAGGAGAGCGTCAGAATTTTTCCACCCTCAGTTTTTAGCTGGATCGACATATCCATGGCGATGCCAAGTTCGGGATGTAGCGGCCCCTGGATCGCATTGGCGATGACGACCTTTTCGCCGGTCATATATTGAAAAATATCGACCGTATGGGCGGCGTGATGCCAGAGGAGGTGGTCCGTCCATGAACGCGGCTCGCCTTTGGCGTTGGTGTTCGTCCGGCGGAAAAAATAAGTCTCCACATCCATTTGCTGGATCGACATGTCGCCGGCGTCGATTTTGTTTTTCACCCATTGATGCGACGGGTTGAACCGGCGGGTATGGCCGACCATGCACACAAGACCGGTTTCCTGCTGCTTTTTCATGACCGCTTCGGCGTCGGCCCAGGAATCGGCGAGCGGAATTTCCACCTGCACATGCTTGCCGGCGTCCATGCACGCAATCGCCTGCTCGGCATGCATCTGGGTTGGCGTGCACAAAATAACCGCTTCGACGCCGGGCTGCGCAAGCGCTTCGGCGAGGTCGGTGGTCACATGCGGGATTCCATAATCGTCCGCGACTTTCTGCGTAGGCTCCAGCCTGCGCCCCACAACAGAGACGACGTCGACGCCGTCAATATTTTTGATGCCGTCGAGATGTTTGAGGCCGAATGCGCCAGCGCCGGCGAGAGCAACTTTCATTCTTTCGGTCCTTTCTTTGGGTTCGTTTATTCTACGGGTTCGAGAACGATATGACCAAGCGCGGTATTGGACGCCGCGACATGGTAATGGCGGTGCAGTTCTCGGGCTTTTTCACCGAGCGCGCCGCGCATAATCAGCCACATGACAAGTTCGATGCCTTCCGAGCCGGCTTCGCGCAGATACTCGATATGCGGCATGGTGCGCAGGCGTTCGGGATTGGCGGTCAAATCGTCGAGGAAGCGCTTGTCCCATTCAGCGTTGATGAGACCTGCGCGCATGCCCTGCAACTGGTGGCTCATGCCGCCTGTGCCCCAGACCTGTACATTCAGGTCTTCCGGAAAGCTTTCAACGGCGTCGCAGAATCGCCTTGCCGAGATTGTAGCAGCGATTGCCGGTTGGGGGCGGATAGGTGACCACATTGACGGCCAGCGGCACGACCTTGCAAGGCCAATCTTCCGGCTGTCCAAACATCAACGACAGGGGCACGGTCAGTCCGTGATCCACATCCATCTTGTTGATGATGGTCATGTCGAACTCATCAAGGATACAGCTTTGCGCAATATGCCAGGCGAGGTCCGCATGGTTTTTCACTACCGGCACCGGGCGCGGCCCCCAGCCTTCGTCGGCGGGTTGAAACTCATCCGCGCAGCCAATCGCGAAAGTCGGGATGAGGTTCATGTCGAAGGCGCTGGCGTGATCATTGTAAACGAGGATCACGACATCGGGTTTGTTTTCGGGCTTCAGGATCCATTCCTTGGTCCAGTCGAAACCGGCGAAGGCTGGCTTCCAATAGTCTTCGTCAGTTTTGCCGAGATCGACTGCGGCGCCAATCGCTGGAACGTGGCTGGAACTGATGCCTGCTGTAATACGGGCCATGTACTAGTTGCCTTTCTTTTTCGAACGCTGCCCTTCGGGCGAGCGCCCGCCTGCCAGCATCATGTCGCGATATTCTTCGACGCCCATGCCGGTCATGGTGGAGACTGCCTGTAGGTAAGATTTCCCGTCAGTCGAAAAGACTTTTGCGAGAAAATAAATATTGCCGCCGAGATCGAGCAGCTTGTCGTAGTCGCGAGCGAGCAACGCGTCTTTTTGTTCTTGCGTCATCGGCCATTCATCGAGATAGGCCTTTTCGTCGGCGAGCCACTTGTCGCGGTTTTCCTTTTTCATCAGGCTCATGGCGAACTGGTTCACCCAATAGCCTTTGCGCGCGCGCGCCGTCGTATAGACGCGGGTGCCCGGTATGTCGTCGAATTCGGCCAGATATTCGTGGATGTTCTGTTTCATTATTCACTCTCCTCCGGCCAGTAGAGCCGCATGGGATTATCTACGAGCAGTTTACGTTGAAGCGCTTCGGTTGGTGCGATGCGCGGGATCATATCGACCAGCCAGGCATCGTCCGGCATGTGGTTGTTGAGATTGGGATGCGGCCAGTCGGTGCCCCAAAGCACGCGATCGGGAAAGCGCTCCACAACCCGTCCTGCGAATGGAACGAAGTCGTCATAGGCCGGCGGGCCGGATTTCGACAGGCGTTCGGGGCAGGTGACTTTCGACCAGATATGCGGGTTTTCTTCCATCAGCTTCTGGAAGAGTGAAAATTCCGGCCCGTCGACATCCTTGGTCAGATCCGGCCGGCCCATATGGTCGACAACCACCGTAGTCGAAATATCCGAAATGAAATCGTAAAGTTCGGGCAGCTCCGGCGCCTCGAAATAGATGACGATGTGCCAGCCAAATTTATTGATGCGTTCGACCAGCTTCGCGAGCACGGCGGGCGGCAGCGGATCGACAAGCCGCTTCACGAAATTAAAGCGTACGCCCTTTATGCCATTGGCGTTGAGATGCTCCAGCTCTTCATCGGTGACGGACGGTTTGACCGAGGCGATGCCTTTGGCTTTTCCGCCGGAGCTCATCACCGCATCGACGGTCGCGCGGTTGTCGGCGCCATGGCAGGTCGCCTGCACCAGCACATTGCGTGAAAATCCGAGATGATCACGCAGGGCGTAAAGCTGATGCTTTGACGCGTCGCAAGGGGTGTATTTGCGTTCCGGCGCAAAGGGGAACTCATGACCCGGCCCGAAGACATGGCAATGGGCGTCGACCGCGCCCGGCGGCGGCGTGAATTTCGGTTTGGAAGGCCCCTGAAACCAGTCGAGCCAGCCGGGCGTCTTTTCAAATTTTTCTGCCGCGCTCATGAGGGCGTTACTTGCCTTTGGCTTTGAGGTGTTTGTCGAGAAGTGGATATACCCGCCGGGCGTTGCCTTCGTAGATGTTGTAGAGATCGTCTTTCGACAGGCCCAGATTGTCTACATAGCGTTTGGTGTCGTCGAAATATTGTCCGGTTTGCGGATCAATACCGCGCACGGCGCCGACCATTTCCGAGCCAAACAGGATGTTCTCTTTCTCAATCACCTCGAACAGCAAATCGATGCCCGGCTGATGATAGACGCAAGTGTCGAAATAGACGTTCTTCATCACATGCGTGTCGAGCGGAGGTTGTTTCAACATATCGGCGAGGCCGCGATAGCGCCCCCAGTGATATGGCACTGCGCCGCCGCCATGAGGAATGATCAGTTTCAGGTCCGGAAAGTCCTTGAACAGATCGCCTTGAATGAACTGCATGAAGGCGTTGGTGTCGGCGGCGATATAGTAAGATCCGGTGGCGTGGAAAGTCGGATTGCATGACCCGGAAACATGGATCATCGCAGGAACTTCAAGCTCCACCATTTTTTCGTAAATGGGATACCAGTATTTGTCGGTGAGCGGCGGTGCGTTCCAGTGGCCGCCAGACGGATCTGGATTGAGGTTGCAGCCGATAAAGCCAAGCTCGTTCACGCAGCGCTCAAGCTCTGTGATGGAATTGTTGAGATCGCCGCCGGGAATTTGCGGCAGCATGCACACGCCGATGAAATTATCGGGATAAAGCTGCGTCACCCGGTGGATCATATTGTTGCAGGCGATGGACCATTCGAGCGCGGTTTCCGCATCGCCCACATGGGGCTCCATGGCGGAGGCGCGCGGGCTGAAGATCGTCATATCGCCGCCGCGTTCCAGCAACAGGCGCAACTGGTTCGCTTCGATGCCTTCAGCGATTTCGTCATCGCTCATTTGCGGCTGCAAGGGCTTCGGCAGCGACGGGTCTTTCAGGCGCGCTTTCTGCGCCGCGCGAAAATCCGTATGCGCCTTTGGAACAATGGTCTGGTGGCCGTGACAATCAATAATCATCTGACAATGATCCTCATAGTTTTCGCTCCGGGCCGGCGCCCTTTAAAATCGCATCCAGCATGTGGGGGAGGCCATCCTCGCCCAAGGCATAGGCGAAGGCGGCGGAAAGGTCTTGCCGCTCTGCGCAGGCCGAACTCATCAGGGGTGAAAGTCCAGCTTCTTCAACGGTTTTTGCGACTTCGCGCATTTCTTCAGCGCGCCTTTTGCCATGCTCCAACGCGCGCGAAATCATATAGCCGGACAGCACGTTCCAGTCGGGGCCGGGAAATAGATCGTTGAGCGACGTGATAACCGTATCTTCCACGCCGTAATGGCGCGCGGAGAGCAGGGATTCCGTCAGCAGCGCCTCAACGCCTTTGACCACGACGCTGCGGCACATTTTGGCGGCGGACGCTTTGCCATACTCATCGGAGAAAACCTTTGCGCCGGCGAAACCGAGATCATGGGCGAGCGGTAAAAACGCGGCCGCATGGGGGCCGCCGAACAGCATGGGGCAGGCGATGCGCTTCGGCCCGATTGGCGACATCACCGCCGCTTCCACATATTTTCCGCCCGCACCATTGATGATTTCGGCGGCTTTCGATTTGGCGCCAGGCGAGGCGGAATTAAGGTCGAGATAAACCGCGCCGGGCTTCAAACCATCCGCAACGCTTTCCGCCGCATTCAATGTTTGCGCCGCCGTCACCGCGGAAATCACCAGATCCGCGCCCGCAGCGCCGTCCATCGCGCTAACCGCCTTGCGGACAGAGCCGGCGGCCTTTGATGGGCCCGACGCAGCGTCGGCGAACAAGATATCCCATGCAGACAGCGCAACATTTTTCGGCGCCAGATCGACGGCGAGAGTCTGCCCGACTTCGCCAAAGCCGATCAGGCATATGTTGAGCGCGTCACTCATTTTCCGGTCCAAACAGCGGAGGGGATGTAGACTTCGCCGCGCATCAATTTGCGCGCAGTGCGCAACAATGCGGATCGCTTGACGCTTACCTCACCGTCCTTCACCTCGACATCCATATCGACCGTGAAGAAGCCCGTTGGGTGTTCGATTTCCAGTCGTTGTTCGCCGCCGCCTGCGCTTGCTTTCGCAACACCCTCGGCGACCGAGCCCGGCAACACGCAAGCAGTGGCGACGGAAACAGCGCCCAGCACGCCAATCGCTTCATGCACCCGGTGCGGGATGAAGCTGCGCGTATTTACAACGCCGCCTGCAAGCGGGGCGGAGATCAGCGTCATTTTCGGCACGGTTTTCTTCGCGACATCGCCGAGATTCATTTTCGGGCCAATGGCGAGGCGGATCGCTTCGATGCGCTTTTTGAGGTCTTCATTGGCCTCAAGTTCGGCGGGGCTTTCCGCG
Organism: Hyphococcus sp. D3-15; assembly: GCF_055809375.1. Classification (NCBI taxonomy): domain Bacteria; kingdom Pseudomonadati; phylum Pseudomonadota; class Alphaproteobacteria; order Parvularculales; family Parvularculaceae; genus Hyphococcus; species Hyphococcus sp. D3-15. Next base: position 2,851,257 of record NZ_CM147910.1, on the reverse strand, counting down.
CCAGTGAGGCCGAAATCGGCGGCGCGCATCACAACGACGGGCATGCCATTGTCGATACAGGTCAGCTCAACGCCGTCCACTTCGTCAATCACATTGCCGGTGGGAAGAAGCGCGCCGCAGCTTGATCCGGCGACGTCGAGAAAATCGATGGGGATTGCAGCGGCCGTTCCCGGCACGCCGTCAATGCGCGCATCGCCTTCATACTCCACTTGTCCGCCTGGTGTCGGCACATGCGCGACGGCGAGGGCGCCGGTATTGACCATGTGAATGCGCACCGGCGTCACGCCGTCTTTGGCTTTGACGAAACCGTTTTCAATCGCCCATGGGCCGACGCCGGCGAGAATGTTGCCGCAATTCTGACTGGTTGAGACTTCCGCTTTGTCGACGACCACTTGCAGAAACAGATAGTCGACATCTGCGCCGTCTTTTGTCGGCGCCGACATCACCGCGACTTTGCTGGTCAGCGGATGCGCCCCGCCAACGCCGTCGATCTGGCGCAGGTCCGGCGAACCCATGGCGGCGAGCAGCACCTTGTCCCGCGCAGCGTCGTCCGCAGGCAGGCTTTTAATGTCGAAATACAGCCCCTTTGACGTGCCCCCGCGCATCAAGGTGGAGGGGATCGCCGTCATCATGATTTCAGATAGTCCTTTTGATCCACATATTTCAGGCCTTTTTCCGCAAGACGCTCGCGCATTTTATATATGTCCAGGCCAAGCTCGCCAGCGGCGAGGCGCTTGCGTTTTGACTCTTCGTTCGCTTCGCGCTCCTGCGATTTCTTGAGCACGTCGGCGGCTTCTTTCTGGGCGACGACCACTGCGCCATCATCATCGGCAATGACAAGATCGCCGGGATTGATATGTGCGCCGGCGCAGACGACCGGAATGTTCACGCTGCCAAGCGTTTCCTTGATCGTGCCCTGGCTGAACACGAATTTCGACCAGACCGGAAAGCCCATTTCCGTCAGGTCTTTGGTGTCGCGCACGCCGGCGTCGATGATCAGACCTTTGACGCCGCGCGCGATCAGCGAAGTGGCGAGCAAGTCGCCGAAATATCCGGCGTCGGAAAAAGATGTCGTGGAAAGCACGAGCACGTCGCCGGGCTGGCATTGCTCGACTGCGACATGGATCATCCAGTTGTCGCAAGGCGGCGCGGAAATCGTCACCGCCGGGCCGGCCACATAGGCGCCTTTGTAAATCGGGCTGATTTTCGGCGCGAGGAGGCCTTTGCGGCCCTGTGCCTCGTGCACGGTGGCGACACCGTAGCGGCCCTCGTTGAAGGCGTCGACAATCGCCCTGTCCGTGCGTTTGATGTTGGTGACGACGACGCCCATGGCGATCTCCCGATATGAAGCCTGCAGCAGTGAAATGCGCCTGGTGGGGCGAAAAGGCCAATTGAATTTCCCGCCGTACTATAAGAAAATGCTAATAGGTACTATGGGTAATAGAGGCCATGTCCGACGCTCCCAACATCTGGCGCCTGAAGATCTTCGCCGTAACGATCGAGGCGCGTTCGGTTTCCCTCGCCGCCGAGCGATTGGGGCTGACTCAGCCCGCCGCCAGCCAGGCGCTGAAAGCTCTGGAGAAATGGGCGGGCGAGGCATTATTATATAGAAAAAACAATAAAATACTGGCGACTCCTGCGGGTGAAAAACTGCTGCCGAGGGCGCGTGCGGCGCTGGCTCTGCTGGAGGAGGGGCTCGGCGAGGCGTCGGGCCGCGAGGGCGCGCCGCCCAGCCTGCTCCGGGCGATGTCAGCGCGCCGCCTGGAAACCCTGATCAGCATCATTCGATATGGCGGTTTTGCTAATGCTGCAAAAGCGGAAGGCTATGCGGCGCCCACGGTTCATCGGTCGGCGAAGGATATGGAGCGGGCGCTGGGCACGCCCTTGTTCGAGACCACCAGCCACGGGGTGCGGCCGACCCGCCGGGCTGAGGCGCTGGCGCTCAAGGCCGGGCTGGCTTTTGCGGAAATGCGCCAGGGGCTGGCTGAAATGCGTGCGCTTTCGGGCCGGGAGGCCGGGGCCAGCGTGATCGGCGCAATGCCGCTTGCCCGCTCGCATTTGGCGCCGGCGGCGGCGGCGGCGTTTTCTGCGAAACACCCCTATCACCACATTTCGATTCTTGATGGCGCTTATGAAGATTTGCTGATCGGTTTGCAGCGCGGCGAAACTGATTTCCTGATCGGCGCCGTGCGCGAAAACCTGTTGGTGAAGGACATTGTCGAAGAACCGCTTTTTGAAGACCCTTTATCCATTGTCATGCGCGCCGGACATCCCACATTAACGGGCGAAGACAACGTCTCTGCGCTTTCGCGTTTTCCGTGGATCGCGCCGCGAGCGATGTCGCCCTTGCGCCGCCATTTTGACGAGTTGTTCGCCTTCCTGGGGCAGCCGGTTCCGGAAGATATTATTGAATGTAACTCTTTAAGTGCGGCCCGAGTTCTGCTTTTAAACAGCGACCGGATGATGCTGCTTTCCGACCTGCAAATTCGATATGAAAAAACCGCAGGCTTGCTGGCGTCGATGCCGCATCCGGCGGGACGGGTAACGCGGCTGATAGGATTAACAATGCGCCGCAATTGGCGTCCCACAATGGCGCAGGCGGCGCTTGTTGACGCGGTAAGGGCGCAGGCGGGCCTTTAGGCTTCGCAAAAGCGCCATCCTGCCTACCGGATTTCATAAGGGAATCTGGAGGAATATATGTTACGACTCAATCTTGTAGCTACAGAACCGGGCCCAAAAACGTGACGCTAGCCAATATCATCGAACCCTTTGTCGGCCGCACCGGCGGTCTCATCACTGCGCTTCATGCAGTGCAAAAAGCGCACGGGTTTCTGCCTGCGGAAACTGAGGCCGTCGCGGCGGATGTTTTCAACCTTTCGCGCGCCGAGGTGAAAGGCGTCATCAGTTTTTACCATGACTTCAAACGTGAGCCGCAAGGCAAGACCGTTGTGCGTGTTTGTGCGGCCGAAGCCTGTCAGGCGGTTGGCGGGCGCGAACTGGTCGCCGATCTTGAAAAGAAACTCGCGGTGAAGATGGGCGAGACCAGCGCGTCGAAAGATCTGACGCTGGAACCTGTCTATTGTCTCGGGCTTTGTTCCTGCGCGCCGGCGGCGATGGTCGGCGACAAACTTTTAGCGTGGGTGGATTCAGGCAAGGTCATCAACGCGATTGAGAAGTCGAAAAAGGAGCATGCGTAAATGTCAGTGCTCAAACTTTTTCTGCCGCTTGATTCCGCCGCAGTCGCGCTTGGCGCGGACGAACTCGCCGACGCGTTGAAGACGGAAGCGGCGAAACGCAAAATCGACCTGACGCTGGTTCGCACAGGATCGCGCGGCATGCACTGGCTGGAGCCGTTGCTGGAAGTTGAAAAGAATGGCGTGCGCATCGGCTATGGTTCTGCGCAGGAAAGCGATGCGGGTTCGCTGCTGGATGCGATCGCTGGCGACGGCGCCCATGAAAAATCTATCGGCGCCGTTGAAGAATTTCCCTTTATCAAAAATCAGACGCGGCTGATCTTCGGCCGCTGCGGTGTTGTCGATCCGGTTTCCGCCGAGGACTATCTGGCCCAGGGCGGCTATGCCGGGCTCGACAAGGCGCTGAAAATGGACAGCGCCGCGCAATGCGAGGAAGTGATGACGTCAGGCCTGCGCGGTCGCGGCGGCGCGGGTTTCCCCGCGGGCATCAAATGGAAGACCGTCGCCGGCGCGCAAGCGGATCAGAAATACATTGTCGTCAATGCCGATGAAGGCGACAGCGGCACCTTCGCCGACCGGATGATCATGGAGGGCGATCCCTTCACCCTGATCGAGGGCATGACCATTGCCGGCGTCGCGGTGGGCGCCACGGAAGGCTATATATACCTGCGTTCGGAATATCCGGTCGCTGCGCGAGTGTTGAACGAAGCGCTCGCCAATGCACGCAAGGCCGGACTGCTCGGCCCCAATGTGCGCGGCTCGGGCAAGGCTTTCGACATTGAAGTCTTTATGGGCGCGGGCGCCTATATTTGCGGTGAAGAAACATCGCTGCTCAACAGCCTTGAGGGCAAGCGCGGCGAAGTGCGCGCGAAGCCGCCACTGCCGGCGCTTGAAGGTCTCTTCGGCAAGCCGACGCTGGTGCACAATGTCATTTCGCTTTGTTCGGTTCCGGCGATCTTTGAAAAAGGGGCCGCCTTTTATCGCGATTACGGCATGGGCAAGTCGACCGGCACCATGCCGTTCCAGATCGCGGGCAATGTAAAACAGGGCGGTCTTTACGAGACGGCATTCGGCGTTTCCTTGCGTGAATTGGTGGAAGAGATCGGCGGCGGTTCACTAAGCGGTCGGCCAATTCGCGCAGTGCAGATTGGCGGACCGCTCGGCGCCTATTTGCCGCCGCGCCTGTTCGATCTCAAAATGGACTACGAGACGATGCTGGCCAATGGCGCAGGCGTCGGCCATGGCGGCCTGGTGGTCTATGATGACAGCGTGAACCTGCTTGAACAGGCGCGTTACGCCTTTGAATTTTGCGTCGAAGAATCCTGCGGCAAGTGCACGCCATGCCGGGTGGGTTCGGTCCGCGGCGTTGAAACCGTCGACAAGATCAAGGCCGGCGATGAGCGCGACAAGAACCTGACGGTTCTCGACGACCTTTGCGAGTTGATGGTTGACGGTTCGCTTTGCGCGATGGGCGGCATGACGCCGATCCCGGTGCAGAGCGCGATAAAACATTTCCCGGAAGATTTCGGGGTTAAACCCGCCCTCGCGGCGGCGGAGTAATACGCCGCGAAGGCGGCAGATAGGGAGAAGGCGATTATGGCCCTCTTAGTAGAAAAAGATTACGGCACCCCGAAACCGAAGCACAAAGACGGCGTCGGTAAAAAAGTCACCGTCGAGATTGACGGCTTCAATGTCGAGGTCGAGGAGGGCGCCAGCGTCATGCGCGCCGCTGCAGAGATTGGCATTTCCGTGCCGAAGCTTTGCGCCACCGACATGGTGAAGTCCTTCGGTTCCTGCCGTCTCTGTCTGGTCGAGATTGACGGCGTCAAAGGCACGCCCGCTTCCTGTACGACGCCGGTGCGCGAGGGGATGAAGATCCACACGCAAACCGACCGGTTGGCGAAACTGCGCCGCGGCGTCATGGAACTCTACATCTCGGACCACCCGCTGGACTGCCTGACCTGTTCTGACAATGGCGACTGCGAATTGCAGGATATGGCCGGCGCTGTCGGCCTGCGCGAAGTGCGTTACGGCCATGATGGTGAAAACCACACGGCGTTGGAAAAAGACGTTTCCAATCCGTATTTCGAATATGACGCCTCTAAATGCATTGTCTGTTCGCGCTGCGTGCGCGCTTGCGACGAAGTGCAAGGAACGCTGGCGCTGACGATTGAGGGACGCGGCTTCGACTCGCGCGTCTCTGTTGGCGGTTCAAACTTCTTTGATTCCGAGTGCGTTTCCTGCGGCGCCTGCGTACAGGCTTGCCCGACCGCGACACTGCAAGAAAAAACCGTGGTTGATCATGGCGTGCCGGATCGCACCGTCCTGACCACCTGCGCCTATTGCGGCGTCGGCTGTTCTTTCAAGGCGGAATTGAAGGGCGATCAGGTTATCCGCATGACGCCGCACAAGGACGGCAAGGCCAATCACGGTCATTCTTGCGTCAAGGGCCGTTTCGCCTGGGGCTACGCCACGCATAATGACCGGATCACCAGCCCGATGATCCGCGACAAGATCACCGATCCCTGGCGCGAAGTGAGCTGGGAAGAAGCGGTGAATTTCGCCGCTATGCGGTTGAAAGCGACGCAGGAAAAATACGGCCGCAAATCAATCGGCGCGATTTCTTCTTCGCGTTGCACGATTGAAGAAGTCTGGGCGGTCGTGAAAATGGTCCGCACCGCCTTCGGCAACAACAATATCGACACTTGCGCGCGGGTTTGTCATTCGCCGACCGGTTATGGCCTGAACCAGACCTTCGGGACGTCAGCGGGGACGCAGGATTTCGACAGTGTTGAAGAATCCGATGTGGTGTTGATCATCGGCGCCAATCCGACCGACGCGCATCCGGTGTTCGCTTCGCAGATGAAGCGCCGACTGCGCGAAGGCGCCAAGCTGATCATCATGGATCCGCGCGCGATTGATCTTGTCAAAACACCGCATATTGAAGCGGCGCATCATTTGCCGCTGCAGCCGGGAACCAATGTCGCCATGGTCAATGCTTTCGCGCATGTGGCGGCGACGGAAGGCCTGATCGATGAAGCCTTCATCAAGGAACGCTGCGATCTGGAATCGTTCCGCGAATGGCTCGACTTCGTAAAGGGCAAGGAAAATTCACCGGAGGAAGTTTCCAAAATCTCATGTGTGCCCGCCGAAGACATTCGCGCAGCAGCGCGGCTCTATGCGACGGGCGGCAATGCGGCGATCTATTACGGCCTCGGCGTGACGGAACACAGCCAGGGCTCGACCATGGTCATGGGCATGGCCAACCTCGCCATGGCGACCGGCAATATCGGCCGGCGCGGCGTCGGCGTGAACCCGCTGCGCGGTCAGAACAATGTGCAGGGCTCATGCGATATGGGTTCGTTCCCGCATGAATTCTCCGCCTATCGTTCGGTCACCAATGATGCGGCGCGCGAGCTTTTCTCAAAGGCATGGGGCCGCGAACAGGACGCCGAGCCTGGCTACCGCATCCCGAATATGTTCGATGAAGCGATCGCCGGAAACTACAAGGGGCTTTACGTTCAAGGCGAAGACATCGCCCAGTCCGACCCCAACACGCATCATGTCGAGGCTGCGTTAAAAGCTATGGATTGCATTATCGTGCAGGATCTTTTCCTGAACGAAACGGCGCGCTTCGCCCATGTCTTCTTCCCGGGCACGTCCTTCCTGGAGAAGGACGGCTGCTTCATCAACGCAGAGCGGCGCATCAACCGCGTTCGCCCGGCCATGCGGTCGCAAACCGGCATCGAAGAATGGGAAGCGACGCAAATGCTGACCAACGCGCTCGGCTATGCGGAGATGAACTATCAGAACGCTTCGGAGATCATGGACGAGATCGCCGAGCTGACGCCGACTTTCGCGCATGTCTCCCATGAAATGCTGGATGAGCGCGGCAGCGTGCAATGGCCCTGCAACGATGATGCGCCGGACGGCACGCCGATCATGCATGTGGACGGGTTTGTGCGCGGCAAAGGTCTCTTCGTGGTGACGGAATATGTTCCGACAACGGAGAAAACCAACCGGAAATTCCCGCTCATTCTGACCACGGGCCGCATCCTGTCGCAGTATAATGTGGGCGCGCAAACGCGGCGCACGCATAATAGCGACTGGCACGAAGAAGATGTGCTGGAAATCCATCCGTCCGATGCGCAGACCCGCGGCGTGCAGGATGGGCACTGGGTTTCGATCCGCAGCCGCATGGGCGAGATCACGCTGAAGGCGCTGATCTCCGACCGCATGGCGCCGGGCGTCGTCTATACGACCTTCCACCACCCGGAAACGGGCGCCAATGTGGTCACCACCGAAAACTCCGACTGGGCGACGAGCTGTCCGGAATATAAAGTGACCGCCGTTGAGGTCGCGCCGGCCAATCACAAATCCCAGTGGCAGGAGACCTATGAGGCGACGACGCCGGATCTGCGCCGAATTCTGGAGCGCGGCGTCGTAGAACCTGCGGAGTAGGATGACGGTTTTTCGCACGCTTGGGGAAGCGCCGCCGCGCGAGCGCGAGGCGGCGGTTTCCGGCGGTGACGCAAAACAATGGCGAGTGCCGGAAGAAACGCCGGTCGCCTTTGTCTACAATCGACGCAACTATGCGGTGATGCTGGCGACGCCTTCCGACATGGAAGACTTCTCTGTCGGCTTTTCGCTGACCGAGCGTGTGGTCGATTCAATAGATGAAATAGCGTCCGTCGATATTCATCAGAGCGAACGCGGCATCGAACTGCATCTTTCCATCGCGCCGGAAAAACTGGAGCGCCTCGATCTGCGGCAACAACGGCGCAATCTGGTGGGCCGCGCCGGATGCGGCATTTGCGGGCTGGAAAACGCCGAGATGTTTTTCGAAACCCTGCCGCGCGTCGATGAAACCCCGGCAGAGATCGCGCCTGCGTCTCTTGTCTGTGCGCTCGGCGAATTGCGCGGGCGCCAGCCGCTGAACCAGCTAACCAAAACCGTGCATGGCGCCGCCTGGGCGTCGCTTGACGGCGCCATCATAACTGCGCGCGAAGATGTCGGGCGACACAATGCGCTCGACAAATTGCTGGGCGCGCTCGCCCGGGAGAAGGCTGATCTGGCGGCGGGGTTTGTATTGATGTCGAGCCGCTGTTCCTATGAGATTATTGAAAAATGCGCCCGCCTGGGCGTCGGTGCCGTGGCCAGCGTTTCGGGCCCGACCGCCTTCGCGATTGCGAAAGCCCGCGAAGCAAATATTTCGCTTTACTGCCGAGATGGAAACGGTTTTGTTCGCGCGGCCCCATAAATGTATGTTATACATACAATCAAAAGCAGGGAGGGCCGGATAACCCGGCTTTAAAAAGCATGACACAAGACAATTTGCCCGCCCCGGGCGCGCCGGATATCGAAATCGCGCGCGCCGCCAAAATGGACCCCATTCTGCCGCTGGCCGAAAAGCGCCTCGGCGTGCCGCCGGAAGCGCTGGTGCCGCACGGGCATTTCAAAGCCAAGGTCTCGCTCGACTACATCAACTCCCTGAAGAGCAAAAAAGACGGCAAGCTCGTGCTGGTCACGGCGATCACGCCGACCCCGGCGGGCGAGGGCAAAACCACGACCAGCGTCGGTCTCACCGATGGCTTGAATGTCGTCGGCGTCAACGCAATGGTCTGTCTGCGCGAGCCATCGCTCGGGCCTTGCTTCGGCATGAAGGGCGGCGCCGCCGGCGGCGGTCGCGCGCAAGTCATTCCGATGGAAGACATCAACCTTCATTTCAACGGCGACTTCCATGCGATCACATCTGCGCATTCTTTGCTGGCGGCGTTGATCGACAATCACATTTACTGGGGCAACGAACAGAATATTGACCCGCGCCGCGTCAGCCTGCGCCGTGTTGTCGATATGAATGACCGCGCCTTGCGCAACATCGTTATCGGCCTTGGCGGTCCGCCTAATGGCGTGCCGCGCGAAAATGGCTTCGACATCACGGTCGCCTCCGAGATCATGGCGATCCTCTGCCTCGCAAACGACATCGCCGATTTGCAGAAACGCCTTGGCGACATGATCATTGGCCGCCGCTACGACAAGACAGCGGTGACGGCGCGCGATGTGGGCGCTGACGGCGCCATGGCAGTGCTGTTGAAAGATGCGCTGCAGCCCAACCTGGTGCAGACAATCGAACATAACCCTGCCTTCATCCATGGCGGTCCGTTTGCGAATATCGCTCATGGCTGCAACTCGGTGATGGCGACAAAGACGGCGCTCAAGCTTGCCGATGTGGTGGTGACGGAAGCCGGTTTCGGCGCTGACCTCGGCGCGGAGAAATTCCTCGACATCAAATGCCGCCAGTCAGGCCTGTGGCCGGATGCCGTGGTGCTGGTCGCCACGGTGCGCGCGCTTAAAATGCAGGGCGGCGTTGCGAAAGGCGATCTCAGCGCGCCGAATGCGGGCGCGGTTGAGAAAGGCTCGGTCAATCTTCGCCGTCACATCACCAATCTGAAAAAATACGGCCTCAACCCGGTCGTGGCGATCAACCACTTCATTCACGACACCGACGAAGAAGTCGCCGTGATTAAAAAACTGGGCGAAGAGCTCGGCGTGACCGTCTCGCTGTCCAAACATTGGGCTGAAGGCGGCAAGGGCGCGGTTGACCTGGCCAATGCGGTCAAAGCCGAGCTCGACAAGGGCGCGGGCGAGGGCAAGCTGCTCTACCCGAATGATGCGCCGCTGGCGACGAAGATCGAGACCGTGGCGAAAGAGATCTATGGCGCTTCCGGGATCATGCTGTCCAAGGCCGCGCAAACCAGCCTCAAGGAGTTTGAGGCGCTCGGCTTCGGTCACGTTCCTGTGTGCATCGCCAAGACGCAATACAGCTTCTCGACCGACCCGACCAATCTCGGCGCCCCGTCCGACCACACGCTGGAAGTGCGCGAAGCGCGGCTTTCCGCCGGCGCGGGCTTTGTTGTCGCGGTCTGCGGCGACATCATGACCATGCCGGGCTTGCCGAAAAAGCCGGCGGCGCTTGAGATCGGCCTCGACAAGAACGGCCAGATCGTTGGGCTTGCCTAAACGAGTCCTGCATCGCAGGGTTTAGCGATGCAGGACATATACGACCCTTCCTATGTAAAAGGCGTGTTCGACCGCTGTTCAGGGCGCTATATCGCGTTCAGCTACGCCTGTTCTCTTGGCTTTACCGAACGCTGGCGGCGGCAATGCGTCGAAGCCTTGCCGCCTTCAGCAAGTTCTTGCACAAAAGGTTATGACCTGATGGCGGGAACCGGCGAAGTCTGGCCGCATCTGCTGCGTGCAAACAAGAACATCGAAGCGATCACTGCGGTTGATATTTCTTCGGGCATGCACAAGCGCGCCGTGAAGCGGCTTCACGTCATGCGTTCTGAGATGATCGAGTTTGTCGAGGATGATGTCCTTGAGAGCGCGCTGCCGGACGAAAGCGCGGATTTCGTGATTTCCACATTTGGGCTCAAGACCTTCAACCTTGAGCAGCAGGAGAGGCTTGCCGCGCTCACGGCGCGTGTCCTGAAACCGGGAGGCGTTTACTCCTTTATCGAAGCGTCAGATCCAAAAGGATGGGCGCTGCGCCCGCTCTACCTTTTTCACCTCAAAGGCGTGCTTCCGCTTGTGGAGAAGACTTTCTTACAAGGCGCGCAGGATTTCTCCATGATCGGTGCGTATTGTATGCGTTTTGGCGATATTGCGCCGTTTGCCAGCCGATTGAAGCTGGAGGGTTTGTCAGCCGAGGTTCGGAAATACTTTTTCGGCTGCGCCACCGGCGTTTCGGGTCGAAAGCCGGATAACCCCTAACATGTTCTTGAACGCCGGGCCTGAAGCCCAAATTGCTGCAAGACCGATAATTGTGTAAGATCATAAACCTATGTCGCTGAAAACATTGACTGACACATTCGGCCGCCAGATCACCTATCTCCGTCTTTCGGTGACGGACCGGTGCGATCTGCGCTGCACCTATTGCATGGCGGAGGAAATGACATTCCTCCCCAAGCGCGATGTGTTGAGTCTCGAAGAACTCGAACGGCTTGCGGGCGCCTTCATCGATCGCGGCGTTAAAAAAATCCGCATCACCGGCGGCGAGCCGCTGGTGCGCCGGGACATCATGACCTTGATGGCGCGGCTCGAGCGCCGTCTCGAAAAGGGCGATTTCGACGAGCTGACGCTGACCACTAACGGCACGCAGCTTGTTCATCATGCGGATGTTCTGAAATCGCTTGGCGTCGACCGCATCAACGTGTCGCTCGACACGCTGGACGATGCGAAGTTCGAAACGCTGACCCGTCGCGACCGGCTTAGTCAGGTGCTGCGCGGCCTCGATGCAGCGCAGAATGCCGGGCTGAAGGTCAAGATCAACACCGTGGCGCTTAAAGGCGTCAATGAGGATGAAATCCCGGCGATGATCGAATGGGCCCATGGCCGCGGCATGGAGATGACGCTGATCGAAGTGATGCCGCTTGGCGAAATCGAAGAGGACCGCGTCGATCAATATCTGCCGCTGACGGTGGTGCGGGACGCGCTGGACGCGCGCTGGACGCTGACGCCCATTGAAAAGAAAACCGGCGGACCGGCGCGTTACGTCAAGGTTGAAGAAACCGGCGGCGTGCTCGGGCTGATCACACCGCTCACCAACAATTTCTGCGCCGGGTGCAACCGCGTGCGCGTCACTTGCACCGGCGAGATTTATATGTGCCTCGGTCATGGCGACAAGATTGATCTGCGCGCGGCGATGCGCGGCGACAATCCCGATGCGGCGCTGAACGATGCGCTCGACCGGGCGATGATGAAAAAGCCGGAACGCCACGCCTTCGACATAAAAGATCGCGGCGCTGCGCCGGCCGTTGCGCGGCATATGTCTGTCACGGGAGGCTGAGATGGCGCGGATTTTGTTTTTCGGCAAGCTGGGTGACGCGGCCGGCGGTCGCTCGCGCGACATGGCGCTTGGCGCGAACACGCGGACGGTCAACGACCTCGTTTCGGTGCTGGGCGCGGCGGACGCGCCGCTTGGCGCAATGCTCAATGAAAAATCCGTGCGCGTCATCATCAATGAGCTGGTCGCCGGCCGTGACGCGGTGATTGGCGATGAAGACGAGATCGCCTTCCTGCCGCCGGTGAGCGGCGGCTGATCATGATCTGCGCCTTATGATCCGTGTTTGCACAACGCCATTCGATCCGGGGGCGGAGCTTTCCGCTTTTGAGCGCAAGGCGGCGGATGCGGGCGCGGTGGTGAGCTTCCTTGGCAAGGTGCGCGGCGCGGCGGATGGCGAAAATGTTTCGGGACTGTATCTGGAGCACTATCCGGGCGTCACCGAGCAGTCCATTGAAGAGATTGAGACCACGGCGAAATCGCGCTGGTCGATTGACGCTGCGCTGATCCTTCACCGGGTCGGGCGCCTCGCGCCGGGCGAGCCGATCGTTCTTGTCTGCGTGGCGAGCAAGCACCGCCGCGAAGCCTTTGAAGCGGCGGATTTTCTCATGGATTACCTCAAGACCGAGGCGATATTCTGGAAAAAGGAAACACGCGCGGACAGCGAAGCATGGATTGAACCCCGCGAAGGTGACTATAAAGACGCCGCCCGCTGGCGAGCGACGGGGCGAAAGGAAAACTAGTGCAGGGCATTAACGAGGAATTGGAATTCAAGCCGGTGCGCGTCGCCATTTTGACGGTTACCGACACGCGCACCCGCGCCACGGACACCTCCGGCGATGTGCTGGCGGGGCGGGTCGAGGCGGCGGGGCATGTTCTTGCTGCGCGCGATCTGGTGCGCGACGACATTGAGGCGATCCGCAAGGTTGTGAATGCCTGGATCGAAGACCCGCAAGTCGATGTGGTCATCTCCACCGGCGGCACCGGGCTCACCGGCCGTGACGTGACGGTGGAAGCGCTTCGTCCGCTTTTTGAAAAAGAGATCGAAGGCTTTTCGGTGATCTTTCATCAGGTGAGTTTTCAAAGCGTCGGTCTCTCCACCTTGCAGTCGCGCGCCTGCGGAGGCGTTGCGAAGGGCACCTTCATTTTCTGCTTGCCGGGCTCAAACGGCGCGGTGAAGGACGGCTGGGACAAGGTGATTTCCTACCAGCTCGATTCCCGCCACAAGCCCTGCAATCTCGTTGAACTCATGCCGCGACTATTGGAAAAGTAAGTGTCGAAGGATCTCACCCATTTTGACGAAGCCGGTCGCCCGCGCATGGTCGATGTTTCTGCAAAGTCAGAAACCGAACGGCGCGCCGTGGCGCAGGGCCGCGTGGCGTTCGCGCCGGAGAGCTACAAGACGGTGCGTTCGGGCGGCGTTAAAAAGGGTGATGTCGCATCGGTCGCCGAACTGGCGGGCATTATGGGCGCAAAGCGCACCAGCGACCTTATCCCGCTCTGTCATCCGCTGCCGATCACTGGCGTCAAGCTGCACATTGAAGCTGATGATGCGGCCTGCGCTTTTGTTGTGACGGCCGAGGTGAAAACCACGGGCAAGACCGGCGTTGAAATGGAAGCGCTGACCGCCGTGATGACCGCATGCCTGACGATCTATGACATGGCGAAAGCGGTCGACAAATCCATGGTGATTGAGGATGTGAAGCTGGTCGAGAAATCCGGCGGCAAATCCGGCGACTTCAAGCGCGGTGAATAGACCATGCTAAGCGTGGAAGAAGCCATCGCCGCGGTTCTTGACGGCGCGGAGCCGCTGGGTGCTGAACAGGTCGGGTTGGCCGATCTTCCCGGACGCATCGCAACGCAGGACGTTTTGGCGCGGATGACGCAGCCGCCCTTCGCCGCTTCGGCGATGGATGGTTATGCGGTGCGTTTTGCAGATATGCGCCCCGGGGCGATGTTGAGACTTATCGGCGAAGCGCCGGCGGGCGCGCCCTTTAACGGCGCCCTGGGGCAGGGCGAGGCGGTGCGGGTTTTCACCGGCGCGGTCGTGCCCGAAGGCGCAGACCATGTGATCATTCAGGAAGACGTGTCGCGCGACGGCGATGCGATTACGATTAATGAACCGCAGGAACGCCCGCGCAATATTCGCGCCGCCGGGATCGACTTCAAGCAAGGCGATATGCTGGCGCAGGCCGGAACGCGATTGCATGAAATACATGGCGCGATTTTCGCCGCCGCCAATATCGCCGAGATTTCTGTATATCGCCGCCCGCGCGTCGCCGTGTTTTCCAATGGCGACGAGTTAATGGAGCCCGGTGCAGACTTGAAGCCCGGCCATATCATCAATTCAAACCATTACGCATTATGCGCGTTGATCGACCGTTGGGGCGGCGAAGCGACCTATCTCGGCTGCGCATCCGATGACGAAGCCGCCATTCGCGACTGTTTCAAACGCGGCGCGGCGGCGGATATTATTGTGCCCATCGGCGGCGCATCGGTTGGCGATTATGATTATGTAAAATCCGCTTTCGCCAAAGAAGGCGGCGAAGAGCGGTTTTCGAAAGTCGCCGTTCGTCCGGGCAAGCCAACATGGTGCGGGCGGTTGGGCAATGCGCGCATTGTCGGCCTGCCGGGTAATCCGGCATCGGCGATTGTCACCGCCGCCTTGTTCGTGCAGCCGCTGGTGCGCCGCCTTTCGGGTGAGCAATGGGCGGCGCCATTCGCCACTGCGACGCTGACCGCGCCGCTGGACGGCAATGGCGGGCGGGAAGCCTATTTGCGCAGCATCGTAAAGGACGGGCGGATTGCACCGGCGCCCAATCAGGACAGTTCATTGCTCTTTCCCTTTGGCGAGGCGAATGCGTTGATCCGCCGGAAGGCGCAGGCCCCGGCGGCGCAGCCCGGCGAGGTGGTTGAGTTCGTATGGTTACGCTGACTTTCATCGCCGGCAACGGCGCCGCCGATAAAACACCTTCAGGCGAGGGCGCAAAGGCATGATTTTCCGGCCCTTTCCGCAGCGGAGATCAGGCAATGCAGCAAGCGCCTGACGGAACGCGCATCGGCGTCATCCTCGCCGGCGGCGGCGGGCGGCGCATGGGCGGCGCAGACAAGGGTGCGTTAATGCTCGCCGGCAAGCCCTTGGCGGCGCGGGTTGTTGAACGCCTGGTGCCGCAAGTCGATCATCTTCTGATTTCCGGCGCGCATGATTATGGATCGGGCCTTGTCGTTCTCGCAGACCGCAAGGATGGCCCGGTTGGCCCTGCGGCGGGACTTTGGTCGGCGCTTCACTGGATCGAAGAACATGCGCCGAAAGCGGAAGGCTTCGTGACCGCGCCGGTTGATGGGCCGTTTACGCCCGCCGATCTTTTTGAGCATTTGTCGCGCGGCGATGGTTCCGCCATCGCCAGCGACGGTGAAAACCTGCATCCGACTTTCGGCTATTGGCGATGTGATGCGCTGAGCGCCGCTATTGAAGGCGCGCCGGCAGGATACGGCTTTCCCCTAAAAGAGCTCGCGGAGAAAGTCAGCGCCAGCCACATCCTGTTTGGGGAGGCGAACGCTTTTCTCAATGTGAACACGCCGGAAGACCTGGCGGCTGCCGAGAAAATCCTGCGCAGTTAAAGAAACCGCGCCACCACATCCTTGTAGGATCGCGAGAGTTTCAACTCGGCGCCATTGTCGAGCAAGAGGAAATACTCGCCATTTGAATGGGGGTGGAGTTCCTTGACGCGGTCAATATTCACAATCGCGGATCGGTGAATACGCTGAAAGCGCACCGGGTCGAGCCGTGTCTGCAACGCCTTCATGGTTTCGCGAATGATATGGGTTTTTCCGCCCGCATGGATGCACATATAGTCGCCCGCCGCGTCGATCCATTCGATCTCCGGGGCGTCGAGCACGACAACTTTTGAGCCGTCCTTGAAAGACAAACGCTCCGAATAGCGCTGTTTTTCGCTCCATGCCGGGTCGGCGATCAGTTCCTTGATGCGGTCGCGATCATCATCGGAAAGCGATGCCAGCATTTCGATCAGTTTGGATTCGCGGCTCGCGGCGGCCTTGTTCTTCATGACCTCGCGGGCGCGATGGATCGCGTCGCTCAAGCGCTCTTCCTCCACGGGTTTGACGATGTAATCGAGCGCATTCGCTTCGAAAGCATCGATGGCGTATTTGTCATAGGCGGTGACGAAGATGAATAACGGCGCCGGCGCGCCGATCATGGCGCGCACCACGCCAAAGCCGTCGAGCCCCGGCATCTGGATGTCGAGAAAAACGAGATCCGGCGAATGGGCCTTGATGTCTTTGACCGCTTCACGCCCATTGGCGCACTCGCCGATGACCTCCACTTCAGGAAAAGCCTGAAGCCGGAGTTTAAGCCCGCGCAAGGCAAGCGGTTCATCATCGACTAGGATGACGCGAATTTTTTCGTCTGTCATTGAGTGATATTTCCCCGTGTTTCGTATGGTAATCTAAGCGCGACGCATAAGCCCTGCGGTTCTACATGGCGTAACCGGAATTCGCCGCGGTCCTGATAGAGATAGGAAAGCCGGTCGCGCATATTGACGAGACCGACGCCGGTTTTCACATCGCGCAGCAAGGCTGACGGATCCTCCGGCGCGTTCGGCCCATTGTCGCAAACGCTCATGCAGAGCGTGTTGCCCTCGCGCTTTGCGGCGATGCGGATTTCGCCGCCGCCTTCCATCTGCGCGATGGCGTATTTGATGGCGTTTTCGATAGCCGGTTGCAGGATCAGCGAAGGCACATAGGCGCCCGCCACATCATCATCGATATCGAAGGTGACGCTTAATCGGTCTGCAAAGCGGGTTTTCTCAATCGCGAGATAAAGCTCAAGGGCGCGGACTTCTTCGGCCAGCGTGGTCTTTTGCAATGGGTCGCTGTCGAGCGAGTAGCGCAGAAACGCAGACAATTGCGTCAACATGGAATTGGCTTGCTTGCCGTCCTGCTCAAGCACCAGCGTTGAAATCGCATTCAGCGTATTGAACAGGAAATGCGGGTTGAGCTGGTAGCGCAGCATTTTCAGTTGCGCCTGATCTGCAAGCCGGGCGGACAAAAGGGTGCGTTCCATTTCGTTGCGCAGCTTCAGGTAATAATTGATGCCGAAATAAAATCCGGCCCATGAGCCAAGCAGGAACAGGTTCACCGGCAGGTCGGGCACGATCAGCAACAGATAATTGGTCGTGCCGAGGCTTGCGCCGCGCAAATCCATCCAGGCATTGCCGAACAGAATGCCAAAGGTCTGCGCTTTCATTGCTGACATGGCGACGGCCATAAAGATGGTCGAGGTGAGCACCATGAACAGCAGCAGCACCGGCCCTTGGCGGCGGGCGAAGCGATAGATCGGCCGCGCAAGAATGCTGGTAGTGAGAAATCCGATCAGCGAGGAGGCGACGGAGTAAAGCAAGGAGTCGGTTGAACGCCCGGCGACGAAGGTTGAAACGCTGAGAATGTGGAGCGCAAAAAAGCCGAGCCATCCTGCGATCTGCAGGATCCAGAACATCCGCGCCTTGTCGGCGAAGATCCAGTTCATCCAGGCGCGGCTGCGCCCTTGGCTTGAGATGAATGGTCCCGCGCCGCCGGCGGAAACTTCAAGAGTGCTCATATTTACGGTCTCGGCTTTGTTCATTGAAAATGACCCGTAACGGCGCCGGGGCAAGGGCGCTGCGGTGAACCGCTCTTTACATGCGATGAATGTCGCAGCCCGGCGGAAAATCCAGCAAATAGTAGCCCTATTCGCCGAGAGACAACAATCTGACGTCGCCGCCAGCAGCGGTTGTATTGATGGTTAACGCCCGTTCAACGGCGAAACGCCACGGGGCGTCCCGGCTTGAAAGCAGCGCAAGGATTGGCCCCTGGCGTGTTGCGAGCACAGATTCGATGGCGGCGCGAGCGGCCGGACCGCTGTCGCAGACGACGAGGCGGATGCGCCGGTCGCGCAGCAGCGCGTGAGATGCGTGCGGCCCGGCCATGCTGACGACGCCTTTCGGCGCGCCGGCGGCTTCCAGCGCATCAGCGAGCCTGCTCGCGATTTCGCCTTCCGGGGCGATTACCGTGTTGCCCGCCGCGAGAGAGAGAAGCATCTGACGCAAATCGCCGCCGCCGCCGAGGCAAAGCGCTATCCCCCGGCTTTTCAGCTTTAGCGTGTTGGACTCGCCGGTGGGCCCCGGAAGCTCCGTATTCGTCGTAAATTCAGCGAGCGCGGCGGTGATGTCGCTTTTTAGTTTTGCATCAATCCCGCCAAGTGCGCGCATGGCCGCGTCGAGGAACGGAGCGCGGTCGATGGCGCTCCAGACTCGATAGGCATGAGATGCGGATTCGATAGCGGCTTTTTCCAGCGAGGTTTTTTCGCTGTCCATGATCGGCGCCGCCGCGTCGCCCTCTGGGCGCTCACGCTGGACAAGGGCGGAAAGGTAATGCGGTCCGCCGGCTTTCGGGCCCGTGCCGGAAAGGCCTTCGCCGCCAAAGGGCTGCACGCCGACAACCGCGCCGATCTGATTGCGGTTGACATAGACATTGCCGATGCGCGCGCGCCGCGCCACACGCTCCATGGTTTCGTCTATGCGGGTGTGAACGCCCATAGTCAGGCCATAGCCGAGCGCATTGATGTCATCGACCAGCGCATCGAGCTTGTCGGCGCTGAACCGCAAGACATGCAGCACGGGACCGAAGACCTCGCGCTTGATGTCTGACAGCTTGCGGATCTCGAAGGCGGCGGGGCGGATGAAGGTTCCGCTTACCTCCTGGGCGATCGCAGGGGCAGTGGCGATCAGCGTCTCTTCGATTTTCAGCTTTTCAATATAGTCCTGAATGGATTTCCGGGCTTCGGCGTCGATCACCGGACCCACATCGGTGAACAATTCTGCGGGATCGCCGACAGCCAGTTCCGCCATGGCGCCGCTGAGCATTTCATTGAACCGGTCGGCGATATCTTCCTGCACGCAGACGACGCGGCAGGCAGAGCAGCGCTGACCGGCGCTCTGGAACGCCGATGCGACGGTGTCTTTCACGGCTTGTTCCAACAAGGCCGTGGAATCGATGATCATGGCGTTGATGCCGCCGGTCTCCGCGATTAGCGCCGCATCATGCTTGCCCGCGTCGAGCAGGCTTTGTCGGATGATCTTTGCGACTTCGGTCGAACCGGTGAAGACGACGCCATTCACTTTCGGATGCGCGACCAGCGGCGCTCCGATTGTTGGGCCATCACCGGGTAGATAGTGCAGCGCGCCTGCGGGCGCGCCCGCTTCATGCAGCAGCTTCACCGCCTCGAAGGCGATCAGCGGCGTTTGCTCTGCGGGCTTGGCGATGACGCAATTGCCTGCGGCGAGACCGGCGCTCACTTGCCCCAGGAAAATCGCCAAAGGGAAATTCCATGGGCTAATGCAGGCGATGACGCCGAGCGGCGCGCCGCTCAGTTCTTCGGCGCGGTCCGCGTAATAGCGCAGGAAATCCACCGCCTCGCGCAGTTCGGCGATGGCGTCGGGCCAGGTCTTGCCCGCTTCATAGACGGCGAGGGTGAAGAAGTGCCCGGCGCGTTTTTCCAGCAGGTCCGCGCTCTTGCGCAAAATCGCGGCGCGGCTGGCGGCGGGTGTTCCCGCCCATTCGTCAGCAAAGGCGGCCGCCACCGCGCAGGCGGCGTCAACATCCGCTGCGGCTGCGGTTTCCACATTGCCCACCGGATCATTGGTGAAGGCCGGATTGATGACGGGATGGCGCGCGCCGGCGATCAAGTCGCCATTGATGATGGGCTGCGCTGTCACTGGCGAGAGCTTGCTGCGGATAGCCGGCGACATATGCGCGGCGGTCGGCGGATGCGTTTCGTCCCAGCCCTTGGCGGAGAGGCGTTCGCCCTTGAGGCAGTCGCGCGGCGCCGGGATGTGCGGGTTGGGGTAAGAAGTCAGGGCCGCAATTTCCTCAAGCGGATCGGCGACCACGTCATCCACGGACAAATCCGGATCAATTAACTGGTTGACGAAAGACGAGTTGGCGCCGTTCTCGAGCAAGCGCCGCACCAGATAGGGCAGCAATTCCTTGTGCCCGCCGACGGGCGCGTAGATGCGCGACCTGGCGCCGGTTTCAACCAGATTGTCATGCAGCGCTTCGCCCATGCCATGCAGGCGCTGCAATTCATAATCCTTGTGATCGCCCGCCATCGCTTGAACCATGGCGGCGGAGAGCGCGTTATGCGTGGCGAATTGCGGGAAGAAGACATCGATATTGTCGAACAGCTTGCGGGCGCAGGCGAGATAGCTCACATCGGTGAGCGCCTTGCGAGTGAACACCGGATAGCTTTCCAGCCCCATGACTTGCGCGCGTTTGATTTCGCCGTCCCAGTAAGCGCCTTTGACGAGGCGGACCATGATCCGGCGACCGGTTTCCCGCGACAATGCCGCCAGCCAGTCGAGCACGGGAAGCGCCCGGCGCTGATAGGCCTGGACGACCACGCCGAAACCATCCCAGCCGGTCAGCGCCGGATCGCGCATCAACTGCTCGATGATGTCGAGGGACAGATCGAGGCGGTTGGCTTCTTCCGCGTCGATATTGAATCCCATATTGGCGGCTTTCGCCAACATGGCGAGTTCACAAACCCGGCCGCCAAGTTCAGCGAGCACGCGCGCCTTCTTGCCATATTCATAGCGCGGATGCAGCGCCGACAGCTTCACTGAAATTCCCGGATTCGCCGGGGCGTATTCGTGGCGCGAATGTTTCGCTATGGCGATGATCGCGTTTTTATAGTCGTCGAAAAATTTCTGCGCGTCTTTTTCCGTATGCGCGGCCTCGCCGAGCATGTCGTAGGAAAAGACATAGCCCTTGTCTTCATATTTACGGGCGCGTTTTTGTGCGGCGGCGATGGTTTCGCCAAGTACGAAATGCTCGCCCATAATGCGCATCGCCTGCGCGACAGAAGCCCGGATCACCGGTTCGCCGAGACGATCAAGGGCGTCCTTTGTCGCTTTCGCCATCCGCCGCAGCGGATCCTTCGGCTCCTCATCATCGAGCCACGCAGCGGTGAGCATCAGCGCCCGGGTCGAGAAATTGACCAGCGGGAAGGGGCTCTTGCCCTTATGCGCGCCCCAGTCGCCCGCTTCGAGCTTGTCTTCGATCAAGGCGTCCGCCGTCGCCGCGTCCGGCGTCCTGAGCAGCGCCTCAGCAAGGCGCATCAACGTCACCCCTTCGGCGGTGGAAAGGCCATATTCCTGTAAAAATTTATCAATCAGCCCGGACCGCTCGGCGCTCGCCCGCGCGGCGCGTACGAATTCGGCCGCCCGCGCCTGCGCCTGGTCACGAGTCGCCTCGTCCATGCCCACAATGCTCACAAGTTCAGGAATGAGCGTGTTTTCAGGGGCCAGATATTGATCACGAATGCGCGCCCGTAGCGGCGCCAGCGAGGCATTTTGGGGCATGGTGCTATCCGTATTGGTGCAGTGCGCCCGCCTTACCGCAAGCCGCGAGGCAAGGGAATGCAAGGACGGGCCGAATCCGCGCTGCAACGCGCCATTGCAACCGCCTTCAGCGGGTTCTAACTACTTGACGGAGCCCGCCGCCGAGGCGCGGGCGAGAGATTCAGGCTGTGAAGACCGGACGGTCGAAAGGATGCTCCCCATGACGGAAGCTTATATTTATGACGCAGTGCGCACGCCGCGCGGCAAAGGCAAGTCGGACGGCTCCCTGCATGAGGTGACGCCGGTCGAACTGGCGACGCAAATGCTGGCGGCCCTGCGCGACCGCAACGAGATGGATGCGGGCGAAGTTGAAGATGTGGCGTTCGGTTGCGTCTCGCCAGTGGGCGAGCAGGGCGCGGTGGTCACCCGGACCGCGATTTTGAACGCCGGCTATCCGGACACGACCTCCGGCATTCAGGTCAATCGCTTCTGCGCCTCCGGTCTTGAAGCGATCAACATTGCGGCGGCGAAAGTGAAAGCCGGCGAAGCCGATCTCACCATTGGCGGCGGCGTTGAATCGATGTCGCGCGTGCCCATGGGCTCCGATGGCGGCGCCTGGCCGACCGACCCGGCGACGGCGTTCAAAACCTATTTCGTGCCGCAAGGCGTTTCCGCCGATCTCATCGCCACCAAATACGGATTGTCCCGCGACGATGTGGACGCCTATGCCGTGGAGAGCCAGAAGCGCGCCTCGAAAAGCTGGAGCGAAAAGCGCTTCGCCAAATCCATCGTGCCGGTGAAAGACGTGATCGGCGAAGTGCTGCTTGATCATGACGAGACGATCCGCGCCGAAACCAATATGCAATCGCTGGGCGCGCTCAACCCGTCTTTCACCATGCTCGGTGAAAATTTCGGTTTCGATGCGGTGGCGCTGCAGAAATACGCCGAATATGAAAAGATCAATCACGTCCATCATGCGGGCAACTCCTCCGGCATCGTCGATGGCGCTGCGGCGGTGCTGATCGGCAATGAAGAGGCTGGCAAAAAAATCGGCCTGAAGCCGCGCGCGCGCATTCGCGCCATGGCGTCAATCGGGTCAGAACCGACCATCATGCTCACCGGCCCGGAATTCGCCGCGCAAAAGGCGCTCAAGCGCGCCGGCATGACCAAAGACGATATTGATTTGTGGGAGCTGAATGAAGCTTTCGCCTCCGTCGTGCTGCGCTTCATGCAGGCGCTCGACATTGATCATTCGGACATCAATGTGAATGGCGGCGCCATCGCCATGGGCCATCCGCTGGGCGCGACCGGCGCGATGATTATGGGCACCATGGTCGATGAACTTGAGCGCTCCGGCAAGTCGACGGCGCTCGTCACGCTGTGCATCGGCGCGGGCATGGGCACCGCGACGATCATTGAGCGCGTTTAATTTCACATTTTGAGACGGGTACGGAACAATGACATATAAAGCAATGAAAGTGGACGTGGACAGCGACGGCATTGCGCTGGTCACGATCGACCTGCCGGGCAAGTCGATGAATGTCTGGGATGCGGACCTGATGGCGGATTTCGCCAAATGGGTCGACGCATTCATCGCCGATGACAAGGTCAAGGGCGCGGTGATTACCTCGGGCAAGGCCTCCGGCTTCCTCGCGGGCGCGGACCTCAACATGCTCGGTTCTGGCGGCATGGGCGCAGGCGCTTCGAAAAAGGATCAGTTCGAATCGACCTTCGCCCTCAATCAGGTGTTCCGCAAACTCGAAACCGGCGGCCAGACAGCCAAGGCATTGGCCAGCGGACAGGCTTTTGCGAAACCGGTTGCCGCGGCCGTCAACGGTCTGGCGCTTGGCGGCGGGCTGGAGATTGTGCTCGCTTGTCATCACCGCGTCGTCGCCGACAATCCGAAAATTCAGCTAGGCGTGCCTGAAGTTCAGGTTGGCCTGCTTCCCGGCGCCGGCGGCACGCAGCGCTTGCCGCGTCTCGCCGGTCTGCAAAACGCCGCCATGCTGGCGACGCAAGGCAAGCCGATCGATCCCGCGACCGCCAAGGCGCAAGGCATCATTCAGGAAATCGCCCCCGCCGACGAGATCGTGGCCAAAGCGAAAGAATGGGTGAAAGCGAATCCGAAAGTCACGCAGCCATGGGACAAGAAGGGTTTCAAATTTCCTGGCGGCGGCGGCGCGATGGACCCGCGCGCGGTGCAGTTCTTCATGGCGGCGAACGCCATGGGCCAGCGCGAGACCAACCACAATTACCCGGCCATTCAGTACATTCTTTCCTGCATGTATGAAGGCTCAATCGTGCCGATGGATACGGCCATTCGCATTGAGTCCAAATATTTCCTCAAGCTTTTGTCGAGCCCGCAAACCCGCAACATGATCCGCACGCTGTTCATCAACAAACAGGCGGCGGAAAAAGGCGAGCAGCGTCCGAAAGACGTGCCGCCGACTGTGCTGAAAAAGGTCGGCGTCCTTGGCGCGGGCATGATGGGCGCGGGCATCGCCTATGTGACCGCAAAGGGCGGTGCGGAAGTCGTCCTGCTCGACCGCGATATTGATTATGCGACCAAGGGCAAAGGCTATTCGGAAAAGATCGTCGAAAAAGGCGTGTCGCGCGGCAAGGTGACGAAGGAAAAAGGCGCCGAGCTATTGGCCCGCATCACGCCGACCACCGATTACAACGACCTCAAAGATGTCGATATGATCATCGAGGCGGTTTTTGAAGACCCGGATGTGAAACGCGATGTCATCAAGCAAACCGAAGCGGTTATCGGCAAGGATGTGATCTTTGCATCCAACACGTCGACCTTGCCGATCACCGGGCTCGCCAAAAATTCCGAACGCCCGGACCAGTTTATCGGCATTCACTTCTTCTCGCCGGTCGATAAGATGCCGCTGGTTGAGATCATCCCCGGCGACAAATCCGGCGACAAGGCGCTTGCCGCTGCGCTGGATTATGTTCGCATGATCAAGAAAACGCCGATTGTGGTGAAAGATACGCGCGGGTTCTACACCAACCGCGTGGTGCCGCCTTATCTCAACGAGGCGATGCTGATGGTTGCCGAAGGCGTCAAACCGGCGCTGATCGAGAATGCTGCGAAGTCGCTCGGCATGCCGGTCGGCCCGCTGGCGCTTACCGACGAAACATCGCTGGAGCTTGGTCTCCGGATCATGAACTCCACCAAGAAAGAGCTCGGCAAAGATTACAAACCGACGGGCGTCGAGGATTTGCTGGTGAAGATGGTTGAAGATCTAGGCCGCAAGGGCCGCAAATCCGGCGGCGGCTTCTACGAATATCCCGAAGGCGGCAAAAAGCACCTTTGGCAGGGCTTGTCGGAATATTTCCCGGTGGCGAAAGAGCAGCCGAGCCTTGAAGAGGCGAAAGAGCGCATTCTTTACGCGCAGCTCATTCCCGCTGCGCAATGTTTTGCGGAAGGCATCGTTCATGATCCGCAGTCGGCGGATCTGGGCGCGATTTTCGGCTGGGGTTTTGCGCCCTGGACCGGCGGGCCCATGAGCCATATCGACACGATCGGCGTCGATGCTTTTGTCCGCAAGGCGGAAAGCCTCGCGCAAAAATACGGCGCCCGGTTCAACCCTCCGGAGAAATTCCGCGACATGGCGAAGTCTGGCGGTACGCTTTACGGCAAGGCCGCCTGAGTTGACGACGCAGATTGTTAATCTGATCGTCTGAGACAACTAGATAGGAAGAACGCCGCCCCTGCTGGGTGGCGTTTTTCTTATTCGCCATTGCCTGTGTCCGGCAGCATGGGCAGAACAGGCTGGACTTTAGCGGCGCATAAATCGCCAGGGTGAATGCTATGGCTGTAACCACGACTGTAACCACAAGGGCGCTGCGCGGTGATTGTGCACATTGTGCGTCCATGTGTTGCGTGGCGCTCGCATTCGATCGTTCGCCCAGTTTCGCCGTGAACAAGCCCGCCGGTGCGCCATGCGAAAATCTGGACGCGACGGGGCGATGCACCATTCATGAAAACCTCGACCAGCGCGGCTATAAAGGCTGCGTCGCCTATGACTGCCTCGGCGCCGGTCAGCGCATCACACAGGACATTTTCGGCGGCCGCCACTGGCTGGAGGATCGACGCTTGCTCGAGCCAATGTCGCGGGCCTTCGCTGTGATGCGGCGCATTCACGGCATGCTGGAATTGCTGGCCGCAGCAGAGGCTTTGCCGCTGGATACGGGCGAGCGGGCGCGATTGGCCGGTCTGGCGGAGAAACTGGAGCCGCGTCAGGGCTGGTCCGAGGCTTCCCTCAAAGCTGCGCCGATCAGCCAGATCGGGGCTGAGGTTAATGCGTTTCTGCAATCGCTGAGGCGCCACGCCGGCGCGCGGTGAAGTCGCCCGAAATGGCGCGGTCAGAGGCTCCGGCCCGCAAGCGCGCTAAACTTTCGTCGAAATATGCTGAGTCCGTCTCGCGGAGCTTGCCGCAGTGCAAAAGCGTTGCTAGGAACCCGCCTAATCCGAATTTCCACATAACAGTTGAGGACGAACCCCATGGCGCTCGAACGCACCTTCTCGATCATCAAGCCGGACGCCACGCGCCGGAACATCACCGGCAAAGTCATCGCCAAGCTGGAAGAGGGCGGCCTGCGCGTCGTCGCCTCCAAACGCATCCGCATGAGCAAGGCGCAGGCCGAAGGGTTTTACGGCGTCCACAAAGACCGCCCGTTCTTTGGCGAACTGGTTGAATTCATGATGTCCGAACCGGTCGTCGTGCAGGTGCTCGAAGGCGAAAACGCAATTGCTCGCAACCGCGAAATCATGGGCGCGACCAACCCGGCGGAAGCAGCGCCCGGCACGATCCGCGCGGAATTCGCTGAGTCCATCGGCGAAAACTCCGTCCACGGTTCTGACGGCCCGGATACTGCGGCCCAGGAAATCGAGTTCTTCTTTTCGAAAGACGAACTGGTCGGCTAATCCGCCAATCGGCTGAGATTTGTGATGCGGCGCGCTCTTAAGGGGCGCGCCGTTTTGCGTATGTGCGCGGCGCACCTATATTGACCTCCATCAACGTGCCCGGAAAGTCTGCGCGTAATATCGGCCATGCAACCAAGGAGAACATGCGGTGAAGAGCAAAGATATCAAAATAGAACAGCATGGCGGCCTCGGCGTGTTCTGGTGCATTGGCTGGCTGTTCTCCATCGGCTTTTTGAAACTGGGATTTTGGAAGGGGCTACTGGCGCTGATCGTATGGCCGTATTTTCTGGGCGTGCATTTCGAACAGGCGCATGTCGCCGCCGCATCCCAGCCGGCGCTTGAGCAGTCAGAAATCCAGCGGGATTGATGCGTCCATGACCGGCAACCTCCTTCTCGACTCCTTGATTTCCCTTGCGGCGATTGCGCTGATGGTGGGGCTTGCCTGGGCGTTTTTTCGCGCGCCGGCGGCGCCGGTGTCGCAACAGGCGGCGGCGGACCGGCTGGCCTTTGACGAGCCCGATTTCCGGCCCGTGCGCTGGCTGTTGGACGCCAAGGGCCGGGCGGCGCTGGCCGAAGGGGCGAGCGGCGAAATTGCGCTGGTCTCGCGCCTTGGCGTCGATCTGGTGACCCGGCGCTTTCCGGCGGCGGCGCTGAAGGCGGCGGAGGAGGCGGGCGCGTTGGTGATCCGCCCCAGCGATCCCGGCTCGCGCAAGCTCGTCATCGAAGCTGACGGCGCTGCTGAATGGGCTCGCAAACTGGGCGCCGACGGGTCAAAATAGTCCCATGGAGTTTCCGGATATCATTGGCTACGCGGTTCCCGCGTTTCTGGTTCTGGTGATCATAGAGATCATCGCTGCGCGCCTGACGGGGCGCGGGCGTTATGAAGCGCGCGATTCCGCCGCCAGCCTGCTCATGGGGTTCGGCAGCCAGATCGCGCCGCTATTCGGTGGGCTGTTCGTCATCGGCGTCGTGTTTGTCGCCGCATATGAGCTGACGCCATTCAAAATTCCGAACACCTGGTGGGCGGTGCTGCTCTGCCTGACGCTGGATGATCTGCGCTATTACTGGTGGCACCGGATCAGTCATGAGCGTCGCTGGTTCTGGGCGAGCCATGTGATCCATCACTCTTCTCAGCATTACAATCTGACGACGGCGCTGCGCCAGACATGGACGGGCAATATACTGGGTTCGATCCTGTTCAAGACGCCGCTTGTCTTTATGGGCTTTCATCCGGCGATGGTCGCGTTTGTCGGCGCCATCAGCCTGCTTTATCAGTTCTGGATACACACCGAACTGATCAATCGCATGGGTCCGTTTGAATGGATCTTCAACACGCCGAGCCATCACCGCGTGCATCATGCGACCAATCCGAAATATCTCGACGCAAATTATGCGGGCATTCTCATCATCTGGGATCGGATGTTCGGCACATTCACGCCGGAAGATGATGCGGAAAAACCCCGTTACGGCATCATCAAAAATCTCGGCACGTTCAATCCTTTGGTGATTTCCTATCATGAGTGGATCGGCATCGCGAAGGACGTCATCAAAGCGAAGTCGCCGAAGGAAGTGCTTGGATATACGTTCGGTCCGCCGGGCTGGTCGCCGGACGGGTCGCGCCTGACCTCGGCGATGATCAAGGAGCGGTGGGCGCGTATGCAGGGGGAAACGCCGGAAGCCGCGAGCACGCCGACGCCTGTGGCGCAGCCTGCGGAATAGCATCTGGCCGTCAGCGCCCGCTTTGGTTGCATTCTCCGCGATTTCGCCGCATTCGCCCCAATCCCGCCAAAGAGCGAGGGATTCCGCCCGCATAAATCCTTAATTTCCCCGAAAATCGGCCCTGCTCGCCCGCCAATCTAGTCTGGCGAGAGAGAAGGAGGGGCCAATGCCCGCAGCAATCATCACCAACACGATCACCGCCGCCGCCGCGACCGCTTTCGTCGCCGCCGCGTCTCTGGTCGGATTTAATGCTGGTCCCGCCTATGAGGATGGCGCGCTGAAGAGCCTGTCTCAGCCCGAAGCCTCGCTTTTCGCAAAGAGCGTGTTCAACCGCGCCGACCGCGATGATGACGGCGCGTTGAACGTGGATGAGTTCGCCGCGCTGACGATTGTCACGGCCGAGCTCGCGAACCTCAACGGATTTATCGCTGTCGAAAAAGACGGCGTGCTTGAAACGATCGCGCTGCCGGTCAAGGCCGCCGGCGCGCTTGGCGACACTGAGCAAACGCGCATCGACGCAGTCGCGCGTCACATGTTCTACGCCTTTTCCGGTTCAGACGGCAAAATGCAGCAGGGGGAGTATTTAGGTTTGCAGGATGCGATTTTCGCATCGGCGGACCTCAATGCGAATGGTTCGCTTAATCGCGCCGAACTGTCGCTTTTTGCACAGCGTCAGGCCTTCATTAGCCCCGAAGCCTGACGCACTCCGGCGGCCGCTGTTAGTCTTAGCCCTAGATTGACAGCGGCCAACCGGCAGCCTGTTTCATCGTCGACAACACAAAATTCGAAGACGAGATCCTTGACGCCGGGAAGGCGTGCAAGTTTTTTCAGCGCCACATCAGCAAAGCCGTTCATGTCGCGGGCGACCACTTGCAGGATGTAATCGCCGCCGCCGGAAATCGCGGAGCAGGACACCACTTCGTCAATCAGATTCACCTGGCGCTCAAAAGCGGCGAGGTGATCTTCCGCATGGGAATCGAGTTTTACAAACACATAGGCGAAGACGTTGAGGCCCGCCGCGGCGCGGTTCACATTGGCGGAATAGCCTTCAATGACGCCCTGCGCCTCGAGTTGTTTCACCCGGCGGTGGGCGGCGGATACGGACAGGCCCACCTGCTCGGCGATCTCGGCATTGGTCAGCCGGCCGTCGCGCTGGAGCAGGTCGAGGATCTTCTTGTCGGTTTCATCAATCATGAAAAAATTTCCCGTATTTTTGTGATTATACGGGAATATTTGTCAAAAATCCCTCACTTTCCGCCCTCTCTGGCAAGAAAATCCAGTCAAAACGCGTATTTTTACGCCTATGAATGATTCACATGCGCCTGAGGCTTCAGCCCCGAAAAATCCCTTCGCCGCGAACACCAGCCATGCGCTGCGCGGAGACTATGAACATATGAGCGCCGACTACACGGTCGAGCAGCCTTATGAGCGCTATAGCGATGCGGATCAGGCGCGCTGGCGCTTTCTCTATGACCGCCAGAAAAAGCTCCTGCCTGGCTATGCGGCGGCTGAATATATTGAAGGTCTCGGCGCGCTGAACGCCGGCGACGCCATCCCCAGAATCGAAGACGCCAACAAGGTATTGGGTGACGCGACCGGCTGGCGGTTGATCGCAGTGCCGGGACTGATTCCAGATGATGTGTTTTTCGACCATCTCGCCAATCGCCGCTTTCCGGTGTCCTGGTGGATGCGCGGCGAACACGAACTCGATTATCTTGTGGAGCCGGATTTCTTTCACGACTTTTTCGGCCATGTGCCGTTGCTGTCCAATCCGGTGTTTGCGGAATATATGCGCAAATACGGACTTGGCGGCCCCAAGGCGATTGAGCATGGCGCGCAGAAAATGCTCGCGCGGCTCTACTGGTACATTGTGGAGTTCGGCCTGATCAACACGAAAGACGGCTTGCGCGCATTTGGCGCCGGCATGCTGTCGTCAAAGGACGAAACGATTTTCTCGGTGGAAAGCCCGGCCCCCAATCGCATCGCATTCGATCTGGAGCGCGTGTTGAACACCGCCTATATGGTCGATGATTTCCAGAAGACCTATTTCGTCATCGACAGTTTCGAACAGCTTTTTGAAATCAGCGATTGTGACTTCACGCCGTTTTACGAGCGCGGCGCCGGCAAGGAGCCGATTGATCCGGCGAAGATATTGCCCACGGACAAGGTGATCACGCGCGGGACGCAAAGCCGCTAGCGCGGGCGTTACCGGCCCTTCCAGCGATAGACGCGGCCGCCGCCCTTTTTGCGGCCCGTATCCTCAACGCCGGGCAACTTGCCGGCGCGCACGGCTTCGAGGAAATTCCTGCCGAAGCGCACCTTGTCGCCAATCCATAGATCGTCCCAGCCGGGCCCGTAGATTTCCGGGTAATGGAATTCTCCCGGCGCGCGCTTTGCGATCCGCTTATGCAGGCGGGAAAGCTCCTTCTCATCCATTACGCCGCCAATCCATGCTTCTTGATGATGCCGCGGATCTGGTCATAGGTGAGGGAGAGCGCATCGGCGGCGCGTTTCTGGCTGCCGCCATTTTTTTCCAGTGCGTCGGCGACAATGGTTTTTTCCAGCTCGTTGAGATAATCGCGCAGATCATAAGCGCCGTGATCGGGCGGTGGGTGATTTACGGTCAATGGCGCGCTATGGCGGGTTTCCTTCGGCGCTTTGCTGGCGTCGAATTTTCCGAAGGCTCGTTCAAACGGATCGATGATGATGTTCGAGATGAGGCCCGTCGCATCGCCTTCGCCCCAGTGAACGGTTGCGCGCTCCGCCGCATTCTTCAGTTCACGGACATTGCCGGGCCAGTCATGGGAATTCAGCGCGACCGTCGCCTCCGGTGAAAAGCCGGGAAATTTCAACGCAAGTTCTGCGGCGGCGTGCGAGGCGAAATGCGCCGCGAGAAGCGCGATATCGCCTTCGCGTTCACGCAAGGGCGGGGCGGTGACCACATCGAAAGCAAGCCGGTCGAGGAGGTCTGCGCGAAACTTTCCCTCATGCACGAGGCGGCGAAGATCGGTGTTCGCGGCGGCAAGGATGCGCACATCGGCGGTTTGCGTCGCATCGCCGCCGAGGCGTTCATATTCGCCATATTCGATGACGCGCAGCAGCTTGCCCTGCACTTCCAGCGATGCGGAGGAGATTTCATCGAGGAAAAGCGTGCCGCCTTCGGCCCGTTCAAAGCGGCCCTTTTGGCGGCGCGTCGCGCCGGCGAAGGAGCCCGCTTCATGGCCGAACAGCTCGCTGTCGAGCAGGGATTCGGTCATGGCGGCGCAATTGACCTTTACAAACGGGCCTTCCCAGCGGGTCGACAGGAAGTGGATGCGCGCCGCGAGCAGCTCCTTTCCGGAGCCGCGCTCGCCCATCACCAGGACCGGGCGGTCGACCATCGCGATGCGCGAGGCGTGATCGAGCGCATCAAGGAAGGTTTTTGACTGACCAATAAGGTCTGGGGGGCTCTGGGGATCTGCCATAGGTGAAAAATACCACAGGAAAACGGTAATTAAAGCCTAAAAAACGGCAAAATACACCACATATTGGGGCGTGAAAATCACTGTAAAAATCAAAAAGCAATAAAAACAATGGATTACAAATTTTCCTGCGAAAGGGCTTGGGAATGACGTACTGAATCCGTGACGGGGTTCACCAACAACCCAAACCGCTGAGGAGATGCGAAATGAGCCGATACAGATATGAAGACCGTGATTGGGACCAGCGCATGCACAGCGCATTTCGCGGTCGCGCCGGGTTCGCCTGGGGCGCGTTCTTCATTGGCTTCATCCTCGGCGGCATCATCTTTTAGGAGTTCGACCCATGGGCGTTTTTTCAAGACTAAGCGACATCGTAAATTCCAACCTCAACGCCATGCTCGACAAGGCTGAGGACCCGGAAAAGGTCGTCCGGCTGATCATCCAGGAGATGGAAGACACGCTGGTCGAGGTCCGCTCCAATGCGGCGCGGGCGCTGGCCGACAGCAAGGAAGTCCTGCGCAAGAAGGGCGAATTCGCCCGCCGCGCCGGCGAATGGGAAGCAAAGGCGGAACTCGCGCTCGGCAAGGGCCGCGAAGATCTCGCCCGCGGCGCCGTCTCCGCCAAGCGCAAAGCCGAAGAAATGATCGGCCTGCTCGACAAGGAGCTCAAAGCAATCGACGAGACGGTCGGCAAGACAAATGACGATCTGGCCCGTCTGCAGGCGAAGCTGAAAGAAGCGCGCGCCAAGCAGCGTTCCCTCGAAATTCGCCGTAATGCGGCCTCCGACAGCGTTCGGGTCAGCCGCCAGGTCAATGACGGCCGCATCGAAGAAGCGCTCGCCAAATTCGACCGTTATGAGCGCCGGATCGATGAATTGGAGGCTGAGGCCGAGAGCTGGTCGATGGGTCGTCCGCGTACGCTGGAAGACGAATTCGCCGAGCTTGAGGCGGAAGATGCGGTCAATGCCGAGCTCGAAGCCTTGAAAATGCGCGTTGCAAACCGCACTTCCAGTGGCGGGCAACGTTAAAAGAGGGCGAAAGGGGCTAATCTCATGGATGAAGCGTTCATGACCATCGCGATCGTGGCGATCATCTTTGTCGCCTGTCCTGCAGTGTTTTTGCACTATCAGGCAGAGCTGAGAAAGACGAAGTCGATCTCCACAGATGATGAGCGGCTGGTGGACGATCTCTGGAAGACAGCACAGCGCCTTGAGCGTCGTGTCGAGGCGCTGGAGACAATTCTGGACAAGGAAGCGCCGGAATGGCGCAAGGACTATCCGGAGCGGCCCCATGCCTGAGCATCATCATCACCATCATCACTGGCGCGATCGCGAAGGCTACGCCTATCGCGCTGGCCAGCCGGGACCAGGGCCGAATTTCCACCGTCTACGGAGGGATACGCGGCGCGGCAAGATTGCCGGCGTGTGCGCCGGGCTGGCGGACTATTTCGGCTGGAGCCTGAAATGGACACGCATTTCTCTGGTGCTGCTTACATTATTAACGAGCGGCATGCCGATTATACCGTATATTTTAGCTGCGGTTTTGATCAAGCCAGATAGCGGTCCGGTCGAGGTTCGCGATCGCGAGGAAGAGCGCTTCTGGCGTACTTTCTCAACCCGCCCGAAAGCGACCTTCTCGGAGTTGAAGCATCGCTTTCGCGCATTGGACGCGCGGCTTGCCGATCTAGAGCGGGCGGTTACGTCCGACGAATATGGATTGAGAAAAGCGTTCCGCGATCTGGAACGCGACGCCTGACTTAAAATACTGCGTTGAGAGACGAGGGGATGCCCGTTTGTCGCGGGCGGATACGGGAGACGTGCGCTGTTTCGCGCACGCCAAGGAGAGAGAAATGACTGCGTTAATCATGCTTGTAAAAGGCTTGATGCTGATCGCGCTGGCCTTTGTCGCTTTCACGGCATTGGCGGTGGCGCTGGGGTTCGAGCCCGCGCCGGCGGACGAATTCGCCAAATGCGACGCGTCGCCAGTGCCGGTCTGCTTGTTCACGATTATCTAGCCCCTGGCGGGCGATGCTTGCTGTTATCGCCTGCGACGACTAAGCTTTGCGCCTACATCAGAGCCCGATGAGGCTCCAGCGAGGACGCAAAGTGATGAGAGAAAGCAAGCGCAGCGGGGGCGCTGGCGGTGAAGATGTTGTTGGCGCCGGAGACGGGGAGCATCGCGCAGATCGCGCAGAAGGACATCGCGCAGATGCGCAACGTGCAAATGACCGGCAGCCAAAGCGCGCAAAACCCAAAACAACTTCCGACGTAAAGAAGCCGCCCAGCAACAAGCAAGGCGGCGACAAGCAGGGCAAAAGCAAATCCGGCGCGCGCAAGGGCGGCCGCCGCCGCCCGATCCGGCTCGCGGCGCTGGATCTTGGCACCAATAATTGCCGTTTGTTGATCGCCGCGCCGCGCGGCAATGATTACCGGATTATCGACGCATTCTCGCGCATCGTGCGGTTGGGGGAGGGGTTGTCGCAATCCGGCGTGCTCTCTGACGCCGCCATGGAGCGAACCATCAGCGCCCTGACAATTTGCGCCGAAAAGATCAAGCGGCGCGGCGTCACGCATTTGCGCTGCATCGCGACGCAGGCCTGTCGCGGCGCGCAAAACGGCGCGAATTTTCTGGAACAGGTGACGACGCAAACCGGCCTGCAATTCGATATCATCACAACCGAAGAAGAAGCCCGCCTCGCGGTGGCCGGATGCGCAGAGCTCTTCGACAAGGACGCCGCCGCCGGGCTGGTCTTCGACATTGGCGGCGGCTCGACAGAGCTTTCCTGGGTGCGCCGCAATGGCGATGGGAGCGCGGTTGAGGTCGCCGCCTGGACGTCGCTGCCATTCGGCGTGGTCTCCATCGCAGAAAAATGGGGCGGGCGGGAGATGAGCGCGCAGACCTATGCGGCGATTGTCGAGGATGTGCGCGCGGAAATTTCGCGGGTCGGCGATCCGGGCGGGATGAAGGAGATTTTCGCCGCAGACCGGGCGCATCTGCTCGGCACCTCCGGCACGGTCACTTCCATTGCCGGGGTGCATTTGAAACTGCCGCGCTATCGCCGCGACAAGGTCGACGGGATATGGCTCAGCATCGATGAGGCCCGGCAGGTGACGGAAAAACTCCGTAGCCTGACATTTGAACAGCGCGCGGAGGAGCCATGCATTGGCGAGGAGCGCGCAGACCTTGTGGTCAGCGGCTGCGCGATTCTGGAGGCCTTGCATCTTGAATGGCCGGCGACCCGCATCCGCGTCGCCGATCGCGGCTTGCGCGAAGGCATTCTCGCCGATCTCGCGCGCAAGGCGCGCAACAACAGGAAATGGTGAAAATCGGGTCTTACCCGGGAATATGGACGAATTTTCCTTCAGGAATAGGCAGGCCCCGCCAAGCGTGAATTTGGTAAGGTGAGGCAACAAACTAACCAGGGAAGCATCTATGAAAATCGCGCCGCAAAATCTCACAAAAGAGCTCCAGCGGGTATTTGACCTGCAAAGCGAGAACCAGTGGAACACCAAGGCTTCCACCGCTGAAGAGCGCAAGGCGAAGCTCGCCAAACTGAAACAGGCTGTCGCCGCCCATGGCGACGATATCGTCGCCGCCGTTCAATCGGACACGCGCAAGCCGGAAGCTGAAATCCGCGTCACCGAAGTCGGCGGCGTGATGGGCAATATTCAGATGAATATCGACAGTCTTGAAGACTGGATGAAGCCGCAATTGATCCAGCCGTCAGCCAATCCCGATGACAAGGCGAAAATCGTGCATGAAGCGCGCGGCGTATGTCTCATTCTCGGTCCGTGGAACTTTCCTCTGGGGCTGACGTTCGGTCCGCTCGCCGCGGCGATCGCCGCCGGCAATTGCTGCATGGTGAAGCTGACGGACCTTTGCCCGGCCACCGCTGAAATCGCCGGAAAAATCATCCGCTCGGTTTTCGATGAGAATGAAGTGGCGTTGTTCGAGGGCGATGTAGCCGTCGCGGAAGCTTTGCTGGACCTGCCGTTCAACCACATTTTCTTCACCGGCTCGCCGCGCGTCGGCAAGCTGGTCATGGCGGCGGCGGCCAAAAACCTTTCCAGCATAACGCTGGAGCTTGGCGGGAAGTCGCCGGTCATCGTCGATGAGAGCGCCGATCTCGACAAGGTGGCGGCGGATCTCGCCCAGGCCAAACAGTTCAATGGCGGCCAGGCCTGCATCTGCCCCGACTATGTCTTTGTCAAAAAGGACCGGCAAGACGCCCTCGTTAAAGGGTTTGCGGAGCGGGTGAAGGCTAATCTTTATGCGAATGGAAAGCTCCAGAAGGAAAATATCGCCCAGATCGTCAACAAGCGAAATTTTGACCGTGTCAAAGGCCTGTTCGATGACGCCGTGGCGAAGGGCGCGACCGTCGCAGCGGGCGGCGAACTGGATGAGGGCGATCTGACAGTTCACCCGACCATGCTGACCAATGTCACGCCGCAAATGAAAATCATGCAGGAAGAGATTTTCGCGCCCGTGATTCCGGTGATGAATTACGACAATGTTGATGAAGTGATCTCGTATATTGCTTCACGCGATAAACCGCTGGCGCTTTATATCTACAGCAAGGATCAGGACACGGTGGACAAGGTGCTGGACCGGACATCCTCCGGCGGCGTCACCGTCAATGGCGTGTTCTCGCATTATCTGGAAAGTCAGTTGCCCTTTGGCGGCGTGAATACCAGCGGCGTCGGCAGCTATCACGGGATCTTCGGGTTCAAGGCGTTTTCTCACCAGCGCGCAGTCTACATGCATCCCGCGTAAGCACAGCGCCGGGTGTCGCCTGACGCCGGTGCAACTCATCCTGCGCTAAGGGCATTCGAAAAATCTGCGCGTCGCGACAAGCCGCCAGGCGGCATTGTGGCGACGCGTTTTTCGCATAGGCCGCATATTGGCGATCGCCGTAGCGCTAAGAACGTCATTTCAAACGAATGAAAAAATTGGGTGCGGGGAGAGGATTTGAACCTCTGACCTTCAGGTTATGAGCCTGACGAGCTACCGGGCTGCTCCACCCCGCGCCAACTTTGCAAGATCGGTTCCGAAACGGTTGATCTGGCGATCCCGCTGCATTTACTCGGGCGCATCCGGCGCGCCCTGCTAGCGGGAGAGCGGGGTATAGCGAAGCGCGGCGAACCCCGCAAGGCCCGGAAGGCGAATAATTCCAACGTCTGGCGGCTTGCGGATGAGTTTTCGAAGAAGGCTGATGAAATGGGCGTCAGCCGGCGTGATTGGCGGCGGTCTCGCCTAAACGTCGATAATGTCGACGCTGCCTTGTTTCAGCTTCAGGGCGATCTCGCCGCGTTTCAGGCGCAGGGCCGCCTCGCCGAAAATCTCACGGCGCCAGCCTGTCAGCGCCTGGACGTCGGCCTCATCGTCAAAGGCGATGGCTTCAAGGTCGGCGCTTGAGGCAATCAGTTTCGGCGCCACATGAAACGCTTCGCATTGGCGCTTCAGCAGCACCTTCAACAGTTCGACCACATCGGCGGGCGCTCTTTCGCGCTCCTGCTTGTCGATGCTCGGCAGCATGTCGCGCGGCAGTTCCACGCCCTGTTTGATCGCGTCGATAATCGCCGAGCCGGCGCGCGAGCGTTCGAAACCGGAAGGAATGGAGCGGGCGCGCGACAGCGCTTTGGTGTCTTTCGGCTGCAGGCGCGCAAGTTCGAAAATCGATTCGTCTTTCAGGACGCGGCTGCGCGGCACGTCTTTCGATTGCGCTTCGCTTTCGCGCCATTCTGCGAGTTTGATGATGGCGCCGATCTCTTTCGCGCGCACGCCTTTCAGCTTCAGCCGCTTCCAGGCTTTGTCGGGCTGCACATAATAGAGGCCGCCATCGGTGAGCGCCTCCATTTCCTCTTCGACCCAATGCTTGCGCTCGCGCTTTTCCAGCGTCTGGGTGAGCAGCGGATAGGCGTCGCGCAAATGCGTCACATCGGAAAGCGCATAAGAAAGCTGCGCATCGGTCAGCGGCCGGCGGGACCAGTCGGTAAAACGCGATCCCTTGTCGATCTTCGCTTTCAGCAGAGTGCGCATCAGCGGCTCATAGCCGATCTGATCGCCGAAGCCGCAAGCCATGGCGGCGATCTGGGTGTCAAAGAGCGGCGTCGGCACGTCGCCGAGCAGTTTGTAGAAAATTTCAAGATCCTGCCGCGCCGCGTGAAACACTTTCACGACTTTCTTGTCGGCGAGCATTTCCAGGAAGGGCGACAGATCGAGACCATCGGCGAGGGGGTCGATGATCGCCTCATGGTCTGCGGCCGCCGCCTGGATCAGGCAGAGGATCGGCCAATAGGTCTTTTCGCGCATGAATTCCGTATCGACCGCCACATAGGGCTGTTCACGCAGCCCCTTGGTAAACTGGGCCAATTCGTCGGTGGTCGAGATGACTTGCATGCAGCGGGCTTCTATCGGGGCAGGATGGTTGAGACAAGCGGTGTGCGGCGCCGCAAAAAACCGCGCCCCCATTGGGGGCGCGGATATAGGCGTAGCCTGTGGAAAACTTCCCGAATAGATAGGCCGTCCGGGAGCCGGATTAAAGGGCTAAAAGCCCTAAAGTCCGCACAGGGAGGTCATGGATTGAGCGGAAAGCGCCACCGGACCTGATTTCAGCTCGCCGCAGACAGCGGCCTGATGAGCTGCTTCCAGCCGTCCGGTGCCGATCGCGGCCAAGGTCGCCCCGAACATCTTTTCGAGGGTCGATTTCTCGATTTCCGGCGGGGACACCAGCTTCCAGTCGTCGCCCTCTGCGCCGATTTCACCGGCGATATAGGCGAGGGTCTCCTGATAGGTCTTGGTGCCGTCAATATAGCCATGCTGCTGGGCGATATCGTTGCCGAACACCATCGCGCCATATTCGCCGACCAGCGCCTCACGCTTAAGCGGCCGGTTGGATGTCACATGGTCCAGGAACTTGTCGTAAAATTCCTTCGCCGTGGCCTCGAGCAGGGATTTCTCGCGCTCGGTCATAGGACGGAACGGGTTGCCGAGATCCTTGCCCTCGCTCGCGGCGATGACGGTTGATTTGATGCCGCCGCGGGTGGTGATGCCGGTCCCGAACAGGCCGCCATCGATCGCTACGGGATCATCGAAATACAGGAAATTGCCGAAGATCACGCCGACACTGCCGATCAGGCTGCCTTCATCGGCGAAAATCTTGTCTGCGGCCGCTGTGGACCAGACGCCGCCAGAGGCGGAGAGGGTGTCCACATGGGCGATGATTGGTTTGCCAGAAGCTTTGACCGCCAGAACGCCGTCATGGATCGCTTCGCTGCCGACGATGGAGCCGCCGGGCGTGGTGACAAACAGCATCACCGCTTTCACTTTGTCATTCTTGGCGGCGTCGAGAAGCTGTTGCTTCACTTCATAGCCATAGGTCACGGCCTGAATGGATGAGAAAAAGTTCGATCCCTCATCAGCTGGCGGGTGGGTCAGGATCGGGCCTTTGATATCCACGCGCAGGATCGCATTTTCACTGTCTTTTTCGCCATAGACGGTTTTTGAAACCGGGGTTTTCACAGCGGTCTTGCCGCTGGCGCCCGCGCCTGCGCCGGCGACAACGCCGACCCCGCAGGAAAACAGTCCGATAACCAGAATGCCGCCAACGATCATTTTCACGACCATGCGGAACAGGTCAGGTAGTAAAGGTGGTCTTTCAGCCATATCGCCCTCCAATGCTGCAACAGTATTAACTATATGGGGTCTTAGGGCCACCATTCGAGATGTAAAGGGACTTTGACACCCCGCGCCGCCAATTTGCGTCGCCAAAGTGGGCGGGGAATGTGGGGCGGGGCGCGGCTCGCCATGGCCTTGACATTACGGGGCGTAGTCGCCACTCCGGCGCGACCGATTTACTTGAGGAATTCCATGCACGCCTATCGTAGCCACACCTGTGGAAAATTGCGCAAATCCGAGGTTGGACAGACTGTTCGCCTTTCCGGTTGGGTCCATCGCAAGCGCGATCACGGCGGATTGCTGTTCATCGATCTGCGCGATCATTATGGCTTGACGCAGCTTGTGGTTGAGCCGGAGGCGCCGTTCTTCGCCGAGATCGAACGAGTGCGTCAGGAAAGCGTGATCCGGATCGACGGCCGCGTGGTCGCCCGCGACGGCGATGCGGTGAATCCGAACCTGCCGACCGGCGAGATCGAAGTCCGGATCGATGCGTTTGAATTGATGTCCGCAGCGGAAGAATTGCCGCTGCCGGTGTTTGGCGAGCCGGACTATCCCGAAGACATCCGCATGCGTCATCGCTATCTCGATTTGCGCCGCGAGACTTTGCACCGGAACATTATGGTCCGCGCGCAGATTATTCGCGAAATTCGCAACGGCATGGAAAAAGCCGGCTTCACCGATTTCCAGACGCCGATCCTGACAGCCTCCAGCCCGGAGGGCGCGCGCGACTTCCTCGTGCCGTCGCGTCTGCATCCCGGAAAATTCTACGCGTTGCCGCAGGCGCCGCAGATCTTCAAGCAATTGATCATGGTCTCGGGCTTTGATCGTTATTATCAGATTGCGCCATGCTTCCGCGATGAAG
This sequence comes from Hyphococcus sp. D3-15, assembly GCF_055809375.1. Taxonomy (NCBI): domain Bacteria; kingdom Pseudomonadati; phylum Pseudomonadota; class Alphaproteobacteria; order Parvularculales; family Parvularculaceae; genus Hyphococcus; species Hyphococcus sp. D3-15. The sequence continues at coordinate 2,811,172 of NZ_CM147910.1, read as the reverse complement.
ATGCGCGCGCCGACCGGTCCGCCGGTGAATTCTATCAGCTCGACCTTGAGATGAGCTTTGTCGAGCGCGCCGACGTGTTCGATGCGGTGGGTCCGGTGATGGAACAGACCTTTAAGGCGTTTGCCGGTGATCGCGCCGTGACGTCATATCCGTTCCCGCTGATCCCTTATGACGTTTCGATGCTGAAATACGGCACCGACAAGCCGGACCTTCGTTGTCCGCTCGAAATGCAGGTGGTCTCCGATCATTTCCGCGGCTCGGGCTTCAAGATTTTCGCCTCGATCCTCGACGCGGATCCGCGCCACGAAATCCGCGCCATCCCGGCGCCGGGCGGCGGGTCGCGCGCCTTCTGCGACCGGATGAATTCCTTCGCCCAGAAGGAAGGCCTGCCGGGCATGGGCTACATGATCTTCGACGAAAACGAAGTGAAAGGCCCGCTGGCGAAAAATATCGGGCCGGAGCGTTCAGAAGCGGTGCGCGCGCAACTGGGCCTCAAGGCCGGCGACGCCGCCTTCTTCCTCGCGGGCAAGCCGGAAGAATTTCAGGCCGTCGCCGCGAAGGCGCGAGTCGCGATTGGCGAGGAATTGAACCTTTCCAAAAAGGACAGCTTCGAGCTGGCCTGGATCGTCGACTTCCCGATGTATGAATGGGACGAAGAAAACAAAAAGGTCGAGTTCGGTCACAACCCGTTCTCCATGCCGCAAGGCGGCCTCGAGGCGCTCGAAGCGGCGCATACGGATGAAGAGAAGCTGAAGATCAAAGCCTATCAGTATGATCTTGTCTGCAACGGCTATGAACTCGGCTCCGGCGCGATCCGGAACCACCGTCCCGACATCATGTACAAGGCCTTCGACATCGCCGGCTACGGCAACGATGTGGTCGAGGACAAATTCGGCGGCATGCTCAACGCATTCAAATATGGTGCGCCCCCGCATGGCGGCTGCGCCATGGGTATTGAGCGCATCGTCATGCTGCTATGCGATCAATTGAATATCCGCGAAGTGACCATGTTCCCGATGACGCAGCAGGCCGAAGATCTGTTGCTGGATGCGCCGGCGGAAGCCTCCGCCGCGCAGCTCAAGGATGTTCACATCCGTGTCGTCATGCCGATCACGGAGAAGAAAGACTAATAGTTTTCACGTAAGCCAGCAGGGATGCGTAATGATTACGATCACAAGCGATTTCGACAGCGGCAATATCAACTGCATCGACGCTGCAGATGCGTCGAATATCCAGCTTGAGATCAATCCTGACGGCAAGGCGGATTTCTTTCAGTGGTTTTTCTACAAGGTTGAGGGCGCCGAGCGCGCGTCGCTGACCATGCGGCTCAAAAACGCTCATGGCGCATCCTATGCGGGCGGCTGGAACGGCTATCGCGCCGTCGCCTCCTATGATCAGGAAGAATGGTTCCGGGTGGAGACGTCTTATGACGGACGCGAACTGGTCATTCGCCATCAGCCCGAACAGGACACGGTTTACTACGCCTTTTTCGCGCCTTACCCGACCAGCCGTTACCGCACCTATATTGAGAGCGTTAAAGCGGCGCCGGAGCTTTCGCATCAGGTCATCGGCAAAACGCTGGATGGTCAGGAGATCGACTATTTCCGCGCCGGAACGGGACCTCGCCAATTCTGGGTGATTGCGCGCCAGCATCCCGGCGAGACCATGGGCTCGTGGTGGATGGAAGGTTTCCTTGAGGCCGTGACCGACGAAAACAACGCCGCGGCCAAAACGCTTCTGGAAAAGACGACGCTCCATATCATTCCCTGCATGAATCTCGACGGGTCGAAACGCGGCCATCTGCGCACCAATGCTGCGGGCAAGGATTTGAACCGCGCCTGGCGCAATGCGAGCATGGAGGAAAGCCCGGAAGTGTTTCTCGTGCGCGAAGCCATGCGCGACAGCGGCGTCGATTTCTTTCTCGACGTACATGGCGACGAAAACATTCCCAATAACTTCCTAATGAGCGCTCAGGGCGTTCCGTCATGGGATGCCCGTCACGAAAAACTGTTCAACGGTTTTTCAGCGCGCATGCTCGAAGTCTCCAAGGACTTCCAGACCGAGCAGGGATATCCGATACCCGCGCCCGGCAAAGCCAATCTCGATATCGCCAATTCCTATGTCGGCGAAACCTGGAATTGCCTGTCGATGACTCTCGAAATGCCGTTCAAGGATGCGAATGTGAATCCGGACCCGGTCTATGGCTGGTCTCCGGCGCGCTGCCGCCAATTTGCGCGCGAGCATTTGACCGTAATGGCTGAATTCGTGGATATCGTTCGCTAGGCAGGGCGAAACAGCGCGGTTTTACCGCGCGTACAAGTCTCGCGAAGGCCGGGCAAATCCGCTAGAAAGGCCCCGCAGTCAGCGGCAGACACTATGACCCCCGAAATCGGCCATTTTGCGCTCATCCTCGCCTTCGCAATCGCAGCAGCGCAATCCATCGCGCTTTTCGCCGGCGCGCGCGGTGATGACGCCGGCTTTGCGGTGTTTGGCAGGCGCGCGGCGATTGTCGTCTTCGCGCTGGTGGTGATCGCCTTTGCGAGCTTGATGCACGCATTTGCGATTTCCGATTTCTCGGTCGTCAATGTGTTCGAGAACTCCCATTCGGCAAAACCGTTCATCTACAAACTCACCGGCACATGGGGCAATCACGAGGGGTCGATGCTGCTCTGGGTGTTGATCCTCACTTTGTTCAGTGCTGTGCTGGCGGCGCAGGGCAAAGCGGCGCCGCGCGATCTGCATTTGCTGACGCTTGGCGTGCAGGCGCTGATCATCACGGCGTTTCTTGCGTTTATTCTGTTCACGTCCAATCCGTTTCTGCGCCTTTTCCCGGCGCCGCTGGATGGAACGGGGCTCAATCCGTTGTTGCAGGATCCCGGTCTCGCGATCCATCCGCCATTTCTTTATCTCGGCTATGTCGGGTTTTCGATTCCGTTTTCCTTTGCGGTCGCGGCGCTGATCCGCGGCAAGGCGGATACGGTCTGGGCGCGGCTGGTCCGCCCCTGGGCGCTGATCGCCTGGGTGTTCCTGACCATCGGCATCACGCTTGGCAGCTGGTGGGCGTATTACGAGCTTGGCTGGGGCGGCTGGTGGGCGTGGGACCCGGTGGAGAACGCTTCCTTCATGCCATGGCTGGCGGGCACGGCGCTTATTCACTCCATTCGCGTGGTTGAGCGCCGCGACGCCATGAAAGGCTGGGCGGTCTTGCTCGCCATCACCGCGTTTTCGCTCAGTTTGGTTGGCACCTTCCTGGTGCGCTCCGGCGTGCTGACATCGGTGCACGCCTTCGCCGTCGACCCGGCGCGCGGCGTCTTCATTCTCGCAATCCTCGTGGCGGCGATTGGCGGCTCGCTTTCGGTCTTTGCATTGCGCGCCAATTCCCTGAGCGCGACCGGCGCTTTTGCCCCGGTCAGCCGTGAAGGCGCGCTGGTGGTCAATAATGTGTTGTTGCTGGTCGCCTGCGCCGTGGTCTTTGTCGGCACGTTTTATCCGCTCTTTATCGATGTCTTGTCCGGTGAAAAAATCTCCGTTGGCGCGCCTTACTTCAATATGGTGTTTTCCAAGATCGCCGGGATCACGATGGTGCTTGCCGCCGTGGGCGGATTGCTCGCCTGGAAGAAGGGCGATTTGCCCGCCAGCCTGAAACGGCTCGTTCCGGCCGGCGCCGCCGCTATCGTCGCGGCTCTTCTGGTGCTGTTTCTCGCCGACCGCGCGCGGGTTACCGGCGCCGTCGCCTTTGCGCTTGTGGTCTGGCTCGCGGGCGGCGCCGCCATCGACATCGCATCGCGCATCAAACTGTTTCGTGCGCCCGCCGGCGATAGCTGGGGACGCGCCAAAGGCCTTCCCGGCGCCGCATGGGGCGCCGCCATCGCCCATGCGGGGCTTGCGCTGTTTGCGCTCGGCGCCGTCGGCCTCAGCCTTTGGAAATCGGAAACTGTCGTGTTGATGGCCGAAGGCGACACAGCGGAAGTCGCCGGTTACGCGGTCACCCTGCAATCGGTGGAGCGCATCGCCGGGCCGAATTACGATGCGGAACGCGCGGTGTTTCTCGCCAAAAAAGGCGGCGACAGTTTTACGCTCTCCGGTGAACGGCGCTACTATCCGATCCGCACCATGGAAACCACGGAAGCGGCGATCCGCAGTCACGGACCGGGCGATCTTTATATTTCCTTTGGCGAGAACCAGACCGGCAATGGCTGGCCGGTGCGGCTGTTCTTCAATCCGTTTGTCGGATGTTTATGGTGGGGCGCCGCCGTCACCGCTTTTGGCGGGTTCGTCGCGTTTGGCGATCGCGGGCGCAAGCCGGCGAAATTGCGCAAGCCGCAGGCAAAACCCGTCATGCCCGACAATCCGCCGGAGGCGGCCCCCGCATGAGACGCATCGTTTTCCTTTTTCCGATTGTGGTGTTCGCGATTATCGGTGCGTTTTTCGCCTATGGGCTGACGCGCGATCCGTCGAACATTCCGTCGCAGTTAATCGACCGTCCGCTTCCGGCTTTTGACCTTCCCGCCATTCAAGGCATGTCGGAAGGGATGTCTACGGACGATATTAAAGGCGAAGTGGCGCTGGTGAATGTCTTCGCCTCATGGTGCATCAGTTGCCATGTGGAGCATCCGGTGCTGATGCAGCTGTCTAAGGCCGGCGCGGTGCCGATCTATGGCCTCAACTGGAAAGACAAGCCCGGCGACGGCAAGGCCTGGCTCGACCGTTACGGCAATCCCTATCTGCGTATCGGCGACGACGCCCAGGGCCGCGTTGCGATTGACCTCGGCGTCACCGGCGCGCCCGAAACCTTTGTCATCGACAAGGAAGGGCGGGTGCGGTTCAAGGTCATCGGACCGATCACCGAGCAATATTGGGTTGAAACGCTTGAACCCCTGATCGAAAAGTTGCGCCGCTCATGAGATTGGTCGCTTTTCTCGCAGCATTGCTTTTGGCGGGCGCGGCGTTCGCCGCTGAACCCGATGAGTTGCTGGCCGATCCGGCGCTGGAGGCGCGCGCGGAAAAAATCGATGCGCAATTGCGCTGCGTCGTTTGTCAAAGTCAGTCGATTGCGGAATCGAACGCGCCTCTGGCGAAGGATTTGCGCATTCTGGTGCGCGAGCGCATCGCCATGGGCGAGAGCGACAAGGCGGTGATCGACTATGTGGTTGAACGCTATGGCGACTATGTGTTGCTGAAACCGCCGGTGCAGGGGAACACGCTTTTTCTTTGGGGATTTCCCATGCTGGCTTTGTTGATGGGCGGCGCTGGCGCCTTTTTCTTTTGCGCGGGACCAGAATGCCAGCCGTGTCGACCGCGCCTTTATCCGACGATGACGAAGAAGAGTTGAAGCGCATATTGGAAGAGCGCGGCTGATGCTTTGGATCGTCTTTCTCGTGCTCGTCGCGCTTGTCTTGTTCGCATTGGTCGAGCCGTTTTTCCGCGCCCCCAAGCGCGCCGATCATCTTGATGAGCAGGATTATCTGGCGGCGCAGCTGACTGACATAGAGCGTGATCTTGCTGCTGGCCTGATCAGCAAGGAAGAAGCCGCCATCGCCGACACCGAAGCCCGGCGCCGCTTATTGGCGGCGCATCGCGCAGCGGAAAAGACGGCGCCGGCGCCCGCCAGCCCGATGGCGCGCCAGCTCACCACCATGTTGGTGGCCGCCGCGCCCGCCGTCGCTTTCGCGCTCTATCTGGCGCTCGGCAATCCGGCGCAGAAGCAGACCGACGAAGGGCTTTCCATCGCCGCGAGGCAACCGGCGTCAAGCGCCAGCGCCAGGCCGCTGGCGGAATCGGTCGCGACGCTTGAGGCGCGGCTGAAAGACAATCCGGACAGTCTCGATGACTGGGTGATGCTGGCGGAAAGCTACGCCAATCTGAACCGGTTCGCCGAAGCGGCGACGGCCTTTGCGCGCGCGCGCGAGCTGGCGCCGAACGAAGCGCATCTGCATGCGGCGGAGGGCGAATCCATCGCCATGGCGGCGGGCGGCATTGTGAACGCGGCTTCGCGCGAGGCGTTTGCGCGGGCATTGGCGATTGACGGGAGTGAGCCGCGGGCGCGGTTTTATCTCGCCATCGGCGCATATCAGGAAGGCCGCCGCGAGGAAGCGCTTGAGGCGTTGATCGCGATTGAAAAGGAAGCCCCGCCAGACGCCGGTTGGCTGCCCGTGGTGCGTTCACAGATTGAAACAATCTCGACGGAACTGGGCCGGCCGGTCGCCGCTGCGCAGACAAACACCGATGCGCTTGAAGCGGAGATTGCGGCGGGCGATGCGCCTTATGAGCGATGGATTGAACTGATTAACGCCTATGCACAAGCGGGCGATATGGACAAGGCGAAAGACGCGGCCGCCCGCGCCAAGGCGCGTTACGCCGGCGCGCCTTTTGTGTTGCAGGCGATTGCAAAAGCCGAGGCGTCGCTGGCGACCGGCGAGACTGCGCCGCGCGGACCGACGGCCGATCAGATGCAGGCGGCGCAGGATATGACGCCGGCGGAGCGCGCGATGATGATCGAGGGCATGGTGTCCGGTCTCGCCGCACGGCTGGAAGAAACACCGGACGATCTTGAAGGCTGGACCATGTTGGCGCGGTCTTACGGCGTGATGGGCGAGTTTCAAAAAAGCGCTGACGCCTTTGCGCGCGCCAGCGCCCTGGCGCCCGACGACATCAATTTGCGCCTCGGTCGCGCGGAAGCATTGTTGAACGGATTGAACGCCGCGGGCGAGCCGATAGGCGGGGAAGCGGAAGCGGCGGTCGCGGATATCGCGCAGCGCGCGCCGGACCATCCTTTCGCGCTTTACTTTCAGGGACTGGCGGCAAGCCAGCGCGGCGACAAAGCGGCGGCGCGCGAATTTTGGACGCAACTGAAACAGGGCATGCCCGCAGATGCGCCTGAAACCGCGCAGATCCAGCAGATGATTGACGCGCTATAAGGCGCTTCTGTCGCCGGTCAGATATCGATCCCGGCCATGAAGTCCGCCGAGGGCGTGCGCGACGACATGTCGATGCGGACATTTCCGTCCAGCCGTTCCTCCGCGATCTTGCCGATTTTCGCTCGCAAAGCGGGATGGCGTTTGACGAAATCCGCAAAATCGCGCCGCTTTAAGGCCAGCAAGGTTGAAAAGCCCAGCGCCTCAACATCCGCATTGCGCGGCTGGTCGGTGATCAGCGCCAGTTCGCCGAAGAAATCTCCCGTGCCGAGTGTTACGTCCTTGTCCTTCAAAATGACGCGCACGGCGCCGTCAGCGATGAAAAACATTTCCTCGCCAATGTCGCCGCTGGTGATGATGCGGTCGCCGGGAATGAAGAACCTCGTCTTCAAAAGGCGCGCCAGGCGCTTTTGCTGTTTTGCATCCAGCTCGTCGAAGAAAGGCGCCTTGGCGACAAGCTCCGCCGTGTTGAACTTCAGTCGCAAGGGCGGCAACCGGGCCTCCCGCGCGCCGGCGCTCTCCAACCCCTTGACCAGATCGCCGTGTATTTCCGGTCCGATGATCGACTGATCAAGCAACCGGTCATAGGCGCTTTCTTCGAGCCGTTGACCGGCGAGCGCAAGGTCGCGCCGGTGCAGGGCGGTTGCGTAATCGGGATATTGTTTGGCGAGCGCCTCTGCGTTTTGCGAAACAATGGAAAAGCGTTCTTCGAAAAATTGCCGGAAGCGCGCCCGCGCATTGACCGGCAACAGCGCTTCGATTTCCGTGACGCCGGTTTCATTTTGCTCGCGCAGAACCTGCCGGATGAATTCCAGCACGCCGAGACGGCGCGCGAGCAGCCCCGCAAGCGGGCGCGTGACGCCGAAATTGCGTTGGGCGCTGAGGGCGTTGCGAAAGCGCCGGCGATAGGCGACGCCTTTCAGCGCCGCTTCGCGCCAGTTAAAGGGCTCTGCTTTCACCGCTTCGATAATGTCGTCGAGGCGCGCCAGCGCTTCCTGCAATTGCGCGCTTGTGGTGAACCCCTCGCCAAAGCGGGTGAGATACATCTGCCGTTCCTGCGCCAGCGCCATGGCGAGGCCGGTGCGCACCCAGTCGTCGGGAGAAAGTTCGCCCCCGGCGCTTCGGCTTTGCGCTTTGCTCGCCGCGTCGCCAAACCGCTGCAAGGCTGCGGCGCGCTCGCCCGGCTCGATTTCGTGAAATGCAGCGAAGCGGTCGAGATCCGCGGAAACGCTTTGCAAGGCGCTGGCGACAGAACGATCACGCAAGGCCTGATCCGCCGGCGATAATTTATCGAGGCCGAACACCCGCATCAGCGCATGAATGGTCGTCGCCTGAATGAGCAGGGTGAACAACACATAGCTGGTGACAAGGACCGCGATGAAGGCTCGTCCATCCTGCGGAATTTCCTGGGTTTCCATGACGATCAGCGCAAGCGCCAGTGAAACGGCGCCGCGCAACCCGCCCCAGAACATGATGGTCTTGTAGCCGCCGCTGACTTTTTGCCTGGCGCTGAACCGGTCGAGCAGTGGCAGCAGCACATAAAGAATGAAAGCGCGCGCCGCCGTCGCTGCGACAATCACCAGCAAGATGTCGTCCAGATAATCGAGCACATGGGGGCCCAGCATGCGCGGCACGGCGAGGCCGACCAGCATGAAGATCAGCGAGGTCGCCCAGAAGCCGAGCTGATGCCAGGCATGCTCCACCTCTACAAAGACTTGCGGCGGAATTTGCCTGCGCCCGACGGAGCCGATGGTGAGGCCGGCGGCGACGACCGCCATCACGCCGGAGACATGGAGAAAATGCTCGGCGACCACAAAAGCCACAAAGGGCAGGGTGACGGTGAAAGTCAGTATGATCATCGTATCGCGCCGGAATGCGCGCATCAGCCAGACCGCGGGCCGGGCGATGACCACGCCGACCGCGACGCCGCCGAGAAACACGATGAGAAATTGCAGCGCGCTGGCCGCAATATTGGGGGATGCGCCCTGCGCCAGCATGGCGATGAAGATCGAGGAGATGACGATGGCCGTTGCGTCATTGAACAGGCTTTCGCCTTCCACCAGCACGGTCAATCGCTTCGGCGCATTCAAATCCTTGAACAAGGCGATGACGGCGACCGGATCGGTGGCGGAAACAATCGCGCCGAGGAGGAGGCACACGACCAGCGCCATGCCGGAAAGCGCCCAGACCGACAGACCTACAATCGCCGTGGATATGGCGACGCCGACAATTGCAAGAAACAGGATCGAACGCATATCCTCCATCAGTTTGCGCAGATCGAGCGACATGGCGCTTTCAAAGACCAGCGCGGGCAGGAAAAGGAACAAGATGACATCGGAGGTGATGCGCAAGCCGCCAACCGCCTGCACCATCTGCATCCATACCGAGCCGCCGCCGTGACTGTCATGGGGGTCATGGGCCGTTTCGCCGGCGCCAAGATATTGCGCCACAAAGCCGAGCGTGATGCCGACAACCGCCAGCAATACCGTGTAAGGAATATTGCTGCGCCGTGCGACCGGCAACAGCAGCACCGCAACCGTCAACATGGCTGCAAGTCCAAAGACCACGCCCCACATGGTCGCACCCCGCTATGTAAACGCCGCCAATTCGCCCCGGCGGCAAACACGTTGCTGGACATGCCAGCGCCGCGCCCCAAAAATCAGTCTAGCCTATCTTCCGCCGCGTTTCACACTTGTTTCCGATTGTGCGCCGCGGGATCTTTCGTCGACTTCATCGCTGACGAAATAGGGTTCGCCATTTTCCTTCAGGAACAAGCGCTCCATTTCGGGCCGGGTGAAGGGCCGCGAGCCGTAACGGCCGAACACCGCCATCTGGTGGCCGGTTTCATCGACGGCGCGGTCGCGATCGATGCCTTTGGAGAGGGCGAGCGCCGGTTTCGGGGTTTTCGCCCAAGCGATTATTTCCGGCTTCGGCGCCGGGGAGAAGCCGTAAAAATTCGGCTGCGAGGATGGGCTGGTCAGTTGCAGCACTTTCATCCCGTTCTTCCCATCCGCCACATAAGCAAACAGCGAGGCGTTGGTGGTCGCGACGATCACATCGCGAGCGTCGTTGAGCGCGCCGCCTCCGGTGAATTTCTGGTAGAGCGCCGGGGCTTCCGGGTTTTTGATGTCGATGATGGCGAGGCCTTCGCCCTTCGCCGCCACATAGGCGTAGGTTCTCGCGAGGTAAAGTTTTTGCGCATCGGCCAGCGCAACACTAGCGCCTTCGATGCGTTTCGGCGTTGCAAGGGTCGTGACGTCGAAAACTTTCAGCCCTTGCGCGTCCGTCACGAAGAGATAGCGGAATTGCAGCACGCTGGCGCGCATATCTGTGACCGGGATGACGGTTTCGGTTTTCGGGTTGAGCGGATCATCGAGATTGACCACCACAAGACCGGCGTCGGCGGCGATATAGGCGTAATGACCGCCCAGCGTGATATGGCGCGCGCCATTCAAGACGCCGTTTTCGTTCCAGGTGACGGCGCGTTTGAAGAAGTTGTTGCGCGGCTCCCCATCGGCCAGCGTATCGACGTCAACGAGGATCAAGCCTTCTTCCGCGTCGGTGATGATCGCATAGTGATAAATCGGGTGGAAGGCCTGCTCATTGTTCATCTTGCGCAAGTCTTCGGTGTTGCGCGCGGGATTGATTGGCTGGTTGGTGGCGAGCGCCATGCAGGTCGCGTTTTTAGAGCCCACATGAGTGTCGTGCCCGAGCGGCGAGAAGGGCGCTGTCAGGATGCGTTCCGACAGGCCCTTATTGGCGATTGACGCCACGTCATAGGCGCGGAAGCCGCCCTTGCCCTCGGCGGCGAACAGATATTCCCCGCGCAATTGCAGGCAATTGACCGCGCCGCCGGCGTCTTGTGTGACATTGGCGATTTCTTCCAGCGCGCCGGTCTCGCCAGAGAGACCCTCGCCGAATGTTTCGCCGCGCGTCCAGTTCACCAGTTCGCGGCCATTCCGCTCCACATGAGCGTTATAATAATCCGGATACGCATATTTATGCAGGTAAGACCCAAACACCGCCTGGGGCTCGTCCCATTCGGTGACCCGCACAGCTTCGATGGCGCCATCAAGGCCGGTATAGGCGTGCATGCCAACAAAGTTCACGAAATTGGTGCCGAGCAACATTAACTGCGCCATGATGGCGTTATTGTCATTGTCGGCGGAGAGGTGACAATCTGTGCAGGTCTTTGTTTCGGTCTTGCGCACCGTATGGGGGAAATGCGGCGCGAAGGCCTGGCTTGAGAAACCGGCGGCGGAAATCGGCGGCTGCTGCACATAGATGCGCTCGCGATTGACATTGGTCGAAGACAGCACCAGCGCCGAGGAAGATCGCACTGGCGCGACGGTGTTGTTCTTGGTGTCCTGATGCTTGCCGAGCTGGAACATCTGATCGCGCGCCACTTGCGGGTTGTAGGTCGCGTAGTTGCGCGTCGCGCCGCCTTCATATTTATGCGACTCCGCCTGCCAGTTCGCCTCGATCGGCAAATGGCAACCGCCGCAGGAGGTGGTCCAGGAGAGATGGCAGGTATAGCACTCCATCTCATCATCATTATGAGCGAGGTTCGCCTTGTCGGATTTGACGCCCCAATTGAGCGCGCCGTCCTCGCCCAGCGATATGGTTTTCGCCCGAGCGGATTTGGCGTTGTAATTGGCCGAACCCGGCGTCACCGAGTCTTTCACCAGCGAGACTTCCCATTCAAGATCGGGATCGATGATGGATCGCTGCACCAGCACATTGCGGCCGCGTTTTTTCATCCATTCAAAGCGGTTGCGCCCGTCGGGGTTTTTCAACACGGCGAGATCGCGTCCATAGGGGCCTGCGGCAGGGCCGGTGGTTTTCAAGCTTGGATAGTCGCTCGCGGTTCCGTGGCAATCCTGACAGCGTATTTCGACTGCGCTGGCGACTTCGCCATGGATGTAGCCGGTGCCATGGCTGTCCTGCGCATAGTGACAGTCGGCGCATTGCATGCCGACTTCGGCGTGGATCGACATCATGTGCACCGATTTGCCGGGATTAGTCCCGGCCTCGACAAACTTTCCTTCATCGCCCTTGCGCCATTTTTCCGGATCGTCATTGGCGACGATGTTTCCGTCAGCGTCGAGGAGATTGCCTTCGCGGTCGCGCTTCAAAATCGCGCGGAAGTTCCAGCCATGGCCGTGATAGTCAGCGAATTGCGTATCCTTGAGCTCGGCATTGAGGTCGTAGACATCGCGAAGGAAATCAAGATCCGCCCATTTGCCGCGCGGCGCGGCGCCTTCCGGATTGCGGTCGAGCACATGGCGCACTTCTTCGCTGGTCGGATATTTCTGATCCTCCGGCCACATGAAGGGCGCGTCGGATTCATAGTCCCACATGGTGTAGCCGAGATAGCTATTCAAAAACATGTTCGGCTGGTGCATGTGACAAATCATGCACTGGGATGTCGGGATGGCGCGGGTGAACGAATGTTGCAGCGGATGGCCCGGCTCGTTTTTCGGGATGGTCGGGTCTTTCGTAATCGTCTCGCCGTCGCGTCCATATTGCGCATAGGTCAGCGCATGGCGCGGCTCGCGGTCATTGGCGTAGACCACATGGCACGAGGCGCAGCCCGATGAGCGGTAGTCGCCCGGATTGTCATTTGTGCCGAGGAACCAGGTGAACGGATCATTGAGGCGCGTCTTGTGGATGTTGAGCACGGGAATGGCGACGCGCAGGCCGGTGCCCGGTCCGCGGTTTGACTGGCGGATATCCGGGCGGCCCGGCTCTTCAAGGCGCTGCAACTGGCCGGCGGGGTTGGGCAAGCCGACTTCAGCGAATTGCGTCAGGATGTTGCGGCCGCCGCGTTCGAAGACGCGGAAAATATCTGCAGGCGGAATGACTTGCCAGGTTGGCAGCGGCGCCAGGAAGGGAAGGGCGCCGCGAAGCTGCGCCGCTTCCGATGGCGTGGTCGGACAGCCCATTGTTTTTTCATAGGGCGGTTGATCGTCAACCGGTTCGCCGGGTGAGCAGATGACGGCGGCTTCGCCGTCGCGCGTATAGGATTCGCCGAGCACATATTTTTTGAAAGGCAAGATGCCGTTATTATACGCCGCGCCGCCCCACAACATGGCGCCGGTCGCCATCATCGAGCGTTCGGAAGCCAGAATTTCGCGCATATGGCAATTGCCGCAGGATTCCCGAGCGACGCGGTAGTCGGAAGGATTCACAAAGCGGATGAACTCCGGTGATTCCTTGTTGAGCAACGCAAAGGAATGCTTTGGGTTCGCGGAATGGGGAAAGTGCCAGCTTTCCGGATATTTGGGCAGGACATGGGCGCGGTTTCGCGCGTCGTCATAAGCGTCCGTATGGTTCGTTAGCCCGGTGGCGAAGACATTGGCGTTGCCGCCGTGACAGTCGGCGCAGCCAAGTCGCAAATCAGCGGCCGGATTGTGCATGGTCGGCGCGTCGGTGGCGCTGTGACAGGTCAGGCAACCCGCGCTTTTTGCATCGGCCTGTTCCTGCGTCTGATAAACCGGGGCGTGCGGCGCGGTGACCAGCGAGTAATCGCGCTCCACCGGTTTTTCTTCGTCGGCGGCGAATGCGGCGCCGGAGGCGATTGCAACGGCGAAAGCGAGCGCGATTCTCCTCCCCCATTTATGGGGGAGGTGTCCGGACGTATCGCGTAAGCGATGCGGACGGGCGGAGGGGGTTAGGTTGGTTATACCCCCATCCCCCGCTTCGCGGGTACTTCCCCGCAAGCGGGGGAAGAGGAAGAGGAAATGTCCCGCAACCAAGCCATCAGTATGTCAGCACCGCATTGAAGAGGACCGAATAATAAAGGTCGCGGTCTTCGTTGTTGTCATAGAGTCCGCGAAAGCCGTCGCCGGGCTCGAGCGCCGCGCCGGAAAGCCGGAAGACGACATTCTGGATGAAGTTCGGGCGGTAAATAATTGCGGTCGAGTAATCCCAGCCGATCGATTTGCCGATATCGCCTTGCACCCGCAGCGCTTCGATGGATTCGGTTTTGTGGAACCACAAGCGGTTCAGGTTCACCGAGATGCGCAATTCCGGCAACACGTCAAAATCCGCGCCCGCCCCGGCGAGAATGATGCCGGGATTGGTGAAGTTGGATTGGCCTTGCTCTTTTGACGAGCGCAAATCCGGCAAGACGCCATTGCGCCCATTCAGGCCGATGACCCGCCCGCCGCCGATGAAGGGCACGCCCTGGCGCACCCAATAAGAAGTGTCGGCGCCGGCGAATTGCGGGTTTTCAAAGATCGCGTCGAAGCCGGTTTCCTTATTGTCGTAAGGATCGCCATCGCCGCTGGCGATCAGGCCGGAAAGCCGGAACCGCGCCCAGTCGCGATCATAGGAAGGTTCAATCGCTGCAAAGTAAGAACGGATTTTCGCCTTTTCGTCGGTGAAGATCGAATTGCGGTCTTCGCCGAGCGCGTAATAGGCGGATGCGGTCAGGTTGATGCGGCCAATACGGCCATCGGCGTTATAGCCGAGATAGACCACATCATAATCGCGGCCGCGCAAATTACCCAGTAGCGCCGGGCGCACGGGAAAGCCGTTTTTATCGATCTCAACTTCGTCGCCTTCGCGGTTCATATTGTACACCGCCGTCACCTGACTGGTCAGGCCGGGAAAGGGCAGGTCCTGGCGGTAGAGATTGGCGAGAAACACGAAGTCCTGTCGCGGCGCGCGCGTCACATCGTTAAGGCCGGAATTGGTGTCCTTCTCGATGCGCATGAAGGCGGCGAGATTGTATTGGAAGCGGTTATTGTCGCGATTGCCGAAGAAACGAATGCCGAGCTGGTTGTCCTGAAACAGGAAGCCGCGAAAGTCCGATGAAAAAGGTTGAATGCCGACACGCACGGAATCGAAATCATACCGGTCCGAGACATTGCGAATGTGATAGTCAACAAAAGCTTCCTGAAGGCCGATGAAACCGTCCTTGCGGTCGAGTTTTTCTGACGGCTCCACATAGAGGATGCGCTTTTCCTCGACGCGGGCGTAGTTGAAGTTGAAGACCGGCGTCAGGCGGAATTCCAGATCCTGCGGCTTGTATGCGGTTGATCCCTGGATCAGCGAGAAGCTGGCGATGAGGTTCTGGTTGAAGGCGAAGCTGTCGCTGTCGCCGAACACGTCAATATCGCCGGGGTCGGTTGTGGTCTGCACGCCGACCGGGATCGGAAATGATCGCGGTTCGATCACCGTGTCTGAAACAATGGCGGCGACGAAAAACCAGTCATCGCCGAAGATCGGCCGGTCGCCCTTGAGCGTGTTCTGATTATAGGGGTCCCATAGCCGCGTTTTAACGAGGCCGAGACTCTCCGCGAGGCGCCAGCGATCCGGCACAGCCGGGCCGCATTCGGTGAATTCGCGGCCCTCATCGCGGCAGTCCGGATAGTCGCCGAGCCGGGGCGGCGCGACCGCGCCGGGGTTCAGCGGCTCATCCTGCGCGAACAGGGGTGTGCTGATGAAAAGAGCAGCCACAAGAATTGCGAGTTTTTTGAAGAACCCCTCACCCAAATTTGTGTGGCAAATTTGACCTCTCCCAAGGGAGAGGTACGCATGCGGCATGCGCTGCGCCTCTACCTCTCCCTTGGGAGAGGTCGAAATCATTATATGATTTCGGGTGAGGGGGAAAATGCTGCGCCAAGAGATCATCTACTTCCCCTGACAGACATTTTGTTCATTCGACCCGACAAATGGATTGAACGGACAGTTGATATAGCGAAGCCGCACCGGCGCGCCATTGACGGAGATAACGATCTGGTCGGCGCGGATGGCTTCGGGCGCATTGTTGAGCGCGCCGTTCAAGCGTTCGCCCGCGCGATGCACGCCAAGGAAAGAGATCATGTCATCCTGGTCGATGCCGTCGCCGGAAACGCCGATGCCGCCAATCAATGTCGAGCCGCGATAGATCGGCACGGAGCCCGGAAAGATCTGAATGCCGTTTTGCAACCGGTTCTGCACGCCGCCAAGGGACGCAATATCGGGCAGGGCGGTGCAGCCATTCGCCGTGTCGGGCCCGAGCCCCAACACATGAACCACATGCTCAAGAATGTTATCGACGATCAGCGATGACTGAAGCCCCGTCGCAAAGGGACTCCATTCGGCGATCGAAAGCGAGAGCGGTCCCTGCGCCGTACCGACTTCGCCATCGGGGAAATAGGGGCGTGAAAGATTGCCGCCGGACCGGTCAGCAAAAGCATGTGTTCCTGTCAGCGCCGTCGGGTCGGGGATGAAATCGCGCACATCCTGAACGTAGCTTGCGACCGGTTTGGTGCTGTTGAACCCGGCGACAGATGGCCCCGTCGCGCCGGTGAGATCACCGGCGGCATAAGCGCCGGAAAAGAACGCAGCGGTGCGCGCTTTTTGCAGGCTGACATCCGTGCCGAAGATCGGCGCATCAGGTCCGCGAATAATGCCGAGGATTTGCCCGTTGGTGTCGACCACGGAAATTGAAACCTGCGCGCGTTCATTTAAAGGCTGGCGGATTTGCGCGCGCGCGGCGGTCATGACGCCATAGGCTTCTTCGAGCAACGCGGTGACTTCCGCAGCAGTGAGGGGCGAGGCGACGCTGGCGCTGTCTGTGCCGCCGCTCGCCGGGAAGCGGTTCACCCCGGCGCCGTCGCTCAACACATAGATATCACCATTTGAATATTCTGCGCCGGTCGCCGGGCGAATGCCTGAGCCTTCCGCGCCATAGGCGGTTCCCGCATAGACGCCGCCGCCGGTCGCGCCATCGAAGTAAGCCGTGACGTCTTGAAGGTCGCCCGCGACGCCGCCGGTTATGCTCGCAAAGGCGGGTGCGGATGCGGGCGTGCTGACCAGATCGTCGCCGTCATTATCGGTGAAGCGCAGCGCCGTGCCGTCAACGAAGATGCGGTTGGCGCGAATGTCGGCCGGTGCTTCAAATCCGGAGGACGCAGCCCAGGCGATGGCTTCTTCATCGCTGGCTTCGACATCGAGAATGTTCGGATCAAACCCGTAATCATCGTCAGTGATGATCCCGACGCCGCCAACCACGACGCCATCCTTATACAGAGGAAGCCCGCCGGGATCGGCCGCTAGGCCCAGCGGCGCGCGTTGCGGGCCAATGCCCGGCCCGCCCATGGCGAAACGCGATACGAAATCGGAGCAGGGGAGCTGTGAAAACTGCACGCCAAATAGGGGCCCGCTCTCCAGCCCGACCGTTGTCGGCGCCGGCGGGAAATGCTCCTGCACGATCTGGCTGGCGGTGCGCGTTGAGAATGCATTGCCGCCGGAGGAAAGATAGGCGCCGGTTACGGCTTTTGAAATTGCGGCGAGCGTTGCGGGAACTTCAACCCCTTGCAGGCTGGTGTCGGGCGTTCCTGCGGGACCTTCGCGCACAGTTGTTGTCGTGCGGGCGCCATTCATGACGAAGACGGCGAGTACATTGCCGACGCGATCGACAACCGCAATGGTGGCGGGCGCCGTCCGCGCGGTTGCTTCGCCGACCGCTTGCGCGATGATGGTTTCCACGTCGCTCGCGCTCAGGCTGCGAATGACCGGCTTGAACAATGGAGAAGACGCTGGGGGCGGCGGAGGCGGCGTTCCGGGCGCGGGCAGGGCGGTCTCATCCGCGCCGCCGCCGCAAGCCGCCAGCGCCAAGGCTGACACAGCGGCGAATAACATTTTCCCCCCACCCAAAACGGCGAGGCCGTTTTGACCTCCCCTCAAGGGGGAGGTGAGGTTGCTGCATGCACGTCGCCCAACCTCCCCCTTGAGGGGAGGTCGAAAGCGCGTGAGCGCTTTCGGGAGGGGGTGAAACTTATTTGGCGCGTCGAAGTTCATTCTAACTGCTCTAGATATACCCATAGCCGAGCATGGCGTCGGCGACGCGCGCGAAGCTCGAAATATTCGCGCCCGCCTGATAGTCGACGATTCCATTTCGGACCGGCGCATATTCAACGCATTGGTCGTGAATGGACCGCATGATGCGCTCAAGTTCCTGCTCCACCTGATCGCGGGTCCAGATCAGGCGCTGCGCATTTTGCGCCTGTTCAAGACCGGAACACCCAACGCCGCCGGCATTCGCCGCCTTGGCGGGGCCGAAGATGACGTTGGCGTCTTTCAGAACATGAATCGCTTGCGCGGTAAGCGGCATGTTCGCGCCTTCCGCGAGGCATTCGATGCCGTTCTTTACCATCACATGGGCCATGGCTTCATCGACTTCGTTCTGCGTCGCGCAAGGCAAGCCGACCTGACAGGGCACGGACCATGGCGATTTGCCGGCGTGATACGCAACGCCTTTGGCTTCCTGCGCCAGCACGGCGAGCGACTCGCGGCGGTTTTCTTTTACGTCCTGCAGGATCGCAAAGCTCTCCGGCGTGAAACCATTCGGCACATGAGCGAAGCCGCGGCTGTCGGATACGGTGACGACTTTCGCACCCATGCGCATGGCGCGCTGCACTGCATAGATTGCGACATTGCCGGAACCGGAAACGGCGACGGTTTTGCCCTTCATCGACTTCCCGTGCTTTTTCAGCATTTCTTCGGTGAAGACCACAACGCCGAAGCCGGTGGCTTCCTTGCGGATTTCGCTGCCGCCAAAGGACAGGCCTTTTCCGGTCAGGACGCCGCCAGTGTAATGGTTGGCGAGCTGTTTGTATTTGCCGAAAAGATAGCCGATCTCGCGCGCGCCGACGCCGATATCGCCGGCGGGCACGTCGACGCTCTCACCGATATGCCGGAAGAGTTCGCTCATCATCGCGTGACAGAAACGCATGATCTCGCGGTCGGAACGGCCTTTCGGATTGAAGTTCGATCCGCCCTTGCCGCCACCCATGGGCAGGCGCGTAAGCGTGTTCTTGAAAGTCTGCTCAAAGCCGAGAAACTTCAGGATCGAGACATTGACGCTGGGGTCGAAGCGAAGCCCGCCCTTATAGGGGCCCATGGAAGAGTTGAACTGCACCCGGTGGCCCTTATTGGCGTGGGGCACGCCCTGATCATCTTCCCAGACAATGCGGAAGGAAATGATCCGATCCGGCTCGGTCATGCGTTCGAGAATGCGCGCATCGCGATATTTCGGATGGTCGAGATAATACGGCATGACCGTTTCGACGAATTCGAACACCGCCTGATGGAATTCCGGCTCATGCGGATTGCGCCGCATCAGCCCGTCCATGAAGTCGTCGATGTCGCGCACGACGCTAGCCGCGCCGGCGCCGGCGACGGCGAAACGCTGCACCGGTTCGCTGGTCGCGCGGCGCAATTGCAGACTCATATCCTGCTGCGCCTTTACGATTGGCGCTGGCGCAGTCTGCGGTGCTTCACTCGCCGCATCGAAGGACTGCTTGTCTTTTTTCCGCCAGAACATCGTATCTTCTCCCCAAATCCCCGTCACCAATGCGGTCATCTTACGCCCGCATGCCGCGTTTTCCTATTTGTCCAAGGCGCTGCGACTAGCGCGCCATGGCGCCGATATCTGCGAGCGCGGCTTTGAACGCGCTCTGGTTGTATGCATAAGGGCTTTGCGCCTCGCGGCTGGCCTTTTCGATCGCTGTGCGCATCGCCGCATTGTCCTGGTTCATCGCCGCTGTCAGCCGCTGCACCGCAAACAAGGCCTGCTCTGCGGCGGCGTAATTTGTGTAGCGCTCGGCGAATTTCCCATCCGTCACTTCGATCAGCATGGCGCGCGCGGTCGCCGGGTTTGAAAGGTCCGCGCTGAGAATGCGCGCAGCCGCTTCGCCCGCGGTTTCCTGAAGCGTTTGCACGGCGTTTCGGAAATGCCCGCCGGAATGTTGTGACGCGGCGTGCAAGACGCGGCCCTCGCTGTCGAGGCGTTCGGCGAGCGCCGGGTCGATGACGCGCATCGCCGCCTGCAGCATGATCAGATTGGCGTCGTTCAAAATCGGCGCGCCGGGGCCGAGCGCCCGGCCGGGATTGGGCCGCCAGCTTAGCTGTCCGTCGCCTTCGGAAATCGGCTGGTGACAGGCGTGACAATCAAAGAACACAAGTTCCGGGAAGGCGCCTGCACTGCCGGTATTGTTGTCGAGCAGGAGATCAAGGGTGCGTTCAAGGCTCATGGCTTGTCCGACGGCCCAGACCTGCGCGCCAGGCGCGACTGTTTTGCGTGCGCGATAATCATCATCGACAACATGGTGCTGTTGAATGGTGGTGTAGAGATCGAGTTCGAATTTAAGACGCGGATGGCCGGCGCCCATGATGCGGTGATTGACGAACTGGTTTTCGTAGCTCGATCCGAGATGACAGCCCATGCACAACCGCGCGCGCGAGGCCGGGTCCTCGGTCGGATAAAGGCCGGCTTCGATATTGGCGTCATGGCCGGCGCCGATGCGGTGAAAGGCGAGCCATTTCTGCGCGCCGCCGTGACAGGCTTCGCAGCCGACGCCGTCTGAGATCTGGAAGCGGGCGGTCTTGTCCGCAGCGTTGTCTGCGTGACAGGCAAGGCATTCATCGGCTTTTTCCGCTGGGCCAACACCGAGATTGGCGGCGATGCGTTTGCCATGGGGCGTCAGCAGCACTTCATAGGCGCGCGAATGAGCGCCTTTTTCGCCGCGCGAAGCCCATTGGAAATATTCATTCTGGCCGACAACAGGCCCCGCGCCGACGCCGGTCACCTGATCTCCATGGCAGCCGGCGGTCGCGCAGCTGGCTACGCCCATATGGGTTAGCCCGTCATAAAGCGGCACGGGATGCGGCTGCGCATTTGCGGGCTGCGCCACGCACGCAAATAAAACCGCTAACGCTATGAAAACTCTGCTCATTGACGCCCCCCGCTCATCGCTGACCGCAACTCCCCAGTTCTGAGCAATGCAGGCTGCATCAGCGGCGTTTCCTCGCCCTCATCATGATAGGCGTGGCAGGTTAAGCAATCAGAAGCGATTGCGGTCCGTCCTTCGCTATCGTCATGGCAAGCCCGGCAGACAGTAATGGACGGCATCAGCACATCATCGGCGGAGGAAGATGTCTCGGCCCGGTGGCAAGTCTCGCATTTGACATTGCCGGTGGCGTGATCGGCGTGATTGAACCGCGCCATGGGCAGATATTGCGTCGTCAGGCGCACCGGAGTCAGCTCCGGCAGACCTTCGCGCGTCGCCGGGTCTGCATTGTCGTGGCATTTTCGGCAGACGCCTTCTTCGGAAAAAATGCGCCCGATCATCGCGTCGGTGTTTTCGCGCGCTTCGGCGAAAGCTTGCACGCGCAGTCTTTCGCGGCGGGCGCGCGCTTCGGCGCTAAGCTGGCGTTCGAGAATGCCCGATGATTGCTCGCCAAGCAGCAGGTTTGTCGCCTGAGCGAGATAGAAGTCTTCAAGCACGCCGCGCACTTCTTTCGGTTCGCCATGGGGCAGGGATCGCACCTGCGTTTCCGTGGCGGAAAAGGCGAGCGAGTGACAGTCGCTGCAATGGGTTTCCATCTCGATCGGTTTGATCAGCGCGCCGGCTGCATCGGCTTCGTGGCAGTCGGCGCAATCGAGCTTTTCACCATAGCGCGCGCGCAGATTGGCCGGCAGGGTTTCGAGCTTGCGGATCACTTCCTCATCTTTGAGATGCAGGTCATGAGGGAAGGTGAGGCCGTTATTTTCTTTCGGATGCTTCACCAATGTACTGCGCGTCATCGCCGAGGGATCCGCATGCGGGTCCTTTTGCGGATCGAGAATGATGGCGGGAGAGAATTCCGGATGGCGGCGGGCGAAGTCGGAGACATTCACCAGCGTCGTTTCGGTAAAGCGCTGATCGAGTTCCTTGTGGCAATCGACGCAGAGCTGTGAGTCCGATGGGGTCACGCCGGTTGGGCCGTTATGTTCAAAATGACAGGAGCCGCAGCGCCCTTCGGGTATGGAAAGACCATTGCGCAGCGCCGCCGTCACGATCCCCGCGCCTTTATGGTCCGGCAGCGCCGCCATCATGGAATGGGGATCGGCGTGATGGCGCATCTCTTCATGGCAGGTCAGGCAGGCGCTGTCGGTCACCCGCTCAAACGGTTTGACGTGACAGGAGCGGCAGTCTTCGGTGAGATTGGCATGCGATGACGCCATGGAGCCGGCGAGCCAGTTCTGGTTTGTCGCTTTGGCGAGTTGCGCGGCGACGCCGGGCGTTTCCGTTTGCTTTGCGCGAAAATGCAGGAAGACCGGGGTCGCGAGAAACAGCGCGATGATCACGGTCAGCAGCGCCCAGGCGGTTGCGCGCTTGTCCGGCGCATAGCCCTGCATGGAAAAGACTTGAAATTCGTCGCGCTTGTCGCGGATTTGCGTCGGCTCTTCCACCAATTCGATGGTGACAAGCATCTCGCCTTTATTGTCCGCCGGGCTGATTTGGATTTTGTAGGGGCCGATGCGAATGATCGATCCGTCTTTCAGGCCGATTTCACGGCGGCGCACCTGCGCGCCATCCACCCGCACCCGGTGATCGCCATTGGCGTCGATGCGCGCCTTGCTTGAAGAAAGCTGCGTCAACCTGGCGTGATACAGGCCGACCCGCAAATCGCCGAGAAACACATCGCAATCGGTGGCGCGCCCGAGCGACACCTCGCTCTTTTCATAGAGGGTCGGGCGGACCGTGATGCGGCCGCCGGGTCGTTTCTTGATGAACTCGATGCGAATGCTCATTCCCGCCTCACCAATAGAAAAAGACGGAAAGGATATGCGCGCTGAGCGCTGCTAGCAGCGCAATCGACAACGGCACATGGATGTAAAGCCAGAGCTGCAACAATGTCTTGTTGCGGATATGGCGGCGCGTGCGCAGCAGCAGCGCGGATTTTCTTTCAAGGATCGCGGTCACGGCCTCGAGCGGGCGGCGCATGTCAGCTTCCGCGCTCGCCGCCGCCTTGCGCAAACGCTTCGCCGCGCGGGTGGTGGCGCATTGGCGCTGGGCGTTGGCGATGGACTGGAACAGGCCGGGTTTCAGACGCGTCTTGCGGATCGCCCGCTTGACCTCCTCCACATATTTCTGATCGAGCGGTTGCGCCGCTTCGCGCAATTCGCGATTGAGCGCGCGGATCGCATCCAGCATGTCCTTTTGCGTTCGATGCGCGCGGTTGTCGCTCATTTTGCGCGGCACGGTGGCGTAATAATAGATGCCGACAAAGCCGGAGAGAATAACGATCACCATCAACCCATAGGCGAGGGTGTGGATGTTCAATCCAAACTGAAAACCGGTGTGCAGTGTTGCGAGCACGAGCAGCGATGAGCCGAGATAGACATGCGCGGATGTCCACGCCTTGAGCGACCAGTGACCGGAGGTCATGGCGCGCTTTCTGATGCCGAGCATCATCAGCCAGACAATGAGCAGCGCTGAAATCGTGCCGAGCGTGTAGCCGTACCAGGTGCCGCCATTGGGCCGGAGGCGCACATCGGCGATGGCGTAGACGATAATGGCGATCACGCTGACCAGCGCGGCGAGTTTCAAATAGCGATAGCGCTTGTGGCTTAAAAACCCCTCATGGGAGATCGGCAGGCCGCTGGCGCCAAGATGTTCGTTGCCGGCCATGATCTATCCTTTCCCGTCAGTGGCGAGGGAAAGATATTCATCGGGCGAAATGCGCTGCGCCGCGCCGGTGGGGCAAGCGCGCACGCAAGCCGGGCCGCCTTTAAGCCCCGAACACATGTCGCATTTAACCGCGAGCTTCGGCGGGGCTTCGCCTTTCTTGCGCTTCTTCGCAATCCAGTCCTTGTCCGGCTCGCCGGGCCCCGGTCCGCGGCCGAAAAACATCCAGGAGAACAAACCCGGTTTTTCCGGCGGCACAGACGCCATCTGAATGACGCCGTAGGGGCAATAGCGCTGACAATTGCCGCAGCCGATGCATTTTTCATCGATGAAGACTTCGCCATCCGGGCCGCGATGGATCGCGTCGGGCGGGCAGTCAGTCATGCAATGGGGATGCTCGCAATGGCGGCATGAGGTGGGCACATGGATATAGGCGTAGGAATTGCCGGCCTCGCGGTCGAGCCGGGAAATCCCTTCGTGAATATCGGCGCAGGCCTTTTCGCAATTGTCGCAGCCGACACACAAGGTTTCATCAATGACCAGCGCATCGGTCGCTTCGGACAGGCCTTCTTCTTCCAGCAGGAAACGCGCAATCGACGTGTGCATGTCGACAACGGAAGAAAAGCTTTCGCGCTTTGCCTCCACATAGTCATTGAGCTTGCGGCGCGACGCGACCAGCGCATCGACAGAGCGATAGAGGTCGGGGTTTTCGCCCAGCAAGCGCTCAAAGATTTCACCGGGCAGGCGCACCACCTCGGACTTGATCGCGGCGCGAACGGTTGCGGTGCGCAAGCCGTCATAGAACAGCGCCATCTCGCCCACATAATTGCCGGCCAGCACATAGGAAAGAAACACATCCTTGCCGCCAATGCGCTTTTCAACCACGGCGCTGCCGGAGCGGATGATGAAAATGTCGGTATTGCGCTGGCCTTCTTCGATCAGCGCGTCGCCAGCCTTGAGCGGGAGAATTTCCGCCGCGTCGAGAATTTCGTTGATTGCAGCTTTAGGCAGAAGCTGACCGAAAATCTGTCCGACCTGGCGCTCCGTCGAGATGCGGTCCATGCGCCGTTTCACGCCGGGCACGGATGCCATCAGTTTCAGCGTTGCATTGCGCGGAATCTCCAGCAGCATCGCGGGTTCGTCAGCGCGCACAGTGGCGGTGCGGCGGCGGCCCGAGATCAAGCCGAGCTCGCCGAAAATATTGCCCTTTTTGATCGGCACGGTGATTTTCGGATTGGCAGGGTCAACCTCGACCGCAACAGATCCGTCGATGATTGCAAAGATTGATGAGCCGGTATCGTTGCGATTGACGATCACTTCGCCGCGCTTTTTGAAATGGATATTCGACGACAGCAGGAATTCGCGCATTTGCAGCGCCGAGACATCCTGCAAGACATCCACTGTCGAGCGTATATGTTCGAGCCATTGATCGACGCTGCGCTTCACCGGCGCGTCGGCGAAAAGCTTTTCAAGCAGCGGCGTATCAGGCGGCTGCAGGTCTTTATTGCCGGCGATGAACTCGACCACGTCATGGCCCTGATTCATGCAATGCTTGATCAGCGGGAAGCCGGCGAGGGCCCCGATGACGTAAAGCCCCGGCACGGTGGTTTCATATTGCGGCGTCAGGACCGGAAAGGCTTCGCGGTCGGGGCCGGTGAATTGCACGCCCGCGGCTTCCACGAATTTGCGCGGCGGCGCGGCGCCGAGCCGCGCGATGATGCGATCACAGGCGAGACGCGCTTCGCCATCCTTGGTGTCGACGACCGCCATCCACGGGTTTTCACCGGAGCCGCCCGGTTCAAGCCTGATCAGCGAAGACTCGGTGATGAAATCGAGGCGGCCTTCATCGCGCGCCTTATAAAGTGTCTGGACATTCGCTTCCTTGGCGCGGGGAAATCCGTCAGAGCGCTGAAGCAGTGTAACGACGTTTCCCTGATCCGGATTGGCGACGCCCAGGGCGTTTTCAATCGCTGCGTCGCCGCCGCCAATGACGATGATGTTCTCATCATAATATTCTTTGGGATCGTCGAGCTGATACTGGACGAAGGGCTGGTCTGTGCCGGGGTTTCTCAGCTTGTTCGGATTGCCCTGCACGCCGACGGCGAGAACGATGAAGTCGGCGTTGACGGTTTCGCCGTCGGCGAGGCTGATTACAAAAGCGCCCTTCGACCCGGTGATCGCCGTGACTTCGGAATTTCGCCTGACATTGACCTTCAGGCTCTCGGCGTCTTCATCCCAGCGGTCGATAATGCTCTCGCGCGAACCCGCCTTGAACTCCACATCGGAGCGCAAGGGCAACTGGTCCGGCGTCGCCATGATGTATTTGCCGCGCTGATATTTGTAGATCGTGTCGGAAAGATGCGAGGCCTTTTCGAGCAGGACGTGAGAGACCCCGCGCGCCGCAGCACGGCCCGCAGCGCTCAGCCCGGCAGGGCCGGAGCCTACAATCGCGATCTTTACTCGCTCCAATTGTTAATCCCCGCTCACCCTCTCGCTAATTCATAACCAAAATCGCCGCGGCGATCCACCTTTTCATCCTGCGCAGAACCTTGTTTTGCGCCGCAAGCGGACGAATGCACTGCCGCAAGCGGACGATTGCAAAAACGGTGCAAATGGCTGTAGGGCGCGGTCCGGCGGCGCGCGGCTTTGGTGCGGCGCCGCATGGATAGCGCAAGAATTGTCGTTAACCGCAGCTTGCCTAAATACCGGAACTATGCGTACCTTTTCGCCCGCGGCGGCGGTTTTTCCACGATTTGCGCATTGGGTGTGCGCAGTGGACCAAGCGCGGCCGTATATCGGGGGCAAGGCGCGGGGCGAAGTCGCGCTGACTAAAAAACGAGTGCGATCCGCGCCATAGCTTCGCTGCGCTGCTTCAGGCTGCGCCCATCGCGGGGGAAACTATGATCATGAGCATGAGCGACATCCAGTTCGTTTTTGCAATGCTGGTTGTCTTTCAGTTCAAGCATTTTTTGGGCGATTACCTGCTTCAAACCGGCTGGATGGTGCGCGGCAAAGCCAAGTCTGGCCCCGGATTTATCTGGCCGCTCTCCGTGCATGTGGGCGTTCATGCGTTGACGACGCTGGCGATCGTTCTCGTCGTCAATCCGGGCCTGTGGTTCCTGGCGCTGTTCGATTTCGCGGTGCATTTCATGATGGACCGGATCAAATCAAGTCCGCGCATGCTGGGCCGCTTTACGAATATGAATAAACAATCCTTCTGGATTCCCTTTGGGATCGACCAGATGGTGCATCATCTCACCCATTATTTTATTATCTGGCAGTTGTTCATGAACCGCTGATTTCGGCGTTGCGACGGAAATTTTACAATAAATTCAGCGGGCGGACGGGTCAGAAAACGGTTGCGGCGCGATCAGCCGAAGCGCATAGTTACCGCAAGAACGGCGAGCAGCGTCCGACCGGGAGATTGGGCGCATTGCTTGCATGGTGGGGACATTGCCTTCAGTTATCATGCGCTGCAACATGCGCGTCTTCTGGGCTAATGGGGGACTTTTTATGACGTCTTGGTCGGCAATTCGCGCATCCGGTTCGCTGGCTGCGGCTGCGCTGTGCATGGTC
Organism: Hyphococcus sp. D3-15; assembly: GCF_055809375.1. Classification (NCBI taxonomy): domain Bacteria; kingdom Pseudomonadati; phylum Pseudomonadota; class Alphaproteobacteria; order Parvularculales; family Parvularculaceae; genus Hyphococcus; species Hyphococcus sp. D3-15. The sequence continues at coordinate 2,784,234 of NZ_CM147910.1, read as the reverse complement.
GGGTCATCGCTGGCGCAGGAGCCCGAAGAGGGCGCGCGCGAAGCTGTTGAACAGGAGTTGCTGCAATCTCAGCGTGTGCAGCAGCAAGAAGACACGGCGCGCGCGATCTCTATTCCTTTCGAACAGATTCTGGCGGCGCCGGACAATATCCAGCTCAACATCGCCTATGCGCGCCAGCAGATCGCTGCGGGCGATTTGAAGGAAGGCGGCGCGACGCTCGAGCGGATCTTGTTGATGGATCCGAAGCTGCATGATGTGCGCGTTTTGTACGGATTGGTGCTCTACCGCCTCGGACTGTATGACCGCGCGCGCTATGAGCTGGAACTGGCGCTGGAGAGCGGGGAATTGCCTTCCGCGCTGGCGGCCGAAGCTGAGGCCTATCTGGGCCGGATTAAATATGAGCAGCGCCCGACGCGCGGCTCGCTGACGGTCACTGCGGGGATCGACTATGACAGCAACCGCGGTCAGGCGCCGTCGAGCGGTCAGTTGTTGTTTCTCGACCTGCCGCTGATGTCGAATCCGCGCGACGCCGACACCGGTTATGTGTTTTCCGCGCAAGGGCGCATTCAGCACGACCTTGGTTCGCAGGAAGGTCACATGCTGCACGCCGAGGCGAATTATTATCGCTCCGACAAAGTTGAATTCGATGAACTCGATTTAGACGCGACGACGCTCGCGGTCGGCGGCACCTATTATTCCGGCGACTGGTCCTTCACGCCGACATTGCGCGGCGGGTTTTACTGGCTTGGCGGTGAGGATTATCTCGCGACCTGGGGCGGTGAAATAGAAGCGGCCTATCGCTGGAATCCGAAAGTCACGTCTTACGGTTCGGTGCGCGTAGAAGATGAAGATTTCCGCGCAACCTCTAATTTCCTTTCCGCGCCATTGCGGTCTGGCATGCGTGTCGGCGGTCGCCTAGGCACGAAATGGAGGTTTACGCCGACCCAGGCGATTCAAGTCGAAGCGCGTTATGCGAACAAGGATGGCGCGGTCGATTTTGAGTCCTATGACCGTTACGGCGTCAATGTTCAGCATAGCTGGCTGCTCGGGCGCGGCGCCTATTCGCTGATCGGCGCCTGGGCTGAAAAATCGGAATATGACGGCAATGACCCGTTCATCAGCGCGACCGTGCGCGATGAGTGGCTCTATCGCGGCCGGGTGACGGTGGGCGCGCCGATCTCGTTCTTTATCCCGCGCGCGCCGGAGGCGGTGAAAGATCTCAACATCATCGCGCAATATGAATATGAATCCGTCGACTCCAACATTTTGAACTTTGACTACAAGGCGCATAAGGGCGCGCTGTTGTTGTCCAAACGCATTGCGTTTTAGGGGGCGATCATGAGCAAACGCATCACAATGTCCGCACTGAAAACCGCCGCCTCCGTCGCTATCCTGGCGCTGGCGCCGCTCGCCGCAGAAGCTGCGGAATGTTTCGACCGCGACACCAATGATCCGAAAGCCGGCAACGCCACTGCCGTGGTCGGTCCGGCCGTCGATGTTCAACGACTGACGCGCGAGACCGCATTCCGGCCGCGCAACGGCGCGGAGATGTTTACCGGCGACCGCGTGCGCACCGGCGACGAATCGCATTTGCAGCTCAAGCTTTGCGACTGGAGCACATACACCTTCTCGCCGAACAGCGAATCCGCGATCAACGAGTTTTTCGATAGTCAGGGCGCTGGGCGCCGCCGTCTTGTGAATTTTTTCCGCGGCGGCATGCGGTTTTCATCGGGGCGCGACACCGAGCCGGGATCGACCGAAGTCGAAATTCAGGAAACCGGCGTCACCATGGGCGTGCGCGGCACCAATGTGCTGATTGTCGAGATTGACGGCGAAACCTATGCGCTGCTCGAAGGGCCGGTTCGCGACAATAGCGGCCTGTCGCCGAAAGGCCTCGTGGAATTCTGGAATGATGCAAATCGCGATGCGATTCTCGCGGTGCTGAAGCGTCCGGGATCTCGCCGTGAAGATTGGTCCGAACGGTGTCTCCGAGCCATTCCGCGCGGATGATGAATTGCTTCGCAAGATTTATCAGGCGTTTGTGCCGGTGATCCCCGAGGGCGACGGATCGGCGCTCGAATATGCGGGCGATCCGCTGAACCAGTCCGGTCAGGGCGCGCAGGAAGGCGATGGCTCGCAGCAATTCGCCGCGAATAAACACGAACAGGATGACAGCGACACCGAGTACAAGCCGGAACAGCCCGGTGAGGATGATGATGGCGATGACATCGATCCGCCGCCACCACCACCGCCGCCCGTTGTCATTCCGGTTGGCGACATCCTGCCGCTCGATGTGCTTGACGATTTCGCCGCGGCGCAAGCCAACAATCCAGACGGCGTGCTGTTCGCACTCGCCCCGGCGCAAGTGGTGATCGATAATGGCGGCGCGCAGACGACGGAAAATGGCGTCGTCCTGTTCCAGATTCATGTAGACTGGGCGTCGCGCACTGTTGCGCCCGAAGCGCTGGCGAGTTTCGTCAGATTTGATTTCACCGTCACCGACCCGAACGATCTTTCTCAGCGGAATTTTTCCGGTCCGTTTTTTGGCGGCGTAATTGACGACAACTATTTTGAGGCGCTGCTTGCTAGCGCTGGGTTGCCTTTCGCCAGCGGTGAAAACGATCTCGCTGTCTATCTGGCGCCGACCTACACGCTGACCATTCGTCAGGGTGCAGGCGACACGGTGACCGCCGACGTCAATGTTGATTACAGCGATGTCGATACCGGCCAGAATGTGTCCTACGCCTTCACCGGCGGCGCGGACGATCTGGTGTTTGCGCAAGGCGAGGGGGAACTCGCCTATTTCACCCGCCAGCTCGGATTCACGCTGACCGTGGCCGAACTTAGCGGCCTGAGCTCCAGCGGCACCACCTTGATGAGCGGGTCATCCACAAATGTGCTTTCGACATTGGGGACGCCGACCGAACTCACGGGCACGACCTTTGCGCAACTCGAAGTCAATTTCGACACGCGTACCGTGGGCGGCGGCTCGTCCTTCATTGCGGTCGCAGCTGCGGCGGACGCCGCCATTGGCGGTCAGGACACCGTGCAATATGTCGCGCTTGACCAGGGGGCGTCGTTTGACAGCGGCCTGTTCGGGCTCGCCTTTTACACGCTTGCCTCGATGAGTTCAGATCCCAACGCGCTGAAAGGCCAGGCGCTCATCGACACCGGCGATGGCCTGGATGCAAATCTGGCGACAATCATCGCGGACGGCTCGGGAAATCATCTTTACACCGATAATAATATTTTCCAGTTCTCCAATTATAATCCGCTGTCGACGATTGCGGATATCGACGCTGCGGCGGGCGCGCTTGGCGCCGGCACTTTTCACTTTGATGCGACGGTCGGCGGGCGCGGTTTCCCCGGCTATGCGCAGATCACCCGTGCTGATCAGGCGTTTTTCTCTGGCGACGCTCAGGCTTCGATCGACATTAATTTCGCCAATCGCATGATCGGCGGCGGCAACTCCTACGTTTCCGTCAACATTGATGACTCCTTTTCCAGCTACACTTTCTCTTTCACGGAATTGTTGAGCGCTGTCAGCTTCGATGAAGCTGCTGGCGGCGTCGGCGTCTTTGGGTTCGGCGCGGATGATTTTAGCGGCACGAATATGCAAAACGCGTTGTTCCTGCTCCGTGACGGCGATTCTGGAGATCCGGCGGAAGTGGCGGACATGTTCTTTAACTTCACCGATGGCGCAGGCGGCGAGGGCGAGGGCCGTATTGACTTTATGGACCGGCAGACCGGCGCCACGCCAGACCTGTAAGGGAGCGTTGCGATGCGGCGCCATCATTTCGGACCGCGTATAGCGGGACTGATCGGTGCGATGCTGGCGCTTGCGCTGGTGTTTCAGCAGCCGGCGCTGGTCAATATCGCGCGTGACCGTCTGTTCGATCAGTTTCAACGTTTGGCGCCGCGCGCTTATGATTCCGATCCGGTGCGGGTGGTTGAAATCGACGATGACGCGCTTGAAAAATACGGCCAATGGCCGTGGCCGCGCCATCGTTTCGCAACCATTGTCGACAGGCTGAATGAAGCCGGCGCCGCGGCGATTGTCTTCGACGTCATCCTGGCCGAACCGGACCGCACGAGCCCCGGCAATGTGGCGCAGAGCTGGCTCGATGCGCCGGTGCTGGCGCCGATCATCGCTGAACTTGGGGCGACGGATCTGGCGGCGGTCGATCATGACCGGCGGCTGGCGCAGTCGCTTGCCGCTGCGCCGACAGTAATGCATTTGACGGCGCGCGCTGGCGCCTCGGACGGGCCTTGCCCGCCATCGCTCGGCGAATCCCGCGTGCAGGGCATGCCGGCGAGCGATCTGGCGCGCGTTGCGCCAAGCTTCCGTCAGGTGGTGCCGCCGCTGCAGATTTTTAGAGAAGCGGCGAGCGGCGAAGGGTTTGCGCGCGCAGGTCTCGCTGATGATGCGATTGTGCGGTCGGTGCCGTTGATCGCGCTCGCCTGCGACGGAACGGAAGTTTATCCAAGCCTGACGCTGGAAGCGATCCGGGTCGCCGCGCCGCGGCTTGATCCGCAATATGCAATCCCGCAATTCACGCAAGCCGCCGCGAATGGCCAATGCCGCGCTCATGTGACCGGCATTGCGCGCCAGTCAGTGTCGGAAGTGGTGATGTGCCGCCTGCGCTTTCCCACCACGGATGATGGCCAGCTCTGGGTGCATTATTCACCGGCATATAGCGTCCTGAAACGGCGATTGTCGGTTGTAGATATCCTTGAAGGCGACGCCGCGTCAATTGCCGAGGCGGTGAAGGGGCGCATTGTGATGATCGGCGCCTCGGCGGAAGGATTGCGCGATGTGCTGGTCACGCCGCTCGGCGATGAGCGCCCGGGCGTGCATATTCATGCGGAAGTGATTGAACAGGCGCTGGCCGGCAAAACGCTTTTCCGCGCATGGGATTTGATGCGGCCGATCGAGATCGGCCTCGCCGCCATCGTATCATTGCTGCTGTTGTTGTTCCTGCCGCGCATGTCGGCGGCGGCGGGCTTTGGCATCTGGTTTGTGCTCAGCGCGGCGGTGCTGGGCGGCGCCTTTTACGCCTTTAAATCCTCCGGCCTGTTGATCGATCCGGTGACGCCGGGGCTGGTGCTGACGGCGGCGTTTGTTCCGGCCTTTGTCGTCATGTTCCAGCAGGAGCAAATGGCGCGGCGCTTCATTCGCGGCGCCTTTGGAAAATTCCTGTCGCCGCTTTTGCTTGAACGTCTTGAGCGCGATCCGGCCCTGTTGAAGCTCGAAGGGGAACAGCGCGAGATCACCGCCTTCTTCTCGGATATTCGCGGCTTCACCACGATCTCCGAACAATTGACGCCGCAACAAGTGACGTCGATGCTCAACCAGTATTTCACGCCGATGACGCGCATCGTTGTCGATCATAAAGGCCTCGTCGACAAATATATGGGCGACGGTCTCGCGGCGATGTGGAACGCGCCGGTCGATGTGAACAATCACCCGGCGGAGGCGGCGCGCGCGGCCCTCGACATGTTGAAGTCGCTTGAAAAGCTGAATGACGGATGGCGCGCCAACAAGTCCCTGCCGGTGCCGGAAATCAAAATCGGCATCGGGCTGCACACCGCCGAAGCGCGGGTCGGCAATTTCGGCTCCGAAGACAAGCTCGAATATTCCATGCTGGGCGACATGGTGAACCTCACCTCGCGGCTGGAATCGCTGACCAAGCAATATGGCGTGCCGATCATCATCTCGGCCCAGACCCGCGAACGCATCGCCGATTTCGCCGCCGTGCCCCTAGGCGCCTTTGTGGTGAAGGGGCGCACAGACCCGACGGTGATCTTCGCCCTGGTCGGCGATGAGGGCCTGGCTGCGCGCCCTGAATTCCAGCAATTCCGCAAAGCCTTCGAATCGGGGGTGATTTCGCTGGAAGAGGGCGACAGCTACGCCGCGCTGGAGCATTTCGGCGCCTGCCAGCAGGGCGAAACCTTCGGTCTGGACGGGGCGATCGCGTTTTTTGTCTCCAAGGCCGAGGCGCTGCGTCACCAGGGCGACGCCTAACTATCTGAAAAAACTGATAAAAAATACAGGTTTCATTCTTTATTAAGGATGTGCCTCAACCTGTGACGCCCATCACAGCGCCAGATCAGGCGCGCTCCTATTCTTCAAACATCGGCGGTCGGGAGAGACCGGAGATGAGAAACAGGAGAGTAAATCATGGGCGTCATCGAAATCATCCTCGTCGGTTTCATCGGCATCAACGCAGCCCTCGGCCTTTCCAGCCTTATCACGGTCCGCCGCTGATCCCGCAACGCTGAGCCCCGCGTTGCGCCACCGAAGCAGGGGGAGATGCGGCGCGCCTTTGGGGGAAGGTGCGCCGCAGCTGCCGGGGGAAATGAAGCAAAAACAGTAAGTTAGGAGATTTAACGAAAACCGCCAGCGCCTGTGACGGCCATCACATCGGAAAATCCAGCGCGCCTCTATCTTTCAATCATCGGCGGTCGGCAGAGACCGGAACAAAGACACAGGAGAAGCATCATGGGCGTCATCGAAATCATCCTCGTCGGTTTCATCGGCATCAACGCAGTCCTTGGCGCTTCCAGCCTGATCACGGTCCGCCGCTAGGCCACACAGAACCCCAGAGGTCAGGACATCGCCCCGTCCCGGCCTCATCCTGAGAGCGGCGCGTCCTTCGGGGGAGGGACGCGCCGTCCTTATTTCCGCCAACCGCTTCGCAAGCGCGACAAATTCCTGTTTCTTCTGTAGGCTGTCAGCAGCGCAACGGGAGAGGGCGCGACCCCATGAGAGGCGCAGCCGCAGGACTGATCTGGGAGCTGAAACGGCATCCTTTTTTCGAGGCTTTGTCTGACGACAAGTTGCAGGGCCTGCTCGACTGCGCCCAGTCCGTGGTGTTCGCCGGCCGCAAGCAGATATTCGCCCAGGGCGATGACAGCGACTGCCTTTATATCCTGCTGTCCGGCCGGGTGAAAATCTCAAGCTTTTCCGACGCCGGCAAAGAAACCGTGCTCGCTTTCATGGGCGAAAACGAAGTGCTCGGCGAGATGGGCGTGTTTGACGGCGGCCCGCGTTCGGCATCCGCCAGCGCCTTGCAGGAAACCCGCGCGCTCAGGCTCTATCGCCGCGACGTGCTCGATTTTCTCGATCGCAATCACGGCGTCGCGCTGCAAATCATTTCGGCGCTATGCAAACGCATCCGCCACACGAATTTCCTGCTCGAAGACATCGCCACCTTGCCGGCGGGTCCGCGTCTTGCGCGCGCGCTCTTACGCCTCGGCGAACATTATGGGCACACGGATGAAGATGGCGCGCTGCATATCGACATGAAGCTGAGCCAGGGCAATCTCGGCGCCCATGCGGGGCTGATGCGTGAAAACGTCAACCGGCAATTGAAAATCTGGGAAGGCGAAGGCCTGATCCGCCAGGCTGGCGGCGTCATCATCCTCACCTCGCCGGATACGCTGAAACATATCGGCGACGAGTAATTCGGGCGGCGCATCCATGATCAATATTCGCATCGATGACCGCCACGCCTATGTGGAGCTGGAGGTGTTCGGCAGTTATCAGCTCGACCGCATGGGGGAGTTGCTGGACGCGATGCGCGGACTCTCTGAGCGCCATGGACGGTTCAGCGAGTTGGAAATTCATCACGGCAAGCCCGACAATATGTGGGCGGCGATGATGAAGATCTCATCGCTTGGTAAAACGCCCGATGATCTGGCGTTCATGCAGAAGATGCGCAGATATGCGCTCGTCTCCGATAATCCGCCGCTGATCTATCGCCTGTTTTCAGCATTCGCCCGCAATGGGACAATGGAAATGCGGATTTTCCCGATGCATGAACGCGATCACGCGCGGCAATGGATTGAAGGCACGGCTGACGATTACGCGCCGGCCGCCAGCGCGCGCTGATCATCGCGGCCCATGGCGATGAGGAACGGGTCCTGCTTTTGCAGTGCTGAAAATTCCGCTTTTGATGTCAGGCCTTTCCAGCGATGGCGGATCAGTTCTTGTGCAATCGGCGCGCCGAGCGTTGAACCCGGCCCCGCGAGGATCAGCTTGTCCGGGGCGAATTCCTTCACCGCGACTTCGACGGATTTGGAAAAGTCATAAGTCTCAACAATTTGATGGCCAAAAGTGTAGTCATAGAGCGCGACGAGATCCGACGCATGGGGCGACCAGATGGCGCCGCGCCCGTCAATCATCGGCGTTTTCGGCGTCTCAAACATATCGGCGGGAAGCGTCTCGAACGCCGCGTCTGAAACATGTGAGAGCAGCGGCGTGTGAAAAGCGGCGTGCCGCGCCAGCCGGAACGGATAACGCCCTTCGGCTTTCGGCAGAGATTTTTCCATCGCCGCCATGCCTGCTTCGTCGCCGGCGAGCACCGCCATGCCGCCGAGCCGGATCGACAAATATGCCTCACCGGCAGTGCGGCCCGCATGCACCGCTTCGCCAATGGCCTTTTCATGGGCGCGGCTTTCGCGCCAGTTTTCATCAACAAACGGATAGATCAGTTGGCCGCCGGTCCCTTGCGCTTCCATCAGCGCGCCCATCGTATCAACCAGGCGGATTGCGTTTGCGGGCGCCACGGCGCCGGCGCCGGCGAGCGTTAAATACCAGCCAAGAGAATTCCCGCAGACCGCGACGATGTCATATTTGTCGCGATCGATGGCGGCGAAATCGGCCAGCGCACAGGTATAGATCAGCGCCGAAGCGTTAACGCTGGAGGCGTGTTTGCCCGCGGAATAGCTCTTGGCGTTGTCGAGCGCGGAAACGGTCTCACGCGATTGCGCTGCGCGCCAATCATCGACGCCTTTGATGAAAGCGGATTTGTCGGCGTGATGGCGCGTCAGATAGCCAAGCTCGTCCTTGCCATAGGTGCCCCGGCCCGGAAAAATAACGACAGCGGTTTGTTTCATTTCAATGTTGCAACCTTTTCATTGCGCGCCAAGCTCTAAATCCGCTCACCCCGACGCAAGTCGGGGCCTAGCTAAAAAGATAATGGCGGGCGAAGCCCGGCTTTTTATGGTGACTGGGTCCCGGCTTTCGCCGGGATGAGCGGAGAAATCTCATTCCGCCGCCTTCTTCGCCGTCTTGCCGGTCAGCGACAGCGCGGCGTTCACAATATCGGCTTCGCTCACCAGCACTTCATTGGCGGCCGGCCCGAGGGGAATGAAAGTGTCGACCCCGTTGAGGCGCGAAAGATTGTAGGTCAGCCCGCGATCAGCAAATTGCGCGATGAGCTCCTCGGCGGGCGATCCGGATTTGCGGCATTCATCGACGATGAGCACGTTTTTCACCTTGCCGATGGCGTCGATCACCGCATCCATCGGGAGCGGGGACAGCCAGCGCAAATCGATGACGCGCGCCTTGACGCCTTGCTCTTTCAAACTCGCGGCGGCGCGCTGCGAAAGATAGGCGCCATTGCCATAGGTGAGAATAGCGAGGTCCTTGCCGTCGCCGATCATGTTGACGCTGCCGAAATCCGCCTTGCCTTCGATGTGGTCAAACACCGAAGTCATCAGCCCGTCGCCATCCGCATGCAGGTCTTTCACCGGGTAAAGCGCGATCGGTTCGAGGAACACGACGACGCGCCCTTCATCGCGCGCCAGCCGGAAAGCTTCGCGCATCATTTTGACGGCTTCGGCGCCGGAGGAGGGGCAAGCGAGAATGAGGCTCGGAATGTCGCGGAACACGGTGACGGAATTGTCATTGTGGAAATGTCCGCCAAAGCCCTTTTGATATCCGAGCCCGGCAATGCGCACCACCATCGGGTTCTGGTACTGGCCTTTTGAGAAGAAAGAGAGCGAGGCCGCTTCCCCGCGCAACTGGTCTTCCGCGTTATGGACATAAGCGAGAAACTGGATTTCCGGCACGGGGATATAGCCATTATGGCCGAGGCCAATCGCCATGCCGAGAATGGATTGCTCATCGAGAATGGTGTCGAAAACGCGGGCCGGGCCGAATTTCGGTTGCAGGCGGGTGGTTGCGCCATAAACGCCGCCCTTCTTCGCCACGTCCTCGCCGAACACCACCACATTGGCGTCGCGTTCCATCTGTTCGGCAAGCGCCAGCGAAATGAGCCGCGACATATGCTGTGGTTCTGATTTGGCGCGGGACTCATCAGGCGCGGTCGGCGTCAGCTTGCCGGGGCGCAGGGCGCGGCGCGTGCGCAGCGGCGGCGACAGCGATGCAGTGACCTCGGCGGCGCTGGTCAGCTTCGGCCGTGTCGTCGCTTCCTCCATGGCCCGGCGCACCCGCCCGCCAATATCCGTGTAAAGAGCATTTATGTCTTCCAGCGACATGGCGCCTGCCTCCACAAGGCGGCGCGCGCTATGCAGCAACGGGTCCTGATCGGCTTCCTTGTCGATTTCCGCGCGTTCGCGATAGCCGGTCTCGATGTCGGAGCCCGCATGACCCATCAGCCGAACCGTGCGCAGATGCAGGAAGACGGGCGCGCGCGCCCCGCGGGCGCAACGCTCGGCGGCCCGTGCGGCGCGCATGGCGTCCACCACATCGCGGGCGTCGCCGGAGATATAGCGCAACCCGGCCCGCGCCCCGTAATTGGCGGCGATCCATCCTTCCGGCGTGCGCACCGAAATGCCGATGCCGTTATCCTCGCAGACAAAGACCAGCGGCAGCGGCAGGCCGCGATAGCCCGTATGGGCTGCGGCGTTGATTGCGCCGACCGCGGTTGAATGGTTCGCGGACGCATCGCCAAACGAACACAAGACAACGCTGTCGCGCGGCAGCTCCGGATCGGGCCGTTTATGGGTGCGCGACAGGGCGATGGAGAAGGCGGCGCCCATGGCTTTCGGCAGATGCGAGGCGATGGTCGAGGTTTGCGGCGGAATGAAAAGCGGCTTTGAGCCGATCACCTTGTGCCGGCCGCCGGAGATCGGATCTTCCGATGAGGCGACGAAGGACAGCGCCATGTTCCAGATCGGCGTCTCACCGGCGAGTTTGGCGGCGCGCTCAATGTAAAAAGCGCCGGAGCGGTAATGCAGGAACGCCAGATCATCGACGCGGAAAGCGCGTGCGACGGCGGCGTTGCCTTCATGACCCGACGATCCGATGGAATAAAAGCCGCGCTTTTCCGCGCCGAGGCGGCGCGCCTCGAGATCGAGACGGCGGCTGGTCAACTGGCTTTCAAACAGCGCCGCAAGATCGCGCGCCGTGATGCCTGCATCGTCGAGGCTGGCCTCAGAGACGGGCGCGGGCAGGCGTCCTGCCGCAAGCCGGGTTAGAAAGCCGTCATTCGAAGCGGCGATTGCACCCGCCATAAATCCTATTTCCCGCCCGTATTTCAGTCATTTCCGGCCCCGCCCTTGTGGCCGGGCGGCGGCTGCGTTTATCTCCTAACAGGCGCAAAAATTTTGCCAAGTGGGCGAGAGGCGACAGAATGACCTTAGTGGTGAGTTATCCGGAACTGGGCGATGAATTGCCGCCCGCGCATAAGAGCGATCAAATGCTGGATGCGCTGCGGCGCCGGCGCTCCTGTCCGGCGGATTTTCTCACCGAGCCGGGGCCGGATGCGGCGACCCTGCAGGATATATTGACCATTTCGGCGCGGGTGCCCGATCATCGCCGCGTGGTTCCTTTTCGGTTCGTGGTGTTTCAGGGCGAGGCCCGGGCGCGGTTCGGCGCGGCGCTGAAGAAAGCCTTTCTGAAAAACGAGCCGGAGGCGGACCCGGCCAAAGCCGCCTTTGAAGAGAATCGTTTCCTGCGCGCGCCGAGCGTCATCGCCGTCATTTCGAAAACCGAGCCCAATCACCGGACGCCGGAATGGGAGCAAGTGCTCAGCGCCGGGGCGGTCTGCCAGAACATGCTGCTCGCGGCCTCCGCCCATGGCTTTGCGGCGCAATGGCTCACCGAATGGTACGCCTATGACGAAACCGCACTGTCTGCGCTTGGCCTTGCGATTGGCGAAAAAGTCGCCGGCTATGTCTATATTGGAACCGCTAAAGAAGACCCGAAGGAGCGGGGCCGGCCGGATATGGCCTCGATCATCTCCTATTATTAAGCGCCGATCACGCCAGTGTGACGGGCGAATGGCGAAATCGCGCTATAAGTAACCGCGAACCGGATGAATGAGAGAAGGAATGCGATCATGAATTTCAAAACAGTTGCTTTCGCTGGCGTGGCGGCTCTGGCCCTCGCGTCTTGCGGACAGAGCGCGTCGGTGGACGCGACAACCGAAGCCGCCGCTGCGCCGGGCGAATCCGCCAGCGCGCAAGCCGACGCGGACGCCGTGAAATCGGACGCCATCTCCGGCGTCTACACCACGGAAAGCGGGCACCGCTACATCACATTTTCCTATCTTCATCAGGGCCTGTCCCGTCCGTGGCTTCGCTGGCGCGACTGGGATGGCGAGCTGACCTGGGATGCGGACGCGCCGGAAGCATCTTCCGTCAATGTGACCATCAATGTGGCGTCCATCGATAGCGGCGTTGACGTGTTCGACGGCCATTTGACCAGCGATCAGTGGTTCGATGCGGCTCAATATCCCGAGATCACCTTTGTCAGCACGGCCGTTGAAAAGACCGGCGCCAATACCGGCAAAATCACCGGCGATTTGACGATCAAAGGTCAGACCAAGCCGGTCACCCTCGATGCGGTGTTCAACAAAGGCGCGTATGATGAGCGCGGCAATCAGTACAAGCTCGGCTTTTCGGGCAAGACGACAGTGAAGCGGTCCGATTTCGGCGTTGACGCCTATGTGCCTTATGTGGGCGACGAGGTGGATGTGGTCATCGAAACTGAATGGGTCATGCCCGCTCCTGCAAGCGAGTAAGACCGGTGAGCGGGGAGCGTTACACGCCGGTCGCCGCAATCCTCCACTGGACGATTGCGGCGCTGATCATCGGTCAGATCGCCGGCGGGCTTTTCATGCACAATCTGCCGAACAGTTCGGCGATCAAATTCGATCTTTATCAGTTGCATAAGAGCTTCGGTTTGTCGGTGCTGGCCTTGTCGCTTGTCCGGCTCGGCTGGCGCATCACCCACAAAGCGCCGCCGCTTCCCGCCCATATGCCGGACTGGCAAAAAATCGTGGCGCGCGTCACCCATTGGGCGTTTTACGCGCTGATGATCCTGACGCCGCTTGCCGGCTGGGCGATTGTATCGGTATCGCCGACGGACATTCCCACCAAACTGTTCGGCTTTATCCCGGTGCCGCATCTGCCGTTTTTCGGCGGCGTCGCTGACCGCGAAGCGGCCGAACACATGTTCGAGGAACGTCATGAAATGCTGGCTTTCATGATCATCGGCTTGCTGGCGCTGCATGCGGGCGCGGCGCTGAAACATCATTTTGTCGACAAGGATAGCGTGCTGATGAGCATGATCCCCGACGGCAAACGCCTTCTGGTCGGCATTGGCGGAATTTTCGCGGTGCTGTTCGCGGGCGTTCTCGTCTATGTCCTTTCGCCATCGCCGACGGCGCAGGCGCTTCCCGCCCACAACGCCGGGGCGCAAAGCCATGACGGCGCGGGCGGCGGTTGGGCGGTCGATTACGGCGCCAGCAGCCTGAAATTCACCGGGTCTGAAAGCGGAAAAAGCTTTGAAGGCGCGTTCGGCAATTTCAATGCAATCATCGAGTTTGATCCCGATGATCTTGCGGGCTCTTCCATCGAGGTCACGGTGATGACCGCATCCGCCAGCACAGGCGACAGTCTGCGCGATTCAAACCTGCCGGGATCGCAATGGTTTGATGTGAAGGCCCATCCGGAAGCGGTTTTCAAGTCCACGGCGATCCGCGCCGCCGGCGACGCCTATGAAGCGGACGGCCTTTTGTCGATCAAGGATTTCGAAAAGCCGGTGACCCTTGGCTTTACGCTGAATATTGACGGCGATGACGCGCTGGCGAAAGGCGACGTGGATCTCGTCCGCACCGATTTCGGATTGGGTGAGAACGCGGCCTGGCTTGATGATGAAGGCGTCGCGCTGGAAGTGCGCGTCGAGTTTGAAATTCAGGCCACAAAGAAAGACTAAGCCGCCTTACGTTTTTGGAGCCGGCGTCTCACAATTCTCGCATGACTTTGTCGGAGGCCAGTCGTGGCGGCTGTCCTCCGCCGATGCGGCTTTGAGATAGTGAAGCATTTTTTTTCGTTTTTGCGTCCAGCCGTTCTTTTCGACAGCTTTTTTTCCTTCAGTCCATGGCCAGGGAAGATAGTCGCCATGGTCAATTGCATCGCCATCGGGAATAGACCGCCACTCGGTTTTGCGGCAAGCTGGCGAATCTTTCGCCAATTTCGGACCTGTGCGCCCGAGGGCTGAGCGGAACGTTTTTTGATGACGCCATAACGCTGCTTCTGCAAGATCGCCGACCGGAAACGCCCATTTCAGAACTCTGTCTTTGCGTGAGCTCACAATGCTGATCTGGCGCAGGTTCTCAACAACTGGCTTATAGCGAGGGCGGTCGAGCACATCATTGTCATCGGCGGCGGCCATGAAGATTGCGCTGTCAAATTCGGGTCTTCGTTCCGCCTCGGGACTTTCCAGAGTCTGAAGCATTGTTTCGAGCGCGACGCGGACGCCGAAGCTGTGGGTCAGGAATGAGACACGGTCTATCTGAAAATCCTGGTGCGTCAGGAATTGTGAAAAGTAGCGCCCTGCAATCCGCGCATCGTCAAATTCAAATGAATAATTGATGCCGGGAATGTACCAGTCGCCAGGCCACAACACTGGAACGATTAGCGCGCCAACCGATAATGCCGGATCAAACTTGACTAACCCTTCAGAGAGCAATTCCTGCGTAAGGGCGCCGGAGCCCATAAAGCCGCGGTCTCGATTGACATTGAAACCGTGAATAACGAAGCGGATATCTGCTTGATGGAATATTTGCGCCCACTCGGATTCGGGAACGATATCTATGCCGCGTTTTTTGTATCGCGACCAGAAATCGGGCTTCGTCCACTCAAACACCGAACCGACATCGCGCGCGCGGAAGACCAGAGGCGTGGTTACCGGTCCTGCTCGTTTTCGTGTGAAGTCCCGGAAGCTGAGGAAATAGATGTCAGTCATCGCCTAGGCCTTCGCGGAGCCGATTGTGCTCCACGACTTTAAGGCGTTTGTCAGCGCGCTTGAAAGGTCTTTTGCGATCGGCGCAAGCGGCACTGCTACAGCGCCGATAAAGAAGGCGAGAAACCAGGAATATCCGGCTTCCGAAGTTAGTTTTCCACTGTCACTTAACTTTACGCCCGCATTAAACGACATCGAGAGCGCAATCGCGGTGGCGCCTGCAATACACTGAGCGACGGTGATATAGCGCTGCTCTGCAGCGTTGAAAGCGGCGTCGATACGAGTGTCAAGCGCAACGCTGAAACGGCCGATCAGGGCGATCGCTTGATCGTCTTCTGCGTCTGGATCAGGACTGCCTTCCTGCCCCTGTTGCTTCAAGGCGTTCGCCATGCGTGCGGCGGTTTCACCGTCGACGCCCCAGAAACCTTTAATTAGAGTCAGTATCTCTTCCCGTCCCATAAATGGCAGGGCCAAGCGCACGCCTTGCTGGATCGTCGCTGGTGCGCGCCCCTTGGCGCGTCCGCTGCGATACTGCTGCGCAATCATGTTGTGATAATCATTGCCATAGGAAAAGCGGAGAGCGCTATCGAGCGGGGATATCGCGCTGTAGACCTTTTTCAACCCGACGAAAGGCAGGCCAAAAGGAGCGTGGTCCTTTTTTTTGCGCGGGGGAAAGTAAATGAACTTCGTGAATGCATCAGTAACGCCAACGGCGGCAGCGCCAAAAGCGCCGATTGCGCCGAGCGCAGTCATCCATTTTTCCCATTCGAGCAAAAAGAAATCATCTGACATGACGCACCCCCCAATGGGTCGTGAAATGCAGCAGAAACTCCCGGCCGAGCGTCAATGCCCGGCCCCGGAGAAGGTGTATTTACGCAATTAAAGTAATACAGAAATATAGAGTCATGACCTTACTATAGAAACAGAAAAGGTCAACAACATGAATTGTGAGTTATTGCGAAATGGGCGGCGCTATATTCGAGCGCCAGACAAAGGCCCTCAGGCCGCCCGGCCGCGGCGGCCCTTGCGCTCCGGCGGGGCGTCCTCATCGAACAGCTCTGCGAGCTTGTCGATGATGGCGCCGCCAAGCTGGTCCACATCGACAATGGTCAGCGCGCGCCGGTAATAGCGCGTCACATCATGGCCGATGCCGATGGCGAGCAGTTCCACCGGCGATTTGTTTTCAATATAGGCGATCACTTCGCGCAGATGGCGTTCCAGATAGGCGCCGCCATTCGCCGAGGAGGTGGTGTCGTCAACCGGCGCGCCATCGGAAATCACCATCATGATGCGGCGCGATTCCGGCCGGCCGAGCAGGCGCTGATGCGCCCATAACAAAGCCTCGCCGTCGATGTTCTCTTTCAGCAGGCCTTCTTTCATCATCAGGCCGAGGGCGTTGCGCGCGCGCCGCCATGGCGCGTCTGCGGATTTGTAAACTACATGGCGCAGATCATTGAGGCGGCCCGGCTTGGCGGGGCGCCCGTCCGCGACCCATTTTTCGCGGGACTGTCCGCCTTTCCAGGCGCGGGTGGTGAAGCCGAGAATTTCAACCTTGACGCCGCAACGCTCCAGCGTGCGCGCAAGAATGTCGGCGCAGATCGCGGCGATGGTGATCGGCCGGCCGCGCATCGAACCGGAATTGTCGATCAGCAAGGTCACCACCGTATCGCGGAAATCCTGTTCCTGCTCCATCTTGTAGGAAAGCGGCTGCATCGGATCGACAATGATCCGCGCGAGACGGGCCGCATCAAGCACGCCTTCATCGAGATCGAACATCCAGCTGCGGTTTTGCTGCGCCATCAATTTGCGTTGCAGCTTGTTGGCGAGGCGCGCCACGACCGCATGAAGATTTTCAAGCTGGCGGTCGAGCGAGCGGCGCAAGCGCAACAGCTCTTCCGCATCGCAAAGCTCCACCGCCTCGGCGATTTCATCGAACTCGGTCGTATAGGCGCCGTAAATCTCGCCCGTGTCGCCCTCGAACTGCGTGCGCAAGGAAGAGACTTTGGCGTTTTCGCTTGCGCCGTCATCATCATCCATGGAGCTTTCCATGTCCTGATCGGACATGTCGCTGTCGCTGGTTTCGGAATCGCCGGAACCGGGATCGTCGGGCATTTCGTCGGCGCCGGTTTCATCGTCGCCTTCATTGTCGTCGTCGTCTGACTCGTCATTGGCGTCGTCGCCGCGCTGTTGGTCGTCGCTTTGCTCATCGCCGCGGTCATCATCCTCCAGATCGAGATCGCGGATGAAGTCGCGGGCGAGCGCGGCGAAGGCTTCCTGACTGTCGAGGGAGGCGGCGTCAGCGAGTGCGTCGAGCGAGGCGCCGGCGCGCGTCTCCAGGTCTTCGCGCCAGGTGTTCATGATGCCGGTGGCGGCGGCGGGCGCGGTCCGGCCGGTCAGCCTTTCGCGCAGCAATAGCGCGGCGACATCGGCCATGGGCATGGCGTCGGTGACGGACTGCCGGTCATAGCCTTTGTCGAGAATGATTTTTTCAAGCGAGGCGGCGAGATTGTCGCCGACGCCTTTCATCGCCAATGCGCCGATGGCCTCGCAGCGGGCGTTCTCCAATGCGGTGAACACTGCGCGCGCCTCTGCGCCCTTTGGCGCGAGCCGGGCATGGGCGTCGCCGTCATGATGGGCGAGACGCAGCGCAGCGGCGTCGCTTTCGCCCCGCGCAATGGCGGCGGAGGCTGGATCGAGCACCCGCGCCGGGAGCGGGATGCGGGCGGTGTTTCCCTGCACGGCTGCATGCTCGCCGCCAAATGCAACCTCGACATCGCGCTGGGCGGAGAGCGCCCGCGTCGAATGCAGGAGGGCGCGCTTGAAGGCCTCGCGGATCTGTTCCTTGTCCATCATGGGGCCGTTATAGGGCCCCGAACCGTCCCGTCCAAGAGGTCACGTCGTCCCGTCCGGATCAGGAGGCCAGCGCCTCGATCCGGGCGGCCAGGGGCAGGGAGAATTTGATGTGACAGCCCGATCCGGATCTCGTTTTCGACCCAGATCCTGCCACCCATCAGTTCTATGGATTTGCGGCAAATCGCCAGGGAAAGCCCGCTTTCATCCTGCTCGGCTTCCACATTTAAGCTCTCGACCGGCATGTGCAGGTGATGCGCGCTGGCCGTGGAGGCGCCATTATTTTCGTATTTCACGCCGGCGACGATGCGCTTGCCGTCATCGGTGCAGGTGAACTGGATATGGCGGTTTTCTGTTGGGCCGAGCGAATGGCTGGCGTGCAATATCAGATTGCGGAAAACATTCGTCAGGCTGTGCGGATCCGCTTGAACTTCCGGCGCGCGGGCGAAGCGGAAGTCAAACCGGCAATCGGCTTCGGTAAGGCCGGACAAATCAATCCCCGCTTCCATGCATTCGCGCGGCGAGACCGGCTGCAGGGACAGTTCGCCGATCGGCAGGCGGGACATGTACAGCACGTCCTTCACCAGAACGCCCATTTTCCGTGCGGATCGCGAGATAGTCTTGAGGCCGTTGCGAGCGGACTGGGTGTCCGCTGCGTCAATGGCGCCCTCCAGCTCACCGGTTTGTTCGATGATGCGTTCCAGCGGCAGTTGCAGATCGCGCGAGGCGATGCGCGAGAAATGCGCCAGCTCAAGATTCTGGCGGCGGATTTCCTCTTTCTGCAAGCGCATGGTCGTCACGTCATGCATGGTCGCGACGGCGCCGATCAGTTGTTTCTTGTCATTATAGATCGCGGAAGCATTCACGCTGAGCAGGCGCTTTTGTGTGCCGGGCAGGGCGATGGTGAGTTTTGCGTCGGTGACAATTTCGCCGCGCAAGGCGCGATAGAGCGGCATTTTTTCTTCCGGCAAGGGCGTAACGCCGTCGGCTTCGAACACATGATATGTTGTTTGCCATTCCGAAGAAGGAAGCGGCTTGATATCCAGACCGAGAAAGTCACGCGCCGCGCGGTTGGAGACGGACAACCGTCCGCTCGCATCGGCGGCGATGATGCCGTCATCGAGCGTTTCCATGACCGTTGACAGAAACTCTTTCTGTTCGGAAAGCTCTCTTGTTTGCGTTCTTAATTTCTGATTGGCGGCGTCCAGCGCGTTTACCGTGCGCGCCACCAGCGATTCATACATCAGCACCAGCGCGGTGATCGCGCAGCAGGAGATCATCGCCGCTGAAATAAAGAGCAAGCGCAATGCTTCGGGCTGATGCGGCGATGGCGGGGCGATGCCCGCCGCTGCGACATATCCGCAAAAGACGAGGGTGACGCCGGTTAGCGCCAGCATGGCGAAGCCGGCGTTTCTGCCAAGCAGAATTGAGCCGAAAAGCGGCATCAGCACAAAGAACAAAAATGTCGGCGCCGGCGCGCCGCCATTAAAAAAAGCGGAAATGGTTATGGTGACGAAGGCTGTCGCGAGCAGAATACAAGAGGCGAGCGTATGAAGTCCGGTGAGGCGGTACAGGGCAGGCGCGGACACAAAAAAGGCTAGCGCTATCAATCCAGCCATCCTGGCTGGCGTGAGGCCGGGTTCAGCCGCCTGCATCAGCAGCGTCTGCGCTATATCGACCGCGATAAAAAGAAACGAGATAATATAAAGTGCGGCTGAACGGTAGGTTTTGTAAGCATACTCTGTACGGAAGACAGGGGACGTTTTACGCATTGGTTTTACTGCTCTTCTTTACTGCCAGACTAAATCTCCCCGTATTCTCCATTTTTTCTGGAAATTGGTTAACAATAAATGTTGGAAACCATACGGCTTGTGCTGAAAAGTGAAAAATTTCAGTATTTTTTCCGGGGTTTGCGTGGAACCTTTTGCGCACCATGGTTCGTTAATCTGTTCTTGGCGCCTGGCCGGATCGAATTCGCACGGGTGTGACTGAGGCGAACAAAAAAAGCCCCGCATTAGCGGGGCCTTTTTCGACTTTATACTGGCGAAAGACTTACCAGATTTGCACCCGATCTTCCGGCGCCAGATAGAGATCGTCCTCTTCGGTGACGTTGAACGCGTCGTACCAGGCGTCCATGTTTCTGACGACGCCATTGGTGCGGTATTGCGCCGGAGAATGCGGGTCGGTGGCGACCTGATTTTTGAGCGCTTCCTCGCGGTTGAGGCGCTTCCAGACTTGCGCCCAGGAGAGGAAGAAGCGCTGGTCACCCGTATAGCCGTCAATGACCGGCGCCTCCTCGCCATTCAGCGATAGTTTGTAGGCCTCATAAGCCATGGCGAGGCCGCCAATATCGCCGATATTTTCGCCCATGGTGAGTTCCGGATTGACGAAGAAACCGGGGACCGGTTCATAGGCTGCATATTGCGCGCCGAGCTTGTCGGTCAGCACTTTGAAGTTGTTCGCGTCTTCTTCCGTCCACCAGTCGCGCAACACGCCGTCGCCATCGGATTTGCGGCCCTGATCATCGAAGCCATGGCCGATTTCATGGCCGATGACTGCGCCGATACCGCCATAATTGACGGCCGGGTCTGCATTGGGATCGAAGAAAGGCGCCTGCAGGATCGCCGCCGGGAAGACAATCTCGTTGCGCGACGAGCTGTAATAGGCGTTCACCCGTTGCGGGGTCATGCCCCATTCAGATTTGTCGACCGGGCCGCCAAGACGCGAGATCGACCAATTCCACCCAAATTCACCGGCGCGTTTTGCATTCGTAAACGCGCTTCCTTCGACGACAGCGAGATCGGAATAATCGCGCCATTTGTCAGGATAGCCGATTTTCGGCGTGAATTTTTCAAGTTTGGCGTGCGCCTGAACTTTCGTCGCTTCACTCATCCAGGACAGTTCGGAAATGCGTCCCTTAAGGGCGGTGCGCAGATTGGCGACGAGCTGTTGCATCTGGGCTTTCGATTCCGGCGGGAAATAACGCTCAACGTAAACTTCGCCGACCGCTTCGCCCATCGCTTCGTTCACCGCTGCGACGCCGCGCTTCCAGCGTTCGCGCTGCTTCGGCGTGCCGCGCAGTTCGGTGCCGAAAAAGGCGAAGCTGGCGTCATCAAGCGCAGTCGGCAGCACGGAGGAATGATTGTTAAGCTCGTGGAACTTCAAATAGGCTTTCCACGTCGCCACCGGCGTATCCGCAAAGATCTTTGCCAGCGATTGAATGGCGTCATCCTCGCGCACGACAAACTCTGTCTGATCGCCAATGCCAGCTTGCGTAAACACGATTTCCCACGGAATTTCCGGAGCGAAAGCTTTCAGTTCATCAAGGGTCTTGAGATTATAGGTAAGGTCGCGATTGCGGCGCTTTGCCGGCTCCCAATGGACTTCCGCCATGCGCTTTTCGAGATCGAAAATCGCCTGCGCCTTGGACGCGGCGTCTTCCACATCGGCCAGCATCAACGCCTGATTGATATAGGCAACATATTTCGGGCGCTTGTCGGCGAATTTTTCATCGAGATAATAATCGCGGTTCGGCAGGCCCAGTCCGGCTTGCGTCAGATAGGTGATGTAACGGTCGGTCTGTTTTGCGTCGACCGAAACGAAAACGCCAATCGGCGTGGCGGCGCCAAAAGCCGCATCGCCCATCAGGCGCGCGACATCGTCATGAGTTTCAAGCGCGTCGATTTTCGCAAAGTCTTCGGCGATGACCGAAAAGCCTTTTTCGTTGATCGCATCCGTATCAACAAAGGCGGCGTAAAAGGCGCCGATTTTCTGTTCCAGCGAACCTTCAGGCGCGGCGCCGGCGGCGGCGTCTTCGATGATCGATTTCACGCGCTCTTCTGAACGTTCGAACAATACGGTGAAGGAACCATAGCTGGAATATTCTTCGGGGATTTCGAAGCTGTCGAGCCACTTGCCGTTCACATAGCGAAAGAAGTCATCGCCAGGGTCGACTTCGGTGTCGATGGCGTCGGTCTCAATGCCAAAGGAGCCAAGCTCCGGCTTTGCTGCGACTCTGGCTGTTTCGGATTTTTTGGCGTCAGCGCCATGAGTTTCGCCGCCTTGTTGGCCGCAGGCGGCAAGTGCGAATACGGCTACGCCGCACAATAGAAGTCTGTTCACGATTAAGCTCCTCGCGTGAAGTCCGGTGATCGAGTGATCGAATAGTTTTGCTATCTATTGAGTGTCGCGAAACTGGTCTTGAGGCAAGCCCGGCGGGGTGAGGCGAAGGAAATCAACGGTAAAGTGAAGATTCTTCATCTTGCGCGGCAGCGCCGGGCCGGGCAGGCGGGCGGCGATTGCTGCGGCGCCGCATGATTTCTTGCCGAGACCGCCGGATTCCGCCATGGTGCCGCCCCGGAACAGCAAGAAGGACGCCCCATGGATCTCAAATCCGTCATCCGGACCATCCCCGATTATCCCAAACCGGGGATCATGTTCCGCGACATCACCACCTTGCTGACCGATGCAAGGGGCTTCCGCAAGGCGGTCGACGAGCTGGTCCAGCCGCTGGCGGGGCAGAAAATCGACAAGGTGGCGGGGATTGAGGCGCGCGGCTTTATTCTGGGCGGGGCGATCGCGCACCAGCTTTCCGTCGGCTTCGTGCCGATCCGCAAAAAGGGCAAGCTCCCCTACAAGACCATCGCCCAGTCCTATGAGCTGGAATATGGCGTCGACGAGGTCGAAATCCATGTGGACGCCATCGACAAGGGCGACCGGATTTTGCTGGTGGACGACCTGATCGCCACCGGCGGCACGGCGGGCGCGGCGATCAAGCTGATTGAACGCGCGGGCGGGGAAGTCATGCTATGCTCCTTCGTGGTCGACCTGCCGGATCTCGGCGGTGCCGACAAGTTGCGGGCGTTAGGGAAAAAAGTGACGGCGCTTGTGGAATATGAGGGCGAATAGCCCCAGCCTGCGCTGTCCGAACACAGGAAGCGCACATGACTCTATTTCTTCTCGGCTTGATCATCTTTTTCGGCGCGCATCTGTTTAGCGGCCTGGCGCGGGGCCCGCGCGCGGCGCTGATCGCGAAGCTCGGGGCAATGCCCTATAAGGGGCTTTATTCGCTGGTCTCGCTCGCCGGCTTCATCCTGATCATCATCGGATGGAAGAGCGCGGATGCGAGCATTCTCTATACGACCCCCGCATGGACGCGCCACATCACCTATCTGCTGGTGCTGCTCGCATTCATCTTGCTGGCGGCGGCTTATCTGCCGGCGGGCAAGATCGCCGAAAAGGCCCAGCACCCGATGCTGGCGGGCGTCAAGTTGTGGGCGTTCGGGCATTTGCTGGTGAATGGCGATGTACGTTCGGTTCTCCTGTTCGGATGCTTTCTCGCTTTTGGCGTCATTGATCGGATAGCAGTGAAAAAGCGCGGTGAGACCGGACGCGCCGCCGGGCCTGTCATGAACGATGTGGCGGCGGTGGCTGTTGGGGTCATCGCATGGGCCGGCGTCGCTTTTGTGGGGCACCGTTACATCGCCGGCGTCGCATTATTTTAGATAAAGGAAGCACATTTGTGTTGAAGAAATCGATTTTGGCGCTCGCCGCCTTGAGCCTCGCGGGGACGGCCGCCGCCGCCGACCTTAACGACATCAAAGAGCGCGGGACCTTGCGCGTCGCCGTCGCCGCCCTGTCGCCTTTTGTGATCAAGGCGGGGGACGGAACGCTGTCGGGTTTCGAAATCGATTCCACCACCGGCCTCGCCGAGCGGCTGGGCGTGGAAGTGGTTTATGTCGAGAAAACCTTCTGCGATCTCGCCGAGGCGGTGCTGTCGGGTGAAGCCGACATTGTCGCGTCCGGTTATTCCAACATGCCGGAACGGCGGCGCCTGCTCGACTTTTCGCTGCCCTATCACGATACGGAATATTTTCTGGTCGTCGCCAAGGACAAAGCGAAAAAAGCCAAGACCCTGCGCGGGGTGAACCGCAGGGATATCGCCGTCGGATTTCAGCATGGCGGCGTTTCCGGCATGGTGGCGAATGGCGAATTTCCCGGCTCAAACCTGAAAGGCTTCAGTTCCTTTCGGGAGATCATGAGCGCGCTGGATGAGGGGGCGGTGGATGGCGCGGTGTTGTTCGATCCTTATCTCGACATGGCGAAGGATCTGAAAAGCCGCAAATTCGTCATCCCTCATGAATTCGCGCTAACCCGCACGATTGAAGCCTTCGCCATGGATCAAAACAGCGAGGAGCTGCGTCAGGCGCTCAATGAATGGGTGATCGAACGTGATCTCGCCGGCTATTGGGATGAGCTGGAAGACAAGTGGTTCTCCGACGCCTATGCGATCGCCTCCGCGCCGCCGCCTTACGCCTGCGCCGCCGCCGCACAGGTGCAGTGAGGCGGCGCTTGTTATTTTCGTGATGGCAAGCCGAGGGGAGAGGCAGCGTGTATTCTGACAATCTTCTTCATGGGGTCGGGGTAGAGGCGCTCGGCTTTATTACGACCAAGCGCGCTATCATCCTGCGTTATGCAGCTACTCTCTGTGCTGTAGAAACGGTCTTGTGGATAGTAGTTCCGCCTGCCGGCGCCTTATTGATTTCCGCACTGGCGGTCTTCTTAGGCGGGGCTTTTGCTGTGTCGCTGCATCGACGAATTCTTTCAGATGAAACAGGTTTTCCGCCTGAGATCGACCTAAGATTGTTGATATTTATCGGTGTGGCAATAGTGCAAGCTATCGTGATTGGAGGCCTTGTCGGCGCTGTGAGTGGCGTAATTATGTTGTCTTTTCTTTTGATAAAGTCATCTGTGCTTCCTGCTCTCATTGCGATCATCTTGTGCGCGCTGGTTCTGGCGGGAGGGCTCTGGTTCGTGGCGAAAACCATCTTGTTCTTTCCACATGTTGCTGTGACCCAGGCGCGGGCGTTCAGACTATCGACTGTGTGGGAAATGAGCCGCGGACTTGTCAGGCCGATTATGTTGCGACTGATCATGTTCGCGGTCGTGGCCATTGGCTTGAGCCTCATATTGAATTTCATATCGCCTGAGGCTTTTGACCAGTCTTCGATGTCAGACCGCTTTGTGGCGTCCCCGATTTATTTTGTTTATTCGCTTGCAGCCTATTTGATTGGCGCCCCGTTTATCGCCTTGGCGAGCTTTATCTATCAGCGTGCGTTGGGTGATTTGCAACGGCAATCCCTAGAGCCCAAGCCTGATTGGCTAGAAAGCTCGTAAGCATTCGTCACCACCACCCCCAACCTTTCCAATCTTCAATGATCGGCGTGGAACGAAGTCCCGCGCCGCTTGTTAACGACATATCTGATTGGAAAGGAAGGTTTGTTATGAACAAGCTACTATTATCAGTCGCCGCCTGCGCCATGCTGGCGCCGTTCGGCGCGATTGCGAATGAAGCACCGAAAACGCAGGACGCGAAAATTGAAGCCAAGGCGGCCGTTAAAGCGGGCGCTGTCGCCTTCATGCCCGCCGCCTCGTTCAGCGCCAAAGAGTTGTTGGGCGAAGGCGTTGACGGCGCCAATGGCGACCGCATCGCCCGTGTCGACGACATTGTCATCGACGCCAATGGCCGCGCGCAGGATGTGATTGTCCTGTCCGGCGGATTCTTCGGCCTAGGCGGCAAGCGCGGCGCGCTTGACTTCCGCGCAGTCGATATCGCCATCAACAGCGATTACGAGCCCGATGTCAGCGTGTCTTTGAACGATGAAGGCATCAAGGCGGTCGCGGAATATGTGACCAACGAGGTGAATGATTACAGCCTCGCATCGGAACTGTTGGGCGCGGAAGCTGACCTGATGCCCGGCGGCGACGAGACAGAAAATGTCGTGGTCAATGACATCATCATCAACCCGGAAGGCGATGTTGATTATCTGATCGTTCAGAAATCGGCGATCGGACCGATCGGCGCCGGCGACAAATATGCGGTCGCGTTCAACAAGCTCAAAATAGAGCAGGGCGATGGCGGCCTCATCCTGGCCATGACCGAAGCCGAACTCGACAGCGCGCCGAAATTCAATACGGAGCGCACGGATATCGCAAAAGCCTGGGATAAAACCAAGGAAAGCGTGAAAGACGCCGCCGACAAGGCTGGCGAAAAGATTGACGACGCCGCCCACTAGCCCTTCCGGCAGGCGTCTCAATAAAGACCGGCGGCGCGCACCCCGCCGGTCTTTTTATGCGTGCGTGTTCCGGGATTAGGCCGGCGCTTCGCCGGCGATGGTCGTGCGGTACAGCTCGCGGCGATGGCCGTCATAATCGTTGAACGCCTGATGGATCGAAATCCGGTTGTCCCACACGGCGAGGGTTTTCGGCGCCCATCTGAGGCGGCAGGTGAAGGCCGGCTGCGTCATATGTTTTGACAGATAGCCGAGCAGGGCGTCCGCCTCCGGTTCGCTCATCCCCTCAATGCCGATTGAATAAGACGGATCGCAGTAAAGCGCTTTTTCGCCCGAACCCGGATGGGTGCGGATCAGCGGGTGGTAATTGCCTTTGACCTTGCGGATGACCGGTTCGGGCAGGTCCTTCATGCCAACGCCTTTCAATTTGGCGAGCTTGCCCACCGGCGTGTCGTCCGCTTCGCCATGCTCCATAGAGCTTTCAAAGGCGCGCTTCATCGACATATGCACGCGCAGGCGAGAAAGAATGTCCTTCATCGTCTCTGACAGCGTTTCATAGGCAAGCACCGTGTTCGCCCAGATCGTGTCGCCGCCATAGGGCGGAATCTCGACGCCATAGAGCAGGGCGATCGCCGGCGGGTTGACGAGGAACGGCCCGTCCGAATGCCAGCCCGAGCCGAAAATATGCGCGCCCTTGGCGCTTGCTTCACGTACCAGCGGCTGAATGTTCAAATGCCCCGGTATGCCATCCGTATACGCATCTTCCGCCCACTCGCCGAAGCGCAGGGAAAACTCCTCATGCTGCGGATGGGTCAGCTCGACATCGCGGAAATAGATCATCTTGTGATGGAATAGTGCGTCTTCGATCTCGGCGAATTGTTCGTCAGACATATTGGCGAAATCTGCGCCGCGAATTTCCGCGCCCATGGCGGCGGCGAGCGGATGCGCTGTTATCGTCTTATAGGCGCGCGCATGATTGTCGAATTTGCCGGTAGGGTGAATGAGCATCTGCGTCTTCCTTGTCGTCGCCGGTCGTGATTGCGAGGCATTCTCGCCGGAATTGGCGCGCGCGCAATGCGGCATGGAGAACCGGAAGGCGTGCCAGAGAGAGGCGCAGCCTGCTTAAACCACCGTTAAACTCCCCGTTATGCTCCCCGTTCTGCTCATTGTCAGGCGCTAACGCCGTCATGACAAATGCTGTGAAGCGTATTTAAGTGATATGCCCAATAACTATAAGTTGGGCGTGAATATGGATGACGCTGACGCAGGCGGATATATCTTTGCTTCTTACGGGAGAAAAAAGCCAATGAACAAACTGACGGCGCTCGCGGGAAAAGCCCTGCTCAATCGTTATCTAGTGGGCGGGTTCGTGCTCGTCATCGTCGCCTTGACGCTTACGGTCGACATTATGGGGCTGGTTCATCCGTGCCCCTATTGCCGGACGCAACGGGCCGCGCTCGGCATTCTCTCGCTCATTCTTCTCCTGAAAGGGGACCGCACCTTGTTCTGGCGTTTCGTCGCCATGCTCGCCGGCGTCTATGGTCTCATTGTCGGCGTCATGCAGAACTTCAACCACGTCAAAAAGATCAACAAGGGAGAGTTCGACTGGGCGGCGCTGACCTTTGATCATCCATGGATCCTCTCCGGGCTTGCGGTCACTGCGCTGGTCTGGCTGCTCTTCCTTATCTTCGACCTGCCGAAACTTTCAGCGCCTGCTCGCTAGCCGGCCTCCAACAGGACAGGCCGCGGCGGCGAAGAATTGCGGCGGCGCGGGGCTTGGGCTAGTTTCGCCGGACAGGGGACGCGCGGGGCCGTCCTCTCCAAGGGGCGAAAAAACGATGAATGAGGCGTTGAAGTTTTCGATCATGGGCGAAGACGACAATCTTTACGATGTGACGATTGAGCGAGACTCCAATAATCTCGGCAATTTGCAGGCCATGTGTTCATGCAAGCAGGCCGCCGAAAACGACATCTGCGCTCATCGCTTTGCGATCCTGGAAGGCGATATGTCCAAGGTCGCGTCGAACAGCCTCGGTGACGCGCAGACGCTGCGCGAATGGATCAAAGGGTCTGACATCGAAGTGGCGATGCAAAATCTTTCAAAGGCCAAGACCGAATTGCTCCTCGCCCATGAAAAAGTCGCCCAGTGCCGCAAAATGCTCGTCCGCCGCATGCTGGATTAGGCGCGTGCAACGCAACAAATCAATCGGACATTGAGGCCGGGCCTCTGGTCGCCTGTGATTGCGGAGCTCGCCGGTCTCGTCATTGTCTGTACTTATCGAGCCATCCCAAGAACAAATAATCCGTCAACAGATTGTGTTGAGCGCAAGACAAGACGGATTGTTTTATTTTAGCCCGCTATTTAGGGCGCTCATCATCTTTTTTGCTTAGCGATAATGTGGCGACTCAAAGCCCTTCTACCTCAGGGTGTAAATCGCCCTTTATCGTTCTCAATTGCTTGATGTGCGCGGTGATATCCCGTCTAACGAATCCACGGGTAAAATTTGATTGAAGTTGAGAGAGAATATGAGAGTTTACAAACTGGCTTTGGCGGCGCTTGTCGCTGCAATGACTTGCGTGCCTATGTCCACGGCGTCGGCGGCGACACTGACCGTGCTCGCTGCGGAATGCGCCATTGACGTCCCAACTGTAATTCCGGGGCTCCCGCCGGCGCCGCTGGAATGCGGATCCCCTGGAAATGAATTTGCTACTAATGTGACCATGAACGCGATAAGCTCTGACTATTATGAGCTCGGGCTTGCGATTGTGCCTGTCGGCCCCGTCCCGTTGTTTGGCGGAGTAATGGCGCTTGCCTTTGATGCGCCTTTTACGGGTACGCTGACCTTTGTCGACGCGCTTTCGTTCCTTGCGCCCCAGGCTATGGAAGTATCTGTCAACAATATATTGGACTTCTTTTCGAGCACCGTTGTCGGCCAGGTCGACAATCTCGGAAATGCTGTCGTTACGATCAACACGCCGGTCCAGTTTCTGTTCCTTGCTGACATATCTGCTCGGGAATTCAGCGCAAGCTATCCGGTAACCAGCAGTTATCGGTTAAGCTCCATTCTCCTTACGCCGTCGTCTTCGTCGACTTCCGAAGTTCCGCTTCCTGCGGCCTTCCCGCTGTTCCTCGCGGGGCTCGCCGGTTTCGGCGCCGCAATCCGCAAGCGTAAAGCTGCGTAAACCAGACAGGCAGTTTGTCCGGACCGGAATCCCTGATCGTTTCGCGATCAGGGATTTTTTGTGCTTGCCTTACGCCGCCTGTTTCGCGCGCGCGGCGAAGCCGTCGCAAAAGACATTGAGTGCATCCCAGTCGGTGTACTCAATATCTTCGCCGGTTGAGACATCCATACCGTGATCTTTGGCGATGCGCTTCATGATCCAGGTTTTGAAGAAATCATATTTGGTGAACATCAGCGCGCCGGCGACATGTTGGGTCACGGCCGGACGCCAGCCGGTTTTGGCGAGGAATTTCTCAACGCATTCGCCGGCGCCGTCTTTTTCTTCCGGTTCGCCCAGCGCGGAGAGCGACACCGCGCAAAAGGCGGTCGGCATGGCGTTCAACCGCTCCGCATTATGCTTGGCGAAATGGGCGAGGGCGTTCTGGAAAACATGCACATGCAGCGAGCCGGCGAGAATGGCGGCGTCGGCATGGGTCAAGATTTCCGCTGACGGCTTGTCCGCCGCATCGAACAGATTGACCGACCAGCCAAGACTGTCAAAGCGGTCGGCGATCGCCTTGGCGATCTTGCGGGTGTGGCCTTCGGTGGTGGCGTAAATAACGGCAATGGCGGGCATGGGCGGGCGCTCCTGATTGCTGCGATGCGATGATAGCGCAGGGCGCGCGCGCCGGCGTTGATGCAGGTCAAAAGAGGCGGCGGCGCGCTATGGCTGGCGCAGGATTTTCTCCATCGCCTTGCCCTTCGCCAGTTCGTCGATCAGCTTGTCGAGATAGCGGATCTCGCGCATCAGCGGCTCCTCGACCTCTTCAACGCGCACGCCGCAGACGACGCCCTTGATGAGCGCGCGGTCGGGATTGAGCTTCGGCGCCTTCGCAAAGAAGGTCTCGAAATCGGTTTTCTTCTTGATCTCCGCGTCGAGCCCCTTTTGCGTGTAGCCCGTCAGCCAGCGGATGATCTCATCGACCTCTTCCTTTGTGCGGTCTTTCTTCTCCGCCTTCGCCACATAGGCGGGATAAACACTGGCGAAGGCCATGGAATAGATGCGGTGCTTGGTCATGGGGTGATTTTAGCGTGTTGGCCGTGTGGCGGCAATGCGGGAGATTAAGCGTTCAGCGTTTCGTAAAGATCGTCCCATTCGGGGTTCGCCTTTTCGATCAGTTCCAGCTTCCAGGCGCGCTTCCACTCCTTGATCCGCCGTTCGCGCAGGAAGGCCTCTTCGCGCGTATCGCAGGTTTCGAACCAGACAAGCCTGTCGATGCCGTATTTCGAGGTGAAGCCTTTGATGATCTTGTTCTTGTGCTCCCAGACGCGCTTCGCGAGATCGTCTGTAGACCCGGTATAGGGCGTTCCGTTGCGCCTGCTCGCCAAGATATAAACATAGAAATAGTTCATCGGGTTCGGCCTGGCTGATTAAGTGCAAGCCTATCCCCCGCTCATCCCGGCGAAAGCCGGGACCCAGAAATTCCAGTATTTCAGCCAAGTGAAAGAATTTGGCTAGAGAGCAGACCTCTCAACCCGCTCTCCCCGACATAAGTCGGGGTCCAGACTTTCCGGCATATCCGTGAGGGTATGCTTTCAGAGCCAGAACTGGACTCTCCATCCGCTGACTCCGGCGAAAGCCGGGACCCAAACTTTGCTGCCATTCCGTAAACGCCGCTATTTCAGATCGAGCGATGAACTCTCAACCCGCTCTCCCCGACGAAAGTCGGGGTCCAGTCAAACATAAAAACCCGGGCTCCGCCCGTCATTGTTTCTTTAGCTGGGTCCCGGCTTTCGCCGGGATGAGCGGGGGAGGGGCGGAATTTTGCGGTCTAACTTCCGGCGTATCGCCACGGTTTAACCGTGGCGTCCATCACCCGGCCTTCATCCTGAGGAGCAAAAATCCTTCGCCCTTCGAGACGCACGCATAAATGCGCGCCCTCAGGATGAAGGATTTTTTGCGTCTCGAAGGATGGGTAGTAGGGATAGCTCATAATCTGGCAGCAGTCGGTTTTGTTTTCGTCTAGTTTATAACGGCTTCATTCTGAACGGTTACTAGTCTTCAGCTTGTTCATTCAGCTCAAGCCAGTCGTATTGGGCTTCCATTCTTTTTTCACGAATATCTTCTAGGACTTCTTGCAAACACTCTTTGCAAACCTCAAAATCGTCATCTTCATATTCCCAGTAACCATAATCGTTATAGACTACATTATACCCTTCCTCGGTTCCGGTATCCAATTCGTTATAGAAAGAAACCATTTCCCACGAAAAAACGGTGCTCTTACAGCGTGTGCATTCGCGCATATAGTCGGAAAATAGACAGGTATAGCAAGAATAGATTTCATCAAGCGTTATGAATGTATCTTGATTACATGACGGGCAAGCAAGAACTGAGTGGTCAGGTATACCTTCGGCAGCAATCCTTTCTCTGGCGCGCTGAACTAACTCTTGCAGCAATTTCTTTATAGCTATGAGACCAGTATATTTCTCATTGCTAAGTAGATCTCTCATCTTGGTATCAAGATAGCGCCATTGAAATTCACTAACAAATGCAAAGATTTCAAAAAATTTTGCGGCGGCTTGTTCTTTATTGAGTTCAAATTCTGAATGAATGACGTTGTTACGAATTTCAATCGCATGCCTTAGTTTTGTTTTGTCTGCGCCTGAAAAAATGATACCAGCGATTAAAGGGTTTTCTAGCCTTGAAATGCATGTGCTTATTGTTGCTGAGTTTTTAGGCCTATCGATATTTTCAAATATTAGAATTGGGTGGTGGTATTGCAGTAATGCCTTCAGCCCTAACTCTAAGGATTGAACAAGATTAATGATTGCCAATGGCCACTGTTTGTAGTCGGCTTGCGCAGCAATGGCCTTGCTGACCGCCTCTTTTAGAAAAAAGTGACTGTTTTCCTTCAGGCTAAGTTTTATTTGTGTCCGAACCATATTTTGAAACTAAGCCACCCGTCTCTTCACCGCCTTTTTCTTGCTCTTCGCCGCCGCTGATTTTGCGCGGGAGACTGAGCCAGAAGAACTCTTCTTTTTCAACAGCGGCTTCAAAAACCTTCCCGTATAGCTCGCGGCGACTTGCGCCACCTCTTCGGGCGTGCCGCTCGCCACGACTTCGCCGCCGCCATCGCCGCCTTCCGGGCCCATATCGATGATCCAGTCCGCCTGTTTGATCACATCGAGATTATGTTCGATGACGACGACGGTGTTGCCGCCATCGGTCAGCTCCTGGATCACTTCCATCAGCTTCCGGACATCTTCAAAGTGCAGGCCCGTCGTCGGCTCGTCCAATATATAAAGAGTGCGGCCGGTGGCGCGCTTGGACAATTCCTTTGACAGCTTCACCCGCTGGGCCTCGCCGCCCGACAGCGTCGTCGCCTGCTGGCCGATTTTCACGTAAGACAAGCCGACGCGGTTCAAGGTCTCCATCTTCTCGCGGATCGAGGGGACGGCCTTGAAGAAGTCGGCGCCTTCCTCGACCGTCATGTCGAGCACGTCGGCGATGGACTTGCCCTTGAACTTCACTTCCAGGGTCTCGCGGTTATAGCGCTTGCCCTTGCAGACATCGCAGGTGACATAAACATCGGGCAGGAAGTGCATCTCGATCTTGATGACGCCGTCGCCCTGACACGCCTCGCAGCGCCCGCCCTTCACGTTGAACGAAAACCGCCCGGGCTTGTAGCCGCGCGCTTTCGATTCCGGCAGGCCGGCGAACCAGTCGCGGATCGGCGTGAAGGCGCCGGTATATGTCGCCGGGTTCGAACGCGGGGTGCGGCCGATGGGCGACTGATCGATATCGATCACCTTGTCGAAATGTTCGAGGCCGGTGATCTTGTCATGCTCGGCCGGCGCGTCCTTGCTGTTATAAAGACGGCGCGAGGCGGCCTTGTATAATGTCTCGATGACGAGGGTCGACTTGCCGCCGCCCGACACGCCGGTGACGCAGGTGAGCAGGCCCACCGGCACTTCCGCCGTGACGTTTTTGAGATTGTTCTCTTTCGCGCCGGTGATCTTGATGGTTTTCTTCTTCACGAAGGGGCGCCGCTCGGCGGGAACGGGAACTTCGCGCCGCCCGGCGAGGTAATCGCCGGTGAGCGAAGTTTTCGCATTCATGATGTCCTTGACCGAACCCTGCGCGACGATCTCTCCCCCGTGAATGCCGGCGCCGGGGCCGATATCCACCACATAATCGGCGGCGCGGATCGCTTCCTCGTCATGTTCGACGACGATCACCGAATTGCCGAGATTTTTGAGCCGCTGCAATGTTTCGAGCAGGCGTTCATTGTCGCGCTGATGCAAGCCGATGGAAGGCTCGTCCAACACATAAAGAACGCCGGTGAGGCCGGAACCGATCTGCGAGGCGAGGCGGATGCGCTGGCTTTCGCCCCCCGACAGGGTTCCCGATGCGCGCGACAGGGTGAGATAATCGAGCCCGACATTATTCAGGAAGGACAGGCGCTCGCGGATCTCCTTCAAGACGCGGACGGCGATTTCCTTTTCCTTCTTGTTCAGCTTGCCTTCCAGCGCGTCGAACCAGGCGCCCGCCGCCTTGATCGAAAAGGCCGTCGCTTCGGAGATCGACAGCTTGTCGATCTTCACCGCCAGCGCTTCCGGTTTGAGGCGCAAGCCGTTGCACGCCTCGCAATGGGTGACCGACTGGAAGCGCGACATCTCCTCGCGCACCCAATTGCTGTCGGTTTCGCGCCAGCGCCGCTCAAGATTGGGGATCACCCCTTCAAACGGTTTGACGGTCTCGAATTTGCGCGCGCCGTCCGCATAGATGAATTTGATCTCTTCTTCGCCGGTGCCGTAGAGCACAATATCTTGCGCTTCTTCGTCCAGCTCGTCCCAAGGCACGGTGACCTTGAACTTATAGTGCCGGGCCAGCGCTTGCAGGGTCTGCGCATAATAAGGAGAGGTGCCCTTGGCCCAGGGCGCAATCGCGCCGCCATTCAAGGCGAGCGATCCGTCCGGCACCACCAGTTCTTCATCGAAGATCATTTCCGTGCCGAGCCCGTCGCAGGAGGGGCAGGCGCCGGCGGGCGCGTTGAAGGAGAAGAGCCGCGGTTCGATCTCGTCAATCGTGAAACCGGAGACCGGGCAGGCGAATTTCGCGGAGAAAATGCTGCGTTGCGGCGCGCCTTTATCGTCTTTCTTGTCGGCAGACTCCGTAATGGCGATGCCGTCAGCCAGTTCCAGCGCGGTTTCAAAGCTTTCGGCGAGGCGCGATTCAAGCCCAGCTTTGATGACGACGCGGTCGACCACGACTTCAATATCGTGTTTCAGCTTCTTGTTGAGCTTGGGGACATCGGCGATTTCATAATACTCGCCATCGACCTTCACCCGTTGAAAGCCTTTCTTCTGCAGCTCGGCGAATTCCTTGCGATATTCGCCCTTGCGGGCGCGAATGATCGGCGCGAGCAGATAAAACCGCGCGCCGTCGCCTTCCGCCATCAACCGGTCGACCATTTCGGTGACGGTTTGCGAAGAAATCGGTTCGCCGGTCGCCGGTGAATAGGGAACGCCGATGCGCGCCCATAACAGACGCATATAGTCGTAGATCTCGGTGACCGTGCCGACCGTGGAGCGCGGATTGCGCGATGTGGTCTTCTGTTCGATGGAAATCGCCGGGGACAGACCGTCTATCTGATCCACATCCGGCTTTTGCATCATCTCCAGGAACTGGCGCGCATAAGCGGACAGACTTTCCACATAGCGGCGCTGGCCTTCGGCGTAGATCGTATCGAAGGCGAGGGATGACTTTCCCGAACCGGAAAGCCCGGTCATGACG
Organism: Hyphococcus sp. D3-15; assembly: GCF_055809375.1. Classification (NCBI taxonomy): domain Bacteria; kingdom Pseudomonadati; phylum Pseudomonadota; class Alphaproteobacteria; order Parvularculales; family Parvularculaceae; genus Hyphococcus; species Hyphococcus sp. D3-15. The sequence continues at coordinate 2,749,353 of NZ_CM147910.1, read as the reverse complement.
ATGAGCTGGTCGCGCGGCACTTCCAGCGTGATATTCTTCAGATTGTGTTCGCGCGCGCCAGCGACGCGGATCGTTTTCAGGCTCATGGATGCTTTCTCGCGGGAGGGGACGTCTCTTTATATAGAGGAGCGTTGTGGAAACTCTGGGTCTGGCGTTTGTATATATCGACGTTGACACCAAGAACAAGGTGTGAACATTTTGAAAAAGAACATGGTGTTTTCCCAGTCATCGCCAGAGCTGTTGCGGTGGGGAGAACCATTTATTGAGCGCACCGCGAATCCGCGCGATTAGCTCAGCAACGACAGATTTCAGGAGAGTTTCATGGCAGGCAGCGTCAACAAAGTCATTTTGATCGGTAATCTCGGCGCCGATCCGGAAGTACGTAAATTTCAGAACGGCGGCTCTGTCTGCAACCTGCGAATTGCAACTTCCGAGAACTGGAAAGACAAAAACACCGGCGAACGTCGCGAGAAAACCGAATGGCATACGGTTGCGATCTTTTCCGAAGGCCTTGTTCGTGTTGCAGAGCAATATTTGAAGAAAGGCTCGAAGGTTTACATCGAGGGCCAGCTGCAAACGCGTAAATGGCAGGACCAAAGCGGCAATGATCGCTATTCGACCGAAGTTGTGCTGCAAGGTTTCAACGGTACGCTCGTCATGCTCGATGGAAGAAGCGGCGGCGGAAGTGTTGATCGCGAATCAAATCGCAGCGGGGGCGGAATGTCCGAACGAGGAGCGTCTTCAGGCGGACAATCTTATGAAATGGACGACGACATTCCGTTTTAAACGTCGAAACGAATCAAAAAATGCAAAAAAATGCGAATGCGCGCGTTCAACGTTGCGCATATGCAATACTTTTTTAGAAAATTAAGTTATGTTTTCGCTTTCGACGCTTGATTCGGAGGTGAACCATGGCTGTCAAAAGAAAAACGACAAAGAAGAAAGCGGCAAAAAAAACCGCGAAGAGAAAAACTGTAAAGCGTAAAACGACGAAGAAAAAAGCACCAGCCAAGCGCAAGGCAACGAAGCGCAAAGCGGTGAAGCGGAAAACAACCGCGAAGAAAGCCACGAAACGTAAGGCGACAAAACGCAAAACGGTGAAGAAAAAAGCCGTTAAGCGGAAAACCGCCAAGCGCAAGACGGCGAAGAAAGCCACGAAGCGCAAAGCGACCAAGCGCAAAACGGCTAAGAAAGCCACGAAGCGCAAAACAACCAAGAAAAAAGCGACCAAGCGCAAAGCCGCCAAGAAAAAGGCTCCTGCTAAGCGCCGCGTGAAACGCCGGAAAAAGGCGTAAGCTGGTTTTTAAAGGCATAAGCGCTTGAAATTTCAGCGCTTTTGACTTGCCGCTCGCGCCAAGTGTTTTGAAGCACGACAATGCGCATTTAGAGAGGCTTTTCATCGGGCCGGCGTAAAGCAGTAACGGGCCGATGACATGCGGGGGCGCTCCGCAAACAGAATACCGAGTGCAAGCAAGCATTCGAGAACATCAGAATTTAGCTGCTCGTCATGATGACTTAGGCAGTTAGCATTCGTTCAAAGCCCCGGCGCTTATAATCGCCGGGGCTTTATTTTTGCGCTTTGTTACGGCGCCGTTCCGGTGTTTTCAGGCTTTCCATCGCCGATCCGCCAGGCGAAACGACAATTCATGGCGCATTCGCCGGCAAAAGTTTCCCACATGTTAACGCCGGAGGCGTCGATTGTGGTTTGCGCTTCGTGCTTTGCGCCGTCTTTTCGCCAGACTTATGATGTTTGCTCATCTGATCGGGGAGAGATCCGTATGAAACGAACACGCCTTCGCCCAAACATTCGCCCGCATCTTCGCATTGCAACATGTTTCGCGCTTGTCGCTGCATCCGCTTGCGCAACCCAGCCTGTCGTTCATCAATGGACGGCGCAAGGCTATCTGACGCCGGGGCCGACAGGCGAGCCCGACATAATCGGCGTTTATGACAATGAAGCGGACTGCATCGCGGCGGGTGAACACTGGACGACCCAGCAAGTGGTTGGCAATCCGGTTTACGCCGATTGCCTGCCGGTTGATCACGACTGATCAGTCTTCGACGGGAAACGGACCGTCCGTAAACACCTGGTCGTGATATCCCTTTTTGCCGATTTCGTCCTTTAGGGCGCTGAACGGGCTTTGATCCTGCTTCAGGCGCTCAAGCGCGGCGGCGAAATCGATCGCCGGCGCCCATCCGAGTTCCTTGCGCGCCAGGTCATTCACATAAACCCGGTCCAGCGTATCGAACATGCGCCAGCCGCGCCGGGCGAATTCTTCTTCATAAGGGACGTAGCGCTTCAGGACGGCGGGCGCGTTACGCCCGAGTTCGTCTAGATCGTCTTCGGTGAAGGGTGTTGTCGCGCTGATGATGTAGCGCCCGAAACCGATCTCGCCCGCGCGTTCCAGCGCACACATATGCGCCGACACCACATCGGCGATATCGGCCCGGCGATAGAGCAATTCGTTCACTTTGGCATTGAGGTCGTCAAACCCGCTGCGAATGGCGGCGTTGTCGTCATCTTCGGGAAAGAAACGCGATGTGCGCAGGACCAGGCAAGGCAGCTTGTGTTTCTTGTGGATCAGCGCGCAAAGATGTTCCGCCGCGATCTTGGTGACGCCGTAAATGTTTTTCGGGATCGGCGTGAGCTGTTCGGTGACCAGCACGGCCGGCGCGCCGGCAGGCGGGCGCATCGCATCGCCAAAAGTGCTGGTGGTGCTGGTGAAGATGAACCCCTCGACGCCTTCACGCGCGGCGGCTTCGAGCAGGTTCAGCGTGCCGGTGATGTTCACCTCGACAAATTGCTGATTGGAATGGGTCACCACATGGGGTTTGTGCAGGGTCGCGGCGTGAATGACCGCACTGGCGCCTTTCATGACGCGGGCGACAAAGTCCGGGTCGGCAATATCGCCTTGATGGGTGGTGAAGGGGCCGTCTTTAACATCGACGCCGGTAAAGGGGCGCGCCTGTGTTTCTAGGCTGCGGCAGAGCGCTTCGCCAAGATGGCCTGAGGAGCCGGTGACGAGAATGGTCATGGGCGGGGTTTTGCCGCGCGCCTGCGGCGCAGTCAATCCCGCGGCCCGCCAATCCATACGCGCGATTCCGTGATCTTCGTGATTAGTCAAATCCGCCTGCCTGTAGTAGGACCGATAGCGCACCACCTGTTATCCGGATGCTGTCTTAGGGGAGAGGCATATGAGGAGATTGTTTTCAGGGCTGGCCATGCTTGTTGTAGCCGCCGGGGCTCAGACGCCCGCCCATGCTGAAAGCCTGTTGCAAAAGCTGAAAGGCGCCGCCGACAACCATTCGTTTAACGACACGCATTTCGCCATGCGCTCTTGCGAGATCACGGCGGACCGAACGGCGATCTGCATATTGTCGGTGTCCAACCAGTATCGCGACAAGAAAATAGAAGTCACCCGCAACATCACCATACAGGATGATCGCGGCAATGATTACGCTGTCACCTCTGGCGGGTTCGGAACGGTTTCAAATCGTCCGCAATGGGACCAGATCGCGGTTGCGGATACATCCTATCAGCTCACGGTCATCGCGCCGAACCTGTCGAGCCAGGCGACCGCCGTGCGCGCGGTTGTGTTTCCCCGTTTGCTGGTGCGTTCGCCGCAAGGCCAGACGCTGGGCTATCGCGATCAGGTGATTTTCTCCAAGCCGCCGATGCTCGCCAGCGCTGCATCGGTTGAAGCAACGGCGCCCGCCGCGCCTGTGGCGCCATCGCCGTCGCCGAAACCGGTCAAGGCCAAGGCCGCGCCGAAAGCTGAAACGCCTTTCACCAATAGCGATCTTTGGATTGTTGTCGGCTATTGGGATTATGACGCCGTGGATGGCCAGTTTCTGCCCGCCAACGGTCTGGTGTTGCGCAATCTGCCGGGCGGCAATCTGGGCGTGCAATGGAGCGCGCATCTGGAGCTGAAAAATCATGCTGCGCTGCCGCCGCGCGCGCGCAATCTGTGGCCGGTGACTATCAATCCGGCGCAACGGAAAGTCTGCGCCAACTACCCGGACTATCCGACCTATCCGGCGAAAATCGACCTGCCGGGCGAGGCGGCGGATGGCGAATATCTCGTGTCGAATTGCAACGCCGGCTAGGCGTCGGGCGGGTCAGTTCCCGGATCGGGGCGCGGTGCGAAGCTCAGGCAAGCCGAACATCGCCAGCTTCAGGCTTTCGGCGATACGCCCGGCGCGTTCTGAAAAGAACATGGCGGCCTCCGGCGTCGGCGCGGTGTCGGCCAGCGTGTCGCGAAAAAGCGACAGCCACATATTGAAATGCTCGGGCTGAACCGTCGTCAGCGCCACATGTTTTGGAACCGGCCGCCCGGAATAGCGGCCGCTATTTAAGGCGACGGAAGACCAGAAATCTTTCATGCGGGCGAGATGCGGACCCCAATCGCTGATTTTTTCCGCGAAGATCGGCCCGAGTTCGGGATGCGCGCGAATGCGGTCGTAAAACGTATCCACCAGCGTCGAGATATAGGCTTCGTTGATCTTCATCGCCGCCGCGGCGTCTTGAATCTCTTTGCGGCGCTCAAGCGCCGAACGGTTTTGCGTGGTCATTACGCGGCGTCCTGTTCCAGCAGAAAACGAAGCTTTGAATTGCGCCGCACAAGGTGATCGAGCGTGTAGCCGTCAAGCACATTTAAAAACGCCGAGACAGCCTCCTTCAACACCGATTTCAGTTTGCAGGCGGGGGTGATGAGACATTCCCCGGCGCCGTTTTCGAAACATTCGACAATGGCGAAATCGGGTTCCATGGCGCGCACGATGGCGCCGAGATTAATCTGATCAGCGGGGCGGGCGAGTTTTAAACCGCCCGAACGCCCGCGCAAGGTTTCGACAAAACCTTCCTGTCCCAGATGATGCGCGACTTTCATGAGATGGTTTTTCGAAATCCCGTAGCGCGCCGCGATATCTGCGATGGTGCAATGGCGGTCGGGATTGACCGCGAGATGCATCATCACTCTGAGCGCGAAATCTGTTTGAACATTGAGCCGCATAGGCACTCCTAAAAGATGCATATCATATATTGCAAATATGCCGGCATGGCAATAGATAAGATGCATATAATATACATCTAAAGGAGCAAGCCATGACGATATTGGCGAAACTGCATGATCACGAACCGCTGCAAGCGCCGCCGGAAAGGCGGGCCGGGGTCCGGGAGAAGCGGGACTTCGAGGTCATAGAGGGCGCGCCCGCGCTGAAGCCCAATAGCAGCGTACATCGGGCGGTGTTCGCGGCGCTGGCGATGATTTACGCCGCGCTGCTGGCGGTTTTCTGGCTGACATTTCAGGGCGCCGCAGAAGCGCTTTTCATGGTGGCGATCAGCGCTGTGTATCTCGCCGCTTATGTCGGCACGCCTTATATGTTGAGCCGCGTGGGCGGACATATCGATCCGGTTCAGGATAAAACCCTGGATGTGTTTCTTCGCGAGCCTTTCGAAACCTGGACCGGCATTGTGGCCGGTTGGGAGGCGGCGCTGCAGATTTTGCTCATCCCGGCGGCTGTCCTGATCGCGGGCGCGGGTATGGGCGTGATCATCGCCATTGCGCGATAAGCCTTGCGTGAAGTCAGTCGCGAAGCAGGGTCTAAGACAGGCCGGCTTATATCTCGAATTTGTCGAGGGCGTTGGAAGTCTCGTCGCCGCTTGGTTTGGCTGCGCCGCCGAGCACATAAATCGCATCGCCAAGGGTGACGGCGCCTAATCCGTGGCGGCGCCGGGGCATGGCGGCGACGGCGCGCCATTTATCCGTGTCCGGGTCATATTCCCAGGCTTCGGCGAAGACGCCGCCGGGGGAGGGTGTGAAATATTCGCCGCCAAAGGCGTAGATCTTGCCGTTCAGCACCGCAGCGGCGAGCCCGCCCTGCGCCTTGGGCATCGGCCGCGCCATTTCCCAGCGATCGGAAAGCGGGTCATAGACTTCGACGACATTGGAGTTGCCGTCGCTGACCGTGCGGCCGCCTATGACGTAAAGGACGCCATTCACCACCGCGCCGGCGGATGAGTTGCGCGGCGTCGGCAAGGGCGCCAGCGCGCGCCAGCGATTATCGCCGGCATCATAATACCAGTGCTCATCCGTATCGATATGATCGGACCATTCGGCGTTGCGGCTGCCCGAGGGCGAGCGCCCGCCCGCCACATGGATGAAGCCGTTAAGGGACTGGCACACGCTCTCCGCCTGCGGATGGGGCAGCGGGGCCATGGCGTTCCAGTCGCCGTTAAGCGCGGTCAGGCGCCAGTTATTGGCGCGCATTTGCCAGCCGCCATTGCGGTCGCGGGCGAAGCCGCCGACGCCGTATAAAAAGCCGTTATTATTGACCAGCGCGATATGGTGGCGCGGTTCGGGCAGGGGCGTCGCAAGGCCCCAGGCGTCATAGGCCGGATCGTAAAACGTGACTTTGCCGGTGACGTTGAAGGCGCCGTCCGGCGTCAGGCCGCCCGCATTGACGATCAGGTCGAGCGGCTTGGGCTTCGGCGATGTTCCGGGGTCGGATGATTTGCGGAAGGGCGCGGGATAAATCTCCTGCACCGGGAACGGCATGTTGGAAAGCGGCGTCCATGCGCCCATGGGCCCGTCTTTTTTGGCGAAGGCGGGCGCGCTTGCGTGAAACAAGGCGCCGGCGCCAAGGGCGGTTCCCCCGGCCAGCACCAGCCGTCTGTCGATCTGTTTCATATTTTCCCCCTACGCCACCAAAATCTTCGCCTAGCCCCCGAGATGCACGGCCGCACAGGCGACGCGCGCGCCTGCGCCGCCAATCGGCTGTGTGATGTGATCGTCGGCGTTTGTATGCACGACCACAGCGAAGCCATCCGCATCGGCGAGCGGTCCGCCGCTGTCGAGCGATATCGCGCCGTTGAAAATTTCCGCGACGCCAACGCCGTCTGCGCCCGCATGGATATTCGGCATGTCGGCGGCTTCATAGCCGTTCGGATTGAGCAGGCCGTGTTCATTGCCGGCCGGATTGATGTGCGAGCCGGAGGCTTTGAAGCCGTTAGCGCCGTCGCTGCAATCGCCGATCTGATGCAGATGTATGCCGTGCCAGCCTTCGCCTAGACCGCTGAGCGAGATGCGCATCAACACGCCGCCGCCGGGCGCGCCGGTAAAGCCGATCTCGCCTGTTTTATTGCCTTCTGCGTCGACAAAGTCCGCGACGGTCGAGCCCCAATCCGCAAGAGGGGGCGCCGCTTCAGTGGCGACGGCGCCGTCAGAATTGCTGCAAGCGGCGAGCAATGCGGCGGAACCAATGGAAATAGCTAGAAAATTCTTCGCTGAGATCACGCGTCACCTCGTCTGGCTGACGGTGATCCTAGCTTAATTTTCGGCCCGAAGAAACCAAGCGCTTCTTGAGGCTGGGGGCGCGCTACCGGGCTTTGCGGCGCCGGCTGGCCGCGCCGAACAGGCCAATCCCGCCCGCGAACAGCCAGAGCGCTGCGGGCAGCGGCACTTCCGAGGCGAGGTCGGAGATCGCGAATTTTCCGTCCGTGAACGAAAAGAACTCGAAATTGGTGAAGAGCAACTCGCTGAGCGAGCCGTCGCCATTGCGGAAGGTCAGGGTCGAAGCGAGCGAGGCGAGGGTCAGGGAGACCAGATCGCCCGAGGCGACGGCGTCAAAGGCGATGACGTCATGATCGCCTGCGCTGCCGTCAAACAGGTTGCCGCCGCCGACCAGCGCCATTTGCGGACCCGTCAAGGTCAGCACATCGGCGCCGTCGCCAAGATCGGCGACGCCGTTGATGATCCCGCTGCCGAGCAGGATGAGGGCGTCGTCGCCTTCTTCAAGAAACAGCGCCGTGCCGCCCGTGCCGGTGATGGTTCCCGCATTGGTGATGAACTGGCGCGCATTGTTGTCCGGGTCCACATTGACGCCGATGACGCCGCTGATCAGGCCGCCAGCCTGATTGTTGATGGTGGAGATTGATGCCGGGTCGACGCCGGCGTCGAAATCAACACCGTCTTCGACGCCTTCGGCGATGATCACGCCGGAATTGACGATGGTTCCGGTGTCGATGTCGACGCCGTCATTGGCGACCGAACGGATCGTGCCGGTATTGGTGATGTCTGCATTGAGGCCGGTCTGGAAGGCGTCGTCATTGGCTTCAAGCGTGCCGTTATTGATCAAGGTGATGTTGTTTCCGCCGGTGACGCCTTCGCTAGTGCCGCTGGTGGAAAGCGCCGAAATCAGGCCGTCATTGGTGATCGTCGCATTGTCGTCGGTGATCTGCACGCCGTCATCGCCGCCGCGTATCGTGGCGCCGAGCTTGTTGTTGATGATCGCCCCATCGCCGGCGCGGATGCCGTCGCTTGACGTGCCGATGATCTCGCCGAAATTATCGATGATGACGCTTGTCGCAATTTCCGCTTCAACGCCGCGGTCGCCGCCGGTGATGGTGGAGCCGACGCCGTTAAAGACAACATTATTCGCGCCCTCAAGCTGAACGCCGTTATCATCGCCGCTGATCGACGCGCCGGCGAAATTGTTCACCGCGCTGCCCGCGCCTTCGAGTTGGATGCCCTCATCATCGCCGATAAGGGCGCCGTTATTATTGACCGTGTTGTTGTCGCCATCGAGATTGAAAGCGTCGCCGCTGGCATTTGAGACCGTGACGCCCGAATTGACGTTGACGGTGACATTGTCGCTGCCATCGGAAAGCCCGTCATTGTCGTCGGCGGCGCAGCTGACGACATCGCCATTGCCCGGATTGTCGGGAAGGCATTCCGCCAGCGCCGCGCTTGTGGAAAAAGTCAGCGCACTCAATGCGGCTGTGATGAAAAGCGTCGATTTTCGCATCAAAAGTCCCCCAAAACTGACTAAAAATCAGTCTTAAGGGCGCTTTTGGCCGGCGCAAGCGCCGCGCCGCCAAGCGGCGAAAATTTCATATAATCGTCGTAAACGCGTGGCCTTGGCGGGCCCCCGATGCTATGGCAGAACCACTCTTTTCCAGCTGATTCCAAAAGGTTCCCAAGTGGCCGAAGATGATGGCGATATCCCGGGTGATATTCCGGAAGATCCAGAACAGACACCGCCCCAAGACCCTCGCATGACGCAGAGCGAAGGCGCGACGATTTCCATCGAAGACGAGATGCGCAAGTCGTATCTCGACTATGCGATGAGCGTCATCGTCAGCCGCGCGATTCCCGATGCGCGCGACGGGTTGAAGCCGGTGCACCGGCGCATCCTGTGGTCGATGCACGAAAACGGCTATACGTGGAACAAGGCTTATCGCAAGTCGGCGCGCGTCGTCGGTGATGTGATCGGTAAATATCACCCCCATGGCGACCAGTCGATTTACGACGCGCTTGTGCGTATGGCGCAGGATTTCGCCATGCGCCTGCCGCTGATCGACGGGCAGGGCAATTTCGGCTCGATTGACGGCGATCCCCCCGCCGCGATGCGTTACACCGAATGCCGGATGGGCAAAGTGTCGAGTGCGCTGCTCGACGATATCGAAAAAGACACGGTCGCCTATCAGGACAACTATGACGGGTCCGAACAGGAACCGGTTGTCCTGCCGGCGAAGTTCCCGAACCTGCTGGTCAACGGCTCCGGCGGCATCGCCGTCGGCATGGCGACAAACATCCCGCCGCACAATCTCGGCGAAGTCGTCACCGCCACGATCGGCATGATCGAGAACCCGGATATCTCCGATGAGGAGTTGATCGAAATTGTTCCGGGTCCTGATTTTCCGACCGGCGGCATCATTCTCGGCCGCTCCGGGTCGAAGGCCGGTTTGCTGCTCGGCCGCGGCTCCGTGGTTATGCGCGGCTGCGCCAATATCGAAGAAATCCGCAAGGACCGCTACGCCATCATCATCACCGAAATTCCCTATCAGGTGAACAAGGCGATGATGGTGCAGCGTATCGCCGATCTGGTGCGCGAGAAAAAGATCGAAGGCATCGCGGATATTCGCGACGAGTCGAGCCGTCAGGGCATTCGCGTCGTGATTGAGCTGCGCCGCGATGCGACGCCGGATGTGGTGTTGAACCAGCTTTACCGGCACTCGCAACTACAGACGAGTTTCGGCGTCAACATGCTGGCGCTGAATGGCGGCAAGCCGCAGCAATTGTCGCTGCGCGACGTGCTCGCCGCCTTTATCGATTTCCGCGAGGAAGTGATCACCCGGCGGACGAAGTTTGATCTCAACAAGGCGCGCGACCGCGCGCATATTTTGGTCGGCCTCGCCATTGCGGTCGCCAATATTGACGAGATTGTCGCGCTTATTCGCGCCGCGCCCGATCCGGCGACGGCGAAAGAGCAGTTGATGGCGAAAGCCTGGCCGGCGAAGGATCTGGCGCCGCTGGTGCTGCTGGTTGCTGATCCGCGCCATTTGATGACCGACGGCGACACGCTGAAACTGTCGGAAGAGCAGGCGAAAGCGATCCTCGATCTGCGCCTGCAACGCCTGACGGCGCTCGGCCGCGACGAGATCGGCGACGAGTTGAAAGGTCTTGCGGAAAAGATCGCAGATTACCTCGACATTCTGCGCAATCGCGACCGCGTCATGACCATCATCAAAGACGAGCTTATCGCAGTGCGCAGTGAGTTCGCGACGCCGCGCCGGACCGAGATTATCGACGCCGAGGGCGAGGTCGAGGATGAAGACCTGATCGCGCGCGAGGAGATGGTCGTCACCGTCACCCATGCGGGCTATGTGAAGCGGACGGCCCTGTCGACCTATCGCGCGCAAAAGCGCGGCGGCAAGGGCCGCGCCGGGATGAAGTTCAAGGACGAGGATTTCGTCAACCAGCTATTTGTCGGCGAGACCCATACGCCGCTCTTGTTCTTCACCTCCACCGGCATGTCCTACAAGCTGAAGCTCTGGCGCCTGCCGGAGGGCGCGCCGAATTCGCGCGGCAAGGCCTTCGTGAACTTGCTGCCGCTCGGGCCCGATGAGCGGGTCACCAACATTCTGCCGCTCCCTGAAGACGAAGAGTCCTGGGACAAGCTGCATGTCATCTTTGCGACGCGCTCCGGCAATGTCCGCCGCAACAAGCTTTCCGACTTCCAGCGCGTCAATCGCAACGGCAAGATCGCGATGAAGCTTGATGAAGGCGACCGGCTTGTCGGCGTGAAAGTCTGCCGCGAAGACGAGGACGTCTTGCTGACCACCGCGACCGGCATGTGCATTCGCTTCCCCGTCGACACGGTGCGGGTCTTCGCCGGCCGCACCTCGACCGGGGTGCGCGGCATCCGCCTTGATAAAGGCAACACCGTCATCTCCATGGCGATCCTGCATCATGTGGAGACCTCATCGGAGGAAGCCAAAGCCTATCTCAAACACGCCGCCGCCATGCGCCGCGCCGTGGGCGAGGCGGATGCGGAAGAACCGGAAGATACCGATGTGCCTGACGTGGCGATCAGTCCGGACCGGGTCGGCGTGCTTGGCGCGTCGGAACAGTTCGTCCTCACTGTCACCGAAAACGGCTATGGCAAGCGGACCTCTTCTTATGAGTACCGCACCTCCGGCCGCGGCGGCAAAGGCATCATCGCGATCCAGACTTCAAGCCGCAACGGACCGGTGGTCGCTTCCTTCCCGGTCGAAGACAGCGATCAGATCATGCTCGTCACCGATGGCGGGCAATTGATCCGCACGCCGGTGGAAGGCATCCGGGTCGCCGGGCGCAACACGCAAGGCGTCACCATCTTCCGCACCCGCGAGGATGAAAAAGTGGTCTCCGTCGGCCGCGTCGAAGATGTGGACGGGGAGGAAGATGAGGCGGAAGGCGGAGCTGAATGACCAAACTGATCGGCCTGTATCCGGGCACGTTTGACCCGCTGACCCTCGGTCATGTTGACCTGGTCGAGCGCGCGGTGAAGCTGGTCGATGAGCTGATTATCGGCGTCGCCATCAACCGCGATAAAGGCCCGCTTTTTTCGCTGGAGGAGCGCGTCGCCATGGTCGAAAAGGAAATGGCGCGCATTACCAAAGCGACCGGCACGCCGATCAGCGTCAGGCCCTTTGAAAGCCTGCTGATGAAATACGCCGAGGAAGTGAAGGCGAATATCATCATTCGCGGCCTCCGGGCGGTCTCCGATTTCGAATATGAGTTTCAGATGGTCGGCATGAATCAGGCCCTCAATGACGAGATCGAAACCGTCTTCTTGATGGCCGATGCGCGCTACCAGTCCATCGCCTCGCGGCTGGTCAAGGAAATCGCCCGGCTTGGCGGCGATATATCCTCCTTTGTGCCGGCCGATGTGGCCGGACAGCTGAAGGCGAAATTTTCCAGCTGACCCGTTCGCATTTTTCGCCGGAACCCCCTATATGGTGTCCGGATTGAAGCGCTGGCGGGCGGCGTCAAGGAGTTGAAATGCGTTTAAGATCAATGTTGTGGAGCGTTGCGGCGCTTGCGTTGGCTGCGCCTGTCATCGGGGCCCCGGCGGCTTTCGCGGCTGACGAGGACGAGGACAAGGAAACCGCGGCGCAGGTTCTTGAGCGCGCTGGCGAGCCCGATTGGCGCCCGCTCGACCCCGAAAACACAATCTATATGGACCTGCCTGCAGGCACGGTGGTGATCGAGCTGCGGCCCGATTTCGCGCCGGAACATGTGCAGCGGATCAAGGAGCTGACCCGCGAAGGCTTTTATGACGGGCTGTCCTTTCACCGCGTGATTGAGGGCTTCGTCGCCCAGGGCGGCGATCCGAAAGGCGACGGCACGGGCGGCTCCGACAAGCCGAACCTGCCGCCGGAATTCACGCGCGAGGAATCGACGGTGACCGGTCTGCACGAGATCGGCCGCGACCGCATCGCGCCGCGCATAGGATATATTGACGGCATGCCCGTCGCTGCGCAGCCGAAAGGCCTCAGGAGTTTCCTGATGGGCGGCCGCGTTGATATGTGGGCGGTGCATTGCCCGGGCGTTATGTCCATGGCCCGCGCCACCAACCCGGCGAGCGCCAACAGCCAGTTCTTCCTGATGATCGGCGATGCGCGCCTCAGTCTCGACCGCCGCTACACCGCCTGGGGCTGGATCGTCGACGGCTTCGAAGCGACGCGGCGCATTGTGCGGGGCGAGCCGCCCTCACGGCCGACGCCGATCATCCGCATGCGCGTCGCAGCGGACATCCCCCAGGCCGAATTGAAAGACATTAAAATTTTGAAGACCGACAATGAGATCTTCACGGATTATCTCAAAGCCTCTGGCGAACTCAGCGATAATGGTTTTGTGAAAGACATTTGCGAGATCAAAGTGCCGGTCAAAGTAGACGGAAAGATTGAAAGACGATGAGCGACAAACTAATCCTGACCCTCGACACCGGCGAAGTGACGATCGAGACCTTCCCGGACAAGGCGCCGGGCCATGTGGCGCGCGTTAAAGAGCTTGCCGATGCAGGCTTTTACGACGGCATTCCGCTGCACCGGGTGATCGACGGCTTCATGGCGCAGATGGGTTGCCCGCGCGGAGACGGCACTGGCGGCTCTGACAAAGAGAACCTCAAAGCCGAGTTCAATGATGTCAGCCATCAGCGCGGCGTTTGCTCCATGGCGCGGGCGCAAAACCCCAACAGCGCTAACAGCCAGTTCTTCATCTGCTTTGCAGACGCGTCATTCCTCGACGGCCAGTACACCGCCTGGGGCAAGGTTGTAGAGGGCATGGAGCATGTGGACGCCGCCGAAAAAGGCGAGCCGCCGCGCAATCCGACCAAAATCGTCTCCTTTCGGACGGCTGCATAAGCTGAAGGCAAGGAATTCTTTAAGAGAAACTGGCAAAAAGGCGCGAATCCAACGCGCCTTTTTGTTTGAGCAGAATCAGGACCGCCGGTGTCGCAACCACTGAATATCGCCTATCTCATGAACACCTACCCGCTGACGTCGACGACGTTCATCCGGCGGGAGATCGAGGCGCATGAGCGGCGCGGGCTAAACGTCAAACGCTATGCCTTGCGCCAGTGGGACGGCAAGCTGGTCGATCCGCTCGACATCGCGGAGATCGACCGCACGCATTATATCTTAAGCGGCAATGCAGGCGGGCTGGTCAAAGCCTTGTTCCGTGAGCTGATCAATAATCCTGGCGGGCTGTTGAAGGCGCTCGGGCCGTGGTGGTCGCTGTTAAGGCGCGCGCGCGGCGGCGTCATCCGTCATGTCGCTTACCTGATGGAGGCGTGCTATTTCCGCCAGCGCATGGAAGCCGACGGCATTGATCATGTGCATGTGCATTTCCTGACCAACTCGACCGCCGTCGCCATGCTGGCGCGGATCATGGGCGGGCCGAGCTATAGCGCGACCGTGCACGGGCCCGACGAACTGGTTGACGCGCCGTTGCTCGATTTTCCGGCGAAGATCGAACACGCCTCGTTCATCGCGGCGATCACGCATTTCTGTAAGTCGCAGCTAATCCGCTTCTCCTCAATCTCCATGGGCGAGAAAATGGAGATCGTGCATTGCGGTCTCAATCTTGAAGACTTCACCGCGAGCCCGCCGCCGGACAATCATACGCTGGTTTGCGTCGGGCGGCTTTGTCCGCAAAAGGGCCAGGCGCAACTGCCCGCCGCCGCTGCGGCTTTGCGCGATGAATTTCCTGATCTGAAAATCATTCTTGTGGGCGACGGGGAAAGCCGCGCGGAAATCGAAGCGGAGATCGCCCGGCTCGGCGTCGGCGATCAAGTCATCATCAAGGGCTGGATGGCCAATAGCGACGTACGCGAAGCGGTGAAGAACGCCCGCGCTTTCCTGTTGCCGACATTTGCTGAAGGCCTGCCCGTGGTGATCATGGAAGCGCTGGCGCTCGGCCGGCCGGTGATCTCAACTTACATCGCCGGCATTCCCGAGCTGGTGGATGAGGGCTGTGGCTGGATCATTCCGGCGGGCGATGGCGACGCGCTGACGCAAGCCATGCGGTCTGCGCTCACCGCATCGCCGGAACAATTGGCCGCCCTTGGCCGCGAAGGGCGCGCCCGCGTCGAACGCGGTCATGATGTGGACAAGGAAGCGGCGAAACTCGGCGCGCTGTTTGATCCTCGGAGCAGACGTTAAGACCGCATTGCTCAAACGGCAATTTCTCGCCCCCAAGCCAGACATTGCCGATCTCAACTTAAATGTCCGGTTTGTAGCTGGTTTTGCCGGTTGGCGGGGATCAATCTGTCCGCGCGCGATGGCATTATCTTAATGATATTATGCTTCAGTTTTTCAGTGTTTGCTTATATGGCCCGAGTAATCCGAATGTCATTGAAGATGCGAAACTATTTATTTGTTGCCGGTTTGGCGCTGATGGTATGCGTTCTCAATGCAGGCATTTATATTCTGGATGGTGCTGATTACGAATTTGATACCGAAAACAAATTTGGATCTGCAACCTTGATCGCTGTATTAATCGCTGGCCCATTGGCTATCGGTGTGAGTGGCTACATCGTAACGCATTTAAAATACCCTTTGAATAGGGGGAGGGCGACAGCGGCGAAAGCCGGCCTTTTTTCAGTCCTTGGATCATACATTATTCTCAGCCCAATTCTGACCTTTCTGATTCCAGTGTTCAATTTACATACAGGCGGGATTGAAACTGACGCGGCTGTACTGACGAGCAGTTTAATTGGGTTTGTGGCGACGGTTGTGGCATTCATGGTTAGTGCTTGGATTGCGGTTCCGCTGGCGATCTCATGGGCAATGGTACTATCAACACCGTTAGATAAGAATGTATGTTCAAAAAACCCAAGTATTTTGAGGCTTTCTATATTCACACTCTCTATATTTACTGCTGCGGTTTGGGTGTCGCATTTCGTGATGCCATTCTCTGAAAATAAGCAGGGTAATACGCTCAACGAAATGACTTTGCTTTGTGGTTTCGTCTCCGCCATTGTCGCGGCGTTAACTTGGTATTTTTTCATGGAAAAGGAAGAAAGCCGGTCGCGAGGGGCGTTAGCTGGCGTGACAACAGCATGGCTCGCTCTTTTACTGATTGGTCCTGTTGTGGGCATTGGTTTGCTTCATCAAGAAAACGCATTTTCATTCGATGAATTTCTCAAAACATCCATTGTAGCTGCTGTGGTTTCGTTTTTTGCAAATATTTACACAGCATGGATAGCGTTTCCAATTTCAGGTCTCATCGGATTTTTGGTCGCGAAGAATGAATCTGAACAGTAATAGGGTTCGTTGTGTGTCTGCGTGCCGCCTTACTGTCAGTTGGCAAAAACCGGGATATAACCAGACATTCGCGTTGATCTCAGCCACTGCCCAAACGGGCCCCTTTATGATCACTCAACAGCCGTTTCTAATGTTGCCTTTTGCACGCCTAACAGCCATCACGGTCGAACGCTTTTAACGTCTGCCTTTGGCGAATCATTGTCATTTCATTCAAACTAATTTTCATGGCAAATATGCCTACCGCAAACGGGCTATTTTCTATCCGACTTAGCTATACATCCCTCCTTTTACGGGGGAGGTGTCAGCGTAGCTGACGGAGGGGGTGTTTACAGTTGCGCCAAAAGAACCCCCATCGGTCGCTATGCGACCACTTCCCCGCAAGCGGGGGAAGAAAGAGCGCGCCGCAAAAGGGCTGGATATTCGACCCAATAAGTTGAATCGCAGCTTCAAAAATACATCCTATGTGATGAATTCTTTCACCAAACCCGCATTTGGTGCGTAGTTATCCTCACATGTCAGGGCGGGCTTATACTCCTTTACGGTTGTCATCCCGGGGCTGACGGAAGTCAGAACCCGGGACCCATTCTCGGCCATGCCGCTTAATGGGTCCCGCATCTGCACAGCGCTATTTCATCGCGCTGCGCGTGCGGGATGACAGCAGCAACTGGTCTAATCCCGCCGCAGAGAGCTTTTCGGCGACCGCACGGAGTCTGTCTTGAGTTACGTATACGGAATATCAGCAAGCGGATGGAATGTTTCACGTGAAACAATTCCGGCCCCGAAAACATCTGTGCGGCGCTTACTTTCCGAGCCCGCCGAACAGCGCGTATTTGATGTTGAGGTAATCCTCAAGCCCGTATTTGGAGCCTTCACGGCCGACGCCGGATTCCTTCACGCCGCCAAAGGGCGCGACGGGAGTGGAGAGGATGCCTTCATTGATCGCGACCATGCCATATTCCAGCGCTTCCATCATGCGCCAGGCGCGCCCCAGATCATTGGTGTAGAGATAAGAGGCGAGGCCGTATTCGGTGTCGTTCGCCATCTGCGCGGCTTGTTCTTCGCTGTCGAATTTGAACAGGGGCGCGACGGGGCCGAAGGTCTCGTCCTTCGCGACGATCATGTCGGGCGTCACGCCGGTGAGCACGGTGGGCTGAAAGAAGGAGCCGCCAAGTTTGTGACGCTCGCCGCCGGTGGCGGTCCTGGCGCCTTTGGAGAGCGCGTCGGCGATATGCTGCTCGACTTTCTGGACCGCTTTCTCCTCGATCATCGGGCCTTGTTCGACGCCGGCTTCCATGCCGTCGCCGACTTTCATCGCGGAAACGCGCTTGGCGAAAGCTTCGGCGAAGGCGTCATAAATGCCGGACTGGACGAGGATGCGGTTGGCGCAGACGCAAGTCTGGCCCGCATTGCGGAATTTGCAGGCGATGGCGCCTTCGACCGCCTTGTCGAGATCGGCGTCATCGAAAATGATCAGCGGCGCGTTGCCGCCAAGCTCCATGGAAACGCGCTTCATCTGACCCATGGCTTTTGCGGCGAGCTGTTTGCCGATGCCGGTGGAGCCGGTGAAGGTGATCTTCTTCACCGCAGGGTTCTCACAGAATTCGTCGGCGATTGGCGCGGGCGCGCCGGTGATCACGGAAAATACGCCCTTGGGCAGGCCGATATCGTCGGCGATCACGCCCATGGCGAGCGCGGAATAGGGCGTTTGGCTTGCGGGCTTGCAGATAATCGGACAGCCGGCGGCGAGCGCCGCGGCGGCCTTGCGCGCGATCATGGCGTTCGGGAAGTTCCACGGGGTGATCGAGGCGACAACGCCGACCGGTTCTTTGGTGACGATGATGCGCTTGCCGGCCCAGGGCGAGGGAATGACGTCGCCATAGACGCGGGTCGCCTCCTCGGCGAACCATTTGAAGAAAGCGGCGCCATAGGCGATCTCGCCTTTCGCCTCGCCAAGCGGCTTGCCCTGTTCCAGGGTCAGGAGTTCGCCAAGGGCGTCCTGATTATCCATCAGCGCTTCGTAAAAGGCGCGGCACGCCTTGCTGCGCTCATCCGCCGTCTTTGCGCGCCAGGCGGGAAAGGCCTTGGCCGCAGCGGCGATCGCCTCGCTGGTCTCGGCGCGGCCGAGATCGGGCACATGGCCTATGGTCCCGCCATTGGCCGGATTGGTCACCGCGATGGTGTTCGCCGCGCCGCGCCATTCGCCGCCAATATAGCACTCTTCGCGAAAGAAGCGGGATTGGGGTTTCGACTGGGTCATGGCGGGCTCCTCCGGTCAGGCCTTTTTCAAGGACTTAGCACTGCGCTGGCGTTTTGCAATCGCCTTGGGGCAGCGGCATGATGGCGCTCAAAATTCATGCTTAGCCACAGGAAATGCTTCCATGACGGTAAAATATGAAAGTCCGAAAACGGGCGTCGCACAGGTCACATTGAACCGGCCGGACAAGCTCAATTCCTTTAACCGGCAATTGCGCCATGACCTGACCGACGCATTGGCGAAAGCCTCCGCCGATGATGCGGTGCGCGCGGTTGTTCTCACCGGAGAAGGGCGCGCCTTTTGCGCCGGGGCGGATGTGTCGGCAGTCGATGAAATGGGCAATGTGGAAGATATTCTGAATACGGAATATGCGGGCTTTTTGAATATCGTCCAGTCCATGCCGAAGCCGGTCATCGCAGCGATCAATGGTCCCGCCGCCGGCATCGGCATGTCGCTGGCGCTGACCTGCGATCTGCGCGTCATAGGCGAGGGGGCGTATCTGATGAGCGCCTTCGCCAATATCGGTCTCGTACCCGATGGCGGCTTGTCCTGGTTGCTCACTCAGGAGGTCGGTTATGGCCGCGCCTATCAGCTCGCTATTGAAGCAGAAAAGATTGACGCCAAGCGTGCGCTCGACTGGGGGCTGGTCAATCGCGTGGTTGGTGACGCGCAAGTGGTGAGCAATGCGATTGACTGGGCCGCGTCGCTGTCCGAGCGCGCGCCGATTGCGATGGCGCTCACCAAGCGCGCCTTCCGCGTCGCCGCGCAGGACGGGCTGAAAAACGCGATGGCCTATGAAGCGATGTTGCAGCGTCAGGCGATCACGACGGAAGATTGCGCCGAAGGGGTGACGGCGCTGTTTCAAAAACGCAAGCCGGCCTTTAAGGGCAAGTAACCCTTAGGCGAAAAACGGCAGCCGCAATCCGTGCGCGATCATGGCGAGCGCGCCAGCCGCAGCGAGGGCGGGGCCGAAGGCGACGGGCGTTTCCTTTTCGACCTTCGCGCCATGGATCGCCGCCGCGCCGACGCCGGCCAGCGCTGTCAGCGCCGCGAGAAACACAATCGGCGGCAGCGCCGTCCATCCGAACCAGGCGCCGAACGCCGCGAGCAGCTTGGCGTCGCCCTGACCAAGGCCCTCCATCCCGCGCAGGCGCTGGAAGGCGAGGTCGACAAGCCGGAAAGCGGCGAAGCCGATGACGGCGCCCAGCACCGCCGCGCCCGGCGCCGCGTTGAACAGATTAAAGGCGCTGGCGCCGACGCCGAGCGCGATCAGCGGAAAGGTCAGCGCATCCGGCAAATAGCCGGTCTCATAATCGATGACGCCAAGCGCGATGAGAATGAGGAAGAAGATAAAAGCGAGCAGCGCGGTGAAAGTGACGCCGAACAATAAGAGCGCGACGATGCCGGCGATTGCGCCCGCCAGCTCCACCGCCGGATAGCGCAGGGCAATCTTCGCGCCGCAATCGGCGCATTTCCCCCTGAGCAGCGCGTAGCTGACGAGTGGGATCAGATGATGCGCGCGAATCGCCGCCCGGCAGGCGGGACAATAGGAACGGGGCGCAATCAGGTCGCCGCGCGCCGCCGGTTCCGGCGTGTCGATGAGCTTCCACATGGACGGGCCGCGATGGATGACCACATTGAGAAAGCTGCCGAAGATCGCGCCGGTCAAAGCGGCTGTGACGAAAAAGACCCAGCTCGGTATCATTGTATCAGTACCGGTTTTCGCCGCGGAAGATTTCCGGACTGTGTGCGCCGGAATTTGTCCGAATTTTTCATGCTGCGCAATCTCATGTTTCTGCGATCTAATTTATTTGTCATGCGCATTGTGTGCATTTCTTAAAGCGCCCTGTGTGCGCCCGTTAACCAATGCGCAACCTGCGCGCATGGGCGATGGCTCCGGCGCTAATTGTCATCGAACTGAAACAAACATGTCACGGCGGTGTCAAACGTCTCCTCTATCGGCAATCCGTCCGGCGCGTGGGCGCCGCCGATCATGCTTGTAACACTTTTCCCCCGGGGGTCTCTTCAATGAGCCAATTGTCCAACATGAAAAAATTTCTTCTTGCGGGCGCCGCACTAACGCTGGCGGCTTGTACGCAAGGCAGCGACATCGAATCGCCGGGCGCTTCGGCTCCTGGCACGCCGCCAGCTGGCGGCGGCGGTGGCGGCGGCGGCGGCGGTGCAACGGCGGATGCGTGCCCGACCGGCTTCGCCACAGGCACAAGCGTCGGCGGCCTTACGGTTTGCAACATCTCCGGCAGCATTCTCGCCAACCTCACATTGCCGTTCAAAGATGATGACGGCGACGGCGTTGGCGTTGCATACCGCCTTCAGGGCCGTATCGATGTGGGCGCCGACCGCGGCGCAGCAGGCACAGGCGGCACGCCGGCGACCTTGACGGTCGCGCCGGGCGTCACCGTGTTCGGCGCATCGGGCGCTGATTACATCGTCGTCAATCGCGGTTCGCAATTGATCGCAGACGGCACCCAAGCCAATCCGATCGTGTTCACTTCGCAAAATGATATTGAGCGCCGCGCCATCGACCCGACAGACACGGGCGGCTCCGCCATTTCCGAATGGGGCGGTCTTGTGCTTCTCGGCCGCGCGCCGATCAACCGCTGCTTCGGCGGCGGCACGCCGGGCATGAATGATTGCCAGAACACAATCGAAGGCGTCAGCAACCCAGAAGCCCAGTATGGCGGCGACTTCGCAGCCGACAATAGCGGCATCATCCGCTATGTGCAGGTTCGCTTCGCTGGCTTCCCATTGAGCTCCGGCAACGAGCTGAACGGCATCTCCTTCGGCGGCACCGGTTCCGGCACGATCGTTGACTATGTGCAGGTCCACAACAACGCCGATGACGGCATCGAAATGTTCGGCGGCACGACCAACCTCAAGCACATCGTGCTGACCGGTAATGACGACGAATCCCTCGACACCGACAATGGCTGGTCTGGCAATGTGCAATATATGGTCATCGCCCAGCGCGCCGATGGCGGCGACAATGGCATGGAAATGTCCAGCACGCCGGGCGTTTCGCCGGCGACCAACCCGACCATCGCCAACTTCACGCTGATCGGTCAGCAGTCGCGGGCCATTCGCCTCAACACCAACCACATTGGCCGTTTCCTCAACGGCGTGATCGTCCATCCTGACCAGTGCTTCCGCTGGGAAGACGCAGGCGATGGCGACTCGAGCGATTATGACGGTCTTGGCTTCGACCCGACCTTCAACTCGGTTCTGTTCGATTGTCCGGATCTGACCAATGAAGACCCGGAAACACCAGCTGCGGTTGGTTCAGTTGCAGCAGACCCGAACAACATTCTTGCAACGAACACGCTTTCCGCAATGTTCTTCCCGGGCATGACCGAGCAGATGGCGACCGAGTTCGACCTTTCCACGCTGGGCGGCATGTTCTTCGAGGCGACCGATTACATCGGCGCTTTCAGCCCTGAAGAAACTCCGACCAACAACTGGGCCACAGGCTGGACCTTCGCGCTCTTCCCGGATCCGGTTTGCCCAACAGGCACGAATTTGACCGGTTCGAAAAATGGCATGAATGTTTGCTCTATCGCAGGCGTTCAGACCTCGGATGTGACGCTGACACGCGGCAATATCTACGAACTCGAAGGCCGTATCGAAGTCGGCGTTGACGCTGGCGCTGACGGCTCCGGCACAGACACCGCCGACCTCACCATCGAAGCCGGCGTCTCGATCTTCGGCAATAGCGGTTCGGACTTCCTGGTTGTGAACCGCGGTTCGAAAATCTTCGCCAATGGCACGCGTCAGAACCCGATCATCTTCACGTCAGAAGGCGATCTCGACAATCCGAACCGCAACGATGCGGACACGATTGCGGAGTGGGGCGGTATCGTTCTTCTCGGCCGCGCGCCGATTAACCGCTGCTTCGGCGGCGGCACGCCGGGCATGAATGACTGCCAGAACACGATTGAAGGCGTCACCAACCCGGAAGCCCAGTATGGCGGCGACCTGGCGACAGACTCCAGCGGTTCGATCATGTACACGCAGGTTAAATATGCCGGTTTCGAACTCAGCTCCGGCAACGAGTTGAACGGCATCTCCTTCGGCGGCACCGGTTCCGGCACGATTGTTGACTATGTGCAGGTTCACAACAACGCCGATGACGGCATCGAAATGTTCGGCGGCACGACCAACCTCAAGCACATCGTGCTGACTGGTAATGACGACGAATCCCTCGACACCGACAATGGCTGGAGCGGCTTTACGCAGTTCCTGTTGATCGTTCAGCGTCTGACGGGCGGCGACAATGGCATGGAAATGTCCAGCACCGCCGGCATCTCGCCAGCAACCAACCCGACCATCGCCAACTTCACCCTGGTCGGCCAGCAGTCACGGGCCATTCGCCTCAACACCAACCACATTGGTCGCTTCCTGAACGGCGTGATCGTCCATCCTGATCAGTGCTTCCGCTGGGAAGACGCCGGCGATGGCGACTCGACTGACTATGACGGCCTCGGCTTCGATCCGACATTCAACTCCGTCGTGTTTGACTGCCCTGACCTCACCAATGAGGACCCGGAAACGCAAGCCGCTGTCGATGCTGTCGCTGCGGATGCAAATAACGACGCCGCGTTCTCAAACACCTTGATTAACACCTTTATCAACGGCCCATCGGAAAGCGCAGTGACTGAGTTCACACCGCTTTCCGGCATCGATGGGTTCTTTACAGACACCGATTATGTCGGCGCGGTTAAAGACACCAATGATCGCTGGTGGGCCGAGTGGAGCTGTGGTCTCGAAACAAGCACGCCTTGCTAGTTGAGCTGCGGGGCGGCGCGGAAATCGCGCCGCCCCTCTCATTCATTCGCACCCAGATTAAGGTTTATTTGTCATGAAGTCGTATTCCACACTAGGCGGCATGCTCCTCGCGACGACCATGCTTGTTTCGCCCTTTGCGGCGAACGCCCAAACCAGCGAGGCGGACGAGTCCGGAAATACAGCGCTGAGTATTCAGCCAACCGTTTCCGACCAGATCGTCGTGCTCGGAAGAAACATCCCGAACCCGCAACGGGCGACCTCGCAAGTCGCCACCTTTCTTGACGCAGACGATCTCGCCCGCACCGGCGACGACAACGCCGCGCTGGCGCTGACCCGCCTCAGCGGTCTCAGCGTTGTCGGCGGCCGTTTTGCTTATGTGCGCGGCCTTGGCGACCGGTACTCTTCAGCGCGTCTCAACGGCTCGCCATTGCCGAGCCCGGAGCCGCTCAAACGGACCGTGCCGCTCGATCTCTTCCCGTCCAACGTGCTTCAGGGCGCAACGGTTCAAAAGACCTTTTCGCCGAACTATCCCGGTGAATTCGGCGGCGGCATCATCGACCTCCACACGCTGCGCGACCCCGGCGAGTCTTTCCTCAATGTGAAGCTCGGCGTCGGCATGAACACCGTGACCACAGCGCATGACGGCATCTTTGTCAGCGGCGGCGGTCGCGATTGGCTGGGGTATGATAATGGCCTGCGCGATATTCCGGGACCGATCCAGTCTCTGATCGACAGCGGAACATCGCTCGTGGACATCACCGACAGCGAACGTGAAATCGCCGGTGAAAGCCTCGTCAATTCTCCCTTGTCCGTCATTCAAAGCGGCACGCTCGGCCCGAATTTCGAAGGCTCGATCGATGGCGGCTGGTCGCAAGACCTCGACAATATGACCCTGGGGCTGGTCGGCGTCATCGGCTACAAACAGGATTGGACGACTGAAAACTCCACCCGCCAGTCTGTTGCGGGCGGCACTGTCGGTCTCGATTTCGAAAGTCAGGAAACCAGCCTCGACGCTACGGTGAACGCACTCGTTTCCGGCAGCGCGACCTGGGACGATCATCTCTTGCAGACGACGCTGCTTTACATTCACTCCACTCGTAAAGAAGCGCAGGTCAAGACCGGCAACGACTTCAACGCGCCTGGCTCCGGCAATGTGCGCGATGAATCAAGCTCCTGGCTTGAGCGGCAATTGGCGATGGCGCAGGTCACCGGCGAACATGTATTCGGTGATTTTGAAATTGACTGGCGCGGCGCATTCGCCCGGTCAGAGCGTGACTCGCCTTATGAGCGCAGCCTGCGTCGCAATATCGATGACACGGGGACGCCGGTTTATTCGACGGCGAATAATTACAGCATCAACTTCTCTGACCTCGTTGATGACACAATCAGCGGCGGCATTGACTTCAGCTACAATATTCCGGTGTCCGGCGCTCGCGAAGCAATCGTTTCCGTTGGCTATGAATATACGGACAATGAACGCGAAGCGAATGTCTATAATTTCCGTTTCGCCGGCGGCAACTCCTTGCCGGCGGATGTTCAGATGGCGCGTCCGGACTTCCTGTTCTCGCCTGACAATATCGACCCGGCGCGCTTTGTGCTGATCGAGACGTCAACCACTGGTACGGAATCCTACACCGGCGATTTGACGATCCACGGCGCTTATGCGCAGGCGGATCTCGAATTGATCCCGACGGTCCGCACTACGCTTGGCGTTCGCTATGAAGATGCGGAGCAAATCGTTTCGACCTTTGACCGCTTCGGCAATGTCGGACCGGGCACAGTCATCAAGAACGACTACTGGCTTCCCTCGGCGATGGTGACCTGGAACTTCCTCGACAACCTTCAGGCGCGTCTTGGCTATTCCCACACCGTCGCGCGTCCGCAATTCCGCGAACTCGCACCGTCGCTGTTCTTCGATCCGGACACCGACCGCTCTTATCGCGGCAGCACCGGCCTCGTGGACAGCAAGTTCAAGAACTATGATGCGCGCTTTGAATATTATCTGGGCCGCAACCAGTTCGTGACGCTTGCCGGCTTCTACAAAAAGATCGACCGGCCGATTGAAGAAGTGTTGTTTGAACAGGCGACATTCGTCTTCAACACCACCTTCATCAACTCGCCGGAAGCGCGTCTTTACGGTGGTGAATTCGAATATCGCACCCGGTTTGATCTCGGTCTGAACGACTGGACCGATCGTCGCGAGTGGCTGTTCTCGGTGAACTACACCTACACCAACACCGAGATTCAGGTGCAAGCGGGCGACACGGTCATCGATCCGTTCTCCGGCAATGAAGTGGACGCGACCAATTTCGGTCTCGACGGTCAGCCCCTGCAAGGCACGCCTGAGCATATCGCAAACGCCCAGTTTGGCTGGGAAGGCGATGATGACCAGTTCACGCTCCTGTTCGGTTGGGTCGATGAGCGCATCCTGCAACGGGGCGACCCGACGCAGCTTGGCGGCGTTCCTGACGTTGTCGAAAAGCCGGGCATCCAGCTTGATGCGGTCTATCGCTATGACGTGAATATCCATGGCGCCGACTTCACCATCGGCCTGAGCGCCCGCAACCTGCTGGGTACAGAGCATCAGGAATTCCAGAACAGCAGCATCGGCCGGACGGAATTTGACAGCTACAAACGCGGTCGCAGCCTGTCAGCCAGCCTGACAGCCAAGTTCTAGCGTCCCGCAAGGACTGGAAGAGCTAAGGGGGCCGGCGGCGGACATTAACCTTTGGGTGATGTTCGCTGCCGGCCCTTTCTTTTGAAACGCGGCGCCGGGCCTGGCGCCAGTCCGGGCTAACCCAAAAGGCGAAAATGCAGGAATTACATAGCTTTCTGGCATGTTTTTGGAATAATATTTGAATGTAAGCCGCGAGCGATCAGAGCCGGCGCAATATCGTTTTGCTAAAGCTTTTTGGTTACTGTTCCTGCGGATGAGGTGTGGCCGGGCGGTTTTCCGGCACGAGGCGGTTCGAAGTGACGAGCATAAACCTTCAAAGAGCGAGCGCCGGGGCGGCCGGCGCGCAGCGTGCGCCGCGCCTTCTTGCACGCGCGCCGCGCTTGGCGGAGTGGATTTTGCTCGCGCTGATCGCGTTTTTGCTGGCGCGCGCAGTGATCGCGTTTTTTGCGCCGCTGCCGCTTCCCCAGGGCGACCGGCTGGCTGCGGCGGTGACCGCGCCGCAAGGCGAGACGCAAATCTCCGTGCGCAATCCATTTCCGGTATCCGACCTTGTCGCCGCGCCAATCGCCAACACGCCGGATGTCGCGGAAACCGCGCTTGATCTCGCGCTGACCGGGGTCTGGCCGGCGGCGGAAAAACCCTCCGCGATTATTCGCAAGCCTGACGGCAAGCAGGGCCGATTTGCGGTCGGTGAAGATATCGTTCCCGGTGTCCGCCTTTCAGAGGTCTATGCCGATCAAGTGATCATTGAACAAAATGGCGTGCGTGAATCGCTGCGATTTGAAACCAAGGCGCCGATTGAACGGCCGGCGCCTGCGCCTGCGCAATCGCAGCCGCAACAAGAACCGTCCGAGAAAATAGACAATTTCCCGTCGCGCGATCTGCTCAACGGCTTTGCGCGCTTCGGCCTTGGCATTGATCCCAAAGGCGGCGCAGCGGTGATGGTTTTCGCCGGGCGCGATCGCGCGGCGTTTGAACAGGCGGGATTTCGCGATGGCGATATCATCCGTTCGATCAATGGCGTCAAACCAAAACCGAACCCCGCGGATATGTCGACGCTGATCTCGGAAATCAGCCGTCAGGGTTCCGCGTCAATCACCATTGAACGCGATGGCGCACAACAGACCATCGCCTTTTCAGTCAGTCAGTCAGGAAACGAGTAATGATTACCTTTCGCAAGGCGATAGCCGCAGCCGGCTTTGGCGCTGCAGTACTGGCGGGGCCGGGCGTTGCCTATGCGCAGGAAAAATGCGGCGCTGCGCTGAATTACGAAGACGCGGATTTGCGCGCCGTGATTGATGAGATCGCCATTCGCACGGGCCGGACCTTTCTGCTCGACCCGGCGGTGCAGGGAAGGGTCAATGTGAAATCGCCGCCCAATGGCGGTCTTTGCGCGGACGAAGCCTGGGAGCTGTTTCAGGCGATTTTGCGGACGAATGATTTCGTGGCGACGCCGATTGGCGATGGCAAATACCGCATTGTGCCGCTGCAGGAAGCGGCGCGCACCGCCGGACCGGTGGGCGGCGGCAATGGCTCGGATCTAACGACGCAGATTGTCCGGCTCAAATATGTGGATGCGCGTGAGGCCGCCGCAAACCTCGCGCAGATCATCGGCAATAATGGCGTCGTCAGTCCCGTGCGTTCGGGCAATGCCGTGATCATCGTCGATACGGCGGACAACACGGCGCGTATTCGCGAAGTGCTGGCGCAGCTTGATCGCGACACGACGATCTACCGGACGGTGACGTTGAAATTCGCGTCAGCAGGCGAAGTGGCGCGGCTGGTGCGCGAAATCGGTCAGGAAATATCGGAAGAAAGCGGCGGGCGCGGTTCGTTCAGCGTCGTCGCAGCGGAAGCCAGCAACTCGCTGCTCATTCGCGCCGAGCCAAGCTTGATGCGCCGGCTGGAACTGGTGATCGGCGAGCTGGACAAATATGGCGAGGCGACGTCGGAACTTGCAGTTGTCTATCTGAAACACGCGGACGCCGAAGAACTGGCGCCGCTGCTGGAAGATGTTGCAAACAGCGTTGTGAAAGCGCCGAGCGAGGGCGGGGCGAGCTTTTCCTCCAACCGGGCGACGGTCTCTTATCACAAGCCGACCAACTCGATCATCATCAATGGGGACGCGAATATACAGCGCACCCTGCAAAATGTGATCTCCAAGCTTGATGTGCGCCGGGCGCAAGTGCTGGTCGAAGCGATCATCGTCGAGGTTTCGGACACCACTGCCCGCGAACTCGGCGTGCAGTACTTTCTGACCGGCAGCGAAGAAAACGGCGTTCCGTTCAGCGCCACGAATTTTTCCAGCGCGCAGCCGAATATACTGGCGGCGGCGGGCGCGGCGTTGATCCGCGGCGGCGGCTATCCCACGGGGCTTTCCGGCGGCGACGATGATTCCGCATCCGAAGATCTCGGTCGCCAATGATCTTGCGGAAGCGGCGCTGACCTCGCTGCTTGGCGCCAGCGGCTTTTCCATCGGCGGCGGCACGGATCTTGGCGGCGGCAATATTTTCGGCGCCATCCTGACCGCCATCAAGAACGATTCCGATTCAAACGTGCTGTCGACGCCATCAATCGTGACGCTCGACAATGAGACCGCCCGGCTTCAGGTCGGCCAGGAAATCCCGATCACCACAGGCGAGGCGATTGGCGATAACTTCTCCAATGCGTTCCGCACCATCAATCGCGAACAGGTCGGCGTCATTCTGGAAGTCACGCCGCAGATCAATGATGGCGATACGGTGACGCTGGAAATCTCGCAGGAAATTTCCTCCATCGCCGGGCCGATCATCGCTAGCTCAACGGACCTCATCACCAATAAGCGCGAAATTACGACAACCGCGTTGGTCGATGATGGCGATATTCTGGTCATTGGCGGTTTGATTGACGATCAGCGCGAATATTCTTCCGAAAAAGTGCCGCTGCTTGGCGATATTCCGGGCGTCGGCAACCTGTTCAGATCGACATCGAAAGAAAGACGGCGCAAAAACCTGATGGTGTTCATCCGCCCGACGGTCATCCGCGACCGGGCGACAGCCAATGCGGCGACGACGCGCAAGTTTGACTATATGCGTGCGCGGGAATTGCTCCGTGACGGCGAGCCGATTTCGGAGATGGAGCGGCTGATCAATGAAGTGACGGGCGCTGGCGCGCCCGCAGCGACGCCGGAATAGGCGGCTTACGAGCGATGAGTGAAATGCGCGAAGCAGGTACGACGCGGCTCGCCTATGCGTTTGCGAAAGAGCGCGGGCTGATCGTGCTCGACGCCGCCGCGCGGCCGGTGCTGCTCGGTGCGCGGGGATCGGCGCCCGATCCATGGGCTGTGCTTGAAGCGCGGCGCACGGTTGGCGCGCCGGTTACGGTCGAATTACTGCCTGCGGACGCGTTCGAACGGCGGCTTTCCGAAATCTATTCTGTCGAAGGCATTTCGACCGCCGACCTCGACCTTGCGGGCGATGGCGATTTGGCGTCGCTTGCAGAAGGCCTGCCGAAAACCGCCGACTTGCTGGACAGTGAAAACGACGCGCCGGTGATCCGGCTGATCAATGCGCTGATCGCCGAGGCGGTGAAGGTCAAGGCTTCCGACATTCACATTGAGCCCTATGAAAAAGCACTGTCGGTGCGTTTGCGCATCGATGGCGTGTTGCGCGAGGTGTTGTCCTTGCCGGCGCGGATGACGCCGGTCCTGACCTCGCGCGTCAAGGTGATGGCGCGCCTCGATATCGCTGAGCGCCGGGTGCCGCAGGATGGGCGCATTTCGATTGCGCTGGGCGGCAAGACGGTTGATGTGCGCGTCTCCACACTGCCCGCGCGGTTCGGCGAGCGCGTCGTGATGCGTATTCTCGATAAGGATGAAGCCCGGCTCGATCTGGACGGGCTTGGCATGCCGGCGGAAATTCTGGCGCGGTTCAAACATGTGCTCGACCGCCCGAACGGTATTGTGCTGGTCACCGGACCGACGGGGTCCGGTAAAACCACGACGCTTTATGGCGCGCTGACCCTGCTCAATGAGCCGAGCCGTAATATCCTCACCGTCGAAGATCCGGTGGAATATGCGCTGGAGGGCGTCGGCCAAACCCAGATCAATCCGAAAGTCGGGATGACCTTCGCGACAGGATTGCGCGCCATTCTCCGGCAAGATCCGGACATTGTGATGGTCGGCGAAATCCGCGATGTGGAGACCGCAGAGATCGCTGTGCAGGCGTCGCTGACCGGTCACCTTGTTCTGTCTACCGTGCACACCAATCTCGGCCGCCGGCGCGATTACGCGCCTGCGCGATATGGGCGTTGAACCGTTCCTGTTGTCTTCAACGCTGGCGGCGGTAATGGCGCAGCGGCTTGTTCGGCGTTTATGCCCGAGCTGCAAGGAAGCCTATGCGCCGGATGCGGCGACACGCGCGATGGTCGGTCTTGGTGAGCACGATGCGGCGACGCTGTATCGTCCAGCCGGGTGCGGGCGCTGCAATCACACCGGTTATGAAGGGCGCATCGGCGTCTATGAATTGATTGTCATCGATGAAAAACTGAAACGCCTCATTCATGACGGCGCCAATGAACAGGATATCGCCGCCTATGCCTTCGCCCATGGGGATACGCTGACGTCGTCAGGTTTCCGCCATGCCCTGTCGGGGGCGACCTCGATCGAGGAAGTGCTGCGTGTTGTGCGTCAGGAGGACGACAATGCCGGCCTTTGAATATGAAGCGCTGGACTTCGGCGGCAAGACGAAAAAAGGCGTGTTGTCCGCCGACAGCCAGCGTCAGGCGCGCCAGGAATTGCGGCGGATGAATTTAACGCCGCTGAAGCTTTCCGCGCCGCGCGGCGAGCACAAAACCGGCGCGCTGGGGACCACGCAAGCGCCGCGGGTGAAGCCGGGACAGCTGGTGATGATCACCCGGCAATTGGCGGCGCTGCTTGGCGCCGGCACGCCGCTGGAAGAAGCGCTGAACGCTGTCGCGATGCAGGCGGAAGGCCCGGCGCGCACTCGCCTGATCGGCGTGCGCGAACGGGTGATGGAGGGCTGGCGTTTCGCCGATGCGCTAGCGGAAGATGAAAAGTCCTTTCCGGTTCTATATCGCGCGGTGATCGCGGCCGGTGAAACATCGGGGGATCTCGCCGGCGTGCTGGACCGTCTCGCCTCGATGCTGGAAAAGAACCGCGCGATCCAAAACAAAGTCGTTGCGTCGATGATCTATCCGTTGGCGCTGATGTTTATCGCCGGCGGCGTCGTGACCGCGTTGATGGTGTTCGTGGTTCCGAAAATCATCGAGCAATTCAACAGCTTCAATGCAGAGCTTCCCTTGTTGACGCAAATTGTCGTCGGCCTTTCCAACTGGGTCGTCAGCTATGGTCTGCTGGCGGTCCTGGCGATCATCATCGCCTCGGTCGCGTTCTGGCGCGCGATGAAGGAGCCGCCCTTCAAGCTCTCTGTGGACCGGTTCATGCTGCGCCTGCCGGTGATCGGCCGCCTGATCCGGGCGATTGACGGGGCGCGGTTTGCGCGCACGCTGGCGACGCTGTTTTCAGGCGGCGCGCCGCTGCTCGACAGCATTGTCGGCGCCCAGCGGACGATTTCGAACAGCCATATCCGCACCCGTCTCGACCGCACGGTCGCGATGGTGGGCGAGGGAACCTCGCTCGCGGCCTCCCTGAAGCGCGCCGATGTCCTGCCGCCCATGCTCACCCATATGGTGGCGGCGGGCGAGCGCGCTGGGGCTTTGTCGGAATTGCTCGACAAGGCGGCGCTGCAATTGGAGGAAGAATTCGACACCGCCTCGACGATTGCGTTAAGGCTATTGGAGCCGGCCATCATCGTCGCCATGGGCGGGGCGGTGCTGGTCATCGTGCTGTCAATTTTAATGCCGATCCTGCGCATCAACACGCTCGCTGTCGGCTAATCCGGAGAAGTCATATGAAATTCATTTTCCCGTCCTCAAAAAAGCGCCGCGCGCAAAAAGGCTTTTCGCTGGTTGAACTGCTCGTCGCGCTGGCGATCCTCGCGTTGATCTCGGCGATTGTGGTGGTCAATGTGCTGCCCGCCCGCGACAAGGCGGCGGTCGATACGACCAAAATCGAAATCAGCAATATTGAAGCGACGCTCGATCAATACCGCCTCGACATGCTGAACTATCCAACATCGCAGCAAGGGCTTGAGGCGTTGATCAATGCGCCGTCCGATGTGCGCAATCCCGGCAATTACCGCCCCGGCGGATATTTGCGCGGCGGCGTGCCGACCGACCCCTGGGGCAATCCCTATCAGTACCGTTTCCCGGGCGAGCATGGCGGCGCTTACGATCTGTTTTCCTTTGGCGCGGATGGCGAGCCTGGCGGCGAGGGACTGAACGCCGATATCGGCAATTGGACGGATGAATAGACGCGCGACCATAAAGGCGCGCCAGCGCGGTGTTTCGCTGGTCGAAATTCTCATTGTGTTGATGATCGCCGCAATGGTTGCGGGCGTCGTTGTCATCAACCTGCCGCCCCCGCGCAGCAATGCGCAAGATGCGGGCGAACGTTTCGCCGCGCGCGTCACCCTGGCGGGCGAGCAGGCGGTGACCAGGGGCGAGATGATCGGCCTGCGTCTCGCAGAGGATAGCTACAGCTTTTACCGCTATAATCGCGGCGAATGGATAGAAATGGATAGCGCCGTCGCCGGCGAGGACAGCTTTCCAGAAGGCCTGACCGTCGATCTAACGCTTGCGGATGCAGCGAGAAAGAACGAGCGGTCGCAAACCAAAAAAGAAACCGAAGAACGTCCGCGCCCGAATATTCTGTTTTCGCCGACAGGTGAAACAACGCCCTTCGAAGTGTCCTTTGCACAGCGGCGGTCGACTATGCGGGTCGTTCAGGACAGCGCCGGTAAAGTGGAAGTGAAGAAAGATGTCGAGGCGCGGTAAGCAGCGCGGCGTAACGCTTGTTGAAACCCTCGTCGCTCTCGCGGTGATGGGGCTGATCATCGGCGCGCTGCTGGTGCTGATCGGCCAGAACTCCCGCTTTGCAGCGTCCATGCGCGACAAGACCATGGCCCAGATCGCGGCGGATAATCTGATGGTGGAGGCGATGGTGCTGTCTTCGGCGCTGGAGACCGGTGAAACCGAAGGCGAGATTGAAGTCGGCGAACAGCCGCTGCGGTTCAAACGCAGTATCGGGGAAACCGGTGTTGAAAATGTCCTGCGCATTGACATCACCATCAGCGCGGAAAACGGGCAGACCCTCGCCCGCGCAACCTCTATGCGGAGGTCGTCATGATCAGGGCGCAGCGTTCACAGCGCGGCATGACCTTGCCGGAAGTGCTGATCGCGCTTCTGGTTTTCGCAGCAATCGCCGCGACCAGCGTTTACGCCCTGCGCCTCGGCGTCGATAGCCGCGACCAGCTCGCCCGGGTTGATGACGAACTCAAGGCCTTTCAGATCGCCCGGGCGCTGATCAAGGAAGATATGGCGCAAGTGACCGGACGCCGGGTGCGCAATGAATATGGCGATATGGAAGAGACGGTGTTTCGCGGCAATCTCGAAAGCTTTGGCGCGCGCCGTGAAGATGACGAACGGCTGCTGGCCGCTTTTGTGCGGGGCGGCTGGATCAATCCCGATGCTGAAGCGCCCCGAAGCGCGCTGCAATATGTGGAATATATCTATCGCAACGGAGCGTTGATCCGCCGCGCGCGGGCCTATCTCGATGAGGCGTCCGGCGCCGATGTGTCGGAACGGGTTTTGTTCTCCGGTCTGAAAGACGTGCGGGCGGATTTCCTGCTGCGCGAGACGCGCGGCGAACTTGAATGGGCGGAAATCTGGCCGGTTGGCGCGGGGGCGACGCCACCACAAGCGGTTTCCCTTACCATCGAACGCGAAGGCCGTGCGCCGTTGCAGCAACTGTTCTGGATCGGCGCTGTGGGGGCAAGCCTATGAACCGGCGCGACCAACAACGCGGCGCTGCGCTTCTTATCGTGCTGTTGCTGGCGGCGACATTGTCGTTCGTCGCCTTGTCGGCGATGGAGCGCACAACCATGGCGGCGTCGCGCGCGGTAAACGTCAATGCGCGCGGGGAAGCGTTATGGGGCGCGCTCGGCGTAGAAACGCTGGCGCTTGCCGCCCTCGACGAGATTAAAAACCGGGATAATGGCGTCATGTCGCTCGACGACCCCTGGGCCACCGCGCCGATTGAGTTGCCGCTGGAAGAGGGCGCCGCCCGCGTGTTCTTTGCGGACGCGACCGCATGTTTCAATATCAATTCGCTGGGCGCGCCCTATGACGGTCGGAACGAGGAAGGCGCGGTCGCCGAATTCATCCGTCTTTCCGGCCATATCGGGATTAGCGAATTCGACGCGCGCGCGCTGGCGGAAGCCATTGGCGACTGGGTGGACGCGGACACCAACCGGCGCCCCCAAGGCGGCGAGGATGAGTATTACACTGTGCTGCCATCGCCCTATCGCACCGGGAACCAGCCGCTCGCCTCGCTGTCGGAATTGCGGGCGATCAAGGGTGTCACCCGCGAGCTTTATGGCGCGCTGAAACCTTATCTTTGTGCAGGCCGAGACGATGCGCCCATGCGGATCAATGTGAACATGCTGACTGAGCGCCACGCCCCGGTGCTGGCGGCGTTGCTTGGCGATGACGTCACCTTGCAGGCGGTAAAAGACATCATCGCGGCGCGCCCGCCGGGGGGCTACGTCAAAATCGAGGATTTCATGACCGTGCCGGCGATTGCGGGGCTGAATCTTACCGGGTCGGACCGGTTTGACGTGACCTCGCGCTACATGATGGCTCGTGCAGAGATTGTTTATGATACTGCCTTAATTGAGATGACATCGACCATTGAAACCGGAGGGCGCGGCGCGCAGGTGCTGGCGCGGCGCATCGGAGCCGAAGAGTGAACGAAACCTTAATCCTCCTTGCTGACGCGACGCCAGACGATCCCGTTCAATGGGCATTCGTCGGCGAGGATGGCGTCAATGTGTCGAACCGGTCAGATAACGCCGCAGGACTTGCGGCGATCGCCGAGCGCGCCGGAGCGGCGCGCGCCGTCGCCTGCATTCTGCGCGGCGAGACTGCGACCATGCGCGCCTTGCCGGTGCCGCCAAAATCGACGGCGCAGTTCCGGTCTGCGGCGAGCATGTTGCTGGAAGACGAACTCGCAGAAAATCTCGAGCAGGTTCATGTGGCGACGGCGCGCCATGACAGCGGCGCCGGGGTCGCGCTCGCTATCAAGAAATCGGAAATCGACGCCTGGCTCACGGCGCTTTCAGAGGCCGGCCTGTCGCCGGATATTATTACGGTCGATTATGCATTGACCCCCATGACGCCAGAGCGCGCCGTCATCATCGAAGCACCGGACCGTTTGTTCGGCGTGGTGGGGTTGAGAGGGTTCGCCGTCGACAAGCCGCTTGCAGGCAGCCTTTTGCCGTCTCTTTTAAAAGACGATGATTTACGCAAGGTCGTTTTCTGCACCTCGCCGGCATTCGTCACGGAAGGGCGCGACGGTTTAGAGGTTGAGCCGCGCGGGCGCATGGATGTCGAGGCGCTGTTCGGATTCATCGCCGAAGGGTTGGACAAGGCGCCGAATTTGCGTCACGGCGCATATCGCAAACGTCGCGACTGGCGGATGGCCATAGGGCCCTGGCGGCGCGTCGGCGTTCTCGCAGCGGCATCTGTCGCGGCCTTGATGCTGGTCAATATGGCGGTCAGCACGCGGGACATGCGAACCGCAGATCAATTGAAGGAAGAAACGCGCGCACTGCATGAAGCGGCGTTCCCGGATGCGGCGGGTGCGGACCCGCGCCTACATGCCCGTCAGATATTGGCGGCGGGCGGCGGGCGGCCGGTCTTTTTAGCGCTCACCAATTCCCTTGCTGAAGCGGTCGATGAAAATGACGGCGTTGAAATTGATCGCATCCGATATAACGCCGCACGCGGAGATTATTCAGTCAATCTGCACTTTGTCGATATCGCGCAGTTTGAAGCGTTTAAACGCGCGCTCGCTTCGCGTGGGCTAAGTGCGGCGGAAACCGGCGGCGTCGTGCGCGCGGGCGCGTTTTATCGCGGTCAATTGCAGGTGAGTTTTTCATGAGCGCTTGGTGGCATGATCTTTCTGCACGCGAACGCATGCTGATCCTTGCGGCGGCGGCGCTCGCTGGCGTGTTGCTGATCTCTTTAGGCGTCATTCGCCCGCTCGCGGACTGGCGAAGCTCAGCCGAACGCAGCGCGAAGAGTGCGCGCGACGACTATGAGCTGACCGCAGCAGCGGCGGCGGTCGCAGGCGGCGATACGCAATCCTCTCCATTTTCCCAGACGCCGATGCGTGATGCGCTGATCACCACGTCAAATGCAGCCGACATTCAGTTGATCCGTCTGGGGACGGAAATCAACAACCAGCTCGAAATTCAGGTGGAGCCGGTTGACGGTGATGTGTTCTTCGCCTGGCTTGCCGAACTGGAAAACCGGTACGGCGTCACCGTCGCTGTCGCCGACATTACACGCGGCCAATCCGGCGTGGTGAATACGCAGGTTTTGGTGTTTGAACGGCGATGACAGACCGCAAGCCCATATTCAAAGGTCTGAAAGCGCCGCTGGCCGGGGCGGCCGCAATCTTTATCGGAACGCTTATCTTTTCGGCGCCGCTCAGCGTGTTGTCGGCTTTCATCGATTTCGATGCGCAAGGCGTATCCTACAGTGAAGCGCGCGGTACGATCTGGCGCGGCGGCTATTCCGATCTTTCGGTGCGCGGCGCACCGCTGGGCGAGGTGTCGTTTCGGCTGGCGCCGTTATCCTTGCTGCGCGCTGCGCCAGCGCTGTCATTCAAGGCGCATGGCGGCGCGGTGACGGGCGAGGGGCGTGTGATCGCCGGACCGGGACAGAAACTGACGCTGGAAAACATTGCGGCTGATATCCGGTTGGGTGCGGTCGCGCCGCGCGGCGTATTTGGCGAACCGGCTCGCGGCATC
Source organism: Hyphococcus sp. D3-15 (assembly GCF_055809375.1). Classification (NCBI taxonomy): domain Bacteria; kingdom Pseudomonadati; phylum Pseudomonadota; class Alphaproteobacteria; order Parvularculales; family Parvularculaceae; genus Hyphococcus; species Hyphococcus sp. D3-15. The sequence goes on along the minus strand of NZ_CM147910.1, from coordinate 2,712,595 downwards.
GCGAAGGTCGATATCAAGCGCATCGCGTTTTCCCGCGTGAAGGGCTGCCGCGAGGCTGAGGGCGATTTGTGGACAGATGTGCTCGACGCCCCGGCGAAGCGGTTTAACCTGCCAGCGATGCCAATGTCCGGCGGCGTTGCTTGCGAGGATGAGCGGCTGGTGGTTTCGCTCGCTGGCGCCAATACGAGCGCTGACGCGCAAGTGGTGCTTCGGGTCGACCGGACGCTCGCTTATGAGATCGCGGCGACGGCGCGCCCGGCGGAAGAAAGCGTCGCCTCCGCCTTGCGGGTGTTTGGATTTGAGGACGATAATGGCGCTCTGATCTACGGATCAGCCGGCGTGTTCAGAGGGACGGGATCATGATCCGCACGACCATAGCAATTCTGTCGGCCGTCGCCCTGACGGGCGCCTGTGCGACGACCGGAACTTCTTCGGGATCGCCAGCGGGCGCCAAAGCGTCGCGTAATACTGAGTCTGCGCCGCTCGATCTGGCGAGTTCAGATTTCGCATCGCAAGGATTGCGGGCGGTCAGCGATGGCCGGATTCCGTCCAAGGAATGCGGCATGGTGTTGTGGTCGCTTGAAGGGACACGGCCCGCTGCGGTTTTTCAGTTTGTGTCGGGCAAAAATGCGGAAGTGAACATTGCCGGGAAGCCGGTTCGCCTGACGCGCACGGACTACAGCGGCGCAGCCGGATTCGGCGTTTATGAGCGCCAGCATTTTGAAAGCACTGAGGGCGTCAGCATCGAAGTGACGGCGCGTTTCGGCCTTGAATTCAGTGACGGGGCCTATCTTGAGCAGGGATTGATCAAGATCAGCGACAGCGCAGGCTGGAGCATGGTCACGCCGGCGGCCGGGATCGCCGGTTGCCGTCCATAGTCTAGAGCGCCGTCATACCGGGCTCTAATGCATCCCCGATAAATGCTGCAGGATAATCGCGGCTGTGCCGAAGACGACACCAAGCATTGCGAGGTCATAGCCGCGCTTGTCAGGTGATGCCGCCGCATGAGGCCCGAGATGCACGATCAGCACATAGATCAGCGCGCCCGCTGCGCCGCCCAGCATGGTGGCGATGGGCGGGTCTTCTGCGAGACTGAACAGGGAGCCGCCAATCACGGCGCCGGCTATTGTGGTCGCCGCCGCCGCCGCAATGGATAGGATCATGGCGCGCCGTCGCGGCAAATTCGCCTGCGCCAGCAACGCATAGGCGATGACCCCTTCGGGAAATTCGTGAAACATCAAGCCGCTGGTGGCGAGCCAGCCGGTAAAGGGCGCTTCCTGAAACGAGGCTGAATAGACCACTCCGTCAAGAAATGAGTGCACTGCCAGCACAATGATCGAAGCGTAACCGAAGGTGAGGGCGGCGCCTTCCGGACGCTGGCTGACGGCGAATTGCACGGCGATGCCGATGAGGACCATGGCCATGAAGCCGCCGGCGACCCAGCTCAAAGCAAGCCTCGAAACGCTCAACGCTTCCGGGATCAGATGAAACGCCACGCCGACGGTCAAAAGTCCAACCGCAAAAGCTGAGCAATATCCGCTATTACGGCGCGCCCAATCGCTGAACGTCGCCATGGCGAAGACGCCAAGCGTGCTCATGGCCGCAGCCATCAGGCTCGCAATGAGCCCATCAATTATCGGAATGTCCCCAAGCAACCCGAAGGGCCCTTCCAGCCACTATTATGTTGAGCCGGCGCTACTTCCCCACCGGCTCCGTTCTAATCTCGCAAGGCGGGCAAGATAGCAATGAAAATGTTATCATGTCACGTTTTTTAAGCTCGAAAGCGACATTGTAACAGTCTGGGATGATGTTGAATTAACTGTGAAATACGCCCGCGCCGCCTTGCCCTTTTCCGCGCGTACAGACTATTGTCCGCACGCTTTGTACCGGTATCCGTGCGTAGAAAACGACGACAAACGGCGAGCGAATGGTTAACTGCAGTCACGACCATCATCAGTCATCAGGAAAGGTTGCAAAGCGCCTTTTGATGGCGTTCGCCGTGATCGTGGTTTTCATGGTCGTCGAGGCGATTGGCGGCCTGATTTCCGGTTCTCTCGCGCTGCTGGCGGATGCGACGCACATGCTGACTGACGCCTTGGCGCTCGGTCTCGCTGCTAGCGCGCAATATTTTTCCCGTCGTCCTGCGGATTCTGCGTTTGCATTTCGGTTATCGCCGAACGCAGGTGCTCGCCGCATTCGTGAACGGCGTCTTGCTGGCGATCCTGCTTGTCTGGATCGTGTTCGAGGCGGTGCGCCGTTTTATGGATCCGGTCGAAATCGATACGCAATTGATGCTCTGGGTCGCGATTGTCGGTTTCATCGCCAATGTTGTCGCGTTCTTTATCCTTCACCGTCCGGAAGAGCGTAACCTCAATATGCGCGGCGCCATGTTGCATGTGGTGAGCGACCTGCTCGGATCAGCGGCCGCTATTGTTGCAGCGCTGATAATCGGCGCCACCGGCTGGGTCGCAATCGATCCGGTGTTGTCGATCGCCGTCGCTGTGTTGATCGGCATCTCCGCGCTCCGGCTCATGCGCGAGACCGGGCACATCCTGCTTGAAGGCGCGCCGCTGGATATCGACCGCGAAGAATTGAAGTCCGGCTTGATCGCCGCCGCACCGCAAATAACAGGCGTGCACAATATTCAGATATCGCAAATCACGCCCGAGCAACCGCGTTTGACGCTGCATGCCTGTGTTAGTGACGCGAGCGATGCGGCAAGCGCATTGTCCGCTGCAAAAGCGTTTCTTGAAGAGCGCTACGACATTCACCATTCGACTATTCAGGTCGAGATTGGCGAAGACTGCCCCGATGCGAATGCGCCCGGCGAAGCGCATCATTCATTTGAGCCACATGGCCATGGACACAAGGCGGCGGAAAGCTTCAGGCGCCGGGCGGCGCGGCCTATGCCGGTTCTGACTGAGGCGCACTGTTCTAAGCTTGCCCTGCCGTCGACTGCTCCAGAATTTCTCTGAGCCTTTTGCGTCCGCGCCAGTTTCGCGACCGCGCAGCAGCAAGCGCATGACCTTCGGATTTGCGCTCGCCTGCGGTGAGTTTTGTGAGGGCGGCGACGAGCGCAATGACGATCAGATACCCATCCCACATTTCAAGCGAAACGGATGCGCCGCCGACGGCGAATACGAATATCGACATTTGCGCGTAATAGGCGAAACGCCATTTCCACGGCGCGATCTGCTGACTGGCGCGGGAGAGATAAATCCGCCACGCAGAAAAGAACGCGGTGGAAAAGAGCGCCAGATAGATGGCAAGCCCGACAAAACCGGCGCCGCCCAGCACTTCGAAATAGATGCTGTGCGCCGCCTTCGCTCGTTCGGCTCGGTCAAGATCAACTGATTGGGCGATCTCTTTTTGATAGGAGTTTCGCAGTCCAGCGCCGGTGACGGGGTGTTCGATGGCGAGCTTGGTATTGATGACCCAGGCGTCGACCCGCCCCATGAAGGACGCATCCTCTGTCGCTTTGCTGATCGTGCTCATGCGGTCGGTCCATTTGGCCGGCATGAAGGCGATGGTCGGAACCATGATCAGCGCAAGACCCGCAAGGATCGTGAATTTGTGTCTGGCCCGAATCCAGAAGAACCCGGCAAAGGCGATGAGCGCGAGAAACGCGCCGCGCGATTGCGTGCCGATGATCGCAATGATGGAGAGGCCAAAAAGCACCAGCAAACTCTGGCGGATGATCGGCCGGGAAGCTTCGGCGCGCAGATAGAGGATGAGCGGCAGGATCGATGCGATGGCGATGCCGAAATGATTATTGTCTTCGAGCACCGTGTTGGGCAGGCCTTGCACATGGAACTGGCCGAGCGTGACAAGGGTGAACAGCGCGCCTTTCGCGGCGAGAAATCCGATGCAGGCGACAATGGTCCAGACCAGCGCGTTGAAGCGCAGCTTGCCGCCTGCCATTTGAGCGCACAGCACGATGAATAGAAGCGTCTTGATAAAGCGGTCGTAATAGGGTGCGGAGTTGGCCGGATCGAGCGAGAAGGCTTGTGCGATGGTCAGCCAACCGGCGAATAAAATGATCAGCGCTGAAATCGGATCGAGGCGGAACTTTGCGATCTCGCCGGAGAATACATACGCCGCCATGGTGACCCCTGCGATGATCACGTTCAGCGGAACGCCATAGACGCCATAGGCGGCCTGATGCGGGGTCAGCAAGGTAAACCACGCCCAGGTCAGCAGACCGGCGAAAGGGTGGCGCAGGGCGGCCATGAGGCAGAGCGCCGTAAAACTGAGCAAAATAAGATCGCGCATGGGCCTGACGCCGGTTCAATACGGGAAAATTCCCGATCCGGGTTAAGCATATTCAAGGACCGGGCCGCCGCCAGTCGCGACGTTTAGTTAACTCTGCGCTTCGTAAACGGCGCGGGCGATGGCGCGGGTGAGACAGTCAGCCGCCGCGGCGCCGATGCGCGCGACCAGACCATGGCGCAGGGGCGGCGGATCGGACGGCAGTTCCTTTTTCGCGGTCGCCACTGCGAAAACAATATCGCCGTCAAAGGCTGTATGCGCGGGACGCACTGCGCGTGCGATGCCGTCATGGGCCATCATGGCGATGCGTTTGGCCTCCACATTAGTGAGGTCCGCATTGGTGGCGACGATGGCGATGGTGGTGTTGGTTCCCGCTTCGATACGCATATGCAGCCGCGATTTGTCCGGGAAGGGTTCAGCATGCTCCCGCGATGTCGGAGGCTTGCGGCCGCCGAATTCATCGCCAATTTCATAGGGCCAGGCGTGAAAGTTTTCGCCATCCGCCATATAGACAGAGCCTACCGGATTGGCGGCGACCAGCGCGCCTACGGTCACGCCATTTTCCAGCAATAGCGACGCGGAACCGAGCCCGCCTTTTGCAATGCCCGCCATGGCGCCGCGCCCTGCGCCGGAAGCGCCAAGCGAAAATTCATCTCCGGCGCTTCGGACGGCTTGCATGCCAAGATCGCGATAGGGCGGGGCTTCGCCCCATTCCTTGTCGCCGTCATTGGCCAAATCATGAAGCACCGCCGCTGGAACAATGGGGATCGCCGGCCCTGCGCCGCTCAGCTTCAGGCCGACGCCGTCAACGGATAGCGCGCTGGCGGCGCCGTCAGCGGCGGCGAGGCCGAACACAGAGCCGCCGGTGAGCACAATCGCATCGGCGCGGCCAACGAGATTTTCAGATGAAAGCACGTCGGTTTCGCGCGTGCCCGGCGCGCCGCCGCGCACATCGACGGCGGTGACATAAGCATGGGCGCAGCGCAGCACCGTGACTCCGGTCTGGACTTTTTCATCCGTCGCATTGCCGACAGAGATGCCCTCCACATCGGTGATCAGATTGCGTGGGCCCGGTTTAAACATGTGCTCAGCCATTCTTTCCAGTGTCCGATCCTGCGTGCGGCGTTTCTTCAGAGTTTCGCCATCGTATCACAGGCGCCGCCGCAATCAGGCGTTTTGTATAGTCGTTTTCCGGGGCGGCGAAAATCCGCGTAGTTTCGCCTGTTTCGACGATTTCACCATCCTTCATCACCAACACCCTGTCGGCGATATCGCGGATGACGGACAAATCATGGGTGATGAACAGGAACGAAACGCCGCGCGCCGCGGAGAGCGTCTGCAGCAATTGGAGGATGTGATTGCGAGAGGCGATGTCGAGCGCTGAAGTCGCCTCGTCCAGCACAATAAGCTCCGGATCGGTGGCGAGGGCGCGGGCGATTGCGATGCGCTGGCGCTGGCCGCCGGAAAAGGCATGGGGGTATTTGTCGAGCGCATCGGCGGCCAGGCCGACGCTTTCGATCAAGCCGGCGGCGCGTTCCCGCTTTTGCGAGTTTGTCAGCGGCGTATCGAAAAGGTGAAATGGTTCGGCGAGGATCTCGGCGATGCGCTGTCGCGGATTGAAACTGGAATAGGGGTCCTGGAAAACGATCTGGATTTTCCGGCGCAGACGCCGCATCGCCGTTTCATTTTGTGCTGGGAAGCTTTCTCCGCCGATTGTTGCGCGCCCTTCGGCAAGGGGATGCAACCCAAGCAAGGCTTTTGCGAGCGTGGACTTGCCGCATCCGGACTCACCTACCAGGCCCAGCGTTTCGCCTTTTGAAATCTGGAAATTGGCGTTGCGCACGGCGCGAAACACGGTTGGCTTGGCGAACAGGGAATGGCGCGCATTGACGTAATCGCAGCAAAGATTTTCTGCGATGAGCGCGGTCTCGCCGGGCGTGCGTTCGGAAGCGCCGCGTTTCACCCGCGCCGGAATGAATTCCTTCGCCAGAGAGGCAGATGCATTTGCGTAAAAATCATCGGCGCTTTCATTGGCGACAATACGGCCTTCTTTCATCACGGCGATACGGTCGGAAATATGAGAGACGACGGCCAAATCATGCGTAATGAGAAGAAGCGCGCAGCCCTCTTCTTTTGCCAGCGTTTTCAAAAGATCGAGAATTTCCGCCTGTGTGGTGACGTCGAGGGCGGTGGTGGGCTCGTCCGCGATCAGCACTTTCGGGCGCATCGCGATAGCAATGGCGATGACGGCGCGCTGGCGCTGTCCGCCGGAAAGCTCATGCGGGCGCTTGTCGGGAGAAACCTCAGCGGCGGGAAGGCCTGCGCGAGCGAGTGCGGCCTTTGCTCTCTCCATCGCCTCGCCGCGAGTGATCTTTTCATGAGCGAGAAAGGTCTCCGCGACCTGCGCGCCGATGCTCTGCAACGGGTTGAGCGCCGTCATCGGCTCCTGAAACACCATGGCGATCTTGCGCCCGCGCAAGTCGCATTTGGCGCTTTCGCGCATAGCCAGCACATTGTCGCCGTCAATGAGGATTTCGCCTGAAATCTCCGCCGCGCCCGGCGCCAACCCGATCATGGCTAGCGCCGTCATCGACTTGCCCGATCCGGACCGGCCAATCAGTCCGGTGATCTCGCCCTTGTTCAAGGACAAGCTCACGCCTGAGAGAATTTGCGCATCGCCGATCCGCAAAGAGAGGTTTTTGATCGCTAACGCTTCGCTCACATCGCCCCCACTATGCGGTGAGGGTCGAACCGGCGGCGCAATCCGTCGCCTAAAAGATTGAGGCCGAAAACGAAAAGAAAAATTGCCAGGCCCGGAAAGATGGCGAGCCATGGCGCGAAGCTGACCATGGTCTGGCTCTCCGCCAACATGCGACCCCAGCTCGGTGCGGGCGGCTGCGCGCCGAGGCCCACATAAGAGAGCGCCGCCTCCGCGAGCACGGCCAGCGAGAACTGCACGGTCGCCTGCACGATCAGCACAGGCGTGATATTCGGCAGGACGTGTTCAAGCGATATCCGGAAGCGGTTCTTTCCGGCGGTCCGGGCGCTCAACACATAACCCCGCGTCCAGATCGGCAGCGCCGAGCCTCTGGTGAGACGCGCAAACACCGGAATGTTGAAAATGCCGATAGCAATGATCGCATTGATCGCGCCTGGGCCATACACGGCGGTGATGAGAATAGCCAAAATAAGCGCGGGAAAAGCAAAGACCACATCGCTCATTCGCATCACGGCGTCTTCGACAATCCCGCGCGTCGCCGCCGCCAGCAAGCCGAGCGGCACGCCAATGAGCATGCCCATGCCGACAGCCACCAGCGCCACGGTGATGGATGTCCGCGCGCCAACCATGATCATGGAGAAAACATCGCGCCCGAGATGATTGGCGCCAAGCCAGTGATTGAGGGATGGCGCCGACAGCCTGGCGTCGACATCAAGCGCGGTGACCGCATGCGGCGCCCAAAAGAAGGAAAGGATCCCCATCAGGACAAACAATGCGACGAGGGCAACGCCGGTCGCCAGGCCGGCATCCGACCGTAGCGAGGTAATGATGGCGCGCATGTTCATTGCCTGCCCCCGTTCAGGCGCGGATCGACAATGGCGTAGGCGAGGTCGACGAGAAATGCGATGGCGACGACAGCAAACACCAGCACCATGACGACGCTTTCCACGACGATGAGGTCGCGTTGGGCGATGGCTTGAAACACCATGCGCCCGAGCCCCGGCAAGTAGAATACATTTTCGATGATGACGCCGCCCGCGAGCAAAAACGCAAATTGCAGGCCGAGAATGGTCAGCACCGGGATCAGGGCGTTGCGCAGAGCGTGACTGGTCAGTGTTTCGCGGCGCGTCAAACCTTTCGCCCGGGCGGTTCGAATATAGTCTTCGCGCAGGGTTTCGATTGTCGATGAGCGCATGATCTGCGTGAGGATCGCCGCTTGCGGCAGGGCAAGCGCTACGGCGGGCAGGAAAAGCGCTTTTAGCGCCAGAAAAAATCCTGCGTCCCAGCCGGGAAAGCCGCCTGCGGAAAACCATCGCAGAGAGACGGCGAAAACCATCACCAGCAATATGGCGAGCCAGAAATTCGGAATGGCGACGCCCGCTTGCGCGGCCGCGACGATCGTTTTTCCGCCGGCGCGATTGCGCCATGCGGCGGCGGCGAGTCCTGCGGGAATGCCGATAGCAGTGGAGATGGCGAAAGCCATGAGCGCCAGCGGTAGGGAAACCCAAATGCGTTCCGCCATGAGTTCGGCGACGGGCGTGCGATAGGTATAGCTGACGCCGAAATCGCCCGTAAGAATGCCGCCGATCCAATCGCCATAGCGTGCGAGCAGTGATTTGTTGAGGCCAAGTTCGGCCTTAAGGGCTGCGACCGCAGCGGGATCGGCGTTCAGACCCATCATGAAGGCGGCCGGATCGCCGGGCGCGACTTCGATAAGCAAGAATATTACAAGCGAGGCCGCAAAAAGCGTCAGCGCCATGGACAGTGCGCGATTTGCAAGAAACGCCGGGCTGGCCTTCGCGAATATGGCGACGACGGCGAATGCGCCGGCGATGAAAACAAAAATAGGCCAGAGCGGCATGGTTTTCACGGTGCGCTGCTCGTCCGGTGCGATGGCGGCACGCCCTGTGACATCCGCCTTGGTGAGATCGTTTGCCTGAAGCGGCGCATTCGCCCACACGCCAGTGACGTCCTTCGACCAGACCGCGACTTTCGGACCGGACGCGATGAACACATTCACCGCATCGTCAGCAATAATCTTCTGGGCTTGCCGATAAAGCGCATCGCGCCGCGCCGGATCACTCTCGCCGCGCAAGTCAGCAATGACCCGTTTGAAACCGTCACTACTATATTGGAAGTAATAGTCGTCGCGGGCGTAAATCTCGATGTCGAGAGGCTCTGTGTGGGAAACGATGGTGAGGTCGTAATTCTTGTTGGCGAAGACCTGATCGAGCCATTGCGCCCACTCAATATTGCGGATTTCGACTTTGATCCCAACGGCTTCCAGTTCCGCCGCAATCACTTCGCCGCCGCGGCGCGCATAAGCGGGCGGGGGCAGGGCGAGCGTTGTTTTGAACCCATCAGGGTAACCGGCTTCGGCAAGCAGGCGCCGCGCCTCGGAAGGGTCATAAGCGTACAGGTCCGTCAGGTCTTCATAGGCGGGGTGGTGCGGAGGAAAGTGACTGCCGATAGGAACCCCGAAACCGAACAGGCCCGCCTCGATCACGGCGCGTTTATTCACGGCGTGGTTGAGGGCGCGGCGCACGCGGATGTCATCGAAGGGCGGTTCGCCATTGTTGATGGCGAGAATCATTTCGCCTTCGCTTGTTCCGGTGATGATGTTGAAGCGATTGTCGCGCGCAATGAGGCCAAGATTTTCCGCTGCCGGGTAATTTGGAAAACCGTCAACGTCGCCGGCCATGAGCGCAGCGAAGGCGGCCGTCGGATCGGGAATGAAAATAAAATTGATTTGATCGAGCGCAGGATGCGCCCCCCAATAGGCGTCATTGCGGATCAATGTCGCCGAAGCGCCCTTGCGCCACCGTTGAAATTTGAACGGCCCGGTGCCGACCGGGTTGCTCGCATTTGTTGCGGCGCTCTCAGGCGCAACGATGACAGCATCGCCCCAGCCGAGATAGGTCGCAAAGGCGCCAAGCGGTTCCTTCAGCGTGATGCGCACCCGGTGACTGTCTGTCGCCGTCACGCTCTCGATCATTTCAAATATCGGCCGCTGTGCGTTGGTGGAGCCGGGCGCGCGGGCGCGGTTCAGCGTAAACACTACATCCGCTGCGTCGAACAGGGTTCCATCGTGAAAGGCGACGTTCTTGCGCAGGACAAAGTCGTAGATGCGCCCATCTGCAGATACGGTCCAGCTTTCCGCAAGCAACGGCGACACGGAGCCGTCTTCATTGATGCGCGTCAGCCCCTCAAACAGATTGGCGTAGACAATCTCGTCAATTGCAGCGGCGGCGCCGCTGGTCGGATCAAGATTGGGCGGCTCCAGTTGAACGCCGATATTGAGCGCGCCGGATGCAAAGGCGGCGGGCGCAAAAAAAATGGCGAGCGCCAGAGCGGCGAGGGCGCGCAGCAAAATCAAAGGAGACCTTACGGCCATTTTGCTTCCGGCGGCAGCGACGAAAGAATGGAGTCCACATTGCCGCCGGTCTTCAGGCCAAAGGTCGTGCCGCGATCATAAAGCAGGTTGAACTCCGCGTAGCGCCCGCGCTGGATCAACTGCTTCTCCCGGTCGTCATCCGTCCAGGGCTGATCCATTCGTTTGGCGACAAGCGCCGGATAGATTTCACGAAAGGCGCGGCCCACATCCTTGGTGAAGGCGAAATCCTTGTCCCAGTCGCCGCTATTATGACGGTCATAGAAAATGCCGCCTACGCCGCGCGGCTCTTTGCGATGCGGAAGATAGAAATAATCGTCGCACCATTTTTTGTATTTCGGAAAATACGCCTCGTCATGCGCGTCGCATGCGGTTTTCATGGCGGCGTGAAAGATCTGCGTGTCTTCATGGGTTTCGCTGCGATAGGCGGGATGCATCGGGTTGAGATCGCCGCCGCCGCCGAACCAGCTTTTCGTCGTCACGATCATGCGCGTGTTCATATGCGCGGCGGGCGCGTGCGGGTTGCGCGGATGGGCGATCAGCGAAATGCCCGACGCCCAGAAGCGCGGATCTTCCTCCGCACCCGGAATTTGCTTGCGGAATTCTTCGGAGAATTCCCCATGAACCGTAGAGACGTGGATGCCGGCTTTTTCAAAGACGCGGCTATGGAGAATGCCCATGACGCCGCCGCCTTGCTCCGGCCCGCGCTCCCACGGGGTCAGCTCGAACCGGCCAGGCTCCATGCCGGCGTAAGGCGGCCCGGCCTCGGCTTCGAGTTTTTCAAAACTGGCGCAGATCTGGTCGCGCAGTTTTTCGAACCAGGCTCTGGCGGTTTGTTTCTTATTTTCGAGGTCCGTCATGTTTATTCCCAGCCAATCTGCCGTCGCGCTTCGGCCAGAGTCACCGCCGCCGCGACGGAGACATTGAGCGAACGCGCTCCGGGCGCCAAGGGCACTTTCAGCCGCGCATCAGCCCGGGCGTGGACTTCCTCCGGCGCCCCGGCGCTCTCTCGTCCCATTAAGATCACGTCATCGCTTTTAAAGTCGAAATCCCAAAGCGTTTGCTCAGCCCGGGTTGTCAGCAGCAAAAGGCGCGAATCGCCAAGGGTTTCCAGGAATTTTTCCCAGCTCGAATGGGCCGTCGGACCCGCCGCAGCCCCGTAATCCATGGCCACCCGGCGCACCTGGCGCGAATCAAGGGGAAAGCCGCAAGGCTCAATGACATCCATTCGGGCCCCGAAACAGGCCGCGGCGCGAATCGCCGCGCCGACATTTTGGGGTATATCCGGTTGATAGAGAGCTAGGCGCATGGGGCTGTTTTTGCATAGTTTTCCCCTTCTGTCCTAGCCCTGTCGCGACGCTAGGCCGCAGCGCTTCCTCGCCTAGACTTTGTACATAGGACATGCCAAACACCCCCGCGATTCTACTGTTTTGGGGCGCATCCTTCCAAAGGCGACGAGGGCCATGACGACATCCGACGTGAGCGAAAACGGCGAACCGACCCGCCGCGACTTTATTCATATTTTTGGCATAGCCACCGCCGCCGCAGGTGCGGGCGCTGTGCTGTGGCCGCTGGTTGACCAGATGAACCCAGACGCTTCGGTGCTGGCGCTGTCGACCAAAGAGGTTGATCTGGCCTCTGTGCCGGCCGGCCAGGCGATCAAGGTGATGTGGCAGGGCAAACCTGTCTTCATTCGTCACCGGACCGCCGAGGAGATCAAGGAAGGCGAAGCCACGCCGGTCTCCGCGTTGAAAGACGGCGTTGCGCGCAACGACAATATTGGCGGCAAGGACGAGGCGACCGATGATGCGCGCGTTACCGCATCCGATGGTGTCGCGCGTCCGGAATGGTTGATCCTTGTCGGTGTCTGCACCCATCTCGGCTGCATTCCACTCGGCACCAGCGCCGGCGAAAATCGCGGCGACTACAATGGCTGGTTCTGTCCCTGCCATGGGTCGCATTACGATATTGCAGGCCGCATTCGCAAAGGACCGGCGCCGGAGAATCTTCCCGTGCCGTCTTACCAGTTCGTTTCCGACACAGTCGTAAAAATCGGCTAGGAGAGCGAGAAACAATGAGCCACGCTTCCACTTACACGCCTTCAACCGGCATCGAGAAATGGCTGGACCGGCGCCTGCCAATCATCCGCATGAGTGCGGATTTCATGGATTTCCCGACTCCGAAAAACCTCAACTATTGGTGGACTTTCGGCGCGATCCTCGCCGTATGTCTGGTGATCCAGATTATCACCGGCATCATTCTCGCCATGCATTACACGCCGCATACGTCGATGGCCTTCGCCAGCGTCGAACACATCATGCGCGATGTGAATTATGGCTGGCTGTTCCGTTATGTGCACGCCAATGGCGCGTCGATGTTCTTCATCGCGGTCTATATCCACATGTTCCGGGGACTGTATTACGGATCATATAAAGAGCCGCGCGAAGTCGTCTGGATGCTCGGCGTTGTGATCTATCTTCTGATGATGGCGACGGGCTTCCTCGGATATGTGCTCCCATGGGGCCAGATGTCCTATTGGGGCGCGACGGTTATCACCAACCTGTTCTCGGCGATCCCGGTTGTCGGTGAATCGATCCGTACGCTGCTTTGGGGCGGCTTCTCAGTCGATAACCCAACGCTGAACCGGTTCTTCTCGCTGCACTACCTGCTGCCTTTCGCGATCTTTGGCGTGGTGGCGCTCCACATCTGGGCGTTCCACACTTCCGGCAACAACAACCCGGCTGGCGTCGAAGTGAAAGACGTCAAGAAAGACACAGTGCCGTTCCACCCGTATTATACGGTGAAGGACGGGTTCGCGATCGTGGTCTTCCTGATCCTGTTCGCCGCCTTCGTGTTCTTTAATCCGAACAGCCTTGGCCACGCAGACAATTATATCGAAGCGAACCCGCTTTCGACGCCGGCGTCGATCGTGCCCGAATGGTACTACCTGCCATTCTACGCGATCTTGCGCGCCATCACCTTTGATATCGGCCCGATCTCGTCGAAACTGGGCGGCGTCATTGCAATGTTCTCATCGATCCTGATCTTGTTCGTGCTGCCCTGGCTCGACACGTCGAAAGTACGCTCCATGCGCTACCGCCCGATTGCGAAGCTGTGGTTTGTGCTGTTCGTCATTGTCTGCCTGGTTCTGGGCTGGCTCGGCGGCAAACCGGCGGAAGGCGTCTATGTCATGTGGGCACAAATCTGCACGGCGTATTATTTCGGCTTCTTCCTGATCATCCTGCCTTTGCTGGGCATTTTGGAGACGCCGAAACCGCTGCCGCGCTCGATCGCTGAATCAGTGCTGCCTAAGACACCGAAAGTAGAAACCTCCGCCGCGCCCGGCGCGCCTGCGGCCGCGGAATAGGGGACCGTCAACCGATGAAACGCATGATCACCTTCCGCACCTTGATGGTCGCACTCGTTGCGGTCTTTGCTGGGCACTCGGCGGCGCTGGCCGCCAGCGGCAAAGCAAAACACCCGCATGAGCAGCACTGGCACTTTTCGGGGCCTTTCGGGACATTTGATAAAGACGCGCTGCAACGCGGCTATCAGGTGTACGAAACGGTGTGCTCGAACTGCCATGGGCTCGAGCTGGTTTCGTTCCGCAATCTTGGGCAAAAGGGCGGGCCGTTCCATCTCGACTCTTGCCCTGCGGGCATTCCGGATTCAGTCGACTGCTCGAACCCTAACGACAATCCGATCGTGAAAGCGCTCGCGTCGAACTACAAATACCAGGTTGCGGATGGTCCGGATGACAGCGGCGACATGTTCACACGTCCCGCCGTGCCGTCTGACCGCATTCCGGGGCCTTACGCCAACGAAGTGCTTGCGCGTTTGGCGAACAACAATGCGTTGCCGCCGGATCTGTCGCTGATCATCAAGGCGCGTCACAGCGGTGCGGACTATGTCTACAGCCTGCTGACCGGCTATGAAGACGTGCCGGCGACGGTCGAGATCGCACCGGGCCAGCATTACAACCCATACTTCCATGGCGACATGTCTCAGGCGTTGAAGCCGGAATTCGTGCATGACGGCCATGTGGTGGACGGTGTTGAGGTGCCGCTGGGCGGCGTGCTCGCCATGGCGCCGCCGCTCGCTGACGGCATTATCGAATATGGCGATGGCAGCCCGCAAACGGTGGATCAATACGCCACGGATGTCGTTGAGTTCTTGATGTGGGCGGCTGAGCCGAAACTCGAAGCGCGCAAGTCGCTCGGCGTGATGACGATCATCTATCTGATCATCCTCGCGATCATCCTCTACTGGTCTTACCGCAAAATCTGGGCGAATCTGAAGAAATAGATCTGACGGATTTGCGATTTTGAATTGAAGACGGCGGCGCATAGACTGCGCCGCCGTTTTTATTTGAGGAAGACATGGCGGACCACAAACGCGTTCTCGGCTTTATCGGCGGCTCTGGGGTCTATTCGATGGATGCGCTTGAGGGCGCGGAGCGGATCGACATCGATACGCCTTGGGGCGCGCCGTCGGACGCCCTGACGCGCGGCAAGCTCCACGGCGTAGACGTCGTATTCCTCGCTCGTCACGGGGCGGGGCATAAGTTACCGCCATCTCAGGTGAACTACCGCGCAAATATAGATGCGATGAAGCGCGTCGGCGTCACGGATCTGATTTCGGTCTCCGCTTGCGGCTCGTTTCGCGAGGAGCTTTCGCCGGGAACGTTTGTCGTCGTCGACCAGTTCATTGACCGCACCAGCCAGCGCGAGAAAAGTTTTTTCGGGCCAGGCTTTGTCGCCCATGTATCCATGGCTGACCCTGTCTGTCCGGCGCTGGGCGATGCGATGGAGGCATCCTGCAAGGCGCTCAACATTCCGGTGCGGCGCGGCGGAACCTATATCGCGATTGACGGCCCGCAATTTTCATCACGCGCTGAATCGCATCTCTATCGGTCCTGGGGCTGCGATGTGATAGGCATGACCAACATGCCGGAAGCCAAACTTGCGAGGGAGGCGGAGCTTCCTTACGCGACAGCGGCGATGGTGACCGACTATGATGGCTGGCGCGAGCAGGACGGGCCGGTGGAGGTCGGACTGATTCTCGAGACGCTCAAGCAAAACACCGCCAATGCAGCGCGAATGGTTTCCGATCTCACGCGGCGACTGGGCCCCGTGCGCGCTTCATCGCCCCTGGGGATAGAAACTATGCTGGATATGGCGGTGATTACGGCGCCGACGGCGCGCGATCCGGAAATGGTGAAGAAGCTGGACGCGGTAGCGGGCCGTTTGTTTACGCGTTGACTGCAAATTGCTCCGGATGCAGCGTTTCAAGATGCGCTGCGATCGGGTCGGCGGCGATCTCCACTGTCCATTCGCTCATCTCTTCGCTGATGATCGAGAGCTTCAGCCCATAAGCCGCGCCCATATGGGTCTGCCAGTCATTCAGCGCCATGACGGCGACGCCGCGATTATTGCGGCGTTCAAAGCGCAAGGCGCTGGCGATCCAGCGCGTTCCATGGGCGCCGATCCAGACAGTGTTGATGTTTTCGAGCATCGCCGGGTCTGCGGTAATGATCGACAGAAGGTGGCGGTTAAAGCCCGGCTCGAAGTCCTGTCCGGATGAAATCAGCGCGCGGGCAGGAAAGCTGGACGCAACCCTGATGAACGGACTGGTCACGCTGAGGCCCATATCGTGATCGGTTTGCGCCTCGGTTGCCGGCGCATGGCCGCGCGTCATCATCTCGAGTGATGCGTTGCTAAGCACAACGGCGAAGCCTTCCGGAAATACCCGGACCACTTCGCCTTTTATGTCGGGCAGGCCGCCAAACCGCACATCGACAACATCGCCGGTCTGTACGGCGGCGTCGCTTCTGATGGCGAGGCTGCGGGAGGTGAAATTCAGGGTGTCGCTGAGGACTTCCGGTCCGCCATTGACGGAGAACCGGACATCGAACGCTGCGTGAAAGCGCTGCGCCTTGCGGCGATCTATTGGCTCTACAACACTCATAAGGCCGAACTATAGTGAGTTCGACTTAAGCGCGCGTAAAAACATGCTGAATAAAAGGTTAAGAAAGGCGCTTAAGTGTTGAAGCGGAAATGCATGACATCGCCGTCGCGGACCACATATTCCTTGCCCTCAAGGCGCATTTTTCCTGCTTCTTTGGCGCCTTGCTCGCCCTTCAGGGCGACATAGTCGTCAAACGCAATCGTTTCGGCGCGGATGAAGCCTTTTTCAAAATCCGTGTGAATGACGCCGGCCGCTTGCGGCGCTGTGGCGCCGCGTCTTACGGTCCAGGCGCGCGCTTCTTTTGGCCCCACGGTGAAATAGGTCTGCAGACCGAGCAAATCGAAGCCAGTGCTGATCAGGCGGTTGAGGCCGGGCTCCTGCAGGCCGATGGTTTCCAAATATTCAGCCTGTTCTTCATCGGCGAGTTGCGCCAGCTCAGATTCGATCTTGGCGGAGATGACCACAGCCGCAGCGCCTTCCTTTGCAGCGCATTGCTCAACATGGCGTGAATAGTCATTGCCTTCAGCGGCGGAGGCTTCATCCACATTCGCGACAAACAGAACCGGCTTTGAGGTCAGCAATTGCAGGCCGCTCCACGCCTTTTTGTCATCATCGGCAATGTCCGCGTTGCGCGCGGGGTTGCCATCGCGCAATTGTTCAAGCGCGAGATCGACAAGAACGATCTGAGCTTTCGCTTCCTTGTCCTGGCCCTTGGCTTTTTTCTCAAGATTGGCGCGCCGCTTCTCAAGACTTTCGAGATCGGCGAGCATCAGTTCCGTTTCGGCCGTTTCAAAATCAGAAATCGGGTCGATCTTGTTCGAAACATGCGTGATGTCGTCATCATCGAAACAGCGCAGCACATAAACCACGGCATCGACTTCACGGATATTGGCGAGAAATTGATTGCCGAGGCCTTCGCCTTTCGAGGCGCCTTTAACCAGGCCTGCAATGTCGACGAACTGCATCCGTGCGGGAATGATTTCTTTTGAACCGGCGATCTCGGCCAATTGCTTCAGGCGCGGTTCGGGCACCGCGACGTCGCCCACATTCGGCTCAATCGTGCAGAACGGATAGTTCGCGGCCTGCGCCGCCGCTGTCTTGGTGAGCGCATTGAAAAGCGTGGACTTGCCCACATTCGGCAAACCGACAATGCCGCATTTAAAACCCATGTCGCGTGCTTTCTATTGATCGTCGTCGCGTCTTTTCCTGAACGCTTCTGCAAAAGGGTTCAACTCCGATTCCGGGGCTGAGGATGTGTTTTCATCTGCGCTCGCGGCAGGCTTGGGCGCGGGTGGTTTTTTCTTTGGACGCTCAGGCGCGAGTCGTTGGGCGATGGCGGTCGCAAAGCGATTTTCATTTGCATCAGCCAGAAAGTCCGCTTCGCTGGCGATGGCGGCGAGCATCGGCTCAAGCCAGTCCTGATCGGCCTTGGCGAAGTCGCCAAGCACATGACCGGTGACGCGGGCTTTGTCGCCCGGATGGCCGATGCCGATCCGCACCCGTTTGAAGCCGTTGCCGATATGCGAATCGATGGAGCGGATGCCGTTATGGCCCGCCGCGCCGCCGCCGGTCTTTATTTTAAGCTTGCCTGGCGCGAGATCGAGCTCGTCGTAGAAAACGATGACCTCGGCAGGGTCAATCTTGTAGAACCGCGCTGCCTCGCCGACCGACTGGCCGGAATCATTCATATAGGTCTGCGGCTTGAGGATCAGCGCCTTTTCGCCGCCAATCACGCCCTCGCGCAACTGCCCCTGGAATTTGGCGCGCGCCAGTCCAAAGCCTTTTGCATCGGCAATGGCGTCCACGGCCATAAAGCCGACATTGTGCCGGTGACGGGCGTATTTTTCGCCAGGATTGCCAAGACCTACAAGAAGCAGCATCACGCGCTCCAGATGGTCGGGGGCCGTGGTGAATAAAAGAGGAGGGGATTACTCCTCTTTATCACCTTCTTCTTTGTCTTCTTCGCCTTCAGCGGAAGCTTCCTCGTCGCCATCATCAGCAGAACGAAGGGCAGACGGTGCGGCGATGGTCGCAATCGTGAAGTCACGATCCGTAATCGTAAAGGTCACGCCTTCAGGCAGAGAGATCGCGGAGCCGTGGATGCCGTCGCCAACATCAAGGCCGGTGACGTCGATTTCGAACACTTCCGGGATCGCCGTCGCCGGAGCGTAAACTTCGACCGCGTGGCGCACGACGTTCAAGACGCCGCCTTTTTTGAGGCCCGGCGAATCTTCTTCATTGATGAAGCGAACCTGCACATCGACATTGATGCGGGTCTTTTCATCGACGCGCATCAGATCCACATGGACCGGAAAGCCCTTGACCGGATGCACCTGAACGTCACGCGCGATGACCGGCTGCTGGCCTTCTTCGCCGGGAACATCGATCTTGGCGAGGTGTGCGAGCAGGCGGCCGCTGAGAAACGCCTTGTTTACCTCATTCGACTTGAGGCTGATCGCCACAGGGTCCACGCCGCCGCCATAAAGCACGCCAGGCACCCAGCCTTCACGCCGCGCCGCCTGGGCTCCGCCCGTACCGGTCCGCTGGCGAGGTTCACAATGAAAAATGTCTGTCTGTGCCATGGTCTCGGCGTCCTTCGTGCAAAAGCCGCCGGAGCGGCGAGCCTCGTTTCGGGCTCCCGCAGCGGCGGAGAATTCCTAATTGAGCGGCGGTCTATAGAGGAAAGCAGGATGGACCGCAAGCGCGTAATTCGGGGCTTTTTGAGCCATTTCGCACCCTAAATCGGCGCTACGGAGGCGTCGGTCTCACCGGGGCCTCGTTTCGGCTGATTTCCGCGCCCCTGGCGGCGTTCCGGCCTTGGGGTGGGGCGTCGCTATGGTTAAGCTGGCCGCTACACGAAACGACAGGGGTGATTCAATGAAATTCTTCAAACGCCTTGGCGTGGCGGCCGTCGCTGCGGCGACAGGGCTGGCCTCGGGGCTGGCGACTATAACCGGCGCGCAAGCGGCAGAGTTCGAGACGCCGGTTGAGTACCACACGCTGGACAATGGGCTGAAAGTCGTCCTCTCAGAGGACCACGCCGTGCCCACCAGCACCATCGCCGTCTATTATGGCATCGGCTTCCGGATCGAACCGCGTGACCGCACTGGCTTTGCGCATCTGTTCGAACACATGATGTTTCAGGGATCGAAAAATCTCGGCAAGGCTGAATTCATCAATCTGGTCAATTCGAATGGCGGGGTTTTGAACGGCTCGACCCGATTTGACTTCACCAACTATTTTGAAGTGGTGCCCTCGCACAAGACCGAAACCTTCATCTGGGCCGAAGCGGACAGAATGCGCGGCCTTGATATTACGCAGGACAATCTCACCAATCAGCAAGGCGTGGTGAAGAACGAGGTCAAGGTCAACGTCCTCAACCAGCCATATGGCGGGTTCCCGTGGCTAGACCTGCCGCAGCTTGCAAACGAGAACTGGTTCAACGCGCACAATTTCTACGGCGATCTTGAAGATCTCGACAATGCGACGCTGGAAGACGTGCAGCAGTTTTTTGAAGAATTCTATGCGCCAAATAACGCTGTCGTAGTTGTCGCCGGAGATATCGACCCTGCAGAAACGCTGGCTTGGATCGAGAAATATTTCGGTGATATTCCGGCATCCGACAATCTGGTTTTTCCGGACATTTCCGAACCGCGTCAGGAGGAGGAAAAGCGCCTCGAAAAGACCGACAAGCTGGCGCCGCGTCCGGCCATCGGCTGGGCCTATCATGTGCCTGACCGCGGTACGCCGGAGTGGTTCGCCATGCAGATGATCGATGCGATCCTCACCAATGGCGATGACAGCCGCCTGTATCAGAAAATGGTGCAGGAGAAGGGATTCACTTCAAGCGTGCCCGGCGGCGTCAACTGGCCGCTCGGGAATGCGTATAATTACAACGGTCCAATTCTCTGGTCGGCCTTTATGGTTCATGACCCAAAGAACTCCGCCGACGAAATTATCGCAGAGCTCGACGGCATTGTTGAAGATCTGCAAACCAATCTCGTCAGTGATGAAGAGTTTGACCGCGCGATGACGAAGATGCGTTCAAGCTTCTATGACGTCGTTGGCGACGGCAACCGCATTGGCCTGGTGGATCTGCTCGCTGCCTTTGCATTGTTTGATGATGACCCTGGCCGCATCAACCGGCTTGAAGATGAGTTCGATGTGGTGACGCCGGAACTGATCCGTGAAACCGCGAGAGAATATCTGCGCCCGACCAATCGGTCCGTCGTGGTGTTGAAACCTGGCGCCGGTAATTAAGGGCGGGAGAGAAAGACATGAAAAAATTTCTGATGCTTGCCTCAGTCGTCGCATCCGCTGCGATGCTGTCGTTTTCATCTCATGCTCAAGAAAAGGAAACGCCGCCGCCGGGATCGGAGCCTCGCGGCTTTAACCTGCCTGCCGTGGAAACCTATTCGCTTCGCAACGGCATGGAGGTGACCTTGGTGCCGTTTGGCCGTGTGCCGAAAACCTATGTGATGGCGACCATTCAGGTCGGCAATCTTAACGATGGCGAGACGCCCTGGTTATCCGATTTGACGGCGGACATGATGGGCGAGGGCTCGGACGGCAAGACCGCCTCCGAGATAGCGCTGGAGGCCGCCCTGATGGGCGGGGATGCAAATATCGGTGTCGGCCTCGACCGGACGACAGTGAGCATGGATGTGCTCAGTGACAGCGTGCCTGATGCCGTTGCGCTAATCGCAGGCATTCTTCAGCGACCGAATTTTCCGGAAGGAGAGTTCGATCGTATTCAGCAAAACATGTTGCGGAACATCTCCATCTCCGCGACGCAGCCAGGATCGCTGGCGCAGAATGCGTTCACCCAGGCGATCTATCCAAACCACCCTTATGCCCGCGCCGTTTTGCCGGATGCAGAAGCCTTTGGCGCGCTGACATTGGATGACGCCAAAGCGTTTCACGCGGCGAATTTCGGCGCCCAGCGCGCGCATATTTACGTGGTCGGCCAATTCAATCGTCGTGCGGTTCGCAAGGCGATCAAAAAGCATTTCCAGAAATGGGAAAGCGGCGCTGCGCCATTGGAGCTGACGCCAGACATGCCGGCGGAACCGACAATTGCGCTGGTGGACCGGCCCGGTGCGGTTCAATCCACTATCAGGCTCGGCAAACGCGTCCCGCCGGTTGATTCTTCTCTGGACCTTGAGGCAGCGGACACCATTCTGGGCGGCTATTTCTCGTCGCGGATTACGCGCAACATCCGTGAAGACAAAGGCTACACCTATTCGCCCAATTCAGCGGTCAGCCTCGAGCGCAACGCCGCTTATTGGCGCCAAAACGCCGATATCACCAGCGAGGCGACCGGACCGGCAATTGCTGAGATCGTCAAGGAGATACGCGGCCTTCAGGATGCGCCGCCGCCGGATGCCGAACTGCGCGGGATCAAGAACTATCTGAACGGCATCTTCGTCCTTCAACTGGCATCGCGGGGCGGTGTCGCCGGAAGATTAGCCTTCGTAAATCTCCATGATCTCGGAGTTGAGTATCTTGAAAACTATGTGCCAACGGTTGAAGCGTTGACGCCGGAAGCCGTTCAGGCGGCTGCCGTCGAGCAGTTGCAGGTTGGTGATATGAGCCTGGCCGTTGTCGGCGACCTTGCCTCCGTTCGTGCTCAGCTATCCGCATTGCCTGACTTCAAGGA
Organism: Hyphococcus sp. D3-15; assembly: GCF_055809375.1. NCBI lineage: Bacteria > Pseudomonadati > Pseudomonadota > Alphaproteobacteria > Parvularculales > Parvularculaceae > Hyphococcus > Hyphococcus sp. D3-15. The sequence continues at coordinate 2,690,590 of NZ_CM147910.1, read as the reverse complement.
CCGGCTGCCGGCGGAGTAGCGTCCAACATAACAAGTGAATTGAAACGGGGACTCGCGACGGGTCCCCGTTTTTCATGGCGTCGCAAGCGGTTGACATCGCAGATTTCGATTGTATTAGCGTGTTAACACAGTACAACGGCTGGCGATGGCCAGACCATCAGATCGCAGGAGCGGGTTTCCCAGTGAAGGGTCCGGCAAAAAAAGATGTCAAATCCCTTCGGATAGAAGACGAGAAGGCGCTTTTCGAGGTGTTTTCACTGCTGAAGGGTGCTGAGGAGGCGGCGCGCTTCCTGCGCGACCTTGCGACCCCCGGAGAGCTTGAATCCTTCGCTGAGCGTTGGCGCATCGCACGGATGCTGGATGAGGGCGACCACTCCTATCGCGAGATTGCAGCAGCCACCGGCGCCTCGACGACCACGATCGCGCGCGTCGCCAGATTTTTGCGCGAAGAAGACCATCAGGGTTACCGCCTTGTTCTTGACCGCCTTCAAAAGAAGAGAAAGACGACATGAGTGACCAACACAGATTGCGCATCGCCATCCAGAAATCCGGCCGGCTGTCCGATGGCAGTTTCGAGCTTTTGAAGAATTGCGGCCTGACGATCTCGCGCGGCCGCGACAGGCTTTATGGGCGAGTGCAGGAATTGCCGGTTGATGTGCTGCTTTTGCGCGATGACGATATTCCTGAGTTTGTTGCAGATGACGCCTGCGATATCGGGATTGTCGGGCAGAATGTTTTTCAGGAGGAACTTCTGAACAACACACATGAAGAGCCCGCTGAACAGGTGATGCCATTGGGGTTTGCCGGATGCCGCCTGATGCTGGCGGCGCCGAAGGAATGGACCTTTAACGGCGCCTCGATGCTCGAAGGAAAGCGTATCGCCACGTCCTATCCGGCGCTGACGCGCGATTGGCTGGCGCGCGAAGGCGTCAACGCCAAGGCCGTGATGATGAAGGGGTCGGTTGAGGTCGCGCCGCGACTCAAGATCGCCGATGCGGTTTGCGATATCGTTTCAACCGGGGCCACGCTCGACGCCAATGGATTGAAGCCGGTCGCGACTGTATTTGACTCCGAGGCGATCCTGATCCGCAATCGCAAGGCTTTTTCGGCGGAAAAGCAAGCGGTGTACGAAGCGCTCCTGAAACGCATCAATGGCGTGCAGACCTCGCGGGACGCCAAATACATCATGATGAATGCGCCGCGCGCCGCTCTTCCGGCCATCATGGAGTTTTTGCCGGGGGCGGATTCTCCAACTGTGCTGGAATTGGCTGGCGACCCGGACAAAGTGGCCATTCACGCCGTGTGCCGGGAAAGCGTGTTCTGGGACACGCTTGAGGAATTGAAAAAGCTCGGCGCGAGTGCGATTCTTGTTCTGCCTATTGAAAAAATGATGCCGTAAATTTTCAACGCGCTGCGACCGGCGCTGGCATGCTTAAGCGGTTAGCCTGCCCCACGGGGGCTGCGAGGTGGAAAATGGTGCTGCCGGAGCGCACCGCCGCCACCTGTCCCCGTTTCTTCTAACTCCTTGAATTGTCGTAAATATGCCGGTTGGGACCAGCTCATCCCTTGCCGTCCTTTCAATTTTCGGGGTAAATACCGGGGCAAACACCGGGGTAAATGGGCCTGGATTTTTCGGAGCGCGCTTCCATGGTGAAACACAAGAAACCCAGGCGCCGCGAAGATCGCTATCTTGATAATCGAACCGATGGCGGATTCCGCTATCAGCGTTACGTCCCCGAACGCTTCCAGGCGCTTGACGGCCGGCGGATGGTGAAGTGTTCGCTGCATACCGGCGATCTCGCCACGGCTCGACTGCGCCGCGATGCCCAGGAGGCGGCTGACAATGAACTGTGGGCGGCCCTGACCGCTGGCGACGAGGTTGCCGCCGCGACGGCCCGATACAAGGCCGCCACAGCGCGCGCAGCAGCGCTCGGCTTCGATTACCGGCCCGTCGCCGATCTCGCGCAGAACGCGCCCCTCGGCGAAATATGGGCCCGCCTTGCGCGCCTTGAGGAAGTCGGCGGCGGCGGCGCCGCGCCGATCGACTATGCGGCGCTGGTGGGGACGGCGACCGCGCCTGTGGTCACCGTCTCGCAAGCCATGGACATATATATCAACGAAATAGAAGCCAGCCAGAAGCGAACGAAAAGCGACGGCCAATATGCGCAATGGCTCTATTTCAAGCAGCGCGCCCTGAAAAACTTCCTGGCGGCGGTGGGGCGCGACAAGCCTATTTTCGAACTGACGCGCGCCGATGCGAAAGCCTATTGGCAATGGTGGCAGGGCCGGATTGAAAAAAGGAGGTGCTGCCGAATACGGCGGTGCGAGATTTCGGCAATATGCGAGCGCTGTTTAACGCCTATGCAAAATGGGTCGACAGGACCGACATCGCCAACCCCTTCCGCAATCTGAATTTTGGACGCGATAAGAAGCGCCGCCGCCCGCCATTCCCTACGAAATGGATCCGCGACAAATTTCTGAAGGGCGACCGCCTGGCCGCAATGAATGACGAAGCGCGCGGCATCTTTCTCGCAATAATTGAAACCGGCGCACGGCCGTCAGAGATTGCAAACCTGCTGCCCGACGCCATCCGTATCGACGCCAAGGTTCCGCATATCATCATCGCGGCGCGCGACGGCGACGATCGACGCGAAGTCAAGGCCGAGGCTTCGGAGCGGCAGATTCCGTTAACGGGGGTTTCGCTCGCCGTGTTTGCGGCGCATCCGCTGGGTTTTCCGAATTACCGCGACAAGACCGACGCCTGGTCGGCCTATGTGGGCAAATATCTGAAAGCCAGAGAGTTGCTCCCTAGTGATCGCCATTCGGCCTATTGCCTGCGACATAGTTTCGAAAAGCGTATGACCGAAGGCGATCTCGATTCAGAACTGCGGGCTCGGCTGATGGGGCACAAAATCGACCGTCCGTTGTATGGCGATGGCGGCGATCTGGAATGGCAGGCCGCTCAACTCGCCAAGATTGCGCTGCCGTTTGACGCGGCGGTGGTCTAAGGTCGGCTCCCGCACGGGAGCAGGGCGGCGGTGTTCAGGCGGTTTTTCGTGAAATGATCCCGTACGGGATCAACCGGGAATGTGATCGTTCGGTTACTGACAGGCCTGGCTTTCGGCCGCGCTCTATCCAACTGAGCTAAGGGGATGGTCCGACGCGTCGCCCCTGCGGGACTTGAACCCGCGACCTCGACCTACTCACCAGTTTCGTCTGCCAATCCGAACGCGGGAATCGCCGCCATTGCTGATGCGGTGGGCCTCGGCCGCGCCTCTGTACCCGCCTCGATTCTTAAGCGTCGTCGCGATCGTCTGCAAGCGCGCGGAGATCATCAAGCCAATGGGCAGGGACCAGCGCAACTCTTTCCTCTTTCCGCTGAATGACGATGACCTCGCCGGCGATCACGCGGTCGAGGAGCTGCGACAGCGATCGTCGCGCCTTGCTCATGCGGACAGTGCAGGTATCGCGGCCCCTGACTTGCGGGAGATCGAGGCGCATCTTCGGCCGAGGGGAAAGAGGATTGCGAACCCATCTGCGGACGGCCAATTCGCAGCCCGATATCAACGCAATACCATTTGCGCAGCCGTTGTGTGTCGATCGGCGCCCGCATCCGCAACGGCATTTCCCGATCCGCCGGCGATCCTTCTTTTCCTCGCAATAGCGAACATGACGCAACGCCGAGGCTTCGACGCCCCATTGTTCAGTTCCGCCTTTCATGGCCGCGGCGAGGGCTGCGTCTGAGAGTTTTGTGAGATCGATCATGATGGCCAAGATGATTCTTCCCGGGGATCCCGGACCCTAAAATCGTCGACCGTCAGCAAGGCCGGCTCCATCGTCACGCAGGCGCCAATCCATGCCGCAAGCAGCATTTGCGCAGGGTGGGTCACGGGGTTCTTTTCGTGCTCGGCGCGATACGCCGCGAGAAAGCCTTCCAGCTGGTCACGTTTCAGGGCGGCGAACTCTTCAAGCGTGATGATGTCGTCGTGCCCGTAGCGGTGGTTAAGTCGTTTCGTCATGTTTCGACCTCGGGTCCTTTTTCCATTTGTCCGCATGTTCGGGGCAGAGATCCTTTCCCGGCGCCGGTTCGTAAGCGCAACGCTCGCAGAGCGGCTTGTCGCAGGTTCCGGATTTTTTCCGCGCAACTTTCCAGTCGCACAGTTTCGTCGCCTTGCGCCCGCACGGACAGCGCTGCGAGACGCCTCGGCCGCAGACGATGGCGGTGACGCCGTCAACATTAACGACATGGCACGGCATCAGGCGAACCCCATCTCTTTGAGGAAAGCGGTGAGATCAGGCGGCGGGCCGTCCGGCGCCTGCAGCTTGCGCTTCAGGTTCCGCCAGTTCTGCTGGAACAGCCTCCAGAGCTGGGCCCGCTTTTCCGGCTTCCATTTGTGGGGGTAGCGCTCGGCGTGACGGATTTTCCGCCAGAGCGAGCGGTAGCGCCTGGTCTCCAGCGGGCAAAGCTTCATGCATTTGTTGCAGACGACTTCTGGCGCCCCCCTGTACCGATAGGTCCGGTTGCATCGCGGATTGATGCAGGGAACGCGGCGGTCGGTCATACGCTGTCCGTCCAGGCGCGACAGCGGCGGATGTTGACGACCAGCGTATTACCGACTGCCTCGCCCCAGTAATCGGACCCAGCGTCGACATAGGCGATCTCGACGGCGCCGCGATCCGCGGCTTCAGTATACCCGCGCCCGAGCTTCAGGGCGGCGAGAGCGACGATCGCCGCGGCGAACCAGTGAAGCGGCCCCGCGACATAGTCGAACTCGCGGGCGTCCTCTTTGCGCCGTCCACCGAACAGCACGACGCGGGCGAGCCGGCGCCGGAGGTCGGCCTCTTCGCGAGCGAGATCTTTGGCGATCTCAGCGTGATCGGCTTCCGTCATACCGAACTCGTCCCTCGCCGAGGGAAGAAACTTCTCATGGGTCGCCGGCTCGATGAGCTCATCCAGTTTTGTCATGTCTTACTCCTCATCCCAGTATTTCGTCGCGTCGCTGTGGTCTGGAAAATGCTCGAGGAGCCAGGCGCGCGCCGCCTGTTCCGCATGCTCCTGCTTCGCATAATCGCGTTGCTCGTATGGTTCGGAAGTCCAGATCGCCGCCGGCGGAACGGCGCCGCGGTCAATGACGCGGGTGCATTGCGGACACTCATCCTTCTTGAAATAGGAATCGACGATATAGCGGCAGAGCATGACAGCGTCGGCGCGGCGGTCATAAAACGCGGCCTTGTAGAACACGCCGATGCGTTCACGCCCTTTTTCGTCGAGAATGTCGGAGTGCATGGAATGGCCGGTCGCCTTGCGCGTCCATCCATCCGGCAGGGTTGCTTTCTGGAAGATGTCGTCGATTTGTTCGCCGAAGCTGAACCCGACCGCCTCGAACGCATGCTTGCCGGGCCGCAATTCAAGCGGCATGTCGGTCGAGTTCACCAGCGCGGTCTGTCCGCGCTTTTCCTGCGCCTCAATGCCTCCGGGCGTCGTCGCGGCGATGACGTTTTCAAGATCGCCACTCACGGCGCCGGCGAGCGCAGCGGGGTTGACTGTCATTTTTTCGGTTTCCTTCTTTGGCTGAAATCCTTTGACGGCTTCGATGTCGCCCGGTCCAAGCAATTTGCACGCGATCAGAATGACCTCATCCCCGCGGACATCCGGCGTGTAATCATTGGGCCTGAGATCGACGAACAGCTGCGGGCCGTCGAGCTCCGGAATGATCGAGGGAAACGTGCCGATCTCTCTGTCACACTGAAAGACCTTGATGCGTTTCGGAATCCTGGCGCGATAGCGACCCGCCCCCTTGCAGCGATCGCAATCGCAAATGATCTCCTCAAGCACCTGAGTTTGAGCGAAATCTTTGTCATGGACAGCAAACGCTGCGGCGCCTTCCTGCCAACCTAAACGCGTCTTCCGCATGCGTCCCGCGCCATTGCACTGACGGCATCGAACGAAAGGCGGCTTAAATTCAAGTTTGAATCCGTCAAGCATTGCGCCTCACTCCTCCAGAAATTGTTTCATCCGGTCGGCGCGCGCCTTGCGCCGTTCATATTCATCATGCAGGCGGTCGAAGAGCGGCATGGCGGCGGGGCCGTGTTTCTTCATGGCGGCCGCGAGGATCCGCAGCCCGCGTTCCAGGTTTTCGTCAGAGACATCCTGACCGCCAGCGGCGACAATGGGATGGGTGAGGGGAGCGGTCATCGGCCTCGGTTGATCCCCCTTGCCATTCGCAGCATTGCCTCGAGGTCGCCGGGGCGCAGCGGCGCGCCGTCTTCGGTCTCGAAATAGAAATCTCCCGGCGCCGGCCACATTCCGGTCGCGGCCGGCGGCGGCGGGGCTGGGTCTGGCTCATGCCGGTAGGTTTCCAACATCTTGACGGCTTTCTCGCCAGCGGCGATTTCAAGAGCGGCCTGTTTCTTCATGGCGGCGCCGGCGGCCCTTGCGGCCGCAATCTTCTGGTCAAGCATGGCCTCGACGATCTCACCCTTGAACTTGCTCTTCAGTCGCTCCCATTGGTCGGCGTCGGCGAATCGGGTGTTCGCCTCGCGGGCGCTTGCCGTCCTGGTGTCCTCAATCCATTGGCGCACGTTCTTTTTGATCAGCTCGGCAATGTTTTGGGTTACGTCCGGAAACCCTCGTTCAGCCTGGCTCGAAAAAAACATCTCGAAATGATCGGCGATGATCTGGCGCGCGAAGGCGTCAATTTTCCTGCTCGGATCCTCGGCATCGCCGGTCTTGTCGAAGCGGGCCCGCGCCGCCGGGTCGATGAGAATATTGTAGGCGAGCGCCAGCGCGCCGAACTTCTCTTTTGCGTCCGGGTCGCCCGGATTTGCATCAGGATGGGTCGTCTTCGCCTTTTTACGATACGCCGTCCGGATTTCTTCGGGAGTCGCGTCCTTGCCGACGCCTATGGTTTCATAGGGGCTGGTCACGGGCGGCGCTCCTGTGAAATCAGGTTCTCCTGAATTTCGGCTTGCGACATCGGGAGGCGCTCGCCGATTTCGGTAAGCCACGTCTCTGCGTCGCCCGAACGTTCCGGATAGAATTTTTCAAACATCGCTTTCGCGACAGCCGGCCCCGCCAGATCAAGCCTGACGCGACGGTCGATCCGTCCCGGACGCAGCAACGCCGGATCGAGACGGTCAGCATGGTTTGACGTCAGAAAGACAATACGCCCCTCTGCGGCGGCAATACCGTCAAGCGCATTCAAAAGCCCGGAGGGCGTTATATCTTCATTCGCGCGCCGGCCTGACGGCGCGTTGCTTTGCGGTTTTTCGGCGCCGCGATCCCTGGCGGCAAACGCGGCGTCGACATCCTCAATCACGACGATCCCGTTACGGGCGCCCATCATGGCGTCCTGCAACTCGTGATCTCCGTCGAGCGCTGTCGGCGAAATCAGGAAGATCGGCTTTCGAATTGCCCCGGCGATTGCAAAAATCAGAGATGTCTTTCCGGTGCCTGGAGGGCCCTCCAAAAGAATGCCGCGGCGCCAGGGGATTCCGCGCTCGGCGTACCAGTCCCGCCTTTCTTGGAAGCGCTCGAGATCCTCGACCAAGTCTTCGGCGATGCGATCTTCGAGAATAACTGACGACAGCGGCCGAACGCTGCGGCGTTGCAGCGGCCGAAAATAGCCATGCAGCCAGACATTCAGCGAGACTGTTTCGCCCGTTGTGTGGTCTTCAGCAAGGTTGCGGAGAAAGTTAGTAAAAAAATCCGGCTTACGACCAAGTGATGTGAGAACGATGGTTTCGGTGGCGCGTCTGCTCATGCCAACACCGCCGCTGACGCCAGAGACTTCCCGGTCTCGGAATACCCACCAGAACCGCCCTTTATGCCGTATCAGGTGGTTGCCATATCCAAGCGTCACACGATGCTCTGCGGCGTCGCCGTGATGTTGCGTCACCGCGGTCAGCCGCCGCGCTTTCGCAACCGACGGATGCTGTGACAGCCAGAGATCTACCGCGTGAAAGACGGCCTGGTCGGAACTGATCGTGAGCGTTACGGCAAGCTGACTCTTGGCCAGGCGCCAGAGCGCTACAGGCGCGGCGCGAAGCTGGAACGCCAGAAACCCCATCACCGACACAAGAAAGCCGCCGGCGAAAATCGACGTAAAGATTTCAGGTTGGATCTGGGAACGGATGGTTGCGATCAGTTCAGCCATTACTGCAACACCCAGTCCGCGAGCTCGAGCTCGCCCGGCGCCGGATAGTCGACGATGGTCAGGGTCCGGAGCGAACCGGCGACGTTCTTGATATGGCCGCTGGAGGTTTCCCAACCGGCGCCAGCGCAGATATCGGCGCGGCTGGCGCGGCCGCCAGCGGCGACGAGATGATCGAAGACAATGGTCTGCGGCCCGTTCAATGTTGCGCGCACCGCTTCGGCGGCGCTCTGATCCGGCGGCGACGGCGCAGCCGCCTGTCCCGCCTCGGTGAGCGCGAGTCGTCCCTTTTCTGGATAGTCGACCAGCCCGGCCGTGCGCAGCGATCCCGCGATGTTTTTCAGATGGCCGGAGGTGATGCGCCAGCCGGCCAGCGCCGCCACCTGTGCTCTTGACGGCGCTTCGTGTCCGCGGGCCCGCCACCAGGCGAGCGCGCCAAGCAGCTGCGCCTGGGGGGCCGTGACATCGCCGTTGAGCGGCGCGGTTATATTTTGAGTTATATTTTTCGCGGGTTTTGCCGGCGAGACCGCTGCCCCGGAAGCACGGACGGGAACATCCGGCGCGACCGCCGGCAGGTCCTGCAGTTTATCGATTTCTCCGCCAATGGCGGCGACATGTCCCTCGATTGCTTCGACGATTTCGTCGATGCGGCATCGCGCCAGCCCGTTAGCGGAGGCGGCGGTGCGGCGAAGCGCGTCCAGCGCCTTGAGATTTTCTGCGCAAGCGCCGCGACCGTAGCCGCGCCGTTCCGCGTCCGCCAGCGCCTGCGGGTCCGGCGCCGTTCCCTGCTTCGCGGCGATAGCGGCGGCCTTCGCCATCTCGCGCTTCAGCTTCGCGAGCTCGTCCTTCAGCGCCTTCGGGTCGTTGGCTTTCGCTTCTTCCTCAACCGAAGCGAGGCGCGTCTTCAGTCCGGCGACATCGAGGGGTTTCAAGTCGGCGCGGCGTTTCTTCTCGCCGCGTTTGGGCGTCCGGGAGGAATCGAAAGTTTTCTTCGCCGGGAACTTCGCCCGCTCCATGACGCCGCGGCCGGGGATCCAGATCATGGCCTCGCCGACCCCGAAGGTCGGCAGGTCGCGCTTCAGCGATTTGAGCTCTTCCATGTCTGCGGCGCCTTCGACCCAGGCGCCGAGCGCGTCGCGGTCATGCTTGCCGGTGAGTTTCATGGCGACGACGCCGTCAGCCTGCGACAGGACGTTCTTGTTCAGCACGGAGGGGCGCTGCGTGATCAGCCAGGGTATGAACCCCTTGACGCGGCCGCGGCGCACGATGCGTTCGGTGATCCCGAGAAGCTGCGTCGCGCCGCCCTCCTTGTCGAGGATGTTCTGCGGCGCCCAGAGATCGGCCTCGTCGAGCACGAGATGCAGCGGCTCGCCCGGTGTTTTCGCGTGCAGCGCTGTCAGGAAAGACAGCGCGAAGCGCCGTTCCGCCTTTGCGGAGCCGATTTCGGAAAGGTCGACAATGGCGCTTTCCGCCATGGTCGCACAAGCCTCGCCGATCACCGCACCAGCGTCTTCATTGACCGCGACGTCGCCGTGAGGCCCGCCAAAGATGACGACGGGAAACCCTTCCCCCTTGCCGTCGGCGGCGACGCGCAGGCCGTACCAGACGCCGAGCGGATCGAGGATGACGACGCGGGCGCTGTTGTCCAGGACACGCTCGATCGCCGCGCCGGCGGCGTAGGTCTTGCCGGAGCCGGACGTGCCGACAATTGCGAGACGGTCGTCCAGGGCGTCTGCGGGGATAGGAAAGGTCATGCGGATTGGTTCCTGTGTAAATCGGCAAGCGCGCGCAGATTTTCGCCTTCCGCGTAGCCCTGCGCCGCGAGCCTGAACCCAAGGGAATAAACAACTGACGCCGCGGTGAGACGATCAGCCGGATAGCCCCCGAAATCTTCGAGCACCTGCATGGCCGCGGCATGGAGCGCTTTCGCAAAGGCTTCCGTGCGCTCCACCTCAGCGATAAGCGCCCGCGCCGCCGGCGTCCTGCCGCGCGGGGCCGCGCCTTTGCCGACGACGCAAGAACTGCATAGATCCGGCTCGACCCAGTGACAGCCGGCGCCGGTCTGCGCGGTTTCGTCCGTGATGCAGGCGTTCATGGGCGTGCAGCCGCAAACGCGGCAGGACGGCTCCCGAAACGCGTTCGGCAGATGGCGCGCGGTGCGAAACCCGACGCAAAAATCAATAGCAATGGGACCGCACCGGATCCCCAGCGAGCCGCCGTCATAGTCGGCGTCTTCCTCTGCAGAGGTCCAGGACGAGCGCCTGATCGTCGGCATCACCATCAGCAACAAAGTCGCTACGAAGACGAACACGACGAGAAAAATCTGCCCGGGCTCCATCACGCCGCCTTCCGGGCGATCTTCACCGCGGGGCGGCGCTTCGCCTTTTTCACCTTCGCCGGTTTCTTCGCCTTGGCTTTCTTCTCCGTCGCGGCCGGTTTCGCCGCCGCGCCGCGTCTGGTTTCAGGGCCGGGATAGCGGGCATGGCGGAGCTCGGGCGGCAGCCAGCCGAGATCGCGCGCCTTGTCGGCGGCGATCGCGGCGAGCTCGCCGGCTTTCTTTTTGAGGAGCGCCGTGGGTTCGGCCTTGGCGTCGCAATCGACAATGGCCTGGATCGAATGCGCCTTGCCGGCTTTCGCGAAATAGAGATTGGCGTCGAACGCCTTGTCTAGAGCTGCGTTGACGGCGCCTTCCTCGAGTGCGTCGAAGAGCGCATGCGCTTCGTCGCCAAGCCCGCCCGATCCCGGATATTTCTTCACGGCGTCGATTGACGAGGAGAGAATGACGGCGAAGCGTTTCAGCTGTTCGTCCTTGGGCAGCGCGCGGGCGGCCGCGAACGCGTCTGCGAAATCAAGGTCCATATCCTCCAGCGCTGCGTCCATGCGGTCATCGTCCGCGCCTGCGGCATAGTACCCGTTCAGGCTGATCTTAGCCGGCGACGCCATCGCGGCGACGGAGGCGATGGCCAGCGGCAGGGCGATTTCGGGAGCTGCAGCGACGACGGCCTGCAGGGCGAGGGTGCGTTGTTCGGTGAGCGCTTTCTCAAGATTGAACGGGATCGGTTTCGGCAGCAACGGATCGGACGCCTTGCGCGCGACTTTCTTGTTTTTCGCCGCGCCTTTCTGGCCGGGTTTGAGCAACCCGCGCCGCACCGACAGCCGGCCGTTGTGGTCGAGGCTGACAAGACAGCCGGCCCTGGCCTTCTGCTCTTTCGTTTTCGTCGCGGCGGCCTTCTTGTAACTCCAGACATTCGCATGGTTCGATTCCAGATCGACCCAGCCCCAGCCCTGTTTGCGCAACTTCTCCATGGCGGTTTCGAGCGTTTCATCGGCGAGCTTTTTCAGCAGCGGGAAGTCGGAAATGGCGGTGGCGGCGTCGCGATCGGATTGCGCGAACAGATCCTCGATCACCTTGCCGCCGGCGGCTTCATAGGCTTCGCGGCCGACATAGGTAAGCAGGCGGCGGATCTCGTGGGCCTCGCCGACGATCTCGCGGCGGACACTATGCACAAAGCGCAGTCCGCCCCCGCGCTTCAATTTCTTGAAGACGGCGTCCTGCTGCTTGTGATCCGGCGCCAATGTAAACACCTGGGCGACGTCGGCGTTGATGTCGCCTTTCAGCCAGGCCTCCCGGATCAGCGGCGACAATTTTGCAAGAGCAAGGCGCTGCCTTACTTCTTTCGGCTTCAGGATATATCGCGCGGCGATTTCGGCTTCCGACATGCCGGCGTCGATACAGGCGGCGAACGCCTCAAACTCCTCGACGGGGTGGAGATCGTCCCGGTTGACGGCGACGGCGAGAACCGCCTCTCGGATCTCCGCGACTTCGACCTCGCTGAGCTGGAGGACGGGGACGGCATGGTTCGGCCCGATATGCCCCTCATCAAGACGCAGCATCAGCGCCTGGCGGCGGGTTTCGCCGTCGGAGACCAGCCAGCGCCCGTTGTCGCCTTGACGCACCAGCAAAGGCATGCGCATGCGCTCGCCTCGTTCGCCGATCGACGCCGCCATCTCGGCGACGGCTTCCTTGCGTCGATGACGGCGCGGGTTCAGCGGATCGGCGCAGAGATCCTGCAGCGGTATGGTGAACTCTTCCTTGCGGGTCATTGGTGACATCCTTTCAATATTGCGGGGGTGGGCGCCGTTGGCGTGATCTTTGCGCGCACCGCATCGACAGCGCGCGACAAGGCGGCAGAGAAGGCGCGGTTATTAATTTCATGGGCGTACACATTACGATCCCATCGACAGCGGCTCGTGCTGTGGACGCCGCAATCAGCAAGCGCAGGTCCGGAAAAGACGCGCGCCGCCCTTGTTGAAATCACGACTTCCAGCCAGCGCCGCCGGTTCTGGGTCTTCGACCCCTCCGCGATCCAGTCCGCAATGACGCCGCCCTCGAACAGCGATGGGTCGGCGTCAACGGCGGCGAGCGCCGCCTTCATACGCCGGGCCGCATGCTCGCGGATGGTGGAATGGGAGAGGTCATAGGTCATTTTGGGTCAAGGCCTCCGGGGCTGTTCGGCGGCGCAGCCGCCGGCCCCTCCGGGCGCGCGGTAGCGCTTGCCTCGCGCGCTGGCGCCGCGCGCTCGGGCGACGCTTCCGCCGGGAGCAGGTCAAGATGCGATTGGGAGTCGTCGCCGTCATCGACATCAGCCGTGCCGTCTGGATTCCAGTTGTACGGCCGCGGGTAGTCGTCCTCGTCGAACCAGACGCCGATCAGTTGCTGCCCATAGATGCTGTCGACGAGTCCCAGCACCTTCGCCCGTCTTCCATGACGGGTGACATACGCGCCGGGCTGCAGCGCCTTTTTATCGATCTTTCCGCTCACCGCATCCACTCCTTGCGGCGGTCGCCGGCGGCGTCCTGGCTTTGATAGTCCTCGAGCCGCTTTCTGAGATCGGCGCACATCGGCGTCTCCTCGCCGTCGCGCCAGATCAGGATCTCTTCCGGCGCGAGATGCAGCCGGTCGGCGTCTTCCGATTGCGTGCGCCAATTGCTCGGAACCGGGATCGCTTTCACCGATCCCCCATAAAATGGTTCGGCGTCGACCTGCGGCCAGACGTAAGCTCTCAGCGTCAATGTGGTGATCACGCTGAGCGTTCCGGCGTCCTTGTATTTCGGATACAGTTCGGCCGCCTTGCGCAGCAGTGCGCGCTGGCTCTCGGCGCGCTCATAAAACCATGTCCTCATCACCTCGCCGGCGACTTCGAGCTCGATGCGGGTCTCGTTTTCGACAATGTTGAAGACGTCGATTTCAAACTCGTAGCGGAAGCTTTTCCGCAGCCGCAGCGGGTCCGCCCAGGTCCATAGCTTTTCGCGGCGGATATTGATCACCGGGCCGCGATATTCATATGCGTTTAGCCAGTCGGTCATGGGTGCCTCACAGCCTGTAATGTTTGTCGATGAATCCGAGATCCGGATCGCCGCGGAGATGCCATTTGATCCAGGTCTTGTGATCGTCGTAATGGCGCCAGTGGCCGCGTACGAAATGCAGCCGGGGCGTGCGGTGCTTGCGCTCGCCGTCGTCGCCGCGGGGCAGGGCCGCGGCGCGCTCGCGCCGCGACAGCCGGATAACGTGATAATCGAGCAGCGGCGGCTTTCCGCGTTTCGCGCGGGCTCGGTTCAGTTTTTCGTTGGCGCGGACGACTTCCTTCTCGGCGACCTCGGCGTCGAGGGCGATGCAGATCGCGCGGACCTGCGCATCAAGGGTGTTCTGAAAGTGCGACTTCGCGAAACCATCCTGCTCCTCGTCATAGGCGCCGGCGATCCAGCCGCCGCGCAATTCGAAGAACATGACGGCCGGACAGTCCTCCCGGAAATAGACGCAGATGCTGTGGCCGTTGATGAGGAACTCAAACATTGAGCCGTCATAGGGGAGCCGGAACTCGCCTTCGCCGAGATCTTCAGCGTTTTTGAACGCCCCGGCCCAGTCATGTTCGACCATGAACGGCGCCGGCGGCGCAACGTCGAAACTGGCGCGGATCCATGAAAGAAGTTCAGGACGCGCCGCAACCCGGTTGCGGGCGAGGGCGGCGATGATGTCATGGGTCTTGCAGGACTCCGGACGCTGCAGCACCTGCTCCGACTTGTCGAAGTCTTTCAGCGCCTTGATCTCCTCCTTCACATTCTTGATCCAGTTGTCGAAGTCGAGAATCGATCCGTATTCGTTCTTCACTTTTTCCATGATCTTGCGCCAGCGGGCGGCGGCGTGACCGTTCATGGTTGATCGGATTTGGCTCAGGCGGACTTCCATGTCGGGCCCGTCAGTGTCGATGATCTCAACAACGTCATCCCCGCGCAAAACCTCAATGTTCAAGGTCTTGCGATTAACCCGCGCGCCGTCGATGCCCCTGGGAACCGTCACGAAGCTCGGCGTCTCCTTCTCTAGATCGAAGGTCTCGTCCATATCGACGGGGCGGTAGCGGGCGCGCTTCGCCTGGCGCGCCTTCCTCGCTTTCGACGCGGACCCGACCATGCGTTTCTTTGCACCTTGGAAGTTCATGCGGCCTCCCTTGTGCGCAAAACAAAAAGGCTGACGCGGACAGACGGCGCATGAAGCATGGCGATCGCCCCCCGGACGTCATCGCCCTGCAACAGGATCGCGCGTCGGCGAAAGCCAGCTTTCGCCCGCGACGCAATTTCTTCGACATGCCGCCGCCGCAACTTTCTCACGATGTCTTGCCAGTATTCTTCCGCCGTCACGCCGCCCTCCGGAAGTCGGGGAAGGCGCGGTGCGCGCGGCCGTCCAGCAGGGCGCCTGAGTTGGCCTTGCCGACCTTGCACATGGCGGCCCAGCCCGGCGCCTTTTGCGAGATCAGCGCGAACGCTTCGCCCGGCATCCATTCGCGTTGGCCGGAGACATGAAGCGCGGTCGGCTCCGTCGGCGCATAGGGGCATGTCTTCGGATCATGATCCGCGGACGGATGCCATTCTCCCCACTGTTTAAAGAAGAACGAGACGCCAGCCGCCGCGCACTGATCGCGCAGGGCGCGGAACCAGTCCGGATGCGACGGGCGCGATTTCTTCGCGGCGTCGTCGCTCTCGCCGCCGGCGATGATCCAGTTGAGGCCCGGAAAGCGTTCCTCTCCAAAAGAAGAAACCGGGCTCAGCGCGTTGATCGGAATAAAGCCGCCATCCCTGACGTTTGTGGCGACAATGCGCGTGAGATCCACCGGCCCGAGCAGCGGTTCGCAGGAGAGCCCGACCCAGGGGATGTTGAACCGCCTTTTAGCGACCAGCAATTTGATGACATCCCGATCGGCCTCGGCCTGGTTGCAGACAGTGATCAGTAACCCGACATGGAGCGGCCATTCCTTCAGCCAGTGCGACGGGGCGAAGCCGGCCAGATTGCCGATGCGTTTCGTAACGAGGATGATGTCGAGATCCGGCGCCGCGTCGATCGCCGTCGCCGCGGCGAGCCGGACATGCTCCTCGACTTCATTGTCGAAAAAGTCAGACAGCGAGTTGACAAAGACGCGCCGGCGCCGGCCGTATGTGTGCGCGAAGTCCGCGGCGCCGCGCTGCAGCCGCGCCATCAGCGGCGCGCCGCCCTTGACCCAGCGCCGCGGCGCGCCCGGGCCCCAGTGATCGCCCTTGTGAAAGCGCCGATCGCGCTCGGCGGCGTAACAGAAATCGCAGCCGGGCCCGACCTTCGTGCAGCCTTCCCAGAAGTTCACCGTGGCGTCGCACCACTCTATGCCGGTAGTTGCGCTCATTGACCGCTTTTCGGTTTGGTCAGGCCCGCGAGCAGTCGCTCCATCGTTCCTTTCGCGTCGATGATAAAGCCGCCAGAGACGAGCATCGCCTGACCAAAAATTTCACGCGCCTTGGTTTTGCAATCGAAAATGCCGCACGGCTCCATTTTTCCGTTTCTCGACACATAAATCCGAAACTTTCCACCGGCGGTTTGTGTCAGAAGGAAGCGCTCATCCTCGATGATCTTTTCCTCGATGCCCTCCGGCGAGATATGTTCGGCGAGCGGCTCCTTGGGCTGAAAATCCGTAGCCATATCAAATCTCTTCCTGTTTTCTGGTCGGTTGGTTGTTCGGCGCGCCGCGCGCGCGAATGAGAGCATCTGCGACGTCGGCGGGCGACGGCGCCGGATGGATCGTCGCCATCGCCGCGGCGACGCGGCGCTTGAACTCGGCGTCGAAATCCTCAGCGAGGAGTCCGCTGGCGCGCACGCGCTGGCGCGCGAGGGAAATCCGCTCATCCAGCTTGCGGACATGATCGATCAGGGGACTATGAATAATAGCGAAGCCGGCGAGCGCCGCCGATGCTTTCCCGGCGGCGTTGGCGACTTGGTTCAGGCGCTCGCTGAAGTTCAGGAGGGAGCGGCGTCGCGCCCGCTGGATCCGCGCCTTAAGGCGTTTTCGTGCAAGCTGCGCGCGTTTGAACTTATTCATGCCGCCTCCGCCTTGAGGGCGTCCGTCACGATGCGCACGGCGTCGCCGACGGTTTTTGCCGCCTCGATCATGTCGTCGGAGATGGCGATGTCGAAGGCTTCCTCCAGCGCCATGACGATTTCGATCATGTCGAGACTGTCGGCGCGCAGATCCTTGGCCAGATCCGCGTCGGGCGTGAGCCTGTTTTCTTCAATCTCGAGATAGCCGCGCAGGATGAGCTTTACCGCCGCCTCCGGGTCGTTGCGCGCGATGTCAGGCGTCAGCGTGTCAGACATTTTTGATCTCCTTTTGCGTTGCCCCGGACAGCATCGAAAGCCGCTCGCGGACTTTGAGATAGAGCGTATGAACGGCGCCGCGCCGCCGCTCCTCGGCATCGGTGAGAAACGCGTCGCGCCCGCGCTTGCGCAGCTTGGCGACGGGCGGGTCCATGAGGTCCGCGATGGCGCGCAGATATTGTCCGCAGGCCTTGCGGTCGAGGGCGCGCATCTCGACCGCCATCAGCTGCGTCGCCGCCGCCATGACGCCGAGCCCGTAGGTCTCTTCGCTTTCGGCGAGGCGGGTGATCAGCGCCGTGAGTTCGGCGTTGACGATGGCGGTGAACGCCTTCGCCTTGCCTGTCGACATGTCGACGACGCCCGGGCTGTCCGGGGCGTTCGCGCCGGCGGCGGCGCTGACGGTCGCTTCCGGTTTTGCGGTCATTCGCCGCGCTCCTTTGTTTCGCGCGCCCAGGTCACAGGCGCGGCGCGGGGCGGCGCCATGATGGGCGCAACGCAGGCGGCCGCCAGCCGCGCATTGGTTTCACCGAGATCCGTCATCAGCGCGGCTTGCCGGTCGGACAGCGCCGCGAAACCGCGCAACAGGATCGCCTGGCGCATCATCAGATCGGTGGCCGACAGGAGAGCGGCGACCAGGATGATCACGATAAGAAACAGCGCCCGGGTCATGCGGCGACCCCGTATTTTTTCTCGAGCTGGCGGATTTTGACGCCGCTGACAGTGTAGCGCAGCACAATGACGGGCGTGTCGAGCGCAACCTCCGACGCCCTGTTCACGCCCATGTAAAGTTTGAAATAGGCCGCCTGCGGACTATCCTGCCAGTCTTCCCAGTCCCAGCCGCCCGCGCTTTCCGATGGCGTCTGATAGCGCCCCAGCAGGCCGTAGCGCGTGACGCCGCGCATGGTGAGTTTGTCGATGCCTTCGGCGAGACAGCTTTCGTCGGTGATGTCGCCGAGCGTTTCCTCCCGAATTTCGGTGACTGTCGCGGCGAGACGACTGGCCCATTTCGGCATGTGGATGCCGGGTCGCAAAACGCCGAACGGGATTTCATAGTCAGATTTTGTACGATCGGACGGCGCGCCGGCGTCCGCCTCGAACCAGACCGGCAGCTGTGTGAAGTTCATCCCCTGCAGCGTCTTGTTGTCGAGGCCGTCCACATTTTGTTCGAGCCGGTAGGATTCTCGCTGCCAGATCAGGACGGTCTCGCCGCCGTCATGGGCGCGACGCATGGCCTGCATGTTCCGGTTGCCGGCGGCGCGCCGGGTGACCGATTTGCGGCCGGCGACATTGGCGCGCGCCATGGCGCCGGAGAAAATAACGCCGCGGGAGATCATGAGCGATCTCGCTCGAGGAGGTCTTTGGTCTGGATGTAACCGACCGTAAACAGCGCCAACTCAACCCAATTGAAGCTGAGCGCGTGCGCCAAGGCCCAGCAGACGATGATCAAGCACCAGGTCAGACCGGCTGCCACAGCCATTTCGGCGATCTCAGCGTGAATGGGAATTGGTTTCCTAGACATCAGCTTCCTCGCTTTCCGGAAAGATCAGCGATGCGGCGACGCCGCCGGCGAGGAGGGCGAGCACCACGGCGAGGCTGATCATGGGATCGATATGGACGGGCGCGCCGGCGAGCAGCTTGCCGCCGCCGGCGAGCGCCAGCTTCGCGGCGATGAAGACGAGCACGAGGATCACCGCCTTTTCGAGATGAACCAGGAACCGCATCAGCGCCGACAGCACGAAGTAAAGCGAGCGCAGGCCGAGAATGGCGAAGATCATGGCCGCGTAGATCAGGAACGGATCGCGCGTCACGGCGATGACCGCCGGCACGGAATCGAAGGCGAACATGATGTCGGAGGCCTCAACCGCCACCAGGGCGAGAAAGCAGGGCGTCGCCACGCGCACCATCTTGCCGGACGGAAACTGCTCGATCTTCAAAAAAACTCGGGTCCTGAAATTTCGCCAAAGCTCGGAAACAGTTTGCGCGCCCAGCGGATGAAAAATTTCTGGTCATAATCTTCGGGCGCGTCGTCGCCGCCGCCTTTCAGCATGGCCCAGGCGGACCAGCCGACGATGGCGGCGAAAGCGAGTTCGACCCACGGGCCGAACAGCAGCAGCGAGCCGGCGCCGATGGCGACAAAGATCAGGCGGAAGACGATGGCGCCGAGAATGCCCCAATGCAGGATGCGGTGCTGATAGGCGTCAGGGATCGCGAAATAGGAGAACACCGCGGCGAAGACGATGAGATTGTCGAAGGCGAGCGCTTTTTCCAGCGCGTAGCCGGCGAGGAAAAGGCTCGCCGCCTCCCGCCCATGCGCCGCCGCCAGCCATCCGGCGAAAGCTATTGCGGCGGCGATGTAGAACGCCGTCCAGAGCGCGGCGTCACGCAGCGGAACCGGCGCGTGACGGCGATGGGCATAGAGATCGAGCCAGAGCAGGCCAATCGCAATGGCGGCGAACAAAGCAAGGGTGAGAGGCGGAAATCCGATCATGCTCAGGCCCTCGGCGCGTCGCGTTGCGGGCCGCCCGTCGGATTTTGCGAGGCGTGCAGATGCTCTGACACGAGCACGAGGAGCTGTTGCTCATCGACCCATTCCGCTTCGCGGATCTTGCCCTCTTTGTCGACGGGCGGTTTCAGGGCGTATTGTTTGCAGCCGTTCAGCCATTCGCTGCGCGCAATGACGACGCCCTCGAACCCCGTCACCCTGTCGCGTAGCTTGTCGCCCAGATGAAATTTGAACTGATCCATGATCAAAGCCCGTAATTGGAGGGCGCGAGACCGAGACGCTCGGCGATCGTGCGGGAGACCGCTTTCTCATCATCGTCGAAGGTCCCGTCGGCGTTGCCGATGAAAACGGCGGTGCGCATGACGAGCTCGGCGGCGTCGCCTTTGGCTTTGGCGATGTCGTCGAGGATCTCCATCTCGCCAGTGGTCTTGTCGAAGCTGATCAGCGTATCGGCTTCGTCGAGCGCCTCGACAATGTCGGACAGTTTGAATTGAGGCAGCTTGCTGGCGATCAGTTTCGCCAGCGCGCTGCGCTCATCGGAATCGAAATTGCCGTCTGCCCGGGCGATGAGAAAGCCCGCGCGCACGACGCGGCGGAACGAGTCCCGGTCCTTGATGCGGGCGAACAGGGTTTCGGCGGATTTCGTGACGTCATCTAGAAAATCCGCAAGTACGGAAAAAGGCATGGCGTGGCTCCTGATTGAGGGGTTGGCGGGCCTGCGCCAGCGCGATCTCGCGCCGGCGCAGCGTTGCGTCAGTCGACGATGGCCTTGGAGAGCATCTGCTCGTAGGTCATCGCTTCCGCGGCCTTCTGGTTGATGGCGTCGACGATGTCGTATTTCGCGCCCTTGGCCTGAAGATTGTCGTCGAGATGGTCGAGATAGCGGGACGCTTCAGGATCGCTGCCGATCTGAACGAACAGGAAAGTCAGCTCGCCATCGGCCTTGAGCCCGTTCGCCGCGTCGATGATGACGCGCTCGACGGCCGCTGGATCGTTCGGAACGCCGTCGGTGGCGACCAGCACAATGGTTTTCTTCTGGCTCGACTGGTGCTTGGCGACGGCGGCCGCGAGCGCGCTGTGCATCGGAGTCGACCCGCTTGGGCGGTTGGCGGTGAAAATGTCATGCACCTTCTGCGCGGTGACGCCGTCATGAACATCCGTCTTCGGATCGAACTGTCCGCCGAACGTAATGACGGTGATGCCGTCATCGTCGACCTCGTCGGCGAACTCGGCGAAGGCGCGGACGAACTCCTCGCCTAGCGCCCAGCGCGAGCGCGCGTCGCCGCCGTCTGCGGGTTTCTCCGGGTAGGTCATGGAGCCGGACTTATCGATGGCGACAATGAGGTCGTATTCGGAGAGTTGTTCCTTTGAGAGTAATTCAAATGCGGGCATGTCTGTTTCCTTTGTGGCGGTTTGGGGTGGTTGCGATCGTTCGGAAAAAACCGGCGCCGCCCCGCGGGGGAGAGAAAATCGGCGCGGCGCCGGCGGTGACGGGCTTTTCAGGGCCCGACCAGGTGGACTAGTCGGCGTGCGATGCGGCGGTGGCGAGGAACGCCCTGACCGCATCCGTCCCCTTGCCGACGCCGGCAAGGAACGATCCGATGCTGGTGGCGACAAACCCTTCCCCGGCGCGCTTGAGCACGCAGGCGATCAGCACGGTTTCGCCGTCCTGGTCGGAGTCCTCCATCGGCATCGAGAACAGTTCCGGCGCGTCGCCGGCAGAGCCGTCGCAGATCCGCAGCTGCGTGTTTTTGGCGGCGCTCATGTCGTCTGCGTTGTAGGAGATGACGCCGATCACGATGGCGCTGACATCAGCGGGAAGGCCGTCAGCGCTGATCACGAGGCTTTCATCGTCGCCTTCGGCGTCGCCGTCGCGCGCATCGCCGGAATGGGCGATGGCGCCGTCGAATTTTTTCAGCGCGTTGAAAAAGACCAGATCTTCCTGGCTCGCTGCGCCGCCGCGGATCGGCGCGGCCATCAAGTCGAGATCGACATCGCCGTCCCATGCGGCGCCCACATAGAATTTGCGCGCGCCGGCGGGTTGCGTGGTTTTTGTGAAGAGGTCTTCGGATTGTCCTTTATCGAGACTGACCATAGCAGTTTCCTTTCTGTTGCGTTCGGGCTGGTTGCTACTCAACAAGCGTTTCCGCCGGGCAGGCGTCGACCGGCTCGTGGCGGATCAGGGTGGGAATGGCGCGGGGCCAGGTCAGCCGGGCGCCGACGGCGGTGAACTGATAGGAGGCGCCGATCGCAAGGCGGGCCCGGCGACGTTCAGACCCGACTGACCAATAGAAAGGCGGCTTGATGACGTTGCGAATGCGGTAATCAAGCGCCTCGCCGGCGCCGGGTTCGATCAGGGACACCACGTCGTCGGCGCCGTTCGTCACCATGAAGCGATTGACCTTTGCGCAGAATGAGCGCTCGGTCAGCGACAGCCCGAGGCCCTGGGCGATGTAAACCGCGGCAAGGGTTGCGCCGGCGATGATGGCGACAACGATTGCGCCTCGCTTAAGTCCGGCCATAAACCGCCTCTCTTTCCATGTCAGTGAGAGCGCCCGCTGCGGCAAGCGCGCTGGTGAAAAACGCCTGCGCCTGCGCCACGACCTGCGGGCCGGGCGCCCCGGAGCAATTGATGATGAAGCGGATGCGCAGCTCTTCCTCGCGCTGGCGATGTTGTTTTTTTCTGTCCCGCCGGCTTTCGGCTTTCGCCTTGCGAGGATGGGCGAGATAGCGGCGCGCCTGGCAAAGCGTGCGCGCCTGTTTGTATTTGTAGTTTGTGACGAAGAAGGAGACGCTCCCATCGGGCTGCAGCTCCTTCATCACCACGAACTTTGATTTTGCTGACTGCGCCGCCAGTGAATCCCGCGACGCCGCGGCGTCCTCATAGGCTGGCCACCGGTGATATGGATATCTGGTGACAACGAACCCGAAATAGACCGGATGAGCGCACGCTCGGCGCGCCCCAACGGTGCGAGTCATCGGCGATGCGGTCATGACGCCCGTCCGATCTTCGCCATTTCCTGTTCGGCGAGGTCGCCAAGCAGCAGCGCCTCGTCGGCGTGCCATTCGGCCAGCGCAGCGAGATGGGCCCTGACCGGGGCCGTCGCCGCGCGATCGGCGAGGATGGCGATGCGCTGGGCTTGTCGGGCGGCGGCGCGGGAGGCGTCCTGCAGGACGCGAATGTCGACATATGGGAGAAGGCCGCCTGCGCTGTTCGGCGGGCAAGGCGCGCCGGCGCATGTCTCGACATTCAGCTTGCTGATGGATTTCGCGCGAAAGTCCGCGCCGGTGATGATGCGCGCGCTCATTTCGCGATTTCCTTGCGCATGGCATGGGCGATCGCGCCGCAAAACGAAGTGGCGTTGTTGAACCATTCCGGCTTGTCCGAGATCGACGTGATGACGCCGATGACCGCCATAACCAGCACACCGAATGTGTGCGGGCCGGCGATGCGCGCCAGCTCGCCGCCCGGCTGGCGCTCGCCATAACGCATGGCGACCTGACCGATCGCGCCAATGGCGTTGATCCGCAGATCCTTCGTTTCCATAACATCGGCATATTTCGCCAGAAAGTCGTCAATCAGCCTGTCCGACTCGCTGATCTGCGCATCGTGTTTTGCTTCATCGGCCGCCTGCTTCGCGTCGATGTTCTGCGCGGCGTCCGCCCACGGGCTTTTGTTTCTGGCGTCGCTCATCACGCGGCCTCGCGGTAATCATCGACCAGTTCAGCATTGAGATGGCCGGCGTCACAGACGAACCAGCGTTCGCCGCCAACCGTATGAACGGAGCCGTCGGCGGCCCGGGCGCGGCAATCATCAGCAAAGCAGCGCAGCGCGCCATCGCCGGAATCGAAGGGCGCCGCCGACCTGTAATGGGGGAGGGGGTGGTCGGCGGCGCAGCTGCTGCGGCTGGGTGGGACGGGGCGTCGCCGTCCGCAGCAGGTCCAGTATCGGGTTCAGTTAATTGGGGGTGGATGGTATGCTTTTTCGCGATCATGGCGCGCTCCGTATTGCGTTAACATTATGCATTGCGAGATTCGCAATGCGCCGCAAGGGGAAGTCGCAAGACGGACGCAAGCCCATGCCTAAATTTTTTGTTAATCTTTTGGAAAGGCAAGGTTTATTGTGTTGAAAAATATTTTGGTCGGGGCGGCGGCCTGCGCGTGCATCGCGCTCGCGTCAGCCCGTGCTGATGAACCCGCCGGGGCGCGTTTTACGGAAGCGGAGTGGTCGGCGCTGTTCGCCTGCAAGGCGGCGATCGGCGACGCGGCGCGGTTCAAGGTGATCAAGGCGCCCGGCAACCGTGTGAATGAGGGGGACGGCGACATGTTTGTTTTCGTGTGGCCGCGCGGCTCGTTCGTATTGCAAAACGGTTTCGGCGCGGAAGAACGCAGCTATGCCGTATGCGGTGGATCCTTGTCGAAATGCAGAATTGAAGGATTGATCATCAATGACGAGCGCGTGCTCTGGAGCGGGAGCGCGCCGCGAATCTATCCTTGCTGAGTTAACCGTAACGCCGGCCCGGGCGCGGCAATACGCGCATCGCCCGCCAGTGAACGCGTTCGAGACGCATTTCAAAAGGCGGTTCATAGGATCGCGCTACATAAGCGTCGGCCTCGGCGCGAACCATCTCCGCCAGCATAAATGGCGTGGCGCCGGCGCGCAGGAAAGCGGCGTCGTCTCCGGCGGCGGGCGGAATGGAGGGGTCTAGCCAGACGATTTCGAAGCGCTTAAATCGCGGCGCAAGCGTATCATCGAGCATTTGCACGGCAATGCGGCCGTGAGGCGGTTGAAGAATAGGGGCGGCGGACAGCGCGACGGGTCCATCCAGGTCAGCGATTTTGATTATTCCAGACGGCCCGAACCCGAAAAAGACAGGCGCATTTTTCGGGTAAGCAAGCGCCATTTACAGCGGCTCCGATTGTTTGTTGACGGTATTTTTTTTTGCGGAACACTACCTAGGCTGGCGCTCATGGTGCGCCAAACTTGTTTGCGTCGTCAACAGTTTTTAAGGAGCATTTCGATTTAATCGCGCGGCAGCACAAGCATGATGTCGTAACGCTTTCTATCTGCGCAGAAGTCGCGCGGCGGCATATGTTGTCGCGCCCGCCAGCCGGCCTCGGTTTCGCTATTGAGCTCCGCCAATATGATGCGGGTTTCTCCGGGCGCGGAAGATTGTTTATCGATGAGGACCACATCATCGCCGGCGCGGGGCTGGCGGTGGGGATTTACCCAGACAATCTCGCCCGGTTTAAATCGCGGAGCCATGGATTCGCCGACCGCCGGGAAGGAAAACAACCCGCGCATGTGGGCGTAACGCGGGGGTTTGGGCTCGGCGGAGACTGGCGCTTCCCCCATAAAAACCACCGTGACGCCGCCGCCGGCGGCGCGGCTCGCATAGCATGGGGCCAGGGGGCGCCGCCTGACGGGCCTCCAGGGGCGGGGGCTTCGTACTGGCGCGCGACATCGCCGGCGGCACGGGCGTGTTCCGGCGCCTGAATGTCCAGGAAGCGTTCGATGATAGGCACTTCGCGCGCATAGAGTGTACGGTCGCCACGCAAGAGCCGGCTAATCCCCGATGGGTCCAGTCCCATATGGCGGGCGAGATCGGCCTGGGATTTCCCCGAGCTCTTTAGCCCTTTTCTGATCCAGTCGGTTTCCGTCATGCGTCCTCGAATTGCATGATGCGCATTGCAGCGCAGTAACGTATTCCGCAAGTTCAGACTTGCGACGCATTGCGAATCCCGCAATGCATCGCACATGTTGTTAGATCCTGAACTTGTTCGCACCTTGGGCGGTCCCCGAAAAGTCGCGGCCGCTCTCGACCGCTATGAATCCACGATATGGCGCTGGCTTCACGAATCCTTATCCTCCGACGGTCTCGAGGCGATGCAAGCGCTGTGCCAGCTTAAGGGGCTGCCCAGCACCCCGGACGCAATACTTGCGCACGAAAAACCAGCCAAAAAACAAAAACATAAGACTGGAAAGGCCAGGCAGGCGCAAGCCTTCGCAACTGCGGGAAAAGCGCGCCGCCGCAAGCTCAACCGCAAGGCGAGCGCGTCGAGGGAAGGGCGGGCGTGATGCGGGGTTTTCCGCCCTTTTCCCGCGATGATCGGCCAGCGCTGAAGCCGGACCGGTTTTCCGACCCGCGCATTGCGCGGCCCGCCTCGCCGCAATCAGCGCTGCTTGCTGCGCTCTTCGGCGGAGCCCTGATGGGCGCCGCCTTCACTACGCTGATTGCACGGCTGATTTTTCTCAACGGAGGATGTTCATGAGCAATAGCGTCGCCGGCGACCGGTTGCGTTCGTTTGTCGAGCGCATTGAGTATGTCAATGATGAGATCGCCAAACTCCAGCAGGATAAGAAGGAGATCAAGGCAGAAGCGAAAGGCGAGGGTTTTTCGGTTTCGACGATCAACGAGATCGTCAAGCTGCGCGCCATGGGCGACGCGGAGCGGCAGGAACGCGAAGCATTGCTCGATCTATACAAGGCGGCGCTCGGCATGCTGGACGGCACGCCGTTGGGGAAGGCTGCACTTGACCGCCTCAACAAGCCGCCGGAGCCCGAGGAGCCGGCCAAGGGCGATGATGATGAGGACGGAGAAAACACTCCGGGTCCGGATGAAGCGCCGCCGACCACAAAAGGCGAGCGGAAAGAAGAGGCCAAACCCGACCTGACGCCGCCCGACGAGCCGGACGGGGCGGAGAAGATCACCGCCGAAGACGTCGACGAAGCGCGCAGAAAAGGCGGGGATGCGGCGCGCGAGGGCGTGAAAGTTCTAGCCAATCCCTACATCGCCGGGGATCCGCGCCGCGCCGCGTGGGATGAGGGATGGTGCGGGGCGATGGGCTCCGACGGCATGGAACTGCCGGCGGCGCTCAGGCCGACGAAGAAACCTAAAAAGTCTAAAGGCGGCCCGGACGATGGAGGCGATGACGGCGCCGGGGGCGACGGCGGGGGCGACGGCGGGGGCGGCGGCGCATGACGGCCGAGAAACGACAACGCCGGACAGAAGTCGCGCGCCTGATGCAAATGGTTTCGCGGTTCGGGGACGTGCTCAATATTGAGGACGCGGACGAGCCGATCCTTTCAAAGCCGGTGCGCGCGGCGATTTACGAATGGCTCGTTGAAATTAACGCCCGCGAACAGCTCGAGGCGGTGAAGTGCCAGCCGCGGCGGAGCGCGCTGCTATACGGACCGCCGGGAACCGGCAAGACGACGCTCGCCCATCATCTGGCGGCGCGGCTTGGGGTGCCGTTAATAGCAGTGCGGTCCGACATGCTGGTCGACAAGTATGTTGGCTCGACGGGCCAGAATATCGGGCAGCTGTTCTCGATCCTGCAGGAGGTTGGAGATCGCGCCGTCGTGCTGCTCGATGAAATCGACGCCATCGGGTCCAAACGAACGAGCGACGGACAGGGGGCCAGCCAGGAACGCAATCAGTTCCTGACCGTGTTGCTGACCCGCATTGAGGCGTTCAACGGCTTCATGCTGGCCGCGACAAACCGCAAGGACACGCTAGACAGCGCGCTTTGGCGCCGCTTCGGCATGCAGATTGAGGTGGCGCTTCCCGAGTATGAAGAACGCTACGCCATTATCGTGCGCTATCTGGCCCCCTACACATTGCCCGAGGACTCGCTCATGGCGATCTCGGATCTTTCTGACGGCGCCTCTCCGTCTCTGTTGCGGCAACTTATGGAAGGGGTGAAGCGCACGCTTGTGCTGGCGCCGCGGCTCAAACGTGACGTCAGCGATCCGATGAAGGTCATGGAACGCGTTATCGCGTCGATTGCGCCGCCGCCCGAGTTCGACCCGCCGCCGCCGCTTTGGGCGTCGCCGTCGACGCGGCGCGAACTCAAAAACATCGCCTGGCCTCCCGTTCTGGACAAGGGGGCCGCATGACCTGGTCCGATCATCGCGTCGCCCTGTTGAAGCAGATGAACGCCAAAGGCTTGACGGCGGCGCAGATCGCGCGCGCGCTCGGGCCCGGCGTCACCCGCAACGCGGTGATCGGAAAAAAATTCCGGCTCGGGCTTTGTGACGCGTCGAAACGACGGATCGCCGGCGTCGCCAGACCGGGGGGTGGCCGGTGAGCGAACCCTATCGCACGCCTTCCGGCATCGGATCGAAAGATGGCGACGGGCCGCAGACCTCGCGCGAAGCCGCTGAAGATCACGCGGTTGCGTTCCGCGTCATACGCGAGCGCGTTTTCGACGCTATTGCGGCTGCGGAGGAAGACGGGCTTACGCCCGATGAAGTCGCGGCCGTGCTCAATATGGACATATTGTCGGTGCGCCCGCGCATCAGCGAGTTGAAGAACGACATACGCGTTGTTCCGAACGGCGCGCGCCGAAAGAACATCAAAAACAACAATCAGGCCGTGCTCGTCGCTGTGCAATTCGCGCCGCCCGAATCCCTGATGGGCGATGCTGCAGATCTTGGCGCCGAAGGTGGCGGGGATGGTCCGTCTAAACAAGGAGAATTGTTGTGAGTTTTGCCCCTCTTTCGCCGAAACGGACTTGGTCCGGCGTAACCGCGCCGGTGCGCGCCGGACTGATCAAGATGAAAGGCGCCAGCCGCGCATCGCTGTGGATCACCATCGCGCCGAAAGTGCTGCAGGCGATCGGCGCCGGTAATGACAAGATGCTGGCCGCCGACATAGGCGCTGGAGATGATGATGGTTATGTGCGACTGCGCCGCTGCGCGGAAGGCGAAGAGGGGTTCAAGCTGGCGAGGCTGCCGGCCGGACAGCAGCTGCGCGTTGTTCTCGGCGTCATCGAAGGCATGCCGAGCGAAAAGCGCGAGATGACCGACGCCGCCCATGAAATTCGCGACGGCGCCGTGATCGTGACACTGCCGCCTTTTACGCGGATGCCGCCGCCTGCTGCTTCCAGCGCGCCGGGCGCGCCGTCCGCCAGAAAGGGCGCCAGCTCACCTGCAAGGGCGAAAAGCGCTGCACACGCCACGATCAAGAAGCTTTCCATCGACGACAGCCTGTTCACCCAGCTTACCGTGAAGGCAGGGCTTGCTTTCGGCTGCAGCCGCGCCGAGGTGCTGAACCCTGAAGCCGATCATCACTGGAATGCATATAACGCAATCGCGCGGTGGATGCTTGCGGCCGGCTACGCGGAATCGCTGATCCAGCGAAAACTGCGGTTCGACTCTCATTCAGATCTCGCTGACGCGCTGGCTGCGCCGCTTCCGGAGCCTAAAAACGAGCGCTTCTGCGCACTGGTTCTCGATGCCGTTAAATTGGCGGGAAGCGCTGCGTGAGCGGCTACACGCCATATGACATCTGCGCATGGGCGCGGCGCCAGAAAACGGGGCAGTCGAGCCGGAAGTCTGTGCTCGTGCTGCTGGCGGAATATGCGGACCGGTTCACCTGGGAATGTTTTCCGTCCGTCGATTTGCTCGCGGAGAATGCAGAACTTGATGTCAGTACGGTCGGCCGTGCACTGAAGCGGCTAGAGGACGACGGGTTTATCGCCCGCGAGAGACTGCGTCGAAAAGACGGGAGCTATTGCGGATGGCGTTTCAAACTCAACCCGAATGGCGTCGAAACGGTGATTCCCGGAGCCGCGCCGAGCACGGTTTTCACCGACCCGCCGCTCGATGAAGACGGCAATTGTCCATCCGGCAATTTGCCTGATGGCCAATCCGCAGACCTACAAGATGTAGGGGATCAGAAGGATAGCGGCCACAAGAGCCATCCGGCGCCTGCGCCAGATGGACAAAAACCCATGATGGATGAAACGCAGCCCCCCACTGCGCCATTGCCGGGTCCTATAGATGAACAACCAACTGGAACGACCAATTCCCCCTTACCCCCAAACAATTCAAATGCGGGCGATCCGCCCGCTCCGCCTGACGGCGGGCGGACGCCCGCTTCAGCTGATGACGATCCGCCGGAGATGTGTCGCCTCAAGGCGGCGCTGCGCGCGGCGCATGGCGACGGGCGCTTCCGGAGCTGGTTCGAAGACCTGCGGTTGAAAAGCGTTCTTCAGCCGAACAAAAAAGCGATGAGGGAAGGCGGGCGCAGCCTCGTGAGGCTTACGACGTCGGGCGGACCAAAGCGCGACCTGATCGAACAGCGCTTCCTGAATGACATCGAGCGCGCCTGGAACGCCGTCAACGCGAGCATGTGCGCTGCGCAGGTGGAGATCCTCGCCCGCAAGCCCGAACCCAAACCCGTTTACTCGATCGACCAGCCCGAAACCGCAACGCTCAACCGCAAACGCAAGCGCCGCGGTCGCGCGGCGTAACCCGGAAGGAAAAAGTATGGCTGAAGAAATGTCCGTCAGAGTGAAAATCACAAAGCCGGCGCACCTCTATACTTGCGGCCTCGTCACCGGGCTGGCGCAAGCGATAGAGGCGCTGGACGCGCTGCCGCCTTCCCTGCGGCAAAATCCCGGCGTCGCGCTGGCCAATAGCGTCATCGCCGCGAAGGCGCATGAAGAGCGCGCGACCATGATCGCCAAACACCTCGCCGCCATAGCGAAGGCGGGTCATGACATTTCCAACCACAAGAGCATCAGCTTCGATCCGAACACGGGCGAACTGATCTGCGATTTCCATAGCCCCGACCTCTTTGACAAAGGCGGAGACGCCTGATGCATTTCCTCATTCATATGAGCCAGTGGTCGTTCTGCGACGTGCTGGGCTGGCTGGACGGCCGCATCGACGGCCATTTCAGAACAAAGCAGGATTTCATGCTCGTCTATCATCCCGGGCCGTTCGATCCGGAAGAAGAGCAGGTGCTCGATCGTGAAACCGGACAGATGGTTCCTGCCTCGCAGCGGCGGCTGTGGTTCTCCTGGGCGCGAAACGAGCGCGACCTGATTGTCAGCGGCGACACGGCGGCGGTGTTCGCAGGAGACAAGCCGCCACCGGATATTCTGGGCGCGCCGTTCGTACCGCGGCGCGCCGTCGCCGCGCCGGCGCAGGGGCCGTTGTTCGAACTGCGCGAAGGCGGCGGCGCTAATGACTGGCGGCTGTTCCTGCAGGATGCGCCGCAGTCCTTCAGCCATTCGCTGCACCCTGGAGACGCCGCCTATCTGATGCGCCTCTCCGACGTTTTTCAGACCCGCCAACGCGAGGAACGGCAGGGATGACCACCATCGAGCTCGCGCCCTTCACGCTCACGATCCCCGACTGGTTCCTCTGGGGACTGATGATTGCGCTCATGGTCGGAGCCATCCTTAAGCTGGTCTCGATTGTTTTGAGCCGCAAAATGCTCCGGGCCCAGCGCGCCTATAACGACGCGATTATCGAGCAGAACCGGCTGGCGCTGCGCCGGCTTCAATCTGAAATGGAAAGGACAGCAGCATAATGGACAAGAAACCCGCAAACCCGACCCGCATGAAGATAGATGAAGACTTGATCGCCAGAATGGTGGCGCAACAGATACTGCCCGGCTACTCGATAGCGGAGGCGTGGATTGACGCACCAAACGTGAAACATGGGAGAGCGACCCTTAATATCGTGTCGCCGCAACTTCCCGCCGGCGCGACTGTCGAGATTGTCGTTGGAACCGCAGCAGTCGACGGGCCGCATCACATCCAGCACGTCGCCGCCGTCAACGTGATCAACGATGACATGCCCTGCGCAGAAGGGGACGCCGGAAGGTGAGCGGCGTCAACAAGGTCATTCTGATCGGCAATGTCGGCCATCCGCCGGAGATACGGCGCACGCAGGGTGGCGACGCGGTGGCCAATTTCTCGCTGGCGACATCTGAGCGGTGGACCAACAAAACCACCGGCGCGAAGGAAGAACGCACGCAATGGCATCGTGTCGTCGTCTTCGGCGGGCTCGCCCGGGTCGTTGAGCAATATGTGACCAAGGGCATGCGGCTCTACCTGCAGGGAAAGCTCGCGACGCGCAAATGGCAGGACCAGTCCGGCGCCGACCGCTGGACGACGGAGGTCCAGGTGCAACCCTTCGGCGGCGAGCTGGTGATGCTGTCGGGAGGGGGCGGGGCGGACCGTGACGGGGATGACCCGCCAGAGCCGCAGACCTCTGCGAAATCCTATGAGTTCGACGACGACATTCCCTTTTGAGAGGGGTGCATCAACGCCGCCGCTACTGCTGCAAAATCGACGAAACGAACGAGGAGATGATCATGAAAGGTTCAGACAATAATGCAGGCACTATACCGCTGTCACATCTTCCGCTGGCGGATCAAGGCGGCATCGAGGCGATGAAGCGCCGGGACGGACAGGGCTTCGTTACAGATCGGCAGGATGCTGCGCCTGCAAATCTGCCCCCCGAGGCCGCGCTGCTGCAGCATCTCTATGACGCCGCCTTCGCTGCGGCGGAGAAGGAGGCCGGCGAGTCCGGCGACGCCCAGGACCTCACCGTCGAGGACCTGCTCGACAGGCTCGACGCGATCGCGCCCGGCGCGGCGCATCAGATCCGCGAGGGGATGACCGACGGCGAGGCGGTGCGCCGCCGTAATAAAAATGCGGCCTGGGCGAAGCTGCGCGAGAAGGTCAGCCGCACGTTTTCCTGCGCGCCGCAAACCAGCGGGAAGATGGGCAACGGGAGGCTGGGGGGCATCGATCTGGATTCCGGCGAGGGGCGGGACCTCAAAGAAGAGGACCTGCCGCCGCTGACGGTGCGCACTGTTGAATGCCGCACCCTCGCGACGTTTCTTGACGACGTCCCGGCCTGCGACGAGCCGACGCTTGCGCAGCTTAAGGCGGCGCGCGAACGCGCTCTCGCAGAGGGTTGGTCTCCGGATTTATCTGCCGCTACGATTTGCGGCGTTCCCTTCCAGTGGCGCCGGCCTGTGGGCGGCGTGGCTTCGGCACGGCGAGGCGAAGCCAATGTCTGCTATCGGCGCCTGGGTTCTTTTCTCCTCGATCTGGGGCTGACAGGATCAAAATCAAATCCGTCGCTGGAAGATCTTCGAAAAGCGCAGGCGCTGGCGGTGCGACAAGGTTGGGCGCCAGTGCAAACGCTCGATGCAGAAGTCGTCATGGGCGTGCCCGCGCTCTGGGAGCGCGCCGTCTGATGGCCGCGGAAAACGCCCGCGCGGCGTTCTCTCATATGTCCGGCTTTCTCGAACGGTGGTTCCGCCGGGCGCTGCTGAACGCGCAGGGGCGCGCCTGTTATCTCTGCGGCGAGGCGTTTCCGCCGCCGGACGGCTGGGTCGGGCTTTACAAGAGTTATATGCGCGACCCGCGCCAGCCGACATTCGATCACGTCTCGCCGCGCGCGCTGGGCGGCGCCAATGACTGGCGCAACCTCTTATTCGCCTGCGCGCGCTGCAACGTCGCCAAGGCGGACCGCGCGCCGCACCCTTGCGAGTTGCTCTGCCTGTCCGCCGTGCAGCTGGTGCTGCCGACATCGCTGTTGCTGCAGCTTACCCTTGCCGACGAAAAGAAAGCGAGGCCGGCGTGACGCCAACCGCCGCACATATGCATCGCCCCGCCATCATCCGCCAGGCCGAGATCGCCGGCGAGATCTTCTGGCATGGCGGCCGAGCGCTGCAGGTAGTGCGCGCGGTGGGGAGCGACCCGGCGGCGCCGGTGATCGTTGAGGAACTGACCGGAGGCGAAGACATCCTGCCCGGGCAATATGCGCTCTGGACGCTCACCGCCGTTCACAAGGCGATGAGGCGCAAATGACGGGCGCGCTCGACTGCATCGTTCTGAGAGGGCACGGCTATCGGGCGACGCTGTATCATGGCGACGCCTATCACGTCCTGCCGGAGATCCTGCGCGATCATGGCCTGGCGCCGGCGGACACGGTCTGCGTCAGCGATCCGCAATATGAGTTCGACACGTCAGGCGGCGGCGCATACCGCAAGACGCGCGCCGGCCTCGACCGGATCGAAGAGACGGGGCTCAATAAGGGTTTCGATATGTCGATCCTCGACGCGCCCGGGGCGGCGACGGGCTGGCGTGAACGGGGCGAGGCCAATCCCGGCCAGTGGTGCGACAGCGCTTTCCTGTTCTGTCACGACAACCAGGGGCCGGATGTCTGGGCGGCGCTGCGCGCACGCTATCAGAACGCGCAGATCTGCGGCTGGCGCAAATCGAACCCGCAGCCGGTGTTCAACAAGAACTATCTGCCCGATTTCGAGATCTATTTTCATGCCTGGAACCGCAACGCCTCGCCGGTTGGCGATTATCGCACGCTGTCGCGGGTCAAGCCCGGGCCCATCGTCAAGTATGATTTCGGCCACCCGACGGTAAAGCCGCTCTGGCTGATGCGCGAGATCATCGCCAACGCGGCGCCGGGCTTCATTGTCGATCCGTTCATGGGAACCGGCACGACCGGCTGCGCCGCCATCGAGGCGGGACGCGATTTCATCGGCGTCGAAAAGAACGCGGACTGGTTCGCTGTGGCGGTGAAACGCCTGCGCAAGGCGATCGAATGGCGCTCGCCGGCGGCGGGCCTGAAAGCGCCGGGCCCGGACGATGCGCCGACGGCTGGCGTGCAGGGAGCGATTTTCTAAGGAGAACGGACATGGAAACAGAGCCGACGACAAAGCGAAAACCCTATTTCGACCCGCAGGCCTGGGAAGAATGCGCAGTCCAGTTCAATGAGCCGGCGTGGTTCGCCGAGTTCCAGGAGCGCCGCATTTTCGGCGCAATAATGAACGGCCGCCGTCAAGGCAGTGTGGCGCTCGTGCTTGCAGCGCCATCACAGGATGGGCTGTCCGTCTGGTCGGGGCTGTTTTCCGACCTGGAGACGCTGTTTACAACGCTGGAAGCTGCGGCATGCACGGCGAAAACACTCGAGATCGCCTTCGATCCAGCAAACAGTTATGGCGTTGTCATGCCTATGATGCGGCGAACGGCGCCAATCGGGTTTGTTGAAATGCCGGCGTCGCCGCGAACCTTCTGGCCGGGCATGCAAGTGCTGGCAGAACTCATCGCCGCGCGAAAGGTGTCGCATTCCAATGCGGGCGCAATGAACGCGGCCATCGCCAATATGGCGGCGCGTAGCACCGGGTGGGGCGAAGCCATTCCGGCGGCTATTGACGCCGAGCAGCCCATCGACCTGCCGGTGGCGCTCCTGATGGCTTTGGCGCGGATCTCTCACGTCAGAGGCGAGATGCGCATGGGGCTGGGCGCATGAAGATTCTCGACATCGAAGAAATCGACAGCGCGCCGGCGATGGAGGCCAGCCCGGCGCCGGCGGCGTGGCCCTGCTCGCGCTTACCGCCGGAGACGGCCGCAAGATTTACATCGCGGCGTCATTCATCGGCTGCGTCTGGGAGACGAGCGGCATCGAGAAATCGCAGGGGCTGGGCGCCACGGTTTATTTCACCACGCCCGCGGGTGCGTCCGGCGTTTCGGTCAGGGAAAGCCATGACGAAGTGCTGACCGCCTGGCGCATGGCGCTGGGCCTGAAAGGAGGCGTGCAGTGAGCGAAAAGGAAACAACGATGAGACTCGCGCATTTCACCATGTCCGGGGAGACGCTGGCGAAATTCCTGTTTCCGGGGAAGGGGGTGCGTTTGCGCAGCGTCACAACACAGAACGATCCCGACGGCGTTCGGCTTAATTTCGTGATTGACAGCGAAAATGGGCCATCGGGCCCCATAGAGCCCGTCTATGATGATCAGTCCGCACACGGACTGCCGCCGCGGCTGGTGGCCATGGACGCAGGAGAAAAGGGAGAGCCCCCTCGTGAATATTGATCGCTTTCAGTGCTGGGTCTATCGAACTTATTGGGGATGCGGGGCCGCCACCGTCGGTTTGAAACTCTTGACGGGCGCCCTGGAAGCATTCGCTGATCGACAGATGTGGATTGCCGGGCTGCTGTTGTTTTGCAGCATTATCTGGTTGTGGACCGCATTTTGCGATCCATACAGGCTCTTCAAATCAAGCCCCGCGCAATTCAAGGAAAAGTGACGGCTCCGAACCGCAACGCCGCTGAAGGAGCTTTCCATGTCACCGCAATCCGGTCCTGCAACATCCCCATCCCAAAAACCTGACGGCAAGGTCGCCGAGCCGAAGTCGGTCACGCCCGACGCGCTCATCGCATCGCTGACCGCTGGCGCTGGCGCCGAAGCGAAGAAGGCTTTCCTCGACACCATCGCTGCGCGCGCGGAACGCTTCAATCGCGGCAGTGGCAAGGCCGCCCTGTCGGTGCGGCTGAACCGCGACGACAACGGCGCCGTCACTGCGCTGATCTGCGACAGCGCCGGCGGCAAGGGAACCGAACCGCTCGACACGATCGAGCTGCAGCCGGGAACCAAACCGGCGCCGAAAGCCGCCCAGAGTTCTGCGCAGAGCCCCAACACGCAAAACACCGCCTGAAGGATCGCCGCCCATGGCCCCGCGCCACACGACAGCGGAACGTGAAGCGATCGTCGCCGGACTCAATGACCGCGAGCGCGCTGTTTTCGAGCGGCTGACGCGGTCGGAAATCTGGATGGGCCGCGCGCAGATCGCCGAGGCCTTACGCGCCCAGGCCGCCCAGATCGACCCCATATTGGCGGCGCTGGAGCGTCTCGGCCTTGTCGAGCAAACCAAACCGTCGAAGCGCCGTCCGTTCGGGCCGCTGTTCCGGCCGGCGCCCTTGCGCACGCCCATCGTCGGCGACTGGCTGGCCGGGGGGCGCGCCGATCGCGGTTATACGGACCTCGCCGCCATCCGCCGCGACTATCCATCCGTGACGTCGCTTGCCGATCCGTGCGATGGCGCCGAGGCGGCGAAAGCGCAGGCTGACCGCGAGGCCGCGCTGGCCGAAGAGCGGGCGCGCCAGGAAGCGGCGCTGAAGGCGGCGGCGGCGGAAGAAATGGCCGCCCGCGCCCTGCGCGCCGAAGAGAAAAAGGCGAATGCGTCGGAAGTCGAGGCGGACGCATGAACGCCATGACCGTCATCGACTCCATTGCAGCGCCGGCGGACGCCGAACAGCCCGAGGCCTGGGCGCCGCTGATCCTGGACGCATGGGGCGCGACCGTGCGCGGCGTCATCGAGACGGGTCGGCTGCTGTCGCAGGCGAAGTCGTCTGTGTCGCATGGTGAATGGGGCCGGTTATGTGACGCGTTGCTGCCGTTCGGGCAGCGCATGGCGCAGCAGCTGATGCAGATCGCCGCCCATGAGCGCCTGTCTAATGCGAAGATGTCTTCGCATTTGCCGCCGAACTGGACGACGCTGGTGGCGCTGTCGCGCCTCGATGAAGAGACCTTTGACGAGGCGCTCGCGGAAGGCATCATCAATCCCTCGCTGCAGGAACGCCAGGCCAAGCGCCTGGCGCGCGCCGGCACGGTTGAGGCGTTCCGCGACGCGCCGGCCCCTGCGCAGCCGCCACCCGAAGAGAACCGCGACGAGGAAGCGCTTGCGGCCGCCAACGCCGCAGAAATGGTGCGGACCTTTATGACGGTGCGGCTGCCGGTTTCCGGCGTCGGCCGTGAGGCGGCGGCGATGATCGATGCCGTCGCAACCTGTGCGCGCTGTTCGACCGAGGCGCTCTGGCGCGCCGACGATTTGCGCGGCGCGGAACGCCAGCGCGTCGTGTCTGCGCGCCGGCTTGCCATTTATATGCTCCACACTGCTTGCGAGATGAGCCAGCCCGAAGCGTGCCGTCCGTTCGGTCTCGAGGCGTCCGGCGCAAGCTATATGGCGAAGCAGTTCGAAGACTATCGCGAGGAAGGATCCTCGTTCGAACGACTTATCGAACGCATCGAGGCGACCTACCAGGCGCTGCTTGCCGACGGGAGCTTTGAATGATGTGCCGCAGCTCCCGAGAAAACATAACCCATGGCCGAAATCACAAGCCCAGAAAGATCGGGAGCGAAAGGCGCGCGTCGATCGCGCTCGCAAGGACAAGCCGGAGCGGCGCTGGCTGCGCCATCCGCACTGGATCAACCGTCGCGCGAAGCAACTGCGCGAGCATCCGTTCTGCAAATGCAGCGCGCGCGCCAGCCATGCGGACCACGATCCGCCGCACAAGGGCGATGAACACGCTTTCTTTCACGGGCCGCTTACATCTCGTTGCGCATCATGTCACAATCGCATCACGGCTGCGTATGACGGCGGTTTCGGCAACCCGATCCGCCCCCGCCCAGCCGAGTAAATCCGCACCATCGGCGATCTTCGCATGCCCCTTGCCGCCCGTCAGCCACGGGGGTGGGGTCAAATCCCTATGGCTTCCGCCTCTGGACCGCGCCCCTCCAAAAACTTTTAGCGCCGCGAATTAGAGACCGGGGGTCTCGGCTGGCTGGGGGCGCCGCATGAGCGCGCTCGCAAAACTCGCCGAGAAGGGCGATGCGCCAGAGGCCCTGTTTGTCTCGATCGACAAACTGATCCCCTATGCGCGGAACTCGCGGACCCATTCGGACGCGCAGGTGCTGCAGATCGCCGCTGCAATTGAGGAGTTCGGCTTTACGAATAACGTCCTTGCCGATGACAAGGGGATTGTCGCAGGTCACGGCAGGGTCATGGCGGCGCGTCAGCTATATTCAGCCGGAAAAACCATCAAACTTCCGTCAGGAAAGCCGATTCCGCACAACACGGTGCCGGTTACAGATTGCACCGGCTGGTCGGAAGCGAAGCGCCGCGCGTACATCATCGCGGACAACAAGCTCGCCCTGAACGCCGGCTGGAACGAGGAGATCCTCGCACTCGAGCTCAAGGACATCGACGAGCTTGGGTTCGAGCTCGATGTCATCGGCTTCGATGACAAGGAGCTCGCCGCGCTGCTTGCCGACAAGCCGGAAACGGAAGGCGACCCGGAAGAGGTTCCCGATTTTCCGGTGGTGCCAACTTCGAAGCGTGGTGACGTCTGGGTTCTCGGCAAACACCGGCTTGTCTGCGGT
Organism: Hyphococcus sp. D3-15; assembly: GCF_055809375.1. Taxonomy (NCBI): domain Bacteria; kingdom Pseudomonadati; phylum Pseudomonadota; class Alphaproteobacteria; order Parvularculales; family Parvularculaceae; genus Hyphococcus; species Hyphococcus sp. D3-15. The sequence continues at coordinate 2,652,485 of NZ_CM147910.1, read as the reverse complement.
GATTCAACGGATGCCGACGATGTTGCGAAGTGTCTGAACGGCGTCACCCCTCATCTGATGGTGACGGACCCGCCTTACGGGGTGGAGTATGATGCTAACTGGCGCAACGAAAGAGCGCGGACATCCAAAGGTATGGGAAACCGCGCGCTCGGCGCGGGTGCAGTCGGTAAAGTCACAAACGACGACAACGCCGACTGGCGCGCAGCGTGGGATAAATTTCCCGGGGATGTCGCGTATGTGTGGCACGGCGCAACGCGCACCGTCGCCGTCACCGTCGCCGAAAGCCTTGTTTCGTCGGGGTTTCAACTCCGAACACAGATTATTTGGGTAAAAAGCCAATTTGTTATCAGTCGCGGTGACTATCACTCTCAACATGAGCCTTGCTATTACGCTGTACGAAAAAAGGGCACTGGCCACTGGAATGGCGATCGCAAGCAGACGACGGTCTGGGATATAGACAAACCGCAGAAGTCGGAGACCGGCCACTCGACGCAGAAGCCGATCGAATGCATGGCGAGGCCGATCCGCAATAATTCCTCTCCAGGCCAGGCGATCTATGAGCCGTTTTGCGGCTCCGGCACGACGCTGATCGCAGCAGAGATGGAGGGCAGGATATGTCACGCCATCGAGATCGAGCCAAAATATTGCGACGTCATCATCCAGCGTTTTCAGAAAACGTTCGGCGTCGATGCGGTGCGTGAAGCCGACGGCGCCAAATATGACCACATCGCTTTCGCCAAGGCGCCTGCAAAAGCCGCCAAAGACAAACCAGCAGGCAAAGCGACGACAAAAGAGCAATCTGCCAAATCGTCGGCGAAATCCGGGAAGAAAGCAGCGACAAAGCGTAAAACCGCGGTAAAGCGCGCCCGCAATGATCAGGGGGAAGCCATCGACGGTGCGTCGCAACAACCCGACAGCGGCGGGGACGCTTAAATGGCCAAGCCCGGACCGAAGCCCATTCCCAGCTATCTGAAAGTCGTGAAAGGAAATCCCGGGAAGCGGGCGATGAACACGTCAGAACCGAAGCCGGACGCGCTGGGCGAGGCGCCGCCGCCGGACTGGTTCGACGATTTCGCCAGGGCTGAGTGGGTCCGGCGCATAGAACAGCTAACGCGCAACAAAGTGCTAACTGAGATCGACGACGGCGCGTTAACGGCGCTTTGCGTCGCCTGGTCGCGCTGGATGAAAGCGGAACAGGCGCTGGATCGCGTCGCGCAGGCCTCGCCGGCGGCGCATGGCCTCATGATTAAGACGGCTTCGAAGAAGACCAAGGACGGCAAAGACGCCGGCGGGGGCAACATGATCCAGAACCCGCTGGTCGGCACGGCGAACAAGGCGATGGAGCTTTATCTTAAAATCGCTGTCGAGTTTGGCATGACGCCATCCTCGCGGGCTCGGGTTTCGACTGGCAAGGATGACGCCGGCAACCCATACGCCAAGTTCGGCGCCGCAGCGTCATAGTGCGGGAGCTGACCGGATGTGCCGCGTAAATCCCAGGCTGACGAGAAAAACTACTACGAAGAGGCGGTAAGATACGCCCTTGAGGTCGTCGATGGCGACCGCGCCGCGTGCAAATGGATAAAGCTCCAGGCCCAGCGCTTTATCGACGATCTTGTCGCGTCACAGGACGATAGTTTTCCCTTCATTCTCGATATAGACGCGGCGCACCTGGCGGCGTCGTTCATCGAGACTCTGCCGCTGACAAAGGTCAAGGGCCGGATCGAAAAGGGCCAGCGCCCTCGGCTAGTTTTAGAGCCCTGGCAGTGCTTCGCCATCGTCAATATTTTCGGGTGGAAGCACCGCGACACCGGCTGGAGACGGTATCGCGAAGCACTGCTCTTTGTTCCCCGCAAGAATGGCAAGTCTGAGTTCGCGGCTGCAATCGCGCTCTACATGATGCTCGCCGACGGCGAGGACGCCGCAGAGGTGTATTGCGGCGGGCGCTCTGAAGATCAGGCGAAATTCATCTTTAACGCCGCCAAGAACATGATCCGCTACAATAAGCCGTTGCGCGATCACTATGCGGTGGAGTCTCTGACAGAGCGCGTCTCTGTCCCAGCGACCAACTCCTTTATCGAAAAGCTGATAGGCGATCCGCCGGACGGGTCAGACCCGCAACTATACTGTTGCGACGAATATCACGAGCACCGCACCTCGGCCCAGTTCGACACCATGCAGACCGGGATGATCAGTCGTAAACAATCGTTGATCCTGGTGACGACGACCGCCGGGGTGAACATCGAGGGGCCGTGCTACAACTATGTCAAGGAGGCAGAAAAGGCGCTGATGGGCGCCCTCGATCGTCCTGATCTCTTCGCCATGATCTTCACTGTAGACCCCGGGGTTGATTACACCTCGGAACTGGCGCTGCAGCAGGCGAATCCCGGCTATGACACGCTGATCGACGGTCGCGAGTTGCAAACCCGCCAGCGCAACGCCAAAGCGTCGCCGCGGAACTGGTCTAAGTTCCTGATCAAGCACCTCAACGTCTGGCAAGGGTCAGAGGACGCGTATTTCGACACGCTCGCCTGGACCCAGAAGTGTGGTCAGCCGGAAGAAGATTTCCGGACTGCGCGCGAATATGCGGCCGCCCTATATGAGTCCATGCGCGGGCGCCGCTGTTATATCGGCGGCGACCTCTCCGGCAAACTCGACATGACGGCGCTGGCGCTGGTGTTCCCCGAAGACAACGGCGGGTTCACCGTTATCCCGCGATTTTACCTTCCCGAGGACACGCTATCGAGCCACTACGACCAGGATAGCGACATCTGGAAGTGGGCGGAGCTCGGATGGATCGAAAAAACCGAAGGCAATATGATCGACATCTTCCGGGTGGCTGCGGATGTTGAGCAATTCCTGAAAGACTTCGAAGTCGTCGAAATTCCTTACGACCCTGCACACTCTGTCGCCTTCGTTCAGGCGCTTCAGGGCAAGGATGGCGGCAAACTTGTCGAGTGGCCGAACCGCGCGCAATACACCTCCGATCCCATGAAGGAATGCGCTGGCCTGATCCGGTCAGGCAAAGTCCGCCACGACGGAAATCCCGTGATGACGTGGCAAATTTCCAACGTCATCCGTAAGAAATCAACGCGCGATGACCTCGATTACCCTGCCAAATCAACGGTCGAGAACAAAATTGATGGTCCGGTCGGAATGATTCAGGCGCAAGGCCGTTCGATTCTCGCGCCAGAGCCCTCGCTGCCGCAGTTTTCAAGGATCGCGTGAAGCGAAAAATGGTCGGTCTCATTCCCTCTCTTTTCTTGAAATCGAAGCCGCGGCGCCGCGTGCGCAAGACGCCGGTGCTCGAATCGCCAAAGGCGAGGGCGACGACGCCGGAGAGCTACACAGGCCCGAGCCTGTTTCACATTTTCCGCCAGACCGCCGCGAAGGTCGATGTCACCGTTGAGGACGCCCTGATGGTCCCGGCGATATGGGCCTGCGTTTCGGCGATTGCGGAGAGCCTCGCGGCCTCGGAATGGACGATGTATCGCAAGGATCCGAAGAGCGGCGACCGCGAATATCTCCATGACAACGTCTACGAGCTGATGAACCATTCGCCGAACCCGGAAATGACGGCGTATGAGTTCAAGGAGTTCCTTTACACCTCTGCGGCGCTGACCCAGGGCGGTCTCGCTGAAATTGAAACGGATGGGGGCGGCCGCCCGAAATATCTCTGGCCCATTGCCTGGAACCGTTGGGAGCTGGTGCGCGATCGCAACCAGGCGCTCTTCGCCCGGGTTCGCAATCAGGGTAAAGCCGACAGCATGCTGCCGATGGAAAAGGTGCTTCTGATCCGCGGCAAGTCCCTGAACGGCCAGGACGCGCTGCCGATCGTCAACTTTGCGCGCGAGACCATCGCCCACGCCATTGCGGTCAAGGAGTTCGGCGCCGCCTTTTTCGGCAATGGCGCCTCGCTTTCCGGCGTGCTGGAGACCGAAGACAAGCTGTCTCCAGAGGATAATGATCTGGTAACCGCAAAATTCAGGGAAAACTTTGTCGGCGCCAGGGAATCGCACGGCGTCTTCACAGCGTCGCATGGTTACAAATGGAAACAGATCGGCGTTGAGCCCGATCATGCGCAGTTCAACGAAACGGCGATGTTCCTGATTGAGGAGGTGGCCCGTTACTATCGAATGCCGCCACACAAGATCCAGCACCTGCTGCGCGCCACCAACAACAACATTGAAGAACAGGGGCTCGAGTTCACTCGTGACACGCTGGTGCCGTGGGCGGAACGCGGCGCGCAGCAAGTGTCCATGAAATTGCTGCGCCGGGCCCCCATGATGCGCTGCCGGGTCGATCTCGACTGGCTTTCCGAAGGCGACGGTGTTTCAAAAGCGACTGAAGACACCATGCGTATCCATATGGGCGACATGTCACAGGACGAGGTCCGTAAAAAGCGCGGCCGAAACCAGATTCCCGACGGCGCCGGTGAGAAACGCTGGATGCAGCAAGGCTTCGGCGAAATCGGCGCCATGGCGGACCCGGACCGCATGGACGGTTCGCAAGCCGACGATCTGGAAACGATGCACAATCGATCCGCACTGACATTGCAGAACGCGGCGACAGCAATAAACGCCGCTGCGCAAAACATCCGCCGCCTGACGAACTCGCGCCACGCCGCTTAAATCAAGTGGGCGCAACGCACGCCTAGCCTTCCCTTGAAATATCGAGGGACGGCAGATGCGCGTTTTTATGGTCAAGGCGGCAGACCGCCGCGCCGAAATCACCCTTTACGAGGAAATCGACCATTCCGGCTATTGGGGGATCTCGCACAAAGCGTTCAAGAGATCTTTGGATGCTCTCGGCGAACTCGATGAGATTACGCTGAAGATCAATTCCTATGGCGGCGACGTTTTTGATGGTGTCGCCATTTTTACGGCGCTCAAGGAGCACAAGGCGAAGATCAATGTCATCGTCGAAGGCGTTGCGGCGTCTGCAGCTTCTATTGTTGCAATGGCAGGCGATCATATTCGTGTCGCCGAAGGCGCATTCATCATGATCCATAATCCGTGGACGATCGCGCTCGGCGACGCCAACGAAATGGAATCCGTCGTCGACAGATTGCGCCTGATCGGCAAGGAAATGGCGGGCATATATGCTCGCCGTAGCGGCATGAACGAAGCCGACGTCCAGAAAGCGATGGACGACGAGACCTGGTACACGGGCGCCGCCGCTGTCGAGGCTGGCCTGGCCGACGAAGCTGCCGGCGAAGCAGTAAACGACAATGACGCCGCAGCGCGTCTCGACCGGCGCGCCCATGCATTCCTCAACCAGTTTGATCTCGCGGACAACGAGCGCGCGGTCGCCGCCGCCAGCGCGCAGTTCAAGAACATGCCGAAGGCGTTGACGCGCGCGCAACCCTCGGCGCCAGCCACAACCGACAGGGCGCCTTCCGGACCGTCGCTTGATGAGCCGGCAGCGCCTGTCGAAGACGTGCAGCAGGACAATCATCCGTCCTCAAATCAACCCCCGGAAAACCAACCCACAGTCGCTGCGACTCCAACAGTTAGCGACGGGGCGGTTACCGACATGTCAGCACTCGAAAGACTCCAGCAAAAGCTTGAAGCCGCCGTTACCGGCATGGAGAAAATCCAGCGTCAGCGAGACGATCAGAACCGTGACGAATACACGGAAAGCGAAAAAGCGACGCTGAAAAACCTGAAAGATCAGTGCGCTTCGCTGCGCAGCCAGATCGAAACCGAAATGGGGCTTCTCGAAGAGCAGCGCCTCCTTTCGGAACCTGCAGGGCGTGAAACGACGCCGGCCGCACAGGAAAATGGGCGCCCGCCGGCGCTTAGCTACAGTACGCCCGGCGGCCGTCTGACTAATGGCGGTTTCAATCTCGGTTTCGGCGAAATGCTGAATGCGGTCTATCAGGAAGGCCGCTACAGCCAGAACGACAATCGCCTGGTCCGCGCTGCGGCTGACCCGCATACGGGCCGCTCTGGCGAGGATGGCGGCCACCTCATTCCCGACGATTTCCGCAACACGCTGGTCGACATGTCGATCGCGCAGGACCCGCTTCTGGAGCGCACGTTCCAGATCCCGACCACGGCGCGCCGCATCATTCAGCCGACGGTCGAGGTCCAGCAGTGGGATACGGACGAGGGACTCCAAGCATATTGGACCCCTGAAGCCGCTACCGCTCAAGGCTCCAAGGCGAAGTTCGACAAGGTCGAGACCAACGTCAACAAGATCGTCGTTCTCGTCTATGTCACCGAGGAAATGCTCGAGGACATTCTCAGCCTTGAGACCATCGTTACCCAGATTGCGGCGTCGAAAATCTCATGGGCGCTGTCCATGGCGATTGCGCGCGGCACCGGTAACGAAATGCCGCTTGGCTATCTCAACTCGCCGGCGCTTGTCACGGTGGACGATGAGTCCGCTGGCGGCGCGCAAACCGCAGACAGCTTCGTCTCGGAAAACTTCTGGAAAATGTATGAGCGCATGCCTGCGATGTTCCTGCCGGATTCGTTCTGGCTTGTGCATCCCGGCGGGCAGCACCAGATCTGGAAATCCGCGCTACATGCGCCTTCCGGCGCCGATCCGCTCGGTACGCCCCCGGGCTCCATCAAGGACTCGCCCTTCGGCACCCTGCTCGGTCGCCCGGTCATTCCGCACGAAGTTTGCTCCAAACTCGGCGACCTCGGCGACCTTCATTTCGTCAGCCTGAAAAAGTCCTACGCGGTCCCGCTCCGTCAGGGCGGCGCCCGCATCGCGACCTCGATGCATGTCGAGTTCGAGAAGTCGCTGATGGCGTTCCGTTTCACCGTCCGCGCCGGCGGCGGCCCGCTCCTGAAGCAGGCTGCGACCAGCCGCGACGACGCCAACTTCAAAATGTCGCCGTTCATCACGCTCGCCGAACGCACCGGCAGCTAGGGCTAAAAGAGGAAGAGGACCACCATCATGACGCTTTCAGCCCATAACATTCTGCTCGACGATATTTGGCCCGTCCTGGCGTTTGCGCCGGCGGTCCCGTCAAGCGCGGCGCCGCCGCTCATTTCCCTGAAGGGACGTTCGCGCTGTTCGATCCTGATCAACGCGAAAAACGCCACCACGGTCACCGGGGCCGCCATCGGCCTTCAGCAAGCGAAGACGGTCGGCGGAACGCCTAAACTGCTGCCGTTCACCGAGATGTTCGCGCTCGCGGATGTCAGCGCCGGACGTACATACACAAAGACGCCCGTCGTCTCCGACACGTTCACGACGCAAGCCGTCGATTCCAAAACCGCCATGTATATCATCGATGTTCCGATCGAAAACATGGACATCGCCAATGAATATGACTGTATCGGTCTGACGATTGGTGACGCAACTGCCGCAACCATTTCGGCTTATTATTTGCCGTATGCGGCGCGTCACGCCGGACAGGTCATTGACCCGGGAGTTGATTGATAATGCCGAAGATCCGCTTTCTGCGTGACTATGTCGTCAAGAAAAACAGCCCGCGCGACGACGACCCCAAGAACCCGAAATACAAACAGGGTCAGGAAATCGTCGTCGACGCGTATTCGGCGCGACACTTCGTAAACCGCGGCGCCGCCGAAGTCGTCGATCCCGATGCCATGCCCGCCGCACCGGAGAAGGCAGATGCCAGCAAGACAGGTGCTGCGAACGGTGACGGCGCCAAGCAGCCGCCAGCTGGTTCCGGCGGCGCGGGCGGAGGCGGCGGCAAATCTAAGTAGCCTCGCCGGCGACGACATCGACACGATCCTGCTCGACGCATCGGCCGCTGTTGCGGCCGAATGCACGTTGAGGCGCTCTGACGACGGGACACTCAGCTTTGCGAGAACCGGCTTGTCGGAGACGATCATCCCGCATCGCCGCCTCGACATGATCATACTTTCGCATTGTCCCGCGACCGTTGACGCTGTGTCGATCGACGGGACGGCGGTTACTCTTTCTGATCTGATCATTGACGAGGCGAAAGGGATGATCAGCTGGTCGCCTGCAGCCTGCCGTTATTTCTATGCAAACGCTGTGATCCTCGTCACCTACGACGCCGGCTATGTCACGACGATCCAGGCGGAAGAGGAAACCCCGCCGACAGGCCCGGCGCTCCCCGCGGATCTCGAACGCGCGGTGATACTGACGGCGCAGCATCTTTACGCCCAGCAGAGCCGCGAGCAATTCGACGTCGCCGCCACGGTGGAAGAGGATTCCGACGCCGGACGGCTTGAGACCCGCTATTTCAACGCCGGACGGTCCGGCTCAGTGCCGGAATCGGCGCGCGGGCTGCTGGCGCCATATCGCAGGTTGATCTGATGCTGGTCGGCGGTGCGCCCTGGCAGGATTATGTACTCGGCGACGCTTTGCCGACTCTCGCCGGCGTTGTCGAAATTACTCCTGTGCTCGGCTATGACGGCGACTGGTGGAAGCTGGTCGAAAAGATGCAGGCGAGAAGCGGCGGCGAGCCGGTCAACTACATCCCGCGCACGCCAACTGGTACGATCATACCGATTTTCGCATCGACGGTGATCTGCAATCTCATCGATCTCGACACTGAAGACGGCGAGGGCGATGTCACGATCATCCGGAAAAAAGGCGTCATCGCCGCCCGGGAATGGTATGTGACCCGGCTGTTCACGTCGCGCCCGCAAAAAGGCGACAGGCTGGAGACCGGTCAGGAAACATTCATTGCGGAGAGCGTCAATGTCGTTCGGCGGCGGGCGCCTGACGGCATAGTCCGCGACCTCAAATTTCAGCTGGAGCTTTCCGGCGCGAGCCATCGGAGATAGCGATGCCGCGCAGCTCCAGCAAAACCATAGAAGTGCTTGGCGAGGATCTCAAAGGCCCGCTGCGAAAAGAAATGCTGCGACGCGTCGCACAGGAAGCGTTCGCAGAAGCGCGGCAGAAAAACTTCGCGGCGCTAGGCTATCGACTGCCGGAGTCACTTTCTACAGATGGGGTGCCGAACAAGCCGCCGGAAGAAATGCGTGTCGGCGGATCTTCGACGCTGACCTTCGGCCGTCCTGCGGGACGGATCGTGCCGTTTACGCTCGAGCTGCTGGAGCGCGTCAGCCCACGCGGCCGATCCAATTCAAAGCCGGAGTCGGAACGATATGCCGGCAATCATGCAGTCTTCATCGACGGCCAGCGGCTGGAGCCGCCCTATCTCATGCCGCTGTCCTGGACGCGGATGGTTTTCGTCAATCTCGTTCCCTATGCCCGCAAGATCGAGCGCGGGCTGTCGCAGCAGCGGCCGAACGGTGTTTATGAGGCGCTGGTCTATCCGGAAGTCGCGCAGGAGTTCGGGGACCTCTATGACGTTTCATTCCGCTATGAGGGCGGGTTGGTGTCGCCCTTCGGCAAGACGTCCTACATCCAGACCGCCATTGAAGGAAAGCCCGGGTATGGCCTCAAGCGCCGGCATCGCAAACGCAAGATCGCCAATGACGCCAGGACGCGTCTACCGGCGATTGTAGTCGAGAATTACAGATGAGCGCAGATCTCAATCATGTCATGGGCGTCGTCGAGACCATCATGACCGACGAGATGCCATCCGGCGCCTTCCTGATCGGCGGCATGAAGCATTTCTGGCGCATCCTTGATGATGGTGAAAACGATTCACAGCTACGGATAGGAGAAAACGAACTTCTTACCGAGTTCGAGTTTGTCGATGCGGAAAACCGCCGGGGAGAATATGGCGCGCCTGGCTATAATCGGTGGGAAGAAAACGCCGCCTTCATGGTTCATTGCCACGCCCCGCGGGGCAAGCGCGATATCATCAACGCCAAAATGGCCATGAGCGCAATCATCAACACGCTCTGCGGCCGGCAGATCGGAACCGTGCAGATCCGCGATGCGCTCGCCGCCTATGTTGACAGCACGGGAAAAGGCCTGACGCGCGGCGTCTCAAGGGCCATTAAATATCAATACGAATATCGGGGCCGGTGATCGTCCGTAGTCCCCGCATTTCGTAAGGCTCCCGGCGCCTTGAAATGCTCCTTTCAGGGAGCCTCCCATGTCGGCAACCGATGGCACGATTTACTCCTGGGCTATTGAAGAGAGCCGAAAGACCCTCGGCGACAACACCGCAATGACCATCGCCCCGTTCCAGTCGCTTGATCTCGACACGGACAGGGGCTTTTCGGAACGCGGCGAGGCGCGCGATGACTTCTTCGAAACCGAAGACGATTTCGTCTCCAAAAACGGCCGGCTCACCCATACCCGCAAGTTTATGGGCGAGGTCTTCGATCACAATTTCGAACAGGCTATGTGGTCGACCTTCGTCCGCAAGATCGGCCGATATAACGGCTACGGCTCGGCCACGGCGCAGATCACCGATATTGACTCCGGCACTTCTACCATCACCGTGACGACCGGCGCAGCTTTCGCGGCCGGGCAGATCATCTGGATCTCGGGCTGTGCAAACGTCGCCAATAACGGCCTGCATTTGGTGACGACTGCGTCTGACGACGAGGCAATCGTTATCACCGGATCGACGCTCGTCGATGAAACCCCCGGCCGCGGCGTCCGCATCGAGGTCGTGGGCATTCACTTCGCCACCGGCGACTTGGCGATCAGCGGAGACACGCTGGTATCCACTGCCGAGGTTGACTATGCGACGCTTGCCGGCGCCGCCGCCGGTCACTGGGTGAAGGTCGGCGCGGCGGTGACGCGCGATTCCGGCGCTCACCGTTACGCGACGGAGCTCGTCAATGACGCCGTGCGGATTTCGGATCTGTCGACCGGCACGACCGGCACCATGACGGTCGACCGGAAGCCTTCTGGCTGGACTGATGACGCCGGCAGCGGCAAGACCATCTGGCTTTTCTTTGCGGAGCCACTGATCCCCGGCTCCACTGAAATCACGGCGCAGGAACAGGTCGCGCTGAAAAAGGAAACCGGCTTCGACTTCACCCGAATGATCGGCGGCTATGTGGAAGACGTCACCGTCGCCGGCGAAGCGCAGGGCGATTTCGTCATCACCATCGCCAAACGGTTCATCGATTTCGACGACGACGCGCCGGCGGATCTCAACGCCCGGGCCAACGGCCCGATCCGCGAGGCGGAAACGCTGCCCGCCATGGTCGCCGGTCTCGCCGGCCAGCGCATCTATCTCGACGGCGTTTACAAGACAGAAGACGCCGCCGTCCGCTCCTCAAGCCTGTCGATTTCACCGACGCTGGTCGAGATCCCGATCGAGGGTTGTTTCGGCCTCAAGCGCCTGGCGCGATCAACACAGATGATGCGCCTGACGGGTGAGGCGCATTTCGAAACGGACGCGCTGTCGCAACCCTACCGCAAGTCCCAGAAGCTGGACTTCGTGCGGATCATGCATGCGGGCCGCCACGCCTATGTGATGGAGATCCCGCGCCTGCAGTTCACGCGGTTTAAAAAGAACGCGCCCGGCAAGGGGCAGGCTGTCACCGGCACGTTCGAATCCAAGGCGACCGCCAACGACGCTGGCATTGTCGCCGGAAACCTGGTCAATTTCGGCGCCGTCCATCGCTTCCGCTGTGCCGAGGGCTGGCCCGATCTCTGCTAGACTAAATTCGATTGCCTTCGGGGGTGTTGCGTCAGGGGCCGTCCGGGAAACCGGGCGGCCCCCGTTTTTTGCTTTGCAAATTCAAGTCACCTTGAATTACCGCAGATTCCGATCTCCAACAAAGGAGACAGACACAGATGACAACCCCCGAAAACAGTGCTGCGGACCCCGCCGAAGTCGACGAACCCGTCGAGCTGATGGATCACTCGATCGACGTCAACGCCCGCAATAACGGCGCCTGGATCAATCGCAATGGTGTGATCCCTAATCTCGTCCTTAAGGCCATCGGTTATGACAGTCCCAAAATCGGCGCTCTCGAGATTGCGCTGGCGAACGAGCGGCCTGAAGGTTATGGCGAAAAAGGGCATGAACAGCTAACGCGCGACCGCAACATGTATGAGGCGCGCCGCAAATGCGAGCTCGGGATCATCGATTTTAAGCCATTCACCTTGCGCGGCGAATGCGTCGTCTGGTCGAAGGATCAGCACAAGAAGCTGGTCCAGGACGAGATGTTCTCGAAATATTTCTACGCCTGCATCAACGCCATGAAGCAAGCGGATGACATCAAAGTTAAATGGGAGAAAGCCGCGGAAAAAAACTCCGGGGATGGCTCCTCAAGCAATTCGGAAAGCGAGGCGGCGGCCTAGGGCCGGACGCCTTTCAGGAGGCCTTGCGAAAGAAAGGCGTCTGGAAAGGTGACGGCGAACCGGCGCCGGCTTTCGTCGCCTGCGACATACGTCCCGATCTGCGCTGGATAGGGACGGCGTTTTACGAATTGTCAAACAAGCGCCGCTGGCTCGGCGCTGGTTTCGGCGCAATGCCGCAGCCGATTGAGGATGAACATATCCGTGGTTATTTCTTCGAGACCCTCGGACTAAACGACGCCTGGCTCCACAAATCGTTCCGCAAGCTGATTGATCTCATGGACGGCGACTGGCGGGAAGACTGGCGCCAGAGTGATGAAGATCGGCGGCGCCAGGAAGAAGAGACCGCAAAGCAGCGTCGCGCCCGATGACATCCAATCAAGACGCGGCGGCGCGCTGCATGCTCTCCCTTGACGGAGAGCGGCCAGATGCTGGGGTTCGGCGATGAAGAAGTCAATTATCGAACTATAGTCACCGACGGCACCGCCGCCGGCATCAATTCAACCATCAACAATCTATCGCGCATCGATGCAGCTTATGAGCGGATCGAAAAGCGCGAGACCGCCGTCAGCCGCGAGGCGCAGGAACTCCGGCGCTCTTTCGAACGCGTCCAGCGCAGCGCCGATCCCCTCGGCCGGGCGCAGCAGCGTGTAAACCGCAATCTCGACATCGCCAAAAAGGCGCTGCGCGAAGGCGCGGCCTCGACCAAGGAATATGAGCGCACCGTCAAGGGGCTCAACCAGCAGCTGAAGAATGCGGAACAGCGCGCCTCCGGCTCGAATACGAAATACAGGCAGCTCGCCGGCACGCTGCGCATGGTCGCCGGCGCTGCGGCCGCGGTCGGGCTCTCCTTTTCCGGCATCACGCTCGGGCGTGAGGCGATCGACAACGCATCTTCGTTCCAGCAGCAGATGGCGAACGTCTCGGCTGTCACCGGCGCCGTCGGCGACGAGCTGCAGAGCCTCGGGCGCCTCGCGCGGGATCTCGGCGCGTCGACGGTCTTCTCGGCGTCCGAGGCCGCCGCCGGCATGGAAAATCTCGGCCGCGCCGGTTTCGAAACCAGAGAGATAATCGGCGCAATTCCAGGCACGCTCGATCTCGCTGCGGCGGGCCAACTCGAACTTGCGCGCGCCGCCGAAATTTCTTCCGGGGTGCTGCGCGGGTTCAATCTCGATGCGAAGGAGTCCGGCCGAGTCGCCGACATTCTCGCCGCCGCGTCGGTCAAATCGAATCAGGAAATTCAGGATCTCGGCGAGGCGATGAAATTCGCGGCGCCGACCGCAAAACTTTTCGGCATCAGTATCGAGGAAGCGACGGCGTCGGTCTCCAAACTGGCGGACGCCGGCATCAAGGGCGGCATTGGCGGCCGCGGTTTCCAGGCGCTGGTTACGCGTCTCGCCAAGAACCGTGATGACATTGAGGAGGTCATCGGCGATTTTGACGTCGCCGCCGACGGTCTGTCATCCGTCATCCGAAAACTCGGCGACGCGAACCTGAGCCAGGCGCAGGCGATCGAGATCTTCGGCGCCGAAAACCTCGACATTTACGGCGTGCTGTCGACATCGGCGCAGGCAGCGACCAAGAGCACCGACGAACTGACAGCAGCGCTTGAGAATGTCAGCGGCGAGGCGCGGCGCATCGCCGAAATCCAGTTCGACACGTTCAAGGGCGCGCTCGACGAGCTTGGCGGCGCGAAGGAAGAACTCTCACTCAATTTTGCGATAGACGGCGGCGCTCTGCCAGCGCTCGAACGCGCGGTCCGCTCAATCACCGATAGCCTGCGCTCCGACGACGCGCGCCAGTTCGCCCAGGCGCTGGGCGAGGGCGTCGGCGGCGCCATCGACGGGCTTCGGGAAAACTGGGGCGCTGTCGTCAAAGCGACGGAAGCCGCGACGGCCGCCGCCATCGCCTATGGGGCCGCGACGGCGGGCGGCGCCATTTTGAAGGCGATCGCCGCGGTGCGCGCGCAGATCGCGGTCGTCACGGAAGAAACCGCGCTTGAGCGCGCCTATCAGATCGCTGCGCTGAACACAGCCCAGGCAGAGGCGACGAAAACCGCGGCGAGGGTGCGTGACACCCAGGCGGCTATCGCGCAACTGAAGACGAATCTCCAACTGATTGCGGCGCAAAGGGCGGAGGCCGCCAGCCAGCTGGAACTCGCGCGCGGTATTGCTCTCGCCACAGGCCGGCGCGGTCTCGAGACTGCTGCACAGGCTAAGCTTGCAGCGTCAACCAAGGCGCAGATCCAGACGCGCCGCGCTCTCGCGGCGGCGGAGGCGCAACTCGTTACGGCGCAGGGTGCGGCGACTGCGGCGACTGCGGGCGCGACAGCGACACAGAATGCCTATGCGGCCGCAGCGGCGAAGTCCACGGCGGCGACCATTGCCGGTACGACTGCAGCGGGGCGCATGGCCGTCGCTCATACGACGCTCGCCACCGCGGCGCGGGCGTCGGGATCGGCGTTGGCCTTTGCGTCGGTAGGCGGTCTTGGCGGCGTCGCCAGGGCGCTTCCCGGCATCACGAAAACGCTTGCGGCGGCGACGGCGCTTTCTACGCTGAATTTTGCGCGCGCCATTGCCGGGGCGACGGGTCTGTCCGCAGCGCTTGGTCTACTGGCGACGCCAGTCGGCGCGATCGTCGCTCTGACAGCCGCCATCGTTTTGTTCGGCGACCGGTTGGATGGAACGAAGCGCAAGCTCGACTCCTTCGATGAGTCCCTGAAACAGGCATTTATCGACGCCGGCAAGGAATTGCCTGACAGGTTGAAGGCCGGGCTGGATAAATCAAAGGAAGATCTCGAGGCTTTTGAACGAGATTACCGGCGCATCCTGAAAAGCATCAATGAAGCTCAAAAGGACGAGATCGAGGCGCGGACCTTCACATCCCCGTCGCTCGCGGCGAATTATTATCAGCGCCAGTACATAGAGAACCAGCAATCGGATCAGGCCGCGGCGCTCGCCGCCGGGCAGGCCGTGCAGCGCGAACGCAACCGTGAGTTCGCGCAGGCCTTCGGCCTGCCCAAAGGCGTTGGCGCCGATGCGGTCACCGATGTGATGGCCCTGACGGCGGAGCTCAACGGCTTCGCCGATGCGCGCAAGAAATTCGCCAAGGAACTCGACGCGTTGAAGGCGTCGTTGCGCGAGCTCGGGCCCGATGTCGATACGGAAACCGCGAATAGCAAGTTTCAGGAACTGCTAGCCCGATATCCGACGCTGACCGAGGAAATCCGCCAGCGCGCCACCGAGGCCTTCGGCGAGTTCACCGACGCGATGAGCCGCGCGGGGAAGGAATCCGAAGAGCTGACCAAAAAGCTGAAGAAACAAGAAGCCGCGCTGACGGGACAGCTCCGCGAGATCAAGGCGATCAACGATGCGCGCGCCGCCGGCAAGACCGACGAGGAAATCGAAAAGATCAAGCGGCGCATCCAGCTCGAGGAGCAATATGCCGAGCTGATCAAAGCGCAGGGCTCCGGTCTTGTCGACCAGGTCCTCGCCGAGGAAGACCGTAGCGCGCTGCAGGAGAAAGCGCGCAAAAACGCCGAAGCGCTGGCCGAGGCGCAGAAAAAAGCCGCTGAGGAAGCTGCGGACACCCTGCTGCGGGCGCAGCAGCGCTTCGCCGACACCGCCACTGACATGATGGTCGACATCTGGCGCTCGTTCCGTCGGGAAGGCGAAAGCGCCATCGACGTCATCAAGGATTATTTCCGGAACGCCTTCGATAATCTGGTCGGCAGTTTCTTCCAGAATATTTTCGACCAGGCGTTCACCGGGCGCAGCGCCGGCGTCCCGTTCGGCGCCGTGGGCGGCGGGTTTGGCGGCGGGTTCGGGGGCGGGTTTGGGCAACTTGCCGCTGCGGGCGGTTCGATGACGAATGCGCTATCCGGTGCTGGCGTGGCGCCGAATATGTACGGGGTCGGCCAACTCGCGACGCAGGTGAACCCGTATCTCTCCGGAGGCGGTGTAGGTGGATTGTCTCAGGCCGGAGGGTTTCTGGGGCTGGGCAATATCTTCGGCAGCTCCGGCTCGCTGGCGCGGACCGGCGAAGGGCTCGGCTTCTTCCTGCGACAGCAAGGGCTGAACATTCCCGGCCTTGGCCCGGGATCTCTTGGCAAGGTGTTCAGCGGCGGCGGAACGGGTTTTGCAGTTTCCCAAGGCGTCAACTTGCTGGGCGATCTGCTCGGGTTTGGGAGCAAGGGCAACACCGGCTCCTCGGTCGGCGGCACCGTCGGCGGCGTGATTGGCTCAATCGTGCCTGGCATCGGCACGGTTGTGGGTTCTATCATTGGCTCGACGCTCGGCAAGGTATTCGGCGCGCTGGTTGGCGGAAAGCCTTCAGACAAGACGGCGCAGCTTGCCTTTGATCTGCAAACGGGCGCCGTTGCCGGCCGGTATCAAGACAAGGGAGCCGAGCAGAACGCACAGATCCGCGATGCTGCGCTCGATACGATCCTTGGCGTCAACTCCGCCTTCCATGATCTGATCGGCGGGACCGCATGGAACGATGCCAGCACAACCGCGAATGAGCGTTATCTCAATCTGGCGGTGCGCGCCGACCGCAAGGACGGGAACCCGTTTGTCGAGGTCGGCTACCAGGGAGCCAATGGCGAGCCTGTAGGGGGCAAACGGTTTGACGCCACCGAGCAGGGCCTCGAGCAGGCGACATCGGAAGCGCTGCGCCTCTACCTCAAGACGCTCAAGGGCGGCAATGACATCCTGCGCGACACCGCTATCGGCTTGCTGGACGCTGGCGAGTCGGCGGAGGCGGTTGGCGACAAAATTGATGTTCTGAAAAGCGCGCTCGACTTCACGACGGACTCCCTATCGCAATGGGAGCAGGCCGCCAAGGACATCAAGTCGGTTTTCGACGAAGCCCTGGCGATCACCCAGAAAAACACAGACGCCGAGCGGGCGCTGACCGAAGCGCGCACGGCGGCGCTCACTGCGCTCGGAAACAAATTCGACAAGGACATCGAGCGCGCGACGCTGTCCATCACGGCGCCGCTGGAGGCCGCCGCCGCCGAGCTGCTCGACACCCAGAACCAGCGCTTCGACGACCTTAAGGCGGTGTCCCAGAACGCCGCCGACGAACAGGCGCGGCTGACCAAGGTCCTCGCGCTCAACACCGCGGAGTGGACGCAGTTCATCGATCAGGCCGCCTCGACGCCGGAGGCGCTGGCTGCGGCCGCCTCGGCGCTGGAGCGCTACAAGGACGAGGTTGCGGCCAGCGGCGCTGACGGATCGCTGCTGGCGCAGCAGATCGATAATGCGAAGGCGGCGCTCGCCGCCGGCGTCGACCAGGACACCGCGCAGCGGCTATTGAATATCGCCAACCCGGCGCTGGCGCAGTTCAACCAGCTTCTGAAGGAACAACAGCAGCGCCTGACTGCGGCGACGAGCGTCGGCGCGAATACGGTCGCCGTTGAAAATCTCAACGCGCTGGAACGACAGAAATTTATAGCGGGCCTAAGCGATGAAGATCGCATCGGCCTTGGCGATTTTCTCGGGATCATCGAAGACCAGTCCGGCCGGCTCGCCTTTGTGCTTTCGGACATGCGGCTCGCCTTCGAAAGCCAGATCGACCATGTCGACCGGCTGACGCAGACCTATGAAGACAGCGCCAACGCCTGGACGGCCGCCAACGACAATCTGCGCTCATCGCTTGGCGATATCCGTCAGGAGTTCCGTGGCGGCGATCTCCAGACGCAACTCGACACCGCACTGCAGCGCTTCGATTCCGCCTTCGCAACCGTGAGCCAGCCGGGGGCGAGCGAGGAAGCCCGCGTCGCCGCGCAGAACGATCTCGGCGGGCTCGGCCGCGCCGCGCTCGACGTCGCGCGCGAACTATACGGCACGGCGCCGCAATTCCAGTCGGTGTTCAACCGGATCGAAAGCCGCCTCGAGACCGCGCTGGGCGCTGGCACTGACATTGCTAACGACAATCTGAGCCAGGCGGAGATCGCCCGCTCGTCGCTCGACGCGCTGAAACGCATCGACAACGCGCTGTCGCAGCCGCAGCTCGATATTCCGATCCTTGAGGAACAGCGCGACGTCCTGACTGAATTGCGCGACGGCAGTGATGTGTTTGTCGAGCGCCTTGAGGAACTCATCGCGCTTGAGCGCCAGCGTCAAGCCCAGGCGGGGGTCAGCGTCGATGCGCTCGCCGGCGTCGATCAGCCGCTCACGCCAGAAACCGGCAATCCGGTTGCCGACGCCCAAACGGCGCAACAGATTGCGGCAGCGGTGGTGCGCGCCGCCGAGCGCAGCAGCGAGACCACCGCCGCCGCTTTCGCAGCAGCCGATGAAAGTCAGGAAGAACGCGACGCCGCGATGACGGCCGCGATCAATCGCCTCGCCGACGAGCAGGCGACGATGAACACGCTGATGCGCCGTTTGATCGAGAATAACTTCGGGCTGGCGGCATGATCCCCGGCGTTCCGACAGTTGGCGATCCCGTCCTGGCCGATCAGGCGCCGCCGGGCCGCTCGTCCGGGTATCCGGCGTTCCTGCAGCGGAGTCATCGCCGCGGTGTTTTTCTCGCTGACATAACGGTGCGCCGGAAAGACTCCGGCGTGTTGTTATCGGCGCCGACGGATATTCTCGGCGATCCAGTCCTCGGCGATCAACCCCGCGGCGGATTCCAGCTAGGCCTTCCCGAGCGCCTTTTTCTGTCGTCCCAGACCTTTGTCGCCCGCCCGGATGATCCACGCCGACCGAATGCGGTGGCGCGCCCAAGGCTGCGCACCGCAGTCAACTCGAACCGGACCTTTCCTTTTTTGCCGGGCGAAAGCCAGTCGGTGCAGACCACGGACGGATATATCGAGCTGGCCAATGATGACGGCGAGTTTGACTACCTGCCGGCGGCGATGACCGCCGACGGGCTCGACGTTTCAATTTACCATGGCCCCCGCCGCGGCTATTTCGACGACTTTTCGTTGCGCATGCGCGTTCTCGGGCGGTCTTTCTCCGGCACCGACAAGCGCACGCGACTGCAGCTGCGCAATGATGTCAGCATCGTCGCGAAGCCGATCGCGTCCTCCTATTACACGGGGGAGGGCCTGCTTGACGGCGATCTCGATATAGCGGGGCTTGCAGTGCCTTCAGCGTTCGGCACCTGCGGCAATGTCAGTATGGTGCGCCTGTTGAAGGCGAATGAGGTCTGGCAGATCGCGCAGGGACCGCTGCAGGCGATCAACGCTGTTTATGACGGCGGCTTGCCGCTGGTTTTCGCCGGCGACTTTCCGACGCTTTCTGCTCTGATTGCTGCGCCTGTTTCTGCGGGACAATATCTGACCTGCACCGCACTAGGGCTGGTGCGGTTCTTTGAAAACGCGGCGTTTAAATACACCGCTAATATTCAGGGTTTTGTCTTCGAGGGCGAATGGTTGTCGTCGCTGTCGCAGATCGCGGAATATCTGTTGCGTCGGCGCGCCGGGCTTTTCGCCAACGCCATCGATCGCGCCGCTGTTTTCTCAATCGGCGCGGTAGAGGCCGGCTATTTCACCGGCACGTCGGACCTGCTGGTGTCGGACTTTCTTGATGAAGCCGCGCGGTCGATTGTCGGGTTTCACGGCCTCGGCAGGGACGGCCGCTACCGGTTGAAGCGCGTCTTCGCGCCGAGTTCCTACGCGCTGCCGCAGGCGATTCCCATCGCCGGCGTCGACATAAAGCCGGAAGACTTCGAAACCTATGTGCGATCAGAACAGCCGGTGCGCTACGACCGCAACTGGACGCCGATGACCGATGCGGAAATTGCGCCCGGCGTCAGCGACGAGCGCCGCCTCTATCTGAAATCGCAAGGCCGTTCGATCACCATTCCCAACGGGTCCGCCGCCGCCTTCTACAAAACGTCAGAACCCGGCGAGCCGATCAACACGCTGGCGGTCGGGCAGAATTGGGCGACGGAGATCGGCAAAGAAGCAATGAAAATGCTAGGGACTGAGCAGTCCACCTATTCGGTCGAAGTCGGGCGCCGCGGATATCTTCTCGACGGCGGGGATCCGGTCGCGTTTACAACTGACCGCTATGGCGCCGCCGGCGTCGTCTGGATCATCAAGGAAATTCAGGAGCGCTCTGATGACGAGAGAATGACCATCAAGGTCTTCGGCACGCCGAAGCGTTTGCAACCCGGGGAACAGTATTAGAAATGACCGTCGTAAACGGCGCAGGCCTTTCTCCCTATAACTGGATCGATCAGCCCGACGCGGTGCTGACGGCGGACACCGCGTCTCTGACCGGTCCGGCGTCGAACGTATCGACCTATGCCGCCGGCGAGCCGTGGATCGCGGTGAACCTGTCGACGAGCGACGGCGAATGCAATTTCCAGGCGGTGTTCAGCAAGGGGCGCGACATCGGATGCGCCGGCTTTCTGATCGCAGAGCGGCAGGACGACTCCTCCGATGTCGATTTCGCACCCTATGTCTCGGCGGCCGACAAGGTGCGCTGGCAGTTCTCCTCGGATCCGGAGCTCGGTGTCGATGACGGCGATCTCTGGGACAGCGCAGACCATGACGACGCCGACGGCAACGGAGATCTCGCCTGCGCGGTCGATCCGACCCTCGGCGTTCACGGCCTGCTGACGCCTGCGCTGACTGGCGTCTTTCGCGTCAACCTGCGATTCACGCTCGCCGCCATCCCGGCGCCGCCCTTTGACATCGCGCGTTTCGGGCGGATCTGGGCGGGCCCGTTCCGCCGCTTCGAAACCAATCATGATTGGGGCGCGGAAACCGGCTGGGACAAGGATGGGCAGGGCCATGATGTCCGGATCTGGTCTGCGCCGTTCAACGCGGTGCCGGAAGGGGTCGCCGATGCCGACCATATGTCCTATGCGGAACTATACAGAATTTCCCAACAGGTCAGCGATGACAGGCAGGTTTTTTCTGGCCGCGCCAAGACGCGCCGTCCCAAGCCATGTTCGCGAAGTTCTCTAATCGCGGCCGCTTCAGGTCGAAATTTTTGACCAATATGTCCACCAGTCAACCCGGCAAGCAATTCACCTGGGCGCCGTCACTGATCGAGGATTGGCTTGGCGTATAAAATCAACCCCGACAGCAATCGCCTGAGAGTCCCCGCGATACGCGAGGACATGCATGGCGGACGGTCTTGTCGACAAGGTTAAATTCACGGGCAATCGCATTTCCGCTGGCGCCGTCACGGACTGGGTGCGGGTCGCGCCTTATCGGCTGCCCACGGACATCAAGAGTGTCACCGACCGTATTTTCCTCGAGGTCAAGCTCGCCGGCGATGATACGATTTACGAGCATGCATGGTACACGATCGGCGCCGGCGGCCAGCTAACGATCTACAAGGTCGTCGACACCTATTTGCGATCTGGCGAATACACAACCAGCGCGCCGTCGGCGATCAATGACTTCGATGGCCCCGTCGAAGTCGGCGGCATAGCAAATTCGCAGACCATCCCGGTTATCGGACCTGACGGCACTTTTTTGAACGGCGCCGCCGTCAACTCCTCGCTGATCGCCGTCGATGTCAAAACGTTGCAGGCCCGCAACGACCTGGTCGACGGCCAGCGATTTTTTGCCGCCGACAATCTTCACGTCAATTCAGGCGAAGACGCCGGGGGCGGATCCGGCCTCATGCTGCGCTACGATTCAAGCTCCGGCGCGTCGCCGGATTACACGTCGATTTTCCCGATGACGTCAGGCCTGTCCGGCCGGCTGCTGCACCTGCCGCTAAAGGTGCCGAAAAAAGTCGGCCCCTTCACGATATCCGCCGGCGGGGTCGCCGAGATTGTGAACGCCAATCGCGCCGGCGGCCTCTGGAAGGTCGAAGCCTGGTCTGACGACGACACCGGTTCCTATTGCGAATGCGTAGTCGTCGGCGATGCCGACGACGCCGAGTTGCGAGCGGCGGTCGAGATTGGCGATCTCGAACTCGTCACATCCGGCACCTCTGTTCGCATCAAAAACAATGGCAGCTCGACCGCACAATTCAGCGGCACGCTGGAGGAGCGTCACTGATGGCGAAACAGACGCTACTCGATGATGTCACTCCGCAATCGATTCAACCTGCGGCGGCGAAGGACTTTCGCGGCAACGGCGCGCTTCTGTTTAACGGTCAGGATGGCGCGCAAAGATTCCGGATTAACAACAGGACAACCCTCGCGGAGCCGGAGTCGCCATCAGAGGGCGACGCATATCTGGCGCCGCCAACAGGCACGATCACCGGCACAAATTGGGCGGGCGCACTCTCGCTCGGCAATGATGATCTGGCTTTTTTTCGTGGCGGCGTCTGGGCCAAGGCCACGCTTTTCAACGGTATCGAGCTTTTCGATCTGAACGATGGAAGCAGGCTTGTTCGGGTCGGCGGCCAGTGGCTGGAACGCGACAGACGCTGGTTCGAGTTCGCCGCCGAAGGGCACGACGGAGAAACCCTCGTTATCGCCAAACGCGTCGCCGACAAGGCGCGCACAACAGTGATTATCGGCGGCGGCGCCCGCGTTCTCCTGGCGTCCTACGCCATCGAAGTGAACGCCCCCGCCGCCGGCCAGACGTCCTTCACTTTTTCACCAACCCTGCCGACCGACATTGCGGTCGCGATTGAGGCATGACCATGAAGCGCTTGCTTTCACTATTTGCAGCTCTTGCTTTTTTCACCGGCGCCGCGGCGCAGGACGCGCAGGTTGGAAGCATGGACCGGAAAATTCTTCCGGTCGCAGTGCCGAACTCTCACAGTTCGACAACTGTTATCTTGTCATCCGACACCGCCACGATTTCGCGCAGCGCGCACACGCTGGCGGCGGAAAGCGGGACTGAAGACGATCTCTGCACCGTCGTCAGCACCGGCCTGGTAGTCGGTCACCGGGCCGTCGTGAAGGCCGACGCCGGCGATGAGATCACCATCAAGAATGGCGGCTCGTGCAACATCACGACCGACACGGGCGGCGATCTTGTCATCAGCGGCGCGAAGCGCGCGGTGCTGGACGTCACGGCGGACGGTGTTGACGCCTCAATCGGCGGCGACGTCACGGCGGGCGAACTCGCCTCGACGTCGAACGGCGAAGGCGCTGCGCTGATTGGCGTCGAGGATGCGGCGGGGGTTCTTTCCGCTGCAGATGTGGAAGGCTCCATCGCCGAACTGGCGGTGAATGGCCGGGCATACGCCAATATTACAGCGCTCGAGGCGATCCCGTTCGCGTCATTCCCCGTCGGTGCGACAGCGGTCATCACGGATGGCGGCCGTTCAGGAACCTTTATCAAGGTAACGTCAGACGAAACCGCCCTGGCGACGGCAGACACGCAAAAATGCGTCTTTGTCCCCAGTCCGCAAGACGACACGGGGGCGTCGGGTGGTTTCATCTTGTCCGATTATCTGCGCGGCAAGGATATTGACGTTACATCATGCGGCGCCAAATTTGACGGTGTAAAACTGAGCGACGGCGCCATCAGTTCGTCCTCATCCACGCTCACTTCGGATAGCGCTGCGTTTAAAGCCAGCGATGTTGGAAAGCTGATCACGGTGGCCGGCGCCGCCGCATCAGACGCGGACCTCTCGACAACCATCGCCGCGTTTAGCGATGCGAACACCGTCACGCTTACCGACAGCGCGTCTACGACAGTATCGAGCGCGGAAGTGTTTTACGCGACCGATGACGCCGATGCGATCCAGGACGCAATCGATCTGGCGGAGGCCGTCAACAGGTGCGCAGTCATGCCCGCCGGCTGGTCCGGCCTGTCGACGGGCGTGTCGCTGAACGAAATCGGATCGTGCCTTTATGGCATGGCGGCCGACAGGACCAAACTTGTCGGAACCTTTGCAGACGACGGCTATGTCGTTCATGTCGCCGGCGACAACACGTCAAACGCCACTCGGCTGAACAACATTACGGTGAGCGATTTCACAGTCGACTCGTCCGTTTTGCAGGAATCCGGCGGCGGATTTTCAATCGACGTAACGGCGCGGTCGCTCTTTAGCAACCTGTGGGCGCGCGGCGGCGTTAACGGATTTGGGGTCAACCCCGGCAACCTGAAAAACGGTTTCCGGTTCGTCGGCGGCCAAGCGATTGAAGGGCACGGGCTGCAGGCGTGGTACAATGACGGCGTCGGAATTTACGTTGCCGGCGACGGTATTATGGACCCGTCAGGCCCTGACGGGGCGCTCGGCTGGTCCGGCGCGCTTTCCGGGCTTGAAGTGGTCGGCAACGGGACCGGCATCCATTTCGCCGGGGATGTCGGCGGCGCTGTCATTGGCGGCTTCGACATCAACAACAATGCCGATTACGGCATACTGATCGACCAGCATTATTTCGGCAATGAGTCCGAATCCTTTGCGGCCAACCGGCAGATCTTCATCAACAGCATTGTCTTCAATGACGGGCAGGGGCCGCCGCCGCGCACGCCGGCGTCAGCGATCCATATCAATGACCCGTATCTTCAAACATTCGTGGTCAGAAACCCGTGGCTGTCGCTGGGTGATTACGGGCTGCGCATTGTCGCGGCCAGCGCAAGCGACACCAGTATCATGCTCGATGGCGGTCAGATCATCAATTATGACACGTCCGCCATCAGTTTGGAGTCCAACGTGAAAACGCTGATGGTCGATGGCACGCAGGTCGCCAATATTGGCGGCGATGCGATCAGCATCAGCGGAACGACTTCGGCTCAGTCAAGGGTCATGTTTCGTAACATTAATGTCCACGACATCACGGGCAACGGCATCGACATCAGCTCGAACTTGAGACGCCTTTCGGTGCAAGGGTCTTTCTTCGATGAAATCGGCGGCAATGGCGTCGATTCCAGCGTTGATTTCGGCGGGCGCGGCGTTGCGGATGGCGTTTTCATCCATCCCGATAATTTCTTCGGCCTCATCACAGGGTTTCCTGTGGACTATGCAGACATCCTGATGATGACCGGCGCCACGACGTCGATAACGCTTGATGACGATGAAGCTTATTGCTTCTATATGCGTCATGCCGGCACCGGAGCCGCCGCCGGTCTTGTGCATGTCCAGCGCCGCAGCAGTGACAATCACATTTTCACGCATTACCGGGCGTCAAATGGCGGAACGGGATCGATCACCCCGATTTCCAGCGACGGATTTGAGACTTCCACCTCTGTTCTTGACGGCGACGACGGGACGGACGCGGTGGCGACGCTTTCCTCGACCAACACGAGAAAGCTGTGCCTCGAAAACCGACTGGGCAGCACTGAAATCTTCAATGTCACACCGATCGCCGGCTCGGCCGATGTTTCGGATTACATGCCATGATTCCTTCCGAAAACGGCATCGACCTGATCAAGCGCTTTGAGGGGCTTGAGCTCGAGGCCTATCAGGATATCGCCGGGATCTGGACCATCGGCTATGGGCATACTGGCCTCGATCTCGACTGCGCTGTTGCGGTCGCGAAAAAGGGCGCGGGCTCCATTGAGTGCTCATTCTGGCATATCGCGCCGCCCGACCGCGTCGTTTTGAGTCGTGATCAGGCACAAGCATTACTCGAAAAAGATCTGAAGACACGGGTCGCCAATCTCAACGGCTGGGCGATCACCAATGGCGTCGACCTGAACCAGAACGAGTTCGACGCGCTGGTCAGTTTCATCTTCAATGTCGGTTTCTCGGCGTTCAAGGGCTCGACCGCGGCGCGCTGGCTGCGCGAGGGAAAGCCGCGCGAGCAGGTCGCCGAGGCGCTGACCTGGTGGAACAAGGCGACGGTTGGCGGAAAGCTTGTCGAGGTCGCTGGCCTGACGCGCCGCCGTGCCGCCGAGCGGGCGTTGTTCCTCTGTGTTGTAGCGCCGGTCGATTCAGGCATCGAGCACCCGAACAGTTTTATCCTGCCTCTTATGAGTGAGGAGCCGGAAAACGATCACCTCGCAACAAACGCCGCAGCGGAGAAAGAAAGCCGGCCGATCATCACCTGTCTGCCAGAGCCCGTCCGGCGGTGTTTTCGATGAGCGCGATCAAGACATTCTGGATCGAGCCGACGGGCAAGGTTGCACGATCGCTGCGGCGCTATCATTCGGGCGATTCCAAATGCGCGGCGACCCGGTCTGGCATCCATGACGCATCCATCCGGATCGAGGACGCTGTGCTTCCGGCGATGGACGTCATAGATATGACCGACGACACGCCGCCGCGTAGCGATCCGCGTTGGCCAATGGCCTGCGGCTGCGGCTACGTCTTCGACCCCACGGATCAATGGCAGCTCTTTCCGGAACGGATTTACCGGCGCATCGACAATGGCGAAGAGTTCCAGCTCCGCGATGCCCCGCCAGGCGCCCTTTATGACGCGTTCTGGTTTTCCGAGCGCCCCGGCAATTTCATGAAAGGCTATGACGGCCTTTCGGTTCATTGCGTGAAGCCGCATGGCGATGCCTGGTGCATTGATCAGCGCGCGTCGAACTGCACGCGTAAGGACGACGACGCCCATCGCTGCTGGGTGCGGCATGGCACATTCGGAGAGACGGTTCATGTCGACAAGGCGGGCGACACCTGCGCCGCCGGCGCCGGCTCAATATTCTCCGGAAGAAATAACGAATGGCACGGGTTTCTAGATCACGGATTCCTGACGACGCAGCGAGGAAATTACGCATGAAACGCCAGACCTGCTATCTGCTCGCAATCATTTTCGCGGCGGCCCTGACCTTTCTGAGCCTTGCCTATGGGCAGGACCATGCCGGCCACGCGCCGGCCCTGACGGTCGAACAGCGTCTCGATGCCCTCGAGGCGTCTGACGCCGCGCAGGAGGCCCGCCTGTGCGCGCTTGAGGGATGCGCACCGCCGCCGGTCACCGGCGACCCAGCCCTGTGCGCGCCTGACGATGATGAGGGCCATTTCCACACTGACGACCCGGACAAGGCCGCTGAGCATGCGGCCCTCCTGGCTCTGGTCCCGCGCAGCGCGGCGACGCATATCGCCTGGGCGGCCGGCGACTGGATCGATCCGGCGACCTGGTGCGGCGGAGAGATCCCCGGCAACGGCGCGCGCGTCCTGATCCCGGCGCCGGTCACGGTGACCTATGGCTTTGTTTCCAGCGCGCGGCTGGCCACGGTCAGGAATGACGGCGTGCTGCGCTTCGATCCGGGCGCCGACTCGCTGATGATCGTTGACACCCTCGTCTCGCCGCCGGGATCGACCTTTGAAGCCGGGACGGACGGTCACCCGATCGATGCGGATAAGCGCGTCACGATCCGCATCGCTGACAATGGCCCGATCGACAGCGTCACGGATCCGTTCCTGCTATCGCGCGGAGTCATCCTGCACGGGAAGTCCCGCATCGCCGGCGCGCCGAAAACGGCCTTCCTCAAGCTGGCCGACGAGCCGGCGGCGGGGGACACGGCGCTGAAGCTCTCCGCCGCGCCGCAGGGCTGGGCGCCGGGCGACCGGCTGGTGCTGACCGGCACGCGGCTCGTGGCGGCGGATCTTTGGGGCGCCGGGGTTCCGCGCGAGACCGGCACCCAGGATGAGGCCCTGACGCTTACTGAAATTAATGGCCGCACGATCCGCTTCGCCGAGAAACTGGCCTTCGACCACAAGGGCCGCGAAGGCGGCCGCCGCGCCTATCTCGCCAATTTCACGCGCAATGTCGTCATTGAAACAGAAAACGCCGCCGCGCTTCCGCCGTCGCGGCGCGGGCACGTCATGGCGATGCACAGCAATGATGTGGATATTCGCTTCGCGGAGTTTCGCGATCTCGGCCGCACCGACAAATCGCGCCGGGCCTATGACGCCGGCCTGATCGACGCCATCGCGCCCGAGGCCAATGTGAAGGGCCGCTACGCGCTGCACCTCCACCGGACCGGGCTCGCGGATCCAACGCGCCCTGCCTTGCTTTACGGCAATGCGGCCTGGGGGTCGCCGGGCTGGTGCTTTGTTCATCACGATTCAAATGCGCATCTGGAAAACAACGTCGCCTTCGATTGCTTCGGCTCGGCCTATGTTGCGGAATCCGGCAATGAGGTCGGGCGCTGGGTCCATAATTTCGGCGCGCGCTCCATGGGGGTCACCGGCGCCGCCAAGCAGCACGAAGACGTTCAGGCCTTCGACCTGGCGCGCACCGGCTCGATTTACTGGATGCAGGGCCGGCTGGTCGAAATCGCCGACAATGTGGCGGCGGGCGTGCCGGGCGGCGCGGGCTTCGTGTGGATGTCGCGCGGCGGCAAGCAGCTTTTCGGCGTAGACGCGGCGACCATGGCGTTCCCGGAAACGGTTCAATATTCGCGCTACGCCCCCGCCTATCTTCCCTCGATCACGCAGTTCGAAGGCAATGAGGCGTTCGCCGTGAATATGGGTTTCGAGGTGGTCAAGCCCGGCGCCAATCAGGGCCATGACGGCCGGACCGTGCTTTCTGACTTCGACGCCTGGGAGGTCTATGCCGGCGGCCGGGTGCAATACACCGCCCATTACACGCTGATCGATATGGACCTGCTGGCGGCGACCGGCGAGGGCGGGGTGAGCATGGCCGGATCTCACGCCATCAGCATCGATGCGAGCACCCGCGAGATCGTGCTGAACCGGATCACGGCCACGGGCTTTGATGTCGGGGTGACGATGGCCAAGCGCTTGCCGAACCTGCCGGATGTGTCGGAAGAGGATTGGGGATACGCCTTCATCGATCTCGACATGGACGGCAATGCTGCGGCGTTTGAAAATCTCGATTCCGGCGATGCGGTGCTGACCGCCAAAGACCTGACGCCGGGCCGGCTGGTCTATACCGCGCCGCAGCAAATGGTCGAAACCCCGCGCCCCGGCAATAAGGCGATGCTGCTCGGCGGCGCGAAGCTGGACTCGATGGGCTCCGCGCCGGTCGCAGGCGAGCCCGACATCACGAAATTTTACAAGCTCGACATCAAGGCGGCGATCCCGTTTGAAGGCTTGTGGACGCTTCCGGATGGTCGCAGCGCGACGATGGTCGACCAGGTCTTCTCTGATCGTGCAACCGGGGCCGCCGACAAGGTCTCGCATGTCTTCACCTCGCCCTGGTCGGCGGAGAATTTCGACCCGCCGGCGCGCGAACACGGGCCGCTGGCGCTGGAAGGCCCGGCGCCGGCCGCGGCGCCCGATGAGGCGCGCGCCGCGCCCTGGGCCGAAACCCTGATCGATGTGCTGGCGAACGATAAAGGCGCAGGGCTGATCCTCGATGACCATACTGCGCCGCGCCACGGCGCCGCCTATATCGTCGACAACAAGATCCTCTACCGCGCCGATTTCGGCTTCACCGGCGCCGACGAATTTTACTACTGGGTGCGCGACGGACGCTCCGGAAAATTCGCGAAGCAGAAAATCACGGTGAGGGCGGAATGAAAGCTGAAGCTGCAGCGATTGTTGCAATCGGGCAGGCGGCCGCCGCCGGCGGCGCCGCGGCGTTGAATGCGGCGCTGGACGGAACCGTGACGGCGACGCCCTGGTTCATTGGCGCTGCGCTGCTGGGCGGCGTCTGCGGCGGGTTCATCACGGCGCGTGCGGCTTTCATGTCAGAGGATGCGCGACCGGTTGCGGCGCTCGCTTTTATTGGCGGGGTCACGGCGTTTTTCGGCGCCTCGACAGCGCTGACGGTCGGCCAGCCTTTCGCGCACGGCGCCGACCTCACAATGACCAAGATGCTTGGGGAATCTCTGGATGGCATTCGCCCCGCCGTGGCCTTTGTTGTTGCGATCGGCGCGGAGCAAATCGTCGGGGCGCTGATTAAAAAGTTCGTTAACGTTGCAGGAGACGCGTAATGTTTGCACTTGCGCATTTTATGATGGTGCTGGCCGCCTTTTGTCTGGGCTTTGTCAATGTTGTACAAGTGCTCGCATGCGCCCGCCCGTTTCGATATTTGCATGAGAGGCTGATCGCGCTGTTTGCCTGCGTCAGCTTTTCGATCGCTTCGGCGGTGACCATGGTGCAGGATGCAACGGGAGGGTTCACGCCGACGTCTGTCACGCTCTGGAACTGGAGCGCGGCGGTTATGTTGCTGATCTTCCTCTGGGCGCTGCTTGGCAGGTTTGAAAAATATATGAAAGATCAGCCGCGCAAGCTAGCGCTGTGGCGGGCTGCAGACCGGCCGCCCGATACCAACAAGCCAGCGGGATAGTTGCGGCTACTCACCCTCGATTTCGGCCAGCCGGCGCTGGAGCCGCCTGATTTCGCGGCGCGGCATCAAACGTCATCGCTTGATAGTCTTTTCGTTAAAACAGTGTGGCCCAGCGGCGCCCGCAACGGACACAGTAAAAAGCGACCACGCGCAAATTCTTGAGGCATGTCTTTTCTTCTCGACATGGGCCGTATTGATGGCAACCAAACAAACAAAGCAGGCTTTTCACTTGTTGACCTTCTAATGTAAGCGCAGCGTCAGACACGCGGGCGGATAGTTTTCGGTGAACTTGCGGCCTTCGCTTTCGAATGTCACCATGACTCGTTCCTTGCCGATGTTATCAGGTGACGTCTTGCAATCGAGCCAGATCGGCGCGCCGCATTTCGGACATTCCTTACTTCCAGCCGGGAGGTGGTCGCGCTTATCACCGTGGTTTCAAGAATGGAGCAATGGCCGCAGGGGCAGACCCAGTTATGACTATCGCCGATGTAAATTGACGGGGAGGGCGTTCCGCACTGTTCGCAAAATATTTTCCCGCCGTTAATCGATGCGCCCTTCACCTCCAGATGCTTTGGTGACAATTGCATATCCAACTGCTCCTTAAGTGATGCGTGCGGTCATGAATTAGTCATGGCGCTGACGATGGCGGCGCCGGTAGCGGTATAGGCGACCGCGCAAAGCGTGTATCGCCAATTCCACTTGATCTTTAAAAAGTGCGGAAGCAATGAAGCCACAAGCGCAATACCTATCGCCGCTGTCCAGTGTTGCATGCCAGTCCTTTCGTTTAGCGAAATTTGAAGGGAGGGCGGGTCGCTACTCCCGCTATGGGTGGCACTGCAACTACCTTCGGATCAGATCCGATTTTTCGAGGGTCCCGCGGCTCCTGTTGCTTTCGCCGCTGCGCGTCACGCTACCGCGCTGCCTCCCTTCAAATTTCGCCGGTCCTTTCGTTAAGGTGTACATCGAATTGCCTTTAACGTCGTTTTTTGCTCAGAGCTTAAAGTGTCTACTTTCCGCTCTTGCGGGCCTTGAGCCGTTCGCGGCGCTGGCGCCAGCGCTCGGCCCAGTCTTCCGGGTAGGCGCCGCCTTCATCGAGGCGATCGCGCCACTTGCGAAACGTGCCCCAAGACAGCCGCTTGCCCAGCTTGTCATAGACGCGATCTGACAGCGCCTGGTCGGTGATGCGATCGCCGCGCTCGCGGTACTCCGCAATCAGTGCGGTCGCCGCGCCCCATATTTCTTCTGTGATGGCGGGGAGGCCGCCGACCTGGACGCCGCGTTCCTTCGCCTGGGCGATCCCGGCCTTGGTGCGTTCGGAAATCATGGAGCGCTCCAGCTCGGCGAAGGCGGCGAACATCTGGAAGGTGAAGGCGCCGATCGGCGTGCGGGTGTCGAACCCTTGCGTCGTGCAGACGAAATCGACGCCCTCGCGTCGGAACTCGTCGAGGAGGTTGATGAGGTCGAGGGCCGAACGGCCGAGCCGATCAAGCTTCCAGACGACAAGCGTGTCGCCGGACCTGAGATCCATGCGGCATTCTTTCCAGCCCGGCCGGTCGAGGGTCTTGCCCGATTTCTTGTCCTCATAGATGCGCACGCAACCCGCGGCGCGGAGCGCGGCGAGCTGAAGCCCGAGGTCCTGGTCCTCGGTCGAGACGCGGGCGTAGCCGATGAGCATGAACAGAAATACAGGCGATTCCGCCCGGCGGTCAGCCGGCCGGTGACGATTCCTGTTTTCGGGAATGTTTGCGCATGGGTCATTTTTCCTTCTATACACCCCTTGCATTAATAATGGAAGGGTATAATATAAAAGTTAACAAGGGAGGCAGATATGGCGAAGCAAACAGAAACGCTTGAAGAGATGTTGGACCGGGCCTATCGGGCCAGCCCCGCCTTTGCATGCTCCATCCTTGAGCGCGCCCAATCGGCTTTTCGACTGAGCCGCGAGCAGCTTAGCGACGCGCTTTTCGCCCGTTACGGCGTCCGGAGCTTCGCGTGATGAGCGGAAAAGTCGAAAGCCTCGCGGCGATCAAAAAACGCCGCGAGCAAGAGCAATATAAATCCCTTATTCTCGACACGTTTGATCGCTTCGAACACGCAGACAAGCGAGGGCAGTCGGAACGTCGTGCAAATGTTGAGCGTGCGGCGCGCCAAAAGCTTTAACAGGAGGCAGCATGGCATTAGGCGTTGCGACAGATCCAGCAATTGACGTTCAGTGTCTTGAAGCGCTCTGGCAGGGTCAGCGCCCCTCACAAGTCGCGCGTGATCTCAACCTGCCGACATGCACACAAGTTTGCCGAAACGCCGGTCGGGAGGCTTTGCGTCGGTTGGAGAGCGGTCGGGCGGCGCCAGTGGGGCCGGGGCCCTTAATCACAGAAAACGGTGCTCTTGGGCATGGTGGACGTTGTGATGCGTCAAAGGGTGACGCCGCGCTCGAAATGAAACTCGCCGGCGACACTTTAACGGTGATCTGCAACGAGCTCGGCTGGCGCTACGAGGGCGCCGCCAGCACCGCAATCTCACGGGCGGCTATTCGTCGCCTTTCCACTATCCACGAAGAGTAACGAGAGGCTCGATGTCGGCGACGGAAACAATCAGCGAAAACCATGAGCGCCGAATTGCCGCGCTGGAGGCAATCTTGCCAGCCGCCGCGCTCGACCTGATTTATCGCGATCCGCATTCTTGGAGTACGCGCGGCTGCCCCACTTGCCGGCCCATCACGGAAATGATCGGACAGGATTTTGGGTGCGTCCGTTACGCGAAAGAGCACGCCGCGAAACAGCGGTCATAGGAGGCAGATCATGGGCCGTTTTTGGTTTTGGTATCGAATGGAGCGCAGCCGTTCACAAAGCCGGATTTCATCGGCGCGTCGCGCGCTCGGCAAACTGACAAAGTGAGGCACGATGAAACAGCGGCGCTTAGATATTTCGATCAACCGTGCAAAGCGCGCGGAGACGGTCGAGGATTATCATCAAGTGCTGCATGACATCGCCGAGCGGGCGCTCAACGCTGTCGATAAAGATTGGGCGCTCGACGCCATATGTCAGATCGCGCAAGCGGCGCGGCTGAAAACTTAAAGAGAGGCAGCATGTCGGAAGACAAAATCAAGATCGAGGGAAGCGCCGACGGGTCGAAGGTTCATCTGATCTCAAAAGCAGAAATCGGAGAACGCAGCGCAAGAGCGACGATTACGCAGGAGCTTTCGCAGGATGAAGCGGTCGAACTCGGATGGCGATTAATTCACATGGCCGGTTTTCAGCACGGTCGAACGAAGTAACAGGAGCCCTGCACGACATGATCAAAGCTGAGATACGCATTAAGCAGGCCGATAACGGCTTCCTGATCTTGTTCGATGATCAGCCTGCCGATATGGGAAAAATGGCGGCCCGAGAACTGGTCGCGAACTTTCTGAATGAGAGGCAGAATTGATGCGCCGGCCGCCTCAAGATTTGGCGGCGCATCAAGTGAGAGGAAGTCCAGTTCCTTTCGCAAGGCGAGCGTCGCGTCTCAGGGCCTGTGCGTGGGCGCCATCGACGAGCCGGATGTTTGAGGGCGGAGGATGCACCCCGAGCCCAGGGCTGCCCGGCAGAGGGAACTAGAGAGAAACCCCGCAGCCGGTGGAAGCCCGGCGCCGATTTTACAAGAGCGCCTGCGGCTTCACCGTATCGTCATCGCGATCGACCGGGCGAGGCTGCGCAGCGATTTCATGCGATCGATATGGCGCGGATCGGTGGCGAGGCCGTTTGTCGGACGCAGCGCCTCGAACGCGGTTGAGGGCAGGCGCGTCAGCAGCGCCTCGATCTGATCTGTCCAGCGCTCCACGTCGCGCGCCGGCGGGCGTTCATTCTCGATGTCCTGGTTGAAGTCTTCGTCCTGCATCGGTCTTTCCCTCGTCTGGCGAAGGGCGACCGCCCGGCGCGATCAAAGCGCCAGGAGGGCGGCGGAGTCAAGCGGCGGCGTGGCGGAGATCCGGATCTATATCCGAACAAAAGCAGCCAGCTGCCGCATATGTAATCAAGGGGCCAGAAAGCGCTGCATTTTTGATCTGCCGCGGCGGCTTTCGTTTTCGTCAGCCAGATCTCCTTTGTTGCGTCTGCGGGTTGCCGGTTTCCGCGCGCCGGCGCCCGCACCCCTTTCAATGCGATGGAGAAATTTTATGAAAGACGTCCTCGACGTTCTGGTCGCCACCCTAAAAGGGCTCGGCGCCACAAAAGCAAAAGCACTTGGAAGCAAGGCGCGTGGCTTGCTGAACGATGCCGTCGCCAGCACGGATCCGACATATGACAACGATCTTGTCGAAGTCCTGGACGCCTTCACTGAAGGCTTCGGAGATGACGACGCCACCGCCGCCGATCAACAAGCCTGATCCAGGTGAACATTACACTCTATCTGATCGCGGGGCTGGCCGGAGTGGCTGGCCTCGCGATTTTTTATCGCAACTGGATCCTTGAACGG
The DNA here is from genome assembly GCF_055809375.1 of Hyphococcus sp. D3-15. NCBI lineage: Bacteria > Pseudomonadati > Pseudomonadota > Alphaproteobacteria > Parvularculales > Parvularculaceae > Hyphococcus > Hyphococcus sp. D3-15. The sequence goes on along the minus strand of NZ_CM147910.1, from coordinate 2,617,868 downwards.
GAGCGCCGCCGCCATGACCGTCAGCAAATCAAAATGCTTCGCGAGATGCTTAAAAATCGTGATCGCTTCAGCGATCCTGATGCTGTCGAGCGGGTGCTTGACGCTTTCGAGCGACCGGATGACGCCTTGCCAACCGACGGCGCCGGTGACACTGACGGCGGCGGAACGGAACTTACTGACGGCTGAGACCAAGCGCCAGATCGCTGTCGTGAATTGCGACTGGGCGATCACCTGTAAAGAGTTCTCGACGAAGCCGCAGCGCCAGGCCTGCACCAGCGATTAACTCCCTCCGCGGGGTAAATACTGGGGTAAAATTCGGGGTAAAGCGAAAGTGTGCAGGAGTGCGCCGCCGGCCGCGAGTGGCCGGTTAAGGTGCTGAAATTGCAAACAAAGCAATCGTAAGGAGGGTGCCTGTCAGAGGCAGTAGTGGTGCTGCCGGAGAGAATTGAACTCTCGGCCTCTCCCTTACCAAGGGAGTGCTCTACCCCTGAGCTACGGCAGCGAATTTTTGAGGCGCGCCCCAAAAGAGGCGGCGGTATAGCGCGAGCGGCCCGGCTTGAAAAGCCGCATAAGCTAAAAACCCTAACTGGCCGGTAAGACCCCGAAGAGGTCGAGAATTTCCGGCCCGACTCGCCGGGGTTTGCGGGTTTTTGCGTCGATCAGGCACCAATCAGTTTCCACCTTGGCGGAAAACCGGCCTGCGCCGGGCTTTCGAATGTCGATATGGCGCAGGAAACGAGGTCCGGACACCCGTCCCAGCCAGGTGCGGATTTCAACGGTTTCGCCTTCCACGACCTGATCGCGGTAATCGATCTCGTGTCTAAGGGCGACCCAGATCAGCTCGCGTTGCATCGCTTCACTTGCGACGTGCCGCCAGTGGGCCGTGCCTACATCCTGCGCCCAGGTCAGATATACCGCGTTATTCACATGGCCGAGTTCGTCGATATGATCCGGCTCCGCCTTACGGATCATCAGGGCCGAACATTCATAGGAAAGTGCTGCTGTGAGATTGCCGGTGAGGGGGGAAGGGGCTGGGTCATCGATCAACGCCTCAATTCATCCACCCACTTTTTATCAGTGGGAATTTCCGCCGCCGCCAGCTTGTCGATAAGATTGTCCGGATCTTCGTCGGCGCAAAGAATGGCGCGGTGTTGGGGCTTTACGAACGCCTCGCGAACCAGACTGTCGAGAAAACCCTGTAGGCCGTCATAAAAGCCTGCGACATTCAACAATCCCACGGGCTTTGCGTGAAAGCCGAGCTGGGACCAGGTCCAGACCTCGAAGGTTTCCTCTAGGGTGCCAATGCCGCCGGGCAGGGCGATGAAAGCGTCCGACAGGTCCGCCATCTGCGCCTTGCGTTCATGCATGGACGCGACGATTCGAAGCTCGCTGAGGTCTTCATGGGCGATTTCCAGTTCCGCGAGGGCTTTCGGCAGGACGCCAATAGCTTCGCCGCCAGCCTGGATTACGGCGTCTGCAACCTCGCCCATGAGCCCGACAGACGCGCCACCATAGACTAGGCCAATGTCTCGCCGGGCCAGCGTCTCGCCAAGCCTTTTGGCCGCCGCTTGGTATTCCGGGCGTGCGCCAAGGCTGGAGCCGCAGAAAACGCATATTCTCATAGGTCTCCGGATGGCACGGCGTGGCCGGTGAATCCAGCCCCTCAGGCAGTCCCAGCATGCTTGACCTTAACCGCCGGCAGGCCTTTAAGTCCGCCCCCTATGCCGGGAAAACAGGACAAATCGCAGGATCGCCAGATCGCCGCCCAGAAAAAGCCGGGTGCATCGGAGACCAGTGACGCCAAGATCAAGGCTGCAGCCCGAGAGGCGCGTCTGGCGGAGGCCTTGCGCGCCAATTTGCGGCGGCGCAAAGCACCCAGTTCAGATGAGCCTGCTGAAAAGAAAGAAGACTAATGGATAAACTGGCGATTATCGGCGGGCGACCGCTTTATGGCGTGATTCCGATCAGCGGCGCGAAAAACTCCGCCCTGAAGGTGATGGCTGCATCGCTGCTCAGCGATGAGCCGCTGATTTTGCGCAATGTGCCCCGGCTCGCCGATGTGGACATGCTGCTGCGCCTGCTGGAGCAGCACGGCGCCCAATCGAAATTTGAAGGCTCGACCCTTTCGCTCCACGCGAACACGATTGTCTCGACGGAGGCGCCCTATGATCTGGTGCGCAAAATGCGGGCGAGCTTTAATGTGTTGGGTCCGCTGCTTGCGCGCGAGCGCAAGGCCAAGGTTTCACTTCCCGGCGGCTGCGCGATTGGCGCGCGCCCGGTTGATTTGCACCTGAAGGCGCTGACCGCCATGGGGGCGAAAATTGATCTCGATGAAGGCTATGTGTTCGCCGAGGCGCCGGACGGGTTGAAAGGCGCTCATATTTCCCTCCCATTTGTCTCTGTGGGGGCGACTGAGCACACGATGCTGGCCGCGGCGCTTGCTGATGGCGTGACCACGATTGAAAACGCCGCCCGTGAGCCGGAGATCGCCGACCTCGCCGCTTGCCTCAATGCAATGGGCGCAAAAGTTTCGGGCGCCGGAACATCCACGATTACGATTGAGGGCGTTGACCGGCTGCATGGCGCGGAGCATTCGGTTCTGCCGGACCGCATCGAAACCGGCGCTTATGCAATGGCGGTGGCGGCGACCGGCGGCGAGCTCACGCTTTCAGGAACCAGGAGCGATCTCCTTGGCGCCGCTTGGGCGGTGCTGGAGGAAACCGGCGTGGAGCTTGATGAGGTTGAGGACGGCATTCGTCTGCGCCGCAACGGCGCGCGCTGCAAAGCCGTCGACATCGTCACCCAGCCATTCCCCGGCTTTCCGACGGATTTGCAGGCGCAGTTCATGGCGTTAATGGCGACCGCGGACGGGGTGTCGACGATCAAGGAAACGATTTTCGAGAACCGCTTCATGCATGCGCCTGAACTGGGCCGGATGGGCGCGAAAATTTCAGTGGACGGACAGACCGCGACGGTGCGCGGCGTCGCTCGCCTTAAGGGCGCGCCAGTGATGGCGACGGATCTGCGCGCCTCAATGTCGTTGGTAATCGCCGGTCTCGCGGCGGAAGGCCAAACCATGGTCAATCGGGTCTATCACCTTGACCGGGGCTTTGAACGATTGGAAGAAAAGCTTCAAGCGTGCGGCGCGCTAATTGAACGCGTGAAAGAATAGGAGAGCTGGTTTGGCTTCGCTGAATGATTACAAACCCCTGCGATTGATGGCGGGCGACGGGGAGGATCTGAAGGTCCTTTCGGCTGTGCTGCAAGATGCGGTGGCGAAGCTTGGTGATTTCGCGTTTCTCCCAAAGCAGCGGCGATATGCTTTTGTGGCGAACCGCTTCATCTGGGAAGCCGTGGGTGAACGGCGCGGACCCTATGGCCGGGTGCGCACTGGCGTGCATTTCGATGATGTGAAATCGGTCAAATTCCAGAATCTGCGCACGGATGCGAAAGACGCGGTGGTCGAGTTACTCGCCGCGCGCTTTGAAGAGCAGGAAGACGGCGCCGGGGAGATCATTCTTGATTTTGCGGGCGGCGGCGCGGTTCGGCTGGAAGTTGAAAGCGTCAACGCCTTTCTGTCCGACATCTCCGAGCCGTGGCGCACCCGCGCCAAGCCGGAGCATAAAGAGTAGTCTGATGGTTTTGCGTCTGAATAATCGGGATGCGGATTTTAGCGCCGCCTTCGACACCTTCATCGCGAAGGATCGCGATGGCGGCGCGGATGTGAGCGCGGTGGTGCGTGAAGTGATCGCTGCCGTGCGCGCCGGCGGCATGGATGCGCTTAAAGCCTATACGCAGAAATTCGATGGCTTTGATCTCGATGAAAATAACCTGCGTGTGACGGCGGAAGAAATCGAAGCCGCAGAAGCTGCTTGCGACAAACAAGATCTGGAGGCGCTGGACTTCGCTGCGGCGCGCATTCGCGCCTATCATGAAAAACAAATTCCTGCCGACATGCGCTATACTGACGATCAGGGCGTAACGCTGGGCTGGCGCTGGACCTGTGTAGACGCGGCCGGGCTTTACGCGCCGGGCGGGCGGGCGGCCTATCCGTCGTCAGTGCTGATGAACGCGATTCCAGCGAAAGTCGCGGGCGTTGGGCGCTTGGCGATGGTGACCCCGGCGCCGGGCGGTGAGATGAACCCGTTGGTGTTGGCTGCGGCGAAGCGGGCAGGCATTGACGAGGTTTACCGCATTGGCGGCGCGCAGGCGGTGGCCGCGCTTGCCTATGGCGCGGGGCCTATCAAGCCGGTGGACGTTATTGTCGGGCCGGGCAACGCCTATGTGGCGGAAGCCAAGCGGCAGGTTTTCGGGACCGTCGGTATTGATAGTGTAGCCGGTCCGTCAGAAATTCTGGTCGTAAGCGACGGAAAAACCGACCCTAATTGGGTGGCTGCTGACCTGCTATCTCAGGCGGAGCATGATCCGTCCTCTCAAAGCGTGCTCATTACTGATGACGCCGCCTTCGCAGGCAAAGTCGAGGCGGCGGTGAAAGTACAACTTGCGGAAAATCCTCGCCGGGAAATCGCCGAAGCCGCATGGAACGGCAATTCCGCGATCATCATCGTGTCATCGCTCGACGCCGCCCCTGCGCTGGTTGACCGTATCGCGCCGGAGCATTTGGAACTCTGCGTTGACGACCCGGAAGTGCTCCTCAACAAAGTCCGTCACGCGGGCGCTATCTTCCTCGGTCGTCATGCGCCAGAGGCTATCGGCGACTATGTGGCGGGCCCGGATCACGTTCTCCCAACCGCGCGCGCAGCGCGTTATGCGTCGGGTCTTTCCGTGCTCGATTTTATGAAACGCAGCTCGATTATTGGCTGCGATGAAGCGGCGGTCGCGAAACTCGGCCCCGCCGCCGCGCGTCTCGCCGATGCGGAAGGTCTTCCGGCGCACGCGAAATCTGTCAGGGTGCGGTGTATTCAAAAAATAAGTAAAATTCTTTAACTAAAGTTGGTAAAAGAAGTAAAATACATATATTCATACGATATGATATAATATAACTTATGTGTTATTTTGCGACACTTCTCGTTGGCTTATTGTAAAAAATATGTTTTCATTTAGCATTCATGCTCATTTATGAGGTGTGGTGAATGGGGAGTGCCTCAGAGCGTGCGGCACGTATGCAAATGATCTCAAAAAAAGCAGTTTTTTGGTTTGCCTTAATAGAATTCTTTGTGTTGCTGGTCTTATCTATAGGCGCACTTTACTTGGTAAACTCAGGCTCAGTCTGTTCAGTTGACGTGGCAACTAAAGGTGGGGGCTTTCGCTTCGTAGTTGCGATGTAGATCCTGCATCAATGCTCGCACATCTTCGAGCAAATAATGATCAAGCGAGAGCTGTAGCCAGTATGGTCGCCGATGACGACGCTTTAGTGGAGGTTTTCGCAAATCAACTGGCAGAGGCTCTGAGGGAAAATACTTCAGGTGTAAGTAGTGAACGGACTATTGCGGAGCGGCTTTCTAAATTGTTCGCTGCAAGAATTGCCGTTGAAAGACCCGATATCCTTGCTCAGGCCCTTGTGGATTCAAATATCGAATTAAATCAGTATGAGCAACAATTTGAAAAACGAGAATTGTTTTCTTCTAAGAGTAAAAGACTTGTAGAGTACTTTGAGAATAAACTAATTACCGCATTGGGGAATTCTCCTGATTTCACTGCGCCTGAGGCGGACAATAGATTGCGACAATTGCTTGAGGCGCAAGTGCTGCTAAGAGAACTCCGTTTAAAGGCTGATGCAAAAGAAGGCCCATTTTGGGATCCCGGCTACCGTATTGAAGCATCTCTCCCACAAATTGATGCGAGGCCCCTCTCCTGTGAAGTGAAAGTATGGGCTGAATCAGCGTTTCAACAACAATTGTTGCTCATCAGGCACCGGACTGGCGAGGAAATTCTTGCTTATGGGAGCCCTGGCGTAGGTAGTGGTGATGAAGAAGAACCAATTCAGCGTGTTTTGATTAGTTCAGATCAGAATGAAATACTACGACTTCCTCAAAGAGGAAGGCATGGAATACGTGGCATGGTGCTGGTTCGTGTAATTGATTTTAATCAAGCTAGAAGAGTAGACCCTACTTGCGCTAACATTATAGAAGGGCGTTATCCTGACTTAAGTTCGACATAAGCACGACTTACAACTACTCATGAAGTACGAATTCCTCTCCCGTCTCCTTCCACAACGGATATTTCTCCATCACGGATTTGAACAACGCCGACTCCATAAGCGTTTTGAGCCAGCGCTGGGCATTCGGGATCGGCGCGGCGTCGAGCCAGTCCTTGTCGGCGATGCGGAACTGGCGGACAAAGGGGAAGACCGCGATGTCGGTGAATCCGCGCTTGTCCCCGTGCAGAAAGTCGCTGTCCGACAGACGCGCCTCGAGTTTCTGTAAAAACTCAAACCCGGCGGCGCGGTGTTCTTCTGCTTCGGCGCCTTCGTAGCGCGTCGAATATTTGTAGCGGTCGAGATGGTGTTTGAACGGCCCATCGTTTTCGGCGATGAGGGCGTCATCCTTGCGTGATAGCCAGCCTTCGGGATCGTTCTGTTCAAGCGCCCACATCATTACATCGAGGCTTTCATCGATGACGCCCTCGCCATCGACCAGCACCGGGACGGTGCCTTTCGCAGAGGCGGCGAGCATTTCCTCCGGCTTGTCGCGCAGCAGAATTTCTCGCAGGCGAACCTGGACGCCGCTCGCTGCAATCGCCATCCGCGCTCGCATGGCATAGGGACAGCGCCGGAAAGAATAGAGGACGGGTAGATCAGTCATTCGGCCTTGGATAGCTTCTTGCCAATATGCTGCTCACCGCGCGCTTTGGCGAGTTCGATCTGTTTCTGGCGTTCGGCGAAGCGCTGGCGTTTTTCTTCCGAATATTCGTCTGCGCAATGGGGGCAGGAGATTCCGGCGACATAATGCGGCGAGGCCTTGTCCTCATCGGTGATTGGCCGGCGGCAGGCGAAGCACTGATCATAGGAGCCGGGCGCAAGGTCATGACCAACGGAAACGCGTTGGTCGAACACGAAACATTCCCCGCGCCAAAGGCTTTCCTCTTCGGGCACGGTTTCGAGATATTTGAGGATGCCGCCTTTCAGGTGAACAACATCCTCAACGCCTTCCGAGCGCAGAAACGCCACGGATTTCTCGCAGCGAATGCCGCCGGTGCAGAACATGGCGACTTTTTTGAACGGGTGCTCTTCACGAAATTTGCGGAACCATTGCGGGAAGTCGCGGAAAGAGTCAGTTTTCGGGTCAATTGCGCCTTCGAATGTGCCGATGCCAACCTCGTAATCGTTGCGCGTGTCGATGACGATGGTGTCGGGGTCTGAAATCACCTTGTTCCAGTCATGCGGCTCCACATAGCGCTCATGGCTTTTGTGCGGCTCTATGTCGGGCACGCCCAAAGCGACAATCTCTTTTTTCAGGCGCACTTTCATCCGCAGAAACGGGTTTTCATCCGTATAGGATTCTTTCCAGTCGAGATCGACGCAGCCGGGCAGTTCCCTGATCGCGCTGAGAACGGCGTCGATGCCCTCGCGTGTTCCGGCGATGGTGCCGTTCACGCCTTCTGGCGCGAGCAGGATGGTGCCCTTGACACCTTCCGCCTCAGCGCACGCTAAAAGCGCTGCCTGATGTTCAGTGAAATCGGGCAGGGGCGCGAATTTGTAGAAGGCGGCGACGACGAGTTGGCTCATGGCCCGGGTGATAGGCCATGAGCCGGGTCGGCTCAACTAAAAGCCGTAAATCAGTGATGCTTTTGCAATTGTATCGGTTTTTTTGCGGCCCAAAGGCGGGTCCGTCTCATAGCGGTACTCGAAGGAAAGTCCGGTTGAAATATCGCCCCAGAGCTGGGTCGTGAGCGACGTCACAGACTGAAATGTGGTGGTCGGCGAGGTCCAGGTGGTGGCGAAATCCTGCTCGAATTTCACACCTTCGCGGATCAGCCAGTCCAACTCGCTTGCGGCGTAGAGCGCGAATTGGTTTTCTACTTCACGGGTGAGGTCGATTGGCGAATAGCGAAAGCCGGGGCCGCCTTCGAGCTTCAGCGAGAACGCTTCGGATTTGGCGAAGTAATGGCCAAGACCTGCGCCAGCAAAGAGACGATAGTCAAACCCGGAAAATTCATCTTCCTCATAGGCAAGTCGTCCATAGGCGTAGCTATGCGCGCTGAAATTGTAGTCGAGCTTGTAGGCGGCGCCCCACCGCTTCTGGGTCGTGGCGTTGTTGGATTCGCCATAGTCGAAAAAGGCTTTGATGTTGTGGGTGAAATCGCCGTCAGCGCGCGCCGCGTCGATGGCGACGCCCGCAGCGACATTTTCGGAATTGCCCGATGACATGACGCCAGAAGCGCTGATTTTTCCGTCCCAGGGGGCCAGAGCGAGAATTCCGCCGGCGTCAGGCGCTGTTTGTGCTTCCGCCTCCTCTGGTTCGGGCGGGGTCAATGCAGCGATCTGAGCATCAACTTCGCTGGTGATAGTCCCTTCATAATCGGGAAATACCGCCTTCACCGCCTTCGCCACGGCGGCGATCTCCGCTGGGTCGCCGCTTTCATAGGCGCTGGCGAGCATAGCGGCGGCGATATCCGGGATGGCCGGGGCTTCCTGGGCGAATGCTCCATGGGAAGCGGTTGCAGCCAGTAGGGCTAAAACGGAAAGCTGAGACGATTTCATTATAATTGAACACTCCAGAATGACTTTCTCTCCCATATGGCGGCCTCAAAAGGCGATGATTCTGAGCAAAATTGTGGCGCCGCCCCAGACTATGGAGCGTGACCCATGGCTCAGGGCTGGTTAAGAAGGGCGAGGAGATTCGGGAAAGTTATGACCGGCGAAGAGCCCAGCAAGGTGAGCTTTCATATCGTCAAGATTGATCTTGACGAGCGCTCCCTTGCGCCCGCCACCGCAGATATTGAGCATGAGCGCAAAGTCGCGATTTATGACCTACTTGAAGAGAATTACTTCCACCCGATTGGGGTAGAGGGCGGACCGTTCGAGCTTTACCTCTCTAATGTAGAACGCCGTCTGGTCTTCGATGTGCGCAAAGCCGGCGGAGAAGCGCTGGGGCAAGTGCATCTCTCGATGACGCCGTTCCGCAAGATCATCAAAGATTACTTCATGTTGTGTGAAAGCTATTATGATGCGATCCGCAACGCTGCACCGGCGCAGATCGAGACTATCGATATGGCGCGCCGGGGAATGCACAATGAAGGCTCTGATATCCTGCAGGAAAGGCTGAAAGACAAAATTGAGCTTGACGAAAATACCGCGCGGCGGCTTTTCACTCTGATCTGCAGCTTTCACATGCGATGAGAACTCTATGACCCAATCCGTCCTCTTTGCGTGTAACATGAACTCGGTGCGTTCGCCGATGGCGGCGGCGTTGCTGCGCCTGGAAGCCGGGGACCGAGTCAATGTGGATTCCGCTGGCGTGTATGAAGGCGGGCTCGACCCATTTGTGGAAATCGTCATGGGCGAACTCGGCGTCGCCATGCAGGGGCACGCGCCAAAAATGTTGAGCGATGTCGACTTGTCGGCATTCGACGTCGTTGTGGCGCTCACCCCGGAGGCGGCCATCGAGGCTCGCAAGCAATTACCCCGCGCCGCCATCGAGTTTTGGGATATTGAAAACCCTTCAGAAGAACGGGGCGGCCGCGACGCTATCGTGACGGCTTATGCCCGGGTCCGGGACGCAATTCGACTAAAGCTCGCCCAGCGCTTCCCCGATATCTACAAAAAACCTTGATTTTCCTTGCATTCGCAACCATCTTCCCGCCGCTGCCGGGTCGCCAATGGGTGATTCCGGTTGAAAATGTTGTCGCTGACTGATTGAGGGGCGAATGGCGAAAGAAGAACTGCTCGAGTTTGAGGGCACGGTTGAGGAGTTGCTGCCAAATGCAACTTTCCGTGTGAAACTCGAGAACGACCATGAGATCATTGCTCACACCGCGGGCAAGATGCGCAAAAACCGCATCAGGGTGCTCGCCGGTGACAAAGTCCTTGTGGAAATGACGCCATACGACCTGACTAAAGGCCGCATAACCTACCGATTTAAATAGGGCTCTTGCTTGTGCCGGACAAAAAAAACGGCGCTTCGCTGATCCTCGCCAGTTCCTCTCCTCGGCGCAAAGCGCTGCTGGAAATGATCGGGGTGACGCCTGATCAGATCATTCCAGCGGATATTGACGAAACCCCTTTGAAATCTGAGACGCCGCGCGATCTTGCTTTGCGCCTGGCGCGCGAGAAGGCGTTGGCGGTCGCAGCCCGGCACCCTGAGGCGTTTGTTCTGGGATCCGATACGGTTGTGGGCTGTGGGCGGCGCATATTGCCGAAGGCTGAAGACGAACAAACAGCGCGCGAATGTTTGGCGTTGCTGTCCGGGTCTGCGCACCGCGTATTCACCGGTGTTGCTTTGGCGGGGCCTGGCGGCAAGCTTTCTGAGCGGGTCTGTGAGACCAAGGTGAAAGTCCGCCGCCTCGATGGCATGGCCATAGAAGAATATATCGCCAGCGGAGAATGGGACGGCAAAGCGGGCGGATACGCTATTCAGGGCCTGTTCGCGAAGCACATCATATCGATATCCGGATCACACCCGAATGTGGTGGGCTTGCCGGTCTATGAGACCGCCAACCTGCTCATGGGCTCCGGCTGGCGCAGATCATGAATCGTCTGATCATTGAATGCGGCGTCGCCCAAACTCGGGCGACGTTGATCAAGGAAGAGACGGTGTGGAAATTCTGGATTGGCCCGGCTCGAGGCGATGAAGCGTCTGATGCACAGCCGCGGGCGGGCCGTCGATTTGCGGGGCGGGTGAAAACCGTTGATCAAAGTCTTGCCGCTGCCTTTCTTGATCTGGGCGACGGGCGCGATGCGTTCCTACCTATAAAAAAGAACAACCAAGACCATTGCGTTGATGGCGCAATAATTGAAGTCGAAGTAAAGGCGCCGCCGCGGCAATCAAAGGGTGCGTTGTTGCGCTTCATCGCAGCGCGTGAGCCGGCGATGCAACCGGGCCGAATGCCCCCCAATCTTGACGCTGTGATTGAGGCCGTCCAGGCGGTCGGGGAAAGCGCAGAAGAAATTATAGTGGACGAGGGCGCGGCTTGCAGAGTGCTGCATGACGCTGGTTTTTTAAACGCCGTTCATGAAAGCCACCCGCTTTCGCTTTTTGGAAAATTTGGCGCAGACACAGCATTCGAGTTGGCGTTCGAAAAAATCGCGCCATTGGCGGGTGGCGGCAGGCTAATCATCGACGAGGCGCAGGCGTTGACCGCGATTGATGTGGATACGGGCGGACTTGGCGCGTCATCGCCGGCGCGCCTCCGCGAAAAAGTAGCCTTTGCAGCGGCAGAAGAAGCAGTAAGGCAAGTTTCATTGCGAAACATTGGCGGGCATGTGGTTATCGACTTTCCAGATATTCGCGGTGATGCGGGGCGCAATCGGTTTCAAACCCATATGCGCGAGGTCATGGCGTCCATTGACGGCGCTGGCGCACCGAGCTTTTCACGCTCCGGTCTGTTTAGCTTCACGGCGCCGCACCGCGCTCTGTCCTTGCTCGAGAGCCACACAGAATATGATGACAGCATGCCGATTGCAGGGCGTCGTTTCACAGTTGAAGCCAAAGCTCAATTTGCGCTCGCCGCATTAGAACGCCGGTTGCGCGCCGCGCCGACTGTGCGAATGCACCTTACAGTCAATGACGATGTGAAAAAGTTTCTGGATAAACGGCCTCAGTGGATAGAGCGAGCGAGAGACCGATATGGCGCGCGCTTTTCTATTCGTTGCAGCCAGGAAATTGGAGGGCGCAGTTTTGACCTTACCGAGCAATGATAATTCGGGACGGAAGGGCGTCTCTTGTCCGGTGTGTTCGGCAGCGGCGGAGGATGAGTACGTTCCTTTTTGTTCCAAACGCTGCGCCGATATAGACCTGCACCGGTGGCTTTCCGGGACCTACGCGATCCCCGCAGAGGAGGATGATAGCGAAGGCGTGCAGGATTCTGGAGGACGAACGATGAATATGGGCGCAGAGCCGGATCACTCCATGGAACAGCCGCCTGTTGCTTCAGGTTTCGACGCCTATGCGCCGGAAGTGATCGCAAAGCGAATCGAAAATGTGGGGATTAAAAAAGCAAAGCTGCCTTTGATGAAGCTCGCGATGCTCGGTGTTCTGGCTGGTGTGTTCATCGGCTTCGGCGCGGCTTTCTACACGGTGGTCATCACAGGGGATGCACTTGGCTATGGCGTTTCGAAGCTGCTCGGAGGAATGGCGTTCTCCCTCGGTCTGGTGCTTGTCGTGGTGGGTGGCGCGGAACTGTTCACCGGCAACAATCTAATTGTGATGGCTTGGGCGGATAAGCGCGTTTCAACCATTGCATTGCTGCGCAACTGGAGCGTTTCCTACACAGCTAACGCAGTGGGAGGCATTGCACTTGCCTTTGCAGTTTACCTGAGCGGCGTGATGGAGGCGGGCGGCGTGGCGGCGACTGCGATTGCAATCACGGAAGCCAAGTTTGCGCTTTCGCCATTTGAGGCGTTTATGCGTGGGGTTCTGTGCAATGCGCTTGTTTGCCTTGCTATTTGGCTCAGTGTGTCTGCGCGAAGCGTCACGGACAAGGTTCTGGCTATTATCTTTCCTATCACCGCCTTTGTGGCGCTTGGTTTCGAGCATTCCATCGCAAACTTCTACCTGCTCCCAGCTGGACTGCTCGCCGGTGCAGAAGGCGGCATCATGGAAATGGCCGCCAATCTTGTCCCGGTCACGCTGGGGAACATCGTTGGGGGAGCGGGCGGGGTGGCGGGCGTCTATTGGGTGATTTACGGCCGTGACTAAGGCGTCTGGCCATTTAGCCGATCGAGTGATATAATCACACATTGGCAAAGTCGATATGCGTCTTTGGCGGCTGATCGGCTGGAATGGGACAGTGACGGGAATTTCGCGACATAAAACGCGTTTTGGCGTGGCGGCGATTTTGTTCGCCGCAGCCGCTGCGCTGTTTTTGTCTCAGGCGCTGATCTCAACGCATGCCACAAAATATGGCGAAGGCCCGCATAAACATGATGGCCAGGTCTGCGTCCTCTCGCATGCCACCCATAGCAGCGATAAGGCTGTAGCTGCGTCCGTTTTTGTGCTGATGGTGTTTGCCGCACTCTGGTGCGCGGGCCCGCTTTTCGCCCAAACCGAGCGTGCGGCGATCGCCGTGCGCGCCGCCCATCCGCGCGGTCCTCCAAGCTTCTGACTTCCGACATCGTTGAAATTTGATTGTCAGCCTCGCGGGTGAAACGTGCGAGGCGTTTAGAAGTTTGAAGGTATCACACCATGTCCAAAAAGCTGTTGCTGTCCGGCGCTGCGGCGTTCGCTATAAACGCGCAAGTTTGCGCATTCGCACAAAACGAAGACCACGGCCATGCTGACGATGAGATCATCGTAACCGGCTCGCCGATCGCCCATCCGGAGCATGAATCCGTCATCGCCGCATCGGTCCTGACGGAACAGGAACTCGCTTCGCGCGGGGAGGCCTCTATTGGCGAGCTTTTGCGTCAGGAGCCGGGTATCTCGTCCACATTCTTCGGGCCGGCAGCGAGCCGCCCCATTATTCGCGGCCTCGGCGGCGACCGGATCAGCGTGCTTGACGCCGGCATCGGGTCGATAGACGCCTCGTCGGTGAGCGATGATCACGCTGTCGCTGTTGAACCGGCGACTGCTGAACGGATTGAAATCGTTCGGGGCGCTGCGACGCTATATTATGGGAGTTCGGCGGCGGGCGGCGTCGTCAATGTGTTTGACGGACGCATTCCCGACAGTGCGCCCGATGGCGGCATTGATGGGGCGCTACGCACCAGTCTCGGGTCAGCGGATGATTCCGTTGAAGCCGCCGGGGGATTTGACGCTTTGTTGGGTGAAGTCGGCGACACCAGCATCGTGTTCCATGGCGAAGGCTACTACCGCAATACAGATTACTACGCGGTTCCGGGTTTCGCAGAATCTGCGGCAATGCGTGCTGCGGAAGAAGCCGAAGAGGAAGAAGAGGGGGATGAACACGCGCATGAGGAGGAGGAAGAAGCCTTTGGCAGCGTGCCTAACACTGCGATGGAGGCTAAAGGCGGCGCAATAGGCGCTTCGCTGGTCTTCCCCGATGGGTATATCGGCGTTTCCGCCAAGCTCGCCCGGTCGTTTTATGGCGTTCCAGGTCATCATCACCACGAAGAGGAAGGCGAGGAAGAAGAGGGTCACGAAGAAGAGCATGGCGAAGAGGCGGTGAATATCGATCTTGACCAGGAACGCTATGATTTAATGGGCGAGTTCAACAAGCCTTTCCTGTTTGTCGACACGACCAAGATCCGCTTTGGATATGCAGATTACACCCATCAGGAACTTGAGGGTGACGAAGTCGGCACAACCTTCAACAACAAGGGATTTGAAGGCCGCGTTGAATTTCTTGAAAAGGAATATGGCAAGTTTCGCGGCGCCAGCGGTATACAGTACAAGCACCGCAATTTCGAAGCGGTCGGCGATGAGGCGTTTACGCCGCCGAACATCACCGACCAGATCGGCGTATTCACTGTGCGTGAATATGAATCAGGCAATTGGCATGCTCAAGTCGCCGGTCGCTATGAGCATACAAAATCAGAGGCGGAAAGCGTCGGCCTTTCACGCTCATTCAATGCCTATAGCGTCTCGGCCGGGCTCGGCGTGGAGCCCGCGGAAAACCTCTTTTTCGGAGTTAACGCCATGCGAACCCAGCGCGCGCCAGCGCCAGAGGAGCTTTTCTCGAACGGGCCGCATCTTGCAACCAACGCCTATGAAGTTGGCGACCCTATGCTCGGGCTGGAGACGGCGCGCGGCGTTGAAACAACAATGCATGGTGAATTCGGCGCATTCGCCTTTACGGTGAACGGGTTCTACACGGACTACAAAGATTTCGTCGCGCTGGTCCCTAATGGTGAAGAAGAAGACGAAATACCGGTTTTTGAATTTGGCGCGCAAGATGCTGTGTTCAAAGGGTTTGAGGCGCAGGCCGACGTGGAGCTCTTTTCCGCGGCCGGTTTTGATGTGTCAGCGCGAGCGCAGGTCGATTATGTGCGGGCGAAGTTTAAGGATGCCGGCGCAGTGCCGCGCATTCCGCCTTTGCGCTCAATTCTAGGGCTGGAGGCGAGATCGTCTTACATTGACTTGCGCGGGGAGGTCGAAATCGCTGCCGAGCAAGATCAAATCGCCGATTACGAATTGCCCACAGATGGATACACGCTGGTCAATCTCGCAGCGACGTGGCGGCCGGGCGGCGCCGATCACGGATTGTCCGTGCAGTTGCGGGCGGACAATGTGACGAACGAAGAGGCGCGCCTTGCCACGTCGTTTTTGAAGGACGTAGCGCCTTTGCCAGGTCGGAATTTCAAAGTGACTTTGCGCGGCGAATTCTGACAACACGAAAACGGCAGCGAGGGCTAAAGCGCTCTCGCTGCTGATTCGGCGTCATCATCTCCGGCAAACATTTCGCGCAGATTGACCGATGATTTCTTGCCGATGGCGTCGAAATTTTCCTCGAGCCATAAATCGGCGATTTCGCGCCCCTTTTGTTTGAGCTCGCTTAAAAACCCCCAATCGGTGCGAAACTTACTGGTGATGTCATAGTCTGTCAGCGCTTTGTCTGACCGGATGGAATGTATTCGGATCGCGCGCAGGCGGTCGCGATATTCCTCCTTGATCCAGCCATCGTCGAGTAGTTTGTGTACGAACTCGATAGCCCGCAATTCTCTCAGGAGAGATGAATTGAAGCTGATCTCGTTGATGCGGTTCATGATTTCCGGCGCCGTCGCGGGAATATCTTCGCGTTCAATTGGATTGACATGGACTATGATGATGTCTGAGGTCTTGGCTTCATAAAAAAACGGGAACAGCACCGGATTCCCCATATAGCCGCCGTCCCAATAATGTTCGCCTTTGACTTCTACCGACTTGAACAGGAAGGGAAGGCAAGCTGAGGCGCAAATAACATCCGTAGACACGTCTTTTGTGTTAAAAACATGCACCTTGCCCGTGCGCACATTCGTGGCGGCGACAAAGAGCTTTGTGGTTCTGCATTTGCTCAGACTTTCGAAGTCTATTGTGTCATTGAGAATGTCACGCAGCGGATTGATGTCGAACGGGTTGAATTGCGCCGGTGACAACGCCCGCGTTACGAGATCAAACATTTTGTAGCTGACGGCGTTGACGAAATTATTCGTGGCGGCGCTGAAGGGAAAAGAGTCAATGTGGATCGGGCTGTATAGAGCGCCGGCTTCGCTGATGCGCTTCCATAGCTGATCCATGACTTCGCGCGCACCCTCGCACCCACCTTTATGAAGGCCATAGGCGACCGCAGCGGCGTTGACGGCGCCAGCGCTGGAGCCTGAGATTGAATCTATGCCCAAGCGGTCATCTTCAAGCAATCGGTCAGCGACGCCCCAGGTTACTGCGCCATGAGCGCCGCCGCCTTGAAAGGCGAGGTTGATCTTTTTGGTGCTTTTTTTCGCGGCCATCAATCTGTCCGTCTATACAGCGTATGCAGAGCGCAGTCAGGTTTGAATTGAGAGCCCATGGGGCGTGTCCCTTTGATCCGCTTAAAAGTGAGAATATCACGCTTGCTGCGTCGCACAAATTCTTTCGTCACAAGGTAAGATGTCGTCTCAAGCGGCTTCGTATGAAGGCGCTTATTCGCTAGAGTGATCCGTGTCAGCGAACAGGAGCAACAATCATGCGACTTATCACCTGTCTCACCTGCGTAGCCTTCCTATATGCGGCGCCGTCTCAGGCGCAAATGTCAGTGACCACGATCGGCGCCACCGATGCGGTGAGTTGCTACGAGAATGCGCGAGATGACTTTTCCCGCGACACCGATCCATGTGACGAGGCGCTCGAACAGTCAGCAATGTCGCGAAGCGACCAAAAGAAGACGCTGGTTAATCGCGGTATCATCCTCAATAGAGTTGGCGAAGTAGGCGCCGCCATGGATGATTTCAATAACGCGCTCGAAATTGATGGGGCGCTCGGCGAGGCCTACCTTAATCGCGGCAACAGCTTCTATCTGATGCGTCAATATGATGATGCGCTTTCAGACTATGAGCGCGCGCTTGAAATGGGCCTGACCAAACCATGGGCCGCGTGGTACAATATCGGGCTTGTCTATGAGGCGACGAAGCAGCCGGCAAAGGCGCGTGAAGCTTATGAAGAAGCAGTGCGCATCAATCCGAATTTCACGCAGGCGCAAATGAAATTGAATAGTGGCGAGTGAGTACCGTCATCCCGAAACTCCGGATACGGCAGTTCTGTAAGAACGCGCGCCCTTGCGCGATTATTGTCGCGTGAAGAAATTTATCCGGGCGTCGGATATTTGAGGCGCCAGTGATTCAATAGCGCTGGTAGAAAAGGTTTGTCCCGATGTTGAAAATCTCCGCCTATATGACTGTCCTTATTGTCGCCGGATTGCATCTCGGGTTCCTCGCGCTGGAGATGTTTTTCTGGGATCACGAGATCGGCCGGGAAATTTTTAATATGACGGCGGCGCAATCGGCGGAGACGGCGGTCTTGGCCGCTAATCAGGGGCTGTATAACGGTTTTCTTGCCGCCGGTCTTTTGTGGGGCGCCGTAGCTGGCAAGCGCGATGTAGTTTTCTTTTTTCTGCTCTGCGTCATTGTTGCTGGGGTGTTCGGCGCCGTGACAGCGAAGCCGACAATTCTGTTGACGCAAGCTGTGCCGGGCGCTGTGGCGCTGGTGCTGAATTTCCTGGCCGATCGCAAAGCTTAGAGCCGAAGCGCAGCCGGTTGTTTCTGGATCGAGGATCGCATCGGGACCTTGATCACCAGACTGCATATTGTATGGGTCTTTGCTTTTCTTGCGGGAGGATATTTCCATGACGGGTCCTGACCCTAACCAAACCCATCCGCTGGATGGCGTCACACAGGTCGCTTTTCTCAAGCCAGTCGTTGATCACCCTATGGTCGAGATCGGCGACTACACATACTACGACGATCCCGATGGACCGGAGCATTTTCTCGAAAACTGCGTCCGCTACCATTTTCCGCATATGAAGGACCGGCTGGTGATCGGGCGCTATTGCGCTCTCGCATCAAAGGTTCAACTCATCATGAACGGCGCTAATCATGCGTTGGACGGGTTTTCGACTTTTCCTTTCGCGATTTTCGGAAATGGCTGGGAGGACCCGGCGCTCGACTGGTCGAAAGGTTCAAAGGGCGACATCACTATTGGCCATGATGTCTGGATCGGGACGGAGGCGATGATCCTGCCCGGCGTAACCATCGGTCATGGCGCCATTATCGGCTCGCGGGCAGTGGTGGCGTCAGATGTGCCCGCCTATGGGATAGCGGTCGGCAATCCGGCGCAAACAATCAAGTGCCGCTTTGACGACGCCACGATTGAACGGCTTCTGGCCATTGCCTGGTGGGATTGGCCCCCAGAAAAGGTCACTGCCAATCTCAGCGCTATCCGCGGTGCGGACATTGTCGCGCTGGAACAGGCAAGTCACTGAAAATTCAGTATCAATAGAGGCTTTATGCCAGTGGGAGAATTTTGCCGGTGAATTTTACTCGACATGAGAACAAAAAGAGAATAAAGAACAAAGGACGAACCATTAAAGGGAGCGTCCTATGGAAAACGAAAGCTTGCGCGACGTCGTCGGACTCGGCGTACTCATCATGGTCATCGGCGCGGCGCAATTCTGGAGCGCGCTTCTCGGGGCGTGAGCCGGTCTCTCGCTAAACATGAAACTCGGCAAAACCTGCAGTCCGGGAAGGGTTCGGCGTGACAGCGCAATTCGTCCATCTGCACCTTCATTCGGCTTATTCCCTGGCAGAGGGCGCCATCCCGATTGGCCGGCTAAAGGATCTCTGTCTGAAGGCGGATATGCCGGCCGTCGCCATTACCGATACGAACAATCTGTTTGGCGCGCTTGAGGCCTCTACGACATTGTCCGGCGCCGGGGTGCAGCCGATTATCGGGTTACAGCAGGCATTCGACCCTGAGGATTTCGGTCTTCCGCCAGCGCGCGGCGGGCATCTGCCGGGGCTCGTCCTGCTTGCTCAGTCCGAGACTGGTTACGGACATCTCCTCAAGATCACCAGCAAGGCGTTTTTGGAATCCCGTCTGGAGGAGGGTGCTTGCGCCGGCTTCGATTGGCTCGATGATCATAATGCCGGGATTATCTGCCTGACCGGCGGATATGATGGCCCGATTGACCGCTTGCTGCGTGAAGACCGGGTCGACGAAGCCAAAGCGACCTTGTTGCGTTTGGCGAAGATTTTCCCGGATCGTCTTTATGTTGAGGTTCAGCGACACGAAGCCCGGGATGGCGAGAGTATCGAGCCGGTGCTGGTTGACCTTGCCTATGAGATGGATCTGCCGCTCGTCGCCACGAATGAACCGTTTTTTCCCACCCGGGACGATCACGAGGCGCATGATGCGCTGCTTTGCATCGCCCAGGGCGCATATGTGCATCAGGATGATCGGCGCAAAGTTACGCCGGACCATTTTTTAAAACCGGCGCCGAAATGGCTGCACTGTTTTCGGATTTGCCGGAAGCAGTCGAAAACACCATGGAAATCGCCCGTCGCTGCGCTTATCGCCCGCGCTTCCGCGATCCGATCTTGCCGAGTTTTGCCGGCGAAGATGGCGGCGAAGCGGAGGCGATGGAGCTTGAGCGTCAGGCGCGTGAAGGCTTGAAGGCGCGGCTGCACGCTGTCGAGCCGTCCGCGCCGGAAAGCGAATATTGGGACCGGCTCAAGATTGAGCTCGACATCATCAACCGGATGGGGTTCCCGGGCTATTTCTTGATCGTTTCCGACTTCATCAAATGGGCCAAACGCGAAGGCGTGCCAGTGGGGCCGGGGCGCGGTTCCGGCGCAGGATCGTTGGTCGCCTGGGCGCTTACTATTACCGATCTTGACCCATTGCGCTTTGGATTGCTGTTCGAACGCTTTCTCAATCCTGAGCGGGTCTCTATGCCCGACTTCGATATCGACTTCTGTCAGGACCGGCGCGACGAGGTGATCCGCTATGTTCAGGAGAAATACGGCCGCGATCGTGTGGCGCAGATCATCACTTTCGGAAAGCTGCAAGCGCGCGCCGTCCTGCGCGATGTCGGGCGGGTGCTAAACATGCCGTTCGGTCAGGTCGACCGGATATGCAAGCTGGTTCCGAACAACCCCGCCAATCCGGTGACGCTCGCCGAAGCGCTGGCGACGGAGCCGCGACTTAGGGAGCAGCGTGACGAGGATGAAGGCGTCGCTACGCTGATTGAAAAAGCGTTGAAGCTCGAAGGGCTCTACCGCCACGCGTCAACCCATGCTGCGGGCGTTGTTATTGGCGACCGTCCGCTTGACGAGCTTGTCCCGCTTTATCGCGATCCACGTTCCGACATGCCGGCGACGCAATTCAATATGAAGTGGGTCGAACCAGCAGGGTTGGTCAAGTTCGACTTTCTTGGTCTGAAGACCCTTACCGTTATTGCGCGCGCTGTCGGATACGCGTCGGAGCGCGGCGTCAGTCTTGATATGAGCGATATCCCGCTCGACGATAAGGCGACCTTTGATATGCTGGGCGAGGGCGCGGCGACCGGCGTGTTCCAGCTGGAAAGCACCGGCATGCGCTCCACTCTGCGCGCCATGAAGCCGGACACTCTGGAAGATATTATCGCGCTTGTCTCCCTCTACCGGCCGGGGCCGATGGAGAACATCCCGACTTACATTGAGTGCAAGCAGGGGGAACTGGAGCCGGATTATCTTCACCCCATGCTCGAAGGGGTGCTGAAGGAAACTTACGGCGTCATCATCTATCAAGAGCAGGTGATGCAGATCGCGCAGATCCTGTCTGGCTATTCGCTGGGCGAAGCGGATTTGCTGCGGCGCGCCATGGGCAAGAAGAAAAAAGAAGAGATGGACCTGCAGCGCAAGCGGTTCATCGACGGGGCGAAAGAAAAAAATGTCGATCCGGCCAAGGCGTCGGCGATTTTCGATCTGGTGCAGAAATTCGCCGGTTACGGTTTCAACAAGTCGCATGCGGCCGCTTACGCCTATATTGCGTATCAGACAGCCTGGCTAAAGGCTAATTATCCGGCGGAGCTGTTGGCTGCGTCGATGTCGCTTGACCGCGCCAATACTGACAAGCTGGCGATTTTCCTGAAGGAAGCACGACGGACGGAGGTCGAGGTCCTGCCGCCCCATATCAATCATTCGAAGGCGGATTTTTCGGTGAAAGATGGTGCGATCGTTTACGCTCTTTCTGCAGTCAAGAATGTCGGAGAATCCGCGATGGCGGTGATTTTCGATGAGCGTGTTGCAAATGGTCCGTTTAAGGATCTGATCGACTTTGCCGAGCGCGTCGACTTGAAGCTGGTCGGCAAGCGCTCGCTCGAAAATCTCGCGCGCGCTGGCGCGCTTGACGATCTCGGCGTGTCGCGCGCCCGAGCGTTTGCTTCTGCGGAACTTTTGATCCGCACGTCAGTCGCTTATCATGAAGAGCAAAATAGCAATCAGGGCGGTTTATTTGCGCTTGATAGCGCGCCGGCTTTGGCAAAACCGAAATTGCCGGTTGTCGAAGACTGGACTTCTCAGGTGCGGCTCGACGAGGAGCGCGCTGCAGTCGGGTTTTATTTCAGCGGCCATCCTCTCGATGAATACGAAAAAGAACTGCAGCGCCTGAATGTCACAACATTTTCCGACGTAGCGGCCCGCGTCAAAACCGGCCGCGCCGGACTGCAGATGGCGGGCGTCATACGCAGCGTACGTATGCGCCGCTCCAAAACCGGCAAGCCCTTCGCCTGGGTTGAGTTGTCTGATCCGAGCGGCGAATATGAAGTTACTGTTTTTTCCGAGACGCTGAACGCCGCCCGTGATTTGATGGAGTCGGGCTCGATGGTGCTGGTCGGCGTGACGGCTGACGAGCGCGATGGCGATGTACGCTTGACCTGTGAATCCATGCGCCGCCTTGATGAAGCAGCCGCTGCAACCGTTTCTCAGTTGCGGATCTCCGTCACCAGTTCAAATGCTTTGGAAGGTTTGCAGCGACGGCTTGCTTCGGTTCGGCCGGCGGGACCGCGTGAGGGCGGCTCGGTTGTCGTCGTCATGCGGTTGCCGGAATCTGGTCGCGAGGTCGATATAGCCTTGCCAGGGGTCGCCGCCTGCACGCCGGCGATGCGCGGCGCTTTGAAAAGCATTGACGGCGTCACCGATGTGGAGCTGATCTGAGTTAGATCGTTTTCACGAATGCGCGCAGCGCGTCTGCAAATTCCGGGCGCTTGAGCCCGAGCGCCAAATTGGCTTTCATCCAGCCTAGCTTGTCGCCGCAATCATGGCTTTTGCCTTCATATACATACGCGTAGAAGGCTTGCTCTTTCATCAGCGCGTCCATCGCATCGGTCAGCTGGATTTCGCCGCCGGCGCCCGCGAGGCGTGGTTTCCAGGAGCTTGAAAATTTCAGGCTGAAGAATGTACCGGCCGGTAATGGCGAGATTTGAGGGAGCAACGGCGGGGTCAGGCTTTTCCACCATGCCGGACATTTCAAACATCCGTCCGTCGCGCGCGCCCTTCGGCGCAACAACCCCATATTTGTTGGTGTCTTCTTGCGCGACCTCTTCAACGGCGATGATATTGCCGCCGGATTTCGAATATTCGCTGACCATTTGCGCCAGACAGCTCTTTTCTGCATCGATCACCACATCCGGAAGGGAGACAGCAAATGGTTCATCGCCGATTATGTCGCGGGCGCACCAGACTGCATGCCCCAGCCCGAGGGGCGCTTGTTGGCGGGTATAGGAAAGTGCGCCGGCCTTCGGAATGACGCTAACGACGCTATCCAGAATGGCGCTTTTCTTTTTCGCCTCCAGGCCCGCCTCCAGTTCGAAGGCGTGATCAAAATAGTCTTCAATCGCGCCTTTGCCGCGCCCGGTGACAAGCACGACATGCTCGATTCCAGCCTCGAAGGCTTCGTTGACCACATAGTCGATCAATGGCCGGTCAACCAGCGGCAGCAATTCCTTTGGCGTTGATTTCGTCGCCGGAAGCACGCGGGTGCCGTGGCCGGCAACGGGAATGACGACTTTTCGAACCGGTTTCATGAGAGGCTTTCCTGTTAAGGCTTGTTAACTTTTGGGCTGCGGATTCAGCGCTATTGAAGACCTTGGTTCTTATCCTCACCTCTGGGAAGAAGATCAACAGGCCTGATCCGCCTGAGGGTCCGAGGGCAGGCTTCAGCCTGCGGATAAATGAGAATTAGGGCCTATATTGGCGGGGCGGCCCGATTGCGGACATGAAATCGCCGCCTGATGCGGCTGTCTTGCACAGGCGGGGTCCCTCGCGCATATGATAGTATAGAAGCGGGTCCATAAGAGTTGCGAGCGTCAAGGGCATTATGAGCGACGAACACGAAACGAAATCATCCGATAACGCCCGCCGGGGCGGGGCGCTGTCAGGCGACGGGCCGTTGATCCATCCGAAAAAGCAGAGCTTTTTTGCGAGCTTGTGGTCAAGCTTTCTCGCCGGCGTCGCTGTCGTAGCGCCGATCGGCATTACGATCTGGCTGTTTTACCTGCTTTTCACCGGCCCGATGGCGAAGCTCGATTCTCTGGTAAAGCGCACCCTGCCGATCGGCGACAGCAATATTGAGGCGGTGCTGCAGGTGCTGCCCGGTGTTGGCGTATTCGTCGCCTTTGTCGTTGTGGTGTTGCTGGGCGCCTTCACGAAAAACTTTATTGGCCGTTCGTTCATCCGTTCGGGAGAACGCTTGTTCGAGTCATTGCCGATTGTTCGCAATGTTTTTGGCTTTTTCAAAAACGTTTTTGAGACCGCCTTGCGCCAGTCTGACCGTTCGTTCAAGGAAGTCGCGCTGGTGGAGTATCCGCGCACCGGCGCCTGGGTGATGGCCTTTGTGGTGGGAGAAACCAAAGGTGAAGTGCGGGCGGCGCTTGATGATATGGGCGACCACCTCACCTCGATTTTTATCCCAACGGTGCCGAACCCCACTTCCGGCTTTCTGTTATTCGTGCCGCGCCGGGAATTGCGTATTTTGAAAATGAGTGTTGAAGAGGCGGCGAAAGTGGTCTTCTCGCTTGGTCTGGTTACACCCGAATACGCTGATGGAACCGAGGCGGCCCAGCGTCTTGAGGCGCTGGCGGAAGAAGCGCGCGGTCGCGGGAAACACACATTAAAAGACCGGCTTTTTGGCGGCCGCAAAAAAGCCTAGCCTGCGCTGAGCAATTTGACCGCATCGTCGCGGCTGAACAGATAAAGCAAGGTGCGCAAGGCTTCGCCCCTTGGGGTTTTGAGATCCGGATCGCGCTCCATGATGAGTTTTGCGTCATCGCGCGCCGCGGCGAGCAGTTCTCCATGAACCGCAATATCGGCAAGACGGAAGCGCGGAAAGCCCGATTGTGCTGCGCCGAGAAAATCCCCCGCGCCGCGCAGGCGCAAATCTTCTTCAGCAATCACAAACCCGTCTTCCGTGTCGCGCAGCACCTTCAGGCGCGCCTTGGCGGTTTCGCCCAGCGGTGCTTTGTACAGGAGAATACAACTGGATTTTTTGTCGCCGCGCCCGACGCGGCCACGTAGCTGATGAAGTTGCGCGAGGCCGAAACGCTCTGCATGCTCGATGATCATGATGGTTGCGTTCGGTGCATTGACGCCAACTTCGATGACAGTCGTGGCGATCAGCACCGACAGTTCGCCGCGATAAAAGCGTTCCATCACCGAATCCTTGTCTGCGCCGGACATGCGTCCGTGCACAAGGCCGACGCGGTCGCCTAACACAGCCTTCAAGCTCTCGAATCGCTCTTCCGCCGCCGTGAGATCGATTATGTCAGATTCTTCCACCAGCGGGCACACCCAATAGGCCTGATCTCCTTGTGCGATTGCCCGCTGCACGCCTGCGATCACTTCATCGAGGCGGTTCATGGAGATCGTGCGCGTGTCCACTGGCTTTCGGCCCGGCGGCTTTTCCGCAATACGGCTGTTTTCCATATCCCCGTAAGCGGTCAGCGCCAGCGTGCGCGGGATCGGCGTTGCGGTCATCACCAGAAGGTCCGGCTTCGGACCTTTTTGCGTAAGCGCGATACGCTGGCGCACGCCAAACCGGTGCTGTTCGTCAATAACAACCAGCGCAAGATCCCTGAACTTCACGTCATCCTGAAACAACGCATGGGTGCCGACCAGCATATCGACCTCGTCGGCCTCCAGGCGCGCCAGTTTTTCATTGCGCGCCGCGCCCTTGTCGCGGCCGGTCAGGATTTCCATCCGCACACCGGTCGCAGCAGCGAGATCGGCAAGCGATTCCATGTGCTGGCGCGCGAGGATTTCGGTGGGCGCCATCAATGCGGCCTGTGCGCCGCTTTCAATCGCCGCCAGCATCGCCAAAAACGCAACGATTGTTTTCCCGGATCCAACATCGCCCTGCAGCAATCTCACCATGCGCTCCGGCGCACGCATATCGTCGAAGATCTCCTTCAGGGCTTCTTTTTGCGCATCGGTCAGTTTGAACGGGAGTGCATCGCGCGCCTTGGCAAGCAGTTGTCCGTCACCTTGTATGCTGCGGCCGCTGGTTTTTACGCGCGCCTTACGGATCAGCGCCAGGGCGAGCTGGTTCGCGAGCAATTCGTCAAAAGCAAGACGCTGACGCACCGGCGTCATCATCGACAGGTCTTCCTGCGCTTGTGGTGTGTGGAGGTTTTCCAGCGCGGCTTTCCAGCCAGTCCATTGCCGCGCTTTGAGCCAGCTCGGGTCTTGCCATTCATCAAGGTCTGGTGCGCGCGATACTGCCTGTGCAACGGCTTTGCGCATCACGGCGGAGGAGAGCCCCGCGGTAAGCGGATAGATCGGTTCAAAGAGCGGCATCTCGCCAGGTTTGTCCGGGTCAGCGATATAGTCAGGGTGCACCATCTGCCGCGCGCCATTGAAATCTTCAACTTTTCCGGACACCAGACGCGTTGAGCCGTCGGGGAGCATTTTTTGCAGATAATCCGCGCGCGCGCGGAAAAAACGAGCGTCAAAAACCCTGTTTCGTCAGAACAAATGACTTTGTACGGCAGGCGATTGCCTTTTGGGGGTGGCTGGTGGCTGTCGACGGAGACTTTGAGCGTCAGGATTTTACCTGGCGGCGCATCCGCAATTGCTGGCTGAAAGGACCGGTCGACGAGTCCGGCCGGCGGGGTCAGAATCAGATCGACAATGCGCGGTCCGGCGGCGCGACCAATGAGGGCGGCGATTTTCGGGCCGACGCCGGTGAGCACCGTGATATCGGCGAAAAGGGGGTTTAGTACGGTCGGTCGCATAGGTTTTCGTTTAGCGCTGTTTTGCGGGCTTTTCCATTTCCTCAGGCGGTATAAAAGACACGGCAGGAGGCTCGTTCCATGATCAGATCGCTCATCGCCGTCATTGTAGCTGTCATTTCCGGCTTTGCGTTAGCGAAGACGATTGAAGGCGGCGGCGCATCTATGCTGGATGCTGCGCCCGGATCGGCTGGATACAACGCCATGCTTTTACTGGGCTGGTGCGTCGGCGCGTTTATGGCTGCGTTTCTTGCGCTGTTTCTCGGCGTCAGATGGGCGCCGCTTGGCGGCCTCGCCGCCGCCGCGATCTTTCTTGGGGCGGTTATCACTCTTTTTTCCTACCCTTTAAGCTGGTTTTTGTGGCCTGGCGCCATGTTGGCGACAGCGATAGGCGGATATGGGGCGGTGAAAGCGACCGGCGCAAAAAGCGTTCATCCCGGGCGCGACCGCAAAATCGGATTGTTTGATGACTGACAAACTGATCCCGGCGGCGACAATTCTTCTTCTGCGCGATGCGCCCACGCTTGAAGTGTTGATGGTGGAACGCCATGCGGAGATAGCGTTTGCAGGCGGCGCCCTGGTGTTCCCGGGCGGACGGATTGATAAGGGCGACGGCGACCTTGCCTGGGCGGCGCACACCCATGGTCTCAATGCAGTTCCCGAAGACCAGCATGCGCCGCGCATTGCTGCGCTCCGCGAAGCGTTTGAAGAAACCGGCGTGCTGATCGCGCGGCGGGATGGCGCTATGATTGACGCGAGCGCAGCGGAAAAGCTCGCGTCATGGCGCAGTCGGATTGAGCAGGATGACCGGCTGTTTCTCGAAATGGTCGCCGGCGAGGGATTGGCGCTCGCAACAGACGCACTAAATCTTTTTGCTCGCTGGCGCCCGCCAAGCGGCGTCGGGCATCGGCGTTACGACACCTGGTTTTTCGCCGCCGCAGCGCCAGAGGGACAAATCGCCCGCGCGGATGGCGGGGAAGCCATGGAGGTCGTGTGGACTACGCCGCAAGATGCGTTGTCGGCGCGCGATGCGGGTGAGCGTAAAATGATCTACCCCACGTCGCGCAATGTGGAACTGCTCGCGCAGAGCGGTAGCGTGCAGGCGGTATTTGATTTTGCTGCGCAACGCGAAATCCGGCCGGTCGAGCCTTGTATTGTTGAACGCGGCGGCGCCCGCTTGCTGTCGATACCGGACGATCTCGGCTATCCAATCACGGAAGAACCGTTGGAAAGCGCCATGCGCTCCTGATCATGGCGTTTCGATCACAAAGATCGAGCCGCCGATGGTCAGAATATAGAGGTTTCCCGACACGTCCTCGCCAAAGCCAACAACGCCGCCAATGGTTCCGGTATCAGGAATGAGCGCATCCGTCAGTATTGTGAATTGGCTCGAGGCTATGGTGGAGCCTTGCGAAACGGCGGACACAGGAAACGACCAGATATTATCTGAGATGAAGTCCGCAAACACATACTGCCCCTGAAGCGCGGTCACCGGACCGCGATAGACATAGCCGCCCGTAAGGGAATTGCCCTGCAACGGTCCGGAACCATGACCATATTCGGCGATTGGCGGCGTGAAGGACGGGCTGTCTGCGCCTTGCTCCATGGCGGTGCCTTCGCGCACGGGCCAGCCGAAATTGAGACCCGCTTCACCCGGCGCGATAAGATCGATTTCCTCAAGATCGCCCTGACCCACATCGCCAATATAGAGATCGCCGGTAGTGCGGTCGAAGCTCGATCGATACGGATTGCGCAATCCATAGGCGTAAATTTCCGCTGCGCCGCCGCCGCTAGCGAATGGATTGCTAGCGGGAATGGCATAGTCACGATCGGCGTCGCCGGGAAAATCATCGGACGAGGGGTCAATTCGCAACATTGCGCCGAGCAGGCTGTTGGTGTTCTGGCCGTTGCCGAAGGGATCGCCGCCGCCACCACCGTCGCCCAAGGCGATATAGAGAAGGTCGTCCTGACCGAAGCCGATCCAGCCGCCATTATGGTTGGTGTCCGGTTGCGCGACTGTGAGTATCACGTCGCCGCTTGCCGGATTGGCGAGATCTGGATCGCCTGCGGAGCGTTGATATCTTCGGATTTCCGTGTCGCCGGAGAGATTGGTGATGTGGACATAAAAATTTCCGCTCAACGCATAGTCAGGCGCGAGGGCGAGACCAAGAAGGCCGCCTTCGCCTGCGGTCCCGACGATAGAGGTGATGTCGAGAAATGCTGTCGGGGCGAAGGCGCCAGTCGCGGGATTGAGAATGCGGATGCGGCCAGACCGCTCGCCCACCAGCACATCGCCCGAAGCGCGGCCGACAAGCGACAAGGGCGCTGATGCGGACGCGGTGACGCGGCGCACGGCAATGTTTTCAAGAACATCCGTAACGGTGACGGCAAGCGCTTGCGTGGCTGTCGCAGAGCCATCGCTAACCTGCAACGTCACCTCATAAACGTTGTCGCTATTGCCGTCTGCGGGCGATTCAAAATCTGGAGCGCTGACAAACGACAAGGCGCCGCCGACCGTGATGGAAAATTGCGCGGCGTCGGGACCGCCTGAAATCGAAAAGCTCAGCGCGTCATTATTCGCGTCAGAAGCGGTCGCATTATAGAAAGCGCTGGCGCTGTTTTCTGCAACGCTTGCTGTTGCGGCGGAAGTGAATACTGGCGCGCTATTGCCGCCGCCCATGGGCGGGGTGGAGTCGGTGCCGCCGCAAGCAGTCGCTAAAATGGCGAGGGCCCCGAAGTTGATAAGGTGTTTCAAAGCGGCGCTCCCTGTTCCAGCGCGAAGTGGCGCATAGTTTATCAGGTTTCAGGAGGAATGGTCGCGCTGCGAGATTAACAAGCGGTATGAAGGATCGTTCAGATGCCGCTGGATTGATAGTTAATGACGGCCCGGCGGGTATATTCCAGGGCGACCGCATCATAAAGCGCATGCGCCGCTATTGGCGCAATGAGATTGCCGGTCGCCGCGAACAAAACGCCCAGATAAACGCCGACGAGACCAGCTATCACAGCATATAAAATTGTCCGCATATGCAGCAATCCGAACACCAGATTGGAAAGCAGGATGGCGACGACAACCGGCGAAAAGCCGGCCAGCCAGCTTTGCAACAATCCGCGGAACAAAAGCTCCTCGCTGATGCCCGCGCAAATAGCCATCAACGCGATGCGCGAAGGCGTGAATTCAAAACCGATTTCAGAAAAGAACTTGATTTGCGATTTTCGAAACGCCGCAAAATGTTCAAGCGTCGTGTTGGAAAACCACCAGAGGAACCCTGCGAGCGGCAAGGTCGCGATGATCCCGATGGCGAAATCATTGAAGTCGAGCCGGATATGATCAGCCAGCGGCACGCCGAAAACAAAACTGAACGCGTAAGCTGCAATACCAAGCCCGACCGTTCCCAGTATCACGAGAAGGAAGGCGCGCGGCTCGGATGTTTCGGGCGGCTGATCTGCGCTCATGACCTAGCGGCGCTTTAAACTGCCGAGCACGCCGCGCACCAATTCGCGTGCTAGCGTGCGCGCCGCGGTTTTGAACGCCGCCTCGCCGACAGACTGGCGATTTGAACGTCGCCTTGCGGGCTTTCTTTTGGATGCGCTCTTTGCTTTTTCCTCGCGCTCGCGCGCCTTTTGTTCTGCTTCCGCACGTTTCTCCGTCCGGCTCTTCAACACTTCATAGGCGGAATTGCGGTCGACTGAACTGTCATATTTGTCGGCCATGTCGGAATAGCGCATGACATCCTTGCGTTCGGCGGACGTGAGCGGTCCCATACGCGAGCAGGGCGGGCGGATCAGCGTGCGCTGGACCACGCCCGGCGCGCCCTTGCTTTCCAGCGTAGAGACCAGCGCTTCGCCAATGCCGAGCTGCGTGATCACGTCCAGCGTCTTGAACGCAGGATTGGGGCGGAAGGTCTCCGCGGCGGCCTTCACCACCCGTTGTTCACGCGGTGTGAAGGCGCGCAGCGCGTGTTGCACCCGATTGCCGAGCTGGCTTGAAACGCTATCCGGCACGTCGAGCGGGTTTTGCGTCACAAAGAAAACGCCTACGCCCTTGGAGCGGATGAGCCGGACGACTTGCTCAACCTTCTGCAGCAGCGCCTTGGGCGCGTCGTCAAACAGCAGATGCGCCTCGTCGAAAAAGAACACCAGTTTCGGCTTGTCCGGATCGCCGATTTCAGGGAGCTCTTCGAAGAGTTCTGACAAGAGCCACAACAAAAATGTGGCGTAAAGCTTCGGCGTCTGCATCAGCTTGTCCGCGGCGAGAATGTTGATGATCCCCGCGCCGCTGTCATCGGTGCGCAGAAAATCCGTCAGCTCTAGTGCGGGCTCTCCAAAAAACGCCTCAGCGCCTTGCTCTTCAAGGGCGAGCAGGCGCCGTTGTATCGCGCCAACAGAAGCGCGCGAGACATGGCCGTATTCAGCGGAAAGCTCTTTCGCCCGTTCGGCGATTTCCATCAGCAGGGCGCGCAGGTCTTTCAAATCGAGCAGCAACAGGCCTTCGTCATCGGCCAGCCGGAATGCGAGGGTCAAGACGCCTTCTTGCGTGTCGTTAAGATCAAGCAGGCGCGACAGGAGCAGCGGCCCCATTTCAGAAACCGTCGCGCGAATCGGATGGCCCTGTTTGCCGAACAGGTCCCAGAAGCAGACCGGAAAGCTGCCTGGTTCATATGGGTCGAGCCCGATCGTGTTGGCGCGTTTGGTCAGGAAGTCTTTCATTTCGACAGGCTGGGCGAGGCCCGACAGGTCGCCTTTCACATCCGCCACGAAAACCGGGACGCCAGCCGTCGACAGGCCTTCCGCTAATATCTGTAGGGAGACGGTTTTACCCGTGCCGGTCGCGCCTGAAATCAGCCCATGCCGGTTTGCATATTTCAGGGCGAGTTCTTCAGGTTTATCGCTTTTCCCGAGAAAAACGGTGAATTGCGTCATTTGGCGTCCTTTGGCGTATTTCTGGCTTCGTCAGCAGACGGAAGCGTGTAGGGGCTGGCAAACACAGCGTTTACGCGGTGCGCATGCGCAGCTCAATCTTCAAGCGCCCGTAAACATTGTCAAATCTGTAATCTTGGCGGGCATTTGCGTGTGTTCACAGCCATTTACGGGGTTAAGGATTGGGGATAAAATGCCGGCGTTGCGATAGGGAGGTGTCATTGCGATTGCGCGGTGAAACGGGGAGCGCAGCACGCAAGCCATGAAATTTTATCTGGCGAATAGATACGCAAAGGAAGGGGCCTAACATGCTCAGAATTATTCTTGTTATCGCTGTCGCATTGGCGGTTATCATTGGTCTGACCAAGATCATGGGACCGAAGAACGACGCTGTGGACTCCGCGACGGAAGCGGTCGGCGACGCTGTTGAAGCAACCGGCGAAGCAGCGGGCGACGCCGCCGACGCAGCTGGCGATGTCATGCATGATGCTGCTGAGGCCGCTGGCGAAGCCGGTGAGGCCGCAGGCGACGCATTGAATGACGCAGCTGATGCAACTGGCGACGCGATGGGCGACGCTGCTGCGGCCGCTGGCGAAGCAAAAGACGCCGCCGCAGATATGGCGTCTGACGCCATGGACAAAGCTGGCGACGCCGCCGGTGACATGGTGGACGGCGCAAAGGAAATGGCTGGCGACGCTGCTGACGCAGTGGAAGAAGCCGCCGCCGATACGATGGACGCCGCAGAAGAAATGGCGGACGACGCAGGCGACATGATGCACGAGGCTGCCGACGAAGCCGAAGAAGCCGCGGAAGAGGTTGCCGACGAAGCGGCGGAAGAGCCGGCGAACAACTAAAAAGTTCAGCCCACGCCATAAAGTGTGCCGAATTGAAACGCCGCCCCGGTCAATTGCGCCGGAGCGGCGTTTTTTATTAAGACCTTGTTCATCTTGACGTATAAAATTTTAAAAGCTTTGTAGCGATTGTCCCTTACCGTTATGTCATCAACGGTGGAAAGTGCGGATTTTATGATGCCGGGAAGCGTTATAGATTTTGATCATCTCGAAAAATACGTGGCAGGCGATAATGCGCTGCGCGACGAGATTTTAGAGATTTTCTCTGAACAAGTGGAAATGCTGATGCAGCAATTCGACGTGTTCCAGAATGATGAAGGCTGGCGGAATACTGCGCATACGCTGAAGGGCGCATCGCGCGGCGTCGGCGCCTGGACCCTTGGCAGCCTTTGCGAAGACGCCGAAGCGCTTATCGGCGCAGCCCCCGCCAAGCAGGAATCACGGGCGACGATGCTCGTTTCCTTGCGTCACACGGCGCGGGCCGCCGTGGAAGAGGCGCGCCGGGTAAGGCTGGCGGCGGCGAGTTAGGCATTCGCTAGCGCTTTAACTCCGCCATGGCCTTTTCTATCCCGCCAAGCGTCAGCGGAAACATCCGGTCGCCCAGCAACTCGCGCAATAGCGACGTTGAGGGAACATGTTCCCAACTGTCGCGGCGCACCGGATTGAGCCAGACAACGCGCTCATAAATATCCGTCAGCCGCTTCACCCAGACAGCGCCGGCTTCTTCATTGAAATATTCGACAGCGCCGCCGGGCACGGTGATCTCATAAGGCGACATGGATGCGTCGCCAATAAAGATCACCTTGTAGTCATGCGGATATTTGTGCAGCACGTCCCATGTGGGAATTTTTTCCGTCCAGCGGCGGCGATTGTCTTTCCACACATAGTCGTAAAGACAATTATGGAAGTAGAAATATTCCATATGTTTGAATTCCGCGCGCGCGGCGGAAAACAACTCCTCGGAAATTTTGATAAACGGATCCATTGATCCGCCTACGTCGAAAAACAGCAACACCTTGATCATGTTGCGGCGTTCGGGGCGCATCTTGATATCGAGATAGCCGGCGCGCGCCGTCGCATCGACGGTGTTGTCGAGATCGAACTCGTCCGCTGCGCCCTCGCGTGCGAAGCGCCGGAGCTTTCTCAGCGCCATTTTGAGGTTGCGCGTGCCGAGCTGCACATTGTCATCGAGATTTTTGTAGTCGCGCTTTTCCCAGACCTTGACGGCGCGGCCCTGGCGCTTGCCCTCATTGCCAATGCGGACGCCTTCGGGGTTGTAACCGCCGGAGCCGAAGGGCGACGTGCCGCCTGTGCCGATCCATTTATTGCCGCCCTCATGGCGCTTCTTTTGTTCATCGAGCCGCTCTTTCAGCGTCTCCATCAATTTGTCCCAGCCGCCCAGCGCCTCGATCTCGCGCATTTCCTCTTCGGTGAAATAGCGCTCGGTCATCGATCGCAGCCAGTCTTCGGGAATATCGGCCGTGATGTCTTCGCCGAGCGTTTCGAGCCCTTTGAAGACATGCCCGAACACCCGGTCGAATTTGTCGAGATTGCGCTCGTCTTTCACCAGCGCGGCGCGGGAGAGGTAGTAGAAATCCTCCACCCGGCGGCTGGCGAGGTCGGCGTCCATCGCCTCCATGAGCGTCAGATACTCCCGCAGTGAAACGGGCAGGCCGGCGGATTTCAATTCGTGGAAAAACTTTGTGAACATGACGCTAGCTTACTTTCTCCTTCCGGATGTGGAAGCGTCGGGCGCAGTGCGTGGAACAATCGCCAGAATCCCCTCTGTCTGCGTTCTGCTGACGTATTTGCTGGCTTGCACGGCGTCGATCGGGGCGATTTGATGAAATTGTTCCACGCTGTTTTCTCTCCGGAGTTGTGCGCCGCCCTGTAGGCGAGGCGCCAGGCCAGCGATTGACCCAAATTGCGCTCTGCCGGCGGAATTCGGCGGCAAAACCATCAGACGCGATTATACGCCCATTCTCGAAGTCGTGGATAACTACGCACCAAATATGGGTTTTATGAAAGAAATCACGGTTCCGGTTGTGAATCGCAAGGAAGTTTCGCCCGGAGCGCGGCTAGCCCTTCACTTTCCCAACGGGCGTGCTAGAGGCGGGATAACAGCCATGCTTTACAACCGGAGCCGAAAATGGACCACGGAAGAAACGAGTTCGCCACCAATGAAAGCCTGAAATCCCGCCGGGAGGAGGCCTGTCCGGTCGGTCTGCCGTCAAAATCGGGGATTTACGCGGCGCGCGCCAAGGGCGCGGAATTGTGGGACGTTGAAGGCAAGCGCTATATCGATTTTATCGGCGGCATTGGCGTCCTGAATGTCGGTCACGCCCATCCGAAGGTCGTGGAAGCGATCAAGGCCCAGACGGAAAGCTTTATCCATACGGCGTTCGGCATCGCTCAATATGAAAGCTATGTTGAAGTCTGTGAAAAACTGAACCGCGTCACGCCGGGCCCGACGAAAAAGAAAACCGCGTTGTTCAACTCCGGCGCGGAGGCGGTCGAAAATTCCGTCAAATTCGCGCGCCAGATCACCGGCCGTCCGGGCGTCATCGCGTTTTCCGGCGCGTTCCATGGCCGCACGCTGCTGGCGACGACGCTTACCGGCAAATCGAAACCCTACAAGGTCGGGTTCGGCCCCTATGTCCCGGCGATCTTCCATGCGGAATATCCTGACGCTTATCACGGCGTTTCCGTCGCTGATGCGCTGGCCAGCGTCGATCATATTTTCAAATCCATGATCAACGCCAATGAAGTGGCCGCGATGATTGTCGAGCCGGTGCAAGGCGAGGGCGGCTTTAATCCGGCGCCGAAGGAATTCCTCGAAGGCTTGCGGGCAAAATGCGACGAGCACGGCATTCTGTTGATCGCCGATGAAATCCAGTCGGGCATGGGCCGTACGGGCAAATATTTCGCTTTTGAAAGCGCCGGCGTTGAGCCGGACTTCATCTGCGTTGCGAAATCGCTCGCGGCGGGCCTTCCGCTGTCAGCGCTGACTGGCAAGGCGGAACTGATGGACAAGGTCGTGCCGGGCTCCATGGGCTCGACCTATGGCGGCAACCCGGTCGCCTGTGCGGCGGCGCTCGCGGTGTTCGATGTCATCGAGGAAGAGGGCTTGCTGAAACGCGCTGAAGAGATTGGCGCGCAGACCGAAAAACGCTGGAAAGAACTACAGTCCGGCATTGGCAAGGGCGTCATCGGCGATGTGCGCCGGGTCGGCGGCATGATGGCGCTGGAATTCGTCAAGGACGGTGATGCGTCGAAACCGAATGGCGATCTGGCGGCGGCTATCCTGACGGAAGCGCGCTCACGCGGGTTGATCATGACCACGGCGGGCGCCTACGCCCAGTGCCTGCGTTCGCTGGTGCCGCTGGTCATTTCCGACGAGATGTTGAATGAGGGCCTCGACATTTTCGCCGATGCGACCGAAGCGGCGTTGAAAGCGAAATAGGATCGTGCGTCGCATCGCGTTCTTCCTGATATGGGCTTGCGCCGCCATCTGGGCGGCGTTCGTCCTGCAGGGGTTTGTCGCCTATATGACCCTCGAGCCGACCGGTAGCGGGTTCACCCGCGGGTCGAACAAGATAGCGGCCTTCATGCGATGGGAGCTGTCGGCTTTGGCCACGGCATTGGTTGGCTATATCGCGCACCGCGCGGTAAAGTTTGACGACATCACCAAGCATGCCGCCCGAATGCCAATCCTGCTGTCGGCGGGCTTCTTCCTGCTGGTGCTAATCTTGTTTGTTGCTGCATTGGTTGCGGCGCGCCTGGGGTAGGCGAGCCGCCATTAATGCAATTGCGGACCCGGCTCGTCATCTGAATGCGACAACAAGATCGTATGCGTTTTGCGGATCTCCGCGATGCGCGCATCGCCATCGGATTTCGCCATTACGCCCTGCTTCACGAGCCATTCTATCGTATGGACTTCACGCATCGGGTCTTCGCTGAAATCAAGACTGTCATACCAGCCCAGCAATTGCGTTTTGCGCCGGTCATGGATCAGGTCCAAAATCGCGTTGTGCTGTTTGTCGCGAATAATCCAGACTGACCCTTCGCTGGTGTCGAGCACCGTGAATTCCGACCAGGTCAGCCGGTAAAATGCGAGGCAACCAAGACCGATGAATATCCAGAAGCCGGAGCCGACATTAACGGCGCCGGCCATCGCATCCAGCCCGATCATCACGACGCCAAGCGCGCACCATAAGAGCCCGACATTGCGCAGCCAGTTATTGCGGTTGAAGACGATCCGCTTCTGCGCAGGAATGGCGCTGTATTCGACGCTGAATTCGACTTCACCGGTATTGTCGCGCACCCGGTGCTTGAGTTCGCGTTCATCGAACGTGAACCAGGTCTGCGTCGCCATGCGCTTTTGCGCAAACTCCATCTAAGCCTAACCCTTCTTCCAGACGCTTCCCTTGCGCAGGGCGTCGGCGACTTTGCCGGTGCGTTTGCCTTGCGTCGGGTGATGCGCCCAGAAGGCGTCGTCAAAGCTTTGCGCCGGGTCGCGATAGATGACGCCGAGCGGCATGGGAAAGCCCTGCATGGGCAGGTTGATCAGCATCTGCGCGATCACCTTGCTGGTCTCGTCATGCACGAGCACATCCTCGACCGGCGTTGCGTTTTCGCCCACATCGACAATCTCAAGCGCCAGCGTCTTGTGATTCAATTTAAGGCCTTTGGCGCCCTTGGAGAACAGCATGGGCTTGCCATGCTCCACATGAAGCTGGGTGTCGGCGGCGGTTTTCTTGGCGACGAAATCTTCGAACCGGTCTTTGTTGTAGACGATGCAGTTCTGGAAGATCTCGACAAACGCCGCGCCCTTGAATTCGCGCGCATGTTTTAGCACCGGCGACAGGTTCTTCGCATCGGTGTCGATGCCGCGGGCGATGAAGCGGGCCCCAGCGCCCAACGCAAAAGCGCATGGATTGACCGGCGCGTCGATCGAACCGGTCGGCGTCGACGGCGAGCGCGTGCCCGGCCGCGAGGTGGGCGAATACTGACCTTTGGTGAGGCCGTAAATCTCGTTGTTGAACAGCATGATCTGCATGTTCACATTGCGCCGCAGGACATGGAGCAAGTGATTGCCGCCAATCGACAGGCCGTCGCCATCGCCGGTGACCAGCCAGACATCAAGCTCGGGATTGGTGATCTTCAACCCTGTGGCAAATGCCGGCGCGCGCCCATGGATCGTGTGGAAGCCATAGGCATTCATGTAATAGGGAAAGCGCGAGGAGCAGCCAATGCCGGAGACGAATACGGTTTTGTCCGGGTTCGCCTCAACATCAGCGAGCGTTTTCTGCACGCATTTCAAAATCGCATAGTCGCCGCAGCCGGGGCACCAGCGCACTTCCTGATCGGTGGCGAAATCTTTGGCGGTAAGGGGGGCGTTCATAGGATTACTCTTTGGGCTCGGAACCAACAGATGGCGGGAAGGACGTGTAAAGCTCATCCGCGCACTCGGCGGCGCTGGTGAAATTGACGCTGTCCATAACGGCGGTGAAGACGCTCGACTCGCGCGTCTTGAGTTTTTTGAATTTGGCGGCGCAGACGGAGAAATCTTTCAGATCGCTCCAGCCATATTGAATTTGCGACGCGGCGAAATCGGCGACGCCGAAGGGCTGCACGTCATCGAGCTGCGCATCGAGGTCGCGGGCTTCATTTTGAAACGGCGCGAGGCCGAAATAGACCAGCGTCGGATTGGGCGCGCGTTTCTGGCGCCAGACAAAGACGCCGTAATTCGTGTCCGGCGTAGGCTGGATCACCTCGATCAGCGTGCGCTCATTCGGATCGGGCTCGCTGCATGCGGCCAGCATGAGCGGCGCACAAAGCGCAATAGCGACATATGGATTATTCATATGGCATCGTCTCTTGTTACACGGTCGTTATCGGCGCAGGCTTTCATGCTGATCGAGCAGGTTGGGCTTGTGCTTTGGTTATTGCAGACGACCTCACCGGAGGAGCGATCAATATACTTTACGCCTTCGTGATGGCTACAGCATCCGTTGAGCTCGTCCTTGATCGGTTGGGTGCAGGTAGGACTGTATTCGTTTGTCTCGCATAAAACGCCGTCTCGCGTTATCCCCTTTATACCCAGGCGACCACTACAACAGCCGCTAAGCGTTTTCTGATTGATGCATACATCCTGAATTTGCGGCTCTCCCCCCTGAGCCAATGCTACAGCAGCGAAAAACCACGCTATGCTATCAGTCATTGCATACCCCCTTATTCCGCCGCCTGTTTTGCGCCGGGAATGTTCTCCCGGATCGCGTTAAGAATCTCGACAATCTTGAAAGGCTGGCCAGAGACTTTATTCAGCGGAACGACGTCGAGTTCCAGCTTGTCGCGCAATAGCGTTGCGCACTGACCGAAATTCATTTCCGGCAGCAAGATAGTGTCGAAATTCGACAGCAGGGCTTTGAGGTTTTTCGGCAGCGGGTTCATCCAGCGCAGATGCACCTGTGCGACGTCGAGGCCCTGTTCATTCGCCTGATTGACCGCGCGCCAGATTGCGCCATGGGTCGAGCCCCAGCCGACAACGACCAGACGGCCTTTCGCCGGACCTTGCTCGATTTCCTGATCGGGAATGTAGTTTGCAATCGACGCGACTTTATTCGCGCGCAATTCGCCCATCGCCTGGTGGTTCGCGGCGTCATAGGAAATGTCGCCTGTCTCGATATCTTTTTCGAGACCGCCGATCCGGTGCGCAAGACCTTCCATGCCCGGTGCGACCCATGGACGGCCTAAAGATTTCTCGTCGCGTTTCCAGATCGCTTTTTTCAGATCTTCCGACTCGCCTGATGCAGGCGGCTTCGGCGCGGGATTGGCCTTGATCGGCTCATAGTCATCCATGTCAGGCAGTGCCCATGGGCCCGCAGCATTGGCGATATAGCCATCGGTCAACAGGAACACCGGGGTCATGTGGCGGACGGCGACCCGCGTCGCTTCAATCGCCGCATCGAAGCAATCGCCGGGTGACGAAGAGGCGATGACGGGCAGGGGCGCGTCGGCGTTCCGTCCGTACACGGCCTGATAAAGGTCGGATTGCTCGGTTTTGGTGGGCAGGCCGGTGGAGGGGCCGCCGCGCTGGGAATTGACGATGACCAGCGGCAGTTCCGTCGCCATGCCGAGACCAATCGCTTCTGTCTTCAAGGCGATGCCCGGCCCGGACGAAGACGTGACGCCGATCGCGCCGCCGAAAGAGGCGCCGATGGCGGCGCAGCAGGCAGCGATTTCGTCTTCGGCCTGAAAGGTCGCAACGCCGAGATCGGCCATGCGCGACAGGTGATGCAGAATGGAAGAGGCGGGTGTAATCGGATAACCGCAGAAAACGATCTGGCGGTCCGCAAGTTCGCCGGCGGCGGCGAGGCCGAGCGAGATGGCTTCAGCGCCGGTGATCGAGCGATAGACGCCCGCTTCCATCGGCGCTTCGCCGATGACGAATTGTGGAATCTCGGCCGACAGCTCGGCGGTCTCCGCATAGGCGTGACCGGCGTCCAGCGCGGCGAGGTTGCCGGTGAGGATTTCCGCAGGCTTTTTCGCAAACTTTTTATGCGCCCAGTCGATGATCGGCTGGCGGTCGCGGCCGAACATCCACAAAATCGCGCCCAGCGCCCAGAAGTTCTTGCACTGCTCCGCATCGCTTTTCGACAGCCCGTGCGGCTTCACCGCTTCCAGCGTCTGGGTGGAGATGCCGATCTCGATGACCTGGAAGTCATCAAGCTCGCCAGTCTTGCGCGGATCGGCGGCGATATGCGCCTTGGCGAAATTACGGTCGTTGAAAGCGTCTGTGTTCAGAATAATCAGCGCGCCTTTTTGCAGGAGCGGCAGATTGACCTTCAGCGCAGCCGGATTGAGCGCCACCAGCACATCCGGCTGATCGCCAGCCGTCGAAATGCGGCGCGCGCCGAGATTGATCTGAAACGCCGAGACGCCAAAGGTCGTGCCCACGGGCGCGCGAATCTCCGCCGGGAAATCGGGGAAGGTCGAGAAATCAGCGCCGGCAAGGGCGGTCGATTCCGCAAATTGCGAGCCGAGCAACTGTACCCCGTCGCCAGAATCGCCAGCGAAGCGCACGACGACGGAGAGATTTTCCGGTGATATTTTGGTCATATAAACGAACTCGTAAGGCGGCGGCTGCGCCATCGGGGCGAAACCGCCAGTAAAAACAGGCGCGCGCCGTGCCATTATAGGCAGGCGACGCGCGATCTCCGAACCCATATCCCAACCTCCGGAGCGGAAAACAAGCCCTTTCCGCTCCCGGCTCTCGCCAAGGTGAGAGGAGCCCCCTTTTGCTGCTTAACATATTAGAAAAACTGTACTTTCCGGCGATCTGGCGGGCCGCTATCGCTTCCCCGATGCAACCGGTCTAAAAGGGCCTTCGCGAGCCCCAAACCACCCCTAAACCACCAATGAAATGAAAGCTTTCTGATGAAGTTCTTTGTCGATACCGCCGAAATCGCCGAAATCCGCGACCTCCTGCCCACGGGCATGGTGGACGGGGTGACGACCAATCCCAGCCTCATCATGAAGTCCGGGCGCGATATTCGCGAGGTGACCGCCGAAATCTGCGCGCTTGTGCCCGGTCCGGTGAGCGCGGAGGTCACAGCGACCGAATCCGCCGCAATGATCGCGGAAGGCAAGTCTCTCGCCAAAATCGCCGATAATGTGGTGGTGAAGCTGCCGCTGACCCTGGACGGGCTGATCGCCTGCAAGGCGCTGACCAGCGAAGGCATCAAGACCAATGTGACGCTGTGTTTCTCCGCCAACCAGGCCTTGCTTGCGGCAAAGGCGGGCGCGAGCTTCATTTCGCCCTTTATTGGCCGGCTTGACGACATCAACATTGATGGGATGGAACTGATCCGCGAAATTCGCGTCATCTATGACAATTATGATTTCCGTACGGAAATTCTGGCCGCATCGATCCGTTCGCCAAATCATGTGAAGGACGCGGCGCTTGCCGGTTCCGATGTGGCGACGGCGCCGCCATCTGTGCTGAAGGCATTGGTCAAGCACCCGCTGACGGATAAGGGCCTGCAGGCCTTTCTTGATGACTGGGCGAAAACCGGCCAGAAAATCCTCTAAGATTCGCAAGCCAGCCAAAGAATAACATATGTCCGACACGCCAATTCAGACTGACCGGGGCGAAACCGACAGCGGACCGCCCTTTGTGTTCGGTTTCGGGTTCAAGAATGGCGTCGGCACGGAAATGCGCTGGGAAGACGTCGCCAGCAAACTGGATGACTATGATTTCATCTGGCTGCATCTCAACATGCTGAATGTCGAGGCGCGCGAATGGATCCGCAAGCAACACGACATTCCTTACGCCGCCGCTTCCGCGCTTGTCGCCGGTGAAACGCGACCGCGCGTCACGGCATTCGACAAGGGGCTGGTGGTGAATTTGCGCGGCGTCAATTTGAACGAAGGCGCCGAGCCTGAGGACATGGTGTCAATCCGCATCTGGCTTTCGGATAAGAAGCTGGTGACGACGCGCCGGCGGCGGTTGAAGGCCGCGCAGGATGTGCGCGCCGACATCAACAATGGCGCAGTGATTGGAAATTCCGGCGAACTGGTGGCGCGGCTTGCTGGAAAGCTGACGGATCGCGCGGAACCCTATGTGCTTGAGGTCGAAGAAAGCGTCGACGATCTCGAAGCGGAAATTCTTGATGGCGGCGGGCAGGGTCTGCGGGCGAAGCTCGCCGACACGCGGCAGTCCGCCGTGCATTTCCGCCGCTTCATTGCGCCCCAGCGCGATGCGCTCAATCGTCTGGCGAGCGATGATTCACACATCTTCGACCACACGGCGAAGATCGAGCTGCGCGAAGTCGCCGACCGCGTCACGCGCATGACGGAAGACATCGATGCGGCGCGCGAGCGCGCCATGGTGTTGCAGGACCAGTTGACCGACCAGCGCGCAGAGGAAATGAATCGCAATATGATGGTGCTTTCCATCGTTGCGGCGATCTTTCTGCCGCTTGGTTTTCTCACCGGCCTTTTCGGCATCAATGTGGGCGGCATGCCCGGCGTCGATGCGCCTGCTGCATTCTGGATTGTCGCTTTGGGATGCGGGCTCATCGCTGCATGTTTGCTGATTGTATTCAGGATAATGAAATGGCTCTGACGGCCGCGTGGCGCTTGAGGCTGGCGCCTCTATGCGCGCTGATCTTGTCGTTCTGCATTGCGTCCGGCGCGCTGGCGCAAGACCCGCAAGCCGCCGAGATAGAGCAGGCAAGCGCCGTCATCGCGGAAATCCGCAACGCCATCAATGATGGCGAGGTCGCCTCGCCAACCGAATACGCGGACCAGCTTCGTGCATTGAGAAATGAAAGCAGGCAGCGCCTCGCCAGCGTGGAGCGCAAGCTTGAGGGCGTGCGCGGTCAGTTGGAGTTGCTCGGTCCGGCGCCGGATTCAAACGCTGCCGCGGAGAGTTTGCTCGTGGCCGAGCAGCGCGAACAGTTCACAACGGAACTGGCGCGGCTTACCGGCGTGAGAACCAGAGTTCTCGCCAATATCTACGAAGCCGGCGAATTGCTGACGAAATTATCCGGCGCGCAATTGGGCGCGCTTTATCGCTCGCTCGGCGAGCGCGGGGCGACGCCGCTTGATCCGGCGCAGTGGCGGGCGGCAAGCGCGTCTGCGGGCGCGGTATCGGGCCGGATTGGCAAATATTTTTCCGGCTGGGGCGACAAACGCAGCAGCGATGGTTCTCTCAGCCGCACGCTGATCATCATATTGGCGGCGCTTGTTCTGTCCTTGCTGATTTTCGGTCCGGTGAATCGCTGGGTCGCCAAGACCTTTTCGGCGGAGCTTGAAAAACGCAAACCCAATGCCTCACGGCGCGTCGTCGCGGCGGGGTTGAAAATGGCGGCGCGCACGGCGCCCGGCATTCTCGGCGGCCTGATCATTATCGAAACCCTGCGCGCCCAAGGCGTGCTGACCGATCAGGGTGAAACGGCGGCCCGGGCGTTCTGGATCGGCATTCTCTCCATCCTTCTGGTTTCCGGATTCACCACAGGGTTTTTCGCCCCTTCCTCGCCGCAATGGCGGATCGCGCCGATTGACGCCGGGCGCGGCCGGGCGGTGAGCCGGATCGCCATGGCGATCGCAATTGTATTTTCACTGAAGATGCTGCTCACCGCGATCGGCGTCGCCGCCAAGGCGGACGCCGCACTGATCAGCCTTGTGCAATCGCTTGGCGCCATCGCCATCGGCGCGGCGATCATCGCGCTTTGCCGCAGCCGCTTATGGCGCGTCGATGACAATGCGCAAGCGGGCGCGGGCTGGCGCATTTTCCGCCGGTGCGGGCGCGTTGTCGGGGGCGCGATCATTGTTGCCGCCTTGGCGGGCTACGGCCTGTTAGCGGATTTCGTCGCGACGCGGGTGGTGTTCCTGACCCTGGTTTTCGGGGTCGTCTGGCTG
Source organism: Hyphococcus sp. D3-15 (assembly GCF_055809375.1). Classification (NCBI taxonomy): domain Bacteria; kingdom Pseudomonadati; phylum Pseudomonadota; class Alphaproteobacteria; order Parvularculales; family Parvularculaceae; genus Hyphococcus; species Hyphococcus sp. D3-15. Next base: position 2,574,378 of record NZ_CM147910.1, on the reverse strand, counting down.
TTGCGCGCCATGCTGGCGGAATTCGCGCTGCGTTTTCGCGCCACCCTGAGCGGCGAGGGCGCGGAGGAAAACGAAACAGAGTCCGACAATTTCCGCTTCTGGTCGCGGCTGGTGATCAATCTGTGTCTGGCGATCATGATCCTGCCGGCGGTCCTGGTATTGTTCGGCGTTCCCGTCACCACGGTGCGCGATCTCGCCGGGCAGGCGCTGTTCGGCTTCAATATTGGCGGCGTGCATATTCCTTCGCTGGCGAAGCTGGTGTCTGCGGTTGTGGTTTTTGTCTTCATCATGGGCGCCACGAAGCTGGTGCAGGGCGGCATGCAGCGCGGGCCGCTGGCCCATTCCAGCGCCGATATCGGCGTTCAAAACTCGCTGATCACGCTGCTCGGCTATGCGGGCCTGATCATCGCGCTGTTCGCATCGATCTCCGCACTCGGCTTTGACCTCGGCAATCTGGCGCTGATCGCGGGCGCGCTTTCCGTCGGCATCGGTTTCGGCCTGCAATCCATAGTCAATAATTTCGTTTCAGGGCTCATCCTTTTGTTTGAGCGGCCGATCAAAGTTGGCGACTGGATCGTGACGACCTCCGGCGAAGGCACGGTCAAAAAAATCAGCGTCCGCTCGACGGAGATCGAGACCTTTGACCGGTCCTCCATCATTGTGCCGAATTCGGAGCTGATTTCCTCGACGGTCACCAACTGGACGCACAAGGACAAGATCGGACGCATTCGCGTGACGGTCGGCGTGGCCTATCATTCCGATCCGGACCAGGTGCGCGACATTCTTTTGAAATGCGCCGCCGATCATCCGCTGATCGTCGCCTATCCCGAACCCTTTGTAACCTGGACCGATTTCGGCGCCTCCTCACTCGATTTCGAACTTCGCGCATTCCTGAACGATATTTCGAAAGGGATATTGGTGCGCACTGATTTGCGTTTCGCCATCTTCAAGGCGTTCGCCGAAGCGGGCGTGGAAATTCCGTTCCCGCAGCAGGATGTCTATATCAAATCCTTGCCCGATGGCGCGGCGCATAAAATGACCGTTGGAAAACCGGACGGCGAAACCGCGCGGCGGACCATCGACGAGGCGGATCTCAGTTCCGAAAAATAATATGAACCGCTTTTGATATGGTTCTGGCGCCACACTGCGCCGGTTCCTGCTCATGCATGTGCGCCTTCATCAAAGCGCAACAGTTCTGTCACGCAGCCGTTTCAATTCACCCCTAGGGAATGCCGCATTGCAACATTTGTTCTGGGGACTTTTCCATTATGCACCGCGTGTTCCTTTGCTCTGCCGCCATCGCCGCCCTCATCACAGGGGCGAACGCCCAAACCAATGATGACCCGATCCGCGATGAAATCGTCGTCTATACGCAAAAGCGCGAGCAGTCGGTGCAGGATGTGCCGATCGCGGTCACGGCCTATAGCGAAGAGCAGCTAAAGCGCCTCGGCGTTCAGCAATTCGACGATCTGGCTGACTTCGTTCCGGGCCTTGAAGTGCAGGAGCAGAGCCCGAACAACCCCGGCTTCGTCATTCGCGGCATCACCTCGGACTCCGGCGCGGCGAATATCGAACCGCGCGTTTCGGTGTTTCAGGATGGCGTGTCGATCTCGCGGTCGCGCGGTTCCTTTGTGGAATTGTTCGATTCCTCCGTCGAAGTCGCGAAAGGCCCGCAATCGACCCTGTTCGGACGGTCGGCGCTGATTGGCGCCATCAATATCATTCAGAACAAGCCGACTTATGAGCTCGCTGCGGAAATTCGCGGCGGCTACGGCAATCTCGATTATCAGCTTGTCGACGGCTATGTGAACATTCCGCTGGCCCAGGATCTCGCGGCGTTTCGCGGTTCCTTTCGCTATAAAAAGCGCGACGGCTATGTCGAAAACGCCGCCGGCGGCGCTGACTTCAACGGCTTTGAACTTGCGGCGGTGCGCGCTGCATTGCGGTTTGATCCCACCGAAACCCTGCGCGCCGACGTGATTTTCAATTTCCAGAACGACAACAATAGCGGCACATCCTTCAAGTCCGGCACGTTCATTCCATCCGGCGGCGACATCGCGCCCTGGGCGCCGGCTGAGCTTAATACCTTTGGCGACTTCCTGCACGGCGAAGAGCTTGGGGTGGAGCGTCAGGTGTGGGGCTTCACCAGCCTCATCGACTGGGCGGTGTCTGATGCGGTGACGATCAATTCCGTGACCGGCTACAGAACATTCGACTCTGTTGAAGTGTTTGACCCGGATGGCTTTGCAACGCCGCTCTTCGTTTTCGCCGAAGATGCAACGGGCGACCAATTCAGCCAGGAAGTCCGGGTGCACTATGATGATGGCGGCCTTGTCAGCGGCTTTTTCGGCGCATCTTACTTCAGTGAAAATGGCGAGCAGAAAGTGCCGCTGCAATTCGATGAACGCGCCGTGCAGGCGCTGCTTGGCGGGTTCTTGTTCACCGACGTGCCCGGCGCGCCGCAGCCGACCCTGCCGATCGGACTTTTCCCTGACTTTAACGCAGATCCCTCATCGCCGCTTTTCTTGAGCCCGTTAAAGCCAATTCACGCGGAGCAGTTTTCGAATTTCGGCGAGACGGATGCGGTCGAACTCTTTGCGGATGTCACCTTACGCCCCACGGATCGGCTCGAGCTGATTTTCGGCGCGCGCTATTCGTCGGAAGACAAGCGCATCGGCTATAATGCGGGCCTCCTGAACGGGCCGAGCGCGCTCACCGGGGCAGGGCTGTTCATCGGCGCCTCGGCGTTCAACAATTTTGATACAGTCTATGTGGACGGCGATTTCGACGGCTTCACCTGGCGCGCAGTCGCCAGTTACGAAGTCAGCGATGAACTGAATGTCTACTTCAACTATGGCCGCGGCCGCCGCCCGGATGTGCTGGAATTCAATAACGACACGGCGAGCCTCGGCGTGAATGTGGATGAATTCGTCACCCTGCCGGCTGAGACCGTCGACTCCTATGAAGGCGGCTTGAAAGCGCGTCTCTTTGATGGGGCGCTTTCCGTCGACGCCTCCGGGTATTACTACGCCTACACGAATTTCCAGTCTTCAATCGTGACCGGCGCGGGCATGTTCGAGACGATCAATGCGGGCAGCGCCGACGCGATTGGCGCGGAGACGGCGATTGTCCTGCAACCGACCGAGTGGGCGCGGCTGTTCGGCACATATTCCTACAACAAGTCGCGCTTCGATGATGTGGGCGAGGACGGCGCGCCGCAAGCCTTTGCCGGCAACCAGTTCCGCTTGAGCCCGGATCATTCCTTTTCCGTGGGCGGCACGTTCTGGGCGGAAACGGCCTATGGGACATTCGCATTGACGCCGTCCTATGTTTATCGCTCGAAGATTTTCTTCGACGATAATAACGACCTACAATTCAACCCGCGCATTCCCGCCGGCTCGGCGCCGCTTCAGCCGATCGATTTCTTCCAGGATGAGTTCCAGGACGCCTACGGCATTTTCGATATGCGCCTGCGCTTTGACTCCGAAGATGATCGCTGGAGCGCCGAAGTCTTTGTCGAGAATCTGTTCGACAAGGAATACATCATCGACGCCGGGAATACGGGCGACGGGTTCGGCATTCCGACCTTCATCGCCGGCGCACCGCGCATCTTTGGCGGCTACCTGACGATCCGCTACTGATTGACGCGCCCGCCGCCATCGGGCGTTTGTGACGGCGGAGAAACAGCTTACCCTCCTTCCGGAAACGGGAGGAGGGTTCTTTTATGACAGCGCAATGGCTCACCGCGACGGGTGCGTTTCTGTTCCTGCTGCTCGGCGCCCTGCATTTGCGAATGACGGCGGCGGACCTTAAAAATCCAAGATACTTTACGCCGGCCAACAAGGAGCTGCTCCTCGAATTGCAGGCGACGCGGATCAGTTTTCGCAAGGACGTCAAGAATTTCTGGCTGTCCTATCTCGGCTTTCATTTCAGCCACAGCGTCGGCGTGATGTTCTACGCCTTGACGGTGCTCTATTGCGCCCTGGTCCGGCCGGATATCCTTAGCGATGTCGTGGTTCGCGTCGCCATTGTCGGCTTCGGCGCGTCTTACGTTCTGATGTCCCGGGCGTTCTGGTTCATTGTGCCGCTCGCCGGTTCCGCGCTGGGCGTAACGCTGATCGCTGTGGGCATGGCGATGCTTCACCCCTGATTTACGGTTTTCCCATGAATTATGTCATCGATCCTCCTGAGCAACCTTCCGTAAAAGTCGCGGGCGGCGGCCTGTTTCCGGTCCGGCGGATTTTCTGCATCGGCAGAAATTACGCAGATCATGTGCGCGAAATGGGCGGAGATCCGAAGGCCGATCCGCCGGTCTTCTTCACCAAGCCCGCAGACGCCGTCGTTCCCGATGGCGCCGTGGTTGCCTATGCTCAGGCGACGGATGACCTGCATTTTGAAGGCGAGCTGGTTGTCGCGCTGAAATCTGGCGGACAGAATCTCGATGGGCCTGCGGCGCGCGCTGCGATTTACGGCTATGCGGCGGGCTGCGATTTGACCCGCCGTGACCATCAGGCGAGGGCGAAGAAGGCCGGCGCGCCATGGGACACCGCCAAAGCGTTCGACCAGTCCGCGCCGCTTGGCGAAATAACGCCCGCTGGCGAGGTTGATCTTGCGGGGGCCAATCTCAAGACCATCGTCAATGGCGAGACGCGCCAGGACGCGCCGCTGGCCAATATGATCTGGTCGGTAGAAGACATCCTCGTCGCGCTGTCGCAGCAATTCGAATTGCGCGCCGGGGATCTTGTTTTCACCGGCACGCCCGAAGGCGTCGGCCCGGTGAGCCGCGGCGACGCCGTGGAAATCATCATCGGCCCGTGCCGTCTTCATTTCCGGATTGGCGCATGAGCGTCGCCTCATCGAATGCGAAATTTGCGATCAGCCCCAGAGTGCAGGGCCATCTCGCCGTTGCGCTCTACGCGCTCCTGATTTCCGCTTCATTTTTCATTGGCAAGCGCGCCGCGCCGCATATCGATCCGGCCGCGCTGAATGCTGTCCGCTATATGATCGCCATCCCCGTCATGGGCGCACTTGCTGTCATGTTCACGCCAGCGCCGGCGCGGCCGGATATCTGGAAGCCAAAGGCGGTCTGGCGGTTTCCGATCCTCGGCGGCCTGATGGCGTTCTACTTCATCTTGATGTTTGTCGCCCTGCGCCTGACGAGTTCCATTTCAACCGGCGCGGTGTTGACGCTCATGCCGCTGATGACGGCGATATTGAGTTATTTCATTCTGCGCCAGAAAGCGGGCGTCACCGTTCTCGGCAGTCTTACGCTGGCGGCGCTCGGCTCGGTCTGGGTGATCTTTCGCGGCGACATCAATGCGATCTTGTCCTTTGCGATCGGCAAGGGCGAGTTGATTTTTTTCGTCGCGGTTATCGCCCATGCGCTCCACAATCCGCTGGTCAAGCGGTTCAATCGTGGCGAGTCGACGATTGTATTTTCATTCTGGTCTGCGGTCGGCGCCGGGCTTTGTCTTTTAGTATTCGGCGCGCCGGCGCTTCTTTCGACGGATTGGGCGCATTTGCCGCCAATCGTCTGGCTCTGCATTGTCTATTTGGGAACAGCCACGACGGCAGGCGCATATTTTCTGCTGCAATTCGCGCTGCTTCGAATTCCGGCGGCGAAAGCGAACGCCTATATGCTGTTGACGCCGAGCTATGTGATCATACTTGAAGGTCTCGCCGGGTCCGGCTGGGTCAGCCTGCCGGTCATGGCTGGCGCGCTTGTGACCGTTCTCGGCCTTGCAATTCTTATTGCTTCGCCAGAAGTATAAAACATGAGCGCAGAATTCAAACAAAGCCGCTATAGCGAGGTCGCAAAGGAAATCGCCGCCGTCATCGAGGGCGAGACGAATCTCGTTGCGCGGATGGCCACGGTGTCAAACCTTCTCCACCATGCCTTTGATCACTATTTCTGGACCGGGTTTTACATGGTCGATCCGCAAAAGCCTGACGAGTTGGTGATCGGCCCCTATCAAGGGTCTATGGGCTGTTTGCGCATCGCTTTCGGCAGGGGCGTTTGCGGTGCGGCTGCGGCCACCCGCGAAACGCAACTGGTGCAGGATGTGCACGCCTTTCCGGGGCATATTGCCTGCGACGCGCGCTCGGAATCGGAAATCGTCGTGCCGGTCCTTGACGCTGCTGGCGCCCTGATCGCGGTGTTCGATGTGGACAGCGATAAAAAGGCGATGTTCGACGAGGTCGACCGCGAAAATCTCGAAGCCATCATGGCGGCCTCATTCAGCTAGGATCGCGTCGATAACGCCGGTAGCCCCACATGGGCTAGCCTAGCCAGCACATTCCATTGCGCAGTTTCGGCGCCTTTGCGTTCCCTCTATGTGCCGATAGTTCGTCAGGCGGTCTTGCAGCGGCGAGGCTAACGGGGCCAACATGGCGGCACAAAAAAATTGCGGAGGGGCCCATGACTGATTTGAAAACCACAAAACCCGTTCAGGCGTTATTTCTTGCGCTGGCTGGCGCTGTCGCGCTTGGCGCCTGCTCTCAGGAAATCGCCCGCTCTGCGCCAAAGCCGGTCATTGAGCGTGAGGCGATCTCCACGTCAGAGCTGGAGCGGATCGACACCATCCTTCAGTCGGAAGTCGATGCGGGCATTCGCGCGGGGTTCGTCGCGGCGGTCATGACGCGCGACGGCGTTGCGTACAAAAAAGCTTTTGGCAATGCCGGACCCGAAGGCGCCGCCGCCATGACAACCGATACGCGGTTCCGCATGGCGAGCATGACCAAACCTATCGTTTCGGTCGCCGCGATGCAGCTCGTCGATCGCGGCGTGATCCGGCTCAACGATCCGGTGTCGCGTTTCATTCCCGCCTATGGCGACCCGCAAGTCATTGTCGATCAAAGCCGCAAAGAAGACGGCACATTCGAAACGCGGCCCGCTGCGCGCGAGATCACCATTCACGATCTGCTGACCCATATGTCAGGTATCGGCTATGTTTTTTCCGCCGGATCGGATCTCGACAAGGCCTATCTTGAAGCGAACCTGCTGATTACGGAGGGCACGCTTGAAGAGCGCATCAACCTTATCGCCGCCCTGCCGCTCTATAACGATCCGGGCAAGGTCTGGAGCTACAGCTTCTCGACGGACGTGTTGGGCCGCGTGGTGGAAGCGGCGAGCGGCGTCTCGCTTGAGCGCTATCTGACCGACAACATCTTCACGCCGCTTGGCATGACCCGCACGGAATTCTTCCTGGATGAAAGCGACTTTGAAGGCCTTGCGACGGTCGTCGAATTCAATGAGGCCGGCGAAATGGTTCGCAGCGCCGCGGCCGCTCTCAGTTCTGCGGTGAATGACGAAGCCTTCGGCGTGGCGTCAGGCGGCGCCGGGCTTGTCTCCAATGTCGATGATTATTCACGGTTCATGCGCATGCTGCTGAATGGCGGTGAACTCGATGGCGCGCGCATTCTTGCGCCGGCGACCGTGCGGCTCATGATGCAGGACCATACGCCCATGGCGGCGCGCCCGGCGCCATGGCAGTCAAACGGCATGTCGTTTGGATTGGGCGGATATGTCGTGCTGGAGCCTGGCTATATGGGTTCCTATGCAGCGAAAGGCGATTGGGGATGGGGCGGCTATTGGGACACCCATTTCTTCGTCAATGCGGAAGAAAATCTTGGCGTCGTCCTGCTCGCGCAGACCCAGCCGTCTCCTTACATGCCGCCGTCGCGCGCGGAAGACCTCATGAAAGCGGTCGCCTATAGCGCGGTCAGGGATTAGCGCCGCCTAGTCGTCGTCATCAGAATTGATGCGTTTGCGGTCACGCTGATCATCGCGCAACGCCGACTTGGCGTTTTCGATGATCTTGCGCAGGCGGATCGGGTCGTCGAGATCGGGCAGGGTGATGACGCCGACGCCGGTGCCCCGGAGCACAAGCTTGCCATAGCTCAGCAAGCGGCCCCAGATGGATTGATGCAGGGTGATTTCCTCGATCTTGTTGAGGCTCACTTCCTGCGTGTTCCGGGAGATCAGCCCGGTCTTGTAAACGAAGCGATAGGTGGTGACGACGATCTCCGTCGTGATCAGGATGATGATGTGATTGACCAGGATCAGCGCCCCAGCGAGCGCGCCGATGCCGGCTGACACCCAGCCGACCTTCAATTGCTCAAACGGAACCTCGGCGGCGAACTGAATAAACAGGAAAAAGACGAGCGAGCCCGCGCCCAGCGCGAACCACATCATCGGGAAAAAACTATAGGTCCAGTTGAAATTGGCCCGGTGAATGACCTCTTCACCACCAGCCAAAGTCTTGTCTACGTAACCGGCCATAATGTTGTTTCCCCGTATTCATTCCGAACGACTTGTCCGGCGCTTGCCCGCTTGTTCAATACCATATAGGCGATGCGCCCCTGATCGAAAACGTTGCTTTGCGTTGAAATGACCCCATTTCGGGGATAAGACGCGGCGCTGTTCCCCTCTTGCAACGCAATAATCCTCTCAAGGAGCCCGGAAGCCCATATGTCGAAATACCAATATATCTACTTCATGTCCGGCCTGTCGAAGCAATTCACGGGCGGTAAAAAGATATTGGAAGACATACACTTACAGTTCTATCCCGATGCGAAAATCGGGGTCGTCGGGGTCAACGGATCGGGTAAATCGACGCTGTTGAAGATCATGGCCGGGGTCGACAAGGAATTTAACGGCGAGGCCTATTCCGCCGATGGGGCCAAGGTGGGCTATCTCGCGCAGGAGCCGGAGCTCGATAACTCGAAAAACGTCTTTGAAAACGTCATGGAGGGCGTCGGCGAGGTCAAAGCCAAGATTGACGCATTCAATGCGGTCTCCATGGAGCTGGGCGAGAATTACAGCGACGAATTGATGGAGAAGATGTCGGCGCTGCAGGAAGAGATCGACGCGGCGGATGGCTGGGACATCGATTCCAAAATCGAAATGGCGATGGAAGCGCTGCGCTGCCCGCCGGGCGACTGGCCGGTCGAAAAGCTCTCCGGCGGTGAAAAGCGCCGGGTGGCGCTGGCCCGCCTGCTATTGTCCAAGCCCGACCTTCTATTGCTGGACGAACCGACCAACCATCTCGACGCGGAATCCGTCGCCTGGCTTGAACATCACTTGCGCGAGTTTCCGGGCGCTGTCGTTCTGGTCACCCATGACCGCTATTTCCTCGACAATGTGACGGGCTGGATTCTCGAACTCGACCGGGGCAGGGGCATTCCGTTTGAAGGCAATTACTCGTCCTGGCTGGAGCAGAAGCGCAAACGCCTCGAGCAGGAAAAGCGCGAAGAAGGCAACCGGCAAAAATCCCTCGACCGGGAATCGGAATGGATCAAGGCGAGCCCGAAGGCCCGCCAGGCGAAATCCAAGGCGCGCATCAACGCCTATGACGAATTGCTCAACAAAGCCTCGAGTGAAGACATCAATACGGCGCAGATCCAGATCCCGCCGGGACCGCGTTTGGGCGGCGTCGTCATCGAGGCCGAAAATCTCAAAAAAGGGTTTGGCGACAAGCTGCTGTTTGACGGGCTGACCTTCAAATTGCCGCCGGGCGGCATTGTCGGCGTTGTCGGGCCGAACGGCGCCGGTAAAACGACATTGTTCCGTATGCTGACCGGGCAGGACACGCCGGATGAGGGCGCGTTGCGCGTCGGCGAAACCGTCAAGATGGGCTATGTGGATCAGTCCCGCGAAGAACTCGACGCCAATCACAATGTCTGGGAAGAGATTTCCGGCGGGCTCGACGTTATTCAGCTCGGCAAGCGGGAAATCCCGTCACGCGCCTATGTAGGCTGGTTCAACTTCAAGGGCGGCGATCAACAGAAAAAGGTCGGCAGTCTGTCCGGCGGTGAACGCAACCGGGTCCAGCTCGCCAAAATGCTGACGGAGGGGGCGAACCTTCTCCTGCTCGACGAACCGACCAACGATCTCGACGTTGATACGCTGCGCGAATTGGAGCGGGCGCTGGAAGACTTCGCCGGTTGCGCCGTCATCATCAGCCACGACCGCTGGTTCCTTGACCGTATCGCGACGCATATTCTCGCCTTTGAAGGCGACAGCCATGTGGAATGGTTCGAAGGAAACTTCGAGGACTATATGGAAGACAAAAAGCGCCGGCTTGGAGCCGACGCTGATGTGCCAAAGCGGATTAAATACAAGCCGCTGACGCGGTAATAGGGTGTCGCGTCAGGTTGTGCAGTCATTCTCGTCCTGACAAAGCTGCACGCGGTTCGTGATGCGCGGCCAGCGAATGGATTGACGGCTGAAGATCAGCGGTGAATTGATGAAGTGGCTCGTAATGCTTGGCACATAGGTGTAGACCATCTCGACGATGATCAGCGAACCGAATTCGCTCAGCACCTGATTGTCATCCAGATTCGTATAGTCCGCACCCGCGGCATATGGCGTGGACCCTTCATAGTCGCGGCTCCAATGCACAACCGGGTTGCCTTCGCCGTCAAGGATGACGCTGACAAGGCGCAATTGCATTCCCGATGGGTCGTTCGGCTCAACGATTGTCAGGACGCCTGCGAATAAATCATCCATATCGCTGACCAGCAGGAAGTCCGACTGTGCGGTCAGGTCGGCGAGGGTGTTGGCGGAAATCGCGACTTTCCGGTTCACCGTCATGGCGTTTGACGATTCCAAAAGTCCGAAAAAGATGATGACCATCACCGGCAACAGCATGGCGAATTCAACGGCGGCGATGCCGCTTGAACATTCGCGCCACCTGGCGAGTAGAAATTTAAAACGTTTCATCTTCTTCCCCTACTCTTCGCGATTGTTGAGTTCGTATGGCTCATTACGGAAAATCATGGTCGAGATCAGGCGCCGCTGATTGGTGCCCGGTTCCGACAGATTGATTCCGATCGCGGGGTTGATGGTCCGATAAATGTAACAGATGCGAATCCGCACAATAGCGAGTTCGCCGCCTGGCTCGAACGGGATCGCCGCAACTTCATCCGGCGGCGCATCGGCGCAGGTCGCCGGCGCGTTGTCGGCGCCAAGCTGGGCGAAGGAGGTGTAGTTGTTGACCTCGATGGTCAGCTTATTTTCGCATCCGCCAAACGCCTTGACCACGTCGCAGATCTGGTCGTGCAGAATATCCAGCTTGTCCTGGTTGTCGCCGCCCCAGCGCTGGACCTGACCGGTCTTGATCTGGCGCGCTGCTTCGCCGACTGCCGCGTCCACCACCGAGTTGGCGAAGAAAAACCAGCCCACTTCAAAAGTGGAGAACATCATCATCAGGAATAGCGGCGCGACAATCGCAAACTCAACTGCGGTCGAGCCTCGTTTGTCTGACGCAAGGCCGCACCGGCGTAGGATGCGGCTCTTGCTGTATCTTTTGAACAATACCATGTCGCGGCCTATTTACTGACGTGGAGGTCAACGAGGTCGGCTGCGATATCGCCGAACGCATCCTCAAGCTCGTCGCCATCCACAGCGTCATGGAAGTAGGGAGCCGTCGGTTTTGTCGCGCAAGACTTGAACATCGTGCGTGTCGATTCACTGTCCAGTCCGAACATGATTGTGTAGACGAGATAGCCCTCCGCTTTCATGCGATGGCAGATGCGAAGCAGCTTGTCGTCGAGCGTATCAAGGATTTCGCTTCGCGTATTGATGCCGCTGCCCATCCGCTCTTCCAGGCCAAAGCCGTATTGCGCATGGTCAGTTCTCCAGTGAGTTCTGTCGTCATTACCGATATCGTTTTCACCATCGGTCATGATCACGACGGCTTTTTGCCATTTCTCATAATCCGGGTCGCCTTCGCCGATGCCTTCGGTGAACGGGGCCGCTTTGGAAAGAACACGCCAGCCCCAGGCGGCGCCATGGGCGATATCCGTGTAACCTCTGGTCGACAGAGCGTCGACGTGATCCGCGATTTCCTGACGAACATTGGTCAGCGGCAGGATCGGATCCGGACATTCCAGTTCCGGGCCGCGCGAGTTGGAAAGGCTCGGGGTGAGGTCGTATTTGCCTTTATAGGTCGATGTCGCCGGATCCCACCAGCCGACATACGCCATGCGCATGAGATATTCCTGGCTGCCATAGCCGAAGTTCGAGGAGCTGAGCGGCGATGTCGAAACCGTCAAACCGCCAAGGAAATCCACAAAGCTGCTGTCGACAACATTGCCCTGCAGGACTTCGCGGAAGTAATGCACGATTTTCGCGTATTTTTCGAAGCGCGAGAATCCGTTCTCCGTGTAATATTCGTCGCGAATAAACGCACGGTTGCCGTAATTGTCTTCTTCAACATCCGGATTGTGACTGTTGTCGTCATCGGGATCGTCAAACATGTATCCGGCCCAGGGCGTGCCGTAGCTGGTCGTGCCGGAGCTTCCATAGACGCAGTTGCCATTGCCGCAATCGGCTTCGTCAGGAAGGAACACCGGAACCCATTTCAGGTTTGATGAATCGGTCAGCACAGAGTCCGATACAGAAAAACCCGGCGCATCATCAAACGCATCATAGTTGCGCATGTCCTGCGGATTGGTGCTCGAGTCATAGTCGGTTGGCGTATCCATGAAGGCGTTGATTTCCGCCATCGACGCAGTGCCGCCCGGCGGCACATCGAGTTCGTCAAGCGGGTAGGGGCGCGCTTCCACGCAACCACGCCAATTCAGGTTCGAGTGTGAATTATAGAGGTTAAAGTGGTTGACCTTGGTGTTCATATCAACCGCGCCGGTCTCATCCACATGGAAGAAGCGCTTGCCGTGATAATAGGCGGCGGCTGTAGTGTCGGCCCAGTCGCTGTTCCACCCTGACGAGCCACCGGCATTCACATAGGCATTGAAGGGAACCACGCCGATTTTGATGTTCGCGCTGGTGGGGTCCGAGCCATACATCACGTCCAGCAAGGTTTCGACGGCGTCTTTCAGGCTGTCGATCTTCTTTTCACCGCCAATCGACCAGTCCATGGAGCCGGTGACGTCGAGCACGAGGGCGAGCTCGACCCGTCCGGAACCTTTTTTGGTGATCTCGACGCATTTATCGATGTTGAGATTCTTGATCCCGGCGACGCCAAGCAGATAGGTGTCGATCTTGCCGGTGACGCAGGTGGAGACAACGGCGTCATCGCCCAGCGCGAAGACGATGTTCCAGCCTGGCTCAAGATTGCTTTCATAGTTGAAATTGGCTTCGAAGAATTTTCGTCCGTAGTCTTTCAGTTCCGCTTCGGTGAGATCCGGATCCGCGGCGGCAAGCTGCGCCAGCGCCAGCGAGGCGGCGTCCATGGATTCAACCATATCCGCGCGAACCGCGTTCCAGCGTGAGTAATCAACGGCGCCGCCTGCGAACAGGAACAACATTGTGGACATGAAGGCGAACAGAAAGACGATATTGCCGTCTCTGTTCCCTGCAAAACTTTTGATCGTCGGTTTGAGGCCGCGCGCCGCGCTCTTTAGCGAACTCACTTTGCCTTTATCGACTGCACTGGTGTTGTTACCCAACATAGGGAACTCCCCGCATTACTACTCATGCGGTTCACACAGTGCAGGGAACGGCGTTAAAGGGTGGTAAGGAAACGTAGTTAACTGCGAACAATATGTTAAAACAGCGAACCGCATTGGGGCGCTGGAAAATCACTGGTCTGCTTGCGCAATTTCCATTTCAAATAAAAACTCTGTGTTAACGCGGGCAGGAAAATTGATTCCCCGGCGAAAATTTTATCGATCTTCCAAGTTTTTTGGCGCCGATGCAGTGAAGTTTCCGTTTGCTGGGCCATTGACGCCAATCATGGTAAACGTGACCATCGCGATTATCGCCGTTGAACGGAGTTGAGGGGCTTATGATCAGATTATTGATGGCGCTGTCATGCGCGGTTTCGGCTGGCGCATCCGCCGCCGCTGCGCAGACGTTCTATGTGACGGCGGACCGGATGATCGACCCGGCTGCCGGCGCAGTGATCGAGAGCCCGGCGCTGATTATCGTCGACGGCGTTATCGAGCAGTCAGGCGTTGCTGCATCCTTGCCGGCGCCGGCGGGCGCCGAAAAGGTTGACCTTGCCGGCAAGACTTTGCTGCCCGGTCTTATCGACATGCACACCCATCTGACTGGCGACCCCACAAAGGGCGGCGGATATGCGGCTTTCGCTTACCCAAAGGAGCGGTCAGTGATCTGGGCTGTCGTGAACGCCGAGCGGACGTTGATGGCTGGTTTCACCACCGTGCGAAACACTGGCGCTGACGGCTATGAGACGATCGCCATTCGCGACGCCATTAATGAAGGCGAGGTCCCGGGGCCCCGGATGTTTGTTGCAGGCCCGCCGGTCGGCATTGTCGGGGGGCATTGTTCGGACAATAATTATCTGCCTCCTGAATATGAAGCTTCCGGCGAAGGCGTTGCGACAGGTCCGTGGGGCATGCGCGAGAAAGTCCGTCAGAACATCAAATACGGCGTCGACTTCATCAAGACTTGTTCAACGGGCGGGGTGTTTTCGAAAGGCACGCTGCTCGGCGCGCCGCAGGGCACGGTGGAAGAGCTCAAAGCGATTGTTGACGAAGCCCATATGCGCGGCATGAAGGTCGCCGCCCATGCCCATGGCAATATCGGCATCAAAAACGCCATCAAGGCGGGCGTCGATACGATCGAGCATGCGAGTTATCTCGACAGCGAGGCCATCAATATGGCCAAGCGCAATGGCGTCTATTTTTCAATGGACATCTACAACACCGAATACACGCTTTCAGAAGGCGAGAAGAACGGCGTATTACAGGAATCGCTGGACAAGGAACGCCAGGTCGGCGGCGTGCAGCGTGAAAGCTTTACCAAAGCGGTCAAGGCGGGCGCTAAAGTGGTCTTCGGCACGGATGCGGCGATCTTTCCGCATGGCGACAACGCCAAGCAGTTTTCACGCATGGTGCGGTTCGGCATGACCGAAATGCAGGCGATCCGTGCGGCGACGTCGCTTGCCGCTGAGGCGCTGGGCAAGGAAGGCGAGCTTGGCTGCGTGAGCGCCGGGTGCCGGGCTGATATCATTGCGGTGTCAGGCGATCCGCTGACGGAGGTGTCTGTTCTCGAATCCATCGGGTTTGTGATGAAGGACGGCGCAATTTACAAAAACCAGTAGGGCGCGCTGCGCCAATGAAGTGGCGCTATGTTCGGGTCAGTCAGATATTCGATGCAGGGGAGTGCAAAGATGTTGGATGAAATCCTGTGGGAGCGCATCTGCGCGGTGCGTTTTGACCAGCCGGGCGCTGAATTGTGTTTTTCTGACCGGCTTGCGAGAGACAATCGCTGGACTAAGAAATACGCCCGGCGCGTTGTCGAGGAGTATCGCCGTTTCGCCTATCTCGCTGTGAAGGCCGGCCATGAGGTCACGCCATCCGATGAAGTCGATCAGGCCTGGCATCTGCATCTGACCTATACCCGGCATTACTGGGGTGAGTTCTGCGATGCGCTTGGCGCGCCGTTCCATCACGGGCCGACGTCAGGCGGCGGCAAAGAGAATGATCGGTATAATGATAATTACGCCAGGACGTTTGAGTCCTACGCGCTTGCTTTTGGCGAGGCGCCGCCCGCCGATATCTGGCCGCCAGCGGAAATTCGGTTCGCCGCCGCGCCCTATATGGCCCGGCTCAACACTGCGGAAAATTTCGTCTTGCCCCGCTATATCGTGTTTCGCGCCGCCGCAGGGCTAAGCGGCGCGGCGATGTTGGCGGCGGCAATTGGCGCCGCTGCGGCTGCGACCGGGGTGAGCGACGTTTCGATCGTCGAAAAGCTTAAATCGCTGCCACCCATCGTCTGGATAGGCGTCGCCGTTATTTTTGTGGTGGTGGCGCTTCTGGTGAGGTTTGCCGGCGCTGGTTCGAAAGGCAAAGCGGCCGGAACCGGGTGCGGCGGGGGCGTTGGCGGGAGCGGCAAAGGCGGCGATGGAGATGGCGGGTGCGGCTCCGGCTGTGGCGGGGGATGCGGCGGATAGGAATGGCGCCTATATTTCAAGGCGTTGCCAATGAAACCAAATAATCGACCCAAGCATTGGCGCGGATTTTTCCGCTCGATATTTGCGTGTTTTGACTGAACATAATCGCTGAATCCGTGTTATTAACCATATAAGTGACTCGGATCGGAGGGGGATTATGACTTCAACATTGGTGCTCAAGGCTGGTTTCGCGACCGGTGCGGCGATGCTTGCGCTGTCTGTAAGCCCGGCGATGGCGGGACGTTGCGGCCATTCCTATCCGGTGGACGCGCCTGTAACCCTCGCCAAGGTCGCGCGCGCCTGCAATGTTTCGCTGGCCGCCCTGAAAGAAGCCAATCCCGGCGTTGATCCGTCCTATGTGACCCCCGGCGAACATCTGGCGGTGCCGGATGAAATTGATTCCGCAACCGACATTCCTTCTGGCGCGGCTGACGTCGCCATCGCCGATGACGGATATGGCAGCGCCCGTGTCTATCGCTATGTCGAATATACCGAACCTGCACATGCGCCGAAGGCGCCATCGGCCGTGTATGCGTCATCGTCTGCGTCACCCTATTTCGTCCGCACCAGCGCCTATGCGTCACCGCAGCCATTCCGGGATGATGCGAATTTGAGCTATCAGAAACTTTCCGCGGCGCGCATCCGCCATGCAGGCATTCCCATCGGTCCGTTGCTGCAACAGCAATCTGCTGATCCGAATGCCTTCGCGATCTCAACGGATGCTGACCTGCCGGCGGTGCTTTATGGCGAGCCGCTGTCGCCGCTGATGGAATGCTCGGTCCTGCGCCGTCAGGAAAACGGCAAGATCAAACAGGTGCGCGAGATTAAACCGATCTCGCAAGGGCGCGATCTTCCGGCTCATTGCGACGCCATTCAAACCATATCGACGAGCTCGGCGACGCCCGGAGCGGTGTTTTCCGGCTCGGCATATCAAGCGCTGCAGGTTCACAGCGACATGGCGGTGATGGAAGGCTATGTCAGCGCCGCCGATGCTGAATGCGTAACAGTGCAAACGGACAACGGGTCCGAAATGCGCGTCGGCGTTGATCTCGCGCCCGTCGAACTCCTCGGCAAATATGCGACGATCTGGGCTGAACAGACATCCTCAAAACGCTGTGGCGGTCTTGTGATGTCCCGCGCCGTTTACGTAGAGCGGTTGCGCTAGGGATCAGCAGCAACCGCCGCTGGTTGCGATTTCGGCAGAAGCCTGTCCGAATGGGGAGGCCGTCCCGCAGCCGGGAAATATCCCGTAATGCTCGGACCAGTCGCCGATAAATTCAAAATACGGCGCGAAGCGCGATTCATTCAGCATGCGGAATGTATTGCCGCATACGGGAAAAACCCGTCCCTTCTCGATGAGGTGATGATTGTCGAGGCTGAAAACCATTTCGCTATGGGGAACGCCGCCCCGATAAATCACCGCTTGTCCGTAATCTTCGCAGGCGGGCTCCAGCCCTTCGATCTTGAACAGCCGATAGGTGGCGGAATGAAAGACGGCCGGCGCCAGAAGGGTTTTCAAGGCGGCGTTGTTGATCGCCAATGGCCGGTCGGTGACCAGGCGCGGATCGGCGAAGCCCGCCTGTTTCGCCAGTGAGAGAAAGTCATTCCAATAGAGCGCGCCGCCAAGGCATTCACCCTGCGCCGCCGGATCATTGCGCAATTCCAGACCGAGACGGCGATCCGCGTAAACATCGGAGAAGTAAAACTCTCCGCCGGGCTTGAGCAAGTCGTGGGCGGCGCGGAACACGGCCGGTTTATCCTCCACGAGATTGATCACGCAGTTCGAGACAATCACATCGAAGGAGCCGGGCTCCAGATCGAGCGCGCCAAGGCGCTCGATGTCGCCTTCCAGAAAGCTGACATTGGCGTAGCCGAATTTGTCGGCGTGCCAGTCCTGATGGGTGCGGGCGACGGCGAGTTGTTCGGGCGTCATGTCGACGCCGATGACTTCGCCCTTGGGGCCGGCGAGCTGGGCGAGGGAATAGGCGTCCTGTCCCGAGCCGGAGCCTAGATCGAGTATGCGGGCGCCGCGCAAGGCCAGCGGCGCAATCAACCCGCAGCCATAATAGCGCGCCTTCACCTCCGGATGGATGTTGGCGAGCGTTTCGGTGAGATAGGCAGGCGCATCGTCGATCGTGCAACAGGCGTCTGTCATCAGATCCTGTGAACCCGACAGAACCTTGCCGTAATACTCTTTCACATTGTCCTGTGCGTTCATCGGGGCGCCCTTTGCTTCATTTCCTTCAGAGACCAATTCGCGCAAATCGGGCCGGGCTTCAATGGCAATCGGTGTTTCCCCCGCAAACGTGAAGCGCC
Source organism: Hyphococcus sp. D3-15 (assembly GCF_055809375.1). Taxonomy (NCBI): domain Bacteria; kingdom Pseudomonadati; phylum Pseudomonadota; class Alphaproteobacteria; order Parvularculales; family Parvularculaceae; genus Hyphococcus; species Hyphococcus sp. D3-15. Next base: position 2,556,178 of record NZ_CM147910.1, on the reverse strand, counting down.
ATCACAGCGCCAGCGTAATGTCTTAATTCTGCTATGTTGGCGGGTATGATCACCGGGTAGCCAAAAGGGCGTGTAAATGTCTGTCTCTGCATTGAAGTCGACCCTGCGCCGGCGAGTCGAAGACCGGCTGGACAAAGCAGCGCAAAGCTATCTCGGCGACAAGGCGCTGGCGCGGATCGATTTCGCCGCGCCGCGCGGGGAGCTGGCGCTGAACGGGCCGGATTCGGTGTCCTGGCGCATCTTCAAAAATCCCGTGACCTTGTTTATTGGCGGCGTTGCGGCGGTCATCCTGGAACTGGCGGAGCCGCGCGTGCGCAGCGGGGTCTGGGAGAACACAAGCTTTCGCACCGATCCGGTCGGCAGGCTCAAGCGCACCGGTCTCGCCGCCATGGTGACGGTCTATGGCGCGAAAAGCGTCGCGGAAACGATGATCGCCAGGGTCAACGCCATGCATGCGCAAATCAGCGGCGCGACCGAATCCGGCGTCGCCTACAGGGCCGACGATCCCGACCTTCTCACCTGGGTGCAGGCGACGGCCGCATTCGGATTTCTTGAGGCGTATAGCGCTTATGCGGCGCCTTTGAGTGATGAAGACCGGGACGCCTATTACCGGGAAGCACAGGCGGCGGCGTTGCTATACGGCGCCGTCGACGCGCCGACATCCCTCACGGCCCAGCGGGAGATATTCGACCGCATGACGCCGCAGCTCGAAGCCTCCGCCGTCGTGTTTGAGTTTCTCAAAATCATGAAACTGGCGCCGGCCTTCCCGCAGCCGGCCCAGATCGCGCAACATTCTCTGGTTCGCGCGGCGGTCGAACTGACGCCGGCGCCCATCCGCGACATTCTGGGGCTTGGACCGAGCTATGGCTTGCGCCCGTTTGAAGGCCTTGTCGTGCGCCGCATGGGGCGCCGGGCCGACAGGCTGATTTTACGCTCCGGACCGGCGGCGCAGAGCTGCCGGCGTTTGGGCCTGCCGGAGGAATATCTTTACCGCCCAGCCGCGCAACCGCGCTGATCTCGCCGTTATTGGTTTCATTTGCAGCTATTTTATTAGCATCTTCAAAACATTCGAAGCGCATTCGCCTTGTTTTAGCGGGGATGCGGTCGCATCGGGGCGGAAAATTTCAGGCCCGGTTAATTTTTCGTCCCTAGTTTTTGACCTTCGAATGGGGAGAAAGATGCGGATTACGCAAAAGGTATCGCTTTCGCTGGGAGCGGCTTTTATCGCTGTCTGCGCGTTGCTGTGGGCGGCGCTGCAAATATCCGTTGCGCCGCGCTTTGTAGAATTCGAATTTGCGAAAGCATCCGACAATTTCGATCGCGCGCGCAACGTGCTCGAACGCGAATTGCAACAGCTCGAAGCCTATCGCCGCGACTATGGCGTGTGGGATGCGACATACGACTACGCCCGAGGCCACAATCCGGATTTTATCGAAAACGAATTGCCGCTGTCTTTGCTGGATGAGCTTGGCCTCAGCATCTATGTCTTCATGAGCGCGGACGGGACGTTGATAGACGGCGTTGCGTTTGACGAAACAACCGGCGAAAAGCTCGACATCAATGCGCTGGCGCCCATTCGTTTTGCCGATTGGCGATCCTTCCAGGCGCAACTGCCGCCAGATGAGGTGCGTCAGTCCGTGTATCAGTCATCGCGTGGGCTGATGCTCGCGGCCTATGCGCCGATTTCGCGCACTGACGGCTCTGGCGAGTATGTTGGCTATTTGCTGGCGGGGCGTCTCGTCACGCCGGAATTCCTTGAGCGATTGAGCAGCCAGACCCGCGTGGACATGAGCTTGTCGCCAGTGGATGACGATTTCGCGTATGCGGCGATTTCAGCAAAATCCGTGACGCGATTGGACGGGATTGTCGCCATCACTGAGCCGGTGCTGGGATTGGACCACAAGCCGACGGCACTGCTTATGGCGCGCACGCCGCGCGATATCACCGCCATCGGTCAGCGTACGTTGTTTTCGGCTTTCGCCTGGATCGCCGCCGTGATGTTGTTGTTCATCGGGATTGTCAGCGCGCTGGTGAAGCGCATTGCGGTCAAGCCGGTTGAGCGGCTGACCGAGATCATATCGGTGGCCAATGCGGAAACCACTGCGCCCGATACCGCGCTCGCCACGCGCAATGACGAGATCGGCGTTCTGTATGAGAGCTTCACGAAGCTCATCGGGCGCGTCGAGGAGCGCACAAATGAACTCGCCGAAGCGCTGAATACCGCTGAATCCGGAGAGCGCGCGAAAACCCAGTTCCTCGCCAATATGAGTCACGAAATCCGGACGCCGATGAATGGCGTGATGGGCATGGCGGATCTTTTGGCGACGACGAGCCTGACCGACACTCAAAAAACCTTTGTCGATGTGATCGTAAAGTCCGGCGATGCGCTGCTGACGATCATCAACGACATTCTCGACTTCTCCAAGCTCGACGCGGGAATGGCGTCCCTAAACCCGACGCCCTTTGTACTGGCCAGCATTGTTGAGGACGTGTCGACGCTTGTCGCCGCCCGCGCCAATGAAAAGGATGTTGAGATCGCCGTGCGGATCGATCCGAATCTCCCCGCAGCCTTTATGGGAGACGCCGGGCGGTTGCGTCAGATATTGATCAACCTCGCGGGCAATGCGGTGAAGTTCACCGACATGGGCTATGTTTTGATTGACGTATCGCCGGTCGGCGAAGCGGATGCGGAAAGAGTGGCGCTGAAATTCAGCGTCATCGATACGGGCATCGGCATTCCGGAAAACAAACGCGCCGAGATTTTTGAGAAATTCAGCCAGGCCGATGTGTCTATGACGCGGGCCTATGAAGGCACCGGGCTCGGACTGGCGATCGCAAAGGCGCTGGTTGAACTGATGGGCGGTGAGATCGGGGTCGAGAGCAAGCCCGGACATGGTTCGGTTTTCTGGTTTACCGTGGGCATGCCGATCTGCGCGCAGCTTGTGGAAGAAGAAGCTGAAAGCGTGCCGGACCAGATGGACGCCAAACTTCTGATTGTCGACGACAATGAGGTCAACCGGCGCATTCTGGAGGAGCAGGCTTCGGCATGGGGCTTCCCCTGCGTCGCCTGCGACAGCGGCGCGGCGGCGCTGGCGCTGCTCAACAAGGCGCAGGCCGCGGGCGATCCCTATGACGTGGTGATCATGGATTTCCAGATGCCCGGCATGAATGGGGCGCAGGCGGTGCAGCGCATACGCGCAGATGCGGCGATCGGGTCAACGCCGGTGATCTTGCTGACCTCTGTGGATCAGGCCAATGCCGGCGAACAATTCGCTGCGCTGGGCATTGGCGCGCATCTGACCAAGCCGGCGCGTTCCGGCGCCTTGCTGCGTGCGATTTCAGGCGTGGTCCAAAAGGCGCGGCAAGCAGTCGAGGACAAGTCAGAGCGAGCCGTATCCGATGCGTCGGCGGATGCCGCCCCGACGACTGATGACGCTTCAGCGCCCGTCGATGCGGGCGGCATCGATGTGCTCGTCGCCGAAGACAATGAAGTGAACCGGCTGGTGGTGATGCACATCCTCCAGTCCGAGGGACTATCCTTTGAAATGGCGGTCAATGGCCGCGAAGCGGTTGATCGCTACACCCAGCTCAACCCCAAGGTTATTTTGATGGATGTGTCGATGCCCGAAATGAACGGCTATGAGGCGACGGCGGCGATCCGCGCGCTGGAGGCCGAATCCGGCCGCCGCACCCCGATCATCGGGGTTACGGCGCATGCGGTGAAGGGCGACCGGGACCAGTGCATTGCGGCGGGCATGGATGACTATGTCTCCAAGCCGGTGTCGCCGCGCAAGCTCGGGGACAAAATCGCCGAATATCTCCGCCTCGCAGCGGCGGACGCCGCCTAGCCCCCTCAAGGCCACACGGCCTTCTGTTTGCCTCGGCGTTCTATCCGGCCTATTTGATCAGACGCGCAAAATGGGGCGGCGGGACAGTGCTTTTCGAGTGCATATCTTACCGGTGGTCGCCGGGAATCGGCGATCCGACCCTTGTCGGCTGGCTGACCGTGCTGGTCTATCTCGCTGCCGCCGGCTTCGCATTCTTGCGGGCCCGGGACGTTTTTGGCGCAGCGGGCGCCGTCGGCGGCGAACTCAAGGTTTTCTGGCTGGGGCTGGCGGTTTTGCTGGTGCTCATGGCGGTCAACAAACAGCTCGATCTGCAATCGGCCCTGACGGTCGCCGGACGCTGCCTCGCCGTTGAGCAGGGATGGTATCAGGCCCGCCGCGGCGTCCAGATCGCCTTCATGCTCACCCTGGCCGGACTGGGCCTCGCCGCCATCGCCGGGCTGTTATGGGTGATGCGCCGGCATTTGCGCTCGCACCGATTGGTGATAAGTGGCGCGGGTCTGTTACTGTTATTTGTCATGCTGCGCGCTTCAAGCTTTCACCATATGGACCTGTTCATCCACGCCCGCCTGTTCGGGGTGAAGATGAACTGGCTGTTCGAGCTTGGGGCGCTGGCCATGATCATCGCCGGATCGCGCCGCCCGCTGCAGGCTGGCGCGCGCCCGTCACCGCTTTCCAATCAGGACCTGTCATGACCGCCATTACGCCCGAAATCGTCGCCGACCATGGCCTGAAGGCTGAAGAATATGAACGCATCAAGACCCATATGGGCCGCGAGCCCAATCTGGTGGAGCTTGGCGTCTTTTCGGTCATGTGGTCCGAGCACTGCTCCTACAAATCCTCGCGGCGGCATCTGAAGAAGCTTCCCACTTCCGCGCCCTGGGTGATTTGCGGACCGGGGAGAATGCGGGCGTCATCGATATCGGGAATGACAAGGACGGCGTCCCGCTCGCCGCCATCTTCAAGATGGAAAGCCACAACCACCCGTCATTCATTGAGCCCTATCAGGGCGCGGCGACCGGCGTCGGCGGCATCATGCGCGATGTCTTCACCATGGGCGCGCGGCCGGTCGCGAACATGAATGCGCTTCGTTTCGGCGAATGGGATCATCCCAAAACCCGCCATCTTGTCGGCGGCGTCGTCGCCGGCATTGGCGGCTATGGCAATTGCATGGGCGTGCCGACCGTCGGCGGCGAAACCAATTTTCACGCTGGCTATAATGGCAACATCCTCGTCAATGCGATGACTGTCGGCGTCGCCGAGAAAGCCAAGATTTTCTATTCCGCGGCGCGCGGCGCCGGGAACCCTGTCGTCTATGTGGGGTCGAAAACCGGGCGCGACGGCATTCATGGCGCGACCATGGCGTCCGCCGAGTTTGACGATGCGTCGGAAGAAAAGCGTCCGACCGTACAGGTTGGCGATCCGTTTACGGAGAAATTGCTGCTCGAAGCATGCCTTGAACTGATGGCGTCCGACGCGATTATCGGCATTCAGGACATGGGCGCGGCAGGCCTCACCTCGTCATCGGTTGAAATGGCGGCGAAGGGCGGCGGCGGCTTCGAGCTTGATCTCGACCATGTGCCCCAGCGCGAAGAGAATATGACCGCCTATGAGATGATGCTGTCTGAATCTCAGGAACGCATGCTCATGGTGTTGAAGCCGGGCAGGGAAGACGCCGCCCGCGCTATCTTCGAAAAATGGGGCGTCGATTTCGCCGTGATCGGCGTGACGACGGATTCCGGGCGTCTGGTCATCAAGCATAAAGGCGAGACGGTCGCGGACATGCCAGTGCCGCCTTTGGCCGATGACGCGCCGAATTATGACCGCCCTTATACAACGCTTGAAAAACCGGCGGTGCTTGCCGACCCGATGCTCGCCTATCGCGAGGCGCTGGCGACCCTCAGATCGCCCGGCAAATCCGAAGAAGAGATGCGCACGATCGCCGACGCGCTGATCGCCGACCGGTTGGCCAATGCAGACCTAGTCGATGCGGTTGGCCTGACGATCACGCCGGGCGAGGCCCGGATTTATGCGCGTTCAAAACCCGATGGCGTAAAATTTGACGGCTTTGAAGAAGCCGCCCGCAATCTTGCTTCCAGCGGCGTGGTTGAAACCGCCGAAGTCGAACAGCGCGAAGAACAGCTCTCGCTGGCCGATGCGCCGGGTGGCGATACGCTGTTGACCGCAATGGCGAAGTTGATGTGCTCGCCGGATCTGTGTTCGCGCCGTTGGATCTGGGAGCAATATGATCACACGGTGATGGGCGACACGATTATTGCGCCGGGCGGCGATGCGGCGCTGGTGCGCGTGCATGACACCAATCGCGCGCTCGCCATCACCACCGATGTGACGCCGCGTTATGTTCAGGCCGACCCTCATGAGGGCGGCAAGCAAGCGGTGGCGGAAACCTATCGTAATATTTGCGCTGTCGGCGCCGCGCCGCTGGCCATCACCAATTGCCTCAATTTCGGCAATCCGGAACGGCCCGAAATCATGGCGCAGTTTGTCGGCGCGATTGAGGGCGTCGCGGAAGCCTGCGAAGCGCTCAACTATCCGGTGATCTCCGGCAATGTTTCGCTCTATAATGAAACCAACAGCGTCGCCATTCCGCCCACGCCGGCGATTGGCGGCGTCGGCGTGATCGAAGACGTCACCAAGGCGGTGCGCGTTGGCGGCGCCGAAGCAGGTGAAGAGCTGATCGCGGTAGGCGTTACGCGCGGCTGGCTGGGCCAATCGTTGTATCTCCGCGAATTGTTCGACATTACTGAAGGCGCGCCGCCGCCCGTCGATCTGGAACTGGAACGCAAAACCGGCGAATTGATCCGCAAGCTGATCGATGAAGGGCTGGTCACGGCCTGTCACGATGTCGCCGATGGCGGGCTTATCGTCGCCTCCGCGGAAATGGCGCTCGCCGCCGGGCGCGGCCTCAACCTGACGACGCCGGTCAAAGCGCGCAAAACCGCTTTCTGGTTTGGCGAGGATCAGGGGCGCTATCTGGTCGCCGCCGCGCCGGCCGCCGCTGACACGCTGTTGCTTAAAGCCGCAATGGCGGGCGTGCAGGCCTCGAAAATCGGCCGTTTTGGCGGACCTGATCTATTGCTCGATGGCAGGGATGCGCTCTCCCTGCTTGATTTATCTGATATTTTTGAATCTGCGCTGCCGGACTACATGAAGGGCCCGCATAAACAGGAGACTGCTGCAATGCCCATGGCTGGCGACGACATCAAAAAACTAATCCTAGAAGCGCTGCCCGATGCGGAGATCGAACTGGAAGACCTTGCGGGCGATAACGACCATTGGCGCGCGCGGATCATCTCCGCCGCCTTTAATGGCAAGTCGCGCGTCGCCCAGCATCAACTGGTCTATCGCGCCCTTAAAGGCCGCATGGGCGGCGAGCTACATGCGCTGGCGCTGGAGACTGAAGCGAAGGAATAGGCCGACCGGCTATTGGCCGATAAAAAACGGGCGCCCCGGAAAGAGGCGCCCGTTTTTCGTGGGTGGGTGTCAGTCTGGTGTGTTAGGCGCGTTTCTTGCGGCGGTTTGCGGCGCCAAGCCCTGCGAGCCCGGCCAGGAAGAGCGGCAAAGCGGCGGGCACCGGCACATCAGAGATGTCGCCGTTGAAGCTCATAATGCCGTATTGCAGGTGATCGAGTTCAATACCGGCCGATCCGCTGAAAATGTGGATCGCGCTGATGCCGATCGCCGAGATGACGCCGATAAACGTATCTTCCAGCACGTCCTGATCGTTGACGCCCGGACCGGCGACAGAGAACGGGCCGAAGACGCCTAGCGAAACGCCATTGGCGTCATAGGCGATGAATTGCACGTCATTAGCGCCGTCAGTCCAGACAACGCCCACATGCGTCGGCAAGGCGCCCAAAACCGTTTCATTAAACGTGAAAGTCACGCCCCCCGGTCCTGAGGGTGAGTACCATGAATTGCAGTTGACACACTGTCCGTCGACCGTTCCGTCATCTTCGTCGACGGAGTCGATGATGGTGCCGGAAAAGCCCGACAGCGTCGCGGTGTTTCCGGCGGAGGCGGTGACGCCCGGCGTGTTGAGCGCATTGTCTTCGAAGTCTTCCAGGTAGAAATACCCTGCGGAAAAATCGAGGCCGCTAAACGCGCTGTCTCCCTTTTCCTGATAGCTCGTTCCGCCCACATAGGCGGCCTTTGCTGCGCCTGCGCTTGCCATCAAGCACACTGCAGCAATGCATAGTATTTGTTTCATGTAGTCCCCCTTTTGCTGTTAAGCATAAGTAATAATAAGCTCAAAACTACTTTTCCACAACAAGTTACTTTTGCGCGAACCCTTTGAGGGCGTGCACGCAGGAGTCTGTGTGGCGCTATATGCGGCGCCCTGGCCTGTTGCGGGGAAGCCGGCGCCGCCATAGCATTCAAATCCAATCGTAAAGAGGTTTCGTTCATGACATTCGCCCGCGTTTTATTGCTCGCCGCGTCTGCGGCGGTCCTTGCTGCTTGCTCTGAGAAGACCACCAACGAAGACGGCGAGGAGGTGACATATGTCGCCGATGACGCCAGCGATGAAACGCCGGGCCTTGAAACCGAGGCGACCTGGGCGAGGCTGAGCGCGGCGGAGGCCCGCGACAAGTTCACCTACGCCAATTACGACGAGGTCTATGTCACCCATCTCGACCTCGATCTGGCGTTGGACTTCGAGGCCAGGACGCTTGCAGGGACCGCGACGCTGGACCTGCGGCGGCGCAAACGCGGCGCCAGCGTGCTGGTGCTCGATGCGAATGATCTTGCCGTCAATAGCGTCGAGGCCAGGGTGAATGGCGGCTGGGAGGCGACGACCTTCACCATGGGCGAGGATGACCCGGTCATGGGGTCGAAATTCGAGATCGCCTTGCCGGAAAACGCCGACAAGGTCCGCATCGATTATGTGACAAGCCCGCAGGCCGAAGGCGTTCAGTGGCTCGCGCCGGAGCAGACGGCGGGCAAGGAATATCCGTTCCTGTTCACGCAGTTTCAGTCCCTGAATGCGCGGACAATGATCCCCTTGCAGGATACGCCTGCGGTTCGCATTACCTATGATGCGCATATCACGACGCCGCCGGAACTGATCGCCATTATGAGCGCCCGTCAGGATGAGAGCGGCAAGGTCGACGGCGACTATTCGTTTAAAATGTCCCAGCCGATACCGTCATATCTGATCGCGCTGGCGGTCGGCGACATCGAGTTTCGCCCGATCAGCAAAAAGATCGGCGTCTATGCCGAAGACTATATTGTTGAGGCGTCCGCCGCGGAGTTCGAAGACACGCCGAAAATGATGAAGGCGATCGAGGCGCTATACGGGCCGTATCGCTGGGGGCGCTATGACTTGATTGTCCTGCCGCCAAGCTTTCCCTTTGGCGGGATGGAAAATCCGCGCCTTTCATTCATGACGCCGACGCTGATCGCGGGCGATAAAAGCCTGACCAATGTGGTGGCGCATGAGCTTGCTCACTCCTGGTCCGGCAATCTCATCACCAACGCCAACTGGCGCGACGCATGGCTGAATGAAGGCTTTACGAGCTATGTGGAAAACCGCGCGATGGAAGCGCTTTATGGCGTCGACCGTGCGGTGATGGAGCGTGCGCTCGACAAGAAATCGTTGATGGACGAAGTCGCCGAGGCGTCGAACCCGGCGCTGACGGCGTTGAAAATGCCTTCAGACCTCGCCCATCCCGACGATGCGTTCGGCGATGTTTCCTATGTAGGCGGGATGTTTTTCCTGAAGTTTCTGGAGACGCGATTTGGCCGGGAGACATTTGACGATTTCCTGAAGTCCTATTTCGATCACTATGCATTCCAGTCGATTACGACGGAGGATTTCCTCACCTATTTTGAGGACAATCTGTGGGCGGAAAATCCGGATGCCGTTACAAAGGAAGAAATCGACGCATGGGTTTATGCGCCGGGCTTTCCGGATCTCGATTGAAGATCCGCAGTCGGACGCTTTTGTGCGCGTGCAGTCACAGCTCGACGCCTGGCTTGGCGCCGGTGATGTAGGCGGGCTGGAGACAACCGCGTGGACAGCGCATGAATGGCTCTATTTCATTCGCGCGCTGCCGGACTCGATTACGACAGAGCAGATGGCGGCGCTGGATGAACGCTTTGGCTTGTCGGCGTCATCCAATGCGGAGATCGCCAGCGCCTGGTATCTGCGCGCAATCCCGGCGAATTACGAGCCGGCATTTGAACCGCTTGACGGCTTTTTGATGCGGGTCGGGCGCGGCAAATTCATTTATGCGCTGTATCGCAGCCTCGTCGAGCATGGCCGCCGCGACTGGGCGGCGGCGGTCTATCAGGCGGCGCGGCCGGGCTATCACCCGATTGCGCAACGCAAAATCGACGCGATTTTCGCCGAATAGAGATCAGGCGCCGCTGTCCGGTCCGCGAAGAAGAATTTCAAGCATCGGACAGACCATGACATGGCTGTCGAAAACGGCGCCGACGATCAGCGTATTGTCCCATGCGGCGCCGACGGACGAACCGTTGATTGCGCCATCAACATCGATGAACACGTCCGACCGGCGGCCGGTGCGCGGATCGATACGCACCACATGGGACGGCGCGATTGCATTTGGATCCTCGGCGTGGGCGACAAAGTCGAATATCTTTGTATGGCCGGCGACCCAGAGCGCGCCATCGGCGGCGACTTCGATATTGTCCGGCCCGGTATTGACGGGAAGCGTTTTGACCCGCTTCAGCGCGCCTGACGCAATGTCGCGGTCATAGACGCCGACACGGCGGCGCAACAGTTCGGCGATATATATGGTCGTTCCGTCCGCGGATTTGTTGACGCCATTGGCGTAGGTCAGGCCGCCCAGCACCGAGCGTCCAGTCTCGCCGTCGAAATAAACGACATCCGTGATCGGCAGCGCCAGATAGGCCTCAAGGGTTGAGCCGAGGCCGGTTTTGTAGCGCCGGTCATTGGTGGCGTAGAACTGGCGCGGACCCACTGCGACCAAATCATTGGGCGAGTGCATGGCGTCGAACGAGACGGATTCGATATGGGTCAGATCGCCGGCCTCGCCCACATCGAAAATCTCCACCAGTTCTTCGCCGCTTGGCGGATGATTGACGACGAAAAGGCGTTTTTGTCCGTCATTGCCGCGCCAAAGGCTGATCCCATGGGGAAGGAAATTCTCCATCGCCGGCGAGACGCGGCGCACCGTGTCCGAACCGTCGAGCGAAAGCGCGTAGATTCCGTTCAGCGGATTGACCCCTTTGGCGCTGGACTCATTGAACCAGGCGCGGCGGTCGGCGGCGGATATAAAAGCGATATTGAGCTCGGGATCGATGGTGACGTCTTCGGTTCCCGGCGCCACTTCTACATGGCGGCAGTCACCGACCAGCTTTGGTTCGAGATCAGCGAAGGCCCCGGATGCGGGGATGATGTTGTAAAGAAACCAGCCGGCGATAAGAAGGAAAAGAGCCGCAAGGCCCAGCCAGAAATACCGCATCGTCAATCGCCCTCGCTCAGCGCGTCTCGCCCGGGCAAAAAACTACCGCAGGGCGCGCGGCTGCGCCAGCGGCTTGGATTTTCCGCGCGATTGCGGGCATTCTGGCGCAGACAACACCCAGCAGGAGGGGTCACGCCAGATGACGGAAAAGCGAATCATTGCGACGCCGCGCCAATTGCCGGGTGCGCTCGCCGGCATGCTGCGGATGAAATATGAAGTGCGCGAGCCGAGCGATGGCGTCGCGGCGCCGGGCGAGTTTCCGGCGCTGGCGGCGGGCGCGGAGGCGGTGTTCGCCACCGCTTTTGACGAAATGGACGCCGCCTTTGTCCGCGATCTGCCCGAAAGCGTAAAATACATCGCCTCCATCGGCGTCGGCGTCGATCACATTGATCTCGACGCGGCGCGGGCGAGGGGGCTGCTCCTCTCGAACACGCCGGAGGTGACGACCCCATGCCTCGCCGACGCGACTATGGGGCTGATCATCGCCGCCTGCCGGCGCTTCCGCGAAGGCCTCGACATTGCGAAAACCGGCGAGGGGCGGGGCATGCTGACGCCGGAAAGCTGGGGCCAGCGCGTCACCGGGCGCACGCTCGGCATTGTCGGCATGGGCAATGTAGGCAAGGAAGTCGCCAAACGCGCGCAAGGGTTTGATCTCAACATCATCTATACGACGCCGCGTCCTTCGGCGGAGATAGACGCCGCTTACAATGCGCGCGCCGTGTCCATGGAGACGCTGTTCAAGGAAGCGGACATCATCAGTCTTCATTGCCCGTTGAAGGAAGAGACGCATCACCTGATCGACAAGACGGCGATTGAGCTGATGAAGCCATCTGCGGTTATCATCAATATTTCCCGCGGGCCGGTGATCGACGAACTGGCGCTGATTGAAGCGCTCAAAGCGCGCCGGATTTTCGCCGCCGGGCTGGATGTGTTCGAAACCGAGCCCGACCCAATCCGTGAGAAGCTTTATTCTCTGCCCAACGTCTTCTGCCTGCCCCATATCGCTTCCGCCACTTGGGAAAGCCGGTCCGCCATGGCCATGCGCGTGCTCGCTAATATTGACGCCTTCTTTGAAAATGGCGCCCCGCTTGACGTTGTATAGCGGCTTTCGGCAAAGCTTTTCAGAATGAATGAAAAACCGGTGCTTGTGGCCGGGGCGGGCGGCGCCTTGGGGCTGGAAATTGTGCGATGCTTGTGCGCGCAGGGGCAACCCGTCATCGCAAGTTACCGAACAGACCGGCAAGGCGTTGTCGGGGGCATAGAGGATGCGGGCGCGCGGGCCATGCGTCTCGACCTCGCGGATGAAGCCGCTGTCCGCAACATTCTGGCGGAGACAAGCGCGGCGATTTTCACGCCGATCCTGACAACGTCTGCACCCGCTGCGCAACTATTACGCCCGGATCAGCCAGCGGTGTTCTTCTCCAGCAACAATGTCGCTATCGATCCGCAGGCGGAGGTTTATGCGGCCCTGCGCAAAGCGGAAGAGGCTGCGCATGCTTGCGCGCCGCAAGCGGTCATTCTTCGCCCGACTATGATTTATGGCTATCCGGGCGACGGGAACCTGTCAAAACTGATGAGCGCGATGCGTAAAAGCCCGGTGACCCCGATCCCCGGCAGGGCAAAGGCGCTGCAACAGCCGATATATTTTCGCGACCTGGCCGCTATCGCGGTGCAGGCGCTGGGCGATGGCGCCTTGCGCGGCGGCGTTCGGGCCGCAGCCGGCCCTGAGAGCCTCTCCCTGCGCGCGCTATATCGCGAAGCCGCATCCGCCGCAGGCGCCCGGAGCCTGTTGGTCCCGGTTCCGGCCGGCATGCTGGCCGCCGTGCTGGCGCTCACTGAAAAGGCCGGGCTCAAGCTTCCTGTGCGCGCCGCACAGCTCGCCCGCGCCGGGCAGGACAAAACCCCGCAAGGGCCGGTTTTGCTTGGGCGAACGCCCTTGCCGGAAGGGCTGAGGGCGCTGTCCCACGCGCTCTACGCTGGCGGCGGCGCCCTTGACGCAGATGCGGCGGGCGCCTAGCTAAGCGGTCCCGGTTCAGGAGACAGTAGATGAGCGATATCCATAACGAGATCAAATCCAAGATCGACGGCAATCCCGTCATGCTGTTCATGAAGGGCACGCCGCAATTCCCGCAATGCGGGTTCTCATCAGTTGTGGTTCAGATTCTCGATCATCTCGGCGTCGACTATCAAACCGCCAATGTGCTTGAGTCCGACGACATTCGTCAGGGCATCAAGAGTTTTTCGGACTGGCCGACCATCCCGCAACTTTATGTGAAGGGTGAGTTTGTCGGCGGCTGCGACATTATCCGTGAAATGTTTGAGCAAGGCGAATTGCGCACCTTCCTTGAGGGCAAGGGCGTATCGCTCGCGGCGTAAGCCGGCTTTCTGATTATTTTGAGATTTTCGGCGACGCCTTGGCGGCGGCATCCGTTGTGATGCTTCTCGGCGCACGCATCAGGTCGGCTGAAAGCTGATCCTGTTCGGCGTCGCGCAAGCGCCGGAACAGCGCATCCGCACGCGCGCTGCGTGATTGCGAAGTCGTACCCAGTCGCAGGAATAACTCCTGCGTTGTGACGTCCATCCGGCTCATTATCGCCCCCGGCATTACCGTTTTGTCACAGAGTGATTCGGTATGGTTAATGAAAGGTTAAATTGCGGCGTTCGCGAACACTTCTTCATGGCGCGCGCAAATTTTCGGCCAGAGTGAAGCCGCTTGCGGCGTGTCGAGGTGGAATTCCTCCAGCAGCAGGCGGACATAAGCGTCCGCATCTTCGATCACATGCACATGCTTGTCGTCGGCGGTGAGGCGCTGAAACACCCGCCCGCGCAAGGAGAGGTGCTCGCTGTCCCGCCAGCGCTGGACTACGGCGTTCAACACGAAATTCGATTCCGGGTCAGTCTGCAGCCATGCGCAGCGTGATTCGAGCAAGGCTTCATCACGGACATCAAGATTGAAGTCGAAACTCGGTGCTGATCCGCGCGGGTCGTTCTGGTAGCGCCACCAACCGTCTTGATGTTGCTCCAGCGCGCAATTGAGAATGCCGTTGGCGAAGGCGCCCGGGCGCAACGGTGTCGGTTCGATCAGGCCATCGCCAAAGCCCGCATCCACGAGCCAGGGCTGATCGAGATGGACCACAAGGACCAGATGATTGCCGATCACCTCATCGCCGGCGAATTCGCGGATGACGGCGCCGGCGAGACGCGAGACTTTGAACCCGATTTCCTCCAGCGCCCAGCCAAGCAGCCCATTCATTTCATAGCACCAGCCGCCGCGTTTGCGCGTGACGATCTTGTCAAAGGCGGCTTGCGGCGCCCGGCTTACCGGCACGCTGAGCTGTACGTCGAGATTTTCATAGGGGATCGAGGTCGCATGCGCGTAGTGAACCGCCTTCAGGCCCGCCTCATCCGCGCTGGGGACGCGGCTCAATCCGATGCGGTCGAGATACGCCTGAAGTTCCATAAGCGCGGGCTAGGCCTTCACCTTCACATAGCTGCCCGGCGCATTCTCGATAATGTCGAGGCCGCCATCGCCGGGTTGGCGCGCATCCGTCTCTCCCGGGCTCACCCGCTTCAGCCATTCAATCCAATAGGGCCACCAGGAGCCGGCATGGCGTTCGGCGCCTTGCTTCCACTCTTCAAGCGTCTTCGGCAATTGCGGGTTGGTTGAGTGATGGTATTTGTGCTTGCTCGGGTGATTGACGACGCCGGCGATATGGCCGGAACCGGCCAGCATATACTCGACCTTTTTATTGTCGCCGGACGCAAACAACCGTGCGGTTCTGTAAACCGAATTATGCGGCGCGATGTGATCTGTTTCGCCAGCCTGCATGAAGATCGGAATGGTCACCTTGCTGAGATCGAGCTTCTCATTGTCCATCACCATCTCACCCCTGGCGAGGCGGTTCTTTTGATAGAACTCTCGCAGGTAAAACATGTGAACATTTTTCGGCATGCGCGTCGCATCTGAATTCCAGAACAGCAAATCAAAGCGCGCCGCGTCTTTGCCTTTCAGATAATTGTCGATCACGAACGACCAGATCAGATCGTTAGAGCGCAGCATGTTGAAAGTGGTCGCCATGGCGCGGCCCTCCAGCACGCCGCCCGCCGCATCCATTTGCTTCTCGATGGCTTCGAGCTGCTCGTCATCGACGAACAACAACAAGTCGCCGGACTCCTTGAAATCCGCCTGCGCGGTGAAAAAGGTCGCGGAATTAACGCGTTTATCGTGCTTTTGCGCCATCAGCGCCAGGGCGGTCGACAGCATGGTTCCGCCGATGCAATAGCCGATCGTATCGGCTTTCTTTTCACCGGTTGCTTCCTTGACCGCGTCGAGCGCCTCGAAAAGACCTTCGGTGATATAGTCCTCGAAGGTTTTGCTTTTCAGATCCGGACCCGGATTAACCCAGCTCATGACGAAAACGGTTCGCCCCTGATCAACCAGCCAATGGATGAAGGAGTTTTGCGGCTGCAGATCGAGAATATAGAATTTGTTGATCCAGGGCGGCACGATCAGCATCGGCGTTTTCGCGACTTTTTCCGTTGTCGGCGAATATTGAATGAGCTGGAAAATATCGTTCTGGAAAACCACCTTGCCCGGCGTCGTTGCGATATTCTCGCCGAGCTTGAAGAAATTCAGATCCGCCTGACGGATCGCCAGTTCGCCATGACCGCGATCGATATCTTCAAGCAGGTTTTTAAGGCCCTTTAGAAGATTTTCGCCTTTCGACTCGATGGTCGCTTCAATCACTTCGGGATTGAGCATGGCGAAGTTCGACGGTGCAAAGGCGTCGATGAACTGGCGGGTGAAGAACTCGGCTTTCTTCTTTTCGTGTTCGTCTTCGAAAGGCACTTCCGAGATCGTCGTTTCGAGCCAGCGCGCGAAAATGAGATAGGACTGCATCACGAAGTCCAGCATGGGATTGTCTTTCCATGCGGGATGCACGAACCGCTTGTCGCCCTCATTTGGGGCGATGGCGGGCGCTACTTCTTCGCCGGACATGCGCTGGGACATGGTCGCCATCAGCTTGGCGTATTCGCTCCACAGCACGAATTGACGCTGCATCACGAGACCGGGGTCAATCGACAGACCCTTCAGCATCTCCTGACAGGCCTCGCCGACATTCATCGGGTCGGCGGGAATCGAACCGGTCAGCCGGCGCATATCCTGATTGCGGACGACGAATTCGCGGATCACTTCCTGCGAGCGGCCGCTGACTTCGGTGAGATATTCCGAAAGCGCGTCAAAATCCTGGTACAAGGAGCGGTCGGGCGGCGGGACCGGTTTTTTCGGCGGCGCCTTGGCCGAGGGCTTTTCAGACGCCTCGGCGCCCTTTGCAGCAGCCTGCTCAGGCTTTTTTCGCCTTTTTGGTCTTCTTGGCCGGGGTTTTCTTGTCGGATGGTTGTTTCACTTGCACCAAATGCCCGGTTAAGGGTTAAAGAAGCCGTCTCGCCCTTATAGGATGGCCGCGTGTCTGGTGTAAAACAGTCTCCTTGGTTCCGGTGCTGCGTCTTTATGACCGCAGGACTTCTGGCCACCCAGGGTTGCGCGAATTCCGATCTGATCCGCTTCGCGCCGCCGGGGATCGTTAAGTATGAGGATATCGCCAGCCAGAAGCCGCAAAATCCGGCTGTGGCCGAGCGGATATCCGAACGGAGAGCGGATAAGGGCGCGGGCCGGTTTCCGGACCTCTCCAAAGAGCCCGGCCGTGATGAGAGGCCCAAATCGCTCCCATCGGAACAAGTAGACGCCGAAATAGACGCGCTGGTTGACCTGCGCGAAGGGTTGGACGAAGAGGTCGGCGCAGACCGCGAAGCCGCTGATGCCGAACTGGCCGGCGATTTGCAGGCAGAGCGCGAAGCGCTGAAAGCGCGGGTGGAGCGCGATAGCACCGATGCGTCGCGTGAACGTCGCGAAAAGCTAGAGCCGCCAGCTGAAACGAAGTGACAGGTAAACGGAAAGAACAACATGCCCGCAGACGAAAATCTTCTGGATCGCGTATTGACCATGGAAGTCGGCCGCTGCACGGAGGCGGCCGCTATCGCTGCTTCGACCATGATCGGTCGCGGCGATAAGGAAGGCGCCGATCAGGCAGCCGTCACGGCGCTGCGCGATGCATTCAACAAGCTTCATATTGACGGCACGGTGGTCATCGGCGAGGGCGAACGCGACGAGGCGCCGATGCTCTATATCGGCGAGAAAGTTGGCCTCGGCGACGGCCCGAAGATCGACATTGCGCTGGATCCGCTGGAAGGCACGACGCTGACCGCCAAAGCGATGTCGAATGCGCTGGCAGTCGTTGCGATGGCGCAGGGCGGCACGCTGCTGCACGCGCCGGACGTTTACATGGACAAGATCGCCTGCGGTCCCGGCTATCCTGAAGGCGTGATCGATCTCGATGCGTCGGTGGAAGACAATATCGCCGCGCTCGCCAAGGCGAAGAATGTCGGCACCGACGATATCACGCTTTGCATTCTCGACCGCGAGCGCCACGACCACCTGATCAAGGGCGCGCGCAAAATGGGCTCACGGGTGTTTTTGATTTCCGATGGCGATGTCGCCGGCGTGTTCCATACAACCGAACCGTCGACCGGCATTGACCTTTATGTGGGTCAGGGCGGCGCGCCGGAAGGCGTTCTCGCCGCCGCTGCGCTGCGCTGTGTCGGCGGCCAGATGCAGGGCCGCCTGCATTTCCGTAATGACGAAGAACGCGGCCGCGCCGAGCGTATCGGCATCACCGATCTCGACCGTAAATACGGGCTGATGGATCTCGCCTCGGGCGATGTGATCTTCGCCGCGACCGGCGTCACCAACGGCACCATGCTTGACGGGGTCAAATGGGAGAAGGGCCATGTTTCGACGCATACCGTGGTCATGCGCTCGAAAACCGGCACGATCCGTTACATCAATGCGCGCACGCGTCGCTAGGAGCGGCTGACATGTCCGAAAAAAACACGCCCGAACTCCCCGACCGCCTCAGCGTCAATCCGAAAAGCTCGTTCTATAATGAAGAGCTTCTTCAGCACGATGTGGGCATCCGCTTTAACGGCGCGGAAAAGACCAATGTCGAAGAATATTGCGTCTCTGAAGGCTGGATCAAAGTCGCGGCGGGCAAAAGCCTCGACCGCAAGGGCAACCCCTTGACCATCAAGCTCAAGGGCGCTGTCGAGCCTTTCATCAAACAACGCAGCTAAACCCCGCAAGAAACGGGCGGCGCGCAGGCGCTCGCTGCGGTTATGCTGGCGGCCTCAAAAGGGAGGCCGCCATGGCAGCATCGTTGCGCCTAGTTGAACCGCAAACCAATCTCGACGACATCCGCTGGGAGGCGGTGGCGCGCCGCGACACCGGCGCTGATGGCGCATTCTGGAGCTGCGTCAAAACCACCGGCGTTTACTGCCTGCCATCCTGCGCGGGCAGGCCATTGCGCAAGAATGTCATCTTCGCCGCGACGCGCGCGGAGGCGAGGGCGGCGGGCTTTCGCCCGTGTAAACGGTGTCACCCTGACCGGTTCGTCTCCGGCGAGCTGGCAACCCGCATTGACGCCATCGACTGGAACACAGCGCAAGGCGACTTGAACAAGAATGGCTGGGCGCCTCTCGGCCGCCTGCTGAGCGACGATGAATGCGCCGCGCTGATCGACGACTATGAGTGCGACGAGCGCTATCGCTCGACAGTGATCATGCGCCGTCACGGATTCGGCGAAGGCGAATACCGGTATTTCGCTGATCCTGCGCCGGAAATGATTTCGACTTTGCGTTCGCGGCTCTACGAAAAACTGGCGCCGCTGGCGAATGAGTGGTCCTCCGTTCTGAAGAAGGAGCACCGCGCCTATCCGCGCGATCATGGCGCTTATCGCCGCCTCTGCGCATCCGTCGGGCAGTCCCGTCCGACGCCGCTGATCCTGAAATATGGTCCCGGCGATTATAACCGCCTGCATCAGGATCTTTATGGCGGTGAAGTGTTTCCTATTCAGATCGCGATTTTGCTGTCACAGCCGGGGCGCGATTTTGACGGCGGCGAATTCGTCATGACCGAACAAACGCCGAGGCGACAGTCGCGCGCGATGATTGCGTCAATGGAAAAAGGCGACGCCATCGCCTTCGCGGTCAATGAAAGGCCGGTGCAGGGCGCGCAACGCACCTATCGCGTGAAGATGCGTCACGGTGTTAGCGAGGTGAAACGCGGCGCGCGCTATTGCCTCGGCGTCATTTTTCACGACGCCGCATAAGCGCGCGTCAAGCCACGGCGCGGGCGGAATCCACTTTCGGGCGCTTGAAGATCAGCGTCGTGGTCACGCCGCCTGCAGCGCCGGCGCCCATTGTAAAGGCGCCGCCATTGGCTTCGGCGATGGCGCGCACCAGCGCCAGCCCCATGCCGACGCCTTCATGCTGGCGGGTAGAGCTTTGGTCCGCCTGCTGAAAGGGCCGTCCGGCGCGGTCGATGACTTCCTGCGGCGCGCCGGCGCCAGTATCGGAGATGCGGACCGCCGTTTTTTCCTGATCGCATTTAATGACGACGCTGACATGACCGCCCTCAACATTGAACTTCAGGGCGTTGGACAGAAGCTCGCGAATGGCGAGACTGGCCTCGTCGCTATTGGCGAGGACATCCGCCTTCAAGCGCAGGGAATCGACGGAGATCGTCACGGCGCGCAATTTTGCGGATTTCCGTTGCTTGGCGACTTCGGCGTTGACGAGCGCCACAATATCCGTGGTTTCATCGCCGGCCGACCCGCTGAGGGAGCGCAGTCTCGTAAATTCCAGAATGCGATTGACGATGGTCAGCACTTTTTCGCCGCTGCCGCGAATATGCTTCAGGAACTCGATTGAGTTATCGGTTCCGGCCAGCCCCTTGTCCTCTTCGAGCACGCGGGCGAAGCCGATGATGTGATTTAGCGGCGTCCGGAGTTCGTGATTCATCATTGAGAGAAACGCGTCGCGCACTTCATCGCTGCGATCCGGCTCCATCAGCGTTTCGGGAATTTCGCGGTCGGACGCCTGGAAGGCGTGCTCGTCGAGCGCCTGTTTCAGTGCGGCTTTCAACGCATCATTGTCGCAAGGTTTGCGCAGGAAGCGCATGACGCCGCCTTCATTTACCGCAGCGACCGCCGTTTCCTGGTCCGCATTTCCGGTCAGCATAAGCCGGCGGATAGCAGGCGCGCGCGCTTTTACGGCCTTTAGCAGTTCGATGCCGTTCATCACCGGCATTTGCATGTCGGCGACAATGACCGCGATGTCCGGCTCCTGGTCGATCAGCTCAAGCGCTTCGGGACCGCCGCCTGCGGTCAGAATGTCGAAATCCATCGACAGGCGCCGGCGCAGCGCGGAGATCAGTTTCGGTTCGTCGTCGACGAGGAGAACTTTTTAGGCCGCGATGTCATTATTAGGCTCCGTGTCTGCGTTCTTCTGCGCGCGCGTCAGCGGCAGTTCGATCAGGAAAGTGGTGGCGTAGTTTTCTTTTTCATAAAGGCCGAGCTTGCCGCCATGACCGGTGACGACGCAGTCCTTGGCGAGAGCAAGACCTTGACCCGTACCTTTGCCGACGGGCTTGGTCGTAAAGAATGGATCGTAGATTTTTTCCTTGAGCGATTGCGGCACGCCGCATCCGGTATCGCTCAGATAAATCTCCACACTGGCGTCGCCGGCTCTGGTTTCGATTTCGATTTTGCCACGCCCCTTTTTCGCTTCATCGATAGCATCGATGGCGTTGAGGACGAGATTGAGAATAACTTGCTGGAGTTGACCCTTGCGGCAGCGCACGCGCGGCAGATCGGGATCGAGTTTCAGCTCCACATCGGCGACGTTTTTGCGGCGGTTGCGGCAAATCGCGATGACATTGGCGATGATGGCGTTGAGGTCGACTTCATCCTTATCGTCCGTACCGGGATGGGCGAATTCCTTCATCAGGAGAACAATGTCGCGCACCTGTTTGATGCCGTCACGAGACTCGCTGAGCGCCGCATTGATTTCGCCGATCAGATTACCGAGATTGATCTGACCGTTGAAATCTTCGACCGCTTTTACTTCCGCTTCAAACAATCCGGCATCCACAGCTGCGGCCTTCAGCGTGTCATAGTGGCGATAGGATTTGTGAATGTTCCGCAGCGCATCTTCCAGATAATCCAGATTGTCGCCGATAAACTGGATAGGCGTGTTGATCTCATGCGAAATGCCGGCGGACAACGCGCCAATGGCTTCGAGGCGGCGTGCCTCGTCCATTTGCTGCTCCATCACTTTGCGTTTGTCATTGGCGCTGAGGCGCCGGGTGATGTCGTGGAAGAAGAGCAGATAGCGGATATTGTCGCCGATCGGCCCCACATGGCCGCGGATTTCAACCGGAAAGGTTTCACCGCTATGGCGGCAGGCGCGGCGGTTCTCGATAAAGAACGGACCGTTGGGCCGCTTTTTAAGATCGGCGCTGAGACCGGGCAGGAAGTCGTCAATTGAACGGTCGAGAAAATCTTTGTCGCTGCGTCCGAGGATGCGCTGCGCCGACGCGTTGCCGCCATGAATGCTGAAATCTTCAAAACAGGTGATGATCATGTCGGGCGCGACCATCATGATTTCGGACAGCAATGCGTTGACGGAGCGGAATTTCGTCGCCGACCGTTCCAGCTCCTCCGACTTGGTGGTGAGTTCCCGGGTCCGCTTTTCCAGAAGGTCTTCGGCCGCCTTGCGGGCGGTTTTCTCGCGCTCGACGATGCGGGCGAGGGATTGTAGCTCATCAAGCATGGAATTTTGCATCCGGCGCTCTCATTGTCTAAAAGCACCGGAAAATCAGCGCTTTGCCTGGGATTGGCGGGCCGCAACAGTTGCCCCGTGATCAGCTAACAACCATAAGTTGAGAATCTGCTTAATTTTCAGGCCAACAAGGTTAGCGAAATGCTTGGGCGCGGGCGCTTTTCCGCAAGGAATGCGCGATTTTCGGGCTTGGAAAACTTAACCACCGGTAACCGGCAGATCACCGCTCATTGCCTGTCATGAACGTAAACACCGCCATGTCGAGTTTCGCCGCCGCTTTGCCGCTCATTGATTTGCCCGCCATGGGGGCGAGCGCATCGGGGCGGCGCTGGCGCTTGCGAGACGCGGATGCAGAACAAGCCGCCGCGATCGCCAGCGATCACGCGATTGAGCCGGTATTGGCGCGCATCCTCGCCGCCAGGGGCGTCTCGTCGGATGCAGTCGACGCGTATCTTTCGCCGTCCCTGCGTGATGCGATGCCCGATCCGTTTGTCATGCAGGATATGGAAAAAGCCGCAGCGCGCCTCGCCAGAGCCGTGCAGGATGGCGAGACCATCGGGGTGTTCGGCGATTATGACGTGGACGGAACGACGGCGTCCGCTCTCCTGAAATTATATTTCGACCAGATCGACGCGAAGTCGCTGATCTATCTGCCGGACCGGATCATGGAAGGCTACGGGCCATCGGTGGACGCGTTTCGCGCGCTGCATCGTGACGGCGCGGACTTGATCGTCACGGTGGATTGCGGCGCGGCGGCGCATGAACCGGTCGAAGAAGCGGCGAAGGACGGCGTCGATATTGTCGTCTTCGACCATCACCAGATGAGCGGGCCGCCGCCGGAAGGCGCCGCGGCCGTCGTCAATCCGAACCGGCCCGACGATGTTTCCGGGCTTGGCGGGCTTTCTGCGGCAGGCGTCGTCTTTATGGGGCTGGTCGCGCTCAATCGCGCATTGCGGGAAGCCGGATTTTTCAAAGACCGTCGCGAGCCGAACCTGCTGGGGCTGCTCGATCTCGCAGCTTTGGGGCTGGTCTGCGACGTCATGCCGATTACAGGGCTGACGCGGGTGATCGTGGCGCAGGGGCTGAAAGTCCTTGGCGGCGAGGGCAATCCCGGATTGAAAGCGCTCGGCGCGCGCGCCGGTATGAAGGGGCCGCCCTCAACCTACCATCTCGGGTTCCTGATCGGGCCGCGCATCAACGCCGCCGGGCGGATCGGCCATGCGCGCCTCGCCTTTGAACTGATGACCACGCCGGATGCGGAAAAGCGCCAAACGCTGGTGGAGCGCCTGCATGTCCTCAATGCGGAACGCCAGGAAATCGAAGCGCAAGTCCAGGCGGAGGCCTTGCGCGACATCGAGATCAATCAGCGCCATGCAGATGACGTGATCGTTACGGCGGGCGAGGGATGGCATCCAGGCGTCGTCGGCATCGTCGCAGGGCGGCTGAAAGAAGTTTACGACCGGCCCGTGATCGTGATCGGCAATGATGACGGAACCGGCAAGGGGTCGGGCCGGTCGATCACCGGGGTCGATCTCGGTTCGGCCGTGAGCGCTGCGCGCGAAGCCGGCTTGCTGGTCGCCGGCGGCGGTCACGCCATGGCCGCGGGCCTGACGGTCGAGGCGGGGCGCATTAACGCGTTTCGCCAGATGATGAATGAAAAGCTCGGCAGATCGGTGGTCGCCGCGCGCGCCAATCGCACCCTCGATATCGACGCCGTGGTCGGGCCGAGCGCCGTGTCGAAGCGATTCGCCGATCTCGTCGCAACCGCTGGCCCCTATGGTCCCGGCAATCCCGAGCCGTCCTTTGCGCTGATCGACTGCCGGGCGGAATATGTGAAAACCGTCGGCAAGGACCACCTGTCCTTGATGCTGGTGAGCGAGACCGGCGAGACCGCCCGAGCCATTGCGTTTCGCGCCGAAGGCGGCGCGCTTGGCGAGATTCTGCGCTCTGGCGGGCGCATCCATGTTTCCGGGAAGATTCGCGCCGATGACTGGCGCGGCGGCGATGCGGGACAACTGCAAATCTCCGACGCAGCGCTGGCGCTTTAGCGGCTGGCGAAAAATTCACCGGAGCGCCCCGAGAGGGCTTGCAAGGGGATGGGGAGGCGCCTATACAGCGCTTCCGCCGCTTTGCGGCTAACCAGTGTGGGCCCTTCGTCTATCGGTTAGGACGTCAGGTTTTCAACCTGAAAAGAGGGGTTCGACTCCCCTAGGGCCTACCATTTTCCCTCCGAAATGGTCTGGTTTGACCCGCACACCCGGACCGCAGAGCGCCAAAATCTCACATTTCACGCCCGCGCCAGCCCGCCAGGGTGGCACTCCAGCGTTGATTTCAGGACGATTTTGACGTCTATTAAGGTTCGTTAACCGCGTTCGGACGGAGGGGTTGTGTCCATGAGGGGAATACTCGCACTAGCAGCTGCATTCATCGTCATATGCGCGCCGGTCTCGGCGTTTGCGGCGAAGGTCTCGAAAGCCGAGATCGAAGAGAAACTCGCAGCACAAGGCTACTCCGTTCAGGATGTGGGCCCCAACACCATCTTCGTGCGCGTCGCCGACTACGACATCCGCATCGACATTATGGGTCCCGACGGCGACATCTCTTACCGCACCTGGCTCTTTGAAGTGGATTCAAGCGATGTCAGCTACAAGGTGCTCAATCAGTTTAATAACGATGTGAAATTTGGCCGCGTCTATATTGATGATGACGGCGACGTAACGCTGCAGATGGACCGCAATGGCGCGGGCGGCGCAAATATCGAAAACATTGAATCTGATTTCGATGTCTTCTTGATGCTGATCAGTTCATTCATGGATCACCTCGAGTCACAGATTGTGGCGTGAGCGGATGATCTGGCGTTTCGGCGCCTGTCGCTTTCGTAATGTTATCTAATAACCAGCGACACAACTGCACCGCGAAAAAAATCGGATAGCAAACTAAATTAGTGCATTTTTTGCGCGAAGGCATTAGTGTTTTCTCGCGGGCGGATTATAGTAAACAAAAAGAACCTAAGTTTAGGGCGCGACAGGGGTACCAAGAGCATCATGGACGAGCGGTTTGATCCATCGCGCGGGGAGGACGAAACGTCCGGCGCTGACGAAGAACGGTTTACCATCAAGGGCGTCGTCAAGTGGTTTGATCCGGCGAAGGGCTACGGCTTTATCATCACCGATGACGCCGAGGGCGATATTCTAATTCACTCAACCTGTCTGAAAGCCGCCGGCATGACCACGGCGCGCGAAGGCGCGACAGTCGAATGCGAAGTTGTTCGCCGCGAAAAAGGACTGCAGGCGTCAAAGCTGCTGACGATTGACGATTCCACGGCCGCCGCATTGGCGCCGACGGAGCCAATCCTGAACCAGACGCCAGCAGGTGATTTCATGCGGGCCACGGTGAAATGGTTCAATCGCGCAAAAGGCTATGGTTTTTTGACACGCGGCGACGGCACGGAAGACATCTTTGTGCATATGGAGACATTGCGCCGTCATGGTCTTGGCGAATTGCAGCAGGGCGCGCGGGTGCAGGTGTCCTTTGCGAAAGGCTCAAAGGGTCTTCTCGCCATTGAAGTGAAGCCCGACCTCGAAAACTAGGCTCTTCTTCCTTACACAGATTATAGCGCAGCCGTGCGTTGACTGAGAGCGCATAGTAACTGCGCCCCGGCGAATTCAATTTGCCTTTCCGGTTTTGGCGAAACATACTCGCTGAAAGCAAGTTGAAAGGGCTGGGTGTGGGAGACGTTTATCCGAAAATCAAAGTTGCGGCGTTTCATGTGGCGTCGCCCTTTCTTGACCGTGACGCCTGCGTCGAAAAATGCTGCAAGCTGATTGGCGAAGCGGCGGCGCAGGGCGCGAAGCTTATTGTCTTTCCCGAAACCTTCATTCCCGGATATCCGTTCTGGATCTGGACACACACGCCCGCGACCGGCGGCGAGTTTTTCTTTGAGCTTTTCGCCAACAGCGTGGAGGTCGGCAGCGATGCGACGCACGCTATCGGCGAGGCGGCGCGCAAGGCGGGCGCCTATGTGGCGGTTGGCGTTTCAGAACGCGATGGCGGCACGCTGTACAACACGATGCTGTTTTTCGACGACAATGGCGATATTGTCGGCCGCCACCGCAAATTACAGCCGACCTGCGTCGAGCGCACCGTATGGGGCCGCGGCGACGGATCGGGGTTGCGCGTCATTGAAACGCCCTTTGCAAAACTTGGCGGCCTGATCTGCTGGGAGCATTCGATGGATCTCGCGCGCTATGCGCTGACCAGCCAGGGCGAGCAGATACACATCGCCATGTGGCCGGCGGGCTCGGCGCTCAGCCATGATCCAAGTTCCGGCGTGTTCGACGATCTGTCCGAAGCGGCGGCGCGCCATCATGCGGCGGCGGGGCAATGTTTCGTCATCAATGTTCAATCGCGCATCGACAAAGCAACGCTCGAGCGTCTCGGGTTCACCGACAAGCCGGAAATGATGCGCGAGGGCGGCGGATGGAGCGCCATCATCGGTCCCTTTGGAAACATCATTGAGGGACCGCATCGCGATGAAGAGAAAATGCTTATCGCGGAGCTCGACCTCGCGGACATTGTGCATTTCAAATATGTCTCGGATTCGGCGGGCCATTATGCGCGGCCTGATGTGTTGCGGCTGGCCGTCGATTATCGGGCGAAATCGATCACCGCGCCGTTCGAGGACGGGCCAGCGGCGACGCCCGCAGGCGGCAGCGACTGGCCGCTGCGTAGCGATGATGAAAAGGCTGACGGTGAAAGCGAGCGGTGAAATGGCGACCCCGGCAGGATTCGAACCTGCGACCATCGGCTTAGAAGGCCGGTGCTCTATCCAGCTGAGCTACGGGGCCGGACTGTCAGCACTATAGACTGACGCCGTGCAAAAATCTTGACCACATCCTGATTGAAATTTTCGGAGTGCTGAAAAACGCAGCGCATCGCGAATGCGCGCTAATGCGTCCAGGGCTTGCGGCGATGAAAGGAGAAATTGTCCGAATAGGCCTTGGGCTGGGAAACCACTTCATGGGGCGCATCGATTCGGAAAGGAAGCGCATGGCGCTCCGCATAGGCGACCGCGTCATCCTGGCTGTCGAATGTCAGTCTGACCTGTCCGGCGGCGGTTTCATCTGCGCTGGTCCAGCCCATTAGCGGATCAATCCGTCTGGCGGCCTCCGCCTCGAATTCCAGGATCCAGCGGGCGGTTTTGGCCTTGCCCGATTGCATGGCGGTTTTCGCCGGTCTGTAGATGCGCGCGAACATGTACGCTTCCCGCTGTTGCTTCGTCTGCCGAATGGTCGGGGCGGCAAGATTCGAACTTGCGGCCCTCTGGTCCCAAACCAGATGCGCTACCAGGCTGCGCTACGCCCCGCCAACGGCTTCAAAGCGGCTCTGATCCTTCATCTCGGCGCGGATGTAAAGCCTTTTAGGGCGAACCGACATGATTTCAGTGGTTAATTCAGGTCCGGCAGGGCCTCGGCGTCGACCCCGTCGCTGGCGGCGGCCAGTTCCATCGGGATGACCACTTCATTTCGGCTGGGGCTCAGCATGTAGGACTTTGAGACGAAACCGGCCTTGGCGAGGCGCATCCGGCGGGGTTCGTCGAGTTTGACCCGGCAGGGGGTCTCGCATTCGCCGACACCCTCAATGGTCAGCAGCGCCCCGGGCGGGTCTGTCACCACATTGACGGTGCCCGCGCCGCCGCCGATCAAACTATCCGTGACGCAACCGCTGGCGAGCAATGTCGCCGCCAATATCGCCGAAATCCGCATACGCTCTCCCATGGCGGGCCTTACTTCCGGGCGGCCGCCAGCGCCATAAAAGCGCGTTCCAGATCGATTTTCAAATCCTCGATATCTTCCAGCCCGGCATGGAAGCGCAGCACCGGGCCATCCTCCTTCCATTGTGTCGCCGAGCGGTAGTTTTCCGGTTTCACATGCAGGACGAGGCTCTCATAGCCGCCCCAGGAAAAACCAATGCCGAACAGCTTGAAGGCGTTGAAAAACGTCTTGAGCGCGGGCAGGGGCGCCGGCTTCAAGACCGCGCCGAACAGGCCGGACGCGCCGGTGAAATCGCGCTTCCAGACACCGTGGCCCGGGCAGGATTTCTGCGCCGGGTGGAGGATGCGGTCGACCTCGTCACGCTTCTTCAGCCATTTGATGATTTCATTGGCGTTTTCTTCATGCCGGTCGAGCCGCGTCGACAGGGTGCGCATGCCGCGCAGCGCCAGATAGGCGTCATCCGCCGAGACATTCGAGCCGAGCTGCAAAAGCGCGTAATAGATTTTCCTGGCGGTCTGTTCGTCGGCGGAGGTGAGCGTGCCGACCAGGCAATCGGAATGGCCGACCAGATATTTCGTCGCCGCCTGAACGGAGACATCAGCGCCGAGCGCGAGGGGCTTGCAGAAATATCCGGCGCCCCAGGTGTTGTCGACAATCAGCTTGGCGCCATAGGCATGGGCGACATTCGCCAGCATTGGCAGGTCTTGCACTTCGAAGGTCAGCGAGCCAGGCGACTCCGCGAAGATGACTTTCGTGTTTGGCTGTATCAGCGCGGTGATCTCCGCTTCCGAGGCGACCGGATCGTAAAACGTCGTTTCAACGCCAAAGCGTTTAAGAAAATTCAGACAGAACTTTCGGGTCGGATCATAGGCGGTGTCGGTCATCAGCACATGATCGCCGGCGGCGACAAAGGCGAGCAACGCGGCGGTGCAGGCCTGCAATCCCGATGGCGCGAGGCGCGTTTCAAACCCGCCCTCAAGCGCGGTCACCGCTTCTTCAAACGCCCGGTGCGTCGGCGTGCCGAGCCGGCCATAGGTGATCGATTTGGCCCCTTCCAGATAATCGTCATAGGTCGGGAAGAGATAGGTGGAGGCCCGTTCTACCGGCGTGTTGACGGGATGGGCGGGACGCTGATGCGGGCGGCCAGCAACGGTGAGTTTGGTATTGTCTTTCATGAGGTTTTTCTAGCTGAAGTCGGGCTTCGCTTGAAGGCGCTTTAGCGGCTCGCCGGCGGAATTCGCTCCACCAGGCCGGAGCTGCGGTCGACCACTGAAAAGCCGAGCTTTTGATAAAGCGGCAGGGCGGCGGGATGGTCCAGCGTGCAAGTCTCTAGCAGCAGCTTTTGCGGCGCGCGCGACCAGGCGAGATCGAGCACATTGGTCAGAAAGAACCGGCCCAGTCCTTTGCCGGTAAAGCCCGGCGCAAGGCCGAAAAACTTCAACTCATGGATCTCTGCATTGCGTGCATCGATTTCCGCCATGCCCGCCGGCGCGCCGCCCGCATAAAGAACATAAAGATAGACATCCTCATGCTGGATGATGGACGCCAGTTCGTCATCGGAAAGCTTGCGGCGGCTCACCCAATTATAAGGCGCGCCCACAAGGTCGTAGAGATAGCGGTAAAAATGCACGGGCGGGTTGGCGACGCGCATCAGCGCCAGCTGGTGCTTCTCCGCGAGCGACGGAACCGCCGTCAGGGACGGCCGCGTAGTCTGCTCCAGATAGGTGATGGTGACCGGAATCCGGTCGACGCTGTCAGGCGTCAGCGATAACGGGGAATATTTTGTCGTCATGGCGTTCGTCGCCCCATTCCGTCCAGGAGCCGTCATAGACCGCCGCATTTGTCGCGCCGATGGTCTCCAATGCCAGGAATAGTATCGCAGCTGTAACGCCTGATCCACAGCTCGTAATGACGCGGGTTTGCGGCCCGGTTCCGGTACTGACCCCGGTATTGGCGAATATCAGCTCCAGCTCCTCGCGCGGGCGCAAAGCCCCGTCTTCATTGAGCAAGAGGCCGAAGGGAAGGCAGGTCGCGCCCGGCATATGCCCGGCCCGCAGCCCGGCTCTGAGCTCAGCGGCCTTGCCGGAGAACCGCTCCGCCGAGCGCGCATCGAGGACAATGGCGCCCTCGCGCAACGCCGCGCGCACATCATCGGCATCGGCGCAAAGCGCGGGAACGGGCGAGGCGGTGTAAGTCGTCTGTACCGGGACGGTTTTGTCTGCCGTGACCGGGTGTTTTTGCTTAAGCCATCTCGGCAAGCCGCCATCCAGCACGGCGACCTGTTTGTGCCCCATGGCGCGAAAGGTCCACCAGACCCGCGCCGCAGACATAAGGCCTTTTTCGTCATAGATCACAACGCGGTCGCGATCTGAAATGCCGAGCGCGCCCATGGCGGCTTCGAACTGCGCCGGCGAGGGCAGCATATGAGGCAGGTCGGTCGACTTGTCGGCGATGGCGTCTATGTCGAAAAACACCGCGCCGGGAATATGCTGCGCGTTGTAATTGTCGATCGCATCGCCATTGCCCGGCATGCGCCAGGACCCGTCGATGATTTTCAGATCCGTCTCACCGAGATGCCCGGCGAGCCAGTCCGTGGATACAAGCGCTCCGATTGTCATGACGGCCTGTTTGCTGCGAATTGAATGGCGGGACCATACAGGCATCGCCGGTCATGTCATAGCTCTCCCATGGGTCTGACTGTTCGCCATTTTCGCAATGGCGCGCGCCCGGCGCGGCCCGCAGGAAGGGCGGCTGTTTGCGTATCATCTCATGATACAAAAGCCTTGAAATGTGTATCATACTATGATACATGGAAGGGTGATCAGATCTTTAAAAGGCCGTCTCGCTGAAGGCATTGCCGCGAATAGGCGCCCAAAGCGCTTTCCGATGGATGTCTTTGATCGCGCGAAGAACAAGCTTGCGATGATCGATGCGGCGGCGGTTCTGGACGATTTGCGCGTGCCGCCGGGTAACCGGCTGGAAGCGCTGAAAGGCGACCGAGCTGGCCAGCATTCGGTCAGGATCAACGATCAATGGCGCGTCTGCTTTATCTGGCGGGACGGCGCCGCCGAGGACGTGGAGATTGTCGATTATCATTGATGATCGGCGGTATTAGAAAGGCGAACCGTATGACAAAGCTTAAATTCGCAGTTCATCCCGGACGGATATTGCGCGATGAATTCCTTTCTCCGCTTGGTCTTTCGGCTGGAGCGCTCGCATCCCATGTCGGTGTGCCGCGTACACGCATAGAACGGTTGGTAAGTGAGCAAACGTCCATGACTGTTGATACGGCTATGCGCCTTGCTGCCGCCTTTGGAACGACACCGAATTTCTGGGTGAATTTGCAAACCGCTTACGACCTCGCACAGGCCAATGCAAAAGACTTTCGCGGCATTGAGCTGGTGGAGATGGCGGGCTAGCCCGCGTAGGCGCCTTAGCTCAGCCAGGGCGGCGTCGGCAGGCCTTTTTCCTTCAGGAATGCCGGATTGTAGAGCTTGGAGGCGTAGCGATGGCCGTAGTCGCA
Source organism: Hyphococcus sp. D3-15 (assembly GCF_055809375.1). Taxonomy (NCBI): domain Bacteria; kingdom Pseudomonadati; phylum Pseudomonadota; class Alphaproteobacteria; order Parvularculales; family Parvularculaceae; genus Hyphococcus; species Hyphococcus sp. D3-15. The sequence continues at coordinate 2,524,827 of NZ_CM147910.1, read as the reverse complement.
GAGAATGGTCACGATGGTGTGGCCGGGACCGAGTTCTTTCGCCAGCGTCATCGCGCCGGCGATGTTGATGCCGGAAGACCCGCCAAGGCAGAGGCCTTCTTCGGTCACCAGCTTGAACAGGACGTTCAGCATATCCGCATCATTGATGCGGTAGCCATCGTCGATCGGCGCGCCTTCGAGATTGGCGGTGATGCGGCCCTGACCGATGCCTTCGGTGATTGAGCCGCCTTCGGTTTCTTCTTTGCCAAACTTGATCAGGGAATAAATTTTTGAACCGCCCGGATCGCTGACGGCGGTTTTGATGTTCTTGTTGCGCTCTTTCAGCGCCATGGATATCCCGGCCAGCGTGCCGCCAGTGCCGACCGCGCAAGTGAAGCCGTCCACCTTGCCGCCGGTCTGTTCCCAGATTTCCGGGCCTGTAGTCGCGACGTGAAAATCGCGATTGGCGACATTGTCGAACTGGTTCGCCCAGACCGCGCCATTGGGCTCGCTCTCCGCCAGTTCTTCGGCGAGGCGGCGCGAATAGTGAACATAGTTGTTCGGGTTGGCGTAGGGGACCGCGTCCACTTCAATCAGCTCGGCGCCATGAATGCGCAGGGCGATTTTTTTCTCTTCACTCTGGGTGCGGGGAATAACGATCTTGGTTTTATAGCCGAGCGCCGCGCCGACCATGGCGAGACCGATGCCGGTATTGCCCGCTGTGCCCTCGACAATGACGCCGCCGGGTTTCAACGCGCCGCTTTTCTCCGCGTCGCGAATGATGCCGAGCGCCGCGCGGTCTTTCACCGACTGGCCCGGGTTCAAAAACTCCGCCTTGCCGAGAATGGTGCAGCCGGTCTCCTCCGACGCGCGCTTCAGTTTGATCAGCGGCGTGTTTCCGATGAGGTCGAGCATTTCTTGTGGGGCGGTCATGGTCAGGCGAACTCCGGGCGTTGAAAAAAATCTCTATAGAACAGCTTCGGCCAAAATGCGCGGTCCTCGCGACAGTTTGAACCCAGTATTTCTAACAAGGCTTGTGAGAAATTGTGGTGCGCTGCAGGAATGGTTGCATATAGCCCGCCCCACCGTTCATCCCCGCCTTCAGGGGGTTAAGCGGGGTATAAATGCAAGCTCTATTTTTTTTGCTTTTCAAGCGCCTTCGCTTCATCCCAGACCGCTTCCATCGCATCGAGCGAGGCATCGGCGAGGCTTTCGCCGCGCGCCGCAAATGTCTTTTCGATATGCTTGAAGCGGCGGATGAATTTTTCATTGGCCCGGCGCAGCGCGCTTTCCGGGTCGATGTCGAGATGGCGTGAAAGATTGGCCAGCACGAAGAGAAGATCGCCGAACTCTTCTTCAATGTGGTCCGTGTCGCCTTCGTCCATCGCTTCATTCAGTTCTTCGGTTTCCTCCGCGATCTTGTCGAGGACCGAGCGCGCATCGGGCCAGTCGAAGCCAACGCGGCCGGCCCGCTTTTGCAGCTTCACCGCGCGGGTGAGGCCGGGCAGGCCGGCGGGCACGTCATCGAGCAATCCGTCCGCGCCTTTCGCCTTGCGTTCTTCGGCCTTCTGAACTTCCCAAGCATTGGTCTGTTCTTCCGCAGACCGCATTTCCACATCGCCGAATACATGGGGGTGCCTGCGGATCATTTTGTCGGCGATGGTTTGCGCGACATCGCCAAAGGTGAAGAGGCCTTGCTCCTTCGCCATCTGCGCATGGAAAACCGACTGAAAGAGAAGATCGCCCAATTCTTCTTTCAACGCCGCCATGTCGTCCTTCTCGATAGCGTCGGCGACCTCATAGGCTTCCTCGACCGTGTAAGGAGCGATGGAGCGGAAATTCTGCTCCAGATCCCACGGGCAGCCGCCCTCCGGGGCGCGCAGACGCGCCATTACGTCGAGCAAGGCGTCGATTTTGCGGGCGTCCTCGGACGGATTATGGGCGAAAGCTGCATCATTCATGGGCGGGACTCTCCGGTCTGACTACAAGCTGGGCGAAATCTGCTCCACTCGCCCGGATTAGAGAACATTCCCGCCAAACACCACCTTCTACTCGTCCGAATGTCCGACAACGCTTGCATTTGACGCGAGGCTCAGCCATTCAAAGTTCCGTTCAAACCAACAGAAGGAACGACCCTCATGCCTATCCAGGAAGCCAAATATATCTGGCGCAACGGTAAAATGATCCCCTGGGCCGAGGCGACAACCCACGTAATGACCCATGGTCTCCATTACGGGACCTCGGTGTTCGAAGGGATGCGCGCCTACAACACAAAGCATAAGGGCGTGGTGGTGTTCCGGAACCGCGAACATGTTGAGCGGCTGTTCTTTTCCGCGCGCGTCTATCGCATCGACATTACGAAATACTCCGTCGAAGAGATTATGGGCGTGTGCCGCGACATTGTCCGCGAAAATGAACTCGACAGCGCCTATATCCGTCCCATCGCCTATCTCGGCTATGGTGAAATGGGTCCGGCCTCGTTTGACGCGCCGTCCGATCTTGCGGTCGCGGCGTTTCCCTGGGGCGCCTATCTCGGCGCCGAGGGTCTTAAAAACGGCATCGATGTGGCGTTCTCAAGCTGGCGGCGTAATGCGCCGGGCACTACGCCTTCCGGCGTGAAAGCGGGCGGCAATTATTTGTCGAGCCGTCTCGTGTCGCAGGAAGCCAAGCTCGCCGGTTTCGCCGAAGGTCTGGGCCTCGCCCATGACGGCACGGTCAGCGAAGGCGCGGGCGAAAATATCTTCATCGTCCTGAACGGCAAGATCTACACGCCGACGACAGCGTCTTCGATCCTGTCCGGCATTACCCGCGACACAGTGATCACGCTGGCGAGAAAAGCCGGTTACGAAGTGATCGAACAATCGATCCCGCGCGAAATGCTCTATGCGGCGGATGAAGTCTTCCTCACCGGCACGGCCGCGGAAATCACGCCGGTGCGCACGATTGACCGGCTGACCGTGGGCAAGGGCAATCGTCCGGCCACGTCGCAAATCCAGGATATGTTCTTCGGCCTGTTCTCCGGCGAGACCGAAGACGAATGGGGCTGGCTCGACCCAGTGGCTTAAGTCCTGAAACCAGGCCAGGAATTTGGAACGGCGGATGCGCCCGGCGCGTCCGCCGTTTTTGTCTTGTTCTTCTTTTTCGGCGCTCTGCAAACCGCCGGATCCCATGGGTCGATCGCCCAAACAAAGTTATTGCGCGGCGAAAATCTATAGCTAATTTTCTTTCCCTTGGCGGCGGGTGTTCGCACGGCCTAAGGGAGATAAAGGACATGATTGCTTCTGTTCGTTCGGCCTGCGTTGCGTGTGTGTTTTTCCTGTTCTGGGGCGCTGCGTCGGCTTCCGCCGAGTCCGCATATTTTCTGAAGCAAATGCCCGCATCTGAAGAGATCGACGCGGCGTTTCCCCTGGAGGGGCGCGACCCTGTTGACGCCGCAGCGCGCAGGGCGGCAGCGTATAAGCTAGTTGGAATCGTCATCGCCAAGAGCGAAGGCCGGAACGGCGCGCCGTCAAACCTGTCCGCTGCAGAGTTCGATATCTATCGCGCCTATAGCGATCAAGGCCCAGCCGACGTGCGCGTAGCTATGGGATGGCCCGCCGTTTTCTGCAATGGCGACAAGGACTGCGAACGCTTCGATTCTCTCGTCCTCGATTATGTCTGGCGCGACAAAAGGAAAGCGGAGGTTTTTGGTTCCGAATTTCGCAACAAATTGTTTTCCGGAAAGGAAGCTCTGTTGCCGGACAATTTGCGCTACTCCAAGCAAAAGCGCGACGCGGATACCGGTGTGGCGGTGATGACGCTACTCGCCGGACTTGCCGTCGGATTGTTTGCAGCATCGCCCTGGGCGAAGGCGCGGGAAGGCGTCATCAAATCTCTCGGATCAGGCATCACCAAAAGCAGCGGCGGCCTGACCTACAATGCCCGCAACCATCTGAACATTGGCGACAAGCGGCTTGGAACAACCATAACTTCCATGCGTTTAGATGACGCGCTTACTCATGCGATGAACCTTGGCGCGCCAGTCAGAATTGGCGTTGGCTGGAGTTTCTGGCGAAACTGGGCGCTTTGCGTCAAAGGGCCGACCGAGACTGTGCGCGAGCCGTTTCTGTCTTTTGTCATCCAGACTTTCGCGGTGACGCCCATTCTCGGCTGTGTCGGCCTTGTTGCAGCGGCGATCCTCGGCGCGGCCGTTGGCTCCGGCCATGTTTCAGTGTTTGCGATGAGTTTTGTCGCAGCCTACACGGTCGGTCTGGTGCTGAAAAATATGCTGGCCTGGCGCGCGTAAACTTATTTTCCGCCCGAAGCCGCATGGCCGGTTCGGGCGGAAGACTTGCAAATGCAGCAAGTTATTCGTCTGTCAGTTGCGGATCGAAGCGCAGCGCATCCATTATCACATGGTAGATATAATTCTGCTCGACAACGCCGGTGAAGAGATAGGCGTCGGGGCCTGACGCATAGATCGTCACATCCTGGCCGCCATGAGTTTCCGAGCCCAGCGGCACCAGCGATTGCTGTTGAAAGTCGACATTTTCGACATCCGCATCACTCAGCAGCGGTCGGCCGTCTTTTGGCGAACCTTCCTTGCCGAAAACCGCACCCGGCCCGTTGGCGTAGCCCAAGGTGGTGTAGGGTTTGCCGTCACGCGCCTTTGAGGTGTGGTCGGCATCGCCGCCGCCGAATTTGACGAGGCCGAGAATGTCGTTGCCCTTTTGCTGATAGCCAGCAAAGCTCAGCGTATGGCCGTGATCGGCCGTGGCGATGATCAGCGTATCGTCGGCGCTGGTCATCTCGCGCGCGGCGGCGACTGCTTGTGAATATTCCTGCGCATCGGTGAGCGCCCGGGCGGCGTTGCCGCCATGATGGGCGTGATCGACACGGCCCGCCTCAACCACCAGCACAAAGCCGTTTTCATTGCGCGAGAGGATTTCAATCGCCTTGCGGGTCATCTCCTCAAGCGACGGCTCGCCCGCTTTGTCCTCGGCGCGGTCCGCCTCGTAGCGCATATGCGACATTTCAAAAAGACCGAGCACGCGCGGGTCGCTAGCTGGATCAATCGCATCGAACTGCGCCTTGTTCCAGACAAAGGCGTGATGGTCTGACTTCGAAACCCATTCCGCCGTCAGATTGCGGCCATCCTTGCGCCCGCCTTTACGGCCTTCATTTTCGGGATCATTGGCGTCGGCGGGCATGAAGTTGGGCCGCCCGCCCCCCATGGCGACTTCGAGCCCGTCGCCATAAGGAAAGTCGATGAGCTGGCTGGCGATATCGCGGCAACCCAACTCATAGGCGCCGTTGGGAAGATTGACGTCGCGCTCCCAGTCGCGGTCGGGCACATGGGCGTAGGTCGCCGCCGGGGTTGCATGGGTGAGGCGCGCTGTCGAAACAACGCCGGTCGCCATGCCCGCCATTTCCGCCCGCTCGACAAAGGTCGTCGCATGGGCGCCCAAGCTGGCGGCGCAATCGCCGCGCGGGGATTCTTTTGTTACGCCGATAAGGCCGGCGCGAGTTTTAAAGCCGGTGGTCATCGCGGTCATCGTGCCCGCCGAGTCCGGTGTTTGCGCATCGGTGTTGTAGGTCTTCGACATGGCGAGATAGGGGAAGCGTTCGAAAGAGAGGAGATTTTCCTCGCCTTCTTCGCCGCGGGTCTGACCGTCAAAAATGCGCGCGGCGGTGATGGTGGTCGGGTCCATGCCGTCAGCGACAAAGAGAATAACGTTTTTCGCCTTGCCTTTGTTCGCCGTCACCGTTTTGCGCTGGGACAGCGCCGCCTGCGCGCCGTCGAACCAGGCGTCGCCCACAGGCGCCTGCGCGCGGCCGGATTGGGCGAGGTCAGAGGTGCACGCGGCCAGGGGCAGGGCGCATAGCATCAGGGCGAGGCGATATTTCATGAGTGTCGTTCCTGTTGTGGTCTTTAATCGTTACATGCACGAGCTGTTTGACAGTCTTGTGTCAGCAGCCGCCTTCGGGCGAGCAGGCGCCGCCGCCGGGATTGCGGTCATCGGTATATCCATAGATCCAGCCATCGCTGATCATGACCGTCTGCGGGGTCGGATGCCAGTCATAGGGCTCAAGCGTGTGACCTTTCGCCTCCAGCAGACGGATCGTATCGGCGCTGAGGCCGGGTTCGTAGAGGATCCTGTCCGGCAGCCATTGATGATGAATGCGCGGATGGTCGGTGGCGTCGCCGATATTCATCTCCCGGTCGATGACATTGACGATGAGCTGCAGCACCGAGGTAATGATCCGCGCGCCGCCTTGCGCGCCGGTCGCCATGAAGGGCTCGCCATTTTTGAAGACCAGCGTCGGGGTCATTGAGGAGAGCGGTCGTTTGCCGGGCGCGATGGCGTTTTTCTCGCCGCCCACAAGACCGTAATAATTCGGCACGCCCGGCGCGGCGGAGAAATCATCCATCTCATTGTTCATGAGAATCCCCGTGCCGGGAATGACGATGCCGGAACCAAAACTCGCATTCAGCGTATAGGTGTTGGCGACCATATTGCCGTCTTTGTCGATGATCGAATAATGTGTCGTGTCCGGGCTTTCATAAGGGTAGGGATCGCCTGCGCCGATCTCTGCGGATAACATGGCCTTTTTCGGATTGATCTTTGCGGCGAGCGCGCGGGCGTACTCTTTCGAGATCAGCCCTTCGACCGGCACTGACACAAAATCGGGATCGCCCAGATGGACGGCGCGATCCGCATAGGCGAGGCGCATGGTTTCGGCCAGGAAGTGCAGGCTCTCCGCATCGTCGCTCTGACCGGGCGTGGGGTCGCGGGTTTCCAGCATGTTGAGCATTTCGATCACATGCACGCCGCCGGAACTTGGCGGCGGCATGGAGACAATGTCGTAGCCGCGAAATGTGCCGCGCACCGGTTCGCGTTCCACCACCTTGTAAGCATCGAGATCAGCCTGGGTGATCAACCCGCCATGGGCAGGCATTTCCGCGATCAGGGCTTGCGCCACCCGGCCTTTATAGAAGCCGTCTGCGCCTTTTTTCGAGATTTCCTTGAGCGTTCTGGCAAGGTCCGGGCGCTTGAAGGTTTCGCCGGGAAGATAAGCCGAGCCGTCAGGTTTGAAGAACTCCGCAAAGGCGGCGGCGTTGTCGCTCAGCAGCGCCCGCTCGGCTTCGACCATGGCGGTGTTGAAATAGGAGAGGGCGTAGCCTTTTTCCGCCAGCCGGATCGCGGGCGCCATCACATCCTGACGGGATAGCTTGCCGTAATGCTCCTGCGCATAGAGAAGGCCCGCCACGGTGCCGGGCACGCCGGCGCCCTTTAGCGTGCGCAAAATGTCTTCGCCGACAACTTCGCCATCGGCGCCTAGATACATGTCGCGCGACGCACCCATCGGCGCCATTTCACGATAGTCGATCGCCAGCGTTCGATCCTCATCCGCCAGATAGACAAGCATGAAGCCGCCGCCGCCAATATTGCCAGCCGCCGGATAGGTGACCGCCAGCGCGAAAGCCGTCGCGACCGCCGCATCCACTGCGTTGCCGCCCTTGGCCAGCATGGCAGCGCCCGCTTGCGCCGCGCGTTCTTCTTCCGCCGCAACCATGCCGCCTTGTCCCGCATTCGGATGATGCATCGCTGCGGGCAGCGGCGGCACCTGCGCAAAGGCCGGGGCAAACGCGGCGGCGATGGCGGCGCAAAGGGCGGCTATTTTGTGATGCATGTTCTTTCCTTCCGGCATGGGCGTCGCGCGGCGGGCGCAGAGGCTGCGTTATAGGCTGGTTCCGGGGGTGAAAACCATGGCAATATCACGCCTTCCGGCATAAGACCGGATGTCTGATATGGGGCGGATCATGTTGAAATTTCTGCGATTTGGCGCATTGGCCGTGCTCGCTTTGCTGGCGGCGGCGGCGTTATATCTCAGAACACCGGCGCTGACTGAGTTCGATCCCGAGACCGCGATCGCGGCGGCGAAAGACTATGATGCGCGCATCATTCGTGACGCTTACGGCGTGCCGCATATTTATGGCGAGCGCGACGCCGATGTGGCTTTCGGTCTCGCCTACGCCCATGCGGAAGACGACTGGGAAACCATCGAGGAAGTCATTTTATTTTCACGCGGCGATCTTGCGCGACGCGACGGCAAGGATGCGGCGATTACGGACTATCTGATCCGCGCCATGGGATCGGCGGATTCAATCGCGGCACATTATGAAGACAATCTGAGTGAACAAACGCGCGCCGTGGCGGAAGCCTATGCGGTCGGGATCAATTTCTTCTGCGCCGAAGACAAGTCGCGGTGTTTACCCGATGCGCTGCCGGTGACCGGCGAAGATGTGGTCGCGGGCTTTGCATCGCGCACGCCGTTTTTCTACGGCCTCGAAGAACAACTCACCAAACTTTTTGAGGGCGATGTGGTGATGCAGGAGCGCGCCGAAAATGCCCGCGAAGCATTGCTCAATGTGCCGAAGGAATTCGAACTTGGGTCGAACGCGGTCGCCGTGGCGCCCGTGCGCTCCGCCGACGGCCATACCCGCCTTATGGTGAACTCCCATCAGCCCTATACGGGGCCTGTCGCATGGTATGAAGCGCGGGTGAAATCCCGCGAGGGGTGGGACATGATCGGCGGCATCTTTCCCGGCGCGCCGGTGATCCTGCATGGTGCGGGGCCTGATCTCGGCTGGGCTTTCACAGTCAACAAGCCGGATCTGGTGGATATCTACGCGCTTGAGGTCGACAATGCGAAGAAGCCGAAAAGATATCGCTTTGACGGCGGCTGGCGCAATTTCAATGCGAAAAGCGTCAGTTTCCGTGTGCATTTATGGGGGCCGTTCAGCCTGCCGGTGACGCGCCGGGCGCTTTCCTCTGTCCACGGACCGGTTTTTGAAACTGATAAAGGGTGGTTCGCGGTTTCCTATGCAGGCAATGGCGAAATTCGCGTGCTCGAACAATATTACCGCATGAACCGCGCGACCAACTACACCGAATGGCGCTCGGCGATGGAGATGCTGGCGATCCCCAGCCTCAACGCGGTCTATGCGGATGGGGACGGCGTGATCGCCTATTACTACAACGCGGCGATACCTTTGCGCGCTGCGGGACCGGATTGGTCGAAAGTGCAGGACGGGTCCGACCCGGGGCTGGTCTGGCGCGGCAAACGGACATTGAACGACGTGCCGCAAGTGGTGATGCCCCTATCGGGCTATGTGGTGAACGCCAACCATCCGCCCTTCAAGGCGTCCGGAGCGGGCGACAATCCCAAAGTAAAAGACTTTCCGGCCCATTTCGGCATCGACCAGCGCACCACCAATCGCGGCCTGCGCATACAGGCGCTGTATGGCGGCGACAAATCGATCACTGCGAAGGAATTCGTCGCCTATAAATTCGACCACGCTTATGCGCAGGACTCCCGCGTGATGGAGCTTGTGCGCGCGCTGGCGGCGGAGGGCGGCGAGGGGCTTGATGCAGAGCGCGCGGTGCTCGCCGCATGGGATGGGTCGGTCGCCAGGGAAAACCGCTCGGCGGCGCTGGCGATCCTCACCGCGCAAAAGGCTCGGGGCTATCTCCTCAATGATGAAGGCGTGCAAACCGCCGATTATGAGACAGCATTGCGTGAAACGTCCGCTGATTTGACCGCGCGTTTCGGGCGGATCGATCCGGAATGGGGCGAGGCGGTGCGCCTGATGCGCGGTGATTTATCGCTCCCCTTGAATGGCGGGCCGGACACCTTGCGGGCGGTCTATCCGGCGGCTGAGGGCCCGGGCGCGCTCAAATCCGTCGCCGGCGACACCTATATTCTGTATGCGGACTGGGCCGGCGCGGGCGATGTTAAAATCAAAACAATCCATCAATTCGGCGCGTCGACGCTGGATGAAGCGTCACCGCATTACGCGGACCAGGCCCCGGTCTTCGCGGTCGAAGAATGGAAAACGCCGCCGATGACGCTTGACGCGCTGCTGGCCGAAGCGACTGCGGATTATCGTGTCGGGGGTGACTAACCGTTGTTCCGAATTTAATTCAGGCTGGAGTTGTTGTGTCGTCCGCCCATAATCGTCACGAACAACGCACCTACAAGCGCCGTACGGAAAGCCAGAACAAATAGCGACATGATCAGGTTTTTGCGCTGATGCGTCACTTCGGTAAAATTAAACCCCAACTGGACCAGATCGTCATCCTTGGTAAGCAGTTCGGGTGGCATTTCGAAAATGCCGGGAATAGACAAATCGAATACATCAAATAAGTCTCCACCCACAGCCGCGACCACTTCGTCCGAGACATATAGCACTTTTGCCGTTCCGGTCAGATCTGCAGAACTGCGCTGAATGGCGAATGTCTGGCCGGGAAAGCGCTGCTCATGTTCAAGAACGAATGACGTAAAAGTCAGGAACAGCGCAGCCAGCGCCAACAGGCCGTGTCTAGGCGTGACGTCAAGCGCCCGGTTGCCCGTGCGGCCGATCATGATTGTCGATAACGCGCCAACTATTGTACGAGCTGCGCAGCGCGCGCAAAATGTGGCGATATCCTTGAAGAAAATAAACGCCAACGCACCAAAGAGGAACAGGTTCAGGGCTGTGGTTTGATGGGCCGACAGCCAGACGGAGTTCAAAAAGTTGGTCCGCATGATCGCCGGCGAAAGTCCTGGCCAGCCATTTGACCGGCGCGAAATCCGCGATTGGATAGTCCCATAAATGCATCCCGGCAGCTACGATCCCAAGACAAGCGCCAAGCAGTAGCGCGCCGTTTCTTATATCCCTTCGGCTGTTTTTTTTGTTGATAATCTCGTCATCGCCAGGCGAGGTGAAATCCGTAATGAATTTGTCAAAGGAGATATAGGTGGCGAAGATAAATGCGATCAGAAACGGCGCCATGCCCCGGTAAAAGAATATCTTATTTTCGCCGCCGCCGCCGCCGCCGGGGAGCAACGTGATAAGCGCTTTGTCAATCAAGGAATTGAGCACAGACCATATGGAAGGCGCGGAAACTTGCGAAAGTTGAGAGAGTTGATTGCCCGAAACTCCCTGCGACGCTAACCCGTTTGCATCGGATGCGATGCTTTCCAATACGGTTATCCCTGGAAAGAAAATCACAAGGCACAATAAAACAGAGCCTAGAAAAGGCTTGCTCTTGACAAAATCAGCAGCAAGCGCTGGTGCAAGCGCGATGTACCTGGCCACTGCATTGTTCAAGCTCTCAGCGCGGCTGCGAAAAAACCTTGGTTTGTTTCCATCCCAAAAGAAATAGTGACATAGCAGGACGGTCGAAAAGAGGATTGCGCCCAGCCACATGGGCAGTGAAACGTCATAAACGCTCAATGTCGGTCCAAATTCTCCCGCCTTGCGTAGCTGCGGCATCAACGCCCACATAGCGGCGGCCCAGAAAATTGCAGGCGCAACCAAACGAACAAAAAATATACGCAGCCAACGCGTGTCGCCTAGCCGGTCGAAGAATTTATAGACGGGGTTTGCGGCTTCGTCATTTCTGAGTTCGTCGATGGAAACCGCAACAAACGCCAAGCCGTAGAGCACAACGATTCCGCCGACTGGCGAAAAAACCCACGCCCATTGGTTCTGAGATTCCACTGCAGCTTCCATAGCTCTGGACCTTTAAGGCGGCGTCGACACGTAAGCGACTATGCGCCGGTTTCAGTTAGCGCAATAATTTCCGCGCGCACTTGATCCTGCTTGCGCAAGACTTCCTGTATTTCCGCGTTCAGCCGGGCGATGTCCTGATCGGCTGTGTCCACTTTAGCTTTGAGATCGTCGACTTTGGCGATTAGGTCATCCAAATCGCGCTGCAGGTTCGCCGCTCGCTCAGCGCGCCCCGCTTCGAGCGAGGCGGCGTTAGGAATATCGTCGCGCAATTGCTTGATATCGGCGTTCAGTCGGGACAGTTCTCTTTGCTGTTCCGACTTTGTCAGCATCGCAATATCGGTATCGTAGAGGATCGAGCGCTGTTCGGCATCAAGGCGGCTGCGTTCGTCTTCTTGTTGGGCGCGGATCGCGGCCAGCTCATCTTGCCGCGCATTGTAACAATCAGAAGTCAGGCCTGAAAGCGTGCGAGTGTAGCTCGCAACATTCGGGTCGCAGCTAGCCAAGTCTGAACTTGTGGCGCAACCAGCGAGGGTCAGACAAGCGGCCGACAGAACGGACGCGGAAAATCTCTGCATGTTTCCAGCTCCTCGTTTAAACGTAGCGCTGAGCTTCTGTCAGCGCCTGCGTGGCGGCGGCGCGCGTCTCCCGCAGGTTCGAAAGTTGCACATCGCGTTGTTGTTGGAGCACATTCTCAAGCCTCTCCGCTTCCGCGACTTTCTCATTGTTGCGAAGGTATTCCACGATCGCTTCCTGGTTTTTAATATCCGTTTCGGTCTGGTCGATGACCTTGTCGAGCGCGGCGATACGCGCTTTTAGGGCTTTCGATTCAGCAGAGAGCGCATTTCGCTGCGCTTGCGTTGCGTCGACGTCATCACTGATCATTGCAACATCTGCGTTAAGCGCGGCGAGTTGCGATTCCAGTATCGCATTTTCGTTTGCTAGGCTTGCGTTCCGGCTGTCAGCAATTTGGATTTCCTGGTGAGCCATCTCTTCGAGCGTCGCGTATTCTTGCCGGCGTTTTTTAAGATAGGCTCCACTGGCTGCGCCGAGCGCCGCACCTGCGACCGCGCCGATAGCGGCACCCTTTTTTCCGCCGATCAGCGCACCGGTTATTGCGCCGATAGCTGCGCCCCCGGCCGCGCCCTGACCGGTTTCAGACATACAACCGGTCATGACCATGGGAATGGTGGCGACTAGAGCGATGGAGGGGAGGCGGCGTCTGGACGAGATCTTGGTCATAATAAAAGCTCCGTCTATTTTGGATCACTGAAAGGAATGGTCATGTGCGGCTCTCTGGGAGACGCGCCGGTGCGCAGACGCTGGGTTTTACGCCGGCTGGTGGCATCATCTCGCAGGTCGAACGAATAACGAGCGCTTCCGATGGTGCGTTGGCAGCCACGCAATGCAGCTCGAGAAGATCCAGAAAGCTGTCTTTCGCCGCGTTGCTGACATTCAGCCGTGACGGGTTCTCGACTGCGCCGCCTGTCGCGCCGCCATCTTCGGCGGCGTAGCGCGCGGCAAGTACTGAGATAAGATCGGCGCATGACGTGGCGGACCGGTCGCCGCGAAATTTCACCTCCTGCAATTCGCGAACATAGGCCAGCGCATGTTCATCGATGCGCCGCAAAGTCTGTTCTATGGCTAATCGCAATTGTTGAACGGCCTCCAGGTCGCCGCCGACTTCAAGGCGTGCACGTAACGCCGTTTCAAGACCGGCCAGACGTGTCAGCGACAATCGCAACAGCGCAAGACGATTCAGCGCGCGCTCCGCAGCCACTTGCGCGCCAGCTGCATAGTCGCGGTAAAGCCGGTTGATAGCGTTCACGAGGAGCTGCCGGTCGGTGCTCGACAATTCTTCAATGATTTCGGGTTGCAGAAGAAAGCTTGTCAGCAGTTCTTCTTCCCGCTGGCGTTCAGCCAATTTTTCCGGTGCCATGATTGATGCCGGGTCCCGTTGCACTTCCTCAACGCCGGTCCATTCGCGCAAGTTGGAAAGCATGGCCGTGCGAGTGAAATAAATCGCAATGACCGCTACGATCACTACAACAAAAGTTGCGGTTAAGCAGGCGAAGAAAATACCGGGATTGCCCGACTCGCTTGTCGCCACGCCTGTCGCTGCCCTGTCGTCAGCAACACTCCCGACAGCCGCCGAAGCGACTTCGCTGTATTGACGCCCCCGCATCACCATCTCCAGCCCCTGGCGCTGACAAGGTCAGCGCCAGCGAAAGCTTTCAAATACAGAGTGCGGAGTCAACAACAAATATTTAGTACACTTACTAAAGGTGCTAGATTAGAAATACAGATGTGTCACAAAACTGAAGTATCAGGTTTAGGACATTGCCATAAAAACGTTGTATATGCGCAAAACGGTCACGCGATGTTGAATTTCTCCAGCGCCGCTTTGGCAATTGGTTCGCCCCATTCCTGCACGAAGTGACCGGCGTCTTTGACTTCCATCGGTTCGGGGCAGTTTTTGATCATCTTGCGCAGCCCGTGCATGGCGGGCGGGCCGAGGACGGGGTCCTGCATGCCGATCGCCATGAACGCGTCGCCGGTCCAGTCCTGCGACCAGAATTTGCGCGCCGCGAGCGATGTCTCAACGCCTTCCGCCGAAGCGGGCGTCAGCTCCTTGCCTTGCTCCTTCAGCATGACCAGTTCAGGAAAGCGGCGCACGCCGCCCTTGTAGGATTTATCGGGGAAGGGCGCGCTATAGGCGGCCTGTTCGGCGTCGGAGAGGATCGGCGTTGCGCGTTTCATCAGCCCGCCCACATCGAGATCGGGTTGTGAGCGGTTGAAGGCGCGCCACATGGCGAAACCTTCCGGCGCTTCCTCGCCGCCGGGCAAGCCAGTATTCATGACGATAAGGCGCGTATAGCGCTCCGGCGCCGCCAATGGCAGCGTCAGGCCGAGCAGCCCGCCCCAGTCCTGCACGACGAGGCAGACATTTTTGAGGTCTAGCCTTTCAACGAAGGCGAGCAGGGCGTTGCGATGAAAATAATAGGTATACGCATCATCATCGACCGGCTTGTCTGAGCGCCCGAAGCCGAACAGATCGACCGCGACCGCCCGATGACCGGCCCCGGTAAAGACCGGAATCATCTTGCGAAAGAGATAGGCCCATGACGGCTCGCCATGGATGCAGAGGAACGTGACCTCCGCGTCCTTCGGCCCCACATCCACATAATGCATCCGCAGGCCGTCATAGCCCTTGAGGTCTTCCACATAGCGCGGCGCATAGGGCCAGCCGGAAAGCCCCTCAAAACGCGCTTCAGGGGTGCGCAAGGCCTTGATTGTCATGAAATTTCCCTTCCGGTTGTTTTCTTCTCGGGCGGCGTGGCTATAGTCGCGCGCGACAGCAGACCCAGCAAGCGTGAAGGACAGCAAATGGCGGAACATTCGTGTGATCTCGTGGTGATCGGTTCAGGACCGGGGGGCTATGTGGCGGCGATCCGCGCCAGCCAGCTGGGGATGAAAACCGTAATCGTGGAGCGCGACGCGCTGGGCGGGGTTTGCCTCAACTGGGGCTGCATCCCGACCAAGGCGCTGCTCCGGACCGCCGAAGTCTACACCAATATGAAGCACGCCGCCGATTTCGGCCTCAAGGCGGATAATATCGGCTTTGACCTCAAGGCCGTGGTGGAGCGCTCTCGGGGCGTGTCGGCGCGGATGGAAAAGGGCGTCGGCTTCCTGATGAAGAAGAACAAGATCGACGTGGTCTACGGGACCGCGCGGCTGGAGAAGGGAGCCGCCGCGCCTGTCGTCAAGGTCAAGACCGAGAAGGGCGAAGAGGTAATCAAAGCCAAGCATGTCATCGTTGCGACGGGCGCGCGGGCGCGCACCATCCCCGCCGCCGGGCTTGAGGCGGACGGCAAGTTCATATGGACCGCCAAGGAAGCGATGATCCCCGATGTGATGCCGAAGAAGCTGCTGGTCATCGGCTCCGGCGCCATCGGCATCGAGTTTGCGAGTTTCTATAACGCGCTCGGCGCGGAGACGACCGTGGTGGAAATGGTCGACCGCATCCTGCCCGCCGAAGACGAAGAGATTTCCAAATTCGCAGAAAAGCAGTTCAAGAAACAGGGGATGAAAATCCTCACCTCCGCCAGTGTTGAAAAACTCGACAAGGGGGCGAGTTCGGTGAAGGCGACCATCAAGCTCAAAGACGGCAAGACGCAGGAAGTTGAGGCGGACCGCGTCATCCTCGCCATCGGGATTACGGGGAATACGGAAAATCTCGGCCTAGAAGCGCTGGGCGTCAAAATCGACCGCGGCCATGTCATCGTCAATGAATGGTTGGAAACGGGCGTCAAGGGGCTCTATGCGATTGGCGATCTCGTCGGCGCGCCGTGGCTGGCGCATAAGGCGTCGCATGAGGGCGTTCTGTGTGTCGAGAAAATCGCGGGCGTCAAAGGCCTGCATCCGATGGTCACTTCGAATATTCCGGGCTGCACCTATTCAAACCCGCAAGTCGCGAGCGTCGGCCTCACCGAAGCCAAGGCGAAAGCCGCCGGCCACAAGATCAAGGTCGGGCGCTTCCCCTTTGTCGGCAATGGCAAGGCGATCGCGCTGGGCGAGCCGGAAGGCATGGTCAAAACCATCTTTGACGAAAAAACCGGCGAGCTCCTCGGCGCCCATATGATCGGCGCGGAAGTCACCGAGCTGATTCAGGGCTTCGGCCTCGCCCGCTCCATGGAGGGTACCGAGGAAGACCTGATGCACGCCATCTTCCCGCACCCGACGCTGTCGGAAATGATGCATGAAAGCGTGCTGGACGCTTATGGGCGGGTCGTGCATGTTTGATTAGTATTTCTTAAGTTGCCAATAAGAGGAGAAGGATGGCGAAGAAAACGAGATCCTAGTGCTAAGACAGCAAGAAAGAAGGTTTCTCCGCCTGCCAAATACCCACGGCATTCTGCGGAAAAGGCTCTTCGGGTAGCTCAAGCAATTCTTGAACAGAACGCTGGTAAATCCTGCACCGCTCGTGAGGCCGCAAAGTTCGTTGGCGTAGGGTTTAACGGCCCGTTTCAAGTCGAAATAAGCTCTGGGATAAAGTATGGTTTCTTGGATCGGCCTAGTCCTGGTCAGGTTCTAGTTACAGAGAGGGCGAAAAAAGCACTACGTCCTCAGAGTCCTCAAGACAGGATAGCTGCTTTGAGAGAGGCTGTATTAGAAGCCCCTGTAATTTCATCTGTATACGGGCATTATCGGGGGAAAACCTACCTGACCCGCAGTTCTTAAAAAATGCGCTTGTCGATAATTTTAAAGTGCCAGCCGATAAACTTAGTGAATTTCAGGACGTTCTAATTTCATCCCTAAGGGCTGCTGAGCTTATTAGCGAACATGATGGCAAGCTTCGTATTTTAGACATTTCTCATGACAAGCCATCAAGCGAAACTCGGTCGCCTACGCTAAAAAAATTGGAAAAGACAGTAAAAGTTGATTCGACGGATACCTGTTTTGTCATGATGCCTTTCGCAGATCCGCTGGGAGGATACTTTGAAAAAATTTATAAGCCCGCAATAAAGAAGGCTGGGCTCGTGCCTATGCGCGCAGATGCAGATATTTTTGGAACCGGAAAAATAATTGATCAAATTTGGGCCGGAATAAATAATGCGAAAATATTGGTCGCTGAATTGACGTCACGAAATCCAAATGTGTTTTATGAATTAGGTTTGGCCCATGCTTTGGAAAAGCCGGTAGTTTTAGTTTCGTCGAATGAAGGGGATGTGCCGTTCGACTTACAGCATATTCGAGTCATCTACTATGACGTAAGTGACCCATTTTGGGGAAGTAAATTAATCGATAAGGTGGCCGAGAACATTCTCTCAGCAATTGAAAACCCCGAGGAAGCTGTTTTAACGCGCCCGCTCTCTTAGTATTCTTTCCGTAATTCCTCCCGTTTTCTCAGAATACGGCGGTAGTGCCGGCGAAACATCGCCTCTTCATCACCAGCCAAAGGAACGTCTTCCGCTGAATAAGAGGATGCTCGTGTTACGTCTAAGATGCGCATATCCGCTAAATCATAATCGCGAAGCGCCTCTAACATCATCCATAAACCAATTCGAATAGATTCATTTCCCAAGGCGGGCTCTTCAACAAAGTAGGGGTATACAATCCTATTCGATCCATCACCCATTCTTGCAGCAATTGTATTTTCAACTTTTATTGTTACGCCTAAGTCAGCAAAGTCATGCCTTGATTTCGGATTCTCGGCGAAGAGATCAAAAGGTTGATTGCTCCAACGTCTTTTTTCGACCCACCATCGCAAAAAACCGTCCCTAAGAATTGGATAGAGCCGCGCTCGACGCTGATTGCTTTGAATTCTGCTTTCTGTTGCTTCGGTTAAATCAACGGCACCTGAAATATGGTCTTTGGCATCTGTCCAAAATGGAATGTAAAAATCGCCGCCGCCCCCACTATAGCCGCGTTCTTTTGCAATTTCAGTTCGAATATCTTCCCTAAGTTTGGATGCTAACGCAGCGTCAGGAAGATAAAATAGCTGTAGTATTTTTCGTAGATGAATTTTTCGTACAGACATTATTTCTCTTTTCTGACACCCTTGAATGGCTGCTTGGAAGAGGACTTCACATCCATAAAGCGTCCAGTTTTGGTGTTGCGTTTGACGTAGTTGCCGGATGGGGTTTTTGTCTGTGATCTCCCCTTAACGGAACCGTTCCGATGGCCGTCACCGGCTGGTGGATTTGTTGCCATTGTTTAATCTCCTTTGTTGCTTGAAGTCGGACGAGATCAAAACATCAACGAGTGCTTCGTTTCTGAAGGTAATATGGGGGCTGTAAATCAGTATTCAAATGGTTATTAAATGCCTATTATGAGAATACTAAAATCATATTGTAATAGTAAACAGAAAAGTGGTTAACGGGTATCGCTAGCAAGCGTGTACGATGCATTGCCATTCGCTTAATGCACTCTACGGCTCCGCCGACGCCTCGCCACGACTTGATCGTGGCGTCCATCTCCCTCGCGCCCCTCATGAGGCGCGCTTGCGAGTAGGGCGGGTGCTGGACCCCACGGGCAAGCCGTGAGGAGTCGCAAGCTGAGAGGGTTCGCAAATAAACATCTGCACCCATCACTCCACCATCACACCCTCCCGCACCATCACCAGACACACCTCAGCCACCCCATCTTCCCCAAATATCCCGATGGTTTTCGCCGCGCGGCGGGAGAGGTCGATGATCCGCCCCTCGACAAACGGTCCGCGGTCATTGATCCGAACCGTGACGGTTTTCCCGTTGTCCCGGCGGCGCAGGGTGACTTCCGTATCAAAGGGCAGGGAATTATGGGCGGCGGTCAGCGCCTTGGGGGCATAGGTCTCGCCATTGGCGGTGAGGTTGCCCGCCAGGGTGCGGTGATAATAGGAGGCGACGCCGCATTCGGGCTTGAGGCTCGGCGTCGGTGGAATCGCTTGCGGCGCAATCGCATCAGGCCCGCGCGAACAGGCGGCGGCGAGGATAAGCGCTATGGCGGCGGCTGGCTTCACGGGGGCGAGTATAAACGAGTCGCGGGGCGCGATCAGCGCCTGCGGATGTCTCTCCCGCGCCGTTCAGACGCAAAAAAGGCCCCGCGCAAACCGGTACGCGCGCGGGACCTCAATTGCGGCCGGACGGGGAGGGCGTCTTCGCCCGGCCGCTATCAGCGGCGCCCGGCTGTGTTGGGACAGCCAGAGCCGAGACTTAGAAACTGATTTTGTTGTAGTAGAACGCGACTTCCTCCGTGGGCCGATCATCCGCGTCGCCGCTTGTGGACCAGCTTTTCACGAAAACCCGTTCCAGCTTGTATTCGACCGCGCTGCGCCCTTCGCCAAGGGTGAGGGTCAGCGATGGAATTTCTCGTTGCTCGGCTTTAAGGCGCGCGAAACTTTGCGAGAGCATGCCGCGCTTCAGTGTCAGGTTCGCCGTGCCGGGCCTGCCTTTCGCCGGCGGCGCGTCCTTGCCGTTCCACAAAGCGGCGATGATCACCGCCTCTCCGCCCTTGATGGTCTCGCTGCGATTGGCGCCGATTGTCGTGGTCTGGGCGCCGCCGACAGCCGCGCGCTTTGACTCGCCGGCAATGTCGGGAAGTTTCATATATCCCGTATTGCCGGCGCTCGCCGCGCCGCACACACACAATGTTGCGGCAAGGGCGGCGGCCATAAGTTTGATCGGTTTCATGCGGGTCTCCCTGAAATGCTTATCTGGGAGAAACCATAATCCGGCGCGGGTCAGGCGTCTGTGATGGCGGTCACAGAATGGAGACGCTAGCGGGTCAGGGCGCGCCTAAAGGCCGAACGGGTCAACCGCCTCAAGGCCGAAGGACTTTGCGTTGGTCTCGTAATCGCCAGTCAGCACTTCATAATGCAGATGCACGATTGACGAAGCGCCGGACTGGCCGATCGGCCCCAGGGTCTGGCCCTGCTTGACGCTCGCGCCTTCGCGCACGCCGGACCCGAAGCGCGCGAGATGCGCATAGCGGGTGTAAACCCCATTGCCATGATCGATGACGATCATGTTGCCATAGTCGCTGCGTGAGACCGCTTCGACGATTTCGCCGTCTCCCGCCGCGAGCACATCGCCGCCCTGATCGGAATAATAGTCGACGCCCTTATGCAGCTTGCCGCTGCGATAGCCGAAGCCGGAAGAGAGGCAGGCTTTGGTCGCCGGCATGAGCAACAAGCTGGCGCCTCTATAGCGCGCAGTCTCGTCAGCGGCGCCGATGCTCGATCCCGGTGCGCCCTGGCGCGGCTGGTTCGAGATACGCATTTTACACAGGATGATCCCGCCTTCAGGAGTCTGCGTCGGAGTCGCCACTGGTTTGGACGCCGGTTCAACTTTGTCGGCTGTCTCTCCGGGCGCCTGATCCTTTGGTTCGTCTTCAGCTTCCTCGCCGGCTTCTTCTTCCTCGGGTTTCTCCGCTAGGTCCTGGAGCATTTGCTCAACCGTGCCGACCACATACTCGCCGCCTTGCTGCGCAGCGGTCTTCGCGGCTTCACCGCCTTTACGGGCGGCCTCGCCGAGAATAGGCGTCAGGATCGCGCGGCCACGCGACAGAGCGCCATCGACTGCGTTGATGAGGAGGGGCGACGCGCCGTATTTCGCGCCCGCATACCAGCCGGCGCCGACACATAGCGCCGGTACGACAGCCATGATCAAAATCCGCCGCAAAATTCTGAACAAGAACCCCATTGAACGCCCCCGATTTCTCTAGCCGGCATGTAAGCCAGCCACCCCTTGCGTTACGTTATCACGGCATTTCGAATGCGTCACGCACTGGCCGGTGATGCGAAGCAAGGGGCCGTAAAATCAGTGGGTTGCAGCGGTTCTCACGGTTTTCGCCGCAAGCTTCGGCCGGCCTTCACCGCGTCCCGCCCGAATTTTTCGCGGATCGCGTCAATCGCTTTTTCGGTCTTGGCGAGTTTTTCATTGCTGTCGCCGAAAAGGTCCGGCGGCGCGGCGTTTTCACCCGCGAGAGATAGCCCGGAAAAGCCGACGCCAATCAACCGATACGCCTTTCCCGCAGCCGCATCATGCAGCATCGGCTTTGCGGCGGCGAAGGCGATGCGCGCAAGATTGGCCGGAGCGTCCAGCGTGGTGCGCCGCGTGATGGTTTTGAAGTCGGCGCTTTTGAGCTTCAGCGTAACGGTGCGTCCTTCAAAGCCCGACGCTTTCATCCGTGCCGAGACCTTTTCGCAAAGCTCCCAGAGAATGTCCTCCAGCCACTTTACATCGCGCATATCGGAATTGAATGTTGTCTCGGAAGAGACGCTCTTGGTTTCGCGTTCCGGTTTGACGCTCCGCTTGTCTTCGCCCTGAGAAAGCCGCGCCAGTCTAAGCCCGATTTCGCCATAGCGTTTGCCGAGCGCCGCCGCATCCATCTTTTGCAACTGGCCGATCGTCTTGACGCCGTCCTGCTCAAGCTTGGCGGCCATCGCTTTGCCAACACCCCAAATCATCGTGACGGGCTGGCGGGCGAGGAACTCTTTTGTCTCGGCTTTTCCAATCACGGAGAATCCGCGCGGCTTGTCGAGGTCGGAAGCGATCTTGGCGAGGAACTTGTTGTGCGAAAGGCCGATAGAAGCGGTCACGCCCAGTTCCGAGCGAACACGAGCCTGAAGTTTTGCAAGGGTCAATGCCGGCGGGCCGCCATGGATGCGCGCCGTGCCGGTAAGGTCCATAAAGGCCTCATCAATGGACAGCGGTTCGACCATTGGCGTCAGGTCGAGCATCATCTTGCGCACCTGCCGGCCGACATGGGCGTATTTTTCCATATTGGGCTTGATGATCACGGCGTCGGGGCAGGCTTCGCGGGCCTTGAACATCGGCATGGCCGAGCGCACGCCATAGGTCCGCGCCACATAGCAGGCTGTTGAGACGACGCCGCGGACCCCGCCGCCGATGATGACCGGCTTGTCTTCGAGACTTGGGTCGTCGCGTTTTTCAACCGCGGCGTAAAACGCATCGCAGTCCAAATGTGCGATTGAGAGCGAAAACAATTCGCTATGAGAGATAATTCGGGCTGATTCTGCAGGCGGGACAGGTCGCAAACCGGGCGCCTTCCACCGTCAGGACGGGGGCGAAACAATCTCGGCAAAATCCGGAATATCCAGAAAAATCTGACATTTAACAACAGGTTAACGGGGCGGCGCGGTCTAAAATCACGGGCTTGTTCATCAGGATAAACATTCAATTAAGACCTTTAACCCAAAACTTTCTATCGGCGGGGCCGATTCGGTGGTTACCCGCGCGAGACAGGACAAAAAGGCGTACTATGTCAGCTATGGAAAAGCTCGATTATTCAGCCGAGCCGAAAACTGTGCTGATCGTTGAAGACAACGAGCTGAACATGAAGCTGTTCCGCGATCTTCTACAGATTCACGGTTACCAGACGCTGGAAGCGCGCACCGGGCCGGAAGCCCTGGAGCAGCTCGTCGATCATAGGCCAGATCTGATTTTGATGGACATCCAATTGCCCGAAGTATCCGGGCTTGAGGTGACCAAGGAAATAAAAGCCAACTCCGAACTCGCGGAGATTCCGGTGATTGCGGTCACAGCCTTCGCCATGAAGGGCGACGAAGAGCGCATTCGCCAGGGGGATGCGAAGATTACATCGCAAAACCGATCTCCGTGGCCTCTTTTCTTGAGAAAGTGAAAAGATATTTGGACTAGGCTCCAAGCAGCTAACGAAACCCTAACTGTAATAGCCATGGGGGCTCCATGACGGCGCGCGTACTAGTCGTCGACGATCTCGAACCGAACGTCAAACTGCTCGAAGCGAAATTGCGGGCGGAGTATTTTGACGTGCTCGGCGCATATTCAGGTCAGGAGGCGCTGGATCTGGCAGCGCAGGAGAAGCCGGATATCGTGCTTCTCGATGTGATGATGCCCGGCATGGACGGGTTTGAGGCTTGCCGCAAACTCAAGTCAAATCCGGAAACCATGCATATTCCAGTCGTGATGGTGACGGCGCTTGACCAGCAAGCCGACCGGATTGTCGGTCTTGAAGCGGGCGCAGATGATTTTCTGACAAAGCCGGTTGAAGACCTTGCTCTGTTTGCGCGCGTGCGTTCGCTGACACGCCTCAAAATGATGACGGATGAACTGCGCGCCCGCTATGCGACAGGCAAAGACCTGGGCATTGTCGGCAAGATCGATCCGGATGCCGGAACGAACGAAGCGCGGATTTTCCTGATCGACGATAATGAGGAACAAGCAGCGCGCATGATTACCGCGCTCGGCGAGGACTCCCATCAGGTCACTCACGAGACCGATCCGGAAGTGGCGCTCACTCGCGCGCGTCAGGGCGAATTCGACCTTATCCTTGTGAATATGTCGATTGAAGCGATGGACCCGCTGCGTCTTTGCTCCTCCATCCGGTCGTTTGAAGAAACACGATTGACGCCCATCCTGGCCGTGGTGCGCCATGGCGACACGCGCAAGCTGGTGCGGGCGCTTGATATCGGCGTCAACGATTATGTGACGCGGCCGGTGGACAAGAACGAGCTCACGGCGCGCGTTTCAACCCAATTGCGCCGCAAGCGCTATGTGGACCAGTTGCGTTCGTCCTTCCAGGTCAGTCTGGAGATGGCGGTGACCGACCAGCTTACCGGGCTCTATAACCGGCGCTATCTGGCCAGCCATCTGTCAGCCATGTTCGACCGCGCCTATTGGACTGGCCGGCCGCTTTCCGTGATGGTCATCGATATTGACCACTTTAAGGACGTGAACGATCTCGCACGGCCATGATGTCGGCGACCGCGTGCTGAAAGAATTTGCCGAGCGGATCTCGAATTCAATCCGCGGCATCGATCTCGCCTGCCGCTATGGGGGCGAGGAATTCCTCATCGCCATGCCGGACACGGATTTAACCTTCGCATCGGTCGTTGCGGAGCGTTTGCGCCAGGAGATCGCGACCCAGAAATTCCACCTCAATAGCGGCCGTGACGAGCTGAACGTCACGGTTTCGATCGGGCTCGCCTCGACCGAAAACGGACCGGAAGACGACAGCGCCCAGAAGCTGATCAAACGGGCGGACGAGGCGCTTTATGAGGCCAAAAATGGCGGCCGCAACAGGGTCATTCAAAGCGCCGCCTAGCCGCGATCAGCGCGCATGAGAAAACAAAAAAAGCCGCCCAATGGGCGGCCTTTTTTGACTGCGGCGAAGGCTTGAACCTACTTGATCTTGCCTTCTTTGAAATCCACATGCTTGCGCGCAACCGGATCGTACTTTTTCAGGACGAGCTTTTCCGTCATGGTGCGAGTGTTTTTCTTGGCTACATAAAAATAGCCTGTTCCGGCGGAAGAATTGAGCCGAATTTTTACGGTTGTTGGTTTGGCCATTGGAGGCTCCTGCAGACCTATAGATGCGCAAAATGAGCGCGGACCATACTCATGACCGTTTCAGTGTCAAGCCATGCGCTGTCGATTTCAGCCAAGCAGATTCACACATCCGAATTCGGATCGGCGTCCGGTCCGGCGAAGCCATGCATCCGGTTGGCCCATTGAAGTCCGATCATGGCGCCTTTCGAAGCGGGAAGGAGCGCCCAGGCGGCGGCTGTTATGGCCGGCAGCCAGATGGCGAATTGCAGCGGCAAGGGGGGATCGAAAACTTGCTTAACCGCGAGCGCGAGCGGGATCATGACATGCCCGACAATGATGATCGTTATATAGGGCGGGGCGTCGTCAGCCCGGTGGCCGGAGAAATCAACACCGCAGGACGGGCATGTCTCATTGATTTTCACATAGCCCTTGAACAGCCTGCCGCGCCCGCATTGGGGGCAGCGATGGCTGAATCCGCGGGCCATCGCCTGCAGCCAGGAGCGATTGTTCCGGCTCTCACCGAAGGTTTGGACTTGGTTTGTCATGGGGCCTATCTGGCCCTGCGAACCGGCGGAGGCAACGCGCCTAAATAGCGCGGGCAATCACGATCCGAAGACCCGGCGGAAAATCGCGTCCACATTTTTGGTGTGATAGGAGAGGTCAAACAGGCTCTCCAGTTCACTAGCAGACAGGTGCGCCGAAACGTCCTTGTCCGCCTTGAGATTGTCGAGGAACAAGCCTTCGCCGCGCCAGGCCGGCATGGCATTGCGCTGGACCAGGCTATAGGCCTCCTCGCGGGAGGCGCCGGCCTGAGTGAGGGCGAGCAGCACACGCTGCGAGAAAATCAGGCCGCCAAGCTTGTTCATATTATCCAGCATGCGCTCCGGATAGACGACGAGGTTTTCAACGACCCCGGCAAGCCGGTGCAGGGCGAAGTCGAGATGCACGGTGGCGTCAGGCCCGATGCCGCGCTCCACAGAAGAGTGCGAGATGTCGCGCTCATGCCAGAGGGCGACATTTTCCATCGCCGGGATAACGCTCATGCGCACCAGACGGGCGAGGCCGGTCAGGTTTTCCGTCAGCACCGGATTGCGCTTATGGGGCATCGCCGACGAGCCTTTTTGGCCCTTGGAGAAGAACTCTTCTGCCTCGAGGACCTCTGTGCGCTGTAAATGCCGGATTTCAGTCGCGAGCCGCTCCACCGAAGAGGCGATGACGCCAAGGGCGGCGAAGAAAGCGGCATGGCGATCACGGGGAATGACCTGCGTCGAAACCGGCTCCACGCTGAGGCCCAGCTTTTCGGCGACATGTTCTTCCACCGACGGATCGATATTGGCGAAGGTTCCCACTGCGCCGGAGATTGCGCAGACGGCGATCTCTTCACGGGCGGCGACAAGGCGGCGGCGGCCCCGTTCGAATTCTGTGTAAAACCCGGCGAGCTTCACGCCAAAGGTCGTCGGTTCGGCGTGGATGCCGTGGCTGCGACCGACCGTGACCGAGCCTTTATGCTCAAGCGCGCGGGTCTTGAGCGCCGCCAGCACCCTGTCCATGCCCGCAAGCAGAAGATCGGCCGCCCGAGCAAGCTGCACAGACAGGCAAGTGTCGAGCACATCGGAAGAAGTCATGCCCTGATGCACGAAACGGGCGTCATCGCCGACAAACTCGGAAAGGTGGGTGAGGAAAGCGATGACATCATGCTTAACCTCGCGCTCGATCTCATCAATGCGCGCGACATCGAACTCTGCCTTGCCGCCCTTTTCCCAGATGGTCTTGGCGGCGGATTCGGGAATCACCCCGAGCTCGGCCAGCCGATCTGCAGCGTGAGCTTCAATCTCAAACCAAATCCGATATTTCGCCGCATCCGACCAGATTGCCGCCATTTCCGGGCGGGTATAACGCGGGATCATTCATCAACTCCTGTCGGGCGCGAGGTCGCGCCTGAATCATCATCAAGATTGAGGGTGCCCAACGGGGCGTCTTCCATTTTCACCGGCGCAGGAGGCCGGGACCGCTGGCCCCAAATCCAAAAGCCGACGCCAAGCCCCACGCCGAAAGCGGCGAGGAGCAGCGCCCACATATGCACTGCAAGCCAAAGCATGTAGGGCCTCTAATGCGCCGATCGCCTAGCGCTGGTCAATCTGCGTGTAATCGCGCTGCGGCGCGCCTGTGTAGATCTGGCGCGGACGACCGATTTTCTGGTTCGGATCCTCGACCATTTCCGACCATTGCGCGATCCAGCCAACCGTGCGGGCGAGAGCGAACAGAACGGTGAACATCTCGGTCGGGAAACCGAGCGCGCGCAAGGTGATGCCGGAATAGAAATCGATGTTCGGGTAAAGCTTCTTGTCGACGAAATACGGGTCTTCAAGCGCGATGCGCTCAAGCTCCATGGCGACCTTGAGAAGCGGCTCGTCGCGAACGCCGAGCGCATCAAGCACTTCGTGACAGGCCTTGCGCATCACTTTGGCGCGCGGGTCATAGTTCTTGTAGACGCGGTGACCAAAGCCCATCAGGCGGAACGGATCGTTCTTGTCCTTGGCGCGGGCGATATATTCGGGGATTTTCTCAACCGAACCGATCTCTTCAAGCATGTTGAGCGCCGCTTCGTTGGCGCCGCCATGGGCCGGTCCCCAAAGCGAGGCGATGCCCGCCGCGATGCACGCAAAGGGATTGGCGCCCGATGAACCGGCGAGACGAACGGTCGAGGTCGATGCGTTTTGCTCGTGATCCATATGGAGGATGAAAATCTTGTCCAGCGCGCTCGAAAGCACCGGATTGATTTCATATTCCTCAGCCTGAACGGCGAAGCACATGCGCATGAAGTTCGACGTGTAGTCGAGGTCATTGCGCGGAAAGACAAATGCTTGCCCGATTGAATATTTGTAGGCCATGGCTGCGATCGTCGGCATTTTCGCGATCATGCGATGGCTTGCGATCAGGCGCTGCTTGGGATCGGAGATGTCTGTTGAGTCGTGATAAAAAGCGGAAAGCGCGCCGACCACGCCGACCATGATCGCCATTGGATGCGCATCGCGGCGGAAGCCGTTGTAGAAATTCTTCAGTTGCTCGTGAACCATGGTGTGCATGGTGATGGAATGCTGAAAATCCGCGCGCTGCTCGGCGGTCGGCAATTCGCCCTTCAGCAGGAGATAAGCGACTTCGATGAAATTCGATTGTTCTGCAAGCTGGTCGATGGGAAAGCCGCGATAAAGCAGAACGCCTTCGTCGCCATCGATAAAGGTGATTTTGGACTCACAGCTCGCTGTCGAGGTGTAGCCGGGATCGAAGGTAAATGCGCCGCTCTGCTTATAGAGGGTCCGGATATCGACCACATCCGGTCCGTGAGTCGCCTTGAAAATGGGTAGTTCGGCGGACTTGCCGCCAATTGTAAAACTAGCGGTATCCGTTTGTTTTAGTTCACTTTTCATGAATCGTGCCCTTATGTTTCGCGGCGCATCACCGGCATGTTGCGGCGCACACTACCCAGTTTAGTCTGGGGATTCCAGTCCCGGGTCAGGTGGCCTGATCCGCCAGGCGCGCGCGTGATTCTTCGCTGCCCAGCCCGTATAGCACCTCGCCCAGCCCCGGCGAAGGCCGCCCGGCGGTCAACGCCGCCCGGGCCAGCTGTCCGACCGCGCCAAAGCCGAGAGTTCTGGCTTCCGCAAAGGCTTTGAGCGCCTCGTCCAGGCTCGCGGCGGAGGCCCAGACAGCGTCGTCGCTGAGCGCATCATTCAGTTCAAGCAGGATCTCGCGGGCGCCGTCTTTTTTCAGCGGTTTCGCGGATTTGCCTTCGATGGTTAAGGGACGGTTGAGGTACAGGAAGGCGGAAACATCGACAATGTCGGCGAGCGTGGCGCAGCGTGTCTTCAGGAAAGCAGCAGAGCGCTCCAGACGCGCCATCTGCTCTGCGCCCAGATCGACGCCTGCTGCTTCAAGAAAAGGAGCGGCCAGGCGGACGAAATCGGCGTCACTGAGCGCCGCGACGTAATGAGCGTTTACATGATTGAGCTTGTCGAGATCGAGCCGGGCCGGCGCCTTGTTGACGCCTTTCAGGTCAAAGATCTCTTTCGCCCTTTCGTAAGAGATGATTTCTTCATCGCCATGGGACCATCCTAGGCGCAGGAGATAATTGGCGAGCCCTTCCGGCAAGTATCCCATGTCGCGATAGGCCTCGACGCCGAGCGCGCCGTGTCGTTTTGAAAGCTTCGCGCCGTCTTGCCCGTGGATCAACGGAACATGCGCGAAGACCGGGACTGTCCAGCCGAGCGCCTGATAAATTTGCGTTTGCCGCGCGGCGTTGTTGAGATGGTCATCGCCGCGAATGACATGGGTGACGCCCATATCGTGATCATCGACGACAACTGCGAGATTGTAGGTCGGCCCGCCATCGCTCCGTAATATGATCAAATCATCGAGCGCGGCATTGGGAAAGGCGACGCTGCCTTGCACAGCGTCCATGACGGCGGTCTTTCCCTCGCGCGGCGCCTTGAAGCGAATGGCGAAAGGCGCATCGGGCGCCGTCGCCGGATCGGCTTCGCGCCACGGGCTTTCAAACCGGACGCCTTCGGATTTCGCTTTTTCGCGCGCGGCGTTGAGTTCGTCCGGCGTCAGGTAACAGCGATAGGCGTTCCCCTCCGCCAGCAATTGGTTGGCGACCTCTGCATGCCGGGCGCTTTGGGCATATTGCGAAACCGGGTCGCCATCCCAATCGAGACCCAGCCATTCAAGCCCTTCCAGAATGGCGCCCACAGCCGCTTCCGTATGGCGCGCCCGGTCCGTGTCCTCGATCCGCAGCAGGAATTTGCCGCCATGGCCGCGCGCATAGAGCCAGTTAAACAGCGCCGTACGCGCACCGCCAATGTGCAGATAGCCGGTCGGCGAGGGGGCGAAACGGGTGACGACCGGGGTTTGAGGGCTTGTGGGCTCGGTCATGACTTGCTGATCGCGTCCTTTTCAAGTTGCATAGGGGAATGGCTGCGCGCGCGGGATACCATGCGCGGCCGCTGGCGCCTATGCCCCAGCCAGTACGCGCCGCATGGGTCTTTTGACGGACAGGTGAATGGTCGCAGAGCTGATCAAGGCTGGCCCGCAAGGGGAAGAATTCGCCGAGGCGCCGCCTTTGCCGCGCATGGTGTTTCTGACGGCGCGCGCTGTGCGCCGCTGGGCGGCGATGGATATGGCCCGTCTGACACTCTGGACGCCGGCGGCGATCGGGCTTGGCGCGGGCCTTTATTTTGGCGCCGGCGTGGAACCTGACTGGCGCATCGGGGCGGGCGCGCTGGCGATCTTTGCCGGTTTATCCTTTTGGCGCAGTCCGTTTCAAAAAATCGCCGCCGCATTGATGTTCGTCGCGATGGGGTTTGTCGCCGCGGATATGCGCACCGCCAATGTGGATGCGCCGCAATTGACGCGCGAAACCGGCATTGTTGAAACCACAGGGCGGCTGATCTCCCTTGAAGAAAGCGTGCGTGGCCGCCGCTACGTGATGGCGGTTGACGCCATCGTCGGCATTGCGCCGGAAGATTTGCCCGCAAGGGTGCGCATCACCTGGCGCGGTGAAGGCTTTGAGGCGCGCCCCGGTGATCGCATCATGGTGCGCGCCGGACTTTCGCCGCCGCCGCCGCCGGTTGCGCCCGGCGCCTTCGACTTTGCGCGCAACCTTTTCTTTCAACGCATCGGCGCGGTCGGGTTCGCGGTGACGGCGCCGGTTGTCGAGGTGGAATCGGAAAGGCGCATGGTTCACGCGGTCGCCGCCGGAACCGAGGCCATGCGGCTCGGCCTGGCGGCGCGCATTATCGCCGCCGCGCCGGGCGAAGGCGGGGCGATCCTCGCCGCCATCGTCACCGGCAAGCGCGACGCCATCTCTGAACGCTCGCAAGCGGCCTTGCGCGATGCGGGACTGGCGCATTTGCTGGCGATTTCCGGGCTGCATATGGGGCTGGCCACCGGGCTGGTGTTCTTTGCAGTACGGTTTGGGCTCGCTTCGTCGGCATGGATCGCCTTGCGTTTTCCGATCAAGAAATGGGCCGCCGCAGCGGCGCTTGCCTCCGGTTTCTTTTATCTGATTTTATCCGGAGGCGGATGGTCGGCGCGGCGCGCCTTTATCATGGCGGCGATCATGTTCGCTGCGATCCTCGTCGACCGGCGCGCCTTGTCCTTGCGCAATGTGGCGATCGCCGCGACGATCATTTTACTGACAACGCCGGAAGCATTATTCAGCCCCGGCTTTCAAATGTCCTTCGCCGCCGTGACCGCGCTTATTGCAGCCTATGAATGGTGGGAGCGGCGCCCGGGAGAATGGACATCGCAATGGCGGCTGCAAAAACTGCGGCGCTATCTGGTCGCGCTCGCGGTGACGGATAGCGTCTCGGCCCTCGCGACTGCGCCTTATGCGCTTTATCATTTTAACCGCGTGGCGATTTACTCATTGCCGGCGAATATGGCCGCGATGCCGATCATGGGTTTTTGCATCGTGCCGTTTGCGGTGATTGCCCTGGTGCTGACGCCATTCGGTCTTGATGGCTGGGCATGGGCGGTCGCGGCCTGGTGGATGGATGTGGTGCTGGCCATCGCGCGCGGGGTCTCCGGTCTCGACGGGGCGGTGTCGATTACGGCGCAATGGCCGCAATCGGCGATGCTGGCGCTGACGCTCGGCGGCTTGTGGCTGTGCCTGTCGCGGGCGCCGTGGCGGCTCGCGGGACTTGCCGCCATTCCGCTCGCTGTCTTGCTCACTGGCAGCATCCGGCCGCCGGTGTTGTTTGTTTCGCCGACGGGCCTCAATGCAGGCGTGATCGCCACAGGCGAAGAGGGCGCGGCGCTTTATGTTCATTCGACACGGCGCGAGAAATTCGCCGCACAATTATGGGAAGAGGCGGCGGGCTTTGATCCGGAAGCGGCGCGGCCAAAACATCTGTCCGATATTTTCGCTTGTGACAGATCCGGTTGCAGAGGCGAGGCGATAGACAAGACAGCCATCACCACCGCCTTCACCGATGACCCGATGAGCCTTGCGGAAGATTGTCAGCGTGCGGAGCTTGTTGTGGCGCTGTTTCCCGTGGGCGACGATCACAGGCGCCGATGCCGCGCAACGCTCATTGACCGGCGAGCGGCCTGGAAGGAAGGCGCCCATGCGGCATGGGTGGAGCGCGACGGCATCTTGCGCGTCAAAACCTCAAAAGAGGTGCGCGGCGAACGGCCCTGGACCCGCAGCGGCTAGCGCGCGGCGGCTAGTTATAGCGCCGCATCAGTCCAACGAGCTTGCCCTGCACGGCGACCCGGTCGGGCCCATAAATGCGCGTCTCGAAAGCGGGGTTCGCCGCCTCGAGCGCGATGGAGGCGCCCTTGCGGCGCAGGCGTTTCAGGGTCGCCTCTTCGTCATCGACAAGCGCGACGACAATCGCGCCGTTCTCCGCGTCGCCGCAGCGCTTGATGACCACATAGTCGCCATCTTGAATCCCGGCATTGATCATCGACTCGCCCTGCACCTCGAGAATGTAGTGATCGCCTTTGCCGAGAAAGGCTTCCGGCGCGGCGAAGCGGTCGACCTCGTGCTGGATCGCCTCGATCGGCGTACCGGCGGCGATGCGGCCAAGCACCGGCAGATCGACGGTGCCGGCGGGCGGGGCGGCCGGCCGGGCCGCAACGCGCGCCCGGGGATTTTGTTTGAAATTCGCATCCACCACGGCGGGGCGGAACCCGCCTCTGGCGGGCGCCTGAACCGGCGCCGCCTCGGGCTTGGCGCTTTCCGGCAGGCGCAGCACTTCGAGCGCCCGGGCGCGATGGGGCAGGCGGCGGATAAAGCCGCGCTCTTCCAGGGCGGTGATCAGGCGATGGATGCCGGATTTCGAGCGCAGATCCAGCGCTTCCTTCATTTCGTCAAATGACGGGGAGACGCCGGTCTCGCTCAACCGGTCATTGATGAATATCAGCAGCTCATGTTGCTTCTTGGTGAGCATTTTCCGCCCTCTTTTCTGTGCTCCGGCCCGGGCTTCGCCTCAGACGCGGGTAGATTGCCGCTCTTTCAACGCAAGGCTGTTTGCATGCCCGAAACGACAAAAGAACAAAACGACAACGATGTTCTATTGATGTTCTAATGGGCCGTCAATGGGCGGCGGCAATTCAGCTAATGGAAACAGGGCCGAGGAGGGTTTTCGTTGCGGCCCTTACGTCCTCCTGGCGCATCAGGGCCTCGCCAACGAGGAACGCTTTTGCGCCATATCCCGCCAATTCTCGCAGATCTTCATGGCTGGAAATGCCGCTTTCGCTGACCAGCAGGGCGGATGCGGGGGCGAGCGCGGCAAGGCGCGCCGTGGTCTGAAGCGAGGTCTCGAAAGTCGCCAGATTCCGGTTGTTTACCCCGATAAGGTCCGAACCGAGTCGAGATCGCGCGCTCCATTTCGCTCTCATCATGGGTTTCCACCAGCACGTCGAGGTTCCATTCGGCCGCCGCCGCCTTCAGCTCCCCGGCCTGATCGTCGGAGAGGCAGGCCATGATCAGCAAGATGCAGTCCGCGTCCCAGGCCCGCGCCTCGGCGACCTGATAGGGATCGATCATGAAGTCCTTGCGCAGGGCCGGCAGCGCCGTGGCCTGACGTGCGGCGGACAGGAAATCCGGCGCGCCCTGAAAGCTTGGCTTGTCGGTCAGCACGGAAAGGCACGCCGCGCCGCCGTCTTCATAGGCTTTGGCGATCAGCGCCGGATCGAAATCGGCGCGGATCAGCCCTTTGGAGGGGCTGGCCTTTTTCACTTCAGCGATCAGCGCATAGCCGTTTGCCGCTTTACGCTCCAGCGCGCGGCGAAATCCGCGCACCGGGCCTGCATTTTTCGCCAGCGCTTCGACGGCGGTGAACGGAACGCTCGCCCGCGCGGCGGCGACTTCGGTTTTCTTGTAAGCGATGATGTCGTCGAGAATGGTCATGGGCGCCCGTTCGAACAGTCTACCAGTTTTTCAAGCGCGGCCTTTGCGCCGCCGCTATCGATGGCGCTTTCGGCGAGCCGTGCAGCGGGCTCGAGCGCATCCGCCTTTCCGGCGACAATGAGAGCCGCAGCGGCGTTGAGCACGGCGATGTCGCGATAGGCGGATTTCTCTCCCTCGAGCAGACGCCACAGGGCCGCGGCGTTTTCCGATGGATCGCCGCCCGACAGGTCTTCGGCGCGGGCGCGGGGCAGGCCGGCATCTTCCGGCGTGACTTCGAATTCGCTGACGGCGCCGCCCTCAAGCGAGGCGACATAGCTCGGGCCTGTGGTTGTCAGTTCGTCGAGACCGTCGCTTCCATGCACGACCCATGCACGCTCCACGCCGAGATGCGGCATGACTTCAGCGATGGGGCGCACCAGATCGCGCGCGAAGACGCCCATGAGTTGGCGCGTCGCGCCGGCGGGATTGGACAGCGGGCCGAGCACATTAAACAGCGTGCGCACGCCCAGCCCTTTGCGCGCGGCGGCGACATGGGCCACCGCCTTGTGGTGCAGGGCGGCGAACATGAAGCCGACATTGGCGTCTTCTATACAACGGGTGATTTGCGCCGGATTGATGTCGAGCCGGACGCCAAGCGCTTCGAGCACTTCCGAGGAGCCGGACTTGGAAGTCGCGGCCTTGTTGCCGTGCTTGGCGACGCGAACGCCGCAGCCCGCCGCGATCAACGCCGAGGCTGTGGAAATATTATAGGTCCCCGCGCCGTCGCCGCCGGTGCCGCATGTGTCGATCACATCGCCCGGCGCATCGACCTTCAGCGCCAGATCGCGCATGGCCTGCGCCGCGGCGGCGATTTCCGTCACGGTCTCGCCGCGCGCCCTCAGCGCCGCCAGGAAACCGGCGATTTCAATATCGCTGGCCTCGCCGGAAAACAGCATGTCCATGGCCGCGCGCATTTCCGCAGAGCTAAGCGGCGCGCCGGAGACCGCCCGGGCGAGATGGGGGTAAAGGCGCTCATGACCGGGCGCGCGCTCCCGTTTTGCGGGTGTTTCGGCAGGGCAAAACACCCAAGATTTCGATCAACAGCATCATTGTCCAGAAGAATCAGTAATATTGCTCAGTTCGATCATTGGTTTAACGCCGTCGGCCAAAGGCGCAAGCACCCGATAGGCGGCAAAGAAACGGCACTCAGGCGCGAGCATGTTGCGACTCCGCAAAATCAGGACGGCCAAGCCCCGGCTTATGTCGCGACGGGCGGGCAATGCGGGGCTCATTGCGACCGTGGGCATCGCCTTTGCCGGCGTCGCCGTCGGCGCGATTTCGGCCTATATGGGCGAGCGCGGGGCCACCGCCGCCGCCTTGAATGCGCGTGAGCCGGCCGCCGCGATTGAAGCGCCCGAAGATGTCGCCGTGATCGAGCGCGACCGCATTGTCGCGGAAATTCTTTCCGACGCGGCTCCCGAGCGGCTTTCTCCGCCATCCGGAACGCCGCCGGCCTATCAGCGCA
The DNA here is from genome assembly GCF_055809375.1 of Hyphococcus sp. D3-15. Classification (NCBI taxonomy): domain Bacteria; kingdom Pseudomonadati; phylum Pseudomonadota; class Alphaproteobacteria; order Parvularculales; family Parvularculaceae; genus Hyphococcus; species Hyphococcus sp. D3-15. The sequence goes on along the minus strand of NZ_CM147910.1, from coordinate 2,490,076 downwards.
GCTTTGAAGCGAAATCCGCCATCCGGCCAAAGGTCGTGATCATTCTCGATGATATGGGCATTGACCGCAAAGCGAGCGCGCAGGCGATTGCGCTGCCCGGTCCGTTGACCTTCTCGTTCCTTCCCTATGCGCGCAATGTGAATGAAACCGCCGCCGCGGCCCGCGCCGCCGGGGGCGAGCTCATGCTGCATTTGCCGATGGAGCCGGAGGGGGATGAAGATCCCGGCCCCCATGCGCTCAACTCGCGCATGACAGGCGGGGATTTCCTGAACGCCCTCGATTGGAACCTGGCGCGCTTTGACGGCTATGTGGGCGTCAACAATCACATGGGCTCGAAACTCACCACCGACATGGCGTCGATGAAAACCTTGCTCGGCTATCTCGACCATCAAGGCGTGTTCTTTCTCGACTCGGTCACGACATCCGACAGCGCGGTGCGCAATGCGGCCCGCCAACTCGGGGTTGAGGTGTTTTCCCGCGACGTGTTTCTCGACGCCGAGACGGGCAGCGAAGCCGCCGTCAGAGCGCAGCTCGCCGTTGCCGAACGCATCGCGCGGGAAACCGGCTATGTGGTTGCGATCGGCCATCCGCATAAAGAAACCCTCGCTGTGTTGGGGCCCTGGCTGACATCAGCCCCAGCCCGTGGCTTCGACCTCGTTTATGTGAGCGCGCTAAAAGACATTCATCACGCCGCCAAACAGCAAGCCGTCGCGGCCGCGCCGTCCTTGCGGCTTTAAGCTGCGCGGCTCCGCTTCTGCTGCATGTGAATCTGTTTTGCAGATCCAGCATGAAGCCATCTTAAGGCAGCTTGCGATGTGGGGGATAACTACGCACCGAATGCGGGATTCAGTGAAGAATTCATCACATAGGATGTATTTTCGCGACGGTGTTTCCCGTTATTGGGGCGCCGTCGCGAAAAGGGATGCGTGCCGCGAAAGAATGGCCCGGGCGAAGATCGCCTAGAGGCCATCCGAGAAAATAGCGTCGATCTGCGCCTGGTTGACCTTCACGCCGTAATCTTCGCGAACGGACAAGACGAAGGCTTCAATCAGTTCCTGATCGAGCTGCTGGCCAACCAGCGCCGAGAGTTGCTCCTGCGCGGCGGGCGGAATGGAGTTGCGCAGGAAACCGACTTCCCGGATTTCCGCAATCACCTGGGCGCCGCCGGCGCCGACGCTTTGCGCCACGATCCCGTCAGGCGCCGCGAAGAAAATCTTTTCGTTGAATTCCTTGTTGATCACGTCGTCTTCAAAGCGCCGGTCGATTGTCTTTTCGATGGGCGCGCGGTCATAGTCGCCCGCAACCTCGTCAAAACTTCTGCCGCCTTCGACTTCGGCGCGAATGGCGGCGACAGTCTCGGCAATGCGTGCACGGCGTTCGCGGTCGCGCCAGCGTTGCTCGACTTCCTCTTCCACATATTCATAGGGCTTGAGCGCCGGTGGCGTGATCTCGCGCAGGGAGACAAAGAAATATCCGTCCTCGACGGACAGGCGCAAGGCCTCGCTCTGCTCGCCCTCGTCAAGCGCGAAGGCTTCCGCAAGCGCTTCGCCCGGCACCTTGTCGATAATGGCGCCGCCCGGCGCAAAGCTTACGCGGTCAACCGGTCCGATGGTCTCGATTGTAAAGCCGCCTTCCTCTGCGGCTTCGGACAATTCCGCGCCGGTATCGCGCACTTCTTCAATCGTATCGACGGCGTCCTGCAATCGTTTGCGCATGTCATTGTCGAGGAAAGACTTCTCCAATTCGGGCCGGACGTCTTCGAATGACTGGGATTCGCCCGGCGTGATATCGGCGACCTGCACGACGGTCCAGCCAAACAGGCTGCGCACCGGCTCAACCGCCGCGCCGGCTTCAACGCTTTCAGCGAAGGCGGCGTCCGCAACCGCCGGGTCCAGCAAGTCGCGTTTTTGCGCATTGGGGAAGGTCGCCGCGTCGAGCGTCATGCCTTTGGCGATGGCGAGTTCTTCAAACGGCTTGCCCTGCTTGAGGTCGGCGACAGCGGCGAGCGCCTCTGCTTCTGATTGGTAGGTAAGCTGATAGACCGTGCGCCGTTCCGGCGTGTTGTAAAGACGGTCCTTGCCCAGATCATAGAGGCGGCGCATTTCTTCTTCCGGCGCTTCAAGGCCCTCGCGGAAATCATCGGCGCGCAGGACGAGCAGATCGAAGGTGCGATATTCCGGGGCGGTGAAGAGCGCCTGGTTCTCGTCATAAAATGTCTTGAGGTCTTCCGGCGTCGGTTCAGCCGCGACGCCCGCCATCTCGTCGGTCACCGTGATATAGGCGATGCGGCGGCGCTCTGTTTCGCGCAACAGCATGGCGTTCATGAAGCCGCGCGGGGCCGGCGTGCGGGCGGCGAGCGTTTCGATGAGTTGCATGCGGATCAAATCTTCTTTGACGATTTGCTCAAAGGAACTCACCGTCAAGCCGTTCTGCTGAAGAATGGCGGTTACGGTCTGACGGTCGACTTCGCCGGTCGCCGGGTTTTTGAAAATTTCATTTTCCTGAATGTATTCAGCAATGGCGGAGCGCGGCAAAGCGAGATTCATTTTCTCGGCATATTGCGCCAGCACCGATTGCGTGACGATGCGGTCGATCACCTGTTGCGGCATGCCGCTGGCGACCGCTTCCTCGCGGGTGTAGCCGCCGCCGGATTCGCGCACCGCCCGCTGGAAGGTCTGATCGAACTCGCTGCTCACATAGGTCCGCGAATAGGCGTCGCCGCCGATCTTGATCGCCGGGTTGGAAATCAATTGCGAGGCGCTCGGCACGCCAAATAGCGCAAAAGCTGCGATCAAAAGGATGACAACGACCCAGGCGACCGCACCTTTGAGCGCGCCGCGAACCTGACTAAGCATTTATACCGCCTCGATTTTCAGGGGCCGGAGCTGGTTCCCGGCCCGGGAATTGAAATTGGCGCGTAACCTAGTGGGGCCCATGCGGATCGGCAAGGCCGGAGAGGGCGCCGCTGGCTGGACAGGTCCGCCCGCATCGCTTACCCCCGGCGGCGAATTTGCTTGAATGAACAAAGGGGAGGCCCGGTCCATGAAACCGCTGATCGCCGGCAACTGGAAAATGAACGGCCTTGGCGCCGCGAGCGCTGAAATCGAGGCCCTGATCGGTCTCATGGGGGGATCGGCCCCGGATGACCGTGAAGTCCTGATTTGCCCGCCGGCGACGCTGGTCGCAGCTTTTGCGGCGAGTTATTCCGACGAGGGGATCCAGATTGGCGGCCAGGACTGCCATCAAAACGCCAGCGGCGCCCATACGGGCGATATCAGCGCGGAAATGCTGGCGGATGCCGGCGCCGCCTATGTCATTGTCGGCCACTCTGAACGGCGGGCCGATCACGGCGAAACCGATGCGGTGGTAAGGGCCAAGGCCGAAGCGGTTTTCCGCGCCGGACTGACGCCGATCATTTGCGTGGGCGAAACCCGTGAGGAGCGCGAGGCCGGCAAAGCGCTGGAAGTTGTCGGCGCGCAATTGGCGGGATCATTGCCGGAAAGCGGCGAGGCGTTTGTCGTCGCTTATGAACCGGTCTGGGCGATCGGCACCGGTCTGACGCCGACCATCGCCGATATTGAAGAGATGCACGGCTTCATCCGCACCAACACGCCGGTGGCGACGCGCCTGCTTTACGGCGGTTCGGTCAAGCCGGGGAACGCATCGGAGATTCTTGCGGTGACCAACGTCAATGGCGCGCTGGTCGGCGGCGCGAGCCTCAAGGCGGCGGACTTCCATCCGATCATCGCCGCCGCGAATAGCGGGAGCTAAAGGCGGAATGCGTATGACGCTGGTGATCGCTTTTGCGCTGCTGGCTGCGTTGCTCGGGGTTTCCGGCTGCGCCAGCTGGACGGCGGAAAAGCGCGCCCCGGCGATTGGCCGGATGATCGATATCGAAGGCCAGCGGCTGCATGTGCTCGACATGGGCCCGCGCGACAGCGCCGAACCGCCAGTGCTGCTGATCCATGGCGCCAGCGTGAATATGCGCGACATGAAACTGGCGCTCGCTGACGCGCTGGCGGAGGATCGCCGGGTCATTCTGATCGACCGGCCGGGACGCGGATATTCTTCGCGCCCGGAAGACGGATATCACCTCGCCGTGCAGGCGCGCCTGATCAAGGCGGCGGCGGACGCGCTTGATGTTGAAAAGCCGGTGGTGGTCGGACAGAGCCTTGGCGGCGCGGTGGCGCTGCGTTACGCGCTCGAAAATCAGGAAGAGATGAGCGGTCTGGTGCTGCTCGCAGCCGTGAGCCACGAATGGCCGGGCGGCGTCGCCTGGTACAATAATGTCTCCCAATGGCCGCTTGCAGGCATGCTCCTGCGCCGGCTGGTCATTCCCGTCTATGGCCAGCTTTCAGCGGAATCCGGCATTGCGAAATCCTTCGCGCCGAATACGCCGCCGGACGATTATTACGAAGCGTCCGGCCTTGCGCTGGTGTTCCGCGCCCATGATTTCAAAGCCAACGCCGCCGATCTCGCACATCTCAAATCCGAGATCACCAGCCAGCAAAAACGCTATAGCGAGTTGACGCTGCCGGTCGCCATTGTGACCGGGACCGAGGATACGACCGTTAGCCCGGAGTTGCATTCCAAGCAGCTCGCAAAGGAAGTTGACGGCGCGAGCCTGACCTTGCTGCCCGGCGCCGGTCATGCGCTCCATCATGCGGAGCGGGAGACGATCCTGGCGATCATCCGTAACCTGACGGCGCCGCAATCATGACCGACGACATCGCCATCCGCCGCAAGCGACTGCTTTATCTCGCCACCTATCGCGGTTTCAAGGAAGCCGACCTGCTGATCGGCGGTTTCGCAAAAGCCCATCTCGCGGATATGCAGGAAGCAGAACTCGACCAGTTCGAAGCGCTGCTGAAGGAAAATGATCGTGAGCTTTATGCCTGGGCGACGGAAAAGGCCCCGGCGCCGGCGGCGCTTGAAGGCTCGGTGCTTGAAAAGCTGAGAGGCTTTGAAATCCCGCGCGGCTGAGCATTTCTCCCTCGCAAGGTTTTGTTAATGTCTGACAGGCGCGGACGCGTTCATCCGCATACCCGCCTTGTGCAGCCAGTCATGGCCGCCTGATTCATGCGCAAATGCTGGCTTTTTTTGCATTTTTAACCATGCAAACCGGAAAATCGCTTCGATTCCTAACTGTGCGTTACGAATTTCGCGTTATCGGGGAAAAGGGGGCCATGTCGAAGCAGTCAGACAAAAAGTCAGGTTAGCGTGCAAGCGGAAGCATATTTTCAATTTCTGAGTCCGCTCGTGTTCTTGTTGTTCGCAGGCGGGTTCTTCTTCATCAACGCCATTCGCCCCTCGGCGGCGGTGCTGCTTTTGGCGATTTCCTATCTTTTCGGGGCGCTCGCTTTCACCCTCGATATCTTCGATCAAGCCGGCGTTGAACTCGTGGGCGCGATCCCGGTCGCCGGCGTATATGCGATTACCGCTGTCCTCGCCTCCGGCGCATTGTCCATGCGCTATTGCGGCTGGGCGCCGTGGTTTTTTTACGCGGCGATTTTTTCCGCGCATATGTCGGTCTACAGCGCTGTCTACATCAATCTCGGCGCAAGCTGGGCGAGCTCGTTTGCGGCGAATTATGGATGCGGCATTATTCTTTCAATGGGCCTGTTTGCAATTCGCAACGACCTTGTGAGGACCATCGACAAGGTGGTGTTCTGGCTGTTCGCCGTCAGTTGCCTGCAATGTTTCGTAAGACCGCTCGTCATGGTGTATGTCGCCGGCGGCGAGATGAGCGCCGAAACCTTTAACGTCTCGATCTTCATCATGGTGCTGCTCTTCGTGGTGGGCGCCTGCGCGCTTGTGCTCGGCATGGCGCTGCTCATCGCCTTTTCAAGCGAGATCGTTGCGGATCTGGAGCGCCGGTCGATTACCGACCGGCTGTCCGGTCTTTTGAACCGCCGCGGATTTGAAGAGGCGGCGGAACGCACGCTCGCCGTGAGTGGGGCTGCAGAAGTGCAGGTCTCTGTTGTTCTGGCCGATATCGATTATTTCAAACGGGTGAACGACACCAAGGGGCACGCATTTGGCGACATGGTGATCGCCGAAATGGGCGCCTTGTTCACGCAATATGCAGAAGGCGAGCGTTTCGCCGGACGCGTGGGCGGTGAAGAGTTCGCGATGGTGCTTATCGGCGAACCGCTGCAATCAGCCCGCGATGTCGCCGAGGCGATGCGCCGGGACTTCGCCGCATTGCGCATCGATAGCGGCGAGGAGGGCGCGGACGGATTTTCCTTTACCGCGAGTTTCGGCGTCGCCACGCGCCATGCGGGCGAGACTTATCTCTCGATGCTGTCGCGCGCCGATGAGGCGCTTTATCTCGCGAAATCCCGCGGACGCAATTTCGTCGTTTGCGAAACCGATGTCATGGTCAGCAAGCTGCGCTCCCTGCGCGGCGGCGATATGTCGGAAGACGTGCAAACCGAAAGACGCAAATTTCGCGAGGCGTCGGTGTTCAACGCACGGGGCTGACCCCCGCCGGGCGGCGCATCAGCGCCCCGACCGGCATTTATGATCCGCCCCATATTGCGACAGCCCAAAGCGGTTGCCCGATTTGGCTTTACCCCCTACATCCCTTGGCAAACGCGACCGCTGAATCCAGCGGCCGCGCATTTTGCGTTGAGGGATTTGTTTGAAAATGGCTGGTGCTGACGGCGGCAAGACGATGGTTTCGGGCGTGGCGAACATAAGCGCGGAAACCGCCTGGAAGACCGAAGGCCGCCTTGATGTCTATGGCGCGCCCGAAGGCGCGGATGCGATGGCCGTCGCAGCGGCGGCGCGCGCGGCCAACGGACTGGTGATGCATATCGCCCGCGACGGTGCCCGCGCGGCGACCATGGCGCAGTCATTGAAATTCTTCGCCCCGGACATTCCGGTGCTTGAATATCCGGCCTGGGATTGTCTTCCCTATGACCGCGTTTCGCCGTCGCCTGCCGTATCCTCAAAACGCATGGCGAGCCTTGCGGCGCTGCTTCGGCGCGGGGAAGGGCCGTTTATCGTTGTCGCCCCGTTAAACGCGGCGGTGCAGAAAACCCCGCCGAAAGAAATTATCGAAAATGCGGCCATGTCGCTGGCGCCGGGCGCGGTGATGGCGATGGATACGCTCACCCACTATCTGAGCGCCAATGGCTATGCGCGCTCCTCAACGGTTCGCGAACCGGGCGAGTTCGCCGTGCGCGGCGGCCTGGTTGATATTTTCCCGCCGGGCGCAGACGAGCCCGTGCGTCTCGATTTCTTTGGCGACAGTCTGGAAAGCGTGCGCGCCTTCGATGCGGAAACCCAACGCACGACGCGCCAGCTCACCGGCTTTTCCCTCGCCGCCGCCAGCGAGATTTTGTTGTCGGACGAAACCATCCTTCGTTTCCGCAAGGGCTATGTGGCGACTTTCGGCCCGGCGGGCGACGACCCGCTCTATGAGGCGGTGAGCGCCGGGCGGATCCATGCGGGCGCCGAACACTGGCTGCCGCTGTTTTACGAACGCATGGACACGCTGTTCGATTTTGTCGGCGACGCTTTGATCTTCACCGACCATCTCGCCGATGAGGCGGCGGAAGAACGGCTCGCCTCGATCAATGATCATTATGAAGCGCGCGCGGAAGATGCGGAAACCCGCAAGCCGCGCAATAATGATTTCGCTGCGCCCGCTTATCGTCCGCTCAAGCCTGATGCGCTCTATCTGAGCGAAGACGAGTGGAAGGAGCGGATGTTCACCACCAATCTGCGTCCGCTCTCGCCCTTCGCGCCGGCGGAAAATGCGCGCGCCTTTAATTTCGGCGCAAAAGTCGGGCGCAGCTTCGCCGCCGAACGCGCCGCGGAAACCCTCAATGTTTTCGACGCCGTAAACGCCCATGCGAAAACCCTGATCGCTGCGAAAAAGAAAGTCGTCATCGCCTGCTGGTCCGACGGCTCCGCCGACCGCATGCAAACGGTGCTCGCCGATCATGGCGTCAAAAATATCGAGGTTGTTGCGGACTGGAAGGGCGTTCAGAAATCCGCATCGCCGATCACCACGGCGGTGCTGGGCCTTGAAACCGGGTTTGAAACACCGGACGCCGCCTTCATTTCCGAACAGGATATTCTCGGCGACCGTCTGGTGCGCCGCGGCCGCAAGAAACGGGCGGAAAACTTCCTCTCCGAAGCCTCAAGCCTGTCGATAGGCGATCTGGTTGTGCATGTGGAGCACGGCGTCGCGCGATATCTCGGCCTGAAAACGCTGGAAGTGATGGGCGCGCCCCATGACTGTCTGAATCTCGAATATCATGGCGGCGACAAGCTGTTCCTGCCGGTTGAAAATATCGAGCTGTTGTCGCGCTTCGGGTCCGATGATGCGGGCGTGCAGCTCGACAAGCTGGGCGGCGCCGCGTGGCAGGGCCGCAAAGCGAAGATGCGCGCGCGCATCAAGATGCTGGCCGAACAGTTGATCGCGATCGCGGCGAAACGCGCCATGCGTCATGCGGATGCGGTCAGTCCGGCGACCGGCACCTATGACGAATTCTGCGCGCGGTTCCCCTATGCGGAAACCGAAGATCAGGAAAACGCCATCGCGGATGTGATTGAAGACTTCGCCAAGGGCCAGCCAATGGATCGTCTGGTCTGCGGCGATGTGGGCTTCGGCAAAACGGAAGTCGCGCTGCGCGCAGCCTTCATCATGGCGATGACCGGAAGACAGGTGGCGGTGATCACGCCGACGACCTTGCTCGCGCGTCAGCACTACAAGAATTTCGCCGAACGGTTCAAAGGCTTCCCCGTCAAGATCGCGCAACTGTCGCGCATGGTCTCCGCCGCTGACGCCAAGGCCGCGAAAGACGGCATCACCAGCGGCGATGTGGACATCATCATCGGCACCCATGCCTTGCTGCAAAAGACCATCAAGTTCCGCGATGTGGGTCTGGTCATTGTCGACGAGGAGCAGCATTTCGGCGTTAAACACAAAGAACGCCTGAAAGAGTTTCGCGCCGATACCCATGTGCTGACGCTGACCGCGACGCCGATCCCGCGCACCCTGCAACTCGCCATGAGCGGCATTCGTGATCTGTCGCTGATCGCCACGCCGCCGGTCGACCGCCTTGCGGTGCGCACCACCGTTGGTCCGTTCGATCCGGTGGTGGCGCGCGAAACGCTGTTGCGCGAACATTATCGCGGCGGACAGAGCTTCTATGTGGCGCCGCGTATTTCCGATCTCGACGACATTGCTGAGTTTCTCCGCGAGGACTTGCCGGAGCTCAAGTTCAAGATCGCCAACGGCCAAATGAGCGCGGGCGAACTCGAAGACATCATGACCGCTTTTTACGAAGGCAAATTCGATGTGCTGGTCGCGACCACCATCATCGAATCCGGGCTCGATATTCCGACCGCCAACACGATCCTTATCCACCGGGCGGATATGTTTGGTCTCGGCCAGCTCTATCAGCTGCGCGGCCGGGTCGGGCGCTCGAAACAGCGCGCCTATGCCTATCTCACCACCAGCGCGCGCAAGAAAATGACCGACGCCGCCGAACGCCGCCTTAAAGTCATGCAGTCGCTGGATACGCTGGGCGCGGGTTTCACGCTGGCGAGCCACGATCTCGATATTCGCGGCGCCGGCAACCTCTTGGGCGAGGAACAGTCGGGTCACGTCAAAGAAGTCGGCGTCGAACTTTACCAGCACATGCTCGAAGAGGCGGTCGCGGAATTGCGCGAAGGCGGGCATGCAGGCGAAGACCAGTGGTCGCCGCAGATCAATCTCGGCGCCGCCGTGCTGATCCCGGAAGACTATGTCACTGATCTTGATGTGCGTATGGCGCTATACCGCCGCCTTGGCGATGTGACGGCGCCGGAGGAAATCGACGGCTTCGCCGCCGAACTCGTGGACCGCTTCGGCAAGATGCCGCGCGAGGTGGAGCAATTGCTGGAAATCGTCGCCATCAAGGCGGTGTGCCGTAAAGCGGGCATCGCCAAGATCGATGCCGGCCCGAAAGGCGCCGTCATTTCTTTCCGCCATGATCAGTTCGAAAATGTCGCCGGGCTGGTGCAGTATATGTCTACATCGCCGCTCGACGTGAAACTTCGCCCCGACCAGAAAGTCGTGTTCCGTCAGGAATGGGCGGATGACAAAGCGCGCTTGCGCGGCGCCAAAAAAATCGCCGGGATTATAGCGGAGATCGCTGCGAAACCTGCTTAGGGGATTTGTCGTCCCGCAAGACCGCCAGCGCCAGCGCAATGCTTTCTTCGACACACATGCCCTCCGGGCGCTCGCAGGCGGCGGCCTCTACATGCACGCCGTATAGCTGCTGGTCGTCATTTGAGCGGAAGACGGTGTTTTCAAGCACGCCCTGAATGCGCATCGCCGCGCGCGCTGCATTGGTTTCGGTTGTCGCAGGGGCGAGCACAAGAAACGTATCCGTAGAAACCCGCGCCACCGTGTCTTCAGCGCGCGTCACCCGGTTGATGAGCCGGGCCGCCTGATGCAAGGCGCGACGCCCGGGTTCGGCCTCGCCGGTTTCTTTCGCTTCCATCTCGATACGCAAGGCGATCATCGCCATCACACGGCCGCTTTGATCGGCCCGCGCGCAAAGCCGCGCCCCATGCTCGGTGAGAAAGGCGCCAGTGAAGGCGCCTGATCCCAGATCGCGCACGCCGTCGCCTTCGCAAGCCATCAGGAACCTGCGCATGGATTTCAAAAGCCGCGCGCGTCTCGCGGCGATTTGCGCCTTTTGTCCAAGATCCGCCGCCACATGACCCGTGAGAATGAAATCCGACGCGCCGCGCTTTGCATAATCCGTGGCGAGGTCCGGATCATTGAGCGGAAAAATGATCGGCATGCTTGAATGTTTGGGATGACGGCGAAGCGAGCGCGCAAGGCCCATCAGCGGATCATTGTCGCGCGCGGCGAGAAACACCGCCGCATCGAAACGCGCATTTTCAACCGCACGCAACGCCTGTCCCGCCGAGAACACGCAGATGCATTGTTCGGTGATGGGTTTCAGCGCATTGACCGCGGCGAGGGCGGTCGGTCCGGCTTCGCCCGCAATCAGCACGCGCATCGGCGTTGACGGCGCGGCAATCGGCGGAAACTCATTGAGGCGGCTCAGCGTAGCAAGCGACTTCAGTCTTTCGCCGGCTTCCTCGGCGATGTTGCGTAAGCGCAGGACCTGACGGCAGCGCTCGATCAATCCTTCAGGACGGGTCAGCATCACCACCAATTCGCCATGGCGGCGCAGCGCCTTGCGCGCCGTCTCGTCGATATAGGGATCGACGATGATAAGGATGGATGATTCCGGAGAGGACTTTCGCAACAGCCCGGCGATCGATTGCGCCTTGCGGCTCGACACATGGCGGCCGCGCAAATCGATCAGGCCGATATCGCAGCGGTTCCGCTCATGCGATGCGGGGTATTCATGGGAAATAAGCGAATAGCCGGCATCGGCGAAGCTCACGGTTAACGCGTCGCGCGCGTCATCCGGGCCGCCAACATAAACGATCCGTGCTTTCGGCGTCTGGCCGATCTCTGTCTGCATGAAGGCGCCCTGGCAGGCGGCGTTCGCCGCTCGTGAAACTTCAGCGCGGCGAGGCCGCTGCTGGCAATTTATTCAAGATACGGGCCGTTCTCGCATCTTCTTGTGCAGGTTGCACGAGGGTGTCCTCGCTCGCCGCGAGGGTGATTTCCGGCTTGCCCGAAAGGCATATGTCTTCCTCGCCAATCGCCGGGAAAACGCCATTGGCGGCGCGCTCCTGATAACAGGGCAGGGCGGCGAGAAATTCCTGCGGTTTCTGGTGCGGTCCCGCTTCGCGATAAAGCTGCGCCGTGGAGACGCCCACATAGCGCCAGTGCCACGGCTCATAGCTGTCTTCACCGGGCAAATAATCGTTGCCCGGGGGATAAGACAGGATGAACCCGAAGCGATAGGCGTTTTCCTCAAAGCATTGATAGGACCGGTCCGATGGCCGCATGAACCGGCCGTCCACATTGATGTCGGCGGCGAGACCGGTCTGGTGCTCCGACATGCCCGGCGGGGTTACGGTGCCTTTCGAACCGATATTGGCGAACAGGACTTTTTGCGTCGCATAGGAACGATAGCCGGAGCGCAGGGACAGCCGCTCGCCAGCCTCTGACCGGCATAGCGAAATAAGCTGGGCGAGACGCGCCGGAAGGTTCGCCTCGCGCGGGTCTTCATCCTGATCGCCGGCAAGGCGTAATTTCATTTCGTCGATATTCGGGGACTTCGCGGTCGGAATTGAATATTCCGCCGCCGACACCAGATCGACCGGCGCATATGCCGACTCCAGCACGAAAAGTTGCGACACCGGGCGGTTGATGTCTTCGCGCCGGTCGCGTTCGCGATTGGCGGCGTAGCGCTGCGCCCCGAATGCATCGCGGAAGAGATTACGCATATGCTCTTGCAGGGCTTGCGCTTCGGTAAAGCGCCCCTGCTTTTCGTAAATGCCGGTGAGCAGTTTGATATAGAGGCTCAGATCCGGGCTGTTCGCGCCTTTCAGCTGTTCCTGCGTATGAAAGGCGTCAAGATAAAGCTTTTCCGCATCATCGAGCCGGCCCATCGCAGCGTAGACCGGACCGAGCACCAATGTCAGTTGCACCGTATCGGGATGATCGGCGCTGAGCAGTTTGGTGCGGATGAAATAGGCGGAAGATAATAGCCCCGCGGCGGCATAGGCGCTGTCGTCGCGCATGGCGTAAAACACGCCAAGCGAGGCCATGTTGCCGGCGGCGGCGAGTTGCGCTTCGCGGCCCCCCGGACTGGTTCATAAGGGCGCGCGTGATTGAGCGCGCCGGTAAAAAGCGGCGCCGCCTTGTCGACGCTTTCCGCGTAATAGGCGCTCATCGTGTTTGAATCTTCGCCGTTCATCCGCGCTGCATCATCGCCGGCGAGTTCAAGGAACGATGCGTAAATCGCCACGCCGGATTCAATATCGCCGGACAGGATCGACGACCTTGCGAGCTTGTCTTCATATTCCGCGCGCTCGCGCTCTGTGAGGCTCTGGGAAGCGTTGGTCGCCAATGTTTCGCGCAAGAGTTCGGCGACGCGGGCGTGACGCTCTCGCGTCAATTGCGCATTGGCGACGCGCAGCATCAGGGGCGACAGGCTCTCGCTGGTTTCGCCCTCGCGGCGCAGCAAAGTCAGCGCCCGCTCGCCATGAATAGCGGCCCGCGATTGCGCGCCGATGCCGGTCAGCTGGTCAAAACGGAAGAGGGCCGCGCTTGCGTCAACCCGCACAGCGACGTTGAAATACAGCAAGAACGAAATCGCCAGGAATAGAAACGCCCCGGCAAGATATGTTGGCGAACGCAACGCCATCGCCCCACAGAACCCCTCAGCAACGTTACGGCCTTTGCAGGCCCCACGCCCCCCTCGAGCTGATACGTTATCACTCGACTGCGTGCGAGGCGAGCCATTGACACGGATTTTCGGCAGGGATTTTTCGCGCCGAAGACATGCAGCAGGCTTGCTGGCGTCGCGGGCGGGATTTCGCTATGCCCGCTTTATCGACAACAGATGAAATAGGACGGACTTCATGAAAGGCGCAGGCAGGCGGCGGATTTATCTGATGCGGCACGGACATGTGGACTATTTCGCGCCGGATCTGACCGACCCGCGAATGGTGCCGCTCACCGATGAAGGCCGCATGCAGGCGGAGGCCGCCCGTGATGCGCTGAAGCACGCTCATTTCGATATCGCAGTCTATTCCGGCTTGCCGCGCACCAGAGAAACTGCGGAAATCGTGCTCGCGGGCAATGACGCGCCGCCGGATCTCGTCGCCCATGAGGGGCTGGAGGAAATCAAGGCCGGCTGGATCAAAGCAGCCACGCGGGAAGAACTCGCGGCGCGCCTCGCCTACAGCTTTGACGATGCGGAGAAGCCGGGGGCGGCGTTCCTGCCCGATGGGGAGACCTTCGATTATGCGGAGGGGCGCATAAAAGCAGCGCTTACTGAGTTGATTCTCAACCAGGAGTGGCGCTCGGCGCTAATAGTCGCCCATGAGGGCGTCAACCGGATCGCGCTCGGATGGGCTTGCGGCGGCGGGCTCTCGACCATCGCCGCTTTCGAGCAGGATCTCGCCTGCATCAATCTTCTCGATGTGGACGTCACGCCGGCGGAAAGCGGCGAGGGGCTGCAAATAGAGCGCATCGCGATCAAAGCGCTGAACGTCACCGCCTATGACTTTGTCAAAAAAGGACTTTCCCGCTCCAGCCTCGAACATTTGTTTGACGTGGATTTCGGCGGGTTGCGGCCGCGCCGCAGCGATGAGGGCTGACCGCAACCGGCGCGGAAAGACCGGGCAAGAGCGAAACTGCCTTAAACCTTTTGCAAATTTGTGGTTAACTCTCCTCTCATGGGGAATTCGTGAGGGAGTAAACTAATGCCGTATGGTGTGAAGCAGGGCGTAAAAGCGCCCGGCAATTTTACGATGGGGGATATTGTCGGGCTGGCGCTTTCAGGCTCCGCCGGCATTATCGCAGCGCTAGTGACGGATTATCAGCAATCCGGCGAGGGCTCGGCGCTTTTCACCGTCAATCAGTGGGTCGCGCAACTTGGCTCCATTCTCGGTTTCACCGACATCCCGCTTTGGATGGTCGTCGTGCTGATGACTTTTGTCGGCGCCGGCTCGGTTTTCTATTTCCAGCCAATCACCCGTCAGGGCGCTTTTGCGCAAGGCTTTGGTCTGCTGGCGGTGATTATGACGGCGATCCCTTCCAACCTTGCAGGCGGCCTTGAGAGCATCAACGATTCACTTCCCGGACTTCAGCCTGCATCGACCCGCGACGCGTCTGTTGAAGGCCGCATCTATCAGGCCAGCCTTAAAACCAGCGCAGAATACACTGAGATTCAGGCGCAGCGCGGTCCGGCGAAATATGACGTACACCTCACTATCAACTTTCCCGAAGGCTTGCCGGAAGATGTTGATACGATGATCCGCAGGGGCTCCCTGCGCGGACGCCTCCATAACGAGGACACTGGCGAAACCTTCAACATGTTCCGCAGCGCCGGCGGTTCGGTGCGCCAGGACGGCAATTCGCTGGTCATCCATGCGGGCGTTCCCGCACGATCTGAGACCGGGAAACTATGGGTTCGGGTGGAAGCGCAAGGTTACGCAATCCAGGTGGAATCCTATCAGGCGCGACTGAATGAGAGCGTGGACTGGAACATTGAAATGGTTCCGTCCTCCATGCCGTTATTCATGCAGCGCCTGAACAAGAGCTACTGGTTCTAACGAATTTCTGTAGCCGACTTACATTCCTGTAAGAACAAACGCGCCGCGTCATCCGTCGAAAGACCGATGGCGCGGTCATAGGATTCACCTGCTCGTTCATCACCGAGACGCTTCAGAACATGGGCGCGGACCGCCCAATAGGGTTGGTAGGAAGCGGTTCGCCCTGGGTCCATGCGCTCAAGGGCAAGCAACGCATCTGTGTCGCGGCCAGCATTTGACAACGCCGCCGCATAGCCTGTTTCCGCTCCCGTCGACGGCGCTCGGTCCAAAAGCGCTTCATATAACGCCACCACATCGTTTCTGACTTCATGTCCGTACAGCCGCGCCGCCGCGTGCGCAGACTGGATTGCCGCTTCAAGCTGAAAGCGGCCCGGTCGATGCAGGCGCGAGGCCTGTGAGAGGGCATGTTCAGCCATAGAGATCAGGTCGTGACGCCAACACTCAACGTCTTGTTCCATAAGCGGCACATACCGGCCGTCCTTGCGCCTGGCTTCGCGCCGCGCCTCTGCATGCAGCATCAGCGAGAGCAGTCCCCAAGCTTCCGCATCTTCCGGCATAAGCACAGTGACGAGCTTGACCAGAAATATTGCTTCTGAGGTGAGGTCGCTCATTCGCTCCGCCCCGTCCACCTCATTCCAGCCGGCGCCGAATGCTGCATAAATAGCGTCCAACACGGCTTCGACCCGTTCAGGCAGAAGCTCAGCAGGCGGCACGACAAAGGGAACGCCTGCTGATTTGATCTTGCGTTTCGCGCGGACCAGCCGCCCGCTCATCGCGGCGGGCGACGTCAGAAAGGCGGATGCGATGCGTGTTGCATCGAGGCCAAGCACCGTTTGCAACATCAAGGGCGCGCGCAGCCCGGCATCGATAGCGGGGTGCGCGCAGATGAACATCAGCTTTAGTCGTTCATCCGGGAAGGGGCTATCGCTGCTGGCTCGCGCCTCGGCTTCTTCTGCAGCAAGCAGCAATGCTTGCGCCGCCTCGTTGCGGGTTGTGTCCCTGCGCGAGGCGTCGATCAACTTTCGCCGCGCCGCAGTCATGATCCAAGCTTCCGGCGAGTCTGGCGCGCCGGTTCGCGGCCAGTGCTCTACTGCCGCGCGAAAAGCTTCGGCGAGCGCGTCTTCAGCGGCGGCCACATCACCTGTTCGCGCGCTTAGCCAGGCCAGCAAGCGGCCATATGATGCGCGCGCGGTTTCTTCAGCAATTGAGCGCGCATCACTCATGCTTATGCGCCGACATTCCAGACGGGCCGCACTTCAACATGCCCTATGCTGGCGCAAGGGCATCGCGCCGCCCAGTCCAGGGCCTCGTCAAGATTGGCGACATCAACAAGAAAATATCCGCCAAGCGTTTCTTTGCCGTCCGTAAAAGGACCATCTTCAACGGAAGTCCGGCGTATGCGTTTTCCGGTATTTGAATGCTCCAATGGATCACCGGCGATATGCGCGCCGGCTTGGCGCAGAGCATCGGAATAAGCGACATAGGAGCCGAAGATTGCGTTCCGCTTCTCTTCGTCCATCGCCGCCCACGCATCTTCATTGTCATAGAGCAGGAAAAGATACTTCATGTTCATTCCCTCCTATTCGCTTTCAGCGTAATCGGGGATCACGCGAACATCGACAAATCCGTTTTTCGCCGCCGGACATTTCATCGCCCATTGCGCTGCTGCGCCGATATCTGGCGCGTCTATGACGAAAAATCCGCCGAGTTGTTCTTTCGTATCGGGGAAGGGGCCGTCTTCAACCTTGCGTTTGCCGTCGCGCACGGACACGACGGTGGCCGTCGAAGGTTCCTCGAGCGCGGCAGCGCTGAGATACGCGCCCGCATTCCGCAATGCCTCGCTATATGCCATCCACTCGCCCATATAGGGTTCGCGGTCCGCTTTGTTTTCGCGATATGCAAAATCGTCTGGCGTTTCATTCGCCAGGAGCATGATTTTCATTTTGGTTCTCCTGATTTTATTCGCCCGTTGTGGCGTTGACAGGACATTGACGGGGCGGCGGCGGCGAAATCGACATTCGTCACCGATTTAATCGCCGAAGCTGCGCAGCAGATTGTTTCGCACATTCATCAGCCGGTTATAGACCGCAAGCGGCGCGCCTGCCTGTTTGAGATCCGCAAGGGAGGATTCCAGTTCGAACAGCAGGGCGCGGTGTTCGCTTGAGCGAATGCGGCTCTTGACCCAGCCGAAGCATGCGACGCGCGCGCCGGCGGTGACGGCCTCGACCCGGTGCACGGATGAAGAAGGATAGAGCACCAGACTGCCCAGCGGTCCCCGGATCGCGTCTTCATGACCCGCATTGTCGATCACCAGGGCGCCGCCCTGATAGTCTTCAGGGCTCGACAGAAACAGCGTGAAAGACAGATCGGTTCGGATGTTGTTGATATAAGGCGCATCCACATGATCGCCGTAAGCCATGCCGCCTTCATAGCGGTTGAGCGCCATTCTGGCGAAGGCTTCGGGCTGGGCCGCCGCGGAGAACACCGGATGGGCGGTGAGGGCGGCCTCGATCTTGGCGAGCGCGCCTTTGACCGGCGGCGCAGATGGGTCGGCCTGCTGGTTTTCCTTCACCGACCGGGCTTCGCCCTTGGCGGTCGCCTTGCCGTCTCGCCAGAGCGCCGGATCGGCCGTCGCCTCGAGGATAGCCCGGCAGTCGTCAGCCGTCAGAACCTTGTCGATATGCAGGAGCATCCCGCCTCCAGTTAAGAATCATTTGCATCTTAATTGCAATTGATTATCATGCTCGCAAATCCACTGGAGGAGCAAGATGACGCGTCGCGTAAAACTAATGACTGGCCTTTCAACTCTGGCGGCGGTGAGCGCTATGGCGCTTTCCGGCTGCGGCGGCGAAGGAGAGAACGCGGAAGGCGAAGCGGACCTTTCTGCGATTTCCGGCGAGGCCGAGTCTGAAGGCGAGGGCGACGTATCGACCGCCGCCCAGGGTGAAAGCGAAGGCGCAGCATCGGTCGGCGACCCGGCGACAGAGGATGTCGCCTATATCAAGCTTCTGGGCGAAGTGCGCGGGCATCTGATCGCGTTCTATGAACTCTATCAAAATGGATCGCGCCCGATGGCGCTGATGCATGTGAAACATCCCGAAAGCGAGCTTTACGCGGCGCTGGTGCCGGCCTTTTCCGCGCGCGGCCAAACCGGCTTTGCTGAGGAATTGAATGCGCTCGCCGCGGCGGCGAATGCGGATGGCGATGTGGACGACGCCTATAGCGCGGTTGTTGAAGCCATCGCGGCCCATACTCCAAAGGCCGACGTGTCAGAGCAATTGCTCGCGATTTCGCGTCTGGTGCGGACGGCGGCGGATGAGTTCGATATCGGCGTCGAAGATGACGGCTCTATTTCCAACGCCCATGAATATCAGGACGCCTATGGGTTTCTGGTCGCCTCACGGGACATTCTCGCCGGCATCGACACGGACGACATGAACGAGACCGACGCGATCAGCCTGGCCCATGAGCAACTCGAGCTGGCGCTTACGGCGTTTGACGGCCTTACGGCGGGGTCGACGGAGGGGCGCGCCTCGACGCTTTATGGCGCATCGTCGCGGATTGAAATCGCGGCGCGCGGCTTGATGTAGGCGTTGGTAGTGTCCCTACTTTGAATTTTCGCTCTTCTGAAATCTGCGCCGCCCAGCTTCCCTCAACTTATTCAACTCGGAAATAAGAAGGGAAATCTGGTCGTCCAGCTCTCCGAACGATACGCAGTCACTGGTGAGGTACGGCATTCCGCCCGCATCAGAAGAGTAGGAGTCTAATATTATCCGGGCATGAAGTGGACCCCATTCGCCAGCTCTAATGTCCAGTTTAACAGTCGCCATAAATCACCTCGTTTTATGATCTGCCACAAATAGTGGTTCTTACGGCATCCGCCACTGAGTTAATAAGCGGGACACCTAGGACGGCATAGAATCGCCGCTTCGCGCTGCCGCCGATGGACAGGCGAGAATAAATGTTCTACATTTGTTCTCATGAGCGCCACCAATCCGGATAGCACGACTGGCCCGGCCGTTTCGCCTGACGGCGAGCGGCCGCTCGCCTATTTGTTCATCGATTTCAACGCCTATTTCGCCAGCGTCGAGCAGCACGACCACCCGGAGCTTAAGGGGCGGCCAGTGATCGTCACTCCGCTCGCCTCGGAATATACCGGCGCAATTGCGGTGAGCTATGAGGCGCGCGCCTATGGGATCCGGCGCGGGACAATGGTGCGCGAGGCGCGGCAATTATGCCCCGGCATCGCTGTCATGCCGGCGCGTCACGATCGCTATGTGGTTGTGCACCGGCAACTGATGAAAGAGATCGAGCGCCACCTTCCGCTGGATAAGGTCTATTCGGTTGATGAGGCGGCGTTCCGGCTGTCGCGCTCCGAACGCGACCCGGCGCGGGCGGTGGAAACCGCGCGGCGGGTCAAGGCGGGGATTGCGGAAAATATCGGCCCGGCCCTGCGCGCGTCTATCGGCCTCGCGCCGAGCAGGCTTCTGGCGAAGCTCGCTGCGGAGCGCATAAAGCCGGATGGCCTGACGGTGCTCTGCGCCAGCGACCTGCCGCATAGTCTCGCCGATATGACGCTTACGGACATTCCGGGCGTCGGGTCCGGCATCGCGAAACGGCTGGCGAGAGCCGGCGTCCATGACTTCATGTCCTTGTGGAACCTGCAGCCGAAACAGGCGCGCGCGATCTGGAACTCGGTGATGGGCGAGCGCTTCTGGTACGGGCTGCATGGCTTTGAGACCGTGGAAGAGCCCACAAAGAAATCCATGATTGGCCACAGCCGTGTGCTCACCCGCGACCATGAAACGCCGGACAAGGCGCGCATTGTCGCCCGGGCTCTGTTGCTGAAGGCGGCGTCGCGCTTGCGCCATTATGGCTTGTTCGCCAGCACCCTCAGCCTGTCGGTGCGCCTGCGCCCCGAAGGCGGATGGGAGAGGGCCTGTCGCTTTCCCCATTCCCAGGACAGTTTCGTCTTTCTGAAATCCCTTGATGAGATGTGGGCGGCGTTTGCAACGCGCCAAAACCGCGATGGGCTGGCCTCGCGCTTCGGCGGCGTCACTGTTTATCTGCACGGCCTTGCCAAACCGGGAGAGACAGCCATTGATCAGCTTGATCTGTTCGCCGAGCCGGCCCGCATGGCGATGGATAATCGCCGCGCCGGACTCTGGAAAGCGATCGACGCCATCAATGCCGATGCCGATGCAAAATTTAGCCGGCTTGGCGCGCCGTCACCCGCAGGCGGTGGAAAACGCCATATCACTCTCGCCAGCCAGTCCGGCCTCGCACTCAATTATCTCGGGGTGAAAATCGCCTTCTCCCGGGTGCCGGAAGATGCGGAATTTATGTTTTGACGGGGGCGGACTATTCGCCGCGACGCCAGATCGGTTTGCGCTTTTGCTCTCTGGCGGAATGGCCTTGCAGTTCTTTCGGATTCCACGGGCCGTAGCTAAAGCTGCGCGCTCCGGGCTGCGGCTGGTAGCCCGTAAGGGAGACCTTGTGGCTCGAAACCGCGTCGGCGTTTTGCGCCGGTTGCTCATCGAGATATTTAACGCTCTTGGTGCGGCGCAGGGTGTCCGGGAAGAGCGCCATCATCTCCATAATTTCTTTCGGCATGTCATTGGAGACATTGAGGCCGAGTTCGCGGGCTTCGCCATAAGCGATCGGATAATCATGGGTCCAACGGCCGGAGGATAACTGTTCCGCGACCGCGATGGCGGCGTTTTCCGATACGGTGCCGGTCAGCAATTCGCGGGCGATCTTTTGCAGCTGGTTGATCGCCATGGCGCCCACATCGGCGAGCACAAGCGTATAATCATCCGTGTTCTGAATAGGTTTTTCACTGGCGACGCGCACGACAGAGGCGGCGGGAAGGCCGCCGATCTGCGGGTCGATGGGGCCCAGCACCGCATGCTCGCTCAACACGATCTCATCGGCGGCGAGCGCGATCAGCGTGCCGCCCGACATAGCGTAATGCGGCACGAAAACGGTTTTCTTGCCCGGATGGGCCTTGATCGCGCGGGCGATCTGCACGGCGGGAAGAACCAGACCGCCCGGCGTGTGCAAGATGAATTCCAGCGGCTTGTTGGGCGGCGTGTTGCGGATGGCTTCGAGCACATCCTCTGCGTCATTCAGGTCGATATAACGCAGCATCGGGATGCCAAGCATGCCCATGGGCTCTTGCCGGTGCACAATGGCGATGATCCGGCTTTTGCGCTTTTTCTGGATTTTCGTGAATTTGCTGACCAGTTCCGCATGCCGCTGCTTATTGGCGACGCTCCGCGAAAACAGGAACGCCAACAGCAACAGGAACGGCAACAAGCCGAATAACGCTTCCATGCCCCAAAATCCCCTCTACACACTACAGCCCCGCAAAGCTTAGGGATTTTTTGAAAGGCTGGGAAGGGCGGATGGCTCAGCCGTGATTTCGCCAGTGCGAGATGAGCAGATCTGCGAGCGTTCCCGGCGCGTCATAGGATATCCAGTGGCTCGCCCCGTTGATCCGCTCATAGCGCCAGGGCGCGTCGACAAATTCCGCCGAACTGATCATTTGCGCTTCCGTCAGATAGGCCTCGCCGTCGCTCCATATGCCGAGCGTCGGGATGCGCACAATCTCCTCGCCAAAGGCGCCCATCGCCGGAAACCTGACCATGCGGGCAAGCGAGGTGTTTGAGCGATACCAGTTGAGACCGGCCGTGAGGCGCCCCGGACGCGACAATAGCCGGATCGTTTCTTCGATATCGCCATGGGCGGACCAGTGATCGCGCAATAGCGCCCAGTCATTTGCCTTGTACGCCGCCTCGCAGACGCCGTTGAATTGATGAAACAGCATATAGAGGCTGCGCCATTTCTGTTTCCATCCGGCTTTCAGAAAAGCGCGCATGTGACCGACAGAAAGCGCGGACAATGTTTTGAACCGCTCGGGGTGCTGCGCCGCCAGCGCCCAGGCGACCGGCGCGCCGAAATCATGACCGACAATATGCGCCTGATCGACATTGAGCGCATCCATGATCGCAAGCACGTCTTTGAAGGCGCCGTTGAAAATGTCGTAATCGGCGACGCGCGGCGCCATGTCGGTTTCACCAAAGCCGCGCAAATCCGGCGCGATGACGCGGTAGCCCGCTTCGGCGAGCATCGGCGTCACCTTGCTCCAGACCGCAGAGCTGTCGGGAAAGCCATGCAAAAGAATTGCGACGGGCGCCTTCGCGCCGCCGCTGTCGCGCACGAAATGGGTCAGACCATTGGCGGAGATGCGATGTGTTTCGGTCCGCATAGGCCTCAACTTTTGCGCCGCTCAGACATCAGGGGTGCCGCTGCACGATTTCATTCAGGCGCCGTCGCGTCTCTTACATTCAGGCGCCGTCGCGCCGGGCCAGAAACGCCAGCCGCTCGAACAGATGCACATCCTGCTCGTTCTTCAAAAGCGCGCCATGCAGCGGCGGGATGGCCTTGCGCGGATCGCGTTCGGCGAGCACCTGCTCCGGCAGGTCTTCCGTCATTAACAGCTTCAGCCAGTCCAGCAATTCAGAAGTCGACGGCTTTTTCTTGAGACCCGGAACCTCGCGAATGTCGTAAAAGATTTTCATCGCATCGGCGACCAGGCGTTTCTTGATGCCGGGGAAATGCACATCAACGATTTGCGCCATCGTGTCGGCGTCGGGAAATTTAATGTAGTGAAAGAAACAACGGCGCAGGAATGCGTCCGGCAGTTCTTTTTCGTTGTTTGACGTGATGATCACGATGGGGCGCTGCACCGCCTTCACCGTTTCATTGGTTTCATAGACAAAGAACTCCATGCGATCGAGTTCCTGCAGCAAGTCGTTGGGAAACTCGATATCGGCCTTGTCGATCTCGTCGATGAGGAGGACAGGGCGCTCGGGCGCCGTAAAGGCTTCCCAGAGCTTGCCGCGCTTGATGTAGTTCTTGACGTCTTTGGCGCGCTCTTCGCCGAGCTGGCCGTCGCGCAACCGCGCCACGGCGTCATATTCGTAAAGTCCCTGATGCGCTTTGGTCGTGGACTTGATATGCCATTCGAGCAGCGGCGCGCCGAGCGCCTTGGCCACTTCGACCGCCAGCACGGTCTTGCCGGTGCCGGGTTCGCCCTTAACGAGGAGCGGGCGCTCTAGCGTCACGGCGGCGTTGACCGCGACTTTCAAATCTTCGGTTGCGACGTAATTGCTGGTGCCGGTAAACTTCACGAAACGCTCTCTTTTGCTGGATTGACGGTTAACTATAGGGACGCGCTGGCGAGAGGCAATTGCCTGATGCAGCGGTGAAATTTCAATTTTGCAATTGGCTGGAAAATCCTGCAGCCTCTTCCGGCCGGTGATCAGCCTGTACTAAACAAAGCCCGTACCAAGCAAAGGACGTCTCATGCGTGTCGCGATCGTTTTATTCGCCGTTTTCTTCTTTGCCGCCTGCGCTCGCGATGGCGGGCAGAGCGAGGCGCCGGAGGCTTCCACACCAGCGACTGCGGCGACGCATGAACAAACGGAAGACCAGGAGACCGGCGCGACGGCATCCGCATGGGTTGATGACAGCGTCAAGGACTTCACCCGCAAGGACGGCTTCCTAACCCTCTTCGCCGATGAAAAAGGCGGCAAGGTCTATGCGGTGTTTCCGCCCGCCAATGAGGAAGGGGTTTCACTGCGCGCGATCTATGGCGGCGGCCTGACCTCCGGTCTTGGCTCCAACCCTGTCGGGCTTGATCGCGGCCTGTTTGATGAGGGCTCGCTGCTCGCCTTTCGCCGGGTCGGCGACAAAATAATTGCAGAGCAGGAGAACTGGAATTACCGCGCAAGCTCCGACAATGCGCTCGAACAAAGAGCGGTGCGGGAATCCTTTGCGCGCTCCTTTGTCTGGTCGGGCGAAGTGACCGCGACCGGTCCCGCAGGCGAAAGCCTTGTGGACATTTCCAGTTTTCTAACGCGTGACTCCCTCGGAGTCGTGCAGGCGCTTGCGCGCCACCCAAATGGCGGGACTTTCACCGTCGCCGCCGACCGAACATTTCCGGACGCGGCGAATGCGATGGCCTTTCCCGACAATGTGGAATTCGACGCCTATCTGACGCTGACCAGCGACAGCCCCGGCAGTGAAGTGCGCGCCACCGCCGCTGATGGCCGCGCCATCACCATGATCATGCACCATTCGCTGGTCCGGCTTCCCGATGACGGCTTTACGCCGCGCCCCGGCGATGTGCGTTCCGGCGCGATCGAAATCCCGTTTTATGATTTTTCTTCGCCACTTTCCGCGCCGATCATGCACTCGGTTGCGCGGCGTTACCGGTTAGAGCGCGTCGACCCCGCCGCCGCATCAGGCCCGGTGAAAAAACCAATCATATTCTATGTGGATGCCGGCGCGCCGCCGCAAATCCGCGACGCGCTGATCGAAGGCGCCTCCTGGTGGGCGGACGCATTCGCCGCCGCCGGATTTGAAGATGCATTCCGCGTAGAGCCCTTGCCGGAAGGCGCGCATCCGCGCGACATCCGCTACAATGTCATTTCATGGACGCACCGCCAGACCCGCGGCTGGTCTTATGGCGGCGGGGTCTATGATCCGCGCACCGGTGAAATGATCAAGGGCAGCGTCATTCTCGGCAGCCAGCGCGTGCGCCAGGACCGGATGATCTTTGAAGGCCTTGCAGGCGCCGCCAATTCCGGAACGGGAAGCGCGGACGATCCGGTTGAACTTTCGCTGGCGCGCATTCGTCAATTATCCGCGCATGAAGTCGGCCATTCCCTGGGCTTTGAACATAATTTCGCCGCGTCATCGAATGATCGCGCATCGGTGATGGATTATCCTGCGCCGCTGGTGACGGCAGGCGCCGACGGTTCGCTCGATTTCAGTCAGGCCTATGGCGTCGGCATTGGCGACTGGGACAAAGTGGCCGCCACCTGGCTCTATGCGCAATTCGCGCCGGGCACGGATGAAAAAGCCGCGCTCGATAAAATTCTCGAAGATGCGTTTGCATCGGGCTTGCGTTATGTGGCCGATGGCGACGGACGCAGCGTCGCCACCGCAAATCCTTATGGCAGTGTCTGGGACAATGGCGAAGACGCCGTCGCGGGCTTGCGCGATGCCATGGCGGTGCGCGCTGTCGCGCTGGAAAGTTTCGGCGCGCGATCCATTTCCGCCGGACAGCCCATGTCGAAACTGCGCGAGGTTCTCGTGCCGGTCTATCTGTATCATCGCTATCAGGTCGCGGCGGCGGCGAAGCTCGTCGGCGGTTATGACTTCGCCTACAAAACCAAGGGGGATGGGCTTTCAGCGGGCGCGCCCGTGTCGGATGAACGCCAAAGAGCGGCGCTCGCGGCGCTGGTGGACACGCTTGATCCCGATGCGCTCGACTTGCCGGCGGCGTTGGTCGACCAGATGACGCCGGTGATGGGCGGGTTTGGCGGCGGCGGCGGGCTTGAGATATTTGCAAGCGAAACCGGTCCGCTGTTCGACACCGTCGCCGCAGCCGATACGGCGGCGTCGCTGACCATGGGCGCGCTCTTGCATCCCGACCGGGCGGCGCGGCTTGCGGCGTTTTCCGCACGCGATCCGGCGCGGCTTTCCTTTCCGGAAGTCTTGCAGGCGATTGAACGGAAAATCTTTGCTGCGCAGGAAACGCCTGCCCGCGAAGCCATCGCCCAGCGGCTACAGGCGCGGTTCATCTCAACCCTGATCAGCCTCAGCGCCGGGGCCGGCGCCAGCGGCGAAGCGCAAGCCGCCGCTATCGGCCTTTCTTCAGGCGGCGGCGAAATGGCGCCGCCGCGCATGCAGGCGAGCATCGATCTCTATCTCAAGGGCTTGCGCACGCGCATCGCGCCGGGGCTGCTTGAAGGCCAGACCCAGGGGCGGGCCCACCGCGAATGGCTGATCGCCCGCATCGAGCGGCATTTGAACAGGCCCGCTTCAGCGGCGGTGATTGTCACGCCTGCGCCAGATGCGCCGCCGGGCAGCCCGATCGGGTCGGGCATGATGGAGACTTGCTGGCATTGTGAAGGTTTGAACTAGAGCGCTTTCTTCATGGTGATGCGCGGCATGCCGTTGTAACCCGAGGCGGCCTCTTCGGTCTGAATGGCAGCGAGTTCCGTTTCGCCGGCGCCGGGCGTGAAATCCTCATAACCGAGCGCGCGGTAAAAAGGCGCGTTCCACGCGATGTCGCGAAAGGTGGTGAGGCTGACCGCATCGAAACCGGCGCTGCGCGCCCAGTCTTCACCCGCTGTAATCAACGCCCGGCCGACGCCGCGCCGTTGAAACTGTTCCGCGACCGAGACTTCGGTGATGTGGGCGTGTCCGTCCACCGGCCACAGCATGATGAAACCGGCGGCGGCGCCGTCAATTTCCGCGAGCAAGGTCACGCCGTCGCGCAAGCCGCGTTGATGTTCGCCATCGTCGCGCACCGGTCCGTCGGCGCAGAAATCATAACCCACCGCGCGAAACGCCTGCGCCGCATCTCGTTCCAGCGCTTGCATGAGAGGAATGTCGGCCGGCGTCGCGGGCCGTATCGTCAGGCTCATCCCGCCAGCCCGATTTCCTTCAGCCGCTGCTTTAAGAATGCGTCCGCCGTGATGTCGGGATATTTCGCGCCATCGCCACGGCAGCTATCGAGACAGGACAGCATGGCTTTTGAATGGGGGTGCATGAAGAACGGGATCGAATAGCGCGACACATTCGGGCCGCCTTCCGGATTGACGACGCGATGGGTTGTCGCCGGAATGACGTCATTGCAGACCCGCGCCAACATGTCGCCCGCATCGACGATCAGATTATCGCGGTCTGTGTCCACCGCCAGCCAGTTGCCCTCGCGATCAAGCAATTGCAGACCGGCGCCATTCGCTGCGACCAGAATGGTGATCAGGTTGATGTCCTCATGCGCCGCCGCGCGGATCGGTCCGCGCTCCACGCCTTCAGGCACCGGCGGATAATGCAGCAGGCGCAGAATCGAATTGCCGTCCGTCGCCATCTCGCGGAAAAAATTGCGCGGCACATCGAGCGAGGGCGCCAAAGCTTCGAGCATGATCAGGCCGGACTCTTCCAGCGCATCATAAAGCTCCAGGAATGTGTCGCGGAAACTTTCCGGTTTGGCGGGCCATTCATTCGGCGGGTAAATTTCGGCAAGCGGGGAATCGCTCTCGAACTCGCGGCCCACATGCCAGAATTCCTTCAAGTCCGGATATTTTGAATCCTTCGCATGCTCACGCCCGAAAGGCGTGTAGCCGCGCTGTCCGTCCTTGTGGAAATAGGGGGTCTTGTCGGCCTCGGGCAGGGCGAAAAACTCTGCGCTCTTGTCATAGGCGCGCTGCAGCAGATCCCGGCTGACATTGTGGTCTTTCAAGATGATGAAGCCGAAATATTTGAACCCTTCATAGAGGGCCTCTTCGAATTCACGCTTTTCGCCGGCGCTGCCCTGCGTATAGGCCTTGAGGCTGAGTTCCGGCACGCGGTCATATTTACGGGTCATTGGTGAGATTTCTCCCGTGGAAATGGGTGTTTGTCCTTGGCTTTACGACGCCAGACCGACCGGCGCAATGCGCCGAACGACGCGGCGTGCAGGGGGCTGCCAAGATGCGGGCTGGGTGCGGGCGGTATTTGACGCGGTTCGGCGGCGCACGCCATATGAGCCCATGACAGACCCCAACATGGCGACCGACAAGATCGAGCACAGTCACAGCCCCGGCGCCATCGCCGAGCGGCTGAAAGACGGGCCTAAGGTCAGCTATTTGCGTGACTGGGTGCTGGGCGGCATAGACGGCGCGGTCACCACGTTTGCGGTCGTCGCCGGGGTCGCCGGCGCGCAGCTCTCGCCGACAATCATCTTAATACTAGGCGGCGCCAATTTGATCGCAGACGGGTTCTCCATGGCGGCGGGAAATTATTCCGGCGTCAAAGCGGAGCGCGATGACTATAAGCGCCTCCGCGAGATCGAGTTGCGGCATATCAAACTGGCGCCGGAGGGCGAGCGCGAGGAGATCCGGCAGATATTCGCAGGCAAGGGGTTCGCAGGCGACGACCTTGAGCAAGCCGTGGAGATTGTAAGCTCCTATCCCGAGCGATGGATAGAAATCATGCTGGCGGAAGAATATGGCGCGCCGAAAGTCGATCGCTCGCCCGTCATGTCCGGCGCCGCGACATTCGCGGCCTTTGTCATTTGCGGCGCAGTGCCATTGCTGCCGTTTGTTTTCGGCTTTGGCGATAACGCGCTGGCGACGGCTGTGGTCATGACCGCCATGGTGTTTTTCGGTATCGGCGCCTTGAAATCGAAATGGTCGACCGCACGCTGGTGGGCCTCCGCGCTAGAAACGCTGGTAATCGGAATGGGCGCCGCTGGCCTTGCTTATGTGGTCGGCGCCTTGCTGAAAGGGTTGGCGGGCGTATAGCCCCCCGCGCATTGGAGTAACGCTATCATGAATATTTCCGACCTGATGGACCGCCTTGGCGTGGAAGATCGCCTCTATACACGCGGCGACCTCGCGGTGACGACGCCGATAGATGGTTCGGAAATCGCCCGCGTCGCTATTGACGACGCCGCGGCCGTCACCGCGAAAATAGAGTTCGCGCATAAAGCCTTTCTGAGTTGGCGCAATATTCCGGCGCCGCGGCGCGGAGAACTCGTGCGCCTGCTTGGCGAGGAGCTGCGCACCCATAAAGACGCGCTCGGCCGGCTGGTGACCATAGAATGCGGCAAGATCCTCTCCGAGGGCCTCGGCGAAGTGCAGGAGATGATCGACATTTGCGATTTCGCGGTCGGTCTGTCGCGTCAGCTCTATGGACTGACCATCGCTTCGGAACGGCCCGGCCATCATATGCGCGAAAGCTGGCAGCCTTTGGGCCCGGTCGCCGTGATATCGGCGTTTAATTTTCCCGTCGCTGTATGGTCCTGGAATACAGCGCTCGCTCTGGTGTGCGGCGACAGCGTGGTCTGGAAGCCGTCCGAGAAAACACCGCTTACGGCGCTCGCCGTGCAATCCCTGTTCGAGCGCGCCGCGCAAAAATTCGGCGCGGATGCCCCTGAAGGACTTTGCAGCGTCATCATCGGCGAACGTGAAGCGGGCGAACAGCTTGTGGACGATGCGCGGATCGCGCTTGTCTCCGCCACCGGGTCGACGCGGATGGGCCGCGAGGTAGGCCCGCGTGTTGCTAAACGCTTCGGCCGCGTCCTCCTCGAACTTGGCGGAAACAATGCAGGCATTGTGGCGCCGTCCGCTGATCTGGATCTCGCCTTGCGCGCGGTTTGCTTCGCCGCCGCAGGCACCGCAGGGCAGCGTTGCACAAGTCTCCGCCGATTATTTGTGCATGACAGCATCTATGACGAATTCCTGCCGCGTCTTAAATCCGCATATAAGTCATTGCCCGTCGGCGATCCGCTCGCAGCGGGCACGCTTGTCGGTCCGCTCATCGACAAAGGCGCGCTGGAGCGCATGTCTTACGCACTGGATCGCGCAAAGGCGCAAGGCGGCGCCATTACCGGCGGTGAGCACCTCGAAGGAAGCGGGAGTTATGTCCGCCCGGCGATCGCGGAACTCTCAAAACATGAAGGCATCATCTGCGACGAAACCTTCGCGCCAATTCTTTATGTGTTGCGCTACGCCTCGCTGGACGACGCCATCGCCCTGCAAAATGCTGTGGCGCAGGGACTTTCGTCCTGCATTTTTACACGCGACGTTTACGAAGCTGAACGCTTCCTTTCCGCCTCCGGATCCGACTGCGGCATCGCCAATGTAAATATTGGACCGTCCGGTGCAGAAATTGGCGGCGCCTTTGGCGGGGAAAAAGAAACCGGCGGCGGGCGTGAAAGCGGCTCGGACGCCTGGAAAACTTATATGCGCCGGCAGACTCAGACCGTGAACTACTCCGCTGCATTGCCGCTCGCTCAAGGTGTGAAATTCGACATTTGATCGTTTGTGCAAGCACACGATACGTCAGGCGAAGCGCATCGCCTCGATCATAGTGCTTATAATACCATGATAGATTATTCTAAGATTTTTATTAATCTGTATAACAACAGATTACGTTGCCGATTGGCAACATTGGCCATTTCAAATTGAATTTTTGGCGAATTTAAACGTTTCCAGCGCACCACTTATGTTACGCATGGCGAAAAGAAATCGCAGTCAAGACGATTCGAAATGCGTTGCTCATGGGAGGAATATAGAATGACCACGCGTAAATCACTTACGAAAAATATCGCACGCACGGGCGTGTCGATGATGGCATTGGCGGGAGGCTCCGGACTATTCGGCGCCGCACTCGCGCAGACTGACCAGATTGTTGTCACCGCGCAGTTCCGTGAACAAAATCTGCAGGACGCGCCGCTCGCGATTACGGCTGTCACTGGCGACATGCTTGAGCGCCGCAGCCAAACCGACCTTTCTGAAATCGCCAAACAAGCGCCGAACGTGACGCTCGCTGCGCAGAACCAGGAATATGGTTCCGCAATGATCGCCTATATTCGCGGCATCGGCCAAAACGACCCGAACTTCGCGGTCGAACCGGGCGTCGGCATCTATATCGACGACGTCTATCTGCCAACGCTGACAGGCTCGCTGCTCGACCTGATGGATGTTGACCGGGTGGAAGTGCTGCGCGGACCGCAGGGCACGCTCGCCGGCAAGAACTCCATCGGCGGCTCGATCAAGATGTATTCCGTGAAGCCGCGCGGTGACAATTCGGGTTCGTTCCAACTGACCTACGGTTCCTATGACCGGATCGACATCCGCGGCATCTATGATGTTGCCCTGACGGATACGCTCGCCATGCGCGTGTCGGGCGTCAGCAAGAACGAGACAGGCTACATCACACGGCTCGACTATGCACTGACCCATCCGGGCACCAACGTGCCAACGCAAGCCCGCAGCACTGACCCGGTACTCGGCCATGATGGCGGTGTTGCGATCGCTGGCGGCAAGGTCGCTTTGCGCTGGCAGCCGAATGACCGGCTCGATGTCAACCTGACGGGCGATTACACCCGTGAGCGCAACGAGGCGGGCGTCGCCACGCTGCTCTACGCCAACGCAGAAGGGTATATGAACGGCGATCCGACCCGGCCATGGCTCACTGGCACGGATGGCAACGCCATTCCCTATAACTGCATGTTTGTGGCGTCTGGCCCGAACAGTTGTGACACGCTGACCGGCTATGACGGCCGCTACGTCTCTTATGCGACATTCAGCGATCTTTATCCCGGCGACTCGCAACAACCGTACAAGCCCTTTGTGCTCGATCCGCACCGGGACATGGACAACTACGGCACGGCGCTCACGATCGATTATGAGCTGAGCGACACACTGTCGGTGTACTCGATCACGTCCTATCGGAAATATGAAACCGACTGGTCTTATGACGTTGACGGCTCGCCGCTCGCGCCCAACATCCTCAACCAGACCCAGAGCAACGAGCAGATCAGCCAGGAACTGCGCCTGAACGGCACGCTCGGTGACGGCTTCGCCGACTTCACGGTCGGCGGCTTCTATTTCGACACCGATGGCTTTTATACGGGTCAGATCGATATTCCCTATGGTGGGCTCGACTTCATTCACGGACCTGACCCGACGCCTTCAACAAACAAGGCCGTGTTCGCCAACGTGACGCTGAACCTGACCGAGGATTTCCATATCACAGGCGGCCTGCGCCAATCCTGGGACAAGAAGAACT
The DNA here is from genome assembly GCF_055809375.1 of Hyphococcus sp. D3-15. Lineage (NCBI taxonomy): Bacteria > Pseudomonadati > Pseudomonadota > Alphaproteobacteria > Parvularculales > Parvularculaceae > Hyphococcus > Hyphococcus sp. D3-15. The sequence goes on along the minus strand of NZ_CM147910.1, from coordinate 2,458,219 downwards.
ACGAATATTTCCGGCGCAATCCGGACGGCACGGATATCGAAGGACCGTGCAACCTCTTCACGGGTGCTGCGCCTATAACCCCTCCATTCAGCCCCGTCGCGATCGGCAACCAGCCAAACTGCCTGCTGTTCGGGATCAACGGCACAACCGCCGAGTTCAAGGACGACCGTCTTGATTGGCGTGTTGCAGCCGATTATCGCTTCAACGATGCGCTTATGGTCTATGGCCAGGTTGCAACCGGCTATCGCGCCGGCGGCTTCAACGCACGACCCTATTTCCCGAGCCAGGCGACGGCGCACATTCCGGAAACGATCACGTCCTATGAACTCGGCTTCAAGTCAGACCTCTTCGATAACAGGTTGCGGCTGAACGTCGCCGGTTTCTATTTCCCCTATAACGACATTGTGTTGCTCTCGACCTATTGCGCAGATTTGACAGACGTGAATGGGCAAGACCAGTCGTCTCCGTGCCTGCGTCCAAGCAATGTCGGTTCGGCCAAAGTGAAGGGCTTTGAGGCTGAGGCGTTCTTCTACCCGACCGAGAATTTCAGCATCGACGCATCGCTCAGCTATCTCGACTTCCAGTACAAGGAGATCGACGAAGAGGCAGGCACCGGCGTAGCTCTCGGCGATGTGACGCCCTACACGCCGGAATGGCAGTACAGCTTCGGCGTACAATATGATGTCCAGAATGTACTGGGCGGTGATCTGAGCTTCCGGATTGACGGCTCTTACCAGTCGGAGATCTTTACGGAAGCAGGAAACGTTCGTGAACTGATCGTTCCGAGCGACGTCGTGGCGGATTCAGCCGGTTTTGAAGAGTTTGGCCTGAACGGCGGCGGCGGCCCGATCGCTAACCTCGTGGCCGACAACTTGATCGAGGGATACTTCCTCGCCAACGCACGGGTTAACTGGAACTCGGATGATGGCGACTGGGGCGTCGCTTTCGAAGTCAAAAACCTAGCCGACAAATACTATCTCGGCACCAAGGTGAACGACGCTTACTCTGTGGGCCATGTCTATGGTTCCCCGGGCAAGCCGCGCACCTGGGCGGTTACGCTGAAGCGCAACTTCTAGTCGCGTTTCCGACCTCAAAAATTACGCCGCACCGGAAACGGTGCGGCGTTTTTTTATGCGCTCCATTTCGGTGTTGAATGGCCTTTGCGCGCCGTGATGCATATCGACTAGATTGCCGCCTATGCGCGTGAATGAGGAGGGGCCTTTGCTGGAGCTGTATCACCACGGATCGTCCGCCTGTGCGGCGAAGGTGCGGTTCGCACTCGCCGAGAAGGGCCTCGACTGGACGAGCTGCTATGTGGACATCTTGAAAGGCGAACAGTTCGAGCCGGCCTTTCTTGCGATCAATCCGAAAGCGGTTGTGCCGGTGCTGGTGCATGACGGCGCGCTGATCACTGAATCCACCGTCATTTGCGAATATCTCGAAGAAGCGTTTCCGGACGCCGCCCGGATATATCCGCGCGCGCCATTGGCCCGGACAAAAGTTCGCCTCTGGACCAAAGCGGTCGATGAAGAATTGCACCCTGCCTGCTCGGCGCTCACCTATGTGCTCTCGCATCGCCATACGATTCTACGAAACGGCGCGGGCTCCTTTGATGATTTTCTAAAAGGCGCAGGCGCGGACGGGATTACCGCACGCACGCTTAAATGGCAGTGGATTCAGCAAGGGCTGGATGCCCCGGGCGCAAGCGACAAGATCAGGCTCTATGACGGTTACCTGCAAAAGATGGAGGAAGCGCTTGGCGACAGCGAGTGGCTCGCGGGCGATGCTTTCACCATGGCGGATATTGCGCTCGCGCCTTATCTCAACCGGCTCGCCATGCTCGATTGCTGCGGCATGTGGCGGGACGGGCGCATGCCGCGCGTCGAGGCGTGGTTCGCACGGGTGAAATCCCGGCCGACTTTCCAGCCCGCCTTCTTCAAATGGATGCCGGATGAATTGATCGCGGAAATGCAGGCCAATGGCGCGCAATCATGGCCTGCCGTGAAGGCGCTGCTGGAAATCTGAGGCTACATTTCGCCGGTGTGTCCGGCAAATCACCGCTGATCGCGCAGATTTTCCGACATCCACCAGGCGACGAAGCTGCAATATGACGGCCAGCGATTAAGGCCGATCCGCGCCCGGCTGACAGCGGCTTCCGGATTGTCCCAGTCGTCGCGCTCGACGGCGTAGATTTGTTTGTCGCGCTTCCAGAAGACATACCAGGACCCTTGCGGATCTCCGTAGTCCGATCTTTCTTCGCTGCCCGCGATCGCGATGAAATCAGGATGCAGGCCGAAATCGTCAGCCAGGATTTTCGTCCATTGCGCCAGTTTTATGGTTGCGCCATTGACCGGATCGCACAGAAAAATATGCGTGCGGCTATTCCATATGCAGTCCATCCGGTAGGCGCGCATCAGGTCCAGACTCGCCGGGTCGTCCGTCCACCCCATATCCTTTAGTACCCGGGCGACCTTGCCTTGTTCTTTGGCGGGCCGCGTCGCGTCAAGCGGTGCGCCCTCGTCGTCTTTCTGATCCGGCACATGGAGATCAATGAATCGCCGGGCGGCCTGCGCATCCTCGATGATCCCGGTATTGGCGTCGGGAAGGGGCTCCGGCGCCGCGATAACGCCGAGATGGCGATCAGGGCGCCGTGTCGTTTCAGATGCAGCACCAACGCCGGCCGTATTCGGCCAGCTATGCCGGTATGTGCCTTCCCAACCAATGCGCTTGAGGATTGCTGCAAAGATATAATCGATGATCAGCTCGTTATCGTCATATCCATCCAGCAGACCGGAATCGGGGTTTCGTTTCGCCCGTCCGAGAAACATTTTTTCATGTGCGGCGAGCATATCTTCGGCTGACGCATACTGTCCGGTAAGCGCCTTTATATAAACGGAAAATTCCTCAAGGCGGTATTTCGGGTGCCTCTTGCTTACCCATTCGTCTGCGCTCGCCTGCCAGGCCTGCATGTCGAAATCGCTCGATCCGAGACAGGCGCTGAGCAGCGCATCCTTGAACCATGGCTCGTAACACGGCTCGAAATCTTCTGCTCGCGTCAGGTCTTCAAGTTCGACGCCGAGCAGGCAGGCGGCGCATTTTGCGCAATCGAGCCCGTGATATGACCGTCGCGGCCGGCCGTGTGCTGCGCATGCCTCAACCAGCCTTTGATGGCGTTCCAGCGTCGTGCGCAGATAGTCCTCCGCCCGGGCCAGGTCGCCTTGGCCCCAATAGAGATTGGCGATTTCGAAACTGTATTTCACCTGAGCGGCGATATTCATGATCGCCAGATCGACTTCTCCCTCTGCAAGCTGAGTTTCGACGAGTTGCCGAAAATTCCCGCCGCCATAGGCCTTGGTCGGCCCCTCAAGGAATTCGTGCTGAATGTGCAGCAGATATTCGATCCGGCTCTGCTTCGGCGCATTGGCCGCATTGCGCTTTTTGCGCTTGAAGATGTCGAGAAGATTCATCGCCAAAACGTAATCGAGCAAAATGAAACCCGCAATCTCCGGGCGGGCTCATTCCGTCTGGGCGTCTTTCATTTGCAGGTTGGCGCGAGATAAAAACTGGCGGAGGGGGTGGGATTCGAACCCACGGAACGCTTGCACGCTCAACGGTTTTCAAGACCGCCGCATTCGACCACTCTGCCACCCCTCCGGGCGCACTGAGAGCCGCGCGGCGCTCAGCACAAATGCGAAGGGCGAGAAATAACGCGCCCGCCGGAAATCGCAAGAGACGATACAGGGTTAATGAGCCGTTAATATTCGCCGCTTATTGCCGATAGCGCTTGTGTCCCGTTTAATCGCATCGCGCCGCGTGAAGCCGCGTCGCACAGAGTTCAGGCGCGCCCTTTCCATGAGCCATTTCTCGACCGTTTTTGTTAGATTTTCCGCGCTTTTGCTGATGGTTCTCGCCGCCGCCTGCGCCAGCGCGCCCCGCAGCAGCAGCAGCGGCGGAGGGGGCTCCCCCATTACAAGGTCGGCAAGCCCTATAAGGTGGCCGGCAAATGGTACAAGCCGGAAGAAGACCCGAATTATTCCAAAGTCGGCGTCGCCTCCTGGTATGGCTCGCAATTCCATGGCCGGCTGACGGCGAATGGGGAAATCTTCGACATGAACCGGATTTCGGCGGCGCATACGACATTGCCGCTGCCATCCATGGTCGAGGTCACCAATCTCGAAAATGGCCGCTCGCTGGTCGTCCGGGTCAATGATCGCGGGCCCTTCGTCAATGACCGGATCATCGATATGTCGCGGGAAGCGGCGCGCCGGCTCGGCTTTGAGCAACAGGGCACGGCGCGGGTGAGGGTGCGCTATGCGGGCCCTGCGCCGCTCAATGGTGCTGCGCCGAAATATGTGGCGCGCCCGCCGGAACGGGTCGCGAGAGCTGCGCCGGTGCGCCAGGAGACGATTGCACCAGGCAAGGAGCCCGTCTGCGACGGCGTGTCGGAATTGCTGACCAGCATGGAGGCGGCCCCCGCCTTGACGCGCGGCGCGGAAGAAGCCGCCATCGCCGAGGCCGAAGCTTGCGCCCCCGGGGAGGCCGAAATCCCCGCGACGGATATTTCCACAGCCGCCCCCGGCGATACGCGCATGGTGCATACGGCGGCGCCGGCCGGCGCGCCTGTCGAAGCGCTTTATCTTATCCGCGTCGCGGCGCTTTCGCGGCTCGATAATGTGGATGCGCTGCGCGCCCAGCTTGGGGAACTTGGCGTTTTACGCATGTCGCGCGTTGAAACAGAGACCGGAAGCGTGTTCTACCGGGTCAATCTCGGGCCGTTTTCCTCGATTGAAACCGCAGCGGAAACCTTGGAAGCGGTGCGCAGAGCAGGCTATGCTGATGCTTCGCTGGTCACGCTGACGCCATAGGCTCGCCCTTATTGCGCGCTGAATAAAGAGAGTTTGCGCCGTATTTTCGTGGGGCGCTTTGTGTATCGAAGGAGACGCGTCTTGCAGTTTTCGATTTTCCGAACCTTGGTTTTGGCGATGTCGGCGGTGATGCTGGCCGGCGCGGCGCAAGCGCAGCCGCTGACGACGCCCGCTGAATACGCCGTGATTATGGACTACCGAACCGGCGAGGTTCTTTACGAAAAGAATGCGCGCATCCCGACCGCGCCGGCGTCAATGTCGAAATTGATGACCGTCGCGATTGTTTTCGACCGCCTCAAAGAAGGCTCCCTGAAACTCACCGACGAGTTCGAAGTCAGTAAAAAAGCCTGGCAGGAGCGTGAAGGCTCTTCCATGTGGGTGCGGGTCGACACCAAGATTCCAGTGCTGGATTTGTTGCGCGGCATTATCGTGCAATCCGGCAATGACGCCTGCATCGTCGTCGCGGAAAACATTTCCGGCTCTGAAGACGCCTTCGTTGAGCTGATGAATCGCAAGGCGCATGAATGGGGCCTTGACGATTCCACTTTCGCCAACCCCCACGGCATGCCCGACGCAAAGCAGAAAATGAGCATGCGCGATCTGGCCTTGCTGACGCGCAAGATCATTTCCGATTACCCGGAATATTATGCGCTGTTCGCAGAGCGCGAATTCACCTGGGAGAAAATCCGCCAGTCCAACAGAAACCCTATTCTCGATATGGTCGAGGGCGCGGACGGACTGAAAACCGGTCATACGGAAGAGTCCGGCTATGGCCTTGTGGGCTCGGCTATACAAAATGGCGAGCGGCGCATCGTCGTGGTCAACGGCCTGACCTCCGAGCGTGAACGCGCGACGGAGTCTGCGCGCCTGATCCGCGTCGCCTTCAGCGATTTTTCGACAAAAACCTTTTACGAGCCCGGCGATATTGTCGGCGAGGCCGAGGTCTTCAAAGGCAAGGCCGCAAGCGTGCCGTTGATCGCCCGAGAGCCGGTAAAGCTGATCCTGCATCGCTCTCTGCTCGATGGCGCATCGGCGAAGATCGTTTATCAAGGACCTGTCGCCGCGCCGATAAAAGAAAACCAGCAAATCGGTTTCCTGCGCGTTGAAGCGCCCGGCGGCGGCGCCCGCGAATACGCGCTCTATGCGGGTCAGGCGGTGAAAGAAGCGAGCATCTGGGGCAAGATCGGTCTTGCTGCGAAAAAGCTGCTGGCCAAGCCGCATGATGATGCGGGCGAACCGGAAGCTGATTCTGGGGTAAATTAACCCTGTGTTATCAAGTGGTTATGAGGTTTTTTGCACAATCCTGTTGAAAATTACTAAATCAAAATGTGTGCATTTTCATTGCGACGCCAAATTAGAATCGCACAACGATAGACTCAACAGGAGTCATATACAGTGTTTATTTCAATTGACGGCATCGACGGTGTTGGAAAAACGACGCTTGCGAAGAATCTTGCCAGTTGGTTTGAATCTTCAGAAAAGCGAGAAGTGTTTCTAACGAAAGAGCCCACATCAGAGTCTCCGTGGGCAAAGAAATTGCGTCACGCCGCATTGACCGAACGCTTACCAATAGACGTTGAACTGGACTATTTTCATAAAGATCGTTTGTGGCATCTCAACAACCTTATTCTGCCTGCATTGCGGTCAGGAAAGGTTGTAATTTGTGATCGATATGTAGACTCGACACTCGCCTATCAGGCTAAGTCTCGTCGCTCGGCAGATTCAATGTATAAGAAAATGAAGAGAGAAATACTAATTCCAGATCTCACATTTATACTTTATTGCGATGTTGATACTTGTTTGGCGCGTATAAAAAATAGAGGTGAAGTACAAACTTCATTTGAAAAAAAGCAGACGCTTTCACTAGCCAACGATATTTTTAAAAGTCGCAAAGGTCAGCACTACCGCCTGATAGAAAGCTGTGAAACTTCTGAGCAAACATATGCAGCAGCTTTAAAGGCTATAAAGAGCCTCGGAGCTAGGGCAAAAAAGCGTTCGACTTTGGAAATTAATTTGAAATCCGTTGTTGCGCCAGAAGCATCACAGTTTGCATGTGCGTAACATCGGGTATTTCGCTAATAGTTTCCTGCTAGTTCTATAGATCACGCTTCCCTTCCAAACGCCGCATAAAACGCTTAGACCCATGCCATGGAAGAGGACCTGATCCCGCCGCGCGCGAGGGCTCGCCAAATTGGCCAGCAGCCCCTCGAAAAGCGCCTGCGCGCCGCCATGGACGGCGGCACCTTCAGTCATGGCTGGATCATCTCCGGCCCGGAAGGGGCCGGCAAAGCAACGCTCGCCTATCGCATCGCGCGCGCCGTACTGGACCCGGCGGCGCTGTCGGATGCTGAAACCCTCGACATGCCCGAGACCGGGCGTGGCTTTCGCCAGATCGCCGCCAACGCCCATCCCGACCTTTTTGTCGCCGAGCGGCTATGGGATGAGAAAAAAGGCAAGCATCAGTCTGAAATTACTGTCGAAACCATTCGCAAGCTGACGGCGTTCCTGAACCGCACCGCGTCTGGCGGCGGCGCGCGCGTCGCGATCGTCGACACCGCCGATGACATGAACCGCAACGCGGCGAACGCACTTTTGAAGGCGTTGGAAGAGCCGCCGGCGGGGGCGCTGCTCCTGCTTCTTGCGGCGACGCCGGGAAGACTGCTCCCTACAATCCGGTCGCGCTGCCGCCGCATCGAACTGCCGCCGCTGAGCCAGAAAGAAGTAGAAGCCTTTTTGACCGCCGAAGGCGTCAGTGAAAATGACGCCCGCAATATCGCCGATCACGCGCGCGGCCGTCCGGGCTATGCCTTGTCTCTGGCCGCGGGCGAGGGGGCTGACGCCATCCGCCTGGGCCAGCAATTCCTGACCATAGCGCAAAAGGGCGGCGACCTTTCAAAGGTCATCGCCGGCGTCACCGGAAAGGCTGGCGAGGCGCGCTGGCCGGTGTTTCTCGATACAGTAGTGACCGGGCTTTCCGATGCGGCGCGCATGGCGGCGACAAGCGGAGAGGCGCAGGGTTTTGGCGGCGCCGATGCGGCTTCCTTGCTGGGCGCATGGCAAGCGGTGACGCAGCTCTCCGGGCGCGGCGAAGCGCTGAATCTTGACCGTGCGCAATTGCTGCAAGCCATGGCGTTTGATTTGCGGGCGGCGCTCAGCGCCAGGGCAGCCTAAGCAGATGTCAAAACCTATGCTTGTCGACAGCCATGTGAATTTGCATTCGGAAAAATACGCCGAGGATCTCGACGAGATTTTGCAGCGCGCGCGCGAAGCCGGCGTGACGGCCATGCTGACGATTTCCGACCAGCTTTCCAGCATCGAGGCGATCACGGCGATTGCCGCGCGTGATCCGTATATCTGGCGCAGCGTCGGCGTGCATCCGCATTTCGCAAAAGACTATCCGGGCTTGTCCGCGCAGAAGCTTGTCGACCTGGCGGCGGACGAAAAAGTTGTCGGGATCGGCGAATGCGGGCTGGATTTCTATTACGAATATTCAGATCGCGCAGCGCAGGAAGCCGTGTTTCGCGCCCATATCGAAGCGTCGCGTGAAACCCAGTTGCCGCTGATCATTCACACCCGCGACGCCGATGACATCATGCAGGCCATGCTGGAGGAAGGTCACAGGGAAGGGGGCTTCACGCCCCTGCTCCATTGCTATACGGGCGGGCCGAAACTCGCAGACGCCGTATTGGGCCTCGGCGGATATGTATCATTTTCCGGCATCATCACCTTCAAAAACGCCGCCGATGTGCGCGCCATTGTCGAGGCGACGCCGCTCGACCGGATCATCATCGAGACCGACTGCCCCTATCTCGCGCCGGTCCCGATGCGGGGGCGGCGCAACGAACCGGCCTATGTGACCCATGTGGCGGAAAAGCTCGCCGAGATAAAAGGGGTCAGCCTAGAGGAGGCTGCGCGCGAGACGACGGAGAATTTCTTCCGCCTTTTCGCAAGAGCGACGGCGCCGGGTGACGGATCATGACCGGCCGCTTACGCGCGATCATTCTGGGCTCGGGATCGTCCGGCGGGGTGCCGCGTTTCGGCGGCGCTGACGGAGCGGGCGACTGGGGCGACTGCGACCCCACGGAGCCAAAAAACCGCCGCACACGCTGCTCGATCCTCGTGCAACGCGAACATCCGGAATTCGGCTTCGCCCATGACAAGGTGACGTCGGTGCTGGTCGACACGTCGCCGGATATGCGCGCGCAGCTTTTGGCGGCGCAATGCTCGCGTCTCGATGCGGTGCTGTTCACTCATGACCATGCGGACCAGACCCATGGCATAGACGATCTGCGCGTTTTCGCCTTGCAAATGCGCCGCCGCATTCCTGTGTATATTGATGACGCAACCGCCGGTGTTCTGCTGGACCGGTTCCGCTATTGTTTCGAACAGGCGCCGGGCAGTCTTTATCCGGCGATCCTGGAGAAAGTCGACATGCCCGCATGCGGCGAAGACTTCTCCGTAGACGGACCAAGCGGACCGATTCCGGTGAGGGCGTTTTTACAGTTTCACGGCAATGTAAATTCGCTTGGCTTCCGGTTTGGCGATATCGCCTATTCAAGCGATGTTGTCGGACTGCCGGAAGAAAGCTTTGACGCGTTGTCAGGCGTGAAAAGCTGGATCGTCGACGCCCTGCAATATAAACCGCACAAAACCCACGCGCATCTCGACATGGCGCTGGCTTGGCTGGAACGGCTCGCTCCGGACCGTGGCATTCTGACTAACCTGCATGTCCATATGGACTACCAGACCCTAAGATCCATACTGCCAAAAGGCGTTGAGCCTGCATATGATGGCTTGACGGTTGCGGGAAATGCTGAATAACAAAGAATAGTATTTTGCGGCTTCGGGGGAAGTCTAAAATTGAATATTTTCAGTGATCTATTGCTCAGCTTGATCTTTATTGGCGCCGCGTCTCGCGGCGCTGAAACTGCGTCGGATCAGGCATGAGAAACGACATGACGGCCGGCATCTTAGTTTCGCCGCAAAACCGACGATTTGACGCGGTAACACCGCCATTGTTGGGACAGCAAGGGCGAGGCGATCATGCTTGAGTATCATATGCCGCGGATAGATCTGCGAGAGTATGTCCGCGCATATTATTATTTCTCTACGGACGTTCACGCTTTTCAGCCGATCTACGCGGAGATGGGAAACATCCGCGTCATCTTGAATGGCTCCGGCACGCTGCACACGCCGGACGGCGCAAGACACCATCTCAATTCAGCCTTCCTGCTTGGTCCGACAATGGGATCATACTGCATGGAAGCGGAAGCGGGCGCACGCGTCTTCGGCATCGGGATCAGACCCAAAGGCTGGATGGTTTTATGCGGGATGAGCGCGGAGGAAGCGACCGACCGGGTGATTGATCTCACATCCTTCGCCGGCGGACTCGCGCGTTCGACCATCGATGAAATGCGCAATGCACGCAGCATCAACGATATGGCTCTGGCTGCGGACAGATTTTTCGCCCAGATCCTGGCGCGCAAAGCCGCCCGGCGTTCGCAAGTCTATCCCGAAGCATTGGCGCAATGGCTGCTCAATCCGCTTGATCTCGCGATCGACGAATTGATCGACAGCATGGATGTTTCACGGCGCCAGACGGACCGGCTTGCGAAGCTGTATTTCGGCGCTTCGCCGAAATATCTGCAGCGGAAATATCGCGCATTGCGGGCGGCGGATCGGATCCGTGCGGGCGAAACGGACTGGCTGGCCGCGGCTGGCGGCGGGTTTTACGATCAGTCGCATTTTATCAAGGAATTCAAGACATTCGTGGGCGTTACGCCAAAGCAGTTTATCGGTAATCAGGCCTTGCTGATCACTGAAATCCAGGCCCAGCGCCGGGCGCAGGCATTAGCGCTGCCATTGGCAAGCTTCTAAAATTTTCAAATTACTCATCGATATGGCCAATATTTCCTATAGCGACGGCAAACCACACGGTAAGCTGCTGACATTGTAGGGAGAATACCGCTACCAGAGCCGAACAAAGCCGGAAGGGAGAGACCGGTTGGGGGAACGCTCTGGGTATCACGGGAACGCACAAGCGCCGCCGCCGCGATGTTTGTGCGTTCCCGGTGTATTCGCAGCTGGCAATACTTGTGCAAGCGCTTTCCGCGAGATTCCAGCGGAGGGCGCTTTTTTTGTATTTTCTGCATTTCAGCCCACTTAAGTCAGAGAGCTTGCTTTTACAAAATTTATGGTTATGGGGGTTTTCAGGATTGGGAGAAGATGAGCGTGGATGTAAAAGCGAAGCAGGCGGCCGTTGCACGAGTGTCGCGTTGGCATCATTCAATTGACCTCGGCGACGGCGTAGTAACGCCGGGAAAAATGTCTTTGCAACGTATGCAAAGGAAATTCGATAGTTTCCAGCTTCCTGATCTCACTGGCTTATCACTAATCGATATTGGCGCTTGGGACGGCTTCAATGCATTTGAAGCTGAGAAGCGCGGTGCGGCTCGCGTTGTCGCCATGGATCGTCATGTCTGGTCGTTCGATATCCACAATCCGGAATTTGCGAAGCGCTTCCGTCCGGTCGTGCCGACGCTTTACCGCGTGCCAAACTATTACAAGCCCGGAGAATTACCCGGTAAGATCGGTTTTGAGACCGCACATATGTGCCTGCAATCGAATGTGCAGCAATACCTTGGCGACATCGAGACGGTCGATCTTTATGATCTTGGCGTCTTCGACATCGCTCTGTGCATCGGCGTACTCTACCATATGCAAGACCCTATGGGCATGATGCGCAAGCTCGCCATCCTGACCAAGAAGATTGCTGTTATCGAAACTGAAGGTATCGACATTCCAGAATTCCGCCATTCCGCTTATGCAGAGTTTTATGGCGACAGCGGTCTTAATAATGACCCGTCAAACTGGTGGGCGCCCAATGAAAAAGCCCTTATCGAAATGGCGAAGGCTGCCGGCTTTCGAGACGCAGAGATTATCGCTAAGGCGCCAGGACAGCTTTCCAAAATTGCGGGCAAGCCCGACAATGTGCGTTTGACCCTTCAAGCGACACATTAGCTGCTGAACTATTAGAGTTTGTACGAGCACTTCACGCTTTGGGCGCACCCGGCGAAGTGCCGGCCGCACTTTTGCAACCCGACACGCCGTCTATCGCATAGCTGGCGCGCGCCGCCGGCCTCAAAATCCCCCTAGCAACAGCCACACAATTTGCGACAATATAAATTGTGCAACTTATTCTATAGGATGGACAGACGGCTGATTCACAGCATTTTCGCTGGGTTTCACGGCTATTTGGCGATCATCCCGCGAGGACTACCTGGGCCCCTGCACGGCGCGCACTGTGTTCCGCGCCCGCCTGAGCTTGCCAAACCGCCAAAAAATGCGAGACTTTGGTTAACGGGGTGAATGGTTGCAAGGGGCGTTTGGGGTGCAGGAAATCATACTTATTGGAGCCGCTGCGGCGGTCGCCGGCATTGTGCTCGGCGCACTGCTCGGCGCATGGATTGCTGACAGAAAACTGCGCCGTCATTACGAAGAAGTTCGCAGCGAAATCTTCCAGTTGCGCGCGGTCGCGGAAGAAAAGCTTTCTGGCGACGATCCGAATATCGATGAGTTGCTGGAGAATCTTCACTCGGCCGTGAACGGCGCCTATGGCGCTATCCAGGCGATGGAGACTCAAGCGGCGATCACCCGGCGTAAAAGCGAAGGCAGCAAAGAACTCATCACCGCTTCGCGCCACATCATTCGGATGATCGACGAATATGCAGGCATCGAAACAGAGCCGCATGTCGTAGAAAAGAAAAAAGCCGCGCCAACCATCACGGCAAAGCCTGCGGAAAAGGCTGACCAGCAACCTATTCAAAAAGCGCTGGCCAAGAAAAAATCCGCCGAGCGCAGCAAAGAATAAGTTCGCCAAACTTTGCTCGCTTGCTTTGCTGGGTTTGTGTTTTCCACAGGCAAAGTTTCGCCGCATAATCATCGGTTGTATTTTGGCAACGCTCGCGCACCGCGTGCGGCGCTTGTGTACTTTTACTGACACAAACTTGCAGATACCGTTTAGTCTTCCATTCCCGAAGCGCCCCTTTTGAGGCGAGTATTTGAAAACAACTTTCGGGATCATCAACCATGAAATCATCAGGACTTTCGGCGCGCGCCGCGCTTGCTGCTGGCGCATCGGCAGTCGCCTTGAGTGTGGCTCCGGCGGCGTTTGCGCAAGGTGAAGGCCTCGACGTCATCATTGTCACAACGCAAAAACGCGAAGAGAACCAACAAGAAGTGCCGGTTTCCGTCGAGACGCTCTCCGGTGACCGGTTTGCCGGCCTTCAAGCCGCCGGGGAAGATATTCTCGCCCTCGCCGCCCGTATTCCCAGCCTTTACGCAGAGTCTTCAAACGGGCGCACCGCACCTCGCTTTTACCTGCGCGGTCTGGGCAATGTCGATTTTGACGTCGCCGCCTCGCAGCCGGTCTCCATCGTGATGGATGATGTGGTGCAGGAAAATGTCGTGCTCAAAAGCGCGCCCTTGTTCGACCTTCAACAAGTCGAAGTTTCACGCGGTCCGCAAGGCACCTTGTTCGGCCGCAACACGCCCGCCGGGGTCGTGAAATTCACAACGGTGAAACCAACGGACGAAGTCGACGCATTCGGACAGGTTGCTTATGGCACCTATGACACTGTCACGGCGCAATTGGGTCTTGGCGGGCCGATCATGCAGGACGTCCTGTCTTTGCGCATTTCCGGCCTCTATCAGCGCCGCGGCGATTGGGTCGACAATTCCTATACCGGTGAAGACGATGTGATGGGCGGCTATGAAGAGATGGCTGGCCGCGTCCAGCTTCTCTTTACGCCGACCGAAGCCCTGAGCGTGCTGTTGAATGTTCATGGCCGCGATTATGAGGGCACATCCGCCCTCTTCCGCGCCAACATCATTCAACAGGGCGGCGGCTTTGATGAAAACAATTTCGACCGGGACACGGTCGCGTATGATGGCGGCTCAAACAATCCGCAAAAGGCCGATGGCTGGGGCGGGTCGGCGAAAGTTGATTTCGATTTCGGCGGCGCGGTCCTGACATCAATCACCGCCTTTGAAAACGCATCGAGCAGCAGTCTCGGCGATATTGACGGCGGATTTGTCGGCGCGAACTCGTTCTTCGACCCGATGAACCCGCCAGCGGCGCCGTTTTTCCCCGACACGATCGCCTTTCCTTCCGAGACCCAGGATTCCATCGACGATCTTGATCAGTTCACACAGGAAGTCCGCCTCGCCTCAAGCGGCGATAATGTCTTCGACTGGCAGATCGGCTTTTTCTACTTCGACTCCGACGCGCTGGTGTCGACTGTCGGACCAGGCTTCCCGCCGCTCACGACACTGCGCCACCAGAATGACAGCTGGGCGGTGTTCGGTCAGGCGAGCTATGATTTGACCAACGCCCTCACCATCACCGGCGGTGTTCGGTATACTGAGGATAATCGCGACTTCGAAGCCGTGGTGTTGCCGCCGGCGGTGACGGTCAACCCGACATCGGTGTCCGACGACAACGTCAGCTGGGACGCAAGCGCGCTCTATCGCGTGTCCGATGGTTTCAATATCTATGCACGCGTCGCCAGAGGCTTCCGCGGTCCGACAATCCAGGGCCGCGACGTCGCTTTTGCAGCCTTTTCGGGCGCGATCGATCCGCAGACGGTTGCGACATCGGAAACCATCCTGTCATTTGAAGGCGGTTTCAAATCCGAATTGCTCGACAATCGGGCGCGCCTCAACGCAAACGTCTATTATTACACGGTCAACGATCAGCAGTTCTCGATCATTGGCGGCGCCGGCAATATCAACCAGGTAATTAACGCCGACAAAGGCGTTGGCTGGGGCTTTGAAGCCGATGCGGAATTCCTGCTGACCGAGAACTTCTTTGTCAGCACGGGCTTCAGCTACAACAACACCGAGATCAAGGATGAGACGCTGGCGTCGGCGACATGCGGCTCCGGTCTTTGCACGGTGCTCGATCCGCTCAACGGGTTCGGTCAGGCCTTGCTTGACGGCAACCCCTTCCCCAACGCGCCTGGGCTGATCTTCAACGCGTTTGCAGAATACACCATTCCGTTCCGCGAAGGCGGCGAGCTGTTCGCCAATACGGATTGGGCGGTACAGGGCGAGACCAACTTCCTGCTTTATGAGTCGGCTGAGTTCCGCTCGAGCGGCAATACGGAAGGCGGCGTCCGGGTTGGCTATCGCGGCGGCGACGGGCGGTATGAAGGCGCTTTCTTTGCGCGCAATGTTCTCGACGCCAAGAACCTGAAAGGCGGCATCGACTTCAACAACCTGACGGGCTTTGTCAACGAACCGCGCATTTTCGGCTTCCAGCTGACCTTGCGCAACTAGTCCGGCATCGGAACGTAACGCTGGCGACAACTCGCCCCGGCGCTTCATGCGTCGGGGCTTTGTTTTGCCCGGCGCAGCGGATGTGCGAGATTGGCATCTCGGACGGGCGCGCCTAGAATTTCGCATGCCATTCAGCGCCCATAGAAAACGGAGCGGCTTTTAATGCTTGCACGGATCGCGACTACGCTGGCCGGAGCGATCCTGGTGATCTATGGCGTCATCGCCGCCCTGTCGCCGCTTCCGTTGGGCATTCCGCTGGTGGCGCTCGGGCTGATCATGATTGCTGCTGCAAATCCTGCGGCGAGGCCGCTCATTCTCGCCATGCGACGGCGCTGGCGCTGGTTCGACAAAATCGTCCGGCTCGCCGCGCATCGGTCTCCGCCGCGTTTTCACGAAACATTCGCGGACACCGATCCGAAGACCCACCCCGCCCCTGCGGAGCCCCCGGAGACGGAAAAGCCGGACCGGGATGCTTAACCGGCGATGGAATGAAAATTGCTGATTTACTAGCCCAACCCTTATCGAATGCGCGGCAATGCTATCAGCATGCATCTTTGCGAGGAATGAAGAGCGTCTATTGCCGCAATGCATAGGCTCGCTGGACCGCGCCGGTCTTAGCGTCGATGACGAAATCCACATTTTGGTTAATGGCTCCATCGACCAGACGCTTCACGTCGCCCGCATTTTGGCCGCCGCAGATCGGCGCATCCGCATTCACGAAATGCCGGTCGGCGACAAGGCCAATGCGTGGAACGAATATGTCCATCGGCTGGCGCCGGCCTCAGCGGACGCGCATGTCTTTCTCGATGGCGACATTCGCGCGAGCGCGAGCGCCCTCACCGCGCTGAAAGACGGATTGGCCGCCGCGCCGCAAAGCTACGCCGCCGCCGCCCTGCCCGCGTCAGGGCGCAGCCGCCGCGCCTGGGCGCGCAGTCTGTTGCTGCACAAACATCTGAGCGGCAATCTCTATGGGCTGTCATCCGCCGCGATCAAAGCATTCCGTGAACGGAGATTGCGGTTGCCATTTGGCGCAAAAGGAGAGGACGGCCTTCTCGCTTATCTGCTGCTCACCGATTTGAAGGGCGGCAGGGATGACAGTCACCACGAACGGATCGTGACGGCTGAACAAGCAACCTTCGAGTTTGAGCCCTTGCAGGCGAATATGCGCGATCTCAGGCTCTATCGCCGCCGCCTGTTGCGCTATTCAGAGCGGCATTTCCAGAAGCAAATCCTCTATCGCATTCTAAAGGCCGAGGGCGTACGCGCCATGCCCGATGCGATCAGCGATATCTATACGCAAAGCGCCTGCGCGAGCTTGCGCCCGCGCATGGATCCGGTGAATTTCTGGTTTGATCTGGCCACCCTGCGCCGCCTGCGTGACAATGCGGCGACGCTTGCGCCCGCCCGTTAGGACGCTTTTTCGACCTGCGTGAATTCGAGTTCCACCGGCGTCGCGCGTCCAAAGATCGACACAGCGACCTTGACCCGTTCGGTTTCCTCGTCGACTTCCTCGACAACGCCCGAGAACGACGCAAAGGGGCCGTCCGTGACGCGAACGCTTTCGCCGATCTCGAAGGTGATCGTTGAACGCGGGCGGGCTTCGC
The DNA here is from genome assembly GCF_055809375.1 of Hyphococcus sp. D3-15. NCBI lineage: Bacteria > Pseudomonadati > Pseudomonadota > Alphaproteobacteria > Parvularculales > Parvularculaceae > Hyphococcus > Hyphococcus sp. D3-15. The sequence continues at coordinate 2,441,412 of NZ_CM147910.1, read as the reverse complement.
CTTCTTCGATGACGCCGCGAATGCGGTCGACTTCTTTTTGCGGCACCGGCATCGGCTTATTGCCGGAGCCCAGAAAGCCGGTGACCTTCGGCGTGTCTTTGATCAAATGGTAGGTGTCGTCATTGAGCGTCATTTTGACCAGCACATAGCCCGGAAAAAACCGGCGCTCGGTGTTGATCTTGCGGCCGCGGCGCACTTCCGTGACTTCTTCGGTCGGCACAAAAAGCTCTTCAATAAATTGATCGAGGTTTTTGTCTTTTGCGGATGTCATAATCGACTCCGCGACCTTTTTTCAAAGTTCGAATATGCGTGGACGATGTACCAGTTGCTCGCCATGACGGTGTTCCGTTCTCAAATTTCTAGTTGTTCGATCCGACGCAATCGATCGGCAGGACGTTGCAAACTGCAAAGCGCAAGCCCTGATCGACGCCGAAGAAAAACAGCGACATGATCGCCACCATAATCAGCACCATGATGGTCGAGATGACGGTTTCATTTCGCGTGGTCCAGGTGACTTTCGCCGCCTCATTGCGAACCTGCTGCAGGAACTCAAACGGGCTGGTGCGCTTCTTCTTTTTGACCTCGGCTGCTTTGCCTTCGATCACTGTGGCGTCACCGCCGGATTTTTTGTTCTTCGCCATTCGACGCCGCCTTCAAGATACAGTTTCTCGTGCGCGGGTTCCGCGCGGCCGATCTTCAGAGGTTTTCGGAAGATTGACCCTAGGTATACCTTTTCTCTGCGCCGTCAAGGAGGCGCTGCGGCGAAAATAGAGGCGCGAGGGGGCCGTCATCGCGGCTCCGCCAGCGCCGCCCCGGCGGGCAAAGGCCGCAAATAGGGCTCCCAGCTCTGCCGATAGGGGTTTTCGTCGCCGGGCAGGCCTTCTGACCAGGGCTGCCGGCGCGGGCCTGCCAGGAGGTAATTGGAGAGGATGACGCCCGGATGCGCCGCCGCGAGCGCGTCATTAACCGCCTTGTTGACCCGCCCGGCGGCCTCTCCCCACATAAATGCGCCATAAAACGCCTCAGACACGCCCTCCGGGCGGGTCAGGTGGGATCCGCCCTCATACGCGCCGATAAATCGGACGCCCTCAGCGGCCGCAGCGTCGGCGTGAGCGCTCCAGGCCCTGAGGACCATGGCTTTGGAGCCGATCTGGTTCGCAGAGCCCGTCAGCAGGTAGGATTCGGCTGCAACCGCGAAATCCGCCGGATCGACGGAATCGGCGATTTTGTCCCTGGCGTCGCCGCCGCCCCAATAGGAGGAAACGGAAACCCCGAATTCGGGGGCGTGGTCGGCCCAATCCTCCCCCTGCTCCTCAAGCCAGCGCCGCGCCCCGCCAAGCGCCCAGGCCGTTGTCGGCGCCCAGCCTTGCAGCCCCTCAAGCACATAGACGACCTTTTGCTGGCGCCCGGCGCGGGTGAGCGCGGCCTCAAGGGAGAGCTTCCAGCGCGCGCTCAGCACGCCGTATCCCATCCGCACATCGCCGGCGGGCTTGCCCATCCCGAAACCAGCGCCCTGCCCGATGCCGGCGGCGTAGGCCGTCGCGGGCGCATATTGCGGCGAGGTGTTCCAGACTTCGTTTTCGATGGTGACATAGAGCGTGCGGTCTTGCGGGTAGCCGCTGGCGATCAGCGCCGCGACGAAGCTGTCCGCGTAACGATCCCATTCGGGACTTGCGAGAATGTCGGCGGCGGCGCCGCGCGCCTTGCGTTTATAATTCTCCACCCACCTGCCAGGCTTATCGTCCTTGATCGACGGATCGCGAAAATCCAGCGGATTGCCCAGCGCAATCGGAATGCTGGCCCAGAGCGAGGTGTTGGATTCAACCGCCAGCGCCATCATCGCTTCGATTGGCGCGGAGCGAAAAGCGTGGCGTTCGTCACTCGTGACCATCCATGTCTTGTTGCCCCAAAAGGGCGTTTGCATGTCTGGCAATTCATCGACGGACCGGACAAGCGCCGTGCCCGCGCCCTGAAGATCCGTAGTCCGCACAATATCATAGCGCGAAATGGCGGAAGCAAATTTCGGATTCAGCACCTTGCCGGCGCGAAGCAGCGCTTCATTTTCCTTGCGGTACAGCCGCAATGCGGTGATCGGCGTTTTCACCTTGCGCACTTCGATGACGGCAGGACGGGTTTTCCCGCGCTTCATATCCATGGTGAAATCGATGCGGTTTGGGGTGCTGCGCCATTGCAGTTCATTCGGCACGCCCTTGATGCGCAGAATGGCGTCCCCTTCCCATTCAAGCACCCATTCGCCATCCCAGAGCAGCGCCGCCTCTGTGGTGGCGGCGACGAAATAGGCTTTGCTGGAAAGCCATTTGCCGTCAGGCAACCGGGTCGGCAATCCGTTTTTCGGATCGATGACGCCTTCATCATAGAGCGCCTTAGTCGTCTTGCCTTGCGCGCCCCAACTCACTGCGCTGGCGTGGATGATGTCGAGATAAGGCTCTTCGATATTATAGGGCGCCGGATACCACGGATTAATCTGCATCAAGGGGCGCTGCGCCTCCTGCGCTTGCGCCGAAACGATAAGCGCCAGCACGCAGACTATGGCGAGCATGAAGATCGCTGCGCCGCGCGATGCAAACCCGGCCGAATGGCTTGCCATGGAAACCTCCCCGAGACTTGGCGGAAGTGTCGCGCATCGCGACTTGCGAGATCCAGCATTGCCGCCGATACCCGCGCAATGTGAGCTTTAACCGATGTCTTTGGAAATGGCAGGGGCGGAGGGACTCGAACCCACGACCCTCGGTTTTGGAGACCGATGCTCTACCAACTGAGCTACACCCCTAGGCCAGCCCCTGCATTAAGGCCCGTTTGAACAGCTTTCAATAGGCCAGACGGTTTTTCCCGCATCTGGCCTGCAACTTATGGTTAGCGCCTAGTGACCGCCCTGGCGGCCCAGCCAGCCAAGGATCGCTTTGGCGGCCGCATCGCCGGGCGCGCCCTGCCCCGTGAGCGTGCTCACCACCCCCGGAAAGGCCGCGAGCTGGCGGCGGCGTTCCGGGCTGTCGCGCAACAGGGGCGCCAAAGCGCCCGCGAGATTTTCCGCCGTGCAATCGCGCTGCAGGAATTCCGGCGCGACCAGTTCGCCGGCGGCGATGTTCACCAGTGAAACATGCGGCGTGGTCAATACCGAACGCACCCATAGCTCAGACAGGAAATCGATTATGTAGGCGACCGCCATCGGCGTGTTCAGCATGGCGAGTTCTGCAGCAGCGGTCCCGGAAGCAACGAGCGCCGCATCCGCCGCCGCGCAGGCGTCGAAGCGTTCCTCGCCCTCAACGACAAAAGCCTCCCCCGGCCAGCCTTCGACAAAGGCGCGTGCCGCTTCACCCGCGCCCGGCGCAGCGGTCACCACAAGGCGCAGATCCGGAAAGTCCGGCAGGAGTTGTTCGACCGCGCCGCGAAACGGCGCCCCATGCCGTTTTAGTTCCGCAGGCCTGCTGCCCGGCAATACAGCGAGCAGGGGCGCATCGCCGAGATCATATTTCGACCGGAAGACCGACGGGTCTGAGCTGCGTTCCGCCAGCGCCTGAAACCCCGGATGGCCAACCCATTGCGTGACGGCGCCCGCTTCTTCGAAATAATGAGTTTCAGATCCGAACAGGCACAACACGCCGTCAAAGAGCTGCGCCGCTGTCGCTGCGCGTTGCGGACGCGACGCCCACACTTGCGGCGCGACATATTTGAAAATCTTCATGTCCGGCGCCGCCTTGCGCAAGCGTTTCGCCGCGAGTTTCGAAAACGACCAGCTATCGATCAGGATCGCCGCTTGCGGTTTTTCTTTCGCCGCCTGCGCAGCCAATTGATCTATCGCTTTCAGCGCGGCGGGCAGCGCCATCAGGGCGCTGGTCGGGCCCATCACCGAAAACCGGTCCACCGGGAACAGGCTGGAAAGACCCTGCGCCGCCATCTGCGCGCCGCCGCATCCGGTAAACGCCGCCGCCGGACAGGACTCGCGCAAGGACGCCATCAACCCCGCGCCGAGCGCGTCCGCGGACGGCTCAAGCGCGCAGAGCATGAAGTTTTCAGACGCGGCGCTCACCGATCGCCCGCAAGGTCTTGCAGGGAAAATCCGTAGACGAATAAACCGAGCTCATCCGCCAGCGCCGCGGTCTCGGCCCGGTCGATAATGATCGCGCGTCCCGCTTCCACTGCGATGCCGGCAAGCTTCGCCTCCGCCGCGCGCCGCACCGTCTCGGCGCCGATCACCGGCAAATCGATCCGCAATTCCTGACCGGGCTTGGGACGCTTGACCAATACGCCGCCGCCGCTGACGCCATTGGCAAGCTGGGCGCAGCGCGCCAGCATGGCGTCTGTGCCTTCCGCCGCCTCGACCGCGATGACAAATCCATTGGCCACAACGGCGCCCTGGCCCACATCGAATGGGCCTATCGCCTGAACCAGCGCAGCGGCCTTGCGAATGTCAGCCAGATTTGCCGCAGTCGGCTGCACCGCGCCGATGGCGCCTTCTTCGCAGGCGGTGTCTTCAACGATTTCATCAGCGCCGATGACAAGCAATCCTTCCGCCTCTAGCGTTTCGACCAGCACGTTGAGAATGGCGCCGTCGCCGCGCGCCGCAGCGGCGATTATTTTCGGCAGCAGCGCCGCGCCGCGCCAATCGACTTTGAGACTCTTGAAGTCCGGCCGCTTCACCATGCCGGCGTAAACGACCGCATCGCATTCTTGCTGCTTCAGTGCGCGGATGATCTTGCCGGCCTCGCCGATGGCGCAATCTTCGCCCGGATATTCATCCAGCGCCGCATCTGCGCTTCCTGAAAGGCGAACAAGGAAAAGCTCTTTGCCAGCGGCCCTGCAGCGTTCCGCAACACGCACCGGAAGCGCGCCGCCGCCGGCGATGACGCCGAGCTTGCGCCAGCGCGCCATCAATCGGACCGGGCCGCCGTCATTAACGGCCTGGACACGCTGGCGTCGACAAAGGCGATAATGCGCAGAACCTCAGGGCTATGGGCGAATTGCGTCCGCACCTGTTCGACCCGCGCTTTGAAGATATCGTCGCCGAAAAACAAAATCCGATAGGCGGCGCGCAGATCATGCAGCGTTGCATGGCTGAAGCCGCGGCGCTTCAAGCCGACAATGTTGAGGCCGACCAATTGCGCGTGATTTCCGACAGCCGATGCAAAAGGAATGATGTCCGTGGTCACCGCCGCGCAGCCGCCGACAAAGGCGTGCTCCCCAATGCGGCAATGCTGGTGCACGGCGCACAAGCCGCCAAAGAAAGCATGGTCGCCAACGCTCACATGTCCGCCAATGGAGGCGTTGTTTGCAAAGATCACACGGTCGCCGACCTTGCAGTCATGGGCCACATGCGAACCGGTCATGAAGAATCCATGATCGCCGACGCGGGTTTCGCCGCCGCCGGCAATCGTTCCCCGATGCATGGTCACATGTTCGCGGATGATGTTGTTGGCGCCGATGACCAGACGCGCGCCCTCGCCCTTGCAGCCGGAATGTTGCGGCGGGCCGCCCAGCACAGCAAATGGCGACACGCGCGTATTCGCACCGACTTCCGTCAGGTTCTGGATGACCACATGGCTTTCCAAAACAACACCGTCATGCAGTTTTGCTTCTGCGCCGATATGGCAATAGGGGCCAATCACCGCATCCGCGATTTCAGCGCCGTCTTCAATTATCGCCGTCGGATGGATACGCATGCGAAACCGAGTCAGATCGTTTGTGCGAGCATTGCGGAGAACTGCGCTTCCGTGGCGCGCTTACCGTCAACCGTTGCAATGCCCTCAAAGCGCCAGACCGGCGGGCGCCGCTGGATGGTGCGAACCGCGATGCGCAACTGATCGCCGGGCACAACCGGGCGGCGGAAGCGCGCCTTGTCAACGCCCATAAAGAGCACGACCTTTCCTTCCGTATCCAAATTCTCCGTATACGACGTAAAGGCCGCAGCCGACTGCGCCATCGCCTCGATAATCATGACGCCGGGCATGACGGGCTTTTGGGGGAAGTGCCCCTGAAAAAACTGCTCGCCATAGGAAACATTCTTGATGCCGACGGCCCCTTCCCCCGGCACAATGTCGACCAGGCGGTCGACCAGCAACAGGGGGTAACGGTGCGGCAGGAGCAACATCAGCTCCTCAATTCCAAGAACGCTCTTTCCGGGTTCAACCTTTGACATCGGCCTAACCATTCCTTTTTTCGTCAGTTTCGCCAGCATGGCGGTTTCCCGCAACCAGTCTTTTATCGGACGACCCGGCCGGCCGCCCCATTTCTCTCCAGCAGGAACATCCCGCATTAATCCCGCGCCCGCAGCGATCTGCACGCCATCGCCAATAGTGAGATGATCGGCCAAGCCTACCTGCCCGCCCATCATGACGCCATCGCCGATAATACAGCTTCCCGAAATACCGGTTTGCGCTGCAATAACGCAATTGCGGCCGATCCGGGCGTTGTGACCGATTTGGACAAGATTGTCGATCTTTGCGCCCGTCCCAATTTGGGTGTCGCCAAGGGCGCCGCGATCGATCGTCGTATTGGCGCCTATTTCCACATTGTCCCCGATCAGGACCCGTCCCAATTGCGGGACTTTGACGAGCCCGTGCGGCCCTTCGACAAAGCCGAAGCCGGATTGCCCGATGCGCGCGCCCGGCAGGATGCGCACCCCCTCGCCGATCAGCGCATGGGAAATTATCGTTCCCGCGCCGATATGGCCGCCTGCGCCGATGACCACGCCGGGTCCGATAACCACATTCGGTCCGACGACGACATCTGCGGCGATCTCGGCGCTTTCATCGATGATTGCGCTGGCGTGAATGTTCACCCCCGCGCCTTTTGACGGAGCCGGCGCGCCTGATTTGCGGGAGCTGTGCAACAGCGCCGCGACAGTCGCAAAAGCAAGACGAGGATTTGGGGTGATCGCAAATGCGCCGCTTGCTTCGCCTGGTTTGGCTTTGGTGAAGCACAGACCAAATTTCTTGTCGTTCATCTTGCCGAGCGCGGCTGCGCCGTCGCAATAGACCAAAGCGGTTTCGTCGCTTGCATCCTCTGCGCTGGCCACATGCGTGATGGTTGCGCCCGCCTCGCCGGAGACCAGTTCAGCCCCTGCGATCTCCACGATCTTTGCGATCGTCAAGGGCGCTAGCCTGTCAAAAAAACGGCTATCCGGCATTGAAATCCCCGCTTTACTCCTGGTCCGACCCTAAGGTCATAAAATGCGTCCCCGCGTTAATCCATAGGCCAGACACCAACGCCGGCCTGCAGTCGCCCGGGCGCGCAAGGCCGATCGGAAGCTGTGCGAAAGAAAAGGCCGGCGGTGCGCCCGCCGGCCTTTGGATCTCAGTCGTAAACGCCAAGCCTACTTCTTCTTGGCGTCTTTTTGCGCTTTCGCCTGTGCTTCCTTGAGCTGCTTCTCAAGCTGGCTGAGCGAGATTTTCTCGACTTCGACAGCCGGCAGCTTTTTGTCGAGCGCGGCGATCACTTCCTGCGTCACGTCCGTTTCCGGCGCCGCATACATGACTGCCGAACGGTCGAGCAGGATAGTCGCGCCGCGTTTGTCGACGATCTCTTTGAGGATCGGCTGGCTCTCGACCAGAATTTGCGCTTGCGCGGTTTGGACCGCAGCGGAGAACGCCTGCTCCATGATCTGCACGCGTTGCGGCAGGCCATACTGGTATTTTCCAGCGAGCTCTTGTTCTTTCTTGGTGCGGACTTCATCCGACATCAAAGACTGGTTCTTCTGGAAATCTTCGATTTCCTTTTTCAGCTTGTCGGCTTCAGCTTCGAGTTCTTTCTCGACGCTTGCTTTCACCGTTTCCGCCTGACCGGGGATGGTTTTGCCAGCCTTGGTCTGCGAAATCAGTTGCGCCCGGTCGACGATCAAAATGACCGGCGCCTTCTGGGCTGACTGGGCTTCCGCACTATTGATCAATGCGCCGCCCGCAATGCCTGAAACTGCAAGCACAGCCGCTCCGGCGATCGCGTAAAACTGTTTAGTCATGTGGTACACCTCTACCTTAAAAGCTCGTCCCAGCGCTAAATCGGAAACCTTCGGTCCGATCATAATCTTCCTTCATCAGGATTTTTGCAAAATCAAATCGGACCGGGCCAAATGGCAGATCCCAACTCACCGTGAAACCGGCAGTCAGGCGCAAGGCCAAGTCGTCCTGAATCGGCGCCAGATCGACTATGCCGTCGCCATCCGTATCCAACCAATAGCTCAGATCGTCATTAAGAGCTTTGGTCGAGTCATCCACGGTGCCGACCGTGCCGAAATCACTAAAAGCAGCCACTCGAATGCCATATTGGTCCGGCAATGGCAATGGGATCAGGATTTCCGCCGTGCCGATGGCGTACATCTTGGCGCCGATGGACTGGCCGAAGATTTTCTGGTCGCGGTCCAGACTAGGCACCCGAACGCCGTTAACGCCGACAGCGCCCTGAATATAGCGCGGCCCGACGCCCGCCACTTCAAAGCCCCGGAAGGTGGAGGCGCCCTCGAAGAAGCGGTCGGACAGGCGAACATTGTCGCCGCCATAGCCGTTAATATAGCCGGCGCGGCCTTTGATCGAACCGATGAAATTGCCAATGATCGGGTGATACCAGGCGGCGTTCACTTCCGATTGGTAATAGTTAACGTCGCCGCCGACGCCCGCGACGCCGATGGAGCCGCCGGCGCGCCAGCCGCGACGCGGCGTAATCGGATCATCCCGTTTGTCGAATGACAGGCTGACGCCGACGAGCGAGGTCAAAAACTTGCCGCGGGATTCGCAGGTCGGGGTCAGCGAGTAAACCACGAAATCACAGAATTGCGCTCTCACGACCTGACCGACAATGTCTCCATCTTCATTCGTATTCGGGAAAACATTTGTCGGCATGGCCCCGGGATTAAGGATCGATAGCGGATCAAGACCGAGGGCGAGGAGTTCGTTCTGCTCCCGATCGATGAGAACGCTGTCGCGCGTCAGCAGGTAGTTGACCCCGCCCCGGCCATATTCGGAAATCTGGAAGCCGGCGTTCAGGCCAAGACCAATCCGGTCACGGACAAAACCCGCTTCTTCATAGTCTGTGCGCTGGTTGAAGATCGACCCGCCCGCCGCAAGGTTGCGGTCGAGGAAGTATGGCTGCGTAAATCGAATATCGACCTGACGCGTGCGCGAGCTGGCCTGCACGCGGAAGCGCAGATACTGGCCGCGCCCGAGCAGGTTTCGTTCTTCGACGGAAAGATCGACAATGAAGTTCTCCGTCGAGGAGATGCCGACGCCGACGCTGAGCGAACCGGTGGACTGTTCCTCGACTGAAACGTCTAGCTCTGTCCGGTCCGGTGCGGAGCCGGGTTTCTCGTCAATCGTGACTTCCTTGAAATAGCCAAGCGAGCGCACCCGCGCGCGCGAACGATCCACCAGCACGCGGTTAAACGCGTCGCCTTCGGCAAGCCGGATCTCGCGGCGGATGATTTTGTCGAGCGTGCGCGTGTTGCCCTTTATGTTGATGCGGTCGACGTAAACGCGCGGCCCTTCATTGACGATGAAGGAGACGTCGATTGTGTTGGACTCCGGGTGACGCGTCATCTGTTCGTTGACGTCGACAAATGCGTAGCCGACCGTGCCGGTGGCGAAGGTCAGCGCCTCAACGGCTCTTTCAAGCTTGCTTGAATCATAAGTCTGGCCGGTGCGCATGGGCACGTAGTTGACCAGAACATCGCCGCTGAGCTTGGCGAGCGTCGTCTTCACGCGAACATCGCCGATCGTGTATTTCGGGCCTTCGTCAACCGTAAAGGTGATGAAGAAGTCTTTGCGGTCCGGCGTCAGTTCCGCGACAGCAGAAACCACCTGGAAGTCAGCATAGCCGTTCTGGCCATAATGCTCGCGCAGGAGCTGGCGTTCATATTCGAGCCGGTCCGGATCGTAATTGTCGTAATTGGTGAAGAACCGCCACCAGCGGCTTTCCTTGGTCAGGATGACGCCGCGCAATTCGTTGTCGGTAAAGACGTCATTGCCGATGAAATTGACTTTCGCGATGCCGGTCTTGGGGCCTTCGTCGATTTCAAAAATAACGTCGATACGGTTTTGCTCGAGCGGCGTGACCTTCGGCGTCACGGTCGCGGCAAAGCGACCCTTTGCGCGATACAGCTCGATAATCTTTTGAACGTCGGACTGAACCTTGGCGCGGGTATAGACCGTACGCGCGGAAAGCTGAATTTCGTCCGTGATCTTGTCGTCCTTGACGCGACGATTGCCTTCAAAGATCACACGGTTGACGATCGGGTTTTCTGCGACCTCGATCAGCAGCACGCCATTGGGCTGCATCGAAAGTTTGACGTCGGAGAACAAACCGGTCCGGAAAAGCGTCTTCAGCGACAGATCGAGGAGTTCTTCCTCCCCCGGCATGCCGGGCTGGACCGGCAGGTAGGAGCCGACGGTGTCTGCTTCGATGCGCTGGTTGCCGCGAACCACAATGCCCTGAATGATCGGAGCCGGTTCTTCGTAAAACAGATTATCGGTCAGTGAAGGCTGCGGCTGCGCATTCTGGCTTATCTGCGCGAGCGCGCCTGTTGCGGTTGCGAAGATCGTCGCCGCAAACGCCAGCCCTGCGCGTATAACGCCGCCCCCCGACTTGTACAAACTCATGCCGTCGCCCTAACTGATTGATGAAAGCAGATTATTGATGTCGTTCCAGGTCACAAAGATCATAAGCGACGCCAGCATGACGAAGCCCACTCGGAAGCCGATAGCCTGCGCCCGCGCCCCCAGCGGTTTGCCTGCGACAGCTTCGTATGCGTAATACAATAGATGCCCGCCGTCGAGAACCGGTATCGGCAATAGATTCAGGAATCCGATGGAAACCGATACAACCGCAGCGAGTGAAATGAAGCTGACAAGGCTCGCTCTGAGTTTGAGCATCAAGCCCGGCGGCTCCCTGTAGGACGAGATCATCGAAGCCAGACATCACGGTTTGTCCGGCATATTGAGCCATCTTTATCGGTCCGCCCAACTGGCTCGCATCTTCCTTGCCCAGGATGATCTTGCCGAGGAAGCGGACCGTCAGTGTCAAGATTCTGTCGTAATTCGTGAAACCCTTCGGCCACGGCGGCGACCGGTCCGTATTTCTTGAAGGAATAAAATTCACTGCCCGGCGGTGCGATGCCCAATTGCCAGCGTTCGATTTTGTTGCCGTAGCGGTCATTGTCGTTGACGCGCTGCGGCGTCGCGGCGATCGCCGTGACGGCGCCATCGCGAATCACTTCGAAACGCATTTGCGAGCCGCCGCTGACCAGCACCGCGTCATAGAGGTCGCCGAATTCCGCAACCTGTGCGCCATCAACCGAAATGATCCGGTCGCCGGCTTGAAAGCCTGCGCTCGCCGCAGGCGATTCCGGCGCCACCCCGCCGACAACGGGTTCTAAAATTCCGCGGCCGAGCGTCATGAAGAGGACGCTGAATATTGCAACTGCGAGAACAAAATTCGCGATCGGTCCCGCCGCAACGATCGCTGCGCGACGCCATGCGGGTTTGAAATGAAAGCAGACCTTGCGATCTTCCGCCGACATGGTGGAGGCGACTTTCTCTGCGTCGCCGCGTTTCGGGAATTGCGTGGTCACGGGCTGCTGCGCTGCGTCAGCCGGACCTTGCGAGGCGGCATTCAAGTCGCCGAAAAACTTTACATAGCCGCCAAGCGGCAACCAAGAGATCCGCCACTCCGTGCCCCAGCGGTCCGTCCAGCGGACAATCGGTTTGCCGAATCCGATGGAGAAGGTGTCGACCCGCACGCCAAGGAAGCGCGCGACGGAAAAGTGTCCGTATTCGTGAAAGAAAACGATCAGCGTCAGGAGGACGATGAACGCCGCAATATAGACCGGCAAAAATAGCAAGGTCTCAAGCAGATTCGCAGCGAGAGGCATCAACAGCGTTCCGTTCTCATCATAAGTTCCGACTAGTTACGCCGCCGCTTTCGCAGCAACGTATTCCTCCGCCATGCGCCGCGCCTGCCCATCCGCATCCATGGCTTCTTCCAGCGTCGTAAGGCGCGCTGGGCCGTTGAGTCGTCCCGCCTGCTCAAGTACCTGCTCGGAAATTGCGGCGATATCAAGAAATTTGAGCCCGCCCGCCAGAAACGCCGCGACCGCCACCTCATTGGCTGCGTTCAGCACCGCCGGCATGACGCCCCCTGCACGGATCGCCTCGCGTGCGAGACGAAGCGCCGGAAACCTAAGTAAATCAGGGTCTTCGAACGTAAGAGTGGCGACTTTGGCGAAGTTAAGCTGGGCGCTGGGGCTCGGCGTTCTTTTCGGCCAGGCCAGCGTCGTTGCAATCGGGGTCCGCATATCCGGGGTGCCGAGCTGCGCCAGCACCGACCCGTCCACATATTCAACCATGGAATGAATCACCGACTGCGGATGAACGAGGATTTCGATCTTTTCGTGGTTGATCGGGAAGATATGCGCCGCCTCGATCAGTTCGAGACCTTTGTTCATCATGGTCGCGGAATCGACAGAGATTTTCGCGCCCATAGACCAGTTCGGATGCGCGACCGCCTGCGCCGGCGTCGCCGTCGTCATTTGCTCATGCGACCAAGTGCGGAAAGGTCCGCCGGACGCCGTCAGGATAAGCCGCGAGACCCGCTCCGGCTGATCAAAGTCAAAGACCTGGAAAATCGCGTTATGTTCGCTGTCGACCGGCAGCAGCGCGCCGCCGCCTTCGCGGATGGCCTTGGTGACAACCTCACCGGCGCATACGAGGCATTCCTTGTTGGCGAGCGCAATATCGGCGCCGCGATGGGCGGCCTTGAGCGTCGGCCTCAATCCGGCCGCGCCGACAATCGCCGCCATCACCCAATCAGCATCGCGGCAGGCGGCCTCTTCAACCGCGCTGGCGCCGGCGCCGCATTCGATGCCCGTTCCCGCGAGCGCGGCGCGCAATTCATCGCCGAGACTTTCATCCGCCAGCGCGACAAATTTCGGTTTGAATTTGCGCGCCTGCTCGACAATTTTTTCGACATTGCGGTTGGCGGTCAGCGCTTCAATCTCAAAATCAGCTTCGCCAAGGCTCTCCGCATGCTCAAGCACGCTCAAGGTCGATTCGCCGATCGAGCCGGTGGAGCCTAAAATCGTTATCCGCCGCCGGGGCGCTTGTTCCCGTGCGTTCAACTTCCCCATTGTCACCCCTGAACCTTTTCCGCCAGCATATAGAGGAGAAGCCCGCCCGTCATCGCCGAAGTGGCGAAAATCATGCCGTCCAGCCGGTCCAGCGCACCACCATGACCGGGAATCAGACCGGAAATGTCCTTCAGCCCGAAATTCCGCTTGAAGGCCGATTCGACGAGATCCCCGACGACGGAAGCCGCCCCCAGCCCGCCGCCGATAAACAGATACAACACCGCGCCCTCGACGCCGAGCAGGATCCAGCCGGTGATCGCGCCGATGACGCAGCCGCCGAAGATGCCGCCGCCGATCCCCGCCCAGGTTTTGGAGGGCGACAAGGCGTGGCTGATTTTCGGCCCGCCGATGAATTTGCCGAAAAAGAAGGCGCCGGAATCCGCCGCCCAGACGACGCCGAAAAGCAGGAATGAAAGCGCCCGCCCTGACGGCGCATCGAGGCGCAGCCAGATCAGCGCGAGACAAGGCAAGATGATGTAGACGGCGCCCAGCGCCGACCAGCCGCCAATCTTGCCATCGCGGTGGGCGAAAAAGGCGGCGACGACTCCGCTTATTGCGGCGAAGGCAATCGCAGCGGCGTAATAACCGCCCGCCCCTAAAAACATCGCGGCGGCGGCGCCGGCCAGCAATGCATAAAAGGCGCGACTGAAAGACCGTCGCTCCACCATGCGCGACCATTCGAACAGCATGAGGACGCAAGCGAAAGCGATCATCGCCGCAAAGCCCGGTCCGCCCGTCCACACAACCGCAATCACGATCGGGATCAGGATGAATGCGGAAATCAAACGCTTGGCGAGCGCGCTCATCGGCGCGGCGGCGGCGCGCTCTGGCTTGTCACTTGAAGGCGTCGTGCGATTTGACACTAGACGGCGCAGACGCCGCCATAGCGGCGCTCGCGTCGAAGATATTCGTCAATAGCGCCCGCCAGCACCTCTTCGGTAAAGTCCGGCCATAGAACATCGAGAAACACATATTCGGCGTAAGCGGCCTGCCATAACAGATAATTTGAAACGCGCTTTTCACCGCTCGTGCGGATGACAAGATCCGGGTCCGGAACATCGGTGGTGTCCAGATATCCTTCAATCGTTTTCTCGGTGATGTCTTTCGGATCGAGCGTCCCGGCTTTGACGGCCGTTGCGGCGGCGCGCGCCGCCCGGGCCAGCTCATCGCGGCCGCCATAATTGAAGGCGATCACCAGCACGAATTCTTTGTTGTTGCGGGTTTCATGCTCCGCGCGGTTCACCAATGCTTTCAAATCAAGGGACAGGTTTTCACGATCGCCGATAATGCGAACCTTGCAGCCCTCTGATTTGAGGCGCGGCAAGTCGTCGATGATGAACTGCCGTAGCAGACCCATCAGGTCGCGCACCTCGCCAGCCGGGCGGCGCCAGTTCTCGGTCGAAAACGAATATAGGGTGAGATGCGTCAGACCCAGCTTGCGCCCGGCCTCAACAGCGCGCCGCGCAGCCTCAACGCCTTCCTTGTGGCCTTCGGTCCGCGTCAAGCCACGGGCCTTCGCCCAACGGCCATTGCCGTCCATGATAATGGCGACATGTTTCGGCGTGCGCGGGCCGCCGTTTTCCGGCTCGGCGGTCGGTGCGGGCGATGCGGTCACTTGGACGCTCCCCCATCACTGCGATCCGGCCCTGCATTGTCGCGTTCAACTGTCACTCGTATTGTCCCGGCTGAGGCGCTGATCATCAATGATCAGACCTGCATGATCTCGACTTCCTTGTGGGCGAAGGTCTCGTCGACCTTTTTCACCATCTCGTCGGTCAACTTCTGTACTTCTTCCGAAAGTTTTTTCTGCTGGTCTTCGCCGCCCTCAGCGGACTTCACCGCTTCCATGCCTTCACGGCGAACATTGCGCACTGCCACCTTCGCTTGCTCGGCATATTTGGCCGCAACCTTCACCAGTTCTTTCCGGCGCTCTTCCGTCAACGGAGGAATGGGAATACGAACATTTTGTCCGTCGACAACGGGGTTAAGACCGATGCCGGCGTCGCGAATTGCTTTTTCAACCGCGCCGACGAGACCCTTGTCCCAGACGTTGATGGAGATCATGCGCGGCTCGGGCACGGTGATGGTGCCGACCTGCGTCATGGGCATTTTGGAGCCATAGGCGTCCACATCGATAGGCTCAACCAGCGTGGCGCTGGCCCGACCGGTGCGAAGACCGGAAAATTCGTTCTTCAGCGATGCCAGCGCGCCGTCCATGCGTTTGCGCAGTTCTTTGATTATGTCGCTGCTCATTGTTTTTCCTGTTCCTTATATTCTTGTCGTCTGATTTTACGTTGAAATTCAGGTCGTGTCTTGTCCGGATTAGGGCGTTTCATCGCTGATGACGGTGCACGCCCCCTGGCCGGTCAAGGCGCCCACAACGCCGCCGCTCTCGCCAATCGGGAAGACCACAATCGGGATGCCGCTTTCGCGCGTCAGCGAAATCGCCGCCTGATCCATGACCTTCAGATCGCGCATCAGCACTTCATGATAGCTCAACTGTTCGAATCGCTCGGCGTTGGGGTCTTTCTTCGGGTCGGCGGAGTAAACGCCGTCAACCTGCGTGCCTTTCAGCAGCGCGTCGCAACCCATCTCAGCCGCGCGCAACGCCGCCGCCGTGTCGGTTGTGAAAAACGGATTGCCGGTGCCGCCGGCGAAAATCACGATCCGGCCTTTTTCCATATGGCGCAGCGCGCGGCGGCGGATATAGGGCTCGCAAACCTGGGTCATTTCGATGGCGGACAATACGCGCGTATAGAGGCCGACATTCTCAAGCGCGTTCTGCACCGCCAGCGCATTCATCACCGTCGCCAGCATGCCCATATAATCTGCGCTGGCGCGTTCCATGCCCTGAGCCGCCGGGGAAACGCCGCGGAAGATATTGCCGCCGCCAATGACGAGGCTGATTTCGGCGCCGAGTTCCTTGGCGTCTTTGATCTCGCCAGCGATCCGCTTAACCGTTTCATTGTCGATGCCGTAATGGCCCGGCCCCATCAGCGCTTCGCCGCTGACTTTGAGAAGCACCCTGCGATAACGCAGCGGCGCGCCGCCTGTTTTCGGGCCTGAATTCGCAGATGTCTGGGACATGGCTCGACTTTCCTGAACGCTTGGGGATGACGGACGCCACCCTACTCCGCTGCGCCGCCGATTGGCAGCCCTTGAAGCTGCTTAAACCTAGCAAAAACGCCGCGGAGGGCTTGCCCCCACGCGGCGCTTTTGAAGCTTTTGCGCGCCGGCGTCAAACGCCGGCGCCGGCAAATCAGTCTTCGTCCTCGTTTTTCTGGACGCCGTCGCCCAGTTCGAGGCGGACAAAGCCGACCAGCTCGACTGGCGCGCCAACATCCTTGGCCGCATTTTCGAGAACCTTGCGGACCGGCGTTTCGCCGTCGATGACGAAAATCTGCTCAAGCAGAACTGATTCTTCGTAGAATTTCCGAAGACGGCCTTCGACCATCTTCTCAATGATGTTTTCCGGTTTGCCGGAAGCGCGCGCCTGATCCGCGAGGACTTCTTTCTCGCGGTTGACGACGTCCTGATCGAGGTCTTCCACTTTGGCCGACAGCGGACGGGCTGCTGCGACATGCATGGAAATCTGTTTGCCGAGCGCTTCGAGCTTGGCCTTGTCGCCAGCCGATTTAAGGCCGACGAGAACGCCGATCTTGCCGGCGCCGTCAGTCACCGGACCGTGCACGTAAGAAGCGACAACGCCCTGATCCACAGAGATGCCCTGTGCGCGGCGCAGGCCGATATTTTCACCAATCTGACCGACCATCTCGGCGACATGCTCGTCAACCGATTTGCCGGCGCCGGGGAACGGCGCAGCGCGAAGCTTTTCCAGGTCGCCGGAAACGGAGATCGCCGTGTTGGCGATGTCGCGCACCATGTTCTGGAAGATATCGTTGCGCGCAACGAAGTCGGTTTCGGAATTAACTTCAACCACGACGCCGGTTGCGCCGGGTGCGTTGGGTTCAACGGCGATCGCGACGAGACCTTCTGAAGCGGTGCGCCCGGCTTTCTTGGCGGCCTTGGACAGACCCTTCTTGCGCAGCCAGTCGACAGCGGCGTCCATGTCGCCATTGGTTTCGGTAAGGGCGGTTTTGCAATCCATCATGCCCGCACCGGTCATTTCGCGCAGTTGCTTAACGGTCGCAGCGGTAATGCCAGACATTGGTTTCTCCTTTGGTTCTACGATGCGCTGTGAAAGGCGCAGTAATCCTGTTTCTTAGCCAAACGATGACAGGCGGGCCGTTTGATGCGCGCCCCGCCTGATAACCGCTTAAAAAAGCGAAGGGGCTTAGGCTGACGCCTGCTCCGATGACGCCGCGTCCTCTGCGAGCGCAGGTTCGCTTGGGGCGTCTTCAAGAGCGCCGAGATCAACGCCGAGCGCCGCGCTGCTTTCGCCGATGCCGTCAATCACCGCATCTGAAACCAGGTTGCAGAACAGCGAAATGGCGCGCGATGCGTCGTCATTGCCCGGAATGACATAGTCGATCTTGTCCGGGTCGCAATTGGTGTCGACGACGGCGATGACCGGAATGCCAAGCTTCTTGGCTTCCTGAATGGCGATCGCTTCCTTTTTGACGTCGATGACGAACATCAGGTCAGGCAGGCCGCCCATTTCGCGGATGCCGCCCAGCGATGCTTCAAGCCGGTCGCGTTCGCGCTGCAGCTGCAGTTGTTCTTTTTTCGTAAGACCCGATGCAGCGCCGCCTGCGAGACGCTCTTCCATTTCTTTCAAACGACGAATGGAAGCGGAGATTGTTTCCCAGTTGGTCAGCGTGCCGCCGAGCCAGCGCACGTTCATGTAGTATTGTGCGCAGCGTGCTGCAGCTTCCGCGACAGGGCCTTGCGCCTGACGCTTGGTGCCGACGAAGAGCACGCGGCCGCCGCCTGACACCACATCGCGCACTTTGACGAGCGCCTGGTGCAACAGGGGAACGGTTTGCGAAAGATCGAGAATGTGAATGCCGTTGCGATCGCCGAAGATGTAGCTCTTCATCTTCGGGTTCCAGCGGTGGGTCTGGTGACCGAAATGCACGCCAGCTTCGAGAAGCTGACGCATAGAAAATTCTGGCAGCGCCATGATATGTGTTCCTTCAGTTTTTACCGCCGCGGCGCGCTGAAAATCCGGAAAGCTCGAAAGCCGCCGGATCACCGAAGATCACGCCGCGTGAGAGATGGCGCGCGCTATACGCCCTCTTTGCCGCTGGCGCAAGGCGCGCAGTAGCTGAAAATGGCGCAAATCAACGGTTTTTGCCTATTTGGAAGAGAGCTTGGCCATAGCCGCCTAGCGGCGGCGCAGGAGGCCTCGCAGAATGGCGGATTTTGCGCCGCCTGCCGGGCGGGGTTCTTCCGTCTCGCCCAGGCTCTGGCGATCAGCGGCCTCCCGGCCCTCTTCCTTGGGCGGCAGCGGGTCATAGCGGCGTTCAATCGGGCCGGAACCGGAAACCGCCACTGGCGCGGGCGTCGCCTCTTCGGAGAGGGATTTTTGGGTAGAAGCCTGAAATTCCTGAATTTCGGCCTGTCTGCCCGCCAGATCACTCGCAGTGCGCTCCAGATCCCCGGCAAGCGCCCGCAACTCAGCCGTCTGGCTCTCAATCGAGGCAAGGACGCCTTGCGCCTCGCCTCGGGCGCGGCGGGCGGAATTGGCGGCTCTCGCGGACATAATCGCCAGCGCCAGCGAGCAGGCGAAGAAAAACGCCATGCCCGCAAAAATCGCCAGTTCAAAAAGCGAGAATCCGCCTGAGAACAAGCCGCTCGCCCCGATCGCTGCGAATGTGTCTTCAACCGCCATTACATACCCCTCCACAACGGCTCAACGCCGCCTTCCCTGTGACTGTATAACAGGCTACCGGCTTATTCCCCCACGGTCCAGCTTCTGGCAGTTATTCCCCATGTCATCGCGCCCCGTCCTTGTCTGGTTCCGCCAGGATCTCCGCCTTTCCGACAATCCCGCTCTCGCCGCAGCGCGAAAAACCGGCGCGCCTGTCATCCCGGTCTTTGTGCTGGATGAAGGCGGCGATCATGCGCCAGGCGCCGCATCGCGCTGGTGGCTTCATCACAGCCTGAAGGCGCTGTCTGAGGATCTCGAAAAGGCCGGCGCCCCGCTTGTCCTGAAACGCGGTGCGGCGGCGACGCTCATTCCGGAAATCGCAGCGAACGCTGGCGCAGCCCAGATTTTCTGGAACCGGCGCTATTATCCCGGCGATATCGAAACCGACAAACAGTTGAAAAGCGAGTTGTCGGATTCCGGCATCAAGGTTGAAACATTCAACGGCTCGTTGCTGCGCGAACCGTGGGAATTGAAAACCGGTTCCGGCGGGCCGTATCGGGTTTTCACGCCCTTCTGGAAATCACTGAAGCAGGCAGGTCCCGCACGCGCGCAACCGGAAGCGCGCCCGCGCAACCTGGCCTCCGCAAAATGCGGACTTCAATCTGACAATCTGAATGATTGGGACCTGCTTCCCGTACGGCCGAACTGGGCGAAAGAATTCGGCCCGGTTTGGACGCCGGGCGAAACCGGCGCGCGCAACCGCCTCAATGATTTTCTGGATAACGCCATCCAGTCGTACCAGAACGGGCGGGATCGTCCGGATAAGGAATATACCTCGCGCCTGTCGCCGCATCTGGCGTTCGGCGAAATCAGCCCGCTGCAAATCTGGCGCGCAACCCATGCCAAAATGTCAGAAGGCGTAATCAGCGACAGCGGCGGCGAAAAGTTTTTATCGGAGATCGCGTGGCGCGAATTTTCCTATTCGCTGCTTTATCACAACAAGTCCCTGCCCGAAGAACCGCTGCGCGCAGAATTTGCTGATTACCCGTGGCGCAAGGACGCAAAAGGCTTCAAGGCATGGCGCGAAGGACAGACCGGTTTCCCGATCGTTGACGCCGGCATGCGCCAGCTATGGCGAACAGGCTGGATGCACAACCGGGTCCGGATGATCGTCGCGAGTTTCCTGATCAAGGATCTGCTTCTTCCCTGGCAGCAAGGCGAAGCGTGGTTCTGGGATACGCTGGTGGACGCCGATCTCGCCAATAACGCAGCAAGCTGGCAATGGGTCGCCGGCTGCGGCGCGGACGCATCGCCCTATTTCCGGATTTTCAACCCCATCACCCAGGGCGAAAAATTCGACCCGAATGGCGATTATGTCCGCGAATTTGTCCCGGAATTGCTGGCGATGCCCGCGAAACACATCCATACGCCCTGGAAAGCGCCAGACGACGTGCTTGACAAGGCCGGCGTCAGCCTTGGAAAATCCTATCCGCTACCCATATTAGACCATGCCGCTGCGCGTAAACGCGCGCTTGACGGGTACGGACGAATAAAGCGCGCATAAGTTCTGAGTTGTGACCAGCGGCGGGAGGAAACCGCAAGCAAGAGGTCATGCAACATGACGATGCACATCGAGTCGCGGGGAGAGACGCTTCAGGCCGCCCCGGGAACAACTAACCAGTCTGCGTTGCAGATGGATCATTTGCCTTTTTTCTTCCGGCAAATCATCAAAATCGCATCGCATATGCATTATGGCGCGCTCACTTTTGAGCTTCCCGACGGGCGTACGCTGACGCTGAAAGGCAAAGAAGAAATCGACGCTAAAGGCGTTATCCTTGTGCGGCGATGGCGGTTTGCGCGGCGCGCGGTTTTTGGCGGCGATATCGGGTTTTTCGAAAGCTTCGCCGATGGCGACTGGGACACGCCGGACCTCGCCGCCCTGCTTTATGTTTTTGCGCGCAATGCCGACCATTTACAGCGCGTCTTCGCCGCCCTGCCCTTCGTCGAATGGCTGAACGGATTGCGGCGCAATGCCCGGAAAAACACCAAGGCCGGATCGAAGCGCAACATTGTCGCCCATTATGATCTCGGCAACAGCTTCTATGAAAAATGGCTCGATCCGAGCATGACCTATTCGTCTGCGCGTTTTTCATCGCTGTCAGACAGCCTCGAAGCGGCGCAGCTCAACAAATATGAAAGCCTCGCGCGGATGATCGATCTGCAGCCGGGTGATCGCGTGCTGGAGATCGGCTCCGGCTGGGGCGGCTTCGCTGAATACGCCGCCGGCAAATACGGCGCGCATGTCACCGGCGTCACCTTGTCGCCGTCGCAACTCGCTTATGCGCGCGAACGCATCAAACGCGCCGGCCTGGAAGACAAGGCGGAATTCCGGCTGCAGGATTATCGCGATGTGACGGAAAAATTCGACAAGGTCGCCTCCATCGAAATGTTTGAAGCGGTGGGCAAGGAATATTGGCCGACTTACTTTGAAAAACTAAAGGACGTTCTGAAACCCGGCGGACGAGCCGGCCTGCAAATCATCACCATCGCCGATCGCTTTTTTGACCGGTATTCGAAATCAACCGACTTTATTCAGCGTTACGTGTTTCCCGGCGGCATCCTGCCCAGCACGTCGATTCTGTCGAAGCTGACGGATCAGGCGGGACTGAAGCTGCGCGATGTCCAGGAATTCGGACAAGATTATGCGCGCACCTTGCATGAGTGGAGCGACCGGTTTCTCGGCTCATGGGACGAAATCCGAACAATGGGTTTTGACGAACGCTTCTCGAAATTATGGCGCTTTTATCTGGCCTATTGCGAAGCGGGCTTTCGCGCCGGCACGACGAATGTCCGGCAAATTCTGGTCACGCCTGCTTAAGCGGGTTCCTTGCGGACTTCGACCAGCCTTTGCTCGCGGATCACAAAGACGCGGTCCATGCGTTTGGCGAGCCGTTGGTCATGAGTTGCGATCAAGGCGGAAAGCCCCTCGCCGCGCACCAGCTTCAACAACGCGTCGAAAACCACATCGGATGTTTTCGGATCGAGATTGCCGGTGGGTTCATCCGCCAACAGGATCTTTGGATTATTGGCGAGCGCGCGCGCGATGGCGGTGCGTTGCTGTTCGCCGCCGGATAGCTGGCCCGGCTGATGCGTCATGCGTTCGCCGAGCCCCATCAGGGTCAACAGACGCGCGGCTTCAGCTTCGGCCTTTTTCTTTTTGACGCCTGCAATCAACTGCGGAAGGGCGACATTGCCGAGCGCCGTGAACTCCGGAAGCAGATGATGGAACTGATACACAAAGCCGAGTGTAGCGCGGCGGATATGGGTGCGTTCTGAATCGCTGAGTTTTGACGTCGCGCGGCCCATAATGTGGACTTCGCCGGCGGACGCCTGTTCGAGCAGACCGGCGATATGCAACAGCGACGACTTGCCGGAACCCGACGGCCCAAGCAGCGCAGCGGTTTCACCAGCACGAAGCGTGAAGTCGATATGTTCGACCACGACCAGATCGCCATAATGGCGCGCCACATCTTCAAGGCGCAGCGCAGGCGGCATGGCTTGTGCGTCCTTACTCATAGCGCAGCGCCTCCACCGGATCGAGGCGCGCGGCGCGCCAGGCGGGATAGATCGTCGTGAAGAATGACATGAAGAGCGAGAAACCGGCGATGAGGAAGACCTCATTCATTTCCAGTTTCGCCGGCACGCCGTCGAGATAATAAACTTCCGCCGGGAACAGATCGGTGCCGAACATGGCGGACAAGCCGCCCTCAATGGCGTCGATATTGAGAACGAACAGAGAGCCCAGCAATATTCCCGCCAGCGTGCCGAGCAGACCGATCATTGTGCCGGAAAGCAAAAAGATGCGCAGGACCGAGCCTTGCGTCGCGCCCATGGTGCGCAGGACGGCAATATCGCCGGTCTTGTCTTTCACCAGCATGATCAACCCGGTGACGATGTTGAGCGTCGCCACGATGATGATCAGGAACAAAACCAGCCGCATGGCGAACCGCTCGACCTGTAGCGCGTTGAAGTAACTCTGAAAGCGTTGTTGCCAGTCAACAACGTAAAGCCCCTCTCCAACGCTGGTGAGGGCGTCGCGGTAAGACCTGATTTCTTCGGGGTCGTCCACATTGACCTCGATGTTCTGCACGCTGTCGCCAAAACCGAAAAACAACTGCGCCTGTTCCAGCGGCATGAAGCCATAGATGGCGTCATATTCCGCATTGCCCACATGAAAGATCGCGCCGACCGTATAGACCTTGCTGCGCGGCGTGCGGCCAAAGGCGGTTTCCGGCCCCTGCCCGGTCAGCAAACGCACTTTATCGCCTGCATTGACCCCGAGCTGGCTTGCTACCCGGCTGCCAAGGACGACTTCATCGCCGCCCTTTTCCCCGACACCGAAATTTTCAACCGAGCCGTCGACAATATGGCCCGGTCCGGTGATGTAGTCATTGCTCAGCAGTTCTTCGCGATGGACCCCGCGGACCACCATGCCGGTCTCTCCGTCTGCGCTGGCGAAGACGGGCATCTCGATCAAGGGCGTCGCCTGTTTGACGCCGGGAATTTCGGCGAGCTTCAAGGCGAGGTTTTCATAGTCGCTGAGCGGCGTTTCGGCCTGCACATGGGCGTGGCCATTGGTGCCGAGCAATTGATCAAGCAGCGTCAGGCGAAAGCCCTGCATGATCGACATGACAGAGATCAGCGCCGCGACCGCGAGCATGATCCCGCCAAAGGCGATCATTGAAATCAGCGACACGCCCTTGCCCGAGCGAGTGGCGCCGAGATAGCGCCGGGCGACCATCCATTCGAAATAGGAAAAAGGCGTTGTCTTTTTCGCAGCCGCCATTGTCTGTCTTTCAACTCACTTGCAGATTGCTTCTTACGCGTATTCGAGTTCGGCCTTAACCTTTTTTGCGATCTCTTGCGCGGCTTGCTCGATCTTCAGCGATGATTTTTCACCATCGGCGCGGCATTTGATTTCCGCTTCGCCGGCTTCAAGCCCGCGCGGACCGATTGTGATCTGATAAGGCAGGCCGATCAGGTCCATGCGCGCGAATTTCTCGCCGCCGCGCGCCGGCGTGTCGTCATAGAGCACCTCGACGCCCGCTGCTTCCAGCTCGGCGTAGATTTTTTCGCATGCCGCGTCGCAAGCCTCGTCGCCGCTGCGCATATTGATCAGCCCCACATGGAAAGGCGCGACGGCGATCGGCCATTTGCAGCCCGCATCATCATGATGGGCCTCAATCAGCGCGCCCAGCAACCGCGACACGCCAACGCCGTAAGACCCCATCTGGACATTCAACTCGCCGCCATCAGGACCGGCGACAACCGCCTTCATGGGCTTTGAGTATTTCTCGCCAAAGAAAAAGATATGCCCGACTTCGATGCCGCGCGCGGAAATGCGTTTGTCGGCGGGCACCTGTTTGTCGAACTCGCCCTCATCATGCATTTCGTCGGTCGCTGCATAAAGCGAGGTGAACTGATCAATGACGGGTTGAAGGTCGCCGTCGAAGTCTATGGTTTTTGACGGCGTCTCCAGCTCAACCAGGCCGCGATCACAGAACACGGCGCTCTCGCCTGTATCGGCGAGCACAATGAATTCGTGAGAGAGGTCGCCGCCGATGGGGCCGGTGTCCGCACGCATCGGAATCGATTTCAAACCCATCCTTGCGAAAGTGCGCAAATAGGCGACGAACATTCTGTTATAGCTGCGCCGGGCGCTCGCATCGTCGATGTCGAACGAATAGGCGTCCTTCATCAGGAACTCGCGGCCGCGCATAATGCCGAAACGCGGACGGATCTCGTCGCGAAACTTCCATTG
The DNA here is from genome assembly GCF_055809375.1 of Hyphococcus sp. D3-15. Taxonomy (NCBI): domain Bacteria; kingdom Pseudomonadati; phylum Pseudomonadota; class Alphaproteobacteria; order Parvularculales; family Parvularculaceae; genus Hyphococcus; species Hyphococcus sp. D3-15. The sequence continues at coordinate 2,416,692 of NZ_CM147910.1, read as the reverse complement.
AATATGGTAGAGCATTTTCGGCAGGTCTTTGTAGGACCGCACGCCGGCGCGAAAGATCTCGGTGATCATCTCTTCATTGGTGGGCCCGTAAAGCATTTCACGGTCCGCCCGGTCGGTGATGCGCAGCATCTCCTTGCCATAGGCGTCATAGCGACCGCTTTCACGCCACAAATCGGCGGGCTGAATGGTCGGCATCAGCATCTCGACAGCGCCGGCGCGGTCTTGCTCCTCGCGAACGATCTGTTCGATCTTCTTCAACACCCGAAAACCAAGCGGCAGCCAGGCGTAAATGCCTGCGCCTTCCTGCCGGATCATGCCGGCGCGCAACATCAGGCGGTGCGACACAATCTGGGCGTCGGACGGGGTTTCTTTCAAAAGGGGCAGATAAAATCGGGAAAGACGCATGGGGGACCGGAAAAAGGCTGCTACGGGAGAGCCTTCTAGAGCGTTTTCCGGCGCAGGGGAAACCCCGCGTCAGGGGGCGATGTTCAGCGCGTGCAGTGGCCCTGGTCACCGGCATCCGCCGCAGCCATCTGCACGAGCTGGAAACCGCCATTTGGCTCGCCGGTTTCGCCAGCCTCGCCCGCCTCCGCGCTGTGGTTCGCGCCGATGGAGGTGATGTTTGCAAGCTCCGGGCAAGGCTCCACGCCCGCAAGACGGGTCTGTGCGTAACTCGACATGGCCCAGTAAAGAACCCCGATGGAAATGACGAAGGCGAGCATTTTCATTGCGTACCCCTGCAGAACTGGCCTGAATTGATGATGGTTGCGCCCATCTCATCGAGACGGAGGTCGAAACGCTGAAGCAGCCGCTTGCTCGCCCAGCCGTGGCGTTCTTGCTGGCGGTAGACGATCACGCCTTCCTCCTCCGCTTCGACGCGGATCAAGGCGGCGCTATTGCTGGCGAGGAGATAGGTTTCCTGTGCGGCGCAGGGGCCGGGGCGCGTAAACACGACATCGCCAACCGCGCCGAGCCCGGCGACGGCGAAGGAAATCCCGGCGATGATGATGCGTCCTGCCTCCATGGGCCGGGCGTTGCATCCTTCGCGCCAGATTAAGGATTTTCACGGATTTCGCGGGAACGCCGCGTCCTATGGGGCGCGGGACGAATGAATCGGGGTGCTTTTGGTTAACTGCGCAGCTGCAGCAGTCCAATATCGACTTCCTGGCCCTGCCCGCGAGAGAACATGGCGCCGCCATCGGGGCCCGCGCCGAGCCATGAGGCATCTACCGGCAAGTCAGAAACCATGCGCGCCGGCCCCTCCCATGGGTGCAGCCACATTGTCGGGGCGCGGTCATACAAGCCGCGAATGACGAAAATTCCAGCCCCGCCAACCGTCCATAGATCGGCTTCTTCAAGTTCGGCATGGGGGAGCGGCTCACCGTCCATGGCATCGATCACCAGCGCGTTGTTGCGCAGTGTGAAAAGCCTGCCGTCCGGCCCGCCGCGCAGCGCCCGTACGTTCTCGCCGCCCTGAACCGGCGCCGGTGCGGCAAGGTCGTCGAGACTGACTTGCATCAGGCGTTGCCCGGTTGGTCCGCGCTCAACATAGAACACCGTATCCCCGGAGGGCGAAAAGACGGGGTCTATCTTGTCGATGCCGTCAGAAGTGACGGCGCGCAATTGCGAGCCGTCGCGGGCGACCACATAGAGTTCGGCGCGGCGATCACGGATCGCGGTGAAAGCAATGTAGCGGCTGTCTCGCGACCAGACGCAACTCGTGATGTAGCTCGCGCCGAAATCGGTCAGCCTGACCGAAGGGCCGCCATTCTCGATGAGCCACATTTCCGGCGAGCCGCTTCGCGTCGACATAAAGGCGATAGATCCATCCGGCGCCGCCTGCCCGCCCCAGTCATAGCCGCTGCCTTCGGTATAATCCGTCAGAACGCCGTCGCCGGTCATCGCGGCGAGATTGACGCCGCCCCGCGGCGCCTCGATGGCGAGCCGGTTATTCTGGTCGATAGACATATGCGTGAAGGTGAAGGCGCCGAGACCGAGGCTCACTCTTTGCGGCGCGCCGGGGCGACGGGCGTTGATCGACCACAGGCCAAACCCGCCATCGCGGTTAGACGAAAAGAACACATGCTCGCCATCTGCCGACCAGACATAGCCCTGCGTCTTCCAGCCGTCTTCGACCAGCGCACGTTGTTCTCCCGTCTTGAGATCGAGCAGGATCAGATCATCGCCGCCGGGCATGTAGGTCCGACGGAAAACAATCAAGTCGCCATCGCGCGAGGCCTGCGGATTAAAATCTCCAAATGTGCCGGGAACAGGCGTCGTCAGATCGCGCAGCGCCCCTGTTTCGATATCCACGGCGCGAAGGCGGGGCAGCTCGTCAGGCCCCGGACTATCTGAAATCGCCAAGGTGCGCTGGTCGAGCCATGTAACGGCGGTGGAGCCGACATACTCGCATCGCGCAACGATGCGCTCCGCACCGCCGGGGATCGGCGTAACAATGATGGCGCAAGGCTCCTGGCCGGATTTGCGGATAAAGGCGATGCGGTCGCCTGACTGCGACCATGCGGCGGCGTGATCGTTTCCGGGACCTGAGGTCAGGCGCACCGGAACGCCGCCCGAAACCGCGCGCAAAAAGAGATCGCCGCCGGCGCCGGGCTCGGCCTGCGCCGTATAGACGATGCGCGCGCCATCAGGCGAAATCGCTGGAAAGGTTTCGATGTCGCGCGTCGTCGTCAGCGGCCGATAATCGACAGCAGCCCAGTCAACCGCGGGCGGTGTGCGCATGCTGAGCACCAACGCCGCCGCAACGATCACCAGGAAGCCCGCGCACAGTGCAAAAACGCCTCTGCTGATTGTAATTTTTCTGGAGGGCGCAGCGGCGGCGGCTTCGCCTTCCGCGCGATGCGCCTGCGCCTCCATCGCCTTCAACCGGTATCCGACCTTCGGAATGGTTTCGAGCGTGACGCCGGAAGCGCCGTTCAACGCTTTGCGCAATTGCGAAACGCATCTGTTCAGCGCGCTTTCGGTGACAATCCGCCCGCCCCAGCATTGCGCGATCAACGCATCGCGAGACAGGGGCGCGCCGCCAGCGCGATGCAATGCAACAAGCACCTTCATCACTCTGGGTTCCAGCGAATGCGAGGCGCCGCCATATTCGATTTCAAGGGCGGCGGGATGCACCCGCGTCGCGCCAGCGGTAAACGGCGTCTCGCTGCCGAGATCGATCTCTTCCGCCTCGATTAAGCGAGCCTTCTCACTCATGTCGTTCACAGTGACTCCGCCGGAGCCGCGCGCGACCGGTCGCGTGCGACTCCGGTAGTGTCCAATGAATTCATCCGGTTGAAAAGGCCTCACTCGAAGCTCAATCACTGTTCATAAGCGTTACGGCGATAACGAACTGGTTACTTGGCGGCGTATTTGACGGATTTGTTGTGCAGCTGCGTGACCAGAACAGCATCCAGCCGCTCAACCGCCGCCTCTATTGCGTTCTGGCGGCAGTGCTCGAATGTCTCGCGCGTCAGTTTGGGCATGAGATCGTAACTGCGATGCCGTCTTGGGTCCCCGCCGCAGGCTTTATAGGCGGCGGCTTCAACACGGCTAAGCAATTCGCGGGCCCCCGCTTCGGTGTCGAGGTCGATATCGGAATAGGAGACTTCGACATCGCGAATGTAGTCCGCCTTTGCGGGGCCGGCGGCGCTGGGGCTGACCGTCACGGGAAGAATGGCGGCGGCGAAAATCAGAGCTTTGAGGTAGTGCATGGCGTGTCTCCTGGTTGCGAAACGGATTGAACGAACCAGGCGGATTTCGCGGAGGATGACGGCTGATGTCGCGCCCGCCGCCATGATGAAAAAGTGATGATTTCCGGAGGAAGCCCCGAATTGCGCCATTCTCCGCCGAAAACACACACATAAGCGCGACCTCCGCTATGCGGCGGGGTCGTCATGGCCTTTTGAGGCGTGAGGGCTGGTTTAGAGATGTAAGGGGCCGATGCGGGCCCAAAGCTGGCGAGAAAATGGTGCGGTCGAGAAGACTCGAACTTCCACGGGTTGCCCCACAGCGACCTCAACGCTGCGCGTCTACCAATTCCGCCACGACCGCACGTCCCGGCAGGGAGGGCGCGACATAGCAAAAGCCTTTGGCCCTGTGAAGCCCAAATAGCGACGATAAACACCGCTTTTGCGCGTTTCCCGGCGGATTGCGCCTCCCCGCCGGAAAGCCGGGCGCGCCGCCCTCTCCCGCCGCGCCCCTTGCCCTCGGGCGCCCCAGACCGCATATCGCCAGCGTTACCGAGGTCCGAAAGACGAAATGGCATCTGACAGACTAAATGCGCCCGGCGCGGCGTCCCTCGACAAGCTCTACCGGGACCGCCCGGTGGAATGGGCCGTGTCGCCCGGCCGCGTCGATTATGATCGCGCCGTCGCCTTCATGGAAACGCGCGCGGCGGCCATTCGCGCCGGCGAGGCGGACGAGCTTGTCTGGCTGCTGGAGCATGAGCCGCTCTATACGGGCGGGACCAGCGCCAAGCCGCAGGACCTGCTGAATGCAGACCGCTTTCCCGTGCATCAATCGTCACGGGGCGGACAATACACCTATCACGGGCCCGGCCAGCGCGTTGCCTATTTGATGCTCGATCTTGAACAACGCGGCAAGGATGTGCGCAGCTATGTGCATGGTCTTGAGCGCTGGATTATCGAGACGCTCGACGCCTTCAATGTGAAGGGCGAACCGCGCCCGGACCGGGTCGGCGTTTGGGTTGACCGGACAGAGCCAGGCGAGGCGCATCGGGAAGACAAAATCGCCGCCATCGGCGTTCGCATCCGGCGCTGGGTGAGCTTCCATGGCGTCGCCTTGAATGTGGAGCCTGACCTCGCCCATTTCGCAGGCATCACCCCATGCGGCGTGAGCGAACCGGGGCTTGGCGTCACGAGCCTTGTGGACCTCGGACTGCCGGTGACCATGGACGATGCGGATGACGCATTGAAACGCGCGTTTCATCAGGTTTTCGGGCCGACTCTCGACGCCGCATCGCCTTCATGGTGAAATAGCTGTCCTAACGAACTGATTCCCTTAGGGAGGCAGGTCATGGCGGACAAGATACTTGTTACGGGCGTCAGCGGCTTTGTCGCCAAGCACGCCGCGCTTCAACTCCTGCAAAAAGGTTATGAAGTGCGCGGGACCATCCGCGCCCTGAACAAGGCGTTTCAAGTCAAAAAATCACTTGAAGAAGCCGGCTGCGATATCAGCCGCCTGTCCTTTGTGGCGGCCGATTTGCTGTCCGATGAAGGGTGGGATGACGCCGCCAGGGAGTGTGACGGCGTCCTGCATATCGCATCGCCCTTGCCCACCTCGCAGCCGCGCGATCGCAATGCGCTGACCCCGGCGGCGCGCGGTGGCGCGCTGCGGGTTTTAGCGGCCGCAAAAAAGCCGGCCGCATCGTCATGACCTCGTCCATTGCGGCGATGATGTATGGCCCGGATCGCCCTTCGGACATGACGGTCGGCGAGAATGACTGGACGGATCTTAAATGGCGCGCCTTGTCGCCCTATGTCGTATCGAAAACCGAAGCGGAACGCGCCGCCTGGGACGCCGCAGTGATTGGCGGGTTCAAGCACCGGCTGACAACGATCAATCCGTCTCTGGTGCTCGGGCCGCCGCTGGACGATGACATTGGCGCCTCACTTGATTTGATCAAGCTATTGATGACCGGCGCCTACCCGGCGCTGCCGCCCGCATCCTTTCCGATTGTCGATGTTCGCGATGTGGCCGCGTTGCATGTGGCGGCGCTGGAAGAGCCCGCCGCCGGCGGGCGGCGCCTGATTGCATCCGCAGATACGCTCGCCCTGAAAGAGGTCGCCGATATTCTTCGCGAAGCGTTTCCGGAGCGGGCGAAAAAATTCCGTCAGCGGTGATGCCGACCTGGCTGGTGCGAATGCTGGCGTTGGTCGACCGCAATCTTGCGTCGGTCACGCCGGACCTCAATGCGTCCCCGCAAGCGGACACGGCCTACGTCACTGAGTTAACGAATGTGCGTTTCAGGCCTGCAAAAGAAGCAGTGCTTGCAGCGGCGGCGGCTTTGCAGCGCCTTAAGATGATTTAATATTTTAATTTGTTGCGAAACCTTTTGGATTTCCAGACCTTTTACCGGTTATGATGAACATCCGGCTGAGCAATTCAGGGAGTATTTTGATGGCGAAATTCCGGTTCGAAATCACAGTATCCAGCCTGTTGGCGTTAGGGTTGAGCGCGGCGATCGCCGCCGCCCCGGCGCATGCTCTGCAAGATGATGAAAGCGCCCAAACGCCGGTCGCCGTCAGCCTTGATCCGGCTTTGGATGAAACTGCGACGGATGGCGTTACAGCGCCCGAGGCTGAAATCGATCCGGATGCGATGGCTGACTCTTTGAATTCCAGCCAGCAATTGAAACAGACTTTCACCCTGCGCCGGAGCGTCGACGGCAAAGTCATCGAAACCGAAAAACGCACAGTCACCTTCGACCGCAACGCGCCCTACCGGGAGACTGAGGCAGGCGTAACCACAGTGCAGCGCCTTAAGGAATCCTTCGACGGCGAAGCACTGACGCGCACCGAAGCGTTCGAAGAAGCCAAGCTTGATTTTGTGATCGCGGATGTAAATCGCGACGACAAAATGACCTCATCGGAATTTGCCGGTCTCGTAGAAAGCTGGCGTAAAAATGATGCGCGTCAGGCCATGGCGCCGAACAAAGAGATCGCCCGGCAGCGCGAATATGACGCCTTTCTCGAAGAGATCGATCCGAATGCTGCAAGCGTGCAAACGGAAGCTTTTGCGATGAAAAAATTCGCGTTCATGGCCGGCGCCGCGGGCAGTTTGAGCCTGCAGGAATATATCCGCGAATATCTGCTCGATTTCGATTCCATGGACGCCGATAAGGACACGATCCTGACCGATGAGGAATTAATGCGGTTCCGGGCGATTAATCGCGGCGAAACGCTGGAAAACTAGTCTGCGCGCAGCAGCGCCAGGAATTCGGCGGCTTTCAGGAAATCCGTGCGCAGGCGTTCCTCGCGCGCTTTGGCCTCTTCATCGACGCCCCAGCTTTCTTCCTGAAACCATTCATCGACGCGCGACGCCGCAAACAGTGTTTCCGCCGCCTCCGCATTGTTCCAAAGCGCCAAAGCCAGCACCGCCGAACCGGAGATCGCGGTTGCAACCATCATCGCAAACAACGTTTCCGGCGTCTCCTTGGAAAGCCTGCTGCGCACCGCGACAATAGACGCGTCCGGTTGAGAAACGGCCACTACGCCCGATGTCGTGACCAAAATGGCGCCGAATTCACGCCGCATAAATTCAATAAACGGGTCCCAGACTTCCGCTTGCCGGGAAACCAGTTTCTCCGGTCCGTCAGCGCGGTAGCAAATGAGATCCGAGCCCAGATAGTTGAGCACCTCGTCGCGCCATTCTTTCGCTTCGCTGACGCCGCCATCGAGGGCGGCGGACAACATACCGGTAAGCGGCATTGTATTGCGGTCGATATGCTCGCCTTGCCCGGCCCATTCGCCAGCGACAGAGTCCGCGAGCGCTTGCGTCGGAGCCGACAACACATGACGGCCCAGCGTTTTGGCCTTGCGGCCGTCAAGCGCGATGGCGTAACGCCCCTCATGGGGGGTGACGGTTACGTCCTTGTAAAACCTTTTCGGGCGCGCCGGCTCGGTCACTTCCGCAAATCCTCCGGCCATTCCGCATCAGCATTTTTGTCGAAGGCGAAAAACTTCCACGTATCGAGCATATGTCCTTGCAAGGGCGCCGATAAGGTCATGCGCCGCCCGGTTTTTGGATGCGGGAATGTCATCGAACGGCAGAACAGGTGAAGCTTCGGCGACACGCCTTCGATATGCGCTTTCTCGCCGCCATATTTTCCATCGCCGACGACCGGGCATTCGATTGCAGCCGCGTGGACGCGCAGCTGATGGGTGCGGCCGGTGACCGGACGCATTGCAAGGAAGGAGACCGTCCCGGCTTCTTCGATAATCTGATAGTCGGTGACGGCGCGTTTTGCGTCTTCGCCGTCAGCCGGAACCATGCGTTCTTCTTCGCCTTCGCCGATGCGGACCATTTTCTTGGCGATCGCCAGATTGATGGTTCCCTGACGCGGACGCGGCGCGCCGGCGACCAGCGCCCAGTACGTCTTGTCGACATCGTGCCCCTTGAACGCATCGCCGAGGCGCTGGGCCGACTGGCGGGTCTTCGCCACCAGCAATAGCCCGCCCGTATCCTTGTCGAGGCGATGCACCAGGCGCGGACGCTCGCCGTCTTTTTCAAGCGCGCCCAGCATGCCGTCAATATGCTGCTTCACGCCCGGCCCGCCCTGTACCGCCAGCCCAAAGGGTTTGTTCAGCGCGATAAAGGCGTCGTCTTCAAAAACGATCAGACGCCGGATGGCTTCCGCATCGGCGGGATTGTGCTGGCGCGCAACCGGCGTCGGCGTATCCGACAAGGGCGGAATTCGAATTTCTTCGCCAATTTCCAGACGCCGGCTCGCCTTCACGCGCCCGCCGGCGACACGCACCTGACCCTTGCGCAGATATTTTTCCAACTCACCATGACGGACTTGCGGAAAATGCGCCTTGAACCAGCGATCGAGGCGCATGCCTTCTTCGTCAGACTTAACTTTTCGTGTTTGCACGCCGCTCATGTCAGTTGCCGCCCTAGCGCCAGTCCGGCGAGAAGACCGCCCACGGACAAAATGAAAGATGCGATGAGGTATGACGCGGCGATCATCATCGTCCGATCTTTATACAGCGTCACCACATCGAGAGAGAAGGTTGAGAAAGTCGTAAAGGCGCCCAGCAACCCAACGGTCAGAAAGGCGCGCAGCGCCGGGCTGGCCGGTTCGCGCTGCGACAGCCAGACAATGATCAGCCCCATGGCGAATGACCCCGCTATGTTCACGGTCAGCGTGCCCCAGGGAAAATTCGGACCCAGAAGATGCATCGCGGAGCGCGACACCGCATGGCGCGCCATCGCGCCGATAGCGCCGCCGGCCGCAACCGCCAGCCAGATTGTGCTGCTCATTATCCGTTCCTCATGAATGGCGTCAGGATTAACCGCAAAAGCGGTTTATCTTCAATGGATTCAAGACCGATTTTCATCTCCGGCGTCCGCTCGGTGCGGCTGCGGGAGGCGAAAAGCCGGTCCCAGAGGCTGAAGATCGCTCCGTAATTTGAATGTGTGTCCGCCATCACCGCGTGATGATGCACCCAATGGATTGAGGGAGTCACCATGATCCGCGACAGGCCCCGTTCAAAACCGGCCGGCAAGCGCAGATTGGAATGATGAAAAATCACCGCACAGAGAAACACCGCCTCAAACAACACTACATGGGCAAGCGGTATGGCGAGCAGCATGATCGGGATCAGGCGCAGCGCGGCGGAGATCGCCACTTCGCCAAGATGAAAACGGAAGGCGCTTGTTGTGTCCAGAAACTCATCGAAATGATGCACCTTGTGAAAACGCCACATCAACGGAACACGGTGCCAGGCGCGGTGAACCCAGTAAGTCCACAGATCGAGAAGAATTATATCCACCAGGAGCAAGGTGAGGCCGCCCGGCAAATCCTCCGGACGCGTCCAGATCAGGTGGTTCGCTCCAAAGGCGGTGATTGGCGCCACGATCAAGGGCGACATGGCGAATACGATCACCCACAGGCCGAAATTGCGGATCAGGCGGGCTCTCGAGTTTGGCGCGGGCGCCGCCGCCAACAGGCGTTCGCCGACAAACAGCGCACAAAACACCGGCGCCGCGACAAGCACTTTGGCTCCGGCAGGGGACGCCAAAAGGGATTGAAAAGACATTTCCATCAGGCGCCGGATTTTTCCCGGCGCTTTCTGTCCCAATAGTCAAGACGTTTGGCGATTTCCTTGTCGAAGCCAAATTGCGAGGGCTGGTAAAACTTGTGACGCTCCATGCCGTCGGGAAAGTAGTTCAGCCCTGCAAAGCCGTCATCCGCGTCATGGTCATATTCGTAGCCCTTGTGATAACCGAGCTGCTTCATCATCTTGGTCGGGGCGTTGACCGCATGCATGGGCGGCATCAGCGAACCGGTTTCGCGCGCAACCGCCTTGGCGTTGTGAAAAGCGACATAGGCGCGGTTCGACTTCGGCGCGGTCGCAAGATAGGCGACAAGCTGGCCGATAGCGATTTCGCCTTCCGGTTGACCGAGAAATTCATAGGCTTGCTTGGCGGCGATAGCGAGCGACAGCGCCTGCGGGTCGGCATTACCCACATCCTCTGACGCGACCACGACAAGACGGCGCAGGATGAATTTCGGATCTTCGCCACCCGCCAGCATGCGCGCCGCCCAATAGAGCGCTGCATCCACATCGGAGCCGCGAATGGATTTCTGCAACGCGCTGGCGAGATTGTAGTGGGACTCCTGCCCCTTGTCGTAAACCGGCGCGCGTCTCTGTACGATTTCGCCGAGTTCATTCGGCTCGATCAGGGCGCGGTCATGCGGCTCCAGAAAAATCTCTTCGGCGAGGTTGAGCATGAAGCGCCCGTCGCCATCAGCCATATTGCGCATTAATGCACGCGCATCATCCGTCAACGGAAGGTCGCGGCTCTCCGCCTTCTCGGCGCGCTTCAGCAGCAGCTCCAGCGCGTCATCATCAAGCCGGTTCAGGGTAAAGACCTGCGCCCGGGACAACAGCGCTGCGTTGAGTTCAAAGGATGGATTTTCTGTCGTCGCGCCGACCAGCGTAATCACGCCAGCCTCCACATGAGGCAAAAACCCGTCTTGCTGCGCCTTGTTGAAACGATGGATCTCGTCAACGAAAAGCAGCGTTCCCCTCCCCGCCGCGCGTCGCGCCTTTGCGCGCTCGAAGACTTTGCGCAGATCGGCGACGCCGGAAAAAATCGCGGAAATCTGTTCGTATTCCAGCTTGGCGTCCTCTGCGAGGAGCCGCGCTATTGTTGTTTTGCCAACGCCGGGCGGGCCCCAGAGAATGATCGAGGACAAGCGCCCCGCATCAAGCATGCGCCGCAAGGCGGCGCCTTTGGCCAGCAAATGATCCTGCCCGACCACTTCACCAAGCGTTGTCGGACGCAACCGATCCGCCAGCGGCCGCGGCGCGTCATTTTCAAGTCCCGCCGCGTTGAAGAGGTCATTCATATCGCGCCTAGCGCCCCACCCGCCAGGGCACAATGCGTCCGCCCGTGTCGACCTCAAGCACCCAGCTTGTCGCCGTTTTTCTTGATCTCGCGATCCAGCTCTGCTGCTGTCGCAACATCCTTTCCGTTTACGGAGATAATCTTGTGCCCGGGTTTCAGACCGCGGCGCGCCGCAAAAGAGCGCGGCTCCACCTGGCTAACCACGACGCCTTTTGACAACGGGTCGAGCCCGAGTTCTTCGCTGAAGCGCGGTGAAAGATTGTCGACCGTCACACCATTTAAAGGATGATTGCCCGACAGCGCGCGGGTGTCGCGAACCGGCGTCTCAGGCGGCAAGGAGAGTTTCACTTTGGCGTTGCGGGTTTTGCCGTTGCGCACATAAACCACATCTGCGTCATCGCCGTCATTATTGACGCCGATCCGGTATTGCAGGGTTTGCTCGTCATAGACCGGCTGGCCATCGACTTCGATGATGACATCGCCGGGGGCGATGCCGGCAAGGTCCGCCGGACCCTTTGTCCAGACATCATCGATGATCGCCCCGGCGGGACGGTCGAGTTTCAACGCTTTGGCGAGATCGGCGGTGACAGTGCTGGTGGAAGCGCCGATCCAGGGGCGAACCAGCGCCGTGCCGGAAATCGCGGATTTGATCACCTGTTGCACAAGCCGCGACGGGATCGCAAAGCCAATGCCGTTGGAACCGCCGGAGCGCGAATAGATCGCGGAGTTGACGCCGACCAGGCGCCCGTCAACATCGATCAACGCGCCGCCGGAATTGCCCGGATTGATGGCGGCGTCGGTCTGGATGAAGAATTGATAATCGGAAATCGAAACGGCGGTGCGCGCCAGCGCCGAGATGATGCCGTTGGTCACGGTCTGTCCGACCCCGAACGGATTGCCGATCGCGAGCACGATGTCGCCCACATGGATGGAATCGGAATTGGCGAAGGTCAGGTAGGGCAATGGCTCGCCCGCTGTAATGCGCAACACCGCGAGATCGGTCTGCGCGTCGGCCATCACCAGTTCCGCCTCGAATTCGCGGCGGTCGCTGAGCACGACCTTGATCTCGGTCATGCCTTCGATGACATGGTTGTTAGTGACGATGACGCCGTCCGGGCTGACAATAACGCCGGAGCCGAGCGAATTCTGTTCGCGCGGGCCGCCGCCGCCAAAGAAGCGTTCAAAGAACGGGTCGCCGGCAAAGGGGCTGCGCTGCTGCACCACGCGCTTGGTGTAGACATTCACGACCGCAGGCGCCGCGCGCTCAACAATCGGCGCAAAGGAAAGCTTCACTTGCGACATGGATTGCGGCACGGCGCGGGGCGCGCCTGAAATCGTGTCGCCGGCCATTTCGCGCTGCGGATCGGCTAGCGCATCCGGCGTCGTTTCTTGTGCGGGCTGGGGCGCAGATTGGGGCGCAGGCTGGGCGCAGGCCGTAGAGATTTCAAACAGCACAGCGCCGACCAGCGCCAGGATCATGCGAAGCATCGAAAGTCTCCTCCAGACAAAACAAAACGCGCGGGGAGAGATTACACCCCCGCGCGTTCGCTGTTCAATCTTTCCCGCATAACGCTTTGGTTAGCGGGCGATTTCTATTCTTCGTCGTCATCCTCAACGCCGATCACCGGACCTGAGTCCTGACCTTTTGCGTCTTCATCGCGATCAACGAATTCAATCACGGCGAGCGGTGCGTTGTCGCCATAGCGGAAGCCCGCTTTCATGATGCGAATATAGCCGCCATCACGCTCCGCATAACGCGGGCCAAGCGTGTCGAACAGCTTCTTCGTCATGGTCTTGTCGCGAATGCGGGACACGGCCAGGCGATGCAGATGCAGCGCGCGGTTCGAGTCCTTGTCGGCATGCTTCGCCATCGTGACGAGTTTCTCAACGATCGGACGAAGCTCTTTCGCCTTCGGCAGTGTCGTTGTGATTTGCTCGTGCTTGATGAGCGCGCAAGCCATGTTGGCGAACATCGCCTTGCGGTGTTCGTGGGTGCGGTTCAGTTTTCTCTGCGCCATCCCGTGTCGCATGGCTTTTACTCCTTAGGCTGACCTATCGTCAGACTTTGTTATTCGTCAAATTTCTTCGCGAGTTCTTCTATGTTTTCAGGCGGCCAATCGGGCACGTCCATGCCGAGATGCAGACCGAGGCCCGCCAGCACTTCCTTGATCTCGTTCAAAGACTTGCGGCCGAAATTCGGCGTACGGAGCATTTCCGCTTCGGTCTTCTGGATGAGATCGCCGATATAGACGATATTGTCGTTCTTCAGACAGTTCGCGGAACGGACAGAAAGCTCGAGCTCGTCGACCTTGCGCAGCAGCGCCGGGTTGAACGGAAGCTCTTCACGAGCGTCGCCGCCCATGTCTTTCGTCGGCTCATCGAAATTGATGAAGATCTGCAGCTGGTCCTGCATGATGCGCGCGGCGTATGCGACGGAATCATCAGGCGACAGCGAACCGTCGGTTTCGACTTCCATGACCAGCTTGTCATAGTCGAGAACCTGACCTTCGCGCGTGTTTTCGACGCGATAGGCGACGCGGTTGACCGGTGAATAGAGGCTGTCCACAGGAATAAGGCCGATCGGCGCATCTTCCGGGCGGTTCTGCTCGGCCGGGGCGTAACCCTTGCCGGTGTTGACCGTCATTTCGATGCGCAGGTTAGCGCCTTCATCGAGATGGCAGATCACGTGGTTCTTGTTGAGGATTTCAACCGCAGAGGTTTCCTCAATATCGGCAGCCGTAACAACGCCCGGCGTCGATTTCTTCAGAACCAAGCGCTTCGGACCATCCGCATGCATGCGCAGCGCAAGCTGCTTAACATTGAGGACGATGTCGGTGACGTCTTCACGCACGCCGGTGATCGACGAAAACTCGTGCACAACGCCATCGATCTGGATCGACGTGACGGCGGCGCCTTGCAGCGACGACATCAAGATCCGGCGCAGCGAGTTGCCAAGCGTCAAACCGAACCCGCGCTCAAGCGGCTGGGCGATGATCGTCGCTTTACGCTGCGGATCGGCGCCCGGCGTCACTTCGAGTTTCGAAGGGCGGATCAGCTCTAGCCAGTTCTTCTCGAGGATATGTGTTGAATCCATGTGTGGATCGCTCTCTTTATTCAGTATCGGGATTAAACGCGACGGCGCTTGCGGGGACGGCAGCCATTATGCGGGATTGGCGTGACGTCATGAATGACCGTAACGGTCAGCCCAGCGGACTGAAGGGCGCGAAGCGCGCTTTCACGGCCGGAACCGGGACCGCGCACAGAAACGCTGACGGTCTGAAGACCGTGATCCATGGCTTTTTTCGCCGCATCTTCAGCAGCAAGCTGCGCTGCGTAAGGGGTCGACTTGCGCGAGCCTTTAAAGCCCATGCCGCCTGCTGACGACCAGGAAATCGTATTGCCCTGCTCATCGGCGATGGTGATCATGGTGTTGTTGAACGAGGCGTTTACGTGAACGACGCCCGTTGAAATGTTTTTACGTTCGCGGCGCTTAACGCGCGCTCCGGCTGCTTGCTTGGCCATTGATCCGTGTCCTTACTTCTTCTTGCCAGCGATCGGCTTGGCCGGGCCCTTGCGCGTGCGGGCGTTGGTGTGGGTGCGCTGGCCGCGAACCGGCAGGCCGCGACGATGACGAAGACCGCGATAGCAGCCCTGATCCATCAACCGCTTGATGTTCACAGCGACGTCGCGGCGCAGATCGCCTTCGACCATATAATCGCTGTCGATGGTTTCACGAATCTGCAGGACTTCGGCGTCCGACAATTCGTTGACGCGGCGTTCGGCCGCGATGCCAACTTTTTCACAAATCTCAGCGGCTTTCGCCGGGCCGATACCATGGATGTAACGCAGCGCGATGGTGACGCGCTTGTTCGTTGGAATATTGACGCCTGCAATACGGGCCACAGGTTGGTTCCTTCTTTTACCTCTTGCCCCTTTTCCTTTGGCCGGGCCAACCATTTTAAAGGTCCATTCGGACCCGCCTCTTACGCACTCAACACGCTGCCTGTTTCCAAGCAACAAGGCCCGCGACGGCGTATAGGGGTAAACCCCTGCCGGGCGGGCGGTACTCCATCTGACGGAGAACGCGTAGATATAGCCGCGCGCACCCTGCCGTCAACCGTTTTTCAAGGCTAATTCAGCCCTGAAATTGGTCCAAAATCGCGTCAATCTCGGCTGAAACGGTGTTCACCGCCTGCATGCCGTCAACCGCCCGCAATTTGCCCTGTCCCGCATAATGCGGGATCAAGGGCGCCGTCTGATCGCGATACACGCCGAGGCGCTTCGCGAAGGTCTCTTCATTATCGTCAGCCCGGACGGTTTCGCCCCTGGCCTTGGTCTCTTTGATCCGGTTGCGCAGGCGATCGACCAGCGCCGCCTCGTCGACCTGAAGCTCGATCACGGCGTCAACCGCCCGCTCTTTCTTGGTCAGGATCGCATCCAGCATCTCGGCCTGGGCGACCGTCCGGGGGAACCCGTCCAGCAGGAAGCCCGGCGCGCAATCTTCAGCCTCGATCCGCTCTTCGATGATCGCGGCGACCACATCGTCGGAAACGAGGTTGCCGGCGTCCATGATGGCTTTAGCCTTCAGCCCGACCGGGGTGCCGGCCGCAACCGCCGCACGCAGCATGTCGCCGGTGGAAAGCTGAGGTATGCCGTAGCGCTCTACGATATGGGCGGCCTGTGTGCCTTTTCCGGCGCCTGGCGGCCCGAGAAAAATGACGATCATCGCCGCCCTCCCCGGAGCTTGGATTTCTTGATCAAGCTTTCATATTGCTGGGCGAGTAGATGGCCCTGAATCTGTCCGACCGTATCCAAAGTCACCGAGACGACAATGAGCAACGAGGTGCCGCCGATATAGACCGGGATAGACTGGCTGTAACTCGCCTTGAGAATCTCCGGCAGGATACACACAAAGGTCAGGTACAATGCGCCGATCATCGTCAAACGGGTCAGCACGAAGTCGAGATATTCCGCCGTGCGCGCGCCGGGACGGTAGCCCTGAACGAAGCCGCCATATTTCTTGAGATTATCCGCGACCTCTTCAACGTTGAACACGACAGACGTGTAGATGAAGGTGAAGGAGATAATCAGCGCCGCATAAAGCGCGATATAGGAAGGACGGCCCGGCTGGAACAGGTAAGTCAGGGTCTGCAGCCACTCCGGAGACCCTTCGCCGCCCACAGCGCCCGCCGCCGTCGCAGGCAGCAATAGCAATGAAGACGCGAAAATCGGCGGAATGACGCCGGAAACGTTGAGTTTCAGCGGCAGGTGGGATTTCTCGCCCTGGGTCATGCGCTGGCCAACCTGGCGGCGCGGATACTGAACCAAGATCCGGCGCTGGGAGCGTTCCATGAACACCACAAAAGCGATCAGCCCGAGCGCAAGCGCAGCAATGATGAGGATCGCGCCGCCGCCAACGCCGCCGCCGGCCCGGCCCTGATCGAGAAGGGCCGCGATCGCGCGGGGAAGTTCTGCAACGATGCCAGCGAAGATGATCAGCGAAACGCCATTGCCGACGCCGCGCGCAGTGATCTGCTCGCCCAGCCAAAGCAGGAACATGACGCCGCCGACCAGCGTGACCGTCGTGGTGATCAGGAAGAATGGACCGGGTTCGATGACAGTGCCCGGCGTGCCCTGCAGGCTGACCGCAATAAAGTAGCCCTGCATGGTCGCAAGGAAGACAGTCAGATAGCGGGTATATTGGTTGATCTGACGGCGGCCCTGCTCGCCCTCTTTCTTCACCTTTTCAAGCGACGGAATAACCGCCGACATCAACTGCATGATGATCGAGGCGGAGATGTAGGGCATGATGTTGAGGGCGAAGATCGCCATCCGCTCAACCGCACCGCCGGCGAAGATATTCAGCGTGCCGAGCAGGCCGCCGGACTGGCTTTGAAAGCCCTGGCTGAAGGCGACCGGATCGATGCCGGGGATCGGCACAAAGGTCCCGAGGCGATAGACGATAAGCGCGCCCAAGGTGAACAGAAGACGCTTTTTAAGCTCTTCTGCCTTGGCGAAGGAGCCAAAATTGATGTTTGACGCGAACTGTTCCGCTGCGGAAGTCATCTGCCTGTCACCTGTTCAGCTTGCCCTTGTGGTCCCCACCCGTGGTTCCCGTCTCGGGAGCCCGTCATCCGGAAGCCATGTGGCGGTTGCGGACACGGTCCGCAACCCTTGGACTCCAAATGGACTATTCCGCGGCTGTCGCGACGGTAACGCTGCCGCCAGCTTTTTCGACGGCGGCTTTTGCGCCAGCGGAAGCGTGAGCGACCACGAGGGTCAGCTTTGACTTCAATTCGCCGACGCCCAAAAGGCGAACGCCGTTTTTGGCGCGGCGGATGACGCCAGCTTCGACCAAAGCGGCGACATCGATGGTTTTCCCAGCGTCGAGCTTGCCGGCATCCACTGCAGTCTGGATGCGGCCCACATTGACCTCGACGAAATCCACACGATTTGGCTTGTTGAAGCCGCGCTTCGGCAGGCGCATGTAAAGCGGCATCTGGCCGCCTTCATAGGCGCGGATGCCGGAAACGCCGGAGCGGGATTTCTGACCCTTGACGCCGCGGCCGCCGGTTTTGCCTTTGCCTGAGCCAATGCCTCGGCCCACACGAATGCGGCTCTTGCGCGCGCCTTTATTGTCGGAGAGTTCGTTCAGTTTCATTTTTACCTCGACTTGCGGCAGCGAATTCGTTGAAACGCCGCCTCGCCTGATGACGCCCATAGACGGGCTCTAAAAGGAAGGACTTAGCCTATTCCTCTACGATTTCAACAAGGTGAGAGACCTTGTTGATCATGCCGCGCACTGACGGCGTGTCTTCGAGCTCGCGCTCGCGACCGATTTTGTTCAGGCCGAGACCAACCAGGGTCGCGCGCTGGTCTTGCGGACGACGCGCCGGGCTGCCGGTCTGACGGACTTTCAATACTTTTTTCGCCATGACGAAACTCCTTTACGCAGCGTCAGCCGCATCGGCGGCGCGTCCGCGGCCGGCGAGAATGTCAGAAACCTTCTTGCCGCGCTTGGACGCCATGGTCCGTGGGCTTTGCTGGTTCTGAAGCGCATTCACCGTCGCGCGCACCATATTGTAGGGATTGGATGAACCGAGCGATTTCGCCACAACGTCCTGAACGCCGAGCGTTTCGAAGATCGCGCGCATCGGACCGCCAGCGATGATGCCGGTGCCCGGAGGCGCCGAACGCAGGAGAACCTTGCCGGCGCCCCAACGGCCAGCCGCATCGTGGTGCAGCGTGCGGCCTTCGCGCAGCGGCACGCGAACGAGATTGCGCTTGGCTTCTTGTGTCGCCTTGCGGATCGCCTCGGGCACTTCGCGGGCTTTACCCTTGCCAAAGCCAACGCGGCCTTTCTGATCGCCGACGACGACGAGTGCGGCGAAACCGAAGTTTTTACCGCCCTTCACCACTTTCGCCACGCGATTGATTGCAACGAGCTTATCGACGAACTCGTCGCGCTCTTCACGATCGCCTCTGCCGCGTCCGCGGCCGCGTCCTTCTTCACGCGCCATGTTCGTTACTCCCTAGAAATTAAGACCGGCTTCGCGCGCGGCATCCGCAAGCGCTTTCACCCGGCCATGGAAAATATAACCGCCGCGATCGAACACGACATCCTTCACGCCTGCTTCGACAGCACGTTCGGCAAGCAGTTTGCCGATCTTCGCTGCCGCATCCTTATCGCCGCCCTTTGCAGAGGCCTTGCGAATTTCAGCTTCAAGCGTTGAAGCGGAAGCAAGCGTCTTGCCGTCCTTGTCGTCGATAATCTGCGCCGAGATATTTTTCGACGACCGAAAGACGGACAGGCGCGGCCGGTCAGTCGACACGCGTTTGAGTTTGCCTCTTGTGCGGTTCGCCCGCGAGACGTGATGTTTTCTTTTCTGATCGGCCATTGCCCGATATCCTTTAGCGAAGCGTTACTTCTTCTTGCCTTCCTTACGGAAGATGTATTCGTCAGCGTATTTCACGCCCTTGCCTTTGTAAGGCTCCGGCGGACGGAAAGCGCGGATTTCCGCAGCAGCCTGTCCGACCTTTTGTTTGTCGATGCCGGTGAGCACGATTTCCGTCGGCTTCGGCGTGGCGATCTTGACGCCTTCCGGGGCCGGGTAATCGATGTCGTGGCTGTAACCGAGCGCGAGGCTGAGCGCCGAACCCTTCATCTGGGCCCGGTAACCAACGCCAACCAGTTCGAGGGTTTTCGAAAATTCTTTCGAGACGCCTTCAAACATGTTGTTGATGTAGGTGCGGTTCATGCCCCAGAGGGACCGCGCCGGCTTGGAATTGTTAACCGGCTTGACCAGCACTTCATTGTCTTCAAGCGCAATCGTGCACAGATCATTGACGACGAAAGTGAGTTCGCCTTTCGGCCCTTTTGCGCTGATGGTCTGGCCATTCACATTGACCGTCACGCCACCAGGCACGGGGATCGCTTTTTTACCGATGCGGGACATTTATCTCGCTCCCAGCCTTAGTACACTTCGCAGAGCACTTCGCCGCCAACATTGGCGTCGCGCGCTGCTGCGTCTGACATAACGCCCTTCGGCGTCGACACGATCGAGATGCCGAGGCCGTTGCGAACGGACCCGAGATCACCGACCGACGAATAAACCCGGCGGCCCGGTTTCGAAATCCGGCGGATCTTCTGAATGACCGGCGAACCTTCGTAATATTTCAGCTCGACCTCGAAATTCGGCTTTTCACCGTCTTTTTCGACGCGTGCGTAACCGCGGATATAACCTTCCGCTTCAAGGACATCGAGCACCCAGCCGCGCAGTTTCGACGCGGGCACTGACATGGTCGAGTGCCGGCGCATCTGCGAGTTGCGGATGCGGGTAATCAAATCGCCGATAGGATCATTGATAGACATTGTTCTCTCGGTCCCCTTACCAGCTCGACTTCACGAGGCCCGGAATTTTTCCGGCCGAGCCAAGATCGCGAAGCGAAATACGAGACATTTTCAGCTTGCGGTAGTAACCGCGCGGGCGGCCCGTCACCAGGCAACGATTGCGAATACGCGTCTTCGACGAGTTGCGCGGCAGCTCAGCGAGCTTGAGCGCAGCCGTGAAACGGTCTTCGCCCGGCTGATCCTGGTCGTTGATGATCGCCTTCAAACGGTTGCGCTTGGACTCAAACTTTTTCGCCATGCGGCGGCGTTTGAGATCGCGCTCGATCATTGATTTCTTCGCCATGTCTTCTCCTTCTCAAGCCGGTTTCCGCAGCGTGCGGACCTTGCCTAATGCTTTCCTACTTGCGGAACGGGAAATTGAATTCCCGCAACAATTCGCGCGCTTCTTCGTCATTGCGAGCGGTTGTGCAAACGATAATGTCCATGCCCCGGATCTTGTCGACTTTGTCGTATTCGATTTCCGGAAACACGATATGTTCTTTAAGACCCATCGCGTAATTGCCGCGACCGTCAAAGCTCTTGCCGTTCAGGCCGCGAAAGTCGCGAACGCGCGGCAGCGCGACCGTAATCAGGCGATCCAGAAATTCAAACATCCGGTCTTTACGCAGCGTCACCTTGGCGCCGACGGCCATGCCTTCGCGCAGCTTGAAGCCGGCGATCGACTTCTTGGCCTTGGTGATGACCGGCTTCTGGCCGGCGATCAGCGTCAGGTCCGCCACGGCGGCGTCCACGGCCTTGCGGTCGTTCACAGCGTCGCCGACACCCATATTGATCACGACCTTCTCAATCGAAGGGGTCATCATCGGGTTCGTATATTTGAACGTCTCGTTCATTTTCGAACGGATCGTGTCGCGATAAAGCGCCTTAAGGCGCGGTTCATATGCGGTTGCTTCAGCCATCGATAACCTCACCCGACGCTTTCGCGACGCGGACTTTCTTTCCATCTTCGATCTTGAAGCCGACGCGGGTCGCTTTACCCGTCGACGGATCCTTGAGCGCCACATTCGATACGTGGATCGACGCTTCGCGCGTGATGATCCCGCCTTCTTGTTGTTGCGTCTGCCGCTGATGCTTCTTGATCAGATTGACGCCGCGCACGACAACGCGATCCTCTTTCGGCATGACAGTGACAACTTCGCCTTCAGCGCCGCGGTCTTTGCCGGCGAGAACGATGACTTTGTCGCCTTTTTTAATCTTAGCGGCCATTACAGCACCTCCGGCGCCAGCGAAACGATCTTCATGTGCTTGGTGCCGCGGAGTTCGCGGGTCACTGGGCCAAAGATACGTGTGCCGATCGGCTCTTTGTTGTTGTTGATCAAAACAGCGGCGTTGCGGTCGAAACGGATAACCGTGCCGTCCTTGCGCTTGATGTCTTTCGCGGTGCGCACGACCACGGCCTTCATGACCTGGCCTTTTTTCACGCGGCCGCGCGGAATCGCCTCTTTCACGGACACGACGATAATATCGCCGACGCCAGCATATTTGCGTTTCGCGCCGCCAAGCACCTTGATGCACTGAACGCGCTTTGCGCCGGAATTATCGGCGACGTCCAAATTTGATTGCATCTGGATCATGATGATCCTCCTGATGGGCCCACATGGCCCCGTTTCACTCTTTCCATCCGCCCCAACTCCCCGAAAGGAAGGCGGACGGGATTAACCTTTCGACCCGAGGCCGATGACTTCCCAGCGCTTCAGCTTCGACTTCGGCGCACATTCCTGAATACGGACAAGATCGCCGACCTTGTATTTGTCTTCAGCGTCGTGAGCGTGGAAGCGGTTCGAACGACGAACCGTCTTTTTCAAAAGCGGGTGCGTAAACATACGCTCGACGTTCACAACGACCGT
Organism: Hyphococcus sp. D3-15; assembly: GCF_055809375.1. NCBI lineage: Bacteria > Pseudomonadati > Pseudomonadota > Alphaproteobacteria > Parvularculales > Parvularculaceae > Hyphococcus > Hyphococcus sp. D3-15. The sequence continues at coordinate 2,394,831 of NZ_CM147910.1, read as the reverse complement.
CTTTTCGCCTTTGTCGCTCACTACAGCGCCTTGCAGAATGCGTTTTGGCATTTCTTCGCCTCTTATTCTCTAATTCGCTCGGGCTTTTTCGCCGAGGATGGTTTTGATCCGCGCGATGTCTTTACGCACTTCGCCGATCCGCGTGGTCTTTTCGAGTTGGCCTGACGCTTTTTGAAAACGCAGGTTGAACTGTTCGCGCTTGAGCTGAAGGAGACGATCCTTCAATTCGTCAGCGGTCATATCGCGGGCCTCTGTCGAGTTCATCTCAACTGCTCCTTACTCGCCGATGCGCGTGACAATGCGCGTCTTGATCGGCAGTTTCGCAGCGCCAAGCGCCAAGGCTTCGCGCGCGACTTCATCGGTTACGCCGTCGAGCTCGAACATGATCCGGCCCGGTTTCACTTTCGCCGCCCAGAATTCGACAGAGCCCTTACCTTTACCCATGCGGACTTCGGTAGGCTTCTTGGTCACCGGCACATCCGGAAAAATCCGGATCCAGACGCGACCCTGACGCTTCATGGCGCGGGTGATGGCGCGGCGGGTGGCTTCGATCTGGCGCGAGGTCACGCGCTCCGGAGCCATGGCCTTAAGACCGTGGGATCCGAAATTCAGATCGGTGCCGCCTTTTGCGACCCCTTTGATCCGCCCTTTAAACTGCTTGCGGAATTTTGTTCTTTTTGGCTGAAGCATGGCTCAGACGTCTCCAAATCCTTCTTCGCGCGACTAGTTTTTGCGCTGCTGATGACCGACGCCGCCCGTTTGGGCTTCGATCAATCGCTTTTCATGACCCATCGGGTCGTGTTCCATAATTTCGCCCTTGAAGATCCAGACCTTAATGCCGATGGCGCCATAGGTCGTCTGGGCGGTCGCTACGCCGTAATCGATGTCGGCGCGCAAGGTGTGAAGCGGCACGCGGCCTTCGCGGTACCATTCCATGCGCGCGATTTCCGCGCCGCCTAGACGGCCCGAAACGTTGACGCGAATGCCGAGGCCGCCCATGCGCTGTGCGGTTTGCATGGCGCGCTTCATAGCGCGGCGGAATGCAACCCGGCGCTCAAGCTGCTGAGCAATATTCTCGGCGACCAGCGTCGCATCGATCTCCGGCTTGCGGATCTCAACAATGTTGAGGACCGTTTCCGACGAAGAAAGCTTCGAAAGCTCAAGACGCAGCTTTTCGATGTCAGCGCCCTTCTTGCCGATCACAACGCCAGGACGCGCCGTGTAGATCGTCACGCGGCATTTCTTGTGCGGACGCTCGATGATGACGCGCGAGACGCCAGCTTGATGCAGGCGCTTCTCGACATATTTGCGAATGCGCAGGTCTTCATGCAGCAAGTCGCCATAGGCGGCTTTGCCGGCGAACCAGCGCGAGTCCCAGGTCCGGTTGATACCGAGGCGCAGACCGATTGGATTGACTTTCTGGCCCATTAAGCGGCCTCCTCGACTTCTTTCACGACGATCGTGATTTCAGAAAACGGCTTCTGGATTCTGCCGACGCGGCCACGCGCGCGGGCCCGCCAGCGCTTCATGACCATGTTCTTGCCGACAAAAGCCTGATCAACAACGAGCTGGTCGATGTCGAGATCGTGGTTGTTCTCAGCATTCGCGATTGCGCTTTCGAGAACTTTCTTGACGTTCTGCGAAATGCGTTTGCGCGAGAAAGTCAGTTCCGCAAGCGCCTTTTCGACCGGCATGCCGCGGATCAACTGCGCAACGAGGTTCAGCTTCTGCGGCGATGTGCGGATCAGGCGGCCTTTGGCCATGGCCTGAGCGTCGCTAACGCGCCGGGGATTTTTCTTCTGCCCCATGACTATTTCCTCTTCGCCTTCTTGTCAGACCCATGACCGTAATAGGTGCGGGTCGGAGAGAATTCGCCGAATTTGTGGCCGACCATGTCTTCAGTGACATGAACGGGAATGAACTTCTGGCCGTTATAGACGTTGAAGGTCAGCCCAACGAAATGCGGCAGGATCGTTGAACGGCGCGACCAGGATTTGATCCCGCCTTTATGTTTTCCGTCCTGCGATTCTTCCGCTTTCTTCAAAAGATAGCGGTCGATGAACGGGCCTTTCCAGACTGAACGTGGCATGTCTTATTAACTCCGGCCTATTTCTTCTTGCGCGCGTGACGCGAGCGCAGAATGAGTTTGTCGGTTTGCTTGTTCTTGCGGGTCTTGGCGCCCTTGGTCGGCTTGCCCCACGGCGTAACCGGGTGACGGCCGCCTGAGGTGCGGCCTTCGCCGCCGCCATGCGGGTGATCGACTGGGTTCATGACGACGCCGCGCACTGCCGGGCGCTTGCCCTTGTGACGGTTGCGTCCGGCCTTGCCGATATTCTGGTTCATGTGATCCGGGTTCGAGACGGCGCCGATTGTCGACATGCACTCGCCGGAGATCAGGCGAACTTCGCCAGACTGCAAACGAACCTGGGCCATGCCCGCGTCGCGGCCAACCAGCTGAGCGTAAGAACCGGCGGAGCGAGCAACCTGCGCGCCCTTGCCTGGTTTCAGCTCGACATTGTGGATGATCGTGCCGACCGGGATCGACTTCAGACGCATCGCATTGCCCGGCTTCACGTCGACTTTTTCGCCGGCGATGATCTTGTCGCCAACTTTCAGACGCTGCGGTGCGATGATGTATGCCTGCTCGCCATCGAGATATTTGAGCAGCGCGATAAAGGCCGTCCGGTTCGGATCATATTCGAGACGCTCGACCTTCGCTTCGATGTCAAACTTGTTCCGTTTGAAATCGATGATGCGATAGGTCTTTTTCACACCGCCGCCACGGCGACGCACGGTGATGCGGCCCGTATTGTTGCGGCCGGCGCTCTCGGAAAGGCCCTCGGTCAAAGACTTGACCGGCTTGCCCTTCCAAAGCTCGCTGCGATCCACCAGCACCAATTGGCGGCGGCTCGGCGTCGTCGGTTTGAATTTTTTCAAAGCCATAAGTCTAAACCTGCCTTAAAGTCCGGTCGTCACGTCGATCGAGTGACCTTCTTCGAGAGTCACGACCGCTTTTTTTACGGTAGAGCGCGTATAGCCCCGCCCCTTGAATGTCTTGTTCTTGCCTTTGATGCGCAGCGTGTTGACGGCTTTCACCTTCACCTTGAACAGCGCCTCGACGGCCTCCTTGATCTCCGGCTTGGTCGCCGTGATCGGAGTTTGAAACACGACCTGGTTGTGCTCGGCCGCAATCGTCGATTTCTCGGTGATGACGGGCGCAATCAGCGTGTCGTAATGGGCCTCAATGGCCGTGGTTGCGGGTTTCTTGCTCATTTGAGACGCGCCTCCAGGCCTTCGACGGCCGCTTTGGTCAGGACAAGCTTGTCCTTGCGAAGGATGTCGTAAACATTCGCGCCAATCACCGGCAGCATATCAATGCCGGGGATGTTGCGCATGGCGAGACCGAAATTCTCGTCCACCGATGCGTCAACGATCAGCGCGTTTGCAATGTTCAGCTTCGAAAATGCTTCAAGCACTGACTTTGTTTTCGCTTCTGCAAGCTTTGCCTCGTCGATGATGATCAGCGAACCATCGGCGACTTTCGAAGACAGAGCGTGACGCAGCGCGAGACGGCGAACTTTCTTCGGCAGATCGATCGCATGGCTGCGCACGCGCGGCCCGTGGGCCTTGCCGCCGCCGCGGAACTGCGGAGCCGCGCGGTTGCCGTGACGAGCGCCGCCGCCGCCTTTTTGGCGACCGAATTTCTTCGACGTGGCTTTAACCTCGCCGCGCTCTTTCGACTTGTGCGTGCCCTGCTGGCGCTTGGCTAGCTGATAGACAACGCAGCGGTGCAGAATGTCCGCACGCGGCTCAAGACCGAAGATGGCGTCATCGAGGTCGATCGAGCCTGACTTCTTGTTTTCAATGCTGAGGACGTCGGTTTTCATTATTCGTCCCCTTCCTTCTTCGCTTCTTCAGCGACTTGCTCTTCAACTTGCGCAGACGGCGCATCGTTCTTGGCGGATTTGATCGCCGCCGGAGTCGGCACGCCTTCCGGCGCTGCACGTTTGACGGCGTCCTTGATCAATACCCAGCCGCCTTTAGGACCAGGCACGGCGCCTTTGATCAGGATCAGACCGCGATCAACGTCAGTTTTGACGATTTCGAGGTTCTGGGTCGTGATACGCGTGTTGCCCATCTGGCCGGCCATCTTCTTGCCTTTGAAGACTTTGCCCGGATCCTGACACTGGCCCGTCGAACCGTGTGAACGGTGCGAGATCGAAACACCGTGCGACGCACGAAGACCGCCAAAGTTCCAGCGCTTCATGGCGCCCGCGAAACCTTTACCGATAGACGTGCCCGTCACATCGACTTTCTGGCCCGCGAGGAAATGCTCGGCGGAAAGCTCAGCGCCGACATCAACGAGGTTGTCCTCGGAGACGCGGAACTCAGCCAATTTCATTTTCGGCTCAACATTCGCCTTGGCGAAATGGCCGCGCTCGGCCTTGTTGACGCGCTTCGCCTTTTTGGCGCCGGCGCCAAGCTGCAGCGCAGTGTAGCCGTCGGACTCAGCAGTACGCTGAGCGACAACCTGACAGGCTTCGAGCTGCATCACCGTAACGGGAAGGTGTTCGCCTTCCGCGCTGAAGATGCGGGTCATGCCCATCTTTTTCGCAATTAATCCCGTGCGCATCTCAAATGCTCCTTAAGCGCCCAGCTTGATTTCGACATCGACGCCAGCCGAGAGGTCGAGTTTCATCAGCGCATCAACCGTTTGCGGTGTCGGATCGACAATGTCGAGCATGCGTTTATGCGTACGCATTTCGAACTGCTCACGGCTCTTCTTATCAATGTGCGGCGACCGGTTGACCGTGTAACGCTCGATGCGCGTCGGCAGCGGAATAGGACCGCGCACATTTGCGCCCGTGCGTTTCGCCGTGTTGACGATTTCCAGCGTCGAAGCGTCGAGCACGCGATGATCAAACGCCTTAAGTCTGATGCGGATGTTCTGTTGCATGGGTTTACGCTTCGCTCTTTGTAAATTTCTGGTTCTGGTTTCTTGAGTCGAAAGCGCGGACCAGCCTGGGACCGATCCGCGCAATCAATTTGGGTTACTACTCGATGATTTTCGCGACGATGCCCGCGCCAACCGTACGACCACCTTCACGGATAGCGAAGCGGAGCTTCTCTTCCATGGCGATCGGCACGATCAGTTCAACGTTCACTTCCACGTTGTCGCCCGGCATAACCATTTCCACGCCTTCTTTGAGCGTGACAACGCCGGTCACGTCGGTGGTGCGGAAGTAGAACTGCGGGCGGTAGTTGGTGAAGAACGGAGTGTGGCGGCCGCCTTCTTCTTTCGTCAGGATGTAGGCTTCAGCCACGAATTTCGTGTGCGGGGTCACAGAACCCGGCTTGCAGAGAACCTGGCCGCGCTCAACGCCTTCGCGCTCGATGCCGCGCAGCAGAACACCAACGTTGTCGCCAGCTTCACCGCGATCAAGCAGCTTGCGGAACATTTCAACGCCCGTGCAGGTCGTTTTCTTGGTGTCTTTGATGCCGATGATTTCGAGTTCGTCGCCAACATTGACAACGCCGCGCTCGACACGACCGGTCACAACAGTACCGCGGCCGGAGATCGAGAACACGTCTTCGATCGGCAGCAGGAACGGCTGGTCAACCGGACGCTCAGGCGTCGGGATGTAGCTGTCGACAGCTTCCATCAACGCTTTGATCGAGTTTTCGCCGATTTCAGCATCGCGATCTTCAAGAGCAGCCAAAGCCGAACCTTTGATGATCGGAATATCGTCGCCCGGGAAGTCGTAAGAAGAAAGAAGTTCGCGAACTTCCATCTCAACGAGTTCGAGCAGCTCTTCATCGTCAACCTGGTCGACTTTGTTGAGGTAAACAACGATCGCCGGCACGCCAACCTGACGGGCGAGCAGGATGTGTTCGCGGGTCTGCGGCATCGGGCCGTCAGCAGCGTTCACAACGAGAATAGCGCCATCCATCTGGGCTGCGCCGGTGATCATGTTTTTGACGTAGTCAGCGTGACCCGGGCAATCAACGTGAGCGTAGTGACGGTTTTCCGTCTCATACTCAACGTGCGCCGTGGAGATCGTGATGCCGCGCGCTTTTTCTTCCGGCGCCGCGTCGATCTGGTCATACGCTTTGAAGTCACCGAAATACTTCGTGATAGCAGCCGTCAGAGTCGTTTTGCCATGGTCAACGTGACCAATGGTGCCGACGTTAGCATGCGGTTTCGTACGTTCAAATTTTGCCTTCGACATTTCACTTCTCTCCGTCTTCTTGACGTCTGTCGTTAAACTTCATCGCCCGGTATGTTCGTTGGCGGGCGCCTACACTTGATCGGCTAGCCAACCAGCTTTGCCTTAACTTCCTCTTCGACCGCTTTCGGCACGCGCTCATAATGATCAAACTGCATCGTGTACTGAGCGCGACCCTGGGTCGCCGAGCGAAGATTGTTCACATAACCAAACATGTTTGCGAGCGGCACCATCGCGTGAACGACGTTGGCGTTGCCGCGCATTTCCTGCTCCTGGATCTGCCCGCGCCGCGAGTTGAGGTCGCCAATGACCGTGCCGGTATATTCTTCCGGGGTCACGACTTCGACCTTCATCACCGGCTCAAGAAGCGCCAGACCGAGGGACGGTTTGTTTTCGCGGAACGCAGCGCGTGCTGCGATTTCGAAAGCCAGAACCGAAGAGTCAACATCGTGGAAGGCGCCGTCATAAAGCTCGATTTTGAAGTCGAGGATCGGGAAGCCAACCAGCAGACCCGTTTCGCGGATCGAGTTGATGCCTTTTTCCACGCCCGGAATATATTCTTTCGGGATCGCGCCGCCGACAATCTTGCTCTCGAATGAGTAGCCAGTGCCAGGCTCTTGCGGAATGACGCGGAACTTGATGCGCGCGAACTGACCGGAACCACCGGACTGTTTCTTGTGCGTATAGTCGATGTCCGCTTCTTTAGTGATCGTTTCGCGGTAAGCAACCTGCGGCGCGCCGATATTCGCTTCGACTTTGAATTCGCGCTTCATGCGGTCGACGAGAATGTCGAGGTGAAGCTCGCCCATGCCTTTGATGATCGTCTGGCCGGACTCTTCGTCAGTCGAGACGCGGAAAGACGGGTCTTCAGCAGCGAGGCGCTGCAGTGCGAGGCCCATTTTCTCCTGGTCGGCTTTGGTCTTTGGCTCGACCGCAAGCTCGATAACCGGATCAGGGAATTCCATACGCTCAAGCACAACCGGCTTTTGCGAGTCGCACAGCGTGTCGCCCGTCGTCGTGTCTTTCAGACCGACAACCGCGATGATGTCGCCAGCGAAGGCTTCTTTGATTTCTTCACGGCTGTTGGAGTGCATTTGCAGCATCCGGCCAGCGCGTTCTTTCTTGCCTTTGACCGTGTTCAACAACTGCGTGCCGGCTTCGAGCTTGCCCGAATAGATGCGGCAGAAGGTGAGCGAGCCCACAAACGGGTCGTTCATCACTTTGAAGGCGAGCATGGAAAGCGGCTCGTCGTCAGAGGATTTGCGCGTCACTTCGGTGTCCGTGTCAGGAAGCACGCCTTTGATCGGCGGAACTTCGACCGGGCTCGGCAGGTAATCCACAACAGCGTCAAGCATCGGCTGAACGCCTTTGTTCTTAAATGCGGAGCCGCACAGAACAGGGTGGAATTCAACTTTACAGGTGCCCTGACGGATCAAGCGCTTGATTGTCGCTTCATCCGGCTCGTTGCCTTCAAGATAGGCTTCCATCACCGCTTCATCGAGCTCGACAACGGTCTCGACCATTTTCTCGCGATATTCTTTCGCTTTATCGAGAAGGTCCGCCGGGATCTCTTCGTCATGGAACGCAGCGCCGAGGCTTTCTTCTTCCCAGACGACAGCCTTCATGCGGATCAGGTCGACAACGCCTTTGAACTCGTTCTCAGCGCCGATCGGCAGCTGCAGAATAACCGTTTTCGCGGCGAGGCGTTTGTGAATGGTGTCGACGGAATAATAGAAATCAGCGCCGATCTTATCCATCTTGTTGATGAAGAAGAGACGGGGAACGTGATATTTGTCGCCCTGACGCCAAACTGTTTCGGTCTGCGGCTCTACGCCGGCATTGGCGTCGAGCAGCGCAACAGCGCCGTCAAGCACGCGCAGGCTGCGCTCGACTTCAATCGTGAAGTCAACGTGGCCTGGGGTGTCGATGATGTTGAGGCGCTTGTCTTTCCAGGAACAAGTCGTCGCAGCCGAGGTGATGGTGATCCCCCGCTCCTGCTCTTGCTCCATCCAGTCCATGGTCGCGGCGCCGTCATGGACTTCGCCGATTTTGTGGGACTTGCCGGTGTAATACAGGACGCGCTCAGTCGTCGTCGTCTTGCCAGCATCAATGTGAGCCATGATGCCGAAGTTCCGGTAGTCTTCAATTTTGTGCGTACGCGCCATGGCTGAAAGCCCTTACCCTTGAATCCGTTACCAGCGATAATGCGAGAAGGCGCGGTTGGCTTCCGCCATCCGGTGCGTGTCTTCGCGCTTCTTGACAGCCGCGCCGCGATTTTGGGCAGCGTCCATCAGTTCATTCGAAAGCTTGTCGACCATGGTGGTCTCATTGCGCGAACGAGCCGCGGAAATGATCCAGCGCATGGCGAGAGCGAGTTTGCGGTCCGGGCGAACTTCAACCGGAACCTGATAGGTGGCGCCGCCAACCCGGCGCGAGCGAACTTCCAGCGCAGGCGTCACATTCTCAAGTGCTTCTTTAAAGAGCTCGACCGGCGGACGGCGCAGCTTGCCTTCAATGCGCTCAAACGCGCCATAAACGATTTTCTCGGCGGCAGGCTTTTTGCCGTCGATCATGACGTAGTTCATGAACTTCGAAACGGTTTTGTCTCCGAACTTCGGGTCCGGATGAACGACGCGTTTTTCTGCGCGGTGACGACGTGACATCTCTTATATCCTTACTTCGGACGCTTGGCGCCGTATTTCGAACGACGCTGCTTGCGATCTTTCACGCCCTGCGTGTCGAGCACGCCGCGGATGATGTGGTAGCGAACGCCGGGAAGGTCTTTCACGCGGCCGCCGCGGATCAGGACCACCGAGTGCTCCTGCAGGTTGTGACCTTCGCCCGGGATGTAGCCGATAACTTCGTAACCGTTGGTCAAACGGATTTTCGCAACTTTCCGAAGCGCCGAGTTCGGCTTTTTCGGTGTCGTTGTATAAACGCGCGTGCACACGCCCCGCTTCTGCGGGTTTCCTTCGAGCGCCGGCACTTTGTTGATGCGGCGCTTTGGTTTCCGCGGCTTGCGGATAAGTTGTTGTATCGTCGGCATCCGTTTCTCCGGCCTTCGCTTTTCGCGGGCGCTGACCCTAAAAATCACGCGCGGCATGGACAGAATTATCCATGACGCAAACGAGCGGAGCCCCGTCAGGCGGAACGCCGCTCAAAAAACCTTCACTGTCATCAGCTAAAAGCGGCTGCGTTTCAGTGTTTCCCAAAAGCGGAAAACCTGACGGCCAGCCAATCAGCGGCGCGACACATACCGTTGCGACTCCCACGGGTCAATACGGTTTTAAGATTTTTCACTCCCACCGGGCGCTTTTTTGCCTTTGCGCAGAACCTGCCAGACAAAAGCGTCATAAATGGGCGTTTTCTTGCATATTTCCGTGTGCAATAGACGCATCATGCGCCTCTGGAACGCCAATGGCAAACCATTCTATTGCGTTTTCGCGGGGGCGTGGGCTCCTGTGCGCATCGGAGCCTGGATTTATGACCGCCTTTGACGAACCGATTCTCGACTTGCCCGCCGATGCGCCAGCCAGATTGCGCCGTTCGCTCGGGCTTGTACCGGATGCGCCCTTGCGCGTCGCCTATCTGCCCGGCCCCGGCGACGTCTATGGCACCTACAAGCATTGGCGCGAGGGCCGGCACGACCCGAGGGTGCCCAGCATCACCTACTCCACCCAATTCTACGAATTCTGCCAGTCCGGCCAATGCGAAGGCATGCTGATCACCCAGGCCGCCGAGCCGACCCCGACCATGACGGATGGGGACTTCACCTTCGCCAAGGTGGTGTATCAGGCGGGCTCGGGCGCTGCGGGCTATTTCGCCAGCCGCTACGCCTATGCGCAGGCCTGCATAAAGGCCCTCGCCCCCTTCAAGCCCCATGTGGCGGTGATCGCGAGCGATTTCGACTGGCAATATCTGCCTCTGGCGAAGCGTGTCGCCGACCGCCTCATCCTGACCGTTCACAACACCAGATGGCCCATGGGCGCCAAAGGGTTAAGCCCCCGCCAGAAACTGCTGAATGCGGGTTACAGGCTGGCGATGCGATCCGTCGATGGCGCGGTCAACACCTCGCATGAGTGCGAAAGACAGTTGTTAACCCTCACCCGGCCGGATTTGCCGAGTTTTGTCGCGGTGCCGCAGCAGCCCGAACCGATCGAAGCCGCGCCGCGCACCGGCCCTGCCCGCAACCTTCTGTTTCTCGGCCGGCTTGAGGCGAATAAAGGCGTCTTTGACCTCCTCGACGCCTTTTGCGCGCTGCGCGAGGCTCATCCGGATTTGCGGCTGGTTTTCGCTGGCGGCGGCGGCGCTCTGGAGCCCCTGCGGGCGGAAATCGCCAAGCGCGGCCTTTCGGACGTCGCGAGCGCGCCCGGTCATCTCGATCGCCCCTCGGTTAAGGCGGCGCTTAAAGAAGCAGATCTGATGATCTGCCCGACGCGCACCGACTTTAATGAAGGGCTCGCTTATGTCTGCTTCGAGGCGGCGGCGCAGGGGGTCCCGTCCGTGATGAGCACCGTGGTGCCCGCGCGCGAGCTTTTAAAGGACGCCTGCGCGGTCTTTGAAGCGGACTCGACCCCAGCGCTCACGCAGAGCATTGCCGGACTGCTGGATGATCAGGACGCCTATCAGAGGCTGTCCGCCGCCGCCCTCGCCTGCAGCGCGGAGACTTTATATGACCGCTCCCGCGCCTGGGGCTCGCAATTATACCGGGCGATTATCGGCGCCGGCGGCGATAGCTAGAACTGCAAACCCGGACGCGCCCAGCCGCAAACAAAAAAGGCGGGATGAAATCATCCCGCCTTTTTTTCCTGGCAGCCAGCTTATTCAGCAGCTTCCGTCGCCGCTTCGTCGCTCGGCGCCGCTGCTTCTGCAACAGGCTCAGCTTCGCTCGGGCCTTCAAGCGCCGGCGCGCTGGATTCTGCAGCACGTTTTTGACGCTCGTCGATAAGCACCTGGTCGCGGCGCTCGGCCTCGACCTGATGGCGCGACATAGCCCCGCCAGTACCCGCCGGAATGAGCCGGCCGACGATGACGTTTTCTTTGAGGCCCTCGAGCGTATCGATCTTGCCATTGACGGCGGCGTCGGTGAGGACGCGCGTCGTTTCCTGGAAGGACGCCGCAGAGATGAAGGACCGCGTTTGCAGCGATGCTTTGGTGATGCCGAGCAGGACCGGCACCGCCTTGGCGGGACGCTTGCCCTGATCGTCGAGCTTGGCGTTGGCTTCATCGAATTCGAAGCGGTCAACCTGCTCTTCTTTCAGGAACAGTGAATCGCCCGGATCGGTGACTTCGACTTTTTGCAGCATCTGGCGAACGATCACCTCGATGTGCTTGTCGTTAATCGGCACGCCCTGCAGACGATAGACTTCCTGGATTTCATCGATGAGGAAGTCAGCAAGCGCTTCGATCCCCATGATCGCCAGAATGTCATGCGGCGCCGGGTTGCCGTCCATCAGATACTCGCCCTTGGCGATGAAATCGCCGTCCTGAACCGCAATGTGGCGGCCTTTGGGGACGAGATAATCTGAAGGCTCGAGGCTTTCATCGGTCGGCAGGATCCGGATGCGACGCTTGTTCTTGTAGTCGCGGCCGAATTCGACGCGGCCATCGACATCGGCGATGATTGCGTGATCTTTCGGACGGCGCGCTTCGAACAGTTCCGCAACCCGCGGCAGACCACCGGTGATGTCGCGTGTCTTGGCGCCTTCGGTCGGGATACGCGCCAGCGCGTCGCCCGGTGCGATTTGTTCGCCGTCTTCCACCGAAAGAATGGCGTCGACAGGCAGCATGTAACGCGCTTCGCCGCCGGTGGAGAGCTTCATCGGCTCGCCATTGTCATCGAGGATGACGATCGCCGGTTTCAAGTCGGCGGCGCGCGGGTTGGCGCGCCAGTCGATGACGACCCGGCTAGCAATACCGGTCGCTTCATCGGCGACCACCTGCATGGAGAAGCCTTCTTGAAGGTCTTCGAATTTGATCTTGCCGGATACTTCGGTGAGGATCGGCAAGGTGTAAGGATCCCAGTCCGCAAGGCGCAGACCGCGCGTGACCCGCGCGCCTTCCTTGACGCGCAATTTGGCGCCGTAGGAGACCTTGTAGGACGCTTGTTCCTTACCGTCGCTGTCGACGATTTTGACCAGCGTGTTGCGGCCCATGACGACGAGATCGCCCTGGGAGTCCACCAGCACATTGCCGCCCTCGAATTTGACGGTGCCTTCGTGGCTCGCCTCGATGAAGGAGGTGTCGCCAACCTGGGCCGTACCGCCAACGTGGAAGGTACGCATGGTGAGCTGCGTGCCCGGCTCGCCGATCGACTGCGCCGCGATGACGCCGACAGATTCGCCGATATTGACCGGGCAACCGCGCGCAAGATCGCGGCCGTAGCATTTGGCGCAGATGCCGACTTTGGAGTCGCAAGTCAGAACCGAGCGTACACGGATTTTCTGGAAACCCGCCGCTTCGATCGTTTCCGCCTGCGCTTCATCGACTTCGTCATTGACCTTGCCAATGATCTCACCGGTCTGCGGATGCGCGAGGTCTTCAAGCAGCGTGCGGCCGAGGATGATCTGCGACAACGGAACAACAATGTCGCCGGAACGCACGACAGCTTCCATCGTGATGCCGTTGGTCGTGCCACAATCGGTTTCGCGAACGATGCAGTCTTGCGCCACGTCAACGAGACGACGGGTCAGGTAACCCGAGTTCGCTGTCTTCAGCGCCGTATCCGCGAGACCTTTCCGCGCGCCGTGAGTCGAGTTGAAGTACTCGAGCACGGTGAGACCTTCTTTAAAGTTCGACGTAATCGGCGTTTCGATGATCTCGCCCGACGGCTTGGCCATCAGACCGCGCATGGCGCCGAGCTGACGCATCTGGGTTGGCGAACCACGCGCACCCGAATGCGACATCATGTAGATTGAGTTCGGCTCTTTTTGCCGGCCCGTTTCTTCATCGAATTTGGTCTCGGAAATTTCCGCCATCATCGCATCGGCGATTTTATCGGTGCATTTCGCCCAGGCGTCGATGACCTTGTTGTATTTCTCGCCGCGGGTGATGAGGCCCTCCGCATACTGAGATTCAAACTCGGAAACCTGCGCGCGTGTTTCGTCAACAAGACCCTTCTTCGCAGCCGGAATGACAACGTCATCCTTTCCGAAGGAGATGCCCGCTTTACAGGCTTCCTTGAAGCCGAGATCCATGACGTGATCAGCGAAGATCACCGTCTTTTTCTGACCGCAATGGCGATAGACGATGTCGATCAGGCCCTGAATGGTCTTCTTGGTCAGGAGCTGGTTGATCACCGAGAACGGCACATTGGAATCGCGCGGCAGAACCTGCGCAACCTTCATGCGGCCAGGCGTTGTCTCTACGATCTCGCGGAAGGTTTCGCCCTTTTCGTTGACGCCTTCCCAGCGCGCTTTGATCTTTGTGTGCAGCGTCACGACGCCGGCGTTCAGCGCGTGTTCGATCTCCTGGATCGTGCCGAAGACCTTGCCTTCGCCCGGCTCGCCCTCTTTTTCCATCGTGATGTAGTAGAGACCAAGAATGATGTCCTGGCTCGGCACGATGATCGGCTTGCCGTTGGCGGGCGACAAAATGTTGTTGGTCGACATCATCAGGACGCGCGCTTCGAGCTGCGCTTCCAGCGACAGCGGAACGTGCACGGCCATCTGGTCGCCGTCAAAGTCAGCGTTGAACGCAGTACACACCAGCGGGTGCAACTGGATCGCTTTGCCTTCGATCAGTTTCGGCTCGAACGCCTGAATGCCGAGACGGTGAAGCGTCGGCGCGCGGTTCAACAGAACCGGGTGCTCGCGAATAACCTCGTCGAGAATATCCCAGACTTCGGGACGTTCTTTTTCGACCAGTTTCTTCGCTTGCTTGACGGTCGCAGACAGACCCTTGGCGTCAAGGCGCGAATAGATGAACGGCTTGAACAGCTCGAGCGCCATCTTTTTCGGCAGGCCGCATTCATGCAGTTTAAGTTCAGGACCAACAACGATCACCGAACGGCCGGAATAGTCGACGCGCTTGCCGAGCAGGTTCTGACGGAAGCGGCCCTGCTTGCCTTTCAGCATGTCGGAGAGCGACTTCAGCGGGCGCTTGTTGGTGCCCGTGATGACGCGGCCACGACGGCCATTGTCGAACAGCGCATCGACAGACTCTTGCAGCATGCGCTTTTCGTTACGCACGATGATGTCCGGCGCACGCAGCTCAATCAGGCGCTTCAGGCGGTTGTTGCGGTTGATGACCCGGCGATACAGATCGTTGAGGTCGGATGTCGCGAAGCGGCCGCCATCAAGCGGAACCAGCGGACGCAGTTCCGGCGGGATCACCGGAATAACCGTCATGATCATCCATTCCGGCTTGTTGCCGGATTCGATGAAGGCGGTGATCAGCTTCAAGCGCTTGGCGAGCTTTTTGGTTTTGAGCTCGCTGGTCGACTCGACGATGTCGACGCGCATTTTTTCGGTTTCCGCGACCATGTCGATATTCGACAGGATTTCGCGGATCGCTTCGGCGCCGATGCCGGCGGTGAACGAGTCTTCGCCAAACTCTTCCTGGGCCTGCAGATACTCTTCTTCGGTGAGCATCTGGTTCGGCGTCAGATTGGTGAGGCCCGGCTCGATGACGATATATTGTTCGAAATACAGAACGCGCTCGAGATCCTTCAACGTCATGTCGAGCATCAGCGAGATGCGCGACGGCAAGGATTTCAGGAACCAGATATGCGCGACCGGAGCCGCAAGCTCGATATGGCCCATGCGCTCGCGGCGCACTTTGGTCAGCGTGACTTCAACACCGCATTTTTCGCAAACGATGCCTTTGTACTTCATCCGCTTATATTTGCCGCACAGGCATTCATAGTCCTTGGTCGGACCAAAAATGCGCGCGCAGAAAAGCCCGTCCCGCTCCGGTTTAAAGGTGCGGTAATTGATGGTTTCAGGCTTTTTGATCTCGCCGAATGACCAGGAGAGAATTTTCTCCGGGCTCGCCAGCGAGATGCGGATCTTGTTGAACGTCTGCGCAGGGGCAGTCGGGTTGAATACGTTCAGCAGTTCCTGTGACATGGGCGCCTCTTACGATCGGAGCGGATGATCAGTCCGCGAGTTCATTCAAAAAGTGGAACGGGAAACGCTGACGCGTCACCCGTTCTGAAGCTCGACGTTCAAGCCGAGCGAACGCATTTCTTTGACAAGCACATTGAAGCTTTCCGGGATGCCCGCTTCGAACGAGTCATCACCGCGCACGATCGCCTCATAGACTTTCGTACGGCCGGCGACGTCGTCCGATTTCACGGTCAACATTTCCTGCAGCGTGTAAGCCGCGCCGTAAGCTTCGAGCGCCCAGACTTCCATTTCGCCGAAGCGCTGGCCGCCAAACTGCGCCTTGCCGCCCAATGGCTGCTGGGTGACCAGCGAGTATGGGCCGATGGAGCGGGCGTGGATCTTGTCGTCGACAAGGTGGTGCAGCTTCAAGAGATACTTGTAGCCCACGGTGACCTTGCGGTTGAACGTGTCGCCGGTGCGGCCGTCAAACAGCGTGACCTGCCCGGACTCTTCGAGCCCGGCCTTTTCAAGCATTTTGACGATTTCCGCTTCGCGCGCGCCGTCAAAGACCGGCGTGGCGATCGGAACGCCGCGAACGAGGTTCTGCCCAAGTTCCTTGAGCTCCTCATTCGAGCGCGGCAGCACCTGATCCTCGCCATAAACGTCTTTCAGTTTGGCGATGAGATCTTCGCGGGTCGCGTTATTGGCTTCCCACTGCTCCAGCAACTCGTCGATCTGACGACCGAGACCGCGGCAGGCCCAACCGAGATGGGTTTCGAGAATCTGGCCAACGTTCATGCGCGACGGCACGCCCAACGGGTTGAGCACGATGTCGACAGCGGTGCCGTCTGCGAGGAACGGCATGTCTTCCATCGGCGCGATCTTGGAGATCACACCTTTGTTGCCGTGACGGCCGGCCATTTTGTCGCCCGGCTGCAGCTTGCGCTTCACCGCAACGAAGACCTTGACCATCTTCATGACGCCCGGCGGAAGTT
The DNA here is from genome assembly GCF_055809375.1 of Hyphococcus sp. D3-15. Lineage (NCBI taxonomy): Bacteria > Pseudomonadati > Pseudomonadota > Alphaproteobacteria > Parvularculales > Parvularculaceae > Hyphococcus > Hyphococcus sp. D3-15. The sequence goes on along the minus strand of NZ_CM147910.1, from coordinate 2,378,562 downwards.
CGTCGCCGCGCTTCAGCTTGTCGACCTTGTCTTCGAAGCGAGCCTCGAGGCGCGCTTTCGAATCGTCGAACTGCTTCTTCATGGCTTCGATTTCAGCCATCACCGCATCATCGGCGACGCCAATCTTCCACCACTGACCTCTGGTCAGCGTGTTTTCGAGCACGTCTTCGGTGATCGGGCCTTTTTCAAAGCTCTTCGGACCGGAAACGGCTTCTTTGCCCTGAAGCAATGGCTGCAGACGGCCATAGACGTTGCGCTCGAGGATAGCGAGTTCGTCGTCGCGGTCTTTTGCAAGACGCTCGATTTCCTCACGCTCGATCGACACGGCGCGTTCGTCTTTGTCGACGCCGTGACGGTTGAAGACACGGACCTCAACGACCGTGCCCGCAACGCCCGGCGGCAGTTTCAGCGACGTGTCGCGCACATCGGAGGCTTTTTCACCGAAGATGGCGCGCAGAAGTTTTTCTTCCGGCGTCATCGGGCTCTCGCCCTTCGGCGTGATTTTGCCCACGAGAATGTCGCCCGGATGGACTTCGGCGCCGATGGCGACGATGCCCGCTTCGTCGAGATTGCGAAGCGCCTCTTCCGAGACGTTCGGAATATCGCGGGTGATTTCTTCCGGACCGAGCTTGGTGTCGCGCGCCATCACTTCGAACTCTTCGAGGTGGATGGAGGTGAACACGTCATCGCGCACGATGCGTTCGGAAATGAGGATCGAGTCCTCGAAGTTGTAGCCGTTCCACGGCATGAACGCGACGAGCACGTTCTTGCCGAGCGCGAGTTCGCCAAGATCCGTAGACGGACCGTCAGCGATGATGTCGCCGTCGCGCACCATATCGCCGATCTTCACCAGCGGACGCTGGTTGATACAGGTGTTCTGGTTCGAACGCTGGAACTTGCGCAGATTGAAGATGTCGACGCCGGGCTTGGTCGGGTCTTTTTCTTCCGTCGCGCGGATAACGATACGCTGCGCGTCAACCTGCTCGACGATGCCAGGGCGGCGGGCGGCGACCGCAGCGCCGGAATCCCGGGCCACAACCGACTCCATGCCGGTGCCGACAAACGGCGCCTCTGCCTGCAGCAGCGGCACAGCCTGACGCTGCATGTTCGAGCCCATGAGCGCGCGGTTGGCGTCATCGTTTTCGAGGAACGGAATGAGCGCAGCGGCGACCGAAACAAGCTGCTTCGGCGACACGTCGATATAGTTGACTTCCTCGCGCGGGATCAGCGTGGCGTCGCGGAAGGCGCCTGCCCGGCAGTTGACGAATTCATTGAGCAGCATGCCGCTCTCATCGACCTCGGCATTCGCCTGCGCAATATTGTAGCGCGCCTCTTCCATCGCGGAGAGATACACAACGTCGTCCGTCAGGCGTCCGTTTTCGACGCGACGATACGGGCTTTCAATGAAGCCGTATTTGTTGACCTGCGCATGGGTCGCCAGCGAGTTGATCAGACCAATATTCGGTCCTTCCGGCGTTTCAATCGGGCAGATCCGGCCATAATGGGTCGGGTGGACGTCGCGGACTTCAAAGCCTGCGCGCTCACGGGTGAGACCGCCCGGCCCAAGCGCTGAAAGGCGGCGCTTGTGAGTGATCTCGGAAAGCGGGTTGGTCTGGTCCATGAACTGCGACAGCTGCGAAGAGCCGAAGAATTCACGCACCGCCGCCGCGGCCGGCTTGGCGTTGATCAGGTCGTGCGGCATCAGCGTATCGAGTTCAGCTGACGACATGCGTTCCTTGATCGCGCGCTCCATGCGGAGAAGGCCAATGCGGTACTGGTTCTCCATCAGTTCGCCGACCGAACGCACCCGGCGGTTGCCGAGATTGTCGATGTCGTCGATTTCGCCTTTGCCGTCGCGCAACTGCACGATGGTCTTCAGCACGGAGAGGATGTCTTCCTTGCGAAGCGTGCGCAGCGTGTCTTCGGTTTCAAAGCCGAGACGGATATTCATCTTCACCCGGCCGACCGATGAAAGGTCATAGCGCTCGGGATCGAAGAACAATGAGTAGAAGAGGCCTTCCGCCGTTTCCAGTGTCGGCGGCTCGCCCGGACGCATGACGCGGTAAATATCGATCAGCGCCATTTCGCGGTTGCGGTTTTTGTCCGCATTCAGCGAGTTGCGAACATAAGCGCCGATATTGATGTGATCGACGTCGATCGTGTCGAACGCATCAATGCCGATATCTGCGAATGTTTCGATATGCTCGGCGGTGATCTCCTCGCCAGCTTCGCCGAAAATCTCACCGGAATCGAAGTTCACGAGGTCAGATGCGAAATAACGTCCGATCATCTCTTCGTCAGAAAGAAGAAGATCCTTCAACCCGTCTTCCGCGAGTTTCTTGGCGGCGCGGGCGGACATTTTCTTGCCGGCCTCGAGCACCACTTCGCCATTCTTGGCGTTGATGAGATCGCGGTCGACCTTCACGCCTTTCCAGCGCTCAGGATTATACGGCATTGTCCAGCCGGTTTTAATCTTCTTGTGCGGAACGCGGTCGTAGAATTCGTCGAGGATCTCTTCCTGATCCATGCCGAGCGCGTAAAGCAGCGTCGTCGCCGGCAGCTTGCGGCGGCGGTCGATGCGCACATTGACGATGTCTTTGGCGTCGAATTCAAAGTCGAGCCACGAGCCGCGATACGGGATGATCCGCGCGGCGAAAAGCAGCTTGCCCGAAGAATGGGTCTTGCCCTTGTCGTGATCGAAGAACACGCCCGGCGAACGGTGCATCTGGGAGACGATGACGCGCTCGGTGCCGTTGACGATAAAGGTGCCGTTGTCGGTCATGAGCGGCATGTCGCCCATGTAGACTTCCTGCTCCTTGATGTCCTTGACGGACTTGGCGCCGGTTTCTTCGTCTACTTCAAAGACGATCAGGCGCAACGTCACCTTGAGCGGCGCCGCGTAGGTCATATCGCGCTGCTGGCACTCTTCGGTGTCGTATTTCGGCTCCTCAAACTCATAGGAGACATATTCAAGCGTCGCCGTCTCGGTGAAATCCGAGATCGGGAAAACCGAGCGGAACACCGCTTCAAGGCCGTCCACCAGCCGGTCTTCCGGCTTGGCGAAACGCTGCAGGAATTGTTCGTAGGAATCCTTTTGAACCTGAATAAGGTTCGGCATCGGCGCAGCATCACCGATGCGACCGAAGCTTTTGCGAATGCGTTTCTTCTCGACGAAGGATTGCGCCATCTTTGTCCTCACAAGCGGGTGTCAGCCGAAATGCGCTCGCTATCCCTGGCGACAAACAGGGTTAACGCATGCACAAAAGCCCCGTCGGCCGGACCGGAGTTCGACCGCGGGTCGCGGGTGACTAAAATTTGATCTCGATTATCCGAAGCACGTCGCCGCAAAACCTGAAGCCGCCGACGGGGGCTCCGTCGGCGGCGAATGGGTGTAATAGGCGCGCCCGCAACCCTCTGCAACCCCCAATCGGGAGAAATTGCGGGAGAAAGCGCGCCCAACCGGAGCTTTCGCCAAACTACTTGAGTTCGACTTTCGCGCCAGCTTCTTCGAGCTTTTTCTTGATTTCTTCGGCTTCGGCTTTCGCTGCGCCTTCTTTGACGGCTTTGCCGCCAGCTTCGACGAGCTCTTTGGCTTCTTTCAGGCCAAGACCGGTGATCGCGCGTACTTCTTTGATCACGTTGATCTTTTTGTCGCCTGCTTCGACCAGAATGACGTCGAATTCGGTCTTTTCTTCAGCCGCTTCGCCGCCACCTGCGCCAGGAGCTGCTGCAACTGCAACAGCGCCAGCAGCCGGCTCGATGCCGTACTCGTCTTTAAGGATGTTTTTCAGCTCAGCCGCTTCGAGAAGCGTCAGGCCAACAAGCTCTTCAGCCAGTTTTTTAAGATCAGCCATTGTCTTTAGTTCCTAGTTCTTTGATTGGGTTACAAAAATTGGTGCGAACTTACGCCGCTTCGCGATTCTCCAGAGTCTCCAGGATGCCAGCGATATTCGATGCCGGAGCGCCGATGGCGCCGGCGAGCTGAGCCGCAGGAGACGTGATGGTCAGGACGATAGAGGCCAGAAGCTCTTCGCGTGACGGCATGGAAGCAAGCGCCTCCACCCCTTTCACATCGAGGATTTCCTCACCCATCGCGCCGCCAAGGATCGTGAGCTTTTCATTGCTCTTGGCGTATTCCTTGACGGCTTTCGCCGCCGCGACCGGGTCTTCAGAGAACGCAATGGCGGTCGGTCCCTCGAAAAGGCTCGTGAGTTTTTCACTCGGCTTTCCGGAGATCGCGATCTTGGCGAGACGATTCTTGACGATTTTCATGGAGGCGCCGGACTTGCGCAATTCACCGCGCAGAGCCTCGAACTCGGAGACCGAAAGGCCTCCATTACCAACCACGACTACCGTATTCGCATCGAACACGCCGCCGATCCAGTCGACCATTTCCGCCTTTTGGGTTCTGTCCATGAGGCAGGTCCTTTGGTTCAAACAAGGCCAGGCAACAACGCCCGGCCCCAGATAATCCCTGCTCGCGCAGGGGGCTTCGATCTATGCGGTGAAATACAGGAACCAAAAAAGGCTCCCGCGATCACCGCAGAGAGCCTGCCCCAGAAGGTTCAATGGACAGATCGGGCCCCAATTCCGTAAAACGGCGCCCAGCTGATCCTTTTCCCTCTGTCTATGCGGGAGATTAAGCAGATTTCTCCGCACCCGCAGTCTCGGACAGGTAGCGCCCGGCGAACCGGGTGCGAGCGTGCGATTACCAGTTTTTCCGGCGATTGCAAGGCTTCAGGGACGAAAATCCGGCAAAACAGGCGGTTTTCCCCCTCGCCCGCCTGCCCCTTTCAAAAAACTTTCGGCCAGTTGGGCTTGCCCCGAGTCCTATAGGCATCAAGCAAATAAAAATCATTAGCGGGGCCTCTTCATGGATCGATTTCGTTTGTCAGCCGCAATAGTCGCGGCTTCCGCCGCCTCTTGCCTGGCGTCCGCCGCCGGTTACGCCGCAGCAGCGCAACAGCCGGATGGAGCTGCGCAAAGCGCGCAAGAGGCGTCCGACTGGGACACCACGCTCGCCCGCGGCAAGACGCGCGACATCGACTTTGAGACCAGTGAAGGTACCTTCATGTCGGCGGACGTTTCTCCGGATGGGAAATGGATCGTCTTTGACCTGCTCGCCAGCATTTACCGGATGCCGATTACGGGCGGCGACGCGGAAAATCTGACTGCCGACAGCGGCGTCGCCATCAATTATCACCCGCAATATTCGCCGGACGGCAAACACATCGCGTTCATTTCCGATCGCAAAGGCCAGAGCAATCTGTGGATCATGGATGCAGACGGCTCGAACCCGGTGCAGATCCGGGAAGACCTCGACGCCCGCTATCAAACGCCAGCCTGGAGCGCCGACGGCCAATATATCTTTGCGCGCAAGACAAGCCTGCACAAAGCGGGCGTCAAACCAGAAGAAGGCATCTGGATGTTCCATCGCTCAGGCGGCAAGGGCGTGCAGATTGTCGGCGATGACCAGCCCGAAGCATCCTGGCCCTCCCCCTCCGCCGACGGAAAATTTCTCTATTTTGAAGTGACGACCGGCCCCAGGGCGTGGGGCGGACGCCATGATGCGCTGATGGGCGAGATGCAGGTTCGCCGCCTCGATCTTCAGACCGGCGAAATCCGCGAAGAAAGTCAGGGCATTCTCGCCCAGCAACGGCGCTGGTCCAGCGGCGGCATGGCGGCGCCGGAGATTTCTCCGGACGGCCGCTATATGACCTTCATCCGCCGCATTCCGGATGGACTGATCTCGTTCAAGGGCCATGAGTTCGGTCCGCGCACGGCGCTTTGGCTGCGCGATCTCAAGACCGGCGAAGAACGCATCCTCATGGACCCGGTGGAGCAGGACCTTACCGAAGGATACAAATCGCCGCGCGTTTTCCCGGGCTACAGCTTTACGCCCGACGGACGTTTCGTCGTCGTCACCCAGGGCGGCAAGCTGCACAAGGTCGATGTGAAAAGCGGCGACGTGACGGCGATCGCGTTTACTGCGCGCGTTCAACGCACAATCTCCGAGCAAGCCTACAAAACTTTCCGCATCGAGGACGCGCCCTTTGATGCGAAGTTCATACGCTGGGCCGCTGCCTCTCCCAACGGCAAGACCCTTGCCTTTCAGGCAGTCGGAAAGATCTGGGTGCAGAGCTTGCCCAATGGCAAACCGAAACGGCTGACCAATCTCAGCGACGACCTTCTGGAATTCGGCCCCGCCTGGTCGCCAGACGGACGCAATATCGCATTTGTCAGTTGGGATGACGGCGATCGCGGTCAGCTCTGGAAAGTCCGCGCCAGCGGCGGCGCACCGAAACGGCTTTCAACCGAAGCGGGCGAATACGCCAATCCGGACTGGAGCGCGGACGGCAAGTTTATCGCAGTCGGCAAAGGCGCCAATTACACGGCGCGGGGGCGCAATATCTCGAACAATGCATGGTGGAACATCGCAGTCTATTCCGCCAATGGCGGCGCGCCGACGATTGTCGCGCAGATCGACTATATGAATGGCTTTGGCGACCAGCGGCAGCAATTGCCGCGACCAATCTGGGGGCCGGAGAACCGCATCTTCTTTCTGCGCGGCGCGCCGCGCGATGAGGCGGCGTTTGGCGGCGACCCATTCTCCGAACTCGTTTCCGTTCCGGCGAAAACAACCATCGACCCGCCGCGCATCCATGCGCGCTTCCTGTTCGCCGATGAAGCGGCCATCTCGCCGGACGGCGCCCATGTGGCGTTCCTAGAGGGCGACAATGTGTATCTCGCGCCGCTGCCCTATAACGCATCCGCCGGCAAGCCGCTTGTTCTCACGAAAAAAGAAGACGCCACAAAGCTGCCGGCAAAAGCTCTGTCGATAACCGGCGGCCTCTATCCCAACTGGCGCAACAGCCGCACGGTCGAATTCAATTCGGCGAAAATCTATTACAGCTATGATCTCCACACGGAGGAAACGCAGCAAACAGAAATCACCCTCACTATTCCGCGCAACACGCCCAAAGGCCGGATCGCCTTCACCCATGCGCGCATCATCACGATGAACGGAGAAGAGGTGATCGAAGACGGGACGCTGGTTGTTGACGGCGCGCGCATCACCTGTGTCGGCGATTGCGACACGGCGGGCGCTGATCGGCTTATCGATGCAACAGGCAAAACCATCACGCCCGGCTTCATCGACATGCATGCGCATCACAACCGCGAATATAACGGCATGATTCCGCGCCGCGGCTATGAGAATGCGTCCTACCTCGCCTATGGCGTGACCACGACGCTCGACAACTCCATGTGGTCGCAAAATGTGTTCAGCAATGCGGAGATGGTCGAGGCTGGCCTGCTGATCGGACCGCGGCAGTTTTCAACCGGCGATCCGCTCTATAATCGCGACGGGCCGCGCAACAACATCCTCACCAGTTACGAGGCCGCCGAAAACGAAGTTGCGACCCTGAAATCGTGGGGCGCTGTAATGCTGAAGCAGTATATGCAGCCGCGCCGCGATCAGCGCCAATGGGTTAGCGACATCGCCCGCAAAGAAGGTCTGATGGTGACGGCGGAAGGCGGCGAGCTGCCTTACAATCTCGGCATGATCATGGATGGTCAGACCGGATTTGAACATCCGATCGGCATCGTGCCGCTCTATAGCGATGTGGCGAAATTTCTCGGCGCCGCAAACGCCTATTACTCGCCGACCTTTGTGGTGGCGGGACCGGGCATCTGGAACGAAGAGTTCTTCTGGCAGGAATCGGAGGTCTGGCGCGACGAGAAACAACGCCGCTGGCTGCCCTGGCGTTCTCTCGTCACGCATACGCGCCGCCCGATCGTGCGGCCGGTGACCGACTACAGCTTCCCGCTGATTGCACAGGGCATGGCGGACATCATCGCTGAAGGCGGCCATGGCGTTATCGGCGCCCATGGCCAGCAACACGCGCTCGGATCGCAATGGGAGATCTGGATGGCGGCGTCGGCGATGGGACCGCATGGCGCGCTCGATGTGGCGACCCGTCAGGGCGCGAGCTTCATCGGCGTGCTTGACGATCTCGGCACGCTCGAAAAAGGCAAGCTCGCCGACCTTGTCATTCTCAATGCGAACCCGCTGGAGAACATCCGCAACACCGCCGACATGCAATATGTGATGAAGGGCGGCGTCCTGTACGAGGCCGACACGCTGGACGAAGTCTGGCCGACCGCGACGCCGTTCGGGCCGTATTACTGGGTCGATGAAGAAATCTATCGCAGCGGCGTCAAATCCGCCGATTAAGAAGACTTGCCTGCCGTCTATCGTTCACCGACGGCGAAAAGGGCGGGCGCAAAAGTTGCGTCCGCCCTTTTTTCTTAATGGTGACTATGATCAACCGCCTTCGCCGCCCGGTCCTCAACCTTCACCTCGACCTCAATATCGCCGGCCTTTTCGAAAGTAAGCACCAGCGGAAAGCGCTCGCCTTCCGTCAGCTTGCTGTCGAGCCCGATCAGCATGATGTGATAGGCGCCGGTCTCGAACGAAACAGTGGTTCCTGCCGGAGCGGAAAGCCCCTGCGCCAATGGCTGCATTCGGACCATGCCTTGCGGATCAGTTTGAGAGGCGTGCAATTCAACGTGTTTTGCACGCCCGGTTTTGACGGCGATCAGACGATCATCCGTCTCGCCGCGATTGGCGATGTCGAGATAGACCGCCGCCGGGACCCGCGCCGAAAAAGACGGCCGCGCCCAGGGGTGCTCAATGAGCAGCTCGTTTTTCGCATATTCATGCGCGAGGCCCGCGATGCTGGAGAAGGTCAGTCCGACCGCCGCCAGCAATGACCAGGTTGCTTTTATCATCCTCGCCTCCCCTAAAATGCTTTTTGCCAGCCGACGGTGATCGTCCAGTCGGTTTCAAGCTGCGGTCCGTTGAGGTCCTGATAGACCGGCAGCAAGGCTTCTAGCGCGAAGCGGTGGCCCTTTAAGGGACCATGCTGTGCAGCGAAGCTTACGCCGGCGCCGACATCTATGCGGTCGCCGCCCTGAAAATCCGGGTTGGCGGTTTGCACCGGCGCCATGATCGCCGGATCCAAGCCGTCAATGCGGCCTTGGGTTCGGAAGGCGATGCGCCCGGAAAAAGCGATCCATGGGGCCGGACCATATTGCGCCCATGCCGTCGCCTCATGTTTGTCGCCGAGCGTGTAGCCATTGTTCGATCCCGTCCGAAGCGTCGCCAGATATTGCGCGCCCCAGGAAAAGGCCGCCGACTGGCCGGTGTAGGTGACGCCGGGCTGCAGATCGACCGTGCCTGACCCGAGCTGCATCGGATAGGGCAGCCTCGGGGTCGGGGTCATGCCCATCGGGGTCAGGATCTGATCGGTCTCCTCGGTCGAGCCAGTGGGCAGCGACACGCCGAGATTGAGATGGGCGTGATGAGACGCGCCGCCGGCATCCGCCTCGAACGCGCGCACAAGCGCCGACAGTTTCACATCGCCAAAGCCGAAGCTCTCTGTCGAAAAGCCGCCAAGCACAGTGGTTCCCATGCCGCCCTGATAGGTGGCGTGGTCCATGTCATTGTCGACCAGCGACCCCATAGCCATCAGGGTCACCCAGTCCGTCGGCGCATACATCGCGCCAAGCATGTGCATGTTCATGGTCATGTCTAGCGGCACGACGCGCAATGTCGGCGGCTGCATCGGCGCGCCGAAGAACCGGTTGGGGATCGTCGTGGCGATGTCATCCGCTGAGATCGCGTCTGTGCCGATGCGGTTTCCCTCCATCCTCATTCGCATATAACGATAGGAGAACATCACCTCTCCCTTGTGATGCATGTGATCGCCCATCACGCCGATTGGCGCATGGTTTTTGGCGATGGTTTCATCCGCAAAAACGGATGTCGTCGCGACGGCCGCCAAGCCGGCGCCAAGAATAAAAGCGCGCATGATTTTCTCCTGATTAGCGCAGCAAACAGCAGCGCGCGCATCAAGCGCCCGCTGCGACAAAACGAATTGCGTTAGCTAAATCAGGATATCGGCGGCGCCCGCGACGGCATGGGCGGGCCGGCGACTATGCGGTCAAACACCGGCGGGGTGATGTCGATCACCGTAACCGGCGTCATCAGAAAAACATTCGGAAGCAGAATGTCGGCAAGTTTCAATTTGCCGCCGGCGCACGCGCCGGTGGCGCAGGCATGACAAGGGTCTTGCGAATTCCCGTCATCATGAGAGCGGGGCGCAAAAGGCGAAGGCTCGCCGGTCGCCTCCTCCCAGCTGACCGTCTTGGCGCCTTCCGGCGTGCACATGACGATCAGGAATTCCCCGTCATCGCCAGGCGCGACCGCAGCCCCCGCCGGCAATGCCTGCGCAAGCGAAAACAGTCCGATCAAAAGGACTTTTAAGCGCTTGCACCAGATGGTCAGAAATCTTGTCATCGCCTGCCGGGAAACATCACCAGCGCTATAAAGCGCAACTTCAGCCGGCGCGGCAACCAACTTTCGGCAGGCGTGGTGTCGCAGGACGCAAAGCGCTCAACGCTTCACTCTCGCTATAAGCTCAACAAGCTCGTTGAATTTTTCTCGCTGATCCGATGGATCGCCAGAGGTGACGGCGGCCTCAACGCAAGTGGCGGCGTGATCGGAAAGCACCGCATCCTCCACTTTGCCCAGCGCGGCTTTCACGGCCAGCAGTTGGTTGAGGATGTCGATGCAGTAGCGCTCCTCTTCAATCATACGAGCGATGCCGCGCACCTGCCCTTCAATTCTGTTGAGGCGCTTGAGCGTGGACGCTTTGTTCTGATGAGCCATAACGAAACCGTGTCTTGATATACCCTATGGGGGTATATAAATGGCTAGCCTGGGCCAGCCAAGCCCCCCGACAAGCTTTATTCAGGAGAACCCAAGCGATGGACCCGCATTGCAAGGCGCATGGCGCCGAAGACCACAACCATCACGCCCATGCCGGTCACGGCGCAGGCGCGCTCGTCACCTCGGCGCAAGCTACGCTGCACTGCCTCACCGGCTGCGTCATTGGCGAGGTAGCCGGGCTCGCCATCGGCGTGACATTGGGGCTTGGCGTGTGGCCCACAATAATCCTGGCGACAACGCTCGCTTATCTTTCCGGATTCACGCTCGGGCTCCTGCCAGTCATGCGCAGGCAGAACAAAACCTTCTGGCAAGCCCTGAAACTGATCTGGATCGGCGAAGCGGTTTCAATCGGCGTCATGGAAATCGCCATGAACGGCGCTGACTATATGGTCGGCGGAATGAATGCCGGATCGGTTTTCTCGCCAATGTTCTGGATCGGACTGGCGGTCGCCATTCCCGCCGGATTTCTCGCCGCATGGCCCGTCAATTGGTGGCTGTTAAGCCGCGACCTTAAAATGTGCCACTAACAAAAACGGCCCCTCCACCGCCGCGCACCCGAACGCAGCCGACAATTCGGAAAGTTTTCGCCTGTCCTAAATCAACAAACAACAACAACTGCAGGCTTTTTCTAAGTCAGCAGAATAGGCAGTCTTGACTAAATACTTTTGTGGGGTTGACCTTTAACTCTATTGATTAAACATTCGTAGGGATAAGTGATCGGGCCAAGCGGGGGCGGCGTGGCAAAATCCGAAAATCTCCCTTCGGAAGCGGGCGCAGACTCGGGCTCGGGCTTACCCGATCCAGACAAACCCGACTCGGAAACACCCGACGCAAAGATTGGCGGCTCAGATTTAGACGCCGAAGAAGAAAAAGAAGCCACCAAAGAAACAGCAGAGGCGTCAGAAAACACCGCCACATCCCCCGCCTCACCTACTGAAGATGCTTCGGCTACGGACGACAGCGCGAGCCAAGAGCATGTCTTCTTCCCTGAGGAAGTCTCCCGCTTGTCTAAATTTATCCGGCGCTTCCCTTATGCCGTTCTCGTGGTGCTGATGCTGTTTCAACTCTTCATCGCCATCACCAACCCATTCAGCATGGACGAAGCCTCCGATTACACAACATCTGAAGAAGCCAGTCTGGTGATGGCTCCATTTTATGGCGGCGACCGCGCTGCCTGGGAAAAAATCGTCGTCATCCTTATCGATCAGAAGTTTCTCGATCAGCATTCCGAGTCTCACTGGCCACCAAGTTACGGAAGCCAGGCGAAGCTGATCCGCAATTTAAGCAGACTAAATCCCGATGCCGTGTTTCTTGATTTCCAATATCAGCGGGCGCATTCGCTGGATGCGCAAGGACGCCCCATCCGCCCAGGTTTCGAAGCTTTCGGTCTAACACCGACAATTGATCCCAATTTGACGGATATTGCTGACTTTGTCAGCGCACTAGACGCCGCCCGCGCAAGTGGCCCGCGAATATTCATGGCGGACGTCGCAAACACGCCCGGACTGGCGCCGCTTTATAATTTCTCCACTCAACCATATTACGCCCCGCGCGCCTCTTCGCAGGATCCGGTCATTGAAATCTCGCCCATCGTACGCGTTGACGCGATGTCCCATAAGCAATTCGGCTACACCTATCTTCTCGGCGATGAAAAAGGATTTCAGGCAGCAGTCGCGCTTTATCTCAACTGGTGCTGGGATCAAGCGCGCGGCATCCGCAATACGGACAAGACGGTCCGGGCTTCCACATGCCGATCATTTAAAAATTGGGCCAGCCATCGTGACGACATCATTGTGAAATGGGGCTTTGGATCAAAACAGACCGCACTCGCAGACACCGCCGACGCTCATGAATGGAACAGCCACTGCCGCCTTGAAAAAGAAGTTTTCGGAAAGTCGTTCAACTTGCGTTTGAAAGACTGCTGGTCAGAAATGATCGACCACCAAGCACCGCCGACTGCACCTATCACGAAGCGTACCGTGCAGCAGAAATAACGGATATGCCCGATGACGCCTTTAAGGGGCGATATGTCTTCGTGGGCGCCGATATGCCCAGCCTGTCGGATTCTGTTGAAACACTGCTTTATGGCCGTGTCCCCGGCGTGATGGTGCACGCAATGGCGTTCGACAATTTCCTGACCAAGGGAGAAAATGTGCAACGTCCGCCTGCGGAGGGCTTAGGCGGCGCAGACTTTGCAGATTTCTTGACAACTTTGCTGCTGCTCTTTTCTCTCTTTATTTTGCGGGAAATTCAGCGCCAACCTCTCGCCCTGATCAAAGATAAGCTGCTTAAGTCATACGCGAGAACGGCGCTTTACATCATTGCTATCGCCACCTTCATGTTACTTGGCGTTGTAACGGGCGTCTTGATGCACTGGCCGCCGCTCAACTTGTTGCAAATCATAATCACGATGATTGGCGCATCTGTTTATCTGGAAATCTTTGTAAAAAAACCTTCGGAGACAAACGCATGAAAAACCTCCTTGTGATTGCCCCAGTTCTAACCCTCTTTGGTTCAGCACATGCGCAGATTCTTGATGCGCCGCCTTCCTGCTCCACTGTCGCCGCTAAAGATACGGATGTGCTCGCCGATCCGCTTGAGCTTTTTGTCGTCAATGGCGAAACGCCGGCTGTCGCAAAAACTGTAGGGCGCTGCGCCATCGACTATCCGATGAAGCTTTATGATTGCGGCCATGCCCGGTTTTTCCTCTGGTGGAAGAAAGACGGCGCCAACTACTTTGTTGAAAAGTCCAAATTCTTTCAGGCGCCGCCTGCGCCCCCACCGGCGGCTCCGGCGGCGCCAAACCGCTCGCCAGCCCCGGATCCGGCGACACAAGCGGGCGCAACGGCATGCAACCCTGCAAATAAGCAAAACTTCAATTCGCGCCCAACATCCCTACACTGAGAAGGAACAACCGATGCGTCTTTCGACTTTGTTATGTCTCGCACTGGCCTCAACCGCACTCAGCACAATGGCGGAAGCCAAGAAGCCCAAAATTCCCGACGCGATTGTCATCGAGTCCTACTCCGCCGAAGAATTCAAACCACTCGCCTCCGGCGACGCCGCACCCGGGTCCGGCGCATATACGACCTTCACCAGCGCTGATTTGAGCCGCCTCAATGTGGTGAGCGGCGGCTTTTCCGGCATGGCGAAATTTCTCAATGACACATTAGGCGTGATTGCCGCAAACGGACCGGCGCCGAACGTCGTGCCGGAGGTGAAAATCTTCTCTAGCCAGAGCGAGGAGGCGCGCGCCCTTTCGCCGGACTTAATTGTCGTTTCCACAGGACTTCTTGCCGCTGTTGGCGAATATGACTCGCTCATGCTTGAGGAGGAAGGGCAAGAGCATAACGCCGCGTTGAACGCCATCGCTTTTTTTCTGGCCCATGAATATGCGCATGTGCTTTACGGCCACCCTCGCCGCTACCAGGAGACCATGAAATCCACTGAGGTGCGCGAACCGATGATCCAGGGCCTGAAGGTCATGACCACGGTTTCAGCAATTGATGCGAAATATGCGGACCATCAAGCCGCGCCAGCACTCCAGAAAGCACAAAAGGGCTATATGACGGCGCTTGCCGCCAGCCCATGGATCGAGGTTGAACTCTATCGCGCTGTCTATGCGCCCTATGTGCGCGATGAAGAACAGCTCGCAGACTTTTTGGCGGTCGATCTTTTGAAGCATCCCAAAGCGAAATCGGAGCCGCGTCTTGGCGCTCAGCCCTTGCGAAAATTCTACAAGAATTATGACGACTCGACCAAAGCGAAGCTGAACGCCGCCGCGAAAGACGTCGGGGAAACAATGGCCGACGCAACCAAGTCTATCGCCGCAAACGCGCCCGCTCAGCTCCTTTCCGATCCCGATGGATTTGAGAACATGGCCAAATCACAGCTTGTTTTTTACGGGGGCGCGCGAGTTCTCGGCTGGGTCAAGAAGCGCTTCGACAAAGATAAGGTGCATTTGTATTACAGCGCCTCTGATCGCGTGAAGGCGATTGAAACCTATCACGACCGTTTTTATGGGCGCCCCGAAGAACAAGCTGACGCTTCGCTCGCTATGTTTGGTGCAGTCGACCGCACCCCGTCTGACCAATACAATGCGTTGCTGAAAAAGGAATTCACGCCCTCCGCAGCAGCAGCACAGGCGATGCAGTTGCTCGCCGCCAATGACATTGAAGGCGCGCGAAACGCTCTCTCATCCGTTTCATGCTCAAACTGCGCCAACAGGGATTATCTTATGGCGTCCGGCGCGGTCGCCTTCGCAGATGGCGATCTCAACAGCGCCATCGCCAATTACCGAAAAGTTATCCGCATGCCCGAGGCGCCGCTACATGCCTATCTCGCCCTTTCCACGTCGCATTTGCGCAATGGAAACGCAGCAAAGGCAATGGAGGCGCTGGACCTTGCTTCGCGCAAATTCAGCGAAGAAGAAGTGATCGTTCAACGGATCGAAGTGCTGGTTTCGGAGGACAAAAACGAAGAAGCGCTCGCCATGTTGGAAAAATGCAAGGCGTTCAATCAGGAAAGCCTGACAAACACCTGCGAAAAAGCCGCCGCTCCCGCCATGCCGAAAGAGGTGGACGAAAGCGATGGCGGCCTGCCCAAGGTCAAAATTCCATTTGGCCGGACATTGAGGGACATTGTGGATTAAAAAAAGCCCGGCCTGAGGCCGGGCTTGTTAAAAGGGTTGAACGACGCTTAAGCAGCGCCGGCCGTGTCGATCTTGACACCAGGACCCATCGTCGATGATAGCGCGATGCGCTTCAGATAGGTGCCTTTTGCGCCAGCGGGCTTTGCTTTCGCCACTGCGTCGATGAATGCTTTCACATTCTCTGCAATCGCTTTTTCGTCAAAGCTCGCCTTGCCGACGCCAGCGTGAACGATACCGGCCTTTTCAACGCGGAACTCGACCGCGCCGCCTTTGGAGTCTTTCACCGCTTGAGCGACATTCGGCGTGACCGTGCCGACTTTCGGGTTCGGCATCAGGCCGCGCGGGCCCAGCACCTTACCGAGACGGCCAACGACAGCCATCATGTCCGGCGTCGCGATGACGCGGTCAAAATCCATGAAGCCTTCCTGGATTTTTTCCATCAGGTCTTCAGCGCCAACAATGTCGGCGCCGGCGGCCAAAGCTTCTTCGGCTTTCTTGTCTTTTGCAAACACAGCAACGCGCACTGTGCGGCCTGTGCCGTTTGGCAGTGAAACAACGCCGCGGACCATCTGGTCAGCATGACGCGGATCAACACCGAGATTCATCGCAATTTCGATGGTCTCGTCAAACTTCGCGCCTGCGTTCGCCTTGATCGCCGCAACAGCCTCTTCGACCGTGTACAGCTTTTCGCGATCGACGCCTTCGCGTGCTTTGCGGATTCTTTTTCCTGGTTTTGACATAGCCGTTACCCCTGCACCTCGAGGCCCATGGCCCGCGCTGATCCCATGATGATCTTTGTCGCCGCATCGAGATCGTTGGCGTTGAGATCTTTCATTTTCGCTTCCGCGATTTCACGGCACTGAGCCGTGGTCACGGTGCCGGCGACCGCTTTGCCAGGCGTTTGACCGCCCTTTTGAAGCTTGGCGGCTTTCTTGAGGTAGTAAGACGCCGGCGGCGTCTTCATCGTAAAGGTGAACGATTTGTCGGAGAAAATCGTGATGACGACCGGAATCGGCATCCCTTTTTCCATTTCCTGCGTCTTGGCGTTAAACGCCTTGCAGAATTCCATGATGTTCAGACCACGCTGGCCGAGCGCCGGGCCGATCGGGGGCGACGGTGTCGCGGATCCCGCCGGCACCTGAAGTTTCAGGTAGCCAGAGATTTTCTTCGCCATTTTATAGCCTTCTCGTTTATGGCGGCCGCGCCGACTTAACAGCTTGGCCCGTTGAAGGGTCGCGGTCTGGTTTTCTTGATAGCGGGCTTTCGCCCGCGGGCATGGACTTACGCCCGAAAACCTCCCGCGAAGCCGCGCGTCATAGAGGAGACGGAGACTGTTCGCAAGGGCGAAATGTAAGGAACGCGGCAGGTTAACGCGTGTGAGAACGGGCGGCCTCTATGGGGGACTTGAGACCGCCCGCCCCGGAACGCAACACAACAAAACTCTACGCAACAAAACTGACAGGACGCTGGCGCTCAGTAGCGGCGCCGGCGCGCTTCCGTGATGTTATAAACTTACGCCCGGGATTCTTGCAAGGCGCGGGCGGGATGATCTCAAAAGTTGGAATAATACGGCCCAGAATAAGAGGGCGGCGAGGCGAAATCAGCACGGGGGAGAGAGAAGGCTGACCGCCTCGCCTTCGTGAGGTTGAACGCAACACCCTCTCGATGAGCAGAATATTGCAATCAATTGGCCAGAAGTCGCGGCTAAAATGTGTCCATTTTGCGTCGCAACATCACGAAATGTTATACTATCCTACCCTCACCCAGAGCATAAGCATGGTAAGTATTTGTTTTATATGAAAATAACTGAAGGGGCGGATTGTTCCGAATTGCCGGAATCTGCAACTATCCGCCGGAATCGCGCTTGCAATAGGCTCGCCTAAAGCAGCATCGCCGCAGGTTCCTCAATAAACGCCTTGAACGCGCCGAGGAATTGGGCCCCGACAGCGCCGTCGACCACCCGGTGGTCGCAGGTCAGCGTCACGGTCATCATCGTTCGCGCCACGATCTCGCCATCGCGAACAACCGCCCGCTGTTCCCCGGCGCCGACCGACATGATCGCCCCATGAGGCTGGTTCACGATGGAGGCGAAGGAGGTGATCCCGAACATGCCGAGATTGGAGACCGAGAAGGTGCCGCCCTGATATTCCTCGGGCTTCAGCTTTTTGAGCCTCGCGCGGGCGGCCATGTCTTTGACTTCGGCGGATATCTGTTTGAGGCCCTTTTCTTCGGCCTTCCAGACGATCGGCGTGATCAGCCCGCCATCGATCGCCACGGCGACGCCGATATCGGCGTGCTTGTGCAGCAGGATCGCTTCATCCGTGTAAGTCGCATTCGCCGCCGGAACAGCTTTCAGCGCCATGGCGGAGGCTTTCAGAATGAAATCATTGACCGAGAGCTTGAAGGCGCCCTCGCCGTCTTTCGGCGATGTGGCGTTGATACGCGCGCGAGCCGCCAGCAATGTGTCCAGTTCAATATCGATATTGAGCGGGAAATGCGGCACTTCCTGATTGAAGCTTTGGGTCAGGCGGCGCGCGATGACTTTGCGCATGCCGTCGAGCTTGACCGCCGTGTAGCTGTCCGCCGGATAGAGCCGCGCATCAACCGAAGCCGGCGCGATCTGCGCCGGCGCCATGGCGGAGGCGGACGCGGCCTTACCGGTTCCTTCTTTCATCGCCTTTTCAACATCGCTTTTGACGATGCGGCCATGGGGGCCGGTGCCGGTCAGCGCGGCAAGATCGACGCCTTCGTTTTTCGCAATGCGTTTGGCCAGCGGCGACGCCATGATGCGGCCGTTGGGTTTAGCGCCTTCGCCCTTCGAGACGGGCGCATTCGCGCCCTCCTCAGGGTGAAGGCTTTTCTTGGGTTGTGCAGCAGCTTCATCCTGAGGAGCCGAAGCCGCAGGCTTCGGCGTCTCGAAGGACGAAGCGCTTGCGCCAAGCGCGCTCACATCGATATCGCCGGCGCTTTCGCCATCTTCGAGCAGCACGGCGATCGGCGTGTTGACTTTCACATTCTCCGCGCCTTCGGAAATGAGAATTTTGCCGACCGTCCCTTCATCGACGGCCTCCACTTCCATGGTCGCCTTGTCGGTTTCGATCTCCGCGATGATGTCGCCGGAAGAGACCTTGTCGCCTTCCTTGACGTTCCATTTGGAAAGCGTGCCTTCCTCCATGGTCGGCGACAGGGCGGGCATGAGAATTGGAGTTGGCATATGTTCAGTCCTTGGCGAGTAAGAAGGCGCAGGATTGGCTTGTCAGCGACAATGTAGTCAATCCCTGTACATCACGGCTTTCACCGCCTTCACGACTTTGTCCGCATTCGGAAGGCTCAAGACTTCGAGATTGGCCGCGTATGGCAGAGGCGTGTCTTCCTGGGTCACGCGCGCCGGCGGGGCGTCGAGATAGTCGAAGGCGTGCTGCGTCACTTGCCAGCCGATTTCAGCGCCGACGCCGCATGGCGCCCACCCTTCCTCGACAGTGACGATGCGATTGGTTTTTTTGACCGATGCAAGCACGGTTTCGATATCGAGCGGCCGCAAGGTGCGCAGATCGACAACTTCCGCTGAGACGCCCTCGCCCGCTAAAATCTCCGCCGCTTCAAGCGCGAATTTCACGCCGCGCGAATAGGAGACGATGGTGACGTCGCTGCCTTCGCGCGCGACTTTCGCCTTGCCGATGGGCAGCACCCAGTCTTCCACATCCGGTACGTCCATCGTGTCGCCATAGAGCAATTCATGCTCAAGGAAGACCACCGGGTTCGGATTGCGGATCGCGGCTTTGAGCAAGCCCTTCGCATCCGATGCAGAGAATGGCGAGATCACGAACAGGCCGGGAATGTTCATATACCAGGGCGCATAGTCCTGGCTGTGCTGCGCGGCGACGCGCGACGCGGCGGCGTTCGGTCCGCGGAAGACGATGGGCGAGCCCATCTGGCCGCCGGACATGTAACGGGTCTTGGCGGCGGAGTTGATGATGTGGTCAATCGCCTGCATGGCGAAGTTCCAGGTCATGAATTCGACGATGGGTTTCAGCCCGGCGAATGCCGCACCGACGCCGAGACCGGCGAAGCCATATTCGGTGATCGGCGTATCAACCACGCGGCGGTCGCCAAATTCTTCGAGCAAGCCGCGCGAAACTTTATAGGCGCCCTGATATTCGGCGACTTCCTCGCCCATCAGGAACACGTCTTCGTCGCGGCGCATCTCCTCGGCCATGGCGTCGCGCAAGGCGTCGCGGATGGTGGTCGGAACCATCGTCACATCGGCGGGCAGTTCCGGATCAGCGGCGGCTTTTGCAAATCCTGCGTCCTTCGAGACGCCTTCGCTTTGCGAAGGCTCCTCAGGATGAAGGCTTTTGGATGGGTCTTCATCCTGAGGAGGCTGCGTAGCAGCCGTCTCGAAGGACGAAGACGACGCGCCATTCATAGCCGACATGTCGATATCGTCGGCGCTTTCGCCATCTTCCATGAGCACGGCGATCGGGTCGTTAACCTTCACATTCTCGGTGCCCTCGGCGACGAGGATCTTGCCGATTATTCCCTCATCCACCGCCTCGACCTCCATGGTGGCCTTGTCAGTCTCGATTTCGGCGATGACATCGCCCGACGAAACCGTGTCGCCTTCTTTGACATTCCACTTGGAGAGGGTGCCCTCTTCCATGGTTGGGGAGAGAGCAGGCATGAGGATCGGCGTTGGCATTGATATGTCTCGACTTTCCGAGTGAGGGACCAATTCAGCCCCTTCCTAGCCGCTGCGTCGGCAGGCAGACAAGAGGTAATCTGCATAGCTAAGTCCATAATGCGCATGCAGGATTTGCCGTTCTGACGCCAAAATCCGCGGCGGAGCGGCTTGTATCGCGATGAATGGGCGTTTCGCCGCGACGGGCAGGCCTCGCCACTTTTGCGATACTGCGCGATAGTCGGCCCCAGGGAAAAATTTGCATAGGATTTTGGAGGGGCGATTCCATGCGTTGGATTGGAAGAATTTTCGGCGGGCTTGTTTTGTTAGTCATCGCGGCGTTGGCCGCCATGTCGATGTGGTTCTGGTTCACCCCGGTCGGCGTCAATAATTACATCAACAAAGTCACGCTCCAGACTTTCCTGCTCGGCAGTCCGGAATTGCTGTCCAATATCGGCGCAATCGACAATACGCCGCTCGATTTCCATAGCGGCAAGCTCGACGATCACACCAAGGAACACGAAGAAGAGCTGATCGCCCGCCTCAAGAATGCCCGCGCCGGCCTCGACAAATACGGACCGGACGGCCTTGAAGGACAAGAGCTCCTGTCCTGGCGGCTCACCGCATGGTTTTTTGACGATCTCATTCGCCAGGCTGAGTTTGTTAATGGCGGCTATCGCGTCAATCAGATTTCCGGCGTTCTTGTCGACACGCCCGCCTTCCTGACCGACACCCATGTCATCAAGAATGAAAAGAGCGTGACGCGTTACCTCTCGCGCCTCAACGAATTTGGCCGGGTCTTGAACGAAGTCAAAACCCGCGTCGAAGACGACCGCGACCACGGCGTCACGCCGCCTGATTTCGTCATCGAAAAGTCGCTTGCCGGTATGCGGTCCTTCATCGAAGGCGGCGCATCAGCAAATCCGCTGGTGACCACACTGCCCGCAAAGCTGGACGGGATAGAGGGCCTGTCTGACGACAAGAAAGCAGCGCTCCTCGCTGAAGCCGCCACCGCCGTCGAAACGCAAATCATTCCCGGTTATGAGGCGATGATCGCGCTGTTTGAGGAAATGCTTCAAAACACCGACCACAATGCCGGCATCTGGCGCATTCCGGACGGCGACAAAATCTACGCCGCCGCGCTTAAATCCAACACCACCACCGACTTCACCGCAGAAGAAATCCACCAGACCGGCTTGTCTGAGGTTGCGCGGATTGAGCAGGAAATGGATGCGATCCTCATCGCGCAGGGCTTGAGCGAAGGAACCGTCGCCGAGCGCGTCCGCATCCTCATGGAAGATCCGGCTCAGCAGTTCCCCAATACGGATGAAGGCCGTCAGGAGATGCTCGCCTATCTGATAGCGCTGAACGACCACCTGATGTCGATCGCGGGCGACTATTTTATTACGCTGCCGACGCAGCCGCTGGAAATCGTCCGGGTGCCGGAATATTCCCAGGACTCCGCGCCTGGCGGCTATTACAACCAGCCCGCCTTGGACGGCTCGCGTCCGGGGCGGTTCTTCATCAACCAGAAAAACACAGCAGATAATCCGAAATGGACGCTGCCGACCTTGATGTATCACGAGGGCGCGCCGGGCCATCATTTCCAGATATCCCGCGCCCTGCTCATTGAAAATATCCCGTCCATCCGCAAGTTCGGTCTTTTTAATGCGTATACTGAAGGTTGGGCGCTCTATGCCGAACGGATCGCAAAAACCGATATGGGCCTTTATGACGACGATCCGCTTGGCGATCTCGGGCGGCTTCAGGCGGAAATGTTCCGCGCGGTCCGGCTCGTCGTAGACACCGGCATGCACGCGAAAAGATGGTCACGCGAGGAAGCCATCGACTATATGATCTCGAAAACCGGCATGACGGACGAAGAGGTCACCCGCGAGATTGAGCGCTATGCGGTCTGGCCGGGACAGGCCACCGCCTACAAAACCGGCCAGCTCGCGATCCTCGATATTCGCGCCCACGCGGAAGCGGAACTTGGCGACGAGTTCGATCTGCGTGAATTTAACGAAATGATCCTGATGAACGGCGCCATGCCGCTCGGCCTGCTGCGCGACGTCGCTAACGAATGGGTCGCCGACCAGAAGGGCTGACGGCCGGGCCAAAGGCGGAAGGGGCCGCGCCGTTAACCTTGCCATCCGCGATTTTTCTTATTCGCGGGTCGCCAGCGCAGTAAATTGACATTTGTCAATGCGCAGCGGCCTGTTCTATGCATGCTGCAGGGCAATATCGTAGTGAGTATACAAAGGCGCGAAGTCCCATGTCGTATCTGCCAACCAATCCCGATGACCCGACCCTTTTTAACTATGATGCGGTCAAAGAGCTCGGCAAGGAGCTGCATGAAACCTATGCGGCGGGCGACCCGTTTCCGCATATCGCGATCGACAATTTTCTCCCCGAAAATCTGATCGACCTGTGCATCGAGAAATTCCCGAAGGGCCCGGACCCGGACAGCGTCAGCTTCGACCGCAATCAGGAACGCTACAAGACAAGCTACCACCCGGATCATATGGAGCCGGCGCTGCGTCATTTGTTCTATTCGCTGAATTCCCGGCCCTTCATCAAAATCGTCGAGAATATCACCGGCATTAAGGGCCTCTCGCCCGACCCCTATTTCCTCGGCGGCGGCTTCCATGAGACGCGCCAGGGCGGCCATCTCGACATGCATGCGGATTTCAACCACCACAAACCGCTCGACCTTGAACGGCGCATCAATGTGCTGATCTATCTCAACAAGGACTGGAAGAGCGAATATGGCGGCGCGCTGGAGCTGTGGCGGACGGATATGTCCGAGCAGGTTCAGGAAATAACGCCTATCGCCAATCGCTGCGTGATGTTCACCACCACCGGCAAATCCATGCATGGCCACCCGCAACCGGTTAACCACCCCAATGGGGAATCGCGCCGGTCTATCGCGCTTTATTATTACACCCCGACCTGGGACCCGTCGAAGGCCTCCAAGACCACGCAATTCTACGCCCGGCCCGGCACCGGCGACGAAGTGGACTGGCAGGTCAAGTCACGGGAGGTGCTGGGCGACTTCCTGCCGCCGATCCTCAACCGCCAGATCGCCAAGGTGCGCCGCCGCCTGCGGGCGCACTGACCAGGCGGCCCTAGGCATAAGCTCTTGCGGGAAAGCGGGGTTTCCTTTAAGTCCCGGCCCCTTCCGGCAGCCCGGACGAGGCCCGCTCCCGTGAGCGTCAGCCTTTGACATCGGCGTCCGGCCCCCTAAATAGAAGCCCACGGGCGGGCAGCGCCCCAAAGGCAGAGAGCTGATCCATGACCGCCGTTATCCTGACCGTCCATTCCCTGATCGTGCTGGCGCTGATTGGCGTCGTGCTGCTGCAGCGTTCCGATGGCGGCGCGCTTGGCATTGGCGGCGGCGGAAGCGGCGGCGGCTTCATGACCGGGCGCGGCGCGGCGAATGCGCTGACCCGCACGACATCCATTCTGGCGGCCTTGTTTTTTGCGACCTCGCTCTTGTTGGCGATTCGCGCCGGCGGCGGCGAAACCGCAGAAGACGCCCTCGACGCCCTGACTGGCGCTGAAGTCGCGGCCCCGACGGAAACCAGCCCGAGCGGCGAACTTTCCACCGAAGACCTGCTCAATTCCCTTGGCGCCGCCGAAGAAGCGCCGGCGACGCCGGAAACGGCTGAAGAGCTGTTGCAGGAAATGGGCGTAGATGCGCCCGCCACCGAAGCGGAAACCGCGGAGACGCCCGCTGAGGACGCCGCCCCGGCGGAAGAAACCCCGAACGAATAAGCCGCGTTCTCGCGGAAATTCTTTCCGGATAAACGGCGCGTTCGCTTAAAAACAATTTGATTACACCGGAATCTTCGGTAAGACGGGCTTCCATGGCGCGGTACATATTCATTACCGGCGGCGTGGTGTCGTCCCTCGGAAAAGGTGTTGCTTCGGCGGCGTTGGGCGCGCTTCTTCAAGCGCGTGGCTACAAGGTTCGTTTGCGCAAGCTCGACCCTTACCTGAATGTCGATCCCGGCACTATGTCGCCCTATCAGCACGGCGAAGTCTTCGTTACCGATGACGGCGCGGAGACCGATCTCGACCTCGGTCACTATGAACGGTTTACCGGCGTGTCGGCGTCGAAGGCCGACAATGTCACCACCGGGCAGATCTATTCCAGCATTCTGGAGAAAGAACGGCGCGGCGATTATCTCGGCGCGACGGTGCAGGTGATTCCCCATGTCACCGACGCGATCAAACAATTCGTGCTTTCCGACGCCGGCGGCGCTGACTTTGTGTTGTGCGAAATCGGCGGCACGGTCGGCGATATTGAAGCGCTCCCCTTCTTCGAAGCGATCCGCCAGCTTGGCAATGAATTGCCGCGCGGCGACGCGGTTTACGTTCACCTGACCTTGATGCCGTTCATCCCCTCGGCAGGCGAGTTGAAAACCAAGCCGACCCAGCATTCGGTCCGCGAATTGCGCGCCATCGGCATTCAGCCGGACGTTCTCTTGGTGCGCGCCGACCGCGACATCCCGCAGGATGAACGCCGCAAGATCGCGCTGTTCTGTAATGTGCGTTCTTCCGCCGTGGTGCAGGCGCTTGACTGCCGCACCATCTATGAGGTGCCGCTGACCTATCACAAGGAAGGCTTTGACAGCGAAGTGCTGGATGCGTTCGGCGTGAAAAATCCGCCCGAGCCCAAGCTGGATGGCTGGAAAGAAATCGTACACCGCGTCACCGCGCCCGATGGCGAAGTCACCATCGCCGTCGTCGGCAAATACACGGTTCTCAAGGACGCCTATAAATCCCTCATCGAGGCGATCGCCCATGGCGGCATCGCGAACAATGTCCGCGTCAATATTGAGTGGATTGAAAGCGACGTCTTCGAAAAGGAAGAAGAAGCGATTTCCGCGCTTGAGGGCGTGCACGGCATTCTCGTGCCCGGCGGCTTTGGCGAGCGCGGCGCGGAAGGCAAGATCAAGGCGGCGACCTTCGCCCGCGAAAAAGAGATCCCCTATTTCGGCATCTGTTTCGGCATGCAAATGGCGATCATCGAAGCGGCGCGCAATCTTGTCGGCGAACAGGACGCCAGTTCTTCGGAATTTTCCGCCTGCAGCAAGCCGGTTGTCGGCCTGATGACCGAATGGACGCGCGGAAATGAAACCGAGACGCGCAAGGAAGGCGGCGATCTGGGCGGCACCATGCGCCTCGGCGCCTATCCGGCGAAACTGAAACCGGGCAGCCGCGTCGCGGAAGCCTATGGCGCGACGGAAATCACCGAGCGCCACCGGCACCGCTTTGAGGTCGATATGGGCTGGGCGGACCGTCTGGCCGAACATGGGGTCATCTTTTCCGGCACCTCGCCCGATGGCGAATTGCCCGAGATCATGGAAATCCCCGCGCATCCCTGGTTCATCGGCGTGCAATATCACCCGGAACTGAAATCCCGGCCGTTCGATCCGCATCCTTTGTTCGCGTCGTTTATTGATGCAGCGGTGAAGCGCTCGCGCCTGGTCTAGGCGCGGCGCGCGGGCATTTCCTGTGCGGGGTTGAGCTACCGCTTCCCGTCGCCTGCGAAAAAACTGAATTAAATCTCGCTGCGATGCGGAACGAATTCCGCTGCAGCGCATTGCCTTGTTGAACCCGGACCGGACAACAGGAGCACCCAACGCATGAATTTCACGAATACCGCAATCGCCGTCGCCTTCGCCGCCAGCGCAAGCCTTGGCGCCGCTGAAGCAACGCCTTGCGTATTGGGGAGCTGCAACATCGCCGAAAGCGGCGCGCTTTCCGCGACCAGCCCCATTGCGATTGAAGATAATGACGTTTCGCCCGGCGCCTACGCCGCCAGCGGCAGTTTCGACATCACGCCCGGCGTCACCGGCGCGAATGTCTATGCCGATGTTTCCTTCGATGAAGTTCTTCCCGGCCAATCGGTTGTGGCCTCGGGCTTTTCGAATTTGATGATCGAGTTTTTCCAGAGCGGAACGTCGCTTGGCGCGTTCCTTGTGACCAACCCGGACGGCACGACCGAAGGCGGCTCCGCGCTTCAAAGCTTCATGATCGGGTTTGTTTCGTCTGCGGCGGTCGATTTTGAACTCACCGGCGTCGCCTTCCGCAATTTCGGCGCGGCGCTGCCTGACTTCAACATCAATGTCGACGCTGAAGCCAGCCCGGTGCCGGTCCCCGCCGCGCTGCCATTGTTGCTTTCGGGCATTTTGGGCCTTGGCTTTGCGACCCGGCGCAAACGCGACCCTATGACTGCGCGCTAACGCCCCAGCACCCCCGCGCGCATTCATAAGCCTGACGCCGCAGCCCTCGCTGCGGCGTCTTTTTTTGCCTCGCGCTGCGATGAGGGATAGGATCGGCGGCAATAACCGAAGGAGCACCCTCCCTTGTATCAATCCGTCCTGGTTACCGGCGCATCGAGCGGCATTGGCGAGGAATGCGCCGTGTTTCTCGCCCATAAAGGCTTTCGCGTCTTCGCAGCCGCGCGCAGCATCGACAAATTGAAAACGCTGAGCGGCGTCGGCGCGGGCCGCATCACCCCGCTCGCCATGGATGTGACGGACCAGACCTCTATCGCCAGCGCGCTCGACGCCATCGCGAAAGAAAATGTGACGCTTTACGGCCTCGTCAACAATGCGGGCGCCTCCGAAATGGGGCCGGTTGAAAA
This sequence comes from Hyphococcus sp. D3-15, assembly GCF_055809375.1. Classification (NCBI taxonomy): domain Bacteria; kingdom Pseudomonadati; phylum Pseudomonadota; class Alphaproteobacteria; order Parvularculales; family Parvularculaceae; genus Hyphococcus; species Hyphococcus sp. D3-15. Next base: position 2,351,780 of record NZ_CM147910.1, on the reverse strand, counting down.
ACTCGCCCTCGCGGAATGGCGCGCCATGTTCGAGACCAATGTCTTTGGCCTCGTTTCCGTCACGCAAGCGGTGCTGCCGCAAATGCGCGCCGCCGGGCGCGGGCGCATCGTCAATATCGGCTCGCTCACAGGCCGCATCGCCTCGCCGTTTCAAGGCGCCTACGCCGCCACCAAACACGCTGTCGAAGGGCTTTCGGATTCCCTGCGCCGTGAATTGGTTCCCCACGGGATCAAGGTGTCTGTCGTGCGCCCCGGCGCCATCAACACGCCTTTCGGCGCCCATGAGGCGCAATCGCTTGCGCGCCACGAGAATGATGAGACTTATGGCGATCAGGTGCGCACCTTCAAAGCCTGGTTCGAGCGCCAGCACCCCGTCGCACCCTCGCCCGTTGTTGTGGCGGAGGCTGTGCATCAGGCGCTCACCGCCGACCGGCCGCAATCGCGATACACCGCGCCGCCGCAAATGACATATGCGATCGCGCTCAGAAACTTCCTGCCCTCGGCGCTCACCGACCGTATTCTCGAACGGGTCAACGGCATGGACAAATTCCGCAAATAAACATCGCGCACTCCTTTCATCGCCAGAAAGGATAAGGCCGTTTTTTATGCGGGGGATAACTACGCACCGAATGCGGGTTTCAGACAAGAATTCATCACAAGTGATGAATTTTGCGAAGATCGATTCCCGCTATTGGGGTGGAACTGCGTCCGGAAAAATGCACCGCACAAATTTTGACACTGCCCATATGCGGTGCAAAACGCCAACATCGCAGTAGACAAGCATCCTTCAGACTGCAGCGGAAACAGCGCCTTATCTGCATTCAGGACGCAGGCGGCCGCAAGTAATGCTAATCGCACCATAAATGATTACACTATGGTATCCTTGACTATTACTTGCGCCACACAATTCATCCATGTTGTACTTTTCGCAAAGGACGCGGGGGAAGCGCCCTTTTATTTGAAAAATGCTGTTCAGCATTCACAAATGGGGTGGGCATATGAAAATTCTAATTCCGATTATGATTACAACCGCGCTTGTCGGCTGCGCGTCTACGCGCAATTCGGTCAGCCTGACAGCGGCAAACTTTCCAATTGAGGGGGAGCCGCTGGAAAAACTCGATCTGGTCAACATGATCGATCCGGAAAACAGGCGCGCAGAATTAAAGAACACTTATTGCGCGGATTCCGCATCCGCCAAATCAGCCTCGGCCAGTGAAAACGAACAAGGAAAAAAGCAACCCGCCGAAATTAAAAAAAGCGATGACTTCAGCGCGACCGATCTGCAATGCGCCGTTGCTGCGTTCGAGACCTATTTCATGACAAATATTGAGTTTCGATATTACAACTCAAATTTCGGCGTCGGCAGGAACAAGACGGATGTGGGCCGGGATGATATGGCGTCGATATATTCAGACCTGGAAAATTCTTTCAAGTCAGAGACGCCTGACCCCGACACTCAAAACAAAAGCAACAGCGATAGCGAACGTGTTTTTCCGCTCGGACGTATGGATGACTTTCAAAAGCGCAAGGCGACGAGCTATGCGCTCGCGCTGAAGCGCAACGAAATTCAGGACTCCGTCATGCGCCATTCCGATGAGTATTGCCGCATTTTCCAGGAAAATGTGTCTGACAATCGCGCGGTTATTCAGGCCGCTTTTGGCGGGCTCACCACAACGCTTGGCGGACTGGGATCGATTTTCACCGATGCCGGCGTGGCGCGGGCGCTGGCGGGCGCAGCCGGCATATCCTCCGGCCTGAGTTCGGAATTTGAGAGCGCCTTTTTCCAGCAGCAAGCGCTGACGACGATATATTCGGGCATTGCCTCGCGCAGAAATCGCATCGCCGGCGCCATTCACAATCGCCGTTTTCGCACACTCGAAAAAAAGGGCGACACGGATGAATATGATCTGCCGAAAGTGGTGACAGAGGTGGTTGCGTATTACATGCGCGACGGGAAAATCCACGATTCCGGCCAGACCTTCAGCGCTTCGGAACTCGCCCAAATCGACCCCGATCAAAACTACCTCTTGGTCGTGAATCTTGAGGAAACGCCATCGCCGAAAGCAAACGCTGGAGACGGGACACCTGATTCCGGTGACATTAATGACAACGGCAACGGCAACAAGGATGAGGTTCCGCCAAAAGCCGATCTGACAGTTGAATCCAGGGGCGGCGAAACCACCATCACGATTCTGGAAACCGAGCAGAAACCCGTGGCGCTTGTCAGCATCGCCAGCTACACGCTTGAGCGCTCCATCGGCGACGCATTGATCTATCATCAAGCCTGCACGCTCACGGAAGGGCTGCTCGAAGCGGAAAGTTCGATCCCCGGCTTCACCAAAGCCGAGCGCGTCAGGGGCATGACAACGTCCAATGATGTTATCGATACGATTCTTCCAGCAGCGCAGCAAGCTGGAAGCCGGCGCGACCGGCGCGCCGAATTGATCTGACCCGAGGCGGCGCTTGACGGATTGGCGGTTCAGTCTTCGTAGACTTCGCCGGCGGCGGCGTCGAACACCGAGGCGAGCGATACAAACCGGCGGCGCGGGGTTTCGCCCATCAGCGCCTGCCGGTCAGAGGGCGCAAAGAAAATGATTTCCTCGGGGCGCCGTTCCAGTCGGCAGCCTTTAAGCGCCGTCGGCGCCTTGGGCGCGATGGCGGCGACAAAGCGCAGGGCGAGACCGAATTGCGTCGCGCTTTTTTGCATGTCTTCATCGAGCAACGACATGGCTTCTTCATTTGGCGGCGGCGCCGAGCGGCCCTGATGGCGCCGGAACAGCGCCAGGGCCGCCCATAGACGCTCCTCATGGCTTACCGCCAGAAACGGCGCCCGCAAGGCCGTGTCGAAGGCGTGGCGGCCGCGCGTGTCCGGATGGAAATACGCGCCGATATCCGACAACAGCGCAGTGCCATAACGCAGGCGCGCGCCCGCCGGGTCTTCCTTGGCGAAAAGCGGCTCAATCACCTCATACGCCGCCGGTCCGAAATTGCTGTCCGGCGCAAGGCGCTGCGCGTAAAAATGACAGGCGTCCAGAAACGGATCGCGCGCTTTTTCTTTGGGGTCCAGCGCGCGATACAACAATCCTTCGCGCACGCCGCCCGTCGACACCACCACATGTTTGGCTTTCATCCGTGTCAGGACGGATGTCAGGACCAGCGACGCGAGCGGCAGCGTATCGATGCGCCGGCGCGGAATGCCCGGAAGGTCTTCAAGCGATTTGCGGCTTTGTTTCGCCAGCAGATCGCAGACTTCGGCAATCTGGGCGACGGACAATTCATAGTGATGGAGAACCGGCAGCGGATAGCCTTTAAGGCCCATGTGAATCCGCGCGACGGCGCGCCAGGCGCCGCCAACAGTGAACAGCGTGTCGGAGACGCCCTTGGAGAGAAACGGCACTTTGTTCAGATGATCGTCAATGATCTTGGCGGCGAGACGCGGATCGCCTTCCGCCGCCTGCATCAAATTCAACGGCCCGATCGGCAGGCTGACGCTTTCAGTGACGTCGCCCGCAATCAGCATGGCGAGCTCAAGACTGCCGCCGCCCATATCGCCGACAATGCCGGTGGCGCCGGGCTCGACCAGCACAACCCCAAGCGCGGCGAGCTCGCCCTCCTCCGGGCCTGACACCACATCCACATCGAAACCGAGCGTGCGCGCCGCCTCGACAAAACGCGCGCCATCCTTGGCGACGCGCACCGCCGCCGTCGCGATGGCGGTGACCGGCGGGCGGCCAAGATCGTCGAGCACATGACGGAAGCGCGCCAAAGTCGCCAGCGCATCGGATACGGCGGCGGGGTTCAGCCCGCCTTCCGGCGTCATGTCGCGACCAAGGCCGCATAGCGCCTTTTCATTGCAGATTGGAATCGGCGCGCGCGGCGGGCCTTCATAGACAACGAGGCGAACGGAATTGGAGCCGATATCCACAACCGCCCGGCGGTCGCTGATGGAATGGTTTGTCATCCGGGCCGCCATGTCTTCAAACGAACTTCATCTTATACAGCAGAAAGCGCAATGAGTACTCTTTGCCGATCTGACCGGGGAGCACCCCTATTTCCGCCGTTTTAGCTCACGCGGGGCGTTATACTGGATGGAGCCGCCGCGCCCGGAGAGCGACGGATTGGTCATCATATAGGTGTGGATATTAAACGCCTCGCCGTCCCCGGAGGGAACGACCCGCTCATAATTGCCATCGGATTTCAGTTTCCAGCTCTGGCCTTCATCATTGAGATTGGCGACCATGATGTAATCGAGGATCTGGCTATGCACCGTCGGATTGTCGATCGGGCAGAAAACTTCGACCCGGCGATTGAGATTGCGCGGCATCAGATCGGCGGAGGAGACAAAAACCTTGGCGCCAGGATTGGGCAGGCTGTCGCCCGCGCCGAAACAATAAATCCGCGCATGCTCCAGGAAGCGGCCGACAATACTCTTGACACGGATGTTTTCGGATAGCCCCGGCACGCCCGGACGCAGGCAGCAAATGCCGCGCACCACCAGATCGATCTGAACGCCCGCGCGCGATGCGTCGTAAAGCTTGTCGATCAGCGCGCCATCGACCAGCGCGTTCATTTTCATCCAGATCGCCGCCGGCTTGCCCTTGCCGGCATTGCGGATTTCCTTGTCGATCAGCTTGGTGATGTGCTGGCGCGCATCCAGCGGCGCGATCGAGAATTTTTCAAGCGCGTCCGGCGCGGCGTAACCGGTGATGAAGTTGAACACTTTCGCAGCGTCGCGGCCAATCGCCGGGTCGCAGGTGAACAGCGACAAATCGGTGTAAATTTTCGCGGTGATCGGATGGTAGTTGCCGGTGCCCACATGCGTATAGGTGCGCGCCCCGGTGTCTTCCTGACGCACCACCAGCGACAATTTCGCGTGGGTTTTATATTCGAGGAATCCATACACCACATTGACGCCGGCGCGCTCCAGCGCGCGAGCCCAGCGGATATTGGCCTCCTCGTCAAAACGCGCCTTGAGCTCCACCAGCGCGGTGACGTTCTTGCCGGCTTCCGCCGCCTCGATCAGCGCTTCGACGATCGGCGATTGTTTGGACGTGCGATACAGCGTCTGCTTGATCGCGACGACTTTCGGGTCCGCCGCGGCCTGTTTCAGGAACTGCACCACCACGTCGAAGGATTCATAAGGGTGATGAACCAGAATGTCCTTCGCCCGGATCGCCGAGAAGCAATCGCCGCCATGTTCGCGGATGCGCTCGGGAAAGCGCGGCTCAAACGGCGCGAATTGCAGGTCCGGACGATCCGCCGGGATAAGCTCATTGGTTTGCGCCAGGCCGAGAATGCCATCCACAAACACCACATCCTGCGCATTCGCCTGCAGGCGCTCGCGGATCAATTCGCGCAGATGTTCCGGCGTGCGCGAGTCGATCTTGACGCGGATCACATCACCGCGGCGACGGCGCTTCAGCATGGTCTCAAACACGCGGACCAGATCTTCCGCTTCTTCCTCGATCTCCACATCGGAGTCGCGCAGCACGCGGAAGGAACCATGAGCCTTGATTTCAAAACCGGGAAAGACGTGGTGAATGAACCGGACGATGGTTTTTTCCAGCGAGATGAAGCGCGCCGGCGCGCGGGTTTCATCGCCGGCGGGGGCGTCGGGCAGGCGGATGAAGCGGCCGATCTTCACCGGCACCGGCAACAACGCTTCAAGCGGGGTGCCGTCGACGCGGTTCAGTTCAAAGCACAGGACGAAACCGAGATTGGGCACAAAGGGAAAGGGATGCGCAGGATCGAGCGCCAGCGGCGTCAGGATCGGAAAGATGTTCGACTGAAATTCCTGTTCCAGCCAGACAAGATCGCTTTCGGTCAGTTCGTCATCATTAAGCACGACGACGCCGGCCTCGCGCATGAGCGGCGTCAATTCGCGCCAGCAGCGCTGTTGTTCTTCCATCAGCGCCGCTGCGCGATCGGAAATCATGTTGAGCTGTTCCTGCGCCGACATGCCTTCCTGGCTGACTGCGGAAACGCCCTCGCGCACCTGTCCGCGCAAACCGGCGACGCGCACCATGAAAAATTCATCGAGGTTGCTGGATGAAATCGACAGGAAGCGCAGGCGCTCCAGCAAGGGATGGTTTTCGTTAAACGCTTCTTCCAGCACCCGGCCATTGAAGGCCAGCCATGACTGTTCGCGGTTGAGGAAACGCGCAGGCGCGTCAGGCGCAATCAATGCGGCGCCCTCAATTGTCTGCCTTACACCGTCATCCGCCGCCATCAATGCGCCCCATCATTACCGTCAAAGGTCTTTTATGGCGCCGGATCGCCTTCAGAAAGGTTATCAAGGAGTTTTTGAATGAAAGGCGCAGTGATTTTGCGCTTTTCTTCAAGCGCCGACTGGTCTGCGAGCGCCACAAAGGCCCGCGCGGCGGCGAAAGTGAGCGGCAGGCGCGGCACGGCGTAGTCGATCACCGCCGGGGCGACCGAAACCTGGCGGTCGCGAAAGCCCTTGGCGATGACCGCGCGGATCAGCGCTTCATCGGGGTCGGCGAGCGCCGCCCGGGGGCCGCCTCGATCCGGGTGCGCAGATCCTTCAGTCCCACCGCCCAGGAAGAGGGATGGCCCTCCCCGGTCAGGATGAACCGCCGCCCTTCCCCGGCGCCGCCCTCCAGCGCCGCCAGAAAGCTTTTCGGATCGCCCGGCGGCAGGTCGTCGATGATGGTGAGGCGGGCCTTGGGCGCGGTGACGAATGTTGCTGCGTCAACGATGACCGGATCGAGGCCTTCGCTCAGGGCTCTGGTGAAATGCGTCTTGCCGGCGCCTTGCGGTCCGCTCACCACCAGCACCGGGGCGGTGTCGGCGAGCCACGCTTCGCCGGCGCGCCATGCGGCGTCATTGGCGGCGGCGCGCACAAACGCCGCGCGTTCATAACGCGGCGGGGCGGCTGGCAGGTTCAGCGGCAATTGGCGCATGCTTGCTGTTTTCACAGCAGACGCGCTTGGGTCAGAACTGGGCATAGGCCTTCAGACGGGGTGTCCCCGCAGATGATGAAATGCAGATGATTTAATATTGCTGGACGCCGGTTTCGCCGCCGTAATTGGCGGGCTGCACCGGCGAATTGTCATCCGTCGCGCCAAAGCGTCGGCCGCGGCGGTCACGCAAGCGCACTTCCTGCGCCGTCGCCGGCGTCGCCACCAGCCAGCGTTCGCCGTCATCGGTCCACAGAACCAGACCTTGCGCTTCCATGGCGATGATCAGCTTGGCCGGATCGCCATAAGCGCGGACCAGCATTTCAGCGCCCTTGCGCGACAGGGAACGCACCTGCACCGAACCCACCAACGGGGTGGAGATCAGCGCCGCGCGGATTTTCGACCATTCGCTCAAGGAGCGGAAATAGGCGCTGGCTTCAAGCAGCGCGGCTTCGGTGTGGTCGATCAGGGTTTGCGTCTTCCATGGCTTTGCATGTTTGGCGATGACCACTTCGATGGCTTCCTCGGCGAGCGCGGGGAAATTGCCCGCCGGACGGCGGAACCAGGATTCCGCGAGCACGTCGCCGACCTTGGCGAGATTGAAGCTGTTGGTGTCCGGCCCTTGCGCGGCGACCCCGAAATCCGCCTGCGGGCGGCCATCGGCTGCGATGCGGTTCAGCAAGTCTTCATCAGCGTCGCCCAGATCGGTGCTTTCGCGATAGCCGTTGATCAGCCGCACGCGCAGAACATGCTCGCCATTTTCCTGTTTGAGATACGCATGCGCGACAATCACCTGGCTCACGCCATAGCGGTCGGCAATGGCGGCGAGCGCTTCCTTGTTGATCGCAATCGCCTGCCGCGCGGAAATCGTGCTGGTGTCGTCAAGATCGCCAAGCGGCGCCGTCATCGGCGTCAGTTCGTTATTATAGGGGCGGACTTTCCACGCCGCCATCCAGGGATTGTTTTCCTCCCATAGATAGAGGCCGTTCTCGGTTTGCAGAACCGGCAGCACCAGCGCCATGCGGGTCTGCGCTTCGGAATAGGGAATCTGCGCGTCACGCAACAGCTTGCGGATCGCGGACGGCTTGAAGCGATAGGTGATGTAAGCGCGGTAGGTCTGTGCCGAACTTTTTTCGTTGTAAACTTCAAAACCGGATTCAAGGCTCTCCAGAGTCTCGTCGGTCAGCGTAATGATCGCGCGCGGTTCCGGTCCGAAGGCGCTGAACGTATCCATACCGTCTGGCATGCTGCCCGGCTCAAGCGGGCTGCCCGCGGCGGCGAGTTCATCAGCGGCGGCTCCGTCATGGGCGTCATTCGATACGGTCGGCAAATAGGGCCAGTCATCTTCGACCGTCAGGCGGCGCAACAGGATCTCGATGGCTTTGCGCCGGCCTTCGCGCTGGGCGATGATCTTCGCCGCTGTCGCATTGTCGGCCTGCGCCTGAACCGTCACGCGCGGCACGACGAAAATATCGTCACCTGCCGCCCAAGCGCCGGAAAGACTGGCGACGCACGCCGCCATCATCACTACTGCCCACCGCAACAAATTCATCAAAAACTCCGTTTTCCGGCTCTCATCGACTATAGCCGCCGAATGCGGCCGTTTATAGCCGCGTCAGCGGCTTGAAACGACCCCAATTCGCCCGCCTTTACGATATTTCAGCATGGTCCGCTCATGCTTGACGGGACAGAGGGGCGCCCAGCATAAGAATTGGCGTGATTGCAGTGTGGAGTATCGAATGGGTAAACGGCTAGCAGCCTTAACAGCCGCCGGATTTTTGGGAATTTCCAGCATTGCCGCGCCGGCGGCGCTGGCCCAAGAGGGCGGCCCGACATTGCTGGCGCCGTTTAATTCGCCCGAAAGCATTCAGTCCGCCCTGCTCGCCGAACTCGACGACACGCTTGAACGCTCAATGGCCAGCGGCGATTTCGTCGGCTTCGCGGTCGCCGTCGTGCGCGGCGAGGAAACGATTTTTCTCAAAACCTATGGCGAAACCGAAATTGGCGGCGGCGCGCCCGTCACGCCGGACACGCTGTTTCAGAATCGCCTCCCTGTCAAAGGGATTCGCCTCCAGCATGGTCGGGCTCGCGGTTTCTGAAGGCAAACTTTCGCTCGACGCCCATGCGACGGATTTTGCACCGACGCTCGCGCTGGCCAATGGCGCGGAAAAATCCCTGACGCTTGAACAATTGCTGAGCCAGCGCACCAGCCTGCCGCCCAACGCCTATGACAATCTGCTGGAAGCGGGCATCGCGCCCGATGCGATCCTGCCGCAATTTCGCAAAGTGCGGCCGATCTGTCCGGTCGGCCAGTGCTACGCCTATCAGAACATCACCTATGACATTGCCGGCAGGGCCGTCGCCAGCGTCTATGGCCAACCTTTCCCGGATCTCGTCGCGGCGCGCCTGTTCACGCCGCTCGGCATGAATACCGCATCTTATGGCTTCGAGGCGCTGACCCAGAGCGCCGACTGGGCGCGTCCGCATTTGCGCAAACGCAACCGGGACAAGACCGCGCCGCCCAATCCGTGGGAAGCGATCGACGTCAAGACGCCCTATTACGCAACGCCCGCCGCCGGCGGCGTCAACGCCAGCATCAAAGACATGGCGCAATGGCTGAAGGCGCAAATGGGCGAAACGCCCGAGGTCCTCTCCCCGCAAGTGCTCAATCTCATTCACGCGCCGCGCGTCGACACGCCGTCGGAATCGCGCCGCATGCGCGCGGTGATGTCGAATTTGCGGGCGTCGAAATACGGCTATGGCTGGCGCGTTTATGATTATGGCGGCACCCGGGTGATCGCCCATGGCGGCTCTGTCGATGGCTATGGCGCCCAGATCGCCTTCATTCCAGAGCTTGAGACCGGCATTGTGATCTTGTCCAACACCCGCACCAGGCGGCTGTGGAGCATTGCGCCGATGTTTCTCGATTTGACCCTGGGACTGCCCCACAAGGACTGGCTGGCGCTGGAGGATATCGCGGCGGCAAGCGCCGGATCGCCGTAGTCACGCGCGGCGCCGGTCGCCGCCAAGCTTGCCCAACCGGGCTCCCCCGCTAGGACGGCGGCCATAGGCAGGCGCCGATTCCGGCCCTGAGCGGAGCGATAAATTCGGCCTGAGCGGAGCGATCATTTCGGCATGAGCGAAGCATATAAAAAAGCTGGCGTAGACATCGATGCGGGCGAACGCCTGGTCGACGCCATTGGCCCCCTGGCCAAGGCGACTGCGCGCCCCGGCGCCGATGCGGCGCTGGGCGGTTTCGGCGGCATGTTCGATCTCAAAGCCGCCGGCTTTAAAGACCCTATTCTGGTCTCCGGCACGGACGGCGTCGGCACCAAGCTGAAAATCGCATTCGAAACCGGTCTGCATGACACGATCGGCGTCGATCTTGTCGCCATGTGCGTCAATGACGTGTTGGCGCAGGGCGCGGAGCCGCTTTTCTTTCTCGACTATTTCGCCACCGGCAAGCTCGACGAAAACACCGCCGCGCGGGTCGTCGCAGGCATTGCGCGCGGCTGCGCCGATGCAGGCTGCGCGCTGATCGGCGGCGAGACGGCGGAAATGCCCGGCATGTACGGACCGGGCGAATATGATCTTGCGGGATTTTGCGTCGGCGCGGCGGAACGCGACCGCTTGCTGCCGCGCAAGGTTTCCGCCGGCGATGTGATGATCGGCCTCGCCTCCTCAGGGGCTCATTCCAATGGCTATTCGCTGATCCGCAAGATCGCGGCTGACGCCGGCGCCAAATATGATGCGCCCGCGCCGTTTGATGCGTCGCGCTCCCTTGGCGAAGCGCTGATCGCGCCAACGCGCATCTATGTGAAAAGCATTCTCGGCCTGCTCGATGATGAAGGCGTCAAAGCCTTCGCCCATATCACCGGCGGCGGGCTTACCGACAACACGCCGCGCGTGCTGACCGACGACCTTGCGCCGCGCTATGATGAAAGCGCGCTCGCTCTGCCGCCGCTGTTTCAATGGCTGAAAGAAGCCGGCGGCCTGTCGGATGCGGAAATGCGCCGGACCTTTAATTGCGGCATTGGCGGCGTTGTCGTGGTCGCGCCGGATGCGGTCGAGGCGGCCTTGTCGAAACTCGCCGCCTCCGGTGAAGATGCGCGGGTCATCGGCGAGATTGCGAGCAACGCGTAATGGCGAATGCGCGCATCGCAGTCCTGATTTCCGGCCGGGGCAGCAATCTCCAGGCCCTGATCGACGCTTGCGCGGACCCGGACTATCCCGGCGAGGTGGCGCTGGTGATTTCGAACCAGCCGAAAGCCGGCGGCCTTGAGCGCGCCCGCAAAGCCGGGATCAAACGCGAAGTCATCGATCACAAGGATTTTGAAAGCCGCGAAGATTTCGAAGCGGCGATCAACCATGCGCTGAAGACCGAAAAGATTGATTTCGTCTGCCTCGCCGGATTCATGCGGGTGCTGACCGGCGGGTTCGCCAGCGACTGGCGCGGCCGCCTGATCAATATTCACCCTTCCTTGCTGCCTTCATTCGAAGGTTTGCATGTGCATGAACGCATGATCGAAGCGGGCGTTAAACTCGCCGGATGCAGCGTGCATTTCGTTTCAGCGGAAGTGGACTCCGGACCGATCATCGGCCAGGCCGCCGTGCCGGTTCTGCCAGGCGATGACGCGGACAAACTCGCCGCGCGCATTCTGGTCGAAGAGCACCGGCTTTATCCCGCTTGCCTGCGTATGCTGATCGACGGAAAAGCGCGGCTGACCGGCGCGACGGTCACTTATGACGAAAGCGTCAAAGCAACCGGCGCGCTGATCAATCCCCCTGCTAGTTAATTACGACGTCGCGGCGTCAAGCTTTTCGAAAAACGCCAGCACGCGTTTTGCGTTGGCGCCGAGATCGGAACCGCCAACCCGTGATTTCGAACGCACATCGACGCGGGTCATCGACCCTTCCGGCGTCAGGCGCACAACAAAGTCATCAATGAAGCCGAACCAGGCGGATTTATAACTCGCCTCGATCAGCCAGCCATCATCGGTCAGCGTTTCATCAAGCAGTTCCATATTCATCGCCTGCACGATTTCGCGCACGATCTCCGCGGTTTCATCAAGCCCGGCATTCACCTTTCTCGGCGTGATGTCGGGAAACGCTTCGATCTGCGCTTCTTTGACCGTTTTCGCCGGCGCGGCGGGATCCAGACTCGGGACCGGATCATCGCCCAGATATTCCGGCGGATTGAGCCGCTCGGCTCCGGCGCCGGCGATAATCTGCGGGGGATTATCGAAATCCGTGGTGATGTCATGAATGAACGGATTGGCTTCGAAATCGGCTTTCATCTGCAATGGCACCTGGCCGAGCGCGCCGGCGATAACCGCCGACAAAATCGCGACGACGCCGAGACCGCGCGAGCGCATAAAGAAACTGATCACGCCGGTGAGCGCCGCCAGTCCCGCCGCCGTAAACAACGGCGACAAGGCAATCGGCCCCACATCAATCGGCGTTGAAACCTTGCGGATCATGGTCAGGCCGTCGCCCCATGACCACCACCCCATTTGCGACCCCGGTCCGGCCGCAGCAATCACCAGCGCGCAGCCCAGCGCCGCCAGCAAGAAAAGTATCGTAATAATTCGCATCAACTAGCCCCTGGATACAAATGCCCCGGCGGGACCATAACCCAAGCGTTAGCGCATTGCACGGGGCGCCGCTGCATGTGATTTGCCTGCCCATGCCGGTTCCGCTAGCGTCGCCCTATACCGGGCCGGTAGCGGAATGGAGCGACAACGCCATGTGTGACGAGCAGACAGCGCAAGAGAATAAAGACTATCTGAAGCGCAATAGCGCGCTCTCCCGCCGTGATTTCAACGTGCTCGCCGCCGGTGCGGGCGCTGCAATAATTCTTCCCGCACCTGCGAACGCGAAAGACGTCAGCGAATCCGATGTCACCATAACAACGCCCGATGGCGAGGCGGACGCGTATTTCGTGCATCCGGGCAAGGGCGAGCATCCCGCAGTGATTATCTGGCCGGATATCAAGGGCATTCGCCCGGCCTTCCGGCAGATGGGCAAGCGCCTCGCGCAGTCCGGTTATTCCGTACTCGTTGTAAATCCCTATTACCGCACCGCCAAAGGCGCGGTGATTACGGTAGGCGAAAGCTTTTCAGATCCGGCCGTGCGCGAGCGCCTGATGCCCCATGCCAGGTCGCTTTCGCCGGAAACAACGGTGACCGACGCCCATGCGTTTGTGAAATTCCTCGACGCGCAGGATTGCGTTGATACGGCGCGGAAAATGGGCGTCACCGGCTATTGCATGACCGGCTCTTTCGCCATGCGCTGCGCCGCGGCGCTGCCGGAGCGTTTCGGCGCTGTCGGCTCGTTCCATGGCGGCGGCCTTGCGACCGATGAGGCTGACAGCCCGCATCTGTTGATCCCGCAGATGAAAGCCAGCACGCTCATCGCCATCGCCGAAAATGACGACGCCCGCGATCCGGAGGCCAAGACGAAATTGCGCGAAGCCTATGACGCGGCGGGCCTTGCGGCGGAAATCGAAGTCTATGAGGGCGCGATGCATGGCTGGTGCCCGCCGGATTCCGACGTGTACAACGAAGCGCAGGCAGAGCGCGCATGGTCGCGGCTGCTGGCGTTGCTCGAAAACTCGCTGGCGTAATCTTGAATTAGCGCTGATCGTTCCTATCTGTGTGAGAAGAGCAGAGGGAGCGCACCTATGGGCCGTCCGGTCACCATCACCATCTCGCATGACCTCGGCAAGGACGAGGCGCGGACACGCGTGCGCGACGGTTTTGACAAGCTGAAAGGCGCCATGACCGGCGGCATGATGTTCAAATTCGCGGAAGAATGGACGAGCGAAGACACGCTGTCCTTCACCGCGAAAGGTCTCGGGCAAAACATCACCGGCACGATCGATATTTTCCCGGCCCATATCCGCATCGTCGCGACATTGCCCGGCGTATTGGCGACGATCGCCGAAACTGTCGCTGGCCGCGTTGAAAAACAGGGCAAGCTCCTGCTTGAACAGAAATAATCAACTCACGGGCAGGACGGGTTTTCACGGCCCTTTCCCGACAGCATTTCCTTCGATATCGCGCGCGTCGGCAAATATAGCGGATGATTTAGGATCCAGGCGCTTTGATGCGCGCCAAACTGGTCTGTGAGCGACGTATTTATTTCTGACAATTCCGCTGGAGACGGCATCCATTGAAAAACCTGAACCGCATCGTCAGCATCAAAAAGCCGATCATATAAATCGAAATCCTCAGACGTTTCGTTTGGCCATTCTTCAAGAAACAACCGGTCAAAATCCGAAGTGAACCGCTCCTCGCCGCCAAATTTCAGCAGCGCTGAAGCAGCATCGAAGGCGCGCAGGCTGCATTGTTTCGGATCAAGTTTGAGGTAAGCCTTGCCTGATCGCTTGCGCGTCTCGTGCTTTAAATAGCACCGGCCCAAAGGCTCGAACTGTCGCTGCCAAATGCGCGAGCGAATGTCGGAGATCACAGATACGCTTGTCGCAAAATATCCGTGACCGAGAAAACTCGTCGCGAGTTCCGTCGTATCAATGCTGGTGATACCGCAAACCAACGGCATGGTGCTCGCTCGCCCGGCGCGGGGCGAACCGGTTTTCAGGGCTTTTGATAGACGCAACGCCTTGTCGCGATCAGACGCATATAGCGTAATTCTTTCAGCGATCGTCAGTAATTCCCCAACCCGGCGCTGACGTTCAAGCTCGCGCGCATCCTGGTCTGGCGCAGCCAGAAACAATTCGCCGATCAGGGGCTCTTCGCGAGTCTGGTCCTCTAAATATATCTCCCTCAGTGCGCGCAGGACGTAACGATTGCCCATGCTGTGCGCCAGGATGTGGACTTTTTTTGCGCCGGCGACTTCAGCAGCAGTCTGAATAAACTCTGCGAGATCGGCGACGGAATGGTCATGCACCTGCGCGTCGCGACCATAATCAAAAAGGAGCCGCCCGCCGGCCAGGAATAAAACATTGCCGCGCCGTCAAAGGCGAGATCATAAGTCAATTGCGCGGTGCGTTTCGCTGCATCGGAAAACGACACATTATATCCATGCACAAAAATGAACGCGCCTTCCTCCCTGTCACCGACCGCAGCCTTAAGTCGTGTCTGAAATTCCTCCTTCGAAAGCGGCTCGGGATCTTTAAGCGAGAAAAAGCGTCCGCGATCCTTGCCGTCATCCCAAGAGCCGCGCAGCAAGGGCGCGCCAAGATCTAGCAACGACGCTTCGAGCGTAATAACGCCTCTTTCGCCTTCGCCATAGCTGACGGCGCCGGAGTAAAACTTCTCAGGGCGCACACTATTGTTTCGCCCGCGTTTTCCGCGTTTACGCGTCGTGCCATAATACAGATCAACCGAATAGGTTGAGCCCTCGATCTCTCCAGGCAAGGACGGTCCGCCGGATTTCCCGCCGGTGACGACTATGACATCCGAACTGTCTTCAATGCGGCTCAAGGTGAATTGAATGTTCGTTGCTTCCCCCGGCGTGATCTCTGACACCCTCAATCATCGTGGGCGTGAACTCTGCTGCGGAGATGCTTATCGAATATTCGCCATTGAGCGGCAAACCCGTTAGTTCAAAACGGCCATTATCGTCCGTCGCGGTGCGATATACCTTTCCGGTTGCGGCGTTTACCGCGAAGACTTCAGCATTAGCAACAGGCGCGCCGCTCTCCTCGGATACAACAACGCCCGTCAGCACCCCTAGAACAACAGATGCACTTCCCGCTTGCGATTCCGAAGAAGCCTGTATGCGCCAAATATCTTGTTGCGCCACCTGACTGAAGGAGGCGACCTTCGCCGGATTGCGAATGATTGGGGGCGCCGCCTTCACTTCAGCGAAATCGCGATCAAATATCGGCAGTTCTTCCTCGAGAGTGTAAACCGTGTCCGAAACGCTCTCCACACAGCGCGCACGAAAACCTTCCTCTTCCACAAACAACGCGCGACAGAATTGATCGAAGAGGTCCGCGCGCGCTTCCGCCGCCTTCATCCACCCCGATGCAAATGGAATAGCGAATTCGCGCTCAAAAAAGAATTCGCCTATAACTTCTATGATTACACCGTAAAAATCATCCTCAATCGCAGACAGTCTGGCTTGCGGAGATTCCCACTCTGCTGCCTCGTAAGCTTCCGCAAGATAACCCGTTGCGGCGCTTATCAATAAGCCATGCGCCTTTTCGCGTTCGCCGAGCCGATCAAACAAAATGGCTTTGTCGATTATATGAGTTCGCTCACCGCTCCCTTCCCACCCGTCATCACTCGCGCTGATGCGTTCTGCACGGTCATAGGCCGCCAGCGCCTTTTCAATATCAAGTTCTGGCGATGCGGCGATGATACGTCCGTAATTCACTTCGAAATAATAAGGATCTACATTTTCCCATAACGGAATAAATGTTTCGACGCCTACCATGTTGCTAAATCGCGATGAAAGCAGGTCGTATATTTCCACTGCGAGCGGGCTTCCTTTGCTTTCGCGTGCAAAGGACAACAAATGATCAACAATGAATGTCGCGAGCTCCCTATCGGAACGCACCTTGCATCCGAGCGAACTCGAAAGCTTGATGACTGCATCACCATCCAGCGCCTCGTCAGCCGCGAAAACTGGGAGCAATTGATCTAGAATTGGCGCAAGGACAGATATGCGCGCGCGTATCATTTCCTCACCCGCACTCAAAGCCGCCTCTGTGTCGCCTGCTTT
Organism: Hyphococcus sp. D3-15; assembly: GCF_055809375.1. NCBI lineage: Bacteria > Pseudomonadati > Pseudomonadota > Alphaproteobacteria > Parvularculales > Parvularculaceae > Hyphococcus > Hyphococcus sp. D3-15. The sequence continues at coordinate 2,335,170 of NZ_CM147910.1, read as the reverse complement.
GGCCTGCAGAGCGCGCATCTCGGACAACGCATAATCGAAAACATAGTTTTCGCCGGGCTCGCCGGATCCGTCGCGGCACAATAATGGTTCGTCACCGCCTGCCTGTTCGCTCAGACGCCCCGCCTCAAAATCGATTTCGACCACAGCGCGCAGCGACGCGAGCCGAACCGAATCGTCTGGCGCAACGCCATCGGACTGAAAGCGCTCGGCGTCATCATAATAATCGAAATCATGATCCTCCCAGTCGAGATCCTCGGGCTCCAACTCTTTTTCATCATAAGCATCGCGCCACGCATCAACGCGCGAATGATCCAAGGACAGAATATTGTACGCATCTGCGTACATGCCTCGCGCTTTAGCCAAATCGCCGGAAGCGCGCGCCTGATCAGCCACGCGGATCGTAAATGTCGCGTAATCGGCGGGTCTCGCCTCGTCATCAGCATCCAGTTGAGTGAGAAGCCGCCCGCCCAGCGCCACGGCGCGTTCATGACGCCCTTCCGCTTCCGCATTGAGAAAGTCGGTGTAAATTTGGTTTTGGTGGTGCAACCAGCCTGCATAGGCCGCATAGATTGCGACCAGCGCCAGAAAAACGATACGCAGATTCGTCATCACGCTTTCCCCGTGAGCGTATGCCAACCTTCAATGATCGTAGAATTAAATTATAACATCGACGCGACGAACGGCAATATTCAGTACTTTAGCGCACTTGTTGCAGTACAGATTGCATGCGAGCCGTTCGATTTTTGTCCTCCGCCCCTTGAAAATCCTCCCGCACTGGGGTCTGTTAGCGATAACAATAACGCCCCGGCTTGATGGCTGCAGGGCGAGGGAGGAAAGACACTATGACGACTCGAGTGAGAACTGCGTTATTCGCCATGACGGCGATGGCCGGGATATTGGCCGCCGGATCCGGCGCTTATGCGGATGACCACGAAAAGCCATATCTGGACACTTCGCTGACGCCGCAGGAACGCGCCGCCGACCTTGTCTCGCGCATGACGCTTGAAGAAAAAGCGCGCCAGGTCGGCAATGACGCGCCGCGCATCGAGCGCCTTGGCGTTCCCGCTTATGAGTGGTGGAACGAAGGCCTGCACGGCGTTGCGCGCGCGGGTTTTGCAACCGTCTTCCCCCAAGCCATCGGTCTCGCTGCGAGCTGGGACAGAACAACCATCGAAGAGATGGGCGAAATCATCCGCACTGAATTCCGCGCCAAACGCGCCGAAGTGCTCGATGAACATGGCGGCTCCCTGCGCTATCAGGGCCTGACCGTTTGGTCGCCCAACATCAACATCTTCCGCGACCCGCGCTGGGGCCGCGGACAGGAGACCTATGGCGAAGACCCGTATCTGACCGGACAGATCGCGATCTCTTTCATCAAGAGTTTGCAGGGCGACGACCCGGAGCATCCATGGGTCAACGCGACAGCGAAACATTACGCGGTGCACTCTGGACCGGAATCCAACCGTCACCGCGAGGATGTTTATCCGTCTGCGTATGATCTCGAAGACACCTACCTCCCCGCCTTCCGGGATGCGGTTGTCGATGGCGGCGTCGCGGCGATCATGTGCGCCTATAACGCGGTTGACGGCGTTCCCGCTTGCGCCAGCGAAGACCTGATGCAAACGCGTCTGCGCGACGATTGGGGCTTTAAAGGCTATGTGCTGTCCGATTGCGGCGGCGCGGCGAATGTCTATCGCGAAGACAGCCTCAACTATGTGGATACCGGCGAAGAAGGCGTCACCGTCGCCTTCACGGCGGGCATGGACCTGATCTGCGGCGACTACCGCAATAATTGGAGCATGGAGGCGGAGCATATCGTCGCCGCCACGCAAAGCGGCATGCTCGCGCAGTCAGTGCTCGACCGCGCGCTGGTGCGCTTGTTTACGGCACGCATCCGGCTCGGCCTTTTCGAAGTGGCGCCGGAAGCGGCGTATAAGGATGTGACGCCTGCGGATAATGACACGCCGGAACATCGCGCCTATGCGGAAAAGGTCGCGGAAAAGTCGATGGTGCTGCTGAAGAATGACGGCTTGCTGCCGCTCAAGGAAGCGCCGGCGAAAATCGCCGTGATCGGCCCGAATGCGGACAGCCTCGATGCGCTGATCGGCAATTATTACGGCACGCCGACCCATCCGGTGACCGTGCTCGAAGGCGTGCGCAAGCGCTTCGCGGACTCCGAAATAAAATATGTTCAGGGTACGGGTCTTATCGGCCCGGCGGAAACCAAAGTGCCGGACAATGTGCTGTGCCAGGACAAGGATTGCCGCCGCAAAGGCCTCAAAGCCGAGCATTTCGATAATGAACAATTGCAGGGCGAGCCGGTCTCTTCCGGCATTGAGCCGAATGCGGCGTTTGAGTGGTTCATTCCCGAACTGCACACCTCTGCGCGCTGGACCGGCTATCTGAAGGCGCCGGAATCCGGTGAGTACCGCTTCCGCTTCGCCAGCCAGAATGGCTATCGCGTCTATATCGGCGACACGGCTGTTGTCGATGAATGGGGCGTCGGCGATGCGCCGTCCATCGCTTCCGGCGCGATCGAACTGGAAGGCGGGCGCATCTATCCGATCCGCGTCGAGGGCTTCCAGCGCGGATTGCGCGGCGACCAGCAACTGGTCTGGAGCTTGCCGAGCGAAAGCCGCGAGCCCGCGCTTGCCGCCGCGCGCGACGCAGATCTGGTGATCTTTGTCGGCGGCCTCACCGCGCGGGTCGAAGGCGAAGAAATGAGGATCGCCGCAGCCGGTTTCGCCGGCGGCGACCGCACCAGCATCGGCCTGCCCGAGCCGCAGCTTTCACAATTGAAAGCCATTCATGAAACCGGCAAGCCCATCGTGCTGGTGCTGATGAACGGTTCGGCGCTGGCGGTGAACTGGGCGGATAAAAACATCCCGGCGATTGTCGAGGCCTGGTATCCCGGCGGACAAGGCGGCGACGCGGTCGCAGGCCTGATCGCCGGCGATTACAGCCCCGCCGGCAGACTGCCGGTCACCTTCTACCACTCCGTCGACAAACTGCCGGGCTTTTCCGACTACACAATGGAAGGCCGCACCTATCGGTATTTCGAAGGCGATGTGCTGTATCCGTTCGGCTACGGGTTGAGCTACACCAGCTTTGACTATGGCGAACCGCAACTTTCAGCCGCCAGCATCAAGGCGAATGAAGAAGTCGTCGTTTCCGTCGATGTGACCAATACCGGCGACATGGACAGCGACGAAGTGGTGCAGCTTTATGTGACGCACAAAAACGTCTCGCCGGCGCCGATCCGCGCCCTGCAGGGCTTTGAACGCATCCATCTCAAGGCAGGCGAGACCAAAACCGTATCCTTCACCTTGAAGGACCGGGCGCTCTCCACCGTCAAGAAGAATGGCGACCGGCGGATTCGCAAAGGCGATGTGGATATCTGGGTCGGCGGCGGACAGCCGGTCGGCCGTGAAGGTCTCGATGTCCCGCCGGGCGGCGCAACGACATTGCGCATCACCTCTTCGGCGAAGCTGCCGAAATAATTTGCGGACTATAAAAAACGGGCGCCGTCTTTCAACACGGCGCCCGTTTTTTCAAATTAATTCTTGTCGAACAATTCCAGCGCGCCAACAGTCATCGCCTGAACGCCTGTTTTGAGGGCGGGCTCTGCTTGCGGTGCAAAGAACGGCGAATGATTTGACGGCGGCGGCGGGGCCTTGCCTTCCGCTGCATCTTTCAGCGCTTTGGCGTCCTGCGCCCCGGTCCAGAAAATCACCGTCGGAATATCGTCTGTCGTGCGGCCAAAGCGGGAAAAATCCTCCCCGCCCATGCTTGGCGGACGGGCGTAGACGCGTTCCGCGCCGACGCTTTCGGCGATCGCGCCCATGACGCGCTTGGTCATATCCTCGTCATTATAGGTCGCGGGTGTCGCGTCGCTTTCAATATGCACTTCCGGCATGAGGTCTTCCGGCAGGCCGGCCGAGCGCGCCTGAGCAATGGCGATCCGCTTAATGCCGGAAAGCAGTTTATCGCGCACGCCGTCTTCATAGGAGCGCACCGTCAATTGCAGATGCGCCTGATCCGGGATGATGTTGTGCTTATAGCCTGACTGAAATGCGCCAACGGTAACAACGCCCGCCGATTGCGGGTCAATCTCGCGGCTGACCAGGGTCTGCAGCGCATTGACGATTTGCGCGCCGATGACAATCGGGTCCTTACCCATTTGCGGCGCGGAGCCATGGGCGCCGATGCCGTGAATGATGATGTCGACGCTGTCCACATTGGCGAGCGCCCAACCCGGCGTATAGGTGACGTCGCCCGCCGCATCCCAGCCGGATGTGTGGGTCGCCAGAATGTAGTCAGGTTTCGGAAACTTTTTGAACAACCCGTCTTCGATTATCGCCAGCGCGCCAAGCCCCACTTCCTCCGCAGGCTGACCAATGATCATCAGCGTGCCGGCCCATTGATCCTTCATCGCCGCCAGCCGGCGCGCCGTGCCGATCATGATCGCCATGTGGCTGTCATGGGCGCAGGCATGCATCACCGGCGCTTCCTGACCGAGATAGTCCGTGGCGACGACTTTCGAGGCGTAAGGCAGGCCGGTTTTCTCCTCCAGCGGCAGCGCGTCCATGTCAGCGCGCAACATGACGGTGGGCCCTTCGCCATTTTCCAGCACCGCCACAAAGCCATAGCCGCCGACGCCTTCAAAGACCTCGCCGGCGTCCGCCTTGGCTTTGGCTTTGGTCCATTTGTCGCCAACCCCGGCAGTCACAGTGAAGCCCAGCCCTTCAAGCTCTGACATCATCCGTTTGGCGCTCTCGCTCTCTTTAAGGGACAGCTCCGGATTTTGGTGGAAGTGCTTGTAAAGGTTGAAAACATAGCCGTAATCCTGAGCGACGGCGTCGGCCAGCTCATCAGCGGACGCGGCGCTGGCGAGGGCAAGGGAGCCAGCGGCGGCAAGCAACAGTTTTTTCATGTAATCCTCAGGTCTATTACGGTTTCAACTCAGCGAGCGGGCGACACAGCCAGCCTTAGCGAAAGCCACGCCTAGCATCTGTTTGGCGATTCTCTCAAACAGTCGGAGATTGCCTTTAACGCCCGCACTTGCGCCGGCAGTCTAGCCCATTCGTTGAAAACGCCTAGCCCGAAGCCGGAACCGCAATATGTCATCCAACTCTCTCCCTGACCGCTGGCGCTCGGAAATGACCGCAGCGTTTCTCGCCCGCGCCGTCGCAATGTCTGAGGGCACGCCTGCGGGCAAGAAGCTGTTTGAGAACATGGCCGAAGCCGCCGAGGAGCAAGCGGAGATCATCGCCAAGGAAATGGGCGGCGCGCCAGCATTCCAGCCGTCGCTTCGCGCCCGCCTGATCAAACGCCTGATCGCCATGGCCGGCCCGCGACGCATGCGCGCCATTCTCGCCGCGACCAAAGTCAGGGGCGTTTCGTTTTATTCCGGACCAGCATTGCGGCCGGGCCATCCCATGCCGACCGATGTGGAAGCGATCGGCAAACGTCACGGCAGCAGCGGCGGAACACTGCGCGCAGCCGTGTTCGGCGTGAATGACGGCCTGATCTCCAATACGTCGCTGGTGATGGGGGTTTCCGGCGCCGCCCTCGCCCCCGATGCAGTCGTGCTGACCGGCATTGCGGGCCTCCTCGCCGGCGCATTTTCCATGGCGGCCGGCGAATATGTCTCCGTGCGCTCGCAGCGTGAAATGTATGAGCACCAGATCGGGCAAGAGCGCGAAGAGCTGGAGCTTTATCCGGAAGAAGAAGCCGAGGAATTGGCGCTAATCTATCACGCCCGCGGCTTGCCTTTGGAAGATGCGCGGATGATCGCCAACGACCTGATCAAAGATCCCGAAGCCGCGCTGGATGCGCTGACGCGCGAGGAGCTGGGCCTTGATCCGGATAATCTCGGCTCACCGGTCGGCGCCGCCTTGTCGTCTTTCACCGCTTTCACCGGCGGGGCGATCATTCCCCTAACGCCGTTCTTCTTCGGCGCCGGCGCCAATGCGGTGCCGGTCGCGGCGGGCCTTGCGGGGATCAGCCTGTTCGCCATTGGCGCAATGCTAAGCTTGTTCTCAGGCAAGAGCGCGCTGGCTGGCGGCGCCCGCATGGCGGTGATCGGCGCAATCGCGGGCGGCGCCACTTATTTCATCGGCAGCTTGTTTGGCGTGGCGATGGGCTGACGCGTGTTTTAAGCTTTTGCGGAAAGCACCATCGCTTCGGTCTCCGCCCAAAGACGCGCCGCATCGTCATTATCGACGATCCAGGATGCGGCGTTGCGCCAGCGCGGCGCATCCGGCGTAGACATCGCGGCGATGTCGCAATCTTCGCAATATTCGCCGCCGCGATCTTTCAGCAACGGACTTGTCGCGGCCCAGAGCAAGGTCGCCGCGCCCTGCTCCGGCGTTTTGACAAATTTCCGCGCCTCTTCCGTAAGCGCGCCAGTCTCGGTGACCCACCCCATCGCCTGTAACTCATTGCGTTCAAGATGCCGCTGAATCGGCGTCATCACCGCACCGGGATGCACGGAGAAAGACTGCACGCCATCCTTGCTGCGCCGATTGTTCACCTCAAGCGCGAACAACGCATTGGCGGTCTTCGACTGCGCATAGGCGACCCATTTGTCATAGGGCTCCTGCATGAAATGCATGTCGTCCCAGCGGATTTTGGATCGCTTATGGGCGACCGAGGCCGTGGTGACGACGCGCGCGCCATTGGCGTTCAGGAGATAAGGCATCAATTCGCGCGTCAACACGAAGTGACCCACATGGTTGACCGCAAACTGCTTTTCCCAGCCCGGCCCGATCCGGGTTTCCGGACAAGCCATAATCCCCGCATTGTTGAAGAGCAGATGGATCGCCGTATGCAGAATCGCCGATTTCCGCCGCGCATTCATAGACGCTGGTCAGATTGGCGAGATCCATTTCGACAACCGCCGCGGCGACGCCCGCGGAGGCCAACGCTTCATTTGCTTTCGCCCGATTGCGCGCCGGAACAATAACTTCCGCGCCCGCCGCTGTCAGCGCCTTCACAAGCTCCAGACCAAGACCGGAAGAACCGCCCGTCACGACCGCCGTCTTGCCGGCGACTTCCACGCCCTTCATCACCTCGGCGGCAGTGGTGGTCGGCCCAAAGCCGGTTTTGAGGGGGATCTGGTTCTCGGCAGGCATTGGAAAGACTCCTTGGACGCAACATAATAAGGTTAATCTCCCCGCAGCGGCGGACCTTAGGGCGCGCCGCCAGCAAGCGCCACCCGCCTCCAGACCCTTGCGTCGCTTTCTCGTGGGCGACACTCGGTTCGTCGCACGGCGCCTTGACTACATTTGTAGTCTATGTGTAGCCTACATTTGTAGTCGACGAAGGGAGCCATAGCGCCGGATGACCAGCCAGATCACCAAAGCCGAGTTTCAGATTATGGATGTGTTGTGGGGTGAAAGCCCGATGGCCGCCACCGATGTCGCCGAAAAGCTTGCAAGCGAGACCGGCTGGAGTTTGAAAACCGTCAAGACGCTGTTGTCTCGCCTGGTCGAGAAAGACGCCATCAGTCATGAGCCGGACGGCCGGCGCTTTCTTTATCGCCCGAAAGTCACCCGCGACTCCTATGCGCGCGGCGCCACCAAAAAACTGGCGGAACAACTTTTCGGCGGCCGCGCGGCGCCGCTTGTCGCGCATCTGGCGGAAGGCGACGGGCTTTCCCAGAACGACCTTCACGAACTTGAAACGCTTCTCAAGGAGTTGAAACGTGACAGTCATTGATCTTGTCCGCTGGATCGCGGAAACCTCTTTTGCGGTCAGCATCCTGGTTCTCCTTGTGCTGATTATTCGAAAGCCCTTCACCAGGGCGTTCGGCGCGCGCGCAGCCTATGCCTTGTGGCTGGCGCCGGTGGTGCGGCTGTTCCTGCCGGAACTGAAGCTGCTGCCCGCCCCGGCGGCGGCGCCCGCCCCCGTCGCCGTTGCGGTTGACCCGGCCATCGTCTGGGAAACCGCAAATGTCGCCATGACCAACGCGGCGCCGGCCTTCGACTGGGCCTCGCTTGCCGCCGCCGTGGCGTTGATTTTGTGGGCGACCATCGCCTTCGCCTGGTTCAGCCTGAAACTCGAGGCGCAAAACCGCTATTCACGCGAACGCATGGCGAGTTCCGAACCGGTCTCCCCGGCGGTCGCCGAGATGGGGCGGACAATCGCCCGCGCTCTTGGCCTGCGCCGCGCGCCCTTGTTGCGCATCAGCAAGGACGATGAGTCCGGTCCCTGCGTCATCGGGCTTTTGCGCCCCGTGGTTTTTCTGCCGGAAGGGTTTGAGCGCAATTACACCGATTGCGAACAGCGCCTCGCCCTCGCCCATGAAATCGCCCATGTGGCGCGCGGCGACATGGCGGCGACCTTTGCAGCCTTCGCCTTGCAGGCGCTGCAATGGCCGAACCCGCTAGCCTATATCTCTCTGCGCGCCTTCCGCACCGATCAGGAAGCCGCCTGCGACGCCTATGTTCTCGCACGCTGCGACGCGGGCGGTCACGCCGCCGGCGATTACGCAGCCGCGATCGTGAAATCCGTCCGTACAGGCGCCAAAACCCCGGCCTACGGCCTCGCCCTCGCGCACCCAGTAAAGGAAAGATTGATGCTGTTGAAATCCCCCAAGAAAAGCCGCCTTCGCCTGCTCGCAGGCGCCGCCGCTGTCGGCGCCTTCACCGCCGCGAGCCTCGCCGCGACCGCGTCTTATGGGTTTGCTGACGAACAACCGGAGAAAAAGGAAACCCGTGTCGTCACCAGCAAGTCTGTCAGCCGCACCATCATCCATGCCGACAAGGGCGAGAAGATCGAAATTGAAGGCGTCAAAGGCGTCGGCAAAGTCGACATCAAAGATGAGAATGGCGAACGCACCGTTCGGCTCTATGACGAAAAAGGAAAACTGATCTCCGAAAATGTTTACGGCCCCGATGCGGAGATGCCCTTTTCGTCGATCACCGTGATCAAGAAAGACGGCGAAGTACAGGACATCAAAATCGGAGAATCCGGTCTCGACCATGATGTCGTCTTCTACGCGGACGGTTCAGACATTCCGCTCCCCCGACGCCTCCCGGCGTTGAACGCCGCGTCATGGTCGTTCGCGCTGACAAAGACGGCAATGTCATGCATCCAATACCGCCTATGCACCCCATGCATGAAGCCGGCTGCACCGGCGTCGATGGCGAAGTCGCGGTGTTCGAGTGGAAAGACGAAGATGGCGATGAAACCAGCAAGACCATCACGCACGACATCATCTGTCTCGACGGTGAAGACGCCGATCCTGAACGGCGCGCCGAAGCCCTTCGCAAGGCGATCACCATGATGGAAAAGCAAGCCAAGATAGAGGCGGAACGCCGCGAAGCGCATATCGCCAAGATGAAACAAGAGCTGAAAAAAGCCGAGAAAGAAGCGAAGAAGAAATAGTCCTTCGCCAACTGAATCGAAAAGGCGCAGCGGGTGACATCGCTGCGCCTTTTTTGTTTGTCCGCCCGGCGCCGCCGCCTGGCCGCTTAGCCCCAGGCTTGTCCGATATGGGAATAGGCGACGCCGCCATCGACCGCGAGCGTGTCGCCGACCACATAGTCTCCTGCGCGCGAGGCTAGAAACACCGCGGCGCCGGCCATGTCGGTCGGCTTGCCGATGCGCTTGGCGGGAATCATATTCGCGACCGCATCGCCATGGTCTTTCGCCGCCTTGTTCATCTCGGAGGCAAAGGCGCCCGGCGCGATTCCCGAAACGCAGATATTGTCGTTGACCAGGTGCGCCGCCATGCGCCGGGTCAAATGAATGACCGCCGCCTTCGACGCTTGATACGCATAGGTTTCCCACGGATTGATCTTGATACCGTCAATGGAGGCGATGTTGATCACCTTGCCGGGACGCTCGGCGCTGGCGGCCGGTTTCATCAAGCCGTAGACCTTCTGGGTCATGAAGAACAAGGACTTCACATTGAGGTCCATGGTCTTGTCCCAGCCGCTTTCGGGATAGTCGGCAAATTCCGCGCCCCATGCGGCGCCCGCATTGTTCACCAGTATGTCGAGTTTGGTTTCGTGGGTCGCGAGTTCCGCGGCCAGCGCTTCGCATCCGGCGACGCTTGAAAGGTCGTGGGGCAGCGATACGCAGGTTCCGAATTGCGAAAGCTCTTCCGCCGCCTGATCGCAAGCGGGGGCCTTTCGCGCGGTGATATAGACCTTGGCGCCCTGCTCCAGAAAGCCCTGCGCGATCATCTTGCCGATGCCGCGCGAGCCGCCGGTGACCAGCGCCACGCGCCCTTCGAGCGAGAATAAGTCTTTCATCATGGGGGACTCTCCTATTGTGGAGGGTAATACCAGAAGCGTTTCACCTTGCCGTCAATGATTTCATACACAACGACGGAGGCCTGGCTTTTGCGTTCGCCGCCTTCTTCCCAGACCGGGCGTTCGACGGCGGTGACGAAATTGCCGTTCACCGAAATATGCTCAAGGCTCGATGAGACGGATGGATAGGCTTCGAAATAGGCGATCAGTTCGGTGTGCAGTTGCGCAGCGGAGGATGTGACGACGCTCGCCTGCTGTCCGGAAAGCTCGATCCAGGTCACATCCGATGTCCAATAGCTGCGCATTTTATCGGCGTCGTGGGCGTTGAACGCCGCCATCAATCCGTTGACGATTTCAACATTATCTCCCGACGCCATCTCCGGCGCGTGACGTTCCGCATCCGGCGAACAAGCGACGAGGAAAAGCGCCGCGAAGAGGAAACCGATTACCCGCATCTTTCTCCGCCTACTCCGCACCGAATTGTTCACGCCACGCCGCCACCTGATCGTCCTCGATCTTGGCGAAGAGCACATCCGCCGGCGTAAATGGCTCGCCGCCCTTGAACCGCGACAGCGCTTCGCCCGCCGATCCCGGCCAGCACGAGGCGTCGTCCGGGTCAAGGCCGAATATAGCAAACATCTTATCCGCCGTGAACGGAATGACCGGACGCGACAGCACAGCGAACAGCGCGATCAGATTAAGCCCGCAGCGCACGGAAGCGGCCGCCTTCTCGCGGTCCTGCTTGATCGCGGTCCACGGCGCGGCGATTTGCAGATATTCATTCCCCGCAACCCAAATGCCGCGCAAATCGGCGAAGGCCTTGCGGAATTCCATCTGCTCGAGATTGGCCGTGTATGACTTGATCTTCGCATCGAGCTCTTTTTCAAGCGCCGCTTCCGCCTCGCCATAAGCGCCTTCGGACGGCACTTCTTCGCTGAAGCGCGCGCTGCAAAAACGGGTGATGCGATTGACAAAATTGCCGAGCACATCGGCGAGGTCCTTGTTCACGACGCCTGCGAAATGCTCAAGCGTGAAGGAGGCGTCGTCGGATTCCGGCGCATTCGCCATCAAATGCCAGCGCCAATAATCCGCAGGCAGAAGATCCAGCGCCTGATCCATAAAAATGCCGCGATTTTCGCTGGTGGAGAATTTTCCGCCATACCAGGTGAGCCAGTTCAATGACTTCAATGCGTCGACGGTCTTCCACGGCTCTTCAGAACCGAGGATCGTCGCCGGGAAGCTCACCGCATGGAAGGCGACATTGTCCTTGCCCATGAATTCAACATAACTGACATCATCCGCGCCTTTGTCGGTGCGCCACCAGCTCTCCCAGTCGCGCCCGGTCGCCTGCGCCCATTCTTCGGTCGCCGCGATATATTCAATCGGCGCATCGAACCAGACATAGAAAACCTTGTTCTCAAAACCGGGGCGCGCCTTGCCGTCATAAGCGACGGGAATGCCCCATTTGAGATCGCGGGTGATCGAACGATCGCGCAGACCTTCTTTCAGCCATTTGCCGGCGATGGATTTCGTCAATTGCGGCCAGTCCGGTTTCGACGCGACCCAGTCGGCGATGCGGTCCTGCATTTTCGATTGCAGCAAATAGAGATGCTTGGTCTCGCGCACTTCCACATTCTTGGAGCCGGAAATCGCCGAATACGGATCAATCAGTTCAATCGGATCAAGCAGGTTTCCGCAATTGTCGCATTGATCGCCGCGCGCCTTTTCATGTCCGCAATGGGGGCATGTGCCCTCGACATAGCGGTCGGGCAGGAAACGCGCATCATCGATCGAATAGACCTGCTTGTCGGTGCGCTCGTCGATCAGGCCCTTTTGCTCCAGCACATGGGCGAAATGCTGGGTCAGGCGGTGATTCGGCGCATTGGAGGACCGCCCGAAATGGTCGAAGGAGAGCCCGAATTTCTCCCCCGCCGCCTTCTGGATCTCGTGCTGCTCGCGGCAATAATCGGCGACATCCTGCCCGGCGGCGCGGGCGGCCAGTTCCGCCGGCGTGCCATGCTCATCGGTGGCGCAGATGAAAAGCGTCTCGACGCCCTGCTGGCGCTTGAACCGGGCATAAACATCGGCCGGCAGCATGGAGCCCACAAGGTTTCCCAAGTGCTTGATTCCATTGATATATGGGAGCGCCGAGGTGATCAGAATGCGGGCCATGCGGGGACTTTCCTTGAGTTGACCACGGTCTATAGCGGGATGCGGGTCGGGTCCACAAGCAAGCGGGTTACAGGGCCCTGTACATCACATGGGCGTCCACAAAGCCCCGGGTCGGATGGCGGAAGGCGCCGGGAATAGTGCCGATAATCTCCAGCCCGGCTTTTTTCCAGGCTTTGATGGCGGCGGCGTTGGTCGCCACCACGAGATTGTACTTCATGCCGCGAAAGCCCATGGCCCGGGCGCGTTTTTGGGATTCAAGGCAAAGGGCGACGGCGTATCCCTTGCCCCGCGCATCGGGAGAAATCACGTAACCCGCATTGCAAATGTGATCGCCCGGCCCGCCTTGATCCGGACGCAAATAATAGACGCCCACAAGGGCGCCCGCCGCATCGCGCGCAACCGCATTGAAACCGTCGGTTTTGAGCCAATAGCGTTTCGCAGACGCTTCGGTGACGTCTCGCGGCAGCGGATAGGACTCGCCGGCGCGGAAAGCGGGCTCGAGAACGGACCAGACTTCCGGCCAGTCCGATTCAACCTGCGGTAGCACATTCAACTCAGTCACTAACTTCACCTGCTCAAGAAAATCGCCATCTTAACGCCTGTCACCGAAAGCACCACCATTGTCCTATTTCGCCGGCGCACCCATTTATCCTTATACTGATGTTTAAAATGCGTCACAAAACGCGCCAAATAAAATATATCTAAGAAATTTCCGCTTTACGGTTCAAATCGCCGATACATCGCGTTAGGGTGCCGCCGCAATCAAAAATCGTGACACGAACTGCGCCGTTTTGCGACATGCAATTCCGCGGGTCGGAAATGTTGTGGCTAAAGCGGAGAGAGATTTATGCCTTCAGACCAACAAATTACCGCCGAACGAGACAGTAATGCGTCAACCCAGGATTTCGGCGACAACCCGATCGACGTGCGCGAGACCGATCATTACCAGGCGGAGTATATTCACGGCTTTGTCGACAAATGGGATCAGTTGATCGACTGGGATGCGCGCGCGGAAAGCGAAGGCCAGTTCTTTATCGACATGCTTAAAGCGCGCGGAAAGAAAACTGTGCTGGATGTCGCCGCCGGCACGGGCTTTCATTCTGTTCAATTGCTCAAAGCGGGGTTTGACGTCACCAGCGTCGACGGCTCTGCGGAGATGCTGACAAAAGCCTTTGAAAATGCGCGCCAGCGCAATTTGATGCTGAAGACCGCCCATGCGGATTGGCGTTGGCTGAACCGCGATATTCACGGCAAATTCGACGCCATTATCTGTCTCGGCAATTCCTTCACGCATCTGTTCAAAGAAGAAGACAGACGCCGCGCGCTCGCGGAATTTTACGCCGCGCTGAAACATGACGGCATCCTGATTCTGGATCAGCGCAATTACGACGCCATTCTCGATGTCGGCTTCGACAGCAAGCACAAATATTATTATTGCGGCGAACAGGTGACGGCGGAGCCGGAGCATGTGGACAATTCTCTCGCGCGCTTCCGTTACACTTTCCCGGACGGCTCAACCTATCATCTGAACATGTTTCCGCTGCGCAAAGCCTATATGCGCAATCTGATGAAGGAAGTCGGGTTTCAGCGCGTCAACACCTATGGCGACTTTCAGGAAACCTTTGACGATCACGAGCCGGACTTTCTCGTCCACATCGCGGAAAAAGCTTACATAGAATAGAGAGCCATGAGCCAGTCAGCCCAGAACATCACCGACATCGCCCGCAATTATTACGACAGCGAAGACGCGGATAATTTTTACGCGGCCATTTGGGGCGGCGAAGATATTCATATCGGCCTTTACGACGGCGCGGGCTCGATCAAGGACGCCAGCCGGCGCACCGTGTTGTACATGGCGAAACGGTTGAAAAACCTTCGTCCCGGCGCCCGCGTGCTCGACATTGGCTCCGGCTATGGCGGCGGCGCGCGCGTCCTCGCCAAAGAGTTCGGCGCCCATGTCACCTGTCTCAATCTTTCCAAGGTGGAAAATGACCGCAACCGCTTGCTGACGGCTGAACAGGGCCTTGATGACAAGCTGACGATTATCGAGGGCTCGTTTGACGACATTCCGGCAGGCGACGCGGAGTTCGATATTGTCTGGTCGCAGGATGCGATCCTGCACGCCGCCGACCGGGCCAGGGTGTTGAGCGAGGTCTCGCGCGTTTTGAAGGCGGGCGGGGAATTCATCTTCACCGACCCGATGCAGTCGGATGAACTGCACGATACGTCCCTGCTCCAGTCGATTTATGACCGCATCCATCTCAGCAGTCTGGCGTCGATCGGGTTTTACCGGCGGGAATTGCTGCAGCGGGGTTTTCGCGAAATCGCTGTTGAGGATTTCACCGGTCAACTGCGCACGCATTATGCGCGCGTCGGTCAGGAGCTTGAGCGGCAGCGGGGAAATCTCGAAGGCGAGATTTCACCCGACTATATTGACCGCATGCTTGTCGGCCTGAAGGACTGGGTCGATGGCGCAGACAACGGCTATCTCGCCTGGGGCGTGCTGCACTTCGAAAAAGTCTGACGCATCGCGCCGCGCTTCTATGCGGTTTCGGCGACCGGTATGGTTTCCAACGCGCCCGCCGCACTGTCGAGAAGGTCTGACGTTGCGCTCAGAATATCGACGACCGTATAGCCATTGGCGTAAGCCGCAAGAAACGCAACGAAAGCCAGCAATCCCGTGGTGCGCGAAATTGTGCGCCGCGCCGCCAGAAACAGGATGATTCCGCCGACCAACTGCAACGGCCCGGTAAGGCCGCTGGAAGCGAGCGACGGAAACACTGCGCCTAAGAGACCGAAATCACCTGTCGCCGTCAGCGGCTGGCCGCTGGCGATGGAGGTTGCGCCGGTGAGGGACAAAAAGCCCGCCCCTGCGCCTTGCGCTGCGTCTTTCAGCATGCAGGCGAGACCGGTTATCGGACCGCCATACAGGCCGCGGTTTTCACTGGCTGGTCTCACATCATAGCGCGGTCCCGCGCTTTTAATTGCTAGTGCCATTTTAAACTCTCCCGGTTCCACGCTTCGGAACAACTTCTCCGATTTGTAATCATTCACCCCAAAAAGCGTACAGGACGTGGCCGAATTGGGGCCGGAACTTGGCGCACGCCTTTGTGAACTTCGATGGCTTGAAGTTACGCGCATGGCGTTTTGGCGCTGTGATCGCCGACACTGAATTTGCAGATTGTTCGCGTGAATTTGCGCCGCTTACGCCTTTAAGGCGAAGTGACCGGCGCTGATTTCGCGTAAAAGGAATGAAGGCGCGTCAAGACCATTTGGCCTTGGTCGCCTTGTAGGATTTCGCGACGATCTTTTCGAGGACCGCAAGATCCACCTTGTCGAGCGCATTCACATAGAGACAGCTCTTGCCGTTTTTATAAGGCCCGAGTTTTTTGAGCAGCGGCTCGTCATCGCCAAGCGAGCCAAGGACATACAAAACCATATTCGCCTTGCGCGGCGAAAACCCGACCGCAAGCATGTCGCCTTCGCGCCCGCTGTCATATTTATAGTGGTACTCGCCAAAGCCAATGATCGACGGACCCCACATTTTCGCCTTCTCGCCCGTGATTTTTTTCATCATGGCGAGAAGGGTTTTGGCGTCCTTGCGGCGGGTTTCATTTTCAACCGCGTTGATGAAGGCGCTGACGCTGACCGCTGTCGGCTTGGTTTTCACCGTGGCTTTTTTCGCCGGCGTTTTCGCCGATGTCTTAGACGAAAGAGTCGCGCCGGGTTTCAGTTTCTTGCCTGCCGCCTTGCGCCGCGCAGTCACGTCACTTTCTCTCCCGTCGCTTTTTCCCAGTCAGCGGGAAGCCGCTTGCCGGCAAGATAGAACAAATAGGCGCCAATCACGCCGCCGATTGAAACGATGGACAAGGACCATCGCAGCGCCAGCTCGCCGCCCAGGGAGTCCGTCAGCAGGCTCGACAAAACGCCCGCGGAAGTCGGCCCAAAGCCAAGCGCGATCATGTTGAGAATGAAAAAGAACACGGCAGTCGAAAGCGCCCGCACGGAGACCGGCGCCAGCGTCTGCGCCAGCGCAAAAGCCGGCCCGAGATAAAAGCCGATCGCGAGTTGCACCGGAATTTG
Organism: Hyphococcus sp. D3-15; assembly: GCF_055809375.1. Taxonomy (NCBI): domain Bacteria; kingdom Pseudomonadati; phylum Pseudomonadota; class Alphaproteobacteria; order Parvularculales; family Parvularculaceae; genus Hyphococcus; species Hyphococcus sp. D3-15. The sequence continues at coordinate 2,318,650 of NZ_CM147910.1, read as the reverse complement.
GAACAGCAGCGAGACAACCGGATCGGGATGCCACAGCGAAATCAAAAACAATGGCGCATTGATGAACAGCGCAATCGCCGGGACGAAGCCGTACATGCGCTTGTCCTTCGCGGCCAGCTTATCGACGATGTATCCGCCGAGAAACGTGCCCAGCGCATAGGCCGTTCCCGAAATCAGGCCCAGCGCGAACAGCACCGTCAGCAGGCTGAAGTCGGAGTGAGAGCGTGAATAAAAATCCACGATCCAGCCGCCATTCGCATAGCTCGAAAAGGAAATCGCCGCCGTGCCGAAAACAATGGCGCGATAGGTCGGGATCGCAAGCAAGTGCTTGGCCGCGCGCCAGACCGTGGCGATTTCCGCGAAGACAACGACGCGCGCGGATTTCGGCAATATCGCACATATTGAATGCACGAACTTTTCGAAAACGCCGATAGGCGCTTCAATTTTCAGCGTCTTGAAACTGTCCGTGCTTTTGCCGTCGTCAAACGCGCCGCGCTTGGGCTCGCGAACGGTGAATTTGAGCAAAATCGCGAGCAATATGCCCGGCAGGCCCACAACGACGAATGCAACGCGCCAGGAGAATGCTTGCGTCAGCCAGCCGCCGCCAAGAAACGCGAAGGCGACGCCGATGGGAATGCCCATGGCGTATATCGCCAGCGCGCCAGCGCGTTTTTCTTTCGGGAAATAATCTGAAATGAGCGAATGCGCCGGGGGCGAGCCCCCTGCTTCACCGACGCCGACGCCAACACGCGCCAAGGCGAGCTGAACAAAATTCTGACAAAGGCCGGACAACGCGGTGAACCCTGACCAGAGCGCCAGCGCGACTGAAATGATCGTCACACGATTGGCGCGATCTGCGAGCCGGGCGATGGGAATGCCGAGCGTGGTGTAAAGCACCGCGAAGGCAAATCCTTTAAGGACGCCTAGCTGCCAATCCGCAAGACCGAGATCGGCTTTGATCGCGGGAGAAAGAATCCCGATGATCTGCCGATCGACGAAATTAAACGTGTAAACGCAGGTGAGCAAAAACAGGACATAATATTTATACCCGTTTTTTGCTGATTGTTCGGGGGCTGTAACCGCTGTGTCGCCTTTCACGCGCCGGGCCTACAACCGCAGGCCGGTTACGCAGACAACGCCGGAAGCGCCGATCGCCGTGACCGCGCGCGGATTGTCAATCGTCATCAGGGAACGGATCGCCGCCATGGTGGAATCGGCGCGCGACAGACGCACTGTGTATTTCGCAAGGTCCTGAAGATCCTCACTGGAAAGACGCTCATCCAGTTCGTCGACCATGCAGTCGGAGACTCCGTCGGGAAGTCCGATGGCGCGAAAACGATCCTGCAACGTATAGCGCGCGGCGGTCGCACATCCTGCAATCATCGACGCAGCCAGCGCTGCAAAAAGTAATCTGATCATCCGGCGGCCCTCCCATAGACCTGTTATTGGTCATTTATGTTAACCGCAACAATGCGTAAGATCGCCTTCAAGCGCAAGAACGAAGGGTAGCAAGATGATGAAGGCGATGATGAGCCACGAGCCCGGCGGGCCGGAAACCCTCAAATTGACGGAGCTGGCGACGCCTGAACCGGGACCGGGACAAGTCCGCATCGCGGTCAAGGCGGCCGGCGTCAATTTTCCCGACACGCTGATCATTCGCGACCTTTATCAGTTCAAGCCGCCCCGCCCTTTCGCCCCCGGCGGCGAAGTGGCGGGCGTCGTGGACGCTGTGGGCGACGGCGTCTCCGGTTTCGCACCCGGCGACCGCGTGCTCGCGGGCGGGGTCAATGGCGGCTACGCCACGCATTTCGTCGCCAATGCGGCAGGCGTGCATAAAATTCCCGACGCCATGCCCTTTGATGAAGCCGCCGCCTTCATGCTCACCTATGGCACGTCGCATTACGCGCTGAAGGATCGTGCGAAAATCCAGCCCGGCGAGTCGTTATTTATCCTCGGCGCAGCGGGCGGCGTCGGCGCGGCGGCGATTGAACTGGGCAAGGCCTTTGGCGCGAAAGTCGTTGCGGGGGTGTCGTCGGAAGACAAGGCGGCGTTCTGCAAGGAGCTCGGCGCCGATGAAACGCTGATCTATCCGCGCGAGCTTGATCGCGACTCGCAAAAAGCGCTGTCGGGCGAGATCAAGAAGCTCTGCGGCGGCGAAGGCGCCAATGTGGTCTATGACGCGGTTGGCGGCGACTATGCGGAACCGGCGGTGCGCGCGCTCGCCTGGGAAGGACGCTTCCTCGTTGTCGGTTTCCCGGCGGGCATCCCCAAGCTTCCGCTCAATCTGACGCTGTTGAAGTCGTGCCAGATTGTCGGCGTGTTCTGGGGCGCCTTCACCATGCGCGACCCCGCGAGGAACCTCGACCATATCAAGGAGATGTTCTCCTTTTACGAGCAAGGCAAGATCCGCCCCCGCGTGACCGAGACCATCCCGCTGGCGGACGCCGCGAAAGCCCTTGAGCTGATCGCGAACCGCAAGGTGATGGGCAAAGTCGTGCTGACGGTCGATTAGACCATTTTTAGGCGTTCGGCAGGATCATCCATGAGGGCGAGATAATCTCGCCCTCTACACTGTGTCTTTCCGGACAAAGATCGAAAATTTCCACATCCGGCAACCGAAAACGCCTCGCAAGTCCAGAGAGTTCGTCGGTTCTCTTCGCAACCGCAAAATGACCTCGCGCGACACTCATGCTAGAGGAGCGCACCGGGATGCGGGAGAGAACTGCGGCGGCCCCTACCGAAGCCGGGGCCGAAACGTGGATGCGCCGTCCCCGGGAGGAAACGGCCAGCGAGGAAACGCCCTCTGGACGGCGCGAGGCGTCGGTTAGGACCACCTTAAGTTGGACCGACCGGCGCCGCCGCGCCGATCTTTTTCGCTACTGAAACGCCTGGATGCCGGTCATGGCGCGCCCGAGGATGAGGGCGTGGATGTCGTGGGTGCCTTCATAGGTGTTGACGGTTTCCAGATTCACCGCGTGGCGCAGGACGTGATATTCGTCCGAGATGCCGTTGCCGCCATGGACGTCGCGGGCGAGCCGCGCAATGTCGAGCGCCTTGCCGCAATTGTTGCGCTTCATCAGCGAGATCGCTTCGGGAACATAAGCGCCCGCATCGAGCAGCCGCCCGAGCGCCAGCGCGCCCTGCAGCCCGAGCGCGATTTCGGTTTGCATGTCGGCGAGTTTTTTCTGCACCAATTGCGTCGCCGCGATTGGCTTGCCGAACACCACGCGCTCCATGGCGTAATCGCGCGCCGCCATCCAGCAATATTCCGCCGCGCCCATGGCGCCCCATGAAATGCCGTAGCGCGCCTTGTTGAGACAGGAGAACGGACCGCGCAGGCCTTTCACATTCGGCAGCAGCGCCTCTTCCGGCACGAGCGCGTCATCCAGCGCGATCTCGCCGGTGACGGAAGCACGGAGCGATAGTTTGCCTTCGATCTTCGGCGTTGAAAATCCCTTGACGCCGCGCTCGACGATGAAGCCGCGAATATCGCCGTCGAGCTTCGCCCAGACAATCGCAAGATCGGCGATGGGCGAATTGGTGATCCACATTTTCGCGCCATTGAGCTTGTAGCCGCCGGATACTTTTTCCGCACGCGTGCGCATAGCGCCGGGATCGGAGCCGCCATCGGGTTCGGTCAAGCCGAAGCAGCCGACCCATTCGCCGCTGGCGAGTTTGGGGAGATATTTTTGCTTCTGTTCGTCCGTACCGAAACTTTCAATCGGATACATGACGAGCGAGGACTGCACCGACATGGCGGAACGGTAACCGCTGTCGACGCGCTCAACCTCGCGGGCGATCAGGCCGTAAGCCACATGGCTGGCGCCGCCGCCGCCATATTCCTCCGCCACGGTCGCGCCGAGCAGGCCTTGCGCGCCAAGCTCACTCATGATCTCAGCATCAAAGCGCTCTTCGCGATTGGCCATCAAAATCCGCGGCATCAGCTTGTCCTGGGCATAGCCGCGCGCCGCATCGCGGATCATCCGCTCTTCATCGGAAAGCTGGCTCTCCAGCGACAACGGGTCCTGCCAGTCGAAGGTTTGTTTGGCGTCAGCCATGTGCATCCTCGGTAATTTCAGTCTTCAGTTTGGTTTGGCCCGTCTTAAGCACTGTAACAGGTGCAAGCCAAGGGCATTCACTGTATGATTTCGCGGAAACAGGGCAAATAAACAAACAGCCATGAAAAGACGCGAGTTTATTGCAGGAACGGCGGCGCTGGGCGCCATGACTGCGACCGGCGTAAGCGCGAAGCCCGCCATCCGCAAGGGACGCATTAGGCAGGGGCTCTGGCGCTCCGTCTTCGGTACGAATAGCGACGGCGCCTATCGTTTAACGCTGGACGAGATGTGCCGGGAGGCGGCCAGGCTCGGCGCCCATGGCTTCGACCTCCTGCCCTTTGATGCAAAGCCCACCCTCGACCGTTATGGCCTCAAAATGCTGCTGGTCGGCGGCGGCCAGGAGATGGACCTTCTGACCGGGGTCATTCATCCGGGCGTGCATGACGCCATCGTGCACTCGCTGAAATCCCAGGCGGATCTATGTGCGCAGCATGGCGTGAAAATCGTCGCCGCGCTGTCCGGCCAGTTGCGCGGGCTTAGCTACAAACAGGCCGCCGACAACGCCGTTGAGTTACTGAACCGCATCAAAGAACATTTCGAAGCGCGCGGCGTCATCATGGTGGTCGAGAACGTCAATGATCGCCGCGCAAGTTCAACCGGTCTCGGACGCGACGACATGGCGTTCAATCATTGGGACTGGGGCGTCGAGGTGATCGAGCGCGTCGCCTCGCCCAATGTGAAACTCGCCTGCGATATTTATCACTTGCAGATCATGGATGGCGACGTGACGCGGCGCATTGAGGAAACCATTCATCACATCGCGCATTTTCACGTTGCGGGCGTGCCGTCGCGCGCGGAGATCGGCGAAGATCAGGAATTAAACTACCGCCATATCGCCGAAGTCATCGCGGCGAGCGATTATGACGGCTATGTCAGCCATGAATGGCGCCCCTCGCCCGGACGCGATCCGTTAGAGGCGATCGCGCAGGCGATGGACATCATGGATGTTTAAGCCGCCGATTTAAATAAGTTCGACAGCCACGCTGGTCGCTTCGCCGCCGCCGATGCAAAGCGAGGCGACGCCTTTTTTGCCGCCGGTCTGTTGCAGGGCGTTGATCAGCGTCACGATGATCCGCGCGCCGGAAGCGCCGATGGGGTGACCAAGGGCGAGGCCGCCGCCATGGATGTTCATTTTCTCGGCGGGAATTTTCAGCTCGCGCATCACCGCCATGGGCACAACCGCGAAGGCTTCATTGACCTCATAGAGATCAACATCTGACGCCGACCAGCCAACCTTGTCGAGCAGCGTCTTGATCGAGGCGACGGGCGCTGTCGTAAACCATTCCGGCTCTTGCGCATGCGTTGCATGGCCGACGATTTTCGCGACGGGCTTGGCGCCGCGCTTTTGCGCTTCCGACTGGCGCATGACAATGAGCGCCGCCGCGCCGTCAGAGATCGCCGAGGACGAGCCCGCCGTCACCGTGCCGTCCTTCTCGAAGGCAGGCCGCAGCGACGGGATTTTCGACGCATCCACAAGGCCGGGTTTTTCGTCATCGGAAACCGTGACCGATCCCTTGCGGCCCGCAACCTCAACCGCGACGATTTCGTTTTTGAAGCTGCCGGACTTGATTGCGCCTTGCGCGCGCGTCACCGAGCGCATGGAATATTCGTCCTGCTCCTCGCGGGAGAACTGCCATTCGCGGGCGCATTTCTCCGCGAAGATCCCCATGGAGGCGTGGTTGTTGTAGGGATCTTCCAGACCGTCATAGGCCATGTGATCGAAGATCTGGCCGTTGCCGAACTTGATGCCCGTGCGGCCCGTGGGGAGCAGATGCGGCGCGCCGGTCATCGACTCCATGCCGCCTGCAACAACAACCGACACCGAACCGGCGGCGATGGCGTCATGGGCCATCATCACGGTCTTCATGCCGGAGCCGCAGACCTTGTTGACGGTGACTGCGCCTGCGGAAACCGGAATGCCGGCGCCGATGGCGGCTTGCCGCGCCGGGGCCTGGCCGAGCCCCGCCGGCAAGACGCAGCCCATCATCACTTCGTTCACGTCATCGGCCTTCACGCCGCCGCGCGACAGCGCCGCCTCGATGGCGCGCGAGCCAAGCTCCGTCGCTTTCACCGTGGCGAAGGCGCCCTGAAAATTGCCGATGGGCGTGCGCGCCATGCCGGCGATGACGACGGGATCGGATGCAGTCATGGGATGCTCCTTTAAAGCAGCGGGCCTAAGCCGCTTTCTTGCCGCGTGAAATCACTTCCAGCGCCATCTTGTCGGCGATCGCGCCGGTGGGCAGGTCTTCCGCTTCGGCGCGGTTGAAAATGTCGGTGAGCAGCGCGCCAATATTGTCGATGCGCTTGTTCATTTCCGATGTCGTCCATGTATTGGTGATTTCAAGGCCGATGGAAATCACGCCTGCGCCATTGATCACATAGTCGGGGCAATACAAGATTCCGCGATCTTTCAGGGCCTGATCCATCTCCGGCGTTTTAAGCTGGTTGTTCGCAGCGCCGGCGATGATTTTCGCTTTCAGGCGCGGCAGCGTTGTCTCATTGATGGCGCCGCCCAGCGCGCAAGGGGCGAAAATATCCACATCGACACCCAGCGCATCTTCCGGCGTCGCGGTCTCGGCGCCAAAGCGCTCGACCGCTTCCTTCACCGCCTGCTCGTTCACATCGGCGACAACCAGCCTGCCGCCTTCTTCGTGGACGAGGCGCGCCAGATCCATGCCGACCGCGCCGACGCCGAGGATCGAGACGGACAGGCCCTTCAGGCTGTCGGCGCCGAATTTATGTTTTGCCGCCGCCTGCATGCCGCGCCAGACGCCGCGCGCCGTATGCGGCGACGGGCTGCCGCCAATACCCGCGGTCTGCACCCCGGCGGCGTATTTCGTGACCGTGCGCATCAGCTCCAGATCCGCGTCGCCAACGCCGGAATCCGCGGCGGTGTAATAGAGCCCTTCAAGGCTGTCGACCGCACGGGCGAAAGCCTTGAGCAGCTCCGGCGTCTTCTCGGTTTTCGGATCGGCGAAAATCACCGCCTTACCGCCGCCAAACGGGATGCCGCCCAGCGCGTTTTTGTAGGTCATGCCCCGTGAGAGGTTTTTCACGTCTTCGAGACCGGCCTCAAAACTGGCATATGGATAAATCCGGCAACCCCCGCAGCCCGGCCCGAGCGTCGAGATCATGCACCGCGATCAGAGCGTTCAGGCCGGATGTTTCGTCGGTGAAATGAACAACTTTACGCCAGCCTTCTACCGGCAAAACCTCAGACTTCATGGGAACTTTTCCTCTATACGCCATGGCCGCGCGCCATGCCTGACGCGCCCTCTCTTAACCGTATTCCCGGAGCGCTTCCGGTCAAATATAAGGCTTTCGCGCTTGACGCTTAGCATATAATGCTAAATACAGGCGGGGTTATTGGAAGCAGACATATGAAGCTCGACCATATCGACCACAAGATCCTGAAACACCTTCAGGAAAACGCGCGGATCACCAATGCGGAGCTCGCGGAACGGGTAGGCCTGTCGCCGACCCCGTGCCTGCGCCGTCTGCGGCGGCTTGAGACCGAGGGGATCATTAAAGGCTATCGCACGGAAATCAATCGTGAGGCGCTTGGCGTCAATGTCACGGTGATCATCCTGGTGAAGCTCGAACGCGAAGACGACAAGACGCTGCGCGAATTTGAATCGGCGATCAAAAACCGTGAAGAGGTGATGGAATGTTACCTCGTCACCGGCAAGTTCGATTATTTCATCCGCGTCGTCGTGCCGTCGCTGGCGACTTATGAAACCTTCCTGTCGGAAACGATGCTCCGTATGCCGAATATCGCAACGGTGGAATCAAGCTTCACCCTGCGCGAGGTTGCGCGCAAGGTTGTGACGCCTTTGCCGCAATCGATTATCCGCTAGATTTCCGGGCGGGCGCTAAGCAACGTTGGAAGAGGCTTCCGGGCGCGGCGCCATTGCGCGGTCAATTTCCGCATGCAGCGTTTCCGCGCGGATCGGCTTGGTGACGTAACCGTCAAAGCCGAGCGCGAGATATTCTACGACCTGCTGTTTCATCGCATGCGCCGACACTGCAATGATCGGCGCGGGCGCGTCTCCGCGCTGGCGTTCAATGTCACGGATCCGCCCCATCGCTTCCACGCCGTCAAGGCCCGGCATCGAAATGTCCATCAGGACAAGATCGAAGCTGTCATTTTCAAATGACGTCACCGCGTCGAGACCGTCATCCGCGAAAGTGACCTTGTGGTCGCGCTGGCTGAGAAAGGCGCTTATCACCGCCTGGTTCACCGCATTGTCTTCGCCGACAAGAATGCGCAAGCCCGAAACCGATCCCCGGAAGGGCGATGGCGCAGTCGCCGGACGCCCGCCCAGCGTTTCCGCCATGACCGGCGCCGTCGCCGAACTATCGCCCTGATGCTCAGACAATGGCGCAGGGAATTCCACGATGAAGCGCGAGCCCTCGCCCCGTTTTGACTCGACCCGGATTTCCCCGTCCATCGCCTCGACCAGTTGTCTGGTGATGGCGAGGCCGAGACCGGTGCCGCCATATTTGCGCGTGGTGGTGACATCCGCCTGCACGAAGGGTTCGAAAATGCGCTCAAGCTGGTCCGGCGCCAGGCCAATGCCGGTGTCGCTGACCGTGATGCGGACGCGGCTGCCATATGCCGACGGCGCTTCGATCAACACGCGGACCACACCATTGTCAGTGAACTTGATGGCGTTCGAAACGAGGTTGTGCAGAATCTGCAAAATACGATGCTCATCGCCGGACCGCACCGCGGCGCAATCGCCCGTGCACGCAATGTCGAGACGAATGCCTTTTTCAGAGGCCTTCAAAGCATGCAGTCGCTCGACGCGGGTCGCAACTTCATCGAGAATAAAGGGCGCCGTATCGAGTTCGATCTTGTTCGCCTCTATCTTCGAAAAGTCGAGAAGGTCGTTCAGCACAAGCATCAACAGATCGCCGGAGTCGCTGATGATTTTCAGCTTTTCTTTCTGGTCCGGCGTCAGGTCGCTATCCTCCAGCGCCGCCGCCATGCCGAGAATGCCGTTCATCGGCGTGCGGATCTCATGGCTCATATTGGCAAGAAATGTCGATTTCGCCTGATTGGCCTGCTCCGCCGCGATCTGGCGCTCAAGCGCGCGCTCGCGTTCATAGCGCATGGCCGCGCTGGTCGCTTTATAGGCTTTGAAGGCCACCATGAGATGGGTGACATACAGCACTTGCGAGCAAAGGATCGCGAGGCTGCCTATCCGGCCCGGCGTCTCCCCCGTGACCAGCGTGTAGGTCGGCAAGGCGAAAAAGTAGATGGAATGGGGAATGACCGCAGCAAGGAAGGTGCGCTTTTCATGATGCATATGCATGGTGACATGCAACAGCGCGCCGGCAAGCCACATCATCGCGAAAATTTTGCCCTGGTCGCCCCAATGCATCCACAGCAATACCGGGAAGAATGAGTAGACCGTCGTCGCTTGCGCCGCGGAAAAACACAGCCGCACCCACTCTTTCTCGGAGGGCGGGGTCTTGCGCGATGAATCCGTGAAGGCGCGCCAGATATACGTATCCGCGACCTGGCTCACAACGATCGCCGCAAACCATAAGACGGCCCAAAGCGGATTGACGACCGCCCAAAGAATGACGGCGCCGATCGCTGCAATGATGTAACGGGTTTTCAACTGTTCGCGCCGGGTCTGCGCGGTTGCAATCAGTCCGGAGAGGACCGACGCTTGGGCGTGTCCGTCAGCGACTTCTTGCTGAGGCGCGGCTTGCTGCATTCACTTCTCCCGATGCGGCGGTCATTGAGCGCCGCCTGTTTGAATGCCTCGAATAACGGGGTGTTCAATCAGCTTTAAAATAGAGGAAAAGTCTTAAGCTGATGCTACTCTGACCAGTGTTCGGCGCGCCTATGCACAGATGCATGTTTCAATATGAAACAGCTTCACGGCCGCACCGCGCGGGCTATCGGCGTAAAAACGTCGCAGCGATGTAAAACACCAGCCCGGCGCCAATCACGCCGAGCGCGAACAACCCCTCCGCCGGGCGGTCGATCAGCACATAAGCCAGCGTCCAGCCGGTCAGCGCCAGATAGATCAGCGGCGCAAAAGGATAGAAAGACACGCGGTAAGGCCGCTCAAGCGACGGCTGGCGCCAGCGCAGGACAAACAGTCCGAGCACGGTGACGAAACTGTTCAGCGCGACGGCGAAACCGGCGAAAATCAGCACCGATTGAAAGCTAGAAGTCAGGATGAAGATGATCGCCAAAAGCGACTGGAAATAGATCGCCCGCGACGGCACGCCCGCTTTGTTTGTCCTGCCGAGCCAGGCGAGGATCGGGAAGTCCTCGCCGATGACATGCAAAACCCGGGGCCCGGCAATCGTCATGGCGCTGACGGTTGAGATCAGCAGCAAGGACAAGACGGCGCCGGTCGCGCGCGCCGCGCCCTCGCCGAACAGATGCGACGCAGCGATATACCCAATCTCGATCTTGCCTTCGAGCGCATCCATCGGGGCGGCGTTCAGGAAAACAAAATTGAGCGCCACATAAAGCGTCGCGACGATCGCCGTCCCCGCAAACAGCACCATGGGAAGCGATTTTTGCGGCTCGCGGATTTCGCCCGACAGATAGGTCGCCGCATTCCATCCCGCATAGGCGTAGCTCACATAGATCAGCGCAATCGCGAAGGAGCCGGACATGAGCGGCGAGACATCCTCTACCGATGGCGCAAAGCGCACATTCGCCCCTTCCCCGCCCAGCCAAATGCCAGCCGCGCAGAAGGCGAGGATCACCGCCACCTTGAGGATGGTGAAGACCAGTTGCGTGCCGCCGCTATTGCGCCGGTTGGTGGCGTGAATGACCATCAGCGCCGCGACCAGCGACACCGCGAGCGCTTTCGCAGTCCATGGAGGCGCGCCCTCGCCCATGCTCGCTGAGGCATAGGCGCCGAAGGTCATGGCGGCGAGCGCGGTCGGCGCGGCGAAGCCGATGGTCGAGGAAATCCAGCCCGACACGAAACCGGCGGCGGGATGATAGATCCGCGTCAGGAAATTATATTCGCCGCCCGAGCGCGGCAGGGCGGCGCCCAGTTCGGCGTAACTCATGGCGCCGCACAGCGAAGCAAGACCGCCCGCCGCCCATAACAGCAATAGCAAAAAACCTGAGCGAAATTCCGCGACCTGAAAACCGAGACTGGTGAAGACGCCAGTGCCGATCATATTGGCGACGATCACCGCCGTCGCCGTGCGCGCCGTAAATTTGTCGCCGCCCCCCATCATGGGCGTCAGCTTGCTTTATCGCTGAAAATCATAAAACGACCCCATAGCGAGCAGGTCGGTCAAGGCCTGCATCGCGGCGAGACTTTCCGTCATTAATTCGGGGTCTGCAAGGTCGTCCGGGGTCAGGCGGTCGCGATAATGCGCCTTCACCCAATGTTCGAGCGCCGTGATGCGCGCATCATCGAGAATGAAATTCGGGTTCGCGGCGCTGGCTTCTTCATCCGAAAGCACAACGCGCAACCGCAGGCAGGCCGGGCCGCCGCCATTGCGCATGGATTCGCGCACATTCTTGTAGATGATGCGGTTGATCGGATTGTTCTTCGCCAGCGTGTCGTCAACAAAGGCTTTGACGCGGGCGTTTTCCTCCGCCTCGGCGGGCAGTAATAGCGCCATCTCGCCGCCGGGGAGCGTCAGAAGCTGCGAATTGAAGAGATAGGATTTGATGCAGTCGTCGAGGGAGACATCCTTCGCCGGCGCCTCGATGATCTCCACATAAGGCGCCGCCTCGCGGATCGCCTTATAGGCGGCTTTCGGGTCGGCGAAGCTTTGCGCATGCAGGAACAACACGGTTCCGTTGGCGACGCCGACCACATCATTGTGGAAGGCGCCGGCGTCGAGCGCGGCTTTCGATTGCTGCACGAAGACGGTTTGCGCAGGATCAAGCAGATGATTACGGGCGACCGCTTCGCTGGCGACCTTCTTCTGGCGCGCGGGGAATTTTTCACCGTCAAGGCCATAGACGAACAGATGCACGCCCTTGTCGCCATGGTTTTCGCAGAGGCGGCCATGGTTCGCCGCGCCCTCATCGCCAAAATGCATGGCGCCGGGCAATGGCGGGTGATGGACGAAATATTTCTCGTCCTTGAAAATATGGGCGAGCACGCGCGCGGTCGTGTCCGCTTCAATCGACCGGTGAAAATTTGCGGCGAGATTGGCGGGCGTGAAATGCGCCTTGCCGTCTTGCGTGTCCGGCGACGGCGCGACGGTTCCCGCATTCGCGGTCCACATGGGTGAAGCGGCGTAACAATTGGCGAGCAATTGCGGCTCGGCCTTCGCCGCCTTTTCGATGATCTGCCTGTCGGTTCCGGCAAAGCCTAGTGCGCGCAGGGTCTTCAAATGCGGGCGATCCTGCGGCGGCAGGAAGCCCTGCTTCAGGCCCAGCGCCATCGCCGCGCGCATTTTGGCGAGCCCTTGCAACGCCGCCTCTTTCGGGTTCGACGCCGCGCCGGCGTTTTTCGCCGACGCCAGATTGCCGAAGGAGAGCCCCGCATAATTATGCGTGGGTCCGATCAGGCCGTCGAAATTGTATTCGTTATATCGAGTCATATCTCTCAACCGCTCATCCCTGCGAAAGCAGGGATCCAGAATAGTCACAGATTAAGCGTTTCATACAAATCCACCCAATCGGGATTTTCTTTCTCAATCAGTTCTATCTTCCATGCTCGCTTCCATTTTTTCATCTGCCGTTCACGAATGAACGCCGCTTCACGCGTCTCATGCGCTTCATGCCAGACCAGAAGCTTTACGCCGTATTTCGATGTAAATCCTTTGTAGACATTTTCTTTGTGCTCCCAAATTCTCTTGCCAAGGTCATCCGTAGAGCCAATGTAAAGCGTGCCATTCCTTTGGCTCGCAAGAATATAAACCCAGAAACACTTCTCACCGGGATAGGCCATGTTGGTCGTTTCCCTCCACAGAAACTCAACATTCTGGATCCCTGCTTTCGCAGGGATGAGCGGGGAAAGGTTTCGTAAACGCCACTATCCAGTCGAAATTATATTCAGCGTAGGTCATTTTTGTTTTTCGATCCATCATCAACTAGAGCGCGCAACATTTTCAGAACAACTTCTCTTTCTGAATCAGCCAACTCCGTCCAGATTTTGACGATATCAACTTCTTCTTCGGGGCCACGAAACATCAAATCATAGGAAGTGCAATTTAGAGCTTTCGCCAAGATATCCAAATCTGCAACGTTGAGGTTTCTTACGCCACGCTCCCACCTAGATACCGTATCATCACTCTTGCCGATAATCTCGCCAAGCTCAGCGCATGTAAGTCCGCGAAAGAGTCGCCATAGCCTAATGTTTGCAATGACTCGCGTTCCGGTCACCTCCAAACTCCGCATAGGACGCCTAAATTGGCATCGACGATCACTTAACCCCTACCTGCCCCTCCGGCATCGCGAGCAATCCCTCGCCTTCCATGCTCGCGACCGGATAAGCGCAATAGTCGGCGGCGTAATAGGCGGACGGTTTGTGATTGCCGCTGGCGCCAATGCCGCCAAAGGGCGCCGCGCCTGACGCGCCCGTGGTCTGACGGTTCCAGTTGACAATGCCGGCGCGCGACAGCGCCAGGAATTTCTCCCATTTCGCCTTGTCGTCGGTGAGGATGCCGGCGGACAACCCGAAGCGCGTTTTGTTGGCGCGGCGGATTGCTTCGTCGAAATCCTTGACGCGCCAGACCTTCAGCAGCGGGCCGAAATGTTCTTCATCGGGCACGCTGTCGCTCAAGGTAACGTCGATGATCCCCGGCGAGACAAACGCCTTGCCCTCATCGATGACGGAAAGATTCTTGATCGGCACGCCGTCGCTATCGAGCAGTTGATCGAAAGCGCGTTCCAGCCCTTCAGCGATTTTCGGCGAGATGACCGGGCCCATGAACGGTTGCGGATCGTCAAACGGCGCGCCAATGCGCAGCCGTTCGGTAAGTTTGGCGAGCGCCAGCAACGCCTTGTCGCCCGCCGCGCCTTCCGGCACGATCAAGCGGCGCGCACAGGTGCAGCGCTGGCCGCTGGTGAGGAAGGCCGATTGCACGACCGTAAAGGCGGCGGCGTCCACATCATCCACGTCCCACCAGATCAGCGGATTATTGCCGCCAAGCTCCAGCGCCAGAATAACATCGAGCCGGTCGGCGAACATTTTATGGATCGCAAGGCCGGTCTTGGCGCCGCCGGTAAACAGAACCCCGTCCACATCGGCGCCGGTGAGCGCCTCGCCGGTTTCGCGTCCGCCCTGCACCAGATTGACGACGCCTTCCGGCACGCCCGCCTCAAGCATGCGCTCGACGATGAAGGCGCCCGGCCCCGGCGTCATTTCCGACGGTTTGAACACGACTGTGTTGCCCGCAATCAGCGCCGGCACGATGTGCCCGTTCGGCAGATGCGCCGGGAAGTTATAAGGCCCGAGCACTGCCATCACGCCATGAGGCTTGTGCCGGAGCATGCCGCGCGTCGCGCCGGTCGCGGTTTCTTTCTCGCCGGTGCGTTCATGATAGGCGCGGATCGAGATATCGACCTTGCCCGCGACCGTGGCGGCTTCGGTTTTGGTTTCCCAGAACGGCTTGCCGGTCTCGCGCGAAATCAGGCGCGCCAGTTCTTCGCCGTCGCGTTTGATGATGTCGCGATAGCGCTCCATTATGGCGATGCGTTCCGAGAGCGGGGTGAGCGCCCATTTTTCAAAGGCGCCGCGCGCCGCGCTGACCGCTTCATTGACGTCATTCTTGGTCGCCGCCGCGCCGGTCCAGATGGTCTCGCCGGTTGACGGGTCGAAGCTTGAAAATTCCGCGCCCGCGCCATCGCGCCATTTGCCGTCGATCAGGATTTTGTTTGTCATTGTTTCACCATGCTACTGCGCGAATCTCATCGCCCGCTTTAACGCCAAGCGCCTTTGCCGCGTCGTCCGAAATCGTCATGACATCGCCGTCGATTTTTCCGTGACCGCGCGCGGCGCGGAAACTCTGCAGCCGCCCGGCGCCGATCAGTTGCATCGGCGCATCGCCCGGTTCGCCGATCTGCACTTTATAGACCTTGCTTTCTTTCACGGTTTTGATGTCTTCGATGTCCGCATCCACCAGCGGCCCGCCGTCAAACACGTCGATATAATTGTTAAAGGCGAAGCCTTCGCCCAATAACATTTTATATGCGGGAAAGGCGCTGTCATGGGGCTTGCCAAGCGTATTGCGCGCCGCCTCCGGCAACATCGCCACATAGATCGGGTGGCGCGGCAGCAAGTCGGAAATGATCTGATTGCCGAGGGAGGAGTTGGCGGAATCGGCCTCCTCAAACTCCATGTCAAAAAAGTTCTTGCCGATCGCTTCCCAGAAGGGCTGCTCCCCATCCTTGCCGCGCCAGCCGCGAAGCTCCGCGCAGACAGGGTTTGCGATTAACTCGCGATGCTGGGCAATGAACAGATAGCGCGCGCGGGCGAGAAATTTGCCATAGCCGCCGCCGCGCGCATCGGGCGACAGGAAAAGCGAGCCGACTTCCGACGCGCCGGAGAAATCGTAACTTAAAACGAGCTGGCGCTGTTCGAACCGTTTGCGCAATTCCTTGGAGACATGCACCGCCTTGTTGATGCGGTAATTGACGAAACCATGCTCCAGCCCGACCGAGGAAAACACTGCGGAAAGACCGAGCACCTTGCCGTCCTGCTCCAGCACCATGGTGTAGACTTCACCGCCGGGCGCTTTTGCATTCTTTTCAAAACTCGCCGCAGCGAAGTCGATGCGCGGGCGCAAGGCCGCGGGGTCGGAAGGAAGATTGGTCATGCCGCCGCCCGATTGTTTGGCGAGCGCATGGATCGCGTCGAAATCCTCGCGCCGCACCGGGCGCATAAAGGCCAGCGACATCAGCTTTTCTCCGTCTCAAAGGTGCCGGGATTGGGGATCTCTCCGGCCGCAATCTTCAAAAGCAAAAGCGCGGAGAGTTTCGCGCGCTCGACCAGACTGTCGAGTTTGGCGAATTCCTGCGCCGAATGGATGTTTGCGCCCCTGACGCCCAGCGTGTCGATGACGGGAATGCCCGCCGCCGCAATATTGTTGCCGTCGCAGCAACCGCCGGTGGGCGCCCAGTCAATGTTGATCCCGAGATCGACCCCGGCGGCGCGCAGCGCCAGAAAGAATGCGTTCAATTGCGGCGTCATCGGTTTTGGCGGGCGGGTAAAACCGCCTTCAAGCTTCGCCGCATATCCGTCGCGCCCGTCAATATCGGCGATCAGCGCATTTGCCTGCGCCAACAGCCAGTCGGAATCGTCCGGCTGTTCAAGGCGCACATTGAAGCGCACCACCGCCAGATCGGGGACGACATTGTTCGGACCGCCGCCATCGACCCGCGCCACATTGACAGTCAGGCCTTCGCGCCCGCCCGACAATTTGTCGATGCCGGAAATGAAATCCGCCGCCGCCGCGATGGCGTTGCGGCCAAGATGGTGTTCGCGCCCCGCATGGGCGCTCTTGCCGCGAATGACCGCCGCGAAATTTCCGCTGCCCTTGCGGGCGCCGGCCAGCGTGCCGTCAGGCAGCGCCGGTTCATAGACGCAGGCGAATTGCGCGCGCCTGGCGGCTTCGGTCAGCATATGCGCCGAACCGATAGAGCCAATCTCTTCATCTGCGTTGATCAGCACTTCATAGCCGATGCGATCTGCGAGCGATGAATTTTCAATCGCCAGCAGCGCGTTGAGCATGACCAGCAGGCCGCCCTTCATGTCGGCGGCGCCCGGCGCGTTCAGCGTATCATCGTCGAGAAATTTTTCGCCCTGAAACGGATGATCCGGGGCGAACACCGTATCCATATGGCCCGCCAGCAAGACCCGCACCGGCGCTTGCGGCCGCACCACAAGGCGCAGCATGTCGCCGACCGGTTGCTCGATCACTTCGCCTTCGCGGGTCACCACCTGATGCGGGCGCGACGGAATGGTTTCGATCTCCGCGCCCAGCGCCGCGAACCCCTCCGCCAGAGCGGCGTGCATCCGCTTCAGTCCGGCCAGATTGGCGCTGCCTGAATTGATGGCGCACCAGGCCCGCAGGGTTTCGGTCATGGGCGCGCGCCTGTCGTCGAGAAAGGCGAGATCGGCTTTATAGTTATGGTTGGTTGTCATAGCCAATGCACTAGCGATCCTTGCAAACCCCCGCAAGGGAGACCCCCATGGGGCCGCCGCTTCCGGTCGTTTCTTCCCGCCGCGAAGCAGCCTATAGTCTCCGGAAAGATAACCATTCCAGAAGGCGGATGCTGAAATTCATTGAAAAATTGCTGGCGGCGTGGACCGAAATGGCGCGCCGGGCCGGAGCCCCCCTGGCGGCGTTGATTTTGCTCCTTGCGGGCGCCTGCGGCTATTACGCGGCGACCCATCTGAAGGTGAATACCGACACGAGCGCCATGCTCGACCCGGAACTGCCGTTCCAGCAGCGGGCGGGCGAATTGCGCGATGCTTTCCCCCAGATCAAAAACGATGTCCTGATTATCGTGCGGGCGCCGACGCTTGATGAGGCGGACGCCTATGCGGGGGATCTGCGCGCCGCGCTGCTGGCCGACAATACGAACTTCACCGAAGTCTTCGCCCCTGCCGCCGATCCGTTTTTCCGCAATAACGGATTGCTATATCTGACGCAGGACGAGCTTGAATCCCGGCTGTCGCAAATGTCGAAAGCCGCCGGGCTGATCGAAACGCTGATCAAGTCGCCGACGCTCGGCACCTTGTTCACAACCCTCGCGGATAATGACAAACTCGCCGAACGCTCCGACCTTGGTCAGGAAACCCTGCAACTTCTCTATGCGGAATTGGCCGGAGTCGCCGAAGCCAGTCTCGCGGGCGAACAGCGCCCGTTTTCGTGGATGGGCGTTCTCGATACGCAAGCCGGGGAGGAAGAGGTTCACACCCGGCTGCTCTACGCGACGCCGGTGCTCGACTTCACCAAGCTGAAACCGGCCAAGACCGCGATCAACGCCCTGCGCGCAGACACAAAAGAACTCGACGCGAAGTATGGCGGGCGGGTGGAAACCTTTGTGACCGGCGATCCGGCCCTGCGCATGGAAGAGCTGGAAGCGGTGACCACAGGCATCGGCCTCTCCTTCCTGTTGTCTTTCGTGCTGGTCACTTTCCTGCTGCTCATTTGTTATCGCTCTCTGCCCATGGCGATCGTGACGCTGCTCGGGCTGATCGTCACCCTGACCGTGACATCTGCACTGGCGGCGATATTCATCGGCGAACTCAATCTTGTATCCGTCGCCTTCACGGTGCTGCTGGTCGGTCTCGGGCTCGATTTCGCCATTCACCTGCTGTTGCATTTGCAGGAACACCGCGCCGCAGGCCGCGATAATATGAGCGCCCTGCGCCGGACGGTGCATGAGGTCGGCCCCGCCCTCGCCCTCGCCGCGCCGACCACGGCGATCGCCTTCCTGTCCTTCGTGCCGACCAAGTTTGACGGCATCGCGCAATTGGGGGTCATCGCCGGCGTCGGCGTTGTCGTCGCGTTTTTCGTAACCGTGACCTTCGCGCCCGCCGCCTTGTTCATTTTCAAGGGCACGCCGAAACAGACCCAGAGCGGCGCAGTCCGGGGCATGTTCGACTGGATCGCCGGGCATGCCGGCCCGATCTCCCTGTTGACGATCGCGCTCGGCGTCGCGGCCCTGTTCCTGATGCCGCAAGTTCGCTTTGACGCAGACCAGATGGCGCTGCGCAATCCAAAGGCGCCGTCCGTGCAGGGGTTCAACCTGTTATTCGACAATCCCGAGACCGCGCCCTATCGCCTGAGCCGGCTTGTGGACAATGAAGCACAAGCCAATGAGACCGACAGCCTTGTCCGCGGATTGCAGACCGTAGACAGCGTGCGCGCCCTCTCCGATTTCATTCCCGATGAACAGGATGAAAAACTTGAGCTGATCGATTTCGGCGCGGGCACTTTGGTGTTCGCCCTCGACGCCGAACCGTCGTCTATCGAAGGCTCGGCTACGGCGGCAGGCATTGCTGCACTGAAAGCCCGCCTTGATGAAGCCTATACGGACGGACCGGCGAAGCGCCTTGCCGGACTGCTGGGCCAGCTCGAAGCCGACCCGGCCGCGCAGGCGAAAATGCAGGAAAATGTCTTTGCTTTCTGGCCGCAGCTTGTGGCGCAACTGCGCGACGGTCTGAATGCGGATTATGTTGAGCTCGAAGCCCTGCCCCCATCCTTGCGCGAACGCTATCTCTCCGCCGACGGCAAATGGCGCGTCGACATTCTTCCCAAGGCGGATGTGCGCGACTTCCGGGCGCTTGATGAATTTGTCGACGAGGTGGAGGCGGTCATTCCCGATCTCGCCGGCGGCGCCTATCAGGCGCGCAAGGCGGGCGAAACGATTTCAATCGCCATGCTGCAGGCGACGGGCATCGCCTTTACGGCCATCGCCATCTTCCTGTGGTTGCTGGTGCGCAGTTTCCGCACCGTGCTGCTCATGTTGTTTCCATTGGCGCTGGCGGCGGTGCTGACCTCTGCGACCGGCGTGCTGCTCAACATTCCGTTCAACTACGCCAATGTGATCGTGCTGCCGCTGCTGATCGGCATCGGCGTCGATAGCGGCATTCACCTCGTCTTGCGCAATGAGCAGGTGAAGGCCGGCGACGGCGTTTACGGCACCTCGACCCCGCGCGCGGTGTTGTTCTCGGCGCTGACCACGGTCGCCTCCTTTGGCAGCCTGATGCTGTCGCCGCATCGGGGCACCGCCTCCATGGGCGAGCTCTTGTCCATCGCCATCGCCTTCACCCTGGTCTGCACCTTGATCGTGCTGCCGGCGGCCTTCCGGTTTGAGGAAAAACGTGCGGCGAAGCGTGCTCACAAATCCTGACGGTACTTCCAGCGCGTAGCATCGCCGCGTCCTTCGAGACGCCCCCGATCCCTTCATCCTGAGGGCGTTCACGCAGTGAACGTGTCTCGAAGGGCGAAGGGAGGTCGGGGCTCCTCAGGATGAAGAGCGGCGATGAAGCGCCTCAAGCTGACAAAAAATACCAACGTATTTTCATGATGTTAGGGCATTTTTCAGACCACACGCATGAGCCTTTCTAACGCATTTGTCATTTGCCCGGCGGCGCATTGCTGGAATTCCGCCGCAATCGCCCCATATTGTTCGAACTTCATTCCCGCGCCGTTCGCGCGCACCCGCATTTCTTGAGGGCCTTACCCATGTTCATGTCCCGTGTCCGCGTTCTCGCCGCCTTGATCGCCGCGACCTCCGCCGTTCCCGCTGTCGCGACCGCGGCTGAGGAGCCCGCCGCCGCCGCCGAGAGCGCAGCGATTGACGGCGCTGTCGCCTTTGCGAAAGAGCTGACAGCCGGCGCCACGGCGGCGCTCACCTCCGACAAGTCAGAGGCAGTGCAGCTTGAGGAGTTCCGTCAGGTGCTGGCCGAAGGCATGGCGCTCGACGTGATCGGTAAGTTCATGATCGGCGACACCCGCAAATCCATGAGCGAAGCGCAGCTCGACCGCTACAATGCGGTGTTCCCGCTATACCTGACCAAGCTCTACGCTGAGCAGTTTCAGGACATTGTCGGCAAGCCGCTGGAAGTGGTTGAAGCCAAAGCGCTCGGCGCGCGCGACGTGATCGTCAGGACGAAGTTCGACCGCAAGGATGGCGGGCCGATCATGGTCGACTGGCGCGTGCGCGAATTGCGCTCCGGCGAGCGCAAAGCCATCGACATTATCGTTCAGGGCGTGTCGATCATGCTGGTGAAGCGCGAGGAGTTCTCGTCCTTCATCGCGTCGAACAGTGTTGATGCGTTGCTGGACCGGCTGGAGGAAGAAGCTAAATAAAAACGGACAACGCCATGTCGCCTCACAGCCCTAATGAGACGAAACTTGCGGAATTGTTTTTTCAAGACGCGCGAGCGGTCATGCTTGGCGACAAAGAAAGGATTGAATTCGATAGTCCGACCTTTCTGAAAATTATCGAGTACCCCGCCTCCCGTGCCCGATTCAAAGCACTGGTTCGCGAGCAATGCCAAAATAAAGAACTCCGAGATGTTATTGTGACATTTCTTGAAGATATTGCAGACGAAGAATCTGATCAGTCAGAAAAGCACGGAGCAAATGCAAAACTGCTCGATCAGTCGGTTACCGGGGTTGGGCTAGTTACCGCCGGCGCCGGCATTGCAGCAATTCTCGCTTCCGGTGGAGTAGGAGCTGTTGTGGTGGTCGCAGGCGGCCTTTTCAGCATTGGCGTCGGTGCCGTCTCGGCTGGCGCACAGCGGCAAAAATCAACCCAAAAGAAAGCTGATCTGCGCAAACTCAACCGATTAATAGATGACTTGAAAAACGCGTCTTAAATTGCGAGATTAGTACTATGATATTCGGAATGTCAGATTTTGAACTTTCATTAACCGTATTGGGCATGCTGGTTTCAGTTTGGTCAGTTGGGGCTGCTTTGTTTTTTAGCCTTTTAGCCGAACGCAGAAGCCGCACGGCGTTTGCACACCTTGTTTCCTCCTTCGCCGACCAAATTCGCACGCTATACCAACGCGAAGGCATCCATTTCATTATTCCCGCCGAAAACCATGCTGAGCGCCCGCGCCGAAAGTAACCAGAATCTAGCTCTTCCGTTCAAACACAAAATCCGCCGCGCCTTTAAGCGGCTCCGCAGCAGAACCGAAGCGGTCGAGATGGGCCTTGCAGCGCTCGACAAGCTCGGCGGCTTTTGACTTGGCGCCGTCCATGCCGAGAAGCTTGATGAAGGTCGCCTTGTCCATTTCCGCGTCCTGGCCGGCGGGTTTGCCCAGCGTTTCGGCGTCGGCTGTCGCGTCGAGAATGTCGTCGACAATCTGGAATGCGAGGCCGAGATCTTCCGCATAGTTCGTCAGCGCCGCGACTTCATCGCTTGAGGCTTCGCCGATAAGCCCGCCGCCAACCGCGGAGAAACGGATCAGGGCGCCGGTCTTCAGGCGCTGCAACTCCTCGATGCCCGTCAAATCGAACTCTTTCTGCTCGGCATAGATGTCGATCATCTGGCCGCCGACCATGCCGATCTTGCCCGACGCGCGGGCGAGTTCCAGCGCGATGGCGCAGCGAATATCGCCATCGGGATGGGTTTCTTTCTCGGCCAGAATCTCAAACGCTTGCGTCAGCAAGGCATCGCCCGCGAGGATCGCCGTCGCATCATCAAATTTCTTGTGCACCGACGGACGGCCCCGGCGCAGATCGCTGTCATCCATCGCCGGCAAATCGTCATGGATCAGCGAATAGCAATGGATCATCTCGACCGCGCAGCCGACGCGCACCGACCGCGCGCGCGGCGCGTCGAACATGTCCGCCGCGGCGACAACGAGGAAAGGGCGCAACCGCTTGCCGCCATCAAGCGCCCCCCAGCGCATGGCGTCTACGACCCGGCCAAGCGGGCCGTCGCGGGTTGGCAGGAAGTCTTCCAGCGCGGTCTCAACCAGTCCCGCCGTTTCCCGAATCGTCGTTTGAAAATCTGACATCGCCCCGCCTTCAACCCCGTCTTAACCGATCTGCCGAATCCCGGTCCGGCGCCGGGCCGGACCCATGCGGCTGATTAAACGGGGCGGGTCGAAAACGCCACCCTGAAAACCGATGCTGAAAGCCGTCGCCCGGTCGAGATCACCAGACCGGCAACACGCCATGGGCCTTGCCCATCTTGCCGCAATAGCGAACCCAGTCGAGATTTTCGCTGGCGTCAAGAATGAATGCGGCGTCGGAGGAATCGAGCCAGCGCGCGCCCCA
This sequence comes from Hyphococcus sp. D3-15, assembly GCF_055809375.1. NCBI lineage: Bacteria > Pseudomonadati > Pseudomonadota > Alphaproteobacteria > Parvularculales > Parvularculaceae > Hyphococcus > Hyphococcus sp. D3-15. The sequence continues at coordinate 2,295,827 of NZ_CM147910.1, read as the reverse complement.
TTTTTTGCGCTTTGCGTTGTAGGTCGCGGCGACAAACGCTTTCGGATTGGCGACGCCTTCCTGCGACGCACGCATCACCGCCGCCTTGCGGAACGCATAGGCGCCTTCATGCATGGCGGTGATTTGCCGGTCCGGCTTGCCCTTGTCATCTGCTGAAATCGCGGTGACTTCAAAGATCGCAGCGCATTCCGCCATGCTCTCGGAAATCGGCTGGCTTGCGCTGTTTCCCTCGCCCGCCTGGGCGCAAGCGCCGAGCGCGAACGCCGCCATTCCCCACAACATAAACCGCATGCCCGCCTCCCGCTTAGCAGGGCTATTCAAGCGGGATTTGGTTGCCCAAGGGTTGAGCGCGAGGTCAGGATTGTCGCTTGGCGGTAAACCCTGTTCCCTCGCAGGCCGCACAGATACGGGCGATGAGGCCGCGTTTGCCGCGTCCGCCGCAATCGCCGCAGGCCTCACGCTTAATATCCGCGCCAAGAAAACTCGCCAGCAGGTCCATGGGCCGCCCCTCAACCGGCGCCGGAGCCGTGTTCACGGCGAATTCCCGCGCCGCCTCAAGGCGCGCCGCCGGGAACGCCGCCGCCATGGAAGCCCCTTCGCCGGAAATCCGGTGCAGCGTCATCATCAGATCGCGCTTCCAGGTCTCAAGCGTCATCACGAACTGGCCATGATCATAAGCGCCGACCACCTCAAGCCCCGCCATCAGGAAGAGGTCGCCATTGGCCTCAATCGAGGCCACCGAAATATGCAGATTGCGGTTAAGCGCTTCGATCATCGGCTCGCTCAGATCAAAACCGAGAAAACGGGCCAGAAAGCCCATTTCCGCCAGCTTGCCGGACCCTTCCGCCGTCTGCATCAGGGCGATGATGAAGTTGACGCCATTTTGCTCAACCCCATAGACCGCCAGCGGGCCTTCTTCGCCCAATTTGTGAAGCGCGCCATACTGGCCTTCCAGCGCGGCGAGGACTTTGTCCATGGGCCAGGCGCTGGCGTCCTGATTGCCTGAGAAAATGCGAAACATGCCGGACTGGCCCCCTCACTCGATCGTTACCCCGGCGCAAACGCTACACGAGCGCCGCCGGGCCGCCAAGACGGCGGCGATCATGCGCTAAACCTCAATGACAGCGCGCCCTGGCGGCTTGCGCCCCCGAAGCCACAAGCCGGCTGAATTTCGCGTAAGACTGGCGAGGTTCTTTTGCACTGCAGCGCAACTCACGATATAGGTGACAAATGAAAGCGCATCTGTGGGTCGCCGCCCCGTTGAAGACTGGGCGGAGCCGTGGAATATATTCGCTTTCGGGCAACTGAGTAAGGCCGAGGGGCGAGAAGCGATGACGACGAATAACAAGAAAATCAAAGTCGTTCTGGCTCAGCCGCGGGGCTTCTGCGCCGGCGTCGAACGGGCGATCGACATTGTCGAGCGCGCCCTCGAGAAATTTGGCGCGCCGGTCTATGTCCGCCATGAAATTGTCCACAACAAATTCGTTGTCGAAACCCTGCGCGCGCGCGGCGCGATCTTTGTCGAGGAAATTGACGAGATCCCCACCGGCGCGGTGACGGTGTTCTCCGCCCATGGGGTCGCCCGCAAGGTCGAGGACGGCGCCCTGGTGCGCGAGCTCGGCGTGATCGACGCGACCTGCCCGCTGGTGACCAAGGTCCACAAGGAAGGCCGCCGCTACGCCGAGAAGGGATATGACATCGTCCTGATCGGCCATATCGGTCATCCGGAAGTGGAAGGCACGCTGGGCCAGATCCCCGGCACGGTGCATGTGATCTCCGAACCGGAAGACGTCGCCGGCCTCGAGGTCGCCGATGCGGAGCGCGTCGCCTTCGTGACGCAGACGACTTTGTCGGTGAACGACACCAAGGATGTGATCGTCGCCCTGAAAGAACGCTTCCCGAAAATCGTCGGGCCCGATACGCGCGATATTTGTTACGCGACGCAAAACCGCCAGACCGCCGTCATCGCCATGGCGAAACAGGTCGATCTGCTGCTGGTTGTCGGCGCGCATAACTCATCGAACTCAAACCGCCTGCGCGAAATCGGCGAGAATTTCGGCATCCCCAGCCATCTGATTGAAGATGCGCGGATGTTCGACCCCGCCTGGCTCGAAGGGGTTGCAACGATTGGCCTCACCGCCGGCGCGTCCGCACCTGAAACGCTGGTGCAGGAAACCATCACCCGGTTGAAGACTTACTGCGATGTGACGGTCGAAACCCTCGACGGCGTCGAAGAGAACGTTCACTTTAAGCTGCCGAAAGAACTCGCCGACGTGCCGCGTCCGAAAGACGCCATGGAAGCCTGGGCCGTCAGCAACGCCTAACCAATACGATCGACCTGCATCAACAAGAACACTTCGGAGACCCGCAAATGTCAGTATCGCTTCATCAGCAAGTCCGCGTCGGCGCCTATGTAGCAAAACAGACTTTGCTCGGCCGGGAAAAATATCCGCTGGTCCTGTTTCTGGAGCCCCTCTTCCGCTGCAACCTCGCTTGCCCCGGCTGCGGCAAGATCGATTACCCGGCGCCGATCCTCAATAAGCGCCTGTCGGTGCAGGAATGTCTTGATGCGGTCGATGAATGCGGCGCGCCGGTTGTGGCGATCCCCGGCGGCGAACCGCTGATCCACAAGGAAATCGGCGAGATCGTTGCGGGCATCGTCAAGCGCAAGAAATTCGTGTCGCTTTGCACCAACGCGCTGCTGCTCGAAAAGAAACTCGACCTCTTTACGCCGTCGCCCTTCCTGTTCTTCTCGGTTCATCTCGACGGCCTTGAAGAAGAACATGACCACGCGGTGGACCAGAAAGGCACCTTCAAAATCGCCGTCAAAGCGATCAAAGCGGCGCAGGACAAAGGCTTCAACGTCAATGTCAACGCGACGATCTTTGACAATATGACCGCGAAACAGGTCGCCGATTATCTCGACTTTGCGACGGACCTTGGCGTCGGCATTTCGATTTCGCCGGGCTACGCCTATGAACGCGCCGAAGACAAGGAACATTTCCTGTCGCGCGAAAAAACCAAGAACCTGTTCCGCGATATTTTCAAAATCGGCAAAGAGCGCGGGCGCAAATGGAACCTGTCGCACTCATCGCTGTTCCTCAACTTCCTCGCGGGCAATGAAGAATATCTGTGCACGCCCTGGGGCTCGCCGACGCGCTCCGTCTTTGGCTGGCAAAAGCCATGCTACCTGCTCGGCGAAGGTTATGTCTCCAGCTTTAAAGAGCTGATGGAGACGACCGAGTGGGATCAATACGGCACCGGCAAATATGAGAAATGCTCAAACTGCATGGCCCATTGCGGCTATGAGCCGACAGCGGCCATGGACGCGGTGAAAAACCCGTTCAAGATGTTCAAGATCCCGAACATCTTCAAAATCCCGACCGAAGGCCCGATGGCGCCGGAAATCGATCTGACCAATGCGCGCCCGGCGGAAGACGTGCATGAAAAACTCGTCGAAGCCGAGATGTCAAAGATCGAAGCTGAGAAAAAGGCGAAGAAAGAGCGGGCCGAGGTCGCGGCGTAAGGTCTTCGTCGCGGCGGCGCTATCGCTGCCAAGTTTCATTAAATCCGGAAACTGTTTGGGGTCGCGTAACGCGGCCCCAAGTGTTTTTAGGACGCGCGTGGAACCGTCCGGCGCAACCGCGCCCAGCGCCGCTGGCGGCAGCGCCCGGTCCGCCGGGTCTGCAATGGCGCGAATGGCGAGAAACGGGGCGCCCGCATGCGCCGCCGCCCTTGCAGCCCCATGGCTTTCCATATCGACCGCGACCGCGCCGTGATTTTGAAACAAGGCCGATTTCTTCATCGCGCTGTCGATGATCTCGCCTGCGCCGAAGAGGGTTTTTAAAACATACCCTCCCCGCTCATTCCCGCGCAGGCGGGGATCCAGAGTCTTTTTCTTTACTGGGTCCCGGCTTTCGCCGGGATGAGCGGAGGTGATAGCCGCAAGCAAATATCTGTCAGACCCATAGATTGAGCCGTCATCGGCGATGATCGTCTCGCCGATGATGAGGTCGCCGGGCCTCAGCGCCGGATCGAGCCCGCCGGAAACGCCAACGGATATGATTGCGCTCGCGCCCTCGTTGCAGAAGTCCCGTGCAATCTCTTCGGCGCGCGCCGCATTGGCGCCGGAAACGCCGATGCGGATTTTAGACGCGTCGACGCTCGCCGACACCGCTTCCGCTTCGGATTTCAAGCCGCAAATGACGCCGATGAAAGCCATGGATTCACCTTCTGAATGCCTTCGCGGCCTAGCGCTGGCCCACCTTCATGGCGCTGAACGAGCATCTGCTCAGCACCTCAAACGCAACTTCCGGATCGAGCTGGGCCAGATAACTAAAATGCACGCGAAGGCGCCCTTGTTCATCCCGGAGATCACTCGGAATGCCCGGCTCATGACCAATCGGCCTTGCTCGCCATTGCCATTGCTGGGCGAGAACGGCGACCGGCTCCAGCGAGACACCGACCCATGTCGCATTGCCGCTGCCGATCGTAGGAAGATACTTCTGCTCTAAGATCGCATTAAATATCGCCGTCCAAGTCGGTTCAATTTTTACATGCAGCAGCTTTTCATGCGGCGCATCAAAATCGTCACCGGCCGCCACGCTATCTCTGGTGAGTCTGAGATCAAGTGCGATTTTCTTGTTACTCGCAAGCGAACCAAAAAGCTGAAACATGCTCATCACCTATGCCACAGAATAGCGCTTAAGCCTGCCGCGAGATGGATTTAAGCGCCAATTCAGCCGCTCGGTCGCCCGACCGGATCGATCCTTCAATCGTCGCGGGCACGCCCGTATCCGTATGGTCGCCGGCAAGGAAGAGGTTGCGCCACAGGGTCTCTTGCTTCAGACGCTTGCGCGCGCCAGCGGGCGACTGGTCCGGCGTCGCGCGTTTTTCGCGGATGACGCGCACGCGCTCATACTCCGTGTCGCCAAGATCAAGCGCCACTTGCGTTTCGCGCCAGATTTTCGAGACCACATCGTCATTAGGCAGATCATCGGTGCCGATCGCGTGCGAGGCGGAAGTGGTAAGGCTGATGACGTCGTCGCGCACAAAGGCCCATTGCCCGTCGGAACCGATCATCCCGATGAACGGCCCCTCGCCCAGCGCCCTTTTCGGGACCGGTTTGCCGAGGCGGTAATGAATATTCAAAATGCTGGCGTCGTCATCGGGTGGGTCCACATCGGGCAGCAAGTCCTTCAACCGCGTCGGCGGAATGGCGAAGATGACCTTGTCGCCTTCCTCCAGCGTCACAGTCTCGTCAGCAAAGTTGAGCGTTGTTACTTCGCCGCCTTCCATCCAGACGCTGCGCACCCGCGCATTGAGGCGCACGGTCCCGCCATGGGCGGTGATGAATTTCACCGCCGGATCGATAAAGGCATGGCCGAGACCGGTCTTGGCCGTCAGCGGAATGGACGCCTGCCCGCCCAGTAAAAATGTTTCGCGAATGACATGCCAGAGCATCTTCGCCTGTCCGATCTCAGGCGTCGTATTCAGGACAGCGAGCGTCAGCGGCTCCCAGAAGCGCTCATAGAGAACACTGTTCCTGTCGACCACATCGGCGACCGTCTTGTCGGCGCCGGCAAACGCAATCACGCCCGCCTTCACATAATCCATCACACCTGTATCGGGCACGCGCCATTGTTTGTCGAACACCCAGAACGGAATGAAGCCTTCATTGATGCGCACGGTCCAGCGTTGACCGGTTTTCACATCCACAAAGGGATACATGGCGAAGGGCGGGCCGGTTAGCGGGTCTTCCGCACCAATGCGGTTGAGATAAGACAGCGCCGACTTGTTGCCGGACATGATCAGGTGATTGCCATTGTCGATTTCGCGCTCAAGGTGTTTGTCATAGAATGTGCGGCAGCGCCCGCCCGCCTGGCCCGCGCCCTCATAGACCGTCACCGGCACATCATGTTCGATCAGGCGCACCGCAGCGGCGAGACCCGAAAGCCCCGCTCCAATGATATGTACACGGGTCATTGCGCCGGCGCCTCGCGGGTGAGTTTCGGCGCAATGAGCCAGCGGATAGCAATCATCGCTTTTTCAGCTTTTGAAATCGTCACCCGTGCTTGGCCATTGGCCCAGCCGCGCGCGCACATTTTATCGAGATAGCGCTCATAAACGCCCATCATCAACAGCGCCGGACGCAACACGCGCCAGTCGAGCGACTTTAACGCCGTGCGCGCGGCGGCGAATTTCGCTCGCGCCAGCTCGGCCAGTTCCGCGCGCACAGCCGGCAATCCCGGCGCGGTCGCAATCGTCTCCGGCGTCAGCGGGCATCCATGTTTTTCCAGTAATTCGCGCGGCAGATAGAGCCGGCCTTCTTCGGCGTCCTGCTCCACATCGCGCAAAATGTTGGTGAGCTGCAATGCATCGCCCAGCGAGATCGAAAAATCATCGGACGCCTTACCCTGCGGCGCGCCGAAAACCGGCATGGAAAGCTGACCCGCCGCCCCCGCGACGCGGCGCGTATAGGCGAGCAATGTTTCCATGGACGGCGCGACGATCGGACCTTCGGCGTCCATTTCCATGCCTTCAATCATCAACAGGAATTCGTCTTTAGACAGATGAAACTGTGTCACCGGCTCTAGCAAGGCGACGCCGGTCGGCGTTTGCGGCTCTCCCTTGAACAGGCGGTCGATCTCCGTGCGCCATGCGGCGAGGCCTGCGCGCTTTTCCTCGCGCGCGCCGCCTTCATCGGCGATGTCGTCCACTTCGCGGCAGAAGGCGTAAACCGCATACATGCCTTCGCGGCGCGGCCTGGAAAGGATGCGCATGCCCGGCCCGAAAGAGGTGTTCGACCGCTTCACCGTTTCTTCGGCGTGACGACGCGCGTCTTCCAGCGTGATGCTCGAAACATGCATGGGGGCGTTCATGGGTTTAATCCGCGCCCCTGCCCGCTTCGAAAAAACCGGCGACCGCCCCGCGCAGGCCAGCCGAAGCGAAGTCGAGTTTGCTGAGCGATACGCGCGTCGCCAGCGGGTCGCCCCTGCGAAGGCGCGTGATCAACCGGTCCGCAAGGCGCACAATGATCGCCGATTCCATGGCGAGATGTTTTGAGGCGAGCGCTGCGGGAAGTTTGCGCGCATCGAGCATCAACGCCTCGCAGCCATCGAGCATGCGGTCCATCACCGCGCGCAAGCCTTCGCTCAGGGCGGGCTTGTCGATGTCTTCAATGGCGCCGCGTTCTTCCGCCAGCCAGTCGGACAGCACATAGACCCGGTCGAGATCGCGTTTGTCCTCGCCGCAATCCTGCAAATGATTGACGATCTGCAACACCGTGCACAGCGCATCGGAATAGCGATAACCTGATTGATCCTCGCCATGCAGGTCGAGCAGATAGCGCCCGACCGGATTAGCGGAGAGCGCGCAATAGCCGAGCAATTCGTCCCATGTGGCGTAGCGATTTTTCTCGCAGTCCTGAATGAACGCCGCGATCAAATCCGAGCCATGTTTTGTGGTGACGTTTGTCTCCGCCATGCTGGCGCGCAGGGCGTAGGCCTTTTCATACTCGGCGCCGTAACCGGGCTCGCCGGTCAGCGCGCCGTCAAAAGCGCGCAGGCGTCTGATTTTCTCTTCGGGCGCCAAATCCGGGTTGTCGGCGATATCGTCAATCGCCCGGGCGAAATCGTAATATTTCGCCACATGGGGGCGCAGATGTTTCGGCAACAGGAAGGAGCCGACGGGAAAGTTCTCGTCCTTCGCCCCCTTGCCGGAGGGGGTTTCCGCGCCGCCCGGCGCGGAACTCGCGACAGGCGCGGCGGCGTTGATTTCCTGTGCACTGGACATAGCCCGCACCTTACGGATTTCGCTGACTTTTCCAAGGCGGAACACCGCCCGGAGCGGCGCTTTATAGCCGGCCCTTTGCGTATCAAGCGGGGCCGGGCTATCAGCGATGCATGTTGACCTTTATCGCATTTCTCGCGCTGGCCGCCTGGGGCTGGCTGACGCTCCTGCGGGGCGGCTTCTGGCGTGCGTCGCAATGGCTTGGGGATCCGTCTGCGCCGGCGCACTGGCCAGAAATCGTCGCCATCATTCCAGCGCGGGACGAGGCTGAAACCGTCGGCTCGGTGATCCGCGCCCATATGGCCGCCGACTATCCCGGCAAGTTCACCCTGCTGCTCGCGGATGACGGCTCGACCGACGCGACTGCGGATATCGCCTGCGCATCGGCGGCAGATTATAACCGCCCGTTTGAAGTCGTCACGGTTCCGCCCTTGCCCGATGGCTGGACCGGCAAGATCTGGGCGGTTGAGACCGGCCTTGCCCGCGCGCGCGAAATCGCCCCGGAAGCGAAATATGTTTTGCTGACCGACGCCGACATCGCGCTTTCCCGCGATGCGCTGTCGCGTTTGGTCGCGAAGGCGGAGAAAGAAAATCTGGCGCTGGCCTCGCTAATGGCGCGGCTCGATGCGCGCGGGCCCTGGGCGTCCTTTCTGATTCCCGCCTTCATCTATTTCTTCCAGAAGCTTTATCCCTTTCCGCTTGCAAACGACCCGGATGAAAATCTGGCGGCGGCGGCTGGCGGGTGCATGCTGGCGCGCCGCGATGCGATAGAAGCGATTGGCGGCGTCAGCGCGATAAAGGGCGCGTTGATCGACGATTGCGCCTTTGCAAAAGCGATCAAAGACCTGTCGCCGACGACGAAAATCTGGATCGGCCTGGCCAGCGACGAAGCGGTCAGCTTGCGCGACAATCGCGAGCTGTCGTCGATCTGGAATATGGTGGCGCGCACCGCCTATGCGCAGCTTGGATATTCGCCCCTATTGCTGGCGGGCGCCGTGTTTGGCATGGCGCTGGTCTATCTCGCGGCGCCGCTGATTATTTTAAGCGCGTTCTCCCATTGGAACTTCGCTGCGCTGCTTTACGCGGCGGGGGCGTGCGCGCTGATGGGCTACATCTATTGGCCGACCCTCAGGCTGTTCGGGCGCGCCCCATGGGAGGCCGCACTGTTGCCCGCTGCGGCCGCACTATATATGGCGATGACCGTCAGTTCGGCGTTGCGCCATTGGCGCGGCGAAGGCGGTCAGTGGAAAGGCCGGACCTACTAGGCCCCGCCCTTTTCAGGCCCAGACGTTTTCAGGTCTTGTGCTTTTCGGCGAAGGCCTTGGTCACGAGAAACACCGCACAAGGCGCCTCGCGCACCAGCTCCATGCTGGCGCTGCCCTGAAAAAGCGCGCCCCAGAAATTGCGTTGATGCGACCCGGTGACGATCACATCGGCGCTGATTTTCCGGGCATAGTCCGCAACCGCGTCCGGCGCTTCGCCGTCGAGCACCACGGCCTTGGCCGACGGCGCCATGCGTTCGGTCAATCCTTCAAGCTGGGCGACGCAATCCTTGCGGCCTTCACGGTGCTGATCCATCAGCGCTTCCGTCACGACGGCCGAATTGGCGCCAAGTTCGGCGGAAAAGCCCGGCGAGTTGGCGGCCAGCGGCGGCCATACGGTGACGATCTGCAATCCGGCGCCGTCTTTATGGGCGAGGCTTGCCGCAGCGCCCACTACGCCTTCCGCGAGATCATCATCAAGGTCAATGGCGGCGATAATCGACTTGAACTGCATAAGCATGCTCCTTTGTCTCTTGCCTGCAAGACACTCTACCTAAGCATCCCAAACCAAGATTAAACCACTCACGCGCAGGGCAATTTGATTATGATCAAACCGTCAGAATTCAAGCAAACGCTTGGGATGGCGGCCGTCTACATAGCCCATAAAGGGCGGATAGATTGAATAACCCAGCAATTCCTGCGCCCGCGGCGGCAGGTTTTTCGCGGTTTGCGGCGGCACGGCGAGCGACATGTTTTCAAGCGTTCTGGTCCAGCCCGCGCAATATTGCGGTGTAATGATCAGCCGGTCCTCATCAGACGTATTCGCGCCGCCGCGATGCCATAGCGTTCCCTTGGCGATCATCAGCGAACCGGCAGTCAGCACCGCTTTCATCGCATCTGCGCGCGCGCCCGGATTGCCCTCACGTCTGGCGGTCTTGGAAAAATCATCCTCTCCAATGGCGCCGTCGATGAATTCATCCGCCCACAGATGGCTGCCCGGCAGAATTTCCGTCGCGCCGTTGGTTTCGGTCGTGTCGGTGATCGCCCAGAAGGTGGAAACCCCCAGCGCTGGACGCGGGCGCGGCCATTTACAGTGGCTGTCGTCAAAATGCCAGGGTTGCGCGGTTTCGCCCGGATGCAAATTTATCGCGAGGCAGGCCGAGAGCAGGCATTCGCACCCGAGATCGGCCTCGACAAAGGCCATGGCCAGCGGATGAATCACCAGATCGGCGAAGACGGGCGATTTTCCCAGCATGGCGTAGACGCGGTTTGACTCGCGGCCTTCAAACTCGTTGCGTCCCTTGATGTTCTGACCGAGATGCGGCGCCAGCGCATTTTTGATTTCGTCCAGCTCGGATTGCGTCAGCACATTCTCGAAGATCACATAGCCGTCACGGTCGAACTGCGTGCGCCAGTCATCGAAACTGCGTCCGCCAAGCCATTTGGCAATATCGGCGTCACGGATGGTAAGGTTTGCGTTCATATCGCTCCTCGCCCCGCGATGATGACGCTTTTTTGTGACGGGTTAAACCGGTTTCAACAGTCCCTTGTCATTCGCCCAGTCCAGCATGGCCGCAAGCGCCGGTTCCGCAGGCGCCGCGCGCCAGTCGAGCTCGCGCGAGGCTTTTTCAGATGAGAACGAAACCTGCCGCCCGGCAAGGCGCACGCCGGTCAGCGGCGCCTTTGGCGGCTTGCGGGTAAATGTTGAAACCAACCCCGTATCAACAGCGCCGGCGGCGAGCGCGACCCAATAGGGCATTTTGGTTTTCGGCGCGGGGCGTCCTGACCGCGCTTCGATCAAGGACAGCAAGCGAACCATGGGAATATTCTCGCCCCCCAACAGATAGCGCGCGCCGCGCCGTCCGCGCTCGCGGGCTGCAATCAGCCCTTCGGCGAGACTATCCACCGGTACGAAATTCAAAATGCAGTCGATGTAAGCCGGCGTTTTTCCATTGGCGAAATCGAGGATCATTTGCGTCGGCGGCGTGATTGCGTCATCGCCCGGCCCGAGGGGTTCGGTCGGCAGCGCGATCACCGCGTCCAACCCGTCTTGCACCGCCGCCTCGACAGCGCGCTCGGCCAGCAATTTCGACCGCGGATAGAGGCCGAGCATGTCTTCCGGCGCCCAATGAAGGTCTTCATCCGCATTCGACGCGCCGATCGGCGTTTTCTCACCGACCAAAGTCGTCAGGCTCGAGCAATGCACCAGCCGCGCGGTCGCTTGTCTCGCCGCAGCAGCGACCAGCTTCGTTCCCTGATGATTGATTTTTTCAAACACCGAACTGTCGGGCGCCCAGAGCTGCGCATTGCCGGCCAGATGGAACACGCTGGCGACGCCCTCCATCGCGCTTGCAACCGCTTCTGCGTCCGTGATTGATCCTTGTACGTCATCTTCATGGGCGGGCGGCGCAAGATCAAAGCTCCGCACCCGTTCGCCGCGCGCGCGAAGTTTTTCAACCAGCGCCTTGCCGACAAACCCCGCGCCGCCGGTCACCAGCGTGACAGCGCTCATGAAGCCGCCTGACAGACCAGCAAGCCTTCATCGGTCACCGATCCGGCGGCGAGGCCTTGCTCGGTTTCAATCGCGACGGTGGCCGCGCTGAATAAGTCGCCCTTCGCGTCGTCAAACAAGATCTCGACCGCGCCGGATTCCGGCTCCGCCTTGACGATGCGCGCCGGGGCTTTGGCCATGCCGAATTTGCGGTTGACCATCAGCTTGATCATCGAAGGGTGGACCGCGGCAACGATGGCCCCATCCGCCGCGATGGTGAGATTATCCGGCCCGCCGGGAAGCGCGATGCGCGCATCTTCGGTGAACGCGTCGCCGCCAAGAAAAACCAGCGCTTCCTCTCGCGTCGCCGCCATCGCCAGCTTGTTATCTGCAAGACCAGTGATCCCGTTGGCGAAGGAGGCTTTTGAAAAAAGCTTCACCCCGCCGCGCTCGACGCCGCTGCGCTTTAGCCCGAAGACATTTTCCAGCGCGCCGCCAAAGCCGCAGGAGCCGTGATCGAAACTTGCGAGCGCGCCGTCCGCGTCTGCGACAACATTATTCGCGGCGCAATGCACCGGCTCGGGCTTGCCGACAAACACTTCGCCATTGGCGCCGATGCGCTGAAGTTGCGGACGCATCACCCATTTGCGCCCCTCGCGCAGATAGGTGCGGTTGATGAACAAGAGCTCGTGGTTCACCGCATCATAGGAAAGACCGTGCGGGTGCAATCCGCCGGTAAAGTCGGAAGGCGCCGCCAGCGAGGCGACGTTCAACGCCAGAACTTCCGGATTGAAAAGATCATCCAGCGAAACCGAATAGAGCCCGCCCTGCGGCAAAGCCTCGCGGCGCTTGCTCACGGCCTTTTCAACCGCGCGCCGGTCATAAGCGGAAATGAACAGGCGACCGTTATCTGCGTCGAGCGCGAAATCTTCTGCGCCGCGCAAGGCGTCGCCGCTCGCCACATCAATCAGGGCGACCCGTCGGCAATCACTGGCGGAATATTTTGCGGCGCCGATTTCTTCTTTGGCGCAGGAAGCCGCAAGCGGCGCAATCATAACAGCCGCCAGTTTACGCAGCGTTTTCCCCATGACGCGCCCCTTTGCCGTCTTCATCCCCAGCGGATTTCACCGCCTCGCGGCCCGGCCGCTGATAGTCCCATTTCTCGATAAAGGGCTTGAGACGCGCCTCTACTTTGGCCGCCGCTTCATCGGAATAGTCGAACTTATTCTTCTCGAAGCTCGCGATGGAGGCAAGATAGGATTCGAATTTAGGGCGGGCGGCGTCAAAGCCCGGCAGCGATAATTGCTCATAAATCCAGGCGATTGAGGCCAACGGGTCCGCATCGAGCTCGTCATAGCGCAGTTCCGCAAGCTGGCCGGGCGCCATGCCCTGCGCATCACGCAGATAGGCGGTCATCATGCGCTCATAGACTGACAGGATCGTCTCATCGATATCCACATGATCATATCCCTGCAGCGCGAACTGCTTCAGCAGCTTGGCGTAGAAATTCCGCATAGAGACGAAAACGTCATAGGGATTGCGGTGAATGTGAATGAATTTCGCATCAGGAAACATTTCCTTCAGCATGGCGAAGCGGCCCGTATAGACCGGGTTCTTGATCAGCAGCGGTTTCTCGCCCTGAAACAGATAGAGCTTGCGCAGAAAATAAGAAAACTGCTTGCGCCAGCTACGGATTTCCGCGGTCGAACATCCGTCGAAAAACAACCCGCGCGATACATTTTCCGCGAACGCCTTCGGGAAATAAATGCCGTGATAAAACGACAGATCCGACATATTGGCGATGGCGATTTCATCTTCCTGCGGGCTGGTCGGCGTCACCGGAATGTTGTCGATATAGCGGTGTTTGGGCAGCGCCTTTTCAAGCAGCGGATTGAAGACCCTGGCGATGCCGAATAGGTCCCATGGCAGCCCGGTCGCAACCGGCGGCACAAAACCCCAATCGCCGCTCTCGCACATGATGTTGTAAAGATGGGTCGTGCCCGAGCGCCAATGACCGAGGATGAACACCGGCGGCGGCATATCCTCAAGCCTCGGCAGCTTCGATTCCATGATCAGCTTTTCGGCGGTCGAAAACGGCCAGCGCCCCAGCCCGGCGAGCCCGATCGCCGCCCCGGCGAGCGGATGGCTGGGCAGGCCGGAACGGCCGATCACCGTCGCCAATGTTCCGAGATTTGCGCCGCTCAGTGGATGCGCCATGGAATGTTTCGCCTTTCGTCCTGTTGCCTTGATACGGGCTTAATCAGCGGGCATAGCGCAATCCTTCCGGACGGGCCAGAAGCGCGCAACCGGCAAATCGCCGCAAAGCCGCGCAAAATATGGGCTTTGGGCCAGTAAATGGGCGTAGAAAGGACCATTTCGAAGCACATGGTTAACCATGGCGTGACAGGGTGCTGGGAAACACCTCATGGAGGGAGCGGCCGGGGCCCGAACAGGGTCGCGGCGCAGGCGTGAATTGAGCGAGAGCATGTTGCGTTTCCAGCGGCGATCTTACTGGCGAGCGGCGATTTTTTGCGGGCTCGCCGCATGTCCAGTCGTCACCAGTCCCCCCGTTTCCGCCGCCCAGGCGGCGCCCGACCTTTCCTACAAAACGGAAATTGAAGGCGCCCCGAACGGGCTCAAGCCGAAACTCGAAATGATTTCGGAGTTGATCAAGGCGCGGCGCGACTATCCGACGGCCGCCGCCTTGCGCCGCGCTGCCCGCCGCGACGTGGAAGCCTTCGACAACGCCCTCTCCGCCGCCGGCTATTATGCGGGCAAGACCGACTTCACGCTGGTTCAAGATGAGCAAGGCGGCGCGCCGAAAGTGGTGTTTCAGATCACGCCGGGCGCCGCGTTCAAAGTCGTCGAATATGACATCCTGTTTCAGGACGAAGTCGAAGGCCGGCCGACCTCGCTCGAGGATGCAGGCGTCAAATCCGAAGGCCGCGCCGATGGCGCCAGCCTGCGCGATCTGCAGGACGCGTTTTTGACCCATCTCTGGAACAATGGCTATCCATCGGCGGAGAACATCAATCGCCGCGTCATCGCCAATTTCGAAACCGGCGAGGCGAACGCCGTCTTCGTTTTCAAGAGCGGGCCAAAGGCGCAATTCGGCGAACCGCGCGTTTCCGTCGACGGCAAATCCGATCCGAAATTCGTCGCGCGCATGAAGACCTGGAAAGCCGGCGAAGAATTCGACCGCGAGAAGATGACCGCCTATTATGACCGTCTTCAAAAAACCGCGCTCTACACAAAAGTCGATGTGCGCCCGGGACCGCTGGATGAAAACGGCGTCGCGCCGATTCTGGTCGAGCTTGAAGAACGCAAACAACACACGGTCGGCGCGGGTGTCTCCTATTCGACGGCGGAAGGTCCGGGCGGACGGCTGTTTTTCGAACATCGCAATATTCTCGGCCATGGCGAGAACGGGCGGGTCGAACTGCGCGGGTCGCAAATCGAGCAATCGGCTAATCTGGCCCTCACCCGCCCGATGCCGCGCTTTCGCGGCGACGCTTACGCCAATGCAGCCTTCACCAACGAAACCACAGACGCCTATAAGGCGCGCACGCTGGAGCTGTCGGGCGGCTTGTCAAAGAAATGGATGAAAGACCGGCTGGAAACCCGCGGCACGCTGGCGCTGGAGACATCGAATGTCCGCAATGATGGCGACGAGGAGCGGAACTATCTCGTCTCCCTGCCGCTATCGGTGATCTGGAATTCCGAGGACGACCTGCTCGATCCCTCCAAGGGATTCCGCAGCTCCTTCACCATCGCGCCTTATACGGGATCGAAAAACTTCACCCAGATGGATCTCGCCGCGCGCGGGCGCGTGCATATCGGCAAGAACGATATGGTGACGCTGGCGGCGCGAGCCGCATTAGGCGCAACCTACAATATCGGCTTTAGCGACTTGCCGCTCAACAAACGCTATTATGCCGGCGGCGGCGGGTCCGTGCGCGGCTACAGCTATCAGGAAGCCGGACCGCTCGACGCCGACAATGATCCGATTGGCGGACGCTCACGCATTGAAGGCGCCTTTGAAGCGCGGGTCAAAATTCTCAAGAACCTGCAACTCGCCGCTTTTACAGACGCCGGCTCGGTTTCAACGCGGTCCATTCCCGACTTCACCGACGAATATTTTATCGGTTATGGCGGCGGCATTCGTTATCTGACGCCGATTGGCCCGATCCGCGCTGACATCGCCTTTCCCATGGACAAACGGGCAACCGACAGCGATTTCCAGATTTACATCGCGCTGGGGCAACCATTCTAATGCGCCATATCGCTGTCATATCGCTCTATGCCCTCGCCGCGCTGGTTGCTTTGATCATCGGCTCCTGGGTCGCGCTGTTCTATACGCCGCCGGGTCGGGAGTTCCTTGAGGAGCTGGTTGAAAGTCAGATCAGCACGCAGCTCAACAGCGAGACCGATATTGGCGCGCTGAAGGGCGCGCTGCCCGGTCATATCATTCTCGATGGCGTGACGCTTTCCGACGGCGCCGGCCCGTGGCTGACCGCAGAGAAGCTGGAACTGCGATGGCGCCCCCTCGCCCTGATCGGCAAACGGATCATCATCGATGACGCGACTTTCTCTGGTGTGAAGCTGCTGCGCGAACCGCCGGAAGGCGAGCCGAAAGCAGAGGAAGCGCGCCAGCTCAAAATTTTCGGCGAGGCGCCGCATATCGACATCAGCCACCTTGTCATCGACAATTTCACAGCGACGGTCGACGGGGTTGAGCGCCGCATTGACGGCGAAGGCGCGCTTCGTCTCGATGGCCCCGCCATCGCGTTGCAGCTTGACCTCAACAGCGAGGAAGGCGCCGACAAGGCGGATATCCTTTTCGACAAGTCGCCGCAAAGCGGGCGCTTCAAGCTGGACGCAACCGTCACCGGCGAACCGGGCGGCGCGCTGACCACGCTGATCGGCCTTGAAGGGCCCTTGTCCCTTCGCGCGGCGGGCGACAGCCCGGTCGACAAAGCCGAAATGACCATTGAAGGCTCTATCGGTTTTTATGGCGACATCACCGCAAACATCATCACGGATCTCGACGGCTTTAACGGCGCGGATATCAACTTGCAGCTCGATCCCGGCGCGCGGCTCAACACGATCACAGAGCTTTCCGGCCCGGTGACGCTGGATGCGCGCTATGACGCGAAGGTTCGCGGCGGCGCCCTGACTATCCACAAGCTCACCTCTGCACTGGGCGAGATTGACGGCGCGCTCGCCTGGCAGGCGCCGCGCGGGTTTGTCAACAAACTGACCGCGAATTTGAATGCGCGACTGGCGGAGACCTATCGCCCGGAAATTCAGGACATCGCCGGCGACGAATTGGCGCTGAAGGCCGCGCTCGACTGGCGGCGCGACGATTACGCATTGGCCGGCACGCTTAGCGGTCCGCTGGCGACCTTGATCCTGCAAAAAGGCGCCACCGATTTGCGCAGCCGCGTTTCCGGAGAGGCCAGCTTCGCCGCTACGCCGCGCGACAATGCGCCGATCTGGCTGGAAAGCGGCTTTTCACTGGATGCAACGCTCGACGCCGATTTCGAAACCCTCGTGACGGTCAAAAAGGCGCGCGCGCAAATCGGCCTTGGCGCGCGCTTTACCGGCGACGGCGCCTTCAGCTTCGCCGATGAAGCGGTGACGCTGAAAGGCGACATCCTGCTCGCGCCTGCCTTCGTTGAAAAATTGATGCCCGGCGCGGAAGCAGCCGGCGACGTGACTGGCGATATCGATCTTGCCGGGCCGCTCGACATGTTCACGCTGACAACCGCATTTGAAACGCCGTTGCTGAAACTCAATGACAGCGCGTTGCCGCCAATGAATGTGGAAGCGGCGCTGTCCGGGCTGCCGAACCTTCCCAGCGGCGCGGTGAAAGCCCGCGCCAGCAATGGCGCGCCGCGGCGCCTCGATGTGCAACTTCGCGCTTCGGAAGACGGCGCGATCCGCATCCCGACCCTGTCTTATGGCGGGCGCGGCTTCTCGCTTGGCGGGACGGCGCGCATTGAGCCCGGCCGCCAGACCGTCAATCTCGATCTGCGCTATACGGGCGAGGAAGACGGCGAACCCTGGCCCGGGATCGCCGCCGCCGGAGATCTGTCGGCGAAAGGCGTGTTGTCGCGCGACGGCGCGCTGAACCGGATGGAAGCGACCGCAAACGCATTGCGCATCAATGACCTCCTGCTGACCGGCGCGCAGGTGACGGCGGAAGGCCCGCCGGGCGCCGTGCGGCTCACCGTATCCGGCGACGCTATTGAAACGCCGCAGACCGGCGTCATCGAAGCGCTTTCCGCGCGCGGCCAGCTGAATGCGCAGGGAGCGCCGACGCTTTCGCTCAACGCCTTTGAAGCGGTCATTCGCGACAACAGGGCGAGGCTGACCGAGCCCGCGCATTTCGACTTCAAAGACGGCGTCGATATCCGCAATCTCCGCCTAACTTATGGCCGGCAGGGCGTGATCTCGCTCGATGGCGGTTTCAGCGCGAGACGCTGGCGCGCCGACGCCGCCCTGACTGATGTGAATATTCCGGATGCGGACGGACAGGTGACGGCGACCATCGCCCTCGACACCAATGCGCAGACACCGGCAAGCGGCGAGTTCTATTTGCGGTCGCTTCTGCTCAACAATGAAGAAGCCTCCATCGACGGAAAATTCATCTGGGACGGCAAGACTTTCCGGCTTTCCGATCGCGGCGACGGCTCGGCGCTCGATCTTGATGTGCGCCTTCCCGCCCTGCTGCGCAAAACACCGAGCATCGCCATAGACACATCGGGCGACATGGCCGGGCGCGTGCGGTACAATGGCGACATTCAAGCCCTCGCCGCCTATATGCCGCCGGTGCTGCAAAGCATTGAAGGCGATCTGACGGCGGATTTCACCCTTGGCGGCAAGCTCGCGGCGCCTTCGGTTTCAGGCAGCGCCAATCTGACAAACGGCGCCTATACCGAAATCGAGTCCGGCTTTTCACTGGCGGGCCTGCATGCGGAGGCGCAAGCCAATTACGGCGCCGACGCCAGCACGATGAGCATTAAAGGCGGCGCGCGCGGCGCCGACCAGTCACGCGCCGACACCATCACTTTCGCCGGTGATCTTAAAATCGGCGACGCGTCAAATCTCGACTTCAAGGTGAAACTCGACGGCGCGGAACTATCGGCGCATCCGGTGAACCAGTTGCGCGCCGATGGCGACCTGACCGTTTCCGGCCCGCTTGATGCGCTGACTGCGAAAGGAACCGTGTCGATCACCGAGCTTGATGCGGAGATCGTCGCGCCGGAAACAACCGGGCTCGTCAATATCGAAGTCATCGCCTTTAACGAAAACGAGCCAGCCGCGCCGCAAGCGCTGGACCCGCCCAAAAGCGCCAGCCTCGATTACGACATTCATGTTGAGGCCGATGACCGGATCTTCATCCGCGGCCGCGGCCTTGAAAGCGAATGGGCGGCGGATGTGAACGCCGTCAATGGACGCGAGGCGCCGCTGGTGCTGGGCTCGCTCACCCTGCGCCGCGGCTGGCTCGATTTTTCCGGCCGGCGTTTCGACCTGACCCGGGGCGCGATTAATTTCGACCGGCTGGCGGCGAATAACCCGCAGCTCGATATTCGCGCCGAGCATCAGGCCCCGGACGGGGTGACCGCCGCCATCGTCATCTCCGGGCGCGCCGCCAACCCCGCCATCGCCCTGACCTCTACGCCCGTCCTGCCGTCGGAAGATGTGATGGCCCTCGTGCTGTTCGGAAAACCGGCGCAGGATCTGTCGGCCTTTGAATCGCTGCAGGCGGCCGAAGCGCTCGCCTCGTTAAGCGGCGTCGGCCCGTTTGGCGGCGACGGCATCACCGGAAGGCTGCGGCGCACAGTCGGGCTCGATCTGTTGAATGTGGACATCGATCCGGAAAATGGCGGCGGCTCGCTCACTGTCGGGAAATACGTTGCAGACGGATTTTTCGTTTCCGCCAGCCAGGATGCGGAAGGGCGCAATGGCTCGGTCTCGGTGAAATACGAGATCACCGACAACATCGTCGTCGAAACGGAAATCGAACAGGATGGCGACCAGACCGTGTCCGCCAACTGGAAGAAAGATTTTTAGGACAGTCCTGAAACAGGCCTGAAAAAGAAAACGCCGCCCTGGGGGACAGAGGCGGCGTTTTCGAGATAGTCGTGTCTGGACGGAATAAATCCATCCAGCGCGCAAGAAATGCAAATTACAGAGCCAAAATCTAGACCGCAAAGGTTAAGCTTTGGACAGTCAGGCCCTGAAACCCGCTTAGCGCTTGGAGAATTGGAAGCTTCTGCGGGCTTTTTTCCGGCCGTATTTCTTACGCTCGACGGTGCGCGAGTCACGGGTCAGGAAGCCGCCTTTTTTCAGGCTGGTCCGCAAAGAAGGTTCATAATAGGTCAGCGCCTTGGCGATGCCGTGACGCACGGCGCCCGCCTGGCCTGAAGGGCCGGAACCGGCGACGGTGCAGACCACGTCAAACTGGGTGGCGCGATCGGTGGCGATCAGCGGCTGCTTGATGATCATCTGCAAAACGGCGCGACCGAAATAGTCTTTCTGGTCTTTGCCGTTGACGGTGATCTTACCGGAGCCGGGCTTGATCCAGACGCGGGCGACGGCGGTTTTACGTTTGCCGGTTGCGTAGGCGCGGCCGAGGGAATCGATCTTCGGCTCGGGCAATTCAGCGACTTCCGGCGCTTCTGCGATGACGCCGGCTTCTGCGGCGGCGTCTTTCAGACCTTCAAAAGATGTCGTGCTCATGGCTTATGCGTCTTTCTTGTTCTTAACGTTCATCGCGGCGACGTCGAGTTTGACGGGCGTTTGCGCCTCATGCGGATGCTCCGCGCCGGCATAGATGCGCAGATTGGTCATTTGCGCGCGGGCGAGCGATGAATCCTTCGGCAGCATGCGCTCAACGGCTTTCATCAGCACCCGCTCAGGATGCTTGCCGCCAATCAGCTTTTCCATGGTGCGTTCTTTGATGCCGCCCGGATAGCCGGTGTGCCAGTAGAATTTCTTGTTCGCCATCTTGTTGCCGGTGAAGACAACTTTATCGGCGTTGACGACGATGACATTATCGCCGCAATCCACATGCGGGGTGTAGGCCGGCTTGTGCTTGCCGCGAAGGCGCATGGCGATGATCGAGGCGAGACGGCCGACAACGAGGCCTTCAGCGTCAATCAAAATCCAGTTCTTCTGCGCTTCCGCTTCCGCCGGCTTCATGGCGTAGGTTTTCATGGGTCTGGTTCCTGCGGGTCTTGGTTCAAACTGTCGGACGGGGCTCGCGCCAAAGCGCGCTCCGCCACTGGAAGCCGGGCAGGTACCGCCCTCTCCCGTTTTGGTCAACACCTTTGCGAGAAATATATAGAAAACAGGGCGCTATTTATGTGGTATTATTTTACCGCGTCATTTGAGGCTGGCTGAAAGCCCCGGAAAACGCCAAGGGAGGCCGCATTGGGCCTCCCCCGCCAGTGACGGCCAGCCGGGACCGGATCTCCCCCATAGCGGGATCCGCGCCCTAGGACTGGCTGTCCTTGTCCGTCATTGCTTGCGCATCGGGCGCCAATAGCGCCGCATCCGCCTCTTCGTCATCGTCCTGGGAATAGGCCGGCGTAAAGGCGAGCCCGGCGGCAAGCGCCATCGACAGGAGAAAATCCAACTTCACAACAATGCTCCTATCGAGCTTGCAGCTTACTTTTTCTTGTCCGGTTTCGCGCCCGGCTTCGGCGCTGGTTTTGCGTCCGGCCGTTTGATGTCGGCGGGTTTTGGCTGACCGGCAGGGGTCGGCGCCGCCGCTTTGGCGCCGTGGGCTGTGGTGTCCATGGTGGAATGTCCTGTTAAAAGCGGCGCTCATCGCCGCCGCCTGCAAATCTAATATTAGTTTCTGTAGGGAGGAATGAATTCTTGGACAGAATCGCCTCCGGCGCGTAAATTTAATGTTGCGCGAACGGCTTGACACCGGCGCGCTTGCTGGCGCCGAAACTTACGCCCGCTTTAGCATTTATCGCTTGCTATTTGTTTCTGTAGAAACCTTTTATCATGGCCGCGGAAACGCCCTTTTTTAAGGGTAAACCGGTTGTCCGCCACAGGCGGCTTGGACAGGGGCTTAGATTGATAGACGACGCATTCTTCTGGTTTGTGCTGATCGGGTTTTTCGCCCAGCTTATCGACGGCACGCTGGGCATGGCTTATGGCCTGTTCTCCACCACCGCGCTGGTGGCCGTGGGCATGCCGCCCGCCGTCGCCAGCGCCAATGTGCATGTGGCGGAGTTGTTCACCACCGCCGCATCCGGCGCGTCGCATGCGAAAGTGCGCAATGTGGATTGGGGTTTGTTCCGCCGCCTCGCCGTTGCGGGCGCGCTTGGCGCGCTGCTGGGCGCCTTGCTGATCAGCTTCATTCATCTCGACGCCGCGCGCCCGCTTATCGCGGTCTATCTGTTCTTGATGGGCGTCATCGTCATCCGCAAAGCCTTCATCCCGCCGCGCGCGCACAAGCCGGTGGGCAAGGTGCGCCTGCTCGGCTTTGTCGGCGGATTTGTCGATGCGGCGGGCGGCGGCGGCTGGGGGCCGGTCGTGGTCTCGAACCTGATCGCGAGAGGCGGCGCGCCGAACAAGATGATCGGCACGGTCAATCTGTCGGAATTCGTGGTGACGCTGGCGGCGTCCCTCGCCTTTCTCGCCGCGCTCGGGCCAAGCTTCGGCAAGGCCGCGCTCGGCCTGTTGATCGGCGGCCTGGTCGCCGCGCCGATCGCCGCCATGCTGGTCAAACGCGCCCCGCGCCGGGCCTTGCTGGTGCTGGTCGGCGCCGCGATCTGCCTCACCAGCCTGTGGAGTCTGATCACGGCGTTGCGGTGAGCACGCGCTGACGCGCCTGAACACAGGCAACCGCCCTTGACCCGACCGGCGCTGCGCCGGATGGTGCGCCACGCCTTTGCAATGCGTGTTTGCGACCGAATTCCGGTCGCTGCAATTTTTCGGCGCTCCCGGTGACGGCAAAGCGGGAAAGCGCCGAGATATCTGAGTGAAAACGGAGTCGCGAATGCGCCTTACCGCCCTGATACTCGCCGGCTTGCTCTTCACCACCGCCTGCGGGCGCGACGCATCTGCGCCTGAAACCAGGGCGCCGGAAGTCCTGACGGTCTCCGCGCCGGTGAGCGATGAATTGCCGGGCCTGCCGGGCGCCGCGACGGGGATCGCCTTCTGGGACCATCCGACGCTTTCCTTTAACGGCGTGATGATCGTCGCCACGAAAGCGGGCGTGGTTTCCTATAGTATGGAAGACGGCAATGTGGTCTCGCGCATTGGCGGTTTCGCCGCGGAAGGCGTGGCGACCGGATATCTCGGCGCCGGGCGCCAGGCGGCGGGCTTCATCGCCTTTCTCGACAGCGCGGAAAACACTTTTCGTTTTTACGGCGTGGACAACAACACGCGCGCCTTCCTGCCGCTTAACGCCGGCCCGGTAATTCGCGGCGCCGTGCGCGATTTCTGTCTTGGCCGCGCGCAGGACGCTACGGCGCCATCGCTATTTGTCGTGCAAAAAGGCGGCATACAGACCTTCAATCTCGCAGCCAGCCCGGAAGGCGTAGAGGTTGAAAGCCAATCCCAGATCACTGCGCCGGACAATCTCGTCAGTTGCGCTATCGACCTTGACGGCGCCTTGCTCGCCGCCGCCGATAATGGCGACATCTACAAGCTTGCGGGCGATGACGGCTTCGCTGCGCCTTTCGCGCGCAGTGCGGCCACGTCACCGGGCGCCATCTCGGTTCTCGCCGCCGCCGACAGCGACGACCCGTCCGTCATTAGCGGCTTGATCCTGCTCAGCGGACTGGAAAACGGCGCCGTGCATGTCTTCAACCGCGACACCGGCGAAGCGCTGGGCGCTGTCGTGCTGGAGGGCACGGATGATCTGCCGGCTGTCGGCGAGGCGCAATCTTGGCGCGACCGGCGGCAATCTCGGCGCGCTCTATCGCAATGGCGTGGTTGCGTTCGGCGTTGCGGGCGCGGAAGGCGAAGCGGCGATCCGCCTTGCCCCCGCCAGCACGGTAAAGAATGCATTGTCGCTGCCGCTTGGCGAGCCCGTATCGCCGCGCGGCGAAGCGACTGACACGCCTGCGTCGGATCTGATCATTCCGATCAGCATCGTCAATCCGGAATAGACGAAAAGCGCTGTTATCCGCGCGCGCCATGGGCGGCGTATAGCGCCGAAGCCAATACGATCAGCGCGCCCGCCTGATGGGCGAGACCAAGCGCAATCGGCGTCGCCGCCAGCACCGTCCAGATCCCGAGGACGATCTGCAGACCGATCGCTGCGAGAACAAGACGCGCGCGCGATTCATATCCGCCCTTGCGCGCGGCGAGATAAAACCAGACCGCGCCGGCCGCGAGCAGATAGGCGCCGATGCGGTGATTGAACTGAACCGCCGCCATGGTTTCGAATGCATGGTTGAAACTCGGCGCGCCGTTGAAATAGCCGTCCGGGAAGAACTTCCCGTCCATTAGCGGCCAGGTGTTGAAGGTGCGCCCGGCGCGCAGGCCCGCCACAAAGGCGCCCAGCACCATCTGCGCGAACACCCCGCCCGCCAGCGCCAGCGCGCCAATGCGCAGCTTGCCCGATACGGCGTGTTTCTGCTGCGGCCATAAATCCAATACGAGCCAGAACATCGCCGCAAACAGGATCACCGCAAGGGACAGATGCGCCGCCAGCCGGTACTGGCTGACATCAACCCGGTCCGCGAGCCCCGACGACACCATCCACCAGCCCAGCGCGCCCTGCATCCCGCCAAGCACAAATAGCCCCGCGAGCTTGATCGACAAATTGCGGGTCAGTTGTTTCGTGGCGGCGAAAAAGATCAACGGGAACAAAAACGCGAAGCCGATGCCGCGACCGAGCAATCGGTGTCCCCATTCCCACCAATAGATCTGTTTGAACTCGGCAAGGCTCATCCCGTAGTTCACTTCCTCATATTCCGGGATGGTTTTGTATTTCTCGAATTCCGACATCCAGTCCGCCTCGCTCAAGGGCGGGATCGCGCCGGTCACCGGGCGCCATTCGGTAATCGACAAACCGGAATCGGTGAGCCTTGTCGCGCCGCCGACAATCACCATGGCGGCGGTCAGCGCGCACATGATCAACAGCCAGATCGCCACGCGACGGGACTGAACGGCAGAACGGTTTTGCGGCGCCGGAGAAGAAGTGCTAGAGGCCATGGCCGTCCTTTAGGCTATTCCAGCCTTTTCCGCCCGCGACCCCGCGTCGCGCCCACCCCGATCCAACGGTCGATTATGAGCCCGCGCTACAAAAAACTGATCGGTTTCGCCGTCTTCCTGCCGGCGCTGATGCTGTATTTCTTTGGCGCGGCGGCCTTGGGCGAGCTGGTGCCGAAATTCCAGTTGTTAAAGGCCGCCTATTTTCTGATCGCAGGCGTCGCCTGGGCGTTCCCCGCCCATTATCTGATGAAATGGATGGAAGCCGAACCGCGCCGGAAAGACGGACCGAAGGGTTAATTTCCGCCAAAGGTTAATCTGGCAAGCCGGTTGCAAGTCCCCCTGTAGATTTCCGCCAGATGGAGGCGGCACGGGGATGACAATGAGCGCCTTCGACACAAAGCAACGGACTTTCCGGCACCGCAACGAAATCAACATCAAGCTGGTGATGTCGAATAGCGACAAACCGGTCGCGGCGACGATGTTCACCAGTCTCGGCGAGCGCGCCTCCGACTTGCTTAACGACTCGCGCGCCTTCCTGCCCGTGCGCCTTGGCTCCGGCGAAACGATCATCGTTGCAAAGACCCAGATCGCCTCGATCATGGAGAATGAGGGCGGCGAGGAAAGCGCGAAGTCAAAGCTTCACGGCGAAGACTTTTCCGGCGAGCCAAAGCTTCAGGACAAAGCCCTCAAAACCTTCGACGCATACGCCACCCTGCGGGTCACGCCGGCCGCATCCAATGATGAAATCCGCACCGCCTATAAAGCGCGCATGAAAGCCGTGCACCCTGACCGGCTCGCCTCTCTCGATCTTGATGAGGAGATCGCCAAGGCCGCCGTTCTGGCGACGCAAAAGGTGAATTACGCCTATCAGAAAATCATGCGTGATCGCGGCGCCCAGCCGCAAACCGACCGCATGGTCTAGGCGCTAATTCGTCCGGCAATTATACTGGTTCCATTCCGGCTGTGACGCACAATCCGGCAGCCCCGGATCACCCTGATCGCGCGACATGAAGAACGCGGCGAAGGCGATCAGCAGCAATCCGATCGCCACAAGAATCAAAATCGGCGTCGATGTATGCGGCCCATGCACAATGCCGAGTTCTTCCTCGTCATCGTCGTCCTCATCATCATCGGTCTCGATCGTCACGCGTGCAAAGCTCGGCGCAAGCTCCGGCGCACGCACAAAGGAGCGCTCATCCTTGCCCGGCGCAGCGGCCAGCGAAGATTTTGCCGCGGGCTCATTTGAGGCGGGAATGGCGAAGTCCGGCGTTGCGGTGTCGGGCGCGCGAAATCCCGGCGCCTCGGAATCATTCGAACCGAAAGTTTGTCTTGTTGTATCCTGATTGTCCGACGGCACCCCGTCCGGAAGCCTGATACGGCTCATTTTTACGCCCCCCATACTGTCGCGGAGAGACTATACCATTCAGGGCGGAGCTGGGAAGTTTGGCGCAATAAATTCGCCCTTACGCGCAGCTCCGCGAGATCTGCTCAAACGCCTGTATTCACGAATGTTTTTACAAACAACCTAAGGTTACCCCTCAACTGAAAATCTGGGTCACCACCTGAGGCATCATCAGAACCGTCAGCACGACGCCCGCGACCGCGCCGGCGAAATGCGCTTCATGGGCGGTGCGGCCGCCATATCGGCCCATCATGTTGGCTGAGATCAGCAGATAGCCAACGCCGTACAGGATCGCCGGAATCGGAATGGGGATCAGGAAAAAATAGATCGGATATAACGGCGCGAAGAGGCAAAAGGACAGCAGCACGCCGGAAATCCCGTCCGATGCGCCCAGCGACGTATAGGTCAGATTCCCGCGATTCACATAAAACGAAACAATGCCGCTGGCCAGCACGGCGCCGAAATACACCACCAGAAATCCATCTGTACCCAGAAGTTCTTCGACCGGCGGACCGAAGAAAAACAAGGTCATCATGTTGAACAGGAGATGGAAAAAATCTCCGTGCAGAAATGACGAGGTGAAGACGCGATAATGCTGCTTCGCGTTCACCAGCGCACCCACATTAAATGCGTAGGAGCCGATGAAGCTACGGTCGAATTTCAGGCCGTAAATGCTGGCGATCAGATTGGCGATAATGAGGGCGTATGTGGCGGGCGCGCCGGGGAGTTCCATGCCGCGATTATTCCTTGGCGTTGCTTATTGAGATCACGCGGAAGTCGCCGCTTCGTCGGGCGTCAGCGTTTTCATGGCGAGCGCATGGATGGGCCCGGCCAGTTCTTCGCGCAAGGCCTGATTGACGAGACGCTGGCGGGCGACGCGCGACAATCCCTCAAAAGATGCGGACACGATTAGCAACCGGAAATGTGATTCGCCGCCTTCGCGCGCGCCAGCATGGCCCGCATGAAGATGCGATTCATCGATCACCTCGAGCTTTTCCGGCGAGAGCGCTTTCGACAATTTGTCGTGAATTGAATCGGAGACTTGCATGTCCCCAGTCACACCATAAAGGCCACAGACGTCAAGATTGTGTCAAGACGCAACCACCATCATATTAGGGCCATGGTAGAGAAAAGTTACAAACCGCGGCACGGCTTTGACATCCGTGTCAAACCGCCGGGCAAGGCGAAAAAGGCAGCGAAGTGGGCGGAGCCCACCGATCAGGCGTGCGCTGCGCCCGATTGCACCGAGAAGGCCGCCTGCAGCCTGCCCAAAAGTCCGCGCGAGCCGCGCGAGCGTGTCTGGCTGTGCTTGAGCCACGCCCGCGATCACAACCGCAACTGGAATTACTTTGACGGCCTGTCCGAGGACGAGGCCCAGAAAGTGCGCGAGCAGAGCCAGTATGGCGATCGCCCGACCTGGTCCATGGGCAAGAATGACCGCGCCCGTGCCGCCGCGAACGCCCGCGGGCCGGCGGATATGGACGACGCCTTCGGCATGATGGCCCAGGAGGCCAAGGTTCAGGCCGATGCGCGCGGCCATTATCGGGGCGGCAAACGGCTCACCAAGCTGCAGGTCAACGCCTTCGACACCATGGCCCTGCCCTATGCGGCCACGGCCTCTGAGATCCGCCGCCGCTATGCGGAGCTGGTCCGCCGCTTCCATCCTGACTCCAATGGCGGCGACCGCAGCGCCGAAGAACAGCTCGCGGAAGTGGTGAAAGCCCACACAATCATGAAGAAAGCCCAGTTTCTCTAAGCCTGGCGCCGCGATATGTGGCGCCTTGGACCCTTGTCATCGCGCGCCTTTCAGGCGAGGGTCCGGCGCGAGTGCAGTGCAA
Source organism: Hyphococcus sp. D3-15 (assembly GCF_055809375.1). Taxonomy (NCBI): domain Bacteria; kingdom Pseudomonadati; phylum Pseudomonadota; class Alphaproteobacteria; order Parvularculales; family Parvularculaceae; genus Hyphococcus; species Hyphococcus sp. D3-15. The sequence continues at coordinate 2,267,849 of NZ_CM147910.1, read as the reverse complement.
TAGACAAAGAGCGCCCGCCATGGCCGTAATTACCGACGACACCTTTCTCGACGCCCCCGACAAAACCGTCTCCTCCAAAGAGGTATTCGGCGTCGAAATGGATATCGAGATCCCCGCTTTTTCCAAGCCGAACTCCTATGTTCCCCCGCTCGACCCGGCCTACCGGTTCGATCCGGAGACGACCATGGCGATTCTCGCGGGGTTCGCCCGCAATCGCCGGGTCATGGTTCAGGGCTATCACGGCACCGGCAAATCGACCCACATCGAGCAAGTGGCGGCGCGGCTAAACTGGCCCTGCATCCGCATCAACCTCGACAGCCATGTCAGCCGGATCGACCTGATCGGCAAGGACGCGATTGTCGTCGAAAACGGCGTCCAGGTGACGGCGTTCAAGGAAGGCATCCTGCCCTGGGCGTTTCAGCGCCCGGTCGCGCTCGTCTTTGACGAATATGACGCCGGCCGGCCGGATGTAATGTTCGTCATCCAGCGCGTGCTGGAAGCGGAAGGCCGCCTGACCCTGCTCGACCAGAACAAGGTGCTGACGCCGAACCCGTATTTCCGTCTGTTCTCCACCACCAACACAATCGGCCTTGGCGACACGACGGGGCTTTATCACGGCACGCAACAGATCAACCAGGGTCAGATGGACCGCTGGTCGATTGTCACCACGCTCAACTATCTCGACCATGATGAAGAGCTGGAAATCGTCATCGCCAAAGTGCCGCTTTACGATTCCAAACAAGGCCGCGAAGCGATCGACGCCATGGTGCGCGTCGCCGATATGACGCGCAACGCCTTCATCGCCGGCGACATTTCGACAGTGATGAGCCCGCGGACGGTGATCACCTGGGCCCAGAACGCCGAGATCTTCCAGAATATCGGCTACGCTTTCCGCGTGACCTTCCTGAACAAATGCGACGAGCTTGAACGCCCGACCGTGGCCGAGTTCTATCAGCGCGCCTTTGGCGAAGATCTGCCGGAAGCCGCGCCACAGGTTTCCGTCGCCTAGGCGCAACCCCATCACCCAATAAAAAGGCCCGGCATCGCGACCGGGCCTTTTCTTTTTTGGTGCTGCGCGCCTAGTGATTCCAGGCAGACAGCTGCGGGTGGCGTTTTTTCCAGTAGTTCTTGTGATGCGGGCGGCCAAGCTTGCCATCGACGCTATAGACCGCGAGCTCATAGTCTCCGGCGCGCAAAGAGCCATTGCCGGTTTCATCCAGCGGAAACTCATCAAGCACGCCGTCGCCATTGAGATCGATATAGACGATGTTCGGCGCATCGACCTCGATCACATAAATGCCGGTTTCCGGCAGCTCCTGATCGAAGATCAGCGGGTCGAAAGGCTCAAAGGTCTGGATGTTCGAGGCGACTTCCGTCCGCGTGCCGTCCCAGTTGACTTTCGACAAACGCATGGCGCCGATGATCGGATCAGCGAAACGCGTGTCTGAAAAGGACACCAGCTCCACATTCACGAATTTGCCCTTCTTGCCGAAAAACTTGTACTCATCCACTTCTCCGGTCTCGGAAAGATTGCCGGCGATCACAAGCCCGTCCGCATCAAGGCGCTTGCCGGCGTTCTCGCCTTCGACCAGCGTGTTCGGCACATAGAACGGCAAAAGCGGCAACACCTTCGGGCGGTGGCCCCAGCTGAAGAAATCTTCCTCCAGCACGCGCGACGCATTACGCGCCAGCGACAGCTTCACCGCCGAGCGCTCGGAGAAAAAGCGGTCCGTGGTGACAGACCCTTCCAGCGACAGCCCGACGCTCGCGCCCGACGCCATGGTGTGCAGGATCGTTTCCGATGCGTTTTGCGGCCCCGTGAAAACCGGCACGAAAGAGTTCGGGTCAGGAACGCCGGTGTCCGGCAGGCCGTCGCCCGGTGCGCCAATCGGATCGTGATGACGTAGGCCCTGAATATGGCCAAGCTCGTGGGCCGACGTATTCGCCGACTGGCTGACAATCGCCTCTGACAACAGGGCCGACAGATCACCGCCGAAATCGGCGGGGTCGAGGCCGGAAAAGCCGATCAGCAATCCGCCCGACGGGTCGAGCTGCGCCAGAAACTGCCAGAAGCTGGCGTCGGCGAAGGCAAGGTCTGTCTTTGTCTGATTGCGGAAGTCGATATTCTCCGCCTGACCAAACAAAATACTGACGCCGCCGGATGGCGTGAGCCTCACATTGCTGCCGGCGCTGCAATCGAGCGGCGCATCATTCAAGCCGATCAGCAAGGTTGAATATTCCCCGACCGTCGGTTCGGTCTGGGTGAAATGATAATTGAATTTTTCATAATCCGCTTCGATGCGCGCTTGAATGGCGTCGCGCTCTTCCGGCGAATAGACATAATCGTCGAACACGCCGAACAGCGCGCCGGTGGTGAAGCACACCGGAAAAGTCGGCGCGCCGCCCGCGTCAAAATCCAGAAACACGACTTGCTTGTTTTTGAATTGATAGGCGTTGTAGCTGCGCCGCCAATGACGAAAGGCGGGAATGGATGCGTTCCCGGCGCCGCTCGCCAGCGCGGCGCGCTCCGCACGGTCAGCATCGAAAAACGCCGACGCATCCGCCTCGCTCGCAAAGGCGGGCATGCCGCAGCCTTGCAATCCGCAATCGTCGGACTGAATGCGATATTCTGTGATCGCAAAATTTTCCTGCGCGCTCGCGCCCGCAGCAAGCGCCAACACGGAAGCGCCCGCCGCGAAAGCAATTTTAGCGCAAATTCGTCCGGTGTTTCTCATGTCTTCTCTCCCTTCAAGACAATAAACAAAAGAAATATGTGGTGATATTTTACAGAACAGATGCGCCAAGTCTGACATGTTCGGAACACCATGTCATGTCAGATTAAAATTAGTTTTTCCGCAATTTTGCACAGCTGCAATCAAGTGATGATCAGTTTGTGAATGTGAGTTTCATTCCGCTCTATTCATTGCTAGAGTGCAAATATGAAACGCGCCCTCACCGCCGCCGCGATTTCCTGCACGCTCGCCGCGCCGTCCCTCGTTTTTGCGGCGCCTTCCTGTCCTGATCAGACAGCATCGGCGGATATGTTGATCGCTCGAACGCAAACCATTGTGCTCGCCGAACCCATTGCGAGCGCCGCGACGCTGGCGGCGCCGAAGCCGGATTTGCGCGCCATACAAAACAAAGCGAAAGAAGGCGCCGACAAGGACAGAGCGACGGCGCCGCGCCTGCCGATTCAACTGTTCCAGATTCTCGAATTCATAAAGGGCGAAGGCGAATTTGAACGGGTCTCGCTCGCCACAAGCCTCGCCGAGCACGAAAATCCATCGGTCTCGCCCGATCATGATGATCCTGCATTCTGGAAAGATGGCGCCGGTCGCGGCGTGCTGACGAAGGATTGCGGCGTGGTTGCGGATTTCGAACCGGGAGCGCACTATCTGCTTTTTATCGGCGCGCCCCATGTCAAAGCCTATGAAGCCGTCCCCACCGATGACGACCCGTGGCTGCTTTATGTGCGCGAGCACGCGGCCAAACCGGACGCCCATCGCTAAACACGGCGTCCGTTAAGATTTTGGCAACTACATGAACCTTTGGAAGGAATGGAACCGCTTCGGCGCGCGCCTGTTGGCGGTGCAATAGACGATCTATTGCAACCTCCCGGAGGAGTTCCATGAGTAAAAAAACAATCCTGATTTTGGGCGCCGCTTCATTGCTGACCGCAGGCGCGGCCCATGCGCAGAACTATGGCGCTGAGGAATCGCTCGGCCCCTATATCTCCGCTGGCTATAACAATTTCGACTTTGACGAAGAGCTTGGCGGCAATGCGAATGTCAGCGCGGTGACGGCGCGCGGCGGCTGGCAGTTCTCGCGCTATTTCGCCATTGAAAGCGACATTTCATTCGGCATCGATAATGGCGAATTCGACTATGACGGAAGCGAGGACGATCTCGATTTCGACGACAATGACGATGACGATTTCGATGATGTGATCGCCGGCCCCGGCGATCTCGGTCTCGACTATCTTGTCGGCGGCTATGGCCGCGTCATCTTGCCGGTGAGCGACAAGTTCGATCTGTCGGCGCGGGCCGGTTACGCTTTTGCGGAAATCGACTCGACCGTGCAGACGCTCGGCGGCAATGAGCTTGTCTTTGGCGGCTCTGATGACGGCCTCGCCTTCGGCGCATCCGCCGCCTACGACATCACGGAATCATTGTCCCTGCGCGCTGACTACACCCATTACGATTTCAGCAACGCCAATGCGGAAAGCTTCGGGCTTAATCTTGAAGTGAAATTCGGGGGCTGACCGTCTCTCTCCCTCCCTGGTCACCCCCTGCGGCGGCGCATCCCCTTTATGCGCCGCCGCTTTTTGCGTGAGCTCTCACCGACACTGGCTTTTTCGGCGCTCCAGACGTCTATATCTGGTAAGGTGAACTGCGCCCCATTGGCGCCGCGCCGCCTGGCGGCAAACATGCCGTTGAATTCAAGGAGGGGATCCAGCCCATGCATCGAGCTCTATTGTCTCTACTCGCCTTTCTTCCCGCCACCGCTTACGCCGATGACGCCAAAGTGCTTTCCGGCATTGATGCGCGCTATGACGAGACCGCATCCGTCGCGCGGCAATTATGGGAGTGGGCCGAAGTCGGATACAAAGAAGAACGCTCAAGCGCATTGCTGCAATCGAAGCTGAGCGCCGCCGGCTTCACGGTCAAAAAAGGCGTCGCGGACATTCCCACCGCCTTCATCGCCGAATATGGCAAGGGCGGCCCGGTGATCGCCATCCTCGCGGAATTCGACGCCCTGCCCGGCATCAATCAAAATGACAGCGCCACGCGCGCGCCCATCGACGGCAAGGGCGCGGGGCACGCCTGCGGGCACAATCTGTTCGGCGCGGGATCGCTCACCGCCGCCCTCGCGGTGAAAGACTGGCTCGAAGAAACCGGCACGCCGGGACGCATCCGGCTTTACGGCACGCCCGCCGAAGAAGGCGGCAGCGGCAAGGTCTATATGGTGCGCGCCGGCCTGTTCAACGATGTGGACATCGCGCTGCACTGGCATGCGGATGACGAAAACTCCGCTGCGGCGCGCACATCGCTCGCTAATCGCTCGGCAAAATTCCGCTATCGCGGCGTGTCCGCTCACGCAGCCGGCGCGCCAGATCGCGCGCGCTCTGCGCTGGACGGGGTTGAAGCCTTCAACAACATGATCAATCTGATGCGCGAACATGTGCCGCAACAAACGCGCATCCATTACGTCATCACCAATGGCGGCCTGGCGCCGAATGTCGTGCCGGATTTCGCCGAAGTCTTTTATTATGTGCGCCATCCCGACGCGGCGATGGTGGACCAAATCTGGACGCGGATCGAAGACGCAGCGCGCGGCGCCGCACTGGGCACAGGGACGCAGGTTGATTGGGAAGTCATTCACGGCAACAACCCCTTGCTCGTCAACGAAACGCTGGCGCGGACGATGGATGAAAAACTGCGTGCGGTCGGCGGCGTCACCTACACCCCGGCGGAGCGTAAATTCGCCGAAAAAATCCGCGAGAGCTTTGACAATCCCGGCGCCAGCCTTGAAAGCGCCGCGGAAATTCAGCCCTATTCGCGCTCGCTCGGCTATGGCTCCACCGATGTGGGCGATGTTTCCTATGCGACGCCGACGGTCGGCGTGCGCGCCGCAACCTGGGCGCCCGGAACATCCTCGCATTCATGGCAGGCGGTCGCCGCGAGCGGCATGTCCATCGGCTTTAAAGGCGCGCAAGTCGCCGCCAAAGCAATGACCCTCACCGCGATTGAATTATACGAAAACCCTGAACTGCGTGACATGGCGCGGGCGGAGTTCGATGCGGCGCGCGGCGAGAATTACAAATACACATCGCTACTTGGCGATCGCGACCCGCCGCTGGATTATCGCGACTGAGGAAACAAAAAAACACGCGAGCGCTGTGCTGCGCCCGCGTGTTTTCGCATTCATTCCTAGCCAGCATCACAGACTGCATATTTATGAGTGTGTTCTGTTGCGTGGTCCGGAATTCATGTCAGGTCAGTTGGTGTTTCGTTCGAAAACAAGTCTCCTTGTTGCGTCCATCCAAATGATTGTCGGTACAGGGAGGGAATTAGTACCTACAAGGAGTATCGAATATCGAAAGCATGCAACCGTCAATTGAAAACGGCGTTAACCATTTTCACATTTTAATACTTTGTTAATAATCTGGCGCACATCCACACAGGTTACGCATCCGAAACATTCCTGCTTCGCACACGCAAAATCGCGAATTCGCCCGAAATCGGCGCCGCAGCCGGTTAGCTGGCTTCCCCGCCGACCCGCTGGGCCAGCGCAGCGCTCATAAACCCGTCAATATCGCCGCCAAGCACCGCGTCAGGGTCCGTATGCTCCACCGCCGTGCGCGTATCCTTGACCAGCTGATAGGGTTGCAACACGTAAGAGCGGATCTGATGGCCCCAGCCAATATCGGTCTTTGACGCCGCAGAGGCTGCTGCTGCTTCCTCGCGTTTTTGCAGCTCAACCTCATAGAGACGGGCGCGGAGCATGTTCCAGGCGGTTGCGCGGTTTTTGTGTTGCGAGCGTTCATTCTGACACTGCACGACGATGCCGGTCGGATTATGCGTAATCCGGACCGCGCTGTCGGTGGTGTTCACATGCTGGCCCCCGGCGCCGGAAGCGCGGAACGTATCGACGCGGCAATCGCTTTCATTGATGTCAATGTCGATCTTGTCATCGACCACCGGATAAACCCAGACCGACGCGAATGACGTATGGCGGCGGGCGTTGGAATCATATGGCGAGATGCGCACCAGGCGATGCACGCCGGATTCCGTTTTCAGCCAGCCATAGGCATTGTGGCCCTTAACCTGGATGGTCGCGGATTTAATGCCCGCTTCCTCGCCCGGCTGCTCTTCGATGATGTCGACCTTGTAGCCCGATTGCTGCGCCCAACGCACATACATGCGCAACAGCATCGACGCCCAGTCATTCGATTCGGTGCCGCCGGCGCCGGGATGAATCTCCACAAAGGCGTCATTGGCGTCCGCCTCGCCGGACAGCAGCGCTTCGATCTCCGCTTTTTGCGCGCGCGCATGCAGATCGGTGATCATGGTCTGCGCCTCGTCGAGACTCGCCTCGTCGTCTTCCTCCCACGCCATTTCGGCAAGGCCTAAAAGATCGTCGAGTTCGGTCTGGATCGCACCGACGGCGTTCATCTGGTTTTCCAGCGCCGTGCGTTTTTGCATCAGCGCCTGCGCCTCTTCAGGCTTGTCCCAGAGTTTCGGGTCTTCGGCTTTGGCGTTTAGCTCTTCAAGCTCTTTTTCTGACTTATCCCAGTCAAAGACGCCTCCTCAGCAGCGCGAGCGACTGCTTGATTTCGTCCGTGAGCGCATCAATTTCGGCGCGCATATCCGTCTCCTGATCGCCGCCCATCCAAACCGAAGCCGGATGCGCGGATAAATGTTGAAAGGCCACCTATATTAGGATCGCCGCCCTAGTAAAGCCCGTTGAGGTCATCCTCGCCTTCCTCTTTCGAGGGGGCGGCGCTCAACAGCGGATCGAGCGAGAAATCATCTTCAAGCGAGCGGCTGCGATTGGGATCGTCTTCCGCCTTGAAGGCCTCAAGAATGACATTGCGGTCGCCGGGACCGGCCGGCTTGCCGGTTTTCGCGTTGACCCGCACCAGCCGCACGCCCGACGGCACCCGGAAGGGAATGCCCGCCGTGTCCTTCAACGCCTCGACCATGAAGTCAGCGAAGATCGGCGCGGCGACGGAGCCGCCCGCCTCGCTCTGGCCCAGCGTCTGCGGCATGTCGAAGCCAACATAGATGCCGGCCGCAAGGTCGGGCGCGAAGCCGACAAACCATGCGTCCTTATAGTCGTTGGTGGTGCCGGTTTTGCCGGCGAGCGGTTTGCTCGTGGCGCGGCGCACTGCGGACCCGGTGCCGCGAATGACGACGCCCTCAAGGATCGAGGTGATCTGGTAGGCGGTGCGCGGATCCATCACCTGACGACGCAAATCGGGCAATTGCGGTTCCGACTGGCCGGACCAGACTTCCACATTGCAGCCCACGCAGGGGCGTTCATCGCGCTTGTAGATGGTCTTGCCGGTGCGGTCCTGAATCCGGTCGATAAACACCGGATCTACGCCCTTGCCGCCATTGACGAAGACGGAATAGCCCGCCGTGATTTTCATCAGGGTGGTTTCGCCGGAACCAAGCGAGATGGCGAGCTCGCGCGGCAGGCGGTCGGAAAGATTGAAGCGCTCAATATATTCCATGATCCGGCCAATGCCGAGATCCTGCGCGAGGCGCGCGGTCATCGCGTTGCGCGACTGCTCGACGCCCAGACGTAAAGTCGACGGGCCGTAATAGCGGCCTTCAATATAGTTGCCCGGCCGGTACCAGCTATCGAGACTTGGCGCCACGAAGGGCGCGTCGAGAACGATGGAAGACGGCGTATAGCCGCTATCGAGCGCCACCGAATACACAAACGGCTTGAAGGTCGAGCCGGGCTGACGCTCAGCCTGCACCGCGCGGTTGAACTCCGACATCTGGAAGGAGAAGCCGCCGACCATGGCGAGCACGCGGCCCGTATGCGGGTCCATGGCGATCAGGCCGCCATTCACCGCCGGCGCCTGACGCAACGCATAGGCGTTTTCCGGCGTCGGCTTGGCCTTCGCATCCGCCGCCGCCTTTTCGCCCTTCGGCAAAGTTGCGGCTTCGTATTTTTCTACATAGACGACATCGCCGCGCGACAGGATATCAGCGACCGACACGACTTCCTCGCCGCGATTATTGGCGGAGATATACTCGCGCGCCCATGTCATCAGCTCGAGCGGCAGGACCGCGGTCTCGCCGTCTTCAAACCCGATCTGCGCTTCGCGCGCACCGGCGGCGAGCACCAGCGCCGGACGCCATGGCGCCATGTCGTCGGACACTTTGCGGGCGTTTTTCAGATCGTCGACTTTATCGCCGAAGACTTCGACCCACTCATCGCCGACATCGATCTTGTCGATGGCGCCGCGCCAGCCATGACGCTGGTCATATTCAACCAGCCAGCGACGCAAGGCTTCGCCGGCTTTTTTCTGCAAATGCGGATCAACCGAGGTGCGCACCGCGAGACCGCCATCATACAGCGCCTCAACGCCGTAAAGATCGACGATCTGTTTGCGCACTTCCTCCGCGAAATATTCCATGGTCCAGTCGCGCGCGCCGAGCGGCGGCGCCACTTGGGCGCCAAGCGGCAGCGCTTGCGCTTCGCTTGCTTGCTCCGGCGTGATCCGGCCATCATCGCGCAACCGGCCGATGACCCAATTGCGCCGCTCAACCGCCTTCGCCTCATTGGCGATCGGGTGATAATTGCTCGGGCCTTTGGTGATCGCGGCGAGATAGGCCGCCTCTGCGATCGTCAATTCATCCAGCGACTTGTCGAAATAGTTGAGTGCGGCGGCAGCTACCCCATAGGAGCGATTGCCGAGGTAAATTTCATTGAGATAGAGCTCAAGAATGTGGTCCTTGGTGAAGGTCCGCTCCATCTTCCGTGCAATGAGCATTTCACGCAGCTTGCGTTCGACTTTTTGCTCGCTGGTCAGAAGGAAGTTCTTCGCCACCTGCTGGGTGATCGTCGAGCCGCCTTCAAGGCGGCGTCCGCGCAGGATATTGCCCACATTCGACATTTGCGCGCGGACCAGGCCGCGGAAGTCGAGACCGGCATGCTCGTAAAAGGATTTGTCTTCCGCCGACACGAACGCATATTTGACGTGATCGGGCATCGACTCGATCGGCACGAACAAACGCCGCTCGCGCGCAAATTCCGCCACCAGCGAACCGTCACCTGCATAAACCCGTGTCGTCACCGGCGGCGCATATTCCGCCAACTGTTCGTAAGCGGGCAGCCCCTGCTCAAGCTTGTAGAGATACCAGGCGGAGAAACCGGCGACGCCGATCAGGCCCAGCGTTGCGGCCGCGAAGCCGAAGCCAAAGAATTTCAGCACAGAGACCGCCAAGTTTCCGCCACCACCGCCACCGCCGGAAACGGGCGCTGCGACAGGTTCAGGCGCGGGCTCCGCCCTGCGCTTAGGCGCGGCGAGCGGCTCAGCAGGCTCTTCGTCAATCTCGTCATGGAGTTCGTCCGCTTCACCCAGGACGACTTCCTCGTCATCGGGGTCTTTGTCCGGGTCTTCAAAAATCGACTTGGAATCAATCTTGGGCGGCTTCGGCTTTTCCGCCGGCGCGTTTTTGCGCGTGAACATATCGTCTTCGATAGGCTCTTCCGGCGCGGCTGCTTTTTTCGGCGCGCGCGGGGCGTCTTCACCGGCGTCGCCAAAGGACAGGCGCTCGCCGCCCGATGGCGGCGTCATTTTCGGTTTGTCGTCTGAATGATCGCTCATCTGTCTGTACGCTCGCCTGTACGCTTTCGTCTTACGCGTCGTCTGCACGCTTGCGGCCGCTGATAGTCGCCGACCGCAATTCAGCCCAAAAGCGCTGACCCTTCCATTTCCCCAAAGCCGCCGAGGCGCAGCTTCTCGCGTTCATCCCCGCCCTTTTACCGCATAATTTGGACGGCAGCGAGGCGCAATAGCCGCATATATCCCTTATTTTGGTAAGGTTTAGCTTACTGTCCGGCGACGGGCGCAAGCTGTGCGTGACGTTGCAGCGCCTCAGCCTCGAAATAGGCGTCGATCAGATCGGCAACCGCCGTCATGGTCCGTTTGCGCCAGACCGGCGAGGTCAGATTGGCTTCATCCTTGGCATTGGAGATAAACGCCATTTCCAGCAGCACCGCCGGCACGCCGGCGCCGAGCAGCACCCGCAGATCGCCCTTGCGGTGTGTGCGGTTCAAAAGCGGCGTCTTGCCGGAGAGGTTTTCGATCAGGATTTCCGCGAATTTCGAGGATTTGGTCATCGTCGTATCCTGCGCCTTGTCGAGCAGGATGTCGCTGATCGCTTCATAATCATTGAGGGCGACATCGTAAACCTGGTAATTGCCTTCAGATTTCGCCAGTTTCGCCGAGCGTACCGTGCCTTCTTCCGACAGCGTATAGACCGAGCTGCCACGCACTGCGTGCTGCGCGATTGCATCAGCATGCAGCGAAATGAACAGATCGGCGTCGGCCCCGCGCGCCAGGGTCTCGCGCTCGTCCGGGCGAATGGTTTCGTCTTCATTGCGGGTCATCACGACGGTATAGCGTCCGCGCGCCGTCAGAATGTCTGCCAGCTCCTTGGCGGCGGCGAGCGTCACAACCTTTTCCAGCGTGCCGCTCTGGCCTTGTGCGCCGGGATCGCGCCCGCCATGGCCGGGATCGATCACCACGATCTGCTTGTGCTCTGCGGCGTCTTTCGCGTCATTCTTGTGGCTTGGCGCCGGCGGCACGGAAAGGCTGGCGACCTCGCTGGCGGACGGTTCCGCAGGGCCCGGCGCGCCCGTCGGGGTCGTCACCTGCTCGATAATCGCGGCGATATCGTCCTTGCGGGCTGGCAGGCTGGCCAGAAACGCCGCCTTGTCCGCCGTCACAAGATCGATGACCAGACGGTGCTTGGCGACGCCGCCGCCCGGCTCAAGCACGAATATGTCTTTTATTTTCGCAGATTTTTTCAGGGAAAACACAGCGCGCGCGCCAGCGCCGCCGGATTTCGAGAAATTGACGGCGGTGACATGCCCCATGCCCGATTTCGCCGCCAAAGCGCCATCAAGGCTCGTGAAATCGACGAAAAGCCGCCCCTCGCCCAGCCCGTCGCCGGAAATCCGGTAATCGGGCGCGCCCTTTAGGTCGAAAACGATCCTTGTGGCGTCGGGATTCGGCCCGAAGCGCACATCCAGAAGTTCAGACGCGTGGGCCATGCCGGAAAGCGCCAGGGCGCATAGCGCTGGCGCGGCCACGAAACGGGTCGCGGCGAATCTCATAAGTCTTTGCGCCGATTTAAAGAATCCGGCCATGTTACCCATCCATACGCCCGCACCAACACGCTTTCGCGCGCCGCCGCGATGAACGCCGCCAAGTATCGCCCCGGAACTCCCCGGCTTGATCTCTAAAGGCGGCATCTTGATTACGCCAGCGTTAACGCCGCGTTAATCATTCAATCGATTTTTACATGCAACACTGAGTCGGTGTTAACCATGGGTTTTCTTTTTCCCCGCACTCATGGCATGGTGAAAATACACTTGCGCCCGGCCCGGCCATCGGTCACACCGCAAGTTGTTGATATCTGGACGCGCAGGGCCCATCTATAGGGCGACCGAAGGGACCCAGATCCCTGCGCATATGAAGAATTTTTCAGGAAACGGCGGATGATTTCGTCTTTCCAGAAACTTGACGCCGGCAGCTCCCCCAGCCGGCCCGCGATTCCGGAGATTTCCGGCGGCGCGAGGAGCAAAAAGCGACGCCCTGGGCAAGACAGTCGGGGCGGCAAAAAATACGGCGCAATGCGCCACAAGACCCAGGCGCAAGCGCGCCACAAAATAACCGCCGGAATTCCGGCACAAATAACCGCCGGATAACCGGCATGGAAAACAGCTTTCGCTGATGACAGTGACCGCCCATATGATCTCCCCCGCCGCCAGTCCTCGTGACTGCCAGGCGCGCGGAGCCGAGCGCGCGCGTCCCAACCAGCGATCCAACACAGCCAATGCGCCGGCCAAGCCGCCGCATTGCGGAGCCTTATTCAATGACCAAAAAAATGCTGATCGATGCGGCCCACCCGGAAGAGGTGCGCGTCGCGGTGCTCGACAACGGCAAAGTCGAGGACTTCGACTTCGAATCCGCCGCCCGCAAGCCGCTTAGAGGCAATATTTACCTGGCGCGCGTCACGCGTGTCGAACCATCGCTGCAGGCGGCCTTTATCGAATATGGCGGCAATCGCCATGGCTTCCTCGCCTTTAGCGAAATTCATCCTGACTATTATCAGATCCCGGTCTCCGACCGGCAGGCGTTGCAGAAATCCGAAGCGGAAGTCGCGGAGCTCGCAGCCCAGCTCGAGCTTGCCTCCGGCGGCGATGATGATCATTTCGATGATGATGAACGCGGCAGCGGGCGCGAAGACGACGATCACGACCATGATGATGACGATGACAACTCGAAGCGCCAATCCGCTGCGTCGGACGACGACGCCTCATCCGATGAGTCTGATGCCGATCCCGTAGACGAAATCGAAGCGGACCCTTCCGATTCTGAAGATGAGGAAGAGGAAGAAGAAGACGGCGAAGAAAATGAAAATCTTCGCGCGTCGGTAAAGATCGAAGACGACCAGGACGAAAGCGCTGACGAAGATGCTTCCGAAGGCGACGCCGCCGAGGCGAGCGCGGAAGAAGCCGAGAGCTCAGAAGACGAAGCCGTTGAAGCTGACGCTGACGCAGAAGACGAAACCGTCGAAGCGTCCGGCGAAGAAGACGAGCCGGAAGAAGAGGAAGAAGCGCCCGAGACCAAGCGGTCCAAGGCGAAAGAGCGTGAAGCGCTGTATGAGCGCTACAAGGACGCCAAGCGCCGCCGCGCCCAACTTCTGCGCAATTACAAAATCCAGGAAGTCATCAAGCGCCGCCAGATCCTGCTCGTGCAGGTGGTCAAGGAAGAGCGCGGCAATAAAGGCGCGGCCCTCACGACCTATATGTCGCTTGCCGGCCGCTATTGCGTCTTGATGCCGAACACCGCTCGCGGCGGCGGCATTTCCCGCAAGATCCCGCATTCAACAGACCGCAAGCGCCTGCGCCGCGTCGTCAACAGTCTCGAAGTGCCCCAGGGCATGGGACTGATCATCCGCACCGCCGGCGCCAAGCGCACCAAGGTCGAGATCAAGCGCGACTATGATTATCTTCTGCGCCTGTGGGAGAACATCCGTAGCCTGACGTTAAAATCAATCGCGCCTTGCCTGATCTATGAGGAAGCGAGCCTGATCAAACGCGCCATCCGCGATCTTTACGACAAGGACATCGGCGAAGTGCAGGTCGAGGGCGAGAACGGCTATCGTGAAGCGAAAGACTTCATGAAAATGCTGATGCCGAGCCATGCGAAATTTGTGCAGCCCTATAAGGGCAATGCGCCGATCTTCCTGAAGCACGGCGTCGAAGCCCAGCTCGACGGCATGTATCACCCGACGGTTCGGTTGAAGTCCGGCGGCTATATCGTCATCCATCAGACCGAAGCGCTGATCGCGATCGACGTGAACTCGGGCCGTGCGACGCGCGAGCGCAATATCGAACAGACTGCGCTGAAGACGAATATCGAAGCCGCGCACGAAGCCGCGCGGCAATTCCGCATGCGCGACCTCGCCGGTCTGATCGTGCTCGATTTCATCGACATGGAAGAGCAGCGCAACAACCGCAAAGTCGAAAAGGCGCTGAAAGACGCGATCAAAAATGACCGCGCGCGCATTCAGCTCGGCCGCATCTCGAATTTCGGCCTGCTTGAAATGTCGCGCCAGCGCCGCCGCTCCGGCATCGTCGACGGCACCACCCAAACCTGCCCCACTTGCGCCGGCGCCGGCGCCATTCGCTCCGCCGAAATGGCGGCGATCCGGATCTTGCGCGCCATTGAAGGCGAAGCGGTCTCCGGCAAGGTTGGCGTACTGGCAGTGCACGCATCGCTCGACGTCACCGTCTATGTGCTCAACCATCATCGTGACTGGCTGAAGCGCATTGAAGATCAGAACGGTGTCACCATCCAACTCATCCCGGACACCGCCCGCGCCGGCGACGACTTCACCCTCGAAAAGAGCGGCGTCCCGCGCGAGCGCAAGGACGTTCCGCAAGTGATCCGCGCCGACCAGACGGAGCTTGTCGAAATCGAAGCCGCCCCTGAAGCAGAGGCGGAGGCCGCCGACTCCGATGGCGAAGATCGTGAAGGCGGAGAGCGCAAAAAACGCCGCCGCCGCCGCCGCCGCAAGGATGGACCGCGCGACAATGCCGAGGCCCGCGATGGCGATACGCCGAGCGAGACCGCAAGCAGCGAAGAAGGCGGCGACGAAGAAAAACCGCAACGCGAAGCGCGTGAAGGCGATGGCGAGGAAGACGATCAGTCGCGCCGCCGCCGTCGTCGCGGCCGCCGTGGCGGCCGCCGCAACCGCCGTAATCGCGAAGAAGGACAGGAAGACGCGTCCGCCGAGAATGGCGAGCAGGCGTCGGCGGAAAAAAATTCCGGCGAGAGTAATGATGCGCCGGAAAGCCCGTCCGGCAGCACTGCGGACGCAGCGCCCGAACCGGCCGCCGAGGCCCCGCCGGAACCAGTTGTAGAAGCAGAGCCCGATACGGCGCCTGAATCCGCAAACGGTCATGATGCAGCGCCGGAAGCGGAAAAAGCCGTCGAAGCGCCTGAGCCGGCGCCGGAACCTCAGCCCGAAATCCCGGCAGAGGTGGCAGCGACGCCGAAGCCCGCCGAAGCGAAACCGCGCAAAAAGGGCTGGTGGAACCGGGGCAGCGATGCTTAACCGGACGCAGAGCCGCTAATCCCTTAATTTCACCTCACAAATGCGGCGCCAGACCGGCGCCGCATCTCGAAATCGCCGCAAAGCGGCTCTATGATAAAGCGAGTGCAGGCTCTGGGGGGCGTGCAAGAGGTTCAGATGGCGGCAAGTCGTTTCGGGTTGCGTATAAAGAAAGCGTTTTTTGGTTTCATGGCCGCTGTTTTTGCAGCGGCGCCCATTAACGCGAGCGCGCAAGGCATTTCGGTTCTGCGCGATGCGGAGATCGAGAAATTTCTCGACGATCATTCGCGGCCGATCTTCGCGGCGGCTGGGCTGAATCCAAGTTCGATCCAGATCCTCATCATCAACGACCAGACCTTCAACGCTTTCGCCGGCGGACGCTATATGGGCGTCAACACCGGCATGCTGACCTTCGCCGAAAACCCCAACCAAGTTGAAGCGGTGATCGCGCACGAAGCCGGCCACCTTGCGGGCAATCACTCGGCGCGTTCAGCGGAAGCCATGGCCAATGCCAGCCGGCCAATGATCCTCGGCCTGTTGCTCGGCGCCGCCGCCATCGCCGCCGGATCGCCGGAAGCGGGCATCGGCTTGCTTGGCCTCGGCCAGAATGTCGCCATGGCCGATTACCTCGTTTACAGCCGCAGCCAGGAAGCGACCGCCGACCAGTCGTCGATCACCTATCTCGACCGCCTTGGCAAATCGACAAAGGGCGCGATGGATCTGTGGGCCCGGATGCGCAATTACCAGATCATCACCGGTCAGCGCGCAAACCCGTTCCTGCAAAGTCACCCGCTGGCGAATGACCGTTACGCCGCGCTGGCCGAGCGCGCGCAGAAGTCGCCCTATTTCGAGGTGAAAGACAGCCCGGAAGAAATCGCACGTCTCAGACTGATCCAGGGCAAGATCAAAGGCTTTCTCTACGACCCCAGCGAAACCCTGCGCGATTATCCGTTATCGGATCAATCGGAGCCGGCGCATTACGCCCGCGCGGTCGCCTATTACCGCCATTCCGACATCGACAAAGCCCTTGCGGAGATCCGTGAATTGACCTCCTCGCGGCCGGACTATCCGTATTTCCATGAGCTGGAAGGACAGATCCTGTTCGAATATGGCCGCACCGATGACGCGATCGAACCCAACCGCAAAGCCGTCGCGCTGCTGCCGGAAAATGCGCTGATGCGCGTCGGACTGGGACGCGCCCTCCTCGCCAGCGGCGATCCGAAAACCGTCGAGGAAGCCGTGATGCAGTTGAAACGCGCCACTGTTCTCGAACCGGATAATGGCTTCGCATGGTTTGAGCTGGCGCGCGCTTACTCCGAACAGGGCGATACGGCGCGGGCCAATCTCGCAACCGCTGAATCGCGCTACAATAGCGGCGCGCCGATGGATGCAAACCAGTTCGCCCGCCGCGCCTTGCCGGGGCTTAAGCGCGGCACGCCGGAATGGCGCCGCGCCATGGACATTATCCTTGCAAGCCAGCCCGCAGAGGGCGCGCCGCCCCTGCCCTCGTCAGAGCCAACGGGCGATGTCGGCACATTGCCGCCGACGCCGCAGGAACCGCAGAAAAGACCCGACGTTCCTGATCCGGTCATTGTCGACAACAA
Organism: Hyphococcus sp. D3-15; assembly: GCF_055809375.1. Lineage (NCBI taxonomy): Bacteria > Pseudomonadati > Pseudomonadota > Alphaproteobacteria > Parvularculales > Parvularculaceae > Hyphococcus > Hyphococcus sp. D3-15. The sequence continues at coordinate 2,250,871 of NZ_CM147910.1, read as the reverse complement.
TATTCGCTAACGCACTCATGTCATTTGCGCGCGGGGGGCCCGGCGCTGAATTTAGGAGACCATCGATGCTGAACTCGAAAGTCGCCACCGGCGCTGCGCTCGCGGGCGCGTTTGTTCTCGGCGCCATCGCGGTTGCGTATTCTTCTGCGCAACAACAAGCGGAAACCCCGGTCGCCGATGCGATGTCCCATGCGCCGAAAGCGAAAGTCACCACTTCCTTTTCCGATCTGGAAGAAGAAGAAATCGGCGAGCTTGTGCGTAACTATTTGATGGACAATCCGGAAGTCATCATCGAGGCGGTGAACAAATACAGCCAGGCGCAACGCATGGCCGCGGAAGAACAGATGAAATTCGCTGCTGTCGAAAGCCTGCCGGCCCTGCTCGATGCGCGAACCAGCTTTGTCGGCGGAAAAAATCCGGACAAGGCGAAAGTCGCCGTCATCGAGATGTATGACTATCACTGCGGTTATTGCAAAAAGGCCGCCGGGCTGATGAACGATCTGGTCAAGAAAGACTCCGACGTGAAGATCGTCTTCCGCGAATTGCCGATCCTGCGCGAAGAGTCCGAATACGCCGCCGAAATGGCCCTCGCCGCGCGCGAACAAGGGAAATTTCTCGAACTGCATTTCGCCATGCTTGATGCGTCTGGCGTGCTCACTGAAAAGCGCGTCGACGACATGGCCAAAAAACTCGGTCTCGATGTTGCGAAGATGAAAGCGTCCATCGAAAAGGACAACATCCCGCAGATGATCAATGACAACCATATGATGGCGTCAGCGCTCGGCGTTGAAGGCACCCCCGCCTTCATCATCGCCGCAGTGGACGGCTCTTACGTTGAAGTCGTTCCCGGTTTCGACGCGAATATGGTTCAAGAGAAAATCAAGGAAGCCAAAGCGGCGACGCGCTAATCGGCGCGCTCGCGCAGGCGCTTTTCCGCCGCCTCCGCCTTGCGCAGCTCGCGCATGCGCCAGACGATCAGCGCGCCAAGCGCGATGATCGACACCGTGTAACAGGTCAGGACGTAAGGCGTCGTGTGGGCGCTGAAATCTATCATACCGCCTCCGCAGAAACAGGCCGGCTCGGTGCGCGCGCGGCGCGCGCTTCCACACGCTGGCGCGCCAGCGCGGCGCGCATGCCGGCAAATACAAGCCAGGTGAACAACGCCGTATAAGCGATGATCATCGCGAAAAGCGGCGTCAGCATGCTCGGATCAATGCTCGGCCCGCCGGCGCGAATAATGCTCGCGCTTTGATGCAGGGAATTCCACCAGTCGACCGAGAATTTGATGATCGGTATATTGATGAAGCCGACAAGCGCCAGAATGCGTGCAAATCTTGCGGCGCGCGCGGTTTCGGGCACCGCCTGCCACACCGCCATATAGCCGAAATAAATGAACAGCAGCAGCAGCATGGATGTCAGCCGCGCATCCCACACCCACCAGGCGCCCCAGGTCGGCTTGCCCCAGACCGCGCCGGTGAACAATGCCAGCGCGGTGAACACCATGCCCGGCGCAGCGGCGGCGCGCGCCGCCACATCCGCCAGCGAATGACGCCAGACAAAAGCAACGAGGCTCATCAGGGCGATGAAGCTGTAAGACGCCATGGCCATCCATGCGGCGGGCACATGCACATACATGATCCGCGCGCTGTCGCCTTGCTGGTAATCGGCAGGCGAGAAAAACAACCCGACAACCACCCCGAAGGCCGCGCACAGAACGAAGACGCCGCACGCAATCGGTCCGGCGACGCGGGCGAAGGCTTCGAATTTCGCGGGATTGGAAAACCGGCTCCACATGAAACGGACGTCGCTCCTATTCCAGACTAACGCGCAGGGCGGCAATGGCGAAGGCGGGCGTCGCCGCCGCCATAAACAGGCTAAGGGCGCCCAAAATCAAGGTCTCGGGCGAAGCCAGTCCGCCGCCTGCGAGAAACGCTTTCGCCGCCATCACCCCGAACACCAGCACGGGCGCGGTGAACGGCGCCGCAATCACCATGGCCAAAAGCCCTCCGGCGCGAAGCCCGCGCTCAGCGCGGCGGTGAGAATGGCGATGAATATAAGCGCCGGCGCGCCGATAAGCAGCAGCGCGGCTAGCCCAACGCCCTGATCGAATGAAACGCCCAGCATGGTCAGGAAGAACGGCGCGGCGACAATCATCGGCAGCGCGGCGGTGAGCGCCAGCAATCCCGCCTTGGCGCACCAATAGGGCATGAGGCTCGGCTGCTCCGCAGCGATCGCGCGCAGGGAGCCATCCGCCAGATCGCTTTCAAACAAATCCGCCGCCGCAAACTGGACCGCCAGGGCGGCAGCCAGCCAGATCGCCGCCGGCGCGGCGGCAGCAAGCGCGCTCAAAGACGGACCAAAGGTGATGCCGGCGAGCGCAGTGAACACCGCAAAGAAAAACAGCGCATAAAACCAGCCGCCGCCGGAGCGGAAGGCGAGCGCGATGTCGCGCGACAGAATGGCGAGACCGAGCTTCATCGCATCAGCTCCACGCGCTTGAAGCCTTCGCCCAGATCATCATGGGTCGCGACAATCGCGATGCCGCCGCGCGCCAGATGATCATCGATCAGCTTGCGGATGATTTTGACGCCATCCCGGTCGATCGCCGCGGTAGGTTCATCGAGCAGCCAGACCTCGCGCCGGGCCAGCAAGGCGCGGGCCAGATCAATCCGGCGGCGCTGGCCGGCGGAAAGGCTGCGCGCGCGCAAATGCGCAAAGGCCATCGCATCGACCGCTTTCATCGCCGCCGGCACATCGCCGCCGCCATAGGCGCTCGCCCAGAATTTAAGGTTCTCTTCCGCGCTCAGCGCCGGTTTTACGCTCGCCTCATGGCCGAGAAAGAAAATGCTCCCTTCGGGCGGCCGCTCGCTTTCGGCCTCGCCTTCGCGCCAATTGACGGCGCCCTCCGCCGGACGGATCAACCCTGCAAACATGGACAGAAGGCTCGATTTGCCCGACCCGTTCGGACCGAAAAGTTGCAGCCCCTCGCCGGGCGCCAGATCAAAGCTCACCCCGCGCACGACCGCCGTCCCGGCGCGGTCGCACCCGGCCCCGGCGGCGGAAACACTGATTGCGCGGCGATATTGCTCCATGGTCCAAGGGTTTACGGTAATTCGCCCCCTTGAGGATAGGCGGCAGGCCCGGCAAATGGCGCGACCAAAAGGCGTTTGTCCGGCCCCGCGCTCCGCGCTACATAGGCGTCATGAAACCAATCCACCGGAACCGGCGTTTGGGCCTGATCGCAGCGGGGGGCGTTCTGTTGACCGCCGCCGCCTGGCTCGCCTTCACGGCGCTGCAGCGTAACATCGCCTATTTTTATACGCCGAGCGAAGCGGCGGAAGCCGCGATTGCGCCGGAGACCCGCATCCGCCTCGGCGGGCTGGTGGAGACCGGCAGCCTCGATCATGGCGACGGCTTGCAAATCAGTTTCCGGGTGACCGACGGCACGGCGACCGCGCCCGTCACCTATACCGGCATCGTGCCGGATCTGTTTCGCGAGGGGCAAGGCGTCATCGCCCAAGGCGCATTCAATGCGGAAGGGGTTTTCGTCGCGCAGACGATCCTCGCCAAGCATGATGAAAATTACATTCCGAAAGAACTCGAAGGCATCACCCATGAAGTGAAGCCCGACGCGCCGCTTACCAATTAAGCGCGTCAGCCTTTGGTGCCATAAATCCGATCGCCGGCATCGCCGAGCCCCGGCAAGATGTAGCCCACATCATTCAACTCGCGGTCGAGCGACGCGGTGATGATAGGAATATCCGGATGGGCTTTTGAAAATTTCTCAACGCCTTCCGGCGCGGCGACGAGACAGAGAAACTTCATCTGCTTCGCGCCCGCTTCTTTCAGTTTGTGGGCGGCGGCAATCGCCGTATTGCCCGTCGCGAGCATCGGATCGACCATGATCACCACCCGCTCGCCGAGCTTGTCCGGCGTTTTAAAATAATAGGAGATGGCGTCGAGCGTTTCGTGATCGCGATAGATGCCCACATGCCCGACGCGCGCCGACGGCACCAGATCGAGCAGCCCATCAAGCAATCCATTGCCGGCGCGCAGGATCGACACGAAACATAGTTTCTTGCCTTCAAGATAGGGCGCCGTCATTTTCTCCATCGGCGTTTCGATCTCGATTTCGCCAAGGGTCAGGTCCTGCGTCACCTCGCAGCCAAGCACGAACGCCACCTCCCGCAGCACCTGCCGGAACTGCGCCGTGGATGTGTTTTTATCCCGAAGGATGGTCAGCTTGTGCTTGATCAGCGGATGATCAACGACGGTGAGATTGTCAGACATGGTCCCTCGATTGTCTCCATGACATTTCATCTTTATCAATCATGCGGTGAGGCTTGTCCATCAGGAGACCTGCGATGCTGAATGATTGGGATCACCAGTTTATCCAACGCGCCTTTGAAGAAGCAAAGAAAAGCTATGATGAGGGCGGCTTGCCCATCGGTTCGGTGCTGGCGCGCGGGCCCGATCTGATCGCCGCCGGTCATAATCAGCGGGTGCAGCAGGGCGATCCGATCGCCCATGGGGAAATGGATTGCCTGCGCAAGGCCGGGCGCCAAAAGAGCTATCGCGACCTGACGCTGTATACGTCGCTATCGCCCTGCATGATGTGTTCGGGAACCATCGTGCAGTTCAAGGTGCCGCGGGTCGTCGTCAACGACACCAAGAATTTCGGCGGCAATGAAGATTTCCTGCGCGAACGCGGGGTTGAGGTGATCGACGTCGCGCATCCGGAGTCGCTTGAACTCATGGCGCGGTTCATCCGCGAAAAACCGGAATTGTGGAACGAAGACATCATGGAGTGAGGCCGGAACGCGGTCTGGGCTCAGATCAACGCCGCAACCGCATCCGTGAACGCATCCGTATTGTCCTTGCCGCCAATGTCGCCGGTGCCGCGCCCCGATGCGAGCGCTTTTGAAACAGCCGCTTCGATGGCGTCCGCAGCCGCGCCCTCATTCAGGCTGTATCGCAACATCATTGCGGCGCTCATGATCGCACCGGCGGGATTGGCCTTGCCCTGCCCCGCAATATCCGGCGCGGAGCCATGGATCGGCTCGAACAGGCCGCGCGTTCCCTCGCCTAACGAGGCCGACGGCGCCAGGCCAATCGATCCCGACAGCACGCTTGCTTCGTCGCTTAGAATATCGCCGAAAAGGTTTTCGGTGAGGATCACGTCATAATCCGCGGGCGCCTGAATGAGCTTCATCGCCATGGCGTCAACCAGCATATGGCTTAGCTCTACATCGCTATACTCTGCTTTGTGCAATTCGATGACGGCGCTGCGCCACAGACGGCTGGTCGCCAGCACATTCGCCTTGTCCACGGAAACGACGCGGTTCTTGCGCTTGCGCGCCGCCTCGAAGGCGATGCGCGCCACGCGGGTCACTTCGTCCCTGGTGTAGACGCATTCATCGGTCGCGCGGGTCTCTCCTTCTGTGCGATCGCCGAAATACATCCCGCCCGTCAGTTCACGGACGATCAGCATATCAACACCGGTCACGCGCTCATCGCGCAAGGGCGACAAGTGCTCCATGCCCGCCGCAACGCTTACAGGCCGCAAATTGGCGTAAACGCCGAGCGCCTTGCGCATTTCCAGAAGACCCGCTTCGGGACGACGCTTGGCGCCATCCCATTTCGGACCGCCAATTGCGCCAAGGAAAATCGCGTCGGCCCCAAGGCAGGCTTCTTTGGTTTCCTTGGGAAACGGATCGCCCATGGCGTCAATGCCGGCGCCGCCGAAAAAGCAATCCTGATAATCGAGCGAGAGAGAAAACTTTTTCGCCGCCGCGTCCAGAACGCGCTTTGCAGCATTGGCGACTTCGGGCCCAACCCCGTCGCCGGGCAGAAATGCGATTACGGCCATTTTTTTATCTTTCGTAGGCTTCAATATCTGGCAGTTGATTCAACAAATGCCCCAGCGGATCAACCCCGTCGAGAAGGCAGCGCCGGGCGAACGCCTCCATGGCGAAACCGGCCTTCTGGCCTTCGCCGAAGCTGACTTCACAGGTCTCAAGATTAATCGTGACTTCCGCGCCCGGCGCCGAGAGCAGTTTTTTATGCGTCGCCTCATCGACCTCGACCGGCACCAATCCATTTTTTTGCGCATTGCTTTTGAAGATGTCAGCAATGTCGGAGCTGATCACCGCGCGAAATCCAAAGTCAGAAAGCGCCCAGGGCGCATGTTCGCGCGATGAACCGCATCCGAAATTCGATCCCGCCACCAGAATCTGATGGGTCGCCGGATTAACACCGTTGAATACGGATGAGTTTTTCGGCCGGCCATCTTCATCGTAGCGCCAGTCGTAAAAGGCGGATTTGCCGAGACCTTCCCTTGACGTGGTGGTGAGGAACCGCGCCGGGATAATCTGGTCGGTATCGATATTTTCCTGCGACAGCACGACCGTGCGCGAGGTCAACGCCTTGAACGGATCAAAGGACATTACGCGCTCTCCTTTGCAAACAGGAAGGGACGCGGGTCCGCGATGTGGCCTTCAATCGCTGACGCCGCAGCGGTTGCGGGGCTGGCGAGCACGGTGCGCACCCCCTTGCCCTGACGGCCGATGAAATTGCGATTGGACGTGGAAACCACAAGCTCGCCCGGCGCGCCCGCATCGCCGTTCATGGCGATGCACATGGAGCAACCCGGTTCGCGCCACTCGGCGCCCGCCGACAGAAACACCTCATGCAGTTTTTCCGCTTCAGCAGCGCGCTTCACCGCCTCTGAGCCCGGCACGATCAACGTGACAACGCCGGGCTTCACCTTGCGGCCGCGCATCACCTGCGCCGCCTCGCGCAGATCCTCTAGCCGCGAATTGGTGCAACTGCCGATGAATACGCGATTGACCGCCGCATCCGAAAACGGACGGCCCGCATTGAACTTCATATAGTCGGCGGCGTGATGCTCCGCATCCGTATGGGGTTCCGGCGCGATCTCATCCACCGGCGCGGCAGCGTCGGGCGACACGCCATAGGTGATCATCGGGCGGATCTTCGTTGCGTCGACTGTCGCTTCCTTGTCGAAATGCGCGCCTAGGTCCGTTTTGAGTTCGACCCAATCGGCCAGCGCTTCATTCCAGGCAAGGCCCTTTGGCGCAAAGTCGCGGTCTTTCAACCATTCGTAAGTGGTGTCATCGGGCGCCACCATGCCGGAGCGCGCGCCCGCTTCAATCGACATGTTGCAAAGCGTCATGCGTCCATCCATGGACAAATTGCGCACCGCCTCGCCGGCGAATTCGATGGCGTAACCCTGCCCGCCATCGGCGCCGATCTGCGCGATCATAGCGAGCGCCATGTCCTTGGCGCCGACGCCTGCGGGCAGCGCGCCCTCGAAATTCACCCGCATGGATTTCGGCTTGCGCTGAAGCACGCATTGCGTCGCCAACACATGCCCGACCTCGGTGGTGCCGATGCCGAAAGCGAGCGCGCCAAAGGCGCCATGGGTCGATGTGTGACTGTCGCCGCACACGATAGTCTTGCCGGGCTGGGTCAGGCCAAGCTCCGGCCCGATCACATGCACGATGCCGCGGCGCGGATCGCCGAGCCCCAGCAGCTCAACGCCGTGTTTTTCACAATTCTCGATCAGCCGCTCAACCTGGCTTTTCGCTTCCGGCGTGGCATAGGGCAATTCGCCTTTGGCGTTCGCCGGCAAAGTCGGCGTCGAATGATCGAGCGTGCCGAATGTCTTGTCAGGCCGGCGCACCTTTACGCCGCGTGCATCCAGCACCGAGAACGCCTGCGGAGACGTCACCTCATGAATAAGGTGGAGGTCGATATAAAGCACCGCGGGCGCGTCATCCGTTTCGTCAACGACGACATGGCGCTCCCACAATTTATCGAACAAGGATTTTGGTTCTGATGCTGACAAACTCATGACGCCGCTGCCTCACCGGAGAAAGAAACTGCGCCGGCGCGAATCGCCGCCGCCTGATTGATCGCCGCTACAAAGGCCGCAACGGCGGCGTCGGCGATGTCCACTTCCTTGCCTTTACCGCTGAAATCGCGACCATCCACCGTGACCACGGCGTCAGCGCGCACAACGCCTTCCTCGGCAATATGGCTCAGATCAAGCGTCTTGATGACGCCGGAGACATCCGTGATGGCGCAAACAGCGGCAAACGCCGCATCAATCGGGCCCGCCCCTTCATGGGTCACTGTGTGCTGATCGCCGCTATCATGCTCCAGCGTGATCCGCGCATATGGCTTGGTGTTTTCTTCAATATCGATATGCAGATTAGCGCGGCGCATGCGCCAAGGCCCGACGCGGCCATCGACAATGGAATTGCCGGTGATCAGCTTCACTAGTTGCGCGTCGGAGACCTCGCGGGTTGTGTCCGCAAGTTTTTTGAAGGCCGGGAAAATATCCTCGACCTTTTGCGGCGAGATTTTAAAGCCCAACGCTTCCGCGCGGGCGCGCACCGCATGTTTGCCCGAATGCTTGCCCAGAACGATGGAATTGGCGGGCATGCCGACGGCCTCGGCGTCCATGATTTCGTAAGTGCGTTTATTCGCCAGCACGCCGTGCTGATGGATGCCGCTTTCATGGGCGAAAGCGTTCTTGCCGACAATCGCCTTGTTGCGCGGGATCGGATTATGGGTGACACGCGAAAGCGCCAGGCTCGCCGGATAAATCTTGGTGGTTTCGATCTGCGTGCCCAACTGGAAGAAATCGCGGCGCGTCGCCAAAGCCATGACCGCTTCTTCCAGCGAACAATTGCCCGCGCGTTCGCCAATGCCGTTAATCGCGCATTCGATCTGGCGGGCGCCGCCGCGCACCGCTGCCAGCGAATTCGCAACCGCCATGCCGAGATCGTCATGACAATGCGTGGAGAAAGTCACCTTTTCCGCGCCCTTCGCATTTTCCGACAGAAAGCGGAAGAGTTCGGTGATTTCCTCCGGCGTCGTATAACCCACCGTATCGGGAATATTGATCGTCGTGGCGCCGGCTTCGATCGCCGTGTTCACCGTTTCGATGAGATAATCCCGCTCCGTGCGGATCGCATCTTCCGGCGAAAACTCCACCTCATCGCATAACGGCACAGCCATAGCGACAAGACGGCCGATGCGTTCGACAATCTCGTCCTTTGTCATCTTCAGCTTGGCTTCGCGATGGGTCGGGCTGGTGCCGATAAAGGTGTGAATGCGCTTGCGCCGCGCAGGCTCCAATGCGCGCGCCGACGCCTCGATGTCTTTTTCATTGAGGCGCGACAGCGAGCAGATCGTCGGCCGCCTGATCTCCGTGGCGACAGCGGAAATCGCCGCGGAATCGCCGGGCGAGGCCGCCGCAAATCCCGCCTCGATAATATCCACATTCAATGCTTCAAGCGCGCGCGCGACGGTCAGCTTGGCGTCCGTCGCCATGGAAAAACCCGGCGCCTGTTCGCCATCGCGCAAGGTGGTGTCGAATATTTTGACGTGGCCGCTATCTGGGCGTTCTACGTCGCTTGCATCTGTTTCTGTGTTGGTCACTTTCGAATTCCTTCATGCTGTTCCTATGGTTCGCCCATTTTTATCGCGCGGCGATTTCACCGCGCGGGGCTAAGGAGCAGGCTCGATAGAAAATTCAACAAATGACGCAGCAACATGAGTTTAGTCCCTTTCAACGCCGCGCCGGATTGACAGGACGCCGGTGCGCGACACTTCTGACAAGCCCAATGGCTTCATCAGATCGATAAAGGCGTTGATTTTCTCGCGCGCGCCGGTGATTTCAAAAACAAAAGACGTATGCGTCGTATCGAGCGCACGGGCGCGGAATATATCCGCCACGCGCATCGATTCCACCCGCTGATCGCCTTCATTGACCACTTTGACAAGCGCCAGTTCACGCTCCAGCGCATCGGTCTCCGCCGTCACATCGATGACCCGGCGTACCGGCACCAGCCGGCCGAGTTGCGCCTTGATCTGTTCGATTTTTGACGGCGTGCCGCGGGTTACGACGGTGATGCGCGAAGTGTGTTTCTCCACATCCGTTTCCGCAACGGTCAGGCTCTCAATATTGTAGCCGCGTGCGGAAATCAGGCCGACCACGCGCGACAGCACGCCCGGCTCGTTATCGACGATGACGGCGATAATGATCTCGCGTTCAGCGCCTTCATCGCGCGTGACCGGATAGACCGACTGAGATTGCGGCGTGGGCGCGTTCATACCAACGTCTTTCCCTGTTCGCTGACGGAGTCTTCCTTGATCTCTCCAAACAGCATTTCATTGTGGGCGGCGCCCGACGGAATCATCGGGAAGACATTTTCTTCCTGGGTGACGACGCAATCGAACAGCACCGGTTTCGGCGACTCGATCATCTCGATGATCTTCGCATCCAGTTCATCCGGCGTCGTCGCGCGAATGCCATGACCGCCATAGGCCTCGGCGAGCTTCACGAAGTCCGGCAGGCTCTCAGAATAGGAGTGCGAATAACGTCCGCCATGCAACAGCTCCTGCCACTGACGCACCATGCCGAGATAGGCGTTGTTCAAAATGAAGATCTTGATCGGCAGATCATGCTGCACCGCCGCCGACATTTCCTGCATGGTCATCTGCACCGACGCGTCGCCGGCGATATCAATGACCAGCGCATCGGGATGGGCTGCCTGCACGCCAAGCGCCGCCGGCAAGCCATAGCCCATGGTGCCAAGTCCGCCGGAAGTCATCCAGCGATTGGGCTGGTCGAAATGAAAGTACTGCGCCGCCCACATCTGATGCTGGCCGACCTCGGTTGTCACAAAGACATTCTTGCCGCGGGTCAGCTCATACAGACGCTCAACCGCATGTTGCGGCTTGATCACATCGGTTGAAGGCGTGAATTGGAATGAATTACGGGCGCGCCAGCCTTTAATCTGCGCGAACCAGTCATCCATGCGCGCCTTGTCATGGGTTTCGGTTTTATCGCGACGTTTCCACTCGTCGAGCATCGCCGCCATAACCGCGCCCGCATCGCCGATAATACCAATATCGACCGGCACGTTTTTGTTGATTGATGACGGGTCGATATCGATATGGATCTTGCGCGAATTGGGCGAGAACGCATCAAGCCGGCCGGTCACCCGGTCGTCGAAACGCGCGCCAATCGCGACCATCAGATCGCAATCATGCATGGCGTTGTTGGCTTCACAGCTGCCATGCATGCCGAGCATGCCTAGCCAATTGCGGTCCGACGCAGGAAACGCGCCGAGCCCCATCAAGGTCGATGTGACCGGAAAGCCCGTCGCCTTGGCGAGTTCGCGCAAGATTGAAGAGGCTTCAGGCCCGGCATTGATAATGCCGCCGCCCGTATACAAAACTGGCCGGCGCGCATGACGCATCAGATCGACAGCCTGTTCGATCTGATGTGCGCTGATCTCCGGCGTGACGATGCAATTGCGGTTCTGCGCATCGGCGCGCGCCGTATAGAGCGCAGACTCGAACTGAATGTCTTTCGGAATATCGATCAGCACCGGACCGGGACGGCCATTGCGCGCAATATGAAATGCTTCATGCACCGTCGGCGACAGGCTATGGGCTGACCCGACGAGATAGTTATGCTTCGTACAGGACCGGGTGATCCCGGTCGTGTCGCATTCCTGAAACGCGTCCGTGCCGATCAGAGGACGCGCGACCTGCCCGGTGATGCAGACCACAGGAATGGAATCCAGCAACGCATCGGCGAGGCCGGTAACGGCGTTGGTCGCGCCGGGACCCGACGTCACCAGCGCGACGCCGACCTTGCCCGTTGAGCGCGCATAACCTTCCGCCGCATGCAAGGCGCCTTGTTCATGGCGCACCAGAATGTGGCGGATGGTGTTGCGTGCAAAAAGCGCGTCATAGATCGGCAGCACGGCGCCGCCGGGATAGCCGAAGATCACTTCGACCCCCTGCTCCTCCAGCGCATCAAGGAGTAGTTCGGCGCCCGATTTTGAAATCGTGGTCGCCGGCTTTGTCGCTTGTTTTGCTTCGGAAGCAGTCATGACGGTCTCAGGTCCTTTTGGCCTCAGTTTTCTTTAGTGTTTGCGCCCGGCTTCAACCAGGACATGCGCGCGCGCAATTCCTTGCCGGTCTTTTCGATCGGATGCTCAAGATCAGCACGCAGCATCTGGTTGTAACGAACCTTGCCGGCCTGATTTTCAACGATCCAGTCATGAGCGAAGTTGCCGTTTTGAATATCGGTCAACACTTCTTTCATGCGCTGTTTGGTTTCCGCATTGACGACGCGCGGGCCAGAAACGAAATCGCCGTATTTCGCGGTTTCGGAAATGAAGTCATGCATGCGCGTAATCCCGCCCTCATAGAAGAGGTCGACAATAAGCTTCAGCTCGTGAAGACACTCATAATAAGCGATCTCCGGCTGGTATCCCGCTTCCACAAGCGTTTCGAAACCGGCAATGACGAGCTCTGACGCGCCGCCGCAAAGCACCGCTTGCTCGCCGAACAGGTCGGTCTCGGTTTCTTCGCGGAAAGTCGTTTCGATCACGCCTGCCGACGCGCCGCCAATCAGGCTCGCATAGGCCAGCGCCTTGTCCTTGGCCTGACCGGTCGCATCCTGATGAATGGCGAACAGGCTCGGCACGCCGCGGCCGCGCTCATATTCAGAACGCACCAGACCACCCGGGCCTTTCGGCGCGACCATGATCACATCCACATTGGCCGGCGGATTGATGCGGCCATAAAGAACCGTGAAACCATGCGCCATCAAGACCGCGTCGCCATCATTCAGATTCGGCTCGATCTGGTCTTTGAAAATCTCTTCATGGGTCATGTCCGGCGTCAGGATCGCAATCAGCTTCGCCTGGCGCGATGCTTCCGCAACGCTCGCCACTTCAAGACCGTCTTCAGCGGCGCGTTTTGCGCCCGGACCGTCCGGGCGGACGCCGACGATCACTTTGCACCCTGAATCATGCAGGTTGAGCGCATGGGCGCGGCCCTGGCTGCCATAACCGATGACTGCGACGACATCGTTTTTCACGACCGCCGGATTCGCATCATCTTCCGTATAAACTCTCATCTTTCAAAATCCCTCTTGCCGTTTACTCGTTGAATGATTGGATGGTGATGGCGCCTTTCGACGCCGAAGAAACCAGTCTTGCGTATTTATCGAAAACGCCGCCCATAAGGTTGGGTTTTCTTGGTTTGAACGCCGCGCGGCGCGCATCCCAGTCGATATCCGCGTCGATCCGGCGCGCTTCTGCGTCGATGCGGATCTTGTCGCCTTCTTGCAGCAATCCGATGGGACCGCCATCCGCCGCTTCCGGCGCCACATGCCCGATGACGAAGCCGTGGCTCGCGCCGGAAAAACGTCCATCGGTGATCAGCGCCACTTTGCCGGCGAGGCCCTGGCCCGCAACGGCGGCCGTGACCGCAAGCATTTCGCGCATGCCCGGCCCGCCTTTCGGCCCTTCATAGCGAATGACGACGACATCGCCTTCCTTGATCTGGCGTTTTGAGATCGCTTCGAACGCAGCTTCCTCGCCTTCGAAAACCCGGGCGACGCCTTCAAATGGCTTGTCCGCATAGCCGGCCGTTTTCAAGACTGCACCTTCCGGCGCCACATCGCCATACAACACGCGCAGTCCGCCCGTTTCTTTGAACGGGTCGCTGACCGAGTGCACGACCTTCTGGCCGGGCGCTTCCTCCGCTTTGGTGAATTCTTCAAACAAGCTTGTCCCGGAAACCGTTGGCGTGTCGACGATTTTGCCGCCTTCCATGAGCTTCTTGCCGAACAGGCGCACGCCGCCGGCGGTGTAAAGATCTTTGGCGAGAAACTGCCCGCCCGGTTTCAGATTGGAGATTACCGGCGTGGTGCGCGACAACTCGTCGAACAAATCGATCGAGAACGGCACGCCCGCTTCGCCTGCAATCGCCGTCAAATGCAGCACGGCGTTGGTTGATCCGCCCGATGCGACAACCGATGTCGCGGCGTTGCGCATGGATGCTTCGTTGATGAAGTGCCGCGCCGTCTTGCCTTCCTTGACCAATTGCGCCGCAAGCTTGCCGCAACGCACGCCTTCGGCCGCTTTTTCCTCCGCAATCGCTGGCGGATCGCCTGCGCCAATCGGCGCCAATCCCAGAAATGCGAGGGCCATCGCCATGGTGTTGGCGGTGAATTGTCCACCGCATGCGCCCGCACCGGGGCAAGCCGCGCGTTCAATCTGATCGAGCTCTTCGTCGCTCATGTCGCCCTTGGCGTGCGCGCCGACCGCTTCGAACACATCCTGAATGGAAAGGTCTTTTTCCTCGCCGCGGAATTTGCAATGGCCGGGCATGATGGTGCCGCCATAGAAAATCACGCCGGGAATATCCATCCGCGCCAGCGCCATTGCAGCGGCAGGCAGCGTCTTGTCGCAACCGACGAGAATGACAGCAGCGTCGAGCGAATGTCCGCGCACCGCGAGTTCAATTGAGTCCGCAATCACCTCGCGAGAGATCAGCGAAGCGCGCATGCCCTCGCCGCCCATGGTGATGCCGTCCGACACGACGATGGTGTTGAAATCGACCGGCGTCGCGCCGCCGGCGCGAATGCCTTCGCGCACCGGTTCGGCCAGCTTGTCGAGATGCATGTTGCAGGGCGTCACCGTCGACCAGGTGTTGACCACGGCGATAATCGGATTGGCGAGCTCTTTGTCACCAAGCCCCGTCGCGCGCAGCATCGCACGAGCCGGCGCTTTCGCAGGCCCTTTGGTAATGGCGTCTGATCGTTTTGTCGTCATCTCGTCCGTTCATTCTTTCCTGAACGAACCGCCGGGCATGAAAAAACCCGCTCCTTTTGGGAGCGGGCTGTCCGGAGGTCCGTGCTGCTAAACTAGCGCGCGGGCTCCATGGCCGCTCCCCGAATGGGGCTAATAAGGAGTACCAGTACGAGTACGACGAGGCTTACAGCCATAAGCAAAGGCTCCACGGTTGCCACCGCGCCTTCTCCCTTATTGCTGAATTCCGCCAAAGCCCGCATTTCACTACTCTTTTGCGCCATTGTGCGGCGCCAACCCCGATTACATCCCGGCCCATTAACAAACAAGGAAAAAATGACCAAATTCGCCATTTTTTTCGATTTCGGCGCTGGGTGCGCCCGCAGGAATAGCAGATTGTGCTCAGGATTGAGTCGGCAGCATTTCGCCAGCCAGACAGACGCCGTTTTTGCGGGCGTCAGCCGCAGCATTCGGCCTCAAATCCGGCCGGCCAGAAT
This sequence comes from Hyphococcus sp. D3-15, assembly GCF_055809375.1. Classification (NCBI taxonomy): domain Bacteria; kingdom Pseudomonadati; phylum Pseudomonadota; class Alphaproteobacteria; order Parvularculales; family Parvularculaceae; genus Hyphococcus; species Hyphococcus sp. D3-15. Next base: position 2,235,723 of record NZ_CM147910.1, on the reverse strand, counting down.
GGTTGAGGTCAGGCTGTCCGACCCGACCTGCAATAGCGGGCCAGCGCCGACCGGCTCCAGGCTTTGGCTCTTATAAAACCCCTTCGCCCGGAGATTCTCGTCAGAAACGATGAGCCAGACCCAACGCCGCTCCCTGGCGCGGATCGCAGCCAGCGCGCTTTCAAAGAGCTGCTTTCCCAATCCTGCGCCGTAAAAATCCTTGAGCACGTAAATCTGCTTCAGTTCCGATGAACCGCCCTCAAGCGGACGCGCCGTGCATTCGTGATGTTTCACCACATAAAACCCCGCGGGCGCGCCGTCCTGTTTTGCAATCACGCAGTCTGCTGCGGGATTGCGGAGCAGCGCATTCGCAGCGTCCAGCGAATAATGCTCGCCGCAATAGGCGCTGATATTTTCCTTGCTGTGGACGTCTGCATAGGCGTGCTCAAAAGTCGTGACCCACAGATGCTGCAGCAATGCCGCATCGCCTGCCTCGGCTTTCAGAAAATCAAACACCCGCGCTGCGCCTCATTAGGGACGAACCTGTCCGGTACCGCGCACGACGTTCTTGTAGGTCGTCAGCTCTTCAACCCCGGCCGGACCGCGCGCATGGAGCTTGCCGGTGGCGATGCCGATCTCCGCGCCAAGGCCGAACTCGCCGCCATCGGCGAATTGCGTCGAGGCGTTGTGCATGACGATGGCGCTGTCGACTTCGGCGAGGAAACGCTTTGCGGTGTCTTCATTCTCGGTGACGATGGAATCCGTGTGGCTGGAGCCATATTTCGCAATATGAGCGATCGCTCCGGCGACCCCGTCCACAACCGCGATAGACAGGATCGGCGCGAGATATTCCGTATAAAAATCTTCTTCGGTGGCGGGAACCACGGTCGGATCGATCTTCCGCAATTCCTTGCCGCCGCGGAGCTCGCATCCTTGTTTGCGCAAGGCCGCGACGATGGGCGGCCACGCCTCCGCTGCGATCTCCTTATCGATCAACAGGGTTTCCATGGCGCCGCAAACGCCGGTGCGCCGCATCTTGGAATTCACCGCAATGTCGACGGCTTTTTGAATATCGGCGTCGCGATCCACATAGACATGACAGACCCCGTCGAGATGCGACAGGACGGGCACCCGCGCCTCTTCCTGCACCCGCGCCACCAGCGACTTGCCCCCGCGAGGGATGACAAGATCAATGCGCCCGCCAAGCCCGGACAGGATCGCGCCAACCGCCGCGCGGTCTGTGGTTTCGACAAACTGCGCCGCCCCATCAGGCAAACCGGCGACGCCCATCGCGTCATGGAAACAATCGAACAACGCCTTCGATGTTTTGATGCATTCCGACCCGCCGCGCAGGATCACCGCATTCCCGGCCTTCACCGCAATCGCCGCCGCATCGACAGTGACGTTCGGGCGGCTTTCGTAAATCATCGCAATGACGCCAATCGGCGTTCTGACGCGCTCGATCTCCAAACCATTGGGCCGCGACCATTTTGAAATCGACTTGCCCACCGGATCGTCAAGTTTGGCGATATCTTCCAGCGCCTGCGCCATGCCTTCAATGCGTTCGGGGTTCAGCGCCATACGATCGAGGAACGCAGGCTCCGTGCCCCGCGCCTTGGCGGCGGACAGTTCCGCCGCGTTCACTTCCAGAATGCCGCCGGAGCGTTCGTGGATCAGCTCCGCCGCCTTGGCGAGCGCCGAATTTTTTTGCTCGCTCGATGCGGACGCCATAATCCGCGACGCCGCGCGCGCCTTCACCCCGAGCGTTTCCATATAGTCAGTCAGCGAATGGTCCTCGGTCATTATTCGCTCCTCAAAATCAAATCGTCTTTTTCGACCATGGCCGGGCGGCGGCGATAGCCGAGCAGCGCCTCGATCTGGTCTGACTTCGCGCCGGCGATCTTGCGCGCATCCCCGGCGTCAAAAGCGATGAGGCCCTGCCCCACATGGTCGCCATCGACTGTGACGATCTCAACCGCATCGCCGCGCGCAAAGGCGCCTTCAACAGAGGTCACCCCCGCCGGCAGCAGGCTTGCGCCGGATTTGAGCGCTTTTGCAGCGCCCTTGTCGATCGTGATCCGCCCTGTGGGCTTCAACCGCCCGGCGATCCATTGCCGCCGCGCGCCTTCATGGGTCGTCGCCGACCGCAGCAGCGTCGCCGCCCCGCCGTCAAGCACCGCCCTGACCGGATGATCCACTGCGCCCAACGCGATTATGGTGGCGCAACCGGCGCTGCCGGCGATTTTCGCGGCGGCGATTTTTGACGCCATGCCGCCGGACCCGACACCGGCATTCTGATTGGCCCCGCCCGCGCTACGCTCGATCTCCGGCGTAATCGCTTCAACCAGCGCGATATGCTCGGCGGCAGAATCCTTACGCGGGTCCGCCGTATAAAGACCGTCAATATCGGACAGGATGACCAGCAAATCACTTTCGATCAGCTGCGCCACATGGGCGGCGAGCCGGTCATTGTCGCCATAGCGTATTTCGCTGGTGGCGATCGTGTCGTTCTCATTGACCAAGGGCAGCGCGCCGAGATCCAGCAGCGTACGGAATGTTGCGCGCGCATTGAGATAGCGACGGCGGCTTTCCGTATCTTCCAGCGTCAACAAAATCTGCGCGATGGCGATGTCATGATCGGCGAAAGCGCGTTGCCACGCCTGGGCGAGCGCCGCCTGTCCCGCCGCAGAGGCCGCCTGTTTCTCGTCGAGACGCAGCGCGCCGGAAAGCCCGAGGCGCTTTCGCCCCAAAGCGATCGCGCCTGACGTCACCACCACAACTTCTACGCCTTGGCCCCGCAACGCGGCGATGTCGCCTGCAAGACTGGCCAGCCACTGCTCGCGCACCTCGCCCTCAGCACCGCATAGAATTGCGGAGCCCACCTTGATGACAAGGCGTTTGGCGGCATGCGCAGCCATAGACGCGGCGCCCTGCGCTGCGTTCTGATTCAGTGTATTGGCCATGGAACCGGCTTTTAGCTGAATGTCTGAATGCGGCGCAAAGACTTTTCTCCACCCGGCGGCGGGGTCAATGCAATCCGTTCAAGATCGGCGAAAATGCTGCCAACCGTGGGCGCGCGCCCGGCGCCCTTGCCCTCACAGGTGAAGGCCTCGCCATTGGTGTTGACGATGCGCAAGGCGTTGCCTTCGCCCGCGATGCCGGAAAACAGTTCATCATCGTCGACGCGCTCAAAGCGGACGCGCGCGGTGATGCCGCCATCGGGCGACTTCTTGATCGTCGACAATTGCTTCCACACGCCGCCGATCTTGATGAACTCGGCCGCCCGTTCGGCGGTCAGCGGCTCAACCCGGATCGAGTCCTGCGGGAATTCGCGGCCAAAGGCTTCATAGGTCAGGATCGATATCTTCGCCCGCGCATCCTCGCCGGAAAGATCCGCCGTCGGGTCTGGTTCTGCAAAGCCCGCATCCTGCGCATCTTTGATAGCGGCCTCAAAGGACGCGCCTTCTTTCATCGCAGAAAGAATGTAATTCACCGTGCCGTTGAGGATCGCGGAAATTGCGCGCGCATCGCCCGCATCGCGTGCGCGCCGCGCGGTCTCAACCATCGGAGACCCGCCGCCGACTGATGCGGAATAGGAAAAAATCGCGCCGGATTGCTGCGCGAGTTTGTGCAACTGGGCGAGATTGCCGGCGACCGCCTGTTTGTTGGCCGTCACCACATGCACGCCGCGCGCGAGCGCCGCTTCAATCAGGCGCAAGCCGGCTTCGCCAGATGGCAACGCATCGATAACCACGTCAGGCTGTTCAACGAGAAACACATTCGGATCGGAATAGGTGCGAAGTCCTGAAAGACGCTCATCGCGGGCCTTGTCAGGATTGTTCACCAGCGCAGCGCACAGGACATAAGCCGTTTCCGGCTCGACCAGACGCAATGCTGCGCCTTCGCCAATAACGCCAAGACCGGCCACAGCGACGCGCAGGCGTCTCGGCCCGTTTAGCTCTTCACCGCCGCCGGTATTAACCTTGTCATCCACATCTAGGCACATTTGCTTGCCGCCCCACTTGATAGATACGCCACTTTTCCAGCGCCTGCCTCCCCCGCAGCATCGAGCGCCGTTTGTATATCTCGCACAAGATCATCACTGTGCTCAAGCCCGATGGAAAACCGGACAAGACGGTCGGTAATGCCGGCGGTCGCCCGCGCTTCCGGCGTCATCGCCGCATGGGTCATGCAGGATGGCGTGCAGACGAGGCTTTCAAAGCCGCCCAGCGATTCGGCGATAGTGAATAAATTCAATTTACGCAACAATTCGATTACATCGACGCCCTCAGCGAATTCCACAGAGAACATTGATCCAAATCCGTACTGCTGGCCCTTGGCGATCTCATGACCGGGATGCGATTCAAGGCCCGGATAGAACACCTTCGCCACGCGAGGATCTTTTTCCAGTTGCGTGACCACATCGCCGGCGGTCGCCTGCTGGCGCTCAATGCGCGGGAACAAGGTCCGCAGCCCGCGCAGGGTGAGGAATGAATCGAATGGCGCGCCCGTAACGCCGGTGCAATTCGCCCACCAGGCAAGCTCGTCGCCAAGCGCCTGATCTTTCGCGATCACCGCGCCGCCAACCACATCGGAATGGCCATTGATGAACTTGGTCGTTGAGTGAACGACGATATCGCAACCGAGCTCAAGCGGGCGCTGCAGCGCCGGCGACAGGAAGGTGTTGTCCGCCGCGACGATCGCGCCGCATTTTTTCGCATGCTCGACGACGGCGCGAATGTCGGTAATCCGCAGCAACGGATTGGACGGCGTTTCGACCAGCACCAGCTTCGGCTTGCGCTCAAACGCCGCCGCCAGCTCAACCGGATCAGTCTGGTTCGCGTAAACCAGTTCAAACTGGCCGCGCTTGGCGCGCGAGGTCAGCAAACGATGAGTGCCGCCATAACAATCATGCGGCGCGATCACGATCTCGCCCGGATCGACGAGATTCAAAATCAAATCGAGCGCCGCCATGCCGGACGAAACAACCACGCCGCGCGCGCCGGATTCGAGTTGCGCCAGCGCTTCTTCAAGCTGCGTGCGCGAGGGATTGCCGGAACGCGCATAATCATATTGCGGCTTTTCCAGCGGATCGTTCCACGCGTAATTCGCGGAAAGATGAATTGGCGGAGAGACTGAGTTAAACGCAGGATCAGTCGCGACGCCGGCAGAGGCAATTAGTGTTTCCGGGCGCAGACCTTCTGGGCGCTGAGCGTCACTCATGATAAATTCTCCTCAAGGAAATTTTTAAGATGCGGGCCAATGACGGTGGTTTCTTTCAAAAACGCGTCATGACCGTAAAGCGATGAAATCTGGATAAAGCGGGAGTCACGCAATGCGTCGGCGAGGCGCTTCAGATCGGCAAGCGGCGCCAGCCGGTCGCTGTCGGCGGCGATCACAAGGGATTGCGCGGTGATTTTGGCGAGATCGGTGCGGTGCCGGTCAATCGAGATCGGACAGCGTCACATAGCGGCGCGGGTCCATATTATAGGCGCCGCCGCGCGCCACGAGATAATCGCACACGTCGTAGGTATCGCCGGCCGCTGCGCCGGGCGTGCTGTCAAACCGCTCGCCGAATTCTTCCGGCGTCCGGTAGGTCACCATGGCGAGCTGGCGGGCGAGCGCCACGCCGCCTTGCGCATCGCCATTCTTAATAGCGAAATCGATGATCCGGCGCTGCACGCCGCGCAACGCGGTTGCTGACGGATGCGGACGGTCCGGCGCTGAAATGGCGCAGAGTTTTTCAAGCCGCGCCGGGAACAGCTCCGCAAAGGCGAGACCGATCATGCCGCCATAAGAAGCGCCGACAAATCCGAAAAGCTTTTCGATATTCACAACATCAAGCGCGTCGGCCAGTGCGCGCGCATGGTCGCGCGTCGTGATGGTGCGGGCCGTCTCCCCGACATTAGGCAGGAAATCGAATCCGACAACACAGAACCGGTCGAGATCGATATAGCCGCCAGGGGCCACGATATTGCGCCACCAGCCGTCGCCATCCTTGCAGTCAGCAACAGCGCGGCCAGCGGAAATTCCGCCGGCGACAGCAATCGCGGGTTTTTCAAGGTCGCCATAGACGCGCACCTTGAGCTCCGGACGGCTCAGGCTTTCGCCGCTATCGAGAACAAACTCCGGCGGCAAAAACACCGTGACGTCGCAAAAGGGCTGCGATTTTTTCTTCGCGCCTTTTTCCGTCCGTTCTTTTGTCGCTGCTGACATGCTCAGCCTCTCCGCGTAAACCCGTTCAACTCGATCCGGAAATTCGCTTGAGAGACCTGAATCGGACGACTTTGTGCCATTCGGCGTCGTGCTTCGTCCGACCCATCTCTCAGGAGGCAAAACCTCCCGCAGGAATTGGCACCTTTCCCAAAAGTCCGGTCAGAACTTCTCGGCGGTTGCCCCAGCGTCAAAGGGCCTATCCCTCGGCTGGTCTTGATGAGTTAGTGAGGGTGGTACTTCGCGGATGCAGCGCCGTCAACAGGATAGTTCAAGCGGACCATAAATTTGGCAGAAATTGCTTCGCATCTAGAGCATTTCACCGGTCAGCGCTCTGGCGTCTCCCAGTCGGCGGGCGGGACATTGCGGCGCTGGAGGCGGATCGCAAGACCCAGCGAAACCCCGACCCCGATGGCGATGGTGAGATCGGCGGCGACCGTCAGGATCAGCGTCACCAGCAGCACCGCCTTGTCGCCTAGCGGCGCCGACAAATAGCTGCGCCATTTATGCGGCTCGCTCATATTCCAGGCGGTGAGCAGCAACAGCCCCGCCAGCGCCGGCATGGCGAGATAGCCGGCCAGCGGCGCGGCGACCAGCATGACAATCAGGATGGTCGCGGCGTGAACAATCCCCGCCACCGGAGTTTTGCCCCCTGCCCTGATATTGGTCGCGGTGCGCGCAATCGCGCCGGTCGCGGGCAAGCCGCCGAACAAGGCCGAACCGATATTCGCCGCGCCCTGCGCCAGAACCTCCGCATTCGGACGATGGCGGCCGCTGGTCATCTTGTCGGCGACCATGGCCGAGAGCAGCGATTCAACGCCCGCGAGAAAGGCGATCACAAATGCCGATGGCAGTAATTCGAGGACACGGTCATAGGACATGACCGGCAAGGAAGGCATCGGCAAATGGCTCGGCAGCGCGCCAAAGCGCGAGGCGATCGTATCCACCGGCAGCGACCAGATCGCGACCATCGCAGAGGTCGCCGCGACGGCGACGATCAGCCCCGGCAATTTGGGCGCAAGGCGGCGCAAGCCCGCGATCAGCACTATCGTCGCAAGCCCAAGCCCGAAGGCGGCGGCGCTGGCGCTGTCGCGCGCCGCCCACAAGACCGGCCATTTTTCAAAAAACGCCACAGGAACTTCTTGCGCAGTAAGGCCCAGCAAATCTTTCAACTGGCTTGAGGCGATGATGATCGCAATGCCGATGGTGAAGCCGTTGACCACAGCCTCCGGCACGAAAGCGATCAGCTTTCCGGCGCGCAGAAAGCCCGCTATCAACAAGATGATCCCGGCCATAAAGGTGGCGAGCACCAGCCCGTCATAGCCATGCTCTGCGATCACCGTGTAGACGACGACAATGAAAGCGCCGGTCGGTCCGCCGATCTGCACCCGGCTGCCGCCCAGCGCAGAAATCAGGAAGCCCGCGACAATGGCGGTGACGATGCCCTTGGACGGATCTGCGCCGGAAGCGATGGCGATGGCGAGGCTCAACGGCATCGCAACCATGGCGACGGTAATACCGGCGAAAAGGTCAGCCCAGAACAGCTTCAGCGAATAGTCTTGCAGAGTCGTCAGGATTTTTGGCTTCATCGTAATCGCCGCTCGCGGCTCAGCCGCTAATTCCCTTGAAACACCTTGCGTAGATTTCGGGCAGCCTGACGGATGCGCTGCTGGTTTTCAACGAGACCGATGCGCACATAGCCTTCGCCGAACTCACCAAAGCCCAGCCCCGGCGCGACGGCGACGTCGGCGCGCTCCATCAGCATCTTGGCGAACTCAACCGAGCCGAGAGATTTATACTTTTCCGGAATCTCCGCCCAGGCGAACATCGAGGCTTCCGGCGTCGGAATGTCCCAGCCCGCCATGGAGAAATGCTCGACCAGCGTGTCGCGCCGGCGTTTATAGATGGCGCGGATTTCCTCGACGCATTCCCACGGACCATCCAGCGCAGCGACGGCGGCCACTTGCACCGGCGTAAAGGCGCCATAGTCGAGATAAGATTTCACCCGCGCCAGCGCGTTGATCAGCCGTTCATTGCCGACCGCCATACCGACGCGCCAGCCGGCCATGGCGAATGTCTTTGACAGTGAATTGATCTCAACTGCGATGTCTTTCGCGCCTTCAACCTCAAGGATCGAGGGCGGCGGCTCATCGCCGAAATAGATTTCGCCATAGGCAAGGTCGGACAGAATGATGATGTCGTGCTTCTTCGCCAGCGCGACCGCGTCCTTGTAGAAATCGAGACCGACCGTCTGCGCCGTCGGGTTTGACGGATAGTTGAGCACCATGGCGCGCGGTTTCATATGCGCCCTGCCGATGGCTTCGGAGAGGCCCGACAAATAGGCTTCCGGCGACGGCGCCGGAACCGGCAGGATGACCCCGCCAGCGATAATGAAGCCGAAAGCGTGGATCGGATAGGCAGGGTTCGGCGCGAGGATGACATCGCCCGGCCCGGTAATCGCCTGGGCGAGGTTGGCGAAGCCTTCCTTCGAACCGATGGTGGCGACGATTTCGGTTTCCGGCTTCAACTTCACATTGAAGCGGCGCTCATAATAGCGCGCCATGGCGCGGCGCAAGCCGATGATCCCGCGCGACACCGAATAGCGATGTGACTTCGGGTTTTTCACCGTCTCGATCAGCTTGTCGACAATATGCGGCGGGGTCGGCATGTCCGGATTGCCCATGCCGAGATCGATAATGTCGCGTTTCTGGGCGCGCAGCTGCGCCTTCAGCTTGTTGACCTCCTCAAACACATAAGGAGGAAGCTGTTTGATGCGGTGGAATTCTTCTGGGTTGGTCATGTGCGCACTGCGTTGTTTGTCCCGTCATCACCGACTTGCCCGGTGATGACAAGTCGCACTTTCGCTAAAAGATCACGCTGATTTGGCGGCGTCCGCAATCTGCTTCTGGCGCGCGAGGATTTCGCGCGGCTCGACCACCCAGAATTTGGTGCGGGCGTTGGCCCAGTCATCGAGAATGTCGCGCGCCCGGCGGGATCTGGTTTCGCGCCAGTGACGTTCAATAAGACCGATGCATTCCTGATCATCTTCGCCGTCGAGGAAACCGCGCAGCACGATGCTTTCCGGGTTCACCGAGCTTTCAAAATCGCCGAGCTCGTCAAACACATAAGCGCGGCCGCCTGTCATCCCGGCGCCGAAATTGGCGCCGACGCTGCCAAGGATCACGGCGACGCCGCCGGTCATATATTCGCAGCCATTGGCCGAACAGCCTTCGACAACGGTGATCGCGCCGGAGTTCCTGACCGCGAAGCGACCACCCGCCCGGCCTGCTGCAAACAGCGCGCCGGATGACGCACCATAAAGGCAGGTATTGCCGATCACCGCGTCATTGGCAGTGGAATTCACATCGGCAGGACGCACGACCAGCGTCGCGCCGGAAAGCCCCTTGCCCACATAGTCATTTGCGTCGCCATCAACGATGATCTTGAGACCGTAAGTCGAGAAGACGCCGAGCGACTGACCGGCGGAGCCCTTCAGGCGCAGCGTCACATGATCTTCGGTCAGTTCCTCGCGCTTGTAATTGCGCACGATGAAAGACGATGTCCGCGCGCCAATGGCGCGGTCGGTGTTTTTCACCGGATAGGAAAGCTGCACTTTCTCCCGGCGCTCGAAAAACGGCGCGAGATCCGGCTCCATGCGCTGATCGAGCGTGTCTGTGACTTCCTTGCGGCCCGTGCGCTTAGAGCGTTTCGGACGTTCGCCGGCGTCAACCAGCGTCAGGATCGGGTTGAGATCGAGATCGTCGAGATGCTGGGCGCCGCGAGACACCTGATCAAGCAGATCGGCGCGACCGATCACATCCTCAAGCGATTCAGCGCCGAGCGAGGCGAGGATCTGCCGGGTCTCCTCGGCGATAAAGGTCATCAGATGCACCACATGCTCGGGCAGCCCCGTAAAGCGCGCGCGCAAGGCGTCATCCTGGGTGCAGATGCCGACCGGGCAGGTGTTGGAATGGCACTGACGCACCATCAAACAGCCAAGCGCCAGCAAGGACACCGTGCCGATGCCATATTCTTCGGCGCCAAGCATCGCCGCGATGACAACATCGCGGCCGGTGCGGATGCCGCCATCGGTGCGTAAGGTCACGCCTTCGCGCAGATTGTTCAGCGTCAGCACCTGGTGGGCTTCGGACAGACCAAGCTCCCATGGCGCGCCGGCGAATTTGATCGAGGTTTGCGGCGAAGCGCCGGTGCCGCCCACATTGCCGGAGATCAAAATCACATCGGCTTTGGCTTTCGCGACGCCGGCGGCAATCGCGCCAATGCCGGAAGCGGAAACCAGCTTCACGCACACCCGCGCGATCGGGTTGATCTGTTTCAAGTCGTAAATAAGCTGCGCCAGATCCTCGATGGAATAGATATCGTGATGCGGCGGCGGCGAGATCAGCGTCACGCCGGGGGTGGAATGGCGCATGCGCGCAATGAACTCGGTGACCTTGAAGCCGGGAAGCTGACCGCCCTCGCCGGGCTTGGCCCCTTGCGCAACTTTGATCTCCAACTCACGGCACTGATTGAGATATTCCGCCGTCACGCCGAAACGACCTGAAGCAACCTGCTTGATCGCAGAGTTGGCGTTATCGCCATTCGGCATCGGCAGATAGCGTTCCGGCACTTCGCCGCCCTCGCCCGACACCGACTTCGCACCGATGCGGTTCATGGCGATGTTGAGCGCCCCATGGGCCTCTGGCGACAATGCGCCAAGCGACATGCCGGGGGTGAGAAAACGCCGGCGGATGTCGTTCGCGGTCTCAACCTTGTCGACGCCGATCGGATCGGCGAGCGGGCGCGCCTCCACCAGATCGCGGATTTGCGCCGGCGGCTGGTTTTTCAGCGCGGTCGAATAACGCGCATAAGCGGCGGCGTCGTCATTGCGCACGGCCTGCTGCAGATCGGCGACAAGATCAGCCTCCACCACATGATGCTCGCCGCGACGGCGATGACGGTAAAATCCGCCAACCGGCAAACGCGTCGCCGCGCTGTCCCAAGCCTTGGCGTGCAGCTCGGCCGATTTCTTTTCAAGGCCGGCTAGACCAATGCCCGAAATCCGGCTGGTCATGCCCGGGAAGAATTCCTGCACCAGCGTGCGCGACAGTCCGAGCGCTTCGAAGTTGCAGCCGCCGCGATAGGCGGAGATGACGGAGATGCCCATTTTCGAAATAATCTTGAGCAAGCCGGCTTCGAGCGCCTTTTTGTAGTTGTAAGCGCATGCGCCAAGCGTGACGCCTTCAAAGCGCCCCTGCGCATGGGCTTGCGCCAGCGAGTCAAAGGCGAGGTAAGGGTTCACGACCGTCGCGCCGACGCCGATCAGGACGGCGGCGTAATGGGAATCGACGCATTCGGCGGAGCGCACGATAATCGAACAATAGGTCCGGACGCCGACCTTGGTCAGATGCGCATGCACGCCGCCGGCGGCAAGGATCATCGGCACGGCGACGCGGCCCGGCCCTTGATGCTCGTCGGTCAACACAACCGAACCGGCGCCGTCCTTCACCGCGTCTTCGGCTTCCTTGCGGATGCGCGTGAGCGCGGCATTCAACGCTTCGCCATTATTTTTGACGTCTCTCACATCATAGGTGCAGTCGATTTCGACAATCTTGGTGTCGAGATAGTCCCACAACCGGGTGAACATGCCATTGGTCAGGATCGGGCTTTCCAGCACGAACACGTCGGTCTGGGTTTTGTCCGTAACCAGAATATTGCCGAGGTTCTTGAACCGGGTCTTGAGGCTCATCACACCGTCTTCGCGCAACGGATCAATCGGGGGGTTTGTGACCTGGCTGAAATTCTGACGGAAAAAATGCGACAGCGGCCGATAGGATTCTGAAAGCACCGCAATCGGTGAATCATCGCCCATGGAGCCGATTGCTTCCTTGGCGTCTTCCACCATCGGACGCAGGATCAGCTCAAGCTGTTCGAGATCATAGCCCGCAGCGCCCTGACGGCGCAGCAGATCTTCACCCTCATACACCCCCTCTTCGGGGCCCGGGCCGACTTTCATTTCCAGCTCGACGACGTTTTCAAGCCATTCCGTATACGGATGCTTATCGGCGAGCATGTCGACCACTTCGTCCGAACCGAAATATTCGCCGGTTTCAAGATCGACGGCGATCATCCGTCCGGGTTCAAGCGCGCCGCGTTTTTTGACTTCGCGCCCTTCCAGCGGACACATGCCGGTTTCCGACCCGACCGCGAGAATGCCGTCATCGGTGATGGCGTAGCGCAGCGGGCGCAAGCCATTGCGGTCAAGCCCGGCAATCGCCCATTTGCCGTCATAGGCGGCGATGGCGGCCGGTCCGTCCCATGGCTCCATCACGGAGTTGCAATATTCGTAAAGCGCGCGGCGTTTTTCCGGCATGGTGCCGAGGCGCTTCGACCATGCCTCGGGGATCAACAGGGTCTTCGCCATCGGCGCCGAGCGCCCTGCCCGCACCAGCAGTTCAAACACCTGATCGAGCGTCGCCGAATCCGAAGAGCCCGGCTGGATCACCGGTTTGATATGCTCGCCCTCATCGCCGAAGATTTCCGCCGCCATGGGAATTTCATGGCTCTTCATCCAGTTGACGTTGCCCTTCAGCGTGTTGATCTCGCCATTATGGGCGAGCATGCGGAAGGGTTGCGCGAGGCGCCATTCCGGAAAGGTGTTGGTGGAATAGCGCTGGTGGAAGATTGCGACCCGCGAGATGAACCGCTCGTCTTTTAAATCCGTATAGAAATTATCGATCTCTTCCGCGAGGAACATGCCTTTATAAACGATGTCCTGCGAAGAGAGCGAGCAGACATAAAGCTCGTGCAGCCCCTGCTCGCGCGCGCGCTTTTCAATGCAGCGGCGGGTGACATACAAAATCCGGTCAAGCTCTTCCGGGTCGCGCCCCTTCGGATCGCAGAACAGGATTTGCTCAATCGCTGGCCGTGTGGCGTTCGCCTTGGCGCCGAGCACACGGGCCTGCACCGGCACCTGCCGCCAGCCATAAATGTAAAAGCCGCGGCGCAGAATTTCCGACTCGACAATGGCGCGGGCAGCATCCTGCGCGCCGAAATTGGTGCGCGGCAGGAACACCATGCCGACGCAAATATCTTCCTCGCCCGCCTGATGACCGGTGCGCTCGACAAAAGCGCGGAACAATCCCTGCGGCACGTTCAAACGGATGCCGGCGCCGTCGCCGGTCTTGCCGTCAGCGTCAACGGCGCCGCGATGCCAGACCGCCTTCAACGCGGCGATCGCCATATCGACAATCTCGCGGCGCGGCTTGGCGTCAAGCGCGACAACCAGACCAACGCCGCACGCATCACGCTCAGACGATGGCTCATAAGAACCGGACTGGGTCAGGTGCTCGCGGCGGCGCAGATAGGTTGATACGCTGTCAGTCATCGTTTTGGTCTTCTATTTTGTTGTTACGGGTCGGCGTGGCGGCGGTTTATTCGGCGGCGAGAGGACGCGTTCGCGTCGCTTTCAACCGCTTGGCGATCGCCGCCGCGGCCTTCCGGCCATCCACAATCGCCCACACCACGAGCGACGCGCCGCGAACGATATCGCCCGCAGCATACACGCCCGGCAGCGCGGTTTCGAGCGTTTCCGCATCGACCCGCAAAGTGCCATAGGCGGTCGTCTTCAACTCCGGCGCGTCAAACAACGCCGGCATGTCTTCCGGTTCAAAACCCAGCGCCTTGATGACCAGATCCGCCTCAAGCTCGAACTCAGAACCGTCAACTTCAACCGGCGCACGGCGGCCGGACGCGTCCGGGCTCCCGAGCTCCATGCGCGCAACGCGAATGCCATTGGCGCGCGCGGCATCGCCGCGCACGGCTTTCGGCGCAGCAAGCCATTCAAAGATCACGCCCTCTTCTTCGGCATTCGCGGTTTCACGCGCCGAACCCGGCATGTTCTTTTTATCGCGGCGATAAAGACAGGTGACGGATTTCGCGCCCTGGCGCACGGCGGTGCGCACGCAATCCATGGCGGTGTCGCCGCCGCCGATGACAACGACGCTTTTGCCCTCAGCATTCAGCGCGCCGCTGTCATAGTCGCTGACAGCATCGCCCAAGCCTTTGCGGTTCGAGGCGGTGAGATAATCAAGCGCCGCGACAACGCCGGCATTGCCCGAACCCGGACAGACCAGATCGCGCGCCTTGTATACACCGGTCGCCACCAGCACTGCATCATGCTTGGCGCGCAGTTCAGCAAAGGAGATGTCTTTGCCGATATCCACATTGTGGACGAATGTAATGCCGCTCTTTTCAAGATAGTCCGCGCGGCGCGCAACCACATGCTTGTCGAGCTTGAAATTCGGGATGCCGTAAACCAGCAAGCCGCCGGTCCGGTCATAACGATCGTAAACCTGCACCTGGAAGCCATCGCGGCGCAGTTCTTCAGCAGCGGCGAGCCCGGCCGGTCCCGCGCCGATGACAGCGACAGACTGTTCGCGCTCGGCCGTCGGTTTGAGCGGCTTGATCCAGCCCTGATCCCAGGCGTTTTCGGTAATATATTGCTCGACCGCGCCAATCGTAACCGTTCCGTGCCCGGACTGTTCGATAACGCAGGAGCCTTCGCATAACCGGTCCTGCGGACAGATGCGCCCGCAGATTTCCGGCATGTTGTTGGTCGCGGATGAAACCGCATAGGCTTCTTCAAGACGGCCTTCGGCGACCAGCTTCAGCCAGTCGGGAATGTCGTTGCCCAGCGGGCAATGGTCCTGACAGAACGGCACGCCGCATTGCGAGCAGCGGCTGGCCTGCGCGGCCGCACGATCTTTGGCGAAACGCGCATAGATCTCATCAAAATCCCGGCGACGCTCGCCGGGATTTCGTTTCTTGGGGGTCTCACGGTCACGCGAGACGAATTTCAACATGCGCTCAGAAATGAGAGCCTCCTAATGTCGAAATCAGCCTTTAGAGAATTCTGGATAAGCTTCAAGTCCTAGTTCGGATTTGTCTAGGCCAAGACGCTCATCTTCCTCATTTGCGCGGATGCCAACCGTGTATTTCAGCGCCAGCCAGCACAAAATACTAACCGTGAACACGAAAACACCAATCGCAACAATGCCCAGGAGCTGCACGGCGTAAGTCGCGTCAGCGTTGGAAAGCGGCACGATGACCGTGCCCCAGATGCCGCAAAGCAGGTGCGCCGGGATCGCGCCGACAACATCGTCAATCTTGAACTTGTCGAGCACCGGCACCGCAAAGGTGACGATCAAGCCGCCGACCGCGCCGATGAAAATTGACAAAGCGATGGTTGGCGCCAGCGGTTCCGCCGTGATCGAAACAAGACCGCCGATCGCGCCGTTCAAGACAATCGTCAGATCGACTTTCTTGTAGACAAGCTGGGTGGCGATCATCGCCGTGACAACACCGGCGCAAGCGGCCGTGTTGGTGTTGACGAAAATCCGGCCAACTGAAATGGCGTCATCGATGGTGCCCAGCGCAAGCTGCGAACCGCCGTTAAAGCCGAACCAGCCGAGCCACAGAATGAACGTTCCCAATGTGGCGAGCGGCAGATTGGAGCCCGGAATAGGCGCGACCTTGCCGCCGACATATTTGCCGATGCGCGGGCCGAGCACGATGGCGCCCGCAAGCGCCGCCCAACCGCCTGTGGAGTGCACAAGCGTCGAACCGGCGAAATCGGAAAAGCCTTTCGCATCAAGCCAGCCTGCGCCCCATTCCCAGGAAGCCTGGATCGGGTAGATAAAGCCGGTCAGGATCGCGGTGAAAATCAGGAACGGCCAGAGCTTGATGCGCTCGGCGAGCGTGCCCGAAACGATGGACGCCGCCGTCGCCACGAACACCATCTGGAAGAACCAGTCGGAATGCGCGCCATAGCCGACGCCGACCGGATCGGAGTCATCCGCGCCCCAGAAGAAGTCGAAAGGCGCAATCACGCCGCCCTCGGCGATTCCGTAAATCAGGTTGTAGCCAATGAAATACACCATCAGCCCGGCGATCGAATAAAGGGCGATGTTTTTAAGGCAGATCGTCGCTGCGTTTTTGGAGCGCACCAGCCCGGCCTCGAGCATGCAAAAGCCCGCCGCCATAAACATGACGACCATGCCCATGACGAGGAACAAGAGCGTGTTCAAAACGAAGACCGACGTGTCGGAAGCAGCGGCCGGCGCCGCAACAGCTTCAGCGGCCTCCTGAGCGAAAGCTGGCGCAATCATCACCAGCGCTGCGCCGCTTGCTGCGGCGAGAGACAGTTTCTTTTTCATGTTGATTTTCCTGTTCTTGTTCTAAAGCGCCGCCGCGCCGCTTTCGCCAGTGCGCACGCGCACCGCGTCTTCGAGATCCAGAACGAAGATCTTGCCATCGCCGATCCGGTCGGTCTTCGCCGAGTCGCGAATTGTCTCGACGACTTTCGCCGCCTGACTTGCTTCGACAGCGATTTCCAGTTTCACCTTCGGCACGAAATCGACGCTGTACTCCGCGCCGCGATAGACTTCGCTATGGCCCTTTTGCCGACCGAAGCCTTTGACTTCTGATACCGTCATGCCTTCCACGCCTATAGAGGTCAGGGCGGTCCTGATCTCATCCAGACGATGCGGCTTTACTACAGCTATTATGTATTTCATTTTTTAGCCCCTTTCCCGCACTCTTCAATTCGGCGCCTAGACTGCTGGCCCTAAGTCAGACAAGCGACGCCGATTCGTGAGCAACGCTAACAATCATGAATCTGTCACGCAACTGCTATTTGCTGCAGTAGCGAAAAAATCGCACCCATTTTAGCGTTTTATGCCATTAGGTTGTAATATTATTCCAGTTTTCAATGTTATTCGTGCATTTTTCGAGGTTCCTCGCGGCTGTTGCAAAAATGTTATTGTGCGTCGCAATAAACTTGGACAAGCTTTATCCGTAAACAAACTGTGTTGTTCCGCATACCTCGTTTCTAGAAAAGACGAGCAAAAAAGGAGGAGTCTATGATGCGCTCGCTCGCATGCGCCCTTGCCCTTTCAACCGTTGCGCTTCCTGCAGCTGCTGATCCGCTTGAGGTGTCGACCACGGTCGCTTTTGAATCGAAATACCTGTTCCGTGGATTTGAATTCGCAGGAACGAGCTTCCAGCCTTCGGTTACGCTGTCCAAGGACGGCTTCTATCTCACCGCCTGGCTGAACCTGCCGATTGGCGACAATGATGGTCCGCCGCTTCAGCCATATGGCGACGAGCTTGACCTCGTTGGCGGCTACAGCGCCCCGGTGAACGACATCATCAGCTATGATATCGGCATCACCTATTACATGTTCCCGGACGCGACGAGCGGTTTTGGCGACCTCTGGAAAGAAGATCAGGGCGAAACAGGCGGCAATACGATCGAGCCTTATATCGGCCTTTCGTTCGACGTGCCGCTCGCGCCTTCTATCTACCTTTACCACGACATCATGCTCGACACGACGACAGTTCAGGGCAACGCGTCTTATTCCTACCCGCTGTCTGAAAGCACCAGCTTCGATCTGGGCGGCTATATCGGCTATGTCATCGACGACACAGGCGGCACCGATTACCTCTACGGCACAGCTTCGGCAAACGTGTCCTATGCGGTTTCCGACAATGGCTCGATGTATGTCGGCGTACGCTATGGCGGTTCGGACATTCCGGGCGGTTCGGTAATCGACGACACTTTCACCGGCACTTACAAGTCCAGCGGTTTCTGGGCTGGCGTCGGCTTCAGCTCGTCCTTCTAACGGACGGCCGACCAAAGACTACGGGCGCATCGGGGGCGCCTCGCGCGGGAACTTGTTCTCTAGCGCAATCGATCATGGCCGGCGGGGGTTCGCCGGCCATGATTGTATCCAGCCCTTGCATCTTTTCCCCTTCCACTTCATCCGTATAATGAATGCATCGCCTCGGCTCACTCGGGCGCCCGCGAAAGGGCGGTAATCTGAAAGCAGTGCTAAAGTCGCTTATCGATTGCTATAAGTTGCGGAATGAATTAGGTTTTCGCCTATGAAGAAAAGCGACGCGTTTCAGGGTTATGATCCTGATGGCAATTTTTGCGAAATCTTTGGGGCCGCTAACGGCAAACTCCCCCGAAACCCGCTGGCGAAGAAACTTTCCCGTTACAAAATCCGCACGCTCAACCAGCGCAACGCCGCGGCGGAGCGCGAATTGCGTAATCTTGGCATTACCTTCACGGTCTATTCCGACTCAGGCGCCATCGACCGCATCCTGCCCTTTGACCCAATCCCCCGGCAGATATCCCAGGCCGACTGGAAGAAGATCGAAAAGGGCTGCCAGCAGCGCGTCACCGCTCTCAACGCCTTTCTCACCGACATTTACGGCAAGCAGAAGATCCTGAAAGACAAGATCATTCCGAGGGCGCTGGTCACCGGAAACAAGAATTTCCGCAAGGAAATGATCGGGGTGAAGCTGCCCCACAATACCTACACCCATATTAGCGGCGTTGACCTGATCCGCGATCAGCATGGCGAATTCCTGGTCCTTGAAGACAATTGCCGGTCGCCGTCAGGGGTGTCCTACGTCATTGAAAACCGCCATTTGATGATGCGCTCCTTCCCCGACCTGATGGAAGGGGTCAAGGTGATGCCGGTTTCCGACTATGGCAAACGCCTTAAAGGAACGCTCGTGGAAACCGCGCCCGGGCGTTATCATAACCCGCAAGTTGTCCTGCTGACGCCGGGCGTCTTCAATTCCGCCTATTTCGAACATGTGTTTCTCGCCCGGGAAATGGGCGTGCCCCTGGTCGAAGGGCGCGACCTGATCGTCGACGAACAGGACCGCGTCTATATGAAGACGATCTGCGGGCTTGAGCGGGTGCATATGATTTACCGCCGCATTGACGACGAGTTTCTCGACCCCGAAGTGTTCCGCAAGGATTCCATGCTTGGCGTGCCGGGACTGATGCGCTCGCTCAAGGCCGGCAAGGTCGGCATCGCCAATGCGGTCGGCACTGGCGTCGCCGACGACAAGGCGGTTTACGCCTATATGCCGCGCATCATCGATTACTATCTCGGCGAAGAAGCGGTCCTCAATAATGTGGAGACCCATATCTGCCGCGAAAAAGACGCCCTCGCCTATGTGCTTGAGCATCTCGAAGAACTGGTTGTGAAACCGGTGGGCGAGTCCGGCGGCTATGGCATTGTCATCGGCCCAAAGGCCAGCAAGGCGGAACTGGCGGCGGCGCGCCGGGAGCTGAAAAAACACCCGTCAAACTACATCGCCCAGCCAATGATCCAGCTTTCCGTTTCGCCGACCCTGACCAAGGCGGGCCTCAGGGCCCGGCATGTGGATCTGCGTCCTTTTGTGCTGACCGGCAAGGAGCCGTGGGTTCTGCCCGGCGGGCTGACGCGCGTCGCCATGCGCGAGGGATCGATCATCGTCAACTCTTCACAGGGCGGCGGCTCCAAAGACACCTGGGTGATGCGCTGATGCTTTTGTCCCGCTTCGCCGAAAACGCATTCTGGATGGGCCGGTACCTTGAACGAGCCGAAAGCCTCGCCCGGCTGTTGCTGGTGACCGAAAGCTTCGCCGCCGATCAGGAAAGCGACGAAGCCTGGGCGCCGATCCTGTCGGTGTTTTCGGATTCAGAGGAATTCGCCAAACGCGGCAAGCCGCTGACCGCGATTAACGTCGCGCGGTTCTATCTCGCTGACGCCGAGAACACGAACTCCATCGTTTATGCCGCGACCATGATGAAAGAGAATGCGCGCTCACTGCGCCACCTGCTCAGCACCGAAAGCTGGCGTCAGGTTTCGCTCTTTCATGAGAGCGTCTCCGCCCTCAAAAAGCGCCGCTTCGCCCTGTCCCGCCTCAGCGAAATCTGCGGCGATATTCGCGATGGCTGCTGCACCCTGCGCGGCGTCCTAGACGCCACCTGCTATCGCGACGAGGTCTGGCGCTTCCAGCAGCTCGGAGCGTCGCTGGAGCGGGCTGACCAGGCGACCCGCCTCATCGACATCAAATATTTCCGCTTCGATCGCGACGATGACGATCAGGCCGCGCCGCCGGACGTGACCTGGTGGAACACGCTGCTCCGCTCCGCCTCCGGCTATCACGCCTTCCAGCGCCGTTATTCTTTTAATGCAGACCCTGCGGATGCGGCCAAATTTCTTATTTGCGACAAGCACTTGCCGCTCTCTGTGACGAATGCGGCTGATGCAGCGTGCTACCAGCTCGCGCGGCTTGAAGCGGATTTCGACGCCCGGCCCGGCCCGGAGGTCGCCCGCGCCGCCGAAGCGCTGCGGGAACGGCTGGCCGCCCCGCCGGCCCGGCTTTCCGGGCGCTCCCTGCACCGCCATCTGGACCAGGTGCAGCGGGAAATTATCGCGCTCGCCAACGCGCTCATTGAGCGCTACTTTGCCCCCGCCTGAGCGGCGAATCGCCGAAATTCGTTAACCGGTCGTCAGGACGCCGCCACGATAATGGCGACGCCCCGATTAGACGACCGCCAAAGTAGCGTTGAGCCTGAACATGAACGTCCCCAAACCGAATGTCAGCACGGATATCCTGCAGGTGCGCCACACGACGCGCTACCATTATGCAACGCCGGTCGCCTTCGGCCCGCATCACGCCATGTTTCGGCCCCATGAAAGCAATGACCTGCGGCTGACCTCGTTTGAAGTCACCACAGAGCCCTATGCGCCCCAGCACTGGGTGCATGACGTGTTTTCGAATTCGAAAGTCATTCTGGATTTTTCGGATGCGCCGAAATCGACATCGCTGGAAATCGCCTGCGTGTTCAACGTCATTCGCTCAACGATCCATTCGCCGGTTTTTCCGATCGCCCCTTTCGCGCAAACCTATCCTTTCGCCTATCCGGCGGAACAGGCGATCGATCTCGAAGCGCTGATCAGGCCGGAATATGATCGCGCCGGCGAGACCGTGAAGGACTGGGCCAATCAATTGCTGCGCCAAGCGAACGGTCACACCTGGACTGTGCTGGAGCTGATCAACAACACCATCCACCAAACCTTCGACTATCGCCGCCGCGAAGAGCCCGGCATTCAGGCGCCGCATGATACAGTGGCGCTAGGACACGGCTCCTGTCGCGACTTCGCCGTCTTGATGATGGAAGCGGTGCGCGAACTCGGTTTCGCCGCGCGTTTCGTCACCGGCTATCTCTATGATCCGCTGACCAGCCAGAGCGGCGCGCTGCAAGGGTCGGGCGCGACCCATGCCTGGGTGCAGGTGTTCCTGCCCGGCGCCGGCTGGATCGAATTCGACCCCACCAACGGCCTGATCGCCAGCGGCAATCTCATCCGCACCGGCGTCGCCCGCACGCCGTCGCAAGCGATTCCCCTGAAGGGCTCCTTCAAGGGCGCCGGCAACGCCTTCACCGGCATGGAAGTCGATGTGCAGGTGCTGGCGCTGGCGCCGACGCTTTACAGCTAGGCGCGGAAGCTGGCGGGCGCGCGGTTCGCGCCGCGCCGGCGCAGGGCGTCAAACGCCGCTGGCGACATCATATTCGATCTCATGTTCATCACCGGCCCCGGTGGCGTAGATGATGTTGATCTTCTCATAGGAGAATTTCACCAGCTCGGACGTTTCGCCGGATTCTGAGATATCCGTCTCCACATTGCTGATCACCACATTGGTCAAGGTGATGGTGTAATATTGCCGCTCGGCGCCGCCGGATGCCGGCCGGGTCATCGCAATTTCAATTTCGTCGAACGATTTCTGCTGGAACGCGGCCAGCGTAATATACGGGCTTGCGGCGTCCACAGCCTTGCTCACGACAAAGTCGCCAGCCTGCGCCCGGGCCCTCATGCGGCCCGACCCGACTGCAGCGCGCGCCGGTCCGGCAACGCCGTAACGGACATGATCGATGACGATCTCCTTTTCATGCCCGCGCCGCTGAGATTCGCCGGCAATATCCGGGATCTTCATATAGCCGCCCGCATGGGCAGGCGCCGTCAGCAAAGCAGCGGCCAGCATCGTCGCCAGGAATGATTGGATTTTCATGGTTCTCCCTCCGGTGAAATCGTAATT
This sequence comes from Hyphococcus sp. D3-15, assembly GCF_055809375.1. NCBI lineage: Bacteria > Pseudomonadati > Pseudomonadota > Alphaproteobacteria > Parvularculales > Parvularculaceae > Hyphococcus > Hyphococcus sp. D3-15. The sequence goes on along the minus strand of NZ_CM147910.1, from coordinate 2,213,583 downwards.
CCGCGGCATCATGCTGACCCGCGCCACAACCCCTGACAAGAGGGTTCTAAGCCCCCTTCCCTTTCCGGAAGTTCGCATTATGTTCGCGTGATGCCCCGCGAAACAAAATCAGACTCCGCAACCGATCCCAAGCCCAACCCAAAGCACCGGGCGGGATACGACCCGAAGGCCAAGCGCCCGAAACCGCAACCCACGACGGATGCGGCGGACATCACGCCGGGCGGCTTTTCCGAGGCGATGACCGCCTATCACGACAAGGTGCAGCTGTCGGAATGGACGCCGCACCGGCCCGAACGCCCGGCCAAGTCGGGCAAGTCGCGGCCCCTGCGCGTGGTCTCGGACTATGAGCCGGCGGGCGATCAGGTCACCGCGATCCCGGAGCTGACCGAGGGCGTCAGGAATGGCGAATGGGACCAGGTGCTGCTCGGCGCGACCGGCACCGGCAAGACCTTCACCATGGCCAAGATCATCGAGGCGGCGCAGCGCCCGGCGCTTATCCTCGCGCCCAACAAGACCCTCGCGGCGCAGCTCTATGGCGAGTTCAAGGCGTTCTTCCCCGATAACGCCGTCGAATATTTCGTCTCTTATTACGACTATTACCAGCCGGAAGCCTATGTTCCGCGTACGGACACTTACATCGAGAAGGAATCCTCGGTCAACGAACAGATCGACCGCATGCGCCACGCCGCCACCCGCGCGCTGCTGGAACGCGACGACGTGATCATCGTCGCCTCGGTATCATGCATTTACGGCATCGGCTCGGTCGAGACCTATACGGCGATGACCTTCTCCTTAAAGCTTGGCCAGACGCTGGAGCGCAAGAAGCTGCTCGCCGACCTCGTGGCGCTGCAATATAAGCGCAATGACGCCGCCTTCGCGCGCGGGAATTTCCGGGCGCGCGGCGACACGATCGAGATCTTTCCGGCGCACTATGAAGACCGCGCCTGGCGGGTTTCCATGTTCGGCGATGAAATCGAGTCGATATCCGAATTCGACCCGCTGACCGGGCAGAAGACCGACGACCTTGAAGAGGTGACGCTCTACGCCAACTCCCACTATGTGACGCCGCGCCCGACCCTGACCCAGGCGATCAACGGCATCAAGAAGGAGCTCAACGAGGTCCTGCCCTTCATGCGCGAGGAAGGCCGCCTGCTCGAAGCCCAGCGCCTTGACCAGCGTGTGCAGTTCGACCTTGAAATGATGGCGGCGACGGGCGCCTGCGCCGGCATTGAAAACTATTCGCGCTATCTCACCGGGCGACAGCCCGGCGAGCCGCCCCGACGCTGTTCGAATATCTCCCGGAAAACGCGCTGATCTTCTGCGATGAAAGCCATGTCACGGTGCCGCAGATCGGCGCGATGTTCCGCGGCGACTTCAATCGCAAAAAAACGCTCGCCGAATATGGCTTCCGCCTGCCCTCCTGCATGGACAACCGGCCGTTGAAATTCGAGGAATGGGAAAAGATGCGCCCACAGACGGTGCATGTTTCCGCGACGCCCGGCGACTGGGAGCTGGAACGCACCGGCGGCGTCTTCACCGAACAGGTGATCCGCCCGACAGGTCTTGTGGACCCTGTGGTCGAGGTACGCCCGGTGACGGGCGAGAAATCGAACCAGGTCGATGACGTCATCGCCGAATGCAAGGCCATCGCGCAAAAAGGCGGGCGCGTGCTGGTCACCACGCTGACCAAACGCATGGCCGAGGACCTTACCGAATATATGCATGAACAGGGCGTGCGCGTGCGCTACATGCATTCGGATATCGACACGCTGGAGCGGATCGAGATTATCCGCGACCTGCGCCTCGGCGCCTTTGACGTGCTGGTGGGCATCAACCTGTTGCGTGAAGGGCTCGACATTCCCGAATGCCAGCTCGTCGCGATCCTAGACGCCGACAAGGAAGGCTTTTTGCGCTCGGAAACCTCGCTGATCCAGACCATCGGGCGCGCGGCGCGCAATGTGGACGGCCGGGTCATTCTCTATGCGGATAAAATCACCGGCTCCATGGAGCGGGCGATTGGCGAAACCGACCGGCGCCGCGAAAAACAGCTCGCCCATAACAAGGAGCACGGCATCACGCCGGAATCGACCAAGGCGAAAATCGCAGAGATCGCCGACAGCGACGATGAAGGCGCAAAAGCCGCCATGGGCCAGACCTTTGTGGGCCACAAAAACGTTCGCCATTCTCATGGGGGCGAAATGGCGGCTGGCTTTGCCGAGGGCGGCGCCGACTTTGCGGGCGCCGGCCACAACCTCAAGACCGTGCTCTCGCAGCTTGAAAAGGAAATGCGCGAGGCCGCCTCCAATCTCGAATTCGAAACCGCCGCGCGCCTGCGCGACGAAATGAAGAGACTTCAGGAAGTGGAGCTCGCCGTGGCGGATGATCCGCTTGCGCGTCAAAGCGATATTGAAACACGCATTTCAAAAGGCTCGGAAGGGCGGATAACGAAGTCCGAGGGCACGGTGAGCAATATCCGGAGCAAGCCGAAGGGTGCGAAGGGGAGAAAAAGATAATGGCTAAATCGACCGTATGCCTACTCAATGGAAAACGAACTTCCATTGAAGATGCACTGTCCCTTCGCGATTCTAAACAAGAATCCAAGCATGATTTTCGTTGCATTGAGTGCAACAAGAATGTTCGACCTCATCGCGCATCACAACAGATGGGAGCGCATTTTGAACATTTATCGCGTAACCCAAATTGCAGCTTGAGTGATCATAGATAAATCCCAGCACTCTCTGCCGCTAGTTTTTCACTCCGGTGTTACAATAAGGATGAGTGATCTGGACATTTTTATCCCTACCATCTCCTCCTTCGCGCACTCGCTGTATGTGATCGTATGAAATAGACTTGCCTGTATCAATATGTCCTTTGCATACTGGGCATCGCATTGAAGTCTCAAGCGCTTTCTTAATAAACACTGCTGATTTAGTATCACTCGTAATCTTCTTGGACTTTGGCCCCTCCGTCACGGCAAGAAGCTTAGATACAGAATTTGGTGCTATCACAGATACCATTCCCTCGTCCGTAACTTCATCCCCAGAAGAAAAATTCTTGATTAAATACTCGAAAACATCGGATGACCTCTCAATTCGTTGCGAACTGAGCGCCAATTGAAGCGCTTGCGTCAGCAGTCCTTTATTTTCAACTAAATATGTCTCTAGACTCTCTCTCGCGCTAGAAAACTTTTTAAAAAATGTGTTGTCGTTATTCTGCACCTTTTTACGCACCAAAAGTAGCATTCCAAGTAGCAAATATGGAATGTGCCGCCCTCTTTCAGAATAAAAATAAATTGCAGGATGGAGCCCCATGCTTGAGGCATGGTTTCCAGAAATTCGGCGCACAACCCTATAGCAATCGTCCAGTACTTTTACAGTCCGCGTCCCATCAGGATCGAGATCAAAGCTATTAATAGATTTTCGCACTTCGCCAACAGCGCCATTTGTAACGCAAATCAAATTCATCAATAAATCTAGAGCCGAAATAGGCGATTTGGCACCTCCCACCGGCAAATCGATCGTCTTTATTGGGCGCTCAATTTCGGGATTGAAAAGCGCCGCATGGAGTGCTTTTGCATTCTCCTCAATTTGCTCGCGTGTCTGATCCGAAAATTTGGACCAATACTTATGTCCGGTTGCGGCTCTCACAATAGACCTCGCAGCGATTGCTACAGAACGCTTGCGGTTTCGCAACAACGTTTCTTCAGTTTTATCCAGCGGAGTTCCTTGGGTGTTAATTTTGAAAAAGCTGGTTTCAGCTTTATCGGCATCACCCGTAACCCATTGCAAGGTCAAAGAGCGCGTTGCCATTCGTCGCGCTCTAAGCTTTTCTATATCTGTATGGCTATCCGGGTTAATTAGCGCGTCTTTGATGGTGCTATACTTACCAATGCGGTCTTCTAATAATTTTCGCGTTTTACTGGCGGTACGCTTCTGAGCAGCGTTAAGTTCGTTTTCAAAGTATTTCCGTGAAACGTTTCCATCTCCATAGTCATCCTCAATCCAGGCTCGCAACGCACTCAGCCTATGTCCACCATCAATTACGAACACAAATGACTCTGACTGCCACAAAATGATCGATGGGATAAGTTCATTATCGAGATAACTTTCAAGGAAGGATACTACTTGCTTAGGTGTCCAGTGATTGGTCTCACGTTGAAAGTCGGGCTTTCGCAAAAGAGGTACGAGCATTCCAGTACTGGAAAGTGTTTCAATTGAGAGCGTTTTAATCGGTTCTGGAGAGTCTGACTGCTCAGACTTTACCGCAAAATCTTCCCTTTTTATCATCGCATCCAAAATAACTTGTTCAGCCATAACGCCTCATTCTATATTTGTATTATTTTACATAATTCTGATTTTACATAATACATCAAGTATTAGCCGCGCTGTAGGGCGGCCTTCAGCCCGCCAATCATCAACACCTCTGCGATTCATGCATAAACGGCGGGCCAAGACCCGCCCTACGGTTCCGGCCTCGCCCCCTTCGTCCAGCCGTAAAAGCGGCTGGCCACGTTGATTGGGACCCTAACCCCAATCACCCCGTAAACGGGGACTAGAAGAGTGCGCGCAAAACTCTCCACCCGCTCATCCCGGCGAAGGCCGGGACCCAGCTAAAGAAACAATGTCGGGCGGAGCCCGGCTTTTTTGTCTGTTCTGGGCCCCGACTTGCGTCGGGGTGAGCGGGGATGATGTGTCCGCGCGTAAAGAAGGGGCGCTGCGGGCCGGTCGAGGATAACCCCAAACCGAAATCCGGGGACAAAATTTAATAGATGAAATTTCATCCCCGCCCGGCCGCGCGCCTTTAGGATAGCTCGGTCGGGGTGCGGAATGGCGTTGTCCGCAACCGTTATTCAGCGGTCCTGCGCGCGGCGCGCGGACCGCGCAATAGATAATGGCGACTGTCTTTTGCGCGCGCGGCGCTTGACCCAGGTCAAACCCCCGTCACAGTGGGCGGCTATGCTCAACCTCATTCAAGTCCCGCTTTTTTGGAAGGAGGCCTATGGTGGCCAAGTCAGCCAAACCAGTAGCGAGCGAAGCCAGTACCATATTTGACGAAGACGAGCACCGGGTGACGCCCTTCCCGGTTTTCGATCCGGGCGAAATCACCGCCGCCAGCGCGCGCAATGTTGATTATGTCACGCGCGCCGCCCGCGCCTATTTTGGCGGCGCTGCGCAAATCAATTGGGAGCTGATCGACTTCGTCAATCGGCGGTTCCAGAAAGACATCGCCAGCGCGCAATCCTATATGACCGCGAAAACCAGCAAGAACGCATTTCACTCGCAAGCGCAATTTGTTGAGGACGCCTTGCGCGACTATGCGGATGAAGCGTCGAAAATCATGCATATGGCGGCGGATATCGCCAACAACACGCTAGCGCCGGTGGAAGCGCGCGCCGAAGAGGTGCTCGAGGAACTGGATGAACGCGGCACAAAAGGCGAAGCCGCCTGACGTGGCCTATGTAAAAAAGACGCTCGCGCCGGGAGAGGAATATCTTTACCGTGCGCATTTCAACTGGACCTATGACGTTCAAAGCTGGTTCTGGTTCGCCCTGTCCTGCATTCCCGCCGGCATGTGGGCCTGGGGGTTCACAAAGGATTATTTCCACCCTGAACCCTTTGGCGAAAACTTCATCTTCGCCAGCGGCGCGGCTTTCATGCTCGGCCTGTTCATCACGCTGCGCCGCTATGTCCACAAATGGACCACGGTGATCGCCGTGACATCCGTGCGGCTTATCCTGAAGACCGGACTGGTCGCCCGCACGGCGCATGAAGTCATGCTTGACGAGATCGAGGAAGTGCTGGTGACCCAGAGTTTCCTTGGGCGCATTCTCGGTTACGGCGTCCTGAAAGCGCGCGGCACGGGCTCTGCGGTTGTGGAGTTTCCGGTGCTCGGCCAACCGATGCGCGTGCGCCGGGAAATCGAGACGGCCATTGTCCGCGCCCGCGGCATGGTCAGACAGCCCGCGCCCTGATCAGCATTCGACGACATTCACCGCCAGCCCGCCCTCGGACGTTTCTTTATATTTGCGCGACATATCAATGCCGGTCTGGCGCATGGTCTCGATCACCTGATCCAGCGAAACCTTGTGCTCGTCGGAGGCGCGCAATGCTAGGCGGGCGGCGTTGACCGCCTTCACCGCGCCGATGGCATTGCGCTCGATGCAAGGAATCTGCACGAGGCCGCCGACAGGGTCGCAAGTCAGCCCGAGATTGTGCTCCATGCCGATCTCGGCCGCGTGCTCCACTTGCCCCGGCGTTCCGCCCCAGACGGCGGCGAGCGCGCCAGCCGCCATGGAACAGGCGACGCCGACTTCGCCCTGACAGCCCATTTCGGCGCCGGAAATCGACGCGCGCTGTTTGTAGAGCATGCCGATCCCCGCCGCGGTCAGGAGGAAAATGCGAATATGCTCGATATTCTCACCCTCGCCGCAGCAATAATGCTTTAGGACGGAGGGAATGATGCCCGCCGCGCCGTTGGTCGGCGCCGTGACGACACGCCCGCCCGCGGCGTTTTCTTCGTTCACCGCCATGGCGTAGACATTGAGCCAGTCAAACAGCTGCTCGCGCTCATTGGCCAGCGGCGCCTCTTGCAGCTTGGCGTAGAGCGACGGCGCGCGGCGCTTCACCTTCAACCCGCCAGGCAGCTCACCGCGCGTATGCAGCCCCCGCTCGATACAGTCGCGCATGGCGAACCAGATGCGGTCCAACATCGCTTCGGTGTCGGCGCGGGCGCGGTGTTCATCTTCATTTTGAAGAATGATCTCGTGGATAGAAAGGTTTTCTTCCCGGCAAATGTCGAGCAGTTCCGCCGCACTGCCGAAAACCCGGCGGCCTGAATGCGCCGTCGGGATAAGGTCATTCTCGACAGGCATGGATAGCTGTTTTTCGCTGGCGATGAATCCGCCGCCTACTGAATAATAGACTTGCGAGAACAGCTCCTCACCGGTCTCGGCGTACAAGGTCAGGCGCATCTCATTCGGATGCACCGATGGCGAGATATCACCGCGCAGGTCAATATCCTTTGCCGGGTCGAATAAAATCCGCGCGCCGCCAAAAAGCGTAATCTGCTTGTCCGCCTTTGCCGCCGCAAAGGCGCGTTCCGCTTCATCCGGATCAACCGCCTCCGGCTCGAAGCCGATAAGTCCGAGCACGCTCGCCTTATCCGTGCCGTGGCCGACGCCTGTGAGCGCCAGCGATCCATGCAGGTCGACTTTCACGCGCACGGCTTGCGCCAACACGCCCGCCGCCTTCGCTTCTTCCAGAAAGCGCCGCCCGATCCGCATCGGCCCCACAGTATGCGAGGAGGAAGGACCAATACCGATTTTAAAGATATCGAAAACAGACAGCATTTACTTGCGGTCTTCCATCTCCGGCTCAAAGCCAAGCGCGCGCATCGCCGCCGCGACGGCGTTGATCGCCTGCTCCGCCGTTTCCGCGACCGCAGAACGGGCGACCACCGTGACGCCCTTAACGTCGCCATCGATCGGATAGCTGCCGAGATTGACGCCCTTCAGCGCCGATTGAATATCGCGCAGTTGATCCGCGAGCATCGACTCCGGTAGATTCTTCGCTGTGGCGGCGAAGGAATGGGTCACCGCGCCGCGCTCAATCTCGCCATCAATGGCGTTCAACATGGCCTGAAAAATGCGCGGCACGCCGGCCATGACAAAGATATTGCCGATCATCACACCAGGCGCGCCGGAGACAGGATTGTCGATCAGCTCAGCGCCTTCCGGCGTGCGCGCCATACGCATCCTTGCCGGGGTCACCTCAATATTGCGGGCGGCGTAATAGGCCCGCACCATCGCCGCCGCGCGCGGATGTTCGACCACCGGCACGCCGAGCGCCGCCGAAATTGCATCAACGGTGATGTCGTCATGGGTCGGCCCGATGCCGCCTGAGGTGAACACATAATCATAGCGGCCGCGCAGCGCATTCAGCGCATCACCGATCATCGCCGCATCGTCAGGCACCACCCGCGCCTCTGTGAGGGCGACGCCGCGTTCGGTCAGCCAGCCCGCGAGATAATGCATATTGGCGTCGCGTGTGCGCCCGGAAAGCAATTCATCGCCAATCGCCAATATCGCCGCTGTTTTCTGCATTCTCACACCTGCTTTTCTGGCTGCCCTCTTAACGGTTTTCGCGCGCCGGGGAAATGCTGCTTATCAGAGCGGTTGAGCCCTCTCTCCGCATTGCGTAGGTTGCGCCGCGCTTGCTCGCCAGAAACGGAAATTATCAGAATGAGATTGCCTGCGCCGCTCATCACCGGAGAACTCATCAAGCGCTATAAGCGGTTTCTCGCCGACATTCGCCTTGATGACGGCCGCGAGGTCACGGCGCATTGCGCTAATCCCGGTTCGATGATGGGCGTCGCCATCGAGGGCGCGCGCGTCTGGGTGCATGAGCATGGCGATCCGAAACGCAAGCTCGCCTTCTCCTGGGAAATGACGGAGCTGGACGGCGTGCTGGTCCCGATCAACACATCCAACCCGAACAAGATCGCCCTTGAGGCCGTCACCGCGGGCATCATTCCGGAGCTTGCCGGATATGGCGACATTGCGCGGGAGGTGAAATATGGGGAGGTGAGCCGCATCGACCTCTTGCTCTCTGGCGGGCGCCGGAAAACGCCCTGCTATGTGGAAGTGAAAAACGTCCACCTCTCCCGCTCCGGCGGACTTGCTGAATTCCCCGACAGCGTCACCAAACGCGGCGCGAAACACCTTGAGGAACTTTCCCGTATGGCGGCGGAGGGCGCCCGGGCGGTCATGCTGTTCATCGTCCAGCGCGGGGACTGCCGGCGCTTCGCCCCGGCCGCCGATCTCGACCCGGCTTACGCCAAGGCCTTGAATTTGGCCGCTTCTTCAGGGGTTGAACTTTTGTGCTATGATTGCGAAGTGACAACCGCAGAGATAGTCCTGCGCAAGGCGCTTGAGATCGACCTGGAGCCCAAATGACCGAAGCCATGCTCGACGATGACGACGAACTGGAAATCCGCACCGGGGCGATAAAATTGCACCGCGCGGAAGATTTCGAGGGCATGCGCAAGGCTGGCCACCTGGCCGCCTCAGCGCTCGATATGATCGCAGAGCATGTGCAGCCCGGCGTCACCACCCAGTCGCTCGATGACCGTATCCGCGAATTCGTCCTCGATCACGGCGCGTTGTCGGCGACTATCGGCTATCGCGGCTATCGCCATGCGAGCTGCATCTCTTTGAACCATGTCATCTGCCACGGCATTCCCGGCGAGAAGGTATTGAAGAACGGCGACATCATGAATATCGACGTCACCGTCATCGTCGACGGATGGCATGGGGACACCAGCCGCATGTATTACGCAGGCGAACCCAAAGTGAAAGCGCGCCGTCTGGTTGACACGACCTATGACGCAATGATGGCGGGGATCAATGCGGTGAAACCCGGCGCCACCCTGCGCGACATTGGTAAAGCGATCCAATCGCTGGCTGAAGGTCAGGGCTTTTCCGTCGTCCGCGACTTTTGCGGCCATGGCCTCGGCCGCGTCTTTCATGACGCGCCGAATGTCGTTCATTATGCCGAATATAAAGACCGCTGGGGCGGCGTGCACCAGGCGCCGGACACTGAGCTAAAGCCCGGCATGTTCTTCACCATCGAACCGATGATCAATGAGGGCAAGCCGGACGTCAAATTGATGAAAGACAACTGGACCGCCGTGTCGCGGGACAAATCCCTGTCCGCGCAATTCGAGCATTCCATCGCCGTGACGGACACCGGCTTCGAAATCTTCACCAAATCGCCCAAAGGCCTCGATCGGCCGCCTTACTAGGGCGCATGATGGGCGAAACTGCAAAGAAGAACGCCGCCAACGACCACGCCAAGGGCCATCGCGAGCGTTTGCGCGCGCGCTTTAAAAAGGCCGGCGTTGACGGGGTTCAGGACTACGAGTTGCTTGAGCTCATTTTGTTCCGCGCCATCCCGCGCCGCGATGTGAAACCGTTGGCGAAAGACTTGATCGCGAAATTCGGTGGCTTTCCGCAGGTGCTTGCGGCGCCGATCGAGTTGCTTATGGAAGTCAAAGGCGTCTCTGAAAATGTCGCGCAGGAAATGAAGATCATTCACGCCGCTTCCATCAAGCTTGCCCAAGCGCGGGTGCTGAAGCGTCCGGTGATTTCCTCCTGGGATGCGCTGCTTTCCTATTGCCGGGCGGCGATGGCGGATGAAAAGACCGAACTCTTTCGCATCCTGTTTCTCGACAAGAAAAATATTCTGATCGCCGATGAGGTGCAGCAACGCGGCACGGTGGATCACACGCCTGTCTATCCGCGCGAAGTGGTCAAGCGCGCGCTGGAACTCGGCGCCTCCGCCATCATTCTGGTGCACAACCACCCCTCCGGCGACCCGACCCCGTCAAAGGCTGATGTCGACATGACGAACCAGATCGTGAAAGCCGCCGCGGCGCTCAATATTCACGTTCACGATCACCTCGTCATTGGCCATGACCGCCATGCAAGCTTCAAAACATTAGGGCTCCTCACATGACCCGCATCATTACGCTCACGCCGAACCCGGCGCTCGATTACGCCGTCCATGCGGATTTCGTCGAACCGAACCGCAAGATCCGCTGCCGCGACCCGCAAATGCATCCGGGCGGCGGCGGGATCAATGTGGCGCGCTCATGCTCGCGGCTTGGCGCCCATACGCTGGCCGTGTTCACGGCAGGCGGCGTTTATGGCGATGCCCTGGTGAAATCGCTCGCCGCTGAAAACGTGCCCATGCGGATGATTCCAATCTCGGGCGACACCCGCCTCGCCTTTCATGTGAACAATCACAAGGAAGGCAATGAATATCGCTTCAACCTGCCCGGCGCGGAAATGAGCGATAGCGACATGAAGCGCTTCTTCAACGCTGTGCGCGAGGAAGCGGAGTCGGGCGATTTCGTCGTCGCCAGCGGCAGCCTGCCGCCCGGCGCGCCGGCGGATTTCTGGGCCGAGGCCGCGCATATCGCCAAACAGAAAGGCGCGCGTTTTGTGCTGGATCTCGATCAGCGGCCTTGAGGCGGCGCTCGATGAAGGCGTCTATATGCTGCGTCAGAATGAATATGAATACACCGCCCTGTCAGGCAAAACGCTGCGCTGGCCGGACGAGATCGAAGCTTTCGCCAGAGAGGTTGTGTCCAAGGGGCGCGTGCAGAACATGGTGGTCAGCCATGCGGGTGACGGTTCCTTGTTGGCCAATGCAGATGGCGTGTTCACTGCGCCCTCATACAAGGTGCGCGCATCAAGCGCGGTCGGCGCGGGCGATAGTTTTGTTGGCGGCCTTCTCACCGCCCTGTCACGCGGCGACGATCCGGAAGCCGCTTTGTGTTATGGCATGGCCGCCGCCGCTGCGACCCGCATGAGCGAAGGCACGGCGCTGTTCGATCCGGCGGATGTGAACAGGCTCTATAAGGGCGAGTAAACGTCACTCCCCGTAAATCGCCACGGATTCGGTCTCGGCGTTTTTAACGCCGCGGAACATGCCTTTGGTGTTGAATGTCATCGCGTAAGACCCATCCGGGCCGAGCACGATGACGCCGCCATCCGCGCCCATATCCTGCAATCGGTGATGTATGACGTCATCCGCTGCTTCACTGACGGACTTGCCCGCATATTCGACTTGCGCGCAAATATCCCGCGCGATGGTGAGGCGGATGAAATACTCCCCCAGCCGGTTGAAGACACAGCACAGGATTTGTTGTCGGCGAAGGCGCCGGCGCCGATGATCGGGGCGTCGCCGACCCGGCCATATCGTTTCAACGTCATGCCGCCTGTCGATGTGCCGGCGGCGAGATTGCCAGTTGCGTCAAGCGCGACGGCGCCGACCGTGCCATATTTGAAATCATGCGGAAGTTCGGCGCCCTTTTTCTTTTTCTCCGCTTTCAGCGCCCGCTTATAAGCTTTCCACCGGTGTTCGGTCCGGAAATAGCCGGGCTTCACCATTTCCAGCCCTTGCTCCCTCGCAAATTTCTCAGCGCCCTTGCGCGCGAACATCACATGCTCGGAGTTTTCCATCACCGCCCGGGCGAGCTTGATCGGGTTTTTGACTTTGGTCACGCCGGCGACCGCGCCGGCATTCAGCGTCGCGCCATCCATGATCGACGCATCCAGCTCGTTCTTGCCATCGCGCGTGAACACCGCCCCCTTGCCCGCATTGAACATGGGCGCGTCTTCCATCAACACAATGGCGGCCTGAACGGCGTCGAGCGCAGCGCCGCCTTCCTCGAGAATCGCGTAACCCGCATTCAACGCCTCGGTCAGCTTTTCACGGAACGCAGTTTCTTCCGCTGGCGTATAGCGCCCCGGCGCGAGCGCCCCAGCGCCGCCATGAATAACAATCGTGACTGGCGGCGGCGCTTTCGCGCTGTCCTGTGGCTCAGCCCAAGCCGCGCCAACCGAATATAAAAATACAAAAAGCCCAACAAGAATGCGCATGAACGCCCCTTCCCTTTCCGGGATTTTGGAACGGGTGCGCAGATGGATCAAGTGCGGCTAGTCGATATCCGGCGTCAGGATGCGTTGCGCGCGCCATTGCTCGACAATGCGATCGATGAAGCTGTTGTCTTCGATCTCGACGGACCAGCCATCGGTGAACGAGGCTGAGATGCTGCGCGGCACTGCGTCGGCGGGCAGCGCATCAAAGCGGATGCGCGTCGGCATCGGCACGCCCTCGCCAACCGCAATCGCCTCGCCAAGACCGAGCGACGGCAGACAGCTCAGCAGGCTTGTCGACGCATCCGGGACAGCGGCGCGCAAAGCATCCTGATCGGCCTGATTTGCCAGCCGCATGGCGAAGATCGTATTGCACTGGGAGAGCACGGTCGGATCGAGTTCCGTCGGCCGCTGCGAAGCGATCCACAAGGAAACGCCGGTCTTGCGCCCTTCCTTTGCGATGCGGATCAGGGACCGGCGCGTCGGACCAAACCCTTCTTCCGGATTGGCGGGCGCATAACGATGCGCATCTTCGCATACCAGCGCAATCGGCGCGGCGCCCTTGCTCCACAGGCCAAACTCAAAGGCGAGACGCGACACGACCGAGACAACGACCTGCACGACTTCCGCCGGGAGCCCGCCCAGCTCGATGACGCTCACCGGCCTGCCGTCAACCGGAATGCGAAACAGCTCGCTGAGCATGTCTTTCAGCGTGTCCTGCACCGTCAGGCCGCCAAACATGAAGGCGTATCGCGCATCCTGACTGATTGCATAAAGACGGCTGCGCAGGCGTTTATAGGGCGCGACATTGCGCGAGCCGTCCATGCCGCCGAGCGCTTTGTCGATCAGGCCAAGCAGTTCTGAAATCCGGTAAGGCGACGGCGTGTCCACCGTCACCGCCGACATGTCGGTGCGCAACCGCCCGCCGCGCCCGGGACCAGTCATGTTCATTTTCTTGGCCGCAGGCAAAAGGTCCGCGAGAATTTCGACTTCTTCTGAATCGCGCGCCCGCCCCGGATACAGCACTTCCACAAGCTCGTCGAAGGTCAGCATCCAATATGGCAGGGAAAAGCTGGTGGGATCGAAGATCACCGCGCCATCGCCAAAGCTGTTTGAATATTCATTATGCGGATCGAGAACGACAATATGCGCATGGGGAAAGCGTTGCAGCACCGCCCGCAGCAACAGCGCCACAGCGCAGGACTTCCCGGCGCCGGTCGTGCCCAGCACGGCGCAGTGACGGGAGAAAATCTCATCGACATTGACTGTCGCCGGTATGGTCGCGTCCTGTTTGACCACACCTACGCGCACGCTCGCAGCGCCATTGACCGCGAAAAGCGCGGTGAGCTCATCGCGCGTTGCAACATGCACATTGTCGCCCAGCGTCGGATAGCCGGAAACCCCGCGCCGGAACCGCGCCGGCGCATTGATGGTGGGTTTGGTGAATTCCCCGATCAACTCGATTTCAATAATCCGCATATCGGCTCCGCCCGCATCGAGGCTCGGCGCGGGCATGCTCATAGCGGAAACCAGACCGAGTACGATTGAGGAGCCGGCGTCCACACTCATAATCGCGCCAAGCTGCGGGCGCGACGACCGGTCCGAATCCGGCGTGTCTTCATCAAGCATGACCAGGGCGTGCGAACCGGTGACGGACACCACCGTGCCGACGCGCGGCTTGTCCTGAAACGCCTGATCAAAGGCTTCCGCCGTTGGCGCTGCGGCGCCCTTGCGTGCAAACGGACCTTTTTTACCGGCGATTTATGCGGCGTCATTTTTCCGCTCCACAGCGTGATCTTGTTCTGTTTCTGTGTCGTCCGCCTCGCCGCCCTCGAGTCCGGCTTCCGCGATCGGCAAAGATATGCGCGCGCGGGTTCCCTGCCCGGCGCGGCTTTCAATGGCGAAACGCCCGCCCTGCATCTCTACGAAGGTCTTGGCGACCGCATAGCCGACGCCAGGGCCGAGGAATGATCTGTCGAGACCGCGATGGATTTCGGAAAACGCCTCCAGCGCCTCGGTGAGATCCTCGTCGGTGAAACCGTCTCCGGCGTCGCGCACGGCGATCTCGGCCCAGCCATTGTCGGCGATGGAAGCGCGCACATGCACGCTGGCGCCTTCGCTGCTGAGTTTGACCGCTGTCTGGATCAAATGATCAACCGCCTGACCGAACCGTTCCGCGTCGCCCCAACCGATAATCTCGTCGCGTTCGCTCTGCCGCTTGATCTTGACCCCGGCGGCATCGGCGCGAACCTGCGCGCGCTCAACCGCCTCATCCAAAAGCGCCCGGAAATCGATGGCTTCCGCGCTGATCTCAACCTGGCCGGCTTCAAGCGCCGCCACTTCGAGGATCGTGTTGATATGCCCAAGCAGCAAATCCGCCGACTGGAGGATATATTCCGCATAGGTGCGCCGCTGGTCGACCGCGAGCTGATAGTCTTCGCCGTCGCGCAACATGGTGGCGAAGCCGATGATTGCATTCAGCGGCGTCCGCAATTCGTGATTCATATTCGCCAGAAATTCCGATCTTGCCTTGATCGCCAGCTCTGCTTCGATGCGCGCGGCGCGTGCTTCCAACTCCGCCCGGCGGCGCACCAATAGCTCGCTCACGCGCGCGCCATAGTCGGCGAGCCGTGAGCCCTGTGATGCTGTAAATGACCGCAACGAACGCATGTGACTGTCCCTGAACGGAAAACTATCCGCCAAGCGCTAATACGCCGTTAAGCAATCTCACGACGCCGCTTGATTTACTTTTGATTAAGGTGAGCGTTTTGCGTCCGCGCGGCCGGTTTCAGCGTTGCGTTTAACGTCGTGGTTTCATAGAGCTGTTAACTATACGGCACTCCAAAAATTCGGCGGTAATTCTGACAGACCTCATCTATCTCGCCATCTTTCTCGGAGCAGGCCTGGTGGCGCTCAGCACGCTGACCAGCCTTGTCTCTCGCCGCGTCGGCGCGCCTCTTCTACTTGTCTTCCTGTGCATCGGCCTGCTTGCCGGCGAAGACGGCCTGTTGCGCATCGAGTTCGACAGCGGCGGCATCGCCTACTTCATCGGGTCGCTGGCGCTGGCGATTATCCTTTTTGACAGCGGTTTCGACACGCCGCTGCGCAGCTATCGCCTTGCTGCGGGGCCGGCGCTGACCCTCGCCACGCTCGGCGTCATGCTGACCAGCGGCTTTGTCGGCCTTGCCGCGCATTTCCTTTTCAATGTCAGCTGGATTGAGGCCATGCTGCTCGGCTCCATCGTTGCTTCAACCGACGCGGCGGCCGTGTTCTTCCTCTTGCGCGTGGGCGGGCTGAAGCTACGGGACCGGGTCAAGGCGACGCTCGAAGTGGAATCGGGCGCGAACGATCCCATGGCGATCTTCCTGACCACCGTTTTCGTGGAACTGGCGGCGGCGCAAATCGGCGGCGGCGTCTCCCTCGGGCTCGATTTTGCAGCCGCTTTCGCGCAGCAAATCGGCCTTGGCATTTTCATGGGACTGGCGGGCGGCGTCGCCATTGCGGCGCTCCTCAACCGGCTTCGCAATCTCGATGCGGGCCTGTTCCCGATCACCGGCCTCGCTTCCGCCCTCGTGGTGTTTTCGCTCACCGGCCTGATCGGCGGCAGCGGCTTTCTCGCCGCCTATGTGGCCGGCGTTGTAGCCGGAAACCGGCGTATCAAATACGCCCATCGCGTCCGCCGTTTTCAGGTCGGCATGACGTGGCTCGCCCAGATCGGCATGTTCTTGACCCTCGGCCTTCTGGCGACTCCGTCAGAATTTGGCGCAGTCGCCGCGCCCGCCATCGCACTCGCCTTTGTGCTGATCTTTATCGCGCGACCCGCGGCCGTCTGGCTATGCCTGCTTCCATTCGGTTTCAAATGGCGCGAATCCGCTTTTGTCGGATGGGTCGGACTGCGCGGCGCCGTGTCCATCATGCTTGCAATTCTTCCTGTGCTCGGCGGGCTCGGGAATGGCGGCGTTTATTTCAACATCGTGTTCATCATGGTGCTCGCCTCGCTGCTCATACAAGGCTGGAGCATCAGTTTCGCCGCGCGGCTATTGAATATGCTCGCGCCTCCAGAGCCCGGCATAGTCGATCGCGTCGAGCTTGAATTGCCGGGCGGTTCCGAGCTTGAGCTTGTCGGCTATCACATTCATCCCGAAAGCACGGTGGCGCAGGGCGAACGCGTTCCGCGCTGGGCCCGGCCCCTGATGATCCTGAGGCAGGGCAGCACCTATTCAATCCATAATGCCGGGCCGCTGCAGGCGGACGACCATGTGTATTTGTTCGCCTCACCGACGCAGATTCCTGCGCTGGATAACATCTACGCAAAGCCCGCCGATCAGGACAATCTCAATATTTTCGGGGATTTCTTTCTCGACGGCGCCTCGCCGCTGGCCGATGTCGCCCGCCTTTACAGCTTGCCGGTCGGCGCCGGTGCGGAAGGTCTCAGTCTCGGCGAGTATCTGTCGGAGGAGCTTCGCGGCGCCGCCATTGTCGGCGACCGGGTGCCTGTCGGCGGCGTCGAACTGGTGGTGAATGCGCTAGATGCGGACGGCGCCATCGATAGCGTCGGACTGATTATCGACCCGGCCGAAAACCGGTCCAGCACGATCGCCAACAAGGCTTATGAAGCCATGAACCAGATTTTCGAACGGGTTCAGGCGCTGCTCAAAAAGCAATCCTAGACTTTGCCTTCGGGCGTGAAAGGCGGCGCGGCAGGCTTGGGCTCTGCGGGCGCGTCAGGCTTTGCAGGTGCGGCGTCTTTTTCTTTTCCGCCGCGGCTTTGTCCTTTTCCGCCTTCGCTTCTTTATCTTTGTCAGGCTTCACATCGGGCGGCTTCGGAATATAGGCGAGCACGACATCACCGATCTCGGGCGCAACCGGGTTTTCGCGCGACGCGAAATTGATGACGCCCTTGCGGATGATCAAAATGACCTCGCCTTCCGGCCCGAGATCTTTCTTGTATTGCTCCGGCGGATATTCCTCAGACAATCTGGTGCGCTGGAAAATCCAGCCGGAATAATGCCGCCGCACCAGCTCGTCGAGCGACGGTCCGGAATGCAGGAAAGTCCGCCCTTGCAAAGTGTAGGAAAGCGCCTTGCGGTCTTCCTCATCCTTGCCGCGCGCATTCACCTGATAGATCGCCGCGCGCCCCAATTCCGGTGCAAGGTCAGTCGCCACCAGCGCGTTATGGGCTTCGTTGCCGCCCAGCGCGAGAAGGAAACCGAAGCGGTTGAGGTCGACATGATGCTCGGTCACCTCAGACAGGATCTCGCCATAATATGTGGGCACATTCGCCAGCCGCGCGGCTTTCAGCCGCCGCCAGCTGGTGTCGGCCACCGTGACCGGGGTTTCCATTTCTTTCAGCTTCGTCGCCAGGGAAATGGAGAAAGGCGACGCCCCGACAATCAACACGCCCGGCCGGTCGCGTGAGGCCAGTCCCAACGCCTTGGCCAGCGGCGAAATCGTAAATCCGTGCAGCACAACCGTGGCGAACACCATGGCGAAGGCGAGCGCGATAAGCTTTTCGCCATCTATGTATCCGGCCTGGGTCAGCGACGCCCCGAAGAACCCAGTCACCGCGACGGCGACAATGCCGCGCGGCGCAATCCACCCGACAAGCAATCGCTCCTTTAACGGAAGTCCCGCGCCGATGGTTGAAATCATGACGGTCAGCGGGCGCACCACGAACAGCATGGCGGCGATAAACCAGAATGCCCGCCAATCGAGCAGCTTGATCGCATCCATGGTGAGGTTCGCCGTGAGGATGATGAACACCCCGGACACCATCATCACGGTGATGTTTTCTTTGAAGAGGCGCAGATCGTTGATGCTGGCGATGCGCGAGTTTGCAACGGTGACGCCCATCGCCGTCACCGACAACAGCCCCGCTTCTTCCTGCATCAGGTTGGCGAGCTCAAAACACACCAGCACAAGCGCCAGCAGCACCGGCGGCTTCAAATATTCCGGCACCCAACCGCGCCGGAATGACGCCGCCGTAAACCGTCCAAAGGCGTATCCCAAACCGCCGGCGAGCACCGACGCCAAAAGCAGCGAACTAATGATCTCCCCTGAGGAGGCGCTGTGATCGCCGATGACAAGAAACTCATAGACAACGACCGCCAGCAAGGCGCCAATGGGATCGTTGACGATGCCTTCCCATTTCAACAGCGTCGCGGGGCGCGGATTGAGTTTTGACTGGCGCAACAGCGGAATGATGACCGTCGGTCCTGTGACCACCATGATCCCGCCGAACAGCAGCGCAGTCTGCCATGTCAGTCCGGCGACCATGTAGCCGGCAAGCGCCGCCAGAAACCAGGCGATGGGCACGCCGGGAAACACCAGTCGCCGCACGCCGCGGGTCAGCCCGCGCAAATCCGAGAAATTCAGTTGCAGGCCGCCTTCAAACAATATGACCGCGACGGCGACCGCGATAATCGGGCGATAGAAATCACCAAGCATCGCCTCCATAGGCGGCGTGCCCGGCAATGCGTCCGGCGCGGCGAAAATGTTCAAAACCGGCCCGGCGAGAATCCCGGCGACCGCCATCAGCACGATCGCCGGCAGATTAAAGCGCCAGGCAAGCCACTGCGCCCCGATGCCGAGGACTCCGATGATCGAAAAGGCGAGGACTAGATTTTCCATGCAGTCTCCGGCGCCGGAAACGCGCTAGCGGTTCTTGAACACTGGTTTGCGCTTTTCTGCAAAGGCGGCCATGCCCTCTTTCTGGTCTTCAAAGGCGAAAACCGAGTGGAAGACCCGGCGTTCAAAGCGCACCCCTTCGGTCAGGGTGGTCTCATAGGCGCGATTGACCGATTCCTTGGTCAGCATGGTGATCGGCCGTGAGAAGCCGGCGATCTGCTTGGCGACGCGAATCGCTTCTTCGCGCAGCTCACCCTTGGGCACGATCTCGGCTGACAAGACCGCAGCGCTCGGCTTCTTCGGCGTCCATCATCCGGCCGGTCAGGCACATTTCCATGGCCTTTGACTTGCCGATGAAGCGGGCGAGCCGCTGGGTGCCGCCCGCGCCCGGCATCGCGCCGATGGAGATTTCCGGCTGTCCGAATTTAGCGTTGTCCCCGGCGATGATGAAATCGCACATCAAGGCGAGCTCACAGCCGCCGCCTAGCGCATAGCCCGCCACGGCGGCGATAATCGGCTTGCGCGTGCGGGTCACTTCTTCCCAGTTGCCGGAGATGAAGTCTTCCTTGAAGACATCAATATAGTTCTTGGACGCCATTTCCTTGATATCCGCACCGGCGGCGAAGGCTTTCTCCGATCCGGTCAGAACCATGCAGCCAATCGCGTCATCGGCTTCAAATGATTTCACCGCCTGCGTCAGTTCATCCATCAGCGTGGCGTTGAACGCGTTCAGCGCGTCGGGGCGGTTCAGCGTAATGATCGCGACGGCGCCATCGGTTTCGGTAAGAATGCATTCGTAAGGCATAATTTTGTCCTGAATGGGTTGCGTCACTTAATGCCGATAAGCTTGACGAGTTCTTCCCGCGCTTTTTGATCCTCGCGGAAAACGCCCATCATCCGGCTGGTGGTCATGGAAACGCCGGGCGTGTTGACGCCGCGCGCGGTCATGCATGCATGGGTCGCTTCGATCACGACTGCGACGCCTTGCGGCTCCAGCACTTTCTGGATGCAGTCGGCGATCTCGGCGGTCAGGCGTTCCTGCACCTGCAAGCGGCGGGCATAAGCCTGAACGACCCGCGCAAGCTTGGAAATGCCGACAACCTTGTCGGTCGGCAAATAGGCGACATGCGCCTTGCCGATGATCGGCGCCATATGGTG
Organism: Hyphococcus sp. D3-15; assembly: GCF_055809375.1. Taxonomy (NCBI): domain Bacteria; kingdom Pseudomonadati; phylum Pseudomonadota; class Alphaproteobacteria; order Parvularculales; family Parvularculaceae; genus Hyphococcus; species Hyphococcus sp. D3-15. The sequence goes on along the minus strand of NZ_CM147910.1, from coordinate 2,193,356 downwards.
TTCGCAATGGGAATGGAACGGAATGTCCTTCAAGAGAACAATTTCGTCATAGCCGCCGACCTGTTCAAAGGTGCGCTTCAAATAAGTTTCAGGGCATTCGTCATAGCCCTGGAAATATTCCAGAAACGCATCGACCACACGGCGCGGCGTGTCCTTCAGCCCTTCGCGTTTCGGATCGTCGCCGATCCAGCGTATAAGTTCGCTCACCGCTTCGAGAGCGCGGGCGCGCTCTTCCTCGGTACGGTGTCTCGGTTCGCCTGCCATCACTTTTCTACCTCTCACCGATTGGCGTCACGTCGCGTTGCGCCGGGCCGGTGTAATTCGACAATGGCCGAATAAGTTTGTTGTTGCCGAGTTGCTCAATCACATGCGCCGTCCATCCGGTGATCCGGCTGACGACGAAAATCGGCGTAAACATCGGAATCTCGAATCCCATCAGATAATAGGCCGGTCCGGCCGGGAAATCGAGATTGGGGTAAATACCCTTTTCCGCCACCATCGTTTCATCAAGAATCCGGCTCATCTCCCAATACTTCCGGGCTTCCTTGGTTCCAATAACATCGACCATTTTCTGGAACGCATCGGTCATGGTGGGCACCCGGCTGTCCCCGGACCGGTAAACCCGGTGGCCAAAGCCCATGATTTTCTTTTTGGTGGCGAGCGCATCAAGCATCCACGCCTTGGCCTGCTCCACCGACCCGACCTCTTTCAGCATATGCATCACGGCTTCGTTCGCGCCGCCATGCAGCGGACCTTTGAGCGAGCCAATGGCGCCCGTGACAGCGGAGTAAATATCCGACGTTGAAGAAGCGATGGTGCGCGCCGTGAAGGTCGACGCATTAAACGAATGCTCCGCATAGAGCGTCATCGAAATGTCGAAACATTTGATGATTTCCGGCGCGGGCACTTCGCCAAAGCACATGTGAAAAAAGTTTTCCGAAAACTCCAGATCCTGCGTGGCGGGAATCGGCTCCTTGCCATTGCGGATACGGAAGGTCGCCGCGACGATCTCCGGAATCTTCGCATACATGCGGATGGATTTTTTCATCAACCCTTCAGGCGATGAATCCTCTGTCGTTTCGTCTTCCTGACCCAGGAATGAAACCGCCGTGCGCAGCGTGTCCATGGGATGCGCGTTCGGATTAAACAGGCCCATCACCTTGTAGAGGTCCTGGGAAAGGCCGCGTTCTTTTTTCTCGGCGGCGATAAAAGCTGCGAGTTGCGGTTTTGTCGGCAGCTCGCCGTTCCAGATGAGATAAGCAACTTCTTCAAACCGGCACTGGGTTGCAAGGTCCTGCACCTTGTAGCCGCGATAGGTTAGCGAGTTGATCTCCGGCATCACTTTCGACACGGCTGTGTCGTCCGCCATCACCCCGGCAAGGCCGTATTTTACATCCGGTTGCGTCATTGTTTTTCTCCTGCCTTACTCTGATTTTTTCACTTGGGCTCTGTATCCGCAACTGGCGCGCAGACCAGCGCCACGCGGTGCGGGCACGCTTACTCCGTAGGCGTATCGCTGACCTGGAAATTGTAGATCGACTCATCGAACTTGTTGTAATCGTGATAGCGCAGCAAATCATAGAGATCGCGCCGGTGCTGCATCTGATCGAGAATGCCGTTCTGATCGCCATCCTTTAAGATCGCATCGAGACCGCGATCACAGGCGCCCATGGCGAGACGCAAAGTCGTCACAGGATAAATCACGACATTAAAACCAAGCGCTTCGAGCTCTTTCTTATTGAGAAGGCGCGATTTTCCGAACTCAGTCATGTTGGCGAGAATGGGGACCGAGATCGCCTTACGAACGGCCTCGAATTCCTTCTCATCCTTCATGGCTTCCGGGAAGATCATGTCGGCGCCCGCATCCACATAGGCTTTCATGCGGTCAATGGATTGCTCAAGACCTTCGACGGCGCGCGCATCGGACCGCGCAATCAGAACGAAATTCGGATCGCGCTTGGCTTCCGCTGCGGCTTTCACGCGCTGAACCATGATGTCGGTCGGCACGATTTCCTTGCCGTCGAGATGACCGCAGCGTTTCGGCATGACCTGATCTTCAATATGGCAGCCGGATAGGCCCGCCTCCTCCATCGTGCGCACGGTTCGCGCCGCCGCCATGGGCTCGCCAAAACCGGTGTCGATATCAATGAAGGAAGGAAGGTCTGTCACCCGCGCGATCTGTTGTCCTCGATCGGCGAACTCCGTCATGGTCGCAATGCCGATATCCGGCAGGCACAAATCAGCGGCCATCACCGCACCGGATATGTAAACGCCGTCAAAGCCCTTGCATTCAATCATCTGAGCGCAAAGCGGGTTAAACGCGCCCGGAAACTGCAACAGTTTGCCGGAGGCCAGCCCCTTGCGAAAGTCAGCGCGTTTTTCTGCGGCGGATTTTGTCGTGAACAACATTTGTTTCTGCTTTCCTATTTCGCCAGCAATGGCTCAAGCATTTTGTTGATCGGCGCATAGCCATATTCTTTCAGCATCGGGCCGCGTTTTTGTAAAAACTCGCCGCCCCCATGCACGCCATGCCCCTCAAGTAACCGGTTCATAAAGTTAAAACAGCTAATCACCATGATCGCGTCGTGCAGCGCGTTTTCACCCCAGCGGGCGTCATATACTTCCTGCGCCAATGCTTTCGTCATGCCGGATGGGGTTTCAGTCAGCGTCTTCGCGACTTTCAGCAGCGGAACCATTTTCGGTTCGATGTCCGCCGACTCGATATCCTCAAGACACGCATCAATCTGCGCGCGCGTGTACCCATAACTTTCCGCGCATGCGGCATGAACCGTGAAGCAATAGCGGCATTTGTTGAGGCCCGACACATAGGTGGCGATCAACTCGCGCTCACCTTCCGTCAAAGGCGATGGCCCGCGCAACAACGCCTCATGTAAGTCAATCAACGCGATGCCCGCGACCGGACTCATTTTCAGAATATCCGGAACCGCCGCGGTTTCTCCCAAACTCGCAAAAATGGACATTTCTACCCTTTTATTTTTTATATTGATTGAGCCCGCCATCGAGGGCGGCGCCCATTGCCTGGCCCAGCGCCATCAGGCCGGTCACAGGACGGATCATCACTTCAAACTCCGCGATCAATCCGTCATCATCGAATTTAATAAAGTCAGCGCCTTTCAATTGTTTGCCGCCCACTTGAGCGCTGAATTCAAGCACCACGTCCTTGCCGTCATCGGTTGCAAATTCGCGGTGATATTTGAAATCCTCAAACACCTTGATGACCGTCGACAGGGCCAGCACCAGCGCCTCACGACCGTGATAGGGCGTATGCGCCACCGGCGAACGGAACACCACATCCTCGCGGGCGATCTCACCGACTTTTGAAAGGTCGCGGGATGCGGCCATTTCGTGCCATCGGGAAAGCGTTGCAGCGACGGATGCATTCATCAAAAATCCCCTTCGCCGGGTTCTCCACCAGATAGCCCTTCGGCGCGACCGGATTGAGTTGTTTGACTTGCGCCGCAGTGAGGTTCGGCAATTGCTGAACCAGATCGAGGAAGCGCTCGCTTTCCGACTTGTCGAGAATCTCATCGGTCAGCGTTTTGAACTTCTTGATATATTCCGCCCGGCCGAAAGGACGCGCGCCAAACGGGTGTGCGTTTGCAATGCCGAGTTCATCTTCGATCACCGAACCGTCTTCCATGGTCACAACAACCCGCGCGCCAAAGGCTTTTTCGTTCGGGTCCTGGGAGTGATAGCGGCGCGTCCATTCCGGATCTTCAGTAGTGGAGATTTTGTGCCACAGGCGCACCGTGTCGGCGCGCTGGGCGCGTTCGGGCGCATAGGATTTCACATGGTGCCATTCGCCGTCCTGTAGCGCGACCGCGAAAATATACATGATCGAATGGTCGAGCGTTTCACGGCTCGCATTCGGATCCATCTTCTGCGGATCGCCCGCGCCGGTGCCGATGACGTAATGGGTGTGATGCGACGTATGCAGAACGATCGACTTCACCTTGTCGAAATCCTTGATCTCTTTGCCCATGCGGAAGGCGAGATCGATCAGGGCTTGCGACTGGTATTCTGCCGAATGTTCCTTGGTGTAGGTCTCAAGGATGGCGCGTTTCGCTTCGCCTGCGCCCGGAAGCGGCACATGATAGGTCGGCTCATACGGGCTCTTGCCCTGATCGCGCGCGGTGCGGCCATTCAGGATGTAGGAAATCACCGAGTCTTCGCCTTCATAGATCGGCGACGGCGCGCCCTCGCCGCGCATGCAACGGTCAACCGCCTCAATGGCGAGCTTGCCCGCGAATGCCGGCGCAAAAGCTTTCCAGGTAGAGATTTCGCCCTTGCGCGACTGGCGCGTTGTCACCGTCGTGTGCAGGCCCTGTTGCACCGACTGGTAGATGATTTCCGTCGGCAGACCGAGCAGCGTGCCGACCGCAGCGGAAGCTGACGGACCGATATGGGCGATATGGTCAATCTTGTGCTCATGCAGGCAGATCGACTTCACCAGATTGACCTGAATTTCGTAGCCGGTCGCAATACCGCGAACGAGATCGCGCCCGTCCTTGCCGCATTGCTGCGCCACGGCGAGCGTCGGCGGGATATTGTCGCCGGGGTGCGAATAGTCTGCGGCGAGAAACGTGTCGTGGAAATCAAGCTCGCGCACCGCCGTGCCATTGGCCCATGCCGCCCATTCAGCGCAAACCGTGTGGTCCGCCGGCAGGCCGAACAGCGTGGCGCCGCCGGACCGCAAATGCGCATTCGCCATGGCCCGCGCGGATTTGATAGGTCCGCGATTGAGCGACGCAATCGCAACAGACGCATTATCAATAATGCGGTTGATGATCATGTCCGTCGCTTCCGCATCGACTTCCACTTTGTCGGCGGCGACAGCGGCGATCTTCCAGGCAAGCTGGTCTTCGCGCTTCAGATTGTCTTTCGAACGGTGAGCGCGGACGTCATGGATTTCCATGGAAACAAACCTCTTTTGATTGGCCTATTGCGATTGGGCCGGCGGGCGCGGATACGGCGCCTCGGCAACGCTTGGGCGCTATCTGCCGCGCCTGCGACAAGCTGTCAAAGGCTGGAAGCTGTGGAAAAAGGCGGCATAACGCCTCTGGAAAACTTTCCTCAGAAAAACAACAGCTTAACGGCCATCGCCACCAGAGCGAGATAAAAGACTTTGCGGATCAGCGCCTCCCCGCGGGTAATCGCCGACCGGGCGCCAAGCCAGCCGCCCAGCGCATATCCAGCCCCCAAAGCAAGGCCAAGCCGCCAGTCGATTTTCGATTGGGCCGCGAATACCGACAGCGCCACGATGGAGAACACCAGCGCTACAAACACCTTGTGCATATTGGTGCGGACGAGATCGAGCCCCATGACGCGATTGAGAATCGGGATCTGGATCAGGCCGACGCCAATTTGAATGAACCCGCCCCAGAACCCGGCGCCGATAAACAGCAAATGACCGAGCAATAAATTCCGGGGCTTTTTCCGCTCCGCGCCCTCACCGGACTCTGCAGGCTTTTGGCCGAGGCCCGTCAGGGAAATGATCAGCACGCCAATCATAATAATGGCCAATGTGCGTTCAAACCAGACGCCCTCAAGTTTGACGCCGACATTCGCACCGAAAAACGCGCCGACGGCCGCGCATGCCGCCAGACTGGCGCTCAGTTTGAAATCAGAGAACCCTTTGCGGAAGAAGCCCCATACCGCCATCACATTCTGCGCAATGATGCCGATGCGGTTCGTGCCATTGGCGACCGGGCCGGGCAGCCCGAGAAACACCATGACCGGCACGGCGAGGATGGAGCCGCCGCCGGCGAGCACATTTATCCAACCGGAGGCGACGCCGGCGGAGAAGAGCAATGCAATTTCCCAGCTTTCCATCGGGCTAGCAGCGCGGAGACGGCGACCGGGCGCCCGTATCAGCCATCATTTCGCCTCTGGCGTCGCTGGCGTCACCATTCCCTGCGCGGCGAATGGCGAAGCCGCGCCGGGCGTGAAGGTTACCAGCGTGGAATCCTGCACGCCATATTCAACGCCGCTGCGCGTAAAGCCATGATCGCCTGCCGCGTTCAGCCGCCACAGATTGGGCGCCTCATCGCCGGCGAATGACCGCCCCAGCGTAAAGGGCGCGGTGTCGCCATGGATCAGCAGGGTCGGTCCACCAAACGCCGCCGCCGCATCGCGGATCGCGCCGCGCATGGCGACAAAGGCGTCGCAGGTTTTCTGTCCCGATGCATGTGCGCCGATACAGGGCTTGCCCAGCACTGACGGTGCAACATCGGTCATATCCGCCTGCATGGCGATGACCAGCGCTTCGGCGTTCTCATGTCTCGCCTGCGCCACCACTTCCAGCAGCCACGCCAGATCGGCGATGTCGCGCCGGTCCGCCTCGCTGCCCGCCGCTGCGGGGTCATCGCCCGCGATTTCACTGCGGCCATTACTCGTCGCCGCCACATGAAGCGTCGCAAATCGCACCCCGCCATAGGTCCAGGTGAGGTTTTCCTTCTGCAAGTCCTGGCTTTTTACTTTCATCGCATCCAGCGCCGCTGGCGGCTCTACGAAGAACAATGAACGCAGATGCGCGAGGCGCTGTAACTCAGATTGCGGCTTTCCCGTCGCCGGGTCCTTGAAGCGGTCGCAATCGGTCCATTCATTGTCGCCGGGCGTATAGAATACGGGTATCGGCGCCAGTGTTTCGATCAAAGCGAGCTGCGCATCATCATCTGCAGCGGTGCAAGGCGCGCCGCCGCCTTTGTAATCGCCCAGATGAATGACGAAAGGATAGCCGCCCTGCTTGATCGCCGGCAGGATCGCCTGCTCAAGCACCGCCTTATCATCATCACTATACGGAATATCGCCGATGACCGCAAAGGAGAACTGTGTTGACGTTGGCGCCGTCACTTGCGTTGAGGTGGAAGCGCAAGCCCCTGAAAGGGCGAATAGCCCGGCCGCCGCCAAAATGCGCAATTTGTGCATGCCCTGCTCCGCTTTGCTGCTTTCGCGATCCTTAAATGGTGCAACCGGTTGTGACAATTGGCGCGCGGCAAACTATCCGGCTAGGCGCCTGCGGATTTTGAAAACCTTTGGCGAAACAAAAAGCGGACGACAAGGCTCGCCAGAACGCCGACCACACCGAAAAAGGCGCCCCAATTCGGCTCGCCACGCTCAACGTCAAACACAATGGCCGCGGCGACGCATGGGGCGACAGGCGCCAGCAAGGCGAGGCCATAGCCGAATTTCCCATGCTGGTCCGAAAAACACGCGATGATGATCCCGGTCACCAATGCCTGAATGCCGCCAAAAAAATAGCTGACTGGCGCCGCCAGCACGCTGACGACAGCGAGCACGCCCAGCCCATTCAACAGGTCCGCGCCGTCAATATTGATCTGTCCGCCATCAACGAATGACAAGAACATAGCGACCCAAAGCAACGTCACAATGATAGCGGCGCCGATAGGCGGGCCGACAAGCAGATAAAGGCCAATGATCATGCCGCGCCGATTTTCGCTATACGATCCAACGGCATTCTGCGGGTCGGCTTTATTAGTTTCGTTCTGTGTCATCTCACGCCCCCTACAATCGCAATGACAAACGCCAATTCGATAAGCACGGTCAGCGGCAATCGCACGGCGAGATACCAGTGTGGCGCGCCGGAGCCGCGATGCGTCGCTTTCAGATCGTCAAGCAGCAAAAGCGCTACGACGATCATGATGACTGGGAACTTCCAGTATACGCCGCCAATCGGCGCAAACAGCGGAAGCGCCATCGCCAGGGGCAGCGTTGCACCCAACAGCGCGCGCAGACCCGGCCCGCCTTCCTTCATGACCGCAACGCCCCAGCGGACGCCGCCGAAAAACACAATCAGCGCCGCGCCGTAAACGCCCATAAAATAAGCTGCAATGGCGGCGGACTCACGGTCACCCGCGACAATGACAAGCGCGGCGGCGATCAGCGGGGATGCAGCGAAATAAGCCAGTATCTGTGCGGCGCTGGTGTCTGGCTCGGTCGAAACGGAGACATCTTCTTCCTTGATCGCTTTTGTATCAACAAACGCATCATAGGCCATGACGTATCTCCTGCTTTTGTCGCGGCGCGCTATTTCTCTTTCACAGCCTTCGCCGCCGGTTTTTTGCCCATCAAGGGCGCGATGAGGTCGACTGCTTTCGATCCCATACGGATCAATGGCAGCAATCTCGATTTGGGAACTTTGTTCATTTGCTCATACCAGCCATTGAGCAGCCCGATCAGCTCCTGCAGATCGCTCAGCCGCTCCACCGCCGCTTTGGTCGCCTTCGGATCTTCACGCGCGTCGCGCAAGCAGGCGCCGAGAATGTCAGCGGCCGGATCAAGCTCGCGCGCTTTGCGCATGGCGACGATGCGCGAGACCATCTCCCACATGTCGCTCTCCGCTTCGAAGTGATCACGGCGATCACCTTCGACCGGCGCGCGCTTCAGCAAGTTCCAGGTCAATAATTCTTTGATGGAGTTGGAGACATTGGACCGCGCCAGCCCCAACGCCTCGGCGATGTCCTCTGCATTCATCGGCGCGTCACTGACCAGCAACAGCGCATGGATCTGGGCCACCGAGCGATTGACGCCCCATTGGCCGCCGAGATCGCCCCAATGCAGAATGAAGCGCTTGATGGCGGGGCTAAGCTCTACTCTATTTTCCGATATTTCTGTCATAACAGAAATATAAGAAACTACTGATTTCAATTCAAGCCCCAAACTCCATAGGATTTATCCCACGAATTTTCACATTTTTGGCAGGAAGCTTGCACTTCCCACGCATACATGCTGAAAAGCGTGCCGGAATGCAGCAAATTCGTGGGGTCTATCCCAATGTCGGAAATCACCAGTCTTCTTTCCCGCGCCAAAGCCGCCGCTGAATCGACGGGGCTCTCGGTCTCTACGGTCAGCCGCAAGCTGTTTAATGACGGCAAGGCGATTGCGAGGCTTGAGGCTGGCGGTCAGTGCACGCTGAAGACGCTGGAGACAGCTCGCGCGCGCCTCGCCGAACTTGAAACCGGCGCTGCGCCGAAAGCGCCGGCAGGCACCGATCATGCGGAACCGCTCCTGACGCCGGAAGGGCTCTCTCATCTTGACCGGCTTGAAGCGGAAGCCATCCACATCATGCGCGAGGTCGCCGCCGAAGCGGAAAACCCGGTGATGCTCTATTCCGTGGGCAAGGACTCAGCAGTGATGCTGCATCTCGCCATGAAAGCGTTCTATCCGTCCAAACCGCCCTTCCCGGTCATGCATGTGGACACGACCTGGAAGTTCCGCGAGATGATCAAATTTCGCGACGACACCGTGGCGCGCCTCGGCCTAGACCTGATCGTACACATCAATCAGGAAGGCGTCGAACAGGGCGTCGGGCCCTTCACCCATGGCTCGCAGCTTCACACCGACATTATGAAAACGCAGGCGCTGAAACAGGCGCTGAATAAATACAAATTCGATGCAGCCTTTGGCGGCGCCCGCCGCGATGAAGAAAAGTCCCGCGCCAAGGAGCGCATCTTCTCTTTCCGCTCAAACGAACATCGCTGGGACCCGAAAAATCAGCGCCCGGAACTTTGGAACATTTACAACACACGCATCAACAAGGGTGAATCGATCCGCGTATTTCCGATCTCAAACTGGACCGAGCTTGATATCTGGCAATATATCTATCGCGAAAATATCCCCATCGTGCCGCTCTATTTCGCCGCCAAACGCCCAGTTGTCGAACGCGACGGCGCGCTGATTATGGTCGATGATGATCGCATGCCGCTGGACGGCGTGACCCCGAAAAACGAAATGGTCCGTTTCCGCACACTTGGGTGCTATCCGCTGACCGGCGCCGTCAAATCGACGGCGACGACGCTGCCGGAGATCATTCAGGAAATGCTGACGGCCCGTAACTCCGAACGCGAAGGGCGGGTCATCGACCATGACCAGGCGGCCTCGATGGAGAAGAAAAAACAGGAAGGGTATTTCTAATGTCCGTTTCAACCCTCGCTCCTTCCGACGATGTGATCGCCTATCTCGCCGCCCATGAACGCAAGTCGATGCTGCGCTTCATCACCTGCGGCAGCGTCGATGACGGCAAGTCCACCTTGATCGGACGCCTGCTTTACGATTCTAAAATGCTTTACGACGATCAGGTGTCGGCGCTTGAGAGCGACACCAAAAAGCACGGCACGCAAGGCGAAAAAATCGACTTCGCGCTGCTGGTGGACGGCCTCGCGGCTGAACGTGAGCAAGGCATTACGATCGATGTCGCCTATCGTTTCTTCTCAACGGAAAAACGAAAATTCATCGTCGCCGACACGCCCGGCCACGAACAATACACCCGCAACATGGCGACCGGCGCCTCGACGGCGGATCTGGCGATCATCCTCGTCGATGCGCGCAAGGGCATGCTGACGCAAACCCGCCGCCATTCCTATATCGCCTCCCTGCTCGGCATTCGCCATATCGTGGTCGCCATCAACAAGATGGATCTTGTCGATTATTCCGAGACCACCTTCGACAAGATTGAGGCGGACTATCGCGCTTTTTCAAAAGACCTTGGTTTTGAATCGATCACCTGCATTCCGATGTCCGCGCTTGAAGGCGTCAACATCACGCAAAAGAGCAAAGAGACCTCCTGGTATCAGGGTTGCGCGCTCCTGCCTTATCTCGAAACCGTAAAGGTGGGCGGCGGGCTCACGCACAAGCCGTTCCGCCTGCCAGTGCAATGGGTGAACAGGCCCAATCTCGATTTCCGCGGATTTTCCGGCACTGTCGCCAGCGGAACCGTCAAGCCCGGCGATGAAATCGTCGTTTTGCCCTCCGCCAAGCGCTCTAAGGTGAAATCCATCGTCACCTTGGATGGCGAGCTCGCTGAAGCGCGCCCCGATATGGCGGTTACGGTGACTCTTGAAGATGAAATCGACATCTCTCGCGGCGACATTATCTGCGCCGGCAAGGCGCCCGCCGAGCAAACCGATCAATTCGCCGCGCATCTTCTCTGGATGGCGGAAGAGGAACTCTATCCGGGGCGGCAATATTTGCTGAAAACCGCCAACCGGATGATCCCGGTGACCGTCACCGAGCTAAAACACAAGGTCAACGTCAACACGCTGGAACATATGTCCGGCAAAACGCTCGACCTCAACGAAGTCGGATTCTGCAATTTCAACGCGGCGCAACCGATCGCATTCGACCCCTATAAAGATAATCGCCGCACCGGGTCTTTCATTCTCATCGACCGGCGGACCAACGCCACGATCGGCGCGGGCATGATCGACTTCTCGCTGCGCCGGGCGAAAAACGTCCACTGGCAAGATCTCGACGTCAATAAAAGCGCGCGGGCGAATACAAAGCATCAAAAGCCCTGCGTCTTGTGGTTCACCGGCCTTTCCGGCTCCGGCAAGTCGACCGTCGCCAATCTGGTCGAAAAGCGCCTGCATGATATGGGACGTCACACCTATACGCTTGACGGCGATAATGTGCGTCACGGGCTCAACAAGGATCTCGGCTTCACCGACGCTGACCGGGTTGAAAACATCCGCCGGGTCGGCGAGACCGCGAAGCTGATGGTCGACGCCGGGCTGATCGTCCTCGTCTCCTTCATTTCTCCATTCCAGAGCGAACGGCGCATGGCGCGCGAAGTGCTCGACGACGGAGAATTCGTCGAAGTCTATATCTCGACGCCGCTGGAGGTCTGCGAGCAACGGGATGTGAAAGGCCTTTACGCGCGCGCTCGTCGCGGTGAGATCAAAAACTTCACCGGCATCGATAGCGAATATGAAGCGCCGGAGGCCGCCGAACTCGATCTGAATACTGCGGAAATCTCGGCTGAAGTGGCCGCCACGCGGATCGTCGAATATCTCCAGACCAAGGGCTTTCTGGAGGGCTAGTTCGCAAAAGCGTTGTGCTTTGGCGGAAATTGAAGTATCCACCCCAATTAACGACAGAAAATAGCGTAATTGGGGCAGGATTCAATGATTTCATTCACGCGCTACCGGCGGGTAGCAGCGCTTGTGTTTTTCACAGCCTTTTCAGCCACCGAAGCGGCGGCTCAATCCACTGCGATCAATAGCGGCGACACGGCGTGGATGCTGTCCGCGACGGCGCTCGTGCTGTTCATGACCCTGCCCGGGCTTGCGCTGTTTTATGGCGGACTGGTTCAGTCGCGGAATCTCCTGTCTGTGTTGATGCAATGTTTCGCCATTGCGTGCCTCGCCTCTGTTTTGTGGATCGCGGTCGGCTACTCCCTCGCCTTTGGCGATGGCGGCGCCCTTAACGGCTTCTGGGGCGGATTTTCAAAATCATTCTTCGCCAATATCGGCCGGGACGGCGCATCGGGAGCGATTCCGGAATCTGTCTTTGTGATGTTCCAGATGACTTTCGCCATCATCACGCCCGCTCTCATCGTCGGCGCCTATCCTGAACGGGTTAATTTCGGCGCGGTCCTGCTGTTTTCCGCCCTCTGGCTGTTGCTCGTCTATGCACCCGTCTGTCATTGGGTGTGGGGCGGCGGCTGGCTGGCCGAAAAAGGCGTCATCGACTTTGCCGGCGGACTTGTCGTGCACGCGACGGCCGGCATATCCGCGCTTGTCTTTGTCGCCATGCTTGGCTCCCGCAGAGGTTTTCCGCGCGAGATCAAACCGCCGCACTCCCCCGGTCTCACCATGATTGGCGCCGCCATGTTGTGGGTCGGCTGGTTCGGCTTTAACGCGGGCTCCGCCCTCGCCGCAGACGCCAATGCGGGCATGGCCATGCTAGTCACGCATCTTTCAGCGGCCACGGCGGCCCTCGCCTGGATGGCGATTGAACGGATCAAATATGGCAAGGCCAGCCTTGTCGGCGCGGTCACCGGCATGGTTGCGGGACTCGCGACCATCACCCCCGCCGCCGGTTCCGTCGGTCCGCTTGGGGCGCTGGTTATTGGCGCGCTGGCGGGACTTGTATGCTTCTATGCGGTTTTGACATTCAAGACGCGATTGCATGTGGACGATTCTCTTGATGTGTTTGCGGTGCACGGCGTTGGCGGCATTTTGGGCATCTTGATCCTGCCTTTCCTCGCTTCATTCGGACCCGCCGCGCCCGGCCTCGGCGACGCCAGCATCTTCGGACAATTTTCAACGCAACTTATCGGCGTCGTGGCTGTTTGCGTTTGGTCTGCTTTGCTGAGCTTTGTCATTCTCGCAGCGGTGAAACTAGTGACGCCGCTTCGCGTCAGCGAGGATCACGAGACCGAGGGACTTGATATCCGGTCTCATGGCGAACGCAGTTACAGTCTGTAGGCGGTCAGGGAGAACAGCCTCATGAAATACATCATTGCACTCATAAAGCCCGAGCAACTGGACCGCGTACGTGACGCCCTTGACGGATTGTCGATCAGCGGCATGACCGTAACGGAAGTGCGCGGCTATGGCCGCCAACGCGGACATAAAGAAGTCTATCGAGGCGTCGAATACGACATACAGTTCATGCCGAAAATGAAAATTGAACTCGCCGTGCCGACAGAGCTGGCCGACAAGGCGGTCGTTGCGATTCAGGAAACAGCGCAGTCCGGACGCATCGGCGACGGCAAAATCTTTGTGCTCGATCTTGAAAACGCGATCCGCATCCGGACCGGCGAAGTCGGCGCCATCGCGCTGTAGACCCGTCGCAACGATGACAACCATCGCGAGAAGACAATGAAGGCACGCCACCCAACGCGCCTTAATTGAGTTTGCAAAATGCGCGAAGCGCCGCGGGCGCTCCCCCCAAAACTGGGTAAACTCCCTTGTTTACCTGCTATAACAAGCACTTGCCACTTGCACATCAGTCTTAGCCGAGTAAACTTCTCCTGCGTCAACATTGGCGTGTAAACTCTTGTAAGGGGGAGTAAATGAAACTCAAACTGGTCGCCGTCGCTATTGCGTCGGCGCTTTTCGCTACGCATGCGCATGCCGCGGCTGTGCCTGTGGATCTTTCAAGCTGGACAAAAGACGGCAATGGCAATTGGACGCTTGCGCCCGATAACAACAGCGTCTTCCAGTCTCTGAACAGCGCGCCAACAACCTTTCACAATGGCGAAAACAGTCAGGGCAAAGCCCTCGCTGGCACCATCACTGTTGAAACAACTGCTGACGACGACTTTATCGGCTTCGTCCTCGGCTACACGCAAGGCGACATCGCCGGAAATACGGACACGGACTACATTCTGATCGACTGGAAACAGCTTAACCAGGCCGGTTGGGACGCCGGTATGTCGATTTCACGGGTGACCGGCGCAATCCAGACATGCGGCACCTGCACGGGTACAGACCCGTGGGATCATGACGGCAATGTAGAGCTGCTCGCCCGCGCGAACACTCTCGGCAATGTCGGCTGGTCTGACAACACAACCTACAACTTCGAAATCGAATTCACGGCCACAAATATAAAAGTGTTTGTGGACGGCGTTTTGGAGTTCAACATTTTCGGCACGTTCGCAGACGGGGCTTTCGGCTTCTACAACTTCTCACAGGAACGCGTGCGATATGCCGGCATCACCGAAGAGGTCTTGCCGCCAGCGAGCGAAGTGCCGCTCCCTGCTGCGCTGCCGCTTCTGCTTTCGGGCATAGGCGCGCTGGGATTCTTCAGCCGCAAAAAACGCAAAGCAGCCTGACGACCACAACAACTCAACTAAAAGCGCCGCCCTTTTGGGCGGCGTTTTTTCTTTTGGGCCTTAGGTGTGACGGCGTTCGCCCGCCAAAGCATCATGCAAATGCGCCCAGTTTTCCTGGTTGCCCGCCGCCAATAAGGGCCGGCCAACAGTAAGCATCGGCGCATAGGGACTTTCGTCATCGAGATAGGCGGCGCGACCGCCGATTTCACCCAGCATCAAAATGCCTGCGGCGTGATCCCAGGGATAAACGCGCGAATAAAGCGCGAAATCACGCTCTCCCCGCACCAGATTGATATAGGCATAGGCGGAGCATCGCGCCGGACCGGTTTCAAACCGCTCGCGCAGAATTGGCGTGATCTGTTCTTTCCAGTCGGGCGTCAGTGAGTTCATGGCGCGATAGCCGGTCAAGCCGGCTTCCGCCGGCGCGAGCGGGCCAAGTTGCTCGCCCCGCCATGTCACCCCATCGCCATGGGATGCAACGGCGCCCGCATGATCGGGAATCGCGTAGATCCAGCCCTGACGCAGTTCGCCATTTTCGATCAGCGCGACGATGGTTGCAAATTCACGCCGGCCTTCGACAAAATTTCGCGTCCCATCAAGCGGGTCCACGATCCAGAATGCGCCGCGCTCATGATCGAGCCGCCCAAGCAATTCCGCATTTGCAGCCGCGCTCTCCTCGCCGATAAAATCCGCGCCCGGATATAATCCGCACAAGGCTTTTTCCAGACGCGTTTCTGCGGCTTGATCGGCGGCGGTGACAAAATCCTGCGGTCCGGATTTGGTGCTGATGTCGTGCTCTGCAAGCGCGCCGAAGCGCGGCAGAATCTCTTCCTCCGCGATCTCGGCGATCAGCGCTTCAACTTTTTCCGGATCAACAATCATGCTTGTTTTACAGAGAAATCCTCGTCGGCGGCGGCGACCGCCGCAGGAAAGAGCTTGAAGAATTGTCCTTCGGTCTTTTTCGACATGCGCGCAACAATAATCATGTCATCGCCGCTGGCGAGTTCCTCGACGATTTCCGCGCGCGCATGCAGCCAGGCGCGCGCAGCCCCACCGGCGCAGGCAGGCGCAGGCTTAGCGTCTCATGTCCAGCGGTCAGCGCTTCTTCAACAAGATCAAGCAACCGACCGACACCCTCGCCGGTTTGCGCCGAAATCGCCGCCCGGACCGGCGCGGCTAGCGTTCCGGGCTCGCCATTTTGCGACAAGCGCGCGATCGCTTCGGCGTCGAGGCGGTCATCGGAATCAAGCAAGTCAATCTTGTTCAACGCCTCAATGACCGGGCGATTATCATCACCCTTGACGCCCAGTTCACCCAGCACCTTGATGACGTCTGCGCGCTGCGCATCGCTATCGGCATGGGCGATGTCACGCACATGGACGATAATGTCCGCTTCCAGCACCTCTTCCAGCGTCGCGCGAAACGCCGCGACAAGCTGCGTCGGCAAATCGGAAATAAATCCAACCGTGTCGGACAGGATCGTTCTGACGCCGGAGGGAAGATCAATAGCGCGCATGGTCGGGTCGAGCGTCGCAAACAGCAAGTCTTCCGCCATGACGCTCGACTTGGTGAGCCGATTGAACAGGGTCGACTTGCCGGCATTGGTGTAGCCAACCAGCGCCACGACCGGATGCGGGGCGCGCTTGCGTTTAGCCCGTTGCAAGGTGCGCGTGCGGCGCACTTCATCAAGCTTTTTCTTCAGACGCACGATCTTGTCATCAAGCGCGCGCCTGTCGCTTTCGATCTGACGTTCGCCGGGGCCGCCGAGAAATCCGGCGCCGCCGCGCTGGCGTTCCAAGTGCGTCCATGACCGCACCAGGCGCGAGCGTTGATAATTGAGATGCGCCAGTTCAACCTGCAACCGGCCTTCCGCCGTTTGCGCCCGGGCGCCGAAAATTTCCAGAATGAGCGCCGTGCGGTCGAGCACCTTCGCATTCCATTCTTTCTCAAGATTTCGGTGTTGCACCGGCGTCAGCGCGCCATCGACAATCACCAGCGCCGGACGCGGATCATAGCTGGCGAGCTTGGCGTTGATCTCTTCAACCTTGCCCGACCCCATCAAGGTCGCGGGTCGCGCTTTCACAACCGGCGCCACCATTGCGTCCACGACGTCCAGATTGATCGCCGCGGCCAGACCCACAGCTTCTTCCAGACGCGATTCCGGGTCGCGCAGGTTCTCCTCCCCGCGAATCGCAGGGTGAACCACAAGGGCGCACAGATTTTCAGACGCTTCAGGTTCTGACATGTCTACAAACGAATCTACAAATATCGGCGCCCCCGCAGAATGACTGCGGGGCCGCCATGGCTCACTCTTCTAGCATCGAAAGTCGCGCAGGTCCTGCTGCACGCCGCGCAAAGAGCTTATTCGCCCTCTTCGCCGTCCCAGAGCATGACCGGAGACTGCGGCATGATGGTGGAAATCGCATGCTTGTAGACTAGCTGGGCATGACCATCACGCTTCAAGAGCACGCAGAAATTGTCGAACCAACTGACAATGCCCTGCAATTTCACGCCGTTTACGAGGAAAATCGTCACCGGGATTTTCGCTTTACGAACGTGGTTCAGGAATGTGTCCTGTAAGTTTTGCTTTTTATCCGTCATTTTATCCCGCTTCTCCGAGTCGGTTGTTTATATTGCAGCGCAACAAATATATTGGCTCGGAAATTACGGGCTGGCAACATCTTTACGCGCCCGGTGGGCGATAAGTTCTGCGATTCACTCAAGATTTAGGGGTGAAGAGCCGAATTTTCAGCCGCTTGCGGCCCGGGCCTTATAGGCCTCCCGAAGCCGGAGGGCGACCGGACCCGGCTTGCCGGAGCCGATCTGACGTCCATCGACTGAGGTGATAGGCGTCACAAAGGAGGTTGCAGAGGTGAGGAACATCTCCGGCGCGGCCATCGCCTCCTCCAGCGTGAAGCGCCGCTCGATCACCTTGATCTGTAGCTCTTCCGCACAGGCGATAGCGGTTTGACGGGTGATGCCGCCGAGAATTTCGTTGCCTTTTGGGTGCGTGATGATCGCCCCGCTCTCATCAACCATCCAGGCGTTGGAGGAGGAACATTCGGTGACATATCCGTCGCGCACCAGCAGCGCTTCATATGCGCCGGCCTTTGTCGCTGCTTCTTTCGCCAGCGCGTTGGGCAACAGGCCGACCGTCTTGATGTCGACGCGTCCCCAGCGAATATCCGGCTGGGTGATGACGCCGACGCCGCGCTCCGCCTTGGCGTTCGCCTTGTTCGGGCTGAGACGGCGCGCCGTTAGCACCAATGAGGGCGGCGTCCCTTCAGG
The DNA here is from genome assembly GCF_055809375.1 of Hyphococcus sp. D3-15. Classification (NCBI taxonomy): domain Bacteria; kingdom Pseudomonadati; phylum Pseudomonadota; class Alphaproteobacteria; order Parvularculales; family Parvularculaceae; genus Hyphococcus; species Hyphococcus sp. D3-15. Next base: position 2,175,469 of record NZ_CM147910.1, on the reverse strand, counting down.
AGGAAATGCATGATTGCGCGGGGCCACGCCGCGCGTCACCTGCATATAGACCAGCGCGTTTTTGAGCCGGTTGCGGCGCACGACTTCGTTCATCACGACTTTCAGCGCATCGCGCCCCATCGGCGCCGCCATGGAAAGCTCGCTCAAGGAACGATCAAGGCGCGCCAGGTGCCCTTCCATGTCCCAGTATTTTCCGTCGACGACAACACAGACTTCATAAATTCCGTCTGCAAACTGATAGCCGCGATCTTCGATATGAACGTACGCCTGATCGATCGGAACATACTGGCCGTTTACATATGCAATGCGTGGCATGGGACTACCATCTCCAGAAAGCGCGATTGACGAGAGCGAGCGCGACCGCCGCCTCCAGCCGCCCGAGGATCATTCCCACCAGCAGGAGCCAGCGCAAGGGCTCGTCAAAGACGGCGTATCCATCCGCGTGTTGCGCCGCAAGCCCCAGCAAGGGCCCCGTATTGCTGAGCGCCGCTGTGGCGGCGGCCGCAGCGAGGTCAAAGGAATGACCGCCCATCGACAAGGCCAGAAGCAGGCCGGCAAGAGTCAGCGTGAACACCAGAAAATGCATCCACACACCAAGCTCATTCGCCACCTGGCGCGTGCCAAACACGGCGCTGGGCGTGATCAGCCGTCTGACTTCCTCGCGCGCGCGGCGCATGATCACCAGCCAGCGCAAAATCTTGAACCCGCCAGCCGTCGAGACAGCGGCGGCGCCGATGATCGACGTCACCAATGCAACCAGCAAAGGCGGCGCCTCGCCGATCAGATAGCCATTGGTGGTGACCAGCGAGGCCGCATTGAACAATTGCGGCGCCAGGAGCAGCAAGTCGCCGGCGCCGGCAGTCACCCAAAACAAAATCGCCGCCCATAGCACAATCATCAAATAGGCGCCGGTCTCAATATCGCGCAGCTTTTCGCGTTCGCCCTTCATCACCCGAGCCAGCAGGATGAAATTGACGCCGCCTAAAAGCGTGAAAAAGAAAATCGCGGTTTCGACACTCGTGGAGTATCCGGCGAGGCCATTGGTGTGAGGAATGAAGCCGCCAGAGGCCGCCGTCGTCATCGCCATGATCACCGCATCAAGCGTCGGGGCTCCGGCGGCGGCAATCGCCGAGAACGCAGCGAGCGTGACAATCAGATACACCCCCGAAAAAGAAACCACCGCATTGCGCAAGGGGCGCAAATAGGAATCGCGTTCGCCGCGCGAGAATGGCGGGAGCAGCGTGTCGATGCCGATAAATGCCGGGCGGATAAAGATTGCAGCGGCAATCGCCAACGACGCCAGCCCGCCGAGCCATTGCAGTTCGGCCCGCCACAACGCGCCTGCGCGGCTGGCGATGGCGCTGTCATGGGACAGCCAGGCGCCCGTAGTGGTCAATGCGGAGACCGCTTCGAAATAGGCGTCGGAAAAGGACAATCCTTCCGCCATGATCGGCAAGGCGGCGAAGACCGGAATGACGACCCACCAGATCAGAACGACAAGCATGGCGCCGCGGAAGCCGGAAGGCTGCCGCTTCCCCAAAGTCGCAGCATAGGCCCCGGCGCTGACCAAAGCGGACGTCGCCATCGCGAACAGATAGGCCGCCGCCAAATGCTCGTCTCCGGAAATCGCCATGATCAGCGGCGCCAGCATCGCCGCAGCGACAATCCCCAGCAGCACCGCAGACATGCGCAATATGCTCGTTAACGCCATTTGGCCGCCCTGCTCATCGGCGCCTAGAAATATTCAATGCTGACACGGAACATCTGCTCGACGTCTTTGACATTCTCACGCATCGACATCAGCACGATCCTGTCGCCGGCATTGATCACCATGTCGCCTGTCGGCATCTGCACTTCATTGTCGCGGAAGACCGCGCCGATCATCACCCCTTCAGGGAGATTGGCCTCGCGCAAGGGCTTGCCGACAAGCGGCGAGGTCTCAAGCGCAACCGCATCAATCAGTTCCGCCGCTCCGTCGGACAAGGAATAGACGCCCTTAATGCGGCCGCGCCGTATATGCTGCAGAATAGTGGAGATGGTTGTTGCGCGCGGATCGACAAAACGGTCGACGCCAACGGCTTCACTGATCGGGCCGTAATCCTGATCGTTGATCAGCGCCATCGAGCGGCGCGCGCCTTCTCGCTTGGCGACAACGCCGGCGAGGATGTTGACTTGATCATTGTCGGTGACGGAAACCAGCGTTTCTGCTTCGCTCACGCCCGCCTCGCGCAAGATGCCGCGATCCAGCCCGTCGCCTTGCAGGACGATGGTGCGCTCCAGTTCTTCGGCGATGTATTCCGCGCGTTTTCGGTCCCGTTCGATCAGGCGGATTTTCATCGAGCCCATTTTTTCAAGGCCCTTGGCGACGAACAAGCCGATATTGCCGCCGCCGACAATGATGACCCGACGCGCCTGGCGCGCCGCCTCGCCCATGATTTCAAGCGCCCGCGAAACATCGGTGATGTCCGCGATAAAGAACACGCGGTCGCCCGGCTCCAGCATATCGCCGGAATGGGCGCGCCAGAGATTGTCCCCGCGCTTGATGGCGACGATGGTGATTTTCAGGTCCGGAAACAACTCCGCTACCTGACGCAGGGGCGTGTTCACAATCGGACAATCGTCGCGCAGCTTCACGCCCACGGCGCATACCCGCCCATCGACAAAGGTCTTCAATTCAAAAGCGCCGGGCGTCGCCATGCGCTGAATGATCGCCTCTGAAACCTCGCGCTCCGGCGAGATCACCACATCGATGGGCAAATGATTGCGCGAAAAAATATCGGAGTAGCGCGGGTCGAGATAGCCTTGCGCACGTACCCGCGCGATTTTTGTCGGCACATTGAAAAGCGAATGGGCGATCTGGCACGCCACCATATTCACTTCATCAGAGAAAGTGACGGCGATGACCATGTCGGCTTCGCGCGCACCAGCTTCTTCCAGTGTTTCAGGATAGGCGCCATTGCCGACGACGCCGCGCACATCAAGCTTCTCAGTGACCGAGCGGATCAGTTCTTTTGACTGATCGACCACCGTCACTTCGTTGTTCTCACGCGACAGACGCCGCGCGATGCCGACGCCCACGCGGCCGGCGCCGCAAACGATCACGCGCATGACCTGATAAATCCTCTTTCTTGTCGCCCCAGCGTCCTACGCGAAGTCTTACGCGCTTTCCACACGCGCCTGACCGTTGACGCCAAGGGCTTTCAGCTTACGGTGCAGCGCCGAGCGCTCCATCCCGATGAAAGCCGCCGTCCGGGATATATTGCCCCCGAATCGGTTGATCTGGGCAATAAGATATTCACGTTCAAACCGTTCGCGGGCCTCGCGCAAGGGCAGCGTGATAATCTGCTCAAGCCCCTCGCCCGCCGGAATCGACAGCCCGGAATCCATCACTTCGGTCGGCAGGTGCTCGCAGGTGATCTCGATCTCGGGGTCGCGGCCCATGAGAATGAGCGTGCGCTCGATTACGTTGCGCAGCTGGCGAACATTGCCCGGCCAGGCGCAAGCCTGAAGTGCGGCGATGGCCTCGGCGGAAAGCGGCCGCTTTGGCAGGCCGGACCCTTTGGCGATGCGGTCGACAAAAAACGCGGTAAGCGCAGGAATGTCTTCGCGGCGCTCATCGAGACCCGGCGCATTGATCGAAACCACATTGAGGCGGTGATAAAGATCCTCACGGAAGCGCCCCTCCCCGGCGAGCGAAAGCAATTCCTGAGAGGTAGTTGAGACGATGCGCACATCGACCTCCACCGCCTTTTGGCCGCCGACGCGCTTGAACCGTTGCTCGACCAAGACGCGCAAGATCTTCCCTTGCGTTTCGAGCGGCATGTCCGAGATTTCATCGAACATCAACGTACCGCCATGGGCTTTTTCAAGCAGGCCGATGGCGCGGGTGGCTCCCGCTTCGTCTTCAATGCCGAACAGCTCTTCTTCCATCCGGTCCGGTGCGATGGAGGCGGCGCTGACCACGACAAAGGGCCGCGAGCCGCGACTGGAGCGAGCGTGAAGCAACCGTGCGATCATTTCCTTGCCGGACCCTGGAGGACCGGAGATCAGAACCCGCGAGCGCGCATCGGCGACGCGTTCAATGACATTGCGCAAGGACGCAACGGCGGCGGATGAACCGATCAATCCCCAATCCGGCGCGCGCTCGCGCAATTCGGAAACTTCACGGGTCAGGCGGGCGGCCTCCAGCGCGCGATTGGCGGCGAGGATCAGGCGGTCCGCATTGAACGGTTTTTCAACAAAATCATAAGCGCCCCGCTTGATCGCAGCGACGGCGGTTTCAATCGTTCCGTGGCCGGAGATAATGACGACAGGCAAATCCGGATGCAGCTTTTTGAGCGCTTCCAGGATCTCGATCCCATCCATCTCCGAACCTTGCAGCCAGACATCCAGGATGACGAGCGATGGCAACCGGTCACGCACCGCCGCCAGCGCCGCCGTGGAGTTCGCCGCAGTTCGCGGCGAAAAGCCTTCATCTTCGAAAATACCCGAGATCAGATCGCGGATGTCTTCTTCATCGTCAACAATAAGGACATCAATACCCATATACGTAATCACTTTCTTTCTTCGTCGTTATTCAGCGGCCGCTGTGAGATGCGCGGCGTTTCGTGTTTTTTCCCGCAATACGGAAATCGTAATCCGCGCGCCGGTGGCGCCCAGAGAGTGATCATCGGCGAATTCAAGCGCGCCGCCATGTTCCTCTGCGACCTTTTTCACAATCGCCAGGCCAAGCCCGGTGCCCTTGGCTCTGGTGGTCATGTAGGGCTCAGCAAGGCGATGGCGCTCTTCTTGCGGCAGGCCGACGCCATTATCGATAATATGAACCTTTGTGTGCGCGCCGTCATTCTCTATGCGCACAAGAATTCTGCCGGGTTCGCCATCTTCATTCGCCGCGAGACGCCCGCCAATCGATTCCGCTGCGTTTTTGAGCAAGTTCGACAGCGCCTGAACGATCAGCCGCCCGTCGCATTGCGCAAGGGCGGGCTCATCCGGGGCTTCGACGGTGAATTCAACTTCCGGGAAGGCGACTTTTTGCGGGAACACTGCGGCTTTGACCAGTTCGCGCATGTCTTCGCTATTGATCACCGGTTTCGGCATCCGCGCAAATGAGGAGAACTCGTCCACCATCCGGCCGATATCACTGACCTGGCGAATGATCGTGTCCGTGCAGCGTTCAAACACTTCCGGATTGGAGTGAATTTCGCCGAGATATTTCCGGCGCAGGCGTTCAGCGGAAAGCTGGATCGGGGTCAGCGGGTTTTTGATCTCATGAGCAATGCGCCGCGCAACATCACCCCAGGCCGCGTTGCGCTGGGCGGCGATCAACTGCGTGATGTCATCAAACGTGGCGACATAACGCTCACCATTGCCGGCCTGATCTTTCACAATGCGCACATTGAGCGTTCTGGTGCGGCCATGGCGCGTGACGTCAACCTGATCGCCAACTTCCGCGAAAGCGGATCGCGCAGACTGGTCAAGCAGGGCGCCCAGTTCCGGCATGATGTCATTGATGTTCAGACCGGTCAGTTGCCCGGCATCCGCGTCAATCAACTCTGATGCGGATTTGTTCGCAATGGTGATGCGCCCGTCCGAGGCGAGGCCGATGACGCCCGCCGACACGCCTGACAGCACCGCTTCGGTAAAGCGGCGGCGTTCATCGAATTGCCGGTTGGTGTCCACAAGGTCGTCGCGCTGCGTTTGAAGCTGCGCGGTCATGTGGTTCATGGAGCGCGCCAGCGCGCCAAGCTCGCCATCATCCTTATGCACCTCGACGCGTGCGCCAAGTTCGCCGCCGGAAACCCGTTCGGCCATGTTGACCAGGCGCCCGATCGGCTGAACCAGTCGCGTCGCCGCCAGCAGCGCCAGCCAGATCGCGCCGAACAAAATGATGATCGCCAGCACAATATACCCGGCCAGGAACACCCGTTCCAGGCGCGAGCGGCCAAGCTCAGCCTCACGCCAGTCGGCGATGACTTCCCGCGCAGAAAAAATCCGGCCTGTGGTCTTCGGATCGATGCGGTAATAAGCGATCAGATAGCCGCCGCCATAATCTTCTATCGGCAGCGTGCCGCGGAACATGTCGTAGGTTTCGTCATTATTCACGCCGAATACGAACTGCCCGCCCGGCACCTGCGCATCTTTGATCTGCTTGAATATATCCGCGGAGGGCAGCGAATAATCACCGGGCTCAAGCTCTGCGCGCACCAACAGGTTCATATCGCCGTCGATAAGATAAAGCGCCGACAGGCCGCGGATTTGCGCTTGTGCAAATATATAGCGGCGGAAACTGATCGGCGTTTGCTCAAACCCGATGCCGCCCTCTTCCTGGCGGTGAATATCGAAAGCGATTTCGCGAATGGTTTGTTGCGCTTCCGCAGAATTGAAATCAATCAAGCCGCGCGCGAGGTCGCGCACGGTTTCCTGATAGCGGTCGATGCGCTCGCTGAAGACGTCGTTCAAACTGGCGCGCAGAATGGTGAACGCAAACAGAAACGCGATCACAGCCGGCACCACGGCGAGCAGCGAGAACAGTCCGACAAGCTGCATATGCGTGCGCGAACCCGCAAGCTGGTTGCGCCGGTTGGACCAGACATGGAAAAGTCGCGCACCCACCAGCAATGCAAAGCCTGCGGCGATCACGATGTTGCCGATGATCATCCACATCAGGAAGGCGCGATCCACGCGCTCGACCAATGGAGACATCAAAAACCAGGTTGTCAGAAACGCGATCACACCGGCGCCGGTCAGCGCCGCAGCAGCCGTCGTGTTGGACAGCGCCCATTGCGGTATCAAGCGCCGATTAGCGCCGTCCTTGTCGCCTTGATTGTGCTTTAGACCACTCAACTCTACGCCATCCTGAGTGGGGCCTGCGCCCTGTTTGATTTCCGCCTTTTGGCGCTTCCCGATCCAAACCCAGTTGGGCGCGGGCCGGGCTAGAAAGCTCCAAGCGAGCGCGATGTTGCGACCGTTGTTGCAAAAAATCAACACCTTTGTTGCCAAAATGAAACAGGGTAAATTCTCGCCAATTGGCTGCGGAAACGCCAGACAGTTCGCCTGGCGCCGACAACGCCTCAGGCGGCGTTTTTCGCGGCCAAATCCGTTTTACCGGCGAAAAATCCCGCCAGCCCATCGACCACCCGCTCGGGCGAGGCAATTCGACAAAGTTCGCTGCGAAAAGCCCGGCGCTCGGCTGGATCAAGCTCAAGCGGCGCATGATCGACCGTGGCGGCGAGGTGCTTGCGCGCCATTCGCACGCCGAGCGGCGCGCCATAATGCGCGATCGTCTCCTGATAATGAGTGATTGCTGCGTCTCGCTGAACCTCCAGCGGGGGCGCCGACAAAGCCTTGCCGGTTTCCAGTGCCGTCGCCAGCGCGCCGGGCAGCCACGGCCGACCGGTCGCCGCACGCCCAATCATCACCCCGTCCGCGCCGGACTGGTTCAGGGCCTCGCGCGCCGTCACCTCGTCAGTGATGTCCCCATTGACGATCACCGGAATGGAAACCGCGTCTTTCACCGCCCGGACTTCCGCCCAATTGGCCTCGCCGGTGTAGAAGTCATTCCGCGTGCGGCCATGCACCGTAACCATCTGCACCCCGGCGGCCTCCGCCCGTGACGCGAGTTCCGGCGCGTTGAGGCAATTCCAGTCCCAACCCAAACGCATTTTAAGGGTCACCGGTTTCGACGTCGCCGCGACCGTCGCCTCGATCAAGGTCAGCGCATGATCGAGATCGCGCATCAGCGCAGAGCCCGAAAGCACGCCCGTCACCTGCCGCGACGGGCAGCCCATATTTATATCGATGACATCGGCGCCAGCGGCTTTCCGCCAGCCGCGCGCCCTCCGCCATCCAATGCGGCTCGCGCCCGGCGAGCTGGATGACAAAGGGGAAGATCTCCCCATCGCCCTCAGCCCGGCGCACGACATCGGGCCGGCCCCGGATCAGCTCCTCACAGGCGGTCATCTCCGAGACCACAAGCCCCGCGCCAAAGCGCGCAACCGCCCGCCGGAATGGCAGGTCGGAGACGCCGGACATGGGCGCCAGCGCGACATTGTTCTTCAGCTTTATGTCTGCGATCGAAAACATTCTTCAGCGGATGTGTTGGCCTGACGGGTATTTAGCCTTTAAAGCATGGCGTTACAAATCGCTTTGGGATTCCATGGTTAAGCGCAACATTATCGCCATCATTGTCGCCGCGGGGCGCGGCAGCCGCGCCGGCGCCGGCGGGCCGAAGCAATATCGCAATCTCGCCGGCCGCGCAGTCATCTCCCGAACCGCCGAAGCGTTCCTCACCCATCCGGATATCGACGCGGTGCGGGTCATCATCCATCGCGACGATCGCGAGGAATATGACCAGGCCATGGGCGACCTCCTGAAACATCGCAAACTCATCGATCCGGTGACCGGCGGCGCAGAGCGGCAGGACTCTGTGCGCCTCGGCCTGGAGAGCGTCGTCGAGGACAAGCCGTTGCGCGTTCTCATTCATGACGCGGCGCGGCCCTTTATCGATGAAAGAACCATCACCCGCGTCATCAATGCGCTCGATACGAATGATGGCGCCATCGCCGCTTTGCCAGTGCACGACACCATTAAGCGTGAAGGAGACGGCGCCGGCGGCCTGAAGCGTATATCCGCCACCGTGCCGCGCGAAGCCTTGTGGCGCGCGCAGACGCCGCAAGCTTTTCACTTCGACAAAATTCTCGCCGCCCATCGCGCGGCGGAAGGCAAAGTCCTCACCGATGACGCCGCCGTCGCTGAAGCCGCAGGCCTTTCCGTCGCGCTGGTTCCCGGCTCGCCGGACAATATGAAACTGACGCAGGCGGAAGATTTCGGCATGGCTGAAACCCTTCTCGGCCGGAAAGACAAACAGATGGAATATCGCACCGGACATGGCTTCGACGTTCACGCTTTCGAAGAGGGCAACGCCGTTATTCTCTGCGGCGTCGAGATTCCGCATATCCAAAAGCTCAAAGGCCATTCTGACGCCGATGTAGGCATGCACGCCCTGACAGACGCCATTCTCGGCGCCATTGGCGAAGGCGATATTGGCGATCACTTCCCGCCTTCCGAGCCGAAATGGAAAGGCGCGCCAAGCCATGTCTTTCTGGAAAAGGCGCGGGATCTCGTCGCCCGCCAAAAAGGCAAAATCACCCATTGCGACGTGACCTTGATCTGCGAGGCCCCGAAAATCGGCCCTCATCGCGATCGGATGCGCGCCGCCCTCGCGGTCATCTTGAACATCGACGAACGACGCGTATCTGTAAAAGCGACGACAACTGAAGAGCTGGGCTTTACCGGTCGCCGCGAAGGCATCGCCGCCATGGCGACCGCGACCATCGGCCTGCCGGTCACGGAGTAATCGATGAAAGAACTTGTCCGCGCCAATAAGCCCGCTCTTTTGTCGTTTGTGCAGAGCCTGCTTCGCGACGCCGAGATCGAATTTATTCTGACGGACGAGCATGCGAGCATCATGGATGGCTCCATCGGCGCGCTGCCGCGCCGCATCCTTGTCAGCGATGACGATTTCGAAGAAGCGATGCGCATCATGCGCGATGCAGATATCGGCGATGAGATCAGCCGCACGCACACTAAGAGTTAGCCCATGGACGACCTTCGATCCTTCGAGACACAAAAATTTCTTCATCCTGAGGGGCGCCCTAGCGCCGTCTCGAAGGGCGAAGAAATTTTTGCTCCTCAGGATGAAGGTCTTATTCTGACTGCACGACCTCAAAGGATGCGATCTTGACCCAAACCCATCGCATCTGGTCGCTGGCGCAGTCGATCATCGACAAGGCCGGCGCCGAAGGATTGCTGGTAGCGACGGCCGAGTCGTGCACTGGCGGTCTGATCGCCGGCGCACTGACGGATGTGCCGGGATCGTCAGCGGTCGTCGATCGTGGATATGTCACCTATTCCAACGAAGCCAAAAACGAAATGCTGGGCGTGCCCATGTCGCTCATCGAAAAAAATGGCGCGGTCAGTGCGCCTGTCGCGCGGGCCATGGCGGCGGGCGCCCTCGCCCATTCGCGAGCCGATGTCGCCGTTTCGGTCACCGGCATAGCTGGCCCCACAGGCGGCACAACGCGCAAGCCCGTCGGCCTTGTGTGGTTCGGGCTTGCAGCAAAAGGCGGAATCATCCGCGCCGAGCGGCGGGTGTTCGCCTTCGGATCGCGCGATTTCGTGCGCACAAAAGCGACGGAAACTGCGTTGCACCTCATGCTGACCGCGCTCGGCGAATAGCTGTAATCGCCATTCGCAATGACAAGCTTTCATCGCGACGCGCTCTGCGCGTTTTATTTTCAACATATTTATTTTTCGCTGAGCGGCGGCCTGGGACGCCGCCTAATCCGAACCTGAAACCACAAAGCCGCGACTTTTTCAAAGGCAACAATCCGTTACGCCATCCGCCTGACACGACTATTATTCCTTGTACAGATGATTTCGATCTCCGCATGGATTGCGTATGCCGCTTCTATGACAACATCGACAAAAAACAGACATCAAACTGACGCATCATTGTGATTGAAGCGCCATTGTTGCATTGCGCAACAATTTTAATCTGTTGAGGGGTCATTGTAATGTCTTACGAAACGCGGTCTCGCGTCGATTCTGCTCGTTCAAAATTCAGCCGTCACTTCATGCGCACTTGTTGCGTTTCAGCGCTCATCGCCTGCATTTCCGCGCCGGCATTCGCGCAAACTGCTGACGACGAAACTCAGCCGGACGAAATTGTTGTTTATGGTCAGGCACTGTCCCTGAAGCGCTCGGTAGACGCCAAGCGCGGCGCAACCAACATCATGGACGCCACGGTTCAGGACGATATCGGCCGCTTGCCGGACCTCAACACCGCCGCCGTCATCCGCCGCATCACCGGCGTCGCCGTGCAGAACGACCAGGCCGAAGCGCGCTTTCCGATCATTCGCGGCCTCAACCCAACATACAACCGCACCACCATCGATGGCGGCATCGTGTCGTCGCCGGAGCGCGGCGGTTCCTCCCGCGCTGTGCCGCTTGACGTCATCCCCGCCTCCCTGCTCGGCCGCCTTGAAGTGGTGAAATCAGTGACGCCGGAACTCGACGGCAACGCCATTGGCGGCACGATCAATGTGGTCACCCGCAGCGCCTTCGATCAGGAAGATGCATTTCTCTACGGTTCGGCTTTTGTCGGCTTTCACGAGCAATCCGGCGATGGCAGCACGCTTAGCGATGGCGAAAAGGTGCAGCCATGGCGCACCAATTTCGCCGCCGGCACGCGCTTCGGTCCCGATGATCAATTCGGCGTCGTCATCGGCTTTGACTATTCCGTGCGCAATTTCGAGATCCCGCAGATCGAAGTGGATGACGCGGACTACACCGAATTCGACAGTGCCGGAAACAATGTCGGCCTTGGCAATGGCAACGGCATCATTGTTCCGACAAACAATCGCCTGTTCTTCTACAACAATACGCGCCAGCGCATTGGCGGCTCCGGCAAACTCGAATGGCGCCCAAGCGACAGCTTCGAGTTCACGGTCTCCGGCCTTTATACGCAGTTCAATGACGACGAACGCCGCGACGAGTTCATCTATGAACTAGGAACCAGCGGCGCATCCTCGCAGCCTGCAACGATCACTGACCAGACGCCGACTTCCGGCGTCACCCAGACAGGCTATGGCGCTGTCGGCATCGGCCGCTTCATTCTTGACCGCAAAATCTACAATGGACAGGCCAATGCGGTCTGGCGTCCGACGGAAAATGCAACCTTTGACGCGCGCGTCACCTATTCCGGCGCGAAACTGCACAATCCGGAATCAACGGAATCGTTCAGAACCGTCGACACATTCGGCGCGCTTTACGACACCACCGATTTCTTCCCGCGCAGCTATCCGCTTGACCCGGAAGGGTTCTACGATCCCGCCAGCTACGCACATGTCAATCGCGGCGAACTCGACCGCTTTGCGGAAGATGAAATCTTTGAGGCCGCCGTCAATGGCGAGTTTGAATTCGATGCGCTTACCGTGAAGGCGGGCGGCGTCTATCGCGATCGCAGCAAGGATGAAGGCTTTGACTTCGCCCGCTTCGTCTCTGATACGCCCTATACGCTGGCGAATGTCCCGGACAGCAAGCTTGCTGACGTCGCCTTCCAGGGAAATTACAAATTCCTCTACCGCATCGACTCTGAGGCGGCCAATGACTTCTTTGCTTCAAATCCGTTCTCGCAAACCGCGACTTCTGCTTCCGGATCTTCTGCGTCGGAACAGGTCTATGCGGGTTATGTGCAAGGCGCTCTTGATCTCGGCATTGGCTCCATCACCGGCGGCGTTCGCGTCGAGCACACTTCCTGGGATGGCGGTCCGGTCGGCGGCGAACAGGTTTCCGGCGACTACACGAATGTCCTGCCGAGCGCCGTCGCACGCTTCAATCTCGCGGAAGATGTCGTGCTGCGGCTTGCTGCATCGCGGACCATTGGCCGGCCCAATATTTCCGACCTGACGCGCGGCTTCACGCCCGGCACGGACGGCATGGACCTTACGCTGTCGCGCTCCAACCCGGAGCTTAATCCGCGCAAATCAACCAATATCGACGCCTCGCTTGAATGGTATATTCCGGACGGCATTCTGTCGGTCGGCGCCTTTTACAAGGATATCTCCGACGAGGTCTTCGTGCTGACCACAACGGATGCGAACATCACAGTCGACGGCGTTGTCTATAACCGCGTCACCCAGCCGGAAAACGCCGCCAATGCGGAAATCTTCGGCCTGGAAGCGCAGTACCAGCAGGTTCTGTCCTTCCTGCCTGCGCCATGGGACGGGCTCGGCGTCGGCGCCAACGTCACCTGGCTCGATACCGAATTCACCGTGCCGCTGGGCGACGGAACCACGCGCGACACCACCCTGCTGCAACAGCCGGATCTCACCTACAATTTGACCCTGTTCTATGCGAACGAATATTTCGAACTGCGCGGGTCATATAACTTCACTGGCGAGTTTCTCGACTTGTTGAATGCGGACGATCCGAACCACGACGAATATTGGGATGAGCGCGGACAACTTGACCTGCAGGCGCGGGTCAACGTGACCGACAATCTTTCCTTCGTCGCTGAAGCCGTTAACATCACCGATGAGGGCCGCACGGAACTGACCGGACCGAATGCGCAATTCCTGCAGGAAGACGCGCGTTTCGGCCGGACATTCTGGGTCGGCGTCAACGCCTCATTCTAACCAACAGACAAAGGGGCGCTTTGCGCAATTCGCCAGCGCCCCTTTTTTCTAGACCGGAAAACACAATGCAAATTCGCCGCGCCATTCTGACCGCTCTCGTCTTACTCTGCGCCATATCTGCTTCTCATGCAGAGGAGACGCAAAACTTGGACGAGGCGCGCGCGGCGCGGCGCGCCGCCTGGGCCGCCATGGGGATCGAAGACTATGCGCCCCCTGCCGTCGCAACCGCTGCGGCGGAAGAACTCGCCGCCTTTGAGGCGCCGGATGCAACGCAAGGCGCCGCCGCCGACGCGGATCACTTCTACGCCGTCGCCAATTACGTCATTGGAAAATATGAGCGCAAAACCGGCAAGCTGGCCTCACGCTGGCTCGGCAAAAGAGGCGGCCTGATCGGTCATCTCAATAGCTGCTACGCAGAAGCGGGCCGTCTTTATTGCGCCAATTCAAATCATCCGCATTTGCCGATGGCGAGCTCAGTCGAGATTTTCGACACAAAGACCATGCGCCATGTAGAGAGCAAAAGCTTCGGCGTGCTGGATGAAGGATCTCTGGTCTGGTTCGATCATTACAAGGATGGATGGATCGCCGGCTTCGCGCATTATGACGACGAAACCGGCCTGCCCTTCAAAGATCACTCCTATGCGGCGATCGTCACCTATGACAAGGACTGGCGCAAAACCGGCGGCTACGCCCTGCCCGCATCGATCCTTGAGAAAATGGCGCCGCAGGCGGCGTCCGGCGGCGCCATGGGGCGCGACGGAAGGCTCTATGTTATGGGGCACGATTTGCCCGAAATGTATGTGCTGGAATTCCCGCCAATGGGCCCGGTGATGATCCATGCCGCGACCATCGCCGTCCCCGCAGAAGGACAAGCCTTCGCATTTGATCCGAAAGATCCGAAGCGCGTTTGGGCGATCAGCAGGCCGCGCGGGAAAGTTGTCTCCTTCCGCTTGCCTGAACTGAACTGACCAGCTCAGCCGTAAACTTCGTCTGCGCGTTTGACGAACGCTTCGCTCATGCGTGAAAAGGCTTTGTCGAACACCGCCTGTGCGGTGGCCTGCAACAGAAAATTCCGGAACTCGAACGCGATCTCAAAGTCTATCACTGACCCGCCTTCCGGCTTGTCGCTAAAGCGCCAGTGATTTTCCAGATTGCGGAACGGACCATCCACATAGGAAGCATCTATCCGCTTTTGCGCCGGATTGAGTTTCACCTGACTGCGAAAGCGCTCGCGAAACACCCGATAGGCGACCACCATGTCTGCGGTCAGCGTGCCGGCGGTTTCATTGCGGTCAATGACGCGCAAGGCGACGCACCAGGGCAGAAATTCAGGATAGCGCTCAATATCGGCGACCAGCGCATACATCTGGTCAGCGGAATATGGGACGACGGTTTGTGTATGCCGGGCGGTCACGACGGACGCTTCGCCTTGCGGGCATAGCCGTCATAAAGGTCGAGCATGCGCTCCATCCAGGCGCCCACAGGCTGCGGCGCTTCGAAAAGGTCTTCCGGCGTAGAAAGACGCGCCCACATCAGCGCGCCCATGACGATGTAGTCGCAAAGATTGGGCGTTTCACCGCCAAGAAAACGGCACCGCGCAAGCGGCGCAGACAACATCGAAAGCGCTTCGCTGATTTTTTCCTTATGCCCGCTAGTCGCGGCGATCTCTTCAATCGTGGCGCCGAAGCGCTCCTCACGCGTGGCGCGGAAATAGGGCTTGTCCTCTTCCGCCGCCAACGCAAAAATCCGCGGCGCCAGCAAATAACCCATCGGCGGAAAAAGGGCGGAAAACACCCACGCCTTGTAAAACTCCGCTGAAGCCGCCTCGCCGCTCGTCGCCAGCAATGGATTGTCCGAAAATGTCTTGTCGAGCCAGGCGGCGATGACCGAACTGTCCTTGATCATCTCCTCGCCGTCCATGACGACCGGCACCCGCCCATAATCCGGGTCCGGGTATCGCGACTTGTCCGAAAAGCCGACGGGAACGGTCTCGAAATCGAGTCCCTTGTGCAGCAGGGCGAATTTCACAATCCAGCAAAACGGGCTCGGCCGGATCTCCAGATCCGCCAAGGCGAGATCGTATAATTTCAAAGACATGCAGCCTCATATTCCAGCGATAGATGTGGCCGGTGTCATACCCTTCGCCCCTGCTAGCGGGCAAGCGGCCAGAGGGTCACATGAGGTTTGCAACTTTTTCTCGAAATGACTCGACAAAGCACAAGCATAGATTGTAGTAAGGATTTGTTGTTTATTTGTTCTTTACTTGTTTAATAGGGGGCGATGGTGATGAGTACAAAGCAACACTATCAGGATATAGCATTTTTCAACATAGAGAAGACGCCGCCGCCACCCAAAAAGTCAAATCCGCTCATCGTCGCCTTAGGGGGCGCGCTGTTCGCCGTGGTTTTGATCGGGATCGGTTATTGCGTGGGCGTCAGAGCGGGCGCTTTTGAGCCACCCTGCTGCCTGGCGCTGGATTTCGACTTCGAATAGCGCCCGACCAATCCACGCTTCCACCATTAAATTGGCCGGCTGCATTTGGCCGCAAACTTTCGGGGGTTCTTCATGAAACAGTATCTGTCGCTGTGCGCTGCAATGGCTGTGGCCGCAACCGGTTGCGCCAGCAATTTCGAGCATCACACGATCCGCGAGAGCGTCGCCGACAAAACCTGCGAAGCGCAATATAAGCCGGGCCGCCAGAACTACCTCGCCGCAATCGAGACCATCATTGAGCGGCACGGCTTTCCCGATGCGCCGGCGGCGCCCTCGATGCGTTCAGGGCGGAAATCAACGCCTCATACAATACGGTGGTGCAGCGCTGTAAAACCCACACCCATTGCCTTGAAACCCACGGCTATCGCGAAGCCAAATGCTATATGGCGGCGAGCGATCGCAAGGACGCTGAACGGGACTTTTCAGACCTTGCCAAAGAATTGCGCCGCATCGAAAACCAGGCGCGCCTGATTGCATCCGCCACCGCAGCGGCGAGCCGCGACACCTCCGTCAATGTGGTGACGGAAGTCGACCAATCGGTCCGGACCAAACAAAAGAACGATCAGCAAAATGGCGATGACATCGAGGATCAGGATGTGCTGGCGGTTTGCGGCGACGCGCGGAACCTTTTGAAAGCCCGCTGTCGTAGTCCTTGCCCGGCCTGTTAGCCGTTTTTGGCGGCGCGCGCCGCCTGAAGCCGGGCGAAATCTTCGCCCGCATGATGCGAGGAGCGCGTCAGGGGCGATGAAGACACCATCAAAAAGCCCTTGGCCCGCGCCAGCGTTTCATAGGACTTGAATTCATCGGGATGCACGTAGCGATCTATGGGCGCATGTTTGCGCGTCGGCTGAAGATATTGCCCGATGGTGATGAAGTCGACGCCGGCGGACCGCATGTCATCCATGACCTGCATGACTTCCTCGCGGGTTTCCCCCAGCCCGACCATGATCCCCGATTTGGTGAACATATTCGGGTCGCGCTCTTTGACTTTTTCAAGGAGGCGCATGGAATGAAAATACCGCGCGCCCGGGCGGATCGAAAGATAAAGGCGCGGCACGGTTTCAAGATTGTGGTTGAACACGTCCGGCCCTGAATCGATCACGATCTCCGCCGCATTTGCTTTGCGCAAAAAGTCCGGCGTCAGGATTTCGATGGTCGTGCCCGGTGCAGCGGCGCGTATGGCGCGCACAACCTTTGCAAAATGATCAGCGCCGCCATCTTCAAGATCATCGCGATCCACGGATGTGATGACGACGTGCTTAAGACCCATCTCCGCGACGGCCAATCCGACATTTTTTGGCTCATCAGGATCCAGCGCCGCCGGCATGCCGGTCTTCACATTGCAGAATGCGCAGGCCCGGGTGCAGGTGTCTCCCATGATCATCATGGTCGCGTGCTTCTTGTCCCAGCACTCGCCAATATTCGGGCAAGCCGCCTCTTCGCAAACGGTCGTCAGGTTTTTGGAACGAACGATGTCGCGCGTCTGGGAATAGCCTTTCGACACCGGCGCTTTAACGCGGATCCATTCAGGCTTGCGCAAAACGGGGCTGTCTTCCCGCTTCTGTTTTTCGGGGTGCCGCGGCTTGCCGTTGAGCGTGTCGATGAGCGTGGTCATGTCCGCCCATGTAGCAGCGGCTGCCGGCTTTTGTAAGGGGCTCGCCCGCCACCAGCGGGCAAGCGAGAATTCCCTAGAACATCAAGCGGTTAATATCGTCGGTGATTTCATCGAAAGGACGGTGAATGATCGCGCCGTCCATCGGCTCGCCGAGGGAAACGTTGATCGCTTCCCACGCCTCTATGGACGGGATCACCTGGGCCTTGTCGACTCGCGCGAGCCTGCCACCCTCGGTCGAGAATTTCACCACTTCCCGCGAAACAGGCAGGCGCAGCCAGCGCCAGACCCGGCGCTGGATTTCGCCGCTCTCATAAAGCGCCCAGCGCGGATCGGTCCCGTCTTTGGAAATGTCAAAGAACAATGTCTTCATATCGCCGGCGTCGGCCAAGGCCAAAACGCCATTGGCGTGTTCGTAGAATTTCGGCGCCCGGCCATTGCTGAGGAATGACGCCTCGCCAAAGCCGCATCGCAGATCGGCGATCGCCTTGCGCTTGGCCATCACGCTTTCTTGAAACTCCGCCACGATGTTCGGCCATTCCTGACGGCCGATAACATAGATGCCGAAAGCAACCATCAAGATGATCGAAAGCCCAAGCTGCACGACCATCATCGGCCCGCCCGCCTGGTAAGAGAATGCAAGCGTCAAAGGCAGCATCAACGCAAATGTCGCCGCCAGCGGCCGCTTGAACCCGATCAAATCTTCACGGGCGTAATCATTGACATTGTCCGAGTAGTCGGCGGCGCTTTTCAGGCGCACGACAACCGGAGCCGGAATTTCCACACGCGCAGTTGTCAGCATGTCTTCCTCTTTTCAAAAATCGTTTCGAGGAAACCTTGGCGCCTAAAATTTTCCGTGAGTTTAAAAGCTTAACGCCAAATTGAAATTCATTGTCCGGGGCTAGGCCGGGCAAGGAGCCCGGTGGTTAATGCGCGCCGCATTCTCGCCACAATTGGGCGCCGTTTCGCCTTAAAGCGGCACCGCCGTGCGGCGCAAAACCTTGCGGATCGCGAAATTTGTAATCACCCGGTCGACGCCCGGCAGGCGCGTCAGGATTTCCGTGTGAATGCGCTCATAATCCGCACCGTCGCGGCACAGAATGCGCAGCAGATAATCCGAGAGCCCCGCCATCAAATAGCACTCCATGATTTCCGGGTGCAGGGTCAACGCTTTTTCAAATGCCGCAAGCGTCGCTTGTTGCTGGTTCTTCAGCGTCGCCTGAACGAAGACAGAGGTTTCAAGTCCGGCCGCCGGCTCATCGACCAGCACAACCTGCTGCGTGATGACTCCCGTGCGCCAGAGCTCCTTGACGCGCTTGTGACAGGCAGAGGGCGACAGGCCGACCTTTTCCCCCAGCTCGGTAAAAGGCGTCTGAGCGTCCGCCTGAAGGACTTTCAGGATTGCTGTATCGAAACGGTCCAAATCGCGAATCCCATATCTTTCAAGCGGCAATTTATCGAACTATATTCTTCCCAATTCACTATATGCCGTAAAATATCAAGAAAATACTCCAAAATCAGAATATGATACGTCCAACTTAGCCTCAGGAGGGTATTCATGCTGGTTGGCGTTCCAAAGGAAATCAAGAATCACGAATATCGCGTCGGCCTCGTCCCCGGCAGCGTGCGCGAATATGTGCAAAACGGCCATGAGGTATTGGTGGAAACCAATGCCGGCGCCGGCATCAAGGCCAGCGACGCCGATTATGTCGCTGCGGGCGCCAAGATCGCCCCTGACGCGAAAACCGTCTTCGCCAAGTCCGACATGATCGTGAAGGTGAAAGAGCCGCAGCCCACGGAATGGACGCAGCTTCGCGAAGGACAAATTCTGTACACCTATCTTCATCTGGCGCCGGACGCGAAACAAGCGCGCGGACTGATGGAGTCGGGCGTTACTGCGGTCGCGTATGAAACAGTGACTGACTCTTTTGGCGGCTTGCCGCTATTGGCGCCGATGAGCGAGGTTGCGGGGCGACTTTCAATTCAAGCCGCCGCCTATAATCTGACGGCCCATCAAGGCGGACGCGGCCTGTTGATGGGCGGCGTGCCCGGCGTGTTGCCGGCGAAAGTGCTGGTGATCGGCGGCGGCGTTGTCGGCGTGCATGCAGCACGCATGGCTGTCGGCCTTGGCGCGGATGTGACAATCCTCGATCGGTCTAATCGCCGCCTTGCAGAGCTAGATGAGCTTTTCGAAGGCCGGGCGAAAACCCGTTACTCCACCTATGAAGCGCTGGATGAAGAAACCGACAGCGCTGATGTGGTTGTCGGCGCGGTGCTGATCCCCGGCGCGAGCGCGCCGAAACTAGTCACCCGCGACATGCTGAAAGGCATGAAAGAAGGCGCGGTGCTTGTGGATGTGGCGATCGATCAGGGAGGCTGTTTCGAAACCTCGCACGCCACCACCCATGCCGATCCGACTTATGTTGTGGATGACATCATCCATTATTGCGTTGCGAACATGCCGGGCGCGGTGCCCCTCACCTCTTCCCATGCACTCAACAACGCAACGCTGGGGTTCGGCCTGCAACTCGCCAATAAAGGCCTGGAGGCGCTGAAAGCGAACCCGCATCTGCAGGACGGCCTGAACATCCACAAGGGAAAGGTCACCTATGCCGCCGTCGCTGAGGCGCTGGGCGTGGATTACGTGCCGGCCCAAGACGCGCTGAAGTAAAGAGCGCGCATCGCCAAGCTTCAGGCCCTATTCGCACCGCCGGATAGGGCCTTTTTCTTGTCTCCAGCCTTCCTCACAGGATTATTACCTTATCGTAAGGCGATAAGACTTCTCTCTGTGCTGAAAATACTTGCCGGAAATAGTGGATCAGGGCCATATTCCCCCACGGAGAGAGGGTATTTCTATGCGCAAGATGTTATTGCCATGCAGTGTTGCGATTAGCACGTTCTGCGGCGCTTTGGGCGCGGCGCAAGCCAGCGCCGGACCGCTGCCGATCAAACCGTCATCGGCCAGCATGTTCGCCGACAGCGGCGCCGCTCGTCAGGACGCGCGCTCAGCCCTCAATACAATCCTCAACCGTTTCATCACGGAAGAGGAAATCGCCATCACGACGACTTCTGCCGCAGATCCTGAAACCGCCAATGGCGAATGCCCGGAAGAGTCCGAGACCAAAGTCGCGGATGCAGAAGGCGCCGCTGAAGAGAAAAACGAGAAGCAGGGACTGGCCAGCCCTGAGCCGATCTATTTCGCGTTTTAATCTCTTATTTTTTAATCCGGATCGGCGCTAGGGGCGCTTTGTCGTCTTGCGCGGTTTTCTTCCCGCCAGGAGAGACAGATCATTGCCATAGCGCCCGTGCATCAGGCGCAAGATGACGATGACCATGCCCGATAGCGCGAAGATCAGCCCCGTCACCGCCGCAGTGATGACAAGCGGATTGTTGAAGTCTTCACGATCTTCGTAATCCATAATGTGCAGCATCCAGAAAAAATCATAGAGCCGCCAAATGTCGTTGCGACGCGCGCGCACCTCTCCGCTAGAGGGTGAAATGTAAAGCCGCGTGTGCCGCTTGTCGTCAAAATCAACGCGCCAGATTGGCGTCTCGCCGCGATATTCCCGTGGCGGAAATGAAACCAGCGCCGCGCGGGCGATTTCGCCTTCGCCCACATAATCTTGCCTGGCGATTTTTCGAACATCGTTTTCGGATAGCGGCGTCAGCTTTTCGCCGGTCCCCGCATCAAAGATCGCAGCCGCGGCGCCGGGTCCGCTGGTCACATAGACCGGGCGCCCGAGAAACCGGCGCAGCTCGACCGAGGTGGCGCCCTCCGCCTGCGCAATAATCCCGCCGGGCGATGCATAGGTTTGCGCATCGAGCGCGGTCTTCGGCGCAGAATAGGCCGTCGTCTCGCCGCGAACCAATTCAATCGGAAAGACGCTCATGACGACGCCGCTCGCCATCCAGAGCAGCACCTGAATCCCGAGGATCAACCCCGCCCACAAATGGATACGCTGCACCAGCGCTTTCATCGTCATTCAGCGCTTGCTCCCGGCGCAGCAATATCTGAAGCCGACAGCGGCGTCGTCAGCAGCGTTTCGAAAGCCTGCCAGCGTTCATTCTCGCCAGTGGCCTGGCCCTCTACATAGGCGGCCACGAGATCGCGGCCCAGATTGTAATTCAGGACATACCCACGATAGGTTTCGATGAACCGCACGCGCTGCTCCGAACGTTCCCGTGAATCGAGTTTGTATTTCTGGATCAGGCCGATCGCTGCTTCACGGCTGATGCGGCCGTCGAGATATTCGCGCGCCACATAATTATCCGCATGGGAGAGCTTCTGACGCAGCACGTTCAGCTTTTCGAGGGTTTCGGCCTTGGCCGGATCAAGCCCCGCGAGCGGAAACAGGACATCGCGCTCAAAAGCGATTTTCTCGTCGCCTGGAAAGGCCAGTTCAATGCCGTAATTGCCGGACCCTTCCGCGATCACCGCCAATGGCGCAAATAGGGGGAATACGGAATATTCGACCCATCCCTGTCCGCCCAAAAGATCCCGCTCAAGAAAGACGTTCCATGTGTGATGACCGGGATAGCCTTCATGACAGCCAAGATCGACGGCGCGGTCGATGATGATCGGGAAATCGGTGTTGACCTGTATCAGGCTTTCATAGTCGCCCTGATACCAGTTGTAACCGCTCCATGGCTTGTCGGTCACGAATTCAAGGCGAAAGCGTTCATCCGCCGGCAGCGCGTAATGGGCGCGCGTTCGCTTGCGGCATTCAGCAATGGCGGCGTCAAATACAGGGCGCAATTTATTCGCTGGGATCGCGAGCGAATTGCGGAACGCCTCGACCCTTTCGGAGAGCGCGCCTTCTCCGGGGAGAAGCGCATCAACTTGCGCAAGCGCCGTATCGAACTCCGACAAGTCATATTGCGGCGCGACCGCGTCATAGAGCAGCCGGGTTTCTTCATCGAAAGTGAAGGTCTTGCCCTGCGCCATTTGAATGCGGGTCAGAGCGGCGCGGATCAGCTTTTCCAGCATCGCCCCGCGCTCAGAGCTTTCCATGCGATTTGCACGGGCGACGGAGATCAGCAGGCCTTGCGCATCCTCCTCAAGCAGGTCGAGAGGGCGCTGGTCTTGCACCGCCATGTCCGCCCATTCTTCCGGGCCGTGATAGGCGTCGACAAAAGCGAAATCATGCTGGCCAAGCGCAAGCGATAGTTTGACGAAGCTTTCGCCGATGGCGTTCAGACTCGCCGCTTGCTCTTGCTGGGCGACATAGCTGTCCGGCGGCGGCGGATCGCTTAGATCAACTGGGCTCGCCGAAAGCTGGTTTTGCTCCTCGGGAGGAGACTGGTCGCCGCCGCATGCCGCGAGTGCGGCGCCTGCGCCAATGATGGCGATCAGAGCGGCGGCGAACCGGTTCATCGAAGGTTAGGCGGCGTTGCCGGAAAAGGTCGAAGTGCCAAACGCGCCGAGCTTCACATTGCCCGAGATCACATCGCCTTCAGTCAGACCTTCAAATTCCAGCGTAATCGGCATCGGCGACGTCACCTTTGCATGCCAGCTCAGTTTTTCGCCATCGACCTTGCCGTTTTCGATCGCCGAGGAGCCCGCAGCGCCGGACATTTCACCGGTCAGCGCGTCGCCTTCCTGCTTCAGCGTCAAGGTTGCGTTCTGATCGCCCATCGGGGTTTTGATCGTGATGTTCCACTTGCCGTCAATCGCCATGTTTCGTCTCCTGTTTTCCCTGCGGGGCGGTGTTTCTTTCGCGTCAGACCTTAGCGAATGCGCGCTTGCGCGCAAGGCCGGACCGCAGAGCGCGCCGCCGCGATATCAGCGCTTGCGGTGCTCGCGCCGCCAAGTCTCCATCGACTGGGAGATGGCGAAGGTTTCACGATATTTTGGCGAGATCCGAGGGCCGTGGCGGACGCTCGGCGGTGAGCGCCATGATCTCTGCGAGCTTGTTATGGGCGGCGCCGGACTGGCCCGCACCGATATAGGCATGCAGCTCGATCAGCGCGTCGGACAACGGGTCGTCGGCGCGGATGACGAAATAGGGCTCGTCATCTGCGAGGTCGTCATAACAATCGAATTTCGACGGGTTGGTTTTAGATCCGACAACGGGCGCGCTCATGGGGATAGGGTCCTTTTACTGAGGGCCCTTTATTGAGCGATTCGATGGCGGATTCGCACCCCGTTTTCACCTATCGGCAATCGCCGGTGCGCTTCGCCTCGATCACGAATTTCATGCGCTCCATGGCCTTCATGGCGAGCTTCAATTGGGCGTCGCTGACTTCCTGCCCGCCGGCGCCGGGTTTTATCTGGGCATCCAGCTTCATCCGGACTTCCACTTTGGCGCGGTCCGCGCCGACTGCCCCGGCATAGATAAAGCGATTGGCGCCTGTCGCCATTTTCGGGTCCGCCATGCAGGAGATTTCACCGGCGATGGCGTTGCCTTCGCGCTGGGCGTGATTGATCGTACAAAGCGGCGACAGCTTGTAATAGTTTTCCGCCAGCACATGCGGAAAAGATGCGCGCTGCGCTTCGGTCAGGCAAAAAGCATCCGGCGCTTTGTTTGTATCCACATGCTTTAAAAGCCCCGCCCCGGACAGAGTGATTTCGTAAAGACCCGCCGACGGATCGACTGGCGTTTCACTCGCCGGGTCCGTTTGCTCCACGCATGCGGCGGCAAGCAGAGACACGGCTCCTGCTTTTACGATATGGCGGCAAACTTGAAACTTACTCTGCATGGCCTTCTCCCTCCGCAAGCGCATTCAGGGTCTTAGCTAACAAGCTTTGGTAAAGAGTCGTTTACGTTCGGAGGAAAATGCCCCGGACAATGCCGGTTCCGAGAGCGGCTCAGCACTCAAGTTGAGACTGACTTGCCACTATAGAACAC
Source organism: Hyphococcus sp. D3-15 (assembly GCF_055809375.1). Classification (NCBI taxonomy): domain Bacteria; kingdom Pseudomonadati; phylum Pseudomonadota; class Alphaproteobacteria; order Parvularculales; family Parvularculaceae; genus Hyphococcus; species Hyphococcus sp. D3-15. The sequence goes on along the minus strand of NZ_CM147910.1, from coordinate 2,151,320 downwards.
GCCCAGCCGCAACACCGCCCACATTACACCGGTGGCGGCGGTTGCGATCAGCGTCAAGGCGAGATCAGGCGAGTACCGGTTCAAGGTCCCCATCGATACGCCAAAGAGATGCGGGATGAGGTATATCGCGGCCCAGGCCAGCGCGATCGTCATGACGAGCGGGAACCACAGGCTGAACGCGCCGGACAGGCCGGATTTGGCGCGCAATCCATTGCGACCAAGCACTGCCTGGATCACGCCGGCGACGAACAGAAGCGGCGCCAGCACAAAAGAGGCAAACAATCCCTTGCGGCTCCATTGGCCTTGATCACTGGCCTCATCCAGACCGAGGGCTCTGGCGCTGACGCCATTGAACAGCGCGGCGTTTTCGCCAAACCCCATGCCGCTTCCCGAATTGACGAGGACGACGACACCCTTTCGCTCCTCCGGGACCATGATGGCGAGCGTTTCTATTCCGGGTGTAAGGCCTGTGTGGGAAACAGTTCCATTCCTGGCGTCGACGCCCCAGCCGAAACCGTAAAACGGTGATGCAGCGCTGGCGGGGCGCATCATCTCCGCCTTGCTCCGGGCGCTGATGATGTCGTCCTCGCCATTCATCATGATCGCGAGATATCGCGCCAAATCGCTGGCGCTCGCGATGACGCCGCCTGTCGGAGCGGACATGCGATCCGTCCTGCCCTCTTTTACAGGGCGCTTCGCGCCAAACCAGGGCAGATGTCCTCTTGCGATATTGTCATGGCTTTCGCCGTCAGCGACGAAGCTGTGCGCCATGCCAATCGGATCGAGGATTTGTGTCTGGATATAGCTCGCATAGTCCTGACCGCTGACAAGCTCGATGAGGGCGCCGAGAATATGGTAGTTTGCGTTTGAATAGTCCCATTTGGCGCCGGGCTCATAAGCGGGCGCCCATTGCGCAATGCGGGTGACCTGGCGAAGCAACGCATCTGCGCCCTGCGCCCGGTCAGCGGCCGTATCGTTCCCCTGCAGGGTCGAATAGCCGCTTGTATGACTGAGCAATTGCCGGATTGTGATTGCGCCGGAGGGACGGTCTGAGAACATGTCCAGATATTGCGAAATCCCGGCATCCAGATCGACCTTGCCGGCCTCCGCCAGTTGCATCACGGCCATCGCCGTAAAGCTTTTGGATATTGAGCCAATCACGAACGGCGTATCCGGCGTGATCATCCTGCCGCTGCCGACCAACATTTCTCCCCGTGCGCCTGAAGAAATGTCACCGTCGTCGACCACCGCATAAGCGAGACCCGATGTTCCGGAGGCCGGTATTTCGGCGGCGATAAATTCATCGATGGAGTCAGCAGGCGCGCTCGCGTGCAGCGCCGTCGCAAAGCTCAAAATGAAAAAAGACAAAAACGCCCGCATTAATCTGCCCCCGCCATTTTTTCGCATGGCCTAGCACAGATCGACGGACCGCCCAAACCGGCGGCGGCGCGGTCTTTAGTTTGGGTCCTTTACAAACGCGGCCTCTTGACGGGTGATTTGGCCTTGAAAGGGACGCCGCGTTTTCCTCTGGCCGCAACCGCCGGTTCCGGTGGCTTCGATGACGAAGCACAATCATTAGCGATAACAATGAAAACATTTACCTATGCCGCATTCAATAAACTTTAATTCGCTAAAATTATACCAAATCAAGACTTCACTTTACTCTAGTTACAGGATTAGTCGTGCCATTCCCCAGTGTTCTCACCGTCCTTGGCGCCGCATTATTTCTCTCTGCTTGTTCAACCTATGCGGATCCGGCGAGTTTATCGCAAAGCAACAGCCGAGATGCTCTTATTGTCGCCGAGCGCAATGACTTTGGCTCTCTAGAAGTCCTGTTGCGCGGCGTCGATCTAGAAAAGGGCCGATTTAACAGCCAGAAGATCGTGCTCTCATCGACAGGCGACCGTCTGAAAGTGACTGGCGCTTCGCAAAGCTTCGCGCGCAATTATATCGCAGAGCGCATTCCGCCAGGCGAATATGCAGTCGTGGGAACCATTGATTCATCATACTACGCCTCAAGCGCCAAGAAACTTGGAACGCTTAAAAAATACAATTGTAATGCCTTAGGCGCATCTGTCCTGACGTTTGAGCCGGGAAAAAGCTACTATTTGAAGACGGCCAATGGCCGACTGACCGCCGCCGCCTCAAAGGATCTAGAAAATGCCGATCAGGCGCTTGTGGGGGCAGGCGTTCGCACCGCTTCACTCGAACTGGCGCAAACAGCGTCGGTTATCTCGTTTGACGCCGGCAGAGACGTTTGGGACAAGTTGAGAGCTTCGGCCAGTTGTCCGGAAGGTGATCGCTTCACCATTGTCGATCAAAATGAGGTTGAGGGTCGAGCGCTTGCAAGTTTGTGGGGTTACAAAAACTGCTCAGGTCAGCAGTGCGACATGCCAAAACTAAGCAGCGCTGAAATCGATGCATTGACACCAGCGGCGTTAGCGTTTCGTGAAGAAAAGTATTTAGAGGCAGTTCAACTCGTCGATAAGGCCATCGAAGAAAACACCGTAAACTCAAAAGTCGCCTATCCAACCGCACTGAACCTTCGCATCCGCGCCCTTATGAGTTTAAAGGAAACTAAGGTCGCTGCAGCAGACGCCGAAACTCTAATCGAATACGCGCCGTCAAACGCGGACCTTGAAGTCTTTCACCTTGTGGTTGCCACACAAGCCTTCAAAGAAAAGAATTACAATAAAGCGCATTTGCACATGAGCACGGCGATGCGCGACAAACGCAGCAAAGATCCGAAAACTCTGCTCATCGCCATGACGGCCGCGATAATGGCGGATGACGCGGTGATGACAGTCAATTACATGCGGCCGGAGTACGGAGAGATTTCCCAAGCCGCGTTCGCGTCAATTTACAAATATGCTGTGTCCGCCAAGAAACCGGGCGTCGCCGCAGACATCGCAAAAATTTATGCGACCGAACACAATGTATCCATGGAACAAGCTCAGGCAGACATGAAAAATTCGAAGGCGACCTCAAGCATCGCGCTGCCGGCCACCTTTAAATAGCTCCTCCCCACGAGGCGCTCTTTAACTTAAAAAGCCCCGGACAATGCCGGGGCTTTTTTGATTAGTTGTCGAGGAAGCTCCGCAGCTTGCGCGACCTTGACGGATGTTTGAGCTTGCGGAGCGCCTTCGCCTCGATTTGGCGGATGCGTTCGCGGGTCACCGAGAATTGCTGACCGACCTCTTCGAGCGTGTGGTCGGTGTTCATGCCGATTCCGAAGCGCATGCGCAGCACGCGTTCTTCACGCGGGGTGAGCGAAGCGAGCACCCGCGTCGTGGTTTCGCGCAGGTTCGACTGGATCGCTGCATCGATCGGCAGGATCGTGTTCTTGTCCTCGATGAAGTCGCCGAGATGTGAATCCTCCTCGTCGCCAATCGGCGTTTCGAGGGAAATTGGCTCCTTGGCGATTTTCATCACCTTGCGGACTTTTTCGAGCGGCATGGAAAGCTTTTCCGCCAGCTCTTCCGGGGTCGGCTCGCGGCCGATCTCATGCAGCATCTGACGGCTGGTGCGGACGATCTTGTTGATCGTTTCGATCATATGCACCGGAATACGGATGGTGCGCGCCTGATCAGCGATCGAGCGGGTGATCGCCTGACGAATCCACCAGGTCGCATAGGTCGAGAATTTATAGCCGCGGCGATATTCGAACTTATCCACCGCCTTCATCAGGCCGATATTGCCTTCCTGAATGAGGTCGAGGAATTGCAGGCCGCGATTGGTGTATTTCTTGGCGATGGAAATGACGAGACGCAGGTTCGCTTCGACCATTTCCTTTTTGGCGATGCGCGCTTCGCGCTCGCCTTTTTGCACCATGGAGACGATGCGGCGGAAATCCTGAACCGTAAGACCGGTTTCGGTCGCCAGTTCGCCAATTTCATCGCGAATGGTCAGGACCTGATTTTCGCCCTTCTTGACGAAATTCTGCCAGCCCTTGCCGGTCTTGGCGGAGACGCGCTCAAACCATTCCGGGTCAAGCTCGGCGCCGATATAGTCGGACAGGAATTCCTGACGATTGACGCCATAGGAATCCGCCAGACGCACCAGCTTGCCTTCCAGCGCCATCAGGCGGCGGTTAATGTCGTAAAGCTGTTCGACCAGCGCTTCGATCCGCTGGTTGTTGAGGCGGACGGAGCGCACGCGCTCGACAATATCCTTTTGCAGTTTCTTGAAGCGGCGCGACTGCGACGAGGTGAGGTCTTCACCTTTCAGGTGCTCCTCAATCATGATGTCTTGCAGACGGCGAAGCTTTTTATAGTCGTCGGAGATCTGGTCGAAGGTGAGCATCACGCCATCGCGCAATTCCGCTTCCATCGCCGACAGCGACAGCGCGCCCTCGTCGAAATCATCTTCGTCATCTTCGGCGTTTTCGGCCTTTTCCGCTTCTTCGCGGTTCACCCGCTCGGCGACTTCCGGCTGGGTCATGTCGGGGCGCGCTTCCGGCCCGCCGCCATAGGTGGCGTCGAGGTCGATAATGTCGCGCAGCAGGACGCGGCCTTCCTGAAGTTCGTCGCGCCATACGGTGATGGCTTCAAAGGTCAGCGAGCTTTCGCACAACGCTTTGATCATGGTCTCGCGGCCGGCCTCGATGCGCTTGGCGATGGCGATTTCGCCTTCGCGAGACAGAAGCTCGACGGTGCCCATTTCGCGCAGATACATGCGCACCGGATCGTCCGTGCGGTCTGCGGAGGCGCCGGTGTTCGTCGTAACGACCTGGCCGCCCTTCTTTTCGTCTTTGACGGCGACGGCTTTGGATTTTGACGGTGCGGCGGTTTCGCCGTCATCGTCATTGGCGGCGTCGGCGCCGTCATCATCATCGTCTTCTTCATGCTCGACGACATTGATGCCCATCTCGGAAAGCTGGGACATGATGTCTTCGATCTGTTCGGAAGAGACCTCTTCGGACGGCAGAACCTTGTTCAGCTCGTCATAGGTCACATAGCCGCGCGACTTTGCGGTCTTGATCAGCTTCTTGACGTCCGCATCGCTAAGATCAAGAATCGGACCGTCGCTCGGTTCCGCCGCTTCGGTTTCTTTCGTCGCCGCCGCTTTTTTCGCCATATCGCAAAATCCTTATCGACCGAATTTTTCTCAACGGTCAGTTTCATCCGCTCGAGCGCATCCGAGAACTTCTTGGGGGAGTCGCCCTCATCCCCCTGGTCCTCGCTCGGCTTGCTCGAATTGATCAGTTCCTCACGCGCCGCCGCTGCGGCCTTCCATGCATCATCGCCGTCCGTGAATATCTGCGACGCCGAACGAGCCACCTCTTGCTTGAGGGTAGATTCAAACAAATGGTGGGCCAGGGCGTTCTCAAACCCTAGCTCAACCTCGGCAATCTCAGTGTCGGGGCGGAGGAAGCTGTGTTTCACGAGCTGGGGATCTGACGTCACCCGCTCCAATATGCCTGCCGCGCCGGTCTGGCTCAGATGGCTTTTCAACCCTGCGCTGTCAAGGGCCGGGTCTGTGGAAATCGCCGACAATACCTCTCCGAGCAAGGTCTTGAGCCCCGGATCACCCAAATCCAGGTCGAAAAACGCCGCCTCCCGCCGTTCCACCAGTTCCGGGTGGATAATCGCCGCGAGCACCAGACTCGCCTCCCGGACCCAGTTGGACGGCCCTTTGAGGCCCGGCGTCGGCCGCGCCGGCGCGGCGAAGCGAAAGCCCTGCCCGCGCTGATTCTGGCCCCGGCCCTTGCCGAACTCCCGGCCGCCGCCGCGAAACGGGTTGCCGCCGGACTGGCCCCCGCCATCGCGCCCATAAGAATGTGAACGCTCGGGCGGGCGGAATTGCGCGTCCAGACGCCGGGACAGCTCCTCGCCATAGGCCCCGCGCACATCCTTGTCGGCGATGCCTTTGACCAGATCGCGCAAATGGGCGCGCAAGGCCGCGCGCCGTTCGGGCGTATCGAGATCGCGCACCGAAATCTCGCGGGTCCACAGCACATCGACCAGCGGGCGAGCCGCTTCGAGCACTTCATTCATGGCGCCGGCGCCCTTGTCGCGCAGCAGGTCATCCGGGTCCTGACCTTCAGGCAGGAACGCGAAGTTCAGCGACTTGCCCGGTTTCAGCATGGCCAGCGCCCGGTCGATTGACCGGTGGGCGGCGTTAACGCCGGCGCTATCGCCATCGAAACACAGGACCGGCTCGTCGGAAGAGCGCCAGAGCAACGCAAGCTGGTCTTCAGTAAGCGCCGTGCCGAGCGGCGCCACCGCACGCTTGATGCCTGCGCCCCAAAGCGCAATGACGTCCATATAGCCTTCGCAGACGATCAGAGGCTTTTTGTCTTCTGCGGCGGATGCACGAGCGCTGGTGACATTGTACAGCACCGAGCCTTTGTGAAAGAGCGGCGTTTCCGGGGAGTTCAAATATTTCGCCCGGGCATTCGGGTCGAGCGCCCGCCCCCCGAAGGCGATCACCCGGTCGCGCGTGCCGGTGATCGGAAACATGATGCGATTGCGGAACCGGTCATAGCTGGCGCCGCCATCTTCCGGCTTGATCACCAGACCGGCCTCAATCAGCACGTCGTCCGTGAACCCCTTATTCAGGAGATAGTCTTTCAGGGCGTGACGGCCCGCCGGCGCAAAACCAATCGCGAAGGCTTCAAGTTGCGCATCCGTCACCTCGCGCCCGCGCAGATAGGCCATGGCGTCGCGGCCATCGGCCCGGTGCAGCATCGCCTGATAGAATTTCGCCGCCGCGCCGCACGCTTCCGCGAGCCCTTGCGCCTTTTCCGCCCGCGCCGCTTCCGCCGGACTTTCGGTCGGCAAGGCGAGCCCCGCATCGGCCGCCAGCCGCTCCACCGCTTCGGGAAAGGAAAGGCCCTGGGTCTCGATCAGGAAGGTGATGATGTCGCCATGGTTCTGGGTCGAAAAGCAGTGATAAGACCCGCGCCGGTCATCGACAGTGAAAGACGGGGTCTTTTCGGGCTTGAAAGGCGACAAGCCCCACCAGGCGTTTCCCTGTTTCTTAAGTTTCACATATTTTCCGATGACGTCGGACGGGCGCAGGCGCGCCTTCAGCTCATCAAGGAATTCAGGGGTGAAACGGGCCATGGGCTCTTATTCTATCGGGATTCTACTTTGCCCATTGAGGGCGATCCCGAGATATAGTAGCTCCCCCGCTTAGCGCATAGCGCTACAGTTAACGTCTTTTCCCCAAATCACCCCTTGCCAAAGCCGCGAAAACCGCGCAGGTCCGCGCCCTATGACGCAACGCACAACACCGCTCCGCAATATCGCCATCATCGCACACGTCGATCATGGCAAAACCACGCTCGTCGATGAGATGCTGCGCCAGTCCGGCGCCATCCGCGAGGGGTCAGACATGGCCGAGCGCGCCATGGACTCAAACGACATTGAGCGTGAGCGCGGGATCACCATCCTCGCCAAATGCACCAGCGTGCTTTGGGAGGGCGATCACGAGGGCGGCACAAAGCTCGACGAGCCGGTGCGCCTGAACATTGTCGATACGCCGGGCCACGCCGATTTCGGCGGCGAGGTCGAGCGCATCCTCTCCATGGTCGATGGCTGCCTCCTGTTGATCGATGCGGCCGAAGGACCGATGCCGCAGACCAAATTCGTGCTGTCCAAGGCGCTGGCGCTGGGCCTGCGCCCGATCCTGGTCATCAACAAGGTGGACCGTCCGAGCGCCGATCCCGACGCCGCCCTTGATGCGGCGTTCGATCTTTTCGCAGCGCTGGGCGCCAATGACGAACAGCTAGACTTCCCGGTGCTCTATGCGGCGGGCCGCGATGGCTGGGCGGACAAGACGATTGACGGGCCGCGCGAAAATCTGACGCCGCTGTTTGAAACCGTTATCGAGCATGTGCCCGCGCCGGAAATCGCAGATGGCGGCGCAACCGCCCCCTTCCGCATGCTGGCGACAACATTGGAGGCCGACCCCTATCTCGGCCGCATTCTGACGGGCCGGGTGATTTCCGGCGTCGCCAAACCAAGCGTCACCATGAAAGCGCTGTCGCGCGACGGCAAAACCGTTGAGCAGGCGCGCGTCACCAAAGTGCTCGCTTTCCGCGGCCTGAAGCGCCAGCCGGTCGATGAAGCCTTTCCGGGGGACATCATCGCCCTCGCCGGTTTCTCCAAAGCATCAGTTTCCGACACGCTATGCGACCTTAGCGCCAGCGAACCTCTGCCGTCGCAGCCGATCGATCCGCCGACCCTGTCGGTGACGCTGGCCCCGAATGATTCACCGCTGGCCGGCCGCGAAGGCGACAAGGTGCAGTCGCGCGTCATCCGCGAGCGGTTGATGCGTCAGGCCGAAGGCGATGTAGCGATCTCCGTCACCGAGACGGAAAGCAAGGACGCCTTTGAAGTGGCGGGCCGCGGCGAGCTTCAGCTCGGCGTCCTGATCGAGAATATGCGCCGCGAAGGGTTTGAACTCGCCGTGTCGCGTCCGCGCGTCGTGATCCGCACCGGCGAGAACGGGGAATCGCTGGAACCCATCGAAGAAGTCGTGATCGATGTGGATGATGATTATTCCGGCGTCGTCATCGAAAAGCTGTCGCAGAAAAAAGCCGATCTGGTCGAGATGAAACCGGCGGGCGCCGGCAAGACTCGCCTGATCATGCATGTCCCGTCACGGGCGCTGATCGGCTATCACGGCGAATTCCTCACCGATACGCGCGGCACGGGCGTGATGAACCGCTCCTATCTTGAGCACGCCCCGCATAAGGGCGCGATTGAAGGCCGCCGCAATGGCGTGCTGATTTCGAATGGCGACGGCACAGCCGTTCCTTTTGCGATCTGGAACCTTGAAGAGCGCGGCGTCATGTTCATCTCGCCGGGTGAAGCGGTTTATGAAGGCATGATTGTCGGCGAAAACGCCAAGCCGAACGATCTCGACGTCAATCCGCTGAAAGCCAAACAGCTGACCAATATGCGCGCCTCCGGCAAGGACGAGGCGGTGAAGCTCACCACGCCGCGGCGCATGTCGCTTGAACAGGCCATCGCCTATATCGACGATGACGAACTGGTCGAGGTGACGCCGAAATCAATTCGCTTGCGGAAAATCGCGCTGAAGCCGCATTTGCGCAAAAAACGCGCGAAAGAAAACGCGTAACGCCGCCTATTCCACATGCTCATATTCCCACCAGAACGGGATCGCGTCATCATCCATCAGTTCGCGAGCCAGTTCGGAATAAATGAGTTCCGCGCGGACGCTGTTCGCTAGCAAAACAAGACAGCGTTTCGTCGCTTCCTGACAGACGACAAAATTTCCCGTCCACGGATTATGGCCGCCTTTGAACCATGCGGGACCATGCGCGCCTTTATAGGTGACGAGGCCGAGCCCCGCTGAAAGCGAGAACTCTTCGCCGCGCGCATCCGATGTATCCCAAAGCGTGGGGAATTGTTTTGCGGTGGTGATCGGCAGTCGCCCCCGCACCATCTCAGCGCGCGAGGACGGCGACAGCCCCTCGCCGCGCACCATGCCCGCCCACATTCTCGCCTGATCTGCAATCGTCGTATCCATGGAGCCGGCGGCGCTGACGCCGCTGCGTTCATCATGGGGCTCAAATCCGCCATCGACGCCATAGCCGTCAGCAAGATTATCCGCAAAATCTTCGCGCCATTGCATGCTCGTATTGGTCATGCCGAAACGGTCATAAATCCGGGTTTGCATTTCCTGCTTCAGATCGAGCCCGAGCCCGTCCTCAATAGCGAGTTGCAGGAGATAGAACCCTTCGCCGGAATAGGCGTAACGCACGCCCGGCTCGAAATGGAACCGCAGTTTCTGATCGTCCTCGAGCCAGCGGAAATTTGCAAAACCCGAAGAATGCGTAAGCACATGTCGCGCAGTGAGCCGGTTGCGCCGCTCATCGGCCGCCAGGTCCGTATAATCTTCATAGTCTTCGAGCGGCTTTGGCAGATAGGAAGCGAGCGGCCGGTCGAGATCAAACACCCCTTCATCCACAAGCTGGAGCGTCATATAGGCGACCGCCGTTTTCGTGAGCGAAGCGCCATACATGATCGTGTCGGTTTCCAGCGGCAGGGATTTTTCGACATTGCGCATCCCATAGGCGGCGACATGCGTGACTTCGCCATCCTCAATCAGCGCGAGCGCGAGACCTTTGACATCCTCACGCTGCATGAGCGTTTGCACATGATCGTCAATGGCGAACCCATCCGTTTTGGTCGACGCCGCATTTTGCGAACATCCGGCAAGCAAAGCGACTAGTCCCGCCAGCGCAATCAATCGCATGGATGCTCTCCTTTTGAATAGATCGGTCACCCTTCGCGCGGCGCAGTTGCCTCTGCAAGTTTTTTCAATGGCCCGCCAAGCGTTCCCGCCACCATAGACGACAGCATGCGCGGCATAAACCAGAATGCCGATAAAGGCTCAGCGATGCGATCGCGCAACGCCGGGATCAGTTTCAAATCCGACTGAAATACTGGCGTAAAGAGCCAGCTGACTGTCTGATAAAGCCGAACATGCGCGCTGCGGAGTTTCAAAAAGGCGGCCAGCGCATCATCGACGCTTTCATTGCTCGTCAACGCGGCGGACAACGCCCATGCATCGAGCAGCGCCATATTCGCCCCCTGCCCTAATTGCGGGCTCGCCGCATGCCAGGCGTCTCCAATATGCACGATCCGTCCCGTGACAGGCGTCGGCGCAGTGTGGTGAGCGTAGTGAGCAAAAACAAATTGTTCGTGATCGGTGAAATGCTTAAGCACCGGCGCCGCTTCCGGCCAGAGCGCCAACACTTTGTCCTTCCAGCGATCGAGCGGCGTCATACGCCAGGCCTCATAATGATCCGCGCGCAAGGTCCAGAAAAACGCCGCTTGCGGCGGGCCATCCTGATGCAGCGCGCCAATTGGCATAACGCCGGCGGATATTGCAGCGCCACTATAGCGCTGGTTCAATACATTTTCAGAAAACCCGCCTGACGTTGGGAAAGGCGTATTCGCCCACAAGGCGCCGTAGTTCAGAAAACTTGCAGAACGTTCAATAAAGGGCGAGCGCACGCCAAGCGCGTCAATGACAAGGTGGAAGGGCCCGGCATTGCCGCCGCCGGCAAAGCCCAACTTCATCGACCCGGCGACAGACTCCGCCCCGATGATTTCGCGTCCATAGTGAAGGTTCGCGCCAGCCTCCACCGCAAAACGATGCAGCATGTCGAATAAAGCGGCGCGATGGATGGCGACGCCGAAGACATCAGGCCCGAGCGCATTATAGCGCACATCAAGCACTTTCCGCTTGCCGCCCTGTATACGGCCATCAAGGCGATCCAATCGCGCGCCTCGTTGAATTAATTGAGCACTGAGGCCCAGCGCCGCCAGCGCCGCCTGTCCGGTAGGCTGCACAATCAGCCCCGACCCGACAGGCGACGGCTTCAGCGCTTTGTCATAAACGGCGACGCTGTATCCCGCGCGCGCGAGAAATCCGGCCGTCGCCAGACCGGCAATGCCTGCACCGGCAATCGCGATTTTTATTGTTGTTGAGATGGCCGCCGCCCTTAAAACTAAGGGACGTACAGAAATCTATTTCGCGGCGCTCGTCTATGGCCCAACTGGTCGCACAGGTCTTAAATGCCGGGCTTACACAATTTATCTGCGTCTGACCCCAAACCAGGGGCGCAATACAGCAACATGTCGAATGATTTCATAGCCCAGGAAACAGCCGAACACGGTGATGCTCGCAACAAGGGTGAACTCCAGGCCCGCCCCAAGCCGCCATTGCGTAAAGTAATAGCCAGCGATGATGGTGATAGTCTGATGCAGAATGTAATAACAAAATACGCCGCCAGTCAGATAGCTCAATGCTTTCGACGGCTTATTGAGATATCGCTGCGCCAGGCCCAACAACAACACGATACAGCTCCATGCATACAATATGTCGAGCGTTGTGATCACAACTTCAATGCCGGGCGCCTCCGCCAGTGCGGATGTTGAAAGCGCCGCCTTGTTTGCTTCGAACCACCAGCCGGAAATGCACAAAGCAATGACCAGCATCACAGCAAGCGGCAGCGCACGATGCACTGCGTCCCAAAAGCCCTGATGTTTCGCAGCGCAATATCCGAGCATGAAGATCGTCACGCGGTGCGCGTGATTGCCCCAGTCATTGAACAGATCATGGGTGGTCGGAAATCGTTGCGACAAAGTCAGCTCGTAAATCACAAATGGAATGATGATGACAAACAGAAGCCGCACCGGCCCGCCTGCGATCGCGCTTAGAAACCTGGCGCCTGGTCCCTCAGCCAGTTTTTTCAGCAATGGCAGAAACGGCGCCAGCAACAGGATATAAACAAAGAGATAGACCACATACCAAAGGTGGTTCCAGGTCGGCGTGATCATCGGGAAGAGCTGTTCGAACTTCAGATAATCGCCCCAAAAGGCGAGATAGCCCGGCTCAATCGCGCCGGCCTGACGGAGCTCGAAATAGCTCTGGGGCGCGACCCAGATGAAGACCCCCATCAGGATCGGCAATCCAAGCCGGTATGCGCGCGAGCGCGCAAAGGCCAAGGGCGAGGCCGCCTTGTCGGCGGCGAACCGCACCGCCACCCCGGAAATGAAAAACAGCAGCGCCAAACGCCAGGGATTGACGATTTTCATCAACGGCTCGGCCTCAGGGCCCGCATAGAAGCTTTTTACGTGCCAGCCCCAGCTCACATAAAACATGCCCACATGGTAAAAAATCAGCAGGCCGAAGGCGATGACGCGCAGCCAGTCAAGATCATAGCGGCGGGTGTGAACGCCCTGAAAGGCGCCGGTCGTGTCGGCGATGGCCATGGGAATCTCCTTGTCGTTTTCCCATCGGTGCCCGGCGGCGGCGATGACCGCCAGCGCAAAGCCGTAATCCGCGGCGCGATGTGACAAACGGCCGGAAAACCGGTCGCCAAGGGACAAGCGGCGGGTCAGTGGGGACGGGATTTCGAGCAAATTCGACGCCGCCTTGGCGGCCCCCGTGCATTCGGCCTATGTACGCGGGATGAATTTTCGCTTTTCCATCCCGACCGACCCGCGCGGCGATGATCGCGCCGCCGACCGCACAACCTTTCTGTGGACCGCGGCTTTCCTGCTCGCCGGGCTGGTGGTGACGATCCTGTCCACGGCAACGGAAATCCAGCGCTATGATCAGGACGCCTCGATTGCGAAGTACATCATTTTCGAGGGCACGGGGTATCTGTTCTTTCTGGCGCTTTTCCCGGTCATTGGATGGGTTGTGACCCTGGCGACGCCGGGCCAGCAGCCATGGCGTCAGGTCCTGCCTGTTCATTTTGCCGCAAGCCTGGCCCTGGCGGCGGTCCATATCAGTCTGTTCGTCGCCGCCCGAAAAATCCTGATGCCGGTATTTTACGGCGAGCCTTATATCTTCACCGATAATCTGCCGCGCGAATTCATTTACGAATATCGCAAAAGCGCGCTGGCCTATTGCATTGTGGTTGTGGCGATCACCTTTGGCCGGGAATTGCAGCAACAGCGCCGCGAACTCGCCGCCATTCGCGACGAGGCGCGCAAGTCCCAGCGCCTGACGCTGAAATGCGGCGGGCGCACGATCTTCGTCAACGCCGCTGACATAGTCTGGGTGAAATCGGCGTCCAATTATGTGGAAGTGATGGCGGGCGGCGCCCCGCATCTTGCGCGCGCCACACTCGCCTCCGTCGAACGCCAGCTTTCAGACGCGGGCGCGCAGGCCATTCGCGTGCACCGGTCATGGATCGTCAATGCCGACCAGATCGTGAAGACCGAGCCTACCGGCGAAGGCGACGTTAAAATCGAAATGAAGGACGGAACCATCGTTCCCGGCAGCCGGCGCTATCGCGACCGCCTGCCGAGCGCCGCCTAGATGAGGCGTTCTTTCATGAGCTTTCCGGCCTGACCGAAATCCATGGAGCCGTTGTAACGCTCTTTCAGCGCGCCCATGCATTTGCCCATGTCCTTGAGACCGGAAGCATCATATTCCTCGATGACTTCAGTCACGGCGGACTGGATCTCGTCAGCGGATAATTGCCGCGGCAGGAATTCACGGATGACGTCCATCTCGGCGCGTTCCTGTTCGGCAAGCTCCGGCCGGCCGCCATTTTCAAAGGCGGCTGCGCTTTCCTCGCGCTGCTTCACCATCTTGGTCAGGATGGCGAGGATTTCTTCTTCCGTCGCCCCCTCGCAACGATCCTCGCCGCGCGCAGCGATGTCGCGATCCTTGATGGCGGCGTTGACCAGCCGCAAGGTCGCAACCCGCAGCTTGGCGTTGCCGGCCTTCATGGCCGCTTTTAGTGCAGTGTCGATTTGCTCTCTGAGCATCTGATTCTCCGTTGCCGGCGTGCAATAGGATTCAAAATCCGCGCCGCCGTCACTAGCCCCACCATAGTTGATTGTTTTGTTTGGATAATCTCTAACTTATCCGTTGTTGACCCTTGCGGTCCCTTCGCCTAGCTTCCCGCCGATTTGCGCGCGTACAAGGCCGCAACCGCCAGCGCCGCCGCGCAATCATGCAATGCAACAAGGCCGCGAAGAGATAGTTATCAATGAAGATTAGTCAAGCACCAGCCAACCATCCGACCGCCGCGCTGGTTTTAGCCGATGGAACAACGGCTTACGGCCAGGGCCTCGGGGCCGGCGGGGAAACCGTGGGCGAAGTTTGTTTCAATACGGCAATGTCCGGCTATCAGGAGATCCTGACGGACCCCTCCTACGCAGCCCAGTTGGTCACCTTCACTTTCCCGCATATCGGCAATGTGGGCGTGAACGCGGAGGATGTGGAAAACGCCTCCCCCGCCGCCTCGACCGCCGCCCGCGGCGCAATCTTCCGGGCGGACGTCACCAGCCCGTCCAACTATCGCGCGCAGCTTGATCTTTCCGCCTGGATGCGCCGGCGCGGCATAATCGGCATCGCCGGAATCGACACCCGCGCCCTGACCGCCCGCATTCGCGAGCATGGCATGCCCCATGGCGTCATCGCCCATCACCCGTCTGGCCGCTTCGACATTGATGCGCTGCGCAAACGCGCGGCGGAATGGGAAGGCCTGGAAGGACGCGACCTCGCCCGCGACGTCACGTCATTGCAAAGCTATCCGCATACGGAAAAGGGCTGGGAATGGGGCAAGGGCTATACAGCCCATGACGGCTCCGGCCCGCATATCGTGGTTATCGACTACGGGGTGAAGCGCAACATTCTGCGCCGCCTCGCCAGCGAAGGCTGCCGCGTCACCGTGGTTTCCGCCAAGGCGAGCTATGAAGACATCATGGAAAGAAAACCTGACGGCGTTGTCTTGTCGAACGGTCCGGGCGATCCGGCGGCGACCGGGGAATATTCCGTTCCGGTCATCCGTGAATTGATCAGCCATAAAGTGCCGACGCTGGGCATTTGCCTCGGCCATCAGATGCTGGCGCTCGCCGCCGGCGCGAAGACCCGCAAGATGGCGCAAGGCCATCACGGCGCGAACCATCCGGTAAAAGACCTCGCCACCGGCAAGGTCGAAATCGTCTCCATGAATCACGGCTTCACGGTCGACAGCGACAATCTCCCCGCCAATGTGGAGGAGACCCATGTCTCGCTTTTCGACGGCAGCAATACCGGCATTGCGCTGAAAGACGCCCCGGCCTTTTCAGTGCAGTATCACCCGGAAGCCTCGCCCGGCCCGGAAGACAGCTTCTATATTTTCCGGCGCTTCCTTGAGAGCGTTAAAGCGGCGGCATAGACGGAACCCTTCGCCGGTGGCCGTGTTCTCTCCCCGAACCAAGGGAGACCGAACATGGATATTTTTGACCGTATCAAGGAAGACCACGACCACGCACGCGAGGTCATGAAAAAAATCAAGGAATCCACCGCACGCGCCGAAAAAACCCGGCTAAAATTGTTCGGTGAATTCAAGCTCGACATGTGGGCGCACCACAAGGTCGAGGAAGCAGTGTTCTATTCCTTTCTGCGCGACGACACCAAAATGAGCGATGATTCATACGAAGCGCTCAATGAACACCACGTCGCCAACGGCTTGCTCGAAGAGCTCGACACCTTCCCGGTCGATAGCGACGAATGGGGCGTCAAATTCGGCGCACTGTCAGAGCTCGTCGAACATCACATGGATGAAGAGGAAGACGACTTCTTCCCGAAAGCCAAAAAGCTCCTGTCGAAAGAACAGGCTGCGCTGATGGGCAAGCGCTTTGACGCGCGCAAAAAAGTCGTGCTGGCCGCCATCATGCCGCTCGACGAAAGCGAACTGGAATCCGCCGCGTAAAGCAGCGTGCGCATTCCCATGATTGATCTTGTTCAATGGACCGCGACCGGGCTGGCCATCCTCGCCGCCAGCCTGATCGCCGCCCATATCAGTCAGCGGGCGACCGGCTGGGCGTTTGTCGTCTTCACTGTTTCATCGCTCTTATGGATCTGGTTCGCCGCCGCGGAAAATGATCACGGCCTGCTGGTCCAGAATCTGGTCCTCACGGCGATCAACGGGCTCGGCGTCTACCGCTATCTGCTGCGCCGCAAGGGCGCGCCTGCATAGCAACTGCGCAAGATGCTGGCGCGCACGAAAAACGGCGGTTAGCGTCGCTGCATGCGCAAAGACCTTCGCGACACATTCGAAACGCTCACCACAGGCCGTGGCTTCACCAAGGAGTCAGGCTTTCGCGTGCGCGAGTTCAAGGAAGGCTATGTGGCGCTCGAAGTCGCCCCGAAAGAAGAACTCGTCCAGTTTATGGGCTTTGTGCATGCGGGCGTTGTCACCGGGCTCGCCGATCATGCCGCCGGCGCCTGCTATGCGACGGTGCTGCCGGAAGGCAAGGTCTGTCTCACCATCGAATTGAAGATCAATTTCATGAAGCCCGCTCAGGGCGACATGCTGGTCGCGGAAGCAACGGCGCTGTCGCGCGGCGCCTCCATCGGGGTGATCCGCTCCGACGTCTATGCGGAGACCGGCGACAAGCGCGTCATGATCGCGACCGCTTTGGTCACCTTGAAGTCCATCACCCCATAACCGCGCCGGTCTTGGCAAGGCACGCCCGGCGGGGTTAGGTAAGCGCCATGACACAGCAACAACAACCGCCCTTCACCGTCCAGATCGTGCCGGTCACGCCGTTCCAGCAGAATTGTTCGATCATCCGCGCGCCTTCGGGCAAGGCGGCGGTCGTCGATCCCGGCGGCGAGGCGGAGAAGATTCTCGACGCTGCAAAGGCGATGGACGCGAAGATTGAGCAGATCTGGCTGACCCATGGCCATCTCGACCATGCGGGCGGCGCGGAAGCGGTGAAGCGCGCCACTGGCGCGCCGATTATCGGTCCGCATAAGGAAGACACTTTCTGGCTCGATGAGATCGCCGATCACTGGGCGAAATATGGCCATGCGGGCATGGGCGAAAATTGCGCGCCGGACACATGGCTGCATGATGGCGACGAGCTGGATCTCGACGGCATTAAATTCAACGTCGTCTACACGCCCGGTCACACGCCCGGCCATGTGGTGATCTATCATCAGGGCGCGAATATCGCATTTGTCGGAGATGTATTGTTTCAAGGCTCTATCGGGCGCACGGATTTTCCGCGCGGCGATCACCAGACATTGATAAACTCAATCACGCAAAAACTGTGGCCCCTTGGCGATGTGCAATTCGTGCCGGGCCACGGCCCCGTTTCCACATTCGGGCGTGAGCGTCAGTCCAACCCGTTTGTCGGAGACTCCGTCACCGGCTATCAGGGCGCGGCGAAAAAACCCGCAAACGAAATGGATCAGAAACTATCCAAGCGCTGGCAATAGCCCGGCGTCACTTCGCGGCGGCGGCTTCAAACATCTTGAAATGAATGACGTCGCCAAAGGGCGACGCGTCATTATCCGCGCCATTGATGACGGCGTAGAAAAACACTTCCTCCGACAAATCCTCCGGCGCAGTCCAGTCAACGCGCCAGCTTGCGCCGTCGCCGGCGGGAACGGGATTGGTCGACCGCACTTCCTGTTCGTTTGCTTCAATGCCATTGCTGTCTTCAGAAAACGCGCCGGCGCTTGCGGAAAGCATGAACCCGGCGATCTCCGCATCGCTTGGGGCGAAACGCAGGGTCAGCGCATAGGTTTCGCCAGTACGGACGCTCGCCGGCAGGCCGCCGAGCGAAATCAGCGGCGAGTCCTTTTCCAGATCATAATCATGATGACAGGAATTGCAGTTCTGTCCTGACGCCGGCTTCGCCACGCCCCAGGGCGCGCCGTCCGGATAGGCGAGCGCAGCGTTTGTCAGAACAACCCAAAAAGCCAGTCCCACCAATGCGCGCATGATTTAATCCTGCAATGGCGGATCGACAATCGCCCGCCCGATATAGTTGCTGTCCGTTCCGAACCAGACGGCGCCGGACTGCGCTTCGAAATGCATATGCCGGACAGAGCCGCCGCGGGAGGGAATTTCCGTCGCGGAAAAGAATTCCTCCGTAGCGGGATCAAAGCCGAGAAAGACATTCGGCTTCACGCCGGTCGCGACCATCCAGAGGCGATCCTGACTGTCCGTCGCCATGCCGTAAGGCCGAGCGCCCTCGCCTTGCGGCAGCGGCCATTCGGAGAATTTTTTCGTTTTCGGATCATAGGCGCCGAGCATGCCCTTGGCGTAATCGCCATACCAGACGCGACCGTCGCTGGTGACTTCGAGGCGGCGCGGACGGGTTTCAGCGCGCGGCAAATCTATTTCGCGCAGCTCCATCGTCTCAGGATCAAGATTGGCGAGCTTGTTGACGCCGAACAACGCAACCCAGATAGACCCATCCGGAGCGATTTTGACGCCATAGGGCCGCGAGCGCTCGCTTTGCGATGAAACGAGATCGACTTTCCGATCTTCAAGCGTCAGCCGCCCGATCATATTGCCGCCCTGCACGGTGAACCAGATATGTTCGCCTTCTTCATCGAGAATGAGCGTGTGCGGATCACGCGCCGCTTCGTCCGGCATGGGAATTTCTTCGATCGACTTCGCCTTCGGGTCATAGCGCCCGATCAAAGCGGTGCGATTGCCCGCATACCAGACACCGCCATCCGGCGCGACGATGAGATTGTGCGGTCCGGACCCGTCTTTCAGGGTGACTTTGGTGAATTCGCCGGTCGATGGATCAAGCTCTGCGAGGTACCCTTCGCGCTGTCCCACAAACCAAACGGAAGTCGCGCTTTGCGCAAACGGGTCGCGCGGGCGCGATTCCTCATAAGGAACTTTCCATTCCATAATGGGAACGGTGTCTTGCGCGACAGCGGAGACTGCGCCAGCCAAACTAGCTGCGAGCACTGCCCAGAAAAATTTCATCGCCGCCCACCTTTCGCGCTATTTGCGCCCTAACCGCGCCAAGACAATTGGTACTATAGCGGCGCGAAATCCGCATCGGCGGGAAGATTAAAGATAAGACATGACGGCGATGCAGCAATTCTCCCCGGCCTATGGCGCGCTGGCTTTGGGCGTGTTCGCGATAGAGGCGGCGATTGCCGGCTTCCTGACCGGCGGGTTCATCCGCCATACGCTTGGCGACGCGCTGGTTGTGGCCCTTTTATATGCAGCGCTTTTGTCCGTCGCGCGGATCGACCGCCGCCTCGCGGCAGCCGGCGTTTTTTGCATTCGCCGTCATCGTTGAGGCCACGCAAGCCGCCGACCTCGCCGCAAGACTTGGACTGGCCGGCACGGCGTTCGGGCGGCTGGTGTTGGGTTCAACCTTCAGTTGGGCGGATATCGCCGCCTATGGCGCCGGCGCGATTGGCGTTTTGATCGCAGATGAAAGCCTTCGCGCCGCCCTCAACCGGGCATCCGGCCGGCGCTGACGCAAAACGCCTAGCTCACAACGCCTAACTTACCACCCGGCGCAAACGCGCAAAATGTTCGTCCCAGCCTGTATCGTGATTGGCGCCCATGCCGAACGGGTCCGCCTCGAACTTTTCCCACCCCTCATGCACGAGCGTCAGGACCGTTCCGCCCTTCACGCCTTCCAGCGTCCAGGTGCAAGTGGTTTCAACGCCGTTGAGGTAATCATGGGTGAATGTGTGCACAAGCCGTTCCGGCGCCTTCATCTCCAGCACTTTGCCCCAACACAGCTTCTCGCCGTCCTTGCCAAGAGAGTTGGTCAACAGGCCGTAATCGCCGCCCTCTTTCAAATCCGCCGCGCCTCGGTGAAACCACAACGCCAACTGATCCGCCTCGGTGAGAAATTTCCAGACATGTTCCGGCGGCGCTTTCAGAAACAGGGTTTTGACGATCTTCATCTTGCTCATGAGGTTCTCTCCACAACTTGCTTGAGTTTCGCGAGGCGCTCATCCCAGAACCGGTCGAAATGATTCAGCCAGTCGGCTGCGGTCTTGAGCGCTTGCGCATCCAGATGATTGATCCGTTCACGTCCTTTCGCCTCGACCGCGATCAGTCCGCCTTCGCGCAACACGGCGAGATGCTTGGCGATAGCAGGGCGCGTCATGTCGAATTCCGAGGCGATCTCCGCAATCGGACGCGGCCCCTCCGCCAGCATGAAAAGGATCGCGCGGCGGGTCGGGTCGGCGAGCGCGCGAAATACCGGCTGAGCCGGGTCCTGTGCAGGGTGATGGGCGGTGTCGGCGGAGAGCATGTAAAGCGGCCTCGATATAAAACCTTATGGTTTCTCTTTATATGAAACCTTTTGGTGTTATGTCAAGCGCCGGACAACTCCGTCTCCCAGGATTGATACAGGGGCGAGCGGTGTTTCATGTCTTCCCAGAGCCAGGCCATGCGGTCGATGAACCAGATCTTCGAGAAGGCTGAAAAATGCCAGGCCAGGAAAGCCAGCCAGAAATCGCGGATCACGAGACCATAGATCGCCAGAAGGATCGTGACGCCTGCGACCGCCGACGTGATGGTCGCTGCGCGCTCGAATCCGACCGGAATCGGCAGGGCCTTCCGGTTCAACCAGATCCGCTCTCCAAGCACGCCCTTTGTCATCCAGGCGTCGGCCCGTTTCGGTCTGGGGAAAACCCGCGGATTGAGCCACAGCCACACCGCGAGGACGCCCAAAGGAACGAGGCCCCATGGGCCAATCCAGGGATAGCTCCACAGCGCCCAAAACAGCACCGGCATGGTCGCCATCCGCGTCCAGCCGCTGAGCGGGTTGGCGTGGCGCATCCAGACCGCGTCGCTCATGCCCATCGCCCGCTCCATAGCGGCCCCAATTCCAGCCATCGGCCATCCTCCTCACAGCTCTTATTGCCGGTCGAATGCAGGATAGTCGCGCTGTCGGCGCCCCCGGTTCAAAATTTGCGCAATTTTCTTCCCAAATATCGGATTTGAGGCGGCGTCCGGTCTTCCCCTATCCGCCATCACCCCCTAAGAGAACGCTTTAACCGACAATTGATTCCCACCTTCCCGTGCGCGAGCGGCCGCCTCTGGTTCTGCTCGCTTGTGCGGGGTTGCGCGCGAGTAAGTATGCCGAAACGCACTGACATTTCCTCCATCCTCATCATCGGCGCCGGACCGATCGTCATCGGCCAGGCCTGCGAGTTCGACTATTCCGGCGTGCAGGCGGTGAAGGCCCTGAAAGAGGAAGGGTTTCGCGTCATCCTCGTCAACTCGAACCCGGCGACGATCATGACCGATCCGGAGCTGGCTGACGCGACTTATGTCGAGCCGATCACACCGGAATTCGTTGAAAAGGTCATCGCAAAAGAACGCCCTGACGCACTGCTTCCGACCATGGGCGGCCAGACGGCGCTCAACTGCGCGCTCGATCTGGAACAGGCGGGCGTTCTCGAAAAATACAATGTGCAAATGATCGGCGCGCGGGCCGATGTGATCGAAAAGGCCGAAGACCGCGAGAAGTTCCGCGTTGCGATGGACAAGATCGGACTGGAAAATCCGCGCTCTGCAATCGCCGCCTCGCCCGCCATAAAAAACGACGCCGGCAAAACTATCGGCTATGACCGCGCATCCGGCGTCGCCAATGCGATAAAATATCTCGAAGAGATCGGTCTGCCGGCGATTATCCGTCCGGCGTTCACGCTTGGCGGCACAGGCGGCGGCGTCGCCTATAATCGCGAGGAATTCGAACATTTTGTCCGTTCGGGCATCGAAGCCTCCCCGGTCGGGCAAGTGCTGATCGACGAAAGCCTGCTCGGCTGGAAGGAATTCGAGATGGAGGTCGTCCGCGACAAGGCGGATAATTGCATCATCGTTTGCTCCATCGAGAACGTCGATCCCATGGGCGTTCATACGGGCGATTCGATTACCGTCGCGCCGGCGCTGACGCTGACCGACAAAGAGTTCCAGATCATGCGCAATGCGTCGATCGCGGTCATGCGCGAGATCGGCGTTGAGACCGGCGGATCGAATGTTCAGTTTGCGGTGAACCCGGAAGACGGACGCCTAGTCGTCATCGAAATGAATCCGCGTGTGTCGCGCTCCTCCGCCCTCGCCTCTAAAGCGACCGGCTTTCCAATTGCGCGCGTCGCGGCGAAGCTCGCTGTCGGCTACACGCTGGACGAATTGGAAAACGACATCACCGGCGCGACGCCCGCCGCCTTCGAACCGACAATCGACTATGTGGTCACCAAGATCCCGCGATTTGCGTTTGAAAAATTCCCAGGCGCCGAAGCAACGCTCTCGACCGCGATGAAATCTGTGGGCGAGGCTATGGCGATCGGCCGCTCCTTCGCTGAGTCGATGCAAAAAGCATTGCGCTCGCTTGAAACCGGCCTGTGCGGGCTTGATCCGATCGAAATTGCAGGCCTTGGCGAAGGCGATGACGCCAACGCTTTCCGCGCCGCCCTCGCCGCCCCGACACCAGACCGGCTCCGCGTCACCGCGCAAGCCTTCCGCCATGACCTGCCGCTTGAGCAGATCCGGTCGATCACCCAATATGATCCGTGGTTCCTTGAACAAATCGCGGACATTGTCGCGACGGAAAAACAGGTCGAACGCGACGGACTTCCCGACGATGCCGAAGCGCTGCGCAGTCTCAAATCCATGGGCTTTTCCGACAAGCGTCTGTCACAACTTTGCGACGGCAGCGAAAAACAAGTGCGCGAGCACCGCCGCGCCCGCAATGTGCGCCCGGTGTTCAAACGCATCGACACTTGCGCCGCAGAGTTCGCCGCCAAGACGCCATATATGTATTCCGCCTACGAACCGAATTTCAACGGCGCGCCCTCCTGCGAGTCCAACCCGACATCCGCCAAAAAAGTGATCATCCTCGGCGGCGGACCGAACCGCATCGGGCAAGGCATCGAATTCGACTATTGCTGCTGCCACGCTGCTTTTGCGCTCGCAGATATCGGCGTCGAGTCGATCATGGTGAACTGCAATCCCGAAACCGTCTCCACAGATTACGACACGTCGGATCGTTTGTATTTCGAACCGCTGACCGCCGAAGACGTCCTGGAGATCGTCGCGAAAGAACGCGAGTCCGGCGAACTGCTCGGCGTCATTGTGCAATATGGCGGACAGACGCCGCTGAAACTCGCCGGCATTCTGGAAGAGGAAGGCATTCCCCTGCTCGGCACGCCCTATGATGCGATTGACCTAGCGGAAGACCGCGAGCGCTTCCAGAAGCTCGTTCACAAACTGGGGCTCATCCAACCCGAAAATGCGACGGCGTCGAGCCGCGAACTGGCGGCGGCGGCGGCCGAAAAAGTCGGCTACCCGCTGGTGACGCGCCCGTCCTATGTGCTTGGCGGGCGGGCGATGGAAATCGTCCATGACGACGCAGCGCTTAAACGCTACCTCGCAACGGCGCAGATCGAGATCAACGAAGACGAACCGCTTCTGCTCGATCATTATTTGCAAAACGCCGTTGAAGTGGATGTAGACGCGATCTGCGACGGCGATGACGTCTTCATCGCCGGCGTGATGGAGCATATCGAGGAAGCCGGCGTGCATTCCGGCGACAGCGCCTGCTCATTGCCGCCCTACACGCTGTCAGATGAAATGATTGAAGCGCTGAAGGTGCAGACCAAACGCATGGCGCTTGAGCTTGGCGTCATTGGCCTGATGAATGTCCAATATGCGATCAAGGACAACGTCATCTACATTCTTGAAGTGAACCCGCGCGCATCGCGCACCGTGCCCTTCGTTGCAAAAGCCGTTGGCCTGCCGGTCGCGCGCATCGCGGCGAAAGTGATGGCGGGCGTCAAGATCAAGGATCTTGATCTGAAATGGCCGGAATTCTCTCATGTGGCGGTGAAGGAAGTCGTGTTCCCTTTCTCCCGCTTCCCGGGCGTCGACACTGTGCTGGGGCCTGAAATGCGCTCCACGGGCGAAGTCATGGGCATTGACGTCAATTTCGACAAAGCCCGCGCCAAAAGCCTGATCGCCGCCGGCGCGCGCATTCCCATGAAGGGCTGCGTCTTCATCTCGCTGAAGGACTCCGACAAATCAGAAATGATCAACGCCGCGAAGAAGCTTCTGGCGATGGGTTTCACCATCATCGCGACGGGCGGCACGGCGGATTATCTGAAAGCCCAGGGGCTCGATATTTCACGCATCAACAAGGTGCTTGAAGGGCGCCCTCATATTGTCGACGCACTCAAAAACGGCGAAGTCCAGATGGTCTTCAACACCACGGAAGGCGCGCAATCGATCAAGGATCTGCGCTCAATCCGGATCACCGCCCTCGCCCAGAAAATTCCCTGCATTACAACCGCAGCGGGCGCCCGGGCGGCGGTCCGCGCCATCGAGGCGATGCGCGCCGGCGATCTGGAAGTTGCGCCGCTCCAGGCATATTTTGCGCAAAATTAAAAAAACTTATGGCTTTACAAGGGTCTATGGGGCCTTTCGCCGGCCCTGAACCCTTGAATTCCCGCCGCGGCGCCCTTAAATACTCGGTTCGGAAAATGAGCGACGGCCCGGCGCACCCGCCCGGCCGCGCTATTTTTTTCGTTTAACAGTCAAGACGGCCAATCCGGGCCCGTGCTTGCGGCAGGAGAAAGGGTGGAGACGTGGAAAAATTTCCCATGACCCTAGGCGGCTACCAGCAACTGGAAACCGACCTTAGAAAATTGAAGAACGAAGAGCGCCCGGCTGTGATTCAGGCGATCGCCGAAGCACGCGCCCATGGCGACCTTTCGGAGAATGCGGAGTATCACGCCGCCAAGGAACGTCAGGGCTGGATTGAAAGCCAGATCCTCGACCTTGAGGACAAATACACGCGCGCGCAGGTGATCGACGTCGCCAAGCTTGACGGCGATACCGTGAAATTCGGCGCCATGGTCACGCTGATCGACGAAGATTCCGAGGAAGAAAAAGTCTGGCAGATCGTCGGTGATCTGGAAGCAGACGTGAAGCTTTCGCGGATCTCCGTGTCTTCGCCAATCGCCCGCGCCCTTATCGGCAAGTCCGTTGGCGACAGCGTCGAAGTTCAGGCGCCCGGCGGCGCCGCTCCTACGAGATCGAAAAGGTCGTTTACAAGTAGGCGCTGCTTACCACACCTATTAGAAGCGCTCTTTCTTCCCCCGTTTACGGGGGAAGCGCCCCAAAGGAGCGATGGGGGTTCTTACACAATCACGCCGCTAAACACCCCCTCCGTCAGCTTCGCTGACACCTCCCCCGCAGGCGGGGGAGGAATGGCGCGGCTCAAGCGTCCCGCACCATCTCTTTCACAATCGCGGAAAGGCCGATCTGGCGGCGACGCTTCAGGCGTTCCGCGAACAGGATCGAGCGCAGAAGTTCTTCGGACTCATCAAGGTCGTAATTGACGATGACATAGTCATATTCGGCCCAGTGGGACATTTCCGCGTCGGCTTTCGCCATGCGTTTCTGCACCACCTCTTCGGGGTCTTGTGCGCGGCGGCGCAGGCGCCGTTCCAGTTCTTCACGGGATGGCGGCAGGATGAAGACCTTCACCACATCCTCGCCCGCGACCTCATCAAGCTGCTGCGCGCCCTGCCAGTCTATATCGAACAATACGTCCTTGCCCTGACGAAGCACATCTTCGACCAGCGCGCGCGGCGTGCCGTAAAAATGCCCGAAGACATTCGCCCATTCGAGAAACTCGCCATTGTCGCGCATGCGGACGAACTCTTCTTCGGAGACGAAGAAGTAATCCTTGCCATGGGCTTCACCGGGGCGGCGCGCGCGCGTCGTCGCGGAAATTGAGAGGACGATTTCGCCATCCTGTTTCAGGAGGCGGTCGGCGAGCGTCGTCTTGCCGGCGCCCGACGGGCTCGACAGGATGAACATCAGGCCCCTGCGGGCTACTTTGAGATCGCCGCCAATCATTGAGCTGGTCTATTCAATATTCTGCACCTGTTCGCGCATCTGATCGATCACCCGTTTAAGGTCGAGCCCGATGCGCTTCAATTCCATGTCCTGCGCCTTGGAGCACAGGGTGTTGGCCTCGCGATTAAACTCCTGCGTCAGGAAATCAAGGTCGCGGCCCACAGGACCATCCTTGGCGAGCAACGCCCGCCCCGCCGCCACATGGGAAGACAGCCGGTCAAGCTCCTCGCGGACATCAGCCTTGATCGCCAGCATGGACGCTTCCTGGGCCAGCCGGTCTTCCGGCACCGCGCCGTCCAGCAGTTCCTGCAACTGCCCGGCGATGCGGTCGCGAGATCGCAGCGGGCATGGCGGCGGCGTTGTCGGCGGCGTCAGCGGTCAGTTGCTCCACGGCGGCGAGCTGACCGGCGAGCACTGCCCCCATGGCCGCGCCTTCATTGCGCCGCGCGGCGACGAGCCCGTCCAATGCTTCGGTAAAGGATTTGAGCAATGCGGCGTTCAGCGCCTTGCGCGTTTCCTCGCCCATTTCCTCTTCCGCCTGCTCGATGACGCCGCGCAAGGCGAGAATGCCTTCCGGCTGCGGCGGCGCGCATTCCATGTTGAGGCGCACTTTCTCGATCATCGCGATCACGTCGGACAGCATCGCTTCATTGATCGAATATCCGGCGCCGGCCACATCGCGGTTGAGCGTCAATCCGATATTAAGCGAGCCGCGCGACAGCTTCGCTTTTGCGAGCTTGCGCATTTCCGGGTCCAGCGCGTCAAAGCCTGTCGGCATGCGCGCGCGCCATTCCAGCCCGCGGCCGTTAACCGAGCGCAGCTCCCAGATGAAGCGCCAGCTTTCATAGGCGCCCTCGGCGCGGGCGAAACCGGTCATGGATGAAAGCATGCCGGTCACTTTCCGCTCTTGCGCTGGCGTTCGATAGTCCGCCATTTGGCCACATTGGCGTTGTGTTCGCGCAAGGTGGACGAGAAGACGTGCCCGCCCGTGCCGTCCGCGACAAAGAATATATCGTCCGTTTCCGCCGGATTAAGCACCGCCTCGATGGAGGCCTTACCTGGATTGGCGATCGGCGTCGGCGGCAGTCCGCGAATAACATAGGTGTTATAGGGCGTTTCACCGCGCAACTCGCTGCGGCGCAGACCACGGCCCAAAGGCTCGCCCTGGGTCAGCCCGTAAATAATGGTCGGGTCCGATTCAAGGCGCATGTTCCGTTTCAAGCGATTGACGAATACGGCGGCGATGCGCGCGCGCTCTGCCGGCACGCCGGTTTCTTTTTCGACGATGGAAGCGAGGATGATCGCTTCTTCCGGCGTCGAAAAAGGAAGCTCAAGCGCGCGGTCATCCCAGATGGCGGCGATCAGCGCATCTTGATCTTTCATCATCCGCTTGATCAATCCGTCGCGGGTTTCGCCGCGCGTATAGGCAAAGGTCTCCGGCAACAACTCGCCCTCGCCCGGCGTCAGCGTAATCTCCCCGGCAAGCACTTCATCGGCGTTCAGCAGCCGGATGATCTGCGCCGTGGTCAGCCCTTCAGGCGCGGTGAAGAAATGTTGAATGGTCTTGCCGGAGACGAACAGGTCGATGACCTCCATCACGCTGGCGCGCGCGGGGATTTCATATTCGCCCGCCTTGATCTGGCCTTGCAGGCCGCGAATGCGCACGGCGGCGATGAAAATTTCCGGATGAGTGATGACGCCTTCATCTTCGAGCTTTTTGGCGATGGTGGAGACCGCGCTTCCGGCTGGAAGCAAAACGGTTGTGGCGTCCATTGACGGCCCCGCCTGCACCGCGGCGCGATAGCCGAGATAACCGCCCGCGCCGATAGCGACGGCGGCCAGAAAGCCCAGCCCCGCGATAAACAAAAGGAGGGACTTCACCGCCCCGCCGCGCTGGCGCATACGCGCTGAATTGTTTGAGCTTTTTCCGCTATCCGCCATGCCGCTCCGCTCGCGTCCCCAAATCCGATTCAGGCGGAGCTTAGCCGTCTACGCGCCGCATAACCAGAGAGGCGTTGGTGCCGCCAAATCCGAAAGAATTGGATAATGCGATGTTAATCGGCTTGTTAACTGCCTTATTCGCCGCGAGATTGATCCGGGTCTCGACCGAGGGGTTGTCGAGATTGAGGGTCGGCGGCGCGACGCCGTCGCGCATGGCGAGCAGGCAGAAAATCGCCTCCACCGCGCCGGCTGCGCCCAGCAAATGGCCAATCGAGGATTTGGTCGAGGACATGACGAGCCCGTCCGCCGCGTCGCCGAAAAGACGTTCGACCGCGCGCAGTTCGATCTCGTCGCCCACCGGAGTCGATGTGCCATGGGCGTTCACATAGTCGATGTCTTTGGGCTCAATGCCGGCGCGTTTCAGCGCCATCTGCATGGAGCGGTAACCGCCATTGCCGTCTTCCGCCGGTGACGTGATGTGATAGGCGTCGCCAGACAAACCATAGCCGACGATCTCGCCGTAAATTCTCGCGCCGCGCGCTTTCGCCCGCTCATATTCTTCAAGCATCACAAAGCCCGATCCCTCGCCCATGAGGAACCCGTCGCGATCCTTGTCATAGGGGCGCGACGCTTTTTCCGGCGTGTCGTTGAAATGCGTGCTCAAGGCTTTGCAGGATGCGAAGCCCGCAATGCCGATCGGGCAGATCGCCGCCTCGGCGCCGCCCGCCAGCATCACGTCAGCATCGTCCAGCGCAATTAAACGCGCCGCATCGCCAATGGCGTGTGCGCCAGACGAGCAAGCCGTCACCACCGCATGGTTCGGGCCCTTCATGCCGAGGCGAATGGACACCTGGCCTGAAACGAGATTGATAAGATTGCCTGTGATAAAGAAAGGCGACACGCGGCGCGGGCCTTTTTCCTTCATCACAAGGACTTCATGTTCGATGCCGTTAAGACCGCCAATGCCTGAACCGGTCATGACGCCGGCGCGTTCGCGTTCTTCTTCGGTCTTCAGTTCAAGACCGGAGTCCTGAAACGCCATTTGCGCTGCGGCGATGCCAAAGGAGATGAACGGGCTCATGCGCCGCTGTTCGCGAGGCTCAACCCACTCATCAATATTGAACGCCGCATCACCGGCCTTGTCGCCGCCGCGCGAGCCGTCGCTGCACGGTACGGACGCAGCAATCTTGCAAGGCAGATCGACCGGATCGAACTGCTCAATCGGACCGGCGCCAGACTCTCCGGCGATTAGCCGACGCCAAACAGGGTCAAGCCCCGCCCCGAGAGGCGTGACCAAACCCATTCCAGTTACGACGACGCGACGCATCAAAACCTACTCCGGACCTTCAAGAGTCCCGACGGCCTTCGCGCTGGTGTAGCCGGCGCCGATGCGGTTTATTTAAAACCCGTCAACGGCGCCGACGAGGCGCAACGGCCCCGGAGGCTCGTTATCGGGAAGAACTGCCTAGGCGGCTTTTTGTTCTTCGATAAATTTGATGGCGTCGCCGACCGTCTGAATGGTTTCAGCGGCGTCATCAGGAATCTCAACGTCAAACTCTTCTTCGAACGCCATCACCAGTTCGACAATGTCGAGGCTGTCGGCGCCGAGATCGTCAATGAAGCTGGCTTTCGGCTCAACCTTGGCGGCATCCACATCGAGATGCTCGACGACAATTTTCTTCACGCGCTCTGCAAGATCAGACATTCAACGCTCCTTAGTAAAAACGGTTATTTACGATTTTTTGTTGGCGCCAGAAAGATGCTTCCTGACGGGGGGTTAAAAGGGCCGCGAAATCGCGGGTGCGGGGCGCAATTACGGCATATTGCAGATTGTTGCAACGCCCAAACCGCCTCACCGCGCCTGCACAGGCAGGCATTCATGGGGCCTATAGCATCGCCATGCCGCCATTGACATGCATGGTCTGGCCAGTGACGTAGCGAGCCTCTTCCGAAGCGAGGTAAACGGCGGCGGCGGCGATATCCTCGGGCGCGCCCATTGCGCCTGCAGGAATCTTCCCCAGGATCGCTTCTTTCTGCTGGTCGTTCAGCGCGTCGGTCATCGCGGTTGCAATAAAGCCGGGCGCGATACAATTCACCGTGACATTGCGGCTGGCGACTTCCTGGGCGAGTGATTTCGACATGGCGATCATGCCCGCCTTGGAGGCGGCATAGTTCGCCTGTCCGGCATTGCCCGTCACGCCGACAATCGAGGTCACGCCGATGATCCGTCCGAAGCGCTGCTTGGTCATGCCGCGAAGGGAGGCCTTGGCGAGCCGGAAATAGGCGGTGAGGTTGATCTTCAACACCTCGTCCCACATGTCGGGCTTCATCATCATCATCAGCGTGTCGCGGGTCACCCCGGCGTTTGAGACAACAATGTCGACCCCGCCCATGGCTTCGCTCGCCTGTTTCGGCAGCGCGTCCACCGCATCCAGATCGGACAGGTTGCAGGGCGTCACATGCACGCGATCTTTCAGATCGCCGGCAAGCGCTTCAAGCTTTTCCGCGCGCGTGCCGGAAATGGTGACGCTTGCGCCTTGCGCATGTAGCGCTCTTGCAACCGCTTCGCCGATGCCGCCGGTAGCGCCGGTGACAAGCGCTCGCTTGCCGGAAAGATCAAACATGCCGCATCCTTTCTTATGATGACGGAAGAATTCGTTTTAAGCTTTTGCAAAGGCGTCAATGTCGCCCGGCTCACCCACATTCAAGGTTCGCACGTCGCGGTCAATGCGCTTGATCAAACCGGACAGCACTTTGCCCGCTCCAACTTCGATAAACAGCTCGCAGCCTTCGCCGGTCATATGCTGCACGCTTTGCGTCCAGCGCACGCGGCCGGTCACCTGACGCACCAGAAGATCGCGAATTGATGCGGGATTGGCGACATCTTTCGCGGTGACATTGGCGACCAGCGTTGTCGCCGGCGCAGTGATTTTCACCGCCTCCAGCGCTTCTTTCATGCGTTCGGCAGCAGGCGCCATCAGTGAAGAGTGAAACGGCGCCGATACGGGCAACAATTTGGCGATCTTCGCGCCGAATTGCTTGGCCCCCGCGCAGACCGCTTCGACACGCGCCTTCTCGCCGGAAATCACGACCTGTCCCGGCGCATTGTCATTGGCGATTTCGCAAGCGCCTGCGCCTTCGGTCGCATCAATGGCTTTTTGCGCGGCTTCAAGATCAACCCCGATCAACGCGGCCATTGCGCCCTCGCCCACAGGAACGGCCGCTTGCATTGCTTCGCCGCGAGATCCGCAACAGGCGCGCCGTATCCGCAAGGCTGATCGCCCGCGCGGCGCATAGCGCGGAATATTCGCCAAGCGAATGACCGGCGACAAACATGGCGTTGGAAATGTCCGCGCCCGCTTCCGTCTCAAGCACACGCATTGCAGCGATGGAATGAGCCATCAGGGCCGGCTGCGTGTTGGCGGTCAGCGTCAGCTCTTCCATCGGCCCGTCGCGCATCAGCGTGGAGAGTTTCTGGCCCAGCGCGTCGTCGACTTCCTGAAAGACTTCGCGCGCGACCGGAAACGCCTCGGCAAGCGCCGCGCCCATGCCGACCGCCTGGCTGCCCTGTCCCGGAAAAACGAATGCTCGCGTCATTGGCCGTGCTGCTCCTTAAGCATAATCTAGCCCGCGGACATAGCGACGCTGGCGCGTAAGGGCAATAAGCGGCGCGAATTCTACTGTGCGGATTCTTTTGCGGCGCTGGCCGAGCGCTGTTATCAGCGCCGGATGAGCAAATCGCCGATCCGCATCGCAACGATTTCAGACAATCCCGACCCGGACTGGGCCTGGATTCGCGATCTTTTGCCGCCGGATTTCGAGATTTCCGGGCGCCCTCTGGATTGGCGCAGCTACTCCATGACCGGGACCTCCGGGCCTGCCGCCTTGAATCGCTATCGCGGGGCCAGAGCGCTGGCGGGGGACGCCGCCCGGCAGCCCTTCGATCTGGTGGTCAGCCACGGCCCATGGGTCACGGCATGGACGCAAATGGCCGCAAATCCAAAGGGATTCGGCGCGCGCCATCTCGGCTATTCTTTCAATTACACCGACCTGCCCGCCGGGCCGCGCAAATGGCTCATGACCCGCGCCTTCGGCAAGGTCGATGCTTTCGCGGTATTTACCGATGCAGAACAAGGGCTTTACGCTGATTTCTTCGGGATTGAGCCAGGCAAACTCCTGCGCGCGCCCTGGGGTGTGGCCCCGCCCCTGACCAGCGTCCAGCCCCGCGCCATTGAAGGCGACTATTTCGCCGCCCTGGGCGGGGAAGCGCGCGATTACGGCGTTTTATGCGAAGCGGCCCGGGCCATGCCGGACACGCGCTTTGTCGCCGTCGCCCGGCCCCATAATTTCGACGGTCTGGACCGGCCGGAAAACCTCGAGGTCAGGTTCAACCTGCCTTTCAACGAGGCCTGGGGCGTCATTCAGCATGCCACCGCTGCCCTCGTCCCATTGAGAAGCCGCGAGACCCCTTGCGGGCTGGTGACCCTGGTCGGGGCCATGCATCTCGGCAAGGCCCAGATCGTCACTGACGCCGCCGGAGCGGCTGACTACCTCAAAGACGGCGAAACCGGCCTTCTTGTCCCGGCGGGAGACGCCGAAGCCATGATCGCCGCCATTCACCGCCTGAAGGCCGATCCGGCGCTGGCCGCCCGTCTTGGCGTTGCGGCGAAGACTGAAGCGACCGCCCATTGCAGCGAAGCGGCGACCATCGCTTTCTTCACCGGCCTGCTGGAACGCTGGTTCGGCGGGCAATAAGGCTTTTCCCGCTTGCAATAAGCCCCCCGGTCAGTTATCTCCCGCGCCTTCACGAGCGACGGTCGTGTGGCGCTGGCATCCTTTCGGGGAGCCGGTTCAAGGGATGGTCCCTTAGCCTCATGAGCCATAGGCGCCCAGCGGACCGCCAGCAGGTCCCCTACCGCGTCTCCGTCGCCCAAAGCAGGAGCTGGCTTCATGCCGCTATACGAACACATCTTTATTGCGCGTCAGGATATCTCGCCTGCGCAGGTTGAGGGACTGACCGAAACGCTCGCCAAGATCGTCACCGATCACGGCGGCAAGATTGAGAAGTCCGAATATTGGGGTCTTCGCAATCTCCAGTACAAAATCAGAAAAAACCGCAAGGGCCATTACAGCCTTTTCAACATCGAAGCGCCGGGCGACGCCATCTTCGAACTTGAGCGTCAGGAAAAGATCAATGACGACATCCTGCGCGCGCTGACCATTCGCGTTGAAGAACATGACGCCGAGCCATCGCCTGTTCTGTCGCGCCGTGACCGCAATGACCGCGGCGATCGGGATCGCGGCGGCCGTGGCGACCGTGATCGTGGTGACCGGGGCGACCGCGGTGATCGTGGCGATCGCGGCGACCGCCGTTAATCAGGAAAGGGAAACATCATGGCTAAACCATTTTTCAGACGCCGCAAAACTTGCCCTTTCTCCGGCGATAACGCGCCGAAGATCGACTACAAGGATCCGAAATTGCTTCAGCGTTTCGTATCCGAGCGTGGCAAGATCGTTCCGTCGCGGATCTCCGCAGTCTCTCACAAGAAGCAACGTGAACTCGCGCGCGCCATCAAGCGCGCCCGCTTCCTCGCCTTGCTTCCTTATGTTTCGGAGTAAGCCCCATGGACGTCATTCTTCTTGAACGGGTCGAAAATCTCGGCCAGATGGGCGATGTAGTGAAAGTGCGCGCGGGCTATGCGCGGAACTTCCTGCTCCCCCAGAAAAAGGCGCTCCGCGCCAATGACAACAACAAACAAGCGTTCGAAGCGCAGCGTGTCGAACTCGAAGCGCGCAACCTCGAGCGTAAAAAAGAAGCCGAACAGGTCGCTGCAAAAATCGACGGTTCGTCTTTCGTGGTTATCCGCCAGTCGTCTGAAACCGGCGCCCTATACGGCTCCGTTTCCACGCGCGACATCGCGGATGCGGCCACCGAAGGCGGCGTGCAGATTGAACGCAGCCAGGTTCGTCTCGACAAGCCGTTGAAGGCGCTCGGCGTTTTCGCCGTCCGCGTGGTTCTCCACCCGGAAGTCGACGCCAAGATCAACATCAACATTGCCCGCTCGGCAGAAGAAGCCGAACGGCAAGCGCGCGGTGAAGATGTCCTCGCACGCGAAGATGATCGCCTGGAGCAGGACGACGCGCAAGAAGCTGAATTCTTTGACGAAGGCGCCGATGCTGCAGTTGCGGCTGACGACGCTGCCGAAGAAGAAAAGTCAGAATAAAAATACATTTCGCGCAAGCGAAAATATTTTCCCTCATAAGGGGAAAAATTCACGCGCCGGCTGACTGTTCAGCCGGCGTTTTTTTTGATCTAACGGCATGATGGCGGACGGCGCAACCAATGCACACCCTACTAATCCGGGTACGGAGGAAAAACTCCCCGTAAGCCTCGACGCCGAACAGGCGATTCTCGGCGCACTCCTTTTCGATAACGAAATATTTTATCGCGTCTCCACCTATCTGAAGCCCGAACATTTTTTCGATCCCGTCCACCAGATGATCTTTGAAGCGGCGGGCGATTTGATCAATTCAGGCCGCCTTGGGTCGCCGGTGACGATCGACACCTATCTCGCGACCAAGCAGGGCTATCTGGATGCGGGCGGCAAGCGCTATCTGGAACAGCTCGCCGCGAATGTGCCGTCAACAGCGGGCGCCAGCGACTACGCCAAAATCGTCTTCGACCTTTCCGTCTGCCGCGGCCTGATGAATATCGGCTCGGAGATGAATGAACGGGCGAAGATCGCAACGCTCGAAGACAGCCCCGCGCAGCAATTGCAGGATGCGGAACAGGCGCTCTACAAACTTGCCGAGACCGGCAAATATGGCGGCGGCTTCAAAAGCTTCCGCTCGGCGATCACCGAAGCCATTGAGCTTGCAAACGCGGCGGTCAAACGCGATGGCGGCCTGGCGGGCGTCTCTTCAGGCTTGCGCGATTTCGACCGCATGCTGGGCGGGCTGCATCCGTCAGACCTGATCATCCTCGCCGGCCGGCCTTCCATGGGCAAGACGTCGCTAGCAACCAACATCGCCATCAACGCCGCAAAGGCGCATCGCACCGAACGCCAGCCTGATGGCACAATGAAAACCGTCGAAGGCGCTGTAGTCGGGTTTTTCTCGCTGGAAATGTCGGCCGAACAGCTGGCGACACGCATCATCTCTGAATTTGCGCAGGTTCCGTCGGAAAAAATCCGCCGCGGCGAGGTCGATCAGGAGCAATTCGACAAGATCTATCACGCAGCGCGCGAACTCGAAAAAATGCCGCTCTATATCGACGACACGGGCGGCCTCGCCATCGGGCAGCTTGCGGCGCGCGCGCGCCGCCTCAAGCGCCAGCACGGGCTTGACCTTCTCGTCGTCGACTATTTGCAACTGCTCACCGGCTCCGCCCGCCGCAATGACGGCCGCGTGCAGGAGATTACGGAAATCTCGCAAGGCCTGAAGACGCTGGCGAAAGAACTCGACGTGCCGGTCATCGCCCTCTCCCAGCTCTCCCGTCAGGTTGAGTCACGCGAAGACAAACGCCCGCAACTTTCCGACCTTCGTGAATCAGGTTCGATCGAGCAGGACGCCGACGTCGTGTTGTTCGTCTATCGCGAAAAATACTATCTCAGCCGCGCTGAACCACGCGAAGGCACCGAAGAACATGTCAAATGGTTCGCCCGCCTCGAAGAAATCGGCGACACGGCGGAAGTCATCATCGGCAAACAGCGCCACGGCCCCATCGGCAAGGTCGATCTGCACTTTGAAGAGAAGTTCACGCGCTTCTCCGATCTTGCGGATGACCGCTATGGAAATGATGACAATAGCGGATATTAGGGCGGCCTAGGGTTAGGTCGACGCGCCCTTATTGCCCGCTCGGCGTAAACGCTTTCGTGCAAAAAAACGTTCTCAAAAAAAGCCCCGCCTCTTGCGAGAGCGGAGCTTTGCGGCAGGCCCGAAGTCCTTACGGCCTTCGGGCAAGCTCAGGGCGACTGTCAAACCAAGCCGTTATGACTTTGTGACAAGCGCGAGTTCGGCGTCCGTACTGAGAACAACCCAGAAGCGCGCGCCGTAAGACGTATCGTGACCGACAAGCGGAACGGAGGCGCAAGACGCATCACGCGCCGGCGGCGACGAGAGGTAGCTCTCGGAGAAGGGCCCATCGACGATGCAGGCGTCGTCGGCAAGCGCATTCCAGCTTTCGCCCTGTCGCATGGCGAGCGTTACATTCTCGAGCCCTTCGGGACCGGTGAACTGAACAGCGTAGGCGTCTGACACTGCGTCGGTGATGTCCGGGTCCTTCGTCGCCGTTGCTGGCAGAGTCGTGACAGGCTGCTTGGCGGAGCCGTCAGTCTGAGAGTTGGCGAGCCCCGTGTCGGTCTCAATGTCTAGCGGCACGCCGTAATCGTCTTGATAAACGCCAGTTTGGTTCTGGGTGCCGGAGATGATGACGATGTCGCTGGCAGTGGCGCTTTCGGCCGGCAGCCAGCTTGTCGCCACATATTCCTTCAGGTCGATCGTGGTCTCAGGGATCACTAATTCGTCCGCGCCTGAATCCGGGTAAACGCGCACCGGGCTGTTGAGGTTCGGGTTCCAGCTTTCGTGAACCTGATAGAGCCACTGATAAGCGAGGCGCAGCAGGTCATTGAGGCTTTCGGCACGGGAGATGCCTGGCGTGTAGCTCAAATCACGGGTGCGCGTGTCGGTGCGGTTAAACGTATTGTTCACGCCCCCGACCAAACGGACATCGCTGCCGTCATCGCCATAGCAGTCCTGTGTCAGATATTCCGACTGAAGCACGAGAACAGGACGCGTTTCGGCGAGAATTGAGTTCGGATAGACGATCGTTTCGCAACGGTTTTTGGTGCGCGAGAACTTGTCGAGCATTTTCCAGTCAGCGTCGAAATCCTGCGACGCATCATTGGAGGTCGCCGTATGCTCAGCGAAATAGGATTGGTAATCGACCCGGTCGCCAGTGAAGGTCAGCAGCGAGGAGTTTACGTCGAAATGGGTCGAACCGTTAGCCATGGTGGCGTTTTTCTGGGAGATGATCGACTGCACGAGGTCGCGTTCACCAAAGCGGAACTCATATCCCTTATAAGACGCGTTGCCAGACATGATCTGGGTGTAGACGTCCATCTTGTAATTGCCGCCATAGGGCGTCGAGCTGGAAGGCAAGGTGGTGAGAATGGTTTTTGCACTGATCAGTGAGCGCTGATACTGGTGTTCGTGACCTTGCACATAAATTACATCATTCGCGGCGAAGAACTTGCGGATGTCTTCCTGGATACCGTAAACCCAGTCGTCATCTTTTGTGCCGTCGACGATCTGCTCCAGCGTCTGGCCGTATTTCGCGCCGATCAGCCCATCATGACTCGCAACAACGATGTGGTCGAATTCGCCTTTATGGCTCTCGACGACATTTTTGATCCAGTCGAAAGCGACTGGAAGATTGTAGTAAGCGAGACCGAAAATGATGACATTTTCGCGGATGACATAATAGTTCACCCACTCATAGCCCGGCATGTGGACCGCATCCTCCGGGATGAAGTTCTTCATATTCTCGATCCAGTTCTGGGTATAGGCGTAACTGGTCTCGTGGTTGCCCATGACAGGCAGGAACTCGATGCCTTCGGCGGCGTATTGATCGGCGACGGAGCGCCATTCCGCAAACTCGACGTCAGAGCCGTTATCGGTCAAGTCGCCAAGCGCGAGCACCATATCGACATCTTTGCCGGTCTGATGCTTCAGGATTTCATCCATCGGATGCATTGCGACATGGGCTTGACCAGACGAATCCGATCCCCCTTGGGTATCCGGTAGAAGGCCAATCACAAACGGCTCCGGCGCAGCAGGCGCCGGTGCCGGTGCTTCAACCACCGGTGGAGAAACATCCATCGACGGACTGTCTTCACAACTCACCAAAAAACACGTTGCCGCTGCCGCCCCGGCATACAACACAGGCCTAAACTTATTCACTACTGTCTCCAATCTCTTCACAGACATTCTCGAGGAGTCACACCCCACACAGGATCGCAGCCGGTATAGAATCTCCGTGACAGCCCGAAGACATTATTGCGAAGGTTTAAATACCGACTGCAGCAGACAAGCGGCGATGCGCATCAAAAATATTATTGTGGCGCACGCACTGCGTCAGGCGCATTTGTGACGTAGGCTGAATATTTTCAAATTGTTTGTAGATTTATGCGGAAATCGCGGCGATAAACTAAAGTCTATGCCGCCTCGTCCATTTTAATAGAAGACGCCTTTTGCAGAAGAAGCGGTAGTTTCTTCTTGTCTGCTCGCCTCGCTTTGAGTGACGCCAACGTTCAGCGGAAGGACGCTGCAGCAGGTTTATGAGCATATGCGCCCCTGGTCCTGCCAACAGAACAGGCGGGCGCCGTTCATGATACCACGGAAAAAATGTTGGGGGATAAGTCCGCACCACTTTTCTGATGGCCCTATACTGCTGCTCAAATTGGAGTTTGGTGAGGCTTTTGGCTCCCTGCTCCGGCGACCGTGAAAGGGGGCGGCCTTTTCCCGCCCCGCAAAGCCGCGTAAGGCTGACGCCATGAAGGATGCGATGACACTGAACGGACAGAGCGCGATTTTACAGGGCCCATTTGTCGAGATCTGCCTCGACGGGCTCTGCGCCAATTACGCCATGCTGGCGGATGCTGCGCCGGGCGCAGCCCTCGCCCCGGCGGTGAAATGCGACGCCTATGGGCTTGGCGCGGGACCGGTCGCCCGCGCGCTCTATGACCGCGCCGGCGCACGCGAATTTTTCGCCGTCTATCCGGAAGAGGGCGCAAAGCTGCGCGCGGCGCTCAACGCGACCGACGCGGCGATCTATTGTTTCGCCGGACCGTCAGAGCAAAGCCTGCCGCTTTTCGAACAGGCGCAACTGACCCCGGTGATCAATTCACGCGAACAGGCCGCGCTCTGGGCGGCGCGCCAACCCGGAGCTGCGGCGGCGCTGCATGTCGACACCGGCATGAACCGGCTCGGCGCCCCCGTCAGCGCTCTTGCCGACATCGCGGGCATAAAGGGCCTGAACCTGTCTCTGGTGATGAGCCACCTCGCCTGCGCTTCCGACCCGGCGCACAAGAAAAACCGCGAACAGCGCGAGCGTTTTGCTGAAGCGGCGCAACATTTCCCCGGCGCGCGGCTGTCGCTCAGCGCCTCGGCCGGCGCGTTGATGGGCGAGGACTATCGATTTGACATGGTCCGTCCCGGCATCGCGCTTTATGGCGGCAGCCCGTTCGACATAGACGATGCGCGCGTTAAGCCGGTGGCGAGGCTCTGCGCGCCGATTCGCCAGATCCGCCAGCTCGAACCGGGAGAAACCGTCGGCTATGGCGCGAGTTTCACCGCCAACCGCCCGACGCGAGATCGCTACGGTCGCGCTGGGCTATGGCGACGGCTATCCCCGCGCCGGGGCAGGACGCGGCGCCGCGATTATCAATGGCGAACGCGCGCCGGTCGTCGGCCGCGTCTCCATGGATTTCGTCACCCTGGATGTGACCGATTTGAAGAAACCGGCGAAAGCTGATGATATAGCAGAGTTTTTCGGTCCGGCATTGCGTCTCTTCGAAGCCGCGCAAACGACCGACCGCGTCGCCTATGACTTGCTCACAGGGCTTGGCGGGCGGGTTGATCGCCGTTACCTGTAGCTGCTTAGGAGAGGAACGCTAGGCCATGAACATTTTCGCCCTCACCGGCAGCGTCACCCTCGACACGCTGCGCGAAACCGGACGGATGGCCGAGTTCGCGGCGCGCGGCGCCCTCGCCGGCGTCACCGGCAAATTCTACTGGCGCGCCTTTTTCTCATCGCTCTTTCGCATCGGCTTCACCTCCCTCCCCGTGGTGGGCCTGACCGCTGTGTTCACCGGCGCGGCGCTGGCGCTCAACATCTATGATGGGTCGTTGCGGTTTAACGCCGAGACCTTCCTGCCGCAGATTCTCGGTGTTTCAATCGTGCGCGAATTGGGACCGGTCCTCGCCGCCCTGATGGTTGCCGGGCGTTGTTCGTCGGCCATGGCGGCGGAAATCGGCACCATGCGCGTCACCGAACAAATCGACGCCATGTCGACCCTCGCGGTTGATCCCTTCAAATATCTTATCGCACCGCGCATTCTCGCCACTATCGTCGCGCTGCCCGTCCTTGTGCTGATCGCCGACATTATCGGCGTCTATGGCGGCTACCTTGTTGCGGTGTACGGTCTCGACTTTTCCGGACCGGTTTTCATTCGCAACATCGCGGAGTTTCTTGAAAACCGCGATGTGATCAGCGGGCTACTCAAGGCTGCGGTGTTTGGTTATGTGATTTCCGTGATGGGTTGCTATTACGGCTATAACAGCCGCGGCGGCGCGCAAGGGGTCGGCGCCTCCACCCGCACAGCCGTCGTCGCCGCCGCCGTCGCCATCCTCGCGTCAAACTATGTGATGACCTCGTTCCTGGTGGAGTTTTAAGACGGCATGAGCGAGACGAATTACGCGATCAGCGTGCAGGACCTGCACAAAAGCTTTAACGGCAACCAAGTGTTGCGCGGCATCGAGCTTGATATCGTCAAGGGCAAGTCGCTGGTGATCATCGGCGGGTCCGGCAGCGGCAAGTCCGTATTGCTGAAATGCATCATCGGCCTGATGCGGCCCGACCGGGGAAGCATCAAGGTCGAAGGCCGCAATATCGCCAAACACTCCGACAGCGACAAGCGCTTCATGACGGAATTGTCGGGCATGCTGTTTCAGGGCTCCGCCCTGTTCGACAGCCTGAAGGTCTGGGAGAATGTCGCCTTCCGCCTGCTCAACGCCGAACGAAAGCCACGCGCCGCCGCGCGGGAAAAGGCGATTGAATGCCTCGGGCAAGTCGGCCTGGCGCCGGAAGTCGGTGATTTGCAACCCGCCGCATTGTCCGGCGGCATGCAGAAGCGCGTAAGCCTCGCGCGCGCCATCGCATCGGACCCGCATATTCTGTTTTTTGACGAACCGACCACGGGCCTCGATCCGATCATGTCCGATGTCATCAACAATCTAATCGTCGACCGGGTGAAAGCCCTCGGCGCCACGGCGATTTCGATCACCCATGACATGGCCTCGGCGCGAAAGATCGCCGATGAAATCGCCATGCTCTATCAGGGCCGCATCATCTGGCGTGGCAAACCCGACGAGATGGAGAATTCCGGCAATCCAATGGTCGATCAATTCGTGCATGGACGCGCCGAAGGTCCGATCCAGATGGCCGTGCGCAAAGGGTAGGCAGCAGGAATGAGCCTTGACCTGCCGCTAAAGCAACGGTTGAAGCTATTGCGCCAGTCTGTTTATGCGGCGCTCTCTTTTCGCGGCCATGTGCCGGTCGCCATTGAAGAACACCCTTTGGGCGCGCTCATCAATGTTGAAGGGGCATCGATTCACGTTCCCTCGCCCTTGCGCTGGAAACTCTATAAAAAGGGCTGGCGCGCAAGGCTCGATCAGCTTGAACGGGAATATGGCGTTGGCAAGCATGTCACGCTGACACCCGGCGATGTGGTTTTGGATATCGGCGCCAATGCCGGCGAGTTTGCGCATATTGCGCAAAGACACGGCGCGCGTATTTTCTGTCTTGAGCCCGACCCGCGCGTATTCGAATGCCTCAAGGCGAACACAAAAGACATCGCAGATTGCCGTTGTTTCGACACGCTGATCTGGAAAGAAAACGCACCGATCAGCTTTTTTCCGCCCCGGAACGCGCAGACAGCTCGGTCTTCTGCGAAGGCCAGGGCCCGGAACTGAGTAAGCAGGCGGTCACCGTTGAACAATTCTGCGCCGATCATGGCATTGCGAAAATCGACTTGCTGAAATGTGACGCGGAAGGCGCCGAGCCGGAAGTCCTGCAAGGGATTGGCGCAATGTTTTCGAAGATAAACGTCATCGCTCTCGACACCG
Source organism: Hyphococcus sp. D3-15 (assembly GCF_055809375.1). Lineage (NCBI taxonomy): Bacteria > Pseudomonadati > Pseudomonadota > Alphaproteobacteria > Parvularculales > Parvularculaceae > Hyphococcus > Hyphococcus sp. D3-15. The sequence continues at coordinate 2,109,331 of NZ_CM147910.1, read as the reverse complement.
GCGCGGAGCGCCATGGGGAGCGCACGCATCAATCATGTCGCGCGATACTGGAGAGCAATGGCTTCCGCGTGACCGATGAAACTGTCGGGAAACGACAAATGACTTTTGGCGTAAACAACCGACGCTAGGACTAACGCGAATCTTTCCCGGACAATCGCGCATGGTTTCCGAATTGGCCGTATCTGACTTAACTTCCGGAGGCGTGCAAAGTTTCAGCGTCATATCAACTGGCGAAAAATCCGGAGGAAGCATGAACAAATACGAACGGGCTGTTTACACCTGCATGGAGCCGACCGAAGCGCTTTATGAGCGCACAAGCGATCCGTTTCACAAAGCGATCCTGCTCAATTTCTGGCGCCATGTGCATCTTGAGGGCGGCGGCGAGTATGACAAAATTCTCGCATCGGACATGACCGTCGATCACCCGGTCTACCGCGTAAGCTGGGGCGACAACCCCGCCATCGTCGAAGGAAAAGAGGGCGTGCTCGCCTTCTATAACAGCGTTGGCGAAGCCGTGCTTTGGCATTCAGATGACCGCCTCGCTGTAAACGATTGGGGCATTTGCGACGAGATCACTTTCCACCAAATGGCGAAAGGCGCCGACTTGCAAGCCATCGGTTACGACGTCGACAAGCCGGAAGGACTGTATCACGTCTCCAGCCGGCAGGCGTTTATCTGGCCCTATGACGACAAGGCGCGCCTGGCGGGGGAACATCTTTATGAAGACAAAACCAGTCTTAAAATTGAAGAAATCGATCCGGCGGACGCCATCACCCCTGCAAGGGTGCGTGAAATTCACAAAGAGCAACTGAAAAAACTCGAAACCCGCTTCGGACCGGAATACTGGGTCTATAAGGGCTAAAAGCTTTCCCGTTCATGCTTTGCAATGAACGTCATCATGTTTCGGAATTCGACTGCCCGGCGCTTATCTGTAGGATCGGCCCGACAAGAAACGCATCAAACAAGTTTCAGCAGGGAGAATTCCGAAATGTTCAAGACGGCAACAAAGAGTCATAAATTGAATTGGGCGGCAGCGCTTTTCATCGGCGTTTCCGCCGTCTCCATGGCGGCGATCACAGCCCCTGCGGCGGCAAGAGAACCCGGCGTCACCGCCGAGACCTTGCTTGATCGGATTCAGATTGAAGATCTTATTGTGGAATACTACGCCAAGCTTGGTTCCGGCGGGCACCACAATCTCAGCGAATATTTCACCAAAGATGCGGTCTTTATCGTCAACGGCAAAAGATATGTCGGACGCAAAGCCATTGATGATATTTACGCCGAGCTTGGCGCCGGCGCGAGCCCGCTTCGTCAGGGTACATTCCACATGTTGTTGACCAACCCGCGTATTTCGATCGATGGAGACACCGCAACCGCCATCACGATCTGGACCGGCGTGATGAATGACAACATCAAAATCGCCCCGCGCCTCGCCGAACAAGGCCGCGAATATGACAAGCTTAAAAAAGTCGATGGCGTCTGGTATTTCAGCGAACGCAATATCGTCAGCGATAGCGACATGCACGACCAGTATGACGAAACATATATGAAAGACCGTCCGGCTATCGACTAAGCTTCACACGACCTGGTCAGGCCTCGCGCCTGACCAGGTTTTTCGTGCAACAAGGACGGTCGCGCCATGCTAGCGCTGAGTGCGCTGGCGCGAGCCAGCGCTTTCTAAATCAACGCTTATACGCCGCCAATAGCCAGCCGAGCGCTTCCCGCCCCGCCTGACCGGCAGGTTCAAAAGGCGTCCCCGTTCTGATCGCCGTGCAAAAGCTTTCCATCTGCCGGCGGAAATGCGCCGGCGCGACTTCATCGTCGAGAGTGACTTGTTCGGGCCCATTTTCCGAAAACCGGTACAGGCGATGCGCGTAATGATAAATGCGCAACGCACCCTTTGTTCCGTGAACGTGAATGCAACCGGGCTCTGTACTCCAGGCGCCCGGCGGATTGTAGCCGTCCTTATCCCAAGCGCCGCCTTTGCTGAACGCGCCCTCACCCGGAAGCTTTGTGCTCCAGGTCGCATCATTATATACGACAATGCCCGTCGCCCCGCGAGACATCTGCATTACGCAAAATTCCGTCTGCGGCGCGGAACCTGAAATATTGCCGCGCCCCGAAACAGAAACAATTTTGTCATCGGCGAGCCAAGGGAAAATGTCGAACATATGAATGCCGTGATCCACCAGCCCCATGCCGGAGCCGCCCATGCCGCCATGGGGATAATGGTGCGGGCCGTAGGCTGACCATTTTTCAGGACCATAGCCGCTGACATATGTCTCGCGGATCAAAACGACATCGCCAATCTCACCACGCCGGATAATTTCATACGCCTTGAAAACCGGCGAAAGGTAACGGTAAGTCGACCCGTACCCCAATTGAACGCCCGACCTGGCGCAGGCGTCGATCATCTTGACTGCCGCCTTCAAGCTCAAAGCGAGAGGCTTTTCACAAAGCACATGTACGCCGCGATGGGCGCATGCGGTGACAAGTTCCTCATGGGTCAATGCAGGCGTCGCAATTATGGCGACATCGAGCTTCGCCGCCGCCAGCATCGCGGCGGCGTCTCGATAAGGAACAAAGCCATGTCTTGCGGCGAGCGCATTTAACCGCGCCTCATTCGGTTCCGCCGCAGCGACCACCTCACACCCTGCGCAATCTTGAAGCGCCGCGAGGTGCACTTCGCCGACGGCGCCTAATCCAATAATTCCGACCCGAAGCGACATCCTTATCCCTCGCGAGGCCTCAACCCCAGCATCTCACGGGTCTCATCAGGCGTTGCAACGGCGCACCCCACATGCTCGATGATGCGCACTGCGCGCTCGACAAGTTGCCCGTTTGTCGCGAACACCCCGCGCTCGAGATATAAATTGTCCTCAAGCCCCACCCGAACGTGACCGCCAAGCAGCACAGACAGCGCCGCCATCGGAAACGCATCCCGTGCAATTCCCATAGCCGTCCAGTGAACAGGCAGGCCTTTGGGAAGGAGGTTTTTCATATAGAGCACGGTCTCAACATCTGCTGGGGCCGCCCATTTCACGCCCAGTACAAACTGGTACATAGTAGGGCCCTCAATCAGCCCTTCTTCAAGGAGCTGATTGGCGAACAGAATATCCCCCGCCTGGAAGGTTTCTATTTCGGGCTTAACGCCGAAATCGCGAAACCGCTTCGCCATCGCCCGCAGCGTCCGCGTCGTGTTCAGATAAACAAACTCAACCGGGCCCTCGACCTGGTTGCCTGTGGTCACGTCGATAGAGGCGATGTCGGGCAGACAGTCCTTAAGATGCGCGACGCGCTCTTCGACGCCGATAACGTCGCTTTCAGGGAGCGCGCGGCTTTCGTCTTCCGGATCGGGCAACAGGAACGCCCCCATGCCGGCGGTGAGATTAATGATGATATCGGTTCCTGACTGGCGAATCCGATCAACGACTTCCCTGAAAAGATTCAGATCCCGGCAACCCTGCCCTGTCTCCGGATCGCGCACATGGATATGCGCAATAGCCGCGCCGGCATGCGCCGCCTCTATCGCCGCATTGGCGATTTCTTTCGGCGTCACCGGAAAATTAGGATGTTTCGGGTTAAAGGGCGCGTTCCCCGTCACCGCGCAGGTGATATATGCCTTACGTTTGCCGGACATTTTATTCCACTCTTTTGATGGCGAAAGAACACGCCGCATACGGCGGCTGTGTCGATCGCTGTCTTCTTAAATTTCCGCCTGATCCGCCTTGTCGATTGCGGCGAGCGCAATCTCCGCGCCCAGCCCCGGCGCCTCGGGCAATGTAATGACACCGCCTTCTTCGACCCGGTACGCCAGGCCGCCAAGAACCGGGTCCGCCGAAAAAACAAACACCGAGTCAAGATCGAGATGAGCAATGTTGGGATGCGCCATAGCGAGATGCGCGGCGGCGGTGAGACCGAGGCGGCTTTCGGCGAAACAACCGATCATGCATTTCAGCCCCGCCGCTTCGGCGATGGCGTTGATCTTCAACCCCACATGAACGCCGCCCGCTTTGCCGAGCTTGATGTTTAAAATATCCGCCGCTTGCGCGCGCACGAGACGAAGCGCGTCGTAATGCGTGAACATGCTTTCATCGGCGCAGATCGGCAAATCGACCATGCGCCGCAACTGCGCGAAGCCGTCTATATCCCAGCATGGCAGCGGCTGTTCCGAGTAGAGCAGGTTGAACGGCGCCATGGCGCGAATATTCGCAGCCGCGGTCGGCAAGTCCCACCCCTGATTGCTGTCGATCGTGATGGCCACCTCGCTTCCCGCGACGGCGCGCACTGCTTCAACATGAGCGACATCCCTCAGACCGGCGCGGCCCACCTTCAATTTGAGGGCGCGAAAACCCGCATCCAAAGCGTCTTGCGCATGTGCAGCAGTGTCATCGGGTGTATCCTGATGGCCGATCGTCATATCGGTGCGCAACACTCTGCGCTCACCGCCCAGAAAGCGATAAAGCGGCATGCCGGCGGCTTTCGCGGCGATGTCATAAAGGGCCATATCAAAAGCAGCGCGAATGGAGGGATCGCCGGCCAACGCTTTGTCGATTTCGGCCATACGCGCGCCAATGGCGAGCGCGTCCTTGCCCTTGATCAGCCGCGCCAGCATTTTCGCCGCCTCGAAACTTGTCTCCTGCGTCGCTCCCGTGATCGGCGCGAAGGGACTGGCTTCACCCCAACCGACAAGCCCGGCATCCGTATCGATCCGGATCACTACATTGCGCGCACCGTCAATCGTGCCGATGGGCGTGACGACTTTATGTTTTGCAGCGATGTTGAGCTTCGAAACAACAATACGATCTATCGTCAGCGCCGCAGTCGCCCGCCTCATAGCGACCCCGCCGTTTTGGTCACGGCGCGGTCTACGCGCTCAATGATTTCATCGACATCAGTGCGCGTCGTCACCAGAGGCGGCGCAAAGCCAAGCATGTCGCCATTCGGCATAGCCCGCGCAATCACGCCTTCCTCAAGGCAGGCGGCGGAAAATCTGGGGCCGACCTTAAGGTCCGGGTCAAACGGCGTTCTGGTTTCTTTGTGGGCTGCAAATTCAATCGCCGCCAGAAAATTGACCCCGCGCACATCGCCAATATAAGGCCGGTCGCCAAATGTCTCGCGCAAGCGCTTCTGGAAATAACCGCCAGTCTCGCGGACATTCTCCATGATGTTTTCGCGCTCAATCACTTCGAGATTGGCAAGGCCCGCCGCAGCGCAAGTGGGGTGAGCGGTATAGGTGTAGCCATGGGAAAACGGTCCGAACATATCAGAACCGTCTTCAAGAACGCTCCAGACGCGCTCGCCGACAATCGCTGCAGATAACGGCAGGTATGCGCTGGTCAGCCCCTTCGCTGCGGTGATCAGATCGGGCTTGATGTCGTAATAATCGCAGCCAAAGGGCGTCCCCATACGGCCAAACCCCGTAATCACCTCGTCGGCGATCAGCAAAATGTCGTGTTTGTTCAACACCGCCTGGATCGCAGGCCAATAGCCCTCCGGAGGCGGAACGAGACCGCCGGTCCCTAACATCGGTTCGGCGATAAACGCAGCAATCGTATCCGCGCCTTCCTTTTCAATAAGGGTCTCGAGATCTCCCGCACATTGGGCGGAGAACTCGGCTTCCGACATGCCGGCTTCCGCCTCTTGATAATAATGCGGCGAGGTTGTGTGCAGGATCGGCCCGGTCGGCTGGTCGAAGGCCACATGATAATAAGGCAGGCCCGTCATGCTACCTGAAATAACGGTGCAACCATGATAGCCCCGCCGCCGGGCGATGATCTTCTTCTTTTGCGGCTTGCCGAGAACATTGTGATAGTACCAGACGATTTTCGCTTGCGTTTCATTGGCGTCGGAGCCGGACAAGCCGAAAAACACGCGGGCCATATTATCCGGCGCCCATTCGAGTATCTTCTTTGCCAACAGTGCACCGGGCTCATGTCCCTGCATGGCGTATGAATGACAATAAGCGAGCTTCTTGCTTTGTTCGAAAATCGCCTCGGCGACTTCCATCCGGCCATAACCAATATTGACGCAATAAAGCCCCGCAAAGGCGTCAATCAGTTCTCGTCCCTGCGTATCCTTAATGCGAGATCCCGGCGCCGCTGGCGACCATGCGCGGATCTGGCGTTTCGCCATGGGCGAATGGCCTTAACGGCGTAAACGGATGAATGAGGCTGGCGCGGTCAATTTCTTCCAACGACAGATTTGATTGCGCGTCCATTCCAAAGCCCCTTTGAACGGTTCCTGCGCACTAACTTGAAGGCTTTTGCCCCCCACGGGCGCAGCGAATACCTTATTGACCCAGCGTTAAATTAAAATATACCTCTGGTCAATCCTGCATCACGGGGAGAATACGCACCCCATTGTTTGTGATGGAAATCGCAGATGACCCAACACGCAAATTGCGCCGAAACCCGAGGTGTTTCTTTGACGTCAGACTGGAGCAAGCGCTCGCCGTCGTTGTCCTCCCGCTCATCCGAACAAATCCGGGGCGTTGAGACTGACCGCCTGCATTTGAATGCAGCCTCGGCGCTGGGAGTCATTGCGTTGCGCGCCAAGCGCAATGACGCGGTAGTGCAAAAAATTATTTCAAGCATAGCGGGCATGCCAATTCCCGCGACGCCCAATAGCGCCGAATTTGGCGCGCACACCATCCTCTGGCTTGCGCCGGCTTATTGGCTGCTGCTTGTCGGCGAAACAGAAACCGCAATGTTGTGCGAACGGCTGCAATCGGCATGCGCGGGCGCATCAATCATCGCCGCCGATGCAAGCGATGCGAAGACCGTCTTCGATCTCGCCGGGGACAGCGCGCCCATCCTGCTTTCCAAGCTTTGCGCACTGGATTTTGAAAACAGCGCTATGACGCCGGGGCGATGTGCGCAATCCAAGCTTGTGCGCATTCCCGTCACCATCCTCCATACGCGCGACCAACATGCCTATCGCCTGATCGTTGACCGGAGTTTCGCACACTACGCTTGGGCATTGCTGACCGACGCGGCCGGTGAATTTACTTCTTCAGGCGCAGCATCGTGAAATACTCCCTGCTCTCCATGGCGCGCCACGCCATTGACCAGCGTCAGCGCTGGCCGCGCGCCTGGCGTAGTCCGCCTGCCAAACCCGCCTATGACGTCATTATCATTGGCGGCGGCGGGCACGGGCTCGCGACTGCATATTATCTCGCCAAGGAGCACGGGATCACCAATGTCGCAGTGCTTGAAAAAAGCTGGATTGGCGGCGGCAATACCGGCCGGAACACGACCATCGTGCGCTCGAACTATATGTTCGCGGAGAGCATTCGTTTTTATGACTTCTCGCTGAAGCTATATGAAGGACTGAGCCGCGAGCTGAATTTCAACATCATGTTGCGCCAGAACGGCGTTTTGACCCTGGCATTCAGCTGCCACGAATTGCGCCTCATGAATCGCCGCGTCAACGCCATGCGTCACAAAGGCGTCGATGCGGAACTGGTCGATATTGCTGGCGTCCGGCGGCTGATGCCGATCCTCAATGACAGCGCCGACAGCGTGCGCCCGGTTTTTGGCGGCTTCCTGCAACGCAAGGGCGGAACATGCCGGCATGACGCCGTCGCGTGGGGCTATGCCCGCGCCGCCAGCGCCCGCGGCGTCGACATCATCGAAAATTGCCGCGTGGGCGATTTTCTCATTGAGAACGGATGCATCGCCGGCGTTGAGACATCAAAGGGAACATTGCGCGCGCCAAAAGTCATGATCGCGGCGGGCGGCCATTCAAGTGTCGTCGCCGGTCTCGCCGGGCTTAAACTGCCAATCTCGTCTTACACCTTGCAGGCCATGGTGTCGGAACCGGTGCGCCCTCTCCTCAACGTCGTGCTCGACGGCGCGATCTATGTCAGCCAGTCGGAGCGCGGCGAACTCGTCATTGGCGGCGAGACTGATTTGTTCAACTCTTATGCGCGGCGTGGCATGGCGGGAACGCCTGAACAGAACTTCGCTTTCCTCATTGATCTCTTCCCCTGTTTCAGCCGGTTAAGCTGGATGCGGCAATGGGGCGGCATTGTCGATTACACGCCAGACCACAGCCCGATTTTGGGCGAATCGCCGATTGCGGGGCTTTTCCTCTCGGCGGGCTGGGGCAGCTACGGCTTTAAAGCAATCCCGGCGGGCGGCTACACCATGGCTCACACAATCGCCCGCGGCGCGCCGCACCCATTGATCGAACCCTTTTCTCTTTCCCGCTTCGAAACCGGCGCGCTTGTCGATGAAGGCGCATCCGCCGGCATGGATCTCGGACAACCCCTGCTATGATGCTTATCCCCTGCCCCTGGTGCGGGCCGCGCAATCAGGACGAATTCCTGTGCGGCGGCGAAGCGCATATCACGCGCCCGCCAGAACCTGACATGGCGAGCGATGCGCAATGGTCCGCCTATCAGTTTGACCGCATCAACCCCATGGGCATGCACTATGAGCGCTGGCTGCATGTCTATGGGTGCATGCTGTGGTTTCATGCAGCACGGGACACCGTCACCCATGAAATCCGCGCTGTTTATGACATCACCGATACGCCGCGGGAGCCGCAATCATGAGAAAGCAATCCCGGCGTGTACCCGAAGGCAGTCGGATCGACAGCAGCAAACCGCTACGCTTTACATTCAACGGACGGTCCTTAACCGGTTTTGAAGGAGACACGCTCGCCTCTGCCTTGCTCGCCAATGACGTCGCCATGACAGCGCGCAGTTTTCGCTATCATCGCCCGCGCGGGGTGCTCTCCGCCGGAGTCGAAGAACCGCACGCAATCGTCAGCGTCGGAAGCGGCGCGAACAAAACGCCAAATGTCCGCGCCACGCGCCAGCGCCTGTATGAAGGACTTGAGGCGAAAAGTCAGTCGGGTTGGCCGTCGCTCGCATGCGATCTATCGGGACTGACCGGTTGGGCGACGCAATTTCTCCCGGTCGGATTTTACTACAAGACTTTCATCTGGCCGAGCTGGGACTTTTACGAAGGCATGATACGGCGCTTCGCTGGATCAGCGCCCACGCCTGACGGTCCAGATACTGATATTTACGACAAACGCCATGCTCATTGCGATATCCTGATCATTGGCGGCGGGCCCGCGGGACTGGCGGCGGCGCGCAGCGCCGCGCAAACCGGCGCGCGCATTTTGCTCATCGACGACCAGCAGGAACCCGGCGGCGCCCTGCTCTGGCGGCAGGCGGACATTGACGGCCTGAGCGGCAATGTCTGGGCACGTAAAACCGCCGACTGGCTGCGCCGGCAGCCGAATGTCACCGTGCTCACTTCTACAACCGCCGCAGCGGCGTGGGATGACAATTACTTCATCGCAGTCGAAATGGCGCCGCATAATGGCGACGTCGCGCAACGCTTGTGGAAGATACGATGCCAGTGCGCTATCCTCGCGACCGGGGCGGCGGAGCGCCCGATGGTGTTTCCTGACAATGACCGCCCCGGCATCATGCTCGCAGATTCTGTGCGGCGTTACGCCCATCAATACGCCGTCCTGCCGGGAACGCGCGCACTCTTCTACGCCAATAATGACAGGGCATACGCAGCCGCCTTCGCATTACAGGAAAAGGGCCTCGCCATCGAAGCGATTGTCGATACGCGCAAAGAGCCCGGCGATGTTGCCGAGGCGGCGCGTGAACGAAACATCAAGATTTATGCGGGCGGCGAAATCATTGCCACTAGCGGGCGGCGGCGCGTCACCGGCGCTGTCATCCGCCAATCTGCAAATGAACAAAGCAGCTCCTTCAATCTCAACTTCGATCTGCTGGTCATGTCCGGCGGCTGGAGCCCGGTGGTTCACCTGTTCTCCCAGAAAGGCGGCAAGCTGCGTTATGATGAAACGCACGCCTGTTTCACGCCCGAACACGCCGCATCGTCGATGACAATCATCGGCGCGGCGAATGGCGAATTCGACCTCAGCGCCAGCCTTGAGGCCGGCCATCGCGCTGGCGGCGCCTCGCATATCTCGGCTGATATGTCTTCCGCGCCGGCGCCGCGCGCAGAGAACGCCGATCTGCCCTATCGCATCGAACCGCATTGGCGAACCGGCGCGCCTACGCAGGGCCGACAATGGATTGACTATTATCATGACGTGACAACGCAATCGATCGATGTGGCCGCAACCGAGGGCTATGTCTCAGTAGAACATCTCAAGCGCTACACCACGACAGGCATGGCGCCCGATCAGGGCAAGACGTCCAATATCAACGCCCTTGCCAACCTCGCCGCTCATCTCGATCGCCCGATCCCCGATGTAGGCACGACAACATTCCGTCCGCCCTATACGCCGGTTACCCTTGGCGCTCTCGCCGGTCGTGAAACTGGTCCGCGTGCATGGCCAGTGCGGCGCCTGCCTTTGCATGATTGGCATGTTGGGGCCAATGGCGTGATGGAAAATCATAGCGGCTGGCTCAGGGCGGCATATTATCCGCGCAATGGTGAAACGGAAGATCAGGCGATACATCGTGAAATCGTCGCCGCGCGCAACGCAGTGACGCTGTTCGACAGCTCGAGCCTCGGCAAGATTGAGGTGAAGGGGCCGGACGCAGGACGCTTTCTCAATCGCATCTACGTCAACAATGTGCTCACGCTGAAAACCGGACGTGTGCGCTACGGCATGATGCTCAAAGAAAACGGCGTGATTTTCGACGACGGCGTGTTCGCCCGCCTGGACGAGGATCACTACCTCGTCTGCGCCTCAAGCGCTGGTGCCACCGGCGTCTTCCTCGCCTTTGAGGAATGGTTGCAGGTCGAATGGCCGGAACTGGATGTCGCCATTTATAATGCGACGACGCAATGGGCTACGCTTACATTGAGCGGACCGAAATCCCGCAATGTCCTCTCTGCGGTCATTCAAGATCAGGATCTATCTCCCGACGCATTCTCCCATATGGCCGTTCGGGAAGGAAGCGTGTGCGGCGCGCCATACCGGTTAATGCGGGTCAGCTTTACAGGCGAGCTTTCCTATGAACTCAGCATTCCGGCAGGCTATGCAGAAGACGCCTGGCTGGCCTTGCGCGATGCTGGCGAAGCTTTCGGGCTTGCACCACTCGGAATCGAGGCGCTCGATATTTTGCGGCTCGAAAAAGGGTATCTCGAGGTTGGTGTCGACACGGATGTCTCGACTTCGCCGCTAGATGTGGGCTGGCGCAACGCGATCGCTAAAAAGAAAACCGATTTCGTTGGAAAGCGGTCGCTATCGCGCCCGGACAATCTTCGCCCAAATCGTTTGCAGCTCGTCGGTGTTTTGCCGGAACGCCCCGACGCCCACATTCCGGTCGGCGCGCATTTCATAACGCCCTCGACGGGGGAAGCCGAAGGTCATGTGACCTCCTCATGCGCCAGCCCGACCCTGGGGCGCGCGATCGCCATAGGTCTGCTCAGGGCTGGCGAGCAGCGCCTTGGGGAGACCGTCACCATCGACGTCAATGGCCAAACCCTTCCCGCACGTATTGTCCCGGCTTGTTTCTACGACCCCGAAAATGAGCGCCTGCAGCAATAGATTTGATCAAACGATATATCAAACTGACGCTACGTTCAATTATTTTGTCTGCGTGTTGAAATTCATTCCAGCCTGTGCTTAGTGAGGTGAAACCTCGAGATGTCGGACGCAGACCAGAGGAAGAATACAAGGAGGAAGATTTTGACTATTGAAGGCGTCTGGAAAAGCCGAGGTTATGGCTGGTATCTCAAAGTCGATCCAGCCGGCTATGCTTTTTTCGACGAAACCCGGGATGACTGTATCGAATTCGAACGGGGCGACCGCGCTGAATTCGCTGCGGGGCTCAATGCCGGTCTCGACAAAGCGCAAAATCACCTGCAGCTTCACGTCCAAAATGAACTTTCAATCTATGATTTCGACCGCCGCGCCGACTTGCCGGGACGGCTTCTGCCTCTTGACGCGTCGCGGGATTTTGATCCGCGCCGAAATTTTGAATTCTTTCGCCAGGCATTCGCTCAGGACTATGCGTTTTTCAAAGAACGCAATGTCGACTGGGATGCGCTCTGCCAAAGCATAGACCCGTCAATCCATGAGGGTACGCCGCCGGACGTCCTGTTCGCCGCGCTAGGCGAGTTGATCCAACCGTTGAAGGACAATCATGTAAGCCTGATCAATGGCGACATGATAGCGCGCTCGGAAAAGATCGGCGAGACAAAGGCGCTCTTGCGCCGCGCGCTAGGATTAAAGGTCGATCATATCGGACATCCCGACAATCTCGCGCTTCTCGGCAAGTTCATCCAGACGCAATATCTCGGCGCCGCCGGAAAGTCAGCCGGCAATGGCGCTTTCCATTGGGGCATGCTCACTGCGAATGTAGGCTATTTGAACGTCTTTCGCATGTTCGGGCTGCATGACGATCCCTCGGCGAAACACGCAACGGATCTCCCGCCGCGCCGCTGTGACCACGCCAACTTCCTGCGCCGGGATCTGGAGGCCATCGACGCGATTCTCGATCAGGTGCTCGATGATTTTTCCGGGGCGGATGCCATCATATTAGACATTCGCCTGAATGGCGGCGGCTTCGATAAAATCTCTCTCGCCATCGCCAACCGGTTCGCAGATAAAAAACGTTTGGCTTTCACAAAGGAAGCCCGAATTGACGGAAGCCTGACGCCTCGGCAAAAGTTTTTTGTCGAACCCCCAAGCGGAAAGCAGTTTTCCACCCCAGTCTATGTCCTCACATCGAACCGGACCCCAAGCGCCGGGGATGTTCTGGCCTTGTGCATGCGCGCGCTTCCCCATGTAACCTTGCTGGGACAACCTTCCACCGGCATCCTGTCAGACAATCTCGCCAAGCACATGCCTAATGGGTGGCGTTTTTATCTTTCCAATGAACTTTACCGGTCACCACGCGGTGAATTGTTCGAAGGATGCGGCGTTCCCGTCGATATCGAGACGCCTGTATTTCTGCCCTCTGACTTTGTAAGCGGCTACCGGCTGGCGATAGACACAGCCCTACAGCACATCGCATCCAACACCGCGCCACTTTCCTACGCAGCCATCACGCCTTGAGAAAACCGGCCATGACCAATATTGCCTTTTCAACTTTCATGGAAGACGCATGCCGCTCTATCGCACGCGAGACACCTGAATTTCCTACGCAAATGGGTCTTTACGAAATCGGCGCCGAACCGGTCGCTCAAACCGGATTTACGCCGATTGACGATGCTTCCGCGCTGCGGCGTAGCGATATGATGAAGCGGATCGGGGAAGGCGTGAAGCGCTTTCCCGAAAGCACGCTGAACTCCTCAGAGAAAATCAGCGCCGCTTCTCTCGAGTTCTTTTGCCGCTATGGCCATGAGCGCCAGATTGTCGGGACCGCAGGCCGGCCGTTTTTACGCCACGAATATTTGCTGCGGCCTTCGCTTGGCGTTCAGAATGATCCGGTGACGTTTCTGAGCGGGCTCCACCCCATGCGTCACCATCAAGACGTCCGCGACTATATAGAGCGGTTGGCAAGCATTGCGCCGCTATTGGACGAAGCGGCCCGATTGACGCTTGTACGCAAGGGGTCGGGCTTGCTTGCGCCGCAGATAATTCTCGAAGGCGCGCTGGCCGAAGCAAAGCAATTCATCGCGCCGGCGCCGGAAGAAAATTTCATATACACCACGCTTGAGGAAAAGAGCCTGGAGCTAACAGACCTTCCCGCGCAGAATCGTGAGGCCTTGCTTGCCGATTGCGCTTCACTGCTGAAGAACACCGTCTACCCTGCCTATGAACGTCTGATCGCGACCGTAGAGGCCCTTATTCCGAAAGCGTCTGCAACACTCGGCCTTTGGAACTTACCGGATGGCGCCGGATATTACGACTTTCTATTGCGCAGCACGACAACGACATCGCTCGACGCCGACGATATCCATGAACTTGGCTGGCGTGAACTCGCGCGCGTGGAAGCTGAAATCATAGCGCTAAGCCGCAAGCTTGGTATTGAAACGACGACTATTGCGGAATGTCACGCGGCGTTCGACGCACGCCTGGAAGCGCCTCGCAAGGACACCGAAGCAAACCGGAACGCCGTACTTGAGCGCATGAAAGAGATTATCGCTAATGTGGAACCGCATCTGACGTCGCTCTTTCACACCCTTCCCCGGGCGCGCGCTACTGTGCTGCCGACGCCTCGTTTTGCGGAGGCTGACAGGAATCATACCTATCAGCCGGCTTCTCTCGATGGCACGAGGAGCGGTTATTTTGAACTCAATACGAAGCAAGCGCTCGCCGAAGCGGATTCGGCGCTGAAGGTGGTCGCCTATCACGAGATCTATCCCGGCCACCATCTGCAAATCAGCCTCGCCCAGGAAGATGCTTCGCTTCCCACATTACGGCGCATCATGACCTTTGACGCTTATATTGAAGGCTGGGCGAAATACGCTGAAACAATGCCCGCCCGGCACGGCATTGACGACGACATCGGTTATCGCCTGACGCGCCTGCGTCAGGAGCAGATATCGACGGCGAATCTGGTGCTGGACACTGGCATCCACGCCAAGCGCTGGACACAAGAGCAGGCGAAGTCGTTTTTTGTAAGGCATACGGGAAAATCCGATATTTTTGCCGGATATATCGTGCGGCGCTCCGCGAGCGTTCCTGCACAATTATGCTCTTACAAAATCGGCATGATGAAGTTCATGGAAATTCGCCAGAGAATGGAGGCCGCATTAGGCGCCTCATTCGATGTGAGAGACTTTCACGACACAGTGTTGTCTCATGGCGCTGTCCCGTTAACGCTCCTTGACCGCCTCTGTGACGAGCGCATCCGGGCCACAAAAGCCTGACGCAGCCCAATACCGCAATCAGCCACGCTCGATGCGGGTAAATTTTTCTGAAATCGTGTTCAATTCAATTGAATTGAACTGACATCCTGTATAGGTTCCGGGCACCCTATCCGTTCGACTTCCCGAATGCGGCATTGAGAAAATAATGAGCAAGAACCCGGCCTGGCGCGAAGCCCACCAGCTACAAAATCAATTGAAAAAAGAGGCCGTTCTGGCGGAAGCTTCCGCACTCTTCAATGAGCGCGGTTATCATGCGACATCACTCGCTGATGTTGCTGAGCGGCTCGGCTTCACAAAGACTGCGCTCTATCACTATATTAAGAACAAAAACGAGCTGTTGTATCAAACCTATCTGCGCTCGTTTGAGGAGATCGACCAAGCCACGGAGGAAGCCGAGGCGAAGGGTGAAACCGGGCTCGACAAGCTTTGCAAATATGTTCAGAGCCCGGCGTTTCTTCACCCGGAGGCGTCCGCGCTCCTGAATGAAATAGACGCCATCGACAACCCAAAGAAGCGATCCTTCCTGCGCAAGCGGCTGGAGGAAGCCAATGCGCGGATTACCCGCTGGGTCGAAGAAGGGGTCAAGGACGGGTCCATCGCTCCTTGCGACCCTGAATTAGCGGCCCGTTTCGTTATGGGACCGTTCAACGGGATGCCGCGCTGGATCCGCAGTTCCGGTTACTCTATCGAGGAAGCGACAAAATACTTTGTCGACCTGATGAAGAAAACTCTGGCTCCCTGATTGAAAACGGACCTGACGAGACATGCGTCATCATCAGATCCGTTTTATTCACATCGAGTTTTCGAGCTAGTTGTAACGCAATTTCAAGTTAACGCCGATGGTCCGCGGCTGTGTCAGCGCGGCGACATCGCCAAATCCACCGTCAAAAAAGGTGAATGTGCTCCCCCGTTCGTCAAAAGCGTTATTGACGAACACTTGTACTTCATATGCATCGGCGCGAATGCCGGCGCGGAAATTGGCGAGTAGAAGCTCACCGCTAGCAAGATTGCCGCCCGGTTGCGGCACATTCGGGACATCGCCAAAGGAGCTGCCCCGCGCTGAGAATTCGCCCCGGACAAATGGCTCAAAACCGCCCATGGGAAAGCGACGCTCGATAGACGCATTGGCGACATATTTCGGCGTGCTGGCGAGGCGCTGCCCATCGAGCGGAAAGTCGAGATAGGCCGCAGTGTCGATTTCTCCGCCGTCGAACTGCGCCTCGAGGATCGATCCGCCCAGAACAATATCAGTATTTTCATCAGGCGAAATAAAGACGTCCGCTTCAAAGCCGAAGCTATGCGCCTCTTCGCCATTGACGACGATAAACTGAATCGGCGGAATGATCACAGAAGTGATCGCCTTGTCGATCTGAATGTCCGACCAGTCGATATAGAAAACGGCAGCGTTCGTCGTCACAAGTCCGTCGAAGAACGTTGTCTTGAGGCCGATTTCATAGTTCCAGATCTCGTCAGGCGCGAACGCCGCGACGAAGTTCGGATCTGTGCCCAGCGACTGATCGGAATTGGCGCCGCCCGCCCGGAAGCCCTTCGCCGCAGAGATGTAAATCAGCGTGTCCTCTGTCGCCTGCCAGTCTAGTGCGAATTTTGGAATGACGCTGTCGAACTCCCCTTCACTGACGGAAGCCGTGTAGAAAAGGTCTGCCGTGCTGAGGGATTGCTCTTCATAGCGAATACCCGCCGTGGCCGTAAGCGACGGCAAAATGGCCCAATAGGCCTGACCGAATAGTGACCATTGAGAGATTTCCTCACCGAGAAAGCCTGTCCCGGCGAACTCGATATCTCTCTGGGCGTCGCGATAATAGAAACCCGCCGTGTAGTTGAGCGGACCTTCAAAGTCCGAGCTGAGACGCACCTCCTCGCTCCAGGCTTCGGACTTGAACACCGCCGGCGCAGTGTTCTCCGCTTCAATGGCGCTATAGCCCGTGATGGATGTAAGCAAGCCAATCGGCGTTTTAATGTTGATCTCCAGAATACCCTCATCGAGATCACGGGTTGTGCCATAGTCTGATGAAAAGCCTGCTTGCGACAGATACGGATCATAGTCCGTATAGGTGCCGATAAGGTTAGGGGAGATCGTATTATCGATTCCCAGTTTGGCTTTTTCTTTCTTGTAGATCGCCGTGATGTCGACGCCATCGCTCGGCGTTAGCGTCGCAATCACGCGGCCGCCTGTGAAGCGTTGCGTGTTCAGGTCTTCGCCGAACAATTCAGCCGGTTCGGCGCTAAACAAGGGCAGCAAGTTAACGCCATCAATATACCCGCCGCGATCATACCGGTAACCGACGGCGCGAACCGCCAGAACATCTTTGACGAGAGGAATATTCACCATCCCCGCCACATTGAAATTATCCGACGCGCCATTCTTGATGGTCGACCAGGTCCCGGACGCCGAGGCCTGATACTGCTCCGTATCCGGGCGATTTGAACGGATGCTGATGACCCCGCCAAAGGACCCCTCGCCCCACAGCGTGCCTTGAGGACCGCGCAATACTTCAACCGCCTCAACATCGTAAAGAATGCTGTCTGCTTCAGCAAAAGTACCGCTCGATTGCGTCCGGCCCGATGAAATCACGCCATCATTATAAAGAGCGACCGTGCCCACATTTCCCACATTTGAGCCGAGACCACGAATTTGAACCTGACTTCCGCCGCGGCTCAGGCTCGCCGTCGAGAGGCTTGGAACAAGCCGTGACAGATCTTCAAGACCGTCCGCCAGCGTTGTGCGCAACAGCTCCTCATCAATGACCTTAATACTAATCGGAACCGATTGGAGGTCTTCCTCCCGTTTTTGCGCCGTGACGGTAATAACGTCCCGTGCGCCGTCGCCTGTTCCGCCCTGGGCATATGCCGGGATCGCCCCTAACCCCGCCAGCGCAACCCCCGATAAAAGCAATCTCTTCATTTTAACACCCCTTCTCGCTGCAGATTATTCGACGGTTTTTTAAACCCCGCAGCGCAGCCACGGCCCCGTCAGTTTTAGCTCCTCAGCCAATCTATGGGGAATTGACCGCTTCGTCAATTCTACTTACCTTGCGTTCAGCTCTTTTTTTGTAGAGTTTATGAATGCCCCGGCGCAGGATCACCACCCTGCCACGCCGCCGCACGACGACGCTTGGATTAAAGGAAGGCTATGATCGCGAAGAGACCGACGAAAAACGACCGCTCGGCGTATCCAAATTATGAATTCAGCGATGGTTTCAGGAAGCGTTTTTGCGTGAACGCGGCGCCTCCTGCCGATCTCCCCTTGCCGCTATATCCAGGAGCGTCCGCGAATGCCGCCCACAAAATCGCCTGAACGCAGCAGCGCAATCTCCATCGCCTGCAAGGTCGCATCCGGAGAATCAACCGCGACCGCCGAGCTCGATGCATGCCTCGAACGCATTCGCCGTCGCGATCAAGTCATCAATGCATTTGTCCATATCGACGAAGCATTGGCGCAGGAAGCAGCAGCGGAATTCGACAAGCGTCTTGCAGACGGAATGCCGGCGCCGCCGCTCGCCGGCGTGCCCATCGCCGTAAAAGATTTGCGAGACCGCTGCATCGGGCTCCCCACAAGGAACGGTTCGCTTTTAACCAAGGACGCGCCGCCTGAGACATTCGACACAACACAGATATCGCGCTTGCGAGCGGCCGGCGCCATTATTGTTGGAAAAGTCGCTACTGCGGAATTTGGACTCGATGGCGTTACGCACACGCTGCTTCACGGCATCACGAGAAACCCATGGAATCTGGCGCGCACGCCGAGCGGAAGTTCCGGAGGCTCCTCGGCGGCGGTCGCGGCAGGCATGACGCCATTGGCGACCGGCGGCGACGGCCTTGGATCGATCCGCTGTCCCGCGGGCTTCACCGGCATGGTCGGCCTTAAACCGAGCCTTGGCCGCATTCCTCGCGATAATGGTTTCGCTGACACCTCAAGCCCCGGCGCTATTACAGCGACCGTGGCTGACACCGCGCGCTATCTGGATATCGTTTCGGGCCCTGATGACCGTGATCGCATGAGCTTGCCCCGGACGGACATACGTTACGAAGACCTTCTCGAAACGCTTGATGTCCGGGGGTTGCGTGCGGTCTGGTCTCCAGACCTTGGCTTCGCGCCAGTTGAGCCGGAAGTTGTTAAGTTGTGCGAGCAATCCGCAGGTGAGCTTTGCGCCGCCGCCGGCATTGAAATGCGCACCGATGAGAGGCGTTGGACAAATGCTTACGTCGCCTGGAATGCCCTCGCCGCTGTTGAATTGCGTCAGCGTTTTGAACGCGATGGCTGGCTTCCGGACCGCTTGAAGGAAATAAGCCCCGGACCAAGGCAGTTTATTGAGCGCTACGCCTATCGCGACAGCCGTGACCTCATCGGCTATCGGGAAACCGTAATGAAAGTCGAGCAGGAAATGGCCGCATTCTTTCAAACCGCAGACATTCTCATCACACCAACTGCTTGCTGCGTTCCTTATGCAGCGGAGGGGCCGCTGCCCGAGAAGATCGCAGGGATGGACGCGAGCGAGACAAATGGCGAACCGTTCACCGTACTATCTAGCATAGCGTGGAACCCCTCCATTTCCGTGCCCGCCGGGTTGTCGTCCGACGGCCTGCCGATCGGGCTGCTGATAAATGTCCGACGACATCGAGACGATATCGCCTTGCGCCTCGCACGCATATGGGAGCAACACCGCCCATGGCCGCTGACTGCGCCGGGATTGCGTTGAGCTATGGCCGGTCGGACGAAATACAAGCAATGCCCAAACCGCAACGCGGCGCAAACCACTAGCAACGCGCCTGCTCATAAAATGGCTGCATAAAAGATGAAAAAAGAATGTCGCGTGGAATGAAGCGCAAGCGCAACAGGCGCAGTTGAAGAAGCAGGCGGTCCTCGCAGAAGCCGCTGCACTGTTCAACCAGCGAGGTTATCACGCGACCTCGCTGGTCGACGTTGCTGAGCGTTTGGGCCTGACCAAAACCGCCCTCTATTACTATGTCAAAAACAAGAACGACCTTTTATGCGCGACGTATCATGCGGCGCTTGAGGAAATTGACGACGCGACGGCGGAGGCCGAAGCACAGGGGACTACCGGCCTAGAAAAAATATGCCTTTATGTCTCCAGCAAGGCATTCGTTCACCCCCACGCTTCGGCCCTGCTTAACGAAGTCCACGCCATCGAGGATAAGATGCAGCGGGAAGAATTCCTGTCGCGGCTGGACGTCGCCAATGCGCGCGTTGCTTCATGGGTCGCCCAGGGAATTGAGGATGGAAGCATCGCCCCCTGCAAAGCGGAACTGGCGGCGCGCTTCGTCATGGGCGCGTTCAACTGGATGCCCCGTTGGATTGGCGGATCCGGTCAGTCCATGAAAGAGACAACCGAGTACTTTGTCGAATTACTGACGCAGACGCTGGCGCCCGCCGCTTCAAAATAGGCCTGAGCCACCTAGGGCGCGCCGGCGATACTCTCCAGCGCGTCCGCCATGCCGTCTATGTGCTCGGCGCCGACTGGCACGATCAAGGACGAGCCTTCAAACTTGTCGCCGATCGGCTCCGCCCGACCGCCAAGGCATTGCGCCATGAAATTTTCCGCGGCGCCCCAAAACGCCCG
Organism: Hyphococcus sp. D3-15; assembly: GCF_055809375.1. NCBI lineage: Bacteria > Pseudomonadati > Pseudomonadota > Alphaproteobacteria > Parvularculales > Parvularculaceae > Hyphococcus > Hyphococcus sp. D3-15. The sequence goes on along the minus strand of NZ_CM147910.1, from coordinate 2,088,960 downwards.
GTTGTTTTCCAGCCGTGCAAAGCCATGCCCCTCATCAGGAAAGCGAATATAGGTCACTTCAGCACCCGCTTCCTGCATTTTCTCGACAATCTCGTCCGACTGCGCCGTGGGCACGCGCGAATCCTGATCGCCTTGACCGATCAGCACAGGATTTTTTGTCTGATGCGCGTAAGCGACGGGTGAGCGCGAAAGCAAAAACGCACGCCCCTCCTCTGTACGCGGATCGCCGCCTAGTTGCTCTTTCATCCAGTCGGCGTCCCAATGCGGCATCGGGATGGAGAGATTTGACGGCCCGACAATGTCTATACCGCAAGCAAATGCATCCGGCGTCATGGTCATTCCCACGAGCGTCGCATAGCCGCCATAGCTGCCCCCGACGATGGCGATGCGGTCAGGGTCGGCGAGTTGCTCTTTCACCGCCCAGTCGACCTGGTCGATCAGGTCCTGATGCATCTTGCCGCCCCATTCGCCTTTCGCCGCATTCATAAACGCTTTCCCGAATCCGGCGGAGCCGCGGTAATTGACATACATCGCCCCATAACCACGGTTGCCCAACCAATGAAGCATCGCGCCAAACGCATAGATCGCGCGTTCATCGCTCGGCCCCCCATGCACGATCATCACCATGGGAACGGGCGCATCTGGTTTGCCGTCGCCATCCGGGTCTGCGCCGCTCGGCAGCATGTAATAGGAGACATATTCCAAACCGTCATCCGTTTTCATGACATAGGGATGCAGAGGCTCGAGCTTCATACCTTCGAGCTGCGGCGTACCGACGAACAGCTTTTGAAAGCTCCCGTCCTGGCGATCATAAGCGTAATATTCACTCGGACGGTTGGATTCCATATACCGGATTATCCAGACGCGTCCGTCGCGGGATATGTTCTCCACATAAAAATCTGCCGGCGGATTGTGCGACTGCACCGCTTCAAAATCCTTGGCGTAGGAATCATCCAGCGCCGTCCATTTCAACCGGTCCCAGATCGCCGCATAACCCAGGGGCGCCCCCGTTGAGGGGTCATAAACAACGCGCGACACATCTACGCGCGGGTCTATCGCCAGTTCGGTTTTCTCGCCGGTTTTAAGGTCTACGCGTACGAGCGCATTGGTGTTTCGTCCTTCGCTATCGAAGCGATATACATGGAGATTGCTCTCATCGATCATGAAGGAATTCGTATAGATGGTCGAAGAAAATGCGGCCGAATCTTCGGGTGCAATCGCCTCCAACAATTGGGGGCCTTCCGGTGTTTTCATCGAATAGAATTGCAGACCGGCGCTCGCGTCGTAACCCACAGCGGCGGCAGGCGCCAGGGACCGGTCCGCCAGAAATCCCAGAAAGCCCTGCTCGTTTTTTAAAACCAGCTCCATCTCTCCGGTCTCAAGATCGAGAATGTATAAATCCGGGAGCGGCAGGCCGGGAGCACTGTCGGTAACGGCGACTTTTGACGAATCCTCATCGCTCAACTGCACAAGCTGTGTTTTGCGTTCTGGATTGTGAGTCAGGTTGCGGGATTCACCAGTCTCCGTGTCGGCGACCCAAATGTCCCAGTTCTCATCACCGTCATAGTCCTTGGGAAAGATGATGTAGCGCCCGTCCAAACTCCAGCGATACATGACATTTCCGGAAACATCGGTCGCGCGAACACCCTGCCCTTCAAAAGACGTAAGCTGTTGCGCGGCGCCCGGGTTGTCGATGGGTGCGACGAAAAAGTTATTCACGTTCTCGACCGGCGCAATATAGGCGAGGCGCTTGCCATCAGGACTAACCCTCGGCGCCGTTACGCTTTCCGGTGTGAAAAATAAATCAAAGGGATAGAGCGGAAGAGGTTCGCTCGCGCCATGCATTGCGCCGGCGCCGTCTTTTTGCGGATCAGCGCCAGAGCACGCTGCGACGGCGCACGCCCCCGCCCCTGCTAAAATGAGCAATAATCCCCTCATCGCAACCTCCTTGTTTTCGGACATGCTAGAGGCAACTTACCATTGGTTCAATAGCTTTTACCTATCGTATAGTTGTTTTCTTTCGATGCAGTGGCGATTTCGCAATCACCCGAGCGCGATTGCCATCCGCACCTCTTTCAGCACATGTTCGGGAAATTCATAAGGAAACATATGTGTCGACCCTTCAGGGAGCACGACCTGGCGGCTGCGCGAAGACAGAGCCAAATGCTGTTCGATAGTGTCGCGATGCGCCGCAAAGAAATTGGTCACCTGCCGGTCGCTAAGCCCAAGCCTCGTTTTTACAAGATCGCGCAATTCCGCTTTGTCCTTTTCAGACTCATGAGGCGTCATCAGGACGAGCGGCAGACTTGCCAGCACGCCGCGACCGGAGACAAGATCGAACGGATTGCGCATGCAGGAGCGAAACACCGACGCCTCCGCTAAAAGGGATTTCGGTTCAACGGAATGCGCGTTCACTATTGTCGCCACATCGGCGAGCTTTTGTGCAAGGTCACTCTCCGGATTGTCGATTTCAGGCTCGACGAAACGGCGCAAACCAAATTGGCTAGCCAATGCGCCAAACCAGGCCTTTGCAATGACTGGCGGAAAGGTCAGATGACCCGCAAAGGCGACATTCCACGGCGAGGTCGGGTCCAATAGGACCAGTCCTGCAACTTTCTCAGGGTAGGCTTGTGCGAAGTTCGCACTGAACAAGCCGCCGAAAGAATGTCCAGCGAAAACGAACGGCCCTTGTTCCCCCGCAGTATCAAGTAAATCCTTTAGTCTTGCAATTTCACCGCTGATGGTCACCGCTTCACCTGCCGGATCGGACCATCCCGATCCGGTGCGGTCAAACAGGATAGACCGGGTCTCTTCTCGCATGACTTTGTGGAGATGATGCAGGATCAGCCCCTCGCCGTGCCCGCCGCTGACCCAGATCACGGTGCGCTGCTTTCCGGGCTCTCCTTCCGCCAGAATATGCATCCGCTGACCGTTTATGCGAAATAATTTTCCAGGCGGCGGCGTCCGGTCTCTCGTCGCAATACCGTAGAGCGCACCGGCAAATAGCAGACATCCGGGTGTGAGAGTCCAAAGGCCCCATTTATTTGAAAGCAGATAACCCAGAATGACGAGCGCAGTGGAGATAATTAGGCCGGCCCATCGTCTGGCGAGAAAAATCCGCGCAAGCTCAACCATTCCCAACCCCGCCTTTGATTTCTTCCACTCGGTCGAAGTCGAAATCGACGCAACGGTTCAAACCATATCGCAATGTTCGGATGTCTCCATCAGCGTCACGCAGGAAACGCACCGTCACATTGGTGCAGGTCGGCTCACCTTCGACCCGTGCGGCGAAGAAATCCTTCCCAACAGAAAGCAACTCGCCCCAGACCAGCGCGCGGCTTGCGCTTGGCAAACAAACTTTAAGGCCGCCCCCTTCGAGAACGACATTGTGCACTTCTCCAAACAGGCTGTTACGATAGGCGCCAACAAAATCTTCCGGGTTTTGTGGAGACGGCCCCGGCGCTTCACGCGGGTCGTCAATGGGAACCAACCGCACCGCAGTTTTTCCGCCGAACGACATCATCGCGGCGCCATCGCGAATCTCAAGATAAAGGTCTCGCTTCTCCGAACGCCACCCCTCGCCATCAGGCGCCAGCAGGTGGCGCTCCCCAAGCAGATAAAGCGTCTTCGCCGCCCCCTCCTGGACAAGCGCGATGATCAGATCGTCCTGCTCACCAACATAATGCCCAGCTGCGAATGCCGGCGCTGCGCTTACGTCTGGCTTCTTTTGAACCCGAGGCGCTTCATCGGTGAGCAGATCGAAAAGGCGGTCAGCCATTTGATATATTTCGATATCAAGAACATTCGCCAACAGCACAACGCCAATATCGGCTTGCGGATAAAACGCAAAGTCGCAGGCATAGCCATACATGCCGCCGCCATGACGCACGACTGTGTGTCCGCGATGAGATTTGACCTCAATGCCGAGACGGTAGTGAGCGTCACTCACCGCGCCGGTTAGCGGCGCCTCCATGCGCGCGCGGTAATCCGGCCCGAATAGCTTGTCGTCTCGGTAATTGCATAACCAGCGCCCCATATCCGCCAGGGTCGAGATCAACCCCGCCCGCGCCATCAAGATGACACAGCATGTATCCCGCCTCGTAACCGCCATCTGCTTTCGGTAAATATCCGCTCGCCTTGCGAGAAATCACTTCGCCCATATCGGACACAAGGTGCGTATCGCGCATGCCGAGAGGATCGAATAATTCCTGTTCCATAAACTGCCTGAGAGACAGCCCCGAGACGCGTTCAATGACAACGCTCATCAGCGTGTAGTTTGTATTCGAATAGCTGAACGCACTTCCCGGCGCGAACATTGGCGGACCTGACGCAAGAGCAAGGCGGAACAACGCCTCTCTACCGATGGGCGCATTGGCGTCGAGCCCGGCAAATAGCAGCATGTTCAAATGGTCACGCAACCCGCTGCGCATAGTCAGCAGGTGACGCAAACTTATCGCTACGCCTAAATCGGGCAGCTCAGATATATAAGCGTGAATATCGTCATCAAGGCGCAGCTTGCCGCGATTTTCCAGGATCAGCGCACAGGTCGCCGTCATATGTTTAGTCGTTGAGCCAAGCCGCAACACGCTCGACACGGATAAGGGCGTCTCGTGTTCCAGGCTGGCGAAACCATAGGCGCGTTGCCGATATAATGCGCCGTCTTTATAAACCGCAACGGCCGCGCCTGGACGAACGCCCTGTCTCCACGGAGCGAACAGGTCATCCATCCGCTTGGCAAATTCACGTTCCACCATCATGCCGGCGACACAACTCCCTCGGCGACGCCGCCGGCAGCCTGATCCGACGATTGTTCCGCGCCTTCAGCTTCGTCGCGCTGCTGCAGCCGGCGGGCGATGATGTTCTGGCGCCGCTGATCAATCGGGAAATTCCAGATCAGCGCCACAGCAGCGAGCTGAAACAAGCCCGGCACGATAATAAACAGAAACTGGATGCCGAACTGCGCAAAGGGATCATTCTCAGCGCCGACACCAAGATCATAAGCGAAGACACCGCCCAGGATGATCAGCCCGATGCCGCCCGCAGACCCGAGCAGCTTCACCGCAAACAGCATGAACGCAAAAAACTGTCCTGCGTGATTGCGACCGGTCTTGAGGCGATCATAGTCGGCGATATTACCGAGCAATGCAAAAGGCGCGATGGCGCTTACGCCGTTCGTCGCAGCGTAAAGACCAAGTGCAACGATCAATGGAATAACCGCCCCCTCGCCTGGCGACACAAACCACAAAGGAAGCAGAACGAAAGAGTTTGTAATCCAACCCCATGCCCAGGCGCGATGTTTGCCGAGCCGGTTGATAATCCATGACCACACCGGAATCGAAGCAATCTGACATACAGTGATGACAAGCAGGATGACGGGGAAGGATTCGCCAACACCGAGATAGCTCGTAATATAGGGAAAGATCAGGGCGACGAAGAATCCGTACCCGAATCCAGCAATTATATAGGCGCTGATGAAACGCAGGAAAACGCCGTTTCTGCGCACCGCCTTGAGAACATCAAGCAGGTTGACGTCGTGAACCACGCGCGGCTTGGCGCGGGGCGCAAACATGACCGCTACGATAATGCTCAGCGGCATCAACACCACCAGCGCGCCACCCAGCACCTGTATCGCTTCGACTGAGTATTCCGACTTTCGAATTACCCCGAGAAAAACCAGAATGATCGGCGTTGCGGAAACCGAAAAAGTACCGAGCGACTCAAAGAAGCTCTTATAGGAAAAAATGCGCGTCGAGTCTGTGTACTCCGCCGACAACTCGCTGCCCCAGGCGAAATACGGAATTCCGATCATCGTGCTGCCTGTGAAGAACACCAGCGTCCACAAACCGAAATAGAAAACCCCGGCGTCCTCAGGCACGCGATATAGCATCAGCACCGAAACAACAGTGACGACTGCACCCGCGATGATCCAGGGCAATCTAGGCCCCAGCGGACTGACGGTGCGGTCAGACAAATATCCGATGACCATATCCGAGATCGCATCGTAAACCGACCGTGCAAGAAATACGGAGCCTGCCGCAACGACCGTGACCTTGGTATGCTGTGCATATAGCGTCGGCAGAATCGCGCCGACGGGAACCATCGCGGTAGACAAAATCATCGCCGGAAAAGCATAGGCGAAAAGCTGCACCCGGCTGAAGCGATAGCCATTCTGAAGCTTACTGATATCCGCCTCCCTGGCGCCCCTGTCGCGCTTGCATTCGCCCTCGGCCTTTTCGCGTCAAAGGCCTTAAATCAATCACAAGCATACTGACCCATTGTTCAAAATCAATGACTTTAGAATCAAACAGGCGCTTCCCAGGACACCTAGGGCGCCGTCGGGGCGCGCGCCGCCACTGGCAAAACGATCCGCGATGGTCGTAGCGGGGAACGAAAAACGCGCCACGTCACCGGTTCTACCGGATACTCCAAAAAGTGGCTGCGGTCTGCAGGCGCAATCGCAATGCGGATCTGACTGCCTCGTGCGAAGCGATGAGAAACCGGCAAGAGTGCGATTTTAACCTCGACAGGCTCGCCATTCTTCAACGGCGTTGCATCGCCCCGCAAATGTGTCGGCCCCTTGGCGGCGCCCGGAAAGAGTGGTTCACCATCATTGCGATGGCTGGCGCGTAAAATCCCTTCGCTCACATAATTCACCGCTCCCTCACCGGTCACCTCTTCCAGATAAACGAAGAGGTCCGCATCGTTTGCTTCCGCCGAAAAATAGAGATGCACCTCAGGATTGCCGGACACCTCAACTTCTTCCGTAAGGGGCGGCGTCGTATAGGTGAGAAGCCCCTCATCTTCTTCAGCACGATCGGGATAGAATACCGGACGCGGTCCCGTTGTCGTACGCCAACGATTTCCCGAACCCGATTGCGCCGTTCCCGCGCCTTGATAATCATCAACACCTCGCCACAACGGTCTGGTCGCCCGCAATTCCTGTCGCTTGTGAAAATAAAGGGTCGTTTGGCGGCTCTCAACCGGCGGCCAGACGGCGCTTTCGCGCCATACATTGCTGCCGCTTGTAAAATAGCGGATCGACGGCGCATCGCCGGGTCCGATCCCTTTCAAGGTTCGGTCGAAAAACGCCAGTTTTTCCGCCGCCATATCGAAGCTTGAGCTTGTCGGCTCCCGTACGCCCGGCGCGTAATAAAACCGCCCGCCATGGTTCCATGGTCCGATCAGAATGGTGTTCTGCGCCGAGGACGATGCAGCAAACCGGCGCAACGCGCCTAATGCATAACCGGAATCATACCAGCCGACGATTGCATGCGTGGGAATGTCCGCCTGATCGATCATTTTCTGGCGATAAAAAACGCCGGCCGCATCAATACGCACGCCGTCATAAGCATCATCGCGGTAGGAGGCTTGCTCCACAAGCGGCCAGACCTCCGCATTGCCGGTATGTTCTGCAATCGCTGCATCCGCCATGACGCCATCCTTGTCCGCATCGACCGGGCACACTCGGCTTATGGGCGAGCCTTCCGGCAACATTCCCCGATCAAGAAGCGAAATCATGTCAGACCATTTATTGGCGAATTCGGTATTTTTTACGCCGCCTGGAAACAGAATCTCCGTGTAAAAATCATATCCGGAAAAAGACGGCGCAATCGCTTTCACCGCCGGATGCGCGCGGCTCGCCAGTAACTCGGCCGTCGTGCCCACATAAGACTGGCCCTGACTGCCTATCTGGCCATCGGACCAGGACTGGCGCGTTATCCAGTCGGCAATCTCCACCCCGTCATCGATCTCCGCCTCGGAATATTCTCCGCTGCGCGTACCGTAAGAAGCACCCGAACCACGGACATCAACGATTACATATGCATAACCGCGCGTTACGAATAGCTCGATGGTGGACTGACGTGACGTTCTGCACTCGCCGTCAGGATCCGATTTCAGCACAACCGAACGGTAATACCGTGTCTGCTCTAAAATCGCCGGCAGCTGCGCCCCTTCCTCAAGACCTTTGGGCAGCCAGACGTCAACCGCTAAGCCTACCCCGTCACGCATGGTGACGTAAGAAGACTGTCGGTGCATGCCGTCCGGATATTCTGCCGATCGCGGCGGATCGAGCCGCCATGAAACATCCGGCGCATTGCCTGCTTGAGCCGCGTCCTCAGAAAAAGCCGGCGACAACAACACCATCGCCGCTGTACATACAAAGACCGAAAACAGAGCGCATACAGACTTTTTCAGCCAGGCGAAAAAAAGCAATGCGCTATTCATTTTCGCGATTGCCGCACAATGCGATTTCGGCATACCACCTAGACGTCTTCTTCTTATTTTTTTTCAGTGTGATCAACCATGCCGTTTCCCGTGATAGACTTTGTTGGTTTTGCCGCAGCGACGCTCACCACGGTCGCGTTCATTCCTCAACTGGTGCGCGTCTGGCGACTGAAGTCGGCGACCGATATTTCCGCATCCATGTATTTGCTCTTCATCCTCGGCCTGCTGAGCTGGATTGCTTACGGCTTAGCCATCTCCGCCTGGCCCGTTGTCTATGCCAATATACTGACACTCATTCAGGCGGTTGCGATTCTCGCCCTCAAGGTCCGCTATTCCGATAAATAATCTATTTGACCCTTCGGTCAATTGTTATTAACGTATGTTTAGTTCTTTCTTGGGTGCGCATTCGCCGCCACAGGAGCCAAACGGCATGCGCAGGGTTTTGAATGAGGTTCTTGGCCTTCAAAGCCTTTGCTTTGACGAGGCTTTCCCGCTTCAGCCAAGCTCGCGTTATTTTAATACGGCGGGCGGCGGGCAGGTATCGCCTCTCCTGTCAGAGGCGACATGGCGGCTCGCGCAAATCTATGATCAAACAGGCGCAATGAGTCGTGAAGCGCTTGCGACTACGCAACATGCGCTCGCATCCGCACGGTCAAGCCTTGCTGCGTGTCTGGGCGTCGAGGCAGACAGCATCGCACTCACGGACAACGCCTCAAGCGCCCTGGCCGCAATCGCCGCGTCCTTGCCCACTTCACTGCCGGGCGCAATCATCATCGGGCGCGACGAGCACCCTTCCCTCGAGATACCTTTCCAGAATTTGGAAAGCCGAGGCGCGCAGGTCATCCGCGCAGACGCCAGCCTGGCGCCGGATGATCAGGCGCTGCCAAAGGACATTTCAGTCATTGCACTCTCCCTGACCAGCTACCGCACCGGGCGCAATCTGCACAGGTCATGGCGGCCCTTCATCAAGAACAAGGGCGCGCTGTTCATTGCTGACGCCACACAAACTGTCGGGTTGACGCCGCTAACTGTAAGCGATGTCGGCTGCGACGTGCTCATCGGCAACGGCCATAAATGGCTGCATGCGCCGCTTGGCGCCGGGTTCATATATGTGAACGACGAGGCGGCGGCGCGCCTGCACCCAAGTGGCGGCTGGCGTTCGATTCGCGACCCGATGAACCATCACGACTTATGGCGCACGGCCCGCGCATTTGACGGCGGCACATTGTGCTTTCCGGCTTTCGCCGCTCTTGCCGTCGCCTGCGCCTGGTGGCGGAATCACGCCTTCCGCGCGCGCCTTATAGAGGCGCGTCAACAAAGAGTGCAGGCTGTGCTTGCTCCGCTTACTGACATTCCCTCACTCAAACTCGTCCACGACAATCCCGGTTTCATATGCGTCAGCGCCGCAGAAGGTTACTGCTTTGGCGCCCATAGCGTCGCCGAGCAGCTATGGGAGGAAGGCAGCTTCGATATCAAAGCATTTTCTCCGTCAGAGGCGCCCGATGGCGCCCTGCGCATCAGCGTCAGCCCCTTCAACGGCGTCGCCGACTGTGAGGAGCTTGGCCTCCGGCTCTCTCAGATTCTTCAGACAGTAATTCGCCGTCATGCTATTGATTGACGTGACTGCGCATAGCGGCGGCGCCACATGCTCAAGGAAGCCGGCTGACCTCAAGCCCTGTTCCGACGGGAAGCAAAACACTCGAAACACCCGGCTTGGCGCGCACCGCCTTACCGTAACGCTCGACGCTGTCGCCGCCGGGATAGATCATGTTGTCGGCAACAATGATCGCGCCAGGATTGAGCTTCGAAAAGAAGGCTTCAAGACAAGGGACATACATGTCCTTCCAGAGATCGAGCAGGACAAAATCGACGCCTGACGAAAGCTTGCCTATGAGTTCGACTGCGTCGCCGACCTGAAAATCTACGTAATTAGCAAGCCCCGCTTTTTCCGACATTTCTTTTGCGTGGGCTGATTTGGATTCGTCCAGTTCTAGCGTCGTGACTCGCCCGCCGGCGGCGCGCGCTGCTTCCGCCAGCCAAATGCCGGAATAGCCGAAAGACGTGCCGATTTCGAGAATATGCGGCGCGTCCATGCTGCGCGCGATCAAATTGATGAAAGGCCCGGTGTCAGGCCCAACCGACAGCATGTGCCTGTCCAGAAAGTCGGCGCTGTTCTTGCCTTCGCGCTCTTTCCGCTCACGGGCCATGCGCTCGTGATAGGCGTCGAGAACAGCCGTGACCTTATCGTCCATGGGACCTACTCCCACTCGATGGTGCCCGGCGGTTTCGAGGTCACGTCATAGACAACTCGGTTGACGCCGCGCACTTCGTTGATGATGCGGGTCGCGCAGGCGCCCAGAAATTCGTGGCTGAACGGATAATAATCCGCCGTCATGCCATCGGTCGACGTGACAGCGCGCAGCGCCAGCACATGATCATAGGTCCGCTCATCGCCCATCACCCCAACCGTCCGCACGGGAAGCAATACGGCGAAAGCCTGCCAGATCACGTCATACAGGCCAGCCCGGCGGATTTCATCGAGATAGATCGTGTCCGCCTTGCGCAGAATGTCGGCTTTCTCTTTCGTCACTTCGCCGGGAATGCGTATCGCCAACCCTGGCCCCGGAAACGGATGACGCCCGACAAAATGATCCGGCAGCCCAAGCTCACGGCCCAGCGCGCGCACTTCGTCCTTGAACAGCTCGCGCAACGGCTCGACCAGTTTCAACTTCATGCGTTCCGGCAGGCCGCCCACATTGTGGTGCGACTTGATCGTCACCGACGGTCCGCCATCAAAGGAGACGCTTTCGATCACATCGGGATAGAGCGTGCCCTGCGCCAGGAATTCCGCGTTCTCGATCTTTTTGGCTTCCGCATCGAACACATCGATGAAAAGGGAGCCGATGATCTTGCGCTTTTTCTCCGGGTCATCGACGCCCGCGAGTTTGCCCAGGAACAGATCCTCCGCTTCCACATGAATGAGCGGAATGTTGTAGCTGTCGCGGAACAGCCGCACGACCTCTTCACCCTCGCCGGCGCGCATCAACCCGGTATCCACGAACACGCAAGTCAGCTGTTCGCCGATGGCTTCATGGATCAGCACGGCCGCGACGGAGGAATCAACGCCGCCGGAAAGCCCGCAAATTACCCGCGCATCACCCACCTGCTCGCGGATCTGCGCGATTGCTTCCTCGCGGAACGCCGCCATGGTCCAGTCGCCGGAAAGCCCGGCGATCTTGTTGACGAAGTTCGCCAGCAATTTCGCCCCATCCGGCGTGTGCACCACTTCCGGGTGGAACTGCACCGCATAGATTTTCCGCGTTTCATCCGCGATGGCGGCGAAGGGCGCACCGTCGGATTTCGCGATCACTTCGAAACCTTCGGGGATCGCATTCACCCGGTCGCCATGGCTCATCCAGACCTGATGCCTCGAACCCTGCTCCCACACGCCGTCAAACAGCGCGCTTGTCTTCACCACGTCGATCATGGCGCGGCCAAACTCGCGATGGTCCGAACTTTCCACATCCCCGCCGAGCTGGGCGCAGATGGTCTGCTCGCCATAGCAAATGCCGAGGATCGGCACCCCGGCCTCAAAGATCGCCTCATCCGCGCGCGGGCTGGCGTCGGTTTTGACGCTGGCCGGCCCGCCAGAGAGAATCACCGCTTTCGGCGCGAAATCCTTGAGGAATTCAGCGTCGACGCGGTTGAACGGGTGAATTTCGCAATAAACCCCGGCCTCACGGAGGCGGCGGGCAATGAGCTGGGTGACCTGACTGCCGAAATCGACGATCAGGGCCCTTTCATGGACTTGGGCGTGCGCTTTGGCGTGAGAATCGAGTTGCATGTTGAGCCTTTAGCCGGTTCGGGCGCGCCCGTCACGCCCGTTTTCGCGCCTGCAACAGAATTCCCGCCTTCCTGTGGCTCGCAGCCACGCTATAGCGGCAAGGCCGAGGCCTCTCCTGCATTCAACGCCAGAGCAGTATAGGGCCATATGAAAAGTGGTGCGGACTTATCCCCGGCTTTTATTTCCGTGGTATCATGAACGGCGCCCGCCTGCCCCGGCCCCACCCGGCGCCGGCTATCGGGCCTCGCCAGTGAATGTCCGCAGGCGCGGATCGGTCTTGTCCGGTCCCGCAAGCGCCTTGGCGACCCCCGGAAGCGCCGTCACGCGGTCACGCCAGGCGATCATATGCGGCGCGCGTTCAGCGGCGTTCAGCTCCGGAAACAAACGCTCCACCATCATCCCGCAATGGGAATAGAAATTGATGTCGGCGAGCGAGAACATGTCGCCCGCGAACCACTCATTCTCGCTGAAGTGCTTATCCACCTTGTCGATGGCGTATTCGACTTTTTCCGTCGCATAGGAAAGCTGTTCTTCGGTGAAACCGGAGCGCGCATTCATCCACTTCTTGCGCTGGTCCGGCAGGGGGATGCGCTCCATCAGCTTTTCAAAATCACCGCTTTCGATATTGCGGGAGATCACCGTGACCAGGCGGTGCCAGCCATGCATGGAGACGTAATTCATCACATGCTCGTCGACGAATTTATTCCAGTAACGCATGCGCGCTTTGCCTTCAGGATTTGCCGGCCGCAAGGACGGATAATCCGGAAACGCATCTTCAAGATATTCGTTGATGACGGTCGAATGGGTGATGATCACGCCGTCATGATTGAGCACCGGAACCTGGCCTTCCGGGTTGATGGCGACAAACCACGGCTCATGCTGTTCGAATTTGTGCAGATCCACATAGACGCTTTCGAACGGGATGCCGCGCGCGTGAAACGGGATCAGAGATTTCAGAGAATTCGCGACCGGTTCTGCGTGAAAGAGTTTGACCGTCATGTCTCAACCGCCATTCGACATGGTGCCGAGCATGCCGCCATCGGCGGCCCATGCCTGTCCGTTGATATAAGATGCGGCGTCCGTCAGCAGAAACGCCGCGACCCAACCCACCTCTTCCGGTGTCCCGATGCGCCCTTGCGGCACCATGGGTTCAAAGCCTTTCAGACCGGCTTCAACTTCGCCGCCAATGGTTTCCGCCAGCCCTTCGAGCATCGGCGTGCGAATAAGGCCGGGGATGACGCAATTGACGCGAATGTTGTTTCGCGAGACCTCAGAAGAGACCGAGCGAACCAGACCAAGCACGGCGTGCTTCGACATATTATAGGCTGGCGTCATCGGCAGGCCGCGTTCCGACGCAATCGATCCCGTACAGACGATTGAGCCCGAGCCCTGTTTCAACATGCCGGGCATGACCTGCTGAATCAGCACCAGCATGGAGCGCACATTGACGTTCATCACTTCGTCATAGGCGGCCAGTGAATAGTCCGCGATAGGCGCGGCTGGTCCCGCCATGCCTGCATTGGCGAAGACGCCGTCAACGCCGCCCCAAAGCTCGTTCGCCTTGGCGACCAAGGCTTTGACATCTTCCTCGCGCCCCAGATCCGCAGCGAAATACGCCCCCTCGCCGCCCGCTTTGCTCACGGCGGCGGCGACTTTTTTGAGTTTGTCCTCACTGCGCGCGGCGACCAGCACCCTGGCGCCAAGGGACCCCATGATTTCCGCCGCCGCCGCGCCAATACCCGTCGACGCGCCGGTGACGATGATGCGTTTTCCGGCAAGCGAGATTTTGCTCATTTCAGCCCCAGCAATTTTGCAGCATTGTCTTTCATGATCATCGGCATCACTTCCTCGCGAAAGCCCGCATCCTTTGCGGCGGCCATCCATTTGTCCGGCTTGATCAACGGGAAGTCGGAGCCGAACAGCATTTTGTGTTTAAGCTGCGTGTTGGCGTAATGAATGACTTGCTTGGGGAAATATTTCGGCGACCAGCCCGAGAGGTCGATGTAAACATTTTCCTTGTGCAGCGCCATGGAAAGCGATTCATCCGTCCACGGCCATGATGGATGCGCCAGAATGATTTTCATATCGGGGAAATCGACGGCGACATCATCCACCATCATCGGCTGGCCGTATTTAAGGCGAATGCCGCCGCCGCCGCGCATGCCGGTGCCCATGCCTGAATGACCCGTATGGAAAATCGCCGGCAGACCATATTCGGCGATCACTTCATAGATCGGCCATGCCATGCGGTCATTAGGGTGAAAATTCTGGATCGGCGGGTGAAATTTGAATCCCTTGACGCCGAACTCTTCGATCATGCGCCGCGCTTCGATTGCGCCGAATTTCGATTTGTGCGGATCAATCGAGGCGAACGCCATCATGATGTCGCTATTGTCCTGGGCGAAACGCGCGATTTCTTCGTTTGAGATGCGCTTGATGCCGGTGCCGGATTCCATGTCGACCGTGAACATCACGAACGCGATCTGTTTCTCGCGATAATATTCGATGGTCTCGGGAATCGTCGGGCGCTTGCGGTCCGCCTTGAAATAAATACTGGCCGCATCAAGGAACTTGCCCATGATCGGGTCTTCCGGGTCGTTGCACGACACCTCCGCATGGGTGTGAACATCGATGGCTTGAATCTTACTGAGGTCGATCATGAGAATCCCTTTCCGCGCCACGCCTTATTAGGGCAAAACACCGGCGGAAGGACAGCCCAGCGCGAAAGGTTTCAAGCCCCTTCGCGAAGCAGGCTGGCGAGCTTGTCGATCCCGGAAAGCAGCAATTCCGGGCGTTCCGCCGGGTCTTCGCGCGCGGCGAACGCATCCGCATCATATATACCGGTGGTGACGCCAACAGACAGCGCGCCGCCATCATTAGCCATTTTCGCCTCCAGCTGTGGGTCGTCGCCGACAACGACGATATTGGCGTCGGGCGACAGGCCCATCCGCGCCTTGGCGACGCGCAGCGCATCGAGCGATGGCTTGCCGAGCACATGCGCTTCCGCGCCGGTCAGCGCCTTCAACATGGCGTTGATCGCGAAGCTGGTGCCGATGCCGCGCTTTTCCGCGCCAGCCGCCGCAAAGAACGGCACATCCGACGCCGTGGTCAACGGCGTTCCCGCCCAGATCGCATGCACCGCCGCTTCAAGGTCGGGAAAGGTGAACTCGCGGAACCAGCCCACATAGATCGCATCATACTGGCCGCCATCGCCGGGCGCCTCGACAACTTCCAGGCCAAGATCAGCGAGCGGGCGCCAGACCGGCTCCTTGCCGAGCACGAGAATGCGCTTGGCGCCTTTTTCTTTTAGATAATGCGCCGCCGATGTGGACGGGGTCATGAATTCATCGTCGCGCACATCCAGCCCGGCATTGCGCATGGAATTGGCGTACCACAGCGGCGTTCTCGCCGTACCGTTGGTGAAGACCTGAAACGGCACCCCACGCTCGCGCAAAAAGCTGAGCGTCTCCGCCGCGCCGGGCAGCGCCACATGACCAGCGCTCGCCTTGTCGCCAAGCACGAGCGTGCCATCCATGTCAAAAACAAAACCTTCAGCTTTGTGCAGCCTGTCAGACAAGTCCCGCTCCCTTATGCAACGCCATGCGGAATCCGGGGCGCTCTATGGCGATGTCCGGCGCGTCCGGGCGCGCCGCCAGTTCTTTCAAAAGATTGAAAATCGGCGCCGCTTCCGGCGTATAGCTGGCGCTGGACCTGCCCGAGGCGAGCATCGCATCCACCTGCTCCTGCGGCATCACCGCCCGGAACAGGAACTCCTCATCATCCATGTCTGCGCCAAATTGTTTTCGAAGATCCCTATAGGCGGGGAAGCTCGCTTCATTGACGATTTCCGTGGCGCGGGGGCGATCAAGAATGGTCTGCTCGACTTCCTTGTCGATCGGGCTCGTCGGGCGGCCGAATTTACCCATGACATAGCGCAAGACCTGGTCGGAAACCTGCGCATAGCGCTTCGTTCCGATGACATTGAACAGCGCCTGGCTCATCACCATTTGCGGGAACGGCGTCACCATGATGGGGTGGCCAAGTTCGGCGCGCACGCGCTCCGTCTCTTCAATCACTTCGTCGAATTTATGGCCGAGATTTAGTTCGTCGAGTTGGCGCTTGGTGGTGGTCATCACCCCGCCGGCGATCTGATGACGCAGGAAGCTTGCATCGAAACTTTGCGGCTTGCCGACAGGCAATCCTTCTGCGCGCGCCAATCGCGTCCAATAGGCGTGCACAAATTTCAGTGCATCGTCATTGATGGGCACGCTATGCCCCGCCTCGCGCAGATTTGCGACCATGCGCGTCGCTTCCGGCAGGGAGGAGCCATCGCCCAAAGGCCCGACGCCAACATGCACTGCATCGATGATGCCAAGGTCGGCGGCGGCCAGCGACGTCAACGGGCCGTAGCCAATGGTGCAATGGGCGTGGATTTCGAGCGGCTTGTTCCCGATCGCCGCCTTCACCTTTGGCGCCAGCGAGCGCACCCGCTCCGGCGACATCAATCCGCCGGGGTCTTTCAGGTAAAACAGATCCACATCGCCGCTTTTGGCCAGCTTACCGGCGAAGTCCGCGTAAAACTCGTCCGTATGAATGTCCGACAGCGTGAAAGTCAGCGCGCCCATCACATCGGCGTCGCCTTCCTCCTTGATGATGCGCGCCGCCGCAAGCACCGATTCCGCATCATGCATGGGGTCAAGGACAACGAAACGGCGAATGCCCGCCATCTGCAAACGGCGATAAGCGAGCCGCATAAATTCCGGGTCCGCCAATTGCCACGCCACGAAACGCAATCCGGTCGTGATGAATTGCAGCGGCGTGCGCGGCATCGCTGCACGCATCCGTCTGATGCGCTCCCACGGATTGTTCTGGAAGTAACGAATGGCGACCGCCATGGTCGTTGAAGAAGTGAAATCGCAGGCATGAAACCCGACGCGATCCATTGCGGCCGCGATCTGCAAGATCTGCGCGGTGTTGAGCCCCGTCGCGCCCCAAAGCGACTGATTGCCGTCGCGGATTGAGACATCCACAAGTTTGATTTCAGCCATTCGCCCCTCCTTTCAAGGAAAGGCCCTCGAAAAACCGTGTGTCGACACCGCCTTTTTTAAAGCGCTCATCCGCCATGATCCGCGCATGCAATGGCGCTGTTGTCTTGACGCCTTCCACATTGAGGGCTTTTAACGCCGCCGCGGCGCGGGAAATCGCTTCTTTGCGCGACGCGCCGTGAACAATCAACTTGCCGATGAGCGAGTCGTAAGTCGGCGGAATGGAATCGCCGGACCGGATGTGGCTGTCGACGCGCACGCCCTCGCCTGCTGGCCATTCGGCTTTTGCGACACGCCCCGGCGACGGACGGAAATCCGCATCCGGGTCTTCGGCGTTGATCCGCACTTCGATAGCGGCGCCTAGAAAATTTATATCATCCTGACGAAAACCGAGCGGTGCGCCGTCAGCAATCAGCAATTGTTGCTCGACAATATCAACGCCCGTAATCTCTTCGGTCACCGGGTGCTCAACCTGAATACGCGCGTTCATTTCGAGAAAAAAGAAATCAAACGTCTCGGCGTCCACGAGAAACTCAACCGTGCCTGCGCCCTTGTAGTTTAGATGCTCGGCG
The DNA here is from genome assembly GCF_055809375.1 of Hyphococcus sp. D3-15. NCBI lineage: Bacteria > Pseudomonadati > Pseudomonadota > Alphaproteobacteria > Parvularculales > Parvularculaceae > Hyphococcus > Hyphococcus sp. D3-15. Next base: position 2,071,273 of record NZ_CM147910.1, on the reverse strand, counting down.
ATCTTCACCGCCGCCGCTTCAATCGCGCGATGTTTCTGGTCAGGTATATTCGGCGCGGGGGCTTCCTCCACCAGTTTCTGGAACCGCCGCTGGATAGAGCAATCTCGTGTGCCGAGATGGATGGCGCGGCTGCCGTCGCCTATCACCTGCACCTCCACATGGCGCCCGCTCGCAATGAAGCGCTCTACGTAGATGCGCGGATCGCCAAAGGCGACCTCCGCTTCCGCCATCGCCATGGCGATCTGACTTTTCAGGTCTTTGGCGTCATCGACGCGCTTCATGCCGCGCCCGCCGCCGCCTGAAACGGCCTTGATCAAAAGCGGGTAACCGGTTGTTTGCGCAATCTGCGCGGCGTCCTCCGCGGTTTCCGCCTCGCCGCCCGGAACAACCGGAAGCCCGGCTTCTATCGCGACGGCGCGCGCCTTCAGCTTGTCGCCCATGGCGTCAAGCGCGCGCGGTTCCGGCCCCACAAAGATCATGCCCGCTTCGGCCACAGCTTTGGCGAAATTGATGTTCTCTGAAAGGAACCCATAGCCCGGATGCACCGCATCGGCGCCTGCCTCTTTCGCAGCGGCGACGACTTTTGCGATATTGAGATAAGATTGCGACGATGGCGCAGGCCCCAGGCGAACGACAATATCCGCTTCCGCCGCGCCGCGCGATGTCGCATCAGCGTCGGACACGCCAAGCGCGGTTTTGAGCCCGAGCTTCTTCGCCGTGCGGATGATGCGCAACGCGATCTCACCACGGTTGGCGATAAACAGCGTATTGATCGCCATTTAAGGCTTCACCTTCATGAGAACCGTATGCGCCTCGATGGGTTCGGCGTTCTCGGGCACGATCTCGACAATCTCGCCCTCGACGCCCGCATGAACAGGGTTCATCAGTTTCATGGTTTCGATAATCGCCACGACCGTATCCGGCTTCACCTTGTCGCCAACCTGTACGAAAGGCGGCGCACCAGGTTGCGGCGCGCGATAAAACGTGCCCGGCAATGGCGGCTTGATGAGAAGCAGCCCATCTTCTTCCGCAGCGACTTCCGGTTCGACAGCGGAAGCGACGGTTTTCGCCTCTCCGCCGATTGGCGACCATTCCTGCGTCCAGCCTTCGCCCGACCGTTTCACGCGCAAGCGAAAACGCGCGGTTTCTATGTCGAGCACCTCGTAAGACGACTTGGAAAGAATTGAGGTGATTTCCTCAACGTCTTCCGGGGTTAGCGGCAAATCATTACTCATCGTCTATGTCCGCTTCCCGCCAAAAATATTCATCACATGCTTCATGGGATTGTCCTGCGCCTGCGCCACCGGCGCAGCATCCTTGGCGGACCAGACGGTTTCCGGCCGGCTCTGCAGCAACAGGATATCGCCGCTATCGCGCTCGACCGCCCATTCAATATCTTGCGGTTTGCCGTAATGTTTCTCGGTCTTGCGCGCGATGTCTTTCAGCTTCAGCAATTCCTCATCGCTGAGGCACGGCGCCGTGCGTTCCTCGCCTGACAATTCCACATCCTCTATGCCGCCGCCCGCTTTCGGCGACTGCCTTATATGTTTGTCGGAAATGTCGCGCGTGGTGATTTCGCCGGTCAGCTTGCCGACCACCCAACGGTCCGGCGTGACTTCGCCCGACACCACAGAAGAGCCAAGGCCCCAGGCCCCTTCAATGGTAATCACCGAACGGTCGCCGGTGAGAGGGCTGCGCGTAAACATGACGCCCGCCGTGCGCGCATCGACCATGCGCTGCACGACAACGCCCATGGCGACGCCCGATTCCGGAAAATTCTGGCGGCGACGATAACAGACGGACTCGACTGAATAGAGGCTCGCCCAGCAGGAGCGCACCATCTTCAACGCTTCTTCAGCGCCGAGCACCCACAGATAAGTATCTTGAAGCCCCGCGAAAGAAGCATCATCCGCATCTTCCGTGGTCGCCGAAGACCTCACCGCGACAGGCGCATCAGGAAGGTCTGCACAAAGTTCGGCGTATGCGCTTGTCAGCGCCTGCTCCACATCAGCCGGCATCGCCGTTTGTTCGATCCGCTCACGGATTTTCCCGGTGACCGCCGCGACCCTATCGAGATCATTCGGATCAAGCGCCTCTACCGGCGCGCGCAACGGTTCGGCTTCATCGAGCACTTGAATAAAGCGCTCAAATGCCTCGGTGCGCACCACAAAGCCCGGCGGCACGGCGATTCCGGCTTTGGTCAACTCGCCGAGGCTGCCGCCTTTGCCGCCAACACTCGGGCGGTCGGCAAGCCCGATATCGGCAAACCAGGAAATATTCTCAGCAGAACTCATATGCAGATCCTAAAGCAGCGTGACGACGCCGCGCGCGCCATCGACGCGAATGCGCTGGCCGTCTTGTATGCGCGAGGTGGCTTGCCCGGTGCCGACAACGGCAGGCAGTCCATATTCGCGCGCGACAATGGCGGCGTGGCTCATGGAGCCGCCAATGTCGGAAACCGCCGCGGCGATTTTTTGAAATACCGGCGCCCAGGTCGGATTGGTGACCTGACAGACGAGGATGTCGCCTTCTTGAAGGCGGCTGATTTCCTGCACCGACTTGATGACCCGCGCCGTGCCTTCTGCAACCCCGCTTGAAGCCGCGAAGCCGCGAATTTCCTTGCCGTCCGCATCGGAAGGGCCGGAAAGCCAGACATCGAGATTTTCCCTTGTGATGCCCCAGAGCATGACAATCGCCGGATCGTCGATAATGTCCGGCACCGGACCCAAGGCGGGCGGCGTATCCAACCCGGTCCATGTCTCAATCGCCTTTTTGCGCTCGGCGATCATGGCCTTGAAACGGGCGCCGCCGCGCGGCGCCGATCCGTTGGACCAGCTTGTCATCACATCGACGATCGCCTGTTCAAGTTCGTAGTGAGAAAGGTGGAACACGTCCTCCTGCTTCTCGATCAAGCCATGTTCGACGAGCAGATCGCCGAATTCGCGGATTTTGTTGAAGAACAGGTTTGTGTACCAGTGCTCGCAATAGAATTTATGACCCTCAACATAGGGAAAGACGCGGCAGGCGAGCTCGATCATCTGGTCATAGGCCGCGCGCTCTTCATCCGTCGATAGAAGCTCGCGATAGCCGTCGATAAGGTCCTGGCGTTCCGCCTGAAGCTTCTCAACAGGACGGTCAATATTCTCGCCTGCCTTCACCTTGGCGATGTAGCCAGGCAGCGCCGAGAAAGGCAGCGACAAATCATCGTTCCATGACCGATGATAGTGATAGAACCCGTCACCCACATTGACGTTGAACCAGGGATTGCGCGAGGTCTCGAGTTCTTCGAGCCATTTCTTGCCGGGCTCGCCCATCTGCTCCAGCGACGCCATAACGTCATCGGCGGAAACGCCGTCCGCGAACTTGCCGTCAATGCCGAGCTCTACGGCGCACCGCGCAAGACGCTTGATTTCATCATCCGGCTTGAAAATCTCCGCCTCAAAACCCGCAACCATGCGCGCAATGGTCTGATCGGTAATTTCCGGAAAGGCTTTCTTGCAGAAATCGAAGAAAACCATATAGGCGCCATATCCGAGCAGCAAAAACTCGAAGTGGTGGTGCCACATCCGGAAATAGCCCTCGAGCGTCTTTTGATAGGTGTCGAGGAGGTAGTGGTTTGACGCGACGCCCTTGCCCGCATGGACGTTTTCCAGCGGTTCAAATTCCGGCAATGTCGGCTTGGGCAGTTCTTGCGCATCTGAAATCAGTTTGCGCATTTTGTCTTTCCACTGGTCGTAAAGCCGCTCCCAGTGTTCGTAATAGTAGAATGCGCGTTTTTGGAATTCTTCCGTACGCCGCTCAATTTCCGCCGGATCTGTGACGGCGTTGCCGCCAATATAGACGCGGCCATTCAACACGCGGTAGTCGATCCCCAAAGTCGTCGGCAAGCAGTGCACGCGCGTATTCGAAGAACCAAGCGCGCAATAAGCCGCTTCAGCTGTAATCATATCGAACACATGCATCGGCTCGGGAAAGTGCATCGAGTTGTAAAACCAGAAGCGCTCATCGTCTTCCGGACCGAATTGCATGTAGTAGGGATAAGCGGCCTGCGCGCCTTCAGTGCCGTCTGCAACGCTCAGTGAACTGGGTTTGGGAAAGCCGGTCGGCTTGGTCGACATAATTTCCTCATTTCCTCCCGGGCGCGGCCTCTTACGGGCGTTAGCGCCATGATTTCACGGATTTGCAGCCATTCAGGCCGGACCGCGCTCGCTCTGGACAGGAGCATAGGGCGCCCATATCTTCTCGAAAAGCGGAATATTCGGATCACGTCATTCGATAATTGTTATGAACCTCGGCACGCGCGACTTCCACCTCGTCTCGGTTTTGGCGAACGAACTTCACTTCGGCCGCGCCGCCGACACGCTCGGCATGCGCCAGCCGCAATTGTCGACGCGCCTTGCGCAGATCGAACGCGGTCTCGGTGTCGCGCTGTTTGTGCGCCGCCCGCGCGTCATGCTGACGCCCGCCGGCCGGATGATCGCAGACGCCGCGCGCCGCGCCTTCAGTGAATTCGACGCCGCTGTTGAACAGGCGCGCCTGGTTGAGCGCGGCCAGATCGGCTCAATCGTCACCGCCATCGGTTCCAGCGTGATGCTCACCGACATTCCGCATTCAATTCAGCGCTTTCGCGACAAATATCCCGATATCGGCCTCACCTTGCGCGACATGCATTCGCGCCAGCAATGGGAAGCCCTCGCCGCCGGCCAAATCGACGTCGCCATCACCCGGGAAATCGGCGTCGGCCGCTCCCTGAAAAGCGAAATTATCGGCCGCCAGCGCTTTGTCGTATTGATGCCGTCGAACCACGCGCTATCCGGGCGCAAAAAAATCGCGCTTGAAGATTTAAAGGATGAATCTTTCGTCCTGTTTCAACCGGTGATCGCGCCCGGCCTGCATCACCAGATCAATGCGCTGTGCATCCGTGCGGGGTTTTCACCAAAGATCGTGCAGGAAGCGGAAGAATGGTACACGGTGCTTGGCTTTGTGCGCGCCGGCTTCGGGATCACCATTACCCTCGACATGCCCGGCGCGCCGGTATTGGCCGATGTGACGTCATGCCCGCTGGAAGGGCTTGAAACCCATTCGCCGATCTTCTTGTGCTGGGACGAGGCGCGCGATTCCGCATCGCGCGATCTGTTTCTCGACTGGTTGCGGCAGGATTCAACGCCGTTGCACAATCAGGAAAAACAGCGCGCGAAACCGCGCAAACGCTGACCGCGATCGCCGCGAGACTGCATCAAAGCTTTGCTTAAAGCGAAGTCTCGCGTCTTTGATCGATTTCGCCGCCTCTTACGGCTATGATGAAAAAAACATCCGCCAATCGGGCAACAGAAACGGACGACCACTCATGAAAAAATATGTTCTCAAAGCCGGCAGCACATCGCTTGAAAGCCTGGTCATCGTCGAACAGGACGAACCGAAAGTAAAACCGGGCGAAGTCCTGATCCGTGTTCACGCCTGCTCGCTCAACTTCCGCGATCAGGCGGTCGTCACCGGAAACTATTTTGGCGGCGTTGTGCCGAATGACACTGTTCCGCTTTCTGACGGCGCAGGCGAAGTCGTCGCAGTCGGCGATAACGTAACGGAATTCAAAGCGGGCGACCGCGTCGCCGGCCTGTTCTTCCAGAACTGGCATGACGGCCCGCCAAACCCTACCGCCGGCCCTGCCCTTGGCGCGACCGGTTGCGACGGCATGCTCGCGGAATATGTCGCCTTGCCGGAGCGCGGCATTGTCAAAATCCCTGACAGCCTATCCTATGAAGAAGCAGCGACATTGCCATGCGCTGGCGTCACCGCATGGAATGCGCTGATGTGCGGACGCAATCCGATAAAGGTGGGAGATTGCGTCTGCGTGCTCGGCACGGGCGGCGTCTCCATGCTGGCCTTGCAGTTCGCCCATGCAGCCGGCGCCCATGTGGTCGCGACATCATCATCTGACGAAAAGCTTGAACGGGCGAAAAAACTCGGCGCGTCAGGGTTCGTCAATTACCGGAACACGCCGGAATGGGGCCCGGCGGCCGCCGCGGCGAGCCACAAAGGCGGCGCCGATGTGGTCGTCGAAGTCGGCGGCGCGGGAACGCTCGCGCAATCCATGCAAGCCGTGAACTTCAATGGAGAGATCGCGCTGATCGGCGTGCTGACGCGCGAAGGCGATACGACCCCGCATCCGTTGATGATGAAAGGCTCAAGCATTCGCGGGATTTTCGTCGGCAACAAGACCATGGCGACGGACCTCGCTGCGGCCATCGACGTGAACGGCATCAAGCCGGTCATCGACAAAGTCTTCCCGTTTAAGGACGCCGCAGAAGCATACCGCTATCAGTCCCGCGGCGCGTTCGGTAAGGTCGTGATCAAGCTTTAGCGCAGGCGCGCGGCTATTTCGCTGAGATAGCCGCGTCCGCTGCTTCGTCCATGGCGCGCACCGGATTGACCGGACCCGACTTGCGCCCGTCGAGAAATTCATTGCGAATTGAACGGCGTGAGAACAGCCATTCGCCGTCGATGCGCGCAAGCTCATCTTCATAATGACCGAAAGTGCCGATCTTCGGCGCGCCCTCCGGTCCGTCATTCGCCATTTCATACCAGAAGGATGTCGCCCAGGCGCGGTCGCCTTCAACGCGGATCACCTTGTGCGCGATGACATGGCGCAGCGCCGCAGGATCGCCATTCTGATCGGTGTAGATCTTGCCGATGCTTTCCTTGAACGCCCTTACCGTCGCGCCGATATTCTCGCGCCCGACAGCAGAACCGCGCGCAAATTCAAGCTCGCCGTCTTCGGTGAACATATCGACATAGGCGTCAAAATCATTCCAATCCATGGCGAAAAGATAACGGGCCATGAGATCTTCAATGGCGGCGCGATCATCGCCATAGCTCGCCTTTTTCGCGGCGGCGGGCGCAATGGATAAGATAGCGATGAAGATCGCAGCAAAGAGTTTCTTCATGATCGCGATCTTCTCCCTGAAGGCCTAATTTACGGCGCGCCCGGAGTCGCCCCAGAAAGGTTCGCGCAATTTCTTCTTGTCCATCTTGCCTACAGCGGTGCGGGGAATTGCTTCGATGAAATGCACTTCCTTCGGCGCTTTGACCGAACCGATGCGCGCTTTGACATGGGCGATGATTGTATCGGCGCTGACATCTTTCGCAGGGTCCTTCACCACCATGGCCGTCACCTGCTCTCCCCATTTTTCATGAGGCACGCCGATCACCGCGCATTCACGCACTTCCGCAAGCTCCATCACCGCGTCTTCCACTTCGGCGGAGAAGACGTTGAAACCGCCGGAGACGATCATGTCCTTCTTGCGGTCGACAATATAGTAAAAGCCGTGCTCGTCGCGCTTGCCCACATCGCCCGTATGGTGCCAGCCATGTTCAACCGCTTCGGCGCTGGCTTCCGGCATTTCGAAATAGCCGCCGCCGACAATGGCGCCGCGCCCGACAATTTCGCCTACTTCGCCGGTGGGTAGAATATTGCCGTCATCGTCCATCAATTCAACGCGCACGGAGTAAGTCGCCTCGCCGCAGCTGGTGAGGCGCTCTGGATGCTCGCCTCGCGCCGCCGCCGCGACCACTTCCGGCGACAGCCAGGTGGCGACGAGGTGGAATTCTGTCTGGCCATAGCTCTGACACATGCAGGGACCGAAAATCTCCACCGCCTGTTTCAGCTTTTCACCGGCGACCGGCGAACCCGCGAGCAGGAAATATTTAAGGCTCGAATAGTCGAAGTCTTTAACCTTGGGATGGGCGAGCATGGCGTAGAGCGCTGTCGGCGGCAGGAACATATGGGTGACCTTGTGTTCCTGGATCGCCGTCATCACCGCTTCCGCGTCAAAAGTCGGCAGCACCACAACCGTCGCGCCCATGGCGAGCGCCGCCATGGTCACAGGCCCCGCCGCATGGGTCAAAGGCGCGGTCGCAAGGCAAACCGGGTTTTTGGCGGGCATGATATTGCAGATGGTCTCCAGCATCGCGCCCCAGCTGCGGTTCATCACGCGCACGCCCTTGGCCGGCCCAGTGGTGCCGCCAGTGGCGATCAGCGCCGTCACATCTTCCGGGTTGCCGATCGGATCGCCCTGATCAGGAAACACATCGGACGGCGCCAGCTTCATGAAGTCTTCCAGCGACTGGTCTTCACCTGATGGACCATCCAGGCACACCATCTGCCGGATTGTCGGAACTTCGCGCTTAATCTGTTCGGCTTCCTTGGCGTAGCCTGAGTGGTAGAAGATCATGCTAACGCGCACATATTTCAGATAAGCGATATTCGCATCGAGGGCGTTGCGGGTGTTGACCGGTATCCAGATCGCTCCCGCCCGCCAGCAGCCCAGCATGGCGGTCAGCACCGTACTGTCATTCGGCGACATGATAGCAATCGGCTCTTGATGCTGCATGCCGGATTGGGCGAGCGCGCCAGCCAGCCGATGCGTCAGGGTTTCCATTTCGCGATAGGTGTGGCGCGTCTCACCGGCGACAAGCACATCCCGGTTCGGATGAAGTTTCGCCATTTTGTCAAAATAATCGATTGTTCGCATGAGACCGTTTCACCTTGCCGATAACGTATTACACAGAATCCCTCTCTCGCTTTAAGCAGAACTACCGCCCGTGTGACAACACGAAACGGTAGCAATGCCGGGCGCAAGAGGAAGGCGACCATGGCGCCGTTCCTCCAAAAACGATCCATCAAAAGTGAAATGACATTATCCGTGCGGAACGGTCTGCGCGTCCCATTGCAACGCAAGTGCAGCATAAACCAGCGACGCCCTTGTCGGCTCGCGGCCCGCAACGGGCTTCTCCCACGCAGCGCCTCAAGTTCTCTTTTTTCACATTTTTTCTGCGCTGGGACAGGGTTATCAGCCCCCTTTGGGGCATAGTTTTCGCCCGCTGCCAGTAGACATGGTGCGAACAAAGATTGTAAGCAACATATACAATATTCGCCGCTGGCCGGACGTCAGCGGACGATTTTTATGAACAATATGCGATCAGGAGGATGCTGCCCAATGTCAGCCAAGAATCTGGAAGAGGTGCTTAAAGGCGCCGGTAATACGGTTGAGATGCTCCGTAATTCTAAAATCGGCGCTTATGTCTATCCGGTGGTGCCGACTGAGTTTCACAACTGGCGCGACGAACAGCGCGCATGGCGCGAAACCGCCGTTCTCTTCGATCAGACCCACCACATGGTCGACCTGTTCCTCAAAGGTCCGGACGCCATCAAGGTTTGCTCCGACACCGCGATCAACACATTCAAGAATTTCCCGGTCAACCGCGCGAAGCAATATGTGCCGGTCAGCCATGACGGCTATGTGATCGGCGACGGCATTCTCTTCAACCTCGAAGAAAACCACGTTGTCTTTGTCGGTCGCGCGCCTTCCGCGAACTGGCTGCAATATCATGCGGAAACCGGCGGCTATGACGTCGAAGTCACCTATGATGACCGCTCACCCTCCATGCCGATGGGCAAAGCCGTCACCCGCAAATTCTACCGCTTCCAGATCCAGGGCCCGAACGCTCAAAAGGTCATCGAAAAACTGAATGGCGGACCATTCGAAGACATCAAGTTCTTCCATATGGGCTACATCAACATTGGCGGCAAAAAAGTCCGCGCCCTGCGTCACGGCATGGCCGGCGCGCCTGGTCTCGAAATCTGGGGCCCTTACGAAGAATATCTCGACATCCGCGCGAAGATCCTCGAAGTCGGCGCCGAATTCGGCATCGTCCCTGTGGGTTGCCGCGCTTATGCGACCAACACGCTTGAATCCGGCTGGATCCCCTCGCCGCTCCCGGCTGTCTATACGGGCGACGAGATGAAAGCCTATCGCGAATGGCTCCCGGCGAAATCCTATGAAGCCATGGGCGGCATTGGCGGTTCTTACGTCTCCGACAATATCGAAGACTATTATGTGTCGCCTTACGACATTGGCTACGGCCCGTTTGTGAAATTCGACCATGACTTCATCGGCGCCGACGCGCTGAAGAAGATGGAGAAAGAACAGACCCGCCGCAAAGTGACGCTGGCCTGGAACGACGACGATGTGCGCAAGATCATGGGCTCGGTTGTCGGCACGGGCACGCCTTACAAATATTTCGAACAGCCGCTCGCGAACTATGCGTCGTCGAACTACGACTCAGTCACAGCGAATGGCAAAAATGTCGGCTTCTCGATGTTCACCGGCATCTCCTACAACGAGCGCAAGGCGCTCTCGCTTGCGACTGTCGACAACGACGTGGAAATCGGCAACGAAGTGAAAGTCATCTGGGGCGAGCCCGATGGCGGCACAGGCAAAACCACAGTCGAACGTCACCAGCAGACGGAAGTGCGCGCCATTGTGAGCCCGGTTCCTTATTCGGAAACCGCTCGCAAGGAATATGCTTCCGGCTGGCGTACGGGCAAAGCGTAAGCCCTGACAGAACCCAATCGAAAAGGCCGGCGCTTGCGCCGGCCTTTTTTATGCGCGGCGCGTTATCGCCTTGTATGCGCTTCAGCCCATTCAATGGTGTTCTTCAGCGCCGCGAAGGTGAAGAAATGAACGCCCCAAATATCGGCGGTCTGGTCGTCCAGTTGCAATTGCGCGATTTCCGTCAGCACTCTTTCCGGAGTTTCCGTCGTGAGCAGGTTGCTGGTCATCGCCTGGCGTTCTTTCATCATGCGCAAGGACGGCCCCACACCGCATATGATCGCATATTTGAGGAGCGTTGCAGGCTTCGCCGGCCCGGCGACGCCGATCCGCACAGGCACGGTGATCCCCCGCGCCCGCAAGCCGCGCACATAATTGAAAATGGTCTCAGCGTCGAAACAGAGCTGGCTCACCAGCACAATCTGCAAGCCCTGCTTATCCGCCTCGGCGATTTTATCCGTCATCGCCTTCATCAGCACCGCGTCTGAAATGCGCGGATGGCCTTCCGGGTAGCAACCAATCGCGATCTTGTTGACGCCGTGCTTTGCGAAGAGGCCGGTTTTTATAAGATCGAGCGCGCTTGAAAAATCACCGGCGCAATCATCGCGATCACCACCAAGCACCAACGCCCGGTCAAGACTGGACGCCGCCTTGAGCCGCGCCAGATGCTCGTCAAATGCTGCGTAATTTTTGACATTGCGCGCCACAAGATGCGGCACCGGCTCCAACCCGAGCTGACGCACACGACTTGTCAGCTCAATCTGCTGGTCCGGCGAGATCCTGCGGCAGGGATGCAATGTAAACCCGCGAGCCCGGCGGCATCAGCCGCGCCGCCACATCAAGCGATTTTCGGTCCGGCGTCGTCACTTCAGCCGAATAGCCCTGCAAAATTTTCGACAGCATGCCTTTGTCGTCAAGGGCGGTGCTCATGGCGGCGTTCCTCTGCCGGGACTTCTGGATTTCAAACCGGTCCGCGTGTTGTGCGGATTATGCGCCAAATACGGAAAAAGCTGAAGTTTTTTGTATGTATTACAAACGATACCGTCTCTTCGCGCGGCCGCAAGCGCGTCGACAAACGCACGGAGGCGGTCTTTGCCGCCGCCTGCATTGACCCGGACCGGCAGCGGCGCCAAACCAACCGCATTCACACCAGTAGCGAGGGCGCCATGCGTCAGGAATTTTACGACCGCATCAGCACGACACTTGAAGACATTCGCGCGCAAGGGCTCGAAAAGATCGAGCGCCAGATTACGTCTGCGCAGGGGCCCGTGATCGAGGTCGACCACAAAGGCGCCCGCAAGCAGGTCCTGAATTTTTGCGCCAATAATTATCTCGGCCTCGCCGATCATCCGGAAATTGTCGCGGCGGCGAAAGCCACCATGGACGAGTATGGGTTCGGCATGGCGTCGGTGCGTTTCATTTGCGGGACGACCGATCTCCATCGGCGCGTCGAAAAAGAAATCGCTGATTATCTCGGTTATGAAGATTCCATTCTTTTCGCCGCCTGTTTCGACGCCAATGGCGGCGTGTTCGAGCCATTGCTGGAAGCGGAAGACGCGATCATTTCCGACTCGCTCAATCACGCTTCGATCATTGACGGCGTGCGGCTGTGCAAAGCGAAACGCTACCGCTTCGCCAATTCCGACATGGCGGATTTGCGGGTCCAGCTCAACCAGGCCGATATTGACGGTGCGCGCACCAAGCTGATTGTTACCGACGGCGTATTCTCCATGGATGGCTATATCGCGAAGCTCGATGAAATCTGCGAACTCGCGGAAGAGTTCGGCGCGCTGGTGATGGTCGATGATTGCCACGCGACTGGCTTTATGGGGCCCCATGGAGAAGGCACGCCCGCCCATTGCGGCGTCGCCTCTCGCGTCGACATTCTGACCGGAACGCTCGGCAAGGCGCTAGGCGGCGGCATGGGCGGCTATATCTGCGCCTCAAAAGAAGTCGTGCACCTATTGCGCAATCGCGCGCGCCCCTATCTTTTTTCCAACGCGCTGACGCCGGCGCTGTTGGGCGCGACGATAAAAACACTGGAACTGGTGCGCAGCGGCGCCGGATTGCGCGAACAACTTTTCCGGAATGCGCGACGCTTCCGCGAGCAGATGAGCGCTGCCGGTTTCGACCTGCTTGCCGGCGAACATCCGATCATCCCGGTGATGCTATATGATGCAAAAAAAGCCGGTGAAATGGCGGCGGCGCTGATGGATGAAGGCGTTTATGTCACCGCCTTTTCATTCCCCGTCGTGCCGAAAGGCAAAGCACGGATAAGGACGCAGATGTGCGCGGGGCATACGGATGATCAGGTCGATCAGGCGGTGCAGGCATTCATAAAAGTCGGCAAGGCAGTCGGCGTCATAAAATAACCGCCCCCGGACAATGCCAGGGGCGCGTAAGTTTGCTTCGGGCTTTAGCTAGATGCTGCCCTTATCCGTCTTGTGGATTTTATCCAGCCGCGGATCGTTGACTTGATTTACAAGCTCTTCGACCACATCCGACACGCAACGCTCGCGCACGGCATGATATTTGATCACGCTGTCATGGTTCAGCCGATCGTCACATTTCTGTTTGGCAGCGGCTTGAATGCGCTGATAAACGGCGCCAGCGCCCTCATCCGTCGATAATTCAAAGGATGCGTAAGATATATCGCCTGCATAGCTTGCGCTGGTGAAAGCAGCGCTCATCAATGCGGCGCCAGCGGTGACGGCTATAAGTTTTTTGATCATTTTTCAGACTTCCCTTTTCCTGGACGCCCTCCCTACGCATTGCATCTTTTTTGACGTGCATCGCGTGGCGGGAATGTCGCGCAAAAAAGAGAGTCGGAACAGAAATTATTCATCAAGATTTTGTTACGCGCGGGGTTTTAATACTTCGATTTTATTGCGGCGCGACAAAGCGAACACGTTTCCGCTCACAACACGCTAGATCTGTAGAAGCTTCGACCTTCATGCGCTTGAACTTGGCGAAAACTTTCACCCTTGCGCCAACGAGCACATCACCGCGCATAAAAATTTTTTCCGGCGGCGACAAGCAAGACGGCAAGGAACGTGGCGAGGCGCTGGAAAAACCATTCCCCGAACACGACCGGCCCGTCCGGGGGCCATGCCTGAAGATGGTCGGGCAGCCCGTTGACGTGATGTAATAGCGCCCCGGGGAGGGTGAACCCGGGGCGCCCGCGCGATGGTTCTTATTGTTCTTGTCGTCTTATGCGCGACGGCCATTGGCCGCATGGAGTTTGTCGAGACGCGGATCGCCAATGTCGCTGACGAGTTCTTCGATCACATCCGCTTCACAACGGTCTCGCACTGCGCGCGCCTTCACGATTGAATGGCGCCCGTAACGGTCATTACAGACTTCTTTGGCGAGTTCTTGAATGCGGCTATAGACATTGATAGCGCCGCTATCGGTTGTCAGTTCCGCCGCCGCATATCTTAGTTGGTGGTCGCTGGCGCGAGTTTCTCCAACGGATAGAATGCTCAACGCCGCGGCGCCGGCCATCGCCAGGATCAGCTTGTTTGTCATGATGGTGTTCCTTTTCCCGAATGCGCCGCCATTGCGAAACGCCTCCTGGAAATGGCCTATTCACGCGGCCAGCGGAATCGAGTTTTCGGCGAAGGACGCATGAGAAAAAGTCTTATGGCGCGTTTTGCAGCCAATCCGGCGTGCTGGCCTCAACTTCACCGCGCAGCCAGGTGACGACATCGCGCACCACGGCCCCGCGCTCGGCGCCGGGAATATGGGCGATGTAATGCGTCTGCCCCCATTCAACAGGCCCCGGCGAGAACAGTTTCATGGCGCCGGTCTTGATATATTCGCGCACGAGGATTTCAGGGAGCAGAGCAACCCCCTGCCCGGCCAGCACCGCCTCTATGGCGACGACAAAATCCTCCATGATGAAGGTGCTTTTCGCGTCGGATATATCCACGCCGGTATTGGCGGACCATTTGCGCCATTCATTGTTGGAAAACACCTGAATGCGCCGGACCTTTGACAGAAACGCCGACAAATCGTCCTTGCACGACGCATCGCATAGGCCCGGTGAACAAACCGGCGCGAGCAATCCCCTCGCCAATGGGCGCGTCAACACGCCATCCTGTACGCCGGGACCGTAGCGGACGCTGAAATCCACCTCTTCTCTCGACAAATCGACAATCCGGTCAGAGGTCAAAATTTCCAGCTTGATATGCGGAAGATCGTCTTCGAACTTGCTCAAGCGCGGCACCAGAAATTGCGAGGCGAAAGACGCCAGCGTCGAAATCCGGCAGACATTCGAGCGCGGCGGGCGCCGCTGAAACCGGGCGAAGGCCCCTTCCAGCATTGAAAACGCCGGCGAGATTGATGACTTCAGCGCATAGCCTTCCTGCGTCAGCGACAAGCCGCCGGGCAGCCGTTCAAACAAACGCGCGCCGATATAATCTTCAAGCGCAATCACCTGTTTTGAAATTGCGCCCTGGGTCACGCCGAGCTCTTCGGCGGCGCGCGAAAAATTGAGATGGCGCGCGGCGACCTCAAAGGCGCGGATGGCGTTCAGCGGGGGCAATGGACCTGGCATGGGAGCTTTCTAGCATGCTGCGCCCGCAATTCGGGAACGACTTCGCTCATATGGGGTTGGCGGGAGACAAGCCAAGCAAGGAGACGCCAGATGACCAAACCGGAAAAACCCACCAAAGAAGAGCAGGAAGAGCTCGACCGGGCTCTGGAAGAATCCTTTCCGGCCAGCGATCCGCCCGCCCCCGCCCGCGAACCCACCAAAGATGAGGGCGACAACAAGAAATCCGGTTGAGCCGGGCTGGAGATTTCATAGCGCTATCAGGGATTTGGGCAAAGCAAAATTGACCCCGCCCGAAGCGCGCGGCGATGGTGACGGCGCTCCCCCGGCTTGGTAGAAAGCCCGGTGAGTCGGCTGAGGCCGCTTAAGGTCTGTTAGTAGGAAACGCCATGAAAGCCCTGATGAAAGCCAAGCCCGAAGAGGGCATTTGGATGGTCGATACGTCGCGCCCGGAGATCGGGCCCAATGACGTGCTCATCAAGGTGAAGCGATCGGCGATCTGCGGCACCGATGTCCATATCTACAATTGGGACGCCTGGGCGCAGCGTACGATTCCCGTTCCGATGACGGTCGGCCATGAGTTCTCCGGCGAAGTCGTAGAGATCGGCTCGGAGGTCCATCCCGAACATGCAACCTTCAAAATAGGCGATCGCGTTTCAGCGGAAGGGCATGTGACATGCGGCTATTGCCGCAATTGCCGCGCAGGAAAGCGTCATCTCTGCCGCAACACGGTCGGGGTCGGCGTCAACCGGCCCGGCTCCTTCGCGGAATATGTGTCGGTCCCCGCGTTCAATGTCTACAAACTTCCGGACGCCGTAACGGACGATATGGGCGCCATATTCGACCCCTATGGAAACGCCGCGCACACCGCGCTTGCATTTGATCTTGTGGGTGAGGACGTGTTGATCACCGGAGCCGGGCCGATCGGCGTTATGGCTGTCGCCATTGCGCAATTCGCCGGCGCGCGCCACGTCGTCATTACCGACATCAATGAATACCGACTCGACCTCGCGCGGAAAATGGGCGCGACGCGCGCGGTGAATGTGGGAAATGAGTCACTCAAAGATGTGATGTCGGATTTGGGCATGACAGAAGGTTTCGACATCGGGCTGGAAATGTCCGGCGTGCCGTCAGCTTTTGAAGCCATGCTCGATACAATGAACCATGGCGGCAAGATCGCCATGCTCGGGATTATGCCGAATGGCGCCGGCATTGACTGGGAGAAAGTGATTTTCAAGGGCCTCGACATTAAGGGCATTTACGGACGCCGCATGTTCGAGACCTGGTATAAAATGGGCGCCATGCTGCAGGCGGGCCTCGATTTATCACCGATCATCACGCATCGCTTCTCAATAGAAGACTACCAGACTGGCTTCGACATTATGCGCTCCGGCCAATCGGGGAAGGTCATTCTCGAGTGGTGACAACATCGCCGGATCGCGCCAGACCCCTCACATGAATGCAGCTATCAAATTTGGCGTCGGTCTTTGCGTTTTGATGCTGATCGGGATTGCCGCCGTTTTTTTGACGGCGTTCCCGGATCTGTTTCAGCAGGGCAAAGAAAGCTAGAACTCCGCGCCATCGACGCGCTTGGCCCCGATGCAAGCGCGTGGGCATCGGTCAAGATGGACGGTCAAAAAGCCATCCTGTCCGGCGCAGCGCCAGATGAAGACGCCCGCGACGCTTTGCTTGCGCGCATCGCAAGGGCTGATGGCGCGGGCGGCCTTATCGCGGGAGGCGTCACCACGATTGACGCGAACGATCTCAGCGTCGTCGCCGCACCGCCGATCGCAGATCCATTCCTGTTCATCGCCGAGCATGAAAGCGGCGTCTTCGCCTTTTCCGGTTATGTGCCAGACCAAAATACAAAAGATGCAGTCTATCGCCTCGCGGAGGAATTATTTCCGGAGACGGACATTTCCGGAGAGCTCGAAATCGCCCGAGGCGCGCCGGCTGACGCCGAGATATGGAAAGATGCGGCGGAAACATCGCTGCGCGCATTATATTATTTGCGCAATGGCGTCGTTGCCGTAGACGGCGCCAGATTTTCCCTGACTGGCGAGGCGGAAAACGATGTCCGCGCCGGCGCGGCGCGCATGTTGATCAGCGCATTGCCGGGCGGCTTGACGGGCGAAGCTCACATCACCGCCACGCAGAATGCACTGGCAACCCTCCCTGCCCAGCCCGCGCAAGATCCGACAGCGCCCGCCGTACAGTCACAAACAGCGGAAACCTGTCTGCAACAATTGCAGCAACGCGCTGCGAGCCTGAAAATCGGGTTTTCGAGCGCCCAGTCGGAAATTGACGCCACATCTCGCGACGCATTGCGCGCGCTTGCAACCACGCTCAGCGCCTGCCCGAACTTCCGCATCGCAATTACGGGACATACCGACTCCAAAGGCAGCGCTGCGGACAATCTTCAACTCAGCAGTGATCGCGCCGAGGCGGTTCGCGCATTCCTTGCCGCTTCTGGCGCGCCGGCGGCGCACCTTTCGGCCCGCGGCGCCGGAGAGGCGGAACCTATCGCCAGCAACGCAACCGAGGCCGGTCGCCAGCGCAACCGGCGTATTGAAATCGAGATAATTTCTACTGGCGGCTAACGCCGCCGGTTGGCAAAACACCAAAATGAAATCAAACTGTCTTTCAGCTCAGGAGCCATCATGTCCAAAATCGACGCCCGCCTCGCAGACCTCGGTCTTATCCTGCCGGAACCGGTCGCGCCGGTGGCGAACTATGTGCCATTCGTCATTTCAGGCAATCTCGTTTTCCTCTCCGGCCAGGTCTCCATCGGCCCGGGCGGCTTGATCACAGGAAAACTCGGCGCGGATGTCGAACTGGAGAAAGGCGTCGAGGCGGCGCATGCATGCGGCGTCAATCTGATTGCGCAATTGCGCGCGGCCTGCGACGGCGATCTCGACAGAGTAAAACGCGTCGTGAAACTTGGCGGCTTTGTTAATTGCACGCCGGATTTCACCGACCAGCCAAAAGTCGTGAACGGCGCTTCCGATTTGATGGTCGGCGTATTCGGCGATGCCGGCCGGCATGCGCGCGCTGCCGTCGGCGCGCCGTCCCTGCCGTTGAACGCAGCGGTAGAAGTGGACGGAGTCTTTGAGATCAGCTGATGCCCGATGGTTCGGAAGTAGCGCTGGCGCGTATGGTCGCCTCTATTTCAGAGGTTGATGCGGATCTTTGGAACCGCCTGGCCAACCCAAACGCCGCCTCCTTCAATCCATTTGTCAGCCACGAATTCCTGTCCGCCGTTGAGCAGTCAAAGTCGGTTTCACCGGAAGCCGGCTGGGCGCCCATGCATCTGATCGTTGAGGAAGCCGGCGCCGTCACCGGCGTCGCGCCGCTTTACGTCAAAGGTCATAGTCAGGGCGAATATGTTTTCGATCATCATTGGGCCGACGCTTATGCGCGCGCCGGCGGTGACTATTACCCAAAGCTTGTTTGCGCTGCTCCCTTCACGCCGGTCCCCGGTCCCCGCCTGCTTGCCGCGTCGACTTCAGCAAGGCAAACCCTCGCCATTGCATTGCGCCGTGTCACGGAACAGCTCGGCGCCTCATCGGCGCATGTCAATTTTATTACAGAAGCTGACAAAGCCGCGCTTTGCGACGCCGGCTTCATGCCCCGCATGGGAGAGCAATTTCACTGGTTCAATCGCGGCTATAAAGATTTTGATGATTTTCTTTCCGCCCTCGCCTCGCGCAAGCGCAAAGCCGTAAAGCGTGAGCGGCGCGAAGCGAATGACGGCCTCCAGATAAAACGGCTCAGAGGCGACGAAATCACCGAGCGCCATTGGGATGCATTCTGGCTGTTCTACCAGGACACCGGCGCGCGAAAATGGGGCTATCCCTATCTGACCCGGACCTTCTTCCGCATTATCGCAGATACGATGGCGGATAATCTCCTGCTGATAGTCGCTGAGCGAGACGGGGAGCCAATCGCCGGGGCGCTGAACTTCATTGGCGGCGACGCCTTGTTTGGCCGGTATTGGGGATGCAGCGAAGACGTTCCCTTCCTGCATTTTGAAATCTGCTATCATCAAGCGGTCGAATTCGCCATTGAACACGGGCTTCAACGCGTCGAGGCGGGCGCGCAGGGGCAGCACAAAATCGCGCGTGGATACGAGCCTGTGCCAACATGGTCAGCGCACTGGATTTCGAACGAGAATTTTCGCGACGCGATCGCTCGCTATCTTGACGCAGAACGCGAACAGACTGGAATGGAAATCGAGACCTTGAGAGACTATACGCCCTTCAGGAAAGCGTAAGGAAAACGGGACCCATCATGTCGCTTGAACAACCCTATGATTCAAACAACATTTTTGCGAAAATCATTCGCGGCGAAATGCCTTGCATCAAGGTGATGGAGACAGAAAACATTCTCGCCTTTATGGATGTGTTTCCGCAGAGCAAGGGCCACTGCCTGATCATTCACAAAAAAAGCGAAGCGGTGAATTTTCTTGATGTCGAACCCGAAGCGCTGCGAGAGCTGATGGCGGCCACCCAGACGCTGGCGCGCGCCGTCGACAAGGCGCTCGATCCTGATGGCGTCCGCATCATGCAGTTTAGCGGCGCTCGCGCCGGCCAGACCGTATTTCACCTGCATTTTCATGTGCTGCCGGTCTATGAAGGCGTCGTTGTCGCCGCCCATGCCAGCGGAAAGCCCGCAAATGCAGAAGATCTGGACCCAATTGCCCAGTCGATCTGCGCCGCCCTGCTGTAATCGCGCCGCTTACGCACTGTAACTATATCTCATAACCTGCTCGCGAAGTCGTGTTTTGCGGCCCGTGTCTCTCGCCATTAACAAGGCAGAGGCGCAGTATGCGCTTGCTTTCTCCGACTGGAGAGGCGATGCGACGCCCCACATACGCATCACCATAAGCATGAAGTACCCGCAGAGCGCGCCCCCTCCCTTGCCGCAAGGGGCGCGCCGCGACAGAAAGGCCGCTGCGATCCCTTCCAACGCAGCGGCCTTTTTTTTGCTGAATTTCCGCCTCACGCCGCGCGGCTTCGGGTTCTCCCGCTTTGAATTTTGTGACAGCCGCTGCGGAATCGCAGACAAATGCAGAATTGCTGTGGGAAAAACGTTTTGATCGACATTATTTCAGGCGACATGAAAGCGGCTTTAGCCCCGGCGCTCGGCGGCGTGGTTCTTTCGCTGAGCTATCAAGGCCGGGATTTGCTGCGGCGCTCATCTTCAGCAGACTCTGTCGCCTCAGACCCGCGCGAAGCCGCCTGCTATCCGATTGTTCCCTGGTTCAGCCGACTGCCTGGCGGGCTTGATTATGGCGGGCGGCGCTACCCGCTCGACCCGACGCTGCCCGCCTGTGATCGCGAGCATGCCTTGCATGGCTATGGCTGGGTCAGCCCTTGGGAAGTGACGGCGCAATCGCCGGATCGGCTTGCCTGCCAATTTGACTATGCGCCCGGACCCAGGCGGTTTCCTTTTCCGTTTCGCGCCGCGCAAATCTTCAGCATCGACGAAGACGCCTTTCACATAGAGCTGTCGGTCCGGAATACTGGCGACGCCGCCATGCCTGCCGGTCTCGGACTGCACCCGTTTTTCCCGCGAGACGCAGACACTCAAACATCCTTCTCAGGGCGCGCCGCCGCACTCACCGATCAGGCCATGGATGACAGTTTTCCGGATTGGGGCGGACGGGCGCTTATCGCACAACCGGATGGCCCGTTGGAAATTGTCAGCAACGCTGCGATCCTTCACCTTTATGCACCAATTAACGAACAGTTTTTCTGCGTAGAACCGGTTACTCATTTGCCGGGCGATGTCGGCAAAACCGCGCTCGCGCCGGGCGAAATGTTGAAAATATTTTTGAAAATTGCACCTATCGCCGCCTAGCGGCGACATGGTGAATTTCTGTTCACCACCTTACTCCTTGAAAACATTGTCAGTGTAAGTCTCATCTGCCGGGAAGGCCGGAATCCGGCGTCGCGCCACGCAAGCGAAACCGCTGCGAAAATTAACAATCTATACAGAAGCATGTGTAAAATTTGAACTTTGTAAGAGTGGCCGCGCGTACAGGAAGCTATGCATAAATTACATCGTCTATATAAGGACCAGTCTGGCTCGACTGCGATCGAGTACAGCCTGATCGCCGGCATGATCGCCGTTTCAATTCTCGCGGCGCTGGAAGTGACCGGCGAAACCACCAAGGGCAAATTCACCTCGGTGGAAGCCTCGTTCATGGACGACGACGCTTCCGGCCCGAGCGGGAACTCTGGCGGCGGTTCAGCCGGCGGCGGTGGTTCATCAGGCAGTGGTTCCGGCGGCGGCACAGGCGGCATGCTGGGCGGCGCGACAGGCGGCGGCTCCCCTTCAGCACCAGGCGGTTCTGGCTCGGGCGGATCCGGTTCCGGTGGCTCTGGTTCTGGCGGTTCTGGTTCGGGCAGCGGCGGCGGTGCGGCCCCGAATACGGGCGGCGGCGGCGCATCAGGCGGCGGCTCAGGCAGCGGTTCGCCATCCGGCGGCGGCGGTTCGGCAGGCTTTCCTGCACCAACAACACCCGCGCCAGATCCCGATCCTCAAGACCCGGCTGATCCCGATCCTGCCGATCCCGATACCGCCGATCCGAACAACGGCAACAATGGCAACAACGGCAAAAAGCCAAACTGCAAAAAGAAAAAGAACAAGAACAATCCGGCCTGTAATTAATAGCCCGAGGCGCGAAAACCTTCGCAGGTTTTTGCCGCCTCGCCACATGATGCAAAAAACGCCGGCCTCAATGGCCGGCGTTTTTCAATTCTGCTATGCGGCTGGTCCTATTCCATCAGCGCCGGAACATTGGCGCCATCACCGCCGTCTTTAGGTTTATCAATACTTTCCGGGTCTGGCAGATATTCAAAGGCGAGCTTTGTCGCGTCAGTCTGATCCACCAGCACACGAACGATGCCGCCCTCTTTCAGGCTGCCAAACAGGATCTCATCGGCGATCGGTTTTTTCACATACTCTTGAATGACGCGCGACAGCGGACGGGCGCCCATTTCATCGTCAAAGCCGCGTTCAGCCAGCCATTTCGTTGCGTCGTCGGAGAGTTCAAACGTAACGCCGCGATCTGCAAGCTGTGCTTCCAGCTGTAGCACAAATTTCTCAACGATGCGATTGATGATCGCCGGTGAAAGTCCGGCGAACTGGATCACCGCATCGAGACGGTTGCGGAATTCCGGCGTGAACATCCGCTTGATCGCAGCATCAGTCTCGTCGTGTTTTTTACCGCCGGCAAAACCGATGGCGTATTTCGCCGCGTCGGATGCGCCCGCATTGGTGGTCATGATGATGATCACATTACGGAAGTCGACCTTGCGGCCATTCGCATCGGTGAGCTGACCGTTATCCATCACCTGCAGGAGAATATTGAAAATCTCCGGATGCGCTTTTTCAATCTCATCAAGCAGAAGCACGCAATGGGGGTTCTGATCGATGGCGTCGGTCAACAGCCCGCCCTGATCAAAACCCACATAGCCCGGCGGCGCGCCGATCAGGCGCGACACGGTGTGACGCTCCATATATTCGGACATGTCGAAGCGCACGAGTTCAACGCCCATCACCATGCCGAGTTGCTTTGCGACTTCGGTTTTGCCGACGCCGGTCGGACCAGCGAACAGATAGGAGCCAATCGGCTTTTCCGGTTCGCGAAGCCCCGCCCGCGACAGCTTGATCGCAGCGGCGAGCTGGTCAATCGCCTCATCCTGCCCATAGACCACACGGCGCAGATCTTCGCCGAGCTTTTTCAAGCGCTCAGTATCGGATTTCGACACGGATTTCGGCGGGATGCGCGCCATTTTGGCGATCACTTCCTCAATTTCCGGCTCGTCGATGACTTTCTTGCGTTTGTCGGCGGTGAACAGCATCTGCCGCGCGCCCGCTTCATCAATGACGTCGATCGCCTTATCGGGAAGTTTGCGATCCGTCATATATTTTGACGACAGCTCAGCGGCGGCGATGATCGCCGCGTCGGTGTATTCAATCTTGTGGTGCTCTTCGAAATAAGGCTTCAGCCCCATCAGGATTTTGACCGTGTCATCCTTGCTCGGCTCGACAACATCAATTTTCTGGAACCGGCGCGCCAGCGCACGGTCCTTTTCAAAATGCTGGCGATATTCCTTATAGGTCGTCGACCCCATGCAGCGCAGTGCGCCGGACTGGAGCGCCGGCTTTAAGAGGTTCGACGCATCCATGGCGCCGCCGGAGGTCGCCCCGGCGCCGATCACTGTGTGAATCTCGTCGATGAACAGAATCGCGTCTTCGTGCTCTTCCAGTTCTTTCAGAACGGCCTTGATGCGCTCTTCAAAATCACCGCGATAGCGCGTGCCCGCAAGCAGCGAGCCCATGTCGAGGGAATAGATCGTCGATTTCGCCAACACTTCCGGCACGTCTTCATCAACAATCTTGCGCGCGAGACCTTCCGCGATGGCGGTCTTGCCGACGCCCGGATCGCCAACCAGCAGCGGATTGTTTTTCCGCCGGCGGCACAGAACCTGGATTGAGCGCTCGACTTCCGCATCGCGGCCAATCAGCGGATCGATTTTTCCGACGCGGGCCTTGGTGTTGAGATCGACGCAATAGGATTCAAGCGCGCTTTCCTGCTTGCCCTGCGCGGCCTCCGCCTCTTCGCTGGAGCCACGGGGCGCGCGCGGCTGGCTTTCCCCGGAGCGCTTGGCGATGCCGTGGGAAATATAATTCACTGCATCGAAGCGGCTCATATCCTGCGCCTGCAGGAAATGCGCTGCATGGGACTCGCGCTCGGCGAACAGCGCGACGAGCACATTGGCGCCCGTCACTTCCTCGCGGCCCGAAGATTGTACGTGAATGACGGCGCGCTGAATGACCCGTTGAAAGCTTGGAGTCGGTTTCGCCTGTTCGCCATTTTCCAGCTTCAGATTGGCGAGGTCGTTTTCGATAAATTCGTAAAGCTGACGGCGCAGCAGATCCACATCCACATTGCACGCGCGCAGCACAGCGGCGGCGTCGCGGTCGTCCGTTAGCGCCAGAAGCAAATGTTCCAGCGTCGCAAGTTCGTGATCGCGCTCTGTCGCCAGCGCAATTGCGCTGTGCAGAGCTTCGTCGAGACTTCTGCTGAATGACGCCACAACCTACTCCCGTTCCATCGTGCATTGCAGCGGATGCTGATTGCGCCGTGAAAGCTCCATCACCTGGGCAACCTTGGTCTCCGCAATTTCATAAGTATAGACGCCGCACACGCCGACGCCTGACTGATGGACATGAAGCATGATACGCACCGCCTCCTCGCCATCTTTCTTGAAGACAGCCTGAAGCAGCCACACAACAAATTCCTGCGGCGTATAATCGTCATTCAGGAGAAGGACCTTGTAGAGCGAGGGCCGCTTCGTTTTCGGCGCGGTCTTGGTTACGACGCCAATATCCTGGCCCGGACCGGTTCCGTTTTCCTGATCATGATCGTTGTCTTCAGCCATAGTCTTTCAGTTTCCGCATTGCCGCGATCCTTTGCAACCGCAAAACACCGCGATGCACCATTAGATAGTTAGTCGGTTTCGGTTGAAAAGACGGAAATTTTTTTGAATGCCAGAAACTTTAACGCTCTGGTAACGCACAAAGCAAAAGGGCCCGGCGATACGCACCGGGCCCTTCACGCAACTTTGATACTCGAAACGCCTACAAAAATTACGGGCGGAAAGACTGGATCTTTTCCACGAGGTCAGTGTAGCGGGCCGTCAGCGGCTCCACGGTGTCTTTTGCTGTCGCCGCACAAATATCGGCCACCTTGTTGATTTGACCGAGATTTTTCTCGACGGACTCGCGCATGAAGTCGCTGTTGACCTCAAGGGCTTCCTGAAGCGTTTTGGCGGCGGTGGCGGCTTTCGCTGTAGCGACCGTCTCTTCAAACGCTGATTTTGAGAAAGCAGAGCTTTCCGCAGTCAACTTCTCGAAGCCTTTTGCGAATGCGCCGGCCGAAGCCATCATCGCATTCAGTGACTCTTTCTGGAATTCGGCGAGCGTGTTCATGCTCTCAGCGAACTTTTCATATCCTTCTTTGAAGGAATCCGGGCTGAAGGCCGAAATGTCGAACGCATCAGCGGCAGTAGCGGTCTTTTTGGCAGCGGCCATGTTCATCTCCCTGGCGATTCTAGTCGCTAAACTCTTGAAATCACTAACGCTCTAACTGAAAGAGCGCCTATTGTGCAATGCAACATAAGTAGGGTCGCCATGGTCGTCAAGGAATTTTTTGCTGCGGTGCACAATTTTTATTTGGGCCCAAAAAGTAAAGCTTTCGTTAACCGTCCATTTACCGCGTTGGCCGATGTTTCGTATCGCGGCGAGACAGATCTGGGCTGTCTGCGGCACGGCGTTTGCTCCAGAACAAGGCGGCCGTCCGGCGAGGGACGGAAGATCGCTTTTAAGGGGCTTGTGAGCGATCACAGCGGCGAAAATCCGGGGGGCGGCGTCTTCCGAATATTGAAAACGGCTTGGGAATGGGCGAGGCTCGTTAAATGGTCATGGCGTTTCGTAGCGTAACAGTTCTGGCGTTTGCGGTGCTCGCAACGTTTCTTTTTGCGCCACAGGCATCCGCAAATTCCAAATATGCGGCGTTTGTCGTCCATGCTGACTCCGGCGACGTGTTGTTTGACCGCTATTCCAACAGCCAGCGCTACCCGGCCTCCTTAACCAAAATGATGACGCTCTACCTCCTCTTCGAGGAGCTTGAAGCGGGCCGCATGACCCTCGATTCCAAGATTTCGGTCTCAGCCCACTCCGCCGGCCAGCCGCCATCCAAGCTGGGCCTCACCTCGGGCTCGAGCCTGGAAGTGGAAACCGCAATCAAAGCGCTGGTGGTGAAGTCCGCCAATGACGTCGCTGCTGCGGTCGCAGAGGAAATTTCCGGATCGGAATGGCGCTTTGCCCAGAAAATGACCGCCAAGGCGCGCGAGATCGGGATGTCGCGCACCACCTTCCGCAACGCCTCCGGCCTGCCCAATTCCAAACAAGTGACGACGGCGAAGGACATGGCGACGCTGGGGCGGCGCCTGATGCAGGACTTCCCGCAATATTTTCACTATTTCTCGATCCAGAGCTTCGCCTGGGACGGCCGCACCTATCGGACCCACAACGCGCTGGTCAAAACTTTCGACGGCGCAGACGGGCTGAAGACCGGCTATACCCGCCGCTCTGGATTTAATCTGGCGACATCTGCGACGCGCGACGGCAATCACCTCATTGGCGTGGTGCTGGGCGGGCGTTCATCCGCGACCCGCGACGCGCATATGCGCGAAATCCTCAACAACGCCTTCGCCGCAATCGAAAAGCGCCCGAGCCTCGTCGCCTCGCTCTACCGCAACACGCCGAGCCCGCGCCTGAAGCCGACACTGGTCGCCGCCCTCGCCGCTCAGCAGATAGCCCCCACCATTGCCGGCAACGAAGCCATGCGGGCCGAGATCATGAACGCAGCAGCGATGATCAGCTCCGCGGACGAAGCGCCGGACAGCATCCGCGATTTGATCGCGCAGGCGGACCCTGACGACTTCAATGAATTCGAACTTAACCGCCTCGCCTCGCTTGATGTCGCGGGCGGTCTGGTCGGCCAGGGCGATACGGACAATTTCGCCGATTTCAACTGGAGCATTCAGATCGGCGCCTATTCCACAAAAGAACTGGCGCAGCACGAACTGGAAACAGCAATCTCCAAAGCCGGCATGAACGACCGTGAGCGCATCGTCATGCCGACGCCCCGCGATGACGGGAAAATTCTTTATCGCGCGCGCATCACCCGGCTTTCAGAAATTGAAGCCGCCGCCGGATGCGAAACGTTGAAAGACAAAAAGCTTTCCTGCTTTGTCGTGCCGGAGGCGGCGAGCGCAGCGAACTAGTTCGCCGCGCCGGTTTCCGCCGCTTTGAGCAGCGCATCGATTTCGCGCCAATCAACAATCTTGAAGTTCTGCGGCGAGCCCTTTGGCGCGTTAAAGCCGTCCTGCGCGATGAAAACGCCTTGCGGGTATTCAGGCCCAAGATCGACAGAGACGGCTTCGATTCCGTCTGTCTCCTCTGACCCGTCAATGGCGTCGCCGGGCGCGATGGCAAAGCGCGTGACAAAGGCGTTATCGCCCTCGCGCCGATAGACTGCGTAAGTATTGTCACCCTGTGACGATGCGAGGAGGTATCCTGCGCCGTCGCCGGTCTTGTAAAGCGCCAGCCCTTCCACATCCGCGACGACGCCGCTCGCGCCGCCGACTTCGTCAACCAGCGTCACCCCGGAAAACGCGTCGCCGTCAAAGGCGCTCTTCCAGACGCCGCGATTTTCTTCGCCGATATAGAGAACGCCCATCTGGTCGTCGAAGACACAGCCTTCAAGCTGGGTTTCAAACTTCAGGCGCGCCGCTTCCGCGCCGCCGCCAGGGCCGGCAAGCCGATAGGCGATAAGATCTCCGGTTTTATACGCGACAAAAGCAAAAACCTCTTCTCCCCATGCGCCCATGCAAAGCCCGTAAGGTTCGTCCAGAAGCGAGGGAAACGAGCCGGATTCCGTTACGGACCCCGCCTCGATGGTGAACAGCGTCACGGAATTATTCGTGCGGTTCGAAGCGGCGGCGAGATCGCCGGTCCAGCCCCCAACCGTTACCTGCTGGCGCAGGTCCACATTGTTGAGATTGCCCGAAGGCAGGAATTGCATGATCGTTCCTGAAAGATCGTAGACGTAAAGCCCCGCCTTTTTGTCGGTGCCGAGGATGAGGCTCGCCGCCGGATCCGCCGTATTGATCCACACCGCCGGATCGTCCGCTGCATCTTCAAAGGATTTGACCGGCGCTGTTTCGGCCGTCGCATGCACAAAAGGCACAGCGGGGTCAGAACCGGTGCAAGCTGACGCAAGCGGTAGAAGCGCGAACGCGGAAAATTTCAGTTTCATGCAATCCTCATTTCAAAAAGAAACAGCGGCGGACAAGTAACGCGCCCGCCGCTGCTACACAACAAACTTCCTCCTTCGCATACGCGCGCGAAACGCGGAGGAACTGCTTTAATATTTGAACGCAACGCCAAACTTCGCAGACCAGCCATATTCTTCAAATTGCGAATTCAGATCGCCATAAGCAGGGCTGCGGATAACAGCGACGAAGGGCTCGTTGTTGACGTTCTTGAACTCCGCAAACAGGCGGAACTGGTCGGTCACGCGGTATTTCGCCGAGATGTCGAATTGCAAATGGTCAGCGACGATGCGGTCGATATCGTCGCCATTCTCATCTTCTGCAACGGACAGATCATCGAGATATTCGTCGCGATAGGTTGCCGCAAAACGCAGATCAATCGGGCCTTTTTCGTAACCGATGACGCCGGTGGCGACATGCTTCGACTGGCCGGGAATGGTGATCTCACGACCGTCAAGCAGCGTCGCTTCACTGTCGATATAGGTGTAGTTGGCGCTGATGATGAACCCGTCAAGCAAGCCCGGCAGGAAGTCCAGCGGCTGCTGCATGTTGAGTTCGACGCCGAACAACGAAGCGTCAGGCACGTTGGTGTAGGTCTCGACTTCCTCGAAGAAGATGCCGCTGATCGTCACGTCTTCGTCCTGGGTCGATGCGATCAGGTCGGAGATGTCTTTATAAAATACGCCAGCGGAGAGGACCGATTTATTGCCTGGATACCATTCCAGCGATGCGTCGAAATTGTGCGCTTGCTGGCGTTTCAACAGAGGGTTTCCGGCTTCGCCCTCATTGTCGTCATTGACGAGCGCACGCGGCACGATCGCTTCCATATTCGGACGCACGATCGTTTTATAATAACCAAGGCGAACCAGCACTTCGTCTGTCAGGTTGTAACGGACATTGATGCTGGGCAGCCAGTCCGTGTAGGAGCGGCTCACATCGACCGTCTGCGCATAGACTTCGTCGCCGTCATCATCCGCGACCAGTTCAGCATCCACGGGAACAACCGCGCCGGGTTCATAAAGGTTGAAACCCGAAGCATTGTATTCCGTGTGTTCCATCCGGACGCCAGCCACAACGCTGCCATTCGTTGCAAACTGGCGCTGGAACATTGCGTAACCGGCATAGACATCTTCGTCAGCGACAAAATCAGCCGCAATCGATTCAAGGGCCGTATCAACAATCTCGAGTTCGAACTGGTCGATATTGTCGAAGAAGAAATTGCTGAACAATTCCCGGTCGATCACTGGCCCGATATTGTCGAGGCTGTAATCCACCATTGTCGCAAACTGCGTCAGCAGCAGATCGTCCTCGCTGTCGAAACCGCCATAGACATCCAACTGGAGGTCGTAGGATTTCTTGCGCATGCGGACTTTGCCGCCGGTCTTCAAGTAGCCCGGTGCGCCGAAAAGATCGACATCGACGCGCAAATTGGCGTCAAAGGCGAGCTCGTGATCCTTGGCGACGCCATTGGTGTGCTCGACGCCGTCAAATTCATAATTGTCGGAGTCGAAATAATCCGTTTCCGCCGTCGCATCGGGAAAATAGAGTTGCGGCAGGATGGTGTCGGAAACGTCAACGCCGAACAGGCCGGTGTCGAATTTCGCACGGAAACCGCCGTCGAGACGATCCGGTTCGCTTTCTTCCGCATAGGAGTAGGAACCCGACCAGTCAAACGTCACCGGACCTGAATTATATTCAGCGCCGCCGACAATCGCCCAGATCGTCTGGTCTTCGTAACGGTCCTTGATGTCGCGGTCGACTTCGAATTCGTCGCCTGCAGCGCCGTCAAACACAGCCAGATCGCCGCTGCTGTCGGCTTCTGAGAAGTCAGGATCGCCGAATTTGTTTTCGACGCGGCTTCTGATCTCGGCATCGGAGAAATCAGAATACAGCCCGTGCACGTAAAGCAGCAGCAGATCCGTCGCCTGATAATCGACATTGAGCGCAGAAGACAAGCGTTTGCGAGTGACCTGATAGTCGCGCAGTTCCAGCTCTTCTGGATAAATTACGGTTTCGTCGAGAATCCACTCGCCGTCATTTTCGATGTTCTCCGAGCCGAATTTGCGGGACTGATAGGCAACCGAGCCCGCAACGCCGAGACGACCATCGAGAAAGTTGTTGGCGAAGGCGCCGGAATAACGCTGGCCGAATTCATCCACCTGATCGGTGTAGATGCCAGCGGCTTTGAGCGACAGGAAGAGATCTTTCTGGTCGAGCCCCGAGAGCGTCGAGATTTCAACATTGCCGCCAATCGAGTCGCCGTCCACATCGGGGGTCAGCGACTTCGTAATGGTGATGCCGGAAAGGATGTCGCTGTCGATCACGTCGAGCGGCACCTGACGCTGATCGGCGTCCGGCGACGGCAGGCGCACGCCGTTGATCGTCGTCGTCACGAAGTTCGGGTTGGCGCCGCGGATCGAAACATAACGGCCTTCGCCCTGGTCGTTCTGAATGTTGACCCCGACGGCGCGGCGTGCCGCCTCCGCGACGTTTTCGTCCGGCAATGCGCCAATCGCATCAGCGGAAAGAACGGTGATGACCTTGTCGGATGATTTTTGCTGGCTGAGCGCGGAATTGAGCGCGCCGCGCTGGCCGATCACGAGAATGTTGTCCACCAGCGCCAGCTCGTCGCCGAGGCTGATATTCTGACGCACTGTGGCGTCTTCGCTTGGCACGGACACGCTGACGGTTTTGCTCTCAGC
Organism: Hyphococcus sp. D3-15; assembly: GCF_055809375.1. Lineage (NCBI taxonomy): Bacteria > Pseudomonadati > Pseudomonadota > Alphaproteobacteria > Parvularculales > Parvularculaceae > Hyphococcus > Hyphococcus sp. D3-15. Next base: position 2,040,711 of record NZ_CM147910.1, on the reverse strand, counting down.
GCCAACATAAGTGATGACCAGCGTATATTCCCCGGCGGGCAGATTGGCTAAACGAAACTCGCCCGCCCGGTTCGTGGCCGTCGAGGCGCCGGTTTCGGCAATGCGTATAATTGCGCCTTCCAGCGAAACCGCTTCGCTTTGGTCGCTTATGCGGCCTTCAATGACGCCTGCGAGCGCCGGGAGCGGCGAAAAAGCAGCAATAACGAGTGCGGAAGCCGCGGAAGCGGACAGCAAAGATCGATTCATGGATAGCCCCACCAAAATACTTACCGTCGCGCCCTTGCCCCTTTTTTGTTACGAGACCGTGACGCCGTCATGACGGAAATGTAAAACTGGCGTGCTTACCCAAGTTAGATTTACACAAGAGCCGAAACTGCCACAAAATATGCGCACCGTTTGCGCACCCCATCCCTATCCACTAGCCTGCGCCGAAAATTTCCGGGAGGAACGCATGTCGCAAGAAACCATCATCAAAGTGAGCGCGGACGCCGCAAAAGACACGCATGCCGACAAGGCGGGGGCCGTCGCCCTGCGTGCAAGCGCGCGCAAAGACCCTGAGGGTTTCTGGGCGGATGTGGCCGGCCGGCTCGACTGGTCGACACCCTTCACCAAGGTCAAAGACGTTTCCTTTGCGGCGGATGATCTTCACATTCGCTGGTTTTATGACGGCGAACTGAATGCCTGCGTCAATTGCCTCGACCGGCACCTGCCCGAAAAAGCGAACGACATCGCGATAATCTGGGAAAGCGACGATCCCGGCGTCGCGAAAAAAATCACCTATGGCGAAGCCTTCGAGGAAACCTGCCGGATGGCGAATGTCCTGAAGGCCCGCGGCGTCAAGCGCGGCGACCGCGTCGTCATCTATATGCCGATGATCCCTGAGGCGGCCTACGCCATGCTCGCCTGCGCCCGCATCGGGGCGGTGCATTCGGTCGTCTTTGGCGGTTTTTCTCCGGAAGCGCTCGCCAGCCGCATAGACGATAGCGGCGCCATCGCCGTCATCACCGCCGATGAAGGCGTGCGCGGCGGCAAATCCGTTCCGCTCAAGGCCAATGTGGACAAGGCGCTTACGCTGCATGACACAAAGGTCCGCCTTGTCCTCACCGTGGAGCGCACCGGCGCGAAAGTCGCCATGAAGTCCGGCCGCGACCTGTTCTGGCATGGCGAAGCGCGGGGCGACGTTTCGCCTGACTGCCCCGCCGAAGCGATGAACGCCGAAGACACGCTGTTTATTCTGTATACCTCCGGCTCCACCGGCAAACCGAAAGGCGTGTTGCACACGACGGGCGGCTATCTCACCTATGTCGCCTACACTCATGAAATGGTGTTCGATTACCGCCCCGGCGAGATTTACTGGTGCACCGCGGATGTGGGTTGGGTCACCGGCCATAGCTATATCGTCTACGGCCCGCTGGCCAATGGCGCGACGACGCTGATTTTCGAAGGCGTCCCGACCTATCCGGATGCATCCCGTTTCTGGCAGGTCATCGACAAGCATGACGTCAATATTTTCTATACGGCGCCGACCGCCTTGCGCGCGCTGATGCGCGAGGGCGATGACTGGGTGAAAAAAACCAGCCGGTCGTCATTGCGCCTGCTCGGTTCGGTTGGCGAACCGATCAATTCCGAAGCCTGGCTGTGGTATTACAATGTCGTCGGCGACGGCAAACATCCGATTGTCGATACCTGGTGGCAAACGGAAACCGGCGGCATTCTCATTTCGCCCTTGCCCGGCGCCACGGATTTGAAACCAGGCTCCGCGACGCTTCCCATGCCGGGCGTCTTCCCGGAAATCGTCGACGCGAATGGCAAGGTTCAAGAAGGCGCATGCTCGGGCAACCTTGTCATCACCGATAGCTGGCCCGGGCAGATGCGCACCGTTTATGGCGACCACCAGCGCTTCATCGACACCTATTTCAAAACCTATCCGGGCGCCTATTTCACCGGCGACGGCGCGCGCCGCGATGCGGACGGATATTACTGGATCACCGGTCGCGTCGATGACGTCATCAACGTCTCCGGCCATCGCATGGGCACGGCGGAAGTCGAAGCCGCCATCAATGAGCATGATCAGGTTGTGGAGTCTGCTGTTGTCGGCTTCCCGCATGACATTAAGGGACAGGGCATTTACGCCTATGTGACGCTGCTTGCGGGCGGCGAACCAACCGCCGAAATGGAAAAGGAAATCATCGATGTGGTGCGCCGGGAGATTGGCCCCATCGCCAAGCCGGACCATATCCATTTCACCCCGGCCCTGCCGAAAACCCGCTCCGGCAAGATCATGCGCCGCATTCTGCGCAAGATCGCTGAAAACGATTTCGGCGCGCTGGGCGACACCTCCACCCTCGCCGATCCGGGCGTCGTAGACGCGCTGATCGAGGGCCGGAAGAACCGTTAAATCTCTGCAAGGCGGATCATTCTTAACAAACCGGAAACGCCCGGCCTTTAGTCTTTCGGCAAAGCAAACGCCGAGAGACCTATGGCTACGCTCGCCGCAGAATTTTCCCATGCGCGCCGCAGCGACTGGAGCATTCCGGTCGCAGCCTATGGGCTGTTTGCTGCGGTCTGCGCATTTGCCTTTAACCCGGCGGCGCTTTCCATGGCGCAGACCTGGCTGACGTCTTCCACCTACCATCATGGCGTCGCTGTCGCGCCGCTGGCTCTGGTGATGATCCTTTCGCGCCCGCGTATCGACCCTGCGACCGGGCCATTGTTTCTAGTCGGCGTCATTCTCGCTTCACTGTTCTGGCTGGCGGGCCATGCTGCGGGCGTCGCCCTGGTGGAGCAATTCGCCTTTGTCAGCGCCTTGATCGCCGGCGCCGGCGTATTTTTTGGCGCGACGGCGTTCCGGCTCTGGCTGCTGCCGCTGCTCTTTCTCTACTTCATGGTCCCCTTTGGCGAGGTTCTGATCCCCGTCCTGCAACAGGCGACCGCGAACGCGGTGATCGCCTTGCTGAGCGTCGCCGGCATCCCCGCTTCCATAGACGGCGTGTTGATCAAAACACCGGCGGGCCTGTTTGAAATCGCGCGCGCCTGCGCTGGATTGAATTTCCTGTTGGCGGCGTTGATGATCGCCTGCGTCTACGCCAGCGAGACTTTTCAATCCTTCCGGGCACGGATGGGTTTTCTTGCCATCGCGACATTAATCTCACTTGCGGCGAACTTTCTGCGGGCCTTTTTGCTGATCCTGATCGCAAGCATCTCCGAGATGAAACTCGCGGTCGGACCGGACCATCTTGTCATCGGCCTCGGATTTTATGGCGCGGTGTTTTTGCTCCTGTTCTGGATCGGTTCGAAACTCAAAAAGCCGCGCGGCGTCGGCGCGGAGCATGCGCCGGTTTCAGCCCGCCGGGATTGGCGCGGCACGGTCGCAATTCTCGCCATCGCTCCCATTCTCGCCGCAACAGTTTATGCCCGGGTCGTTATCGACCGGCCGCCATCTGCGCCGGAGCAGACGCAAATCTCTCTGATCAATGTGCCCGGCTGGCGCATTCTTCCCGGACCGGAAAACTGGGCGCCGGCCATCAACGCCGACCAGTTGCGCATCAACACCTATGACCATGGCGGCGAGCGCGTCTATGTGGCGCTCGCAGGTTTCAGCCATGACCGGCGCGCCCGCGAAATCGTCAATGAAGGCAACCACGCCGCCGGGGGCGACTGGCGGCGCATCGCCCGGATCAAACGCGTCATCTATCTGTTCGGCAAATCCGAACCCTTGTCATTCGACATTCTCGCCGGACCGGAACGGCGCCGGCTTGTCGTCCTGACCGTCTGGTGGCGCGACAGCGCGGTCTACACCAACCCCGCCGCCTTCAAATTCGCGCAAATGAAAGACAAGCTTCAGGGCCGCAACCCGCCGGGCGGGATGATCATCGTCGCATCCGATTATGCAGGCGAACCGGCGGACGCCCTCGCCCGCATTCGCGATTTCACCGGCGCGGCGGAGCGTTTCGGCGTCTGGCGCGAACGCAATGGCGGCGCGCGCTAAACCATATGTGCGGCATAACAGGCATTTTTGATCTGGAAGGCGAGCGCGAGATCGATCGCGGCGCCTTGCAACGCATGACCGATGCCCTCGCCCATCGCGGCCCCGATGGCGAAGGCTATTTCTATGCGCCCGGCGTCGGCTTCGGTCATCGCCGTCTCGCCATCATCGACAGGCATGGCGGCGCTCAACCCTTTCTCGCGCAAACGCGCGGCGCTGTACTCACCTATAATGGCGAGATGTATAATTTTCACGCGCTTGCCGGACGGCTTGACGGCGTCGCGCTCAAAACCCGGTCAGACACAGAACTTATGGCCGAAGGACTGGCCTTAAACGGCGCAGACTTTCTCGATCAGTTGCGCGGCATGTTTGCGTTCGGTTTTTGGGAACCGCAATCGCGCCGGCTTACGCTCGCCCGGGACCGGCTGGGCGAGAAGCCGCTCTATTATGCCGAGACCGGCGACGGATTCCTGCTTTTTGCTTCGGAAATCGGCGCCCTCGCCGCATCCGGTCTTCTCGATCTCAGCATCGATCCGCGCGCCGCAGCAGACTATTTCTTCTATGGCTATGTGCCGGACCCGAAAACCATCTATCGCGGCGTCTACAAGCTGCCGCCGGCGCATATGCTTCAAGTGGAGCGCGGACAAACGCCGCGGCTTGAACGGTACTGGCGCCCGGTCTTCGCCGACGCCGCCGCCCCGCCTTTTGAAGACGCCGCAGAAATTCTGCGCGCGAAAATCGATGAAGCCGTAGCGCTGCAAATGCTGTCGGACGCCCCGCTCGGCGCCTTTTTATCCGGCGGCGTCGACTCCGCGAGCATCTTGTCCTCAATGGCGGAAACCGGCGCCCGCCCGACGACCTGCACCGTGGGGTTCGACGAAAGCGCCCATGATGAGCGCAGCATCGCGCGCGAGATCGCCGCGAAATTCGGCGCCGCGCATCACGAAACCTTCGCAGAATGCAGCGCGACGGCGCTTATCGACGCCATCGCCGAAACCATGGGCGAGCCTTTCGCGGATTCCTCTGCGCTGCCGTCTTATCTGGTCGCGCAGGAAACGCGCCGTCACGTCACCGTCGCGCTATCCGGCGATGGCGGCGACGAGATTTTCGCCGGCTATCGGCGCTACCCGTTTTTCATGGCGGAAGAGAAAATGCGCGAGCTTGCGCCCGCGCCTCTGCGCGCCGGGGTGTTCGGCCCGCTTGGCGCCGCCTATCCGAAACTCGACTGGGCGCCCAGATATTTGCGCGCCAAGACGACCTTTCAGGCGATCGCACGGTCCAGCGCGCAGGGCTATGCCGCTGCGGCCGCCATCAACCTGCCCTCGCGCATGACCTCCATGCTGCATGAGGATTTCAAACGCGCTCTTGGCGGCTATGAGCCGGAAACGGTGATTGTCGACGCCATGCGCGACGCCGGAAGCGAAGACTCGCTCGCCCGCGCGCAATATGCCGATCTGATGACATGGCTTCCCGGGAGAATGCTAGTCAAAGGCGACCGCACCTCCATGGCCCATGGCCTCGAAATGCGGCCGCCCCTGCTCGACCATAAACTCGTGGAATGGGCGGGCGCGCTCCCTGCTGAATACAAGCTGAAAGCCATGGATGGGAAGCGCATTCTGAAACACGCCTTTGCGCCGCGCCTCGGCGCCGATTTCGTCGCGCGCAAGAAACAAGGCTTCGCGCCGCCGCTCAAGGAGTGGATACGCCGCAAGCACAACAATCCCGCCCTGAGGCTAAACGCATCACGCCATTGGCGCGAAAGCGGATTGTTCAATGAAAAGGCTGTTGAAGCGATGGTCGCCGCCCATCAAAGCGGCGGCGCGGACTGCGCGCAGGAAATCTGGACCGTCATCATGTTCGATGCGTTCCTGCGCAACACCCGCCGCTAGGCTTTGATCAGGGCGCGCACCTTATTGCGCCAGGTCGGCCGCTCCACCACGAAGGATGTCAGGATGGTTTCCGGTTCCCCGAGCCGCGCCTTGTATTCTTCTTCTCCCGCCAGCAGATCATAGGTTTCAAAACCATTCTCCTGGTAGTATTGCGCCGCAAGCGCATGGGCGACAAAACCGGGCGTGACTCGATTATCATCTTCAATGTGAAAACCGCTTTGATAATTCATGGCGCGCTTGCCATGAACGAAATTATAGAGAACAGCGATCGTTTGGTCCCCGGCGCGCACTTCAAACAAATGCAAATTCTGCGGCGCGCTTTCCCAAAGGCGGTCATGAAACGCATTGAAATGCCGATTGGCGAACACCCTTCCTGGCCTTTTCCGCGCCAGCGCGTTTCATGCAATGTTTTCAGCTTTTCATATGCGGCGCGTTTTTCTTCCGGCGTTTCCGCCAGCGCGCCGGTCAGCGGACCGCGCTCATTATAAAGCTCCATCGACCGGCGGATCTTGGTCCGCAGCGACTTGCTCAAGCCGGACCCGAGTTCATCTTCATCCAGCGGGCAAACATAAACCGGCTGTTCGCGCAAAATATGGGCGGGATAACCACGCCCCGCCGCCGCACACAACACCGCCGACATCATGCGCATGCGCGCATTACGAAACACAAAGGAATCCGCTGACGCGAAATAATCCATGATTGCGCCGGCCGCTTTAATCCGCAGCGGCGCAGCGCCTTCGCGCGGCGTCAGGAAGTCGAGATATTCCGGATAGATGGAATCACGCTTCGGGTCGCCAAATTCCTGAAACCAGATTTCTCGCGGCCCGAGCCCCATATAATTGCGACCGGACGCCGCCAGAACGCCCATCAGCGCGACACGCCCGTCTTCCGTCACCTCGACCTTGAAAAGTTCAGTTTCATTCGGCGCGCCAGCCAGCCAGGATTTCATCCAGTCCGGCGACTGAAAGAAGCCGGCATCCGGCGTCTCGCCATACAGGCTGGACCAGTCGGTCAGGAACTTCTCGCGGTCCGTAAGCGGGGTGACTGCGACTTCAACCATGGCGACCTCGCACTTCTTCAAACAGACCGCGATAAGCGGCGATCATTCGTTCCAGTGAAAACGCTTCCTTGGCCTTACGCTTGTTTGCAGCGCCGATCACCGCGCGCGCCGACGGATTCTGCAGCAATTGCGCCAGCGCATAGGCGTAGGCTTCGTCATCGCCGACGGGGGTAATGTAGGAAAGATTCTCATCCGCCACCATCTCCGCAATGTCGCCCACATTGGTGGACACAACCGGCAGGCCTGCAGCCATCGCCTCCATCAGGCTGATGGGCGCCTGTTCGGTGTTTGAAGACAGCGCGAATATGTCAAACCGGGCATAGGCGTCCGCCGCCGCCGCTGTCGGGCCGGGCATGGAAATCCGCGGGTCGTCATTGGCGGCGCCAAGCAGCGCCTCATGCTGAGGACCGGCGCCGAAAATTTCCAGCCGCGCGCGCTTGTCGATATCCGCTTTGCGAAAGGCGTCGATCAGGCGCCTATAATTCTTTTCCGGCCGCAACGACCCGAGCGATCCGACCACCAGCGCATCATTATGGCCGCGCTTGCCGCCCTGAAGACCGCCGAAATCGACTCCATTCTCGATCCGCCGGACCCGTTTCAATCCCCATTGCACAATCGCCGCGCTTTCAAGCGCGCGCGAGGGAACAACAACCTCAGCATTTTTTAACAGGCGGCGGCGCGCACGAATGCGCCGCGGGAGTTGCCGGTCAATGGTTTCTTCCGGGCCGAAGCCGTCTTCAAAATGGATATGCGGCGTGCGCGGACCGAACCTATTGGCGACCACCGCTTCGATTGAGCCCCAATTATAGGTGCACAGAATGTCCGGGCCCGCTTCGCCGATCAGCCGCCGCAATTTCAATATATTCGACAGGCTGAAACCGCTGGTCTTTTTCAGCGTCAGCGCGCCGAAAGCGACGCTGCTCTCCTCTGCAAGCAATGCGCGGGCGGCGTGGTCGCCGTCCAGTGCAATGATGGTATGGCGATAGGAGGGCCCGAGGCCGCGAATAATCGCCGCCAGCCGCGCTTGCTGGCCGCCATAGGAGAAGCTCGGAATGACGTGCAGCAGCGCCGTTTCTCCGCCCGTTCCGACGCTTTGCCCTGGCTCTTGCATGGCGTTTTATGTGACAGGTTTCGCGCCTCGCGCAAAGACTTGTCAGATCGGCCGCAAGCCCGGATAAAGTCAGGCGAGGACGGCGATCATGACCAAAGACATCACCATTCGGACCGATCTGCGCTATGGCGACCTTGGCCGCATCATCACGCTGCATGGCGAAGGATATGCGCAGGAAGAGCAATTTTCCGGGCTCGCCTTTGAAGCCTATGTGGCGCGCACCGTGGCCGATTTTGTCATCGACAATGAAGCCAGGGGCCGGATCTGGCTGGCCGAGCAAGGCGCCGACCTCGTCGGCTGCACAGCGATGGTGGACCGGGGCGGCAAAGGCCAACTACGCTGGGTGATCGTTTCACCCAAGGCGCGCGGAACTGGCCTCGGCAAGAAACTGGTCCACGAAGCTATTGCCTATGCGCAGGATCAAGGCTGGAGCGAAGTCATGCTGGAGACGACGACAGGGCTGCCCGCTTCCATGGATATCTATCGCCGTCTGGGTTTCGAAGAAGTCAGCCGCGAAGAAGCTGAATTGTGGAACCCGCACGCACAAACGCTGATCATTATGCGCAAGGCGCTTGCGTGATTGACGGCGGCGCCCTGTACGAAACATTGCGCCGGCCGCCGGTTAACGCCCCGCTATTGCGTGATCGTGAAAGTGTATTTGTACGGAATATAGATCTTGAGCTCGAGCGGGCCTGACCGCTCCCAGCGCACGACTTGCTCCAACCCTGACAGGTCAATCTCCGAGGCGCCTACTGCGGCGCGCTGGCTTTCGGCGTCTGCGCGGATCGCCGTTGTCAATTCCGGCCTGTAGCGCTCAACATCGACGACCGATAGCTGCGGGTCGCCCTTATCAACTGCAATCGTGCGGCCTTCGGTCTTCAACGAGTCCACAAACTGCTCGATACGCTCAACAGCGGCGCCAAGAGACTTGGCGTTTTCCCCGGCAAGAGTCTTGATCACAACGGTCTGCACCGAAGTGTCGGCGCGCCCGTACTGGCTGGAGAAGACGCCGCTCCGAACTGATGTGTACGGTATTGGAAAATACAACGTGTCATAGGCGTCTTCATATTCGATCAGCGTTGAAAGCTCGATGTCTTTACGCTTTCCCGCCGCCGCGATCAGGTTCTCAAGCGTCTTCGTCAGTTCGCGCCTGCGCTCCCGCGCGTCACGCGTATCGCAAATGAAGTCATAGCTGATCAACACATAATCAGCATTACGCTTCAGCGTAACGGTCGGCACAACGTCCTGCGAAAATCGCGCGAGCCGCGAGCCCGTGACGACAATTTCATCACCAGATTGCGCAAATGCCTGCGCACTGCAAAGAGCGAGCGACGCCGCCATTACAGAAGCTATTTTTTTCATATGATTACCCTCCCGCGTATACGCAGGGGATTTTGACACTAATGCAGCGAAATTGGTAGGTGCGCGCTGATCAGGCGTAGATGTCGGTGAAAAGCTGATCCGTCGCCGGCTCCGGACTTTCCAGAGAAAAGTCCGCCGCCTCCTTGACGATCGCCTTGATCTCCTTGTCGATCTCTTTCAGCGCCGCCTCATCCGCAAATCCATTATCGGAGAGACGCTTTTCGCAGCGCTTGATCGGATCGGAATGCTCGCGCACATCGTCGACTTCTTCGCGGGTGCGATATTTCGCCGGGTCCGACATGGAATGTCCGCGATAGCGATAGGTCTTCATTTCCAGAATATACGGACCGTCGCCATTGCGCGCATGATCCACCGCCTGACGGCCGGCTTCGCGCACCGCAAGCACATCCATGCCGTCGACTTCCATGCCCGGAATGCCGAAAGCGGCGCCGCGGCGATAGAGATGCGTGTCGGAGTGGGAGCGTTTGACGCTGGTGCCCATGGCGTACTGATTGTTCTCGATGATGAACACAACGGGAAGCTTCCAGAGCTGCGCCATGTTCATCGCTTCAAAGACCTGCCCCTGGTTTGAAGCCCCGTCGCCGAAATAGGTGAAGCTCACCGAATTGGAGCCGCGATAGCGATTGGCGAAGCCGAGGCCAACGCCAAGCGGGATCTGCGCGCCGACAATGCCGTGCCCGCCATAGAACTCCTTTTCTTTGGAGAACATGTGCATGGAGCCGCCCTTGCCCTTGGAATAGCCGCCCTCGCGTCCGGTCAGCTCCGCCATCACGCCCTTGGCGTCCATGCCGCAAGCGAGCATGTGGCCGTGATCGCGGTAGCCGGTGATCGTCTGATCGCCTTGATGCTTCACGGCTTCCATGCCGACAACCACCGCTTCCTGCCCGATATAGAGGTGGCAGAAACCGCCAATATGACCCATGCCGTATAGCTGGCCCGCGCGCTCTTCAAAGCGCCGGATCAGCAGCATGTCCCGGTAATATTGCAGCAGCTCTTCCGTCGTCGCGGAAAGGTTGGTTTTGCTCTTGTCGCCGTCGGCCATTGATAGGTCTCCCGAATTCGGCCCTGTCATACGCGGACCAGCCCCCGCGAACAAGCGGCGGCGGGGAATTGCGAGGCGCCAAAAGGGAAAAAGCCTAGCGTTTAGGCTGGTTAAGCAGCCTGTCGAGCTCGCGGCGGGAAATCACTACGTCGCCGTCCTGGGTATAGCCAAGCACCGCCCGGATGCGCTCATCGAGAATATCCGGGTCGAGAGACTTGGAATTGAGGAGATCCGCCCGTTTTTCAAGCTCGCGGCGGCGGGTTTCCAGGCCTTCCAGCTCAGCCGCGCTCGCTTCTGCGTCCTTGCGAAGCTGGCTCAGCGCCCGATAGCCAGTGTCGCTCGCCGCCGCGCCATAGAGCAGCACGCCGGTCAGACACATGACGAGGGCGGGAAACGCAATGTCGAGAAGGAAGCGGATACGCAACATCTTCGAGTTCTTTTTTTGATTGCGTTTTAAAAGAATCAATCTGGGTTAACGAAGGGTTAACGCCCGATTTCTTTTTACAGGTCCAGCGCCAGCGCCTGATCGCAGCGCCGCTCCAGCGCCGCCTCCGCCGAGGGGACGAAGCCGAACTTCGCATAGAGGCCGAGCGCCTCTTCCAGCACCCGCGCCGTCTGCAATTCGATCCGGCGAAAGCCGAGCTCGCGCGAACGGGCGATGGCGTGCGTCAACAGCCGCTTGCCCAATCCACGGCCACGCGCCGACGGCTTGAGATACATTTTGCGCAACTCGACGACGCCCTCGCCCATTGGCCACAACCCGACAGTGCCGACGATGTCGCCCTCCGCCGTTGCAAGCACGTCAAACGCGCCGCCTGCGTAAAATTCTTCAAGGTCATCGAGATCCCGGTCCGTGGTTTTCGGCGCGGGATCGAGACCATACTCATCGAGCACCGCGAAAATCAGGGCGCGAATTTTGGGACGGTCTTCGTTTGTCGCCGGACGAATGACCGGCGCTTCCTTTTTTCCGGGCTGCGCGATGATTGTTGGTTCATGGGACAATTACTTCTGGCGTGACACTTGTTTCATAGGCGGCGCCGGCGCGATTATAGCCGAAAGTCACCGGTCCGCTATCGGCGAATGTGCTGCAATTACGGTCATAGACTGGCATTCCGTTCGCCCTGGTGATCAAATCGCCCGCCTCAAGGGCGGCGACGTCCGCCGGTCCGCCGGGCTCAACCGCACCGACTTCAAAGCCTTCTCTATGCGGAAGCAAGGACATGCCAAGGCCGTTCACCGGCGGCGTTGCGATCTCTCCCTCGGCGACGGGCGTGGCGCGAGCCCGCTTGTTCTTGAGGTCGATGGTCCAGACGAAATGTTTCATCTGCCTGGCGCCGAACAGTTCCGTCTCGGGCACGTCGGAGATAACGGGATCGTCAAAGACAACGCCGGCGAAGACAATCTCGCCGTCCAGCCGCCCGTCCTGACGGCTCTCCACCTTGTCGAGCCTGAAGGCGTTGGTTGATCGCGCCGGCGCAGAGACCATCGGAAATTGACGGATATTGTTGAGCGAGAACCCGCCGGAAGACCCTGAATCGAGCAAAATGCGTTTTTTCTTTCCGGCGATGGAAACACCAACCCAGGTGCGTTTGTCCTTGCCCTTGATGGAAATATTGGATGGGTCATTTGTTCGCTCGACCGATCCTTCCGCCAGGGTCAGCGTCCCCGCCCCATAATCAAGCTCAATCAGAAAGTCCTTGAAAACATCGACAGCGAGAATGCCGTCAATCGACCGCCCCAATCCAAGGCTCAGATGATCAAGGTCTAAAATCCGCGCCGTCAGCCTATTGATGGTGAGATCGCCGGACGAGGCGTCTTTAATATTGGCCCGTCTGGCGGCGTCGACTTTAATTCCCGAAACACGCTCAATCGAGATCCGGATCGACATAGGACGCCGATGCGCCGGTATCGTAGATGAACCACAAGGTGCGTTCGTCAGGCGTCCGGCCATCATCGCGATTGAGCGTCACCGGGACTAGAAACAAGCCCCGGCACATTTGCGCGCCCAGCGAATAGCGCTTTTCCTGCGCCTTCGCTGAGCCTGTGCAGAACACAGCCAATAGCGCCGTCAGGTAAAAGACTGCCGAAAAACGCGTCACACGGACCGTAGGAAAGCCGCGCCCGCATAGCGCGCCGTATCGTCAAGTTCCTGCTCGATGCGCAACAATTGATTGTATTTCGCGAGCCGGTCGGAGCGCGCCAGCGAGCCGGTCTTGATCTGCCCGCAATTGGTGGCGACCGCGAGATCTGCGATCGTCGCATCCTCGGTCTCGCCGGAACGATGCGACATGACCGCTGTGTAGCGCGCGCGATGGGCCATATCGACAGCCGCCAGCGTTTCGGTGAGCGTGCCGATCTGATTGACCTTGACCAGAATTGAATTGGCGCAGCCCTTTTCGATGCCGTCGCGCAGGCGCTTTTCATTGGTGACGAAAAGATCATCGCCGACGAGCTGGCAGTTTTTGCCGATCATGTCGGTCAGCGCTTTCCAGCCTTCCCAGTCATCTTCGGCCATGCCGTCTTCGATGGAAACGATGGGATAGCGCGCCACGAGGTCGGCGTAGTAATTCGCCATGCCGGCGGCGTCCAGCGACTTGCCTTCGCCCGCAAGCTCGTATTTGCCGTTTTTGTAAAACTCGGTGGATGCGGCATCGAGGGCGATGAACACATCTTCCGCCGGGCGGTAGCCTGCTTTTTCAATCGCGCTCATGATGAAGCCGAGCGCTTCATCGGTGGATTTGAGATTTGGCGCGAAGCCGCCTTCGTCGCCCACATTGGTGTTGTGACCGGCATCCTTCAGGCCTTTTTTCAAGGTGTGAAAGATTTCCGCGCCCATGCGCAATGCATCGGCGAAACTCTCCGCGCCGAGCGGCATGATCATGAATTCCTGGATGTCGATCGGATTATCGGCATGCTCGCCGCCATTGATGATGTTCATCATCGGGGCCGGCAGGACGCGCGCCGAGACGCCGCCCACATAGCGGTAGAGCGGCAGCGCCGACGCGTCAGCGGCGGCCTTGGCGACGGCCAGAGAAACCCCGAGAATGGCGTTGGCGCCGAGGCGTGATTTGTTTTCCGTGCCGTCGAGCGCGATCAGCGTCTCGTCAATCAGGGTCTGATCCTCGGCCTCAAAGCCCGACAAAGCGTCAAAGATCTCGCCATTGACCGCTTCCACCGCCTGCAGGACACCCTTGCCGCCATAACGCTCGCCGCCGTCACGCAGCTCATGCGCCTCATGAGCGCCGGTGGAGGCGCCTGACGGGACCGCCGCACGGCCCATCGAGCCGTCTTCCAGCGTGACATCCACTTCGACGGTGGGATTGCCGCGGCTGTCGAGAATCTCGCGGGCGAAAATGTCGGCGATAGCAGTCATGTAAAGGCTCCGATTGTTGTCCGGAGCCTCTATAGCCTGACAGGGAATGAGCGCAACGGGCGCGGCGGCCTAATCCTGCGCTTTGGGGCCTCGAGACGCTTACTTACGGTCGTTCTGATTGTTTCGCGGCTTGTATTCGTCATTTGGCCGCCTGTTCTGCGGCCTTGATCTGGGCGTCGGCCGGGGCGCGGCCGGTTTGGCCGCCGGCGGCGCAGGCTGGGCTGATGGCGGCGGCGAGGACTGGGCTGGCGGCGGCGCAGGCTGTTGTTTGGGCGGCGGGTTGCGCCGGTAATCGCGCGCTGCGGGCGGACGGGTCGAACGCGCCGGCGGCTGGACCGGCGGGGAAGCGTCAGCCGGGCGATTTCGGCCGCCGCCGCGATAAACCGGAGCGGCGTCGCCGCCCTCGCTGCGACCCCCACGATTATAGTCGCCGCGATCCCGGCGCTTCCGGTCGCCATCCCCGTGATCGCGCCCGCTATGATCGCCCCGGTCTCGATGCCCATCACGATGTTTGTCGTCACGGTGATTGTCGCCTCTGTGACGGTCGCCGCGATGGCGATCATACCGTTCACGGCGATGCGGCGGGTAATAGCCGCCGCCGCTGCGATAGCTGAAATCAAAGTAATAGCCGTTGGTCGGCCCCCAGGCGCCATAGCGCCCATACCACGGCCAGGACGGCGCATAGTAAGACCCGCCATAGGCCGAACTGTTATAGGAATAGCGGTCATAGGCGCTGGCGAAGCACTGATTGGCGCCGACCTCGCACTCCGCATGGCACGCGGAATAATCGCGCTCGTCGCCGGCGACCTCTTCGCAATAGCGGTAGCAGGCGCCCGCTTCCGCGTCGCAGGCATCGAATGCAGTCTGATATGGGTAAGTCACGCAGCCGGCGAGCATGAGGAATGCCGGCGCAAAAGCGGCTTTGAAAAACGTCATCCCCGAGAATCCTTGTCTGGGCCCCACACCCGGACGACAGGATAAGACGGCAGCGCGCAAATGCAAACGCCGCCCCGTGGGGCGGCGTTCGAAACCTTCGAATAGGACGAATAAACGCCTAGTCGTCTTTCGCCTCAAGAACCTGACGACCGCGATATTTGCCGGTTTTCAGGTCGATATGGTGCGGACGGCGCAGTTCGCCGGAATCCTTGTCTTCGATGTAAGCGGCTGTGCCGAGTTTATCGTGGCTGCGGCGCATGCCCCGCTTGGCGGATGTTACTTTTCTCTTGGGGACGGCCATGGAAACCTCTAATCGCCAGTGTTCTAGTCAGTGTTCTAAATCGTCTGCGCTTGTCACAACCGGCAGGGCGAAGGGCCCCGAGGGCGAGCGCGCTCGAATAGGAAGCTCGGTCGTCTAAATCACGGCGCCCGGCTTGGCAAGGCTATCTTCAGCGCGGGCCCGGTTTTTTTCCCCAGATTAACCAGAATCCGGCGATTTGCGCATTTCCCTTCAGGCGCTGGAAAGCGCCAGGGCCTATAATGGCCCGGTCGTGATTGGGGAATCAACTGTGCGCTATCTGGTCTTCGTCTCATTGGCCCTCGCCTTTTCGCTTGCCGGCGCGCTTGACGCCCGGGCGGGAGAAAGCGCCGTCGCGGCAAAAGAGCTCCGGCAGGCGGCTTTTCCGGAGGCAAGCCAATCCGACCAATCGGGAACCGGCTCGGTATTCGTTGACCTGATGGCGGCCGATTTTTTTGAAAGCAATCTGCGCCTGTCACAGTCGCGGCGCATAGAGGCGGAAACCGCCCAGCGATATCTGGAGCTGGATCCTGCCAGCCGCGCCCGGTTCCGTACCGAGCGCAAACGTCAATGGCGTGAAATGCATGAAAGCGAACGCGCCATGCTGCGCGGGGCCAAACGGCCGCGTTTCACCAATCTCAGCGAAACGCAGAAAGAAACTTTCCGGCAAATTGCGGCGCAACAACTCAACGCCGCCCCCCGATCCGTCGCCCAGTCCGCCCCCCATTCCGATATTGGGCCAGCATCACAACTGGCCAGGGGCGACATCTAGGCGAGGCAAACGCTAGCCGTTAAGACGAGCGCGATGAGTGACGAGATATTCGCGCGCCAGCCGCTGAGCTTCTGCAACCTCTTCCGCAGTCATTTCATTCGCAAGCTCGGCGCGGTAAGCGCGCGCTTCCAGATTGCCCTGCATTGCGGCGAGGTTGAACCATTTATGCGCGGTGATCAGATCAAACGCGCCGCCTTCTCCCACTGTCGAAGCTTCAAGCCCCAAACGGTACATTTCTGCGTCACTCAATAATGGCTCGGCCATATCGAGCGTTTCCACACCCATTGCGATTGTCATTGCGGTAGCCCCTTGTTTTGCACGACCGTCCGCGTCCCTTGCTGACGGATTAACCATGTGAAGGATGAAAGGGCCGAGACTAAAATCCCGTTAATGACGAATTATCCTATTGTTTACGTTTCAAAAAGGTTTTGTTAAGCTTTGAATTAATCTGCATACAAACAAAAACGCCGGACCAACCGGCCCGGCGCTGTAAAATAGTGTAACAACCGTCTTCGTTATTCTGCGTCGTCGTCAGGTATTTCGTTCAGCTTTTCGAATGCGCCCAGGCTGCATGAACCCGCAAATCCGCCAAAGGAATCGAGCACGCGAATAATGTCGCCGCGGCACATTTGGCCGGTCGTGGATTCTCGGGAATAGCGGCGTTCCCGCCCCAGCCCCGCACACCGGTTGTTCAGCTCATTGAGATAGATGTCGCCGCCCGCCTCAACCAGCATTGCATAATCGTCGAGAACGGTCGTGTTACGTACGGTTCGCAAGGGCAAGCACGATACATGCTCGCCGGTCTTTTCGTATTTTGCGAGCACGTCCTCTGCGCTTGCCGGACGCGCAAGCGCGCTTACGCAAAAACCTGCGGCGACCGCTGCGGCGCTCGCCGCCAAACCGATGCGCGCCAGAGAAAAGCGAGGGTGAGGAGTTTTCATCTGTCGCCTGCCCACGCCTAATCTTCTTCCGGCTGCGGCGCGTCTTGAAGTTTTTCAAAATCATTCAAGCCGCAAGAACCCGCGGTAAACCCGCTTGTGCTGTCCACAACGGTAATAATCTCATTGCGGCAGAGCTGCCCGCCATTGACCGTGTACTGAATGTGATAACCGCCCCGGCTGGCGCCAGAACAACGGTGAGAAAGCGTGTTCAGGTAATAGTCGCCATTTCTGGTCTCGACCAGAAAATGATAATCGTCGATCGCATCGATGGATCGAGATCTGGGTGAGGCTGAGACAGGATTTCGTCTCCCCGGTCGGTTCGAAATCCGCAAGTCTCTCCGCCGCTTTCGCAGACAGCTCAGGCCCTGACGCTGCCGTAGCGCATCCAACACCTGCAATGGCGAATACGCCCGCCAACAGAAGTTTCTTATCCATAATATCCTCCGTGCGCCCCTGCCCGGCGACGCAGCCGCGAATGCGAGTGCGCCTGCATCAATATATACGAAATTCTCTCAAGACGGAGAAACCGCCTCTTCAATTTCTTGCGAGGCGTTTCAGGCAGGAAGCTGGAATCCGGGGGTTGATTGTGAAATCGCTATTTCTTCCGCGTCCATCTCTGCGGCGACCTCGGCGAATAGCGGCGTAGACAGATAACGCTCGCCGGTGTCGGGCAGCATGGCGAGAATAGTCGATCCCTTTGGCGCCGATTTGGCGACTTCCATAGCGCCGGCAAAGGTCGCCCCGCCGGAAATGCCGGTGAAAATGCCTTCCTTTTTGGCCAGCGCCTGGGACCACATGATGCCGTCAGCCGGCGGCGTCTTCACAACCTGATCGATGACGCCGGCGTCCACCGCCTCTGACGTGATCTTCGGGATGAAGTCCGGGCTCCACCCCTGGATCGGATGCGGCGTCCAGGCGGGATGAGAAGATTTCGGACTTCCGTCGGGATTGCGCTCCTGCGGCGCGCCGCTCGACAGCATGGCGGAGTCAGGCGGCTCACAAACAATGATCTTGGTGTCGGGGCTGTGCTTTTTCAAAACGCGCGACACGCCGGTCAAGGTGCCGCCTGTGCCGAAACCGGTGACCCAATAGTCGAGCTTTTCACCCTTGAAGGCCTCAATGATTTCCGGCCCCGTCGTGCGCTCATGCATGTCCGGGTTGGCGTCATTTTCAAATTGCCGGGTCAGGAACCAACCATTTTTCGCGGCAAGCTCCTTGGCTTTTTCAACCATGCCCGTGCCCTTCGCCGTCGCCGGCGTCAGCACAACCTTGGCGCCGAGAAACCGCATCAGCTTCCGGCGCTCAACAGAAAAGCTTTCCGCCATCAACACCACCAGCGGATAGCCCTTCGCCGCGCAGACCATGGCGAGACCAACGCCGGTATTGCCGCTGGTGGCTTCCACCACGGTCTGGCCCGGTTTCAAATCGCCGGACTTTTCAGCCGCTTCAATCACGCCGAGCGCCAGCCGGTCCTTCACGGAACCGAGCGGATTGAACGCTTCGAATTTGACGTAGAGATTGACGCCCTCCGGCGCGAGGCGGTTGATGCGAATGACCGGTGTATTGCCGATCGTGCTGAGGATGCTGTCGTGTTTTTGAGCCATGTCTCTCTCCTGAATTGTCGGGAACTTAAGCCTGCAGGGCGGAATGATCAATCACACCCCGCAGGATCATGGCGTTAGCATCTTATGCGGCGCGTTTACTCGGCGGGCGGCCCCGCGAGGTCTTTCAGGATGACGTACCAGTGGTCGAGCCCGCCATAGAAGGAGTCCACCGCAAGGCGTTCGTTCAGTCCGTGGGCGAACATGTCGCTCGATTTGCTCCACGCGCCTGCAATCGCAACGGTGTCATACCCTTTGTTGCGGTAATGCATACCGTCGGTGCCGCCGGATTCCATGTAGGGAATGATGGGCGCGTCCACTCCGCTCGCCGCGAGGGATTTCTGGATCGCCGCCAGCACGTTCGGGCGCAATTTCGATTCCGGGCTTTCCGTGACTTCGGCGGTAAGAGTGAATTCCACAGCATCATTGTCGATAACTTGCTTCAACGCTTGTTCCGTCGCCGCAGCGCCATTGCCGGGAAAGATGCGGCAATTGACGGTCGCGGTCGCCGATTGCGGCAATGCATTTTCCGCATGTCCCGCGCGCAGCATCGTCGCAATGCACGTAGTGCCCGTCGTGCCGACCGTTTCAGGATTAGCGCGCAGCGCCGCAATCGCCTTTTTGTCTTTGGGGTTTTTCGAAAAGGCGATCATCGCCTTGCCGAGATCGCCAGGCGTCACCTGACCCGCAGCGGCGAAAGAGGCGAGCGTTAAATCCGAATATTGTACGGGAAACTTGAAGGCTTCAATTTTTTCGAGCGCATGCGCAAGCTCATAAATCGCGTTGTCGGCGCGCGGACGGGAGGAATGGCCACCCGGATTTTTAACCGTCAGCTCAAAAGTCGCGTAGGTCTTTTCCGCGCCCTGCACGGCGTAATAGATCGGCGATCCGTCCGGAGCAAGCACGCCGCCGCCTGCATCGCTGTTCAATATAAATTCCGGGTCTATGTTTTCCGCGACATAAGCCGCCTGCGCGCGTGTTGAGACCATGCCGGTTTCTTCATCGCCGGAAAAGACGAGAACAAGATCACGGTTCGGCGTCCATCCTTCTTCTTTCAGACGAATAAACGTCTGGGTCAGATTGGTGACGCCATATTTATTATCGGTCGTGCCGCGCCCGAAGAAGTAGCCGTCTTCCTCCGTCAGCGTGAACGGCGCGCGCTCCCAATCCTTGGCCAGCGCATCGACGACATCCATATGCCCAAGCAAGACGATTGGCTTCTTCGCCGGTTCTCCGTCAGCACGAAAGGTGACCATCAGGCCTTGCGTTTGCTCACCTTCGATGTCGTAATTTGTGACTTGTATATCCCCTTCCGCAAATCCGGCGGCTTTGAATTGCCCAACCAGATAGCCGACCATCGCCGGAACCTGTTCCTGTCCCTTGGCCGTGCGGAACGAGATCACCTTCTCATAGATGTCCCGCGCCATTTGTTGGTGATCAGTGAGATCGCGCGCCTGCGCTGTAGACGTGGCGAGAATGGCTGTTGAAACGGCGAGAAATGCACGGAAAATCATGGAGCCCCCAAATTGGCCGGCTGGCCGGAATTAAACGAAACGCGACACTAGCGGAATTCGCGAGAAAGTCATGACGGGACTGGAGGCTTCCGTTTATTCTGCAGCAGTCTTGTCTTCGACCAACCGACTACTATCGAGAACTTTGACGATATAGTCCTCATCGACCGCGGAAACGATTGGCGTCGCCACTTCCAGCATCGGCGTGCCGGCCCAACCTTCGATCTGGTTGCCCCACCAGTTCTTGGCGAAGGCGCTGCCGAAATAATATGGCGCCATGTTCTGAATGTGCCGTTCTACGCGGGAGCGCGATGCGAGCCCCACCGCCTCCATCTGAAACATGTTGTCCCATTGAAGCATGACGGAAACGAGATGCCCTTCGACAATTCGAATTTCCGCATCGCTCATTTCCTCGGGCGCTCGAACCGATTTCGTCCATGCGGCGGCGGCCGCCGGCGATGACAAACTCAATTCAATTGCCGCGAGACGGTCATTCTTTTCCGCCTCCATCGCTGCGCGGGTGAGCGTTGCGTTCTGGCGCACCTCAATGATGAGAATAATCAGGCCGAGCACGACGCCGATATTTGCGCCGAGCGTCAGCCAGCGATTGACGTTGTCGATCTTCTTCTCTGAAGTCATACCCCTCCCCCATATTGCCGGGCGCAAACCGGCGAGACGCATTATGCGTGTTTCACTCGGCGCTATTTAGACGCCGAGTTTCTTTTTCAAAATCTCGTTGACCGCTTGCGGGTTCGCCTTGCCCTGCATTTCTTTCATCACCTGCCCGACGAACCAGCCAAAGGTCTTCGGCTTTTCCTTGACCTTGGCGACCTGTTCGGGGTTCGCGGCGATGATCGCATCCACGACTTTTTCGATGGCGCCGGTGTCGGTCACTTGTTTCAGGCCGCGCTTGTCAACGATCTCCGCCGGCGAGCCGGTTTCCTCACCGTCAAACATCAGCGCAAAGACATCCTTGGCGATCTTGCCGGAAATTGTATTGTCTTTGATCAGGCCGATCAGTTCGCCCAGATGCGCTGCGCTGATCGGGCTGTCTTCAATGTCCTTGCCCGCTTTATTGAGCGCGCCGAACAGTTCGCCGGTCACCCAGTTCGACGCCAGCTTGCCGTCGCGGCCTTTCGCGACTTCCTCAAAATAAGCAGCGCTCGACTGATCCGCAGCCAGCACCGCCGCGTCATAGGGCGTCAAACCATAATCGGCGATGAAGCGGCGCTTTTTCGCGTCTGGCAATTCCGGCAAATTCGCCTTGATCTCCTCGACCCAGGCCTGGTCGATTTCCAGCGGCAGCAAATCCGGGTCCGGGAAATAGCGATAGTCATGCGCGTCTTCCTTCGAGCGCATGGTCCGCGTCGTGCCGGACTTCACATCAAACAACAGCGTTTCCTGATCAATCGTTCCGCCTGCTTCCAGCACTTCGATCTGGCGGCGCGCCTCATAGTCGATCACCTGGCGCACATAGCGCAGGGAGTTGACGTTCTTGGTTTCCGTCCGTGTACCGAGATATTTGAAGTCGCCGGTTTCCCGGAACTTGTCGTAATTGCCGGCGCGGCAGACGGAGACATTAACGTCGGCGCGCATGGAGCCTTCTTCCATATTGCCGTCGCAAGTGCCGAGATAGCGCACGATGGAGCGCAGTTTGGAAAAGTACGCCGCGCCCTCTTCCGCCGTGCGCATTTCAGGCTTGGAGACAATCTCCATCAGCGCGACGCCGGAGCGATTGAGGTCGACATAGGATTCTTTCGGCGCAAGGTCGTGGATCGACTTGCCCGCATCCTGCTCAAGATGCAGACGCTCGATCCCGACCATGATGGTTTGCCCGCCTTCCAGCTCAACCTCGATCTCGCCCTCGCCGACAATCGGATCCTTGTATTGCGAGATCTGATAGCCCTGCGGCAGGTCGGGATAGAAATAGTTCTTGCGGTCGAAACGCGACCAGAGATTGATCTTGGCGTTGAGGCCGAGCCCGGTGCGGATCGCCTGTTCGACGCAAAATTTGTTGATTACGGGGAGCATGCCCGGCATGGCGGCGTCAACGAGGCTGACATTCTCGTTCGGGCCCGCGCCATATTCGGCCGAGGCGCCGGAGAACAGCTTTGACTTGGAGGAGACCTGGGCATGGACCTCAAGCCCGATCACCATCTCCCAGTCGCCGGTTGTTCCTTGCAGCAGTTTTGTCGGCTCCGCGCCCATCTTCGTCCTCATTAACTCAGCGTTTGCGCCCTCTTAACGGGCGGCGCGGGCTTTCGCAAATGGCTTGCGCCCGCAATTCTTCCTTGCGGGACGCCGGGATCGCCCGCCAGTCCGTATCGCTCAAAGCCCCATCCATAGCGTAGAGGAGATTGAGATTGGCGGGGCGGCCTTGAATGAAGGAAAGGCGGCGGAACGCCTCCGCCGCGCCCAGCGCCGCCAGTTCCTCGGGACAGGTCACATCGATCTCTTTCAGCATGCGCTCCGAAGCCGGTCCGAGATTGCGCATCTCGCGAATACGCATCAGTTCGCTTGAGCTTTCTCAATCACCCGGCTGATCGCCCGATGGACGCGCCGGGGATATTGCAGCTCCAGATAATGGGTGCCGCCCGGAATGATTTCGAGACCGGCGCGGGCCTTGGGCAGAACCCGCATCAGCTTCTGCGCATTGGACTTCGGCACCAGCGCGTCAAAGTCCCCATGCAGCACCTCGACCGGCGCCTCGATCTTCGCGGCCCGTTCAAGCAGCGGGCCGATCTGGCTGCGGCGCCCGGCGATTTCGTTCCTGACCTTGAGCCAGCGGTTCGGCACATAAGGCTCGATGCCGTTGACCGCGCCGAGCTTTTCAAGCTGCAGCGCATAGTCATGCGGCTCGTCAATCAGCGCCGCAACCGTGACGACGCCCTTTACGACATCGGGAAAATCCAGCGCGGTTTTCAGCGCCAGTTCGCCGCCATAGGACACGCCGAGGGTGATGATCTTCTTGTCGCCAAACTCCCCGCCCGGCAGGAACGGCGTCGCCGCCGCCACCTGCTCGTCAAAATCGGGATGGCATTCCCGATGGCCGCGGCCGAAACCGGGCCGTGACAGAACCACCATGTCGAGCCCGGCTGGCGCAGTCCGCAGCAGGCGGGAAAACAGAACCTTGTTGCAGGGCGTGCCCGGAAACACGATCACCCGCCAGTCGCCGCCGCCCTTGAGATGATAGGCGTCGCTCTCAAGCGGGCGCGACAAGGGAGCCGTGTAGCTGATCTCCTGAAATCCGCCGAACATAAGACCCTTCCCCTTGATATCGCTCAAATTGTCTCAATCTGAAACTATGCTACACTCCCCAGTGTCGCGAAATGGCTTGAGACCGGGAACAAGGAACAAATTGCGTGTCCGTCCAGGAGGTTCAATCCCTGCGGGATTTAAAAATCCTCGCAGCCAGTGAAACCAAGGGGT
Organism: Hyphococcus sp. D3-15; assembly: GCF_055809375.1. Taxonomy (NCBI): domain Bacteria; kingdom Pseudomonadati; phylum Pseudomonadota; class Alphaproteobacteria; order Parvularculales; family Parvularculaceae; genus Hyphococcus; species Hyphococcus sp. D3-15. Next base: position 2,017,380 of record NZ_CM147910.1, on the reverse strand, counting down.
TTCAGTGGCCGACCCTTGTCTTTTCGCTGCTGGTGATCTCGATGACGCTGGTCGGCATCGTGCTCGGCGCCATGGGCGTGGTCCCGCTCTGGGTGGCGATGCTCTGGAACGCCTTCTGGATGGCGCAGGGCTACACCGCCGCTCATGAATGCGCCCACCACAATATCAATGGCCGGCACCGCAATCTGCGCTGGCTCAACGATGTGTTCGGCGTCGCCGGATTTTCCTTCACCCTGCATTCCTACACCGTGCACCGCCATGTGCACCGGCTGCATCACGCGCATACGAACGATCCCGAGCGCGACACCGACGCCTGGGTCTCCGACGCGCCGAATTTCCCGATGGCGGTCATCCGTGCGCTGCTGTTTTATTTCTACACCAACTACAACATCATCAGGGTGTATCCGCTGGTTCAGAACAAGCGGAAGTTCCTGATCCGCGCATCGATTGAAACCGCTGTTCCTTTTGCGATCATCATCACGCTGTCATTAATGGGATATTGGCGCGAAGTGCTGATGCTGTCAGTAATCCCGACCATTCTGACATTCGCCTTGGTGAGTTTTTTCATCGACTGGCTGCCGCATCACTTTGAAGGCGATCACAGCGATCCGATGAAGCAGACCTTCATCATGGTGCCATCAAAAAGCTGGCGCGGCTGGCTGATGAAATGGATGTATAATTTTCACAATTACCATCTCATCCATCATCTCGTGCCGGGCATCCCGTGGTACGCCGTGGAACGCACGTTTGAGAAGTCGGAAGGTTTTCTGAAAAGCGCCGGCGCGCGGATTTATTATCCCGATGACCGCGCAGCGCAGCCCTCACCCGTGCCGGCGGAGTAAGCGCGCCCGCCTACCCCCACCATTCTTTCGGGCGCTTGTTGGCGCCGGCCGCCTGCTCAAGTGCGAACATGCCCTTGAACATGGTCTCTTCGTCGAACGGTTTGGCGAGAAGCTGCAAGCCCAGCGGCAAGCCCTGCTTGTCGTACCCGGCCGGAACCGATGCGCCGGGAATGCCGGCGAGGTTCGCGGTCACGGTGAATACGTCATTGAGATACATCTGCACCGGGTCCGCCATTTTCTCGCCGAGCCCGAAGGCGGCGGACGGCGCGGACGGCGTCAGGATCAGGTCCACCTTCGAAAACGCGTCAGTAAACTCGTCAAAAATCTTCTTCCGCACTTTCTGCGCGCGCAGATAATAGGCGTCGTAATAGCCGGCGGAGAGAACATAAGTGCCGATGAGGATGCGGCGCTTCACTTCATTGCCGAAACCTTCGGCGCGGGTGTTCTCATACATCGAGGTGATGTCGGAGAATTCTTTCGCACGATAGCCGAATTTCACGCCGTCATAGCGCGCGAGGTTGGAGGAGGCTTCCGCCGGCGCGACGATGTAATAGACGGGCAGCGCATATTTGGTGAGCGGCAGGGAGATATCGACAATCTCGCAGCCCGCATCCTTCATCCATGCGATGCCTTGGCTCCAGAGCTTCTCGATTTCCTCCGGCATGCCGTCAATGCGGTATTCCTTCGGCACGCCGACTTTAAGTCCCTTTAGCGACTGCCCCAGCGCCGCTTCGTAGTCGGGCACCGGACGATCAACCGAGGTGGAGTCTTTCGGGTCATGGCCCGCCATGGACTTCAACATGATCGCGGAGTCGCGCACATCCTGCGCGATCGGTCCCGCCTGATCGAGCGAGGACGCAAAGGCGACGACGCCCCAGCGCGACACACGGCCGTAAGTGGGTTTGACGCCGACGGTATTGGTCAACGAAGCCGGCTGGCGGATCGAGCCGCCTGTGTCGGTCGCGGTCGCCGCTGCGCAAAGTCTTGCAGCAACCGAAGCTGACGACCCGCCGGAAGACCCGCCCGGCGTCAAATCGGCATTGCCGCCATCTTCGCGCCGCCACGGATTGATGACATTGCCGTAGTAACTCGTCTCGTTGGAGGACCCCATGGCGAACTCGTCCATGTTGAGCTTGCCGAGCATCACCGCGCCGTCACGCCAGAGCTGACTGGTCACCGTCGATTCATAACGGGGATGAAACCCGTCCAGAATATGCGACGCCGCCGTGGTGAGCGTGCCTTCGGTGCAGAACAGATCCTTGATGCCGAGCGGCACGCCTTCCAGCGGCCCGCCTTCGCCTTTCGCGAGTTTCGCGTCTGACGCTTTGGCCATGTCGCGCGCCTTGTCCGGCGTCACCGTGATGAAGGCGTTCAGCGCTTTGGCTTTTTCTATGCGCGCAAGATAAGCGTCGGTCACTTCAAGCGAGGTGACTTCTTTTGCTTTCAGGGCGTCGCGCAATTTGGCGAGGGTCAGATCGGCTGGCGTTGTCATCGTTTACTCAATTGAGGCGCACTGAGAGATGCGCGCGGTTTCAGTTGCCCGCCGGCTGGGCGGCGATAAGCGAAATATTGCTGCGGTCGTGGTCCTGTCCGAACCGCCGTTCAGACCATCCATAGGCGAAGACAGGGATGTCGGAAAAGATCGAGCACCAGACTTCATCTTTGTCTTCCGTGACGCCGTCATTCGTCGCGACCGGCGCTACGCTCAAGGATCGCCAGTTCGCCGCGCCGAGCGACGGGATGGTGAGAGTCTGGTTGAAACGCGGCTGGTGGCTTCCCGCCGCATCAAAGCACCGGATCGCAGCAGTCGACGCCTGGCTTCCATTGGCGTTCACAATCGAAAATCCGAATTCGCGCTCAAGGCGCTTGCCGTCGATCGAATAACGCTCGCCGCTGATCGTACCCGGTGCGCTGGTGAGCATCGGAGCGATCCATGACGTCGCGCCGCCGGGATAATTCGGGCGCAACCGCGAAGGATCAATCTCCAAGGGTTTGGTGAGACCCGGAAGCTTGGATTTTTTCGGCAGCTGCAAGTCCTGCGCGGAAGCAGCGGTCACGGCGCCAAACGCCATAGCCGCGCCAGCGAATAACAGTGCTTTGATCCTGGTCATCGGTTCTCTCCCTTTTGAAGTCTTGTCGGTTACTCCACCACTTTCGGCACGACGAAGAAATGGTCTTCCGTCTTCGGTGCATTGGCGACCACGTTGTCAGGCTGTCCGCCGCCGGTCGGTCCGGATTGCAGCACGTCCTCACGCATCGGCAATGAGACATCGACAGTGGAGGCCATCGCCTCGACGCCCTCCACATCGACTTCGTTCAATTGCTCGATCCAGCCCATAATGCCGGAAATTTCTTTCGCCAGCGGCTCAAGGCGCTGTTCGGGCTCGGCGATGCGCGCCAGTTTCGCGACTTTGCGCACAGTGTCCTTATCGATCGACATGGGCTCTCTTTACACTCTTCAAATGGGCCTTAACGCCTATCAACGCCCCCGCTCTCGCGCAAGGGCGCCAGCGGCGGCATAGAGCCTGTCGATCTCTTTATCGGGCTGGGCGAGCGGCGACCGGGCGAATTCCTTGAGCGCCTGCGCGAAATCCGCGTCCCCGGTCCGCTCGGCCACGAGATCGTAAAACATCGCCTCGGAATAGCCCTCCGGGCCTGACCGCTCGATAAAAGCCCGCCAGAAATTCGCCGTGGAGCGGCGCTCCGCCATGGCCACCGCCGAGGCGATCACATGCCCGCAAGCATAGAGCGCGCGAAAATCGCCCCGATTGCGCGCGCCATTCAGCGAGCCGTCATCAAGCTCGCGGGCGCATTCAGCCCTTGCGCGGCGTTCATCGCGCTCAAAATCCGCACCATCCCATTCCCCGAGCGCCACCATGATCTCCGCCGCCATGGCGTCCGCCGCGCCTTCATGGATCCATTCCGGCGGGTTTGAATCCCCGGGCGCGCCGCCGCCTGCCACAGATGCACAGCCTCATGGGCGGTCGACTGGATGAAGACGCCGCGCGCCTTGTCATTTGGCTCCGTCCATGCGCCGCCCTCGAGGCTGATCTGAAACTGCGCCGGCAATGCGTCGCCCGTATAACTCAATTGCGCCTCGGCCCCCGGCTGTGCGGAGAGAAAGAGATTGGGTTTGGTTTCCGGCCCCGCCCCGAACATCTCCACGAGCTTAGCGAAGCTCGCCGGGACGATGCGGTTGAACTCTTCCACGATCCAGTCCGGCGTCGCCGGGTCGATCACCGCCATGACATGATCGGTCTCGACGGGCGCCAGCGGTCCGAGATAGACAAAAGCCGGATGCGCCATGGGGCTGCGCCAGTCAGCCAGGGACGGCTCGTTTTCGCCAAAAGCCACCACATGACCGCCCGGCGTCGGGCGGAAATCAAACACCGCATTGGCGCGGGCGCCGGTTTCGGTCAACGGCCAGAAATGCCCGGTATAGACCAGCGCACCGCCTGCGCCGTAAGGCGCGACCGGCTGATACTCTTTAGGCAGACGATCCGCCGAAGGGCTCGCCGTCAATCTCAGCGTGTCGAAGCGCTTGCCGTCGCGGCGCGAGACAATGTCAATGTCCTCGCCCTTGGTGATCTCAAATGCGGCGGGCAGCGCCCATTGCCTCACCCTATAATCACCGCTGATTTCCTTGAACGCGACCTGTCGTTGCGGACGGCGCCATTTATAGGCAAGCATGAGCGATGCGTCTTGCTCCTGCGTCACTGCAATGCGTAATTCCGGCGCGGGCGCGCGCCCGCAGGATGCGATCAAGGCGCCCGTTAGAAACGCAAGAATAAAAATCCGAAAAATTGCTGACACCTTACTCTGACCATTCCCATCGACCGGACTTGACCACACCTGCTACTATCAAGCCATGAGCGACTCATTTGAACAACTGGCCGCCGCATTCGGGGCCTCGGGCGCGCTGTTTGGCCTCGATATCGGCGAAAAGACCATCGGCGTCGCGGTCTGCGACCCGGCGCGCATGGTGGCCACCCCGGTCGAGACCATCCGCCGCAAGAAATTCACCCCCGATGCGGAGCGCCTCGCGGCGCTGGCGGCGGAGCGCAAGATCACCGGCATCGTGATCGGCCTGCCCCTGCATATGGACGGCGCCGAGGGCCCCAGCGCCCAGCGGGCCCGCGCCTTCGCCCGCAATCTGCCGCGCATTCTCGATCTCCCCATCGCCTTCTGGGATGAGCGGCTGTCCACCGCCGCGATGGAGCGCGACCTGATCGCCCTGGACACCAGCCGGGCCAAGCGGGCGGAAAAGATCGACGAAATGGCGGCGACCTTTATACTCCAGGGCGCAATCGACCGCATAAGAGGGATCGCCCCATGAAAGCCAGAACGCTGCGCCACCTTATTATCGCACTTTTGACGCTGACCGGGGTGTTCCACCTGCTTGTCGCCCTGTTGGGCGGCGCGCCGGGCCTCGCCCTGCCGGTCGCGGGATTCGGCCTGGTCTTCGTGGTGATCGGGTTTCTCGCCCGCGCCGACACCAAGGACGGCTCCAAAACCCACAGCCGCAATGCGATCATCGCCGCCATCATCGCCTGCACGGCAGGCCTCATTCTCGGCGGCAGGAGCTATCTGGAAGGCGGCGTGCCGGAATCGTTCCCGGTCATGGCGATCATCGATGTCGCCATTATCGTCGCCGCCATCATGTGGCTGGTGAAAAGACAAGCGAAAAAGCGCCGCTAAAACCCCATTGCCGACTCTGCTTTGAGCCTATAAAGCTCCGGCTTTAATGACAAACGCTGAACGCCCCGCACCGCCGAAAGGCGGTTTCACCGCGCGCCGCATGATCGCCATTGACGATCTGAGCGACGGCGACATCCGTTATTTGCTCAAACTGTCGGAATATTACGCCGGGTTCCTGCGCCGCGCCGCGCCGCCCCCGAGGCGGCTCGCCGGCAAGACCCAGATCAATTTGTTCTTCGAGGATCTCGACCCGCACCAATCTCTCCTTCGAGCTGGCGGGCAAGAAACTCGGCGCCGATGTTATCAATGTCCCGGTTTCCGCCTCCTCCGTGCATAAGGGCGAGACAATGATCGACACCGCCCAGACCATGGCGGCCATGGGCGCCCATGTGATGATCCTGCGCGCCAAGGAAGAAGAGCTGCATTACCAGCTCGACGAAGTTCTCTCCTGCCCCGTGGTCAATGGCGGCGCCGGCAAGCGCGAACACCCGACGCAAGCCCTGCTCGACGCCGCCGCCGTGCGCTCGGAATTCGGCACGCTGGAGGGCCTCACCATCGCGATATGCGGCGACATCAAGCATAGCCGCGTCGCGGGCTCCGATGCGCGGCTGTTTCAACGCCTAAACGCGCAGGTGCGTTTCGTCGGGCCGAAACATTTAATGCCCGCCGACGATCAGTTCACGGATATTCCCCGCTTCGACAGTCTCAAAGACGGCCTTGACGGCGCCGATGTCGCCATGGGCCTTCGCATGCAGTTCGAACGCATGGAGGGTGACGGCAAGAAACTCGCGCAAGGTTTCTTTGAAGAATTCGGCCTGACCCATGAAACCCTGAAATTCGCCAAGCCCGGCGCGCGCGTCATGCATCCGGGACCGATGAATCGCGGCGTCGAGATTTGCGGGCGCCTCGCCGATGATGAAGAATTGTCGCTGATCCTGCGGCAAGTGTTTTACGGCGTCGCCATGCGCATGGCGTGTCTGGATGCGCTGTTGACGCGCGGGGAATAGCAAAAGCCTAATCCCACCAAAACCACCATGTTTTTGCGCCGAGAAGGCTCGCCGCAAGCGCATCAAAACTACCAAAACCTTGGTCAATAATATCGTTGCAATAAAGATATTGCTGGAGCGCCAGCTCTTCAGCTTCTTTCACCGTAGCCGCCGGTTTATTCACTACAACTTCCACCGTGTCGAAAGCCGCAGTGGCAACAACAGCGCCGTATTTTTCACCCCAAAATTTATGCAAAGCACAATGCACTGGTGCTGGTGGGCATTCGTTCCAATTTCCATAATGCAGATGAGCAAAAATCTTCCAACTTTCGCCGACCGCCACTGGGATGATCCCGATGTAAAGGTCCTTTATTGGCGCTTGTGATAAAATATCCAGATTGCCAATCAAACCATTCTGCGGCTCTATTTCTCTTTCAACTCCATCATTGGGCGGAAAATCGAAATCATCCTCTTCAGCATATGATCTGTATTCGGCTTCACGAGACCTGAACCACACCTCAAGATCAAAGTTTTCACTAACCTCAAGTAGGCTTTCTATTGGTTTTTCATCGTCTGCCGAATTGAATTCATACGTCTCAATCAGCCGCGACAACGAAAACGCATCGCCCGCTATAAATGGCGTCGATTGGGGGCTGTTCAGCTTGATTTCTTCAATGAGTTTAAGGGCCTTACCTCCTTTAGTAACGTAATGATCAAACGGGATCGTTACCATCATATCGCCAGCATGCCGGTCTTTGTTGTTTGCCAGATTCCGGGTCGTACCCTTGGGATAGAATTTTGGTTTTCCAAACAATGGATTCTCCGGATCAACCAGCACAAAACCGACCTCCTCCATATCAAACGATAAAAGTGCAAAGAAGGGAATAGATTGCTAGCACGGGCCCGACTATAACTCTGCATATGACCATTATTCTCCCCCTCATCCTCGGCTATCTGCTCGGCTCTGTCCCGTTCGGCCTCGTCATTACGCGGGTCGCGGGGCTCGGCGACATCCGCGCCATCGGCTCCGGCAATATAGGCGCGACGAATGTCTTGCGCACCGGCCGCAAGGATCTGGCGCTGGCGACGCTGTTGCTCGACGGGGGCAAGGGCGCGATTGCGGTGGTCATCGCGGTGCTCATGGGCTGGCGGCCTGAGGTCGCGGGCGCGGCGGCTTTCCTAGGCCACTGCTTTCCGGTCTGGCTCAATTTCAAAGGTGGCAAAGGCGTTGCAACCTTCATGGGCACACTGTTCGCCCTCAATGTCGTCGCAGGAATTTTTGCAGGCGCGACCTGGCTGAGCATTGCGTATCTCGCGAAATATTCTTCGCTCTCCGCGCTGGTCGCCGCGGCGGCGACCCCTTTCATTATGTTCGCCATGGGCAAGCCGACCTACGCCATCGCCTGCACTTTCATGGCGGCGCTGATTTTCCTGCGCCACAAATCCAACATCCAGCGCCTGCTCTCCGGCGACGAACCGAAGATCGGCGCCAAGAAGGAGGCGAGCGCGGGTGCTTGATGGCAGCGAGCGCCTTGACTGGCTTCAACTGATCCGAACCCAGAATATCGGGCCTGTCACCTTCCACCGCCTCATCGCGAAATTTGGAACTGCAAAACAAGCGCTTGACGCCCTGCCCGACCTGTCGCGCAAATCCGGGCGCTCGGCGGCGCTGAAACCCGCCAATCGCAGTGATTGCGAACGCGAGCTGAAGCAAGCGGAAAAACACGGCGCCCGCGCCATTGCCGCTTGCGAGGACGATTATCCCGCCGCGCTGAAAGCCGTCCCCGATCATCCACCGATATTATATGTGCGCGGCCATGCCAGCCTGTTTGAAAAGCCTGCTGTCGCGATCATTGGCGCGCGCAACGCCTCCGGCGTTGGCCGCAAGCTGGCGCGCATGCTGGCGGCGGATCTCGGCGCAGCGGGCTATGTCGTCAGCTCCGGCCTTGCGCGCGGGATTGACGGCGCCGCCCATGAAGCCTCGCTGAAAACCGGCGCCATCGCGGTGGTCGCTGGCGGCGTCGACATTATTTATCCGCCTGAACATGCAGACCTCACCGAACGCATCGCCGCTGAAGGCGCAGTGATCTCCGAATGCCCCATGGGCGCGCAACCGACCGCGCGGGACTTTCCCAAACGCAACCGGCTGATCTCCGGCCTGTCGCGCGGCGTCGTGGTGGTCGAGGCGGCGGCGCGGTCGGGCACGCTGATCACCGCCAATTTCGCGCTGGAACAGGGTCGCGAGGTTTTCGCCGTGCCGGGCTCGCCGCTCGACCCGCGCTGTCAGGGCGCCAACCGGTTGATCCGCGACGGCGCGACCCTGGTGGAGACGGCCCAGGATATTATTGACGGGCTCGCCGCCCAGACCAGCGGGCTGTCGGCGCGCGGGCGCGACCTCTTTAATTGGGAAAGCGGCATGAATGAGCGTGAGCCCGACCCGGCGGCGATGATCTCCCTGCGCAATCAATTGCTGGAAATCCTCAGCTTCACGCCCCAGCATCGCGACGAAATCCTGCGCGAGGCGGATGCCCCGCCGGGGCTGGTCGCCGACGCCCTGCTGGATCTGGTGCTGTGCGGCGAGGCAGTCGAGCATGATGGCGGCAAATTCTCGCTCAAGGCTGACTAGCAACCGCAGGCCGCCGAATTTCAGGCGAATCCGCCGGACCGGGCGCGAATATGGCGATCCGCATCGCCGCCGGATGCTTTACAGCTCACGGGGTTTCCAGGCGGCGCCTTGCAACTTCTTGCTTTTCAAAGACTTTTCTGGCGACCGGCGCCATCGCTCCAAGCCGGCGCCTTTCCCAGCGACTCGATTGCAGTTGAAGCAAAGACTTACAGATCGTTTACCTCGTCTGAGCGAGGATCCCACACCACATGGTTGACAGAACGCCACAGCCCGCCCCATAGGGCGCGCCCACGCCCGTTTCGCTGACCCCCGTTTCGCTGACCACGTCTGGAGACGCCGCCCGCATGCAAGTTGTCATCGTCGAATCCCCTTCTAAAGCGAAGACTATCAATAAATATCTGGGTTCCGGCTATACGGTGCTGGCCTCTTACGGCCATATTCGCGACCTGCCCTCCAAGGACGGTTCGGTTAAGCCCGATGAAGATTTCGAGATGGTCTGGGAGCTCGACGCCAAATCGAAAACCCGGGTCAACGACATCGCCGCCGCCCTCAAGGGCGCGGACCGCTTGATCCTGGCCACTGACCCGGATCGCGAAGGCGAAGCCATTTCCTGGCACTTGCTGGAAACGCTCAACGCCAAAAAGGCGCTGAAGGGCGTCAAGATCGACCGGGTCGCCTTTAACGCCATCACCAAAGCCGCCGTGCAGGACGCAATCGCGCATCCGCGCGAGATCGATGCGGATCTGGTCGACGCCTATCTGGCGCGGCGCGCGCTCGACTATCTCGTCGGCTTTACACTGTCGCCTGTACTGTGGCGCAAGCTGCCCGGCTCGCGCTCGGCTGGCCGGGTGCAGTCCGTGGCGCTGCGGATCATCTGTGACCGCGAACTCGAAATCGAAACCTTCGTCCCGCAGGAATACTGGACCGTGAAGGCGCAAGCCGTTTCCGGCGACAGCGCGCCCTTCGAGGCGCGGCTGGTGCTGCATCAGGGCGAGAAGGTGCAAAAATTCACCCTTGGCGACGAAGCCGCCGCCATGGGCGCGAAGACAGCGGTCGAAACATCGAGCTTCACCGTCGATGCGGTCGAGGCGAAGCCCGGCCGGCGCAACCCGCCGCCGCCCTTCACCACCTCGACGCTCCAGCAGGAAGCATCGCGCAAGCTCGGCTTTAATGCGCAGCGCACCATGCGCACCGCGCAAAAACTCTATGAAGGCATCGACATTGGCGGCGAGACCACCGGTCTCATCACCTATATGCGTACAGACGGCCTCGATATGGCGCCCGAAGCCATCAGCGATGCGCGCAAATCCGTCGGCGCGCAATTCGGCGATAGCTATGTACCGAAAAGCCCGCGCATTTATAAGTCGAAAGCCAAGAACGCGCAGGAAGCGCACGAATGTATTCGCCCGACCGCGTTTTCCCGTGCGCCCGATAAAGTCCGCGGGCTCGGCGATGACGAGCGCAAGCTTTACAGCCTGATCTGGAAGCGCGCCATCGCCAGCCAGATGGAATCCGCGCGGCTGGAAAACACCACCATCGACCTGTTGTCTTCGGACAAAAAGACGGGCCTGCGCGCCACCGGTTCTGTCATTCTCTTTGACGGCTTTCTGGCGCTCTATGAAGAAGGCAAGGACGATCCGGAATCGGAAGATGGCGGCGGCGTATTGCCGAAATTGTCGGCCGGCGCCGACGCAAAGGTTTCAGATACGGCGGCGGACCAGCATTTCACCCAGCCCCCGCCGCGCTATTCCGAAGCAAGCCTGGTCAAGCGGCTCGAAGAACTCGGCATTGGCCGTCCTTCGACCTATGCGTCGATCCTGACGGTTCTGCGAGACCGTGGTTATGTCACCATGGACCGCAACCGGTTCATCCCGGATTCCAAGGGCCGCATCGTCACCGCGTTTCTGGAGAACTATTTCCGCAAATATGTGGAATATGACTTCACCGCAGATCTTGAGGGCACGCTCGACAAGATTTCCGCCGGCGAAGCGGACTGGAAAGTCTTTCTGCGCAATTTCTGGTCGGAATTTCACGCCGCCGTCGAAGACACGGGCGAACTGCGGATTTCCGAAGTGCTCGACGCGCTCAATGAATCGCTTGGGCCGCTGATCTTTCCGAAAAAGAAGATGGCTCTGATCCGCGCGCCTGCGCGTCCTGCGCCGAGGAAGGCCGCGAAGGCGGACGCCTGTCGCTCAAGACCGGAAAATTCGGCGCCTTTATCGGCTGCTCAAACTATCCTGAATGCAATTTCACGCGCCAGCTTTCAGCCCTTGGCGAAGGCGAAGACGGCACGGAGTCCGGCGACCGCCTGCTTGGCAAAGACCCGGCGACCGGCATGGATGTCTGGCTGAAAGTCGGCCGCTTCGGCCCTTACTTCCAGCTTGGCGAGCAGGAAAAAGGCTCGAAAGAAAAACCCAAACGCTCAAGCCTGCCAAAGGGCTGGAGCGTTTCGGATGTCGATCTTGAAAAAGCATTGATGATGCTTTCGCTTCCGAGGGAAGTCGGCCCGCATCCCGAAGATGGCGAAATGATCGAAGCCAGCCTCGGCCGCTACGGGCCTTTCGTCAAACACGGCAAGACCTACGCAAATCTTGAAAATATCGACGAGGTGTTCGAGGTCGGCCTGAACCGTGCGGTCACGCTGATCGCCGAGAAGATCGCCAATCCCCGCGCCGGTCGCGGTCAGGCGGCAAAGCCGCTCAAGGAACTTGGCGCGCATCCGGAAACCGGCGACCCCGTCAATGTCATGAACGGGCGTTACGGGCCTTATGTGAAGCACCAGAAAACCAACGCTACGCTGCCGAATGGCGTGGAACCCGACAGCGTCACGCTGGAACAGGCGGTTGAACTGATCACCGCCCGCGAAAAACGGCCATCCAAGAAAAAAGCCGCAAAGAAGAAGGCTACGAAGAAAAAGACAACAAAGAAGGCGACCAAGAAGGCGCCCGCAAAGAAAGCCACTACAAAAAAAGCGCCGGCAAAAAAGGCCGCCGCTAAAAAGGCGACAACGAAAAAAGCGCCCGCGAAAAAAACCGCCGCCAAAAAGAAAGCAGCGACGAAAAAAGCTGCGGACTAGGCTGCGAAAACTTTCTTGAGATTCCCCCTTGCCGCCTGACGCAATTGATCGCCGCAACGCGCATCAATTGCGCGCCTGATACGCTGCATCGCTCACGCACAAATTTGTGACCCCCGCAACGCGCGCAGCAATTGTGCAGTGCGAAATATTTCACACTCCCTTCGCGAAATCATCGCCGAACCGTCATCAATACTCCCTATCTCGCGCGTCGAGACGCAACGCCCTGACCGTCTCGACCCCGAAAACCCGAAAAGGAGTTTGCAGATGACTCGCGCCCTCACCGCCATCGCCTGCCTCGTCCTTGGCGCCACAACCCTTGCCAGCGCCAACACCACCATCGCCCTGGAAGACGTGCCTGAAAACATCATGGACGCCGCTATTCGCACCGCGCCCGGCGTCACCTTCGATCGCGTCAGCATCGAAGTGGAAGATGGCGTTTCGATTTATGAGTTTGAAGCGAAAGACCATAATGGCCGCCACATCGAAATTGATGTGACGGAAGACGGCGAGGTTGAAGAGATCGAAATGGAATTCGATATCGAAAACCTGCCCGCCGCCGTCGCCAAAACGCTGTATGATACAGTTCCCGGTTTCGAGCCGGACTATGTTGAGTTCTCGGTCCGTCAGCATGCGCCGATCTATGTTTACGAGTTTGAAGGCGCCTATGAAGGCCGGCCGGTAGACATCGAAATCGCCGAAGATGGCGCTTTGCTGGTCTTCGACTACGATTTGTCGAGCTAAAATACGCCCTTCCGGCGGCGTAGATCTGCGCCGCCGGTTCGCGGCAATTTGCGGCGAGCCGTTAAGACTCCTGTATCATTCTCTCGCTTTAACCGATTGCATTGTTTATGCGTCAGGGGATGAGCATGAGACGGATAATCCGGCCAGCATTCCGGCCCGTTTTCCGAGCCGGAGCGGCGGCGGTGTTGATCGCGCTCGCTTCCGCCTGTGCAACGGCGCCGTCATCAACCGTCGTCTCCAGCGCAGAATTTTCCACTCTCGCCCTTTGCTCCGGCGTCAGCATTTCCAATGCGCCGGCGACGGATAATCGAAACCGCATCGTCCAATATGATCCCCAGGCTTATGTTCGAGGCAAGACATTGCTGCGAGCGCCGGTCAAAGCCTGCGTCTCTTCCGGCTTCGGACCACGGCGCGGCGGCGCCGGCGCCTTCCATCATGGGGTGGACCTTTACACCGGCAGGCCGGAAGCGATTGTCGCTGGCGGCGACGGGGTCGTCGAAACAGTCGGCGCCTTGCGGGGATACGGCAAGACGGTGCTGATCAGTCATGGCGGCGGCGTGAAAACCCGCTACGCGCATCTGTCCGCCTATGCGCCCGGACTGAAGCGGGGCGTGCGCGTCGCCATGGGCAGTCCCATTGGACGCACCGGCGCCACAGGCAACGCCAGCGCCGTACATCTGCATTACGAGATCATGATCGACGGAAAGCGCCATAACCCGCTCACTGTGGGCCGCTGATAGCGTTCGCGCTTCAAGTCGAACCATGTTACCGGGTGGGTGTTATCGTCCCATCACGAAAGAAATCATTTGGCAAAACGCACAAAATCCACCTCCGGCCCTAAAAAAGCCGGCCTTCCTTCCAAACAAGACATCATCGCCTATCTCAAACAGACTGAGGGCGCTGCGGCGCGACGCGACATCGCGCGGGCCTTTGGCGTGAAGGGGGAAGCGCGGGCGGAATTGCGCGCCGTGCTGAAGGAAATGGATGCGAACGGATCAATCAATCTGAAGGGCGGCAAACGCATAGAACGCGCGGACGCCCTTCCCCCGGTTGCGCCGATTGACGTCATGTCAGTCGATGATGACGGCGATCTTTTGTGCATGCCCGCAAACTGGCTCGGCGAAACCGAACCGCCCATGATTCGCCTCTCGGCACGGCGCGCCGCAAAGCTTAAACCGTCGCCCGGCGTCGGCGACCGGCTGCTCGCGCGATTATCGCCAGCGGGCGATGACGGCTATGACGCCGATATCATCAAGGCGATCGGCAAAGGCGCGCATCGCTTTCTGGCGGTGTTTTATAAAAAACGCCGCGGCGGCGTCGCCGAACCGGTGGAGCGGCGCGTTCGCGACAACTTCACCATTGATGAAGGCGATGAGGGCGGCGCCAAAGACGGCGACCTGGTCTGGATCGAAACCAAGAATCCGCGCGGCTATGGCCCGAAAAAAGCGCGCGTGCGCGCCATCACCGGCCATATTGACGACAAGCACGCCTATTCCACTATCGCGCTCGCCAATCACGGCATCCCGACAGACTTCCCCGCTGCGGTGCTCGCAGAAGCGGAGAAAGCGAAGCTGCCCGCGCTTGGGGATCGCACGGATTTGCGCGACACGCCGTTGCTCACCATCGACCCGGCGGATGCGAAAGACCATGACGACGCGGTCTACGCCGAGCTGGATGATGATCCGGACAATGCCGGCGGCTACCGCGTCACTGTCGCTATCGCCGATGTCAGCTTCTTCGTGAAGCCGGACTCCGAACTCGACAAGGAAGCCTTAAAGCGCGGCAACTCCACCTATCTGCCCGATCGCGTGGTGCCGATGCTGCCCGAGCGGCTGTCCAATGATCTGTGCTCGCTGAAGCCGGAGGTCGACCGGCCGTGTCTGGCGGTGGAGATGACCCTCACCGCGCAGGGCGTGAAAATTCGCCATCGCTTCATGCGCGCGATGATGCGCTCCTATGCCAGGCTTTCCTATGAGGATGCGCAGGCGATCAGCGAAGGCGGACCCGCCTCGCCTGAACTGCAAAAAATCATCAAGCATCTCTATGACGCCTTCCGCGCCCGCAACAAGGAACGCGCGAAACGCGCGCCGCTCGATCTAGACCTGCCGGAACGCAAGATTATTCTCGACAAGAATGGCGATGTGGAGAAGGTCATCAAACGCGACCGTTTCGATGCGCATCGGGTGATCGAGGAATTCATGATCCTCGCCAATGTCGCCGCGGCCGAGGCGCTGGAGCGCGCGAAAACGCCGCTGATCTATCGCGTCCATGACACGCCCGATCCCGAAAAACTCGAAGCCGTTCGCGAATATCTCGAAACGCTCGACTATTCGCTGGCCAAAGGCGGATCTGTCCGCCCGGCGAATTTCAATCAGCTTTTAAAAATCGCTGAGAGCCGCAACCAGAAGGAAATGGTTTCAGAGGTTGTCCTGCGCTCGCAGCGCCAGGCGATCTATGACACCGAGAATGTGGGCCATTTCGGGCTCAATCTCGGGCGCTATGCGCATTTCACTTCCCCGATCCGCCGCTATGCCGACCTCGTCGTGCATCGCGCGCTGGTGAAGGCGTTCCGCCTCGGCGAAAACGGCCAGACCGAAAAAGAAGCAAAAGCGCTGTCCAAGATCGCTGAAGATATTTCAGATCTCGAGCGCCGTTCCATCGCCGCCGAACGCGAGTCGAATGACCGCTATCTTGCGGGCTATCTGGAGGGCCGTGTCGGCGCCGAATTCGACGCGCGGATCAGGGGCGTGACGAAATTCGGCCTGTTCGTGATGCTCGATGAAAGCGGCGCCGATGGATTTATTCCCATGCGCTCGATCGGCAGCGAGCGGTTTAACTTCGAAGAAAAAGAACACTCGGTTATTGGCCAATCGACCGGTGGCGTCTTCCAGCTCGGCCAGCCGGTAAAGGTGAAACTGGCGGAAGCCGCGCCGCTTACCGGGGGGCTGCGCTTTGAAATGCTGTCCGATCCCCTGCCCGGTTCGCCGCGAAAAAAGGGACGGTCGGGAAAACCGTCCTCGCCGGGCTATGGCCGCAAGACCAAGAAAAAGAAACACAACCCGGCGAAAGGCAAATCGCCGAAGAAAAAGCGCAGCAGAGCGAACGCCAAACCGAAACAGGGCGTGTAAGCGCTACTTTTTGTGCTTGACCGGCGTCGCGCCTTCGAGGCCCCAGACCTTAAGCGCAAACCCATAGAGATGCGCGCGCTCATCGAGGCGTTCAAACCGCGCCGCCGATCCGCCATGACCGGCGCCCATATTCATACGCAAGACGAAGGGACCGCCCGTCGCATCATCGCGCAGGCGCGCCACCCATTTTGACGGCTCCCAATAGGTGACGCGATAATCCGCCAGCCCGCCTGTCGCCATGACCGGCGGATAGTCCTCATGCTGGATATTCTCATAGGGCGAGTAAGCCGCGATCCAGTCAAATTGCTCTTTGCTGGTGATCGGATTGCCCCATTCCTCCCATTCCGGCGGGGTCAAAGGCAGATCCGCATCGGAAATTGTGTTGATCACATCGACAAACGGGACAGCGGCGATCACGCCGCCATAAAGGTCTGGCCGTAAATTCAACGCCGCCCCCACCAGCAACCCGCCGGCGCTGCCGCCATAGCTGACGATCCGGCCCGCGGATGTATAGCCGCCGCTGACCAGCGCCTGCGCCGCCGCGTTAAAATCGGTGAAACTGTTCATCTTCTTGTCGAGCGCGCCGTCAAGATACCATTGCCGGCCTTTATCGGCGCCGCCGCGCACATGGGCGATGGCGTAAACCGCGCCGCGATCCACCAGCGGCAGGATGTTGGTCGAGAAGGACGCCGATGTCGACAATCCATAGGAGCCATAGCCATAGAGCAGCGCCGGGGCGGAGCCGTCTTTCGGCGTTGTCTTAAGCCGCAAAATTGTCACCGGCACTTTGGCGCCGTCTGCGCCCTCAGCCTCGATCCGCTCCACCTTGTATAATGATGCGTCATGCCCGCTCGGCACTTCCTGCGTCTTGAGCAGCGTGCGCGTGCGCGACGCCATATCATAGTCGAATGTCTGTTCCGGCGTTGACGGCGATTCATAAGTGAAGCGGATAACGCTTGTGTCATATTCAAATCCGGCGCGCATGCCGAGGGCGTAAGCCGCCTCGTCAAACGAAACCACATGAGCGTCGCCGTCATAGGTCGAGATGACAATGCGCGGCAGGGCGTTTTCGCGCTCCACCCGGACGAGATACTTCTTGAACGCCGTAAAAGTGACGATCTGACTGCCCGGCTTGTGTTCCAGCCAGACCTTCCAGTTTTCCCGCCCCGGCGCCGCCACCGGCGCGGTGACGATCTTGTAGTCGACAGCGCCGCCGTCATTGGTCTGAATGAAAAACTGATCGCCGTGATGGTCCACATCGTAAAGCACGTTCGGTTCGCGCGGCGCGATCAATTGCGGGGCGGCCTCCGGCGCATCGGCGCGCAGGAACCGCGTTTCGCCAGTGACGTGATTGCTGGATGAAATGAAAATATACTCGCCGCTCTGACTTTTATCCACGCCGATAAAATACGCATCATCGGGCTCTTCATAGACCAGCTTGTCTGTCGCGGGATCGCTGCCAAGGCGGTGAAGCTTCACCCGTTTCGGGCGTTGATTGTCGTCGCGCTCCACATACAGGAAAGCGTCGGACGCCGCCGTCCACTCGATCGAGTGGCCATCGGCGCTTTCGACCGTCTCGGGAAATTCCTCGCCGGTGACTATGTTGCGGATACGGATCGAATAATATTCCGAACCGAGCCGGTCAGTGGCGATCGCCGCCAGCTTGTGGTCCGGGCTGTGCGCAACATCGCCGATGCTGAAAAATTCGCTGTCGCCGCGCTCGGCGTCGCCGTCGTAAATCACCTCTTCGCCGCCGCCATCGAGGCGCGTGCGCAGATAGACCGGATATTCCCCGCCTTCGCGGAATCGCGACGAATACAGCCAGTCGCCATCCTTGACCGGAACGGAACTGTCGTCTTCCTTGATGCGGCCGCGCATTTCTTCAAAAAGACGGTTGCGCAAGTCATCGAGATCGCCGGTGACCGCAGCGTAATACTCATTTTCCGCATCAAGCACCGAGCGAATATCCGGCTGAAGCAGCGACGGATCGCGCAGCACGTCCTGCCATTTCTCATCACGCAACCAGGCATAATTGTCGATGCGGACCTTGCCATGCTGGGTAATTTCAACGGGTCGTTTTTCGACAATGGGAGCTTCAATTTTTCGCGTTTCGGCGAACGGATCGCGCTCGGACATGATGTTCTCTTTTGTGTTCGGTTGGGGATCTGTGGTGAGGGCAAGCGTGAAACACGGCTATATGCGCTGGTGCGGCAGGTCTATTGAAGCTTCATTTCATCTCGCGAGGTCGGTTCCGGCGTAGACATAGCCCGGATGCGCGCCGCGAGGCAATTGGTCTATTTTGTTGATTTTATTTATATTTTTACCGCACATTCCATGCCTGCATGAACCCCCTCATAACATTAAGGTGAGGCGCCCCTTCGTGACTGGCGCGGCGCGCGGCGCCCACGCATATGGGAAGGCGCAAAGGAGACTGGCCTGATGAAATTTCCGCTCTTCGCCCTAGGCGCCGCCGCTGCGCTGGGCGCCATTTTTCTGCCATCGGAAGGACCGCGCGCCGCAGAAGGCGACGCATCCAAGACCGCCAGTGCGGTGTTCGCGGGCGGGTGTTTCTGGTGCATGGAGTCAGATTTCGAAAAGCTCGACGGCGTCGGCGATGTGGTTTCCGGCTATGCGGGCGGATTGAAACAAAACCCCACCTATCGCGATCATGACGGACATCTGGAAGTGGTGCGCGTTCCCTATGATCCGTCAGTCGTCACCTATCGCGAACTGACCGACTATTTCTTCCGCCATGTTGATCCGCTCGATGCGGGCGGACAGTTCTGCGACCGGGGTCACTCTTACACAACCGCCGTTTTTTATTCGAATGCGGAAGAGTATGAAGCGGCGAGCGCTGCAAAAAAGGAAGCAGAAACGGAACTCGGCGAAAGCGTTGTCACGCCGCTGATTGAATTGACGCAATTCTGGGAGGCCGAGGGCTATCACCAGGATTATTACAAAAAGAATCCCATCCGATATAAATATTACCGCACCAGTTGCGGCCGCGACCGGCGCGTTGATCGGGTATGGGGCGAGCACTAACCCCATAAACAAGCCGCCGACTAATCCTTTGAGACGCAAAAAATCCTTCATCCTGAGGGCCGCGAAGCGGCGTCTCGAAGGGCATGAAGACTTTTTGCTCCTCAGGATGAAGGCTCAGCAAAGTGCCGAGCCTTCATGTGTTTTTGCCTATTCTATAGTCGACTTGCCGCTATCGCCGCCGGCGACCGGGAAACCGCGATCGCGCATCAAGGCCTCAATCCGCGCGTCGCGACCGCGGAAATTGCGATAAGCCTCCGCCGGATCGATCGCATTGCGCGGCGCAAAGAGATTGTCGACCAGCTTTTTCGCCACCTCTTTGTCGTAGAAACCGCCCGGCGCTTCCGCAAAAGCTTCGGCCGCATCGGCGGTCAGCACATCCGCCCACATGTAGCCGTAATATCCTGCGGAATATCCTTCGCCGGAAAACACATGACCGAAATGCGGCGACCGGTGACGCATGACCATCTCTTCCGGCAGGCCGAGTTCAGCGAGTGTCTCGCGCTCGAACTTGTCGGGATCAATGCCGGTCGGATCGACCATATGATAGCGCATATCCATCAACGCCGAGGCGAGATATTCAGTCGTGTCGAAGCCTTGCTTGAAGGTCGACGCCGCCTTGATCTTCGCCACCAGTTCCGCCGGCATGGCTTCTCCGGTTTCATGATGGACAAGATACTTGTCGATGACCGCATCGGTCGACAGCCAGCGTTCCAGCAATTGCGATTGAAACTCGGTGTAATCGCGCACGCCGCCATTCAACGTCGGATAGGCGACATTCGACGACAGATAATGCAGCGCGTGACCGAATTCATGGAAATAGGTTTCCGCATCGTCCCATGAAATCAGCACCGGCTCGCCGGGCGCCGCTTTCACGAAGTTCGAATTATTGGTGGCGAGCACCGTTTTTTCGACGCCATCCAGCGTTTCGTGGCTGCGGAAGCCCGACGCCCAGGCGCCGGAGCGTTTGCCCTGCCGCGCAAAGGGATCGAGATACCACAGGCCGATCAACTTGCCGGAGGTCTTGTCGTTGACTTCCCAGACTTTCACATCCTCATGCCAGACCGGCACGGAGCCTTCAGGAACAGGGGTGAAGTTGAAATTGAACAACTCGCCAGCGACGAAGAACATCGCATCGCGCAGCTTGTCGAGCTGGAGATATTGTTTCACTTCATCCGAGTCGAGATCATATTTCGCCTTGCGGACTTCCTCCATATAATAGCGATAGTCCCAAGGCGCGATTTTAAAACCGCCGCCTTGCGCGTCGACGATCTCCTGCATTTCGGCGACTTCCTCATGCACCCGCGCGACCGAAGCCGGCCACACCGCTTCCAGCAGGCCCAAGGCCTGTTCCGGCGTTTTCGCCATGCGGTTCTGCAAGCGCCATGCGGCGTAGTTGGGATAGCCCAGCAGCTTCACCCGCTCGTCACGGAGCTGCAGAATTTCAGCAATCAGCGCGTTGTTGTCATACTCATCGCCATGATCGCCGCGGCTGTAATACATCTCCCAGACCTGCTGGCGCAGCGCCCGGTCATCGGCGAAAGTCAGCAGCGGATCCATGGAAGAGCGCGTATTGGTGACCGCATAGGCCCCGTCGCCCGGCCTGCTTTGCGCCGCTGATTTGGCGGCGGCGAGAAAGTCCGCCGGCAAGCCGCCGGTCTGGTCTTCGCCGAAGTAAATCACATATTCTTCTTCGTCATGAAGGACGTTATTGGCGAATTTCGTGTGCAATTCCGCGAGGCGTTTGTTGATCTCGGCGTAACGCTCCTTCGCCTCCCCTTCGAGAGTCGCGCCGTTTGACGCAAAGCCGTCATAGGTCAGCCATACGAGGCGCTGCTGGTCGGGGCGAAGGCGCTTCATCTCCTCGCCTTCATAAACCGCTTTCACACGCGCAAAGAGTTTTTCGTTCTGGCTGATCTTGGAGCTGAATTCGGAAAGCTTCGGCGCCATTTCCGATTGAATGTCGCGAAATTCCGGCGTCGACATGTTGGACGACCAGATGCTCCAATAGGCAAACCCGTTTCCAAGTTCTTCACCGGATTTTTCAAGTGCAATGATCGTGTTGGCGAATGTCGCGGGCTCGGGATTGTTGGCGATGGCGTCCACTTCCGCGAGGTTCTTTTCCATCCCCGCTTCGATCGCCGCCTTGATGCCGGAAATCTTGGCTTCACCGAATTGCGGCACGCCATTATACGGCCCCTCAAACGAGGCAAGCAGCCTGTCGGTAACCGGATCGCCCGTTTTCGCTGGCCCCAGCCCTGCAAAAAGATCACCAATATCTTCGTTTACCGGTTCAATCATTTCCGACGTTTTTCCATTCTGCGCTCCCGCATCGGGCGCCTGATTTTGTCCGCAGCCATATAGCGCCGTTGTCAGCGCCAAAGTCGATATAAGAATTTTCATCCGCATGGTGCGGCTCCTTTCGTCATCCGGTCATTCGGCAATCCGGCGGAGCCAAGCCTCCCGTGAAGCGGGCGTCGGCCCCGGATTTGGGCGCATCCTGCGGGGCTGCGGGACGGGTGACAAGGCGCAAAGCCAGCCAAGCCCTCGCCTCACCGCAGAATTCCGTCGGTTCATCGCCGGCAAGGTCAGAACGGTCAGGCGGGCTGTTGCTGCGAAATGCAGTGAAACGAACCGCCGCCGGTAAGGACATGCGAACTGTCGACCGCGACAAAATAGGGACGCTCGATCAGGCCCTTCAAAATCTCCGCCGCTTCAAGGCCGGGCGCCGTGTCGCCGGTCAGCTTTCCATAGACCGGCAGGACAACCGAATGATTGGCGATGTAAAAATTCATATGGCTTGCGGCGGCCGCCTCGCCGTCCATTTCCGCGCGCCCCGGCGAAGGTATGGTGACGACGTCGAGTTTTCTTCCCTGCGCATCGGTGGCGGCGGAAAGCGTCTTTTCAATCGCCGCGAGGACAGCCGCGTTTGGATCGTCATCGCCAGTCGGCCGCATGCAGACAACTTTCCCCGGCGCGACGAAACGCGCCAGATTGTCCACATGGCCATCAGTGTGATCGCCCGCCAGCCCTTCATCGAGCCAGATGGTTTTTTCCGCGCCAAGCGCGGCTTTCAACACCGCCTCCACATCCTTTTCGCTCATCCCCGGATTGCGGTTCTTGTTGAGCAGGCATTGGCGCGTGGTGATGAAGGTCCCCTCGCCGTCAGTTTCCAGCGCGCCGCCCTCGCCGACAAACTCGTCAAACATCCGCAGGCGCACGCCCGCATGACCGGCGATGACGCTGGAAATCTCGTCATCTTTCGGCAGGAGATATTTCCCGCCCCAGCCATTGAATGAAAAGGCGCTGGCGACCAGCGCGCCGGTTTCGTCTTTGGCGAAGACAGGCCCGGTGTCGCGCAGCCAGACATCGCCGATGGGCGCGTCATGCAGGCTCAACAGAGACGGGTCCGGCAGGCGCGCGCGCATGATCTCCGCCGCGGCCAGCGCATCGGCCCCGCGCGCCAGCAAGTGCACGGGCTCGCCGCGTTCCGGCGCACCCTCGCCGCCGGGGAACAAAATCGCGCGGATGAAATCCTCAATCTCCGCCCTGGCGGGGCCGAGATCGTCCTCCCACAGATCGGCGGCGCTGGGCCAGCCGATCCAGACGGCGTCGTGCGGGGCCCATTCTGCGGGCTGGCGGCGGGAAGAGAGCATGGGGCTTGTCCGTTATCTGCGTGGGCTTGTTGCCGCCAAGCGGCCTCAACGCTATATAGGCGCCTGCGGAGCGATCCGCGACATAGAAATCTTCGGGGCGGGGTGAAAGTCCCCACCGGCGGTAATGCGAAGGATTTTTCTTTCGATGAGCCCGCGAGCCGAGGTGAGCCAGCCCAGATCGCAAGACCGGGGCCAGCCCGCCAAAGCAGATTCCGGTGAGAGCCCGGAGCCGACGGTCATAGTCCGGATGAGAGAAGATTGACGCGAAAAAGACGGTTCCCATCCTTCTGAAGGGGTGGTGCGCCGGCTTTTAAGCCATGCGTGCAGGCGGATTCTGTCCGGCGGCGCCGGGCTGTGCGTTGATGCGGGCCTTGCCCGCTTTCCCCTCTCCTCCATCCCCGTTTCAACCAGCGCCTCGGCGCGGGAACGGTATGTGATGCGTAAGTCGGTTTTGTTTTTTGCAGCGGCATTGGCTTCGAGCGGCGCTTTGGCGCAACCGGGCGTCGATGAGATCATTGTCACCGCCGACCCGTTGCGGCTGGTGGAGCTGGATGCGAGCCGCGCGGTGACGGGGCTCGACCTTTCCTATGCGCAGGCGCCGCGCTCAGTGAATGTCATCGCCGATGCGCTGATCGATCGCTTCTCGATTGAAACGGTCGATGACCTCGCCGCCTTCGCGCCGGGCGCGTTTACGGGCAGCTTTTTCGGCGTGCCCGGCTCGGTCGCGCTTCGGGGCAACCGCGCCGACACTTATTTTCACGGTTTCAAACGCGTCGAAAATCCCGGCACCTTTCCGACGCCGCTTGGCGCCAGCGAGCGCATTGAAATCGTCAAGGGCCCGACGCCAGCGATCTATGGCGCGGGCCGCGTCGGCGGTTTTCTCAACATCACGCCGCTAACCGCGCGCACCGCAAAAGAGGTGAGCGAAAGCGGACATCTGCTGGCCTTGAGCGGAACCCTCGGCTCTTATGACAAGCGCATCATTCGCGGCGATGCGGGCGTCGCGTTTGACCTCGGCGCCTATGACGCAGGGATTTACGCCCACGGGGAATACGAAAACTCAGACAGTTTCTATCACGGGATTTCGCCGGAACGCACGCTGGTTCAATCATCCTTCACCCTTGCAAAAGACAATTTCGAAGCGGAATTCGGCGGCGCCTATTTCTCCTCCGACGGATACAAACAGACCATTGGCTGGAACCGCGTCACCCAGGATCTGATCGACAACGGAACCTATATCACCGGGCGCGACACCGATCTCTCCGACCTGAATGGCGACGGCAAACTGACTCCTGACGAAGTGGACGCCGCTGTCGGAACATTTTTCGGCACATCCAATATCCGCCAGTTGATCGACTATGGCTTTTTCCCTTCGCCCGCATTCGCGCTGGATGACAATGTCGGAACCGCAACGCTGTCGCCGCGCACTGTCTATATCGCGGACGAAGACATTGCGGACGCGCAAACCTACACCGCTTACGCCGACCTCGCCTGGACGCTGGGCGAGGATGTGCTGCGCCTGCAGGCTTTTTATGACTCCATGGATAGCGATCTTTATGTGAGTTACGGCTTTGCGGCGGAATATATCGCCGACGTTTACGAACTGCGCGGCAGCTACAAATTCGATGTGGGCGCGGGCCCGGTGACATTGGATGCGTTGCTCGGCGCCTCCTACCGTTCTTACACGAATGAAACGCGCCAGACCTTTCTCTCCGGCTATCTCGCGGTCGACCGGCGTGACTTGACCGTCGGCCCGACCGGCGGCGACATTTTCGATGATCCGTTTTCGCAGGAAGCGAACGGTATTGGCTGGGACACCGATCTCTCCTCCAGAACCACGGATCTCGCTTTCTTCGCCGTCAGCGATATCGCCATTTATGACCGGCTTCACCTGCTCGCGAGCCTGCGCCTTGACCGTTTCACCGCTTCGTCGATCAACACCGGCGCCACGATTTTTAATCCGGCGCTGGGCAATGTCCGTTTCGAGGGCAGCGACTTCAAGCCAAGCTATGAGCTGTCGCTGCGCTATGATGCCTCCGACGCGTTTTCACTTTATGCGACCTTCGCGGAAAACAACGCGCTTGAAACCAATGATGGCGGCGGCATCGAAGTCGACCGCATCGACCAAGATAATTTCGTCGCGGACTCAGATCTTTACGAAGCCGGCGTCAAACTCTCGCGCCGCGACCTTGCGGGCTCCCTCGCCTTTTATCGCCAGACCCGGCAACGCACCGACCCTTTCGGCAATCTTGACGAGGAAACGTCAAAGGGCGTCGAAGGGGAGTTGAAATATCTGCTGTCCGACGCCTTCTCGGTCAACGGCGCCGTAACCTGGCAGCAAACGCGCATCGGCGCGCCGGGCGCCTGCGGTTCGGGCAATGGCGAATTCGTCGTCATCCCGCCTTCGCGCGCAGGGATTTCTCCGGCCGATGGCTATGGCGGTCTGATCGCCGCGCTCAATGCGTCCTGCCTCGCCGAACTGCAAGACGGTTATCGCCGCAACACCGCGCCGGAATGGCTTGCTTCCGGCTTCGTCACCTATACCGGACCACAAACCCGGCTCGGCGCCTTTGGCGCATCGTTCGGCGCCGTTTATGTGGGCGAGACCGGCGGCAAAATCGAAAACGCCATCACCCTGCCCGACTATGTGCTGGCGAAAGCGGCGCTGTTCTATGAGTTCAACAATCTCTCGCTGATCGCCAATATCGATAACCTGTTCGACAAGCGCCACTTCGTGCCGGTGCAGAATGTCTATGAAGAAGTCGGCGTGCTGCCCGGGCGCGGGCGCGAATTCACCATCACCCTCAAGGCGAAGTTTTAGGAGCGGCCATGTTTGTCAGCAAACGGGCCGCGGGCCTGATACTCGTCCTTAGCCTGATCTTTTTTCACATCACGGCGTCGACCTTCGCTTCGCTTGGGGTTGTGCTGCCAGCGATGATTGCGGAACTGGGCTGGAGCTGGACGCAGGCCGGCTTCGGCTTCACCGCGCTGGCGCTGTTCACCGGCCTGTTCAGTCCGGTCGCTGCGGAGAGCCTGAAACGTCTTGGCCTGCGCGGCAATTATGCGGCGGGCGGCGCGGCGATGGCGGCGGGCTTCCTGCTGCTCAGCGCGGCGCAAGGCATGGGCGCCTATCTCGCCGCGACATCGCTGCTCGGCGCCGGTTTTGCGCTGCTCGCCAATGTGCCCAGCACCTATGTGATTGCGCGCACTGTGCTGGCGCGCTCGCGCAATTTCGTGATCGGCGCCTATCTCGCTGCAGGCGGCGCCGGGGGCGTGGCGGGACCGTTAATGGCCCATGCGCTGATCGAAGATGGCGGCGACTGGCGCCTTTACTGGCGCCTTGCGGCGATCCTCATGCTTATTCTCACCGCCCTCTTTCTGGCGTTCGCCGATCACCGTTTCCTGGCCTCGCGACATCACGATGACGAAGCGCAAGCCCAGTCACCCGAAGCAGACAAGGCCGCGCCGCGCGACTGGACCCTGAGCGAGGCATTGCGCTCGCCCGCCTTTTACCTGATTGGCGGCGCCTTGATGGCTGCGTATTTTTGCGGCGTGTCGGTCTCTAGCTGGGCGGTGACGCATCTCACCGGGCTCGGGCTTTCCGCCGGTTTCGCCAGCGCCATGCTCAGCCTGCACGCCGCGTCGAACGCGGCGGCCCGTGCGGCGGGCGGCGTCGCAGTGAAACGCATTCGCGCGCGTTATTTGCTGATCGCCGGTCTCGCGGCGGAAGCGGTCGGCATGATTGCTCTGTCCTTTGCGCAAAGCGAAAGCGTCGCCATCGTCTTTGCGCTGTTTGAAGGCTTCGCCTTCGGCATGACGCTGTTTGCGACAACCGTGCTGGCGATTGAATATTTCGGCATCAAACATTCGCCGGCCATTCTCGGCGCGATGAATCTGTTCGCCACCGTGGCGATGCTCGGGCCGACGCTGACCGGGATGACCGGCGATGCGTTCGGTTCCTTCTCGCCGATCTTCCTGATCTATGGGACCGGCGCAGGCGCTCTCGCCCTCGCCGGACTGTTCATCCACAACCCGAATGAAGCCATCCCCGCACGGTCATAGACGCCGGCGCCGGGACAAAAGAAAAGGCGGGCCGAGGCCCGCCTTTTCCGATTTGCGTGGGTCGCCAGGACTAGAAGTCGTAGCGGACGCCCAGATTGATGCTCCACACGGACGGACCATAGATGATGTCCTGCGGTTCACGATCAAGGTTCAGGTCGGTAAACACGAACTGCGTACCGTCGCCCGACAGCTCTGATTCAATAATCGGCACAACGTGACCCGCGGCGCCGAAGGTGACCTCGCGGTAAACACCCCAGCTATCGTTGATCAGATTGGTCAAGTTATCGACGTCGAGGATCAGGCGAAGACGATCACCGTCACGGAAGCCCGGCAGTTCCTGTTCGAAGCGCAGGTCGACCTTGCCCCACCAATCGGAATTGAAGCCGTTACGCGGCGCGATGCCGCCGGCATATTCGTCAAGACCGGTTTCGCCGAGGAAGTTGAACAGATCCGTGACTTGAGCGGCTGACAACATGGAGAAGTCAACCAGCGGATCTGTCGGACCGGTCGGAACATAGACCAGTGTCCGGCGTTCGGAAACGTCCATATCGCCGAACAGGTTGGCGCCGCCCAGCGTAGCGTTGCGGCCCGCACCGGTGTCAAAGGTGTAGCTGTAAGGCTTGCCGCTGTTCAGTTGCCCGGTCAGGGACATGCGGGTCTTCAGCTCGCCGAAGAACTCGGCTGCGAAATCAGCGCGCGCCGTAAAGGCGTGCTTGGTTTCGTAGTTAGATGTAGCGATTGGCAGGTTGTTGTAATCCGCCGTCGCGACGTTGTCGTAGTTCGATCCGGCCGTTGAGCTCGTCGCCGGGCTCACGTCTTTCGCATCGGTATAGGCATAGCCAGCATAGAACTTGCCGGAAAAAATACCCGCTTCCCAAGGCTTATCGACATAACCCGAGAGCACAATTGTTTTCGGGGAAAGGTCGGTGTTGGTCAGCATCAGGACGCCGCCATCGCCATATCCGAAAAGATCGTCATAGATCGGACGACCGTCCGGCGCCGTGTCTACAACAACGCGATCGAGGTTCTGCCAAGTGTTCGCATTTTCCTGAATGTTGTAGAGGAAATCCACACCGAACAGCCAGTCATCGCCCAACGGACCAAGGTCGGCGACGTATTTCGCGCCGGCCGTGAAGCGCCAGATCGAAGACATTTTATAATTCGGGTCGATCAGGTTAACGGAGCCTTCCCCGCCAGCAGCAGCGGCGGCATTGGCTGCGAGCATTTCCGCCGGAAGGTTATAACCGTCAAACCCAGTAAGGATCGGGTTATCGATGTAACCGATGACATTCCCGGCCATATCTTCGATTTCGTCATCTCTTTCAGAAGCCGAACCGATATTGAAACCGGTGTTGGCGAAGCTGTTCGACAACCACACCGACGGATCGCCGCCAGAAAAACGACCGACGCCAAAGGACAGGTTCAAGCGGTCATTAACGCTGTATTCGATGCCAACACGCGGTTGAAGCAAAGACACGCCGTCAAAAGTTGCGTCATTTGCAACGCCATACTGATCGACGTTGAGTTGGTTGAACTGCGGCGCGTCGCTCATGGTGATGAAGTCGTAACGCAGACCCGCCGTAACCGTCATGGCGCTGTTCGGCGTCCACTGGTCTTGCAAGTAGAACGTATTCAGCGTGCGCTTGAAGGATGCGCCCGCATCGTCTTCCATGTTCGAACCGGCGTTTTGATAGAAAATATCTCTCGGGTTCATCATCTCCAGATCATCGATCGAGGCGTAGGACGCAAGTCCTTCCGCGCCGAAGATATAGAGGTTGAAGAAGTCATAGGTTTCACGCTCGTAACCGCCTTTGAAGACGTGGTCGCCGAGAATGTACTGGCCTTTGACTTTGATGTTCAGCGAAGAGCCGCTGAGCTTGTTGGCGTGACGGTTCGGATCCGGACCGACAAAGATGGTGCCGCCATCGGTCGTGGTGATTTCCATTTGTGCGAAATCGGTGCCGTAAAGCGAATTCTGACCGGTGATGCGGTCGAGATAGGAAACCAGGATCTCCGTGGAGAACTGGTCGGTCCAGTCGGAGAACAGGCGTCCGGAATAGACTTCCATGTCTTCCGAACGGCCATACCAGTTCGAAGACAGGCCCAGCTCATCGGCAGACGTGCTGGTGCCCTGATCAACTGTGACCTCGCCATAAGTGTCCTGATAGGACAGCTCAAGGCGCTGATTGTCGGTGATGTAAGCGTCAAGCTTGACATACCAGCGTTCGTCCGTGTCCGGCGTGCTCGAAGGAATGTCGCCAGCATTGAATCCGTAAACGTCCTGCATGATTTGCTGGACGCGGGTGACGTCAGTGAGGCTGACACCATCGACTTCGTTCACGAAACCACCGCCGGAAGGGCCGGTGATGTAGGTGTCGGTGCCGGCGAATTTTTCGTAAGCCGCCGTAAAGAAGAGGCGGTCCTTGATGATCGGGCCAGTGATGACGCCGCCATAGGACTTCTCATCGGTGTCTGGCTTGTTGACCGACGCGCCGTCCAGCGAATTGCCGTTCAGGCCGGAGAGTTGGTAGTCAAGGAAACCGCGACCATGGAATTCGTTTGAACCGGATTTGGTGACGACGTTGATGTTACAGCCGGTGAAGCCGCCATATTCGACGTCCACTGGAGCGATCTCAACCGCGACCTGCTCGGCGACGTCAAACGGGAATGGCAGACGCTGAGTCGGGTAGCCATTGTCGTTGAGGCCGAAAATGTCGTTCTGACGGATGCCGTCGATCGTCAGGGAGTTAAAGCGCTCGTTGGAGCCGACGCAGCGGATGCCGCGCTGATAGGACTCGTCGATGTTGATGCGCGGATCGAGGCGAACGATGTCTTTGATGTCGCGATTGACCGCAGGCAGTTGTGCAAGGTCGGACGCGCTGAACACTGCTGACGGACCGGCGGCGACTTCTGCGACGGCGGAGCGCGTTGCAACAACGACGATTTCATCCGATGTGGCGCTCGCTGCGTCGAGTGAGAAACTCAATAGCGAGGTGCCGCCCAGATCGAGCGTGACGCCTTCAACAGCTTCGCCCTGATAGCCGGAAGCCGTTGTCGTTACTGTATAAGCACCCGAAACTGACAGGTTCGGTGCGTAAAAACGTCCTTCGCTATCCGTCGACACGGAGCGCGATGTGCCGGTGTTGGTGTTGGTGACGACGACCGTCGCACCGGAAAGCGGCGCACCGGAAGCGTCCGTAACTGTCCCGCGGATGCCGGATGTGGTCTGCTGAGCGAGAACCGGAGTCGCCACCGTGGCGAATGCGGTCGTCAGCGCGATCGCCGCCACACCGGCGGAGAGCGTTTTCATTAGCTTCATGTGATATTCCCCAAGCTGGAACTGTTTTTGGCCGCAACCCCGATTGCGCACCGCAATATAACGCGACTGGCCTTAGGTAACTTAGATGACAATCGCGTGACAACGACTGCAGCTTTTCTTGATATTTGTGCGACGTTTTGGCGGCGCTTCCCGGCGCGCATGATTGTGGAAAATAAGGCTAGGATAATTGACCGGTTAGCGCTCGAACGGTGCGATTAGCAATATTTTCCACTTTTGCCCGTCCAGCAATTCGCCGCCGGGTGTGTGCAGAAGGCCACAGCCAATCAGCGCTACATTCGTTCCGGGGCTGAAAATCCGAGCAGCGAGAGGACAAGATCGAGCTGTCCGCCCGCAGCGCTGGCGAGACCGAGTCGCGAGGCGCGCAAGGCCGGGTCTGGCTCGTCGACCATGCGGCAGGCCGCATAAAACTTGGAAAAAGTCTGGGCCAGCGTGAAGGCGTGGTCGCATAGGAGATGCGGCAGGCGCTTGTCATAAGCGTCGCGCAGCGCATCGGCGAAATTGAGCAGCACCAGCGCCAGATCCGCCTCCTCCGGCGCGGCGATGGCCGCCGCTCCCGCCTCGCCTGCGCCGGCGGCTTTCGCCTTGGCGACAACCGAGCGGACCCGGACGCTTGCATAGAGCAGATACGGCCCGGTTTTGCCCTCAAACGCCATGAAACGGTCGAGATCGAATATGTAGTCGCTGGTGCGCGGATTGGAGAGATCGGCGAATTTCAGCGCCGCGATGCCGACCTGGCGCGCAACGGATTGCGTCTCCGCCTCGCCATAGCCCTCGGCGAAGCCATTCTCCACCAGGCGCTCTTTGGCGCGCGTCGTAACCATGTCGATAAAGTCGCGCAGCTTGAGCGTGCCGCCTTCGCGGGTTTTGAACGGCTTGCCGTCCTTGCCGTTCATGGTCCCGAACCACAAATGCTCGAGCTTCGCCTCTTCGAAATAGCCCGCTTTCTCCACCGCCCGGAACACCTGCTCGAAATGCAGGCGCTGGCGCGCATCCACCACATAGAGCATGCGATCGGGATCGAGGTCGCGCTTGCGGTCGACAATTGTCGCGATATCCGTCGCGTGATAGCCAACCGCCCCTTGCGAATTCAGGAAGATGATCGGCGGCATCTCCTTCTTGTCGTCATCGCGGGCGACGCGAATGATCTGCGCCCCGTCTGAGAGCTCGAGAACGCCGCGCGCCTTGAGGTCTTCGGCGAGTTCCGGGATCAGCGGATCAGCGTCCGCCTCGCCCTTCCAGAGATCGAACTCCACATCGAGATCGGCATAGTCCTTCTTCATCGCATTGACCGAGAGGTCGACGAAATGGCGCCACAGGGCGCGATAGCCGGGGCGCCCGTCCTGCAGTTCTTTGGTAGCAGCGCGCGCAAGGTCGGCGCGGGCTTTGTCGGCTTTACACGCCCCTGAAGCCGCCGGGTACATTTCCTCAAGATCGGAAAGGCTTATGGGCGGGTCTTCAGGAAACGGCCCTTCCGCGCCCGGCGTGAAATAGACAAGATCGGGCTGGCGCAATTGCAGCTCGGAAATGAGCTGACCCATTTGCAGGCCCCAATCGCCCAAATGCACATCGCCAATCACTTCGTCGCCGGCAAAGCGCAAGATGCGCTTCAAGCTCTCGCCGATGATCGCCGCGCGCAGATGGCCCACATGCAGCGGCTTGGCGACATTCGGCCCGCCATAGTCGATGACGGTCTTTTCCGCCGACGGTGTTTTCCAGGCGCCGAACCGGCCATCGGCGCGCAGCGCATCAATACGCGCCGACAGGAATTGCGGGGTCAGCTTGAGATTGATGAAGCCCGGCCCGGCGACCGTCACTTCGGCAAATTCATCGCGCTTGGCGAGACGGTCCGCAATCGCCCCGGCGATTTCACGCGGGTTCTTTTTCGCAGCCTTGGCCGCGGCCAGCGCACCGTTGCACTGAAACTGCGCGAGGTCCGGCCGGTCCGCAGCCTTCACCGCACCGAGCGCAGCGTCGAGCCCTTCGGCGGCGAACGCCTCGCCGGCGATGGCCGACAATTCGTCTTTCAGGGTCATTTCAGATTCGGGAATTTCAGGCTCTTGCCGGACCGGTTGTAGATCGCCTGCTGCGGCGTCACCGAGAACCCGACGATGATTTCGAAGTTCGAGCCGGAGATGTTCTCGCCGGCGCGCGGGATATGCACCTTGTCGATATCCACGCGTATCACTTCGATCGGCTTGTCTTCGCTGAACTTGATCGGGACCTGGAACTCTTTCTTTTCGATGACTTCCGTATCCTTACGGGTGACCGCCACGAAATAGGTGAAGACTTTCTGCGCCTCGGCGCCCTTAGGTCCGCGGCCGAAAGCCAGATCGATCGACACGCCCGCCTCAATCGGCTCATCGGAGAAATACCGGCAGTTGGAGGTGACATCGACCATCTCGCCCGTATAGGCGACATTGTCGATCGATTCATCGCCGTCGAATTCGACAAAGCGCGAGGCCTCGCTCAACACCAGGATATTGGGACAGGGGGCCGGGTTGCCCTCCCGCGCAGCACGCGCCTTCTCCGAACTGGCGCATCCGCTCAATGCGACTGCGGCGATAAGCGCTGATGCTAGGAGTGTTTTCATCGGCCCGGACCCTTTATTTATTCCACAAAATCGCCTTGGGACCGCCTTTCGGACGCCGGAACCGGACATTACTCCGATCCCTGCCGCGGCGGCGCCCAAATGAGGGCAGCATCTCGTAGCGTCTCACCGCCGGAGGCGCAATGTCCTATTCGACGCGCCGCCGGGCAGCTCCGGCGCGCTTCGTGAAACCGGGCCGAAAACCGGGCCAGAAAGAAGAAAGGCCGCCATGACGCGCACGCCAAGCGCGGCTGATAGAACAGCCCCCAAACCTCCGATCCGGGTGCGCCTGGCGAGCCCGCGCGGCTTTTGCGCCGGCGTGGAGCGCGCGATTCGCATGGTCGAGGAGAGCCTTGAGCTCTATGGGGCGCCGGTCTATGTGCGCCACGAAATCGTTCACAATAATCATGTGGTCGCCCGCCTGTCGGCGATGGGCGCGGTCTTTGTCGAAAGCCTTGACGCTGTGCCCGCAGACCGGCCGGTGGTGTTTTCCGCCCATGGGGCGCCGAAATCCGCGCATGACGAGGCCGCCAGCCGCAAGCTGGCGAAGATCGACGCCACCTGCCCGCTTGTGCTGAAAGTGCACAATCAGACCCGCCGCCATATCGCCGCCGGGCGCAATGTCATCCTGATCGGCCATCATGGCCATCCGGAAGTGATCGGCACGATGGGCCAGGCGCCGGAGGGGGCCGTCACGCTGGTTGAAACCGTCGCCGATGTCGCCGCCCTGCCCGAGCCCGGCGGCCCTCTCGCCTATGCGACGCAGACGACGCTTTCCGTCGACGAGACCCGCGACATTCTCGCTGCGCTGATCGCGCGCTTTCCCGATATCGCAGGGCCGGTGAAGGAAGACATCTGCTATGCGACCTCGAACCGGCAGAAAGCAGTGAAAGCCACCGCGAAAGGCGTGGATCTGTTTATCGTCATCGGCTCGCCCACCTCTTCGAATTCCGTCAGGCTGGTGGAGACGGCGCGCATCGCCGGCGCAAAACATGCGATGCTGATGGAAGACGCGAAGGCGGCGGACTGGGCGCTGCTGCAAAACGCCAAAACCATCGGCCTCAGCTCCGGCGCCTCGGCGCCTGAAATGCTGGTCGAGGAGTTCTTGACCGAACTGGCGGCGCGCCGCACGGTGACCATCGAAACCGTAGAGACCGCGCGCGAGAACATTGTTTTCAAATCACCGCTGCGCCTCGCCAGCTAGGATTTAACAGTCATGATCGAAGTCTTCACCGATGGCGCCTGTCTCGGCAATCCGGGACCCGGCGGATGGGGTGTCTTGATTATCGAAGCGGGCGAAGAGCGCGAACTGAATGGCGGCGAGCCCGACACCACGAACAACCGGATGGAAATGTTCGCCGCGATCCGCGCGCTTGAGGAAACCCCCAGCGACGAAAAGATCGTGCTGTTCACCGACAGCCAATATGTGAAGAACGGCATTACCAGCTGGATTCACGGCTGGAAGAAGAAGGGCTGGAAGAACGCAGCGAAGCAGCCCGTGAAAAATCGCGATTTATGGGAAAAGCTGGATGCGCTGACGGCGAACCGCGACATCGAATGGCGTTGGGTCAAAGGCCATAACGGCCATCCCGAAAATGAACGCGTCGACGAATTGGCGCGCCAGGGGGCGCAGGCTTACGCCTGATCTTTCGAGACGCCCAAACCCTTCTTCATCCTGAGGGCGCGCATAAAATGCGCGCGGACTCGAAGGGCGATGAAGGGTTTGGGCTCCTCAGGATGTAGAACCGGCTTAAAGCTGGCCAAGCATGTGCTCGGCGCTGGAAACATCGAATGCGCCCGGCGCTTCGACATTC
The DNA here is from genome assembly GCF_055809375.1 of Hyphococcus sp. D3-15. Taxonomy (NCBI): domain Bacteria; kingdom Pseudomonadati; phylum Pseudomonadota; class Alphaproteobacteria; order Parvularculales; family Parvularculaceae; genus Hyphococcus; species Hyphococcus sp. D3-15. The sequence continues at coordinate 1,982,785 of NZ_CM147910.1, read as the reverse complement.
AGTTCCTTGACCACGCCATTATCAATGACAGCGGAAAAGCGCTGCGAGCGCTCGCCCATGCCGAAGCCTTTGCCATCCATGACAAGACCAAGCGCGCGCGCGAAATCGCCATTGCCGTCCGCCAGCATGACGACCTTGTCGCCGGCTTTTTGATCTTTCGCCCAGGCGCTCATGACGAAGGCGTCATTCACCGACATGCAAACGATCTTGTCGACGCCTTTGGATTTGAACTCATCCGCCTTGGTGACAAAGCCCGGCAGGTGCTTGGCCGAACAGGTCGGCGTGAATGCGCCGGGTACGGAGAAAAGCGCAATCTTGCCGGCGCCGAAAAGCTCCCCGGTCTGCGCCGCTTGCGGGCCCTCGCCCGTCGCCACCATGACTTTGACGTCTGGAATTTTGTCGCCCACAGCAATGCTCACGTTTGTCTCTCCTTTGTCCGTGTTTCTGCACGGCTTTTAGGCCTCTGGAGCCGGAACGTCCACAGCAAAGGCCGCCCTTGCATCGGCGGCGGGCGAGCCTTATTTTTACACCCATATGAGTGACAAGCCTCCGCCACCCTTTGCGCGCGCCTGCGACTATCTTGCCGGCCAGATGCTGATCGCCATGCCCAATATGGGCGACCCGCGCTTTGACCGGTCGGTGATCTTCCTGTGCGCCCATGACGAGGATCACGCCATGGGCGTCATCGTCAACAAGCCGCTGGACGATGTGGATTTGTCTGAATTGCTGCAACAGCTGGAAATTTCTCCGCAGGACGGCGCGGATGACACGCCGGTGTTTTTCGGCGGCCCGGTGCAGACCGAGCGCGGGCTGGTCCTGCACACGCTCGATTACGAGCTAGAGACGACGCTGACGCTTGGCGATGGCCTTGGCCTCACGGCGAGCCGCGACATCCTGATCGATATTGCGGGCAGCGAATCAAAGCGCCCGGCGCCGCGCCGGTTTCTGCTCGCCGTCGGTCATGCCGGCTGGGGCCCCGGTCAGCTTGAAAAGGAAATCGCGATGAACGCCTGGGCGCATTGCGAACCGGACGAAGCGATCATCTTCAATGGCGCGGAAGACGCATTGTGGAAACGCGCGCTGGAAAAGCTCGGCGTCACCAGCGCGATGTTATCGACCGAATGGGCGTCGGTGCGTGACGAAGACAAGCCGCTAAATTAACCTGCCGCAACCGCGCGACTAGCGCAGATCCTGCGCGCCGCCCCAAAACCGCCAGCGGCGATGCTTGCGCTCCATGACGTCTTCTTCTGCAAAGTCGACATCATCGGCTTCATTCTCGGCTTCCGCCAGCACAAAGCCCGTTCCGGTTTTTTCTTCCGGCCCATCAGCGGAAAGCGCCGGCGACGGGTCGCCGTCAGTTTGCTCAGCGTCGTCAAGCTGTGCTTGAGGCTCTGACGGTTCCGGCGTTTCGCTGTCCGGCGCACCCGACGCCAGCGTCGCCTCAGGCGCATCCTCAGCATCCGGGACTGGCGCGGCGGATTCGGCCGGCGCTGTATCGAGCACCACCGGCTTGCCAAAAGCGAAGCCCTGGCCATAGGCGCAGCCGATTTTACGGGCTTTCGCAGAATCGGCTTTCGACTCAACGCCCTCGACAATGACCTTCAGTCCCAGCTCTTTGCCGAGGCTGGCCAGCGACGCGACGATCTTCGCGCCATCGCCATCGGATTCGAGATCGCTGGCGAAGGACTTGTCGATTTTGAGATAGTCGAAATCATATTTCCGCAGGTTCGACAGGCAGGTGAAGCCCGCGCCGAAATCGTCAAAGGCCAGCGCAACGCCGGACGCTTTCAATTTACGGAAAACCGCCCCGGCGAGCGTCGTGTCATTAACGTCATCGGCTTCGGTCAGCTCCAGGACCAGCGCATTTTTCGGCAGATCGTATTTGGCTACGGTTTCACGCACCGCCGTCAGGAAACTTTCCTCGCGGATCTGTCCCCAGGAGACATTCATCGCCACGAACAGATCCTTGCGCTTTTCTTCCTTCAGCGCGTCGGACAGAAACGAAGCCGCCTGTTCCAGCATCGTCGCGGCCAGGGCGCCGCCGGCGCCGATCCGTTCGGCCGCGCGAACAAAACGCTCAGGCCCTTCGTCGACGCCGTCATCCTGACCGCGCCAGCGCGCCAGCGCTTCATAACCTGCGACTTTTTCATTATCGAGCGACACGATGGGCTGGAACGCCGCAACGATGTCGCCATTGGCGAGCGCCGCAGAAAGTTTTGACGACATCGAATCGGCTGAGGCGGGCACGACCGCCGCTTCGGTTGCGTATTTCAGACGCGCTTCGTCAATCGGGCTTCCCGCCAGCGGCTCGACAAAAGCAACGAGACGTTCGATTTCGCCGGAGCCTTCATCCGCCGCACGCGCCCCGCGCAGGCGCATCATGCGTCCGTCAAACAGCTTGAGGCAAACATCGTAAGGACCGTCCACCGGCGCCAGCAATTCAGAATCAAATCTGGCGGCATCATCGGGATGGACAAAATTGCGCAACGCGTCGGGCGTAAAGGGCGCATTGGAATCCGCGCCGAGCAATGCGGCTAGCGATTCGGTCTGGTTGATCGCTTCCGGGCTCCAGTCCCAGATGGCGACGCCGGAATAATCGAGGACTTTGGCGATCTGACTGTCGAGCACAATCTCGGAACGCTCGCGCGCCGAGCGCACTTCGCGATGGCGCGGCTGTGCGTCATGGCTGGTGCGCACGCCGAAATCGATGCCGGCGCCGCGCGCCGCGCCCGCATGCTCCATCGCCTGGGACATGCCGGTCTCGGTCAGGGCGATGATGCTGGCGGCGAGAATGCCGAGCGTGAACATGCCGTGGGAGGCGAAGGCCATCATGCCGGACTCCGCCGCGCTGAACATGCCGAGCAACGGCGCCGCCGCCGCGAGCAGAACACCGGGAAGCACCAGCCGGGCGCCGCTGTCGCCGCGCAATGCTTGCGCCAGGGACAGGATAACGGCGAAGGCGCCGACCCCGATCAGCGCCCAGCGCATTAGCGGCGCCAGATCGATGCGGTCGAAGAAATTGATGACGCCCATGCCGCCAATCACCAGCGCAGCGGTGAACATCACGCCGCCGAGCAGCGGGTTATATCGCGCCGCGCCGATCGATGCTGAAAGGAAGACGATGGCGGCCGCTGCAAACAGCGCCTGCATCATGACAATCGCCGAGGGCGATATTTCAGAAAAAAGCCGAGCCAGGAAAATTCGAGCGCCGCGGCGCCCATGACCATTAGCAGCGCGCAAACCGCGAGACCGCTTCTTCGGATCGCCGCATAACCGGCGAGGAAAGCCATCGCTACAATGAATGCGCCCGCTACGGCGCCACGCAATAAATCCGCCTGAGCCAGTCCGGAAAACCCCTCAGACACGCCTAATACGCCAACTGCCAACATATTCGCCCTGAACCCTCAACCATAGCCATTACACCGCTTCAAAACGGCCCAATTGAGCAGCTACCCCACAAGAACCGGGCCAGACGGCCAGCTCCCCTTCGCGGCTGAAAACAGCACGCGCATCGCCCTTGCTCATCATCACGCGGCATCATCGTTATCGCAAGAGGCCGTCCTGATTTCCGGCGGATTTTTTGGTTCGTTTGGTCGCAAACAAAGTGACCTAGATCGCCTCGTCCTTGTTTTTACTGTAGTCTTCCGCCGTCAATGCAAAAATCAGGTGATCGCGCCAAACGCCGTTTATCTTGAGATATTGGCGCGCAACGCCCTCCTGAACGAAGCCGCAGCCTTCAAGAAGCTTTTGCGACGCAACATTCTCCGGCTGGCAGGCGGCTACAAGACGGTTAAGATCGATCACCTCAAATGCGTGTGCGGACAAAGCCTTAACAGCCGCCGTCCCATAGCCCCGGCGGACATGGGGCGCGCCAACCCAATAGCCGAGAATCGCCGAGCGCGAGGCGCCATAGCGAATATTGCTGAGCGTCGCGCCACCGACCAGCGCATTATCACGCTGGCGGAAAGACAACAGATGCAAGCCGCCGCCACGGCGGCGGTCCCGATCATAGACTTTCAGGCGGCGCTTAAAGGCGGCGAGACTCGACTGTTCCGGCGTCCACGCCTCTTCCCATTCGGTGAGATGCGCGCGGCTCACCTCGCGCAGGCCCTCCCAAGCGTCATGATCAGACGCCGTTGCGGTGCGCAGCAGCACAGGCTCGTGCACCAGCACCGGGTTGAAGCTTGGATTGGACTGAACCGTCGTGAATATCATCGGCCCATTATAGCGCGAATACCGCCGCCGGAAAACGCAGCGCTTACGCCCTTTTCAGTTTCGCCTCGATGGCGTCGCGCATCTTGTGCGGCGCCGGGCGGGCGTCCTTTTCGGATTGCTGCACCGGCATGCGGTTATAGGCGTCGAGGGCCGCGACCTTGTAGGCTTCGGCGAGGGTCGGATAGTTGAACGTGTTCTCGACGAAATAATCGAGCCCGCCCCCGAGATTGAGCACCGCCTGGCCGATATGGATCAGCTCCGTCGCACCCTCGCCGACAATGTGACAACCGAGCAGTTTGCGCGTCTTGAGGCTGAACAGCATTTTCAGCATGCCATTGTCGAGGCCCATAATGTGGCCGCGCGAGGTTTCACGGAAGCGCGCAATTCCGCATTCATAAGGAATGCCGCGCTCGCGGGCTTCTTCTTCGGTCAGGCCAACGGTCGAAATTTCCGGCACCGCATATATTCCGTAGGGGAAGAATTCCGGCGGCTTGTGGGCGCGCTCGTTAAACGCGCAACAGGCGGCGATGCGTCCCTGCTCCATCGAAGCCGATGCAAGGCTCGGAAAGCCGATGACGTCTCCCGCAGCGTAAATATGCGCAACATCGGTCTGGAATGTCGCCGGATCGACTGACAGCCGTCCGCGATGATCGGTGGCGAGCCCCGCCGCCTCGAGATTGAGGCTCGGCGTCGCGCCCATGCGACCGGCGGCGAACAACACCGTATCCGCCCGCACCACGCGTCCGTCTTCAAGCGAGATTTCGCAGCGCTTGCCGTCTTCACGGGTGATCGACGCGACCTTGGAGCCGAAGCGCAATTGCACGCCGCGATCGCGCAACTGATGTGTGAGGTCGGCGACCAGTTCCTTGTCGACAAAATCGAGCATGGTGTCGCGCGGCTCGATCAAGGTGACCGGCACGTCCAGCGCGGAAAAGATCGTGGCGTATTCAATGCCGATGACCCCGGCGCCGATTACAGCGAGGGATTTCGGCATGGTTTTGAGGTCGAGAATGTCGTCGCTGTCGAGCACATGCTCCCCGTCAAACGGCACATAGTCCGGACGGAACGGAACCGTGCCAACGCAAATCAAAAAACGCTCTGCGGTGAACAGCGAAACATCGCCGCCTTCTTTCGTGACCTTGATTTCATGGGCGCTGGTGAATTGCGCCTCGCCTTTCAGCGTCGTCACCTGGTTGCGCGCGAATTGATGCTCGAGCACTTCGACTTCATGGCTCAAGGTCATGCGCAGCCGCGCGCTTAAATCATCCGCAGTGATGTCCTGCTTGACCCGATAGGCCCGCCCGTAAAAGCCGCGCTCGCGCCAGCCGGACAGGTTGAGCGCCGTTTCGCGCAGGGTTTTCGACGGGATAGTGCCCGTATGCACCGAGACGCCGCCGACGCGGCGCCCGCGCTCGACGACCAGCACGCTCTTGCCGAATTTCGCCGCCTGAATAGCCGCGCGCCGGCCCGCCGGGCCGCTCCCGATAACGATAAGGTCGTAGTGATTCATCCGTGGTCACCCCTGCATGGTGAACACAGATTAACGGGAAGTGGCTAAGATAGGGTGACCGCGCGCCAGGGCCGGATTCATCTTTTGGTAAGACGACCGATGGGGGTTAACCCCCTCCGTCAGCTACGCTGACACCTCCCCCGTAAACGGGGGAGGAGGAGCCTCCACCATAAGACGCGCGCCTAAACCGCCAACGCCGCCTCAACCGCATCCGCTTTGCACGGGCCGACAATCGAAATCGCGCAAGGACCTTCAAGGGCGCGCTTGGCGCAGCGCTGCATGTCATCGACCGTGACCGCGTCGATGCGGCGGAGAATTTCATCGGCGCCCATCAGCGCGCCATAGGTGAAGAGCTGTCCGGCGGCCGCCTCGATGCGATTGGCCGGGCTTTCAAGCCCCATCATCAGCGACGAGCGCAACAGCGCCTTGCCGCGCGCAACTTCCGCTTCATTCATGGAAGCCGCCGTCGCCTGCATTTCGTCGCGAATAATGCTCGCGGCTTCGGGAATATGTTTGGCTTCGGCGTTCACATAGGCGCCGAGCAGACCGGCGTTTTGAAAGCCGTCCGCAAAGGCGTAGACCGAATAGGCGAGCCCGCGTTCTTCGCGGATTTTCTGGAACAGACGCGAGGACATGCCGCCGCCCAGAATATCCGCATAAAGACGGGTTGCGAAATAGTCTTCATGGCCCGATGCGACGCCCGGAAAGGCGATGGCGAGATGGGTCTGTTCGATCTTGCGCTTGTCATGGGTGAGCCCGCCGGCAAAGTGCGGCGCGGCGCGCGCCGTCCCCTCGCCTTTGGACGCGAAATCACCGAACCAGTCTTCGGCGAGCTTGAACAACGCATCTTCATCGACGCCGCCGGAGGCCGCGACAATCATATCCTGCGGCCGGTAACAGCGCGTCATGAAGCCGCGCAAGCTGTCCGGCGTCTGCGCGCGCACGCTGTCCGGCGTGCCGAGGATCGGGCGGCCCAGCGGATGCGCGCCCCAAGCGGCTTCCGTTAGTTTTTCAAAGACAACATCGTCAGGCGTGTCCGCCGCCTCACCGATTTCCTGCACGACGACTTCGTGTTCTTTCGCCAGTTCTTCTTCATCGAACAGCGGATTGGCGAGAATGTCGGACAGCATGTCCGCGCCGAGCGCCAGATCGTCTTTCATGATGCGCGCATAATAACCGGTGCGCTGATGGCTGGTCGCGGCGTTGAGATAGCCGCCGACGCTTTCAATCTCTTCGGCGATGGCGAGCGGCGAGCGCTTCTTGGTGCCTTTGAACGCCATATGTTCGAGCAGATGCGCGATCCCGAATTCGCCCTGGCGCTCATCAACGGAACCGGCATGGACCCAAACCCCGAGCGCCGACGTCACCAGACCGGGCATCGGATCGGCGACGACCCGCACGCCATTGGCCAGCACATGCACTTTGCTCATATTAGCGCCCGAACCCGTTGCGGATCAGCGTTTTGATCGCTTCCGGATCGGCCGGCGCGTGGCTCATTTTTTCCTGCCGGTCGAACAGGTCTGCATAAAAATCAGGCAGCGCCGGGGTTTGCCCGGTCGCTTCTTTCACCGCTTCGGGGAATTTCGCCGGATGCGCTGTCGACAAGGTGATGGTCTTGCCGGTTAGCACGCCCTCATCACGCAGGCGGATCGCGGCGGCGCGGCCCACAGCCGTATGCGGATCAATCAGCGCGCCGGTTTCTTTGTAATGGCGCGCAATCTCGGCCAGCGTCTCCTCCATGGAGACGGCATCGGAAACGAAATCCTTGCGGATCGCGGCAAGCGTTTCATCGTCGATCTTCATGCCCTTGTTTGCAGCAAAGCCTTCCATCGCCGCGCGCAGGGCGTCCGCATCGCGATGCTTTGCTTCAAACAGCAAGCGTTCAAAATTGCTCGCCACCTGAATATCCATTGATGGCGAAGCGGTCGGCTTCACCGCGCCCGGCGTATAATCGCCCCTGGAAATCGCGCGATGGAGAATGTCGTTGGCGTTGGCGGCGACAGCGAGCGTCTTGATCGGCAGGCCCATTTTCTTGGCGGCGTATCCGGCGAAGACATCGCCGAAATTTCCCGTAGGGACAACGAAGTTCACCGATTCTTTGAAGTCAGCGACTTTCGCCCATGCCGTGAAGTAATAAACCGTCTGCGCGGCGAGACGCGCCCAGTTGATCGAATTGACGCCGCTCAAATGCACGTCGGCGACAAACGCCTCATCCGCGAACAGGGTTTTGACGATGGCCTGCGCGTCATCGAAGGAACCTTTGACGGCGATGTTCATGACATTCGGCGCAACCACAGAAGTCATCATGCGCTGTTGCACGGCGCTGACGCGCCCTTCCGGGTGGAGCACGGCGATGTTGACGCGCGAACACGGCTTCAACGCTTCAATCGCCGCCGAGCCGGTGTCGCCGGACGTTGCGGCGATGATGGTCAGATGTTCGTCGCGCCGTTCCAGCGCCGCATCGAACAGCCGCCCGAGGATCTGCATCGCAAAATCCTTGAACGCCAGCGTCGGGCCGTGAAACAGCTCGAGCATGTAATCGTCACCGCCCAGCGGCGTGACCGGCGCCACCGCATCATCCGTAAACGATGCATAGGCCTCTTTGGTCATGGCCGCGAGCTGGTGCTTGTCGAAGCTGTCGCCGGCGAAGCGCGAAAGGATCTCTGCGGCGGCCTGGGCATAGGGCAGCGAGCCAATCGCCCGCGCCTCTTCGACGCTGAAGGAAGGCCAGCTTTCCGGCATATAGAGCCCGCCATCCGGGGCGAGACCCGCCAGCAGCGCAGTTTCAAAATCGACGGCGGGCGCGCGCCCGCGAGTGGAGACGTATTTCATGGGGCGTTTCTTCGCTTATTCTGATCCCGCAGGCAAATCCCCTGGCGGCAACTCGCAGAACAGGAATTTCTGTTCATAAAGCGCGCCGATCAGGAGCTTGTCCTTGAGCCTTGCAGCGACCGTCGCTGCAGATTGCTGTTGTCCATCGTCGCGATAGACGGTCGTGAACGATCCGTCCGGCGCGAGCCTGATGACTTCCGACGGCGCATAGGCGTCCGCATCCTTGGCGAGGCGCGGCAGGACCAGCGGCTTGGGCAAGGCGCCGATCCAGACCGCCCCCTCCCCATCGACGGTGAGATTGTCCGGCGACGCATCCAGCGAAACGGTCTTGTCCGGGGTGAGCGCGCCCGATTCCGCATCGCGGCTGAATATCTTGACCGCATTGCCGGCGGTCTCCGCCACATAAAATGTCGCGCCATCCGGCGACAGGGCCAGCCCATTGGCGAAGCGCAGCTTGTCCGCCGCCACGCGCCATTGATCGCCATTGACGTAAAACACTTCGCCAAGCCCGGCGCGCATCACGAAATGCAAGCCGGCGAGCGGTGAATAGCGGCCCGGGCGCAGATCATTGCTCAGGTAAAACTGGCGCGGGCCGACCGCCGCAACGCTGTTCGGGCTCAGCACCCGCCGCTCTGCAAAGGTCTCCAGATGCGTCAGGTCGCCATTTTCCGCCACATCGTAAAGCTCGACTCCGGGCGCGGCTTCGTTGACCACGAAGAGCCGGCGCACATCGCCGTCTTCATAATAGTCGAGACCGAGCGGACGGAAATCAGCGGGAACGCCGCCGGTGCGGTCGCGCCAGCCCGTATCCGCCAGCGGATCATCGAGATCAAAGCTGTATATCGCCCCGCGCGCCGCGTCGTCGCGCCGGTCCACCGAAGAAATGATCGCGCGGCGGCGGATCCGGTCAATATCGATGTCTTCCGGCCCGGCGATCCCGGCCACTGGCAGACAGCGCGCCAGCGCCACCGGCTCGATCGCCGAAAACTGGTTAAAGGCGCGCAATCGAAGTCCCGTCGCAGCACCGATGACCAGGAGAACAGCGAGCAAAAACAACCAGAAACGCATCAAACTCGAGCCAGCATATAAGGATTGGCGGAAGGGGCGGCGATTGCCCTGATCCATAGCATTGCACCTGCGAAGGCGCTAGATCGGCGGCCGGGGATTTGCGATTGCGCCTGTCGGCGGCGCCGGTATTGATAGACTGGGGGCGATTCTTGCGATTTGAGGCTTGCGAAGCGCCCCGGCCCCGCGTATATGCCCCGCTCCAATCCGAAAAGCCTATAGATTTGCTCGCGCGAAGGACCGCCGCCATGAAGAAAGACATCCACCCGGATTACCACACGATCAAGGTCGTGATGACTGACGGCTCCTCCTTTGAGACCCGCTCCACCTATGGTGAAGCCGGCGCGACGATCAATCTCGACATCGATCCGCTGTCGCACCCGGCTTGGACCGGCGGCCCGGCGAAGATCGGCGAGCGCGGCCGCGTTTCGAAGTTCAACCAGAAGTTCGGTTCCTTCGGCATCAAGAAGTAATTTCTATCGGTTTTGCCGCCGTCTTTGCAAAACCGGAAACGCACAAAAATTTCCTACATTTGTAAAACGGGCGCACCCAATTCCGCCCGCCATGGGTCCCCGCTTTCGCGGGGATGAGCGGCTGGGTTAGCCGTTCCACAAGGCCGACAGGTCCTGCCAGTAGGGATTTTCCTTCTCTATCAGCTCAATCTTCCATTGGCGGTTCCATTTTTTCATCGCCCTTTCGCGCCGGAATGCACTCTCGCGCGTGTCGTGAATTTCCTGCCAGACCAATTCATCGACGCCATATTTCGCGGTGAACCCTTTGAATATTTTCTCCTTGTGCTCCCAGATCCGTTTTTCCAGATCATCGGTCATGCCGATATAGAGCGTGCCGTTCTTCCTGCTGGCGACGATGTAGACATAAAAAGCCATGCCTCTCCTCCGCTCATCCCCGCGAAAGCGGGGACCCATACAAGCGTTCCACATGTAGCGGATTGCATTGTCCACCTGCGAGCGCGGCAATCAAATCCGGTCGAATGGGTTCGCGCGCAAGAAATATGCGAAGAGGCTACCGGCCGCCGAAGGCTTTCAGCAGCGCGCGCTGCTGGGCCGCCGCATCATTCTTCACATCGGGCTTTGCTTCGCCGGTGAAGAGTTCACGGTCGAGGCGGCTGATCCGGTTGTAAAGCTGGTGGGCCGCATCAATCAGGCCGACCAGACGTTCCGGCAAGCCTTCGGAGCTGAATTTCACAGACGCCGCTTCCGACGGGATCAGCCGGTATTTCGCGTCGCTCGCCTCGCCCAGCACCATCTCGCCTTCGCGCACGGCGCGCAGGACCAGAAGCCATGACGCGATCTGCATGAGCTGCGTGGTCAGCCGCATCGACGCGCCCGCATAGGCAAGCGCAATATCGCGCGCCAGATGTTTGGACGCGTCGCGTCCTTCCCCATCAAGATAATTCGCAGTTTCTTCGACCAGGGCCATGCCTTCGCGGAAGGTGCGCGCAAAGAGTTCGGACTGCACGAATGTCTCCGCGCCGGCCACCCCTTCACTATTGTCGTCGCCGCTGATCTCTTCGATGCCCATTATCTTCATTCTTCTGCTTTCCCTAAGGATGCCGCCCCTTAGGGCCCCTGACAAGCCGGAGAGCCGCCTTGCCTTTAGTTCATCCCCCAGCCATGACCAAATGGACACGCACCGGTGCAAATTGAGCAATGCCCATGCCAAGACGTGATCCGACAACCATAGCGCGAAATCGCAGCCGGCCTTTCGTTCTGGGCGTTGATGGCTGCCGCGCCGGCTGGGTTGTGGTGCGGCTCGATTTATTGGGCGGCGAGACCAGCGGCTTTCTGGCGCCGCGCTTTGCGGATTTGCTGGCTGACGCCGGCGCAGAGGCGGCGATGATGATTATCGACATGCCGATCGGGCTGGCGGACCGTGATCGCCGCGCCTGTGAGATGATGGCGCGGCAGAAGTTGAAACCGCAGCGCAGCTCCAGCGTCTTTTCTTCCCCGCGCCGGCCGATGCTGGACTTTGCAACTTATGAACAAGCCAATGCGTGGGGCAAAGCGCATAGCTATGGCGGGTTGTCGAAACAGGCCTGGATGATCACGCCGAAAATTCGCGAGATCGACGACGCCGTCACGCCCGCCAGTCAGGCGCGGCTCGGCGAGGGCCATCCGGAAGTCGCCTTTGCGCGATTGAAGGGCCGCCCCTGCTTCGCCAAGAAATCAAATCCCGAAGGCCATAGTGAACGCCGCGCACTCCTTGAGAGCGCAGGCGTCAGGAATGCTGAGGAGATTTTTCTGTCCTTGCGCGCGCAACATGGCGCGGCGGCCCTCGCCCGCGATGATGTCTATGACGCCTGCGCGCTGGCTCTGACCGCAAAAGCGCGGCTGGAGGACGGCGCCATTCACTTAACGGACGGCAAGCGCGATGGGCGCGGATTGATTATGGAAATCTGGGGCTGAAGATTTGTTGCGCGCCGGTCATGGAAAAACCGGATCCCGCCTTTTCGCCCGGCGCTTGTTATTCGCCGGTTTTCAGGCGGCGATAGATGATCGCCTGCAAAGACATCTGCACCCCATAGATCACGGCGTAATAAAAAATCACCAGCCCGAAATAGGCGACGGTCAAAATCATCGCGATCAGCGCGAAGGCGCCGCCGCTTCCGCCGAGACCGATCATCAGCTCGAACAAAGAGGTGACGATCTGAAACATGATGGAGATGACGAAGATCATCAGCCCCATCAAAAACATAGCGCCGAACACCGACCAGAAGCGCCCTTGCGTCAGGGCGAATGAGCCGAACAGGATAAGCCGGTTTTCAGCCGCCGACCCAGCAAGGAACGGCGCCAGACGCGTACCGAGATAGATGAGCGGGATGAAGGCGACCACAATCGAAAGCACGAAGACTTTCCAATATTGCGTCATGGTCATGACTTGCTGATTGAATGCGTCTTCCGAGCCGGACTCAATCGCCGCCAGCGCGCCGGACAACACGGCGCCCATATCAGCCAGATAGTCGCCCATGCTGATGCCGGAAATCGCCAGCGCGGCACCGGTCGCAATCACCCAGACCAGCATGGAAAGCACGCCCATGATGATCGTCGCCCAGAACACCCGCCAGGCCGGACCGTCGAGCCGCACCTGAAAGAAACCAGGGCGCTCTTCACCCAGCGCCACCAGCCGGAAGATCGACGCCATGATGCCGGAATACAGCGCGCCAATGATCAGATAGAGCGCGATGGCGAGCGCGACGATGACCGGACCGGGCAGTTGTAAAATTTCTTCGAAGCCGGGAAAGACTTCTGTTTCGTCGATTTGCTGAAGCGCTTGAAAATCGAAAACCGAAGCGAAGAACAAACCCAGCAGGATGAAACTCAGCACCACCGGGGCCCAGGCGTAGCGGATCACAGTGGGCCAGCGCCGCAGGCCGAACTGAAACGACTCGTTCAAGATGTCGCCGATTGGCAGTGGACTGGACATCACGTTTCCTCGCTCGAACTCGGGATCTATGCTGAACGCTCTTTGCGTGTCGCGCAGCCTATCCCTTTTCGCTTTCCCGATAAAGCCGCCCATACAGACCCGCCGTCACCCCGAAGGAGAAGAACGACCAGAACATGTTGGCGATGATTTTGGTGATGTTCCAGCTCCAGACGAATACCGGCCGAACCCAGTCCGCCGTCACGCCGCTATTGACCAGCTTCGTCGACACCGATGTCGCCTGATAGAGAACGCTCACCACTTGCGGCAGTAAAAACTGAAACAGGAATGCGTTCAGGACATAGACCTGAACGAAAGTCAAAATCGCCGTCACCAGGGTCACGATGGCGAACAGGCGCAAGATGTTCCAGCCGCGCGTCACGGCGAGCGTATCGCCGAGCGCGAGGGATTTTCGGCACACCGCGACGCCGGGATAGGCGAACAATCTGATGCTCACATAATTCATTACAAAGAAGGACGCCGCGCCGAAGAACAACACCCGCGTTGACGGCGCCTTCATGGTGAAGTCGAGACCGGTGAGAATGCCGCTCATATCGATATTGGCGGCGCCCGCCATGCTGGAAAGAAAGCCGAGAAACGTCACATTGCCGCGAAACTGCGTCACCATCAGTTCGGCGAGAAAGAAATAGGCCGCCAGCATCAATCCGGCGGCGACAACAAAAGTCGTCAGCAAGCGCAGGATGGCGCTGCCCGCTGCGGGCGCATGGGGGCGGTTCTTCGGCGCGAAGTGAAAAAACAAAAACGCCCAGAACAACAGCGCCACCGGCGCCGCCGCGCTTAACGGTATGGCGCGATTATAGAGCCAGCTTTTGCCGGCCGCCGCCGCTCTGTCTCCGGCGGTTGTGATTTCAATCGTGTGCAGGCTGCCCGGATCGGGAAAGCTCGCCATGGTCTGCGACATCGCCGCGACGATGTATTTCAGCGTGTAAAAGGACACCGCCGCCATCGGACCGAACACCAGCACGGCGACGAAAAGCAGGCTGAACAGGCTGGAGACCACATAGCGCATCTGGTCCGGGCCGAAGGGCGCATGCATGAAACCCGGCGTCGGTTTTTCACCAAGCCCCGCATAACGGATCAGCGGCGCCATGAAAGACGCGGTCAGGATCGCCTGCGCGGCGAGACCGGCGAGCATGATTGTCCACATGGCGCCGGGATGGTTCTGAAAACCGCGCGCGGCGAATTGACCGAGCTGTTGCTGCGCCCCAGCAAAGGTTGGAATGTCGGAAAAGGTGATCAGCCGCTCCGCGACGATGGAAAGCATGGCGAACACCCCCGCCATCCCCGCCACCAGCGACAAGAGAACCGGCAGCCACGCCACGCGGACAATCGTCTCCATCCGGCGTCCGCCGAAATTGAGCGACTCCCCTACTACGGAAAAAATACGCAATCCCATGTACCACCCCTGCAGACCCCCAAGCCACCCCGCGCCGCCTGTCGCCAGAAAGCGCTTTTCGCCACGCTAGCCGGAATAGGCCGGGCGCGCCACCGGCGCAGGCTCAATCGCCGCCGCTGCATATGTAGCGGGCAATTGCAGCCCGGCGCAGGAGAACATGTTGCGCCTGCCGCTATCTGCGGTAGAAGCGCGGGCCATGAGCGATAAAAACATCATCCATATTATCGGCGCCGGGCTCGCGGGCTCGGAAGCGGCCTGGCAGGCGGCGCATGCCGGCGCGCACGTCATCCTGCACGAGATGCGCCCGCATCAGGGCACCGATGCGCATCAGACAGACGGCTTCGCCGAGCTGGTGTGTTCGAACTCCTTCCGCTCCGACGATGCGGAAAACAACGCCGTCGGCTTGCTGCATGAAGAGATGCGCCGCGCCGGTTCGTTAATCATGCGCGAAGCGGACGCCAACAAGGTGCCCGCCGGCGGCGCCCTCGCGGTTGACCGCGATGCGTTTTCCGCCGGCGTCACCGCAGCGATAGAAACGCATCCGAATATCGAAGTGCGCCGCGAGCTGATTGACGCGCTGCCGCCGGAAGACTGGTCGAATGTCATCATCGCCACCGGCCCGCTTACCGCCGCGCCGCTGGCCGATGCGATCCGCGCGCTGACGGGCGAGGAATCCCTGGCCTTTTTCGATGCGATCGCGCCGATCGTCTACAAAGAATCCGTGAATTTCGACATCGCCTGGATGCAGTCGCGCTATGACAAAAAAGGCCCCGGCGGAGACGGCGCAGACTATATCAACTGCCCCATGGACGAAGCTCAGTACACAGCTTTTCTGAACGCCATGATCGCGGGCGAGAAAACCGAGTTCAAGGAATGGGAGAAGTCGACGCCCTATTTCGAAGGCTGCCTGCCGGTTGAAGTGATGGCCGAACGCGGCCCCGAAACCCTGCGCTATGGCCCGTTGAAACCGGTCGGCCTCACCAATCCGCATACAGGCGTCAAAGCCCATGCGATTGTTCAGCTGCGCCAGGACAATGCGCTCGGCACGCTTTACAATATGGTCGGTTTTCAGACCAAGCTGAAATATGGCGCGCAGGCCGACGTGTTCCGGATGATCCCCGGCCTTGAAAAAGCGGAATTCGCCCGGCTCGGCGGCATCCACCGCAACACCTTCCTGAACTCGCCGAAGCTTCTCGATCCCTCGCTCAAGCTGAAAGCGCGCCCGGCCTTGCGCTTCGCCGGCCAGATCACCGGGGTTGAAGGCTATCTTGAAAGCGCCGCGATCGGCCTGCTCACCGGACGCTTCGCCGCCGCTGAGGCGAACGGCGCCGAAATCGCCCCGCCGCCGCCGACCACCGCCTTCGGCGCCCTGCTCGCGCATCTGACCGGCGGGCATGTTTCCGACTCAGCCGGGAAAAATTTTCAGCCCATGAATGTTAATTTTGGCCTGTTCCCCGAAATTGAGACCCCGCGCACCGATTCCGAGGGGCGCCGCATCAAGGGCAAGGAGAAGGGCTTCGCCCGCAAGCGCGCGCTTAGTGCGCGAGCGCTCACAGACCTCCAGGCATGGCTGGAGAACCGGCCCTTAGCCGCTGAATAACCTGACTTTTTTGTGATTTTCGCAACTTCTGGTCCAGGAGTGGGCTGCGGCGGGTCACCCCGCCGCAGCCCCCCCGACGTGCAGCAGGGGGAGAACACCGCACAGCCGGGAAACTAGAACGCCTA
Source organism: Hyphococcus sp. D3-15 (assembly GCF_055809375.1). Classification (NCBI taxonomy): domain Bacteria; kingdom Pseudomonadati; phylum Pseudomonadota; class Alphaproteobacteria; order Parvularculales; family Parvularculaceae; genus Hyphococcus; species Hyphococcus sp. D3-15. The sequence continues at coordinate 1,966,580 of NZ_CM147910.1, read as the reverse complement.
TGATTGCAGCCTCGCCGGGCGGCTTGTCTAGTGCGAAAAAACCTGTTTAGGTCACGCGACCTAGAGGACAGGCGATTTACGGGGGAGTAATGGCGTCGTCAACAGATCAAAGCGTAAATCTCAAAAAAAATGAGAATCCTACCGGTTACGCGCCGGCGCAGGACATGGAAAAGGCGCTCGACACCATCCGGGACCATCTCTGCGAGCTGCAGAGCAAACGTCCGACGGTGCAGATCGCCAACACCAAAACCGACCGGACCAAGTCGACGATCTTGAAGATTCTGCAAGCCGCGAAGCTGGTGTTCACCCGCAATGGCCATGCGGGCCTGTCGCTGCGCAAAGTGGCGGAAGAAGCCGGCATCGCCGTCGGCAACCTCACCTATCACTTCCCGACAAAGAATGCGCTGATCGAAGCCATGCTGCGCGAGGCGCTGGCCGATTATGTCGAAGCGCATTTCGAACAGTTCGAAGCGGATCGCGATACGCCGCTGGAGATCCTGCTGAATGTGGTCGCGTTCTATGCCCGCGACGCACGCCATAGCCATCAGTTTTTCTACCAGCTTTGGGGCTTCGCCGGCTCAAGCGAAGAAGGCCGTTTGATGGTCCGGGAATTATACCGGCCAATCGGGCGATTCATCTTTTACGTGGTCCGCGCCGCCAATCCGAAACTCACCGATACGCAAGCGCGTCAGGCGGTGCTCCAGATCTTCAGTCTGGAAGAAGGCTACAAGCTGTTTATCGGCATGGGGCCGGACACCGCCTCGGCGATCCAGTCTGCGGAAGCCGACATTCGCGCCCTGACCAAAAAGATCGTTCAGGCGGCGTAGCCTGCCCGCTTGAACGAGGCGGCGCTTCCCGTCAGACTGGCGCGATGAACGCCATCACCATGATCATCGAACCACGCACCCGCGATCTCGGGGGCTTCACCGTCGGCCGCGTGCTTCCCTACGCCAAGCGCCGAACGGTCGGACCGTTTATCTTTTTCGACGAAATGGGCCCGGCGCAATTTGCGCCAGGAACCGGCATCGATGTGCGCCCGCATCCTCATATCGGGCTTGCAACTGTTACCTATCTGTTTGACGGCGAAATCCGCCATCGCGACTCGCTGGGTTTTGATCAGGTGATCCGCCCCGGCGACGTCAACTGGATGATCGCCGGGCGCGGCATTGTGCACTCCGAACGCACCGACGCGGCGCCGCGCGCCAACGGCCAGAAGATGCACGGCATTCAAAGCTGGTTCGCCCTGCCCGAAGGATCGGAAGAAGTCGCGCCGGAATTCCATCACCACCCGAAAGCCAGCCTGCCCGTCATAGAGCGCGACGGGTTAACCATGCGGGTCATCGCCGGATCGGCCTTTGGCCAAACATCGCCGGCGAAAACCTTTTCCCCGATGTTCTATCTCGGCGTTGAGGCGGAGACTGGCGCAATTGTTCCGCTGCCGGATGAATATGAAGAGCGCGCGCTCTATATTCTGGATGGCGCGGTCGAGATTGACGGCGAGCAATATGAACATGGGCGGATGCTTGTCTTCGAACCGGGCGCCGCGCCGAAGATTGCCGCCGCCAGGCCGTCAAAGCTGATGCTGCTTGGCGGCGCGCCCATGGGCAAGCGCCATATCTGGTGGAATCTGGTCTCCTCGCGGCCCGAACGCATTGAACAGGCGAAGGCCGACTGGACATCCTCGGCGGCGAAAAACTTCACCGGAACGGTTTTCTCCCTGCCGCCGGATGAGACGGAACACATCCCGCTGCCGAGTGAGTGAACGAAATCCAAGTCGCAACTTCTCCCCTCTCCCGCTTGCGGGAGAGGGGCCGGGGGTGAGGGTCAATTATTGACCGCGGCTCTCTCAAAAAATTCCTCCCTCTGCGCATTTTTCGCGGCAACTATAAGCCTTTCCAACTCCCCAAAAGAAATCCTCCCATGCGGCCCGACTATTTCAATAGGGCTATGTATTTTCAAAGCAGCCTTTGCGTGAGTATAGGCCTCCTTCAGATGACCAGAATGCTGAGTGAAACCCTGCGCGCCATAAATTATGTACATTAGCTTTTTAAATCCTGTTGCTGATACAGGACACTTTTGACCGCACAGGGGGAATAAACATATACCCTCTTTGCGCCTCAAAAACCCGGCCGTGAGGCGCAACAAAACCCTTGACAACAATCATAGCCCCCTCACCCCAAACCCCTCTCCCCCAAGAAGGGGCGAGGGGCTTTCCACGTCACTCGCTTTTGCGGCCCTTGGTTCGCTAAAAAATGAGCTTTGCGCGTCAGTCCTAGTGCCTTGCGCCTCCCGTTATTGACGCCCTTCGCGGCCACACGAATACTGCTTCTCACGCTCATCTTGCGCCGCGCGCGCAACAACCAGAAACTGAAGCTTAAGTGATGAGCATTTGGGAGGGGCCGATGGAAGATCGCAACATGCCGAGCTTCCGCGCTGTGTGTGACCGATGAAACGCCGGAATTTTCTGAAAACCTCCGCCTCGACGCTGCTGGCCGCGCCGGTCCTGTCGTCCGCATCATTCGCCGCCGCCGCGCCGGCGCGCGCGCCGCTGACCGCTTTTTCTATGATGAGCGTTTTCCCGCCGCACGCGAGTTTGCGTCCCGGCCGGGCGGCGTCTCGCCGACCCCGGTGCGCAGCGATGTCACCGAGTTGTGGACCGGGGAATTGAACGCCCTGTCGCGGCAGACGCCGCTCGCCTTGCGCGGCGTCACCACCGAGTCCTTCTATTTCTGCCTCACCACGCTGCTGCAATCGCAAGCAAGCGTAGAGGCGCAGATCCAGCGCGTGGACAAGGACCTTTACGCCTGGACCATCGACACCAGAATTTCCGACCACAAAGGATAAGCCCATATGAGCGCACCCCTGCCCGAAGGCGTCTCCGCCGCCTCCATGAATTCGGCGCTTGAAAAGTTTCAGCGCATTGTCGGCAATGAATGGGTTTTCTCCGCCGAACAGATGTCGAGCTACGAAGACCCCTACACGATCACCAATGACGAGACCGAGAACCGCCCCTATGCGGCGGTCGCCCCGGCCACCGCCGAAGAAGTGCAGGAAATCGTCCGCGTCGCCAATGAATTTGGCGTGCCGCTTTGGCCGGTTTCGCGCGGCAAGAACTTCGCCTATGGCGGCGCCGCGCCGGTGATGTCGGGCACGGTCGTGCTCGACATGAACCGGATGAACCGCATTCTCGAAGTGAATGAAGAATTCGGTTACGCGCTGGTCGAACCGGGCGTCAGCTATTTCGAACTTTACGACTATATCCAGAAGAACAATCTGAAACTGTGGATCGACGTGCCGGACCCCGGCTGGGGCTCGGTTGTCGGCAATGCCCTCGATCACGGCATTGGTTACACGCCCTATGGCGATCACTTCGCCATGCAATGCGGCATGGAAGTGGTCTTGCCCAATGGCGAGATGATCCGCACCGGCATGGGCGCCATGCCCGGCAACAACACCTGGCAGCTCTTTAAATATGGCTTCGGGCCCTATGTGGACGGCATGTTCTCGCAATCCAATTTCGGCATTGTGACGAAGATGGGGATCTGGCTGATGCCGGAGCCCGCCGGCTATCGCCCTTACCTCATCACTTTCGAGAACGAAGACGATATCGAACTCGTCACCGAACGCCTGCGGCCCTTGAAGGTGAGCGGCGTCATCCAGAACGGCGCCACCGTACGCAGTCTCGTGCTCGATGCGGCGATCACCACCACCAAGAGCAAATATTACGACGGCGCCGGGCCAATCCCGCCCAGCGTTGCGAAAACCATGATGGCCGATCTCGATCTCGGCATGTGGAACTTCTGCGGCGCGCTTTACGGACCGCCGCCCTTGATGGACACGTTGTGGACCGCGATCCGCGATAGCTTCGCCGACATACCGGGCGCTAAATTCTATTTCCCCGAAGACCGGCGGCACAAATTCGATTTGCTGCTGCACCGCGCGGAAACCATGAAGGGCGTGCCGAAGCTGACGGAGTTCAACTTCCTCAACTGGAATGGCGGCGGCGGCCATGTGGGCTTTTCGCCGGTCTCGCCGATCACCGGCGCCGACGCTATCAAGCAATATCAAATGGTCTCAAGCCGGGTGCGCGAATATGGCTTCGACTATATGGGCCTGCTCGCCATTGGCTGGCGCGACCTGCATCATGTGACGGTCATCGTCTATGACAAGACCGACCCCGATGAGCGCAAAAAGCTCGACGATCTGTTCAACGTGCTGGTCGATGAAGCGGCCGCCGAAGGTTACGGCGAATACCGCACGCATATTCGCTATATGGACCGCATCGCCAAAACCTATAGCTGGAACAATGGATCGCTGTGGAAGATGCACGAGACGATCAAGGACGCGCTCGATCCGAATGGCATTCTCGCGCCGGGCAAATCCGGCATCTGGCCGAAAAACCGGAGACCGAAATAATGATCAACCGACCTCTCCTCTTCGCCATGACATCCGGGCTTTTCGCTATGACCACCGCCTGTGGCGGCTCCGAAGACAGCGCGCCCTCTGCATCGCAAAACGCGGCGCCGAAAAACACTGCGTCCGAAACAAGCGAGTCAGCACCGGCGCCTGTACAGGCCGCGCAAAACGCCTCGCCGGGCAAAAAGATCTTTGACGCGCAATGTTCCTATTGCCATGCGCCCGGCGACGAACATCCCGGCACCATGCAATTGCGCGTCACACGGGGCGAAGACTTCGCGGTCTTGGAACAGCGCGCCGACCTGACGCCGGATTATGTGAAATATATCGTCCGCAACGGCCTCAACGGCATGGCCCCGTTCACGCCGACGACCATCACCGATGCGGAACTCGATCAGCTCGCGGCCTATCTGGCGAAGACAGATTAGCCAACCGCCCCTCAAAACTTGAACAGTTTTTCCGCCTCTGACCGCGTGTCGCCGCGGTCGGATTTGGCTTTTTCGCAGCGCGCGATTTCCGCTTTCAGGGCCGCAATGCGTTCATCGAGATCGCCGACAGAGAGCGCGTAAAGATCCTGCTTTGCGAGATAGCCCAGCGTCATGTCCGGCTTTTCATTGAGCGGTTGATCATCCATGGCGGGCCTCCTGTTTTGAGCGTCCCGGATTTTGCGAAATCGAACCCGCCAATGCAACAAACCGACGGCTGTTGACCACGCCGCCGCGATTCATCTGCGTTTCGTTTCAAATCGATACGCTCCACCCCCTTTATAACCACTACCGGAAGTTGTTACACTCCAAAGGATTCGCATTATCAACGCAAAGCATGCTTAGGTGCTGTAAAATAAAACCAAAGAAGAGACAAAGATGAGTGTCCTCCCCCGGACTATGCAGGCGATTGTCATCGCTGAGCCCGGCGGCCCCGAAGTTTTGCAACTGATGGAACGCCCGGTCCCACGCCCGAAAGCCAATGAAGTGCTGATCCGCGCCGCCGCCGCCGGCGTCAACCGGCCGGAAGTGTTGCAGCGCAAGGGCCTTTATCCGCCGCCGCCCGGCGCCAGCGATTTGCCTGGCCTTGAATGCGCCGGCGAGATCGTTGCGATCGGGCCGGATGTGAAAGACTGGAAGGTCGGCGACCGGGTTTGCGCCCTGCTCACCGGCGGCGGCTATGCGCAATACGCCATCGCCGATGCGGGTTCGTGCCTGCCGGTTCCGGACGGCGTCACCCTCGAAGAAGCCGCCGCCTTGCCGGAAACCGTCTTCACCGTCTGGGCGAATGTGTTTGACGATGCGGGCCTTCAAGCCGGTGAGACCCTTTTCCTGCATGGCGCCACCAGCGGCATCGGCGTCACCGCGATCAAACTCGCCAAGGCGTTCGGCGCCAAAGTCTTCGTGACAGCGGGCTCGCAGGACAAATGCGACGCCGCGCTGAAGCTCGGCGCGGATGCGGCCTGGCTTTATGAACAGGACAAATGGGAAGATGCGGTCACCAAGACGGGCGGCGCGGATGTGGTGCTCGATATGGCCGGCGGCGATTTCGTGCCGCGCAATCTCGCCTGCCTGAATTTCGGCGGCCGCCATGTCTCCATCGCCATTTTGCGCGGCGCGGAGGCCCATATCAATATATTCGCCATCATGCGGAACCGCCTCCGCCTGTCCGGCTCGACCATGAAATCGCGCCCCTTTCCGGAGAAGGCCCGCCTCGCCGCGGATATCCGGGCCAAGGTCTGGCCGCATCTTGAAAGCGGCGTTTTCCGCCCCGCCCTCGATAAAATATTCCCCCTGGCCGAGGCCGCGGAGGCCCATAAACGCATGGAATCCGGGGGCCATATCGGGAAAATCGTCCTGCGGATGCCCTAATTGCGCCTTGGCGGGGGCGGCCAAACCGTCTATATGGCCATCAGAACAACGCTTTCCCCGAAAATCCGGCGGTTAGCGCGGCTCTCCGGAAGGGGGGCCGCCCCCGAAGGCTTTTCCGGATACCTCTGATTGGAGACACGACATGGCCGACCGTCCGCTGATGCCGATCGCAACCGCCGTCTGGCTGATTGACAATACTTCACTCAGCTTCGACCAGATCGCCGATTTTTGCGGCCTGCACCCGTTGCAGGTGAAAGGCATCGCCGATGGCGATGTGGGCGCTGGCGTGCGCGGCATCGATCCGATCACCACCCACCAGTTGACGCGTGAAGAAATCGAAAGCGGTCAGGCGGATGAAGCCTACCGCCTCAAAATCTCGCGGCCGAAAACCCTGGTCGCGGAAAAGCCGCGCAAGGGCCCGCGTTACACGCCGGTTTCAAAACGCCAGAACCGTCCTGACGCAATTGCGTGGATGGTGCGCAGCCACCCGGAAGTCTCCGACGCGCAAATTGCGAAACTGCTCGGCACGACCAAATCGACCATTCAGGCGGTGCGCGATCGCTCGCACTGGAACGCGGCGAATTTGCAGCCGCGCGATCCGGTCGGTCTCGGCCTGTGCTCGCAGATCGACCTTGACGCCGTTGTCCGCAAAGCGGCCGCCAAGCGCGCCAAGATGATGAAGGATCAGCCGCCCGCGCCGGAAGACGGACCTTCGCTCGAACCGGTCGCCGATCAAAGCACGCTGGCCGAGGACGAAGAAAACGCGCCGCAGGAAAAGAAGATCGACCTCAACAAGGTGTTCGCCGACTTCTCCGGCGGGTCAGACGACGACGCCTAAGCGTCGCCTTCGATCTTTATTTCGGTTTTTTCTTCTTCGCGCCGCTGACATGAGCGGCGAGCTTGCCGCCGTCGACATAAACCGTCTGGCCGGTGACGTAAGACGCCGCTTCGCTGGCGAGGAAGAACACGACTTCCGCCACCTCATCCGGGTCGCCAATGCGTTTCAGGGGCGTTGCTTCGCGTTCATTGTCGCGTTCGCTTTCCTGCATGTCGCCCTTGATCGAGCCGACGCCCACAAGATTGGCGCGCACCCCATAGGGCGACATGGCGATGGCCACGGCCTTGGTGAGCTGGTGCAAGCCGCCCTGCGACGCTGCAAAGGCGACATGATCGGCGGCCGCCGTCACCGCCTGAACCGACCCGATATTGACGATGGCGCCGGGCGGTCCCTGGTTCGCATCATCGTTCAGGCGTTTGACGAACTGCTTCGACACGGCCTGGTTGATCAGGAATGCGCCGCGAATATTCGACGCGACGACGCGGTCAAAATCATCTTCCGAGGTTTCTAAAAACGGCGCCGCGAAATTCGCCGTCACCGTATGGGCGAGCACATCGATGCGCCCGTAAACATCGAGCGCTTCAGCGATGATGTTGTGAACATCGAGCCGCTTGGTCACATCCGCATGCACGAACGCGGCGCTCACGCCGGCGGCGACCAGCTCTTCGGTGAAAAGCTTGCCGGCCTCTTCATCGGCGTCCGCGAGCAACAGGCAATCATTATTGGCGGCGAATCTGCGAACGCAGGCCGCGCCGACGCCGCGCGCCGCGCCGGTGATGATTACAATGCGTTGTGCCATGTCATTAATTCCACAAAAACCAAGCGGCGCACTTTAGGTGCGCCGCAGTATCATGCAAGACGTTTCGGTAAAAACCTTCTCGCCCGGCATTTGGTCAATTCCATGGGCCGGCAATCGCTTTTGGTCATGCAAGGCCCGAATGGCAGCCCGGTCAGTTGAGCACTTTGTTCTGTGTCCTGAGTTCTTCGAGCTGGTCCTTGATTTTCAGTTTCTGGCGTTTCAGCTCCAGCACGCGAAGGTCGTCATGGGCCGGAGATTTCGTTTCGGCGTTTATCGCCGCTTCGAGCTCCTGGTGTCGCTTATTGAGCGTTTCCATGTGAGCTTTTATCGCCATAGGTGGCCTCCTTTGCTGGGTGGTGACACCCCATATATAAGCATGAAAACCGGGCTGTTGTCACGGATTCTTCATCCCCGCCAATTCACCCTTTAGTGTTGGCGATCTGTTCACCATTAGTTTATGAATCGAATGCCAAGATATTGAGATCGCTATGGAAACGACCCGCAAACTTATTATCGGCGTGACCGGCGCGTCGGGCGCGGCGTACGCCAAAAGAGCGCTTGAGGCGCTCCGCGAAACCGATGTGGAAACCCACCTGGTTTTGAGCCGGGCGAGCGAAATGACGATTCGCTACGAGCTGAATCTTTCCGGCGCCGAATTCGCCGAACTGGCTGACCATCGCTATGCGATCGGCGATGTGGGCGCCCCGATTTCATCAGGCTCGTTTAAAACCATTGGTATGCTGATCACTCCATGTTCGGTGCGCACCATGTCGGAGATCGCCACGGGCGTCACCGGCTCCCTGCTGACGCGCGCCGCCGATGTGGTGCTCAAGGAGCGCCGCAAGCTGGTTTTGATGGCGCGCGAAACGCCGTTTCATCTCGGGCATTTGCGCACCATGACGGCGCTCGCGGAAATGGGCGCGATCATCGCGCCGCCCCTGCCCGCCTTTTACGCGGAACCGCAAACGCTTGACGATATTGTCGATCAATCGGTCGGGCGCGTTCTGGACCTTTTCGGCATCGAGACCCCGCTGGTCAAACGCTGGGGTGAAGATCTGGAGAAAGGCAAGCGCGCCACATGAGCAAGGTCGTGGGCAATCCCTTCTGGCAATGGTCGAATGACGCATATGAAATGCCCGGCGCGAAAAACCGGCTTATCTATATGCAGGACGATTTCGGCTTTGATGTGAACATCACGCTGTGGTGCTGCTGGCGCGCGAGCGAGGGTGAAACGCTGAGCGAGCCCGCCTTGCGCGAAGCCGAACGCGCTTGCACCGAATGGGCCGAAGGCGTGATCGAACCTTTGCGCGAGGCGCGCCGCAACGCCCATGCCGGCGCGGCGGAGCTGTATGAGCGAATCAAACAGGTGGAGCTTGATGCGGAACATCTGGAGCAGGACATTTTATATGGCCTGTCGCGGCCGGGAAATCCGATCAGCCGCGAAAACATGTTCACTGCGGCGAAAAACAACCTCGCGCTTTATGCAAGCTTTCTCGACGCCCCGCGGCGCGACGGCTTTTCAACCGCATTGCTTCGCGACCTGGTCGAACATATCTTTGGCGCCGCCCCTTCCGGGCATGCGCATTAAAGACAGGAAACGGGCATGAGCGATGGCGCCCCGCCAACAGACGGCGATGATGAAGAGGCGAAACGCATCCAGGCCCGAGAGCGCCTTGCGGCGACCTTGATCATCGCCGAACGCTTCAAGGCGCGCGGCTTTTCCGCCAATGACCGGGATTTTGACGGCGCCAATGACGAAGCCATGGCGATCCGCCTTGCAACCCTTGAAGAAGAACACCGCGATCTCGATGCGGCGATCACCTCGCTTGAAATGAACTCGCCCTATGAACGGCTGACCATTGCGCGGCTGAAAAAGAAAAAACTGGCGCTGAAAGACCTGATCCAGGAGATCAAGGATTCCATGCTGCCCGACATTATCGCCTGAGGCGCGATTGGTTTGAGGCGGCTACGCTGCCCACCCGCCACGCACGAAGGAGCGCAAGGAACGCTATCCGTTCTTGGTGCGCGATTTTTCCTGATACATCGCATTGTCAGCGCGCTCCATGGCCTCATCGGCGGAAAGCCCCTTGGCGATTTCGACGACGCCGCAAGACACATGGGCGGTGAAGGCGCGATCCTTCCACTGCACCGGCCTGGAGGACACCGCCCTCGACAATTGCTCGGCTTTCATTTCCGCCGTTTGCTGATCCGCCTGGGTCAGCAGCACGCCGAATTCATCGCCGCCGAGACGCCCCACCGCATCGGTCTGCCGTACGCTCGCACACAGCATGTCCGCCACATGCGCCAGCGCCGCGTCCCCGGCCCCGTGGCCCATCGTGTCGTTGATTTTTTTCAGATCATTGAGATCGACGAAGACAAGGCTCGCCTTCATGGCGTAGCGGTCGATCAGGCCGAGCGTGCGGTCAAGCTCGCGCACAAAGGCGCGGCGATTGAAAATGTCGAGCATCGGGTCGCTATCGGCGAGACGCTCCAGCTCGTCGATGCGCTCCTGCGACCAGACAAGCTGGTCGCGCAGGGTCTGGACCTCTTTCATCAAGGAGCCGAGCGCGTCGCGCACGCGCGGCGTCAGCTCAGCTTCCGGGATGCCCGCCAGGCTGATTCGGTCGGACGGCGCGCCGGCGGCGTTCGCCGGCGCGGATGCAACGCCGCCAGTCCCCCGCTTGCGGTCGATTCGGGCGCTGCTCGATGGTTTCGGCCCATCGCCAATCTTCATACTACCCTCCCGAAAACCACATAGCGGCAGGTGGAATATACCTGCCGCCGCACGCGATCTGCGCTTTCGAATGTATCGCGCTTGGCCCCTTCCCGCCAGTAAGCGCGATTCGTGCGCAATTGCGCAAATAACCGCTCATAAGCCCCGCTATTCAATGGTTAACCAGACATGTCGCTTTGGCGCGCGGACTGCTCGCTTCGCCGAATGGCCCTTGTGACAGACGTCGCTCAAGCCCAGTTTGAGGGTGCGGATTAGGTTGCATCTTTGGACCTCCTTCGGTCTCGCAACTGCTTTCCGCGTCCGGTGAGAGGAGGCGTTGGCTCTCGCGCCCCCGTCTTAGCTAGCGTCTCCTCGTCGGGACCGGACCGCTTTTCCCCGTTTGCTTGCACCCCGATTTTCGCCTGCTATAAGCGCCGCTTTCCAGCGCGTTGTTCCGCCAAGGATGTTGTTGTCGGCGGGCGCGCGAAAAGCGGGGACCAGCCATGACCGGCGCACAGCAATCTTCTCCACTTGTCGGCATTATCATGGGATCGCGGTCTGACTGGCCGGTGATGACCCGCGCCGCCGAAATGCTCGATGCGCTGGGCGTCGCCTATGAGACCAAAGTCGTCTCCGCTCATCGCACCCCGCAACGGCTTTACGAATACGCATCCGGCGCCAAGGCGCGCGGGCTGAAAGTGATCATCGCCGGGGCCGGCGGCGCCGCGCATCTGCCGGGCATGGCCGCGTCGATGACGCCGCTGCCGGTGATCGGCGTGCCGGTGCAGTCGAAATCCCTCAAAGGTCTCGATAGCCTTCTTTCCATTGTTCAGATGCCGGCGGGCGTGCCGGTGGCGACCGTCGCGATTGGCGAAGCGGGCGCGGCGAACGCCGGCCTTCTCGCTGCCGCCATGCTCGCAACCGCTGACGACAAGCTCGCCGCCCGTCTCGATAAATGGCGCGCCGCGCAGACCGCCAGCGTCGCCGAAACCGTCGAAGACTGATGTTCGTTCAGCCCAACGAAACGATCAGCATTTTGGGCGCCCGCGCGCGAAAGCGCGCAAACAAAGAATCCGCCGCTGCAAAGACTTCACCATGAGCACCACGCAAGAAAAAATCCGTCGTTCAGCCCAATGGAACCATCGGCATTCTCGGCGGCGGCCAGCTCGGGCGGATGCTCGCGGTCGCAGCGGCCGAGCTTGGATTGCGCACGCATATTCTGTGTCCGGATGATCGCGCGCCCGCCTATGACGTCGCCTCAGCGCGCAGCATCGCCGGCTATCTTGACGAACACGCACTCGCGCAATTCGCCAAATCCGTCGACGCCATCACTTATGAGTTTGAAAATGTGCCGGTCGAGGCGGTCGAGTTCCTGAAAGGCATCGGCGCCGTGGTCCGGCCCGGCGCAAAGGCGCTGGAAATGGCGCAGGACCGCCTGGTTGAAAAAGAATTCGCCAAAAGCGCCGGCGCGCAAACCGCCGCCTTTCACGCGGTTGACGATCTCGCCTCGCTGAAGGCGGGGCTGGAGAAAGTCGGCCGCCCGGCGATCTTGAAGACCCGCCGCCTCGGCTATGACGGCAAGGGCCAGACCCGCATCACAACCGCGGATGACGATCTCTCCTCCGCCTATGTCAAAGCGATCGAATTCGCCTGGCAAGAGGTCGGCGCCGCGCCGTCGATCCTTGAAGGCTTCGTGCCGTTCACCGCCGAGATCTCGATCATCGGCGCGCGCGGGGCCGATGGCGACATTAAGCTCTATGACCCGACCGAGAATGTGCATAAAAGCGGCATTCTCAAAACCTCCACGGTTCCGGCCTCGGTCAGCGACAACACCGCCGACAAGGCGCGCACCGTCACCCGCAATATCCTCGAAGCGCTGGATTATGTGGGCGTGATCGGGGTTGAGTTTTTCGTACTCGAAGGCGGCGACGTGATCGTCAATGAATATGCGCCGCGCGTGCACAATTCCGGCCACTGGACGCAGGATGGCTGCGCGGTCTCGCAATTTGAACAGCATATCCGCGCGGTCGCCGGCTGGCCCCTGGGCGATCCCGCGCGCCATTCAAACGCGGTGATGGAAAACCTCATTGGCGATGAAGCCAATAGCTGGCGCGCGCTGGCGGGCGAGCCGCAGACTTGCGTCCATCTTTACGGCAAGCGCGAAGCGCGGCCCGGGCGCAAGATGGGCCATGTGACCCGCATCTCGCCGAAATCCTGATTGCATAACCACAAAGGTTACTTGAACACGGCGCCGGCGCGCATATCTGTCTCCTCTTGCGCGAATGGCGCGCATCCAAAAACGGGAGGAGAAACCGATGGCTCATCACAAACGCAAAGGACCGAAATCCTCTCGCGCCGGGTGCCTGCTCTGCAAACCCCACAAGCGTCAGGGCGCGCCGCTGAAATCCCGCGACAAGTTTTCAATCCTGCGCCGCCGCAAGGTCGCCGGAGAAAAAATCGCCGAGACGCAAAGCCACCCTTAGTGCTGAAGCACCGGCAGCGGCGCAAGACCGAGGATTGCGCGCTGTTCATTCGTGCTCGCCAGCATTTTCCGGCGCATTTCCTGAAAGCGCGGATCGGCGGAGAGCGATGTAAACATGTCCAGCTTGTGAATAGCGAACAGGCCGGCAAAGCTCCGCTTGTCAAAAGCGCTGTTGTAAAAAACAAGCGCCCGATCCGGATCGCCATTGAGCACATGCCAATTGCCGTCTTCCACATCCCAGGCCGGCGAGTCCGCGCCGCCGGCGCGGGCGATGTCGATCGCTGTGCGCCAGCGCGCCATGAACTTCTGCGCTTCCGCCGCATCGCCTGTCTCGAACAGCGCCTGCGCAACTTCGCCAAATGGCGGCAAGCGTCCGGAGAAGCCTGAGTAAAGCGACTTTTCAAACGCCACCACATCGCGCCATGTGGCGTGATAATAGGCGGCCAGTTGCTCATGGCGCCGGTCGCCATTCAGCAGGGTGATATAGTCGATCTGCGACTGGTAATAACCGGGCGACAGATCAAGCTGCGCCTTTGACGCCGCCAATGCCTGATCCGGCTTGCCCTCCAGCATCAGGATGAACGGCTCAAGATATTCATAACCGTAATTTCGCGCGCCCTCGAAGTCGCCTAAATTGAGCCGCGTAAAGGCAAGGCCGGTGCCGCTATTGGTGTTGGGGGCCATCGCATAGGCGCGTTCGCCAAGCACAAGCCCCTGGGCGATTTTCCCTACGCCATCAAGGAATGTGGCTTGTCCGCCCAGCGTGGTCGCCGTGTCCGGCGCAATTTCCTTGACCCGCTCCACCACCTGGCCTGCGCGTTCCACATCGCCGATATTGAGCAAGTGAATGATCGAGTTGTTGACGCCCGGCGGGTAAAGCGGATCGATCTGAAACAGCGTCCATTGTTCCTCGGCGATATCGCGATAGCGGCCATTGGAGCCAAGCGCGAGGGAGAGCCAGTTGCGCGCATCAAGATTATTCGGATTGATCTCCACCGCCCGCTGCAGGGAGGCGATCGCTTTGCTGGACTCGCCGCCGTCGAGATGAATCAGACCGCGGACCGCATGCGCTTCGGCGAGATCGGGATCGAGGTCCAGCGCCTTGTCCGCAAACGCCGTCGCCGCGACGATCGCCTGCGCCGCCGGTTTCTTGCCATAGGCGCCGGGCGCATCGGACAGGAGCGATTCCACCATGGAGCGCAGCGCATAAGGCGGCGCATAGTCAGGATCGATCTTGATCGCCTGATCCAGTAGTTTTTCCGCCTCTTCCATATTCTCGGGAATGCGGCTGGCGATCAGCGGCTTGGCTTTCAGATACAGCGCATAAGCATCCACATCGCCGCGTACGATGGCGGGCGCCGCGGGCGCTGCGCTTCCGCTTGCAAATTGTGTTTGCAATTCGCCCAGAATGGCGGCGGCGATTTCGTCCTGCACGTCGAAAATATTGGTCAGCCGGCGGTCATAGGTTTCCGACCACAGATGAAAGCCGTCATCGGCTTTGATCAACTGCGCGGTGATGCGCACCGTGTCGCCGGATTTCCTGACCGAGCCTTCGAGAATATGCGCAACGCCCAGAACCTTGCCGATCTCGCGCAGATCTTCATTGCGGCCCTTGAAGGCGAAAGACGAAGTGCGCCCCGCGACTTTCATTTCCTTCGCCTGCGCCAGCACATTGAGCAGTTCTTCAGAAATGCCGTCGGCGAAATATTCCTGATCGCCCGCCGGCGACAGATCGACAAAAGGCAACACCGCGATGGATGCGTCAGCGACCGCCGCGACTTTCGCCGCCGTGGCGCCGCCGGGCTTGCTCAATGTTTGCCAGCCCACCAGCACCGCAACCAGCGCCAGCCCGCCGACAATCGCAATATCGAGCTTGCGGCCGGTTTTCGGCGCTATGCTTTCACCGGGCGCCACCGCCTGTGTCGGCTTCACGCCTTCAGGCGTCATTTCAAACGCCCAGGCCATAACCATGGTGATGGGAAAACCGATGCCGAGCAGCGCGACCACCAGACCGTCAAACCAGCCAGGCAAGGCCAGCGCGGCTTCAAGCGCGGCGGAGACCTGCACCAGCAGCCAACTGACCACCGCATAAACGCCGGCGACACGGAACATGTTCCGTCTGCGCAACTCGTTGAAAAGGTTCTGCACGTCTTCCCCGCCTGAATTCAACGCATCCCTTAGCATGTTCGGTCAAGTCTGGCGATGCGCGGCGGCGATGCGGTCTGAAAATCGCGCCAGCCGGGTGTCCTAGGCTTAGCTGTCCTAGGCCTTGGTAGGGCTCCAGCCCGGCGGATCGCTCGCGGGGAACGATCTCGTCGAGCGCCTCGTCAATCTCCGCCTCGTCCCAGTGGTGATCGTCTTTCGCCGCCGCGCCTGCGGGATAACGCAGCCGCGCCAGCCATTCCAGCGGCTTTGCCGGATCGATATTCAGCTCGCGGAGCTTCCCCTTGGCCTTTTCGATCTGCATGACATTTTCGATCCGCGCATCGAGAAAAGCGTGGGTGGAGGCGTCATCGGCGCTTTCATCGCCAAGCCAGTGCGCCAGCGTCGACAGCCAGACGCCGGTTAAAATCCCGCGTTTTGAATAGAAATTGAAATCCGTGGAGGCGTCGCCCAGCCCGCGCCAGATCGCATCGGCGGTCTTCCAGGCGAGCTGCGCGCCCAAGGGCCCGTGGATCGGCAGCGCCAGCGTCGCCGCCGCGCGCCGCGCCGCTTCCTTATGGGGTTTGAGCGCCGCAAGCCGGGCCTTCACCGCAAAGGCGACTTTCTGGCGGATTTTGAGCCCGGCGAAGTCCGGCGCGTCCATGGCGGCGGTCATCTGGGCGTCCGCATCCATCGACCAGCTCCGCAGCGCATCCGCGACGCCGCGCGGAAAGGCGGCGGCGAGCGCAGCCGGGCTTTCCCCGGCGTCCCGGGCGGCGGCTTTCAGCGCCGAATCGGACCAGCCCTCAAAGGCGGCGCGGGCCAGCATGGCCTGCAAAATGGCCGCCGCCGGAGCGTCGAAACCGCCGGATTCACTGCCGGATTCGGGGCTTTCCGGTGATTTTGGGGCTGCGGGCAAAAGAGCCTCCTTTTTCGCGTCATCGGGACTGGGTCTATGTAGACATCTTAAGGGCCTTTTGGTATAGGCCCGCATCACTCTCGCCCCTGAAGGAAACAGGCGGACCGGGGGTTGGAAGAGTTTTCGCGTCGCGGCACCCCCGTGACGCTTTTATTTTCAAAGGAGGCTCAAGGCCTTGGTTCAAATTTTTGTCCGCGACAACAATGTCGAGCAAGCCCTTAAGGCGCTGAAAAAGAAGATGCAGCGCGAAGGGACCTTCCGGGAAATGAAGCGCCGGAAATTCTACGAAAAGCCGTCCGAAAAGAAAGCCCGTCAAAAGGCTGAAGCTGTTCGCCGCGCCCGCAAGCTGGTGCGCAAGCGGATGCAGCGCGAAGGCGGCATGTAAGGCGTCGAAGCTTAGCTTTTTGTAAGCTTTGCAGATGCTGCCCGGCGCCGGTTATTGAGGCATACTGCGTCAGATAACCGGGACTTTCCCAGGAACTGCATTCTCAGGAACTTCTATGCGCATCATCGCCCTCCTCTGCGCCTTCGGACTTTTGCTTTCCGCCTGCGAGACCATCAAAGGCGTCGGCCGGGATATCGAAAACACCGGCGAAGCGATTGACGACGCGCTATAGCATCCAGTGCGCAATGCGCCTCGACGCCAGAGCCGGCCGCCCCGAGCGAGCCGGCTTTTTGCTGTCTGAAATCGCTGCGATGATCCTCGGCGAAGATGTTGCGCGGGCGCCGCACTCTTCTTTTCCTTGCAGCGAATCGACTGCAAATCCCGAAAAATGGCGATTTAGCCGCATTCTCGCCGGATTGCGCGTTAGCTTTTGGGCTGACGCCGGGGTTCGCCCCGGCTAGAATTGGCGAGTAATCTTTCGAAGATCTGCCTTTGAAGCGTGCGGGATGGGAACTGCGATGCGGGGATATGGACTTTCGAAACCACAGTCACGATGCGCTGGCCTGTTCAGCGCGGCGGCCCTCTCCGCCTTTTGCGCCATTGCGCCAGCCGCCGCGCAGCAACAGATCGACGAACCGCAACTAAGCCCGATGCTGTTCGGGCGGACCCAGGCGGAAGAGCGCGAAAAAATTCTGCAAGAACGCCGCGAACAGGAAGAAGCCGCGATCCTCACCGCCGAACAGGAACGCGACGCCAACCGTCTCGACGATCCGAAAGTGCGCCCGCTGCTTTTCGGCGATGACGGCCGGCCGGTGGAAGAAGTGCCGGTCGACGGGCGCATCACGCTGGGCGAGGAAGACGATAATCGCGGCTTTTTCGGCTCCCTCAACTTCCTGATCCCCGAAGAGAGCAATCTGTCGATTGGCATTGGGCCGGCGCTCAAGCCCGATTATCTCGGCTCCGACGATTACAGAGTCATTGCCGACCCGCAGCTTTATGTGAAGTTCAAAAACTTCGTCTTCCTCGATGATGATGGCGCGGATTTCGGCATTGTCGGCTTTTCTCGCTTCCGCCTCGGCCCCTCGATCAAGATCCGCGGGCGCCGCGATCAGGACGACAATGAAGCGCTGGCGGGGCTCGGCGATGTGGGCACCACCTTTGAATTTGGCGGCTTTATCTCCACCACTTTCCTTGATCGTTTCGCGTTTAAAGCCAAAGCGCGTCACGGCATTAAAACCGGCCATCGCGGCACCATCGTGGACGGCTATCTGACGGCGTTGTTGTTCCGCGCAGGCCCCGTTTCGGTCGCCACCAGCGGTCAGGCGACGTGGATCGACAACAGAGTCGCAGACGCCTATTTCTCGATCACGCCGGAACAGGCGGCTCGCACCGGCGGGCGCCTGAGCGCCTATGATGTTGATTCCGGTTTTCAGGATGTGGGCGGCTCGGTAAACGCCTATATCAATATTGGCGACCGCTGGTCATTCAATCCGTATGCGACCTATCAATATATTTTCCGCGACTATGCGGAAACGCCGATCATCGCTGATTACGGCACGCGCCATCAGTTCAAATTCGGCTTCCACATCATGCGCGAATTCACCTTTGGCGGCGCAGGGTAAGAACGCCCTCGCCTGGCCCGCACAGACACCGGCCCAATAAAAAGCGGCGCCCGAAAATCAAATCGGGCGCCGCTTTTGTTTTGTCGCTTGTTGCGCGCCTATTCAGGCTTGCGGAATTTCAGCGTCATGCGGTCGCTTTCGCCAATCGCCTTGGCTTCATCGCTGTCATTCGCCGGCGGCAGGCGCCAGACAATGTCGTCTTCGGTCGGCTGGTCCGCCGGGTTCGCGTTGATCTCGCTGGCTTCGACCAGTTCAAAGCCGGCGCCTTCGAACACCGAAATGACATGGGACTGTTTCAGATAGCCCGCATTGCCCACGGCCCATTCATCGGAATTGGCTTCCGGCGCGCGATGCTGCACCACGCCGACAATACCGCCGGGTTTCAGGACCGCATCGATATCGGCGAGCGCCTGGGTGAAAGGGGCGCCGTCATCAAAGCGGTTGAAGTGATGCGCCGCGCGCATCATCAGCACCACGTCGGCGGTTCCCTTCAATTCATCAGGCAGAGAGCCGAACTGGAACGCCGCGGCGCTCGCGCCATCCTCGCCGCTCATCGCATCGACCGACGCCACATAATCCGTCACGAAACTTTTCTTGCCTTCAAGAAACTCTTCGGAGGAATAGCGGCCGCCGAACTTACCCCATAACTCGATGGAGTAATCGCCGCCGACAAGCACGCCGTCCGCGCCGAGATAAGGCACCAGAATGTCGCCATACCAGCCCGGCTCGCCCGGCAGAATATCGACGACAGTCATGCCCGGCTCAACGCCAAAAAATTCCAAGGTCTCTTTCGGATGGCGATAGGGATAGCGCGCCTTGATCTCGTCCGGCTGTGCGGCGAGCACGGCGTCGAGTTTTTCCGACGCCGACATCATATCGTGGCCGGTATGCGCGGCTTCAGCTTCCGGCGCAGGCGTTTCCGCCTCATGCGCATCCGCTTTCGGCGCTTCCTGTGAACATGCCGCAAGTGCGAGCGCGGCTGCGCCCAGCATTAGATATTTCATGGTGTTTCCCCAGTTTTCCTGTGCGCGCAATCTATCAGCGCCCGGACGGCGCGCCAATGGACCTCACGGAATTGTGGGGAGGCTGCTACAGCGCCTTGACGATTTCCTCGCACATTTTCTTGGCGTCGCCGAACAACATCATCGTGTTGTCGCGGAAGAACAGCTCGTTCTGCACGCCCGCATAGCCTGACGCCATGGAGCGTTTGACGAACAGCACCGTGCCGGCTTTTTCCACGTCGAGAATGGGCATGCCATAAATCGGCGAGGTCTTGTCGGTTTTCGCCGCCGGATTGGTGACGTCATTGGCGCCAATGACGAAAGCGACATCTGCGGTGCGGAATTCGGAGTTGATGTCCTCAAGCTCGAACACTTCGTCATAGGGAACCTGCGCCTCAGCCAGCAGCACGTTCATATGCCCCGGCATGCGGCCCGCCACCGGGTGGATCGCATATTTCACTTCGACGCCTTCGGCTTTCAGCGTGTCGCACATTTCTTTCAGCGCGTGCTGGGCCTGGGCCACCGCCATGCCGTAGCCGGGCACGATGATCACCTTGTTGGCGTTCTTCATGACAAAGGCTGCGTCATCGGCGGAGCCCTGCTTGACCGGGCGCTCATCATCGCCGCCGCCGGCCGCCGCTGCGTCATCGGCGCCGAAGCCGCCGAGAATGACCGACACAAAGGACCGGTTCATCGCCTTGCACATGATGTAGGAGAGGATCGCGCCGGACGAACCGACAATCGCGCCGGTGATGATCAGCGCCATGTTCTCCAGCGTGAAGCCGATGCCCGCCGCCGCCCAGCCGGAATAGGAATTGAGCATCGAGACGACCACCGGCATGTCGGCGCCGCCGATCGGGATGATCAGCAGGAAGCCCAGCACAAAGGCGGTCAGGGTCAGCAGGAAGAAGGTCGTGGTCGACTGCTCACCGGTCATCAACATGCCGATGAACATGAGGATCAGGAGGCCGAGGCCGAGATTGATCGGGTGGCGCATGGGCAGCATGATCGGCTTGCCGGACATATTGCCGTTCAATTTGGCGAAAGCGATGAGCGAACCGGAAAAGGTCACTGCGCCAATCGCAACGCCGAGCGACATTTCAAGCGCAGAGCCCGCATGGATGTGGCCCGGCTCGCCAATGCCGAACGCCCTCGGCGCCAGAAACGCCGCCCAGGCGATCAGAACAGCAGCAAGACCGACCAGCGAATGGAACGCGGCCACAAGCTGCGGCATCGCCGTCATCGGAATCTTGCGCGCAATATAAACACCGGGAACCGCGCCGGCGGCGACCGCCAGCAGCACGAAGAACCAGGTGCCGAGGCCCTTGTTTTCCAGCACGAACAGCGTGGTGACGACCGCAATGCCCATGCCGATCATGCCGAAGCGGTTGCCCTGGCGCGCAGTTTCCGGCGACGACAGTCCGCGCAGCGCGAGGATGAACAAAATGCCCGAAGCGACGTAGAGCAGCGCTGGTAAATTATCAGCCATTATTTTGCGCCTCTGCAATAGTAGCATTCATCCTGAGGAGACAAATTCCCGCCCTTCGAGACGCCGCTTCGCGGCTCCTCAGGATGAAGGGAATTTGTCGTCTCGAAGGACGAAGGCGATATGAAAGGAAAAGCGGCGTCATCACGTTACCGTTCTTTTTCTTGTACATGGCGAGCATTCGCTGCGTCACCATAAAGCCGCCAAAGATGTTGACGCTCGCAAGCGCCACCGCCGCGAAGCCGAACAGCTTCGGCCAGAAGGCGTTGGCGGATTGCGACAGATCGGCGCCGAGCGCGATCAGCGCGCCGACAATGACGACGGATGAAATTGCGTTGGTGACGGACATTAGCGGCGTGTGCAGCGCCGGGGTCACCGACCACACGACATAATAGCCGACGAAAATCGCGAGGATGAAAATCGTCGCGAGAAAAACGAAATCGGAAATCGGGCTCGACGCGGCTATGATCGCCAGTTGATCGGCGATGTCGCGCGCCTGCTCGGCGGCGGCTGTGGCCGCATCCGCATTGCCGCTGGCGTTGGCGGCGGCCGCTTCGGCTGCTTTCGCGGCTTCCTCGGCGGCTCTCGCAGCCTCTTCAACCTGTTCGCGTTTATCCTGCATAGCCGTCTCGCTCCTTTAGAAGGGTGGCTCCTTCAGGGGTTCAGTCTTCGTCTTCGCCGTCAGTGGTGTCCGGCGTATCTTCCGGCTCTGCCGGTTTGGCGGGCGCCGTCGGTTCCGGCTCGGTTTTTTCCGGTTCGCTCGGCGCCGCCGCGAAGGACGGATGCACAACCGCCCCGCCCCGGGTCAGCATGATGCCCTTGATGATGTCGTCTTCGGGATCGGCGTTGATCGTTTTGGAATCCTTGTCGAAAAACGCCGCGATGAAATTATAGATGTTGCGCGCGTAAAGGCTCGACGCATCCGCCGCCAAGCGGCCCGGCACATTGTTGAAGCCGAGAATGGTGACGCCGCCTGTCTCGATGGCTTCGCCGGCGCGCGACAGCTCCACATTGCCGCCCGCTTCGACCGCGAGATCGACAATCACAGAGCCCGGTTTCATCGCGCGCACCATGTCAGCGGTGACAAGGCGCGGCGCCGGACGGCCGGGGATCAGCGCCGTGGTGACGACAATATCCTGCTTGGCGATATGGCCGGCGACAAATTCCGCCTGACGCGCTTTAAAGTCTTCCGACATCTCCTTGGCGTAACCGCCTGCAGTCTCGGCTTCTTTCATCGCCTCTTCATCAACGGTGACAAAACTCGCGCCAAGGCTTTCGACCTGTTCTTTCGCGGCGAACCGCACATCGGTCGCAGACACAACGGCGCCGAGACGGCGCGCAGTTGCAATCGCCTGAAGGCCGGCAACGCCGGCGCCCATGATGAAGACTTTCGCCGGCGCAATCGTTCCCGCCGCCGTCATCATCATCGGAAAGGCGCGGCCATAATACGCCGCCGCATCGACCACCGCCTTGTAGCCGGCGAGGTTTGACTGCGACGACAACACGTCCATCGACTGGGCGCGGGTGATGCGCGGCATCAACTCCATCGCCAGAGCGTCGACGCCAAGGCGCGCATAGCCGGCGACCGCATCGGGGTCCTTATAGGCGGAGAGGATCGCGATCAGCTTGGAGCCGCGGCCAATAACCCGCATTTCCTCGCTGGAGGGAGCTTGCACCTTCAGCACCACATCCGCGCCCTGGGCCGCGTCGGCGGCGCTGGGGGAAATGCTGGCGCCCGCCGCCGCATAATCCGCATCGGCGAATCTGGCTCCCTCGCCCGCGCCCGCTTGCACGGAAACGCTTGCGCCAAGGCTGATGTATTTTTTGACGGTCTCTGGCGTCGCCGCAACCCGGGTCTCGCCGGATCGCGTTTCCTTCAGGACAGTTATTTTCATTGTACCTCCGACGGCGCGGATGGTCGCGCTAATGGTGCGAGAAGAATAGCTTCACGACGATATGGGAGAAGATGTAGACGACAACACCCAAGACGATCGCCATGAGCACGCCTGTGCGGGTCACCAGTCCCGTGAAAAACATCGCCAGCGCCATGGAAAACGGCACGCCAATCTCTGTCGCGGCGCCCATGATCGCATCGTAGGATTTTTGGTGCTCTTCGGAATCGCGCACACGCTGAATAGAGTCGTCAGTCATAAAAAAACCCCTGTCTTTTTTCAGTCTTTTGACTGAATTCAAGGGCTTGGGCAAGTCTTCTCAACCGTTCAGCCGCCCAGATTTCACTCGCATATGGCCCGTTTCCCCGGCAGTGTGGCCGATTAGACCCCGAACCGCACCGGCCAGGCGGAAAGCAGCGTTCTCAGCGCCGAAACAAAGGCCAGCGGCTGGTCCATCATCAGATGGTGATAGGCGTCCGGGATCATCATAAAGGGCGAGCGGCCGCGGGCCTGGCTCTCCAGGTGGGCGATTCCGTCGCCCTGGGCGAACATGGAGTTTTCCCCATAGATGAAGGCCAGCGGACAACGCGCGGCGCGTAGAAGATCGCGCTCAAAATGGATTTCAAAGCCGCCCTTGTCGGCGGGGTCGAATTTCCATGTCCATCCCTCACCGCCTTCATCGGGCTTCGCCCGTCGCAACCCCTCACGGGCGATATAGTCAATTAAATAAAGATGTTCCGCCGGCTGGTTGGGGAGCAGCCTGAACCGCTCGATCATCTCTTCCTTGGTGGGATAGAAATGCGCGCTGTGGATTTTTGCGTTCTTGTCGTCCTTGGCTTTCGGCTTCACCACGGTGTAGCCCTCATGGGGGTCCGGCACGCCGAGCGGCGAATCCACCACCACCGCGCCGCCGAGCTTTTCGCCCTCGCGCTCAACCGCGGCGAGCGTCACCCACCCGCCAAAGGAATGGCCGACGACAATCGGACGGCCCCGGCTGGCGAGGCCCGCCTTGTCGATCACCGCGAAAACCTCATCCACCAGCAGATCGAGGGAATATTTATCCCGCCAATCGGAATCGCCCATGCCCGACAGGTCGAGCGCCGCGACCCGGCGGTTCTGCGCGAAAAACGGCGCGAAGGGCCGCCACCAGTTCCGGTGCGCCCGGCCGCCATGCACGAACAGCAGGCCGCGCCGGTCCGGCTCGCCCCAGGCGGAAAATCGAATGCGCGCGCCGCCCACTTCGACCGCGCCCTCTTCGGACGGGGTCGCAATGGCTTTTTCAAACCATTCCGGCGCTGGTGGCTTCTCCCCGCCAAGATGGGCGAGAGGACGGATATATTTCTTTTCGGCGTCGGCCATGTGCGCTCCGCAATGCAGCAGTCATTTCCCGGTTCTTAGCGCATCGATCCTGAGGCCGACAGCCTTTCAAGCGGTTAACCACTGCTTTCCGCCCGCGCGCCTGCCGATGGCGTGATATAGGCGGCGAAGGCCTTGCAGCCCGCACCGGGGCGAGCGAGGCGCGCCGCCGGGGACGAGCATGAATGGGGAGCGATGAGCGGGGCTACGCGCCTCGCGCCCGCCACTCCTTTCGCCGGGAAAGCCGATGACGGAAGCCGCGCCCGCGCCATGACCGGCGCCCTGCCGCCTCGCGACGGCGAAGATGGTAAACGAGCCGTTAATCCGTAAACGAAGCATTACCGCCCGCCCGCGCAAATTCGTATCGTAATGACACGGGTTAAATCGATCTTTACCCGTCTGCGCCATTTTCCGTTGACGCAACATTACCTATCGGAAGGGTCCGCCACCCATGGTGAAAACGATTCTAGTCGTCGATGACGATCCCACCCAGCGCCGCCTGATGCGCGCTGTCTGCGAGAAAGCGGGATACCCTGTTTTACAGGCGGCGAATGGCGAAAGCGCCTTGTCGCTGCTGCAAAGCCAGCAAGGCGCGGATGTGGCGCTGATCATGCTCGATCTGCGCATGCCCGGGCTTGGCGGCATGGAAACCCTGAAGCGTGCAAAATCCTTCCGCGAAGATTTGCCGGTGATCGTGCTGACCGCACAAGGCGGCATCGACACGGTGGTTGAAGCGATGCAGTCGGGCGCGGCGGATTTCTTCGTCAAACCAGCCTCCCCCGAACGCGTCATCGTCTCGATCCAGAATGCGCTGAACCTGACGACGCTGAAGGGCGAAGTTTCACGGCTGAAGCGCAAGCGCGAAGGCGCTATGGGCTTTAAGGATCTGATCGGCGATTCCGGCGCGCTGCGTCATGTGATGCGGCTTGGCGAACGCGCCGCCGCCTCCAACATTCCGATCCTCATCACCGGCGAAAGCGGCACCGGCAAGGAAATGGTCGCCCGCGCCATTCAAGGCTCGTCCGAACGCGCCGGCCGCCCGTTCATTACGGTGAACTGCGGCGCGATTCCGGAAAATCTGGTGGAGAGCATTCTCTTCGGCCATGAAAAAGGCTCCTTCACCGGCGCCTCGGCGAAACATATCGGTAAATTTCAGGAAGCCGACACCGGCACCATCTTCCTCGACGAAGTGGGCGAACTGCCCGCCGACATGCAGGTGAAATTGCTGCGCGTGTTGCAGGAAGGCGAAGTCGATCCGATCGGCTCCAAACGTCCGACCAAAGTCGATGTGCGCGTCATCTCCGCGACCAATCGCGACCTCGCCGAAGAAGTGAAAGCCGGCCGCTTCCGCGAAGACCTGTTCTATCGTCTCAATGTGTTCCCGGTTGAAATTCCGGCGCTGCGCGACCGTCCCGAAGACATTCCTGCGCTGATCGATCATTTCATTCAGCGCTACAACGCCGAAGAGCGCCGCGACGTGCGCGGTGTCCGCCATGAAGTGCTGGAAGTGCTCGGCGCGTTTAAATGGCCGGGCAATGTGCGCCAGCTTGAAAACACGATCTTCCGCGCCGTGGTGCTGGCGGAAAGCGCATATCTCTCCGCCGAAGATTTCCCGCTCCTCGCCGATGAATTCGCGGCCGCCGGCATTGAAACCGGCCCGCCGCTGGTGGCGGAGTCAGAAGATGGCGAAGCGCCTGCGCTGCCGCGCGCATCCGCCCCCGCTTCGGGCGGCGGCGATGACGCCGTAGCGATCTTTGACCGCGAAGGTCATCTGCGCTCGCTGCAGGAAATTGAAAAAGACCTCATCGAGCTCGCCATCGACACCTATGAAGGCAAGATGTCGGAAGTCGCCCGCCGCCTCGGCATGGGCCGCTCGACGCTTTACCGCAAACTGCGCGAGCACGATCTCGAAATCAAACGCGCGAGTTAACAAGCGCGTCCGCAGGCTTGACGAAAACGAACAGGAAACGCCAAGATAACCCCGGGCCCAATCGGTCCGGGGTTTTTTTATGCTGCTCTATGCGCTGATCTTGATCGCCCTTGGCGGCGGCGTCGCCGGCTGGATGGGCTATAAGTCTGCGTCTTCGAAACGAGACATCACAGCGCGCATGAACGCCCGCAATCAATGGCTGAAAAGCCACGCGCTCGCCAGGGAAACAGACAAAGCCAAAACACGCTCGAACGAGGATGAGGAGAAAGAAATACGCGCTTGATGCGTCACTAATCCCCCTCCCTCGCCAGCCGCGCCTTGGTGCGGCCTTCATGCGGCTTAGCGGCGGCCGGGTCGTCGGGCCAGTCATGTTTCGGATAGCGCGCGCGCATATCCTTCGCCATATCGCGATAGCCGCCTTGCCAGAAACCGGCGAGGTCTTTCGTCACCGCAACCGGACGCCCAGCGGGCGACAAAAGGCTGAGCGTCACGGCCGTGTTGTTTGCGATCACCGGATGCGCGGAGGCGCCATAAAATTCCTGCACGCGTGCGCTCGCCGACGGTCCGCCTTCGGCAAGATAGTCGATCTCGATACGCCGCCCGCCCGGGATCTCAATGTTGCGTGGCGCCAGCTTGTCGACCAGCATGCGCTGATCCCATGTCAAAAGCCCAAGCAACGCCTCCATCGCCGCGCCGTCAGACGGTTTATCAAGGCTTGGCGGGTCGCCGAGCAAAGGAGCCAGCCATTGCTCCGCAGTTTCCAGCAGCGCTTCATCATCCGTAGGCGGAAGGTCGGCGCCGCTTTCGCGCGCAAAGGCGATGCGCGCCTGCATCTGGCGCACCGCCTCCGCAGCGGGCAACAGATCAAGCCCATAGTTGCGAAGCGCAACGACGAGCCCCGCCCGCGCCGCCTCGCCGCGCGGGCGCGCCAGCGGCGTTTCCGACAGAATGATGGCGCCGAGCGCGCGCACGCGCCGCGCTTTCAATGTTTTCGTTGCGGGATCGTAATCGGCGCGCTCTTCGTCTTGAACGCCGCCGAGGCTCAGCGCCTCCGCTTCGGTCAGTGGCGCAGCAAGCATGATGCGCTGGGTCTTCGCCGCGCCAGTCAACGCCGCCACCGCCAGCCAGGACTCGCCCGCGAGCGGGTCGGTTTCGTCAAGCCGCGCCTCACGACCAAGCGCCAGCAGATAGCGCCCGCGCGCGCCTGGCCTCGCTCGCGCGATCATGCCCGGCGTCGCGGCTGCGATAATGCGCCCGGCGTCTTTCGCCGCGCCTTCCCCTTTAGCCCCGCCAGCCCATCGCCCCGCCTGCGCTTTCAACACGCGCGCGCGCGGCGAAGTCTCCGTTCGGAACCGGCGCAACCGGTCGCGAATATCCGTAGACGGACCGCCCAGGCCCGGCTCGCTGGTCAGCGCGGCGATCTCCGCCGCCAGCACGCGATCTTTCGGTGTTTCAGCGCCGGCGATCATCGCAGCAAGATGCGGCGCCATGGGCAATCGCGCCATGTCGCGCCCCCGCGCGGTCAAGGCGCCGATTTCGTCCAGCGCACCGAGCGCACGCAACTGTTCCACCGCCGCCGCGTATCGCGCTTTCGGCGGCGCATCGACAAAACAAAGCCGTGACGGGTCGCGTTCACCCCATTCGGCGAGCGCAAGAGCCAGACCGGACAGGTCGCCTGCCATGATCTCCGGCTCGGGATGCGCGATCAGCCCGCGAGTCGCCGGTTCGTCCCAGAGACGATAACAGACGCCGGGTCCAAGGCGCCCGGCGCGGCCGCGCCGCTGATCCACATTTGCGAGCGAGGCCTTTCGCGTGACGAGTTCGCCAGCGCCGGATGCGGGATCGAACACCGCCAGGCGCGCGAGCCCCGCATCGATCACCGTCGACACACCCTCGATAGTCAGCGCGCTTTCGGCAATGTCCGTGGCGATGACGACTTTGCGCTTGCCCGCTGGCGCGGGCGAGACGGCGCGGTCCTGTTCGGCGGGAGAAAGCGCACCGAAAAGCGGCGCGACGACAATATCGCTGCTCAGATCCTCAAGGCGTTCCGCCGTGCGCAGGATTTCGCCGCGACCGGGGAGGAAAACCAGGATCGATCCGTCCTGATCGCGCAAGGCGCGCCGAATGGCGGCTGCAGCGCGATCTTCGACGCGCTTATCGCTGCGCCCGAGGTAAATCGTTTCAACCGGATATTGGCGCCCTTCGCTTTCAATCGCCGGCGCATCGATCTGCTGTGCAACGCGTTCGATATCGAGAGTCGCCGACATGACGACAACACGCAAATCCTCGCGCAACCCGCCTTGCGCATCGAGCGCGAGCGCCAGCCCGAGATCGGCGCTCAATGATCGCTCGTGAAACTCGTCAAAAAGCACCGCGCCGACCTTCGCCATTTCGGGGTCTTCGAGAATACGCCGGGTAAACAAGCCGTCCGTGACGACTTCAATGCGCGTTTCTGCGGAGGTGCGCCGGTCAACACGCGTCGACAGGCCAATGACGCCGCCGACTTTCTCGCCGATGGTCGCGGCCATGCGCTCCGCCGCCATGCGCGCCGCAATCCGGCGCGGTTCAAGCAGCAGGATGCGACGGCCTTCAAGCCAGGGCGCATCGAGTAGTTTTATGGGTAGTCGCGTCGACTTGCCGGCGCCGGGCGGCGCGGCAAGGACAAGCCGCGTTCCGGTTTCCAGCGCCGCGAGAATCTGCGGCGTCACCGCATCGATAGGCAACGTCGTCATGGCGAAAACCTTGCGAAAGCTTTCACCTGATAAACCTAGCGGCGGTCGAATTGAAGCCGCCGGAGGCCGGCAGCGCGATTATAAACGCTCGCCGAGGGCTTCCAGATACAGATCCAGCATGGCTTCCTGTTCCTGACGGTCAGCCTTTTCCATTTTGCGGATCTTCACCACCTGGCGCAGCGTCTTGACGTCGTAGCCCTCGCCTTTTGCTTCGGCGTAGACTTCCTTGATGTCGTTCAACACTGCGGCCTTGTCTTCTTCGAGCCGCTCGACCCGCTCGATGACAGAGCGCAGCCGATCCGCTGCTATGGTTGTTGCGCCTGCAACGTTTGCCGATCCGTCCGCCACTGATGTGCTCCTTCGGGTGTTTTAAAAAACCATCCGGGCACGGAGGATATACCCGCGCCATCGGGGACCCACAGGAATAGAAATGCTCGCGCAAAAGGCCAAGCGCGAACCGCTTCAATGGGGAAAATTAAATTTAGATTCCGGGGAAAAGTCCTAAATCTCTTGACCGTCGATCTCGCGGCGCAAGGTGCGCGCCTGACGGCGGGCGTATTCGTCATGGGGATTCCATTCCAGCGCCTTCTGGAACATCTCATAGGCGGCGCGGTCTTCCCCGCCGGAGAGCAGCAGCCCGGCCAGCGTCGTCCTGACTTCGAACTGGCGCGGCTCCAGCTCCAGCACTTTCGAGAAATCCTCGATCGCCCCGGCCTTGTCCTCCACCGTGAGCCGCACCGACCCGCGCAAAGCGTAGCCTTGGGCGAAATTCGGCGCGAGGCCGACAATATGGTCCAGCAAGGCCAGCGAAAGGTCGAAAGCGCCGTTATTGGCGGCGAGATTGGCCCGCTCGAACAACAGATCGACGGTGTCGCTCTGCGATTTCGACCAGATATCGACGATCCGGGCGACATTCTCCTCGGCCCGGCGCGCATCCCCCACCCGCAATTCCTCGAACAAGGCGTCGAGGCGCGGGTCGGTCTGGTCCGCCAAAGCGGGCCCGCCGGCGGTCAGCGCCGCCGTCAGCGTTAACAGGAAAATGCAAAAAGGCCTTCGCATGAGCGAAAGCCTAATCTGTAAACCCTTAAAAACCAAGGAAATTTGGCGTGAAGACGCGTTACGCCTGCTTCGCTTTGAAGCGGCGCTGGGTCTTGTTGATCACGTATACGCGGCCCTTGCGGCGCACCACGCGGCAGTCTTTGTGGCGGTTTTTCAAGGACTTGAGCGACGAACGGACTTTCATGACGGGCAGCTTTCAAGAGCGTTGGAGTGATATTGAGCGCCGGGAGATAAGCAAACCGGAGGCCCGTGTCAACATGCGATCTCGGGCCCGAAGGCCTTAAGCCGCGCCGAAAATCCGCGCCCAGAGGCGCAGTTTGATCCGCCGGTTGAGCCAAATCAAAGCCGCAGCTCAAAAAGGGCGCACTCTCCCCCCGGAACCAACCCGTGGGGAGACTTCTTATGGACAAGGACCTCGAAACCCTGATTCTGGATTTGCTGGCCAAACACCGGATCATGACCATCGCCACGCTTCGCCCCGATGGCTGGCCGCAGGCGACGACGGTCGGCTATTCGAGTGACGGGATGACGATCTATTTTCTTTGCGGTCAGGGCAGCCAGAAGGCCGAGAACCTCGCCAGGGATGATCGCGTCTCGGTGACGATCGACAGCGATACGGATCAGGTGATGGACATTAAAGGCTTGTCCATGGCCGCGCGCGCCGCGCGCATTTCCGACCCGGACGAAGGACAAAGAGCGATCACCCTTTTGTTCTCGCGCTATCCCGAACAGAAAAACATTCCCTTTGAGGCGCCGGCGCCCGCCGATGTCGCGCTGTTCCGCCTGACGCCGAAAGTCATCTCCGTGCTCGATTACACGAAGGGCTTTGCGCATACGGATCTCGTCACGCTTTAGGCGCGCGCCTGCGTCGCCTGGGGCGCCATCCAATAGCGCCCCATCCACGCATAAACCTTGTCATTAGCGATGCGGCGTTCCGGAACAAATTGCGGCGGGCGATCCAGCTCAAGATCGCAGTGACGCAGTGTTGTGTTCCCGTCCTTTGCCGGCATGACCACCCTTGGAGATGTCGCCTGAGATGTCTCGTTCCTGGATGAAGGGTCAGGCGCCGTCTGTGCGGGGCGCTGCGGATGTGCTTGGGGTGAGCACGAACACGGTTCTAAAATACACGAAGGACGGGCGCCATTGTCGAAGGGCCCGCCTCTGGCGATCAGAGGTCTTGGGTCGGTGCTTGCCGCAACATTCAGCCTCATGGGAGGACTTTGTTTCTTCCCATCGCTTTCACGGCAGTTTCGGCTGCCGGAAATTTCTGTTAAGGGGGCTGCATGACCAAACACATAGTCATAATTGGCTTCCCGAAATGCGGCACCACGGCGTTAATGAGAGCGTTTGAGGGACGAGATGACTGTGCGGTTCTGAGGATGCCGACAGGTGAGATCGAGTATGCGTGGCCGGAGATAAAATCTGGCGACGTGGATTTTCCGACCGGGTATGTCGTCCATAAATTTGTGAATTACGTTTACGACGCCGAGGCGCTGCAGTGGATGGCGGCCAATCTGGAGGGCGCGCTTTTTGTGTTGTGCCTGCGGGATCCGGCCAAGGCGTTGGTGTCATGGTGGCGGATGCACCAGAGCCTTGCGAGGTCAGGGAGAAATCCGAAGCATCCTGTTTATTTGAAGCGTAAGTTTTTCGCGCATTGCACGGTCGATCAGTATTTTGAGCGGCAGGACAACCGCCTGGATTACCCGAAATTCATTGCAAATGCTGTGTCTACCTTTCCGCGAGACCGCCTTGTTGTAATCGAGCAGGAGGCCATGGCGAAGAACATTGACGCCGCTGCGAATTTTCTGCTGCGCCGGTATGATGATGCGTCGGCGGAATTTGCGCCTGATACCGTTGATTTGCACGTTGGCCGCGCGGATAAAGACGCCGTGGTCATTGGCCCGTCAATCGCGGCTGAGCTAAAGCGTCGCCGTGATGAGGCGATGAGATTGATCGAAACATCTGGCGTCATGTACATCGATTAGGGAGGCGGTATGCAACCCTGGACAGCGCGATAACCTTGCGCTTCCAGCATCATTGCTTCCACACTTTTTGAAAGTTTAAGCGGAGTTTGCGCGGCCCGCGCCACCCGCATCGCTGACCCGGACGAAGGACAAAGAGCGATCACCCTTTTGTTCTCACGCTATCCCGAACAGAAAAACATTCCCTTCGAGGCGCCGGCGCCCGCCGATGTCGCGCTGTTCCGCCTGACGCCGAAAGTCATCTCCGTACTCGATTACACGAAGGGCTTTGCGCATACGGATCTCGTCACGCTTTAGGCGCGCGCCTGCGGCGCCGTCCCTTGTCGTCGGGCGCAATCGCGCCGGCGGTCGCCGCGCGCAACAAGCGGCGGAAGCTCGGGCATTCCATGTGGCTCGGCGCGGTGCAGGCCGCCGCATGACGCAGGCCGTCGCGCATGGCGGTCAGCTTGCGGATCGTCGCGTCCAGCTCCCCGGCCTTTGCGGCGAGCATTGTCCGGTCGATCTGCGGCCCGCCATCGGGAGCAAACATCCGCGCAATCTCGTCGAGAGAGAAACCGGCGGCGCGCCCCAGCGCGATCAGCCCGAGCCGTTCCAAGACATTCGCATCAAACATCCGGCGCAACCCGCGCCGCCCCGTCGAGGCGATCAGCCCTTTCTCCTCGTAAAATCGCAAGGTCGAGGCGGGAAGCCCGGAACGGCGCGCCACCTCTGCAATATCAAGCTCGCCCACCCTCTTGACCTCAAGTTGACTTGAAGTGGCAGAGTGCGTCCCGCCCCCATGGAACGCAACAAAAAGGAAACCCCGATGACCGTCCAACCGGCTCCCCAGAACGACCAGCACGCAATCTGGAACGGCCCATCCGGCGCGGGCTGGGTCGCCGCCCAGTCCATGCTCGACGCCATGTTCAAGCCTTTCGAAGACCAGCTCCGCCAGGCCGCAGCCGCCGCCGGTGCGCAGGACGTGCTCGAAGTCGGCTGCGGCACAGGCGCCGTCACGCTCGCCATCGCCGAAGCGCTGGCGCCAACCGGGCGCTGCACCGGCGTCGACATTTCCGAGCCGATGCTCGCCCGCGCCCGCAGCCGCGCCGAACACGCGCATGCTGAGGCGACTTTCCTTTGCGCCGACGCGGGAACATACGCCTTCGAGCCCGCGCGTTTCGACATGATCGCATCGCGCTTTGGCGTGATGTTCTTCGATGATGCCGAAAGCGCCTTCGCCAATCTGCGCCGCGCGGCGAAGCCCGGCGCCGCGCTGCATATGATTGTGTGGCGCAGCCCGGCGGATAATCCCTACATGACGACCGCCGAACGCGCAGCGGCGCCGCTGCTTCCCGATATGCCGCCCCGCCGCCCCGACGCGCCCGGACAATTCGCCTTCGCCGATCCCGTGCGCGTCAACGCCATTCTCGACAAGAGCGGCTGGACGGATATCGACATCGCACCAAACGATGTCGCCTGCGCGATCTCTGAAAGCGACCTCGATTTGTATCTCAGCCGCCTCGGACCGGTCGGCGCGTTCATGCAGACCATGGAAGCATCGCGCGCCGCCAAAATCCTCGCGACTATACGCAAGGCGTTCGAGCCCTTCCTCAAGGATGGCGAGGTTCGCTTCACCGCCGCCTGCTGGACCGTAACGGCGCGGGCGCCGGCGCCTTAGCGCTACACCGCCAGCGCAATACAGGACGTGCGCCCGCCGGCCCCGCCCCTTCGCGCGCCAAGATCTCGCCGCGCGCGAAGGGGCTGAGACGGCCCATTTTCCTTCAAGGCGCGATCCAGACGGTAACGACCGGGGACGCGCCAATCCTTCACAATGTCAATCAGCTTGACCGGACCGGCGCATGACGCCGCCCTGCCTGACGCTGGAAGAGCCTTTTGGGTGTTGCGCCGCCCTTGAAGGTCTGGCGCCATGGGGCAAGGCCGCATGCCAACGCGAGATGCATGATAAGGCCTGCCCGGAAGACGGGGATAACTACGCACCGAATGCGGGTTTGGTGAAAGAATTCATCATTTCTGATGAATTTTTCAAAGATCGATTCCCGTTATTGGGGCGCCGGTTTTACGCTCTTGCGCGCGCGCCGCCTTGCGTGTCCGGCGCAAGATTTTCGCCGGCGATCGGATAGACGCCATCGGCGCCCATCACCCAGGCGACCGGGTTCGCGAATAACGGCGCGTAAGCGTCATCGAGAATATTGAGCCCGCCCGTATAGGCGCCCATGGCCGGCATGATCATTCTGTCATCGCCAACCGCGAAACAGCGGCGGCGCAAGGTGCGCCCTTCGCTGACGACGCGGGCGCAAGGGTGAAGATGCCCGGCGATCTCGCCTTTTACACGATTGTGCGCCGCGCCTTCAGTCGGCTCATGCACGAAGGTCAGCGCGCCAATCTGAACGGTCTTTTCCGTCGCCGCTGCAAAGCGCGCAGGCGGTTCCGGGTCATGATTGCCGAGCACCCACAGCCAGTCCGCCTCGCCCATTAGCGCCGCGAGGTTTTGCGCATCGTCCTCATCCATGCGGGTCTCAGCGTCTTCATCATGGAACGCATCGCCCAGCGACAGGACGCGTTTGGGTTTATATTTCCGGATCAGCGCCGCAATGCGCATTAGCGTCGTACGGGTGTCGTAAGGCGGCAGCATCACCCCGCGCGCCGCGAAGCTCGATCCCTTCTCGAAATGCAGATCGGAAACGATGAGCATCTCCTCACGCGCCCAATAGACCGCGCCGAGGGGGTCGGGGGTCAAGGCTTCGCCATTGAGAAGGATCGCATGCATGAGGCAAAGATGACGGATTTCTGAGAAGAAGAAAAGATATCCCTATGCACTCCACACACGCAGCAGTCTGACATGCGGCTGCGCAGATGTGGGACGCACAGCCTCTACTTCCATGGGTCCCGGGTTCGGCCTCCGGCCACCCCGGGATGACAAACCACTCTATCTGTTCAATGTGAAGTAAAGATCGTCCCAATCTGGATTCATGCCTTCAATCAGATCGATCTTCCATTGCCGTCGCCATTTTTTCAGTCGCTTTTCGCTAGCAATGGCGTCATTCACATCATCGAACTGTTCATAATAGACGAGACGCGTAACTCTATATTTGCTGGTGAAAGCGGACCCGCGCCCTTCCTTGTGGGCGAATACTCTTTCGCCGAGATTATTCGTAACGCCGACATAAAGCGTACCATTTCTTTTGCTCGCCAATATGTAGACAAAATACGGCATGAGACGAGCTTGCGGGAAAATCCCTCCCCTGTCATCCCGTGTGCTGCGCGGCATGACATGACGCGCTGCTAACACGGGACCCATGACTTAAAGTGAGATGGGTCCCGCATCTGCGCAGCAGCATTTCATGCTGCAGCGCGTGCGGGATGACAGCGGCGGGATCAGACCGCCTCCCCCATCGCGGTCGCAATCAGATCGTCGGACGCGGCTTTCAACATTTCTTCCGACGCGGATTTCGCGACGCTTTCGCGGCCGATCTCCAGCATCACCGGCACGGCGAGAGGCGAGACGCGATCCAAAGGCGCATGCACCACCCTTCCCTTTGCCCGTGTCAGCATCGCCTGCAAGCGCGCAATATCCATGAAGCCGCCTGCGGCATCGTCCCACGCCGCGCGCAGCAGCAAATGATCCGGCTCATGTTCGCGCAGCACATCATAAATAAGATCAGCGGAGAAAGAGACTTGCCGTCCGGTTTTCTCCTGTCCCGGATATTTCTTTTCGATGAGGCCGGCGATAATCGCGCAATTCCTGAAAGTGCGTTTCATCACCGTCGCTTCCGCCGTCCAAGCTTCCAGATCGTCGCCAAGCATGTCTTCGTCAAACAGCGCCGCCATGTCTACATCGCTCATATCCTGACGCGACCACACGGACAGCGCATATTCCGTCGGCACGAAACCGATCGGCTGTTTGCCGAGACGTTCAAGCCGGCGCGTCACCAGCATGCCGAGCGTCTGATGCGCCAGCCAGCCCTCAAACGGATAGCAGACCAGAAAATACCGGCCCTGATAGGGAAAGCTTTCCACCAGCAATTCGTCGGGCTTTGGAATATGCGCAACCTCGCGCTGCTTTTCGAGCCAGTCGCGCAATTGTTCGGGATAGGCGCTCCAGCCTTCCACATCATAGAGCATCTGGCGCACGCGGCTCGCGAGATAGGTCGACCACGGAAATTTATTGCCGCCCCATGATGGGAGTTTCGGCGATTCATGCGTTGTTCGCGTCACCAGCGCGTCATTGCCGTCAATGCGTTCCAGCCGCAGCACCTCGCCGGCGAAGAAAAACGCGTCGCCGATATTGATGGTTTCGAAAAACCATTCCTCCGCCTTGCCGAGCCGTCTTCCCGGGCGCTTCGGGCCGCGCGCGCTTGCAAGGCGGATATTGAGTTCCGCCGCCGCGGTGATGGTGCCCACATTCATTTTATATTGCTGCACCGCGCGTTTGTCGCGAACGCGATAGGCGCCGTCCGCCTGTTTCACGATGCGGCGATAGCGGTCATAGCGTTTCAGCGCATAACCGCCGGTCGCGACAAACTCCACCGCATCGTCAAACGCCTTGCGCGGCAGGTCGGCATAGGGCGAGGCCGTCCGAATTTCCTTATACAGATCATCGGCGCGGAACGGTTCGGCGCAGGCCATGCCGAGAATATGCTGCGCCAACACGTCAAGCGTTCCTTTGCGCGGCGGTTCGCCGTCCAGCGCGCCCTCCTCTATCGCCTGTTTCGCGGCGATGCATTCGAGCACCTCCATGCGGTTCGCCGGGGCCAGTAGCGCGCGCGAAGGTTCGTTCATGCGGTGATTGGCGCGGCCAATGCGCTGGGTCAGGCGCGATGCGCCTTTCGGCGCGCCCATCTGGATGACGAGATCCACATCGCCCCAGTCAATGCCGAGATCGAGCGTCGAAGTGCAGACGACCGCGCGTAAATCGCCCCTTGTCATCGCCGCTTCGACCTTGCGGCGCCGGTCGACCTCTAGCGAACCGTGATGCAAGGCGATGGGCAGATTGTCGTCATTGAGTTTCCACAGCGACGCGAAGGTGATCTCCGCCTGGCTGCGCGTATTGACGAAAACAAGCGTCAGTTTCGCCTGTTTGATCTGCTCATAGACTTCCTGAAAGGCGTGCCGCCCCGTATGCCCCGACCAGGGGATGCGCTCCTCAGACATCAGCACATCGACTTGCGGCGTGGCGCCGGGCGCGCCGCGAATAAGTTTTGCCGAACGCGCGCCCTCCACATGTTGCGGCGTCAGATAATCGATCAACGGCCGGGCGTCCGGCACCGTCGCCGACAGGCCGGAAAACCGAACCCCCGGCGCCAGCGCGCGCAATCTTGCAAGCGCAAGCGATAATAAATGCCCCCGCTTGTTCGGGATCAGCGCATGCAATTCATCGAGAATGACGCGCTTCAGCCCGCTGAAATAGACGCGCGCATCGGGCGCCGCGATCAGGATCGACAGGCTTTCCGGCGTCGTCATCAAAATGTCTGGCGGTTTGTATTTCTGGCGCTGCCGCCTTGCGGCGGGCGTATCGCCGGTGCGCGTCTCGATGGAAATATCGAGCCCCATTTCCGCCACCGGGGTTTCCACATTGCGGGCGATATCGACGGCGAGCGCCTTTAGCGGCGAAATATAAAGCGTGTGAAGCTTGCCTTTTTCGGCTTGCGGGCGCGCATCAAGCTCTACAAGGCTCGGCAGGAACCCGGCCAGCGTCTTGCCGCCGCCGGTGGGCGCGATCAACAGATAGGACAGCCCCTCGCGGTCCGCCGCGAGACAGTCAAGCTGATGGGCGCGCGCCGCCCAGCCGCGCGATGCGAACCAGTCGATGAATTTCGGCGGCAAAGCCTTCGCTGAGATGGAGCTGTCTGACGGCACAGCGTCAATATAATGACGGCTGCGGTTTCGTCACCCAGCTTTAATTTGCGGCGGCGACAGCCTCGCCCGCGCCGAGATGGCGGGACACAAAGCCATCCAGCGCATGCAAGGTCTCCAGACGCATTTCACGGGTGGTGAGCCAGTGATCGCCGCCCCTGACCTTGATGTATTCCACGTCCTTGCCGGCGCTCTCGAGCGCCCGGCGCATGATCTGGCTTTGACGTTCAGGCACAACCGTATCGTCATTGCCATGGATCAACAGCACCGGTGCGGTGAACGCTTCGGCGTAATTCGCCGGTGAAATTTCTTCGAGCTTGTCGCGCTCCGCCTTGCGATCACCAATCAGCTTGTTCCAGTAAGCGACAACCCAGCTATCTTTTCCGTAGTCCCGCCGCTCATCGAGCAGCATGCGCGGCAGGTCAGCGACCGGCGCAAAGGCGCCGACGCATTTGTAGAGTTCCGGCGTGAAGGCGCCGCCGGCAAGCGCCGCATAGCCGCCATAGCTAGCGCCGATAATGCAAATCCGTTCCGGGTCTGCGATGCCGGCGCCAATCACGGCTTTTGTTGCGTCGGTGACGTCATGCTGCATGACGCCGCGTCCCCATTCGCCATAGCCTTCCGACTCAAACGCAGCGCCAAACCCGCTCGAACCGCGGAAATTCGGCTGCACCACAACATAGCCGCGGCTGGCGAAAAACTGCGCCATCCAGTCGAAGCCGATCGAGTCATAACTCGACGGCCCGCCATGGGGCATGATGATAGTCGGGTGCTTGCCCTTCAACTCTGCGCCAGGCGGCGCTGTCAGGATCGCGGAAATCTGTTTCCCGTCCCGCGCCTTGTAATACATGGTCTGGACCGAGCCGATATCCTCATCTGAGATGTCGGCGTAAGCGCCGCCGAAGCGTCGCATTTGCCGCTTCTCAACATCGAACAGGTAATAGGCCGGCGCCGCCGCGCCGCCGCTGACATACATGACGAAATGAGAAAAATCGGCGGTCCAGTCAGTGATGTCCACCGCCGCATCGGGGAAATGAGCCTGAACGGAAGCGACAAGATGGGTCAGTTGCGGGTCGAAGAATTCATAGGTCGATGCAAGCCCGGAATATTCCACCCCATAGACGACGCGATTGCCGCTGGTGATAACCCGCTCCACATCGGCGTCGGGATTTGAAAATAACGGTTCGGAGAATTTTCCGTCCGGCGTTAGCGCGACAATGACTTCGCGGTCTGACTCTTTCGGCGTTAAGGAAACAATCAGCGCAGAACCGTCGGGCTTGACGCCAAGGAGCGACTTTCGCGGTATCTCCACAGACTCTTCAAAGATTTTCCGGTCCTCCCCATCCTCATAAAACCAGATGGAATAGAGATTTTTCTTTTCGTCATGCTCCTCACGGGCGATGAGGTCGCCGTTCTCGCCAACCAGCCAGTCCATGGTGTCATGATTGCCATGCTCGTGCCGCCGGGCGAGACCGCTCTCCAGGCTGACACGCAGAAGATCTAATGGCGGGTCTTCGTTTGACCCCATATAGGCCGGCATGAATACATAGTCGGTGCCTTCCAGCCGACCGAAAATGCGGCCCAGCCCGCCTTGCGCCGGATACAGATCATCTTCGTTACGCAATAATTGCCTGATGCGCCCCGTGTCATAGTTCCACGAAAACGCCGCCGAATACTCAAATTCGCCGCGATAGCCCCGGATGTTTGTCGTTTCGGACGCGCGCAAAATGACGTATTCATCTGACACGAAATAAAGCCCGCGGGTTTTGACTTTTTCTGTATTGAGCCCGGCGAGATATTCGCTTTTGGCGAGGTCATAAAGCGTCGCCAGCTCACGCTCGCCATCATCTTGAAGGAAAGCGACTTTAGATCCGTCAGGCGAGATCGCCAGGGACCGCATATATGGCATGCCGCCATATGCCTCGAGCGGCGGCTGCGCGGAAACCGGCGCCGCTGCGAGCGACAATATCGCCGCTGCTACACATGAAATTAGTCGCAAAACAGATGCCCCTATGCCTGCATCATCAAGTTTCGCCGCAAGACCTCGGCGAAGTCAAGAAAAGCATTTCGGCGCACTAATTACGCCTCGCTGGGGGCCTCGTGCAGTCATCGGCAAGCATCCCGGCGGCATGGTTCGCCGCCGCCGGGATGCTTGCCGACTGCCGGAAGGACGAATCTATCTGTCCTAAAAAAGAGAGCCGGCGCCTGTGTTCCGCAACACGCGCCGGCTCCCGTCGACATCGTCGCTGATGCTACGCCGACGCCGTTGAGGCGGCGCCGCCTTTGGGCGCTTCGTGTTCCGCTTGCTGCGATGTGGTTTCTGCGACCGCAACGCGCAAAGCTTCGATGCGCGTGTTGTAACAGGTGTCTGCTGGCAGGCAGTGATCGGCGTTCAGGCCGACCAGCACGCTGCGCACGGAATCGCAAATCCCTGTCACATAGACGGTCTTGTTCGCCTGACGCGCATCACAGGCGATGGTCTCCACCGCCCGCGCGGCTGATACGTCAAGAAACGGAAGCCGGGAAAAGTCGAGCACGATGGCGCTTGCATGTTCTTTCGAACGCTCACGCACATGGTGGCCGAGATCGGCGGCGGCGCCGAAGCTCAGCGGGCCGCCAAACTCGAACAACATCACCCGGCCATTGGCGCGAGCCAGCAAGTCCCGCTCTTCCTGTGTCGCCAGCGCCGGCTCTCCGGCGCGGAAATGGGCAAGCTGGTCGTCCGCCATTTTCTTGACGAAAGCGAGCGCCGCAAGAACAACGCCCACCGCAACCGCCGTGATCAGGTCCACGAAAACCGTCAGCCCGAGCACAAGCGCCATCAGCGCGAGATCCCAGCGCGGACCTTTATGGGCGCGTTTGAGATAGGCAATGTCGACAATGTCATAGCCGACCTTGACCAAAATGCCGGCCAGCACCGCATGCGGGATCTGCGCGGCGAGCGGGGCCAGGCTGATGACGACAATGACGAGAAACACCGCATGCAGCATGCCCGAGATACGCGTGGCGCCGCCGGAGCGGATATTGACGACAGTGCGCATGGTGGCGCCGGCGCCGGGGATTGCGCCGAACAGGCCGGCGACAGTATTGCCGATCCCCTGCCCGATCAGCTCGCGATCGGAATTGTGCCGCGTGCGGGTCATGTTGTCGGCGACCAGCGAGGTCAACAGACTGTCAATGGCGCCAAGCACCGCGAGAATGAGCGCCGCCTCAAACACGATCAGGAAACTGTCCTGCGAAAAGGACGGCATGACGAAGGACGGCAGGCCGGTCGGAATATCGCCGAGAATGGGCGCGCCCTTGATCACGAAACTCATCAGCGTACCGATGATCAGCGCGGCGAGCGCGCCGGGCACGAATTTGGCCCATGATTTCGGCCAGGAGAAGATGATCGCGAGCGTCGCCGCGCCGATCGAAAGCGCCGCGAAATTGGGGTCCATGACAGCGCCAGGAATCGCGGTGAGCGCCGGTATGGTGCCGCCGCCTTCAGGCTCATGCCCGAATAGTCGCGATAATTGCAGGGCAATGATGATGCAGCCGATGCCGCTCATGAAACCGGATATCACCGGATAGGGAACGAGCCGGATATATTGGCCGAGCCGGAACACGCCGAACAGGACCTGCAGGACCCCGGCGAGCACGACGGCGGCGAACACCAAAGACGGGTTGTCGCTAAGCGTCGCGTAAACGCCCGCAAAAACCACCACCATTGGACCGGTGGGGCCGGATACCTGCGCGCCTGTGCCGCCGAACATGGCTGCAAAAAAGCCGACAAAAATGGCGCCCCATAGACCCGCAATGGGCCCGGCGCCGGACGCTTCGCCAAAGGCGAGCGCCAGGGGTAGCGCGACAATCCCGGCGGTCAGTCCGCCGAAAATGTCGCCCCGCAAATTAGACATGTCAAAAAAAGCCGCGCGCTTCATGGAAGCGTCGTTCGTCGCCATGATAGTTCTCCAGAATGTAAAGTGATGAAATCCGCGTTACGCGGCGCAACCGCCGGTAACCAGCTTCGCCATCTCGGATGCGTAGCGCACATCGACGGGCAGGAACTTGTCCTGCTTCTCATCATACGCGCTGACGCCGCCGGTCTTGATGTCGTAGACCCAGCCATGCAGTTGCACATCGTCTTTCGCCAGGCGCATGGCGACTTTCGGATGCGTCTTCAAATGCTGAAGCTGGAGGATGACATTCTGCTCAAGCAGCATGTGCATCCGCTTTTCGTCGCTGAGATTTTCGCCAAGCGCATTGACGATCTCCACCGCCGCCGCCGAATAGCCAAGCCATTCCTTGACATGGGGAAGCCCGACCAGCGACGCCGGATTGAGCGCGCCTTTCATGGCGCCGCATTCAGTGTGACCGCAGATAACGATATGCGGGACTTTAAGCGCCGCAACCGCAAACTCGATCGATGCGGTGATGCCGCCAGTATGGCTGGTGTGAGGCGGAACGATATTGCCGGCGTTGCGAACGATAAAAAGATCGCCAGGTTCTGTCTGGGTGATCATCGCGGTTTCAACACGACTGTCTGAACATGCGATAAACAGCGCTTCCGGTTCCTGTCCTTTGCTCAGCTTTTCGAACAGGTCTTTCTTTTCCGGATAGACTTCGTTTTGAAAACGAACCACGCCAGCGGCGAAACGGGGCATTTTATTTTTCTCCATCATGGGGTTACGGGCTTCTCGGGCGCCGACCACAGGCGCCGCGCCTGATTAATGCTGGACTTGGCCGGGCCCGCCATGCGGCCCTCGACAAAATCCAGTCCGTCAACAATCCATCCGGCGATTTCCGGTTGGATCAGATGGTAGAAATGATGACGTCCGTCACGCCGTTCCTCCGCAAGGCGGTGCGCTCTCAGCAAAGCCAGATGCTGGGATACGCGCGCGCCCGGCAGGTCAAGCGCTTCGGCAAGCGTGTTCACGTCTTTTTCTCCGGAACGCAGCTCCTCGATCAGCCGGATGCGATCCGGATGAGCAATGACCTTGAAGATCTCGGCCAGTTCTTTTGCAACGAATTGACGGCCCGGCATTTCATTTCTCCATTCGCGCAGCGGGCGGAAAACCATGCCTTATAGCACAAATCCCGCCTTACGCGCATCTACATATCTGCGCATTCATGAAGATATATAGACTTGCGGCCATGTGGGGCCTCCGTGGCGGGGTTCAAGGGCCGCCCAGGTCGATTTTGACGATTTTGTCGATTTTTTGCGTTTAACAAAAAAAACGGCGGGGTCTCCCCCGCCGTTTCTCAATTCCGCCCGTCCGGCAAGGCCCCTGAAAGCCTTCGCCAGCCGGTATCGCCTTAGATGTTCTGCGCGCTCACCATCGCCCACAGCATCGGGATCGACAGCAAGGTGTTTGTCCGTGAGAACAGCATTGCCTTCTTGCCCGCGGCCGCTTTCGCGTCGGCGGCGAGGTCGGGATATTGGTTGTTTATGTTCAGCGCCTTTTGCTGGTTCGGCCAGATAATGAACCAGACATTGAACCACATGATGATGCCGAACCACATGCCGATGCCGAGCAACACATGCATGCGCACGGCGAAACCATCAACCGCGCCGAGGGTCAGCACTTGCACGATATATCCGTTCAGCGCCGCAAGAATGAGCCCGGTGACAATCGTCGACATGGCGCCCCAGCGGAACCAGAACAGCGCCTTTGGCGCGATATGTTTGCCCACCGCCGGCTTTTGCTCGTCGGGGATCGACGGCATCAGCGGGATCTGCACGAAGTTGAAATACCATAACAGGCCGATCCACATCACGCCGGACAGCACATGCAGATAGCGGAACAAAAAGCTCCAGTAAGCAGGCCCGAAGGAGCCGCCCATCGCCGCGTAAATGACCACCAACAGCAGGGCGAGAACAAACCCCGCAATCACCGTATTTCGTAAATTCGAAAGTAAAGCCGCCATCAGCCCGTCTCCTGTTGTCGTATGTTTTTTGATTACGCTACCGGCTCGCCGAACCAATCCGGCCGCGCAGTTTTGCACGAATGCCGCTGATTCCAACGCATTAGAGCGCGAATCGGGGGTCTCGCGCAATAAACGGTTTTCCGGCGCCCTTTGAAGTGCTTATATTCCGTTCGCAGACGAGCTCACTGGGG
The DNA here is from genome assembly GCF_055809375.1 of Hyphococcus sp. D3-15. NCBI lineage: Bacteria > Pseudomonadati > Pseudomonadota > Alphaproteobacteria > Parvularculales > Parvularculaceae > Hyphococcus > Hyphococcus sp. D3-15. The sequence continues at coordinate 1,923,016 of NZ_CM147910.1, read as the reverse complement.
AGGGCTGTCCAATGAAGGGTCGATATTTTCTCGCGGCGATCATTTTGTTCGCAACTGCGGAATCAATAGTCTCAACAGCGCCCGCGCTGGCGCCGCTGCGGTTCGGCCAGGAAAAACCCGGCGGCACGCTCGGGCAGCAGGCGGTGGCGCTTTGGCCCCTCTTTGAAAAGACCGCCTCCGCCCTCGATCGCAGCGTCTCCACGGCGCAACGCCATGATGACAGCCAGCTTAGCCGGGACGAGTTACGGGCGATGATTACGTTGAAATTGCGCTTGCGCGAATTGGCGACGCGGCAGGTGCTGACCCGCGCCGAACTCGCCAGCATTTCAGCAGAGACAGAAAAAGCGCAACAATTGGCGCGCGACGGCCGCCTGTTAAACCGGTTTTTGGGATTTCATCAGCAGGCCAATAAATTAAGCGCGACGCTGACCCGCATCATGGCCATGATGGATGCAACCGACACGTCGAGCATTCGCAAGGACGGCGAAGCCGCCGGTTGACCCGGTTGATTACTTTTCGAGCTTCACGCCGCCCACATAGATGGTCCCGCCGCCATGTCTTGTGATGCGGCCATTGGCGCTGTCGAGATGCACTTCCGCCGAGCCGTAAAGCGTCAGCTCCGGCTGGGTCGCGGCGCCGCGAAAATACACGCCGCCCGAACCATCGATAAAGGCGCGCAGCTTGTCGGCGCGGCCGCTTTTGATCGCCAGCGCGCCTGAACCGGCGATACGCGCTTTCACCGGCCCGTCCATCCGGGTCGCGCGCACCAGGCCCGAGCCTGCAATCGACACATCGAGCATGCCGTCAATATCGCCCAGCACCACATCGCCAGGTCCGGCGATGTCCACATCCACGATCGACGCATTGCCGGCGCGCACATCCGCATCGCCGGAAACATCGATCTCAAGGCCGCCTGCCACATTGCCGATGACCAGACGCGAGCCATGGACGACGCCGATCACCGCTTCTTCCAGATCGCTGGTTTCGCCATAGACGTAACAGGCGTCGAGCTTCAGCGAGCCGGCAAGGCGTTCCATAGAGAGCTTGATGCGCGCATCGATGAACTCAACATCGCCCTCATAGGGCATCAGGATTTCAAGGGTCGGATGCACGGCGAAAAAATCTTCATCGACCGGTTCGCCCGTCGTTAGCTTTCGGCCTTCGCGCGGATGCGAGGTTCGGGTGATGCGCCGGTTGCAGCAATCGAGCCCGTCTTCGTCTTTCACGGCTTCGCCGGAAATCACGAGGACCCCGTCCTTGTCTTCAAGTTTCACCGGCACATAGGACTTGCCCTGCCGGATCGCGATGTCGATCTCGTCGCCGCTGGTTGTCTTGATATTGACGGTTCCGGCAAAGTCCCGAATTGACACAGCGCTTAGCGCATATGTCTCAGCCTGCGCCGCGCCGCTCAGCGCCGCCGTCATTCCAGCCGCCAGCGCCGCCGCGCCCGCCATCGCTGATTTCCACGTTAATTCCGCCCTCATCGCCTCACCCTCGCGCAAGCGCCGCCGCCGACTCTTTCACTGCGGCGTAGTGTGGGGAGCAAATTTCGCGCCGCCGCTTGGTTTCAGGAGGATTTGCGCACCTGTTGCGCCTGATGCGGATCATCTTTGCCCTATCACGCTGGTTTGAATCGCCCGCCCATGGCGCCCCTAACCGGATGCACATATTTGACGATTTAAATTCGCAGCGGGGCGCTGGCTAATTGTGGCCGTTTTGTGACATGATGCTGGGCGGCGACAAGGGCGGGCTTTGCCAAATCGACGGGCCGCGCGCGTCAACGAGCCTAACCGGCCCCGCTTGGGGCCCAACCAAGAAGATTAACCGGATCAGGCGGGCGCGCCCCCTGGCCTTTTTGAGTGCTCAATATGTCGACCGCGTCCATGATCATCAACGCCAAGAGCAGCCGCAATGCGATGCTTGCGGACGACCTGCTTTACGTTTCCAAACGTCATCAGGATATTCGCCCTTATGTGCTTGAGCGTTTTGAAGATCTCGACAATGCGCTCGACGATATCGGCAAAGGCAATTCCAACACGCTGATCCTCGCCGGCGGCGACGGCACGATGCAGGCGGCGATCACCAGTTCGATCAACAAGCGCCGGTCGCCCCGCCAGCCGAATTACGTGGCGCTGCCCTGCGGCATGACGAATGTCATCGCCAATGATTGCGGCTTGCAGGGTCCGCCCGCGACGTCGCTCGACAATTTTCTGTGGCGGCGCGGACGCGGCGAAGTCTCGCGCGTCGAGCGCCCATTGATCGGCATGCAGCTTTCCGAGCGTCAGGACCCGATCTACGGATTTTTCCTCGGCGCCGGGTTGTTCCATACCGCCGTGCAGTTCAGCCGCCAGAATGTTCAGAAGATGGGCGCCAAGCGCTCGCTCGCCGTCGCGCTGTCCGCCGGCGGCTTCCTGTTGAAGACCGCCTTTGACAACGCCAAGGGTCCGCCGCCCATGCCGACGCAACTTCGCGACGCCAATGGCGAGTTGCAGGACCATGAGCTGTCGATGATGCTGATGACGACGCTCAACTCCCTGTCCGCCGGGATCTTCCCGTTCTGGGCCGAGGGCGAAGAACCGATGAGCGTGATGTCGCTTCCCTTCCCGCGCAAAAATCTCCTGCTCGCGGCGATGACGATCCTGCGCGGCAAATCGCAATCCTGGTTTGAAGACGCCGGCTATCACAGTTGGAAAACCGACGAGATCCGCATGCGGTTTGACGGACCGGTGGTGTTTGACGGTGAAATCTTCCATACAGCGCCGGATGAAGATCTGATCATCAAGGTTTCTGAAAAAGCCGCATTCCTCGTTTGATGACGACACCCCTTTCCGAAACGCCCGCGCCGCAGAGCGCGCTCTTCGCCTTGCGCTCGCGCATCCGCGCCGTCTCCGCGCCGCCGCTTGATGAACCGGCGCAATTGCTTGTCGATGCGCTAGGCTCCAAATTTCCCGGCGCGGCGATCTTGTTTTACGGCTCCGGCGCCAGCGTTTCCGGCAATGACGATCCCGCCAGCGTGATTTTCGATTTCTATGTGATCGGCGAGTCCTATGAAGCGCTCAGCCCGTCGCCAATGCTGCGCGCCGCGAACAAACTGATCCCGCCGAATGTTTTCTATTTCGAGACACCGTCGCGCTTTGGAACCTTGCGGGCCAAATATGCGGTGCTGACCCTTGGTCACTTTGAAAAGCTGGTGAGCGAGCAAACCTTCCATTCTTATTTCTGGGCGCGTTTCGCCCAACCCTCGCGCATTCACGCGCCGGATGACGCGATGCATGACCGCCTCGAAATTGCGCTCGCGCGCGCCATCGCCACTTTCTGCAAGCGCGCCGCCGCGCTGATGGACGCGCCCTTCACGCCCCGCGCCCTGTGGCTCGCCGGTCTTGGCGCGTCTTACAAGGCGGAGCTGCGCGCGGAAGATGAAGAACGCGCAGGCAAGCTGCTGGACAGCTATGGCGACTGGGCCGACGCCGTCACCGCCCCCGCCCTCGCTTATGCCGGGCTGGACAACAAAGTCACGGATGGAACGATCACGCTTACAGCGCCGCCGCGCGCCAGCACGCTGGCCTGGCGCATGCGCGCCATCGCCGGCGCGTTTTTGTCGATCGCGCGATTGCTGAAAGGCACGCAGACCTTCAAAGGCGGCATTGACTACATCGCCTGGAAAATCCAGCGTCATTCGGGCGTTGATATTGCGATCACCGAATGGGAACGCAAGCATCCCATGCTCGGGGCGCCGGGCGCGGCGCTGCGCTATTATCGGTTGCGCGCCGACATGCGGAAGAACGCCTGACATGCCTGTTCTGTCTACAGATCAAGTCGACCTTCACTATAAACAAACCGGAAGCGGCTCGCCGCTTTTGCTTATTCCGGGTCTTGCGAGCGATCATGCGAGCTGGGGGCCGGTGTCGCCGCGCCTTTCCAAACAATTCTCCCTGATCATGGCGGATAATCGCGGCGCCGGGCAAACCCGCAGCAAGGGCGCGATCACCATCGAGACTATGGCGCGCGATTATCTCTCTCTGCTTGACCATCTTGAGATCGAACGCGCGCATGTGCTCGGTCATTCCATGGGCGGCGTCATCGCCATGGTGCTCGCCGACATGGCGCCGGATCGCATCGACCGGCTGGTGCTTGCCGCCAGCAGCGCAAAAAGTCCGGCGCGCGCAATTTCGGTTGTCGAAACCATTCTCGCCTTGCGCGAAGCGGGCGCGCCCGATGAGCTTTGGCTGCGGGCGTTTTTTCACTGGTTGTTCAAGCCGGAATTTTTCGAACACAAAAACGCCGTCGACGCCGCCATCGCGCTCGCCATCGCCTATCCCCATGCGCAGTCCATCGCCGATATGCGCCGCCAGGTCGATGCGATCCGCGCCTATGACGCAAGCGCCCTGCCCGCGCGCATCAAACCCGACGCGCTCATTCTCGCAGGCGATCTCGACCTGATGTTCTCGCCCGCGGAGATTGCGGCGAGCTATGCGAAAAAGGCGAATGTTCAACATCGAACGATCACCGGCGCCGCCCATTCCCTGCATTGGGACGCCCCGGCGGCCTTTGTGAATGCGGTTTGCGACTATCTGGGCGGTTCCTGACCGGCCGGGACTTTGCGCCACGCAATGGCCGTTGAAATTCTGTCACAAAAACGATAAACACCAGCTCTCGCGCAACCATGTGTGCGTCAGGCCGCCGAGTAAACGGCGATCCTTTTCAGGGCCTGGGGCGTCATGGGAGCGACCGGAAGGCGAGTAAAACGCCATCATTCCGGCGATCCGCGCGAAGCCATTGGAGACGGCAGGGCCCGAGTAAAACGGGGTCTTCCGGGCTTCGCCGATATGAGCTGGAAACGCCCAATGAAAAAAATAGTTTTGTCCGTCGCCCTAGCAGGCGTCGCAATGCCTTATGCCGCGCTCGCGCAGGATGACGAGATCATCGTCACCGCCCAGCGCCGCGAACAGTCGCCGCAAGATGTGGGCGTCGCGCTGAATGTTTTCTCCGGCGCCGATCTGATTGCGCAAGGCGTGTCCAAGGTGAACGGGCTCGAGAACATTTCGCCCAGCCTGGAAATCGAAAACCAGTTCGGTTCCGGCCAGCCGAGCTTTTCCATTCGCGGCGTCGGCTTTCGCGATTACGCCACCAACAATGCGCCGACCGTCGGCGTGTATGTCGACGATGTCGCCTATCCGATCCCGGTGATGACGCAGGGCGTTCTTTTCGATGTGGAGCGCGTTGAAGTTCTGCGCGGACCGCAGGGAACGCTTTACGGCCGCAACACAACCGGCGGCGCCATCAAGATTATTTCCAATGCGCCAAGCGATGATTTCACCGCCGGCGCGAGCATTGAAGGCGGACGCTTTGGCCGCGTCGATGCGGAGGGTTATGTTTCCGGCGCCGTAAGCGACAATATCCGCCTGCGGCTGTCCGGCGCGACCGCCCATGGCGGCGCCTGGCAAGTCAGCCGCGAAACCGGCGAGGAAGTCGGCGATGCGGAACAATATGCGCTGCGCGGTCTCGTTGCCGTCGACATTGCGCCGGAGGTGGAAGCCCTGTTCAACCTGCATGGCTTTATCGACGATTCCGACGGGCTCGGCCTGCAATTGTTCAATGACAGTCTGCTCGACGGGTCGCTCGCGCATACGGGCCGCGAGATCAGCTATGGCTCCTCTGCGGATTTTACGGCGCTAACCGGCATCGCCGAAGACGCCCATCCTTTCCGCAACAATGAAGGATGGGGAGCGAACCTCACCTTGAACGCGCCGGTCGGCGACGCAAAGCTCACCTATATCGGCGCCTTTGAGACATTGAACCGTAAGGAGTTTAGTGATTTCGATGCGCTCACCCTGGGCGGCGCGGGCGTATATTTCCAGTCGAGCGCCGATGTGATGTCCCATGAGCTGCGCCTTGCCGGCGGCGGCGAGCGTCTTAACTGGGTCGGCGGTCTTTATTATTCGCAAGAAGACCTGAACGAACTTTACCAGTCCGACTTCGCCGCGAGCTTTGGACCCGGCTTTGCGGTCTCAACCCCATACCGGCAAAAAGTCCGCACCATGGCCGCCTATCTCCATGGGGACTATGCGCTGACGGAGCTGATCACGCTGGTCGCCGGGCTTCGTTATGAAGACGAAAACCGCAAGCTGCGCGATCTCGGCACCTTTTCACTCGGCACGGGGCCGCTCAATTTCGCAAACGGAACCATCGACGGCACACTGGAAAGCCGCGATCTTTCATCGGACAATCTTTCCGGCAAAATCGGCGTCGAACTGACGCCTACGGATGATGTGTTGCTCTATGCGCATTTCAGCCGCGGCGTGAAATCCGGCGGCTTCACCGCTTACAACACGCTCAACCCGAATGCGTTGACGCCTTTCGCGCCGGAAAAACTCAACGCCTTTGAGGTTGGCTTCAAAACCAGCGCCGCCGGCATTTTACAGCTCAATGGCGCCGCCTATTTTTACGACTATAACGACCAGCAAGTGCAGTCCGCGATCTATGACGGCGGCACCGGCGCGATTGTCGGGCGCATCGTCAACGCCGACAGCGAAATTTTCGGCGCGGAACTGGAAGCTGTCCTGACCCCGGCGCCGTGGCTCACCATCGGCCAGTCGGTCGGCTACAAGACCGGCGAGTTCACCAGCTTCACCGATCTCGATACGGCGGCGACAAGCCTTGCGGGCATGGCCGTCTACACCGACCGCACGGGTCAGGATCTTGGCTTCCCGAATGTCAGCTATCAGGGCTTTGTCGCGGCGCAAACGCCAATCGCCGATGGATGGTCAGCGCGCGCGCGGTTCGACTATTCCTACCGCGACAGTCTGGCTTTGCCCTTGCTCGGTCCCGACTATGCGGTCAGCGATTACTGGCTCGCCAATGCGCAGCTTGCTGTCGGTCCTGATGACGGGCGCTGGGAGCTGGCTTTATGGGGCCGCAATATCTTCAACACCGATTACGACGAAACGCGGAACTTCTTCATTGCGCCGGGCGACGTAGCCGATGTTGCTGCGCCGGGCATGCCCGCCACCTATGGGGCGCGGGTAAGCGTCACCTATTAAACTGAAAGCCCCTCGCCCCTTTGGGGAGAGGGGTTGGGGTGAGGAAAAAAACAACAACGCTTTTACGGTTGCGGCTCCACCGTCACCCTGCAAGCGCCGCCTGTCGGCTTTGCTCGCCACCCTCTCCCGCCAGCGGGAGAGGGTAAAGACGCCTAGTCCAGATATCCCGGCAGGCGCGGCAGCGCTTCATAATCCGCCATCACATGCTGGATGATGACGCGCGCGCCGGTGTCTTTTGCAACCTGTTCGAACCGGCCCATGGACGCCAGCGTATCGTCAACATTGGTGTTGAATTTCGGCACATAGCGGTTCTCGCGCGACTCCTGCAAATGATACATGTCGCCGGAGAGCAGTACGGGGCCGGAATTTTCCAGCTCCACCAACAGCGACGTGTGGCCTGGCGTATGGCCCGGCATGGCGAGAATTTTCACCTTGCCGTCGCCGAACACATCATGGTCGCCGTCAAACTCGATCGTCTCCGCCTCTTCCAATGCGGCATAAAGCGGGAAGTTTTGTTCATCCGCGCGCGCCTCGGCGCGGAACATATGGGCGCGCTCATCCTTGTCGATGAGCAAGGTCGCGCCGGCGAAACGCGCCGCATCGCCAATATGATCGAAATGCGAGTGCGACGGCGTGAAGTAGTCCACATCGGCGACGGTCATTCCAATCTCGCCAAGCTGACCTTCAATTGTCTTTGGCATGGTCATGCCAAACGGACCGAATGCAACGCCCTCTTCGCCTGCGTCGTGAATGCTTGCGGGAATGCCGGCGTCCCAAAGCAGATCGCCTTTCGGATGACGGATGAGAAAACACATGACAGACGCGTCATTACTGCGGCCGTCATATTCATTGCCTTGCGTAAACAACGACAGATCATTCATGGCGATGCGGCCGCAATCGAACGTGTATAAACGCACCGGCGCCGTCGCCGCTTCGCTGACAGCCTCGCCGGCGGGCTTGTCGCCCTGTGAACAGGCGCCGCCGAGCGCCAGCGCGATGACCGCGCCGCCTATGGATAAAAACTTCTTCATTTCCGCCCTCCGTTAATATTCTATCCCCTTGCCTATCAGCGTTCCGGCCCGGTGAAAACAGGCCGACAAAGCTGTCAGGCGGGGTTTCAGCGCCGGTGCAACTCGCAGTAGACTGGCGCCAACGCAACAGGCCGGACCCGATAGATGAGCGACTTCCAGCCGCCTTATATTCTGTCCATTGATCAGGGCACCACATCCAGCCGGGCCATTGTCTTTGACAGTGCGGGGGCGATTGTTGCGCGTGCACAATCGGATTTCCCGCAGCATTTTCCGAATGACGGCTGGGTCGAGCACGACCCGGAAGACATCTGGCGCACAACGCTGGAAACCGCACGAGCCGCCTTCACCGAAGCGGAAAAGTCAGGTGAAGTTGTTGCGGTCGGCGTCACCAATCAGCGCGAAACGACTATCTTGTGGGACCGCAAGACCGACGCGGCGGTGTATAACGCCATTGTCTGGCAGGACCGGCGCACGGCGGATATCTGCACCGGCTTGCGCGAAGACGGCGCCGAACCTCATGTCATGGCGCGCACCGGGCTTTTGATCGACCCCTATTTTTCGGCGACCAAGGCCGCCTGGGTGCTCGACAATGTGGCGGGCGCGCGGGACCGCGCCGAAGACGGCGACCTCGCCTTTGGCACGGTGGACTCCTTCCTGATCTGGCGGCTGACCGGCGGCAAGGAGCATGCGACGGACGCGACAAATGCAAGCCGCACCTCGCTTTACAACATCCACGACAATCACTGGGACGATGCGCTGCTGAAAACCTTCCGTGTGCCGAAGGGTCTATTGCCGAATGTGCGCGACAGCGCCGATGATTTCGGCATGACCGAGCCGGAATTTTTCGGCCGTCCCCTGCCGATTTGCGGCGTCGCGGGCGATCAACAGGCGGCCGCTTTCGGGCAAGCCTGTTTCACCCCCGGCGCGATTAAAAGCACCTATGGCACTGGCTGTTTCGTCTTGATCAATACCGGCGCCAAACCCCTCGCCTCGAACAACAAGCTGCTCTCCACCATCGCCTATCGGCTAAACGGCGAGACCACTTACGCTTTGGAAGGCTCGATCTTCATCGCCGGCGCGGCGGTGCAATGGCTGCGCGATGAATTGCAGATCATCAAAAACGCCGCCGAGACAGCCGAACTCGCCGAAAGCATCGAAACCAATAATGGCGTCTATCTGGTTCCCGCCTTTACCGGGCTCGGGGCGCCGCACTGGTCACCGAAAGCGCGGGGCCTGATTTCCGGCCTCACCCGCGGCGCCGGGCGCGCCGAGCTTGCGCGCGCGGCACTGGAAAGCGTCGTCTACCAGACCGCCGATCTGATGAACGCCATCGCGCGAGACGGCGCCGCGACCAAAACCTTGCGCGCCGATGGCGGCATGGTCGCCAATGACTGGCTGATGCAATTCCTCGCCGATATTCTCGGGCTGCCGGTGGAGCGGCCGAAAGTGCTGGAGACGACAGCGCTGGGCGCTGCCTATCTCGCGGGGCTCAAGGCCGGAATTTTTGAAGACCTCGATGACATCGCCGAGCGCTGGCGCCTCGATGCGCGCTTTCAGCCCGCCATGGCGCCGGATTTGCGCACCCGCAATCTCAATGGCTGGGCCGACGCGCTCCGGCGCACGCTGGCTTAGGTCAGCGACCTTCATCCTGAGGATGAAAAAATCCTTCATGTCCTTCGAGACAGCCTTCGGCCCCTCAGGATGAAGGATTTTTTCGTCTCGAAGGATGCGTAACAGGCGTCAGCTTTTGAACGTAATCTTCGGCGCGCCGTCAGCCACCTCGCCGATCACGCACGCCGCATCATGTCCATGCTTTTTGAACGCCGCGAGCACCTTGTCCGCCGCTGACGGCGCACAGGAAACCAGCAGCCCGCCCGATGTCTGGGGATCGGTGAGCATGTGGCGCGACGCCTCAGCCCATCCAGCCGGCGCCTCCACCCATTCTTTCACGCTTTCCCAATTGCGCCCTGACGCGCCGGTTTTCACGCCATCGGCAAGCAGCGCACGGGCCAGATCGAACACCGGCACCGAACCCTCATCAATCGTCGCGATGACTGCGCTGCCCCGGCAGATTTCGCTCAGATGACCCAGCAGGCCGAAGCCGGTCACATCGGTCATGGCGTGCACGCCGTCAATTTCTGCAATGTCCGCACCCGGACGGTTGAGCAATGTCGTCGAGGCGATCATCTGTTCATAGCCTTCCGGCGGTAGGATTTCTTTTTTCAGCGCCGCACTGAATATGCCGACGCCGAGCGGCTTGCCGAGGATCAGGACATCGCCCGGCTTCGCGCCATTATTGCGCAGGATCTTATCGGGATGGACGAGCCCCATGGCGGCCAGCCCGTATATCGGTTCAGCGGAATCGATGGAGTGACCGCCGGCCACTGGCGCGCCAGCGGCTTCGCTCGCCGCGCGGCCGCCCTCCAGAATGCGGCGGATGGTTTCGGTGGACATCTTGTCGATCGGCATGCCGACAATGGCGAGCGAGAAAATCGGCCGCCCGCCCATGGCGAACACATCTGACAAGGCGTTAGTCGCGGCGATCCGCCCGAACTCGAACGGGTCATCGACGATCGGCATGAAAAAATCTGTGGTGGCGATCAGCGCCGCCTCGTCGGAAATCCTGTAGACGGCCGCGTCATCGCTGGTCGCCGCATCGACCATCAGCGCCGAATGCGCCGCAGCCGCTGGCATATCGCCCAGAATTTCGCGCAGCACATTTGGCGCAATCTTGCAGCCGCAGCCGCCTCCATGGGCGAGCGAGGTCAGGCGGGGCTCGGTTGACATGCAAACCTCCTTGCAGCGTGCGCCAGAAGACCTAGAACACTCCCTGACCTGCGTGCAAGCACAACCAGCAAACCCGGACTGGCATGATCGAAGACATTGGCGACATTTCTATAGAAACGCTTTCGCGCTTTGACGCGATCATCGATGTGCGTTCGCCGTCGGAATTCGCCGAGGATCATTTGCCCGGCGCGATCAACCTGCCGGTGCTTGACGACGCCGAGCGTGCGGAAGTGGGCACGATCTATAAACAGGAATCGCGTCACAAGGCGCGCCGTGTCGGCGCGGCCCATGTGGCCCGCAATGTCGCGCGGCATTTGGAGACTGCGCTCGCCAGCAAGCCAGCGGACTTCACGACGCTGATCTATTGCTGGCGCGGCGGCATGCGCTCCAACGCCATGGCGACCATCCTGTCACAGGTCGGCTGGCGCTGCGGCGTGTTGAATGGCGGTTACAAGACCTGGCGGCGCGCAGTTGTCGCCGACTTGCGCGACAGCGAGGCGGCGTTGCCGCTCATCCTGCTGGACGGCCAGACCGGCGTCGCCAAGACAGACATTCTGCGCACGGCGCAAAAAGCCGGCGTGCAGATCCTCGATCTCGAAGCGCTGGCCAATCATCGCGGCTCAGTGTTTGGCGGACACGCGGATGCTCCGCAGCCGGATCAACGGTTGTTTGAGTCGCGGCTTTACGATGCGCTGCGCCATCTCGACCCGGCGCGGCACATTCTGGTGGAGGCGGAATCAAACCGCATTGGCCGCTGCGAAATTCCCAAACGCCTGTGGACATCAATGCTGGCGGCGCGGCGCATCATCATCGAGGCCGAGCCGGAGGCGCGCGCGCCCTATCTCATCACCGCCTATGCGGACATGATCGCCGACGCCGACGCTGCGGGCGCCGCAATCGACCGGTTGAAACCGTTTCATTCTAGCGAGACCATCACTGACTGGCGCGCCCTCGCCGATGCAGGCCATTGGGAAAGCCTCGTCGCCACGCTGATGCGCGCCCATTACGACCCCGCCTATGAGCGCAGCCGCAAGCGCGGCCGGGTCGGCGCACCCCTCGCCAGGTTCCGCCTTAGGGCGCTCGACAGCGCGACATTTGAACGGGTTGCAGAGGACATCGCTTACGCCCTATTGAGCCCCTCCAAAAAGGAATTCACCCATGTCCGCACCTGATCTTTCCGGCAAAACCGCCCTCGTCACCGGCGCCTCGCGCGGCATTGGCCGCTCCATCGCGCTGGCGCTCGCCAAGGCCGGCGCCCATGTGCTGGCGCTGGCGCGCACTCCCGGCGCGCTGGAGGAACTCGATGACGAGATCAAGGCGGCGGGCGGCAAAGCATCCCTCATTCCCCTCGATCTTGTTGAAGGCGACGGCATTGAACGGCTCGCCGGCGCGCTCAGCCAGCGTTTTGACGGGCTCGATATTCTGGTCCTCAACGCCGGCAGCCTTGGCGAGCTGGCCCCAATTCCCGATATCGATCCGAAAGTCTGGAAACACACGCTTGATCTCAACGTCACCGCAAATTGGCGGCTGTTGCGCGCACTCGATCCGATGCTGCGCAAATCCGCCGATGCGCGGGTGATCGGGCTGTCCTCGCGGGTTGGCGGCGAAGCGGCGAAAGCCTTCTGGGGCAGCTATGCGGTGACTAAAGCGGCCTTCGACATGCTTTTGAAAACTTATGCGGAAGAAATGGCGAAGACCAAGGTCAATGTCTCCCTGATCAGCCCCGGCCCGATGCGCACCACAATGCGCAAAGTCGCGATGCCCGGCGAAGACCCCGCAACCCTTCCGCATCCGGATGAATTGCTGCCGCTGGTCTATCACTTGCTGACCCGCGAAGAACGCGAGCCCCTGCGTATTTCCTTCAGGGAGTGGCGGGACGCGCCATAAGTCGAGCCTTCACCCTGAGGAGCAAAAATTTCTTCGCCCTTCGAGACGACACCTACGGTGTCCCTCAGGATGAAGAAATTTTGCGTCTCGAAGGATCACGAGCAAACGCAGCGCAAGCGACGGCGCCTAACGCTTTTTTCTTTCGCAAAGGGATTGTCCGGCTTTTTCAAAATAAGCCGGATCGGCACCGCCTTGATGTCGAAGGCGTCGCGAATGCCATTGATCAAATAGCGCTTATAGGCGGCGGGCAAATCTTCCGCGCGCGTGCATTGGGCCACAAAGGTTGGCGGCCGGGTTTTGATCTGCGCGATATAACGGATCTTGATGCGCTGGCCGGACACCGCCGGCGGCGCATGGCGATGCAGCGCTTCATGCAGCCAATCGTTAAGCTCCGGCGTTTTCACCCGAGCATTCCAGTCAATATAGACCTTGATCACCGCCGGCATCAGGCGATTAAGCCCGGCGCCGGTGAGCGCGGAAAACGGCGTGATCGGAATATCCGGCGCCTGCGGCAGAAGACGGGCGGCCGTTTCTTTCAGCTCGCGCATCTTCGCGTCTTTATCTTCGATCAGGTCCCATTTGTTGATCGCGATGACCAGCGCGCGTCCTTCGCGCAGCGCAAGGTCGGCGATCTGCAAATCCTGTTTGTCGAAAGGGTTTTCCGCATCGAGCAGCAAGACGGCGACTTCGGCGAATTTGATCGCGCGCAAGGCGTCGGCGACGGACAACTTTTCAAGCTTTTCCTGCACCTTCGACTTTTTGCGCATGCCCGCCGTGTCGAACAGCTTGACCGGCCAGTCGCGGTCCTTGCCGGCCCATGTCCACTCAACGGAAATCGAGTCGCGGGTGATCCCCGCTTCGGGGCCGGTCAGCAGCCGGTCCTCGCCAATCAGGCGATTGACCAAAGTCGACTTGCCGGCATTCGGACGGCCAATGATGGCGACGCGAAGCGGCTTTAGCGGATTGTCCCATTCCGCCTCTTCGTCGATGTCTTCATCACCCTGGAATTGCGCGAGGAATGGCTCCAGCGCGTTGTAAAGCTCGCCCATGCCTTCGCCATGCTCGGCGGAGATCGCAATTGGTTCGCCCGCGCCCAGTTCATAGGCGTCGTAAAACCCGGCCGCGCCCGCATTGCCTTCGGCTTTGTTGGCGAGAAGGATCACCGGCTTGCCGCTGGCGCGCAGCAACCGCGCAAAGGTCTGGTCGAGCGGCGTGACGCCGGCCCGCGCATCCACAAGGAAGAGGCATGCAGCCGCTTCGGCCACCGCCGCATCGGTCTGCTTGCGCATGCGTCCTTCAAGGGCGGCTTCCGGCGCCTCTTCAAGGCCCGGCGTGTCGATGACCGTGAAAGACAGATCGCCCAGACGCGCCTCGCCCTCGCGGCGGTCGCGGGTCACCCCCGGCGTGTCGTCGACAAGCGCCAGCCGCTTGCCAACCAGACGGTTGAACAGCGTCGACTTGCCGACATTAGGCCGGCCTACAAGTGCAATTTTAACCGGCATGAACTTCAGCGAAGCCCGTCCTGCGCTTCCTAGCGCATCGCGATCAGCTTGCCCTTCTCCGTCAGGATAAAGATCTTTTCGCCAGCAACGATTGGCGACACAACAGAACCGCCGTCGATTTTCTTGACCTCAATGACTTCGCCATCTTCCGGCGAAACCCGTACGAGCTCCTGATCCGACGATACAAGAATGAGACTGTCGCCTGCATAAACCGGACCAGACCAGGAAATGCGGCCCTTTTTCTTTTTCTCTTTTTTGTATTGGCGAAGCTGGGTCAGCCAGATAATGCCGCCATCGGCGCGCGACACGCAGATCAGCTCGCCCTCAATCGTCACAATATAAATAAAGTCGCCCGCCACCCACGGCATTTGCAGGCTGGCGATCGGCATTTCCCACACGGGCTGGCCGGTGCGGATATCGATCGCGGAAAAACGCCCGCCATGGCTGACCACATAGACCAGGCCGCGGTCGATGACCGGGCTGCCGGCGATGTCGTTGAGCGAGGCCAGCGCCGTCAGGCGCGATTCCCGCGACAAGGTCATGTCCCAGACCGAGCGGCCATTATCGGCGATGAACGCCACAAGCTCGCCCGAGGAAAACGGCGCCACGACAAGATCGCCCGCCGCCGCCGGGCTTGAGGAAGACAGGAAGCGCGCAGATTCTTCAAAGGACTGAAACGCCCATTCGCGCTCGCCGGTTTCCTGATTGAGCGCCAGAAATTCGTTGGTGTTGGTCGAGAGATAGACCTTGCCGCGATAGGCCGTCGGCGGCGTGCGCACCGGCGCGTCGGTTTGCACGCGCCATAATTCGTCGCCGGTTTGCGCATGCAGCGCGGCGACAAAGCCAAATCCCGAAGTGATGAAGATGCGCCCCTGTTCAAAGGCGACGCCGCCGCCAAAACCGATTTCCGCCGATTTCGGCCCGCGGAAAAGTTCACGAACGCGAAAACGCTGATCGATGTCCGGCGCCAGTTCCGCGCGCCAGATCAGCTCGCCGGTCTCGGCGTTATAGGAGGAAACATTCGCGTCCGCATCGAGCACAAACACGCGGTCGTCGACCACGATCGGCGGCGAGGTCAGGCGCGCGCGGCGCGGCGAGGCTTTGCCCACATCCGCCGTCCAAAGCTTTTTCAACTCAAGCGGCGCGCTGAGATGGTGCAGCGTATGGTCGGCTTCACCGCCGGGCTGGGTCCAGGAAGAGTTCACATAAGGCGGCGGCGTTTCGACCGTCATCCCCGCATAGCGCGGGTCCGGCGCAAGCTCTTGCTCAAGCGCGAGGATCGAAATGCGATCATCCTCTTTCGGGGCGTTGGGATCGTCTTTTTCCTTGCCGCCAAACAGGCTGCCAAGCGGGCCGGAAGAACACCCGGCGAGCAATGTAAACGCGAAGGCCGCCAAAATAATACGCCAAGCCGAAAACGGTGAAAGCTTCATGATCTACTCTTTTTAATTGTGATCGTCGTGTTCGTCTTCGGCGGCGCTCTCCGCCATATCGGCCGGGTCTTCTACAGCATCGGCCGCGACTTCGCCGCTTGCCTCTTCAATCACCGGCGCGGCGTCTTCCGCCGCGTCGCCGGCAATGTCGGCGCCGAGCGTTTTCAGCAAATCATCGACACGCGCTTCGCCGAAAATATTCACGCCCGATTTCGCTTCCGCCGCCAGCGCTGCAAACTCCGTCGCGCGGTCGCGCAATCCCGCAGGCGCATCCATATCAAGCGATAATGCTTCAAATGTGGCGACGGCGCTTTCGTAGTCTTTCTCATTCAGCGAGGCGAGACCGAAAATCTCCTTGGCGTAATAGCTATAGGGGCCTTCCGCCTCGGTGAGACCACCGAGATCGCTCATCACCGCGTCGCGTCCGTCATTCAGCGACAACAGCGCTGCGCGCAATTGCGCGAATTCGCGAAGACGGCGCGGCGCATCGCCCTTGGCGACGTCGCGGTAAATCTCGATGGCTTTCAGGCGCTCGCCGCCGCTGGCATAGGAATTCGCCCGGCGAAGGGCCGCGAGGGCGCCATAGCCGCCCTTTTCCGCCGCCACTGCGTCAAGCGCTGCGCGTCCCGCATCGCTGTCGCTGGCGAGGAGTTCAGCCGCCTTGCGGAAATCAACCGACTGCTCTTCCGCCTTCTGGGTCTGCAAATGGGTCCAGCCCTGCCAGCCGGCGACTCCGGCGACCAGCAGCACAGCCCCGGCGATGACCGCCGGTCCGTTTTTCCTGAAAGACGCCCATTGGCGCTCTTCTTCCAGGGCCTCGTCAACTTCCCTTAGTGCACTATCGTCATTCGCCACTGATTAAATTCCTGCCGCTATGCCGGTCCGTATGCTCTTGGCCGGACTCCCCCTGTCCTGAGCGGGCCGGTTCTAACGGCCTTTGAGGCGCGAGGCAACGCGAGCCGTGATCACCGGCCCCGCCATCGCCCCCCTTGCCGGCCCCAAATCGGCTGATGACAGACCCGGACGGGCGGCCGCCCCCGCAGCAGGCGCTTGGCGCGCCTCAATTCACCGCCTGGAGCCCCTTGCGCAGGGCGTCGATAGTGACGTCGATTTCGCCCTTCCCCATGGTCAGGATCGGCGCGATGGCGAGATTATCGCCATTGGCGCGGATCGCGACGCCTTGCTCATAGGTTTTCAGGAACACCTCATTCCCGCGCGCACCGGGCGCGCCTTCGCGCGGGGCCAGCGTCACCCCGGCGGCAAAGCCCACATTGCGGATATCGATCACATTGGGCTCGCCTTTGAGGGAGTGCACCGCCTCCTCGAAATAGGGCGCCAGCGCCGCCGTCTGGTCATAGACCCCTTCGGTCCGGAAGACCTCCTGCGCGGCGAGCGCCGCCGACGCCGCGAGCGGATGGCCGGAATAGGTGTAGCCATGGAAGAACTCGACGCCGCTCGGCATCGCCTCCATGAATGTATCATAAATCTGTTTACGGACGATTGTCGCGCCCATGGGCACAGCGCCATTATTGATCGCCTTGGCGATGGTGACGATATCCGGTTCAACGCCGTAATGGGTCGCAGCGTTAGTCGCGCCCATGCGTCCGAACCCGGAAATCACCTCATCGACGATCAGCAATATGCCGTGTTTCTTCGTCACCTCGCGCAGGCGTTTCAGATAATTTTTCGGCGGGATGAACACGCCGCCAGAACCGGCGAACGGTTCGACCATCACGGCCGCAATCGTCGATGCGTCATGCAGGGCGATGATCCCTTCCAGCTCGCGCATGTAGGATTCCACATCCACATCCGGTTCGCCGCGCGTGAAGCTTTGCGTCGCCGGGTCATAGGGAAAGGACAGATGATCGACGCCGGGCAGCAGATTGCCGAAAAACTTGCGGTTGTTGACCATGCCGCCAACGCTGATGCCGCCAAAGCCGACGCCGTGATAGCCATTGACCCGGCCGATCAAACGGGTGCGCGCGCCTTCTCCGCGCAGGCGGTGATAGGCGATGGCGATTTTCAGCGCCGTGTCGCCTGCCTCAGAGCCGGAATTGCAAAAGAACACATTGTCGAGGTCGCCGGGGAACTGGTCCGCGACCACATTGGCGAGTTCGAACACTTTCGGATGGCCGAAATTAAACGCATTGGAATAGTCGAGCTCATCCACCTGCGCCTTGATCGCTTCGGAGATCTTCGGGTGGCGATGACCCAAATTGCAGCACCACAGGCCGGAAAAACTGTCCAGAATTTTCCGCCCGTCGCTGGTGTGATAGTAAAAGCCTTCGGCGCGCTCATTGATCCGCGGCGCCGCCTTGAACGCCTTGTTCGGCGTGAACGGCATCCAGTAAGATTGCAGCCAGTCATTGCGGCCGGATTTGGCGTCAGTTGTCATGGTGTTTCAACGCTTCCTATTCGGACAATTGCATCCATATGGTTTTGAGTTCGGTATATTTGTCGAAAGCATGCAGCGACCTGTCGCGCCCGAAGCCTGACTGCTTAAAGCCGCCAAATGGCGTGGTGATGTCGCTGCCGTCCCAGCAATTCACCCAGACATTGCCGGCCCGCAAGGCCCGCGACGCACGGTGCGCAGTATCGAGATTGTTGGTCCAGATGCCTGCCGCAAGCCCGTAAATCGTATCATTGGCGATGCGCAGCGCGTCATCGAGATCGTCAAAGCCAATCGCCGAGATCACCGGACCGA
Source organism: Hyphococcus sp. D3-15 (assembly GCF_055809375.1). NCBI lineage: Bacteria > Pseudomonadati > Pseudomonadota > Alphaproteobacteria > Parvularculales > Parvularculaceae > Hyphococcus > Hyphococcus sp. D3-15. The sequence continues at coordinate 1,904,632 of NZ_CM147910.1, read as the reverse complement.
AAATCTCCTCCTGCGCGATGGTCATCTTGTTGTCGACGCCGTCGAAAATCGTCGGCGACACGTAATAGCCGCCGCTATTGCCATGGACGCGCTCGCCGCCGGCGATCAGTTTCGCGCCTTCTTTCGCGCCTTTTTCGATATAGCCGAGCACCGTGTTCATCTGGGCTTCATCGACCAGCGCGCCAAAGGTCGTTGCCGGATCGAGCGGATCGCCCGGCGCGAGATCTTTCGCCACCGCCGCGACTTTTTTCAAAAACTCGTCCTTGATCGAGTTCTGCACCAGCAAGCGCGTGCCCGCCGTACAGACCTGGCCCTGATCGTAAAACACCGCCCAGGCCGCCGCTTGCGCCGCCTTGTCGAAATCGGGGCAGTCCTCCATGACGATTTGCGGGCTCTTGCCGCCGCATTCGAGCCCGACGCGTTTTAAATTGCTCTGCGCGCTGTAACCCATGATCAGCTTGCCCACCGCCGTCGATCCGGTGAAGACGATGCCGTCCACATCCATATGCAAGGCCAGCGCCTTGCCGGCTTTCGCGCCGTCGCCCGGCACGACATTCAACACCCCGTCGGGCACGCCCGCTTCTGACGCCAGTTCGGCGGCGCGCAACATGGTCAGGCTCGCCTGTTCCGCCGGTTTGATGACGATCGAATTGCCCGTGGCGAGCGCCGGGGCAAATTTCCATGACGCCATCAGCAATGGAAAGTTCCAGGGGATCACGGCGCCGATAACGCCCAGCGGTTCGCGCACAATCATCGACAGCGCATTATGGGGAGACGGGCCGATCTCGTCATACACCTTGTCGATGGCTTCGGCGTAGTACCGCACGGTCTGGATCACCAACGGAATGTCGGCGCTGCGCGTATTGGCGAGCGGCTTGCCCATATCGAGGGTTTCCAGCAGCGCCAGTTCTTCTGCATGCGCCTGCAGCTTGTCGGCGAACGCCAGCAGGATGTCGCGCTTTTCGCGCGGCGCTTTCTTGCGCCAATGACCGGCTTCAAAACTGGCGCGCGCCGCGGCGACCGCGTCGTTGATATCCGCCCCGTCACAGGCGGCGAGTTGCGCAAGCTCACTGCCGTCAATGGGCGTGATGCACGGCATGGTCGCGCCGCTCTTTGCCGGGCGGAAAGCGCCATTGATGAAAGCATCGGTTCTGATCGTCACGCGCTCGCGTGCTTGCGAGACGCTGGTTGCAAACGTCATGTCAGTTTTTCCTACTCAATCAGTCCGGATTCGCGGCGCTCTGCGACTTCTTCCTGCCAGGTCAGCATGTTCAGCTCGATGAAGAAGAACGCGACGATCCATAAAAACGCATCCCACGCATCCCAGGGCTCGCCAAGCCAGCCCCAGTAAATCGCGCAGACAAACAAGACGCCATAGAGCAGCAACTTTGACGACTTGTAGGCGAAGAAGAACTTGGTGCCGAACAATCGCGACGATTGCAGATACACCTCAAGCTCCAACACCGCCACAATGACCACCCAGACTGTGGCGTTCAAGACATCCGTCCAGGCAAGCCGCGAAATCAGGCTCAAATTCTCCGGCGTCGCCATCAAATTGGCCTTGGTGTTGATATAGGCCTCCCCCGCCAGCGCGGCGCAGTTTTGCGCGTCGAGCGGCGCAAACTCATCGAGATCGAGCGCAAAGCTCAACTCGCCGCCAACCAGCGTGCATGGGTCCGCGCCGGTATAAAGTTCAAACCCGAGCGGAATCCAAAGCGTCGCCCAATATCCGTAAAGCGCGTAAAGAATGATCGCGCCGCAGATCACGGTCAGGATGTTCATGCCCCATTCAACACCCGCCTTGATGCGCTCATCGGGGAGCACAAAGGTTTCCAGCTCGAGCAGGAGCAGCAAAATCAGCCAGGCTGCGGTGTCGATGGAGTCCGTATAAGCGATGATGATATCGCTAAGCGCCAACCCGTCTTCATAGGTTGTGGCGCTGCTCGTAAAGTTCTCAAGAAAAAAGTAGCCGGTATTGACCGCCAGCAGCGCGTAAATCGTATATTTAAAAGCCTGAAACAGCCTGCCGGTTTTTATGATCATGGCTTGCCCAGTAAACGGCGCCGGCCATTTCTGGCCGGCGCGCGATTTGTTATTGTCTTACTTCGCCGTCATCTGACGACCTCAGCGCCCGCCGAATTCATAGTTCAACCGCACGCCGTAAGTGCGCGGACGGCTCGGGCCGAAATAGTGAGCCGGGATGAAGTTTCCGCCTTCCGAAACGCCGTCATAATAAAGCGCGTTGGTGACGTTCTCCACATAGCCGGTAATGCCCCAGCCTGCGTCTGACGCATATCCGATGCGCAGCGAAATATCCGCATAAGCATCGCTGGTGGCGTAGTCAGGCTTCAGCAGGCCGCCATAGGTTTTGGTCTGACCGAAGGCTTCGGCCGAGGCGTTCACCGCGCCCTCGCCCAGCGGATAGTTGAAGCGCAGCACGGCCGAGCCGGAGAATTTCGGCACATAACCGAGCGCCGCGCCCTCGCAATCGAGCGTGTAATCGCAAAGCGGCTCGGCGTTGGTCAAATCCGTCGTCGCATATGCGCCCGCCAGATAGAGGTCGAAATACTGGCCAAGATCAGTGGTGGTCGAGGCTTCCGCGCCCCAGCCCTTCACTTTGCCGACATTCTCCACGAAAATGCCTGCACCGCTTTCGCCGCCAACAGTAACTTGTAAATCCTTGTACTGATAATAATAAAGGTTGGCGTCAATGCGCGTCGCGCCGCCGAAGAGCGAGCCCTTGACGCCTGCCTCGTATGACCAGACCTTCTCGGGATTGAACGAGTCTGGATAACCTTGCCCCTGCTGGACATCCAAACATTCATCGCTCAAGAGGCAATAAATATCTAAAGTTTCGGGCGCAATAGAAAAGCTGCCGAAACCGCCAGCCTTAAACCCTCGCGTCGCGCTTGTGAAAATCATCCAGTCATCATTCGGATGATAACGCGCGATAAAGCGCGGCGTGAACGCCTCCCAGTTCTTCTTGTCTTCCAAATAGCCGTCTGTCGTAAAGCCCAAGCCAAAATAGGGACCAAGCTCACTTTCCACCGGCAAGGCGTAAATGCCGAATTTTTTCGAGATCCTTCGTATAGCGGACTCCCACGCCGACATCGAACTTATCGGAAAGCGCCAGCGTGGCGTCCACATACGCCGCGAAGCCATGATAGCGGCCGCGCACAGCGTTGCTCTCAATCAGGCCGTCCGGATTAGGCGTGAAGGCGTAACCGATGTAGGAATAATAATCCGTACACGTTTCGAAGCCGTAATAATTATAATACGCGCACATGACGTCTTCATCGGCCGCTTGCGTAAACAGGACGTCTATTTCCTCATGATAGTATGAGGCGCCCGCATACCAAGAGAGCGGACCGTCCGTATCGGATACGACGCGCACTTCCTGTTCAAAATAATTACCACTTTGGTCCTGGCCATAGGCGTTGATCGCAAGCGGCGTGCCGTCGAAATCTTCCGTGTAGAAATAGTCGTGATCTTTATAGCCGGTCAGCGAGGTCAGCGTCGCGCCGCCCAGATCATAGCTCAGCTCAAGCCCGAAGCTTAAAATCTTAGCGTCGTCGGCCTCGCCAAGCTGCAGGTCGCTGTCGATGTCGCGGCCGTCGCCGCCGAGCGAAATACCGAACGCATCCACCAGATTGTCCCAGCCCGGACCGCCTTCGGTTGCGCGGTAGAGCGAGCCCGATTGTTTGCGGTCTTCATATTCAGCCGTAAAGAAAGCCTCAAACGGCCCGTCGCTATAGAGCGCAGACAAGCGGACGGCGTATTTTTCCGGCTCGCTCAGCTTGTCATTGCCCGGGATAAAGGCGTTGCCCACATAACCGTCTTCATGACCGCCATAGGCCGCGATGCGGATGGCGAAGGTGTCCGAGAATGGAAGATTGATCGCCGCCTCGCCAAAGACCCGGTTGCGTTCGGCGAAGTCGGCTTCCACATAGCCGTTGATCCCGTCGAAATTCGGGCGCGCAGTCGTAACGCTGATCGCGCCGCCAATGGCGTTGCGGCCGAACAGGAAGCCTTGCGGGCCGCGCAGCACTTCCGCGCGCTCCATGTCAAATAGACTGGTGATTCCTGAGCCGTTACGACCTTGATAAAGGCCGTTTTTAAACAATGCGATCGAGGGGTCGCCGCCGGCGCCGAAATCATTGGTGAGAATGCCGCGCATGGACAGCGTATCGACAAAGCTGTCCGCCGAGGCGCCGGTCGCACCCGGCGTAAACTTAACGAGGTCTTTGACGTCGTCGAGATTGACCTCGCGGGTGAAGTCGCCGGAGAGCGCCGTGATGGCGAGCGGCACTTCCTGAATGGATTCGTTCCGCTTCTGAGCGCTGACGATAATGACGTCCTGCGCCAACGCCGCCCCGGAGGCGAACATCGCGGTTGCGGATGCGCCGGCGAGCAGTAATTTTTTCTGAAGTCCAGTCGGTCTCATGTCAAAGCCCCTCTTCGCAGCGCCTTCAGGCGCGAAACGGCGCTGAATCACGCCGCAATACTGGTCACAGATTCGTAACAACAAAGCCCTGCTCCCTCAACTCTGGAACCGTTTTCGCGATCCCAAGTGATGCATTTTTCGCTGCATCGCGGCGAAAATATCACGCAATCAGGACGCCGCCAACAGGACTATGCCAGCAAAATCAATAGGCTAAGGAAATGCCAGGCCCAGCCGGAAATTATGACCGCAGGCGCACTATGCGCCATTTTTGTGATCACATCAACGAATCACCGGCCTCCCCGGCCACGCCCGCCGCCATCAGCGCCTGACGCATCGGCGCCAGTTCGTTCTCATAACGGCGCCAGCGCCCGACCGAGCGGCTATGGGGTTTTTCACGAACCTGCACCGCGCTGGCCGTCGCCACCGCCGTTTTCTGTTCATGAAAGGCGAGACACGCATCCTCCCAGCCGAGCCCGAGAAACTCGATCAGGCGGCGCGCATTTGGTTCGGTATCGGCCACCGTGTCTTCATAGGAGACATCGAGGAAGCGGCCCGGAAAGAGCTTGCGCCAATGCGCCATGAGATTGAGATAGCGTGCATGATGGCGCGCCATTTCAAGCTGGTCGTAGGAATGAAAATACGCTTCCGCAAAGAGCTGTTTGTAACTGGCGAAACAACTGTCCATGGGGTTGCGGGTCAAATGAACGATGCGCGCATTTGGCAGCGCCGCGAGGATCAGCGGAATATGCAGATAGTTGCCCGGCAGTTTGTCGACAAAGCGCGGCGCGCCCTTTCGCATGACCGAAGACGCGCGCAAATATTCCTTGCCGAGCGCTGCGACATCCACATGCGCAGAGGCAGCGATTGCTTCCGGGGCCCAGCGATCGGCAAAGGCGCCTTCCGACAATCGGCGCACTGAAAGTCCGAATTGCTGCAACTCGCCGGCGGACTCTACCATGGAATGGCTGGTGATGATGCGCTCGATCAGCGTCGTGCCGGTGCGCGGCTGGCCGACGACAAAGATCGGCGCGGGATCGTCATGACCGGCGCGCTCCGCCCTCGCCCAGTCTTCCGTAAAGGTCGATGTTAGGGCCGTAAACCGCGCTTCATCGGCCTTTTCATCATAGTCGACAGTCGAGCGCTTGGCCTTCGCGCCAAACTCGAACGCGGCGAAGGCTTTCGCCCATTCTTCGCAATCTTCATATTCCTTGCCCGCCCCATAAGCGAGGAAGGCGCGCCCATGCACATCGCGCGCAGCCTGCGCTTTCTCCATCAACATATCCGCGCGCGCGGGGTCGCCGGCTTTCTTCAAGGAAGAGAGCAGCCATTGCGCCTGGGCGATGTCGTCATGCTCGGCCAGCAATTTGGAAAGCACCTTCTCCGCCGCATCCGTCTCGCCAAGAAATGTTTGCGCGGTGGCGAGGTTGAGTTTGTAGACGGGCCGCTCCGGCGCTTTTTCAATCGCGCGCAAATACCAGTCTTTCGCCGCCGCCTGATCGCCAAGCGAAGACGAAACCATGCCGATCAGATCCGCCACCGCCGCATCGCCCGCATAAGCAGGCCTCGCTTTTTCAAGCGCCTGCTCGGCGCGCGCTGGTTGGCCGAGGCGCATGAAGATCTGCGCCAGATGCGCCCAGGCGGCGGGATGGGTTGGCTCGAGCTTGGTCACCGAGCCGAAGGCGCTCGTCGCCATGCGCATGTCTTTCATGTCGAGCGCGACCAGCCCCACGAGAAAATGCGCCTGCGGGTTCGCCCTGTCGAGCGCGATGGCGCGGCGGCAGAACTCCGACGCTTTTTTCGCGTCGCCCGCATTCAGGGCCGCAAAGCCCTCGCGCAAAACATCGGCTAACTCGTTCTGATTCGGCGCCATCAGGCCTTTCCCGGCGGCATCAGCATAAAATCCGCCCTTCCTACTTGTGATCACATCCGATGGCGATCATCATGCGCGCCATGATGCAGAATTCGCGGGGCGATGAAAGCCTCGCCAAACGGGGCATGGCACATGATCGCACGCATTTCTCTTCACCTCGGCGCCGCTGCGCTGTTCACTCTCGCCGCGGCTTGCGGCGCGAAAGATTCCGCGCCGGCGGCAGACGCCTCGCCCGCAGACAAGATTTTCATCAATGGCCATGTCTATACGGCGAATGAAGCCCGCGCCTTCGCGGACGCTTTCGCGCTGCGCGGCGATGAGGTGCTCGCCATTGGCGCCGCCGCCGACATGGAGGCGCTGAGCGGCCCGGAAACCGAAACCATCGACCTTGGCGGCCGGCTTGTTCTGCCCGGCCTGCATGACGCGCATATCCATCCGGTCGGCGCGATGCCCGTGCCCACCTGCACGCTGGAGAACGTCCCCTCAACCCTCGCCGCGATCGCCGATTACGCCGCCGCCTGCACCGCGCAGCCAGGCATGTCGGAAGATGAATGGCTGGTGGTCATGTCGTGGAATTTCGCCGCCGGCAATCAGCCGGGCGAGCAATTCAAAACCATCCGCGAAGCGCTTGATTATGTATCGACGGAAAAACCGGTGATCCTGCGCGGCAGCGACGGGCATCATTATGCGGTCAATTCCGTGGCGCTGGCCCGTGCGAAAAACGCCGCCGGCGAAGTGGTCGGCTTTTCGAAAGAAACCCTTGCCACCGATTTCGCCGACATCGCGCTTTATATCGGCGCCGATGAAACCGGCGAGCCGAACGGACGCCTCACCGAGTCCTATGCGCTTGATGCGATTGAGGCCGGCGGATTGCTGGAAGCCGGGCTTGAAAAACGCCGGGCCTCGCCGGAGCTGATGATGGACGTCACCCTGCCCCGCGGCATCACCGCTTTCCTCGACGCCGCCGCAGATCCCGACACGCTCGACATTTATGATGCGCAGCTCGCCAAGGGTGAGTTTCATGCGCGCGCGCATCTGGCGCTTTATTTCGATCCCGGCGCTTATGTGGGCGAAGACGGCGCCGTCGATTACGAAAGCTTGCTGGCGAAGGCCAAAGCCATCCGGGCGAAATACGCCGATGAACCGCTGGTGGAAGCGGACTTCCTGAAACTTTTCGCCGATGGCGTGCTGGAAGGCGATCCGCTGTCCGATCCGCCGACCCTGCCGAACGGCGCCTTTTCCCGCGATTATCTGCAACCGATCTATGAATGGGACGACGCGGCGCAATGGGTGAAAGTCACCGGCTATGTGGATACCGACAGCGCCCTATGCGTTGCAACGCGCACGCAGATCGCCGCAGGCGACGCGTTCGACGTGCCCGCTTTCAAAGCCGCGAATGGTTTTCATCCGATGCAATGCATCAAAGCAAACGGCGTGCTGCAACATCCCGAAGACATGATCATGGATTATGTGCGCGAGGGCGATGCGGCAGGCTTTACCTGGCACATTCATGCGATCGGCGACCGCGCCGTGAAAACTTCGCTCGACGCCATCGAAGCGGCGCAAGCGGAAAACAACTCGCATCACAAACACATTCTCACCCATTTGCAGGTGGTGCGCCCGGAAGACCAGGCGCGTTTTGCAGCGAACGACATCTATGCGTCCTTCACTTTCGCCTGGGCGTCCTCTGACGGGCAGTATGACACGACGGTTATTCCGTTTATCGACCGCGCGGATGGTGATGGCGGGATCTATGACCCGGCAGGCTATTACTTTCAAAACGCCTATCCGGCGGCGTCGATCCACAAAGCAGGCGGCGTGATCATCGCCGGCTCCGACGCGCCGGTGGACACCATCGACCCGCGCCCCTTCATCAATATGGAAGCGGCGGTCAATCGCGCGATTTTCGGGCCGCCGCCGCTCAATCCCGGCGAAGCGATTTCGATTTTCGACGTGGTCGACGCCTATACGATCAATGCGGCGCGCGCACTGAAACAGGACGATATTGCAGGCTCGCTCGAGCCCGGCAAAAAAGCCGATTTCATCATTGTCGATCAGGACATTTTCGATCTCGCCGAATCCGGCCGGGCCGACGACATCAGCGAAACCAGCGTGCTTGAAACCTGGTTCGGCGGCGAGAAAGTCTATTCTTCGTCGGAATAGCCGCGCGAAATATTGGTCATGCCTTGCGAGATGTCATCGCGAATGGCGGTTTCGAGTTTTTGCGCATCACCATTGCGCAAGGCCTCGACCGCCTCCTTATGCTGGTCGTCTTCCAGCGCCGCCGTGCCGAGACGCCCGATGACAACGCGCATGAACGGCCCGGTCTGCAACCACAGGCTTTCCACCAGACCAAGATAGACCGGCGCATCCGCCGCTTCGTATAGCGTGAAATGAAACTCGCTATTGAGGCGCGCATAGGCGGCGCTGTCGCCGCTTTCAATCGCGCGATCAAGCGTCTCGTCAATTTCAACAAGCTTCGCCGCCAGTGCTTCGCGCGCCGCGCTGTTGCCTTCCAGCGCTGTTAGGGCGCGCGCGGCCAGCGCCGGCTCAAGCGCCAGGCGCGCATCGGTCAGCTCACTGAGTTTTTCTTTGGTCATGCTCGCCACCGCGACCCGGCGGGTCGGGGTGAATTCGAGCGCGCCAAGCGCGGCAAGCTGGCGGATCGCTTCGCGCGCGGGCATAGCGCTAACACCGAACTCCGCAGCGAGCGAACGCACGGACAAGGATCGCCCCGGTTCGAGCTGGCCGGAAATGATCGCGCGGCGCAGCCTTTCATAGACCGCTTCATGGACGGCCGAGGGCCGCACACCTGTTTCCGATTTTGGCGCGTCGACATCGACAACGCGCAATGGGGCTTTTGCCAGCGCCAATGATCCGCCCTTCCCGCTTGTGATCCCGTGTTTTTCGAAACAATAAGCCAATGACATATAAAGGAAAGGCGTTTCAGGCCTGTCTGTCCTCAAATCACCGTCAGTGGGGGCTTGCGGAAGTCGAAGAGCCCATTTATTTTGTGATCACAGTTGGGCCGCTTGCGCCGTTTCAGCCTTTCGTTAGGCTCAATGTCGCAGGATCGCCGCCCACCCGCTCTGGCGCGTTTTTCCTAGATTTGGGGCGTGCCGGACGGTCACAACAAGACGATAACAGGCGTCTAGCGCCGCCCATTCCTGGGCCGCGCCGGCGCTAAGGTGATTTATGGAGCTAGATGAACTGAAGGAATGGATGCGCGAGCGCCGCATCGGCGACGTTTCGTGCCTGACGCCCGATATGGGCGGCACGGCCCGCGGCAAAAACATGACGCCCGGCCTGTTCCTGTCGAGCCTTGAAAGCAAGAGCCTTCGCATCCCCGAGGCGACCTACACGATCTCGGTCCATGGGGAGATGAGTTATAACGATCATGTCATGGGCACGGAGCGCGATCTCGTGCTCGCGCCGGACCTGTCGACCATTCACCTCGCGCCATGGAACACAGATGCGACGGCTGCGGTGATTTGCGACGCCCTCACCGATCAGGGCGCGCCTTTCAACATCGCGCCGCGCCAGGTGCTGCGCAATGTGGTCGAACTCTATCACCAGAAGGGATGGACGCCGATCGTCGGTCCGGAAGTCGAATTCTATCTCATCGCTCGCTTTGACGATGTGGTGCTGGAGCCGCGCGCGCCGGACGGCGCTTCGGGGCTTCGCGAATTCGGACAGCATGTGTATTCGCTCGATGCGATCGACGAATTCGACAAGATGTTTGAAGAACTCTATCAGTTCTGCGACGCGCAACATATCGATCTGGAAACGCTGATCCATGAAGACGGCCCGTGCCAGTTCGAAGTGAATATTCGCCATGGCGAAGCGATGAAGGTCGCGGACCAGCTGTTCCTGTTCAAGCGTCTCGCACGCCATGTAGCCAAGCGGCACGGCATGTTCGTCACTTTCATGGCCAAGCCTTATGCAGATGAGAGCGGCAGCTCAATCCATCTGCATCAAAGCGTTGTTGACCGCAAAACCGGCAAGAACATTTTCTCCAAGCCCGATGGCGAGGACACGGATCTGTTCCGTCACTTCATTGGCGGATTGCAGGCGCATCTGCCGGCGGCGATGCCGTTGCTGGCGCCTTACACCAATTCCTATAACCGTTTTGAAGCGTTTATGAGCGCGCCGACCAACACCCATTGGGGACGCGAAAACCGCACGGTGGGCTTGCGCGTGCCGGCGAGCGGACGCGAAGCGCGGCGGGTTGAAAACCGCATCTCCGGCGCCGACGTCAATCCCTATCTCGCCATCGCCGCCTCGCTTGTCTGCGGCTATATCGGCATGGCGGAACAGATTGAACCGCGTGCGGAATATGTGGGTCAGGGCTATGAAGATCGCGAGCGCCCGCTGCCCGCAACCCTGACGGAAAGCATCGAAACCTTCTCGAACTCGGAGTCGCTGAAGACCTATCTCGGCGAAGGCTTCGTCGACACCTACGCCGCAATCAAGCGCTCTGAATATGAGCACCGCTCCAGCGTCCTAAGCCCCTGGGACGTTCGTTATTTGATGGTCAACGTGTAAACAATGAAAACAAATCTCGACATCAAGGCGCTCGACAGCGCCCACCACCTGCACCCTTTCACAACGCATCACGAATTGCGCGAGAAAGGACCGCGCGTCATCACGCATGCGGACGGGGTGTATATTTACGACGAAGACGGCAACCAGATCCTCGACGGCATGGCGGGATTGTGGTGCGTGCAGCTCGGCTATGGTCGCCAGGAGCTTGTCGACGCAGCCGCCGAGACGATGAAGACGCTGAGCTATTACAATCTGTTCTTCCAGACGACGACGCCCTATGCGGCGAAGCTCGCCGATCTTATCGCGCAGAAAACGCCGGAAGGCCTCGACCAGATCATGTTCGGCTGCTCCGGCTCTGAAGCGGTCGACAGCGCTATCAAGCTGATCTGGTATTACTGGAACCTGAAAGGCAAACCGGAAAAGAAAGCGATCATCTCGCGCGAGCGCGGTTATCACGGATCGACCGTCGCGGCGGCGAGCCTTTCCGGCCTTCCTTTCATGCAAGGGATTTTCGATCTCCCCTTGCCGCGCTTCCACCATGTGGGGCCGACGCCGCATTATTATGAATATGGCGCGCCCGGCGAAAGCGAACGCGATTTCGCGCTGCGCTGCGCCAAGGCGGTTGAAGACAAAATCCTCGAACTCGGCCCAGAAAATGTCGCGGCGTTTGCAGGCGAACCGGTGATGGGCGCCGGCGGCCTCATGCTGCCGCCGGAAGGCTATTGGCAAGAGATCGAGCGCATCTGCAAAAAATACGACATCTTGTTGTGGTCGGATGAAGTGATCTGCGGTTTCGGACGCACCGGCGAATGGTTCGGTTGCCAGACCTATGGCTTCACGCCGGACATCATGACCATGGCGAAGGGCGTCACCAGCGGCTATATCCCGCTATCCGCCGTCGCGCTCAATAAACGCATGGCCGATCCGATCATCAACGCCGATACGGAAATGGCCCATGGCTTCACCTATTCTGGCCATCCGGTCGCCGCCGCTGTCGCGATCCGCAATATCGAATTGCTGGACGAGCTTGGACTGGTGGGCGAACAGGGCGCAAAAACCAACGCCTATTTCCAGGAAAAGCTCGCGACGTTGAACGATCACCCGCTGGTCGGACAAACACGCGGCGTCGGCCTGCTCGGCGCGATGGAGCTGGTCAAAGACAAGGCTTCGCGCACCCGTTTCGCGCCGGATGGCGCCGCCGGGGCGGCGTGCCGGACCCATTGCTTCAATTCCGGCGTGGTCATGCGCGCAGTTGGCGACACCATGTTCTTGTGCCCGCCAATGGTGATCACCAATGACGAGATTGATGAACTGTTCAAGCGCATTCGCCTCGCCCTTGATCTGACCGTGAAAGAACTGGACGGCTAAACCCATCATGAAGGACCGGGAAAGACATAAGGCGCTCGCGGAGATGAAAACGCGCGCGGAAGCATTGCTCGCCGGAGCGCCCAAAGGCGCGACCGTGGATGCATTCCTGTCCGACATGAACGGCGTGTTGCGCGGCAAGCGCATGCCGGCGGCGTCGGTGCTCAGTCTTTTTGACGGCGGCCTGCGCATGCCGCGCTCGCTGATCGGCGTTGATGTCTGGGGCTATGACGTGATGGAGAACGGTCTGGTTCTCGAAACCGGCGATGTGGACGGGCTTTGCTATCCCGTCGGCGAAGGATTGCTCCCCTGCCCATGGGCGAACGAACCGGCGGCGCAGCTCATGCTGATGATGGGCGATGAAAATGGCGAGCCCTTCCCCGCTGATCCGCGGCAATTGCTGGTCGATATGAAAGCGCAACTGGCCGCGCATGATCTGCACCCGGTCGCGGCGATGGAGCTGGAATTCTATTTGCTTTCGCGCGACGTGGACGAGCTGGGCCGCCCGCTCATGCCGAAATCGCCGACAACCGGCCGGCGCATCACCGATGCGCGCATGTATGCGATGACGGAAATCGACGCCTATAGCGATTTCTTCAGCGATCTTTACGCCGCCTGTGACGCGCAAGGCATTCCGCTCGGCGCATCGATTGTCGAAGGCGGCGCCGGTCAGTTTGAAGTCAATCTCATACATCAGCCGGATGTGGTCGCCGCCGCCGATCAGGCGGTGCTGTTCCGGCGCGCCATCAAAGGCGTGGCAGAAAAACATGGCATGATCGCGAGCTTCATGGCCAAGCCATTCGGTCAGCGCGCCGGCAATGGCTTGCATGTTCATATGAGCATGATGAACGGCAAGGGCGAGAATGTATTCTCCGGCGATGACGACAAGGGCTCGGCCCGCTTGCACCAGTCGATCGCCGGGCTGCTCGCCGCCGCGCCTGAGGCGATGATTTTCCTCGCGCCGCATCTCAATTCCTATCGCCGGTTTCAAGAAGGCAGCCACGCCCCCACCTGTCTAGCCTGGGGCTATGAAAACCGCACCGCCTCGATCCGCATTCCGAATGATTCAAGCGACAATCGCCGGTTTGAATTCCGCATCGCCGGTTCTGACGCCAATCCCTATCTGGTCATGGCCTCGCTGATCGGCGGCGTGTTGCACGGCATCGAAAACAAGCTGACGCCGCCCCCGGCGACAGAGGGCAATGCCTATGAATCCGGCGCGCCCGCCGTGCCGACCTCCTGGGACGACGCGCTCGACGCCTTTGCGCAAGGAAGCATTCTCGCGCCGCGCTTCGGCGAATTGTTCACGCAGGTTTTTTCCGCATTGAAGCGGCAGGAAATTTACACCGCCAATGGGCGCGTCACTGATTTCGAATATGATTCCTACCTTCAGGCGTTTTGAGCCTCACCCTTATGCAAACCAGACAATCCCACACCGCCTCTTACTACGCCGCCAGCGCGCATTCCGCGCCGGAACGGCCCGCCCTCGCCGAAGACATCGAGGTTGACGTCGCGATTGTCGGCGGCGGCTTTACCGGCGTTGCTTCCGCGTTGTCGCTAGCCGAACGCGGCTATTCGGTGGCGCTGCTGGAGGCGAACCGGATTGGCTGGGGCGCATCGGGCCGCAATGGCGGGCAAGTCCTGGGCGGCTGGTCCGGCGAAGGCGAACTGGTCAAGCAACTGGGACCGAAGGCGGAGGAATTCCTCTGGAACACCCGCTATCTCGGCAATGAAATCGTCGAAGCGCGCATCCAGAAATACGACATCAAATGCGATTATGTGCGCGGCGCCGGCACGGTGGCGTTCAATGCGCGCCAGATGAAATCGCTCGAAGAAGAATATGCCGGTTACGCCGCGCGCGGACTTGAGGACATTGTTGAACTGACCGACGCGGCGGGCTTGCGCAAACATGTGGCGACCGACGCCTATGTGGGCGGGCTGATCGATCATCGCGGCGCCCATTGCCACCCGCTCAATCTGGTGATCGGCGAAGCCGCCGCCGCAGAGCGCAATGGCGTCAAGATTTTTGAGGGAACGGAAGTCACCGCCATAGACCACGGCCCCGCGCCGGTGGTCCACACCAATGGCGGCCGGGTTTCGGCGAAGACCGTGATCCTTGCGGGCAACGCCTATCACCTGCTCGAAAAACAAAAACTCGCGGGCTATATGCTGCCGGCGAAAACCTATGTCATCGCGACAGAACCTCTCGGCGATGCGCTCGCGGATGAGTTGCTGCCGACAAATCTAGCTATCTGTGACGCAAACTGGGTGCTCGATTATTTCCGCCTCAGCGCCGATAAACGGCTGCTGTTTGGCGGGCGCTGCACCTACTCCAATCGCGACATCACCGATATTGAAGGGTCCATCGCGCCCAGCATGCGCAAGATTTTTCCGCAGCTTGAAAACACCAAAGTGGAATTCGGCTGGGGCGGCGTCATTGGCATCCCGCTCAATCGCGTGCCGCTGATCGGCAAAGTCAGCGAGCATGTGTTCTACGCCCAGGGCTATGCGGGGCACGGCGTCAATTGCGGTCACATTGTCGGCGAGATGTTTGCGGACGCCATCCGCGGCAAGGAAACCGGCCTCGACCTCTTTGACCATATTGATCATTTCCGCGTTCCCGCAGCGGAAACAATCGGCGGGCCGCTGCTGGCGCTTGGCATGAGCTGGTACCGGATGCGCGACGCCCTCGGCCTGTAGCCCCGGCGCTATGCAGCCATTTAATCCCTATACGGAATTATAGATCACAAACGCGCGAGCCATGCGCGCCACCCGGCCCTGCCCCGCCAAACCTTGCCGAAATGAAACATAAGTAATTCCACATTCTGCACCGCTATACGGCTGATTCGCTCCGATTCAGTTTGCACCTGTCCTAAAAAACGGGCACGATGTCTCAGGGAAGATTGAGGGTGCGATGGACGGATCGGCGGCATCGGGCGCAAGCCAGACTTCTGTAGAATTAGCCCCAAATCAGTTTCAATTGCTTGCTGACAGCCTTCGATCGAATGTTGATCAGCGATTGGCGGAGCTGTTGCCTTTCGCGAAAGACGCGCCCGGCCTGAAAGGCGCGCTGGCCTATGGCGTGTTGTCGCCGGGAAAGCGGTTGCGCCCACTGATCACCATGCTCGCCTGCCGGCAATGCGGCGGCGACGCTTTTGAAGCCCTGGACGCCGCCTGCGCGGTTGAAATGATCCACGCCGCCTCGCTGATTGTTGACGACCTGCCATGCATGGATGACGCCCGGCTGCGCCGCAACGGGCTGGCGACGCATATTGTCTTCGGCGAAGGCGTCGGCATTCTCGCCTCGATTACGCTGGTGAATGAAGCCTTCCGCACGCTCGCGAAAATGGAGCGCGTCGATCTGCAAAAGCGCATGAGTGCTGCGGAAAAGCTCGCCGACTCGATTGGCGTCAACGGCCTCGCCGGCGGACAGGAGCGCGATCTGTCGCGTGATGGCGACGCCCCGCTTGGCGGCATGCATGAAGTTGAACAAAGCCATCTGGAAAAGACCGGCGCGCTGTTCGCCGCCGCCGCCGGCATAGGCGCCGTGATCGCCGGGGCCCGCGCGGTCGAGATCGATGCGATGGAGCAATTCGGCGCCGGTCTCGGCCTCGCCTATCAGACCTTTGACGATGTGATCGACGCCGAATGCGACGCCAGCCAGACCGGCAAAGATTCCGGCAAGGATGAAAACCGCACCACCGTCGTCACTTTGATGGGCGCGCGCCGGGCGAATATGTCCGCCAGCCACTGGATCAAGGAAGCCGTCGCCGCGTCGAACCGCGTCAATTGCGGCGCCGGCGCGCCGCTTAGCGATCTGGCCCGCGCCGTCGAAGCGAAATTCATGGCGCTGACCAAAAAGAACTGACGCCGGAGCTATGGACGCACTCCTTTTCATCGCAATTATCATCGCCTTCATCCTGATCATGGAGGCGGTCGCCTGGATCGCGCATAAATATGTGATGCATGGCTGGCTGTGGAGCCTTCACAAATCTCATCACGAGCCGCGCGACGGCGCATTTGAAAAGAATGACTGGTTCGCGGTGTTCTTCGCCATCCCCTCCATGGTGCTGATGTATTTCGGCGTGCACGGAACGCCGCTGGCGCTCGCCGCCGGGATCGGCATTCTCGGCTATGGCCTGATCTATTTCTTCTTCCACGACATTCTGGTGCATCGGCGAATTGATGTCGGCTTGCGCCCGAAAAAGGGATATCTCGCCCGCGTGGTGCAGGCGCATAAGCTGCATCATGCGGTGGAAGGCAAGCATGGCTGCGTGTCCTTCGGGTTCATCTTCGCGCCCTCGCCCAAACATTTAAAGGCGATGCTGGCGGCGACGGAAAACCGGGTGATGCGCGCGCCGGCGAAGGCCTGACGAGAGATTTGTCTATCCTCCGCTCTTTCCCGCGAAAGCGGGAATCCAGAACTTAAAATCTTCCCAAACGATCTGGATCCCCGCCTGCGCGGGGATGAGCGGAACTTGTGATTGGGATTGACCCGAGACTCAGCGTCTTGAAGGCCTTGTCCACAGACCGCCGCGCGGCGCCAGCGGGCGCGAGCGCAAAAACGCCGCCTGCGCCGCACCGGCTGACAGGCCGCCCGCCGCAAGCCAAAGTTTACGCGGATTGGACACCACTGTGCGCCGGTCCCATGCGCACGGCCCCAATGTTTCAACCTTACGGCCAATCTCGCGATAGACATTGCGCGCGGCCAGCACCGCCGCCGCCGCCCGGAACGGGAGGCGCCGAGCGCCCTGGCTTGAAGACTCGTAATAACGATCCGCTTCGGCGAGCAATCTTGCGACGACGTCGGCGACCGCCTTGCGATTTTCCGGCGCCAGCACCGCTTGCTCTGTCGGCGCGACGCCCGCTTCGCTCAGCAGATCATGGGGCAGGTAAACCCGCCCACCCGCAGCATCGTCAACCACATCGCGGCAAATATTGGTGAGCTGAAAGGCGAGACCCAGATCGCAGGCGCGATCAAGCGTTTCATTGTCGCCCGCGTCGACGCCCATGACGATCGCCATCATCACCCCGACAACGCCGGCGACGCCATAGCAATATTCCATCAACTCGCTGAGCGATTGATAGCGCCGCTCCGCCGCGTCATAGGCGAACCCGTCGAGCAGATCCATCGGATATTGTTCGGGGATGGCGCGGCGCGCGGCGACGCCCGCAAAACCGTCAAAGGCGGGAACGCCGGTCGGCTCGCGCCTTAGGGCCATGCGCGTCTGCGCGCGCAGCAGTTCGAGCCGGTCCTGCATTTCCTGCGGCGATAGCGCGCCATCGGGCGCATCTCCGCCAAGCGTCTGGCCGTCAATCACATCATCGCAATGGCGGCACCATGCGTAGAGCATATGCACATCCGCCTGCATCGCCTTGCCAAACAGCAAAGAGGCCAGCGCGAAACTTTTCGAGCCCTTGGCGATGGCGTCGGCGCCGTGTTCGGCAAGCGCGGTTTCGCTGGCGGCGGCGGTCATTTATTGCGCAGCCTGCATGGCGGGCAGCAGGTCTTCAAGCATCAGGCTCGCCGTCGCCTTCGCCGAGCCGACAACGCCGGGCACGCCCGCGCCCGGATGCGTTCCCGCCCCGGCGAAATAGAGATTGGGAATTTTGTCGTCGCGATTATGGGTGCGGAAAAACGCCGACTGCGTGAGGATCGGCTCAATCGAAAAGGCCGAGCCCGCATGGGCGTTCAGTTCCGTTTCGAAATCCCCCGGCGTGAACATATGGCTCGTCACCAGATCATCGCGCAGACCGGGGATGTAATTTTTTTCGAGGTAATCGAGAATCCGGTCGCGATATTTCGGCCCTTCAACCGCCCAGTCGATCTTCGCTTTTTCAAGATTGGGCACCGGCGCCAGCGCATAAAACGCCGAACACCCTTCCGGCGCGAGCGCCGGGTCGGTCTTGGTCGGCATGTGGAGGTAAAGCGAGAAATCTTCCGGCAGGTCCGGCCCGGAGAAAATTTCCGCGATCAACTCGCGATAGCGCGGGCCGAACAGGATCGAATGATGCTGCAGGTGATCATGCTTCCGCTTCAGACCGAAATAGACAACGAACAGCGAGTTTGAGAACCGCTTGTTCTTCAGCGCTCGCCCCATACTGGCGCCGCGCAGATCCTTGCCCAGCAGCTTGGCATAGGTGTGGACGATGTCGGCGTTTGAGGCGACCGCATCGAAGCGCTGGCGCGCGCCATCTTCAAGCACGACTTCATCGATCTTGCCGTCTTTGGTCGTCAGTTCGGCGACCGGCGCGTTGAGATAAATTTCGCCGCCAAGGTCGGTGAACAAACGCGCCAGGCCGGACACCAGCGCGCCGGTGCCGCCGCGCGGAAACCACACGCCCCATTTGCGCTCCAGCGCATGGATCAGCGCATAGATCGACGAGGTCTTGAACGGATCGCCCCCAACCAGCAGCGTGTGAAAGCTGAAGGCCTGCCGCAATTGCGGGTCCTTGATGAAATCCGACAGCCGGCCATAGACGCTGCGGAAAGCCTGCAACTGCATCAACTGCGGCGCGACGCGGATCATCGACCAGAAATTGAGGAACGGGACGGCGCCGAGCTTGAGATAGCCTTCCTTGAAGACTTCCTCGGAGAATTTGTAAAACCGTTTGTAGCCCTCAAGGTCTTCCGGGTTTTTCTCGGCGATCTGCTTCAGCAATTGCTCTTCATTGCTGCAATAATCGAAGGTGTAGCCGTCCTCCCAGCAGAGCCGGTAAAACGGGTCCACATTGATGAGGTCGACATAGTCTGAAAGCTTGCGGCCGGAGAGTTCGAACAATTCCTCCAGCGCGGAAGGGTCGGTGATGACGGTCGGGCCTGCATCAAACGTAAAGCCGTCTTTGCGATAGACATAGGCGCGCCCGCCGGGCATGTCGCGCTTTTCATAAAGTTTTGTTTGAATGCCCGCCGATTGCAGCCGGATGGCGAGCGCCAGCCCGCCGAAGCCGGCGCCGATCACCGCTGCTGTTTTGACGTCGCTCATGCTTTACCCGTTTCCCATCACGCTCGCCTCGCGCATCACGCGCGCGGCCTTCAACACCGGCACGGGCGGCTTGCCCGCCAGCACGCGCGCCTTGTCTGCGAGGGTTGATCGCCCGGCATAGAAACGTTCGATCAGCCCCTGCGGCATCTTATAGAAACGTTCTAGCACGCGGTAACGCTTTTCGGGCGCCGCTGCGAGAAACAACATGCGCGTCAGGAAGCGATAATAAGCGCGTGCGCGCCATGCCTGCGTCGAAAGGCCTCTCGTCACATTATAGAGAGCGCACGCCGACACATCGTCCTGCTGCGCAATAGTCAGCGCCAGACGAACCGCGTCCGGCAGGGAATATCCCGTAAGCGGATGAAACAGCGCCGCGCGCATGCCGCCCCGCGCGAGCGCACCTTCGGCGCCGTCCTGCGGCGCATCCCAAAACGCGTCAATATCACCGCCAAGCGCGATGGGCAGCACGCCCTCCTCTTCGCGCAAGACTTCTTCAATGCGCCAGCCATGAGCGGCGGCGTAATCGGCGATTTCCTGTCTGAAGGTTTCGACCGGCAAGGCGGGCCCGTCCGCATAACGCGTGTCTTCAATCAAAAGCGTACGCTCATCAAAAGGCAGAACATAGATAAAGCGATATCCGTCGAGCTGCGGCGCCGTCGCATCCATGATGATCGGCGCATCAAGCCCATGCGGCGCAGCGAGCCGCACTTCCCGCCCGACGAATTTCTGGAAGCCGAGTTTCAGATGCGGCGAGGAAACCGCGCCGCGGCAGTCAAGCACTGCACCTGCGCGCACCACTTCACCAGAACGCAGCGTCACGCATTCCGGCGACCCGCGCTCGACCGGCGCGGCAAGGAAAACATCGTCCCCCAGCGTCTCCGTCAGCACATCATGAAACTGCGACGAGGCAATGGAATTATATCCGGTGG
Organism: Hyphococcus sp. D3-15; assembly: GCF_055809375.1. Classification (NCBI taxonomy): domain Bacteria; kingdom Pseudomonadati; phylum Pseudomonadota; class Alphaproteobacteria; order Parvularculales; family Parvularculaceae; genus Hyphococcus; species Hyphococcus sp. D3-15. Next base: position 1,884,493 of record NZ_CM147910.1, on the reverse strand, counting down.
ACAGCCGCCTTTCATGGTCGGGAAACTTCACCAATTGCGCCGGCCAGCGATGGCTGATGAGCGGTTCGACCAGCGCCATGCCCTCGCGCGAAAGGTCCGTGTCGTGAAATGACCAAGTGTGCTCGCCGCCAAGGCGCGGACCCGCCTCGATCAGCGTCACGCGCAAATCGGGCCTTTTGCGACGCAGCGCCAGCGCGGCGAGCCCGCCCGCCAGCCCGCCGCCCAAAATGGCTATATCTGTGTCGCTCATGCCGCTTGTTCAAATCTCGTCATTCCATGACAGTGTAGCGGAATTTCGCTAGAAGTCGCTGATGAATTGGGTTTCTCAACTGAGCATCGGCGATCTGGCTCTCACCTATTGCGCGCTGACCGCAATCATCTGGGCGCGCTATTTCGTCATCGCCGGGCTTTTCTACTGGCTGTTATGGGGCCGGCCCCAAGAAAGAGTTCGCGCGACGCGGCTGTCGCCGGTGCGCCCGACGCGAAAAATCGTTTCCTTTGAAATTCGCATGTCGCTTTTGTCATCGCTGATCTATGCCGCGCCCGGCGCGCTTGTCATCGAAGCCTATAAGCATGGGGGAACGGCAATCTATGCGCAGATCAACGGCGCCGCCGACTGGCTGTGGCTGCCGGTCTCAGCTCTCATCTATCTCGCCATCCATGACGCGTATTTTTACTGGACGCACCGGGCGATGCACCATCCGAAACTGTTCCGCGCCATGCATCTCGCCCATCATCGCTCGCGCAACCCGACGCCATGGGCGGGGTTTTCGTTTCATCCCTGGGAGTCGATCATCAGCGCCTGGCCGCTGCCGCTGGCGACATTCTTCATCCCCATTCATGTGGGCGTGGTTTTCTTTTTGCTGATCTTCATGACTGTGGTGAGCATCACCAATCATGCGGGCTGGGAAATCCTGCCGCGCCGTTTCACCCACGGGTTGTTCGGCCGTCATCTCATTTCCGCGACCCACCACAATGTCCACCATACGGATTACAACGCCAATTACGGGCTGTATTTCCGCTTCTGGGACAAGCTGATGAAAACCGACAAGGGCTTTGGCGAAAAGCCGTCCGCCTAGCCGCGCCCACCGGCGAATTTCGCCAGCGCATCGATCCGTTTTTCAATCGGCGGATGGGTGGCGAAAACGCCCGCAAAGGGCTGACTATTATCCACCATCATCTGTTGCACGTCATTGGGCGCGTCGACCTTGGAGTGGCCGGAAATCTTTTTCAGCGCCGCAATCATCGCATCGGGATTGCGCGTCAGCTCCGCCGCGCCCGCATCGGCGAGATATTCGCGTTTTTGCGACAGGGAAAAGCGGATCACCATAGCGAGAAGATAGGCGATGACGATCATCGCAATGGCGATCAGGATCAGCAGCCCGCCGCCGCGGCTGTCGCCGCTCCTTGAACGGGTGTGTCCGCCAATCCGCACGCCCCGATAGAACATATTGCGGAAGACCAATTCGCCAAAAAACGAAAACACGCCGACAAAGACCACCGCAATGATCAAGAGGCGCACATCCTTGTTCATGATATGCGTCAACTCATGGGCGAGCACCGCCTCAAGCTCGTCCTTGTCAAGCGTCTCGATCAGCCCGCGCGTCACCGTCACCTTATAGCTCTTTTCCGACAGACCGCTGGCGAAAGCGTTGAGCGCCGGCGTTTCGATGATGTTCAGTCGCGGCGTGGTGATGCCGCGCGAGACGCAGAGATTTTCCAGCAGATTGTATAGCTCCGGCGCTTCCTTGCGGGTCAGGCCGCGCGCGCCAACGGATGCTTCGATCATTGTCTGATAGGAAAGGAAGGCGATGACGAACCACAAGCCCGCGCCAAGAAAGGCGAATGGCCAGAGCCGGCGCAAATGTTCTAGCGCCAGCACCATGCCGTCGCCAACGCCATTGATCGGCTGGGTCAGCCCCACATAGCCAACCGACAGGCCATACATCAACAGCAACAACAACACCGGAAAGCCCGCCAGCAGGATGACGGATTTCAGATTGTTGTTCCAGATATGGGTTTGCAGGCCGTAGGCGCCCATCACCCCTCCCCAAATGCGAAATCCGCAATTGCGGCGGCGTGCAAGCCGGTCGTGTCGAACACCGGCATGGGGCAATGTTCCTGTGCGAGGATCATGCAAAGCTCCGTGCAGCCGAGAATAACGCCATCGGCCTTGTGACGGTCAATGATCGCCAGCAATTCATTGCGCGACGCATCGCGCACATCGCCGAGCACCAGTTCATCAAGGATCACGCGGCCGATCACCGCTTGTTCTTCCTCTGCCGGAACCATCACCTCGCCGTCATATCGTTTGGCGAGTTCGCCCCGATAATGCGCTTCCCCCATCACCACCGGCGTGCCCAGCAACAAGGGCCGCCGCGCGCCTTTCGCCTTCATCGCATCCGCCAGCACGTCAAGCATATGAATGAGCGGAAGATCGACCTCGCGCTTCACTGCATCGGCGGCCACATGGGTGGTGTTTGAACAAATCGCCAGCGCATCGACGCCCGCGGCTTCAAGATGTTTCGCGCCTTTGACGACTTGCGCAATGAACGCGTCCCAATCGCGCCGGTCATAATGCTCGATGATCACACCGTAATCGATTGTGTAAACCATCACATTGGCCGAATGCAGCGGGCCGAAACGCGCCCGCGCCGCCTCGTTCAGCAAGCGGTAGTAAATCACAGTCGCTTCCGGGCTAACCCCGCCGATAAGACCGAACAGCTTCATGCCGCCCCTCCCGGCGCGCGCAGCATCGATAAAAGCGGCGGCGCGCCAGACGGCAAGGCAACCGGCGCAGTGACGTGAAAGCCGTGGCGTTCATAGAGCGGCGTGTTTTTCGGATTGGAGTTTTCGAGATAAGCGAGCGCGCCTTCTGCGTCAGCGCGTTTCAACCCTTCGCGCAAAAGACGCCCGCCCAATCCCTTGCCCTGATGTTCCGGACGGACCCCGACTGCGAATAGGTAATAATGCGGCGTATCGGGGTGATGTTTTTCTAAAATGCCGGAAATCGTCAGCGCACGTCCAATCGCGCCGAGCCCGCCTTTCGCCATCGCCGAAAATGCAATGCGCATTTCATTGAGTTTCGGCAGTTGCAAGGGAACCCCCGCCGGCAGCCATAGGGTCGCCGCGCCTTGATCTGCGATATGTCCGAACCCCTGTTTCAAATAGACCCCGCGAGCGAGTTCATAAAAGACGGTGCGGAAAGCGCGCGCATTGCCAAATGTCCAGTTCATCACCGGGTCGGCTGCGAAAGCGGCGGCGAGAATGTCCGCCGCCGCATCCGCATCATCCATCCCGGCGGCGCGGACCATGCCCGCTCCGCCGCTCATCCTAGAATTTCACTTCCGGCGCGGCTTCGATCTGCCCGCGGCTGCCTTCGGGAATTTCAAAATATTCCTTCGGCCCGAAGCTGCCCATGGGCGCTACGAAATTGCCCGGGATCTGCTGGATCGCCGTATTGTATTCCTGAACCGAGTTGTTGAAGAAACGGCGCGCCGCCGCGATCTTGTTTTCAACATCGGAAAGTTCGCGCTGCAACTCCAGGAAGTTGGTATTGGCCTTGAGGTCGGGATACGCCTCGGCGAGCGCGAACAGCTTGCCCAGCGCCGCGCCCAGCATGCCTTCCGCCGCCCCTTGCGCGGCTGGTCCGTGTGCGGATTGCGCGGCGTTGCGCGCGGTGATGACCGCGTCCAGCGTTTCCTTTTCGTGGCTCGCATATCCCTTCACCGTTTCCACAAGGTTGGGGATGAGATCGTGACGCTGCTTCAACTGCACGTCCACATCGGCAAAGGCCTGCTCGGTGCGCTGCGACAGCGCCACGATGCGGTTGTAGATCGAAATAATGAAAACAACGAGGACAACAATGAGGCCTAGCAGAATGAGAATGCCGGACATGGCGTCTCCTTTTTGATATGGCGCAGCGTCTCCCCGCCGCGCACCGGAATTCGTCAGTTATCCTAGGGGGTTCGCCCGTGCGCTGCAATGCAGGGCGCAAGGCGGCTTAGGGGCGGCCTTGGCGGTTATTGCGCGGTGATGCCGCCATCGATTTTGAATTCCGCCGCCGTAATATAGCGGGACTCGTTTGATGCGAGATACAAGATGCAATAGCCCACATCTTCCGGCTCGGCGAGGCGCTTCCACGGGATCTGCTGGACCAGGCGCTTCTCGCCATCCTCGCCGCCGCCGCCCATGGCGATCAGCGGATCGATGATCGGCGTGCGGGTGAATACGGGATGCACCGAGTTGGACCGGATGTCATAACCCGACCGCGCGCAATGCAGCGCAATGGATTTGCTCATCATCCAGACCGCCGCCTTGGCCGTATTATAGGCGATCATATTGCCGTCCGCGATCATCCCGGCGACGGAGGAAATATTGATGATTGAAGCGGGCTGCGATGCTTTGAGATAAGGCATGGCGAGCTGCGTGCCCGTGAAAATCAGATCCACATCGATCGCCTGGGTGCGCCGCCATCCCTCTTCGGTCTCGGTTTCAATGCTGCCGAATGTGCCGATGCCGGCATTGTTGATCAGCGTATCGATGCCGCCCATGAAATCCGACGCGGCGGCGAGCGCTGAAACCCAGTCTTCGCGTTTGGTCACATCATGGCTGATCGATGACGCCATGCCCGGATGCTTTGCGTTGATTTCCGCTGCGGCCTGCGCCGCGCCGTCGCTATTTACATCCGTCAGGAAAACCTTGGCGCCTTCATCCGCAAGCATGCGCCCGAAACAGGCGCCGAGCCCCTGTGCGCCGCCCGTGATCAACGCTTTTTTTCCCGCAACTCGTCCCATCGTCAGCTCCCTGTGGTGTTTTTTGGAACCTAACCCAAGGCAGCAAAGAGACCTACGGCTTTGCGCAGCGCCTTAACGCTGATGCGAGAGGAGAAGATACATGCCAAGCCCGCCATAGATGCTGGCGGACAAGGCTTTGACGCCCGCATGGTTTTGCGCGCCGCCGACAAACCTGGCGCGAAGCGCGCCCGCCGCCATGGCGACCAGAATCAGCACGCAAGTTCCGGTGAAGCTGAAAATGGCGCCGAGCAGGAGAATCTGCATCGCGGGATCGCCCGCTTCAGGACTGACAAATCCGGGCAGGAAGGCGAGAAAGAACAATCCGACTTTCGGGTTGAGAATATTGGTCAGCACGCCGGCGCGAAACGACCGCACCAGCCCCGCAACCTCAGGGGCGCCTGCGCCTTGCGCATTCGCCGGCGCCTGCCGTTCGGTAATCGTGCGCACTGCAAGGAACAGAAGATAGGCACCGCCAAAAATACGGATCAAGGTCAGCGCGTGTTCGGACGCCGCGAGCAACGCCGCAAGCCCAGCAGCGGCCGCCGCCGCCCAGATCAGCGCGCCCGCACCAACCCCAAGCGCCGCCGCAATGCCGGACCGCGCGCCGCCGCGCGCTGACGACGCCAGCGTAAAAGCCATGTCCGGGCCCGGCGTAATATTGAGAAGCAGCGAGCCGCTCAGGAACAACCAAAACGCCGTCTCGCCGATCATGGCCACGCTCCGCTAACGGATAATTCCGCGTTATTCGCCCTGTTGGATCTGGCGCACGGCTTCCGTCAAGAAGTCGGTCATCTGACGGCGGATCTGGTGATCGGACTGGTCCACTTTAGCGGCGTCAAAATCCTTGCGGATCTTGCGGAACACATCTTCGTCGCCGGCTTCTTCAAAGTCGGCCTTGATCACCTCTTTGGCGTAGGCGTCTGCGTCCGGTCCCGATTTGCCCAGCAGACCGGCGGCCCAAAGACCCAGAAGCTTGTTCCGGCGCGCTTCCGCCTTGAATTTCAGCTCCGCGTCATGCGCGAATTTCTTCTCGAATTTGTCTTCGCGGTCATCGAAGGTCGTCATCGGGTGCGTCTCCAAACTGGTAATAAAAACGGGCCTTTGATGGGTTACATAAGGCGGCTTCCGGCGCGGCGCAATGTAAGCGGACAAAATCTCGGGACCGTTCTTGCGCCAAGGGCTTTTCTTCCCTGCCCGGGGGGCGTAAACCGCCGCTTCTCCCACTGCGCCAGCCGTGCTAGCGAAACAGGGAAGCCGCCGGCCCTGAGTCGCTGCCGACCGCTCCTTGAAAGCTCGCGCGACACCGGTACGTTCGCCCGCAAGGCGTTGAAAGGATTAATATAATGGCCCGCCGCAAGCAGATCTATGAAGGCAAGGCGAAAATCCTGTTTGAAGGCCCGGAGCCGGGCACTATCATCCAGTATTTCAAGGACGACGCCACCGCTTTCAACAATCAGAAGAAAGCGGTGCTGGAAGGCAAGGGCGTCCTCAACAACCGAGATCTCGGAATTTGTGATGACCGGGCTGGAGCGCATCGGCGTGCCGACCCATTTTATCAAGCGCCTCAATATGCGCGAGCAACTGGTTCGCCATGTGGAAATCGTGCCGCTTGAGGTGGTTGTGCGCAATTACGCCGCCGGATCGATCTCCAAGCGCCTTGGCATTGAGGATGGCGTGGCCCTGCCCCGCTCGATCATCGAGTTCTATTTCAAAAATGACGATCTCGGCGATCCGCTGGTCTCGGAAGAGCACATCACCGCCTTCAACTGGGCCAACCCCCAGGAGATTGACGATATGATGGCGCTCGCCCTTCGGGTGAACGACTATTTGTCAGGCCTGTTCGCCGGGGTCGGCATCAAACTGGTCGACTTCAAGATCGAGTTCGGCCGGCAATATGAGGGCGACATGATGCGCCTCATCGTGGCCGATGAAATCAGCCCTGACAGTTGCCGCCTGTGGGACATGGAAACCGGCCATATCATGGACAAAGACCGGTTCCGACAGGATCTGGGCGACGTGACCGACGCCTATCGCGAAGTCGCCCGCCGACTTGGGGTGCTGCGCGAGAATGAAAGCTCCGGTCAGTCAGGCCCCGTGCTGGTCTCCGACAACGAAAAATAGTCACCGCCGCCAATCACCCTGATGATTGGCGGTTTTTTGGGCCCTATCGGGCCTTTTATGGTGAATAAACAATTTCCCGCATCGCTAAAATGCGCGGATTTTTTGACACCGGGCGGCAATCTTTCTGGGGATAACCTTAAGTGTTATGGCTTTTGGTGTGTCATCCCAGGTATCCGGGCGCGCTAGTTCAAGCGCGATCAATCCTGCACGCCCGGCGACGCCAGACCGAAAACCGACAAACTCTCCCAGTCAGGAAGAACCAACGCGCCGCGATGAAGTGCAGGACGCCCATATTCGCACGCGCAATGCACAGGCGTCGCAACAAGCGAAAGCCAAACCTGCAAGCAAGCCCGATCCCGACGCCGACGCCCGGCGCGCCGCCGAGAAAAGCGAGAGCGGTGAAACCGGACCGCGCCCGCTGACCTCGCAGGAAGAACGCGCGGAGAAAATCAAAAAGCTGGAGCAAGTCCAGTCCGAGGCGCTCTATAGCGGATCGCCGACCTTGCGCGACCGCGCTGTCGCACAGATGGCGCATGCTCTGATCGTCCGTGAAAACGCCAATTTCCGCGCTCATGAGCTTGAGCAATCGTGGAAAGAATCCGAACGCCGCGAGGCCGCGCGCTTCCTCGCCGCGCAGGCCGCCGCCGCCTATCGCCAGCTCAACGGCGTTTCGGAATATGTCTCCGGCTCGCTGATCAACTAGTCCCCAAAGTCCGTCTCCCCGCCAATTCCATTCGCCGCCCCGCATTGCGCCTGCATGCGGCCCGGTGTATCCAGCCCGTTCCGGCAGCACCGATAACGGGCGAACGACTCATGAAAGCGAAAATCACCATCACGCTGAAAAACGGCGTTCTCGATCCTCAAGGGGCGGCGATTGAAAGCGCGCTTGCGGGGCTCGGCTTTGACGGCGCCGGCGGCGTCCGCCAGGGCAAGGTCATCGAGATGCAGCTCGCGGAGACAGACGAAGCCGCCGCCCGCGCGAAGGCCGAAGAGATGTGCAAGAAACTGCTCGCCAATCCGGTGATGGAAAACTACGCGATCGACATCATCGCTTAGAGGCGGACAAGGCGAAACGATGGTGAAGCTTGCGGCCAGACCTGACCCGATCGACATCGATCTCGCCCAGTCGGCCCTCATCGTCGTCGACATGCAAAACGCCTTCGCCTCGAAAGGCGGCATGCTGGACATTGCCGGCCACGACATTTCCAAAGCCGCCGAAATTGTCGAAACCAACAAAAAGCTGATCGACGCCGCGCGCGCCGCAGGCGTGAAGGTCGTGTATTTACAGGTTGGCTACAAACCGGATCTCAGCGATGCGGGCGGCCCGCTCTCGCCCAACTATCACAAGGAACTTTCCCTACGCACCATGCGCGAGCGGCCCGAGCTGGACGGCAAGCTGCTGATCCATGACACATGGGACTGGGAGATCGTTGACGCCCTCGCCCCGCAGCCGGGCGACATTGTGATCCGCAAATCGCGCTATAGCGGCTTTGCCGGGACGACGCTGAATAACGATCTTCGCGCGAACAATATCCGCACGCTGTTCTTCACCGGCATCGCCACCAATGTCTGCGTCGAGAGCACTGCGCGCGACGCCTATTTCGAAGAATTCTGGCCCGTGCTGGTGGAAGACGCCATGAATCACGCCGGACCGGATTTCGTCCGCGATGCAACGCTCTGGAATTTCGAGCATGTGTTCGGCTGGGTGACCGATAGCGACAACGCCATCGCCGCCTTTCAAAACAAGACCAATGCGTAGCCCGGCCTGCAGGAGTGTGTGAGATGACCGACCTGACAGAAGCCCTGAAACGCGAGCGTCTCGCATCCTATGTCCGGCTTCGCGGCGGCTTCCCGATTCCCATGGCGGGCGCGGTTTACTGGGGCGCATTGGCGGCGCTCGGTTATCTCATGCCCGGCGATATCTGGTTCTATGCCGCTTTGTTCGGCTCGGGCGTGATCTTTCCGCTGGCGCTGTTCTTCGCCGCCATCTTCAAAAACCCGTTCATGAAAGACCGCACGGCCGTCACCGGCGTCCTCGCCCCGGCCTTTATCGGCATGCTCTTGTTCTGGCCCATGGCCATCGCGGCCCTGTGGCAGGCGCCGGATCTGTTTTCGCTCATCCTCGCCATCGGCATGTCGATCCACTGGCCGGTCGTCGGCTGGAGCTATGGCCGGACCAGCATTTACGCCGCCCATGCGGTCATCCGCGCCGTTGTGGTCTTTTTCATCTGGTGGAAATTGCCTGAAGCGCGCCTGACCTTGTTGCCTGCAAGCGTCGCCATCATCTATCTTGTCACTGTCCTGGCGATTTTCATCGACTCAGGGCTTTTGAAATCCAAACTCGAACGAGCATGATCCCATGAAAACCGCGGTAATCGTCTTCCCGGCCTCCAATTGCGACAGAGACATCGCCGTCGCGCTGGAAAAGGCCACCGGCAAGAAACCCGCCATGGTCTGGCATGGGGACACCGACCTGCCGGATGCGGATTTTTACGCCCTTCCCGGCGGCTTTTCCTATGGCGACTATCTGCGCGCCGGCGCGATGGCGGCGAAGTCGCCGATCATGCGCGCGGTGATCGACAAGGCCAAAGCCGGCGCGCCGGTGATCGGCGTCTGCAATGGTTTTCAGGTTCTGTGCGAGACCGGCCTTCTGCCCGGCGCCTTGATGCGCAATGCAGGCCTCGATTTCGTCTGCCGCGATGTATCTTTGAAGGTTGAAAACAATCAGACAATCTTTACGCGCGGTTTTGACAAGGGCGCCTATGTGACCTTCCCGGTCGCCCATCATGACGGCAATTACTACGCCGACAGCGAGACGCTCGACCGGATCGAGGGCGAAGGCCGCGTAGCGCTGCGCTATGTGGACAACCCGAATGGCTCCGCCCGCGACATTGCCGGGCTGATCAACGATGCGGGAAATGTGCTCGGCATGATGCCCCACCCGGAGCGGGTGATCTCACCGCTGCTCGGCGGCACGGACGGCGCGGTGTTTTTCAAAGGGCTGGTTGAGGCGGTTTCCTAACCCCACACCGCCGGACGTCTTCCCGCCCAGGGCGCGGCTTCCTCCAGCTCATAGGCGAGCCCCAGCAACATATCCTCTCGCCCTAATGGCGCACCGAACATCGCGCCGATGGGCAGGCCGTCCGGCGACATCGACAGCGGCAGGGAGATCGCCGGCGCGCCGGTGATGTTATACAGAACCGTGTACTGAACATAATCGATCAGGCGCGGCATCAGCGTGTCAAAATCAAGCTTCCCGCCAAGATAACCGATTTTTGGCGGCGGCGCGGTGACGACCGGCGACAGGACCAGATCATATTGCTCATGAAACTGCTCCATGCGCGGGGCGACCGCTTGTAGCCGCTCAATCGCTGCGGGGAATGTCGCCTCCTCAGCATCGAACAGATTGGCCAGCCCCAGCGTGAAGGGTTCAAACGCGACGCCATTGCGCGGCAGGTGAAATGTTTTCTCCCAGAAGGCGACAGTCGAATGCGCAAACGCCGCCCAGTATAGGGTGAAGTCCTTTGACAGGCCTTCATCGACCGGCAGCGTAGCGATTTCCACCTGATGGCCGAGATCGGCGCAGAGCTTGGCGACATGTTGCGTTGCTTGCTCGACCTCCGGCGCGGGCATCGCCCCGCCAAGACCGCGCATGGAGATCGCGATGCGCAATCGATCCTTGCCCGGCGCGCTCACCAGCGGCAGCGGCGCAAGTCCGTTTTCCGATGCGGGCAGCGCCAGCGCCGCCGCGACCGCCGCCGTGTCGCGCACCGTGCGCGACTGCACGCCATGGACCGCCAGCGAAATCGGCCCGACCTCGTCCTCAGACCGCGCCATCGGATTGCGTCCGCGCGAAACTTTTAGCCCGACATTGCCGCAGCAGGAGGCGGGAATGCAGATCGAGCCGCCGCCATCGCTCGCATGGGCGATGGGCACGACGCCGCTCGCCACCAGCGCGGCGGCGCCGCCGGACGATCCGCCGGTGGAATGTTCCGTATTCCAGGGGTTGCGCGTTTTGCCCGAACTGATGGGTTCGGTGGTCGCCGACAGGCCGAATTCCGGCGTCGCGGATTTGCCGAGGCTGACAACCCCCAACCCCAGCAGCGCATCGACCAGCGGCGTTTGTTCCTTGCCCTTGAAGCCGGGGAAAGCGCGGCTGCCGAATTGGGTCGACACCCCGGTCACATCGTCGAGGTCTTTGACAAGGATCGGCACGCCGGCAAAAGGCCCGGCGCCCCCGGCGGCAGTCTCCGCCTGCTCGCGGGCATGCCGGAATGTTTTGGTGACGATGGCGTTGAGTTTTTTATCAGTCCGCTCGGCCCGGTCGATCGCCGCATTCACCGCTTCAAGCGCACCGAGCGAGCCCGCCTTGATGCGCGCCGCAGTTTCAACCGCATCAAGTTCAGCAAGGTCGTTCGACGCCGCCTGACGGGTGCGCGAACACGCCCCCGCCGCCGCCAGAAACGCAGCGCCAACGCCGCCGGACTGCATCAGGTTTCGCCGCGTCAAAGACATGTAAAGCTTCCTTTTAATCCGGCTGCGTTTCCGGCATCATCGAATGCTGTAAGGGGCCGCGCCGAAAAGCAAGACAAGAGCGCAGGAGAGAAGGAAACCGCCATGACCAAGCTGATTTTCGCGAGCGCAGCATTGCTGGCCCTCGCCGCCTGCAGCGAACAGAAACAAGCAACGCCCGCCGCCGACGCGTCCTATCAGGAAACGCTGATGGCGCAACTGATCGACGCCAAGCCGGGCGACGTGATCAATATCCCCGAAGGGCGCTTTGCTTTCGACCGCTCGCTAAGCCTCAATGTGGACGGCGTCACCATCAAAGGCGCCGGCATGGACAAGTCTGTGCTGAGTTTCGCCGGACAGATCGCCGGCGCGGAAGGCCTGCTCGTCACCGCCAGCGATTTCACCATTGAAGACGTCGCCATCGAAGACACCAGGGGCGATGCGCTGAAAATCGCGGAAGGCGAAAACATCATCATCCGCCGGGTGCGCACCGAATGGACCAACGGCCCGAAAACCGAAAACGGCGCCTATGGCATTTACCCCGTCCAGGTCAAAAACCTGTTGATGGAAGAGAGCGTCGCCATCGGCGCGTCTGACGCCGGGCTGTATATCGGCCAGTCGCAAAATGTGGTGATCCGCAATAATCGCGCGGAATATAATGTCGCCGGCATTGAAATCGAAAATACTTTTGACGCTGATGTCTATGGCAACATAGCGACCAACAACACAGGCGGCATTTTAGTGTTCAACATGCCGAATCTGAAACAGCCCGGCGCGCGCAGCCGCGTTTTCAAAAACGTCGTCAACGACAACAACACCAAAAACTTTGCGCTGAAAGGCACGGCGGTCGCGTCAGTTCCGGCGGGTTCCGGCATTGTCATTAATTCCAATGATGATGTTGAAATCTTCGATAATGATATTCGCGACAACAAAACCGCAAATGTCATCGTCTCAAGCGTCTTTTCATCGGGCCTTTCCATGGAAGGCATGGAGGCGGATTTCGACCCCTATCCGCAAGGGATCTATGTCTATGGCAATCACTTTGAAGGGGGCGGCGACAATCCGGACGGGTTAGAGCTTCAGGCGTTGAAGATCGCCGTGGCGGGCCCGCTGGGCCGGATTCCCGATGTGCTCTGGGACGGTTATGTGGACCCGGCATTGTCCGGCGTGAAAGACGTGCTTTGCGTGCAGAACGGCGACGCGAAAGTGCTGAATGTCGATGGCCCCAATGACAATAAAAGCCCCCATGTGGCCGAGAACGGCGCCCATGATTGCGCCTTCGAAAAACTCCCGGCGATTGTGCTGACCGGCCCGCTGGCGGAGTAGGTCTGTTCCCTCCCCTTAAAAAGGGGAGGGTTAGGGAGGGGATCAAGAAAATTTATGGTCTGCGATCAACGTCAAAAAATGATCCCCACCCGGAAATCGCTGATGCGATTTCCGACCTCCCCTTTTCAAGGGGAGGTGAAAACCACTCTGCTGATCCTTACTGCCTTCCTCTTCGCCGCCTGTTCGCAGCAAACGGCGCCGAGTTTTCACGCCGACGAAAACCCTGAGCGATTAAGCGACTGGGGCATGATCGCAGTCAGGGACGGCGCGTTGCATTTGAGCGATGGCGTGACGCCCTATGATCTCGCGACGCCGCTATTTTCCGATTACGCGCTGAAGCTGCGCACCGTGTGGACGCCGGAAGGCGCGCCTGCGGCCTATCACGCAAATGACGCGTTCGACTTTCCCGTCGGCACGGTGATTACGAAGACATTCTATTATCCCGTCCCGAGTAATGACTGGAATGGCGACGTTTCCATCGGCAAGGAACGCTCCATCAATGGCGGCGCCCAGGGCAAAACAATGGCGCTCGATCATTTGCGCCTCATCGAAACGCGCCTGCTCGTACGACGGGAAACGGGCTGGGACGCCCTGCCCTATGTCTGGAACGAAGATCAGAGCGACGCGGTGTTGAAGCGCACAGGCGCGGTCATTCCCATGACCCTGATCCGCGATGGCGAAGACATAGAACCCTTCGCCTATCTCGTCCCCAACGCCAATCAATGCGCCGGCTGTCACGCAACCAATGCGACGACCAAGGCGATCCAGCCCATCGGCCTGAAAGCGCGCCATCTCAACAAGCCGTCAAGCTATGCGCCCGGCTTCAACCAGCTCGATCACTGGCTGGCGAAAGGCATGCTGAAATTTGCTTCAGAAAATTCTCCGATCCTTCGAGACGCCCGCCCCCTTCATCCTGAGGAGAGCAGCCAGGTTGAAAACCGGCTGCTCGTCTCGAAGGACGATGGGCGGGCTCCTCAGGATGAAGAGAATTTTCAGTTTCCGCGGAACGCAGACTGGGCCGACGAGAAGGAGCCGCTCGACTTAAGGGCGCGCGCCTATCTCGACATCAATTGCAGCCATTGCCACAATCCGAACGGCCCGGCGGATACGTCCGGTCTCGATCTGGAACCGGGCGCGAGCGGCCCGGCTTTGGGCGAATGCAAGGCGCCGATTGCGGCGGGCCGCGGCACGGGCGGGCGCGCCTATGACATCATCCCCGGCCGGCCGGACCTGTCGATCACAGTGTTCCGTATGGAAACCACTGATCCCGGCGCGATGATGCCGGAGCTTGGCCGCGCGGTGACGCATGATGAAGGCGTTGCGCTGGTGTCGAAATGGATTGCGGAAATGGAGGGCGGGTGCGGCTAGCAAAACGCCCCTCACCCCGATCATCCCGGCGAAGGCCGGGATCCAGTCAAGTAAAATGGCGAGCATTGCCCGACAATCTTTTTTAGTCGGCTTTTTAGCTGGGCCCCGGCTTTCGCCGGGGTGATCGGAAGATGGTGATTAAACACCAGCCATCATCTTCCGCACCCGTCCCATCGCCATGAGCGGGAAATAGTGGCGGTAGAGATTATAGTTGATCATGAAGGCGCGGGAGAGTTCCGGCCCCTGCTTCAACCGCTCCTGCAATAGCGGGTCATTGAGCTTGATGGTCGCGCCGACGCCGTAACCGGGAAAGCCTGTGCCGGTATATTCCGGCTCTTCCCAGGTGCCGTCTTTCTGCCGCTCGATCAGGAACTGCACCCCGTCCGCAATGGCGCGCTCATCCTCTGGCCGTGCAACAGCGGCGAGCCCCATCAGCGCCCATGCGGTTTGCGAGGCGGTCGACTTGCCCCGGCCCATCTGTTTCGGGTCCATATAGGAGGCGCAAGACTCGCCCCAGCCGCCATCTTCGTTCTGGTGCAGGATCAGCCAGTCCGACGCCTTGAGAATATAGGGCTGGCTCATATCCTCGCCGATGGCTTCGAGCGCCGGCAGCACGGCGCCCGTGCCATAGATATAATTGACGCCCCAGCGCCCGAACCAGGCGCCATCGGCCTCCTGCTCGGCGCGAATATAATCGAGCGCGCGCACCATGGAGGGGTGGCTCTTGCTGATGCCGAGCTTGCCGAAGGCTTCGATAATATGCGCCGTAACGTCGACGGATGGCGGGTCAAGCGCCTCGCCGAAATCGCAGAACGGAATCTTGGTCAGGATTTTTTTGTCATTGTCCTTGTCGAAGGCGCCCCAGCCGCCGCCCTTTGACTGCATGCCGATCAGCCAATTGAGGCCCTTCTCGATCGCCGCCTCAATGCCCTTGGCTTTCCATTTCGGATCATTGCGGAAGGGAGCCAGCGCGATCAGCGCGACCGCCGTATCATCCGTATCGGGATAAAAGTAATTCTTATACTCGAATGCCCAGCCGCCGGGTTCGAGCTTCGGACATTTCACCTTCCAGTCGCCGGGCCGCAAGACCTGCTGCGCCAGCAGCCAGTCAAGCGCTTTTTCCACTTCTTCCGGATGGCGTTCATGAAGATTGCAATCCTCGAAGGCCAGCAAAGTCAGTTCCGTATCCCAGACCGGGCTGGTGGAAGCTTGAATCCAAGTCGCCTCGCCCACATCAACGCGCCAGCGCGGATCGTCAAGCGCGGCGAGGCCTTTTGCCACCACCGCATGATCATGGGCGTAGCCTTCATTATAGAGCGCCATCAGGGAATAGATCCACGGCGGCTGGATGCCGCCCCAGACGCCGTCAGCGTCCTGATGCTTGATGATCCATTCGGTTGCGCGCGAAAGCGCGCCCGCGCGCAGCATGCCGACGCCGGCGGTCTGACCGAAACTCTGCAATGCATGCAGCACCTTGTCCGCGGTCAGGAAGAACGCGTCGAGGAACCCGGCGCCCGGCTTTTCGGGATAGGCGTAGTTGTATTTGTCGCGGCCATCGGGAAACAACTCGTCGAGGCGGCGCGATTGCGGCAAAGGCCGTGACGGCCGCCGCGCGGACAGGACCGCAATCGGCATCAAGGTGGCGCGCGCCCATTGCGCGAAATTGTAAATCGAAAACACAAACCAGTTCGGGAAGAAGATGACTTCCGGCGGCAGATTCGGCGTCTTCGACCAGGGCCACTCGCCGATCAGCGCCAGCCAGTAGCGGGTGAAGACGCGAATGTTTTTAAGCCCGCCTTTCGACATGATCCATTCGCGCGCGCGCGTCATATGCGGCGCATCCTTGCGGTCGCCCATGGAACGCAAGGCGGCGTAAGCCTCAACCGTTGTGTTGATGTCGCCGGCGGGCGCGCCGTAATAGATCCGCCAAGAGCCGTCTTCGGATTGAGTTTCACGAAGGCTCTGGGCAAGACGCGGGCGAAGGTGATGGTTCTCCAGCCTCATGAACCACAAAGCGAGAATCCACTGCGCTTCCATGCAGGCGTTGGATTCGAGGCGGCCCACCCAATAGCCTTCGGGCTTTTGCCGCTCAGTCAGCCAGCTCGCGGCGGCCTCAATCGAAGCGCCTAGCTGGCGGTCGAAATTGGAGCGCTTTTCCGCGCCGGCTTCCTTGTCGTCGAACATCGCGTAACCCTTTGAGGACAAGGGTTCTTAGCGCGTGAAACCGGCTCTCGCTAGACCTTGACGAAGCGCCTCGCCTGCATGCCTGCAAGCATCGCCGCCAAATAGGCCCAAGGCGCGAGCCCGCCTACGGCAGCGGCGGTGATCCCCGGCCCCGGACACAAGCCGGAAAGGCCCCAGCCAATGCCGAATATCCCGGCGCCGATCAGCAGCGGCCGCTCGATCACGGTTTTCGTCGGGATCTGAAAGCTCTCTTCAAACAGCGGCTTCTGTCGCGCAAGCACAATGCGATAGCCGACAAAAGTGGTGACCAGCGCCGAACTCATGACGACAATCAAGCTCGGGTCCCAGGCTCCGGCCACATCCAGAAATCCGACGATCTTTGCCGGGTTGATCATCTGTGAAATCACCAAACCAAGGCCGAAGATCAGCCCAACCAAAAAAGACGAAAAGATGCGCATGATTTAAAGCCCCATCAGATGATTGACGATGAAGACGGTGATGATCGCGGTCGCCATGAAGGTCAGCGTCGCCGCGATGGAGCGCTTCGACAAACGCGCCATGCCGCAGACCCCGTGACCGGAAGTGCAGCCGCCGCCGAGCCGCGCGCCAAAGCCGACCAGCGCGCCGCCGATGATTGTAAGCCAAAGCGGATGCGCAAAGACGACTTGCGGCTTGTCGCCAAAAAGCCAGACCGCAAACGGCGCAGCGAACAGCCCGATGATAAACGCCGCCCGCCAGCTCCAATCCCCTTTAACAGGGGTCAACACGCCGGCGACGATGCCGCTAATCCCTGCGATGCGGCCGTTCAAAACCATGAACAGCACCGCCGACAGGCCGATCAGAAAGCCGCCTATAGCCGCCGATATGGGGGTAAAATTCTCCATCGCGAATATCTCCTTAGAAAGGCCGTTCCGGCCCCTTGAAATCTTATATATATCATTTATGTTATATGACAAGTATCAACTTCAAGGCGCAACCCAATCTATGACAAAGCCACTGACCATAATTGATCTTAAGCAAAGAGCCGGCGAGGTTTCCGGTCTATTGAAGACCTTGTCGCACCCCAACCGCTTGCTGATCGCTTGTGCGCTGACACAGGGAGAAAAAAACGTCAGCGATATCGAAACGGAAATCGATGTGCCGCAACCGCATCTGTCCCGCGATCTTGCGCGCCTGCGCGATGCGGGGCTGGTGAAGGCGCGGCGCGAGTCAAAAAATGTCTACTACTCGCTCGCAGATGACCGGCTGTCGCAATTAATCGACGCGCTTTGCAACGCCTTCGGACCACAACCCAAACCTGCCCGGAAAGGAGTTCGAAAATGAAACCGGACGTAAAAACTTTCTTTGATGAATACACCTTCACCGCAAGCCATGTGGTGTGCGACCCCGCGACGAAAAAATGCGCGATCATCGATTCCGTCCTCGACTATGACGCCGCGTCGGGGCGCACGAAGACGAAATCAGCCGATGAAATCATTGACTATGTCCGTCAGAATGATCTGACGGTGGAATGGATCATTGAGACTCATGTTCACGCCGACCACCTGACCGCTGCGCCCTATCTGAAGTCAAAGCTTGGCGGCAAAACCGGCATCGGGAACAAGATCGATGTCGTTCAGTCGACCTTCGGCAAGGTGTTCAACGCCGAATCCGCCTTCAAGCGCGACGGCAGCCAGTTCGACCACCTTTTCGCCGATGGCGAGACCTTCAAGGTCGGCACAATTGACGCCAGGGTGATCCACACGCCGGGCCACACGCCCGCTTGCACGACCGTCATTATCGGCGACGCCGGCTTTGTCGGCGACACGCTGTTCATGCCGGATTACGGCACGGCGCGTTGCGACTTCCCCGGCGGCGACGCGCGCACGCTTTACCGTTCCATTCAGAAGATCTTCGCCCTGCCCGGCGAGACACGCCTGTTCATGTGCCATGACTATAAGGCGCCGGGCCGCGACAGCTTCGCCTGGGAGACGACGGTCGCGGAAGAACGGGAGAAAAACATCCATGTTCGTGAAGGCGTCAGCGAAGACGAATTCGTCAAGATGCGCGAAGCCCGCGACAAGACGCTCGACATGCCGCGGCTGATCCTGCCTTCGGTGCAAGTCAATATGCGCGCAGGCGACATGCCGCCGGCGGAAGATAATGGCGTTCGATATCTGAAGATGCCAGTCGACCAACTATAACCAGACGCGGGAGGACAAGATGACGAAGTTCGTTATTGTCGGCGGCGGTTCGGGCGGTGTTTCCGCCGCCGCCAGCCTTCTGAAGCGCCGTCCAAAGATCAAAATCACGATCATTGAGCCGCAGGATATTCATTCCTACCAGCCTGGCTGGACGCTTGTGGGCGGCGGCGTTTTCGACCAGCAGGAAACAATCCGGCCGCTGGCGAAAGTGCTGCCCGATCAGGTGGAGCGCATTAAAGGCGCGGTCGCAGAATTCGAGCCCGACAATAACCGCGTCATCCTGACCGATGGCAAGGCGATTGAATATGACGTGCTGATCGCCGCGCCCGGCATCAAGCTCAACTGGGAAGGCGTTGAAGGCCTCCATGATGCGCTGGGCCGGGAGGGCGTCACCTCCAATTACCGCTTCGATCTCGCGCCCTATACCTGGAAGCTGGTGCAAAATCTGAAAAGCGGCAAGGCGCTGTTCACGCAGCCGCCCATGCCGATCAAATGCGCCGGCGCGCCGCAGAAAGCGATGTATCTTTCCTGTGACCACTGGCGGCGCAAGGGCGTGCTGGACAATATCAATGTGGAGTTCTGCAATGCCGGCGCCGTATTGTTCGGCGTCGCCGATTATGTTCCGGCGCTGATGGAGTATGTGGAACTCTACGGCATCGGTCTGCAACTCAACAACAATCTTGTCTCGATTGATGCGGGCCGCAAGATTGCGCGCTTTAAGCAAACCTCCGCAGATGGCGGCGGCGAGATTGTCGAACGCGATTACGACATGATTCATGTCTGCCCCCCGCAGACCGCGCCGGACTTCGTGCGCGCCAGCCCGCTGGCGGATCAGGCGGGCTGGATCGATGTGGATCAGCACACGCTGCAACACAAAAAATACGCGAATGTGTTTGCGCTGGGCGACGCCTGCTCGGCGCCGAACGCGAAAACCGCCGCCGCCGTGCGCAAACAGGCGCCGGTGGTTGCGGATAACGCCCTCTCCTATGTCGATGGCGGCGCCCTGACGGCGGCCTATGACGGATATGGCTCCTGCCCGCTGACCGTGGAGCGCGGCAAGATCGTGCTCGCGGAATTCGGCTATGGCGGAAAGCTCTTGCCGACATTCCCATCCTGGCTGGTGAAAGGCACGCGCCCGACGCGCAGCGCCTGGTTCCTGAAAGAGAAAATGCTCCCGGCGATTTACTGGCGGCTGATGCTGCGCGGACATGAATGGCTGGCGGGGCCGAAAAAGCTCGCCGACCTCAAATCTTCATAGGCAAGCCGGGAAACCATCATCACATGATAAGCCGGTATTTTCCGATCCTGCGCTGGGGCAAACAGTATAATGGCGGCCTGTTCGCCGATGACGCGCTCGCCGCGCTGATCGTGACGATCATGCTGATCCCGCAATCGCTGGCCTATGCGATGATTGCGGGATTGCCGCCGCAAGTCGGCCTCTACGCCTCCATGGCGCCGCTCATCGCCTATGCGATTTTCGGCACCAGCAATACGCTCGCGGTCGGTCCTGTCGCCGTTGTCTCATTAATGACAGCAAGCGCGGTCGGCCGCTTGGTGGAAACCGGCAGTCCTGATTACATCGTTGCGGCGGCGGCGCTCGCGCTTCTCACCGGCGCCATGTTGATCGTGCTTGGCTTGCTGCGGCTCGGCTTTCTCGCCAATTTTCTAAGCCATCCGACCATCGCCGGCTTCATCACTGCCTCCGGCGTTCTTATCGCCGCCAGCCAGATGAAACATATTCTCGGCATATCCGCGCATGGCGAAAACCTGCTGGCGATCGTCAAAAGCCTTATCGAGCATGCAGGCCAAACCAATCTGATCACGCTCGCCATCGGCGCAGGGTCGATCGTGTTTTTGTATATTGCGCGCGCCTATTTCAAAAAATCACTGCTTGCGATCGGCCTATCGGAAAAATTCGCGGCGGCGATCGCCAAGGCGGGACCGCTGCTCGCTGTCATCGGCGCCACGGCGATTGTCGCGGCGTTCGGTCTGGAGACGAAAGGCGTTGCGATTGTCGGCGATATCCCCCGCGGCTTGCCGCCCCTGCGCGTGCCCTCAGTCGACTTGCCGCTCTGGCGCGACCTTGCTGGCGCGGCCTTCCTGATCACCATTATCGGCTATGTGGAATCGGTCTCCGTCGCGCAAACGCTGGCGGCGAAACGGCGGGAGCGTATCGATCTCGATCAGGAATTGATCGGCCTTGGCGCATCAAATATCGGCGCGGGCGTCACCGGCGGCTTTCCGGTCACCGGCGGCTTTGCGCGCTCGGTCGTCAATTTCGATGCAGGCGCCAGAACGCCGGCCGCCGGCGCCTTCACCGCGCTCGGCATCGCGCTCGCGGCGATGTATTTGACCCCGCTGCTTTACTTCCTGCCGCAAGCAACGCTCGCGGCGACCATCATTGTCGCGGTCTTGTCGCTGATCAATATCGGCGCGATCCGGCGCGTCTGGGCCTATTCCAAAAGCGACTTCGCGGCGATGATGATCACCATTGGCGGCGTGTTTTTGTTCGGCGTGGAGATCGGCGTTATCGCCGGCGTCGCCCTGTCCATCCTCTTGCTGCTCTATCGCGCATCGAAGCCCCATTGCGCCATTGTCGGGCAAGTGCCGGGTACGGAGCATTTCCGCAACATCAACCGCCATGATGTCATCACCAGTTCGGCGGTCGCCTCCCTGCGCATTGACGGCAATCTCTTCTTCGCCAATGCGCGCTTTCTGGAAGACAAGGTGCTGAGCCTTGCCGCAGATGCTCCCGACCTCAAACATATAATTCTGATGTGCTCGGCGGTGAACGAGATCGACACAAGCGCGCTGGAAAGTCTTGAGGCGATCAATGAACGGCTGAAAGATGCGGGCGTCACCTTTCATCTGTCGGAAGTCAAAGGCCCGGTCATGGACCGGTTAAAGCACTCGCATTTCCTCGAACACCTGACCGGCCGGGTTTTCCTGAGCCAGTTCGGCGCCGTTCATGCGCTCGATCCCGACACCTTCAAGCTCGCCAAGGGTCCGTAACCAATCACACGCGGCGCGGTCAGCCCCGATTGAAGACATCGCGATGAAGAATGATGACGTCGTCCCCATGATAGGTGGTTTTCGCCGTCTCGCGAAAGCCGCATTTTTCTGCAACGCGCAATGACGGCCCATTGCTTGGGGCGATGATGCAGGACATGCGTTCGTCAACGCTGAAATGGTGATCGCCCCAGGCGACCACCGCGCGCGCCGCCTCGCTTGCATAGCCCTTGCCGTGAAATTTCGGCGAAAACGCATAGCCCAATTCAGGTTCGCCCTTGATGGAGGGCGTAAGGTCGCGCTTGAGATCGGCGAGATCCAATCTCGCCCACCATGGCGCCGGAGCTGCGCTCGACCACGGCCCAATAGCCATAACCGAGATGCGCCCACATCCCGATCTTGCGCAGAAATTTCGTCCAGACTTCTTCTTCCGGGCGCGGCGCCCCGCCGATCAGGCGCGTGACTTCGGGATCGCTCCACATTTCCAGCGTCGCGGGAAAATCCTCCATCCGGCTTTCACGCAGCTCCAGCCGGTCTGTCGCCAGAACGGGAATGACAATAGAGGTCACCGTGTTTATTCCGCTTTTTTCTCGGCGATATAGGCGTCGATCCGCTCACGGAGAATATCGAGCGGCAAGCCGCCATCACTCAACACCGCATCATGAAACTCGCGAATATCGAAGTCATCGCCCAATTCGCGCTCTGCCTTCGCCCGCAATTCCAGAATGGTGAGCTCGCCCATTTTATAAGCAAGCGCCTGTCCGGGCCAGGCGATGTAGCGATCCACTTCCGTTTGCACATTGTGCAGGGACAGCGCGGTGTTGTCGGCGAGATAGTCGAGCGCCTGCTGACGCGTCCATCCCTTTGCGTGAATGCCCGTGTCAATGACCAGCCGGCAAGCCCGCCACATCTCATAGGAAAGCCGGCCGAACTCGTCATAAGGCGTTTGATAGACGCCCATTTCAACGCCGAGCTTTTCCGCATAGAGCCCCCAGCCCTCGCCAAAGGCGTGGGGATAGAACTGCTTGCGGAATTCCGGCGCATCTTCGATCTCCAGCGCCAGCGCGCTTTGGAGGTGATGGCCGGGCACCGCTTCATGCAAGGTCAGCGCTGTCATTTCGTAATAGGGCCGCTTGTCGAGCGCATAGGTATTCACCCAATATTGCCCGCCGCGGGTCCCGCCCGCCGGCGCGCTGATATAGCGTCCGGTCGTATAGTTCGGCGCGATCTCCGCCGGGACCGGCTCCACCGAATAGGGCTGGCGCGGCAGCTTGCCGAAATAGGCGGGAAGACGGCCGTCAATGTCTTTTGCAATCCAGGCGGCGCGCTCCAGCAGCGCTTCCGGCGTCTTCGGATAGAATTGCTTGTCAGTGCGCAGGAATTCAATGAATTCCATAAACGTGCCTTTAAAGCCCGTCTTGGCGATAACGACGGACATTTCCTTGCGGATGCGCGCCACTTCGCGAAGCCCAAGCGAGTGAATGCTTTCCGGCGTAACCGTGTCGAGCGTCGTGTAATAGCGCACAAGCGCGCGATAATAGTCGCGACCCCCCGGCAGGTCATAAGCGCCGAGCGTGTCGCGCGCGCCCGGCATGTATTCTTCCCGCATGAATTCGGCCAGGCGCGCGAAAGCCGGAATGACATCGCCTTCAAGGACCGTCTTTCCCTGCTGCCGCAGCGCCGCTTGCCGGCGTGAGGAAATTGCATCCGGCATCGACTTGAACGGCGCGTAATAAGGATGCGCGGCCGCGTTGTCCTTCACCTGCGCCTCAAAGGACGGCATGATCAAAGGAAGGATCTCTTTAGGCTGGGTGAATCCGTCGCGCAGGCCCTCGCGCATATTCTCGATATTCTGGTCGATATAGCGCGGCAACGCCTTCAGGCGGGCGATATAGTTTTCGTAGTCAGCCTCAGTCCGGAAGGAAGTCGCGCCAACCACATAGCCGAAATCCGTGTGAAATCCGGTGTCGGCGAGGAACGGAATGCGCCACTGATCGAAAGCGGCCAGAGTGATCTCGTGCTCAAGGATGAATTCCAGAAGCGCCGCGCTCAAGGCGTGATTTTCATCAACCTCGCTGCGGTCCACCGCCTGGAGCTGGGCCAGAAACGCCTCCGCCTCTTCACGCCGGCGCGCATAATCTTCCGGCGTGACGCCGGGCGCTTTGTCGTCATATCCGGAAACGCCGGAAAATGTCGCGACGAACGGATTTTCCGACATCTCGTTCGCCCAATAGTCGTCAAACAGCGCGTCAAGATCATCGGCGGGAGCCGCATGAGCGACGCTGGCGAAAAAGATCGACATCGCGGCGAGAAATTTCAACATACGCCCCTCCCTTGCCTTCAGTGAGTCCCCCTCACTTACTTATCACGCGTCGCAACACAGCCAAAATCGCCGCCTGAAACGGAACGATAGCGGCCTTGGACTGTTTGCCCCCGAAGAGCAATCAATCATCTTTAATATCGGCAGGCGCGGGGCAAGCCTATGAATTTCTTTGGCAATAACTTTTTCCAGACAATCCAGTCCAGCCCGGAGAACGACACAGCGGGAGATCAGGCCAGCGACGCCGCGAAAGACGCCGCCAGCGAGGTCGATTCGTTTTTCACTAATCTCTCGCCCAAGCTTCAGGACGGATGGGACTGGATTCAGGCCAACGCTTCGGATTTTGCTATCGCCGTCGGCGCCTGGATCGCCCTGTTTCTCGTGCTGCGCGTCGCACGGGCGGTCATCGCCGGCGTCATCAAGCGCAAAAAGAAGGGCTATTACGCACCAGCGAATGTCATCGCGCGGCTGATCAGCAAAACCGGCTCTGTCTTCCTGCTGGTTGTCGCCGCCGCGCTGATCACCCCGTTTCTTCCCATCATACCGGAGGGACTGGGATCATACGCACGGACCCTCGCCGTCATTATCGGCATCATCCAACTCGCCTCCTGGTCGCATGAATTGCTGACCGCCGGCGTCGTCAGCTATGCCGACGCGGCCGCCGCCCAGACCGGCGTGCTGGCCAACGCCATCAATCTGATCAAAACGCTGCTCGCGGTCGCGGTGTGGACCATCGCGCTGCTAATGATCCTGTCCAATCTCGATATCGAGATCACTGCGCTCATCGCCGGCCTTGGAGTTGGCGGCATCGCCATCGGCCTCGCGGCGCAGAATATTTTCAAAGACCTGTTTTCGTCTCTCGCCATCGTTTTCGATCAGCCCTTCATTCGCGGCGACTTTATCAGCTTCGACGGCGGCGAGTATCTTGGCGATGTAGAGAAGATCGGCATGAAGACGACGCGCATCCGTTCGCTTTCGGGGGAAGAAGTCATCATCGCCAATTCGCAATTGCTGGATAAGGAAATCCGCAACTTCCGGCGCATGGACGAACGGCGCGCGACTTTCTCATTGGGCGTGCTCTACCAAACCCCGCATGAGAAACTGAGACGGATTCCGGAACTGGTGAAATCCGCTATCGAAGATGTGGAGAAAGCCCGCTTTGACCGCTCGCATCTCAAGGAATACGCCGACAGCTCGATCAATTTCGAGTCTGTCTTCTGGATCAGGGACCGGGAATATTCGGCCTATATGGAAGTCAATCACCAGATTCTGTTGAACGTGCACAAGGCGTTCGAAGAAGAGGGAATTGATTTCGCCTATCCGACCCGGACCCTACATGTGGAGACCTTGCCGCCAGACAATTCCGCGCCACAAGACAATTCCGGCGGCGACCGGTAGACCGCCAAGTTCGCGAAGCTGTGATCTGTATTGATTTGGCGGAGCCCTCTCGCCGCGCTAGGAGTCGGTCCGGCCGCGTGACAGCGGCGACGCCGCAACTCACGCCGGAGCCCGCTCATGACCAAATCCGTCACCGCCCTTTTCGCCACGCTGTTCGCCGCTCTGGCCTTTGTCTTCGCTGGCGCGAGCGCCGCCGCCAAGGCACCGGTTTACACTGGGCGCTTTTCATCCGTCGCCGTCGACGGCTATGACCCGGTCGCCTATTTCACCGAAGGCAAGCCGGTCAAAGGAGACAAGTCCTTCTCGACAAAATATCAGGGCGCCGAGTGGCGCTTTGCATCAGCGGAAAACCTCGCTGCGTTTGAGGCTGCGCCCCTGCAATATGCGCCGCAATATGGCGGCTATTGCGCCTGGGCCATCGCGCAGAATTATACGGCGCGCGGCAACCCCGACAATTGGGCCATTGTCGAAGGCAAACTCTATCTCAATTATAATGACGAGATTCAGTCCCGCTGGGAGAAAGACATTCCGGGCTTCATCAAAGCCGCCGATGCAAACTGGCCAGATGTGTTGAAGTAGGCTTACTCCGCCGGAGCGTCGGCCTCTTTCAGGGGAATGAGCTTGAACTCACCCTGCGCGACGAGACTTCGCACCGCCGTCGTCACCTCGCGCTGAGCGCTTTCGCCGTCAGTTTCCGACGGCGTTTCCATTTCGGCGAGCTCTTCTTTGTACTGCTCGACCATGCGCTTTGAAATATTGCCGAACAGGAACTCCACTGTTTCGCGCGCATTGGTCTCGCCAAATTTGATCGCCTTCAGCAACACTTCGCGGTCCACATCACGCAACAAGGATGTCGCGCCAGCCGCGGGCATGCGCTCATAAAGCTCTTCGAAGGTCAGCATGGCGCGCCGGACCGCAGCGCCCACTTCCGGATCGGCCTGCTGGAAATGCTCCAATAGCGCATCGCGTTTGGCGCCGGGCAGGAAGTTGATGATTTCGCCCACAGTTGCGCCGGCATTGCCCTTCGGCTTCGCCTCGCCGCCCTCTTCATCGTCGTCGCCCGCTTCTTCTTCCGCGCCGGCGCCGCCTTTCAGCAATTCTTCTTCCAGCACATTGGCGATCGCTTCGACCGCCTCCGCTGATGGCGGCTGCTTGCGCGCCAGTTCCAGCAGAATGCGCTGTGCATAGTCGCCCTCGGCGAGATCGAGCACGCTCGCGGTTTTTTCATGGGACAGCTTTGCGATAATCGCCGCGGCGACCGGCATGCGCTGCGCCTGAACATAGTCGGCGAGCACCTGGTCTTCGAGTTTTTCGATGCGCGGCCAGACAGCGGAATCGCCGCCGCCGCCCATATCCGCCAAAATCCGTTCGGCGCGTTCTTCCTGCGCCATCAAGGACAGGACGCGGCGCGCCTCATCGGCTCCGCCAGCGAGATTGTCGTCAACCTGATTGACTTCGGAGAGAAATTCTTCGGCGACAGTCTGCAATAATTGCGGCGAAACGGTTTTGAGTTCGGAAAATGCTTTCGCAAACACTCGAAGCTCATTGTCGGACATTTCCTCGACAATCGCCGCAGCAGCCTCCGCACTCAACGAAGCGAGCACGATCGCCGCTTTATGCGACTTGGTGAACCAGTTTTCATACCGGATTTCGCCGCGCGCATCCGGCTTGATCCCTCTGGGATCAGCTTTTTGCAATGCCGTCGCCATTACGAATACCCTCTAACAAGCGCGCCGGAAACGGCGACCCATCCATTGGTCAACACAAAGAAAGCGACCTTGAAAGGCAATGACACAATCGCTGGCGGCACCATCATCATACCCATCGCCATAAGGATTGATGCGACAAGCAAGTCAATCACCAGAAACGGCAACAAAACGATAAAACCGATCTCAAAAGCCCGCTGGACTTCGGACAAAACAAAGGCAGGCACCAGAAGCGATAAAGGCGTCATGCCATCTTCTGCGGGCGCGGTTTCAACCGGCCGCGCATCCTGGAGAATATCAACGGCGCCGGGGTCTACGCGCGCTTCCATGAAAACCCGGAACGGCTCCATGGTTTGCGCAATCGCCACCTGCTCGGTCACCGCCCCGTTCAGCAATGGTTCAATGCCGGTGGTCCAGGCTTCCTTGAAAACCGGCTCCATCACGAAATAGGTCAGGAACATGGCGACGCTGACGATCAGCATATTTGGCGGCGCCTGTTGCAGGCCGACACCCTGACGCAGGATCGACAGCACAATCAGCATGAAAGGCAGGCAGGTGACCATCATCGCGATGCCGGGCGCAAGGCTCAACACCGTGACGAGCAGGAACATCTGAATGATGCGCTTGGAAAAACCGCCTTCTTCAGGCGCGGCCGCATCCGCCGCTTCGCCCAGCGCGCCGGTCACATCCGACAAAGTCTGCGCCGACGCCGGTTCTGCTATCAGCACCGCCGCGGCCAAGACCAATACTAAAAACGCCTTCACGCGCCGCATGCCCGTCGCCCTTCCCGGCCTAGTTTCCGATTCCGCAGATCTCGAGCATTTTCACGCCGATGCCATTTTCATTTTCAGTCGCTTCCACCAATTCGCCCTTGGCGATCAGGCGGTCACCCACAAAAATGTCGACCGGATCTTCGATAAGCTGCTCAAGATCGATGACCGTGTCCTTGGTCAGCTCAAGCAATTGCTGCACAGTGATTTTCGCAGCGCCGATGGAAACCATGATCCGAACAGGCAGTTCCAGGATGTTGCGATTTCCCGCACCGCCATCGCCGCCATTCAGCACATCGGCGATGATATCTTCATCGCTTGCATCGCCTGCCGCCACTTGATTGTCATCGCTCATCGCTCGTCTCCTCATGCGGCGGGTTTTCCGCTCCCAGCGCGCGCAAAACTTCTTCAATCAGCCCGTCCGGATCGTGAAACAATCCGCCGTTTTTCCACTTCGCATCGACCATGGCCGGCGCGCAGCTTTCATCCGCAACCAATGTGATCTCCGGCGCTGTCGTCAGCACGCGGTTTTCTTTTTCCGGCAAATGCGCAATCAATGACGGATGCACGCGCAGCGTCAGCTCCGAATGATCACGAACCACGCGGTCTTCAACAAGCTGCAAAATGTCAGTAAGCGACGACCGCCGCGCAAGCGTCGGCGCAACCGCCGCAAACAACCGCTCAACCAGGCTGAGACAATCACGGCGATAACGCGCATCCATATCGGCGAGCATTTCGCCCATTTGCGTCGTCAGCGCTTCATGCAAGGTTTCCTGCTCGCCCAACTTGGCTTGCAGATCATGCGCACCAGCCTCAAATCCCGCTTTGTAGGCGTCGCAATTGGCGTCCACCATCACCGGCGCGCCGCCAAACTGGCGACCGGGCAGCGATGGAATACGCACCGACTTCGATGCGCTCGCCTTGTCGTCTGAGAGATTGACTGAACCTGCAGTCATTTACGCCGCCCGTTCCGTTTCGCCGAGCCATTCTTTGAGCAAGGTCGTGGTCGCTTCCTTGTCGGAACTGCTTAGATCGCGCAATTCCTCCAGCGGCGAGCGGGCGACTTGTGCCGCCGGCTGCAACGCCGTCGCGTCCGGCGATGCGATCGCCGCCATTTCGGGCGCGCCTGCGATGTCTTGCGTCAGGACAGGCTTCAGCACGAACATGCCAAGCACAATCACAACGATCGCCGGGATCAAAATCTGCAGGATCGACATGATGTTTTGCTGCGCCCAGAGCATGACGCCGCCTGTTTCTTCCGGCGTTTCCACCGCTTCGAATTCGTGGAACGGCATGGATTTGACGGTGACGATATCGCCGCGCGCCTCATCAAAGCCGACAGAGGCCGAAACGAGTTCGCGAATGGAACCAAGTTCCGCTTCCGCGCGCGGCGCCGGTGCGGCGCCATCGACGCCGGGAACGTCATTGATCAACACAGCCACATGAACCCGGGAGATCGCGCCGGGAAGTTTTTCACGCTGGCGGTTCACTTCAGAAATATCAAACCGCGTTTGTTCGTTGGTTTCCGAGCGCGACGAGCTTGATTGCGAGGTCTGACCGCCCGCATCGCCTTCGGGCAGATTGCTGGCGACCGTGACCGCGCCGGAGGCGCCGCCCTGATCGGATTGCGAGGATTCGGAGGTTTCTCGGCCCATCATCACCCGGCTTTCCGGGTCAAGGATGCGTTCGGAGACGGTTTCATGCTCACGATCAATATCGAGGGAGACCGTCACCCGGGCGTTGCCCGGTCCGACCCGCGCTTCCAGCAAATCCATCAGATTGGCCTCAAGCCGACGCTCGCGGTCGAGGCTGTCGCCTTCGGCCTGAATCACGGGATCGCCGGCGCCTGGCTTCAAAATCACGCCATTGACGCTGTCGAGGATCGCCACCTGCTCCGGCTGCATGTCCGGCACGGCAAGCGCAATCAGATAGCGCATCGCCGTCGCCTGCTGCAGATCGAGCCGGCCGCGGCTCATGGTGATGGTCGCCGAAGCGCTGGGCGGGCGCCGCCGCCGGGCGAAGGAGGATGCTTTCGGAACCGCAATATGCACGCGGGCAGATTTCACGCCCGGCGTCGCCAGCAGCGTGCGGGCGAGTTCGCCCTCTTTGGCGCGCCAATAAGCGGCGTCAAACATTTCCGAAGTCGTTGCAAAACCGTTTAATTCGTCAAGAAGTTCAAACCCCGGTTGGCCCTGTTGCGGCAGGCCCTGACGGGCCAGCGCCATCCGCAATGCGTCACGCCGGTTTTCCGGAACATAGATCGCCTCGCCGCGCACTTCCGCTTCGACATTCATCGCTTCAAGCGCGCCCAGAACATCACCCGCCGCAGAAGAGTCGAGCCCCCCATAAAGAAAGGCCATTCGCGGTTTTGTCGCGATATTCATAACCGCCGAAAACACGATCAAGGTCGCCACAAGGACGCCCACAAGGATCGCTTTTCTTGAAAGCGACATTTCGTTCCAGACAGATGCAAGTTTGAACATACCCAAGCCACCATTAGGACAGGCCGCGGGGGTGCGGCGCATTCCTGAAATTTCTTGGTTAATTTCCGGGGGTTTGATTAATTTAGGGTTTACGTTTGCCTGTATAAGGTGCGCCTTGAAATCGATAGGTGCGATACGTGTCAGATAGCGACAAGACAAGTGAAGCGCCGCCCGTCGACGGTGAAGCCACCGACGAAGAAGCGGGCGAAGCGACACAGAAAAAAGGTCTCGGACTGGTTCCGATGATCGCTGCCGCCGTTGTGGTTGCAGGCGTCGCTGGCGGCGCGGCCTTTGTGCTGACGCCCGGCGCGGAAGAAATCAATCCAGCTTGCCTAGACGCCGCTGCGCAGGACGATGCGGACGAACATGGCGCTGAAAAAGATGCGCATGGGGAAGAAAAAGATTCTCATGGCGCACAAGACGAACATGGCGAAGACGCGGCGCCGGTAGAAGAATGCCCGGCGGAAGAGCACGGCGACGCGGAAAAACCGGACAAAAAAGAGAAAAAAGAAAAGAAAAGGAAAGACGACAAAGGTCATGGCGGCGGCGACGAAAGCGCGTCGAGCAATGTCAAACCGCTCGGCGAAGTACAGCATACGGCCTACGCCACTTTCCTGGTGATGGAGCCTATGGTTGTGTCGATCGCGCCGATCGGCCGCTCAAAGCACCTGAAAATCTCTCTTGTTCTCGAAACGGATGATGACGGCGCTCAGGAACTCCTGGAACAAGGGTTTTACGTGCAGGACGTGCTCAACACCTTTTTGCGCTCCGTCGATAATGAAGTTCTTGAAGACCCTTCCGCGATGTCGCGTCTGCGCGCGCAAATCCTTCGGCGCGTTCGCGCCATCGCTCCGGACGCGAATGTCCAGAACGTTCTCATCACAGAATTCGTACTAACTTAAGAGGCCTGAAAATGGAGATGATCATTGACTTTATGTTGCTTGCCGCATCCGGCGCTGCAACATTTTACTGCTTCATCCTCAGCCGCAAACTGGAAGCATTGAAAAACACCGAAAAGGGCCTTGGGGCGACGATCGCCACCTTGTCCCACACGGTGGATCAAGCGCGCTCAACAGTGACGATGGCCAAGGAGTCCAGTGCGGAAAGCATCAACGACCTGACGCCGTTGATTGCGGAGACACGGGAAATCCTGCCGCAACTGACGGAAATGATCGATGTCATCTCGGAACTAGCGGAAATCGCAATCCGCGAAGTCAACGAAGCATCGGGACAAGCTGGCGCAGAGCTCGACACGCGTCTCGCCAAGGCGAAAGCCCTGCAGCAACGTCTCGATGAGCAAATCGATTTCTTCCTGGTCGACAATCCGGACCCGGACGGCGACGGCACGCGCGTCGTGCCCGGCGCCAATGGCGGCGAAAATGTCTCCTATCTGGATATTGACGACGAAGACGTCGCCCCCGCCGCCGCCAAGGCGAAAGCCAAAGCAAAGGCGAAGGCCGCTTCGAAAGTCACCGCCGCGCTGATGCATGCGCGCAACCAACGAAAAATGAAAAGGCTCGCCGGGTAAGTCATGAAAACCAGAGCTTTGTTAGTGCTGGGCGTCGTCTTTTTCGGCTCCTTTGTCGGTCGCATCGCGGTGCTCGCATCGGAAGCGTCCGGCAAGGCGTCGCCGGGCGCGCTTGCGGGTGATGCAGTGGCTGCAGGCGCTTGCGTCGACGGCGAACTCGCCTCCGCAGTGAAAGACCGCATGTATTCGCTCGACAGCCGCGAAACCTCTATTGCGGATCGCGAAAGCGAACTCAAAACCTATGAAACGCAGATTCAAAAGCGTCTGGCCGAACTCGACAAGGCCAATGAGGAGCTGCAAGCGAAAATTCAAGTCGTGCAGGATGCGCGCAATGAAGACATCGCCAAGCTCGCCGCCATCTATGAAGGCATGAAACCGGCCCAGGCCGGACAGATCATCAATGAGATGGATTCAAAATTTGCAGCCGGCCTGCTCTCGGCCATGAACAATGAACAGGCCGCGCTGGTTGTCGCCAGCATGGACGCCAACAAGGCCTATCTGGTCAGCGTCATCCTCGCAAATCGGTCGCAGCAACTCGCGCAATAGTACCCGTGAACTTCAGCTAAGATTAACTTCTCCGTGAGATACAAGTTAACCAAGACGGTAAATTTGTTCACATTTGTTGCGGGCGGTTATGGGACCAATTCTCGGCATTATCATCACGGTTGTCATGGTCTTCGGCGGCTATCTGACAGCCGGCGGGAAGATGGAAATCATCCTGCACTCGCTTCCCTATGAGATGATGATCATCGGCGGCGCAGCCGTAGGCGCGTTTGTCGTCAGCAATGATTTCGGCACCATCAAACATGTGGGCGGCGACCTCATGAAGGCGCTTTCCGGCCCGAAATGGAAGAAAAAAGATTATCAGGACCTGCTTTGCCTGATGTACGAATTGCTGCGCGTTGCAAAGGAAAGCCCGGTTCAGGCGGAAGCCCATATTGAAAGCCCGGCGGAATCGACAATTTTCCAGCGCTATCCGAAAATCGCAAAAGATCACGACGCAACTGACATTATCTGCGACACGATCCGCTCGATCCTGATGAATTTCGACAACCCGCATCAGGTTGAAGATCTGCTGGAAAAGCAGCTCGAAGCGATGCAGCACGAAAGCACACATGGCGGCCATGCCTTGCAGAACATCGCTGACGCCCTGCCCGCACTCGGCATCGTCGCGGCGGTGCTCGGCGTTATCAAAACCATGGCGTCCATCGACAAGCCGCCTGAAGTTCTCGGTCAGATGATCGGCGGCGCGCTTGTGGGAACGTTTCTCGGCGTGTTCCTCGCCTACTCCCTTGTCGGTCCCTTTGCGACGCGGATCATGGCGGTGAATGAACAAGAGCAGGGCTTTTACAAGCTCATTCGCGAATGCATCGTCGCCCATCTGCAAATGCACACGCCGCAAATGTGTGTCGAGGTCGCGCGTCGCGCGATCCCCGGCCATGACCGGCCCGGCTTCTCTGACATCGACGAAGCCCTGAAATTGCTGAAGAAGGAAGCCGCATGATGAAGCGCGTGCTTTTCTTCATGTTGCTGCTGCTCGCCCCGGCCGCCGCCGCGGGCGAAACTTTGTCTGTGCGGGCGGGCGAACATGGCGACTATTCGCGCCTTGTCATTCCGAACGCGCCGGCGGACTGGCGCATTGCGACTTCCGACCGCAAGATCGAAATTACATTTCCCGATAAAGCCACCGCTTTCGAATTGTCAGACATTATCGACCGGCGCAAAGCCCATCGCATTCTCAATGCACGCGTCATCGATAGTGACGACAGCCGCGCGCTGGTGTTGTCTTTGACGTGTGATTGCCCTGTGCGCACTTCCAAAAGCGCCGGCAACGCCATTGTCATTGATATTTTCAACCAGACGCCCGTCGCTCTTGCAGAAGAAGACGAAGCGCCCGCATCGGAAATTTCCGACGCCGCCAAGGCAAGCGGACAGACTACGCCGGAATCGATGCGCCTCGCCCGCGACCGGATGATCGCCTTGCTTGCCGAGGCCCGCCATCAAGGCGTCATTCAGTTGAAGGCCGACGATGCGCGCGAAGCGCAATCGGACTCGCAAGCCGGTGCGGCTCAGGAAATAAAAGGCGCGACGCCGGTTATGAACGCCTCGCACACGCCGGCGCAAGAACAAGAACAAGCGCCCGCCCCGCATGCGGCGCCGCTTCCTGAACATGCGCAAGGCGAGCATATCGTCATCGCGCGTGAACCGCCGCGCGCTGATGGTCCGCCCCAGTCACTGCTCGCCGAGAACGCCGCGCCTGGCCAAACTTGCGCCGACCCGGTGCTGTTCAACCAGCCCGAAGGCGACGCCGGCTATATCGATTTCTCCGCGATCACCAATCTGCGGCAGAAATATGAGCTGACCCTCGACGAGTCAGAGCGCAAAGACCTCGCATCGACCCTGGCGCTCGCCTATATCCATCTCGGCTTCTTTGAAGAAGCGAGCGCGGTCGCCAGCTCCCTCGCCCGCGACGGCGATCCGGCGATGACCGTCGCCGCCGCGCTTTCAGACATTGCAACGGAATCACTGCCGCGCGCCCGGCGTTTGCTGGCGCCCTATCGCGACTGCGGACCGTTTTTCGAAATGGCCTATGCCGCAGCCGCGCGGATCGATGACGAAGATGTGGCGACAATGTCGGAAAAACACCTTGCCGCCTTACGCCCGATGACAAAAGCCCTGCGTGCGCCGCTTGCCGAAGCGCTGGGCCTTAATGCGGTTGAGCGCGGCGATATTCTCATCGCCAAAGAATTTTATACGGTCGCTAAGAATGCGCGCGGAAAAGACCGCAGCGCCGCCCTGGTGATTCTCGAAAACGCCCTCGCCTCACAACTGGCCGACGCTTCGCAACCGGCTGACGCTGCGCATGGCGCTAATGAAGCAGCGCCTTCGCCTGCGACAGCACACGCCGCAGCGCCAGTCGATACAAAAGCGCTGAAAGAAATCGCCCAAACCCCCGGCCCGTTGCAGGCGCGCGCGCTCGCCATCCTCGCTGACGACTATCAGCGGCGCGCCGACGTTGCTTATGAGGGTCTGCTTGACGACATCGCCTCTCAGACGTCGCGCAAAAGCGCATCCCTGTCCGAAGCGCGCGCCTCTTTCAGCGGCGCCAAAGCGCTGGTCGCCGCAGGACGTTTGCGTGAAGGCGTAACCATCCTCTCCGCGGCGGCCAAATCCGCGCCGGCCGCCCATGATGCAAGCCAGGCGCTTGCGCGCTCCATCATCACGACCGCGCTCATGCAGGACGATGAAACCCGCCTTGAAGCAGTAGCGGCGTTTTTTCATCACCGCGACTTTCTCGATGTTCCCGGCAATGGCGATCTGAATGTCGCTGTGGCGCGCGAACTTGCAGCATACGGCGCCAACTCGCTGGTGGATGAAGCGCTTGAAGGCGCACCGCCCGCATGGCGCGCCCAAAGCGACGCAATGAAGGCGCTTTCCCATCTCAATAGCGGCGATTCACAAGGCGCGCTTGATATCGCAGCCCATGGCCAGTTCAGCGCAGAACTCGGTGTCGTCGCTGTCAAAGCCCATGAACGGCTGAACGACCGCGCCGGGGCTGTCGCCGCAATCAAATCATCCATGCGCGGCGGCGGCGCAGACGAAGAATTTTCAAAAGCCGCCTGGCGCGCTTCCGACTGGCCGCTGGCGGTCAACGCATTTGCTGACGTTCCGAAAAAACAGCGCAAGACTGACAGCGCCGCGCGGGCCGCCCTCGCCGCCTTGAATGGCGGCGCCGGCGATCTTCCCCCATCGGTGCGCGAAACGCTTGCGAGCGACCAGAACGCACTCGCCGCGCTCGCCCATATGTTCATATCGGCGCCGCCGGTGAATGTCCGGGCGATCGACTTGCTTTCCGACTTCAGCAAGGGCGTCAAAAAAGAAACCAACTTCATGGAAACCGGCCTGGCCCAGATGGACCGCGGCGCCGGAGGAGATGGACAATGAGCAATACGATTTATGTTGCGCTTTCCAAGCAAGCGGGCCTTTCAAAAGAGCTCAACAGCGTCGCGAACAATATCGCGAATGTGAGCACCGCCGGCTATCGCCGCGAAGGCTTTTTGTTTTCAGAATATGTTCGCGCCCTGGAACCGCAGGATCGCAGCATCTCGCAGGCCAATGTCGGCGGGCACTTTTTCGACTCAACACCCGGCGCCCTGACCCAGACCGGCGGCATGTTCGACCTCGCCATTGAAGGCGAAGGTTATTTCCTCGTGGAAACGCCATATGGCGAACGCCTCACCCGGCAGGGCAGCTTCATGCTGGATGCGGAAGGCCAACTGGTCACTGCGGAAGGCCATCGCGTGCTTGGCGATGGCGGTTCGCCCGTCGCCATTCCGCCCGAAGCCACAAGCATTACAATCGCACAGGACGGCACCATCGCCGCCGATGGCGCGCCAACCGGCAGCATCGGCCTGGTGAAGGCCGACCCGACAACCCTCGCGCGTGAAGGCGACAATCTGCTGCGCGCGACAAAGGGCTATGAGCCCGTGGAATTAGCCAAAGTCCGTCAGGGCTTTATCGAAGAATCGAATGTCAACGCCGTACTTGAAGTCTCGCGCCTCATCGAAGTGCAGCGCGCCTATGAATTGGGCCAACAGCTGCTGAAGGATGAAGACGAGCGGATTTCAAAAACAGTTGACGCGATGAGACGCCGTTAAAGGCGCGAACAGCATAAGGAGGCTTGAACAATGCAGGCTCTAAGAATCGCCGCCACCGGCATGGACGCACAGCAAAAGCGCGTCGAAGTCGTGTCGAACAATATCGCGAATATGAGCACCACCGCCTATGATTCACGGCGCGCGGAATTCGCGGATCTTCACTATCAACAATTGCGCGCCCCCGGCGCCATCTCATCGTCCACCGGCCTCGTCGCGCCGGCCGGTATTGAGCTTGGCCTCGGCGTTCGCACAGCGGCCATCTCCGTCAATCACGAGCAAGGCTCGCTACGCCAGACCGGCGGAGACCTCGATCTCGCCATTGAAGGGCGCGGCTTCTTCGAAGTGACCCTGCCCTCGGGCGATCCCGCGTTCACCCGCGACGGCACGTTCAAAAAAACCGGCGAAGGTTTGATCGTCAATTCCGAAGGCTATCCGCTCTCCGGCGACATCACCATTCCGCAAGACGCACGCTCGATCACCGTCAATGCGAATGGCGAAGTCTTCGCCTATTTCGACGGCCAGACCGCCGGACAGCAAATCGGCTCGCTGCAATTGTCGATCTTCGTCAATGAAAAAGGCCTCGAAGCGCTTGGCGGCAACATGTTCCGTGAAACACAAGCTTCCGGCGCGCCGATCCCCGGCGAACCCGGCCTCGATGGCCGCGGCGCCATTCGCCAGGGCTTTCTTGAAGAAAGCTCCGTCGATGTTGTCGCTCAGATCGCCGACCTGATCGAAGCGCAACGCGGTTATGAGCTCAATTCAAAAGTCATTTCCGCCGCCGACCAGATGCTCGGCTCCACCACGCAGATCCGGTGACATCATGAAACAGCTTTTCATCATCGTCGCCAGCGTCGCCGCCCTGCCCGTCGCATTCGCGTCAGCAGCGGCGCAGGATCTGGCGGCGCTTGCGCCGACATTGGCAAGCGCGCCCGATCGCATCGGCGACGACTTGCTCACCGTTTCGGTGATGCCGGCGCCCAAAAAGCCCGCACAAATCCGCGCCGCCCAGAATTTGCGCGCCGGATCTGTACTGCACGCTTCCGACCTGATCGTCGACGGCGACGGCGCCAATCCGCTTGATATGTTTGTCGGCATGGAGCTGAAGCGCGCGGTCTACGCCGGCAAGCTGGTCACGCCAAATGATGTGGGCCCGGCGACCGCCATTCAACGCAACGCCATCGTTACGCTGGAATTCGCACGCGGTCCGCTGCTGATCACAACCGAAGGCCGGGCGCTGGACGCCGGCGCCGTCGGCGATTCAGTGCGCATCATGAACCTGAATTCAAAAATCATTCTCTCAGCGGTCGTAACCGGACCGAATAAGGCAGTCACACAATGAACAAGAAGCTTCTTCTGCTGACCTTGCCGATCATGGCGGCGACGAGCGGTTGCTCGTCACGTCTCGATCACATGTTCAATCCCCCGTCCATGTCGCCGGTTGGCGAGATGCGCAATCCTTTGCCGCCCCCGGCTATGGACCGGTATGACGTGCCGCCAAAGCCGAACCAGATGACGGAAGCGAAAGTCACCACCGCTTCGCTGTGGCGATCCGGCCCGCAATCGCTGTTTGGCGATCGCCGCGCCCGCTCCAAAGGCGATATTCTCACCGTTGTCATCGAGATCGATGAAGAAGCGGAAATCAAGAACTCCACCAGCCGCTCGCGCAGCTCCGCCGACGACATGGCGATTTCGAACTTTTTCGGCCTGAACTCCCTGGCGGAAGATCTTTTGCCGAATGGCGCATCGCTGGACCCGGCGATCGGCGCCAACTCCTCCACCAGCTCCGCCGGCGACGGCGCCATCAAGCGCGAGGAAAAGATCACATTGCGCGTCGCCGCGACGGTGATCAACCAGTTGCCGAACGGACATCTCGCCATCACCGGCAGCCAGGAAATCCGTGTGAATTACGAACTGCGTGAACTTCTTGTCGCCGGCATTGTGCGCCCCGAAGACATCGCGCGGAACAACACAATCACCTATGACAAGATCGCCGACGCACGCATTTCCTATGGCGGTCGCGGACAGATCTCTGACATGCAACGGGCGCGTTATGGTCAGCAAGTGATCGACCTCGTCTCGCCGTTCTAATAAAGGAACCCCGCCCCGTGCTGCAGAAACTGTTACCGATCATCATCATCGCGGTCGCCGGCATAGCTGGCGGCGGCGGCGGCTTTTTCGCAAAATCAATGATGTCGGGAAAAGCTTCGGCTGAAAGCGCGGATGACGCCCATGGCGAAGCCGCAGATGACGGCCATGGCAAGAAAAAAGGCAAGAAGGGCGGCCACGGCGAAGAAAGCGCCAGCAGCACCTATATGAAATTCGGCCGCCAATTCGTGGTGCCGGTTGTGCATAAGGGCCGGCCGAAATCCATGGTCATCCTCGACATCAATATCGAAGTCGACGGGTCTTATGACGAAAGCATCTATGCGCTGGAGCCCCGGCTCAGAGACGCGTTTCTTTCAAAGCTGTTAGAGCTTTCGAGCCAGAACATGCTGCCGCAAATGCTCGAAGATGCAGACAAGCTCGACTACACAAAAGAAGAATTGCTTGAAACCAGCCGCGAGATCATGGGCGACGCAGCGCTCAATGTTCTGATCCTCGACCTCGGCATTCAAAACTACTAGACCGCCGCGCCCATTTCAAAATCCGGACAATAAAAAACGCCGCCTTGCAAGGCGGCGTTTTGATTCAAGCTGTGTTGCAGCCTAGCTCTTCAGGCCGAGTCCGGCGATCTGTGCGGGGTCGATATCAATGCCGCCCTCCAGCACAATCGACGGCTCCTTGCCGTCAAAGCGCACTTCACGAACGCCGCCAAAAGTATTGGCGATCTCCTCCGCGTAGACTTCCCCATCCTTGTTGAAGTAAAGCGCGGTGATGGCGTAGGGGCCACTCGGCACGGTTTCGCCGTCCACCTTGCCGGACCAGCTTTGTACAGAAGACCCGTTCAACGAATTGAAACGCGTGACTTCATTTCCTTTGGAATCGGTGATCACCGTCTGCACCCTCACCGCTTCGCTATCGCCTGAAAAGCGGTAGTTCACCGGGGTTTCTCCATCGAAATAGGTGGGCGCGTCTTGCACTTCAGCTTGTTTGCCGATCCAGCCGGCATATTTATCAATGCCGTCTGCGACCATCGCAGAAGCAATCGAGTCGAGTTTGTTGTTGGCGTTCACCAACTGTTCGACAGAGGTGAACTGCGCAAGCTGAGCGACAAATTCGGTGGAGTCCGCCGGGTCGAGCGGGTCCTGGTTCTGCAACTGCGCGGTCAACAGCGTCAGAAAGTTCTGAAAATCCACCGCGCTCGCAGCGCCATTGTCTTTTGGCTTGGCGGCGGCGGCGTTTGCAGCGTTCGATTGCTGCGTTTGCTGATACGGCGCGGTCGTTGATGAGGCCTGCATGGGAGTCTCCTCTAAATGGGTTGGCGCTTAAAGCCGGCGATCAAGCCGGCCGAGCGCGACCTGCGCGGCGGGCGCGGCAAGCTGCGCCGGCGCCTCGTCTTCGGTCATGGCGAAATTATAGGTGTTGTCATTAGCCTGCTCCGCAGGATTTTCCTGCGGACCATGATCTGAAAACTGCAGATCGAGCCCCGTAAAGCCCTGATCTTCAAGCATGCGCTGGAAAACATCCGCATTGCGGCGCATCAATTGAAGCGTTTCCGGCGAGTCTGCAGAAAGCACGGCGCGCACAATATCGCCGCCATCGCTTTCAAAACCGATTGTCACGCGCCCAAGCTCCGGCGGATCGAGCCGGACTTCGAGGCGATTGTCGCCCTGGCGGGCGGTCACCGCTGCGGCGAGCTGGTCGCGCACGGCGTGGATATGAACATTGCGCTCTGCTGCGCCGGTCGTGACTTCAACCCGAGACGAAGCCAGGCGGTCGAATTCAACACCCCTGTCCTCACGCGTCATTGTAGAATGGGCCTGCGTTTCCCCGGCTGTGGCGTCAGCGACCAGCGATGCCGGCCCGGCAAGCGGGTTGTTGGCGGCGGTAGCAGGCGTTTTCGCACCTATACGCGGCGCCAATAGAGGGTCTGTGCCTTCTTCCGCCCCGTCGCGCGGCGTTTCAAGCGTGAACTCCGCTTCCGGCGTCTCACCATCGGCCTTAACGGAAGCGTTCGCAGCAACCAGGCCGATAGCCGGCGCGGCTTTTTCCTGCGTTTGCGTGGCGGGCTTGGAAATTTGTGTTTGCGCTTCAAGCGTCAACTCTTCGGCGACCGGCGCCTCATCGGCGGACGCCGGTACGGACGATGCAATTACTTCGCCCGGCAATGACGCCTCAGCGGTTTGTCCGGCGGCCAAGGCAGGCCCGGCAGCCGTCGCCGGCGCGGCGGTCAGCAGCGAAGCCTCCACCGCCGGGGCGGCGATCCCCGCTTCAATCGGCGTCGCCGCATCTGCGGCAGGCGCCTCAAGCGTCGCACGGAACGCGTCCGCGTTAAATGGCTGCGCGCCGGGTTGCGGCTGAATGGCCAGTGGGCTGATGATTTCACCGCCCTGCTGCGCCTCTTTTAACAATCCTTCAATAAAGGAAAAGAAACCCTGAGCATTTTTGTCGGCGTCATTCGTATCCGCGGAAAAAAGGGCGTCGGGGCCAGTCGCGATTTGGCCGGAAGGTTTGCCGGCCAGCAGCGAGGTCAAAAAAGAGATCTGAGCATTTTCCATAAAGCTTTTCTACATTTGATAACTTATTTTTTAGTTACGCGACCTAGTGTTGCTTAAAATTATTCCTAATTGGAGCGCCTCAATGAACGCCGCCAATCTCTCTCTCGCGCTCAACCCGGCAACCGTCGACAAGGTTCGCGAAGCGACGAAGACAACGATCGACGAGACCAGGACAGAAGAAGAAAAAGCGCTGCGAAAAACGGCGCAGGAATTCGAAGCCGTGTTCATCGCCGAAATGCTGTCTCACGCTGGTTTCGAAAAAGCGATCGCGACAGATTCCGGTCCCGGCGGAGAAGCCTTTTCCCGGATGCTCGTCGAAAACTACGCCGAAAAGCTCACTGAAAAAGGCGGCTTCGGTCTCGCCGACCAGATTTACCGTCAGTTGAAAGGCCAGCTCTAGTGAAAAGCCCGCTTGAAAAACTGAAGTCCATTGTCGACGGCCTGAAAAAGGTCACCGACCAGGAGCACGCGGTCATCGGCAAGCGCGCCTTCGACCAGATCGCTGCGCTGACCGCGCAGAAGGAATCGTTGCTCGCTGAATTCGATGAAGCCGCACATGCGCTTGATGCTTCTGAACTCAGTGAACAACTTATTGCCGAGCTCGATGCAATTCGACTAAAAGCTGAAGAAAACGCCGCGACGTTGAAAGCAACCGCACAAGGCGTGCGCGAGGCGCGCGCGCGTCTCAAAAAGATACGCGAAGCAGAGCTCAACACCGGCGTTTACGCGGCCGGCGGCGCCGCACTGCGCAATCCGAACGCCTCAACAATCGTCGCAAAAGTCTGAGGCGTTAAGAGCTTATTATACGAAAACGCGTATCCCTATTCCCATACAACTTCACGGTTGTTGCGGACATGCTTAAATGGCGTGCCGCGGGCGTAAAAAGCCCGAAATTCCCGTTTCACCGCGGGGCTCCCGACAACTCCCAAGCGAGGTCGGACCGTTAAAATTTAACGATCCAAATCGGAGTCTTACAATGTCTAACAGCCTTCTTACAAATACTTCCGCCATGGTTGCCCTTCAGAACCTGCGCACGGTCAACAAAGGCCTGTCGATGGTTCAAGAGCAAATTTCTACTGGTAAAAAAGTCAGTAACGCTCGCGACAACGCAGCCATCTTCGCCATCTCGACTGTCATGCAATCTGACGTTAAAGGTTTTGAAGCGATCAATCAGTCGCTGAACCTTGCCGGCTCGACTGTTGGCGTTGCGCGCGGCGCGGCTGAAAAAATCACCGAACTGCTCGTCGACATGAAAGGCCTCATCGTGGCCGCTCAGGAAGACAACGTTGACCGCACCAAGATCCAAACGGATATTGGTCAGCTTCGTGACCAGATCGGTTCTATCGTTGAAGCCGCTCAGTTCAACGGCTTGAACTTCCTTAAAGGTGCTGACACGACCAGCTTCCTGGCGTCGCTTGACCGTGATGCTTCCGGCAGCGTGACAGCCAGCACGATCGACGTTGCCGACTACAGCCTGGAAACGGCTGCTGGTAACGCTGTCGCCGGTCTTGGCGCTGGTACAACCGGCGTTGGCTCAGGCTTCAACACGGCGGCTCAGCTCGTTGCTGATACGGGCGTCTTCTCGCTTGATATCGACGACGGCGCAACCTTCACAGCTGGCGATACATACGAAGTTCGTATCGACGGCCGCAAGTTGGTTTATGAAGTACAGACCGGCGACGACGAAGACGATGTTGCACAGGGCATTACCAACCTGGTCAACAATGCCGGTATTTCCGGTGTGACTTCGGCTTTCGTTTCCGGCGGCGGTTCGGCTGACGCAACAGCTGACATCACCAATGCTTCCGGCAGCACTATCGCCATCGAACTGACTGTAACGGACGGCTCAGGCGGCGGTCTCGCCAACCTGAACGGTCTTGACGTTTCGAACGCAACGAACGCAGCTGCTGCGCTCATTTCAATCGAAGGTCTGATCTCTGAAGCGATCGATGCTTCTGCATCGTTCGGTTCTGCTCAAAAGCGTATCGAAATTCAGAACGAATTCGTCTCCAACCTGACGGACTCCCTGAAAACCGGTATTGGCGCCCTGACGGACGCCGACCTGGAAGAAGCTTCAGCTCGCTTGCAGTCTCTGCAAGTTCAGCAGCAGCTTGGCATTCAGGCGCTGTCGATTGC
Source organism: Hyphococcus sp. D3-15 (assembly GCF_055809375.1). NCBI lineage: Bacteria > Pseudomonadati > Pseudomonadota > Alphaproteobacteria > Parvularculales > Parvularculaceae > Hyphococcus > Hyphococcus sp. D3-15. Next base: position 1,841,337 of record NZ_CM147910.1, on the reverse strand, counting down.
GAACCAGTCGCCGAACTCTATCCTCGGCCTCTTCCGTTAATCGGAGTGACTATCCCCGCGGAGGCCTTCGGGCCTTCGCGGGACTTTTTAAGACCAACACGCGTGGGGGAAACAACGACGTGAAGAATAAGGGGCTATGAGGGAATATGACGGTATCGGCGCTCGCACGTAACGCCTATCATGAATCAACGCGGACAACGGCTTCGCCGCGCGCTGTTGAAAGACAACTGCTTTCACGCCTGACGACCGCTCTGGTCGTCGCTGAGAAGAACCGCGAAACAGACCATCCGGCCTATGTGCGCGCGCTCAGCAAAAACCTCGAATTCTGGACGGTCGTCGCAGCCGACATCGCCAGTGAAGGAAATCAGCTCCCGGTCGAGCTTCGCGGGCAACTCTTTTACCTTTTCGAATTCACTCGGGCGCATACTCAAAAAATCATCTCCGGCGCAACGGATCTGGATGCCGAGGCGCTGATCGAGATCAACCAGAATATCATTCGCGGTCTGCAGGGCCCGGAGGAAACCAGGTAAAAGAATGACCGGCCTCGTCATCAAGCTCAAGCCAAACGAAAAAGTGCTTGTGAATGGCGTGCTCCTGCAGAACGGAGATCGCGCAACGAGCCTTCGCGTGCGTTCAAGCGACGTTTCGATCCTGCGCGCCCGCGACGCCATTGAAAAAGACGACGCCAACACGCCGCTCACGCGCGTCTACTATGTCGCGCAACTGGCGCTGGCCGGCGAAGCCGATCCGGACCAGGCTGCAGAGGAAATTCTGCAGGGACTGGCGCCCCTCAAATCGATTTTTCCCGGCGAAGCCGGCGACGACATTCTCCGCGCGATCGATGCGGCCCGCGAGCAGAAATTCTATGTGGTGATGCGCGCGACGAAACGTCATTTCGAGTTCGAGCGTGCTCTGCTGGATCGCACGCCTGTCGCCGCAACGGCGTTAGCGTCATGACCTTCCTCCCCGCCATACCGCTCGGGGGCTATATTGGCTGGCGCGTGTTTGAAAACAACGCTGAGCGGCAATTCGAAACATTCCAGAAATCTCCCGAAATCATCCGGAATGTGGATTATTTTCGCGAGCATATCGCCGAAGCGACGAGCGCGGAAAAGCTGGTCAATGACCGCAAACTGCTCACCGTCGCGCTTGAGGCTTATGGCCTCGGCGACGAAGTCAACAAAAAAGCATTTATCAAGAAAATTCTCGTCGAGGGCACGGAATTCAGCGATTCCTTCGCCAATCGTACAAGCGATTCACGCTGGCGCGATTTCGCGCGGGATTTCGGCTATGGAAATTTCACCGGCGCGCGCGTCGGCATAGAATCCTTTCGCGAACAGACGGCGAATAACTATCTCGAACGCGCCTTTGAAGAGAGCGTCGGCGAAGTCGATACCGATATGCGCCTCGCCATGAATTTCCGCCGCGAAATCGCCCGCATCGCCGAAGGCGCAAATGTGGATACAACCGGCTGGTTCCAGATCATGGGCCAAACGCCATTACGCACGGTCATGGAGTCGGCGCTGGGGCTTCCCTCGTCAATTGGCTCGGCCGATATCGACAAGCAAAAAGAGTTGTTTGAACGCAAGGCCGAACAGTTTTTCGGCAGCAAATCGCCATCAGTCTTCAAGGATCCGGTGAAAGTGGAAGACGCCTTGCGCCGCTTCTTCCTGCAAACGGAAATTCAAAACGGTCCCAGCGCTTCCACGCCCGGATCGGCGGCCCTGTCCGTATTGAGCGGCGGCGTTGCAGGCAGCGGCGTATCCGGCAACAGCCTGATGAACCTGTTCATCTCGAACGCAGGCTAAGCCTAGCCAATCGCGCTGGCCTTCGCCGACGTCGCCACCGGCTTTTTCGCGCCCGCATGAATAATCGCCTGCAGCCGCTTATAGCTGTCCTCCACGCCCATCTCAGTCTTGTCGGAAATGAACTGGTCGAGCTTCGGCCAGATCTCCAGCGCGCGGTCGATCTGCGCATCCGCCCCATGGGCGTATAGTCCGGCGCGGACGATCGTTTCAGAGTCCTCATAGGCGCGCAAAATCGCGCGCGCCTCCCGCAACAACATGTTCTCTTCTTCACTCGCCGCGCCTGGCAACGAGCGTGAAACGCTGCGCGATACGTCAATCGCCGGAAACCGGCCACGCTCGGCGATCTTGCGCTCAAGCACGATATGGCCGTCCAGAATGCCGCGGATCATATCCGCGACCGGTTCATTGTGATCTGAGCCGGCGACCAGCACGGAAAACACCGCCGTAATATCGCCCTGCTCCTTGTCGCCCTGCCGCTCTTCGCCCGGCCCCGAACGCTCGACAAGCGAGGCGATGGTGCGAAAGGTCGAGGGCGGAAAGGCATGAAGCGACGGCGCCTCGCCGGCGGAAAGCGCAATCTCGCGATGCGCCTCGGCATAGCGGGTCAATGAATCGAACAGCAGCAGCACTTGCTTGCCCTGGTCACGGAAATATTCCGCCGTCGCCATCGCCAGATGGGCGCCGCGTTTTTTCGCAAGCGGCGATTGATCCGCTGTCGAGGCGATGACAACCGCTTTCGCGCGGCCTTCCGGCCCCAGCGTATCTTCAATAAAGGCGCGCACTTCCCGCCCCCGCTCGCCAATCATGGCGATGACGGCGACGTCGCATTCAACCCCATTAGCGATGTCGCCCAATAGCGTGGACTTGCCGACGCCGGAGCCCGCGAAGAGCCCGATGCGCTGGCCGCGACAGATCGGCAGGAGCGTGTCCATAACGCAAAGCCCGGTGGACATGCGCCCGCCCAGCATTTTGCGTTTCGCCGCATTGGGCGCAGCATGCTCAAGCGCCATCGGCGTTTCACCGATCCGCAAGGCGCCCTCATCCATCGGCGCCCCGAACGGATCGATAATCCGGCCGACCCAATCATCGCTGGGCAACGCATCGCCAGCGGCGCGGTCAAGCGTCGCCACATCGCCAACGGCGGAACCGGTTAACGAACCGTAAGCAAATCCGGTCGCGGTTTCCCCGTCCATCGCAACAATTTTCACCCGCACTTTGCGCCCGGACCCGGTCGCGACAATCACCGTGTCACCAAGCGACGCATAACCTGCGAGCCCGGCGATCTTCAAAGACAGACCGTCCGTCGCGGTGACAACGCCATAGCGGCGCGGCCCTGCCGTCTTCAGGAGTTGTTCGATTTTCAATGGCGCCAGCGAAGGGCTCATAAGAAGGACACGCGCTCTAATGTGGTTAACAGTTCATTCAGCATATAGGTGCATTTATCCCTTACCGCTGGTTAAGGCGAGGTATAAATGTTTACGGATTTCAAACTGCTGAATACGGCTTCCGCGCTAGCGCGACACTCCGTGCAACGCCATGCGCAGATTGCGGAGAATATCGCCAACGCAGATACGCCCGGTTTCAAGGCGAAAGACCTTCAGCCCTTTGCAGAAGCCTATGCAAAGAGCGAACGCGCATCGGCCATGCATCCGCAGCGAGCGAATTTCGCTCACAGCGCCTTCCAGGCGGAACGCATCGACATTTCCGGCGTCGCATCGCCAAACGGCAACACGGTTTCCCTTGAAGATCAGGTGACGCGTTCGACATCCGCCGTTCGCGATCATGACACGGCGCTGACGATTTACTCAAAAGCGCTTTCGATGATGCGCGCCACGCTTGGCAATCGCGGTTAGGGAGGTAGATCATGAACCCGTTTGATAAAATCACATCCGCCGCCACTTCGGGCATGCGCGCGCAGGCCGAACGCCTGCAGGTCGTCAGCGAAAACATCGCAAACGTCGACACCCATGGCTATCAAAGAAAAATGGTGTCGTTTGAAAACGTCTATGACCGGTCATCCGGCGTCAATCGCGTCGAAGTCGGTAAAGCGATGCTCGATCAGACGCCGCGCGAAGAAGTATTCGACCCTCATCACCCTTTCGCCAATGAGAACGGCTATGTGGTGATGTCCAACGTCAACATGATGACCGAATTCGCCGATGCGCGCGAAGCCACGCGTTCCTATGACGCCGGACTCGAAGTCTTTCGTCAGGCGCGCGACATGTATTCGTCATTGCTCGACATTTTGAAATCATAAGGGAGGCTTTTCATGAAAATGCCCGCTTTCCAGGCTGCTCAAAGCTACAATCTCGCCAAGACCGCGCTGAGATCGGACGCGTCGCCGTCGCAGACCGGCGCCAATGCGCCGAGCGTGAAAGGTCTTGAGAATAATCCGGCCTTCAAGGCCGTCCATGAAATCGCCAGCACCGTCACCCAGGGTGAAAAAGCGGCGATGAATTACATGACCGGCTCAGCCGACCCTCATTCGGTGGTCGAAGCGCTCGCACAGGCGGAACTGGCCGTGCAGACCGCGGTCACCGTTCGCGACAAGGTCGTCGAGGCTTATCAGGAACTGATCCGGATGCCGGTCTAAGGGAGGCTGACGTGACGGAAACTGAAATTGCAGACATCTTTCGTCAGTTCATGTGGACCGCAGTCTGGATGGGCGCGCCGATGATCGGCGCCGCGCTTGTCGTCGGCATCGTGATCGGCCTGTTTCAGGCGCTGACCTCCATTCAGGAAATGACGCTTACTTTCGCGCCAAAACTTTTGTTCATGCTGCTGGTTTTCTGGATGACCGCAGGACACATGGCGCGGCTTCTCGCCAATCTTTTTGACAGTCTGGTGTTGACCGCAATCGCTGGATCATAAGCCCCTAGGGCGAACAAGTAACTCGAGTTAATTCATGGACAGCGTTCTAAAGTTTAATATCCCCGGCCAGTCGACAGTGCTTCTCGCCTTCGGCCTGATGGCGATCATCGTGATGATGGTGTTGCCAGTGCCGTCGATCATGCTCGATATCGGCCTGACCCTGTCTTTCGCTCTGGCGATCCTGATTTTCACGATGACCTTGTTCATCGAGCGGCCGCTGGACTTCTCCGCTTTTCCGACAGTGCTGCTTGGCTCGCTCATGCTGCGCCTGTCGCTCAACGTTTCTTCGACCAAGCTGATCATCGGCGACGGCCACACCGGCCCTGACGCAGCGGGCAAGGTCATTGAAGGTTTCGCCAGCTTTGTCATGGGCGGGAACATTTATCTCGGCCTCGTCGTCTTCGGCGTTTTGCTGATCGTCAACTTCATGGTGATCACCAAAGGCGCGGGCCGGATGGCGGAAGTCGGCGCGCGCTTCGCCTTGGACGGCATGCCCGGCAAACAGCTCGCCATCGATTCCGATGTCGCCGCCGGCGCGATCACTCACGAAGAAGCAAAAGAACGCCGCCGCATCGAACAGGATGAAACCACATTCTTCGGCTCCCTCGACGGTGCATCGAAATTCGTTAAAGGCGACGCCATCGCCGGTTTGCTGATCACGCTGCTCAACCTTGTGGTTGGCCTTGCGATGGGGATCGGCGTTCACGGCATGTCGGCCGGCGATGCGGTTTCCACCTATTCGATCCTGACCGTGGGCGACGGCCTGGTCAGCCAGATCCCGGCGGTCATCATCTCCATCGCGGCGGCGCTCCTGCTTTCCAAAGGCGGCGTTGCGGGTTCTGCTGACAAGGCGATGCTGGCCCAGCTCGGCGCCAACCCCCTCGCCCTCGGCACCGTTGCCGTGATCATGGGCGTTTTCGCATTGATGCCGGGCCTGCCTTTCCTGCCCTTCTTTATCGGTTCAAGCGGCATCGGCGCTGCGGCTTATTTCATCTACAAGGACCAGGAAGAAAAGAAAAAGGCGAGCGAAGTCGCGCCTGTGCCGAAGCCGAAAGAAACAAAAAAGCAACTTGGCGACGTGCTCGACGTGGATGAAATTCACGTTGAATTTTCCGGCGACCTCATTCCGCTGGCGCTGGACGCCGTCAACGGGCTTGAGCCGCGCATCGTTAAAATCCGTCATTACATCGCGGCGGAGTTCGGCTTTATCATTCCGCCGATCCGCCTGACCGACAATCTCGACCTCAACGCAAACGAATATGTGGTCAAGATTCAAGGCGTGCGCGCGGCCAAGGGAACGCTCTATCAGGAGCGCGTGCTTGTCATTGTAGACGACCTCGCCAATTTGCCGATCCCCGGCGAAGACTGCGAAGAGCCGGTTTATGGCGCGCCCGCACGCTGGGTCGATCGCGGCGCCCGCGAAGACGCCATGTCGCTCGGCCATGCAGTTGTGGAGCCCGCCGAAGTTGTCTCCACGCATTTGCTGGAAACCATCAAACAGAACTTTGCGCGTCTCGTCACGCGTCGTTCGGTGCAACGCATCTTCGACGAATTCGTCAAGAATTCAGATCAGGAACGCGCTGCCTCCAACCGCCGCCTGCTCGACGATTTCGTGCCGGACAAGGCGCCGATCGAATTCGTTCAGTCCGTGTTCCGTCACTTGCTCGATGAGCGCGTGCCGATCCGCAATCTCCCGGTCATGCTCGAAACCATCGCCGAAGGCCGCAACATGTATAATTCGGCGGAAGATGTCTCCGAATTTGTCCGGCAGCGGATTTCACGCAATTTCGTCTCAGCCTTGCAAAATGACGAAGGCTCCCTGCCGCTCATTCAGATTGGCCTCGATTGGGAATCGACCTTCGCCGAACATGAAACACAAGGACCTGGCGGGCACACAGATGTCGCCCTGCCCCCGGCCGAGTTCAACCGCCTCGCCCAATCCGTGCTTGAACAAATCAATCAGGCGACGGCCCGGCAGCTTTATCCTGCGGTCGTCACTTCCGCCAAACGCCGCCGCTTCATTCGCGCCGTCATGCATGCGAAAAAGATCCGCAATCCGGTTCTGTCCTATGAAGAAATCGATTCCGGCGTGAAGCCGGTGCTGATCGGGACCGCTTAGGCATGGATGCGCTGGCGCCTCTGTCGCCGCTCGTGGAAGCCGGCGCGCCCATGATCATCCTGATCGGCGCTATTTTCGCCCGCATCTCCGCGGTCGTGTTTTTGATGCCCGGCCTCGGGGAGCGCGCTGTTCCCGCGCGCGCGCGTCTGGCCGCCGCCATCGCTATCGCCATGGTGCTGACGCCGATCGTGCTGACGCCGGACATGACGCCGCCGGAAACAATCGCCGGCATTGTCGCACTTTATGCGGCTGAATTCATGTGCGGGGCCATTATCGGTTTCGCCTTGCGCATGATGGTTTTCATCCTGCAGGTGGCCGGCGCCATCATCGCGCAGAGCGTTTCCCTTTCGCAGCTTTTCGGCCCGACAGTCGGTTTCGATTCTGAATCGCCTTTCGCGGCCATTCTGGTGATGGCGGGCGTCGCCATGGCCGCCGCCGCCGGATTGCACATCCATGTAGTCGGCGCCCTGGCCGATCTCTATGAGACGCTTCCCTTTGGAATTTTTCCGGGCGCTGCGGAGACCGGCGACTGGTCTGCGACGCGCACTGGCGCCGCTCTGATGAAATCGCTGGCGCTCGCGTCGCCCTTCGTCATTCTCGGCTTCCTGTATTCGCTGGCGCTCGCCGCCGCGAGCCGGGCCATGCCGCAATTGATGGCCGCCTTTGTCGGCGCTCCGGCGGTCACGCTGGCCGGTCTTGGCCTGTTCGCCGCCGCCTCGCCGATCATCCTGTTTGACTGGCTCGCTTCCTTTCAGCGCATCCTGTTCGATGTCTTCTCGGGGGCGTTATGAGCGAGAATCCGGATGATGGCGGCCAGGAAAAGAGTCACGAACCCAGCCAGTCGCGCATTGACAAGGCGCGGCGGGAAGGTGATGTCGCACAATCAAAGGAAGTCAGCGCGGCGGCTTCCTATGTCGGATTCTATCTCGCACTCGCCGCCGCCAGCAGCGGCGCCGCCGCAGCGCTCGCCTTTCATTTATCGCAGCTGCTCGAACGCCCCGAGACCTTCGCAAAACAGGCCTTCGCGGGCGATTCCTCCTCCTTTTTCGCATCGCTGTCTGGCGTCGCGTTCGAAGCCGTCATTCCATTTCTCGGACTGCCTGCTTTAGGCGTGCTCGCCGCGCTGTTTGCACAACAGGCGATCACTTTTGCGCCGAGCAAGATCAAACCAAAATTCAACCGGCTGTCGCTGGTCGCCAACGCCAAGAAGAAATTCGGGCCCGACGGCCTCAGCGAATTCGCAAAAAGCGCGACCAAGCTCATCGCAGTCTGCATCATGTTTGGCGTGTTTTTCGCCCATCGTTTCGCCATCCTGCCAGCGGATGCGCTTTTGCCCGCACAAATTCTGCCGCAATCAATCCTGCGCGAAGGCGTCATTTTTGCGGGGATGATCGTCATGTTCTCTGCGGCGATCGCCATGGTCGACCTGCCCTGGGCGAAGCATCGCCATATGCAAAAGCTCAAAATGACGCTCGAAGAGCTGAAAAAGGAGATGAAGGAGCAGGAAGGCGACCCGACCATGAAGCAAAGCCGGCGTGCGCGCGGTCAGGACATCGCCCGCAATCAGATGATGAAAGACGTGCCGGACGCCGACGTGATCATCGTCAACCCGACTCACTACGCCGTCGCCTTGAAATGGGACCGCAAGGGCGGCGCGCCGCCAGTCTGCGTCGCGAAGGGCACCGACGAAATCGCCCTCAAAATTCGCGAATTGGCGGCGATTTCCGGCGTGCCTATCCGCTCCGATCCGCCGACAGCGCGGGCGATTCACGCCACCGTCGAAATCGGCGAAGAGATCAAGCGCGAGCAATTTGCTGCTGTCGCCGCTGCGATCCATTTCGCCGACGCCATGAGAAAGAAAGCAGGAAGCCATGGCAAACCGGCAAACTGATCCGCTTAAGGAACTGAAAGAGATCGCAAAGATCCGTGTCGACAAAGAGCGCCATCGCCTCGCCGCCATGCGCGACGAGGCCAATCGGCTTGAGACTGAGAAAAACGCAGTCCGCAAGCAGATCAGCGATTTGGCGAAATCAACGGATGCGAGCCCCGAAGCCTTTATCAACATGCATGCTTATCTCAATGCGTTATCCGACAAGGTGAAACGTCTCGCTGACGAACAGCATGAAGCCGCAGCGCGCACAGAGGCGCAAAAAGAGAAAATCAAAACCGCCCTCGCCTCTCAGATCCGCGTTGACGGCATGGACGAAGACTAGGCCGCGACGAAATTCTTTAGCGCCTGAATATCAGAAAAACTCGTGCATATGTCTTTGCGGTCGGCGGCCAGCCGCATATCGCGCAAAATCTCCAATGCACGCATCAGCACTGACAATGGCGGGCCGCTCGCGGTGACTTGCGCCAGCTTGTCCGCGCTTAACGCAGCTGATGGTTTTTCGATAAAGGTCTTCACCAGCCGGTCATGATGCTGGCTCGCGGTCATGCCATGCAGGCGGCAAACCTCTAAGAATGCCGCCGCATTGCGCTTGAACCATTCCTTTTTTGAGGCGGCCGGCGCCACATCAAGGAATTGCGCCAACAAGCTGCGCCGGCGCATGCAGTCGCGCAAGGAGGCCTGATCTTCCGGCGTCATGAACAGCATCTTGTCGACCAAAAGCTGCGCGTAATACGGGTCATTCGCCTGACACAAACCAAGCAACAGGTCGATTTCATTGATGCCGGAAAAATCGCCCGCATTGGCGCCGCGATATTCATGACGCCCCACGCGGTAGGGTTTGTAATATGGCCGTACGGAATAGAAGAAACGATCAGCGTCGAGTTCGTCATACAAAATATCGTTGTATTTGATGACGTCCTTTAGCGCATTCGCCGCATCTTCCAGCAGCGTATGAGTCACAGGATGGGAAACACCCAAGGGCAGTATCCGGGTCAACGCGTCCGCCGCCCGCATGAAAGATAAAATTCCGCGCGTATTATAGTCGAGAAACAGATATTCGTCTTTCAGCGCGGTGAAACTTTTCTGGCGTCCATCAAGCGCGGCGTTTCGGGTCGCCAGATGCGCCGTCGCAAAGCGCGGCGCCATGCCCACCGACGCGGCGATATGCAGACCGAGCGCTGACGCTTCTGCGAAAGGTGATTTTTCCTCCCGCGCCGGATTGGTCAGTTCGTGACGGCGCATGGCGGCGAGATACAGTCCCAGATCGCCAAGCAGATCGAATGCGTTTTCAAATCCTTCATCGGTGTTGCCCTCCGCCAGCAGGCGCACAACGAAATCATGCCCCTCAGCGCGCAATTGCGCCTTGATGTCATCACCGACGCCTTCGACCTGTTCACGCTGGCCTTGCGCGAAATACATCTCCTCCAGCGCGGTGTTCATCTCCACGAAAGCGGTGCGAATCCAGTGTTCGAATTTCTCGGAATCAATGCTCATTCTACCTGACCTTCGGCGCCGCGCCGGACCTGTCGCGCAAGCGCTCTGACTACAGAAAGTCGGCGCGCTTTGAAACACACGCGCCATGGGGGCGCGCAAACCATACCGCAGCGCAGCGAACTTTTCCTGCCAAACTCATGCAGATTTCCGCATGTTTGTGGGACAGAGCGTCATGATTTTGATAAGAATCAAATTCCTCAACCCGAAATGTGATCGGCTTTGAAGATGACCAGCACAGCGCAGCCTCAGCAAAACATCACCGCCGGATTCGCCGTGAACAAGGTCGCCATAGACGCCCCCTGGCGCTGGCTCGGCGCGGGCTGGCGCGATCTGTGTGCGGCGCCGGTCCTTTCCCTCGGCTATGGCCTTGCCATTGTCGGCGGCGGCCTGTTGATCATCGCCGGTTTGTGGCGCTTTGGCATGTCCTCGCTGATCCCGGTTGCGCTTGGCGTCTTCGCCTTGGTCGGCCCGCTTCTCGCCCTGTGCCTTTATGAGGTCAGCCGGCGTTTGGAGGCCGGCGAAGCGCCGGCGCTATGGCCGATCAAATTCGCCGGCCCGCGCTCGCCGATACAGGTCGCCTATATTGGTTTTCTCTTGCTTTTCGCGGCGCTCGTATGGCTGCGTGTCGCCTTCATGCTCTATGCGCTTTTTTCATCGGCGAATTATGTTCCGGTCACCGAATTCGCAAGCTTCGCCATATCGACGCCGGCGGGGCTCACCATGCTGGCCATCGGCACGTTCATTGGCGGCGCCATCGCCTTTGCGATCTTCACCTTTTGCGTCATCTCCATCCCGATGCTGATGAATGAACGCACCGACGCCTTCACCGCGATCGCCGCAGGCATCAATGCCGTCAAAACGTCACCGGGCGCGATGTTGCTTTGGGCCTGGCTGATTGCGGTTCTGACAGCCGCCGGTGTTGCGAGTTTCTTTGCGGGGCTCGCCATCGTCTTCCCGTTGCTCGGGCATGCAACCTGGCACGCCTATCGCGATTTGCGGCCTACGGCTTAGGCTCCTCGTCCTCTTCCAGATCATCATCGAGAAGGATGCGCGCCGCAGCGCCGTCCGGGTCTTCGAATTGTCCGGATTTGAGCGCCCAGAAAAACGCCGCGAGGCCCGCCCCGCCGAGCACAAGCGCAATCGGAATAAGATAGATCAACGCGCTCATTTGCGCCGCCCGCCTGCCGACAGCCGCAATGCGTTGAGCGTCACGACGATAGACGACCCCGACATCGCTATTGCGGCAATGAGCGGCGTCACATGACCGAGCGCCGCAAGCGGCACGGCGCAGACATTATATAAGGCAGCGAAGCCGAAATTTTCGAGCATGCGCCGGCGCGCCGCGCGCGCCACGATGACGGTTTCCGCAATCGGCGCTAATCGCTCGCCTTGATACACATAGTCGGCGGCGGCCTGGCTCGCATCCGCCGCCGTGCCCGGCGAGAATGAGGCGTGCGCGCCGGCTAGCGAAGGCGCGTCGTTGAGCCCGTCGCCGACCATCGCAACCTTCAAGCCGCTCTTCTTCAGGGTTTCGAGCCGTTCAATTTTTTCCTGCGGGCGCTGTTCAGCGCGCCAGGCCTTTATGCCGAGGCGTTCAGCGATTGACGCAGCCGCCAGCTTTCTGTCGCCGGAAAGCATCTCGACTTCGAGACCAAGCTCGCCAAGTTTTCCGATGGTCTCGCGCGCGTCATCACGGAGCCGGTCTTCAAAACGGAACCGGACAGGCGCCGCATCGCCAAGGCGGAACCAGGTTTCCTGCGCATCATCGCTGTCAGAGGTCTGCGCCCCGACCCACCCGGCGCGGCCGAGCTTTGCGGCGACGCCGTCAATCGTTGCTTCAACGCCCGCGCCGGCGGTCTCGACAGCATCCTGCGCCGCCTTGCCGGGCCCGGCTTCCGCGACGATCGCCCGCGCCAGCGGATGGCGGCTGACCCGCGCCAGTGACGCAGCCTGCATCAGCGTATCCGCGGAAATGTCCTCTCGATTGGCGAGGCGCGGCTTGCCGAATGTAAGCGTGCCTGTCTTGTCGAAGATGACGGCGTCGATTTCCGCGAGCCGCTCCAGCGCATCGCCGGATTTAACCAGCACCCCGGAGCGGAACAGCCGACCGGTCGCCACAACCTGCACCGCTGGTGCCGCAAGACCAAGCGCGCATGGGCAAGTGATGATCAGCACGGCGACCGCGTTCATGAGCGACATGCGAAGACCGGCGTCACCGATAAAAAACCAGCCGAGAAAGGTCGCCAGCGCCAGCGTGTGCACGATGGGGACGTAAAGCGCCGCAGCCTTATCCGCCAGCTTGACATAGCGGCTCTTGGATTGCTCGCCCGCTTCAATCAGGCGTGTAAGGTCGGCGACAAGCGACGCGTCCGCGCTTTTGCTCGCCCGCACGATCAGTTTTGCGGAAAGGTTCAAAACCCCGGCGAAAAGCGGCTCACCTTCGCGTGTATGCGCGGGCGCGCTTTCACCGGTGACGAGCGACATATCAATATCGGAGGCGCCCTCCTCAATGATGCAATCCACCGGCGCGCGGTCGCCCGGCGAAAGCATCAACCGGTCGCCGGGAACAATGTCGCGCGCCGCTACGGAGCTTAGCGTGCCGTCTTCATTGAGGCGGCTCGAAGTCGCCGCCTGCAAGGCGAGCAAGTCGCGCGCCGCGGCCCGCGCCCGCAAACGCAAGCGATGATCGAGATAGCGTCCGATCAACAGGAAGAAGAGCAGCATCACCGCCGCATCGAAATAGGTATGCTCGCCGCCTTTGAAAAACTCGAAGGCGCTCATGGACAGCGCCAGCAGGACGGCGAGTGAAATCGGCACATCCATATTGGCGCGGCCGACCTTCAAGGCTCTGAGCGCTGAGGAAAAGAACGGCTGTCCTGCATATAGCGCCGCCGGAACCGCGATCAGCCCCGACGCCCAATGCATAAGCTCGCGCGTCGCCGGCCCCATCTCGCCGCCGCCGGCCCAGACCGAAACGGAAAGCAGCATGACATTCGCTGTCGCAAAGCCGGCCACGGCGAGAGACCGCAATAATCTGCGCCCTTCCGCATCGTTTTCCTGTTCGACTTTCTCCGGATCAAACGGCGCGGACCGATAGCCGATTGCGTCCAGCCGTTGAGCAATCTCACGCGGCGCAAAGGCGCCTTCTTTCCAGACCAGCGACAAACGCCCGGTCGAAAGGTTGAGCCTTGCGGATTGCATCTCCGGCAAGGCGTTCATCGCGCCTTCAATCTTGCTGATGCAGCCGGCGCATTTGGCGCCAAAGACCGCGAGATCGAGGCGCGACAATCCGCTGGCGTTTCGAATGAACGGAGCCGGATCGATCGACACGCCATCGGCGGGCGGTTCAAGCCCGCTCGGACATCCTATTTCCGTTTCCGCCGTCGCCGCTGTCATTTGAAAGTCAGTCTTTTTTCCAAAACAAACTCTTCGCCTTGCGCGCCGGTTGCGCTCGCCTGCAACCGCCAGGCGCCGGGGCTCAGCCCGTCAACCGCCGCAATATACCGGCCGCCGCCCATGGACCGAAATTCGAGGATGCGGTCGTGGTCATTATCCACCGCCCGGGCGAGCGTCGCGGCGAGATCAAGGGTAGATATAGGCTCGCCCGATGCGGACTTAAAGGTAAGCTCTATCGCCGCCTTGTCGCCAGCAAATTGCAGGCCGGTCAGCTCCGCGGTCCAGCCAAGCGCGGCCTGCGCGGCGCGCGCTTCCAGCGTCTCATTATAGGCCAGCCCCTGAAGATAGGATTTCTCCTCCTGCTCTCCCGGAAAGCTCTTCACCGCAAGCGTGAGGAAAATGCCGTTTGCAACAAAGATCGCCAGGAAAAATCCGACAATAGAAAACAACACAAAACGGCCGGTGACGCGGAACTCACTCATTTTCGCGCCCCCGTCATGAAGCCGGTCGGATTGTCTTTGGTTTCGCCGCTTTCGATATCTTCTACGCTGATTGTCATTTTTTCCTCGGCGCGCCAATATTGCGATTTCGGCAAGGTGACGAACAACCGCAAGGAGCGGATCCCGTCGCCTTCCGCGGTGATGGTGACGCTGTCGCCTTCCGCCTTCTCGCCAATCGCCGACACAACGAGCCCTTCCGGTCCGTCAACACTGATGCGGAAATCACGGGCGGTGTTGGCCTTGTTCACCAGCTTCACCGTATAGGCGTTGCGCACCGACCCGTCGGACAAGGTCACATAGGGCGGCGTGCGATCACGCAAGACATTGACCTCAAGCGTCGCGCGATTGGAAAGGCCAAAAGTCATCAGTCCAGCGACGAAAACGATCACCGTCGCATAAAGCATGGTGCGCGGCCGGATCAGTTTGATGGTCGGTTTCTCGCCCGCCATCCTTCGTTCAATGTTCTTGTCGGTGTCATAGCCGATCAGGCTCAGGGGCCGCCCGATCTTTCCCATAATGTCATCGCACGCATCAATGCAGAGCGCGCAATTGATGCATTCAAGCTGCGCCCCGTCGCGAATATCGATGCCCATAGGACAGGCGGCGACGCAGGCCTTGCAATCGATGCAGTCGCCGCGCCCCTCCCAGCTATCGGTTTTCTTATGCGCGCCGCGCGGTTCGCCGCGATCATATTTATAGGTGACCTCCAATGTCTCATTGTCGGTGAGCGCCGCCTGAATGCGCGGCCAGGGGCACATATAGGTGCAAACCTGCTCGCGCAGGGAGCCGGCGAGCATGTAGGTCGTGAAGGTCAAAATGGCGATGAACAGATAGGCCGATGCTGGCGCCTCGCCGCGGAAGATTTGCGGGAACACAGTCGGCGCATCATGAAAATAGAACACCCATGCGCCGCCGGTCGCCGCCGCGATCGCCAGCCATAGCGTATGCTTCACCGTTTTTTTGTAAATCTTTTCGCCGTTCCACGGCGCTTTGGCGAGGCGCATGCGCTTGTTGCGGTCGCCTTCGACGAGCCGCTCCACCGCAATGTAAAGATCCGTCCAGACAGTCTGCGGACAGGCGTAACCGCACCAAATCCGCCCGAACAAAGCTGTTGCGAGAAACAGGCCCAACGCCGCGAGGATCAACAATCCGGTGACGTAATAAAGTTCGTCCGGCCAAAGCTCGATAAAAAAGAAGTAAAACCGGCCGCCGGTGAAATCCACGAGCACCGCCTGGTCCGGCTCGCCCGGACCGCGCGTCCAGCGCAGCCACGGCAAGACGTAATAAACGCCGAGCGTGAACAACAAGAGCGCCCATTTCAGCGCCCGGTATTTGCCATGCACAAGTTTGGGGTAAATCTGCTCGCGCGCTTTATAGAGCGACCGCGACACGGCGCTGTTGACCGCAGCGACGTCATGCTGCTCCACGCCGCTCGCCGCTTTCGCAGGACCCTCTAAATTCGTTGTCGACACGACTTACGCCTTTCGCCGGCGATCGCCACCGGCTGGCGGCAATTACTCGCCGCCGCTTAAAGAGTGAACATAGACCGCCAGCGCCGTAATTTGCTCCTCTGACAAACGGTCAGTCCATGCGGGCATGACGCCGCCGCGCCCCTGATACAGGGTTTCTTGTATCTGCAGCTTTTCGCCACCATACAACCATATGGCGTCTGCAAGGTTTGGGGCGCCCTGCGCCTGATCGCCGCGCCCGTCAACGCCATGGCAACTGGCGCATTGCTGCGCAAAGATCGGCGCCCCCGCGCCACCGCGGCTGCATTGGCCTCGCCGCCGGAAAGCGAGGTCACATAGTCAACCAGATCGCTGATTTGCGCGGATGGCAACAAGCCGTCACGCCCATAGGCCTGCATCATATTGAACCGCGTATCCGCGTGATCTGAACGAATGCCGTAGCGAATGGTCTTTTGGATATCGGTCAGCGCGCCGCCCCACAGCCAGTCATCGTCGACCAGTGCGGGATAGCCGCGAAACCCCTGCCCGCCGGCGCCATGACATGTGGCGCAATTATCGCCGAACAAGGACTCCCCCGCCTTCATCGTATATTGCAGCAGCTCGGGGTCCTGTTCGATGTCTTCAATGGCGTTCACCGAAAGCAACCGGCCCATCTGCTCGCTGCGCGCCGCCGCGAGATCAACCATCGCCGCATCGACATTCGCCCGCTCCGAATGGTTGCGCACGCCTTTGACATAGCCGGTGATCCCCGGCCATGACGGCATGAAAATCATGTATATGATCGCAATGGCGATGCTGAGATACCAGGTAATCAACCACCAGCGCGGCAGCGGATTGTTGAGCTCTTTAATGCCGTCCCATTCGTGCCCGGTCGTTTCCACGCCGGTCGGCTGATCAACTTCTTTATCCGACATTGTCGTCTTCCTCATCCTCAAGGGGGATGCGCTTGGCTTCGTCAAAGTTCTTTTTGTTGCGCGGATTCAGCGCATAGATAAGCACCAGCGCGAAGGCGAGCACGAAGAGCAATAGCCCCCATGTCTGCGCAATTTTTGATAGCGTTTCGTACATCGGCTTACCTGTAGTTTTCTTCAGGTTCGTAGACCTCGAAATCGACCATCGTTCCCAGCACCTGCAGATAGGCGATGAGCGCATCCATTTCGGTGACGTGGCGCGGATTGCCGTCGAATTCGCGAATGACAGCGTTGGGGTAGCGCGCGACAAACCCGTCATAATCATCGGCGAACGGGTCCGTCTGCGTGACCAGATCGCTCGCGGCTTTTTCGATCATCTCGTCGCTATAGGGAACGCCGACCGCGCGGTTCGCTTTCAGCCAGCCTTCGGCCGCATCCGCATTGATGACTTTGTCTTCAAGGAAGGCGTAAGGCGGCATGATCGATTCCGGCACAAGGCTGCGCGGGTCGATAAGATGCTGCATATGCCAGGCGTCGGAATATTTTCCGCCGACCCGCGCAAGGTCGGGCCCGGAGCGTTTCGACCCCCATTGGAACGGATGGTCATACATGCTCTCGGCGGCGAGCGAATAATGCCCGTAGCGCTCCACCTCGTCGCGCAAGGGGCGCACCATCTGACTATGGCAGAGGTAACATCCCTCGCGCACATAGACATTGCGGCCGGCAAGTTCGAGCGGCGTGTAAGGCCTAACGCCCCTCACCTTCTCAATTGTCGATTCGAGATAGAACAGCGGCGCGATCTCAACCAGGCCGCCTATGGCGACGACCACGAGAATGGCGATGGTCAGGACAAAGCCGCGCTTTTCAAGAAATTGGTGACGGTCAAGCATCGGTTTTCTTCCTATTCCGCAGGCGCCAGCGCCGGAGCAGCAGTTGGTGCAGGAGCGAATTCGCCCTTGCGCACATCGCCTTTCGCCGTCCGCCAGAGATTGTAAGCCATGATGAATGCGCCAATGAGGAACAACAGGCCGCCAGTCATCCGAATGATGTAATAAGGATGCATCGCCTCAACGGTTTCGACGAAGGAATGCTCGAGGAAGCCGAACGCATCATAAGTGCGCCACATCAGCCCCTGCATGATTCCGGACACCCACATGGAAGTGATGTAGAGAAGAATGCCGAGGGTCGAAATCCAGAAATGCCATTCGACCAGTGCGTTTGAGTAAAGCTGCTTGCGCTTCCACAGCCACGGCACGAGGCAATAGAGCGCGCCGAAGGAAATATAGCCGACCCAGCCAAGCGCGCCGGAATGCACATGGCCGATCGTCCAGTCGGTGTAATGCGACAGCGAGTTCACTGCGCGCACCGACATCAGCGGGCCTTCGAAAGTCGACATGCCGTAAAAGGCGACGGAGACGACCATCATCCGCAACACCGGATCGGTGCGCAGCTTGTCCCAGGCGCCCGAAAGCGTCATCAGGCCGTTGATCATCCCGCCCCAGGACGGCATCCACAGCATGATCGAGAAGGTCATGCCCAATGTCTGCGCCCATTCAGGCAGCGCAGTGTAATGAAGATGGTGCGGGCCCGCCCAGATATAGATGAAGATCAGCGACCAGAAGTGAACGATTGACAGCCGATAGGAATAGACCGGCCGCTCCGCGCGTTTCGGAATGAAATAATACATGATGGCGAGGAAGCCGGCGGTGAGGAAGAAGCCCACCGCATTATGGCCGTACCACCATTGCGTCAGGGCATCCTGCACGCCCGCAAACAGCGAATAGCTTTTCGTCCCGGTCAGCGACACCGGCACAGCAAGGTTGTTCACGATGTGGAGCATCGCGATGGTGACGATGAAGGCGAGATAGAACCAGTTCGCCACATATATATGCGGCTCCTTGCGCTTCAGAATGGTGCCGAGAAAGACCAGCAGGTAAACCACCCAGACAATCGTCAGCCAGAGATCGGCGTACCATTCAGGCTCGGCATATTCGCGCGACTGCGTGACGCCCATCAGATAGCCGGTCGCGGCAATGACGATGAATAGATTGTAGCCCCAGAAAACGAACCACGGCGCGAGCCCGCCCCAAAGGCGCGCACGCGACGTGCGCTGCACGACATAAAAAGACGTCGCGATCAGCACATTGCCGCCAAAGGCGAAAATCACCGCAGAGGTGTGCAGCGGGCGCAATCGCCCGAAATTGGTCCAGCCCAGATCAGGGAAGTAAAACAGGTTCGGAAAAGCGAGCTGCGCAGCGATAACGACGCCGACAAGGAAGCCGGCAATGCCCCAGAAGGTTGACGCGAACACGCCCGCCTTGACGACGCCCACTTCATAGGGGCCGTCATCGCCGCGCGAGCCCGAAGAAACATGGTGGACCAGCGCGAAGCCGCCCGCCACGAAAGCGGCGGCGAACATGAAAGCATGCGCGCTCATCATCGGATCAGCCGCGCGCGCCGCGACGAAAAGCGCGAGCAGCAAGCCGACGCCTAAAACCGCAGCGATAAAGGGAATGTCCCCGCCGCCCGTGGATGCGGACGGTATGCGGGGGTTGGCTGAAGTCATGGCAGGCCCTCTTGTTTCGATCTTTGCCCGCTTTCTGGCGGCGCCCGGCGAACACTGCTTGATATGGATCAAGACCGGGGCAGAAAGTCCTGCAAAGACACGTTTGTCGCAGGCGAAACTGGATGCAACTGATATGAACGCGCATATCGCAGTTCGATTCTCGTGCCTAGCAGCGGGCGCAGCGGTCGCCCTCGCCTCTGTGGCGCCGGTCGCGGCTGCAGCCCGCCCACAGGCGCTCTATCCGATGTGCGCTTTTGGGACAGTGATTTTGGCGCCGTTTCCGGGCGAGAATGACAATCGTCCGCCTGATCGGGCTGGCGCCTGCCATGCGGCGCGGCTCAACGAGAAAACACGGGTTGTTCACGCACGCACAAAGGCGCGCTGATCAGGCGGCGTCTGGCTGGGCGGCGATGACCACGTCATGGCGGGTCAGATCGAAAAGCCGCCCCTCGCGTTTCAGCGCGGTCAGAGTCCGGCTCAAAGTTTCAAGCCGCAAGCCCAGATAGTCGGCGATATCCTGTCGCGGCATTGGCAGCGGCACCCGCCGTTTGCCCGGACCGTCACCGACGCCAATCGCTTTGTCGACCATATAGATAAAGCTGATGACCCGCTCTTCGGCGGTCTTCTTGCCGAGCAACACAATGTGGTCTTGCGCCTTGTGGTATTCCGTCTGCCCGCGAGCGATGAGCCGGTCCTTCACGCCGGGCGCATCCGGGGCGACATCTTCGAGGAATTTATGCGGAAAATAACAGACCGTGCTCTCTTCCAGCGCTTCTGCGGAATAGGCGTTCGAACTGGTGGCGCGAACCCCGGCGAAATCACCGCGAAACAGGAAGCCGGTCACCTGACGACGGCCGTCTTCGAGCAGTTTCGACAGCCGGAAGCTGCCCTCGACAATCACAAACAGCGAGATCATTGGGCTCGCCTTCGGCCATAATCGCCTTGCCCCGGTCCACATGGCGGCGCGCCATGGTCTTTTCGACTTGCTGAAATTCACGGGGGCCAAGATCAGCGCAAATCGACCGCTCGCGCACGTCGCACAGGTCGCAGGACTTTGGTCGTGATGGTGATGTGCATGATTTGTCAGCCATCCAAACCGCCTCGCTCAACCTCGCCATACAGTGTAGCGGCCCGCACTGGTTCTGGCCAGCCGGTCCTGCAGCCTATATGGCGCGCGTCAGCGTCGCTGTCATGTCGGATTTGTCTGGAAATTCATACGGATCCAGCGCCATAGCGACGCAGCGCGAGAGTGGGCGCGCCGCCGCCTCGATTTGGATGAAATCCCCGCCCCAGCAAACCAGCCCGTCGGCCTCCAACGCCTCGAGCCGGGTGCATATCTGGGCCGCCTCGCGGGCGCCGACAGCCGCCAGAACACGCGCAATATTCGCCGAGCCCTTGCATAAAAGGTCCTGGATCGCTGCGGCAATAGCGGCTTCGCTGGAAATCTGCTCAATGCCGCGCGCCACAGGCAATGCGCCTTCTGCGATCAGGTCGTAATATCCCGTCAGGCTTTTTTCATTTTGGACATACAGGCCGTTGATATTGCTGATCGCCGATGCGCCAAATCCCAAGGTGGTCACCGCCAGATCATCGGTGAAGCCCTGGAAATTGCGGCGCAGGCGTCCCTCCCGGTCGGCGACCGCCAGCGCATTGTCCGGCTTGGCGTAATGGTCGAAGCCGATCCGCCGAAACCCCGCCCCGATCAGCATGTCATCGGCCAGCGCCGCAAGATCGGCGCGCAGATCGACGCCCGGCAGGCTCTCCTCTTCAATCAGGCGCTGGCGCGGCAAGGCAGACGGCAAATGCGCATAGCCGAACACCGCGACGCGGTCCGGCGCCAGGGCGATGGTCTTTTCGAGGCTTTCCCTAAAAGAGGCCAGCGTTTGTTTCGGCAAACCGAAGAGCAGGTCAAACGCCACATCATTGACGCCTGCCCGGCGCATCTCGCCAACGGCGCTTTCGACCATGTCGAAACTCTGCACCCGGTTGATCGCCAATTGAACTTCGGCGTCAAAATCCTGAACGCCAAGGCTCATGCGTTCAAATCCGAGCGCGGCCAAGCGATTAATATCGTCATCGCGAATTAACCGGGGGTCGAGCTCAATCGCCAGCCGGGAATCATCCGTCAGCCCAAATTCGAGCTCGATCGCCTTCAGGATTTCGGCGATTTCATCGACCAGAAGATAATTCGGCGTGCCGCCGCCGAAATGAACGCTGCGCGGCCGCCCGGCGCCGCTTAACCGCTTGCCCGTGAGCTCTATTTCTTTTGCAAGCGCATCCACATAACGGAGCGCGCGCCCGTAATCATTCTCGACCCGCATATTGCAGCCGCAATACCAGCAAAGGCGTTTGCAGAACGGGACATGGACATAAAGCGAAAGGGGTTCATAGAGTTCAATCGCCGAAAGATAGTCGGCATAGTCGTCGCGCGTCACGGATCCGTCAAAATGCATCGCCGACGGATAGCTTGTGTAACGAGGGGCGCGGATGTTCAGATATTTTCGCCATTCTGATTTCATGAGCCGCAATTTGCCCGAGCCATCGCAGCGAATTCTGACTTAAATCAAAAGCGCGGCGCACCCGAATGCAGTTTTTTTCAAAAACACGCATCCCGCAGCGCACAAATGATCTGCATCAAAATTGGCGGCCAAGAGCGAGCGTAGGCGCTGGGACATCATCAATATCCTACAAGGGGAAGCGTCATGCTCCGTATTTGTTCCGCCGCCTTCATCGCCTCGAGCCTTTTCATGCCCCTTACCGCGCATGCAGAACAGGGAGACGTGCTGGTCCGCCTGCGCGGCATTCTGGTCTCGCCAACGGAAAATGCGACGGATGTGACGCCCGGCTTCCCTGGCGGATCGGTGGAGGTCGACAACGCTGTCGTGCCGGAACTCGATTTCACCTATTTTCTGACCAACAATATCGGCGCTGAACTTATCCTGGCGACGAGCCCCCATGACCTGAACGGGACCGGCGTGCTCGCCGGACTTGGCGAGATTGGCGATGTGATGGCGCTGCCGCCAACGCTGACGCTGCAATATCACTTCAATCCGGAAGGCCCGGTTCGCCCCTATGCCGGCGTCGGCGTCAATTATACGATTTTCTATTCCGAAGACGCCAGCGCGTCGCTGGTCAATGCAATCGGACCCACTGCACTTGATCTCGACGATAGTTTCGGCGTCGCATTTCAGGCCGGTTTTGACTTCGACATCACTGACCGATGGTTTGTGAACGTCGACGTCAAATACATCCAGATCGACACCACTGCGACGCTCAACACGGGCGGCACCATCAACACGGTCGATGTAGATCTCGATCCGATCGTCGCCGGCGTTGGAATCGGCATGCGCTTTTAGGGACGCCCTCTCCCCTTTGACGTATGCGGAGCTTGTGTGGGGCTCGCGACTTTGGCCGCGAGCCTTACGCAGGCAAATCCAACCAGAAGCGCAACGCTTGATCAGGGTCAAATTCGCGACGCCGGGCGCGGTGAAAATGATGACGACGCAAAATACTGGCGAAACATAAACGGGAGATATGAACATGACCGCGAGCAAACACGCGATTCCCGGCACGACGCCGTTTGACGGCGAGATGGCCCGGCGCGGCTTTGAGCTCAACGCCATGTGCTTTTCGTTTAACGAAAAGAAAAACCGCGACGCATTTGTCGAGGATGAAGAGGCCTATTGCGCGAAGTTCAACCTGACCGACGAACAGCGCGCCGCTGTCGCCTCCCGCAATGTTTTGCAGATGATCGCAGCAGGGGGAAACATTTATTACCTCGCAAAACTCGCCGGCATTTTCGGCCTTTCCGTACAGGATGTCGGCGCCCAGCAAACCGGCGTCAGCGTCGATGAATTCAAAGCGCGGCTCGCCGCGGAAGCGGTGGAGGTTTAGATGGCGGAAATACTTGGCGGCGTGTTCTCAAGCCACGTCCCGGCGATTGGCGGGGCGATTGCGAAGGGTCTGCAAAAAGACGCCTATTGGCGTCCGTTTTTCGACGGCTTTCCGGCGATACGCAACTGGCTGTCCGTCAAGAAGCCGGACATCGCCGTGGTGTTCTACAATGATCACGGCCTCAATTTCTTTCTAGACAAGATGCCGACTTTTGCAGTCGGCGCAGCGCCGCAATATGACAATGCCGATGAAGGCTGGGGCTTGCCGGTATGCAAGTCCGTCGCCGGCGCGCCGGAATTATCCTGGCATCTGATTGATCATCTGGTGGGCGCGGATTTTGATATTACGACCTGCCAGAAAATGCTCGTCGATCACGCCATGCTGGTGCCGTTCCAGCTTCTCTGGCCCGACATGGATGCGTGGCCGGTGCGCGTCGTGCCGATCGCGATAAACACGGTGCAACATCCACTCCCCAGCCCGCGCCGCTGTCTCGCGCTCGGTCACGCCGTGCACGACGCTCTTGAAACATGGGAGGGCGATGAGCGCATCGTCATTCTCGGCACGGGCGGTCTTTCGCATCAGCTTGACGGCGAACGCGCAGGCTTCATCAACAAGGACTATGACAAGCTTTGTCTCGACAGCCTCGCCGCGAACCCGCAAGCATTGGTCAATGACAGCTCGCTCGACATTATCGAAAAAGCCGGCAGTCAGGGCATTGAAATTCTCAACTGGATCGCCGCACGCGGCGCGGTTGGCGGGCGCGTGGTCGAGAAAGCGCGCAATTATCATATCCCGATCAGCAATACAGCGGCGGCGTCGCTATTGCTGGAACGCGTGTAGCCCTGCGCCCTGTTGGTCAGTGGAAATTGTTCATCCTCGCACCTCGCGCGCCAAGGCGAGCGCCTCGCGAGCCAATTGCGTGACGGCGTCATAATTGCCCGCATCGATTTCCTTTTGCGGGGTAAGCCAACTGCCGCCGCAGGCCACGACTGCGCTAACGCTCAGGAAGTCTTTCAAATTCGCTGCGGACACGCCGCCGGTCGGCATGAAGCGCATGTCGCGAAACACAGAAGACAGCGCTTTCAACATCGGCACGCCGCCGGCAAGCCCGGCAGGAAAAAACTTCACCGTACGCAATCCCAGATTCCAGGCGCGCTGCACTTCACTCGGCGTCACGGTGCCGGGAAAGATTTCAAGTTTGCGGGACTGGCAATATTTCACGACGTCTTCGTTGAGACCGGGCGAAACAATAAACTGAGCGCCGCGGCGCACGGTCTCCTCCGCCTGCGCCAGGGACAAGACCGTGCCGGCCCCGACAATCGCGCCGGGCGCGTTTTCCGCAATCGCCTCAAGACATTCCATCGCCGCATCCGTACGCAGCACGACCTCGATAATATCAAGACCGCCAGCCTGCAGCGCCGTCACTGTTTTTAGCGCGACCTCAGGATCGTCCGCCTGCACCAGCGGAACGACAGGCGTTTGTTGAAGCCGTTTAGCGACCATGGAGATGCCCCTCACTTTTTGTTCTAATTCCGGGCCCCAGACTATACCGGATTCTGACTAGCGGCCATTCGCTTGCGCGCATCCTAGCGCTGCACCCTGCCCGATCCATCGCCCGACATCAGTTTTTCAACTTCCGAAACGCTGACGAGACCGAAGTCGCCGGACATTGACTGTTCAAGCGAAACTGCTGCAACGGCAAATCCCGGCGGGCGCTTCGGCAAGCTGCGGCGCGGCAGTCTGTTGGAAATATCAGGTTATTTGGTAGCGGGAGGCAGATTTGAACCGCCGACCTCAGGGTTATGAATCCTGCGCTCTCACCAACTGAGCTACCCCGCCCCAAATGTGGCCCGGCGGGTTGAGGTTCAGCCCGGCGGGAGCGGAGGTCTATAGCGGGACTGGCGGGGTCTCGCAAGGCCATTTCAGCGCCTTAGCGCCCCATCCCGGCGACCAGTGCTGCGGCATGTTCGGCGATGGCGAGCGAGGTGGTTAATCCGGGAGATTCAATGCCGTAAAGCCCAAGATAGCCCGGCACGCCATGGATCGCGGGGTCTGAAAACAGGAAGTCTCCTTCCTCGCCCGGCCCCTTCAGTTTCGGGCGGATTCCCGCATAGCCTGGCTGGAGCTTGCTTTCATCGATATCCGGCCAGAATCGGCGGGCGGCGTCTGCGAAACTCGCCCGGCGCGAGGCGTCGACGGTGTAATCGGTGTTTGTGTCGATGAAGGTGATATCCGGCCCCAAACGGCCCTGCCCGCCGAGATCGCGCGTATAATGCACGCCCTGACTGTCCGGCGACGGCAAGGGATAAATCAGCCGCGCAAAGGGCGCCTTGCCCCCATAGGTGAAATACTGGCCCTTGCCATATTTGAGATGCGGGATGGCGTCGTCAGGTATCCCAGCAATCGAGCGCGCGACGCGGTCGGACCACAGGCCGGCGCAATTGACGACAATCTTCGCCTTTAGCGTGATCGGGTCTGCGCCGCCCACATCCAGTTCAATACCATCGCTTGTCACACGCCCCCCGGTGACGGGCGAAGACAGGGCTAGCGCGCCGCCGGCGTTTTCGATCTCGCCCAACAGGGCGAGCATATAGCCATGGCTGTCGATGATGCCTGTCGACGGCGACAGAATGGCGCTGGTGCAATTCAATCCGGGCTCCAGACCCATCGCCGACTTTGCATCAATGATCCGTAAATCGTCGACGCCGTTCGCTTCGCCCTTGGCCTTGAGCGGCGCAAGCAATGCGATCTCCGCCTCATTCGTTGCAACGAGGAGCTTGCCGCATCGCGCATGTTCAACATTGTGTTCGGCGCAAAAAGCGTAAAGCGCGTCGCGCCCCTTCACCGCCAGCGCTGCGCGCATGCCGCCGGGTTTATATTGAATGCCCGCATGAATGACTTCGGAATTTCGCGAAGAAGTTTCCTCGCCAAAGGCTTCGTTCTTTTCGAGGACGAACACTTCGCGGCCAGCTTTGGCAAGCGCGCGGGCGACAGCCAGACCGATGACGCCGGCGCCGATGACGACAGCGTCAACGCCCTCAGCCACGGGCCGTGCAACGCATGCGGATCACTTCTTCACCCAGTGGCTCATAGGTATGGCGGCTGATTTCTTTGAACCCATAGCGCTCATAAAACGGCAATCCGACGGTGTTTTTGGCAAACACCTCGACTTCCATCGTCTCATGAATGGCGGCGGGAATATCCATCAAGGCGCGCCCAACGCCTTTGCCGTGATAAGCCGGGTCCACAAAGATCGCGCCCACTTCATTGCCGATCATGGAAACAAAGCCGACGATCTTGTCGTCGATCAACGCAATATCCGTTACGGTATTGGGAATATATTTTTCCGCCACGGCAACGCGTTGCTCGGCGATAAACTCATCCGTCATGAACGGATGCGCGATCCGCGACGCCGCTTCCCAAGCCGCAAGCAATCCTTGAAGATCGCTCGGATGGAAAGGCCGCAGATCAATTTCGGAACGGGTCCGGTCTAGTCTGTCGTCGCCACCCATGTCGGGTCATCCTGCACTTCGCGTTCCCAGATCAGGAACTCGTAATATCCGCAACGCTTTTGCGTCGGAAATTCGCGGCAGATTTTCATACGACCGTCATAGATCGTGCAATTGCGCGTGTCCTTGTCGAGAAACATGCAGGACGTCACGAAATGCTCATCATCCGTATGACGAATGACCCGCGGGTTTTCCTTGTCACCCTTTTTGGTGAATTTCTTTTCTGCTTTTTCTTCGGAAATACCGTGAAACTTGGCGAGCCGTTTAAGGTCAGCCTTGTTCACAGGAATATGAGTGTAGGAACAGCAATAAGCTGAACACTTGACACAATCATAAAGCTTTTTCGACATGGTACGCCCCGCGCAGCAAACTCAATCCATCCGGTAGTGAACGAAGTCGCTTAAGGTTGCAACCTTATCATATAGTTTACGCGCTTGTCTGTTGCCTTCATCCGTATGCCAGTAGACGCGCGTCAGGCCGCGGCGTTTCGCTTCGTCATAGACGGCCTTGATGAGCGCGCGGCCGGTGCCGCTGCCGCGTGCGTCAGCATCCACATAAAGATCTTCAAGATAACAATAGCCTGTCGTCGACCAGGTTGAAGGATGCGGCAAGCCGTGCACGAAGCCAATCACTTCACCGTCCTGCTCGGCGACGAATGCAAAATAGGGTTCGCCGTCCAGCAGGCTGTGGAAAAGCTTCTCCGCATGGGCCTGCGGTAAATCTGTCTGGTAGAAATCCAGATAGGCGGCCCAAAGATCATGCCAGGCGGCTTCATCATCGGCGGTGATCGGACGAATGATCGTCATGCCGCCGCCACTGTCGAAGCGCTTTCCGTACCGGCGATCCAGCCGCCGCCCAGCACGCGATCATTGGCGTCATCCGGCGAATAGAAGACGCAAGCCTGCCCCGGCGCGACGCCCTCTTCGGGTTCGCCGAGATCTACGGACCAGCCGGTGGGGCTGGTTTCATCCCAAACGAGGGTCGCGGGCTTTGGCGGCCTGGTTGAGCGGACTTTGACCGCAACCGGCGCGCCGGCGCGCGCCGCGGCCTCGCCCTCGCCGTCCCCAAGCCATGTCACGTCTTTCAGATGAATGCGCGAGATCATCAGCGCTTCGCGCGGACCCACAATCACCTGCCGCTTGTCGGCGTCGAGACGCACCACATAAAGCGGGTCCCCCGCGGCAACGCCAAGGCCCCGCCTTTGGCCGACGGTATAATGGATAACGCCCGAATGGCGCGCCAGCACCGCGCCGTCCACATGGATAATCTCGCCGGGCTCAGCGGCGCCGGGGCGCAGACGCTCGACCACGGAAGCGTATTTGCCCTCCGGCACGAAACAAATGTCCTGGCTATCCGGCTTGTCCGCAACGACGAGCCCGAGTTCGCCGGCAATGCGGCGCACTTCGGATTTCGGCATCTCGCCCAACGGAAAGCGCAAATAGTCGAGCTGTTCTTTAGTCGTCGAGAACAGGAAATAGCTCTGATCTTTCGCGGCGTCATGGGCGCGGCGCAACTCCGGCCCGTCCGCCCCTTCGACGCGGCGGATATAATGGCCGGTCGCCATGGCCGCACCACCGAGATCGCGCGCCGTTTCCAGCAGGTCCTTGAACTTCACCCGCTCATTGCACCGGACGCAGGGGATCGGCGTCGCGCCCGCAAGATAGGTATCCGCGAAATCCTCCATCACCGCTTCGGAGAAGCGGTTTTCGTAATCGAGGACATAATGCGGGAAGCCCATCGCCTCTGCGACCCGGCGCGCATCCTGAATATCCTGGCCGGCGCAGCAGGCGCCTTTTTTCGCGATCGCAACCCCATGATCGTAAAGCTGCAGGGTGACGCCGACGACGTCATAGCCCGACAGCTTCGCGAGCGCCGCCGTAACCGACGAGATCGACGCCGCCGGACATCGCCACGATCACGCGCGAGCCAGCGGGCACGCCGAGGTCGATCCGCGGCGCGTCGATGGTCGATATGTCTTTCAAAAGGCTCATGAATACAAAGGCTCAAATTAGGGCCGGAACATAGGGGCCCGGAAACCGGAAAACCAGTCCCGCATATGGGACCGAAAGCTTCAAATCCTAACCAATCCCTTAAGCGCGCCCTAATCGCCCCCGCCTAACCTTACCAAACGGACAGGCAAGCACGACAGGCAAATTCGGGGAGCCCGGCCATGCGCAAGCCAAAATCATCACGCCTGCTGCAGACGATTGCGGCCCTGTGCGCCGTCAGTCTCGCCTTTTACGTCACCGGCGCAGCGCAAGCGCCTGCCCCGCATTATGAAGGCCAGGTTTCGCGCGTGGTGGATGGCGACACGTTTTACCTCGACAGCGTCGAAACCCGCATCCGGATATGGGGCCTGGACGCCCCGGAGCGCGGTGAGCGCGGCGGCAACGCTGCGACCCGCGCCTTGCGCGAAATCGCCCATGGGCGCCGTCTCGATTGCAAGCAGGTCGATATTGACCGCTATGGCCGGATTGTCGGCCAGTGCTTCCTGCCCGATGGCCGGGATGTGGCGGCGCTGATGATAGAGAGCGGAACCGCGCAGGAATATCTGCGCTATTCGGGCGGCTACTATTCGACTTTAAAAGTCGCGAGCAGCAATTAGCGTTTGCCTGCTGCTCAGGCTGCGCGTTTCAGCTTCAGCGCCGTCCACACATCGTCCAGCGCCTTGACCAGCCCGTCCATGTGATCATCCGTATGCAACGGGGTCGGTGTAAAGCGCAGGCGCTCCGTGCCTTTCGGGACCGTCGGATAGTTGATCGGCTGCACATAGATATTGTGCTGTTCCAGCAGATAATCGGATACGCGCTTGCACTGCACCGGATCGCCGACCTTCACCGGCACGATATGGCTCACCGATTCCATCACCGGCAGGCCTTCATTGGCGAGCAATTTCTTCAGATGCGCCGCGCGCTCTTGATGCTGCTCACGCAGATGGTTCGAGACTTTCAGCGTTTCGACGCTGGCGAGTGCGCCGGCGACGAGCACCGGCGACAGCGCCGTCGTGAAAATGAAGCCCGACGCATAGGAACGAATAGCGTCGATAATGTCGGCATTCGCGGCGATGTAACCGCCCATCACACCGATCGCCTTACCGAGCGTGCCCTCAATAATGTCGATGCGATGCGCAACGCTGTCGCGTTCGGACACGCCGCCGCCGCGCGGACCGTAAAGGCCCACCGCATGCACTTCATCGAGATAGGTGAAAGCATTGTAGCGCTCGGCGAGATCGCAGATCTCTTTCAAGGGCGCGATGTCGCCATCCATCGAATAGACGGATTCAAAGGCGATGACTTTCGGCCGGTCCGCCGGCAGTTCCGCCAGCAATTCTTCGAGATGCTCAAGGTCGTTATGGCGCCAGATGCGCTTGATCGAACGGCCGCCGCGAATGCCTTCGATCATCGAAGCGTGATTGAGTTCGTCGGAAAGAATCACGCAGTCAGGCAGGATGCGCGAAATGGTCGACAAGGTTGCTTCGTTCGACACATATCCTGATGTGAACAATAGCGCGGCTTCCTTGCCATGCAGGTCAGCGAGCGAGCGCTCAAGCTTCATGTGGTAATGCGTGGTGCCGGCGATATTACGCGTACCGCCTGCCCCGGCGCCGACTTTTCTCAGCGCATCTTCCATCGCGCCGGTTACGGCCGGATGCTGTCCCATGCCGAGATAATCATTCGAACACCAGACTGTGATCTCGCGGGGCTCGCGGCCGGCTTCATTGTGGCCGCCATAATAGAGCGCAGTGGGGAATTGCCCGCGCATGCGCTCAAGATCCGCGAATACGCGGTAACGGCCCTCTGCACGGACCGCATCCACGGCCTGCTGGAATGCTTCGTTATAATCGACCATCACACCTGTAGGGGTCAGCGCCCCCGCTTTTCCTCAGAAAGACACATAATCAAGTAGTGCCTGCAAAGGCCAGTGCCAAGCGGCAGGAAAGCGACGGACGGAACGCCGCATCCGCGAAAAAGAAAACGCGCTTCCCGGAAGAAGCGCGTTTCATGCTTAACTTGAGAATAATTCTCAATTACGCGACTACAGGCGGTAACGCACCTGATCAGCCCAGAAACGCTCAAGGCGCTGCAAGGTCTTGTTGGTGTCGTCGATCAGTTGGGTGTTGACGCCGCCGACCTGCTCCACCGAGGTGAGCTGACGCTCGAACAAACCGGTGATCGCATCGCGGACTTCAAGGCCCACATCAGTCAGCGAAACGCGCTTGGAGCGGCGATCCGTGTTGGAACGCTCATCCTTGATGTAGCCCTTCTCCACCAACTGTTTGAGATTGTAGGAGACGTTGGAGCCGAGATAGTGGCCGCGCGAGCGC
Organism: Hyphococcus sp. D3-15; assembly: GCF_055809375.1. Taxonomy (NCBI): domain Bacteria; kingdom Pseudomonadati; phylum Pseudomonadota; class Alphaproteobacteria; order Parvularculales; family Parvularculaceae; genus Hyphococcus; species Hyphococcus sp. D3-15. The sequence continues at coordinate 1,810,585 of NZ_CM147910.1, read as the reverse complement.
AATTCGCCCGGGGTCAGCTCCGCATCGCCGATATTGTAAAGCAGCAGCGCCTGAACAGAGTTAATATCCGTCTGGCCCAACCGCTCGAGTTCGTCCTTGATCACATCAAGGAGTTGCCGGTGAAGCCGCTCCACCAGATGCAACAGTTGAAGATAGCCGGATTCCAGCGCCTCAGGATCTTTGCTGACCTTGCTCGCGCTCTCGCCTATCACTTCTCGCATCGCCCCATTGATTGTCATTATAAAATCTCACTCAACCAAATCTGAGGTTCAGGTATACTGTGGAGGTCTAAAAGCGCGGTTAAGCCGGACTGCTCAATTTGAAATCAAATTCTAATGAGGACAGTAATAGGCTAGGCTGTAAAACCCGCGTAAAACCATAACGGATTATGAACAAAACACCCCTCGCCCGCTTTCCCGCCCTCCGCCTGCGCCGCCCGCGCATGACGGACTGGTCCCGCCGCCTGCATGCGGAAACCCGTCTTTCGGCGGATGATTTCATCTGGGCGATCATCCTGAAGGAGGGAAAAGCCCTGCGCGAGCCGGTGGCGTCGATGCCGGGCGTTTACCGCCTGTCCCCGGATGAGGCGGTGAAAGCCGCGATGGAAGCGCGAGATCTCGGGATTCCGGCGCTGGCGCTGTTTCCCTATACGGATGCGCAAGGGCGCACGGACGGCGGTGAAGAAGCGATTAATCCTGATAATCTGATGTGCCGCACGGCCCGCGCCATCAAGCAGCAAGTGCCGGAAATCGGCCTGATGGCGGATGTCGCCCTCGATCCTTACACGGATCACGGCCATGACGGACTGATGCGCGACGGCGAAATCCTCAATGACGAAACCGTCGAAATCCTCGTCCAGCAATCGGTCAATCAGGCTCGCGCGGGATTCGATATCATCGCTCCGTCAGACATGATGGACGGGCGCGTCGGCGCCATCCGCGAAGGGCTCGACCAGGCGGGCTTTGAACATGTTCTGATCATGGCCTATGCGGCGAAATACGCCTCGGCTTTTTACGGGCCCTATCGCGACGCCATCGGCTCTTCGGGCGTGCTCAAAGGCGACAAGCGCACCTATCAGATGAACCCCGCCAATAGCGACGAGGCGATCCGCGAAGTCGCGCTCGACCTCGCCGAAGGCGCGGATTCGGTGATGGTGAAACCCGGCCTGCCCTATCTCGATATTGTCCGGCGCATCAAAGACGAATTCGGCGCGCCGACTTTCGTTTTTCAGGTCTCCGGCGAATATGCGATGATCAAAGCGGCAAGCGCGAATGGCTGGATCGACGGCGACCGCGCCATGCTGGAATCCTTGCTGGCCTTCAAACGCGCGGGGGCCGACGGGATTATTACTTACTTTGCGGCGGATGCGGCGCGGAAGCTACGGTAACGTACAAGAACCAGAATTCTATTCATTCACCACGTCCTTATTGCTTTCTCGCTTGGTCGCTACGAAGACACGCAAGTAAATAGAATCAAATCCCGCCATAGCCGCCTTTCGGCCGCAAGCTTTTCCGTAATAATCCGTATACCGGCAAAAAACCAAGCGCGACGAGTGTCTTGATCGCAAAATCGCCGATCATCCAGTTGATCCACGGCGCGCCGCTGCCCGCATAGACGCCGGGAAAATAAATCAACGCATAGGTCGCATAACCGAACAACGCAGCAAACAGCGGCGGCCGCCACCACCGCGCCCCGCCGCGAGAAATATCATAAACGCTCGCCGCCATATATTGCGTGGCCATGGCGCTGGCGGTGAAGAAGATCGTAAAGCGCACGCCCGGCAAGTCGCCATCTTCGAGCGACGGCGCGAGGATCGAAAGCTCTGCAAAAATCGCAGCCGCCGCGACGCCCCAGGACGCGGTGACCATGCGCGATGATTCATCGCCGCCATATTTGCGCGCGACCAAAATCGCCAGCAGCGGCGCGAGCCCCATGAGGAAGCCGCCAATGCTCAGCCAGTTTGACGGGCGCGAGGCGATGGCGTCGCCGGCGAGCCAGTTAAAACTATAGAGGGGAATATCGACCGTCAGGATGGCGGCGAGCAAAAGCGGCGTCATTAACGCCGCGAGCACCACCATGCGCATGAACGACGTGGCAAAAGCGCCTGACGTTCGCGCCAGACGCTCTACCGCTGTTTCACGAGGATTATGCTTTTCGACCGCCGCTTCCATGCGCCCTACCTAGATGGCCGGACGCAGAACATTGGTGCGACCGGCTTTTTAGGAAGCTTTCGCCAGTTTGCGCTTCAGTTTCAAGGCGCTTGTGGAAAGGTTCGCATCGTCCGCCTTGGCGAGGAAGACATCGAGCCCGCCCACATGGTCAACCGTGCGGAGCGCGGAAGCTGCGATGCGGAACTTGAAGCCCTGGCCGAGCTTGTCCGAATGCAGCGTGACATTGCAGAGATTCGGCAGGAAACGCCGCTTCGTCCGGTTCTTCGCGTGGGACACGTTATTGCCCGTAATCGGACCGACACCTGTCAATTCACACCGCCGCGCCATGGGTCTAGCCTTGCATTTGAGGGGCCTCGCGCCATATCTGGCGGCGTCCGCCCGTTCTGAAACCTTGAAATTGAGCCGCGCTCATTAACTGAGGCCCGACTGGGCGTCAAGCGCTTTACCCGGCAGATTTTCGCCATTAACCGCGACTCCCCTATAAATACGCCAGTAATCGCCAAAAGCCATATTTCCAGTGCCCTCTTCCCCCTCTTTTGACGCCTTCTCGACCTCCGGGGGCCGCCTATGCGCGGTTTTGGGGCCCACCAATACGGGCAAGACCCATTATGCGCTGGACCGGATGCTGGCCCATAAATCGGGGATGATCGGCCTGCCCCTGCGGCTGCTGGCCCGGGAGATCTATGACCGCATCATCAAGATCAAGGACCCGCGCGAGGTCGCCCTGGTCACCGGGGAGGAAAAGATCGTGCCTCCCAACCCCCGCTACTGGGTGGCGACGGTGGAGGCCATGCCCCTCGATCAGCCGGTGGAATTCCTCGCCATTGATGAAATCCAGCTCGCCGCCGATCCGGAGCGCGGGCGGATTTTCACCTCCCGCCTCCTCCATGCGCGCGGTCGCAGCGAGACCTTGCTGCTCGGCTCGCACACAATGCGCCCGATCTTGCAGCGCCTCTTCTCCAATATCGAATTCCTGTCGCGGGACCGGTTTTCCAATCTCAGCTATACCGGACCGAAAAAGGCAACGCGCCTGCCGCGCCGTTCCGCGATTGTCGCCTTCTCCGCCGACACGGTCTACGCGCTCGCCGAGCTGATCCGCCGGCAACGCGGCGGCGCGGCGGTGGTGCTCGGCGCCTTGTCGCCGCGCACCCGCAACGCCCAGGCCGAACTCTATCAATCGGGCGAAGTGGATTTCCTGATCGCCACGGACGCCATCGGCATGGGGCTCAACATGGATATCGACCATGTGGCCTTCGCCGCCGCGCGCAAATTCGACGGCCATCGCCCCCGCAATCTCAATCCGGCCGAACTGGCGCAGATCGCCGGGCGCGCCGGACGCCATATTCGCGACGGCACTTTTGGCGTGACGGCTGACTGCCGCGCCTTTGACGAAGACCTCGTCACCGCGATTGAAGAGCATCAATTTGACCCTGTGACCGCGCTGATGTGGCGGTCTGAGCGGATTGATCTGTCGTCCCTGCCGGCGCTCTTTAAATCGCTCGATACGCGCCCGCCGCGCGAATTTTTCATGCGGTCGCGGCGCGAAGATGACGAAGATGCGTTGCAGCGGCTCGCGGCGCGCGACGAAATCCGCGACATGGCCAAGGGCGGCGCCGCGCTCGCCACGCTTTGGGATCTCTGCCAGATCCCCGATTTCAGGAAAGTGGGCGGCGACCAGCATGCGCGGCTTTTGGGTGACATATTCGAAATCCTGATGCGCGACGGCAGAATCTCCGATGACTGGCTCGCCCCGCGCATTGATCGGCTGGAACGCATAGATGGCGATATAGACGCGCTTTCCGCTCGCATCGCGCATATCAGGACATGGACATACCTGTCCCACCGCGCTCAATGGATTGACCGCGCGCCTTATTGGCAAGAGCGCGCCCGCGCGATAGAAGACAAGCTCTCGGACGCGCTGCATGAAAAACTGACGCAAAGATTTGTCGACCGGCGCACGGCAGCCTTGTTAAAGCGTTTAAAGGATGACGAACCGCTGCTGGCGGGGGTCACCGACGACGGAGAAGTGATTGTGGAAGGCCAATTCATCGGCCGGCTTTTGGGGTTCGAATTTATCGTTGATCCGCGCGCGAGCGGCGCGGAGGCGAAATCCTTGCGCGCAGCTGGCGAGAAAGCCTTGCGCCCGGTTCTCGCGGCGCGCGCAGCGGCGCTCGCAAATGCAGAGCCCGGCGAATTGCGCCTTGATGATGACGGAACGGTCTGGTGGCGATCGGCGCCGGTTGCGAAACTTGAAAAAGGCCCCGCCCCGCTGCGTCCGTCTCTGGCGATTTCCGGCCTCGCCGATGTCACGCCGAATTTGCGCGGCCGCGTTGAAGACCGATTGAAAGAATTCGCCGCATCAAAAATCGAAGGCTTGCTCGGCCCGCTGGTTGCGCTGCAGGCGGCCGCCAATTCAGAATCCGAAGACGGACTGAAAGGGCTGACCAAGGGCGTTGCGTTTCGCCTGGTTGAAAATTTCGGCGCCACTTCGCGCACCCAGTTCGGCGACGATCTGAAACAGATCGATCAGGAAGAACGCTCCAAGCTGAGAAAGCTCGGCGTGCGCTTTGGCGAGTTCACACTATTCATGCCCGCCTTGTTGAAACCCGCGCCGGCGTCCTTGCTGACGCTGCTCTGGGCGTTGTGGACGGATCGCAAATTGACCGATGCGCCCGCGCCCGCCGCAGGTCGTGTTTCCGTCACCATGAGCGAAAATCTTCCGCATGCTTACTATTACGCCGGCGGCTATCGCCCGTCCGGCGTGCGCGCGGTGCGCATAGACATGCTGGAACGCCTTGCAGGGCTCATCCGCACGGCCCGCAATGAAGGCAATACGCGCGAAGGCTTTGAAGCAAATTCGCAGATGATGTCGCTGGTCGGGTGCTCCGGCGAGGACTTTGAGGCGATCCTGCGCTCGCTCGGTTTCCGCAAGAATGTCGTGAAGCGCAAAGCCGAGGCGCCGAAAATCGACGCCGCCAGCGCCGCGCCAGAAATGCCTGCCGCGCAGCCGGAAACACCCGTCGCTGAGGCTCCTGAGACCGTCGCCGAAACGGCAAGTGAAACTGAAGCTGCTGCGCCGCAATCCCCGGAATCCCCAGAATCCATTGTGGAGGCGGCGCCCTCCGCTGCGGACGCGTCAGCGCCGCAACCCCATGAAACCCCTTCTCTCGCGGACACGCCGGCAGAGGCCGCCGCTCAAGCGGCGCCCGACGCGCCGGCATCAGCGCCTTCAGCGACAGAGACCAGCGATCCGGCGACACCGGACGCCCCCGTCGCCGCAGACGCAGACGCAGACGCAGACGCAGAGGAAATTGAAGTCACGCTGTGGCGCCCGGCCCCTCGCCGGCCCAAACCACAACCCGGCCAGAACGCAAGATCGCAGCAACGCCGCGATGGCGACCGCAACGCCAATGCAAAGAACGCTGGCGCAAGAAACAAGGACGGCAAACCGCATGGCGGCGGCCGCGCCCGCGACGACCGCAAAGGCGGACGCGACGGCAATCGCGGCCCGCGCCGGAATAATGACGGCGGCAAGAATCGCAAACCCGCCGTTTATTCCGCCAGTCCGCGCCGCGAGAAAAAGCCGATCCGGATTCGCCTTTCGCAGTGCTTGCAGGGCTAAAGGCGGAGCTTTCCGACGCGCCAAAGAATGGCAAGGCGAAAGAACCAGAGAAAGCTGAATGACGGCGGCGCCTGCGGCAGATTGAGACCGGCGCGGTCGCCCAGCGTATCGACAAATGGCTCTGGCAGGCGCGGTTTTTCAAAACCCGCACCCTTGCTGCAAAATTCGTCAGCGACGGCAATGTGCGCATCACGCGCGGCGAAAACACGACCCGCGCCGACAAACCAAGCGCCTCCATACGGCCCGGCGACGTGGTTATTTTTACGCGGGACGAACGGTTGCGCGTGATCGCCATTCTTGCCTGCGCTGAGCGGCGCGGTCCGGCGAGTGAGGCGCAGATGCTGTATGATGACCGCTCCCCGCCGCCGCCGAAAAAAGAAGATGCAGAGCGGAAGCCATTTACCCGCGAAAAAGGCGCCGGGCGGCCCACCAAAAAAGACCGCCGGGCGCTCTCTTCGCTGAAGTCCCGCAATTAAGGAATAAAGATGCTCGACAAGCTGTTTGACCGTTTCAAAAACGAATCCGTCGCAGACCAGGCCCCGGAAGAGCCGTTGGAGCTCGCATTCGCCGCCCTGCTTGTCGAAGCCGCGCGGGCGGATGAGACCTATGACGAACGCGAGGCGGTGATCATCGAGCGCGCGCTGAAGCAGCGCTTCTCCCTTTCCGACGCCAAGGCGAGTGAACTGCGCCACAAGGCCGAGGCCGCCCAGGCCAGCGCAAGTGACATCCACCGCTTCACCAAGATCGCCAAGGCCATGAGCCGCAGCGAAAAGATCGAGCTGATCGAAGACCTCTGGGGAATTGTCCTCTCAGACGGCGAACGCGACCCCTATGAAGAAACCCTGATCCGCCAGATTTGCGGCCTCATCTATGTCGATGACCAGGATAGCGGCGCGGCGCGATCCCGGGTCACCGCCCGGCTCGGCCAATAGCAACAGCCATCAGCCTTGGACCGCCTGCATGGGGCGGGATGGCTCATTCGCCGCATTCCGGTCGTCCATCACATGCATGCCGAAACGGTCGACGAGCACAACACGGTTCCGCCCCTTGGCTTTCGCGTGATAGAGAGCCGCGTCCGCCGCCTCTACAAGCTCCGTCGGCGAAAGCCCGCCCGACGCTTCCGCGACGCCAATACTGACGGTCACCCTCAGATCCTCGCCGCCTTTCACGGGCACGGTCTCGGCCGCAACCGCCGCACGCAATCTTTCAGCGGTTTCTGCGGCTGTTTCCATCGTCGCCCCCGGCAGAAGTATGGAAAATTCCTCGCCGCCAGTGCGATAAATTCGATCAAATGGGCGCACGGTCGCAGACATCGCCTGCGCGGCGGCGCGCAAAACATCGTCGCCCGCACTATGCCCGAATGTATCGTTCACTTTTTTGAAGTGATCTAAATCGAGCGAAATCAGCGCGCCCTCTTCGCCGTAACGACGGATACGCGCATAGGTTTCTTCCAGCGCTTCATCGAAAGCGCGACGGTTCAACAGTTTCGTCAGGCCGTCCCGATGCGCCAGATCAGAAAGCGCCGATTCGGTTTCATCGATCCGAACGATCATGCGGTTAAATTCGCTCGCGACCTGCTGCAGCTCGGGCGGCACTTCAATATTGATGCGGTGATTGCGGTCGCCTTCAGCGAAACATTGTGCGCCTTCGACCAGCTTGTCGACGCTGCTCGAAAGCACCCGTCCGATCAAAACCACGCCGCCGACAATCGTCAAAAACGACAAAAGCCCCGCAATGCCCGCCAGCCAGATCGCGCGTTCGCGATAGCGCAAGGCGCGCTGGTGATCGGCCTCAATCGCGTCGGCGACCAGCGCATATAGTGCGCCAAGCCTGTCCGATGACGCTTCAATGGAGCCGTGGAAACGCTCCAGCGCTTCCTCCGTCTGCGGATCGCCATGCGGACGGCGAACGGTGAGCAGCTCCGTCGCGAAACCATCCGCAGTGGTCCAGTCATCGCGAGCCCGCTCGACCAGCGTCACCGCTTCCGCATCCGCGCCCATATTTTCGTGGACCGCAGCAAATTGCAGTTCGATGCGGCCGCGCAACTCGCGATAGGCTGGCGCAAGCCCGGCATCGCCGCCCTCAACAAACTCGTCGACCGGAATGAGCGTATCCCAGATCAGAACCCGCAAATCCTGGGCAACGGCGACCTGGTCGCGCTGCCGCATGGAAACATCATGAAAAGCGTTGATGACGCCGTGGTTAAGCAGCCAGTAGCCCAACACCGCTGAGGTCGCGAGCGGCGCGACGGCGGTGATCATACTGACGACAATCCAAAATCGCAGGGAGCGCGACTTCCAGTAGGGACCGGACATAGACATTCCTTGGTTTGGCCAGAGGCCGGACTCTCCCCGCGCGCCGCAGCATTTCATACCGTGACGATCGCAAACCGTTTAACCATTTGAAGTTAACCGGGAATGTCTCAACATGGTTAACAAGTGCCGACACCGCGCCGCCGCGCCCTGCAGCCGCAGCGGCCTTTCGCCATGGCCTGGCGCTTCCGGCCCGGGCCCTGGGGACCGCCCCAATCAAGGAAAAATGAGAGGCCTGTCAGGAAACCTCGCTTGCGTCCGGGCGACGAGCGGGTAAGAAGAGCGAAAATAGCCGTGAAGTAAGGAGCGCCTCCCCCATGACCTATGTGGTGACCGAAGCATGCATTAAATGCAAATACACTGACTGCGTGGAGGTGTGCCCTGTCGATTGCTTCTATGAGGGCGAGAATATGCTGGTGATCCATCCGGATGAATGCATTGACTGCGGCGTCTGCGAGCCGGAATGCCCTGCGGAAGCGATCATTCCGGACACTGAGTCGGGCGCCGACAAATGGCTTGAGCTGAACACGAAATACGCCGCCGAGTGGCCTAATATTACTCAGAAAATCGACGCTATGCCGGGTGCGGATGACGTGGTCGAAGAAGAAGGCAAGCTCGAGAAATATTTCAGCGAAAAGCCCGGCGCGGGCTCGTAAGCGCCTGTCATTCCCGCTGCGGCTAGACCTCTCAACCCCATAGCCTAGGTTGAAGTTTTGTGCTAACATCCTAGATGAATCTTGGATCGTTTTGCAGCGGGAACCGCTGAGCCGGAGCCTTCAGAAAGTCGCTTAAGTATTTGTATATACTCAACTATCCGGACCATTCTTTACCAGGAAGTGGTTGGCTTACGATTAAGATAAGCGCTTCGGCTAACAGGCAGGCATGAGCCCGCCGCGCAGTTTCTGCTAAGAAGCATCCCCGATTACATGCCGCCGGCCAATCCGCCGGCTTCATTTTGGACAAGGTCAGTCATGGCGACGAAAGCAGCAACCAAGAAAAAAGCGGCGGCGAAAAAAGCCCCGGCCAAAAAGAAAACAGCGGCCAAAAAAGCGGCCGCGCCCAAAACGGTGAAGAAGGCGACCGCCAAAACCACCGCAACCAAGACCAAGAAAACAGCGGCCAAAAAGGCCGCTCCAGCGAAGAAAACAGTGAAGAAAACCGCCGCCAAGGCCGCACCGGCCAAGAAAACAGTGAAAAAGGCGGCTGCGCCGAAACCGGCGAAAAAGGCTGCGGCCAAAAAAGCGCCCGCCAAGAGAGCGGCTGCAAAACCGGCCGCCGCCAAGACGGCGACCAAAGCGGCTCCTAAGCCGGCGAAAAAAGCCGCCGCCAAAAAGGCGCCCGCCAAGAAAGCCGCCCCCAAGACCAAGGCGGCCAAGAAAGCCGCCGCCCCTCGCCGGGAGAAAATGGTGAATGTGGGCCAGGCGCCGCGTAAAACCACCCTGGCCGCCTCGATCCCGACACCGTCCATGGCGCCGCCCAAAGATGCGCCTCAGGCGGATGCAGAAGCTTCGGTCAACACCGCCGCTTCGCAAAACGCCAAGCAGGATTTCAAGGTCAATGACAAGATCGTCTATCCCGCTCACGGGGTCGGCAAGATCATCAGCCTTGAAAAGCAACAAGTCGCCGGCATCGCCATCGAGCTTTTTGTGATCGATTTCGATCAGGAAAAGATGAAACTTCGCGTGCCGACCGGCAAGGCGAAGGCCGCCGGCATGCGCGCCTTGTCCGATGACAAAACCGTCAAGGACGCGATCACCACGCTAAAGGGCCGTGCACGGATCAAACGCACCATGTGGAGCCGGCGCGCCCAAGAATATGACGCCAAGATCAATTCCGGCGACATGAAACTTGTGGCGGAAGTTGTGCGCGACCTTTATCGCGGCGATGACCAGCCGGAACAAAGCTATTCTGAACGCCAGCTCTTTGAAGCGGCGCTGGACCGCATGGCCCGCGAAGTCGCGGCTGTCCGCAATGTGGATCTCGGCAACGCCATCGAAGAAATTGAAAGCGTGCTGAAGAAAAAAGCAGGCGCCGCAGCGGCGGCGACCGCAGCAGCCGCCGCTGCAACAGCAGCAGCATAACGCATCAGACGGGTTCACCGGGCGCCGCGCGCGCTCGGTGAGACCGTCTTTTTTTGCGCGAAAACCCCCTATCCTAACCGCTCGATCTGCAATGGGTGTTTAAGGTCTATCGACGGCCCGTTGATCGCCTCCACAAGGCCGCGCACCCGCACCGACGCGCCCTTGAACGCGCCCAGATCGATGCCGGATTTCACCCAGCGCCGGTAAAGCCGGCTTGCTGCGCCCGCCGTAAAGTCGCTGCGAAAATCTTCACCGAAATTCAGATAGAAGCGCGAGCCATGCTGCTCTGCGCGGAGAACAACCCCTTCAACCAGATGATATGAGTTTAGCGCGCCCCATGCGGACGCCGCATTGTACACGCGATAGTCCGGGCGCGCCCACAATCCGCGGCGGCGATCGCGCGCGACGGATTCAAGCGTCAGCAATCGGGCGATGAATGCGTGGTCTTCGCTTTGCGGGGCGACGCGAACGGCGCCTTGTGCGACAAGCATTTCCTGCAATGTCTCCTGCGCGGCCGCCGACATCGCCTTTACTCGGCGAACCGACCAGCGCGTCGCCGGCAAGACATCTTCTATTTCAAATGCTCCAGTGATGATCGCCTGCAGGGCGTTGCGCGAGATCCGCGAAGTAAGCAGGCGTGGTTTCGCTCAAAGTATAAAGCGGCGGCGCCATAATATCGGCAAGACGGAACTCAGCCTCGCCGCTTGTGAACCGATCGCCGGAAAGCGCTTTTGCATTGGAAATCAACTCGCCCGCGCGGGCGCCGGAAAAGCACGCAGTCGACGCAACGCCAGCAAGAAATGCGCGGCGTTTCATCGGCGTCGCCTCATCCCGCGATGACGCGGACTTTGGACTGTGACTTGCGCCCCGCCTCATCCACCACTGTGACGTCGTAAAATCCGGCGCGACCGGGGCGCCAGACCGCCCGGCCGCTGGATTCCTCCAGCGTCACCGGTTCGCCATTCACATACCAGCGATGACCGCCCTCGCCGCCGCGTGCCGCCAAAGAAAAGCCGCGGGTTTCCGCGCCCAGAAACACCTCAACGCCATTGCGGGGAAAGATGATCTGCGGCGGCGCAGACTCGTCCGCGCGATTAAACCGCGTCAGCGCTTGCGCCAGCATCGGCGCATCATCTTCGATTGTGTCAGCAACGCCTTCGGTGGCGCCGTCGCGATCAAGCATGTCAAAAATCTCGAACAGCAATGGCGCGGCTGTCTTGCGGCCCGTTGCGCCGGAGCGCGGCGCGCCGTCCGCCCGGCCAACCCAGACGACAACGCTATAGCCGCCGCCATGGCCGGCCGCCCATGCATCGCGATAGCCGTATGACGTGCCGGTCTTGAATGCGACACGGGTCGCCTTGCGCGATAAATCCGCCGGCGCGCGGCCTTCAAGCGCCGGAGCGCCCGCAAGGATCGCGGAAATGCGCGACGCCGTCACCGCAGAGAACAAGCGGTAAGGATGCTTCGGATTTTTCTCTTCCGCCGCCTTCCACACCAGCGGCGCGATTTCGCCGCCCGAGCCAAGCCCCGCATATAGCGTTGCGATCTCCTGCGCGGTGACGCCGGCGCCGCCCAGCGCCAGGGCGAGACCCGGCGATTTGTCCGCGCGCGAAGGGGTTTTCAAATTGATCCCTGACGCGCGCAACATGGATGCAAAGCGTGACGCGCCAATACGGTCGAGCGCGCGAACGGCGGGAACATTCAAGGAATGCTGCAAGGCCTCGCGCACCCGCACTTCACCGCGAAAAGTATGATCGAAGTTCTCAGGCGCGTAATCGCCAAAGGCGCGCGGCATGTCGTCAATGACCGTCTCGGCCGACGCATAGCCCGCATCGAAGGCGAGCCCGTAAATGAACGGTTTCAGCGTCGAGCCCGGCGAGCGGGTTGCAGCGGTCAGGTCGAGCCAGCCGCCCTTAACGTCAAGACCGGACGAGCCAACGCTCGCCCGCACGGCGCGTGTGTCATTTTCAACGATCAGCAGTGACGCCGTCGCGCCATCGTCAAACTGCCGCACATAATCGGTCAGCATTTTCTCCGCGCGCGCCTGCAGCGAAGCATCCAGCGTTGAGGCGATTATTCCGGGTTTTTCGGTTCGGGCGAGACGCTGCGCCGTATGAAAGGCGCGGCGCGGCAGCGGATGACGCGCGGATGGCAGGCGCGCTTCGCTCGCTTCATGCGCATAGGTTTCGCCTAGCGCGCCAATGCTCGTGAGCTTTTGCAGGATTTCCGCCCGCGCCGCTTTCGTCGCGTCTGGTTTCACATCCGGCCGGCGCGCTTCCGGCGCTTGTGGCAAGGCTATCAGCAACGCCTGTTCCGCATTTGTCAGGCGTATCGGCTCCTTGTCGAAATAGATGCGCGAGGCGGCGCGCACACCCTCAATATTGCCGCCATAGGGCGCGAGCGTCAGGTAAAGCTCTAAAATTTCGCGCTTGGAAAGCCGCCTTTCGATCTGCACCGCGCGGACCATTTCGATGAGCTTGGCGCCAAAGTTCCTTTTGCGCGGCTCCAGCAATCGCGCCGACTGCATGGTGATGGTGGAGGCGCCTGACACCACCGCGCCGGCTTTCGCTGACGCAAAGCCCGCGCGCATGACCGCAAACGGGTCGACGCCCCAATGGGAATAGAACCGCTTGTCCTCCACCGCGATCAGACGATCGACAAAGACCGGATCAATCGCATCGAGGTCGGCTTCAAACCGCCAGCGCCCTTCAGGCGTCGTGAACGCATGCAGCCATTCCCCATGGCGGTCCGTCACCAGGGGGAAAGATCGCGCGCACGTTCGAGCGGCGGCGGAAAGACGATGTCGAGCACGGCGATGAACAAACCCACCGCCAACGCCGCAACTCCCAAGCGGCGCCAGCGTGTGTTGAGCATGTCGCGCAAGGCGATCATTGCGCGGCGGAGATGGAGATGCGCCCGACCGCTGTACGGGCGAACTCGCCAGGGCGGTACATATCCTCGATAACCGCGCCCGGCATCACGAAGTCACCCGGCGTCACCGCGCGCACCACATAAGCGAGCGTGAAGCGGTTCTTGCCGTTCACATCAACGGCGGCGACGAAACGGTCATCGCGCGCCTCTGCGACTTTCGGATAGGACAGCGCGCCGATCCATTTATAGGGACCGTTCTGACCGTTTCCGCCCGCATCTTCCGGATTGAGGATAGTCTCGATCTCAAGCCCGGCGGGTAAAAGGTCGGCGATCACTGCCGGATGCAGGCGCTGGTCGCTCGCCAGCCCGGAAATCACCACCACAAAGCGATCATTCTGACGCGCCGTCGACAAATCCGCCGGGCGGCCATCACGCGTTGCGATGCGTTTGGTCAATGTAAAGCCTTGCGCCTCAGCCGCGGGCGCAGAGGTCGGGGCGCCCGTAACCGTCAGGGAGCGGAAGATCTGCCCTTCCCCGTCATTGCGGTAAGCGACGCCCTTGACGATTTCAGCGGCGTCGAGCGTGAAGGACGGCGCCGGCGGCAGGCCTTCAAGGCTCTCGCCGTCAACCGAAAGCTCCACCGCATCAGCCGTCCGCAGGAGCGCCTGCGCCGCAAGCAGCGTGAACGCCTTTTCCTGCGTGTGCATGGCGCGCGGGTCTTTCATCGCGCTTTTTAACTGCGCAACCAGGGCTTCAGTTTTATCGGTTTGCGCAGCTTCGACGGCAAGCGCCACCATGCCCGCCACATCGCGCAGATTAGTCTGGTAGTAGTCGCCGCGATTTTGCCAGCCCACCGCCTGAATGGCTTTTTCAAACGCGCTATTGGCGCGCGCCCGATCCCCCATCATGGCGAGCGCCGCCCCGATCTGCGCGCGCGCAAGCGGGCTCGGCGTTTCATCGAGCAGCGCGTCATGGAAGTAGCGCAGATCCGACAGGTCGGCCCGGCCGGCGCGCGCCAGCACATAAAGCGCATAAGCCGCCGAGCGCCGCCGCAGGAAATCGCGCGTATCGTTATTGTCGGCGAATTGCGGAATGGATGTCTGGTAGCTCGCCAGATACCACCGGTCGACGCGGGCGATCTCGGCCAGCGAGTCATAGGCGCTGTCGAGCGCTTCAGATGGCACCGCATAACCTTCCGCTTTCGCGCGGTAGAGGAAATCGGTCACATAGGCGGCGAGCCATGGCGACGCCCAGCGATCGCCGACGCGCCACAGGCCAAATGCGCCGTCGGGCGATTGGCGATCCAGCAATTGGTTCACCGCTTTCTGAACGCGCGGGCGAACGGCGCGTTCCGGCCCCTTGCCCACTTCACCGCCCAAGACGTCGACAAAAAGCAGCGGCATGGCCGAACTGGTCAGTTGCTCCGTGCAGCCATAAGGATAGCGATAGAGCGCATCCAGCAGCGGTCCCGGCTCGATGCCGTCGAGGCGCGAAAACGCCACCGCCACATCTGCGGAGCCCGGCACAAAGGGATCAGTCACCGCCTTGGTCACCTGGAACGTCTCGCCGGGTTCAAGCGCGGCGGTGCGCACTTCGGTCACCGGGAAATACGGCGTGCGCGACTGGATCGGATAGGAGCGCGAGACGGCGAAGCCGCCGGGCCCTTCGACGCTGAGGTTAACCGCGCCAATGCCAACGTCGCCGGCCTTGAACTGAATCGCGGCGGTCTGTTTCTCGCCTTGCGCCAGCGTGTAGGTGGCCTCAGACGAAAAATCGATCGGCCCCTCGCCCGCCAGCGAGACGACATAATCTCCCGCCGCGCCATCCACATTGTCGATCAACAGCGTCGCTGTCGCCGTGTCGCCCGGCGCCACAAAACGCGGCAACGCCAATTCCGCCGGCACCGGATCCCGCACGGTAAGCGCTTCAGAATCAGCGCCGAGCTTGTCTTTTGACCAGGCGACCGCCATCAGGCGCAACTCGCCGTTAAAGTCCGGCACCTCAATCGGAATACTCGCCTTGCCGCCTGCGCCGATTTTCACCGGACCGGTAAACAGCGCCACCGATTTTGTCGGCACGACCGTCAGCCCTTCACCGCCAAGTTGGTCGCCGCCAAAGCGCGCCGCGGCGCCGAGATTGGCGTCAAGGATGCGGCCGTAATCGTCGCGAATATCCACGCCAAGGCGTTTCTTGCCGTAAAAATATTCAACCGGATCGGGCGATGAGAATTTGGTGAGGCGTAAAATGCCCTCATCCACCGCCGCCACCGTCATCATGACGGTTGATCCCGGCGCAGCGCCGGTGACGGTAACCGGAAGGTCGAGTTGCTGGCGCGGACGGAAGACGTCCGGGTCTTCAATCGCCACCTCCAATTTGCGCGCCGACATATCGAACGGCACATAGCTGACCGCCATCGCGCGGCGCGGCACCGGACGATCACCGGGATCACGCGGCGTCACAACGGTCGCTAATACGTAAAAGCCCGCACCCCATTCCGGTTTTGTGTCGATAATGATCTCGCGGCCCTTGGCCTCGACCTTCATGCGCTGGACGAATTGGACTTTGTCCGTCGCAATGACGATGGTCGCCTCGCCCGCATAAGGCGGATTGAGGAACAGGCGCGCGCGCGAGCCCGGCGTAACCTTGTCGTTCTGCAGCGTCATTGCCGCCTGATCCGGCGAGTCCGCCCCGGACGCGTAAGAGCGCCAGCCCACATAAAAGCGGATATCGCTTTTCGTCTTCGCGCCGGCCTGGGTGACTGTCAGCCGGTATGTGCCGGGATCAATGCGCTGATTGACCAGCTTGGCGATCGCTTCCTTGCTGGATTTGCCCCGCCCTTCGGCGACCAGCACATCGCGGAAAGACCGGCGCCAGCGCCAATTGCCGTTTTCGCGATACCAGTCGAACCAATAGTCTTCTTCCACCAGACGCCATTCAAGCTCGCCTTCGATCAGCTGGCCCTGCCAGTCGAGCAACACGGCGTTGACCGCCACCTCTTCGCCCTGACCGAAGCTTTGGGCGTCATTGGCGAGCTTAAGGCCAAGATAGGCGTCGTCCGGGCGCACCGGAATGCGCGCGCTTTCGCGCACCACGCGCCCGCCGGGCTCAACCACGCCAACAACAAGGTCAGCGCGCAGAGGCGCGCCGTAATTCTTTGGCGCAGATGCAACGTCAATCGCGATGCTCGCTTTGCCTTCCGCATCCGTCGTCGTGTTGGGCAAGGTCAGGAAGCGCTCGTCGAACCGGCCATTGACGGGGCCGAACCGATAGGCGGAGAAATCCGGGAACGGATTGGGATCGAGACGCAGCCGCGCCTCAGACTCCACCGCGAGCCCGCTTGCCGGCGCGCCATACAGGAACCGGCTGGTGACGCCGAATTCGCGCTTTTCACCGGGGCGGATCGGGGATTTTTCGTCGCCTTCAATCTTAACTTCGAGCCGCTGCGGTACGAAATCTTCGACCGAAAAGCGTTCGCTGCCGACTTCACGCTCAAGGCCGTCCGCGTGAATGTGAATTCCCCACATGCCGCGCGGCGCCGAATCCGGCACGTCATAAGCGAAGGTGAAGCCGCCAATATCAAGCTTGTCGATGCGGCGCTTGTCCGCTTCGGTGCCATTCGGGCGGCGGATCGTCACCGTCAGGGGCCGGTCCTCAATCGCCGCGCCCGCATCATTGCGCAAAAGCCCGGACACATGGACCGTCTCGCCGGGGCGGTAAATTCCCCGGTCGAGATAGACAAATGCATCGACCTTTGACGGCGCGGCGCGACCGCCTACATCGCGATCAGACAGATCAAGCGGTGCGCGATCAAAATCAAGCGCAGCGAAATCTTCCTGCGGCCCATAGGCCATCAGCATGCGCGGCGTTAACGGATACTCTCCGTTCACCGCCGCCTCTTCAAAACGCGCGCGCCCATCCGCGCCGGTAATGGCGGTCGCCAGGATGTCGTTATTGGCCGCGATCAGGGAAAGCTCTACGCCCGCCATGGCGCGCGCCGTGGAAATCGAGCGCACAAAGACGTCTACGCCGTCTGCGCCGGAATAGGTTGTGAGCGCCATGTCGGTGAAAACGATCCACCGCCAGGCTTGCGCGGCGCGATATTTGTCCGCACCGGGAGAAACGTCTTTGAGGCGCACAAAATAGGCGCCGGGCTTCAGCTCGCCAAGCGCGGCGCCGAGGGCGAATACCGTGGTCCTGGTTTCATTGCGATCGCCAGCCGTGGCGACTTCGCCGGTCCAGACCTTGACGCCCATATCCTGACCGTCTTCCTGGTCCCAGACATAGGAATACTGGTCCTCCCCGCTCGCTTCGCCGGCGACAATGTTCTTGCGCGCCAGCGCCCGGTCGGAAACGCGATAGACGGTGATTTCGACCTTTTCGACATTGACCGTTTCAATGCCGATCCCGTCGGCTTCAAGACGCGGCAGGATGACCCCGTCGCCGGCGAAGCCCGCATAGGACGGCTTGTCGCCGAATGCGACCGTGACCTCATCCGCGCGCTCAAGGCGCTCGCCTTTTTGGCTCGGCAATCCGGCACGCAGGCGCACCTTGTAATCCTTGTCGAAGGCGAGCCCGGTTAAGCAGAGCGATGCCCCGTCCACTTCGATGGCGGCGCCGTCCGCCGGCGTCACCCGGACGAAATCGTCATAATTGACATCACCCGTATCATCGAGCTCACGATTGAATTGCAGGCAGGCTTTCGGTGTTGCGGTCCCGGTATCGAGGCGCAGGCGGCGATACCCGAACGTCTTGTCCTGCGCTTCCTGCGGACGTTTTGCGTTATCGGCCCGGCGCTCCTGAAATGGACGGCGCGATGCATTGCCCCTTGTTTCGGCTGAGACGACGGGATGAGCGTTCGGCGCCTCGCGAGAACCGGAATCCGGCGCGATGCTGCGCCCGAGCAAAATCCCCACAGCAAAGGCCGCCAAAAGGCCGCCCGCCACCAAAACACCTTGTCTGCGTGCAATCATCTTGTCTCCCACCTACAACACCGCGCCCCACGCCTTCGATTGGGCTGGATACCGCCCGCTAATTATGGCGGTTAATCAACTAAAGGAAAACGATTCCACGACTATTTCGCGAAATTAAGGCGTCCGGCGTCAGGAAATCCGGGTTTTGCCGCGCTGCGAAATCAGCGCCCCTGGGGGGCTATATCCGAAACCCCGCGTGGCGGCGCTGATTCTTGTTTTACGCATGATTTTTACGAAAAACCGGTTCCCACTTTTTCGCATCATGCGTTAGGTTGCCCCCGCTGCCGCGTCCCCGTAGCTCAGCAGGATAGAGCACCAGATTCCTAATCTGGGGGCCACAGGTTCAAATCCTGTCGGGGACGCCAGCACGCACTTCCGCCGGAATAACTTCGCGCCCAAAAAGGAAAAGGCGAAGCCGCTTGCGCCGCTCCGCCTTTCTCGAAGGTGACCGGAAATTTCCCTTAGAAAGAAACCTCAATCTTGCCGTAATAGTAGCCGCCCTGCCAATCGACGATTGAGTCGGAGCGGTAGATACGACCGCAACAAGTCTCGCCAATCATGCCGGGGTCCGGATAATTGTCGAAGATGTTGCGGGCGCCGAATGACACTTTGTAGTTTTCGAGGAAGCGGTAACCCAGTTCCAGATCCACCAGGAATTCGGAACCGAACTCCTGCCGGCCCGAAGAACCATTGTCATTCTCATATGCCCCATAATAGCTGACGCGGCCCAAGGCGGAGAAGCCGCCAATCGTGTGAATGGCAGTGAATACGCCGCGCCAGTTCGGATCCTGATTTACAAAGTCGAACTGATCTTCAGCATTAAACAACGCATCCACATCGCCGTCGAATTCGGTTTCGTTGTAATTCGCGGCCAGCGACATGGAAGTCGTCCCCGCATCGCCGAGATCGAAATCGGTCGTCAATACGATATCGACGCCCTTTGTGATCGTGTCGAAGGCGTTGGTGAAATAGAACACGCCGCCAATCGATTCCGCCCCGACAACGCCAGCGCCAACAAGCGCCAGATAATTGTCATAGGCGGCCCCCGCCATTGGATCCGACGACACGTCCTGCGTTGAAATCGCATTGACGCGATCTGCAAGCGCAATGCGGTAGAAGTCGACGGACAGGTCAAAGTCAAAGAACGACGCTGTGACGCCCGCCGCGAGGTTTTTTGACGTTTCCGGTTTCAATGCATCTGCGCCCAGAGCTTGCGCGACTGCGCTTGACGCCGGGAAGAGCCCCGTGGCGACCGGGAAGCCGTTCGGCAGGCGCGTCGACACGTTGGTCGTACCCTGCTGACCCGGTGTCGGCGCTCTAAAGCCCGTACCGTATGAGGCGCGGACTGCGAAGCCATCCACCAACTCATATCGTGACGCGAATTTATAGACCAGCTGGCTGTCGAAGTCTGAGTAATTCTCAAACCTGCCCGCCGCTTCCAGGAACAATTTGTCGGTCACGTCGGCGCTGACATCGATATAGAAAGCATAGCTGTCGCGCTTATACTTTCCTGAAAACGCCGGCGAATAACCGGGGAAGCCGTTTGAGCCAACCCCGATCACCGTAAAGACCGGATCGTCCGGATCCGTACAATCGAGCCCGACAACGCTCATGCCCGCAGCTGTTGGGCCGGTCATGCCGTCGCAGAGATCGAACGGGTCCGGCTGGGCATAGGGACCGTCCGCATAAGACGCCGGATCACCCTCAACCAGCTCATAGCTCTCCTTCATATAGGTGCCGCCAAAGCCGACTGTGATCGGACTGGCGAAGCCAGCCTCGATGGTTTTTGTCAGATCGGCCTGAAACTGCGTTTCCGTATTGATGAGGTCGCCAGGGTAAAACTCCGTCGGCGTGTCTGCTCCGAGCGACGGGTTGACCGTATTCTCGATGAAATATTCGATCTTGCTGACGCCATGACGGCCGGAAAGGTCATAGAAAAACCCGTTGCCGAGATCGCCGCGGAAACCACCCGCCGCAGAGTAATCGGTCACGTCGCCATGGAACTGCGGCGTGAAACCGCCCGGGAAGATCTCGAGGAAATTGTAGACCGAACCGTCTTCGAGACGAATATCCTCAATCGTGCCATTGCCCGGGTAACGATAGAAGAAGTTGCCGTCAGAGGTGCTGTCTGAATAATTGCCGAACGCATAGAATTCCAGCGCATCTGAGAAGGTGTAGCCCATATTGACGAATGACCGGAACGCCTCGGCGTTTGGCCGTCCCCAAGGCTGCACAATGTCGCCATCTGATAGCGACGCATCCGCGACGCCGGCGGCGAAGGTCGGATCTGTCATCGCGTAGTCCTCGACACAGAACCAGCTCTCGCAATATTGTTCAGCGCGAATCGTTGAGTCCGAGTGAGAATATTCAAGCGACACGTTCACGAAACCGTCTTCGCCAAGAGCGAAGCCGCCATTGCCGGCGAAGATATATTCAAACCCGTCGCCCTCGTAGAATTGGCCGGTTTGCGCAGTCAGCGTGACGCCTTCCGCTGAATCTTTAAGAATGAAGTTGATGACGCCCGCAATGGCGTCTGAACCATATTGCGCAGCCGCGCCGTCGCGCAGTACTTCAACGCTTTTCAACGCGATAGACGGTATCGTCGCCACATCCGGACCTTGCGTGCCCGAGCCGCCGATGGACACCAGCGCAGCGCGATGGCGGCGCTTGGAATTGACGAGGACCAGCGTTTTATCCGTCGGCAGACCGCGCATGGAGGCCGGTCGAATAAAGCTGGAACCATCGCTGATCGGCTGACGGCTCAACGTGTAGGACGGCACCAGGGTCAAAAGCATATCATTAACGTCAGTGTAGGAGACGCCCTCAAGGTCGCCTTCCGAAAACACGTCAATTGGAACGGCCGAATCCTGAACCGATCGCGGAAGTCCGCGCACGCCGGTAACAACAACTTGGTCGCCCGTATCGGCGACAACTTCCGGCTGCGCCGATGCAGGCTGGACGATAGAAATCGCCGCCAGACATGCCGACAGAGCAACGGTGTTTTTGAATTTATTGGTAGTCTGAGTTTTTTTCATGCGAGCCCCCGCTGAGCTTTTTGATTTGCGGGCGTCGCCTCCCCTTGTCGAATGCAGTTCACCGCCGCATTTCGACCGGCATCGAGCCGGTAATGCGATCACCTTCCCCCGAAGGCGATCGCATTACCGTTATAACCTGTACTGAACATTTGATCAGCACACGTCTATAAAAACAGGTGACTACAAAACATTTTGCACTGCAACAGTTTTTTGACGATTTTATAATTTTGACAAGAAGGTGGCGCCGATGCCACAGGCGCTTCTGCGCCAACGCACCCCCGTTAAATAATCTGTATGGCGACCATCTTGACTAAGAAGACACAGGAAAACCCGCCCCATTCCGTGAGGCAGAAAGCGCCAAGAATAAGCGAGCAGCAGCTAACGCAGTGGCAGAACCGTCACCCGTTTAGCGCAGCAGGAAGCGCCGCGACATAGCGTGAAAGGTCGTCAAGCCGCCCCATGGAAACCCGCGACCATGTGGGAAGCCCCTGATAAGCGCCGCGGATAAAAATCTTTCTGCGCTCCATATTGTCACGCACCGCATTTGCGTCGCCCTTCACATCAATGAAGACGAAGTTCGTTTGCGATGGAAGGTAAGAAAGACCAAGCGCACGGGCCGCATCGATGACCATTTCCCGGCCCTCAATGATTTTCGCCTTTGATTCGACGAGAAATGCCTCGTCATCATAACTGGCGATCGCCGCCGCGAGTCCCGGCCCACTGATCCAGGACATGATGTTGCTGCGTATGCGCGCCGTTAGATCTGCGCGCGCCATCAGATAACCGACTCGCAAGCCAGCCATGCCGTATATTTTGGAAAATGTCCGTGAAACGATGACATTCTTTCCCTGCCGCACCAGATCGATCATCGATGATGCGTCCGGGTCGTCGGTCAGCTCATTATAGGCTTCGTCGACAAGCACCGTCGCCCTGCCCTCAACTTTGAGAATGAAGGCGCGCAGCGCATCCGGATCGAGCAGCATGCCCGTTGGATTATTGGGGTTAGTGATATGGACCAGACTGACATCATCGTCGATCACCGCTTCCAGCGCATCAAGATCAATGCCGAGATCGCTTTTCATCGGCGCGGTGACGAGCTTCGCGCCCTGACGGACGGCGTAACGGACCGTCGTATCCCAGAATAATTGCGGCGCGGCGATGGCGCCGCCATTGCGTGTCAAAGATTGCGCCGCCGCGCACAGCCCCTCACCGGAGCCGGCGCTGACACTGATAAAATCGCGCGGAATGCCGTGCCGCTCTGCGATCATGTCAACTAGAAAGAGAAGCGACCGGTCGGCGTAAAAGGCGCCTTGCGCGGTCGCGGAACAGCCTGCTGCAACCGCTTTAGCACTAGGGCCGTAGGGGTTTTCATTGCGTGACAGCAGCGCGATGCCTGGCGCCGGACCAAGCGCCGGCGCGTTGGACCTGCCCGCTTGCAACCCGCCCGACTGGGCGCCGAGCGCCACAGTCGGCGCCAAGGCCGCCAGCGCTGACGCGCCCACGAAGTTCCGGCGCGTTGGTCCTTTGGCGTTTTTATGCGGCCCCGTCATTTTTGCCCCTCAATGCTGTTTATATCCTGCCCGTTTCATCTGCCCGCCGCCAAACTGGCGCGCCGCGGCCTAATGTTGCGCCCCGCCATTTTCACCTTCGGGTTTTGACGGCGGCTCATAATAAGAAAGCCCCTCTTCCGGCGGCGCGCCGGAAAGCGCTTGATAATCCTGCTCGGATACCGCGCGCGCGAAATGCTCAAGCGTCGCCGCTTCCGCGAAATATGGCCCCGACGGATGCATCCTCGCCTGATAGGCGTCGAAGAACATCACGCCGGTTGTCAGCAGCAGATATGTCGCAAAAACACGCTTCAGCAGCACCGGATCCATTTTATGCGCCACATAAGCGCCCGCTGGCGCGGTCAGGGCGGTCATCGCCGTGATAGCGACCAGTCCAATCACATTCACATAACCGATTGAACCTGGCGGCAGACCCTCAACGCCTTGCCCGATGACCATAAAGCCGATGGCGCCCGGGATCGCGATGATGAAACCAAACCCTGCAGCCGTCGCGATCGCGCTGTGAATTGACTTGCCGAACAGCGTCATCACCAAAATTGCGAATGTGCCGCCGCCAATGCCCATCAGCGACGCAAAAGACCCGACAAAGGTCGCCAGCGCCGCGCGCAACCAGCCGGTAGGCATCGTATCTGAAACCTTCAGCGCCCCGGCGCGCCCGAACATCATGTACAATCCCATGATGAAGACGCCGATGGCGAAAACCAGCGTCAGGGATTTCCCGTCAATCGACTTCGCCAAGACCAACCCGAGCAAAACCCCGACGACAATCCACGGCGCCCAGCTTTTCAAGACATCAAAGTCAACCGCGCCGCGCTTTGCGTGCGCCTGAACCGAGCGCAAGGATGTAACGATAATCGTCCCGAGCGACGTTCCGATCGCCACATGGGTCGTGACAGATGGATCACCGCCAAGCAAAGTGAAAATGGCGTAAAGGGCAGGAACCACAACAAAACCGCCGCCAATGCCGAATATCCCGGCAGCGAGATCCGGCGAAAAGCCCGGCGGCCAGCATCGCGATCAAAGTCGGTAAAATCTCAGCCCAATCGAGCGCCGCCAGCGTATCAATCATCCCCATTATCCACGCCCCCGGCGCAAAACCGCATACATGGGCAATGTAGAACGGCGGCTTGATGACGTCGCGGGCGATGGACTTCAGACCTGACGAATGGCGTTGTTAGCATTGGCAAATTCCACATACGCGAGCCGCCCTAAAAAACGACCCGCTGGCAAATAGGTGCGAGCAACGCTGCCGCGCTACAGTATGCAGACATTTCCTTCCTAGGAATCACGGCGCCTTTTTCTAAAGTCGTCCGCCCACAAAGAGTTACATAGGATTTTTTTTCGCGCAAGTTCGGATCGCCTGTAACGCGCATCAACTTCCTGCTGTGTCCCACGCCCCACATGTGACGCGGTAAGCCGCCCTGATGATGCAGTTTTCCTGTGTCTTCTTGTCATTTTCCACTCGGTGAGGCGCAAGAAATACTGCGCGATGTGATTCAGTTACAGTGCGTTACTCGGCGAACCACCCACGACCGGACCATTTCGGCGGCACTGATTCGCCGCTATCTATGCGTGAAAGGTATTGTCAGCGCCCTGACCGCAGCGCAGATTCCATGCGTTTTTTTGCACTAAATTCGGAACCAGCCGGCACAAGCACCGGAAACGCATGCCCCAATGAATTGGATAAAAGCTCCAATTCCCCGCCAGATCACTCCCGAAACCTCGCAGCTTCGCCCTGTTGTGCATTTTTCCGATGGATGATCCGCCTGCGGACGCCGCCGCCGACCGGACGTCTCTCATGCGCGCCCTCGCGACGAACCGATCAAATTAGCGTGACAATGCGGCCGCCTACTGTGGCATGACGGGAACGGATCAAATGTGTGTTCACTTCAACACGACAAAAAAAGGTGCAAAGCTTACGACTCTGCATTACGCTTATTCAAAACCATAAAAAGTTGTACGGGACAGGAAACGCCATGCCGCAGAGATGCGGGGGGCCTGTAGCAATACGGGGTAAGACGTCATGTCTGTGTGTGGTTCTTCCGTTTCATCATTCCTGCGCGGCGCGGCGCAAGACCCGTTTCCGCGCACGAACAACACCCCTCTTTTCAAGCTGAAGCCAGATCGTCAGCGACGTCATGTTGTGTATTCAACGGTCTTCTTCACCTATTCATTAGCAGGCTGAACGTCGGTGAGCCTGCACATAATCTTTCTACGAACAAAGGAGATCCGCTCATGACTTTCCAACTTTCCCGTCGACTGATGCTGACTGGCGCGGTCGGCGCATCGCTCGCGGGCGCCGGCGCAAAAGCCGCCATGCTGAAAAAGGAAGAAGCCTTTCCGCCGGAAGTGCTCGCCCACGAACATGCGCTGCTCGGCCCCGATGACGACATTGCGCTGTTGGCGCGAAATGAAAATCCCTACGGCCCCTCGGAGTCGGCGCTCAAAATGGTCGAATATGCCGGCAAAAAGGGCGCGTATTACCCCGGCCAGGCCAACATTCTGCTTGCGGAAATGATTGCCGAGCGCCACGGCGTCGCCCCTGAACAGATCGTCATCACGACGGGCTCAGGCGAAGCGCTGTCGGCGATCGCCGTGCTCTACGGACCGAAAGGCCCGATTGTCGCGCCGCGCCTGTTCTGGGACACCACGGCGCTTTACGCTGTCCGGCTCGGCATGGCGGAGATCACCCGCCTACCCCTCGCGGCGGATATGAGCATCGACATGCCGGCGATCGAAGCGGCGGTTTCCGAAGAAACCGGCCTCGTGCAGCTTTGCAATCCGAACAACCCGACAGGCATGGTCTCGGAAAAAGGCCCCTTTAAAGCCGCCGTCAAACGCATGGCGAAGAAGACAACCGTGCTTGTCGACGAAGCGTATATGGAGCTTGCGGACGATCCTGAAGGCAATAGCTGCATCGACCTCGTCAAAAAAGGACACAATGTTATTGTCTCGCGCACCTTCTCTAAAATTTATGGCATGGCGGGATTGCGCGTCGGCTATACGATTTCCTCGCCGGAGATTGCGGAGAAGATCCGCGGCACCGCCATGTCATGGATCGCCGGCACAGGCCTCGCCGCCGCGATCGGCGCCTATAATGACGAAAAGTTTTTGACTTACTCGAAGTCAAAAATTGTCGAGGCCCGCGAAATGGTGCTCGACGTCACGAAAAAGCTGGGCATGGAAACGCTGCCTTCGCAAACCAACTTTGTCTACTTCAAGTCCGGCAAGGAGGCGAACGACATTCAAAAATCCATGGAGGCCAAGAAGATCATCGTTCGCGGCCAATATATGGATTACAATGAGTGGACTCGCGTCTCCATGGGCAAGATAGAAGATGTTGAGCGCTTCTGCGCCTTCCTGCCGGAAGCGGCTGGCGCCTAGGCGCGCCCGCATTCTCCGCGACGCCCTTTATGCAGGCCCCGCATGCAGCTGAAATGCGGTACATGTTTGCAAGAATTGGCGTCGCGGGCATTCCGCCGGATCGAGAGAGCCGCGTTTTCGCGATCAGCCTTCCGCTTCCGCCTTCACGAAGCGTAAAAAGTAGTTGTCTTCCAGCCCTTCGACTTCTTCTTCAGCGGCGAACTGGAATCCCACATATTCAATTTCGGAAATC
The DNA here is from genome assembly GCF_055809375.1 of Hyphococcus sp. D3-15. NCBI lineage: Bacteria > Pseudomonadati > Pseudomonadota > Alphaproteobacteria > Parvularculales > Parvularculaceae > Hyphococcus > Hyphococcus sp. D3-15. Next base: position 1,784,339 of record NZ_CM147910.1, on the reverse strand, counting down.
ACGCCGGCGCGGCCGAACCGGACATGGGACTTCTCAGCAGGCCGGTCTTCTCCGGCTTTCAGGTCGTAATCGACCAGCACCAATGAACCGCCGGGCTTTAATGCGCGATACACGGTTTTCATGACCGCCTCGCGGTCGCCGAAATAATGATATGTGTCTGCGACGAACACCACATCGATCGAATTTTCCGGCAGAGTCACATCGTTTTCGCGCCCCAGCACGGCCGTGATGTTGTCGAGCCCGGAATCCTCCGCACGCCGATTAATCAGGTCGAGAAAGCGGGCTTCAATATCTTCAGCATAAACCCTGCCCGACGCCCCCACCTGTTCAGCGAACATAAGTGCGTAAAGCCCGGTGCCGGCGCCGATATCCGCAACGACATCGCCCTCTTTCAACGAGAGCGCAGCAACCACGGATTCCCGCGCGCTATAGAGTTCGCGACTGCCGACCTCCATCCGCTCAAGCCAGACATCGATATGGACGTCTTCTTCGCTGACGGCCCCGATCTCACCCTCAGCGCTCGGCGAAACACTCTCGCGATCGCCGCCAGAGCACGACGCGGCGAACGCCGCCAATAAAATCCAGATATATGCGCCCCTGCCCATAGCCCATTCTTTGTATAATCCGCCCGTTTTGGCAATCGCCTCCACGCTTCATTAACCAAGCCAGGCGCGCCGTCAAACCCCCTACGGCGCCGCTCTGGGGCGGCCATTATCCGGGGCATTCACGGTCTGTTCAGCCTGTGCTCCATAGAATAGCGCCATGACGGAGCAAGGAATATTTGCGGCGCAATGGCTCGGCCCCTTCGCGGATGGCGTGTTCGCCAGCCTGAAGGGCTTGTTCGGCCCGAATTCCCGTTTCTATCTCCCCTATCTCGCCGTCGCCGTCCTCATTGCTGTCGCTGCGAATTTCGCCAACCGACGCCATCTTGGCCAGCGCGGCAAAGGCGGGATTTTCTCCGGACTATTCGAACCGGCGATCTATTTCAGCCGCTCCTCGCTGGTGGATTTGAAGGTCGTGCTGGCGAACAAACTGTTCTCGCCTTTTCTCGGTGCGATCTCACGCGCCGCGACAATCATCGCAGCCCACAGTGTCGCAACCCTGGTCGCTGGGCCGGACGCTGCAAATCCGAACCCGGAAACCGCCGCAGGAGCGGCCGTAATCGTCGCCGCCACGCTGGCGGTGACCATGGCCAGCGACCTCACGACCTATTTTCTGCATCGTATTCACCACGAAAACCCGACATTGTGGCCGTTCCACAAACTCCATCACAGCGCAGAAACGATGACGCCGCTCACTTTTGCGCGCAAACACCCCGTCTATGATTTGCTGCGCGCAGCATCGAACGCGTTTATTGTGGGGCCGGTGCAAGGATTGATCTTCGCCCTGTTCGGCATCACCAGCTTTGCGGTCATCTTCGGGGTCAGCGCATTCTACGCGATCTTTTTCTGGTCCGGCGCCAATCTCCGCCATTCGCATATCTGGCTTTCTTACGGTCCTGTATTGAGCCGCATACTGATCAGCCCCGCCCAGCACCAGATCCACCATAGCTGCGCCGTTCGCCATCATGACAAAAATTACGGAGAGATTTTCGCGCTTTGGGACTGGATGTTCGGCACGCTCTATGTCCCGAAGGACTATGAAGAGCTGAAATATGGCGTCGCCGACGCGCAAGGCCAGCCGCTGGAGCAGGCCCACCCAACTTTGAGACACGCTTATCTGGTTCCTTTTCAGGAGAGCCTTGAGGCGATAAAAGCCGGCCGCACACAGCCGCTCAAATCTCCAACGCCGACAGCGACGTCATAGCTGCATACTCAATTCGAAGACTGTAGCGCTATGGACGCGCCTTTGCGGATCGCCGCGTTAAAGCATGCGTCCTGCAATACCGGCCCATAGGCGATGGCGCCCGCTTTATTCAAATGATCCGGGTCGCGATAAAAAGCTAAATCGTCATAAAGCGCGCGATGATCGAAATAGCGGATATGCGGATCACCCGCGAGCGCCTGGAAGAAGGCGTCCGCGGCATCCCACCGGCTCTTTTCATCAGCAGGAAGATCTTCGATCATTTTCCGGGTCAGAGGCGACAAAGGCAAGGTCACCAGGCATATCTCCGCGCCGCTGGCGACGAAATCCGCGACCATCTTGCGATAGGCCGCCACCGCCCGCCCTTCCAGAAATCCAACCTCGGGGACATGTAGCGCAACGCGCTGCCGCGTGAACTCAAACTTCTCCGCGGCGCTCCAGCGCGACAGATCTCCCGGCGACAACAACGCGCCTTGCGGCGTGGTTTCAATAGTTGATGCAACCTTGCCGCCGCCGCGCATAAAGGCCTGCCATAGCGGCAGTAATTGCGAACGATAGCGATCACTCAAAGCCAGAAACACAGATTTTTGTTGGCCGGAAAAAACCTCCCGATAGTCATCCAACCCGGCCTGCGTACGGTAAGAAGAAAACAAATGAGCATCCGCCTGAAGCATCACAACTTTCGGTGACGGATTGCGCTCCAGATAGAGCGCAGCCTTCCATGCCATTTTTTCAATATTCTCGGATGGGTATGCAAGATTGACCACGGGCCCCGCCGCATCGAAGCCGCGCGCCACATGGCTGTCTCCGAACGCAACAAATGGCGATGTCGTCTGATTGAACAGTGACACATGATGCACAAGCGTATCCGCCGGCGCCACTTGCGCGCGCACCAGCCATTCGCTCGCCATAAGCGCCGCGCCCAGCGTCAGCGCGATGGCGGCGAAAAACGCGGCGATGAGCGCCTTAGAACTGGAAGTAGATGAATTCATACGAACCCGTCGTCATCAAAGCGAAAATAGAAAACGCAGCAAGCACGCCGAGCCCCGCCATGACGGAGACCCCGCGAGACAAAGCGATAGCGGGCGCGGGCGTCGCGGAAATATCCGTTCCGGCAAACAGCGCTCCCTTGCGCGCTCTTTCCAACAGCTCAAGCGCATTGGGCGCCACCCAGACAATGGCGGCCGCGATAAACAAGATCGGATAGGAATACGCTGTCGCCGCGGGAAGAACGGACGCAGCATTGGCGTGCGCGCCAAACAGAGCGCCAAACACCGCAAATGCGGATGCAAACGAATCAGCGCGGAAAAACACCCAGGCCAGCACGACGCCGGCAAAGGTGATTCCCGTCGCCGCGTGACCGCCCAGCGCGATGCGGCGGCCCAAAGTCTTGTCCCAAGCGTGATTGATGCAAAGAAATACGCCGTGCAGCGCGCCCCAGGCGACAAATGTCCACGCCGCGCCATGCCAAAGACCGCCCAGCAACATGACAATGAACAAATTGCGATAGCGAATCAGGCCGCCTTTGCGATTACCGCCAAAGGGAATGTAGAGATAATCCCGCAGAAACGCCGACAGCGTGATGTGCCAGCGGCGCCAGAAATCCACAATACTAGTCGCTTTATAGGGCGAATTGAAATTCATCGGCAGGGTGACGCCAAATAACAGCGCCAATCCCAGCGCCATGTCGGAATAACCGGAAAAGTCGAAATAGATTTGAAAGCTGTAGGCGAGAACGCCTGTCCACGCCTCGACAAGGCCAATAGCGAAACCGTCGCTCGCCGCATCGAACACGCCGTCGGCCAATGGCGCTAATCCATCCGCGATAAGCACTTTCTTGGCGAGCCCGATGGAAAACAAAAACAACCCCGCCGCAATATCATCAGGCATGAATCGCGCAAAACGCGCCCCGGAAAATTGCGGCGTCAGGTTTTTGTGGTGGACAATCGGTCCTGCAATCAATTGCGGAAAGAAAGCGACAAACAAGGCGTAGTCGAGAAAGCCATATGATTCGACCTTCCCTTCCCGGCAATCGACCAGATAGGCGATCTGCTGAAAGGTGAAGAAGGAAATCGCCAGGGGTAAAATCACCCCTTCAATCGTAAGGTTTGCATGGGCAATGTCGCTCAATGTGGATGAGAAGAGACCGATATATTTAAACCAGCCGAGCAATGCGAGATTGAACGCCACGCCTAGAATCAGTTTGCCGCGCGAAGAAGCGCGCATGAGCAATCGCCCGATCAGAAAATTGACCGCGATCGAGCCAACGATCAACAACAAATAGATCGGCGTCTGCCACGAATAAAAAATCAGCGACGCCGCCAGCAACACCGGCGCCGCACTGCGCGGTCCCGCAAATTTAGACGCAACATAAACCGCCGCGAGTGTCAGCGGTAAAAACCCAAACAGGAATATCAGCGAGGAAAACAACATCGCTATTCCGCCGGTGGCGGAACGGGCGCCGCCTGTTTAGGCGCCAGCAACGCAAATGCGCGATGGAGGGGACGGACATATAGGGCGCGTAGCGTGCCGAGCT